>NZ_JPDS01000002.1:5000-1460000 GCF_000766795.1 Polaribacter sp. Hel1_85
GCTATTCCTCTGTAAAAGGTAGGTTCTATACGCGTTACGCACCCGTGCGCCGGTCGTCATCTGGTGCAAGCACCAATGTTACCCCTCGACTTGCATGTGTTAAGCCTGCCGCTAGCGTTCATCCTGAGCCAGGATCAAACTCTTCATTGTATATTTTAAATATGTTGAATGAATAAGTTTCAAAAGAATTTACATTAATAATTTAATGTGGTTATTCTACTCTTTGTTTACGCTGTCAATTTCAATATTTTCAATGAACTTTTAGGTATCGCACTCATGCTATTAAACAATCGATATAAACCCTAATTTGTAGAAACACTAGAATCGAACTAGTTGGTTTTAATCTAAAAACCTTTCCAAAATCTCTCTGAACTTTTTACTGTATTTCTTAGCGGCTGCAAACATACAAACTATTTCTATTCTAACAAGAAAAAATTTGATTTATTTTTATTTTTTTTAACCCCTATAAAAAACCTGAACTTTTGCCGAATTTTTCGGACTGCAAACATACAACTCTTTCACCTAACTAACCAAATAAAAATGAAAATTATTTCTAATAAAATTTGACAAAATTTATCTGAAAAAAATCTCGCTTTACAAAGCAATACAACCCCTCAATGAACATAACCAACATACTCAATTTTCTGTTAGCGGGTGCAAATATACACCTCCTTTTTAATCTCACAACTATTACAATGAAATAATTTTAAAATTATTTAACCCTAACCCCTAAAAAACTTGTAATAAGATACTTAAATGCCAATGTTTTTTTTTGAATAAAATTGTGTAATTTATACTAAAGCAATAACAATGTATTTGACTACGCTTTTTTATAAATAGAATTACGGATATTTCTATTGCTTTTTTTGAAATAGAAGTTACAAAAGTGCCTCTATAAATATGAAAAATTCTAAAAAAATATAAATACAGCTGGCAAAAAAGTCGTGTTAGGGATTGAAACGGCATCCTTTTTATGGTAAAAAATTGAATTCTTTAATAAAGTAAATGGTATTAAGATGAGAATAAACCACACTATAATCTATTAACCATAAAAAGATATAGTAGAAAGCCCGACCTTTTTTTTGAAATAACATTATTTAATTATGAATACCTTATTATATAATGAAATCCTGAAATGAATACTGAACTAAAAAAAGAAACACACAAAGAAAGAATCATCAAAACTTAATAAGTACATATATATATTGTGTGAAAAATTGTTTTCTAATATCTTTGCATCCTTAAATAGGATACATTAAATGATTAAAATTACTTTACCTGACGGAACTATTAAGGAGTTTGCTGTAAACAGCACTCCAATGGATGTTGCAAAAAGCATTAGTGAAGGGTTTGCTAGAAACGTAATATCTGCAAATTTTAACGATACAACAGTTGAAACCTCTACTCCTTTAACCACAGATGGTTCTTTAATATTATATACATTTAATGATGATGGAGGAAAGAAAGCTTTCTGGCATTCTTCTGCTCATGTTTTAGCAGAAGCAATTTTAAGTTTTCATCCAAAAGCTAAGTTAACTATTGGACCTGCTATTGAAAATGGTTTTTATTATGATATAGATTTAGGTGATGACGTTATTTCTGATAAGGACTTTAAGCAAATAGAAAATAAGTTTTTAGAGATTGCTCGTGGAAAGCATGAGTTTTCTTTACGTTCTGTTTCTAAAGCAGATGCTTTGTCATTATATAAAGCCGAAAACAACGAATACAAAGTTGAGTTAATTGAAAACTTAACAGATGGAGATATTACTTTTTGTGATCATAGCAATTTTACTGATTTATGTAGAGGAGGACACATTCCAAACACAGGAATCATAAAGGCAATCAAAATAATGAGTGTTGCTGGTGCTTATTGGCGTGGTGACGAGAAAAACAACCAACTAACTCGTGTTTATGGAATTAGTTTTCCGAAACAAAAAATGTTAACTGAATATTTAGCATTATTAGAAGAGGCTAAAAAACGTGATCACAGAAAACTTGGGAAAGAATTAGAACTTTTTACTTTTTCTCAAAAAGTTGGAGCTGGTTTACCTTTATGGCTTCCAAAAGGAGCTGCTTTACGTAATCGCTTACAAGACTTCTTAAAGGTTGCTCAGAAAAAAGCAGGTTATGAAGAAGTTATGACACCCCATATTGGGCAAAAAGATTTATATGTAACTTCTGGACATTATGCTAAATATGGTGAAGATAGTTTTCAACCGATAAAAACTCCTAAAATGGACGAAGAGTTTTTATTAAAACCTATGAACTGCCCACACCATTGTGAAGTTTACAATTTTAAACCATACTCTTATAAAGATTTACCAAAGCGTTTCGCAGAATTTGGGACCGTTTATAGATATGAACAAAGTGGAGAATTACATGGATTAACTCGTGTTAGAGGTTTTACACAAGATGATGCTCATATTTTTTGTACTCCAGAACAATTAGATCAAGAATTTAAAGATGTTATAGATTTAGTTTTATATGTTTTTGGTTCTTTAGGTTTTGAAGATTTTACTGCTCAAGTATCTATTAGAGACAAAAGTAATCCAGATAAATATATAGGTGATGCTGAAACTTGGGAAATTGCTGAAAATGCAATTATAAGTGCAGCAACTGATAAAGGTTTAGATTTTGTAATTGAAGAAGGTGAAGCTGCATTTTATGGACCTAAATTAGACTTTATGGTAAAGGATGCTTTAGGCAGAAGTTGGCAACTTGGAACCATACAAGTAGACTATAATTTACCTAAACGTTTCGATTTAACCTATAAAGGATCAGATAATCAGTTACACAGACCTGTTATGATTCATAGAGCTCCATTTGGTTCTATGGAACGCTTTATCGCAGTGTTACTAGAACATACAGGAGGAAATTTCCCTCTTTGGTTAACGCCAGATCAAGTTATCTTATTGCCAATCAGTGATAAATATCAAAAATATTCAGAAAAAGTTTTAGAATCGTTAGAAAATTCCGAAATTCGCGCCCTCGTAGATAACCGAAGTGAGAAAACTGGTCGTAAGATTAGAGATGCAGAAGTTAGCAAAATACCATTTATGGTTATTGTTGGTGAAAAAGAAGAGCAAGATGGCACAGTTTCTGTTAGAAAACATGGTGAAGGAGATATTGGTACATTTACAATTGAAGAATTTATTTCTTTAATTAAAGCCGAAGAAAGTAAAACATTGAAGAAATTTTAATTAATTTTGAATTTCAGTAAAAAACAAAAAGGTTGGAAAACAACCATAAGTTAAACTTAAAATTTATAAGTCATAGCAATTCGTAGAAGCAGGTCGAGAAGACCGTTAAGAGTAATCAAAGAAGATCAACATAGGATTAATGAAAAAATAAAATATGTTGACGAAGTTCGTCTTGTGGGCGAGAATATCGAAGTTGGTGTATATCCTTTAGCAAAAGCTAAAGAATTAGCTAGAGAACAGGAATTAGATTTGGTTGAGATTTCACCAAAAGCAAAACCTCCTGTTTGTAAAATTATTGATTACAAGAAATTCTTGTATGAGCAAAAGAAACGTGAAAAAGCCTTAAAGTCGAAAGCAACTAAGGTAACTATTAAAGAAATACGTTTTGGACCTCAAACTGATGAGCATGATTATGAATTCAAAAAGAAGCATGCTATTAAGTTCTTACAAGAAGGAGCTAAATTAAAAGCATTTGTATTCTTTAAAGGACGTTCTATTATTTTTAAGGAACAAGGACAGATTTTATTATTAAAATTAGCCCAAGAATTAGAAGAATATGGTAAAGTTGAGCAATTACCAAAATTAGAAGGTAAACGTATGATTATGTTTATTGCTCCTAAAAAAGTAAAATAAAAAGAGTTTTTAAAGTTTAAAAGTTCTTAAAGTTCTTAAAGTTTTGTGCATACTTAACTTTGTAACTTTAGAAACCTTCAACTTTATTACTAAAAATATTAAGCAAGTTAAAAACGAAGGAGAGATGCCTAAAATGAAAACAAAATCTAGCGCCAAAAAACGATTTAAAGTTACTGGTACTGGAAAATTAAAAAGAAAGCACGCGTTTAAAAGTCACATCTTAACAAAGAAGTCTAAAAAACGTAAATTAAAGTTAACTCATGATGGTTTAGTACATAAATCTGATGAGTCTAACATTAAGCAACAATTAAACTTAAAATAAGTTTAATTAGGGAATTTAATTATTAACCATGGAGTTAGGCAAAAATAAAAAGTATTCTTAAGTGAATCGCCTACTACAAAAAACATTGAAATTATGCCAAGATCAGTAAATTCAGTAGCCTCAAGAAAAAGAAGAAAAAAAATCTTGAAGGCAGCAAAAGGTTACTTCGGACGTAGAAAAAACGTTTACACAGTAGCAAAAAATGCGGTTGAAAAAGGTATGCTTTATGCATATAGAGACCGTAAAAACAATAAGAGAAACTTCCGTTCTTTATGGATTGTGCGTATTAACGCTGCAGCTCGTTTACACGGAATGTCTTACTCTCAGTTTATGGGAAAAGTAAAAGCTAACAATATCGAATTAAACCGTAAGGTTTTAGCTGATTTAGCTGTAAACAACCCAGACGCTTTTAAGGCAGTTGTAGAGAAAATTAAATAATATAATAATACTTGCTTATATTTAAAAACCCAAACATTTTTGTTTGGGTTTTTTTTATAAATTTACATTACATAAATTCTCTATAATGAAACCATATTTAATTACACTATTACTATCTCTTTCTATTACATTCTCTTTTTCTCAAGAGACTACAAACAAAATAAATTCTTTAGAAACTCAGTTTGATGACATCTACAGAACTTCTACATCGTATCAAGTATACAAGGTTATAAGTAAAGAACGTTATCAAAAATTAAAACTAAATGTTTTAGATTCTCTAAACTCTTCAAAAAAAATAATTTCTGAAAAAGAAATTCTTTTAAAAAAAGAAGAGAATAATATTGAGGAAACTAAAAATCTATTAGCAAAAACAAAGCTTGAATTAGACACCGCAAAAAAGAAAGAGAATTCAATTTCTTTATTAGGCATAGAATTAAGTAAAACTACATATAATCTTCTATTATGGAGTGTTATTGTTTTATTACTGTTAGGTTTATCTTACTTTGTTTTCAAATTTTTTAGAAGCAATGTTTTAACTAAACAAGCTCTAAATAATTTAATAGATGTAGAGCAAGAATTTGAACAGCACAGAAAAAAATCTTTAGAAAGAGAACAAAAATTACGAAGACAACTTCAAGACGAGATTAATAAACAAAGAAATAGTTAATTTCTGTTTATAATAGGTTAATATATTAAGCAAATATTTTAAATTCTAATGATAATTTTACAAAAAAATACTAGATAACAACTTATTATTATGAGTATCGTAATAATAATGATTGTTAAATAAATGGGCTATCTTTTATAGCACATTCAATTGTATTTTCTTATCTTATGATTCTTAAAACAACTAACAAACTTAATTACTAAAATTTTATGAAAGCCCTTTTTTATACTAGAGAATTTCCTCCTTATGTATACGGTGGTGCAGGTGTTCATGTAGAATATCTAGCAGCAGAATTAGCAAAACTTATGAAGGTTGAAGTTAGATGCTTTGGAGACCAAAATGATTCTGAAAATAATCCAACTGTAAAAGGATTTCCTTATGAAAATCCTATTTTTGATAATTCTGACGATAAACTTAAAGCCATTTTTAAAACTTTAAGCACAGGATTACATATGAATGCTGATCCTATTGATGCAGATGTTATTCATTGTCATACTTGGTATTCTCATTTTGCAGGTATTGTGGCAAAACTTTGTTATGGAATTCCTTTAGTAATTACTACACATTCTTTAGAACCCTTAAGGCCATGGAAAAGAGAACAATTAGGTCGTGGTTACGATGCTTCTTCTTGGATAGAAAAAACTGCTATTGAAATGGCAGATGCTCTAATTGCCGTTTCTGAAGAAACAAAAGAAGATGTACTAAAACATTTTAATGTTGATGAAAGTAAAATAAAGGTTATTTACAATGGTATAAACTTACAGCAATATATGACTACATCAGAAACATCTACCTTAGATGAATATGGTGTAGACAAAAATAAACCTTATGTGCTTTTTGTTGGAAGAATTACTAGACAGAAAGGAATTATACATTTAGTAAATGCAATAAAATATATAGATCCAGAGACGCAAGTAGTTCTTTGTGCTGGTGCCCCAGATACTCCAGAAATTGGTAAAGAAATGGAAGATGCTGTTAACGAAGTTAAAAAAACTCGTAAAAATGTAATCTGGATTGATAAAATGGTCACAAAGGAAGAAATTATTCAGTTATACTCTCATGCAGATGTATTCTGTTGTCCATCTATTTATGAACCTTTTGGCATTATAAACATAGAAGCAATGGCTTGTAACACAGCTGTTGTTGCTAGTGCTGTTGGAGGAATAAAAGAAGTCGTTGTTCATGGAGAAACAGGCCTTTTAATTCCGGTAGAACAGCAAAACGCTGCTCCGTTTGAGCCAATAAATCCAGATAAATTTGCAAAAGATTTAGCAGAAGGAGTGAATAAAGTAATAAATAATCCAGAATTAAGAGACTCAATGGCTACAAAAGGTCGTAAAAGAGTAGAAGAATATTTTGATTGGATTTCAATAGCAAAACAAGTAGAAGAATTATATAAATCAATAAAAAACTAAGGCAATGATAAACGATAAAGTATTAGGTATTATATTAGGTGGAGGCCAAGGATCAAGATTATACCCATTAACTAAAGATAGATCTAAACCTGCAGTACCAATTGCTGGTAAATATAGATTGGTTGATATTCCTATTTCTAATTGTATTAATTCTGATATTAAAAGAATGTATGTTTTAACTCAGTTTAATTCTGCTTCTTTAAATGCACATATTAAAAACACCTATCACTTTAGTTTTTTTAGTTCTGCCTTTGTTGATGTATTGGCTGCTGAACAGACAATAAATAGTGACAAATGGTTTCAAGGAACTGCAGATGCTGTAAGACAAAGTATGCATCACTTTCTAGCAAATGATTTTGAGTATGCTTTAATCCTTTCTGGTGATCAATTATATCAAATGGATTTTAATGATATGATTCAGAAACACGAAGAAAGTGGTGCTGAAATTTCTATTGCAACTTATCCTGTAAACGCAAAAGATGCTACCTCTTTTGGATTATTAAAAACAAATGAGGAAAACATTATTACTTCTTTTATAGAAAAACCCGGAGCAGAATTGTTACCAAATTGGACTTCTGATGTAGGTGATGAAATGAAAGCTCAAAACAGAAATTACTTAGCTTCTATGGGTATTTACATATTTAATAGAGATTTATTAATTAAGTTAATGGAAAACCCAGACACCAATGATTTTGGTGGAGAAATTATTCCTCAGGCCATTGGCAGTCATAAAACATTAAGTTATCAATACGAGGGTTATTGGGAAGATATTGGAAACATAGATTCTTTCTTTGAAGCTAATTTAGGATTAACTGACGATGTTCCTCAATTTAATTTATACGACAATAAAAGTATTTATACAAGACCTAGAATATTACCAACTTCTAAAATAGCTGGTTCTATTTTAAATAAAGCTGTTATTGGTGATGGATGTTTAATTCATGCAGAAAAAATAGAAAGATCTGTTATTGGAATTCGTTCTAGAATTGGAAAAAATTCTTTAATTTCTAACACCTATATGATGGGTAATGATTCTTACGAATCTTTAGAAGATGTTGCCAATAAAAATATAGATATTATGATGGGAATTGGAGACAGATGTTACATACATAACTGTATTGTAGATAAAAACTGTAGAATTGGAGATGATGTAAGAATTAATGGAGGACCACATATTGAAGATATAGAAACAGATTCTTATATGGTAAAAGAAGGAATTGTAATAATTAAAAAAGATGCTACAATACCTAAAGGAACCATTATAGGATAGAACAGATTTTATTTTTCTCTTTTTTAAAAAAATCAACCAAATAATGCAAAATCAAAGTAGAATTGTAGTAGAAAATATTGCTCCACAAATAAACCAAGGAACCATATTTATAAAACGTGTTGTAGATGAAATTGTAAATGTAACTGCAGATGTTTTAGTTGATGGACATGATGTTCTTCAAACTAGTATTTTATTCAAACATGAAAAAGATAAAAAATGGTCAGAGATTAGAATGTCTCCTACTTTTAATGATGAATATACTGCTAGTTTTCAAACTAAAAAACAAGGATATTATTCTTATAAAGTTGAAGGTTGGGTAGATTATATCTTGAACTGGCAACATGGTTTACAACGAAAAATAGATGATTATCAACATGTAAACTCAGAATTATTAGAAGGTGCAGAATTAATATCTTCACTTACAGATAAAGTTTCTCCAGAAGAAAAAGATTATTTACTTCATTTAATTTTCATTTTTAAAAATAGTGAAACATACGCAGAAGCTATTAAAGAAGCAGTTTCTGAAAAAGCAACGAACTTATTCAAAAAATATCCTCAGAAATTTCTAACTGAAACTTCTCCAGAATATAAAGTTTATGTTGACAGAAAAAAAGCTAGATTTTCTACTTGGTACGAATTTTTTCCACGTTCTGCTTCAGAACAAGAAGGCAAACATGGTACCTTTAATGACTGTCATAGATTATTGCCAAGAGTTGCAAAAATGGGATTTGACACTTTGTACTTCCCTCCTGTTCATCCAATTGGCGAAGTAAATAGAAAAGGTAAAAACAACACCACTGTTGCACAAGATGGAGATGTTGGTTCTACTTGGGGAATTGGTTCTAAACATGGAGGTCATAAAGACTTACATCCAGAATTAGGGTCTATTGAAGATTTTAAAAACTTAGTAGCTAAAGCAAAAGAGCTAGGAATTGAAGTTGCAATGGATTATGCTTTACAAGCAGCTCCAGATCATCCTTGGGTTACAGAACATCCAGATTGGTTTAAATGGAGACCCGATGGAACTGTTCAATATGCAGAAAATCCGCCAAAAAAATATCAAGATATTCTTCCAATTTATTGGGAAAGTAAAGACTTTAAAAATCTTTGGAAAGAATGTTTAGACACATTATTATATTGGATTGATTGTGGAATTAATGTTTTTAGAGTTGATAATCCACACACAAAACCATACTATTTTTGGGGATGGATTATTGCTGAAGTAAAAAAACAACATCCAGATGTTTTATTTTTAGCAGAAGCTTTTACAAAGCCAAAAGTAATGCAACAATTAGCTAAACAAGGGTACACACAATCTTATACATATTTTACTTGGAGAGATTCTAAACATGAATTGATTGAGTATGTCAACGATTTAACACAAACAGAACAAAGAGAGTACATGCGACCAAATTTCTGGCCAAACACACCAGATATTAATCCGTTTCATTTACAAGGTGCACCAGAAAGTAAATACATACAACGTTATGCTTTAGCTGCAACTTTAAGTTCTAGTATTGGTATTTATGGACCTGTTTTTGAACAAATGATTAGTGATCCTATTCCTGGAAAGGAAGAATATTATATGTCAGAAAAATTTCAACTTTGTCATTACGATTGGTTCAAGGAAAATAAAGTAACTACTTTAATTTCTAAAATAAATAACATCAGAAAAGAGAATGAATCATATCAACAAACAAATAACATTAAATTTATAGAAACTGGGAATGATCAAATTATTGCATTTTATAAATGGAATGATGATAGAACCAATGAAACCTTAACAGTTATAAGTTTAGACGCATATAATTCGCAATCTGGTTCTGTTCAATTACCTCTTCATGACTTAAATATAAATCATGGGCAAAAAATTGAAGTTGAAGACTTAGTAACAAGAAATTGTTACAATTGGTATAATGAATGGAATTATGTAGAATTACATGCAACATTACCTTTTCATATTTTTAAAATCAACAAATAATAATGACAAAAAAAACGAATATAAATTCTTTATCTTCACTATTTTCCTCAAAAAACAAATGGGAAGAATTGATTGAAGATAAAGAATTTATATTCGTTTTTTTATCAGAAATTTTAGAAGATTATATACAAAAACAACGTTGGTATGGAGGTAAATCTAGCAGCATAAAATATATAGAATTAATTGAATATTTTAAAATACAAAAAAGTGGAGAAGTCTATTTTGGACTAATTTTAGAAGTTAATTTTGTAGAAGCTTTTTATCATCATTATTTTTTACCAATTGCTTTTGTTTCTGATGAAAACTATCTTAAAGAAGGAAAAATTCTTCCTCTAAAACTAAAAGACCAAGAAGGTTATATTATAGATGCAATGCATTTAGAAGCCTTTAGAAAAGTAGTTTACGAAAGAATTAGTTCTGCTTTACCAGTAGATAAAACTCCTGTTCAATATCACAAAACAGAAGGTTTTGAATTCCCATCTTATAAGTCTTCTAGATTTATGGGAGTAGAACAAAGCAACACTTCTATTATCTATAATGATACTTTTATTTTAAAATTTTTTAGAAGAATATATGCTGATAAAAACCCAGACTATGAAATGAGTCGTTTTTTATCAGATAAAAAAGATTTTAAAAACACGCCTCCATATTTAGGAGGCATGAATATTATAGATTCTGAAAATGTAAATATTACCATTGGTCTAATGCAAAAATTAGTACCTAATAATGGTGATGCTTGGGAGTATTTTTTAAAAGAAATTCATAAAATATATAAAACTATAGATAGTAAAAACATTTCTTTTACAGATTTACCAGATGTAGAAATGTTTGATAGAGTTAAAATATCTGAAGTTTCTCCACAAATTATAGATTGGATAGGACTGCATTTGCTAAATAAAGTGAAATTATTAGCTAAAAGAACTGCAGAAATGCACATTGCTTTAGGCTCAGAATTTGCAGACACATCCTTTACTCCTACTCGTTTTAATGGAGATTATACTGTTTGGTTAAAAAACAGATTAACATATCAATTTCAAAACAGATTAAATCTTACTGAAAACAATTTACATAAGCTAGAAGGTTACTCTTTAAAGCTTGCTGAAGAATTTCTAGAAAAGAAAAATGAAATTAGAAAACGTTTGGTAAATTTTGATTGGACCAAATTAAAAGGAGAAAGAATTAGAATTCATGGAGATTATCATTTAGGACAAGTTTTAGTACAAGATGATGATTTTTGTATTCTAGATTTTGAAGGAGAACCAGAAAGTACAATTAGAGATCGTAAGGTAAAACAGCCACCTTTAAAAGATGTTGCTGGTTTATTTAGATCTTTTCATTACGCAATTTATTCAACCATATTTAATCATCAAGATGATTACAAAAAAGAGCAAACAGCCCTTTTTGAATATGGTGAATTATTATACAAATACATGGTTTCAATTTTTATGGAAACTTATGTAGCAACCACAAAAGAAGCTAATCTGCATATAGGTTACAGAAACGAAAGAAGATTTTTATTAAAATATTGCTTATTAGAAAAAGCAATTTACGAGTTAGGTTACGAACTCAATTCAAGACCAAAATGGACAATTATTCCATTAAAAGGTATTGCAAATATTTTGAACTCATAAAACTATGGCACAAACAAAAGCACACAGTCTTTTTACAGAATTTGATATCAGCCTTTTTCAGGCTGGAAAACACTATCGTCTTTACGAAAAATTTGGATCACATATTATCACTGTAGATGGTGTAGAAGGAACTTATTTTGCGGTTTGGGCGCCAAGTGCAAAATCAGTTGCTGTAATTGGAGATTTTAATTTTTGGTTAGAAGGAGAACATCACTTAAATGTACGTTGGGATGGAAGTGGAATCTGGGAAGGATTTATACCAGGTGTTCATAAAGGAAGTATTTATAAATATAAAATAAGAAGTTCTAACAACGATATTACAACAGAAAAAGCAGACCCTTTTGCAAGAAGATGTGAGCATCCACCAAAAACTGCATCTGTAGTTTGGGAAGATGATTATGCTTGGAAAGATAAAAAATGGATGAAAAATAGAAAGAAAAATAATGCATTAGATGCACCTTTTTCTGTTTATGAAGTTCATTTAGGATCTTGGAAAAAACAAGTTGAAGAAGGACGTTTTTTAAGTTACAGAGAATTAGCAGATGATTTAGTAGATTATGTTGCTGAAATGAATTTTACACATGTAGAATTTATGCCAATAATGGAATATCCTTATGACCCAAGTTGGGGTTATCAATTAACTGGATATTTTGCACCAACATCTCGTTTTGGTTATCCTGATGAATTTAAATATTTAGTAGATAAATTTCACGAAAAAGGAATTGGAGTATTATTAGACTGGGTTCCATCACACTTTCCTTCAGATGATCATGGTTTAGGTTTCTTTGATGGATCTCATTTATATGAACATCCAGATAGAAGAAAAGGATATCATCAAGATTGGAAAAGTTTAATTTTCAATTATGGTAGAAATGAAATAAAAGCATTTTTAATTAGTAATGCCATCTTTTGGTTGGACCAATATCATGCAGATGGATTAAGAGTTGATGCAGTTGCTTCCATGTTATTTTTAGATTATTCTAGAGAAGAAGGCCAATGGGAACCAAATGAATTTGGTGGTAGAGAAAATTTAGATGCTATTAATTTTATTAAAGAAATGAATGCTGCAGTTTATGAAGCATTTCCAGATGTTCAAACAATTGCAGAAGAATCTACATCATTTCCAAAAGTATCTAGACCAATTTACGATGGTGGTTTAGGTTTTGGAATGAAATGGATGATGGGTTGGATGCATGATACTTTAGATTATTTCTCTAAAGAACCTATTTACAGAAAACATCATCAAAACGAATTAACATTCAGTTTAAACTATGCATTTACAGAAAATTTTATGCTACCACTTTCTCATGATGAAGTTGTGTATGGTAAAAAATCTATTGTAGATAAAATGCCTGGTGATGAATGGCAGAAATTTGCAAACTTAAGAATGCTATACAGTTTGATGTATACACATCCTGGAACTAAATTATTATTTCAAGGAGGAGAATTTGGACAAACAAGTGAATGGAACTTTAATGGAAGTTTAGATTGGCATTTATTAGATTATGATGTTCATAAAGGAGCACAGACTTTAGTAAAAGACTTAAATAAGTTATACAAAAAAGAACCTGCTCTACATGAAAAACAATTTTCTCATGAAGGTTTTGAATGGATAGATCATGGTGATCATGAAAACTCTATAATGTCATACATAAGAAAAGGTGTAAATGAAAAAGATAATCTTATTATTATTTTAAACCTTACTCCAGTTCCTAGAGAAAACTACAGAATAGGTTTACCAAAAGCAGGCACTTTAAAAGAAGTATTTAATAGCGATGCTAAGAAATATAATGGAACAAATAACTTTAAAAACAAAAAATTAACTTCAGACATAAAAGAATGGAATGGTAGAGAAAATTCTATTGAATTAAATTTACCTCCATTAGGAATGATTGCTTATAAGTATAAGTAATTTAAAATTTAGACTCTATTTGTTCTTTATTTATGATATTTTAATAATAAATAGGGTTTAATATTTTAAACTTCTCAAAAAAATAAAGCTTTTTTAAGACTTTAAAAAAAGTTTTAATAATATCTAAAAGTTTTTTTATTACGCTTATTTTTAAATAAATAAGCAATATTTTTGCCCCCAAACAGAACGAATACGTTATCGTAGAAAAAGAAGATTATTAGCAATAATGATATAATCTTTTACGATTTTTATAAGTCGAATAAACAACCAAGAAAATGATTGTTAATACAGAATTAGAACAAAAAGGAAATTTATTTCCATCAGAAATTGTGAACTACAAAAAAGATGTAGACACATTATATTTTACAACAAAAAACAATGTTGTTTTACAACTTACTGTAGTAAGAGACAGTGTTATTAGATTTAGATATGCTACCACAGGTAAGTTTGAAAATGATTTTTCTTACGGTGTTACAATTCATGCTTCTAGAGGTTATAATTTTTTAGAAGTTACCGAAGATAAAACACATTATATTATTACCACTTCTAAATTAATTTGTAAAGTAGAAAAACAAAGCTTACAAGTAAGTTTATACGATGCACTAGATTTAAAATTAATTAACGAAGATGAAATTGGATTTCATTGGGAAGAAAGTTACGAGTTTGGTGGAGACATTGTAAAAATGAGTAAAATCTGTCAAAAAGCAGAAAGCTATTATGGTTTAGGTGATAAACCTGTAGATGTAAATATGAAAGGTAAACGCTTCGAAAATTGGGCAACAGATTCTTATGCTTTTGGTAAGAATACAGATCCAATTTATAAGGCAATTCCTTTTTATACTGCAATCCAAGACAATAAATCTTACGGTATATTTTTTGACAATACTTTTAAAACTCATTTCGATTTTGCACATGAAAGAAGAAATGTAACTAGCTTTTGGGCACAAGGAGGTGAAATGAATTATTATTTCATCTACGGACCAAAAATGGAAGACGTAGTTGCTAATTATACAGATTTAACTGGTAAGCCTCATGCATTACCTCCATTATGGGCTTTAGGATTTCACCAATGTAAATGGAGTTATTACCCAGAAGCTAATGTAAAAGAGGTAACAAATACTTTTAGAGATTTAAAAATCCCTTGTGATGCTATCTACTTAGATATCGATTATATGGATGGTTTCCGTTGTTTTACTTGGGATAAAAATTATTTTCCAGACCCAAAAAGAATGGTAAAAGAACTAGAAGATGATGGTTTTAAAACCGTTGTAATTATAGATCCAGGAATTAAAATTGATTTAGAATACGATGTTTTTAAAGAAGGATTAGATAAAGATTATTTCTGTAAACGTGCAGATGGTCCATATATGAAAGGTAAAGTTTGGCCTGGAGAATGTTATTTTCCAGACTACACAAAACCTGAAGTTAGAGAATGGTGGTCTGGTTTATTTCAAGAATTAATTGAAGATATTGGTGTAAAAGGTGTTTGGAATGATATGAATGAACCTGCTGTAATGGATGTTCCTAACAAATCTTTTCCAGATGATGTTCGTCATGATTTTGATGGAAATCCTTGTTCTCATAGAAAAGCACATAACATTTATGGAACCCAAATGGCACGTGCTACATATCATGGTTTAAAAAAATATGCATATCCTAAAAGACCTTTTGTAATTACAAGATCTGCTTATTCTGGTGCACAAAGATATACTTCTACTTGGATGGGAGATAATGTTGCCACTTGGGAACATTTAGCAATTGCAAATAATCAAGCACAAAGAATGGCAATGTCTGGTTTCTCTTTTGCAGGTTCAGATATTGGTGGGTTTGCAGAACAACCACAAGGAGAATTATTTGCTCGTTGGATTCAATTAGGAATTTTCCATGCTTTTTGTAGAGTTCATTCTTCTGGAGATCATGGAGATCAAGAACCTTGGGTTTTTGGAGAAGAAATTACAGATATTGTAAGAAAGTTTGTAGAGCTCAGGTATCAATTATTACCTTATTTATATACTGCTTTTTGGAAATATATAAACGAAGGGACTCCTATCTTAAAATCGTTAGTTTTATACGATCAAGAAGATACAGCAACACATTACAGAAGCGATGAGTTTGTATTTGGAGAACAAATTTTAGTTTGCCCAATACAAGAACCAAATGCAAAAGGAAGAAGAATGTATATTCCTAGAGGTAAATGGTATAATTTCTGGACAGATGAATTAATAGAAGGTGGAAAAGAAATGTGGGTTGATGCTGATTTAGATAGCATGCCAATCTTTATAAAAGAGGGAGCAGTTATTCCTAAATACCCAGTACAACAATATGTTGGCGAAAAGAAATTTGATGAGATTACTTTAGATGTATATTATAAAAAAGGTAAAGAAGTTTCTAAATTATATGATGATGCACATGATGGTTATGATTATAAGAAAGGAAGATTTAGCTTACGTACATTTAAGCTAACAGGTAAAAAAGAAGAGTTTATTCTACAACAACATAAAAGAGGAGATTTTAACGCAGATTATTCTAAATTTAATATTGTTTTACATAATCTTCCTTTTACAATAACTTCTGTACAAATTGATAATGTAGAAATACCGTTAGATGATGTAAAAAATGGTGGAACTAAATCTATACTTATAGATAAAGAATTTACTGAATTACATTTATTCGGAAAAAAATAGATTTTTCTCACGGTTTTAGATGAATTTTCTCACCAAAAACCGTGAGAAGAAAAATACCCCATAAATGGGTATTGTCCATTTATTAATTCTACTATATATTTGTAGTGTTAGATGGTTTTTTAAACATTTTTATATGTTTAAAATTCTTAAAGTATTTGTTTAATTATTAAAAGCGCTTAAAGTTTAGTGAACTTTAAGCGCTTTTTTTTTATTGCCAAAATTTTAAATAAAGGTGCTCAAAAAACTTCCCCAAAAACAGTGAGTCTTCTAACCGTTTTCAGTGAAGAAAAAAATACCCCATAAATGGGTATTGTGAATAGATTAAAACTATTATATATTTGTAGTATAAGTAATCTATTTTAACTTTTCTTTTAGCTTTGTAGATTTCTTAAATATTTGTTTAACACAAGAAGTGATTAATAGGCCCTAAACTTTAATCGCTTTTTTTTATACACTAAATTTAAATCTCAAAACTGCTCTTTAGTTTATTCACTGAAAATGGTGAAGTGCTTCACTATTTTCAGTGAGGAAAAAAATACACCATAAATGGGTATTGTGAATATCAGATTACTAATGTATATTTGTAGGGTAAGTAATCTATTATCAACAATTTATAATGTTGTAGATTCTTTCGATCAATTGTTTAACATGAAAAGCGATTAACAGTTTTCTAAACTTTAATCGCTTTTTTTTTATACCTAAATTTATCAAATTTTATGAATTATTCTCACTGAAAATAGTGAACTATCTCACCTTTTTCGGTGAGTGTAAAAAAACCCCATAAATGGGTATTGTATAATATTTTATACTGCCATATATTTGTAGTAGTATTATTTCTTATCCCCCAAGATTAAGATTTAATAAAGAAGCAAACATTATTTATATAAAAAGCGATTAAAAGTCCCTAACTTTAATCGCTTTTTTTATGCTCTAAACATAATCACTCTAATAACATTTTTATTGTTCTCCCTGAAAATAGTGATGTACTTCACCTTTTTGGGTGAACGAAAAAAAACCCCATAAATGGGTATTGTGAGGAGTTAAATACTATCATATATTTGTAGTATAAATATTTCTTATCCCCAAAAACTAAGATTTAAAACTAAAGAAGTCTTCATTTTTTTTAGACAAAAAGCGATTAATAGACCCCTAAGCTATAATCGCTTTTTTTTTGTTTTAAAATTATGAAAACTATATTCCGTCTCCTAATGTTTTTAACTTCTCTGTGTTCTCAGCTAACATTAATTCATCAATAATTTTCTGAATATCTCCATTCATAATATTAGGCAAATCATATAATGACAAACCAATTCTGTGATCTGTTACTCTTCCTTGTGCATAATTATAAGTTCTAATCTTTGCACTTCTGTCTCCAGATGAAACCATAGAACCTCGTTTTAATGCATCTTCTGCATTCTTCTTTGCCAATTCCATATCATACAAACGAGAACGCAACACTTTAAATGCTTTTTCTTTATTTTTATGCTGAGATTTTTGATCTTGACATTGAGCTACTAAACCAGTTGGTATATGTGTTAAACGAACTGCAGAATATGTTGTATTTACAGACTGACCTCCTGGTCCTGAAGAACAGAAAAAATCTATTCTTACATCTTTTGGATTAATTTCAACATCAAACTCTTCTGCTTCCGGAAAAACCATACAAGTTGCAGCAGACGTATGTACACGTCCTTGTGTTTCTGTTTGAGGAACTCTTTGAACACGATGAACACCTGCTTCAAATTTTAAAATTCCATAAACATCATTTCCTGTAACTTCGAATTGTATTTCTTTAAATCCTCCATTTGTTCCTTCAGAATAATCTACCGTAGAAACTTTCCATCCTTTACTTTCGCAATATTTGGTATACATTCTAAATAAATCTCCAGCAAAAATACTAGCTTCATCTCCTCCTGCTCCTGCTCTTAATTCTACTACAGCATTCTTAGAATCTTCTGGATCTTTTGGTATTAATAAGAATTTTATTTCGTCTTCTAATTGAGGAATTCTAGTATTGGCTTCATCAATTTCCATCTTCGCCATCTCATTCATTTCAGCATCAGAACCATCTGCAAGAATCTCCTTTGCTTCTTCTATATTGTTCATTAAGGTTTGATATTCATCACCTTTTTTAACAACATCTCCTAAATCTTTATATTCTTTCATTAATTGCGCATAACGCTTCTGATCCATAATGATTTCTGGCTGAATAATTAAATCAGAAACCTCATCATAACGTTGCTTTACAATTCTTAATTTATCTAACATCTTCTGTCTTTTCGTGGATTGCGAATTTACAATTTTTATAGGTATATTTGAAGAAAGCAAACTATTTTTATGAAAATACTACTTTTTACTTGTTGTTTTTTATTGATGCTTTCTTGCGATAAAGAAAAAAGTAAAACTAAAAAACCTATTTTTTTAGTTGGAGATTGGATCCGTGTAAACGACAAAAAAGGAAGCATTACTTATGAAAAATGGAATGCAAACCTAAAAGGTTTGGGTTATACACTAAAAGAGAATGATACTACTTTTAAAGAAATATTAAATATTGTTACTCTAGATGATACATTATTTTTAAAAGTTGAAGGTGTAAATGAAAACCCAACTTTGTTTAAATTCACACAACAAACTGATTCTTCATTTGTATGTGAAAACCCAAAAAATGAATTTCCTAAAAAAATAAAATATTATATAGAAAACAACCATTTAAAAGCAACTGTATCTACTGAGGATTTTAAAATTGAGTTTATTTTTGAAAAGTTATAATTATAACAAGAACTAACACTTACATTTTTGATAGAAACCTCCAAATTATAAAACAAGTATTTCTACTCTTAAAGCAACTAATAAGTAGTTGTAAAATTGTTAATGTATTACCAAACCAACTTAATATATTAACTTAATTTTAAAATTATGAGTACAGATTACACAAAATTATCAGTAAAAAACGACACTAAAGAAGCAGTTGAAGTATTTGTAACTTTTGCAGCAGACAACAAAGCAAATAAATGTTGTCCTAGTCCTGCAAAAGTTAGTGATTTTCCTATTCTTACAAAAGTAAACAAACTTCGTGGTAAATTTTTATTAGCTGCAGGAGCAACAGAAGTATTTGATTCTAAAGGTGCTTGTTTTAGTGGAAATGTTGGTTTTTATATAGAACCTCAATGCCCTGTTAAAGGTGCAGATTTTAACAACGGAAAATTTGGTACTAACATTGCTGAATTTACCTTAAATCCAAATACACCTTGCTTTGAAGCATATGATATTAGTTGTGTAAATGGGGTAAATTGTTATATGATGATGAAAGTAGATGCTGGTTTAGGCTGGCATTATGGACCAGAAAACACATCAATTGAAACTATTTACAATAGAGCACTACAAGAAAATCAAGGAAATCCTGGTGTTTTTCCAGTAAACTGTACTGATTGTATTCAATTAGTTGGAGACAAACCTTGCCCAACTTTACCATTAGGTCCAGCACAAAAAGAAAGAATTTGTAACATACAACGTTCTGAAAGAGGAGGTACTGTTCAAATTATTTTAACAACTCCACAAGATGCATAAATAGATTTTTATACATAAAACAAAAAGAAACCTGTTTAATACTTATTAGTATTTTACAGGTTTTTTAATAGTAAGAATGTTATTATAATAGAGCATAAACCAATAAATATAGATTAATAAATCACTTTAAAAACTAACCCAAAAACTCACAAACCTCACTATAAAATTGCTTCGGATTTTCTGCATGCAACCAATGACCTGCATTTTTAATTTCTACAATTTTAGAATTCGGAAAATGTGCTTCTATAATTGGTTCTTCGTTTTGGGTGATATAATCAGATTTAGAGCCTTTTAAAAACAACGTTTTATTTTCAAAAACAGTAAAAGGCGGCAAAGCTTCACCAACTTCTGGATTATTATCTGTTAAAGATTCTAAATTAAAACGATATGCTAATTGCCCTTTTTCTTTCCAATAAACATTCTTCAACAAAAACTGACGAATACCAAAATCTGGAATTAACTCAGCTAATTTTTTATCAACCAAAGTTCTTGTATTTTGAATAGAAAAATCAATTGAATTTAAACCTGCTAAAATTGCATTATGATGTGGTTGATACATTCTTGGAGAAATATCAACAATAATTAATTTTTCTACCAATTCTGGATATGTAACAGCAAATAACATTGCTGTTTTACCTCCCATAGAATGCCCAATTAAATAGATTTTTTCTAATTGATAATTCTGAATATAATTGTATAAATCTTCAACTAAAACTTCATAATTAAATTCATCTTTATGAAAACTACGCCCGTGATTTCTTTGGTCTATTAAATGAACTTGATAATCTGTAGAAAACTCATTTCCTAGAGATTTCCAATTATCAGACATTCCAAAATATCCATGTAAAATTAACAATGGGTTTCCTTCGCCTTTTATAGTTGAATGTAATATTGGATTGTCTTGCATTTTATTTTTTTGTTTTGTCATTTCGACTTGATAGAGAAGTCTTAAAAACGAATAGATTTCTCAACTACATTTCATTCCGTTCGAAATGACAATTATAACTGAATACTGCCAACTATTTTAGTCGATGTAGATACATATTTACAACATTCTCTAAACCTAAGTACAAACTTTCTGCAATTAGTGCATGACCTATAGAAACTTCAGCTAAATTAGGAATATTCTCTTTAAAAAATTTAATATTATCTAAACTTAAATCATGGCCAGCATTAATACCTAATCCTAAATTATGAGCTAAAATAGCAGCTTCAGTATAAGGTTTCACTGCATTTTTATTTCCTAAATCAAACTGTGTTGCAAAATCTTCTGTGTATAATTCAATTCTATCTGCACCTGTTTTTGCAGCAGCTTCTATCAATTTAACATCAGTATCAATAAAAATTGAAGTTCTAATTCCGTTTTGTTGAAACTCTTTAATTACGTCTTGTAAAAAAGATTGATGTGTAATTGTATCCCAACCAGCATTAGACGTAATAGCATCTACTGCATCTGGTACTAAAGTTACTTGTGTAGGTTTTACTTCTAACACCAAATCCATAAAAGATTTAATAGGATTTCCTTCAATATTATATTCTGTATTTACAACATTTTTTAAATCTCTTGCATCTTGATAACGAATATGTCTTTCATCTGGTCTTGGATGAATTGTAATTCCTTGCGCACCAAATTCTTCAATATCAGCTGCAACTTTTAACAAATTAGGCACATTTCCACCACGAGAATTTCTTAAAGTTGCTATTTTATTAATATTTACACTTAACTTTGTCATTGTCTAAAATTAGACTGCAAAGATAATTTATTAAATCATTTATCCTATATTCGTAAAGCATGAATATGAACGATTACATATTAGAAGAAATAAAACCACTTCGTTTAAAAGACACTGTAAAAAGTGCTCAAAAGGTATTTAAAAACTATCCGATCACACATTTTCCTGTAATTGAAGATAATAAATTACTAGGTTCTTTTGCTGAAGATGATATACAAACTATAGAAAACAGAGAAGAAGAATTAGTTGGTTATGCACATTTATTAAATTCTTTTTTTGCTGATGAAAAAGCAACTGTATTAGAATTATTAAAGATTTTTGCAGATAATGACACGAATATCATTCCTATATTAAACGAATATAAAGAATATATTGGTTATTTTGATTTGAGAGATATTTTAGATGTTTTTTCTACAAGCCCTTTTATGATTGAAGAAAGTGAAACTTTAATTATAGAAAAACTAAGAAATGATTATTCTATGAGTCAGGTTGTTCAAATTGTAGAATCTAATGGAGGAAAATTATTAGGTTTATATATTTCAGAAAAAAAATCTGATACAATTCAGGTGACCATAAAAGTAATTTCAGACGAAATAAACGAAATTATGCAAACTTTTAGAAGATATGATTATAAAATTATATCTATGCATGAGAATGATATTTATTTGGAAGATTTAAAAAATAGATCTGAATATTTACAGAAATACCTAGAAATGTAACCATTTAAATGGGCATTTACTTAAAAAACACAAAAGTGAAGAAAGCAGCAATTTACGGTCAATCTTATGCCATTTCATCAGAAAAGGAAATAAATACCTTATTACAAGTTTTAGAAAAAAATAAGATTGATTTCTACATAGAAAATGAGTTTTATAATCTTTTAGTGCAGAACAATGTTTTAGAAGACACTTATAAATCCTTTGTTAGTTTTAACGATTTAGACAGTTCTTTTGATATTATGTTTACAATCGGGGGAGATGGAACTTTTTTACGTTCTGCAACACATATTAGAGATTTAAACATTCCTATTTTAGGGATAAATACAGGTAGATTAGGTTTTTTAGCAATTGTAGCTAAAGATGTTATAGAAGAAAGTATTGAGCTTGTTATAAAAGGTGATTTTACAATACAAGAAAGAACACTTTTATCTGTAAGAACAGAACCAAAAACTGCAGACTTTACAGAACTAAATTTTGCACTAAACGAAGTTACTATAGCAAAGAAAAACACTACTTCCATGATTGGAGTAAAAACCTACCTAAATAATGAATACCTAACAAATTATTGGGCAGATGGTTTAATTATCTCTACTCCTACAGGCTCTACAGGTTATTCTTTAAGTTGTAATGGCCCTGTTATTTTACCAGATTCTAAAAACTTAGTTATTACACCAATTGCTCCTCATAATTTAAATGCAAGACCAATGGTAATTTCTGATGAAACAAAAATAGAATTAGAAGTAGATTCTAGAGAAAAAAGCTATTTAATTTCATTAGACTCAAGAGTTACAAGTGTACCAAATAATACTAAAATTTTCATCGAAAAAACTGACTTTACAATTAAAAGTATTTTGCCAAAAAATCAATCGTTTTTAAAGACCTTAAGAAGTAAATTATTATGGGGTGAAGACATTAGAAACAAAACAAATCTTTAATATTTTCTTGCAATATTTCTTAAAAAAAGTTGTTATTCAAAAAAGACTGAATATTAACTTTATAAAGCAAATGGAAATTTCTATATTTGCTCGCTATTTTTTAGGATGAAAAAAAAAATATTATTTTTTGTATTTGTAAGTTTTACCTCAATTTTCTTGGGGCAACTGCATGAGATTGGTCTCTCTTTAGGAGGATCTAACTATGTAGGTGATATTGGTAGGACCAATTACATTTATCCAAATAAACTTGCAGGAGCAGCATTTTATAAATACAACTGGAATCCAAGAATTGCATTAAGAGCAACTTTTAGTTATTTACCATTTTCTGGAGATGACTTAGATGCAGACACTGATTTTAGAAAAGATAGAGGATATAGTTTTTCAAATACAATTAATGAATTAGCAGTAGGATTAGAATACAATTTTTACGAATATGATTTATCTTCTGAAGACAAGACTTGGACGCCTTATATTCTATTAGAATTAGTTGGTTTTAATTACAAAAACGTAAAATCACATGATACTCCAAGTCAAATAGTTTACGGAAATAAGACATCTTATGCTATTCCTTTTGGAATTGGATATAAGTCTAAATTATATGGTACTTTAGCATTTTCAATTGAAGCAAAGTTTAGATATACTTTTGAAGATGATTTAGATTTTGTTTCTAACAATACACCAAATGTAATTATAGAAGGTACTGCTAATGACTGGTATATGTTTACAGGCTTTTCTTTAATTTACACTTTTGGTAGACCAGCTTGTTACACAGACGGATTATAAAAACTATGGATAAAAAACTACAAATCGACTTACAAAGAACACCAAAACATGTTGCCATTATTATGGATGGTAATGGGCGTTGGGCTAAAGGTAAAGGGATGAATAGAATTTTTGGCCATAGAAATGCACTTACTGCTGTAAGAGAATCTGTAAAAGCAGCATCACAAGTAAATGTAGAAGCAATTACATTATATGCTTTTTCTACAGAAAACTGGAATCGTCCTAAATTAGAGGTAGATGCTTTGATGAGTTTACTTATTAATTCTTTGAAAAAAGAATTACCAGATTTCATGAAAAACGGTGTAAAAGTTAATTCTATTGGAGCAATAGAATCTTTACCTAAAAAAGCACAAAAGGTTTTAGCTGATGTTATATTTCAAACAAAAGACAATACAGATATTATTTTAACTTTCGCCTTAAGTTATGGCTCAAGAGAAGAAATTGTTAATGCAATTAAAAAGATATCTAAAAAAGTTGTTAATAAAGAGCTTAATATTGAAGAAATTGATGAAAATACTATAAATAACCATTTATATACGTTTAATTTGCCCGACGTTGATTTAATGATAAGAACTAGTGGAGAACAACGCATTAGTAATTTCTTATTATGGCAATTAGCATATGCTGAATTATATTTTACAGATGTACTTTGGCCAGATTTTAGAGAAGAGCATTTTTATGATGCAATCATAGATTATCAGAATAGAGAACGAAGATTTGGAAAGACAAGCGAACAGATTACAGAATAAATTTTTTATGAAATTATTTTCTGCTACAATAATGCTAATAGCATTATTTTTTACTTTTAGTGTTAACTCACAAACAAAGAAAGATAGTTTATCAATTGTAAAAAAAGATACTATCCTTACTAAAAACACTTCCTTTGAAAAAGGTAAAGAATATATTTTAGGCGGTATTAGTGTTACAGGTTTAAAGAAGTTTAGTGAAGAAACAGTTCGTGTTTTTACTGGTTTAAGAAATGGACAGACTATAAAGCTACCTGGAGACAAACTTACAAGTGCAATAAAAAAACTTTACGAAAGTAAACAGTTTAGTAACGTTGATGTTTATCTTGCAAAATTAGATGGTAACACTGTGTACCTGCAATTTGAAGTATTAGAATTACCTCAATTAAATACTGTAAAAATTACGGGGATTAAAAAAGGGAAAGCTAAAGAATTAAAAAAAGATGCTGAACTAAAAGTAGGTGCAATGGTTACAGACAACCTAGTTGTAACTACAAAAAACTATTTCACAAAAAAATATACTGATAAAGGTTTCTTAAAGACTAAAGTTAATTTAGACATTAAAAATGACACTTCAGATGTTAATGTTGTTAATATGGCCATTCATATTGATAAAGGAAGAAAAATAAAAATTAAGGACATCATCTTTACAGGGAACAAAGCTCTTTCTGGTACAAAACTTAGAAAAGCAATGAAAAACACCAAAGAAAAATTGATGGGTCGTTTTTGGAAAGGTTCTAAATATATTGAAGAAGAATATCAAGAAGATTTAGAAAGCATTTTAGACAAATACAGCAGGTTAGGTTATAGAGATGCTCGTATTTTAAGCGATAAAATTACATGGAATAATGATAACACAATCAACATTAACATAGAATTAGAAGAAGGAAGACAATATAGATTTGCAGAAATTTTATTTGTAGGGAACAAAGAATATACGGATGAACAACTTCAAAGATATTTAAAAATTGAAAAAGGAGATGTTTACAATGGTGCTGTTTTAAAAGAGCGTGTTAAAGGAGATGGAAGTCCAACTTCTCAAGATATTTCTACATTATACCAAGACAATGGATTCTTATTTTCATCTGTAGATGCAATAGAGACAAGGGTTCAAAACGATTCAATTACTGTAGAAATTAGAGTAAGAGAAGACGAAAAAGCTCGTATAAAGAAAGTAACAGTTTCTGGAAACGAAAAAACAAATGACCACGTTTTATTTAGAGAATTACGAGTAAAACCAGGAGATTTATTTAGTAGAAGTGCAATTATTAGATCTATTAGAGAAATTGGTCAACTAGGTTTCTTTGACTCTAATGTTACTCCAGATGTAATTCCTGATTATCAAAATAAAACTGCAGATATAGATTTTACTGTTGTGGAAAAAGGTGGAAGTCAAATAGAACTGCAAGGTGGTTATGGTGGTGGTTCTTTTATTGGGACTTTAGGTTTATCTTTTAACAATTTTTCAATAAAAAATATCTTTAATAAAGAAGCATACAAACCTTTACCTATGGGAGATGGTCAAACACTATCTTTAAGGTTACAAACAAGTAGAACATATAGTACATATAGTTTTTCTTTTACTGAACCATGGTTAGGTGGTAAAAAACCAAAATCTTTGTCATTTTCTATATATTCTTCTAATCAATACCAATTAGACTATACAACTTACGATGTAGATAGAAGTAAAAGTTTAGGTATAATAGGAGCCTCAATAGGTTTAGGACAGCGTTTAAAATGGCCTGATGATTATTTCCAATTATCACAAACTATAGCTTACCAAAGTTTTAAATTAAACGATTATGGTTTTAGAGTTGGTGATGCTATTTTAAATAATGGAACACTAAATAATTTATCTTATAATGCAACTCTTTCTAGAAATTCTGCTGGTCCAAGTTTAATTTTTCCAACTTATGGTTCTGAATTTTCATTAGGAATAAAAGCAACTTTCCCTTATTCTTTAGTAAATGGTAAAGATTATTCTGAACCAAGTGGTTTAACTGATACTGAAAAAAATGATTTCTTTGCTGATAAATACAAATGGTTAGAATATTATAAATTTAGTGCTAAAGGTAAATGGTACACTTCTTTTACAGATAAATTAGTATTAATGACCAATGCAGAAATGGGTTATTTAGGTTACTACAATTCTGAAGTAGGCTTATCTCCTTTTGAAAGATATTATGTTGGTGGAGATGGAATTGCTCAATTTCAATTAGATGGAAGAGAAACAGTAGGTTTAAGAGGATATGAAAATAATAGGTTATCTTCATCAGAGGGTGGCTCTATTTATAATAAATTTCAACTAGAAGTTCGTTATTCTATTACCGATGCTCCTTCTGCCTCTATCTATACTTTAGGTTTTTTAGAAGCTGGTAATTCTTATGACAATTTTAACGAATATAACCCGTTTGATTTAAAACGTTCAGCTGGTTTAGGTGTAAGAATATTTATGCCTGCATTTGGTCTATTAGGAATTGACTTTGCACATGGTTTTGATCCTTTACCAGGACAAACTGTAAAATCTGGTTGGCAAACACATTTTATTATTGGAAGACAATTCTAAGAAAACACTAACTTTGTAAGGAAAAAGTTTTTTTGGCACGGTTTTTTCTAAATACATTATACAAATGAAAAAAATATTTTTATTAGTCGTTCTTTTACTTAGTGTTAGTTTTTCTTGGTCTCAAAGAAATCAAATAATTGCCTATATAGATATGGAGTATATTCTAGAAAATGTTCCAGAATATCTTGAAGCACAAAATACTCTTGATGCAAAAATTGCCAAATGGAGAAAAAAATTAGATGAACAAGAGAGACATATCGAAATTTTAAAAACAGATTTAGCCAACGAAAAAGCAATTCTTACTAAAGATCTAATTGAAGAAAAAGAGGAAGAGATTAATTTGAAGCAAATAGAATTAAGAAGACTTGAATCTTTATACTTTGGACCTAAAGGTGATATGTTTTCTGTAAGGAAGCAATTGGTTAAACCTATTCAAGATCAAGTGTACAATGCTATACAAAGTATTTCTAAAAGAAAAAAATATGATTTCGTTTTTGACAAATCAAGTGATTTAGTGATGCTATATTCAAATAAAAAATACGATATTAGCGAACTTGTTTTAGCAACCATTGATAGAACTAGATTAGTAGATAAAAAAAAGCAGAAAAAAGCAGAGAAAAAAGTTGTTCCTAAGCAAGAATTAACAACTAAGCAAAAAGAAGTTTTTGAAAAACAAAAAGAAGCTATTTCTAAAAAAGAAGCTGCAAAAGCAAAGAAAATTGCTGATGCTGAGGCAAAAAAGAAATTAATAGCTGAAAAAAGAAAAGCACTATTAAAAAAACGTGAAGAAAAAAGACAACTTTTACGTGACAAAAAAGAAGCTTTAAGAAAGAAAAAAGAACAAGAAAAAAAAGACAAGAATAATAATTAAATCAAAACAAGAATGAAGAATTTTAAAACGTTACTATTAATTGCTGTATTTACTTTAGGAGTAGCTGGTGTTGCAAATGCACAAAAAGTAGGTCATATAGACTTTGAAAAATTAGTAGCAGAAATGCCACAAACAAAAACATTAAAACTAGAAATGGAAAAACTTGGTAAAACTTACCAAGATGAAATTCTAGGAATGGAAAAGAAGATTGAGGCTACAAGAAAAAAATACGTTGCTGAGTCTAAAACTCAGACAAATGAAACTAACGACACAAGGGCTCAAGAACTTCAACAAGAAGCTGCTAAAATGGAACAAGCAAGAAGATTTGCCTACCAAGATATGCAGAAAAGACAAAATGATGGTTTACAACCAATTATTGAAAAAGCTCAAAAAGCTATTGAAGAAGTAGCTGCTGCTAAAAGTATCTTATATATATTAGATGCTTCTGTTGGAAAAGGCTTATTAGTTAAAAAAGGTGAAGATATTTACAACGCTGTAAAAACAAAATTAGGATTTTAATTAAAACTAATTAATATTACAAACTAAAACCTACTGAAATTCAGTAGGTTTTTTTATTTTTACAATACATGCTAAAACTTAATAAATTTCCTATTGGTATTTTTGATTCTGGAGTTGGAGGAACTTCTATATGGAAAGAAATTAATACACTTCTTCCATTAGAGAATACTATTTACTTATCCGATAGTAAAAATGCTCCTTATGGTGATAAAAATAAACAGGAAATCATAGATTTATCGATTAAAAATGTAGAGTTTTTACTGAAACAGCATTGTAAAATTATTGTTGTTGCATGTAATACAGCTACAACAAATGCTATAAAAATTCTAAGAGAAAAATATGATATCCCCTTTATTGGAATCGAACCTGCCATTAAACCTGCAGCATTGCAAACTAAAACCAATACAATAGGTATTCTAGCTACAAAAGGAACCTTAAACAGTGATTTATTTGAAAAAACATCGAGTGCTATCAATAAAAAAATTGTAAAAAAAGAGATTGTTGGTAAGGGTTTGGTTGATCTTATTGAAAGCGGAAAACTACATTCTAACGAAATGACAGAATTATTATCGTCTTATATTATTCCCTTGATGAATGAAAATGTTGACTGTTTAGTTTTAGGATGTACGCATTACCCATACTTAATACCACAAATAAGAGAAATTGTTGGTGATAAGATTCAAATTATTGACTCTGGTGAAGCAGTGGCTAGACAAACAAAGTCTATTTTAGAAAAACATAGTTTGATCAATACTTCTAGCAAAAATAGTTCGCATAAATTTTACATCAACAAAGACAAAAAAGTATTAGAAATCTTAATTTCTAATGATCGTAAAAATTTAAAAGTGATAGAAGAAGATTTTTAAAAACTTCCGAAAGAACTATTTATATTCGGACAAGCAGCTCCTCTTTGCTCTCTAGTCCATAAATTTATACCTACAGATACTTGATGAAATCCAGAATTGGTTAAAACAATATCATTCATTTGTTTTGAATAAGTATAAGAAAACATCAATTTATTAAAATTTAAACCAATTATTGGTGAAATAAATTGGGAATTTTCAATAGCATTTACATCAAAGCTTTTTCTGTAGGAAAGAGCAGCCCAAATTTGAGTTTTAGAAAAAGTTTTATATGCTTTAATATTAAAATCTGCAATTCTTTGCCCAGTGCTTTCTCTTAATTGAACCATTATAGATGGCTCTATTTGAATATAGTTCTCTTTTCCATAATAATATCCTGCAGAAAAAATATAATTCCTTAAATCTAAAGGTTCTTGAACATTTAAACCATTTTTAGCAGTAAGTAGTAAGTTTTTTATTGTAAAATAAGATGAAAAACCACCTCTATGGTATGCAACACTAAAATCTGCATTATAATAACTAGTACTTTGAATAATTGCTGCAACATCATCATTTCCAAAAGATCTTTGATCTGCTTGATTTTGTACAAAAGTAAATCCTAAACCAAAAGAAAGTTGTTCAAAGAAACGACCATCACTCAAAGGAAGATGATAAGAATATGTACCTTGAATTCCTTTTTGAGAATGATATCCATTTTTATCATTGAATAAAACAAAACCATAACCTGCATTAGAATATTCTCCAAATTTTGTATGAAAACTTAATGTTTGCAAAGAAGGAGCATCTGGAATACCTGCCCATTGTTGTCTTGCAGTCATTCTCAACTTACTTGAATTACCAATACCTGCTGCAGAAGAATGAACTAAAAACACATTGTCAGATAAATAATCTTGATAGATAGGTAAAGTTTCTTGAGAGTAATTTTTAAACGAAAAAAACAAAACACATAAAAGACAGAAACGTACGTAATTTAACTTCATTTAAGTGAGATTCTTTTTAGGTCTTCAAATATATAGTTTTTCTTATAATAAATACTTTTCAAAATAAAGTTTTAACACTGTAATTAAACTTTAATTATACATATTTATTGCACCCAAATATTATTTTTAATATTTAGACTAATGACAAGAGCTATTATTTGAGACAAAATCTACAACAGGAGCTGGAGAAACATAAGGTATACCTAACCCCAAACCTCTTAAAACAAACATAATTCCAATAAGAACAACTACAATAGGTATTACTTTTTGAATTTTTTTTCTTAATGTTCCTTTTGTAAAATTACCAAGATATACAACTGCAGTCATTAAAGGAATTGTACCTAAACCAAATAAAAACATATACAAACTACCTGAAAAGGCATTTGTTGTAGCTAAGGCTCCAAAAACAGCCATATAAACTAATCCACAAGGTAAAAAACCATTCAAAAATCCAATGGTAAAAAAAGTATCATTTCTTTTCTTTTTAAGTTCTTTTCCTAAGGCATTTTTAACTTTAAAAATAAGTTTACTTATACTTTTTGAAAAATTTACATTAGAAAAAAATTTAGGAAAAAGAACTAGCAGAATCATACTTACACCAACTATTATAGATAATTGCTGTTGAAATCCGAAGAAATAAAAACCTTTTCCTAAAAAGCCAAACAATAATCCTATTAAACTATAGGTAAATAATCTTCCTAAATGGTAACTTAAAATTTGAAAAAAGGCTTTTGTAGTATTCTGTCTATCAATAGGCAACATAAATGCAATAGGACCACACATACCAACACAATGGAAGCTTCCTAATAAACCAAATAGTATTGCCGATAAAAACATTAAAGGTTCAATTCTTTTTTAAATAAATATTCTTTACTTTTATAGTTCCAAGAAACAGTAATGTTCCAACGACCACCTAACAAACGTTTCTCAGGCACGAGCAAATATGTATTAGAGATTGAAATTGGTATTTCAAAATCTAATTGTTTATTAGATGGTCTATATAGGAACACTTTTCCTTTAATTTTTTTGGGATCAAAATTTGAGGGAAATTTTAATTGTAATCCTTCTTTTAAATTTTCTATTGATATTTCTTCTTTTAAATCAAATGCATTTTTTGTAGCATTTATTTGATCTTGATAGGCTAATTCTTTTTGATAGTATTTATCTGTTACTAAATCATGACTATAACTATTATCTGTACTCATTGTAATAACGAAATACATAATAAAACTCATAAAACTGACAATAGCAATGACAATTCCTGTTCCCCAATTAAATTTCATAATCTATATTATTTATAACTTCTTGGTCCAAGAAAGTTGGTTATTGCTGTTTCAATTAATTTATCGCCACTAAAAACACCTATCTTTAATTTTTCTTTATCTTTTTTTAAAGCTGCAGCATTTAATTCTATAAATAAAGTACCTTCTGCTAAACCTTGTTTAGGAACTGTAAAATTATGATTAGATACTAATTTGATTGTTCCTTTATGAGATAGAATTTTATAACTAACGTTATTAATATCTTTTGTTGTTTTATTAATTACTTTATAAGTATACACATTACTAATAATGTTATTTTCTTTATGCTCGTATAATTGACCTGGTAACCTTAAAATTGTAGCCTCAACATCGTTTCTTAAAAATAACATTCCTATTAAAATACCCACTAAAATGAATAAAACTGCTGAATAACCTTTCATTCTAGCCGTAAACTTAAATGGATTATTATTAGCTATATTGTCTTCACTGGCATATCTAATTAACCCTTTTGGTAAACCTACACTTTCCATCATGTGGTCACACTCATCTATACAAGCAGTACAATTTACACATTCTAATTGTGTGCCATTTCTTATATCAATATTTGTTGGGCAAACAACTACACATTGTTTACAGTCTATACAATCTCCTTTTCCAACTTCAGACCTAACTTCATTTTTTCTAAATTTAGCTCTTCCTTTCTCTCCTTCACCACGTTTATAATCATATGCAACATTAATGGTTTTATTATCTAACAAAACTCCTTGTAACCTACCATAAGGACAAGCTATAATACATACTTGCTCTCTAAACCAAGCAAAAATAAAATAGAAAACACACGTAAAAATTGTAAGTGAAATAAGCGTACTTACATTATCAAAAGGATCTCCAGTTATATAACTTATTAGTGTATCTCCACCAATTAAATATGCTAGAAAGACATTGGCAATTATAAAAGAAATTACAAAGAAAATAAACCATTTTAAGAGTCTCTTTCTAATCTTTTCAGCATTCCAAGGTTGTTTACTTAGACGGATTTGCTTACCTCTATCTCCATCAATCCAATATTCTATTTTTCTGAAAACCATTTCTAAAAAAATGGTTTGTGGACAAATCCATCCACAGAAAATACGTCCAAAAACTACAGTAAATAGAATAATAAAAACAACACCAATAATCATTGAAACAACCAATAGGTGAAAATCTTGTGGCCAAAAAGGAAACCCAAAAATATTGAATTTACGTTCTAAAACGTTAAACAATAAAAATTGATTTCCATTAATTTTTATAAAAGGTGCAGATAATAAAAAAACTAATAAAAAATAACTTACATAAGTTCTGTACTTATAAAAAACTCCACTTGGTTTTTTAGGAAAAACCCAAGAACGTTTACCAGACTTATCTATTGTACCAATACTGTCTCTAAATTTTTCGTTTTCTGGAGTTTCCATAACTAATACTTAACCTATTCTTCTACTTTAGTTTCTGCAGCTTCAACTTCCCATTTTTCTCCTTGAGGTGCTTTGCCATTTGCTGGTGTAGTTCCTTGCAAAGAGATTACATAACTAGCAACTTTAGCCATATCGGCAGCTTTTAAAGTTTTATTCCAAGCAATCATACCTTTACCATCTCTACCTCCATTAGAAATAGTAGTAAAAACATTTTTGACTCCTCCTCCTAAAATCCAGAATTCATCTGTTAAATTCGGTCCAATAGAACCACCTCCATCAGCTAAATGACAAGATGCACAGTTTAAATTAAAAACAGCTTTACCTCTACCTAAATCTTTAGCATCTGTTAATAAAGTAACATTATCTGCAGTAATTAAATCTGGAGCTGTTGACTTGTATTTTTTTAATGCAACTTTTGCTTCTGCAACAGCTTTGTCATATTCAACTATCTGGCTGTCTCCATCTAAAACTTCAAACCTTACCAAATAAATAACTGCAAAAACGATTGTTGCATAAAACATATATACCCACCAAGGAGGTAAAGTGTTGTCTAATTCTTTAATTCCATCATAATTATGATCTAAAACAATTTCTTCTTCATGATCAATATCTTTTGCTTTTGTCCAAGATTGGATTAATTTTTTAATCCAAGCATTGCTCTCTTCAGGAACAATTCCAAATTTCTCATTCTGAAGTTCTTTAGCTTTATTAATGGCAATTACATTTACCATTTCTTTTAAAACAACTACCAAAACAAAACCAATTAGAGCAATCCAAACTAATGGATTCTCATAAATATTTAATGGGTTTTTGTACACCATAAACGACTTTGCCAGTGCTAAAAACGTAACAATTACAAAGATTACATATATCGTAGATTGAAAGTATTTTTTCATTTTATTTCGTTTTTATTGATCAAACGGTAAATTACTTACCTTGTTTATATATTCTTTTTTTGCTGTTAAAACCCACCAAAATAAGGCCACAAAAAAAGTAAAGAATATGATTAATGATATTAAAGGATATATTTCTATACCTGTAATACTTTCCATATGGTTTTTTACAAATTTTAACATAAGTCTTATTTTTTAGCGGTTTTTTGTTCGTCTTTTACTTTTATATCCGTTCCTAAACGTTGTATGTAAGCAATTAATGCTACAATCTCTCTGTTTTTCATTTCTATAAAAGTTTCTCCGTTTTCTTGAGCATACTTTTTATCTGCTTCATAATTTTTAGCAAAATCAGGATCTGCATATAAGTTTTCCTCAATTTTAGTTCCTTGATCTAACATATGCTGTTGTGCATTTGCTATTTCGTCTTCATTATATGGAACTCCTAAAGCTACCATAACTTCCATTTTAGCTTCTGTATCAGATTTATCAAGTTCATTTCTAATCAACCATTTATATGATGGCATAATAGAACCTGGTGATGTACTTTGTGGATCATACATATGATTTAAATGCCAACTATCATTATACTTCTGACCAATTCTGTGTAAATCGGGCCCAGTTCGTTTAGATCCCCATAAAAATGGATGATCGTACACAAACTCACCTGCTTTAGAGTATTCCCCATAACGTTCTACTTCACTTCTAAATGGTCTAATCATTTGAGAGTGACAACCAACACAACCTTCTCTTATATAAATATCTCTCCCTTCTAATTCTAAAGGAGTATAAGGTTTAACACTACTTATTGTTGGAATATTAGATTTTACTAATACTGTTGGAATAATCTCAATAACCCCTCCTATAAGTATAGCTATCGTTGCATAAATTGTTAATTTGATCGGTTTTCTTTCTAACCAAGTATGGTATCCTTCACCTTTTGTTCTATAAGTAGGTACTTTTGTTAATGCTGCTGCTTCAGCTAATTCATCTGTAACATCTGTTCCTGATCTAACGGTTCTAACTATGTTATATAGCATAACAAAGGCTCCAACGATAAATAAACTTCCTCCAATAGCACGCATCCAATACATTGGTATAATTTCGTTTACAGTTTCTAAGAAGTTACCATAAGTTAAAGACCCATCAGGATTAAATTGTTTCCACATTGAAGCTTGTACAAAACCTGCTACATACATTGGCAATGTGTACATTATAATACCCAAAGTACCAATCCAGAAGTGGAAGTTTGCTAACGCTATAGAATGTAATTTTGTTTTAAACATTCTTGGAATTAACCAATACAACATACCAAACGTTAAGAAACCATTCCAAGCTAATGCACCAACGTGAACGTGAGCAATAATCCAGTCACTAAAATGCGCAATTGCATTTACATTTTTTAAAGATAACATTGGCCCTTCAAAAGTTGCCATACCATAACCTGTAATTGCAACTACCATAAACTTTAAAACAGGGTCTGTTCTAACTTTATCCCAAGCTCCACGTAAAGTTAACAAACCGTTAATCATACCACCCCAAGATGGTGCAATTAACATCACTGAAAATGCAACTCCTAAATTTTGAGCCCATTCTGGTAAAGCTGTGTATAATAAATGGTGAGGTCCTGCCCAGATATAAATAAATATTAAAGACCAAAAATGTACTATTGATAATCTATAAGAATAAACTGGTCTATTTGCTGCTTTAGGAACAAAATAATACATCAGACCTAAAAATGGCGTTGTTAAGAAAAATGCCACAGCATTATGTCCATACCACCATTGCACCAGAGCATCTTGAACACCTGCATATACAGAATAAGATTTTAAGAAACCAACTGGCAATGCTAAACTATTAAAAATATGAAGAACGGCAACTGTAACGAAAGTTCCTAAATAAAACCAAATAGCTACATATAAATGACGTTGTCTTCTTTGTAAGATTGTCCAAATCATATTTACACCAAAAGCAACCCAAACTAGTGCAATTGCAATATCTATTGGCCATTCTAATTCGGCATATTCTTTAGATGAAGTATATCCTAAAGGTAAAGTAATAGCTGCTGCAACAATAATTAATTGCCAACCCCAAAAATTGAAATTACTTAAGAAGTTACTTGCCATTCTTGCTTTTAACAATCTCTGAAGCGAATAATAAACCCCTGCATAAATTGCGTTTCCTACAAAGGCAAAAATTACAGCATTAGTATGTAAAGGCCTTAAACGGCCAAAACTTAACCAAGAAATTCCATCTGTAAGATTTGGGAATAAAAACATAAACGCTAGTAATAACCCTACTGAGAACCCTACAATTCCCCAAAGTAGCGTTGCGTAGATGAATTTTTTTACGATTTTATTATCGTAATAAAATTGTTGCATTTCCATAATATAAAATTTAGTCTTTAGTTGATTTTTCTTTTGTCTCTTTTACTAATTCATCATCAAATAGCATGCGAACTGATGGCGTATATGAATCATCAAATTGCCCAGTTTTTACTGAATAAATAAATGCGATAAAAAATAAGATTGCTACTATTATACTAATAGTTAGTAGTAGGTATATTACGCTCATATCTTGCCTGATAATTGATTTTCAAAAATAATATTGGTCGCTTTTCTAAAACATGATAAATGTCATGTTTCTGTAATCTAGAATGTTTCTATTTAAATCGTCATAGAAAATAATTGTGTTTTAGGCTTATTTTCTAAAAGATGAATATCAAAAGCCATACAAACATTTCTTACGTAAGGCCTTGCCTCTTCTGGTATTGTTAAGGCTTTTGACTTTCTATCAATTTGAACTAAACCATCTTGCTCCATTTCTTGTAACAATGCTAAATGCAATTCAATATTTTTAATTTTCATAGAATCTTCTTCCCACGAAGTGGAAAAATGACACATAATGTTTAAAATATGCTTTCTGATGATTCTATCTTCTTCCGACAATAAATGGCCTCTAAAAATTGGAATTTCTCCTTCATTAACATTTTTTTGATATTCTTTTACTGTTTTAACATTTTGTGCAAATGCATACCAAGAATCTGAAATTGCAGACATTCCTAAACCTAACATTAACTGTGTTTTATTGGCAGTATAACCCATAAAATTTCTGTGTAATGTCTTGTTGATGGTTGCCTCATACAAACTATCTGTTTTTAAAGCAAAATGATCCATACCAATTTCTACATAACCTAATTCTGCAAAAAGTTCTTTCCCTATTTCATACAGTTCTCTTTTTTCATCATTTTTTGGTAAATCTTCTTCATTAAATCCTCTTTGACCAACTCCCTTTACCCAAGGAACATGGGCATAACTGTAGAATGAAATTCTATCTGGCTGTAATTCTTTCGTTTTGTTAATAGTATAAATTACGTTCTCTTTTGTTTGAAAAGGTAAACCAAAAATTAAATCGTGACTTATAGAAGTATATCCTATTTCTCTAGACCATTTTGTTACTTGTTCTACAGCCTCAAAAGGTTGAATTCTATGAATTGCTTTTTGTACTTTTTCATTATAATCTTGCACACCAAAACTAACTCTTGTAAAACCACAATTAAACAAGGTTTGTAATTGGTCTTTAGTTGTATTACTTGGATGTCCTTCAAAACTAAATTCTGCTTCTGGATGTTTATTTGAAAATGAAAAAATTCCATCCATTAAATATTCTAAATTTTCTTTTGAGAAAAAAGTAGGAGTTCCTCCACCTAAATGTAATTCTTTAATAATTGGAGTTTCATCAACCAAAGCAACATATAATTTCCATTCTTTTAGAACGGTTTCAATATATTCTTCTTCAACTTCATGACGTTTTGTAATATGTTTATGACATGCACAAAAAGTACATAAACTTTCGCAAAAAGGTAAATGTATATAAATACTAATTCCTTCTTTAGCATTACTTTCTTTGAAAGACATTTGAAAGGATTTTATCCAATCTTGTTTATCAATTCCTTCTTTATTCCAATAAGGCACCGTTGGATAACTTGTATATCTTGGCCCTGGAATATTATATTTTTGTACTAATGATTTTGTCATTTATATTTTATTAAGAAAGCTCTAAAGCAATTTCTATCATTTCTTTAAAAGTCTGTTCTCTTTCATCTGCTGTTGTTCTCTCTTTTGTAACCAAACTATCAGAAATTGTTAAAATTGACAAGGCATTTACATTGTGTTTTGCAGCGACAGTGTACAAACCAGAAGTTTCCATTTCTACACATAACACTCCATAATCTGCCCATTTTTTATAACTATCAAACTCATCAGCATAAAATTCATCCGAACTTAAAATTCCACCAGCTTTTACAGTGATATTTTTGTCTTTAGCAACTTCAATTGCTTTTTGGAATAATTTAAAACTTGCTGTTGGCGCAAAATCTGCTCCATTAAAACGAATCGTATTTAAACCCGAATTTGTTGAAGCTGCCATTGCTAAAACAATATCTCTAATTTTCACATCTTTTTGATAAGAACCTGCAGAACCAACTCTAATTAAGTTTTTTACACCATATTCAGTTATTAATTCTGTACAATAAATTAATGTTGAAGGAATTCCCATTCCTGTTCCTTGAACTGATATTTTTTTTCCTTTATAAGTTCCCGTAAAACCTAACATTCCACGAACATCATTATATTGAATAATATCTTTTAAAAAAGTATCTGCAATCCATTTTGCTCTCATAGGATCTCCTGGTAGTAAAACTGTTTCTGCTATTTCTCCTTTTTTTGCTTCAATGTGTACACTCATAATTATTTGATTTTATTACCCAATAAATTGGTTGAAATTGTTGTAAAAATTACTATACTTATAGAACTTAAAGGCATTAAAATTGCTGCTATTACAGGCTCTAACTGACCTGTTATTGCAAAATATAAACCAATTATATTATAACATAAAGACAGTATGAAACTATATTTAATTATTTGAATTGCTTTTTTTGATGCTTTTATATAGGCTCCTATTTTATTAAATTCTGATGCTGCTAAAATTCCATCACAAGCAGGAGAAAACACATTAATATTTTCTGACAAAGCAATACCAACATCACTTTGAGCTAATGCACCTGCATCATTTAAACCATCACCAATCATGGCTACTTTTTTGTTTTCTTTTTGAAGGTTTGCTATTACTTCTAATTTATCTTCTGGTTTTTGATTGAACAATAAATTAGTTCCTTCAGGCAGGTTTTCTTTCAAATAGATTTTTTCACCTTCATTATCACCAGAAACTACTGCTAAATCATAATCTCTTTTTAGAGAATCAAATAAAGGCTCTACTCCTTCCCTGTATGAATTTTTAAAAGTAAACTTTCCTTTATACTCATTATTAAAACTAATATAAACAGAAGTATCTAAAATTGATTTTTTATCATTATTTTTCACAAAAGATGACGACCCTATTTTTAGGTTAATGTCATTATATATTACATTAATTCCTTTCCCTACAACTTCTTTATAATCAGAAATAGTTAGCGTTTCAACCTCCTTAAAAGTACTATATAATGTTCTACTTAAAGGATGATTAGAAGCTCTTAAAGAACTTTTTAAAATACTCTTTTCTTGTAAATTTAACTGAGTTCCTTCATAAGAAATAGTATCTTCTTTATGAGTTGTTAGCGTACCTGTTTTATCAAAAATAATAGTATCTATTGCTGCTAATTGTTCTACTACTGTTGCATTTTTTAAATAGAATTTTTGCTTTCCAAAAATACGCAACATGTTGCCCAAAGTAAAAGGAGCTGCCAATGCAATTGCACATGGACAAGCAATAATTAAAACTGCTGTAAATACATTTAACGCTTTGCTCGAATCAAAAAACATCCAAAATGCAGTTGAAATAAAAGCAATTGATAAAACAATAATTGTAAAGTTTTTACTAATGTTATCTGTTATTGTTTTAAAGCTTGATTTTTTATCCTTTTGAAAAACATCATTACTCCATAATTGGGTTAAATAACTTTGAGAAACTGATGCTAAAACTTCCATTTCTAAAATTCCAGAAAGTTGTTTTCCTCCGGCAAAAAGTTTATCGCCAGATTTTTTTGAAACAGGTTCTGCTTCACCAGTAACAAAACTATAATCTATTGCTGCATTACCATTGATTAATATTCCATCTACAGGAATTAATTCTTGATTTCTAATCAGTAATCTATCTCCTTTTTCAACATCATAAATCTGTACATTTTCTTCTTTTTGATTCGATGAGATACGAGTAACAGCTATTGGAAAGTAGGATTTATAATCACGCTCAAAAGACAAAAAATTATATGTTTTTTGTTGAAAAAACTTCCCTAATAAAAGAAAGAAAACCAAACCTGTTAAACTATCGAAAAAGCCAGTTCCTAAATCAAAAATAATTTCTATTGTACTTCTTATGAATAATACAGAAATTCCCAAAGCAATAGGAACATCAATATTTAATAGTTTAGATCGTAAACCTTTAAAAGCTGAAATAAAATAATCTTGTCCTGCATAAAAAACCACAGGTAAAGAGAATGAAAACATAAGCCACCTAAAGATATTTTTATAGTTATCAATCCAAAAACCATCTACTTGAAAATATTCTGGAAAAGAGAGAAACATTACATTCCCAAAAGCAAAACCTGCAACTCCAAGTTTATACACTAAGCTTCTATCTACTGCTTTTTTTCCACTATCATAATCCTCTAAACTAATATAAGGCTCATAACCAATAGAGCTCATTAATAGCACAATTTCTTTTAATGATGTTTCATCAGAATTAAAGGTTATTCTTACTTTTTTCTTTGGAAAATCAACTTGCGATGAAGATACTTTAGGGTTTAACTTATGTAGATTTTCTAAAACCCAAATACAAGAACTACAGTGAATATGTGGAATATATAGTGTTACTATTTGCGTATTTCCATCATTAAAATCTAACAATTTCTCTGCAATTTCCATGTTATCCAAGAAATCATATTTTCCTTGAATTTCAGTAGGAATTGCTCCTGGGTTGTCTTGAAAATTGTAATAACAAGTTAAATCATTATCAGAAAAAATTTCGTAGACAGTTTTACAACCATTACAACAGAAAGATTTATCATCAAATTGTATTAAATTATCATCACAAGAATCACCACAGTGATAACATTGTGTAGATTTCATATTTACTCTTTTGCCTTGCACAAATTTCTTATAAGAAAGCATTTTAAAATATGATATTTATCACTTTTTTAATATCTTTGGTATCCAAATAAGTATGGCTTTATGAGTAAATGTGAGCAATGTATAATTCGTCAGTTTAATTCTTTAAAACATTTAAGTAGAGAGGAATTAGTGAGAATGTCAAATTGTAAAACATCAAGAATCATTAAAAAGGGAGAGGCAATTTTTGAAGAAGGAGAACGCTTAAAAGGAATCTTTTGTGTTAAAGATGGTATTTGTAAAGTCTCTAAAATGAGTGAAAATGGTAGAAATCAAATTATTAGTTTGGTTACCAAAGGAGATTTATTGGGCGAAAGAAGTTTAATTTCTGATGAAGCTTCTAATCTAAAAGCCATTGCCTTAAACGACATGGAAGTTTGTTTTATACCTAAAGAAGAAATTTTAAAAGACTTAGAGAAGAACCCAAACTTTTCAATGAGTGTGCTAAAAGACATGGCACAAACCATAAAACAAGCAGATAATGTTATTGTTGATATGGCTCAAAAAACAGTAAAACAACGTTTAGCAGAAACACTTCTAAATTTGCATAGTAGATTTGGTGTAAATAAAGAAAAAGCAATTAACATTAATCTTTCTAGAGAAGATATTGCAAACATTATTGGTACCGCTACAGAATCTGCAATTCGATTACTTTCTGATTTAAAAAAGAAAAATATTATTGAATTTAAAGGAAAAGATATTTCTATTCTTAATAGCAGTGAACTAGATAAAATTGCTCAAGGTTTTTAAAAAAAATATTCTATTAAAAAAGGTTTATCAAGATGATAAACCTTTTTTAATGACTAAAATGAAATTTTTTTGTGTGCGCTTTGTGTAACCTGAATTTTGTGCTTCCATAAATAATTAGTGTTTAAGTGTAACACTATATTAGGACGAGATACCTTAACAAGGCTACTTTTAATTTAGAAATTGTTTGCAACTGTCCTTTTAAATTTTGCTCGAAAGCAATGATCTTTTTAAGGTTTTCAACTTTATGCGCCCATTGCCCTTGCAAGTCATTTTTTAAAGCTTCTTTTATTACGGACTTCTCATCAGTAATTCAGATAAAAGGAATGACACTCCCTTTAAGATAATATCCAAAATACTTACCAATTTTAAGGGACAAACACAGGTAAAAAAGAGCATCACGGGATTCTTTGGAATCTGTTGTAATTACAAAACAGTTTGAGCAGGATTTATCTATTGGTTTTCCGCTATTTAGCCCTTTATTTAAAATAAAAAAATGAGGTTTGTGGTAAGCTCTCCTAAGTTGGTGGGTCTTGATTTCAAAAGTTTGCATAAGTATTTAATTAAAAGTTAAGATTCTTCTGCTGTACTTCACTTTTTTCTATAAAATTTTTAAAAAGGAAAACAACAAAAAGAAAGCTTTTTTTTTAATGGGTGTGGTTAGACTATCAAGGTTTTTGTAAAAAAATACAACCAGCTTAACTAGATCTTTTTATTTTGAAGGAAGCAAAAAAAAGCTGGTGGAGATTTTTTCAAAACCCGAAGGGCTTGACCTTTATAGGCTAAAAGCGTTGGACTTAAAGAGCCCCTATTTTAATATTATTACTACCGATATAAGAATAATGAGATGTTGAAACAAGTTCAGTATAAGGAGAACCAATTGTTTTGCTGTCTTTTTTTGTTTTTCTTTTTTACCTTTTTACCTTTTTACCTTTTTACCTTTTTACCTTTTCTATATATTATATCTTAAAGCATATAAAATAGTCTTTCATCGCATGATTATATCTTATTGCATATAATAGTTTATTTTGACAAGGGTAAACTGCATCGATGGAAATTGTACTACCGCAGGCACTTGTAAAAAATTGCTAATTACAATAACCTATAGACTATGATGCTCAAAATAGGCTTATGAAAAAGTAGCTTAAAATCTCTTGCTTAACGAAATGAAACAAACAAAGACATGAAGTAAGGAATACTTGGACTTAATGAAGAAATTGTGCAGCTTGAATGAGATAATTTTTAAAAAACTCATTAAAATACCTAGTGTGTTGGCAGCAGCGAGGATAAGTGTATGATTTTTTATTTGTATTGCTTTATCCTTTTGATTTTTTTTGTTAAAAGTGGATGCTCTAAAATTCATTTACTATTTGAAACTTTATAGCTTATTACTTCATAAAATTAGATTGTAATTCGCATTTACTTTTAGTAAAACAATTGACTACAATTTTCTTGACAAATAAACATTTATACTATTATTGGCTTTTTTTTGATTTTATAGGTGCTTACAAAACTATTTGAATAATTCTAATTTACATATTACCTCAACATTTTATTAAAACTAAAAATAGCACTTATAAAAACAATGCAACAAAGTACTATTGTTATTTAATAATCTAAATTAACCTTATAATATTCTTAAGTGAGCGTTGGGTGAGCGGCTATTTAGTTCACGACCTTTCTATTTTACGGGAGTTTATGAATAGCCTTAATATTATTTAAAGTTACCATTTATGCGGCTGGATGCGGCTATTTTACATAATGGCGTTATAGTGCCTGGAACTTTTGTGGAAGAGCAGTATAACTGCCCATTATGTTATTTAGCTTTGGAGAGTTTTGTGTTTTATGAAAACAATATTAAAGATTGCTTTTTATAGTTGTGTTTGAGTTTGCGAAAATACAAGCTATAAATTGCAAGTACGGACAGAATACTAAAACGCTAAACTTGTATTGGAAAGCGGAATAACACAAAAGACAGAGACTTATTGCCTTTGCACTAAACTAGGTTTTGTGGTGTGGGGATTTGACTATTCTATAAATCTTCTAACAATTTTATTTCATTTAATTCAGAACATTTAAAAGGGTAAGCATTATAAGGATTTTGGTTTATAATTTTATTATTATATAACCTTAATGTTTTCCGTATTTAGTTTACCCCTTGTTTTAAGGTATGTACTTTACTGAAATAGGTTGACTAAAAATTAAACACTTAATTATAGTCACTTATGAAAACACAAAAACAACCCTGGTGAAAAAAAAGCTACCAAAAATCAACTTTAGAACTCAAATTATTCGTCGTTGACCAAATTCAAAATGGTCAGATTTCCACAAACTTTGTTTCAAAAAAATATGATGTTCCCAGAACTACTATTTCCTATTGGATTAGAAAATATAGTACTTTAGCTCAACAAAATAATGGTATGAGTAAAATCGATGAAATCAAAAAATTAAAGGAGCGTATTGAAGAACTTGAGTTTGTAAAAGACTTCCAGCAGGATATTATAGCGGATATGGAAATCATTACAGGAGTCGATATATCAAAAAAGTCATTGCCCGAAACATTAGCAAAAGAGATAGAACTAAAGAAGAAAAATATTTTAAAAGAAAATGGCTCCATCAATGTTTTGGGATCTCTAAACAAGCCTTTTACAAGAGAATCAAAACCTTCGAAAACAAAAAAATAAACGATAGAATATTAATTAAAATGGTATTACAATACCGTAAAAAAGTAGGCTCTAAAACTGGTGGGATTAAACTCTATTCTGATTTACAAAATGAAATGATTCATCAGAATATTAACATAGGTAGAGATAAGTTTTATCGCTTTCTAAGACACTACAATTTATTGATACCGAAAAGGAAAAACTATGTAACGACAACTAATTCTAAACATTTTTTTAGAAAATATAGAAACCTTGTAAAAGACCACGTTCCTACTCGGCCATAACAACTTTGGGTAAGCGATATCACATATATTAAAACTGAAAACGGACACAATTATTTAGCCATTGTTACAGACGCTTATTAGAAGCAAATTATGGGATACAAACTTGATAACCATATAAGAACATCACTTTGTACAGATGCGCTGGCTATGGCTATTAAAAACAGAAAATATCCAACTAAAAAACTAATTCATCATTCAGATAGAGGTTTGCAATATTGTAACCCGAAGTACACCGAATTTGCAGAAAATAACGGAATTACAATGAGTATGACTGAAAAATATGATCCTTACGAAAATGCTATTGCAGAACGAATTAATAGAACTTTAAAATACGAATATGGATTAAAACAAATTATTAAAAACACCGATATTACCCAAGAAATTACAAAACAAGCAGTATATATTTACAATAATTTTAGAACACATTTTAGCCTAGGTTTAAGAAAACCTGCAGAAGTACATTTAAACCCGAATATAAAATACAAATCGTATCGAAGAAATAATGTAAATTTACCTGAACTAACTATTTAGATTATAAATAATTTAAAGGTATAAATTAGACCAAAAAAGGTCAACCTATATCAGTATAATACACAAACCTAATACAACAGACATAATTACAAAAAGAACAATGAATATAAAAACCTTTATAGTTGACGCTTTTACCAACGAAAGATTCAAAGGAAATCCAGCAGGAGTTTGTATATTAAAAAATAGTATTGACGACAATTTAATGCTTTCAATAGCAAAAGAATTAGGATTGTCTGAAACCGCGTTTGTAACAAAAACCAGAAAAAATCATTTTTCAATTAGATATTATTCACCCAAAATGGAGATTCCACTTTGTGGACACGCAACTTTGGCTTCATCCAAAGTATTATTTTCGAAAGACATTAATTTAGATAAAATATATTTTGAAACAATTCAGAATTTAAAATTAGAAATTAGAAAATGTGGTAATGAAATAATTATGCAGTTTCCAATATATGAAACTGAACCATCAACTGTTTCTAACGAGTTAACAACTGCACTTGGACTTAACGCATACAAAAACTGCGAATACAATAAAGAAACCAATATCCTAATGTTGGAAATAGATGATAGTGAAGTCTTGAACAGATTAAAACCTGATTTTGAAGCTTTATACAAATCAAATAATACAATTAATGGAGTATTGGTAACAGCTCTTTCGAAACATAAAAATTATGATTTTGAATCTCGATATTTTTGGCCTTGGAGCGGAACAAATGAAGACCCTGTAACTGGTGGAACTCATACTTTTTTAGCAAAATATTGGAGTAAAAGAATTGGTAAAACAAAAATGAAATCGTTACAATGCTCTGAAAGAAGTGGAAATATGGAAGTTGAATTACTTGATGAAAAAAACTTAACAATTAAAAGTAATGCGCAAATTGTATTTAAAGGAAAAATAAAAGTTTAAAAAATGATAATAGATACATTAAAAACACTTTTCAAAAGAGATTTAGAAAAACTTAAAACAGAAATTGAACTTTATAAAAACGAAAAAAATATTTGGCTTATTGACAAATCAATTTCAAATTCAGCAGGAAATTTATGCTTACATATTATTGGAAATCTGAATGCCTATATTGGTGTTGGACTTGCAAAAACATCATACATAAGACGACGAGACCTTGAGTTTTCATTGAAACATATACCTAGAACAAAAATATTAAGTCAAATAACAGACACAATTCAAATTGTAGAAAATGGATTAGACAACTTGACCTTAAGTCAAATAACCGATGATTTTCCTATTGTAATCTGGGATAAACCAACCGAAATGGAATACACACTAACTCACCTATTAACACATTTAAATCATCATCTTGGACAAATAAATTATCACCGAAGATTGCTTGACAAATGAAACGTAAAAAACAACGAACTGCCAACAAAGAACTGAATTAAAAGACAAACTTAAGCCGTATAAAATTAATTATTGGTTATAGCCTATTTACGAAAGTCCTTGCGGACTTTCATCTGTGATTTATTTGCTAACTTAGTAGCTAAACCACGCAACTAAAGAAACACGTGGTGCATCAGCTAAAAAAACATCGTGATAATATTAAAATTAATAATATGAAGAAAAAAAATATTGACATTATTAGTTGTAATTTTACTCGTAAATTGTAACTCGAATACTAAAAAAAATAACGATATGGCAGAAAAGCCAGCTTCTAAAGTTGACAACACACCAAAAGTGACAGGTGTTGGCGGAATTTTCTTTTATTCAGACAATCCAGAAGAAACAAAAGAATGGTACGCGAAAAATTTAGGAATAGAAACTAATGAATGGGGTTTTACAAGTTTTGACTCCAGAAACGTTGATAGACCTGACCAAATAAACTCTCTTCAATGGAAGCCTTTCAAGAAAGTGGATAAATATTTTTCACCTTCCAAGAAAGAATTTATGATTAATTATCAAGTTCAAAATATTGAAGGACTTCTTAAAAAAAACTAAAAGAAAATGGAGTTACAATACTTGATAGTCTTGAAACTTACGATTATGGGAAATTTATACATATTTTAGACAAAGAAGGTAACAAAATAGAATTATGGGAACCAATATAAACCAACAAATTGAAAGCGAATCATACTGAAAATAAAACCGAAAACAGAATACCGTATATAATTTATTGCTAGTTCTTCTAGCCTCAACATATTTTTTAGTTTCAACTTGAAATATTCTAAATTCAATCCAATTATCAAAAAAATGTAGACTACATAAAACGACATATCTTTTATTAAATGTATAATTACTTGTGTTACTGATTTATTCTCTTCCATTTTTTCCCATCTAAAATCAACAAACTTCTTCATTTATTGTGATTACCACATTTCCTTTTTTATGACCCATATCAGCATATTTATGCGCTTCGACAATCTGATTAATTGAGTACTCCCTATCAATAATTATTCTAAGTTGACCTCCTTCAACAAGTCTTTTCAATATTGTTAATACATCTACTGTTTCTGGTGAATTTTTTCCTACAATAACTTTTTTACTACTACTTATTGAAGTCCATATCATTGATAAATTTTTCAAAGGTCTACCAATATTTAAGTAATATCCATTTTTATTAAGTGCCGCTATACAAACTTTAAATGGGTATTTATCTACAGTTATAAATATAATATCATAGTTTTCGAAGTTGTTCTCGAAATCAGTTTTTTCGTAATCAATTACTTTATCAGCTCCTAAAGATTTCACCAAATCTAAATTTGCCTTACTACATATTCCTGTTACCTCTGCTCCAAAATACTTGGCAAGTTGTACGGCATAGGTTCCTACACTTCCAGAAGCTCCATAAATAAGCACTTTTTGCCCTATTTTAACTTGAGCTATTGTTTTGAGATAATGAAATGCCGTTCGAGCACCGATAGGTATTGCAGCAGCTTCTTCATAAGTAGCATTTGTTGGTTTCAAGGCAATTGGTCCATATTCAGGTAAACATTTGTATTCTGCATAAGCGCCAAAAGTTTGCAGGGTTGCTGCAAATACGTTATCTCCTTTCTTAAATAACTTAACATCTTTACCAACGGATTCAATTTTACCAGAAAGTTCCATTCCTAAAACAGATTTTCTAGGCTTTCTAAGCCCCAAGAATAATCGAACAGGAAGCCAAATTGAGGTTGGAATATCGAAGCTTCGCACTTTATAATCAGCAGCACTTACTGTGCTAGCATAAACTTTTACAAGTACTTCATTATCCTTTGGGAAAGGTTTTTCTACTTCTTGAATTTGTAGAACTTCTGGTGGCCCATATTTAGTGCATACTACTGCTTTCATCTTTTTTTAAATTAGGTATGAGATTTAGTATTATTAATATTATCATAAGTTGGCAATTTCCAAGAAATCTGGAATATCCATAAAATGGCTGCAGTCTCAATAGCCATATGAAACGCATCATCGATATCTAACGAAGGTATACCTGTTGCAAATACTGCTAATGTGATTATACCAGCGATTATGTTAGCCCATTTATTTATGCTATTATCTAATATTCTAGATAGAAGCACCATCAAAATCGGTATTTCTGCTAAAAAACCACCTAATAACATTAACTCGTCTGTTATTTTAATGCCATTGACAGTTCCAGTCAATATTTCTTCTACAAAGCCTATTTTCCCCAGTTGATGAAGGTCTCTGAAAATCATGTTGAGCAATACAAAAATCCATAAAGTTGACAGCAGCGTTTGAGGTTTAATTTTATTATTTATCATCTAATTTATATTTGTTTTGAAGTTGTTCTAATATTTTCCAATCCTTCTTTTAAAAACCTATACACCATAGGGTTAATCAACCAAAGTGGCATTCCTTTTGGGTCAAATTGCACGCTATTAATTGCTTTACTAGAGTTATTCGTAATTAGAGAGAAGCTCCAAGCTCCCCTAAAAGTTTCAACACGATTTAGTTTTTTCGAGGGTTTAATCTGAGATTCTTCCCATTCTTCATTCCATTCTACGTCAAAATTCCCCACATCATCATTATAAAACAGATATCTGACACTCATTTCTGTATTTTTAAAAGGGAAGGGTTCATTATGAACGACATAAGTTAGAAGGCTATTTTCTGACTCCTCTGAAATCTCATAGATTGGGTATTTTTTATTTTCAGCGCCATTAGCTAGTTTATGAATATCCTTCTTAAAGGCTTTAAGGCAAGCTTCTGGAGATGATTTTATATTACCTTCAATTTTGTATTCCAAAAAATTTGTTCCCTTAAGGTTTCGTTTATAGATTTTCCATCTAGGCACTTCCTTTTTATCTATTTTGACGATACTCCATTCATGCTTCTCCCATTCGCTAATACTACTATTCCTCGTTGAACTGCAGCTTTGTAGAAATAGAATTGTAAATCCTAAAATAAAAATAAGTTTAGTTGACATTGTAATTTATTTAATCATTTAAATTAATAATTTTCCTGTCGCAAAATTATATTACAACGATCACTTTATCATTCACTTAAGTTACAATCTTCTTTGAGGGTGAGAGGGTTAATTTTGTAAATAATAGACACTTTAGTTAAGTATAGGTTTGAAAATAAAATACATATTTCGCCTCTTTCTGGTTTTATTACTTTAATTCCCTAATGATTAAGTAATAACAATTATTGAAATATTTTCATTATGCTTTTTTACACCAATATGCGTTCACAATTATTTGTATTAAGGACTTCTTAAAATGAAACAGAAATTATATACTCGTTAACCTACTCCTAGATGGCCTTGAAAAAACTAAATTGTAGAATGACTCTTTATAAAAAAGTGAATTGCTTCATAATTCTAAAAATTTATTAAACTAAAAATTAGATACGTTACATCACAATACAGAAATTAAACATTCTTTATTTATACCTCTTAATCTTTAAAAGGCATGAAAATAGTGCAATTATTTTTTAAACCATTAAATTTAAAGGTATTAAATATTGGAAAATAAATTACTATTAGTAACATTTACTCTAAAGAATCGTTTTGTTAATATATACATAAATCTATAATACAATAAATTGAAAGTTCTATATTAGCAATCATAGAATATTATCTATATTTTAAGCTAAATAAGAATCATTCTTAAAACATGATCCTGTGTTAAGATAATTATAAAAGTACACTATGGAATTAAAGGAAAAAATTAGAGCGATAGTAAGTTGTGCAAATATATTGAATGAAAAGGAGATTGAACTTATCGTTGAAAAAACGATTGTAAAACGATTCAAAAAAAATGAAATCTTATTAAGAGAAGGTCAAATTCCGACCAAGTGTTATATGGTCGTGGAAGGTTGTGTAAGAGAATATTTGATTAAAGATGGAGTAGAAAAATCAACAGCTTTCTTTACCGAAGGAGATACATTTACTCCTTTTGCTCATGACGGAAAGGGCTCACCATCTAAACATTACTGGGAATGTGGAGAAGATTGTGTGCTTACGATTAGTGATCAAGCTTTTGAAAAAGAATTAAGGGCATCACTTCCTAGGTTAGATGCTGTTTTTCAACAAATAGCAGTAGAAAAATTGAATATAGCAAAAGCAGAATGGAGTCTTTTCATATCTTCTTCGCCAGAAGAAAGATACCTAAATTTATTAGAAACTAGACCCACTTTATTTAACCGAGTTCCGAATCACCAAATTGCAAGCTATCTTGGTATGCAGCCTCAGTCACTTAGTAGAATTCGCAAGAGAATATTTAATAATTATTCAACTTCTTTGAACTAAATTATTTTTTCCATTAGTGTGCTCTCAATAGCAAATACTATTAAGGTATTTGCAAACGAATCATGCCTGACATTATTTTCTTCATCATTAAGTTTACGAACATCACAAAGCTTCCTTATTATTCAAAATGATAAGGACATTTACATCGATTAGTAATTAGTTTAATTAGGTATAATTGATAAAACAAAATACAAATACATTCACTTTAGTTAATAAAAAATAAATTAATAGCGTCTAATTTTGCAGAGCAATTACATTGTGCATTTTATTTAAAAATTAAATAATCAAATAGCCATAAAAAATTAGACGAATGAAAAAAACTCTTTACATACTACTATTTACATTTAGTGTCTCTTTCAATGTATTTAGCCAAGAAATCCCATTAAGCCCATTAAACAATACAGTTAGCAAAAACATTATCAAGTCTGAAACATCAGAGATGAATTGGTTTATGTTTCAAGATACACTTAAAGTACAAATTGGAAAAGTAAAAACAGAAATTCAGAAAGGAAAAGAGAATATATACATTATTACAACAGTCCATATGAAACAGTCACCTACAAAATGGATTGACAGTACGGTTGTTGGAACACTAAATTTTGAACCTAAATATCATTCGTCATACAATCAACAAAGAGATATGGTATTAAAATTCGGAGAAAAAATTACTGGATATTACTTAGATAAACAAACAGAAACCAAAACAGAAATTTCCGAAAAATCTAAAACCTCTTTTTTTGACAGTAATTTCTATCCTCAATTATTAAGATTTCTTCCTTTACAAGAAGGGTACTCAAATACTATTTCGATTTTTGACTATAATCCCACTGCCAAAATAGGAGTAATTAAAGCAACTATTAAAAATACAAAAGAAATAACTATTAATTTTAATGAGACTAAGAAGAAAGTTTGGAAAGTTGAAACTACAGATGAAATCTCAAATAACTCTGCTATAAGCACTTATTATATAGATACCTCAACAAGAAAAATTCTAAGGCAAGAAATTGATTTTGGTGGTAGAAAAATGCTAATGGAATTAGTAAAGCAATAGGACTAAATTTTATAGCAATCCATTAAGACAATTAGTAGGGATTAAAATGGACTTCCTTTCATGATTACTCTCATTAATATAATCTTATAGAGGTATTGTACAAATGTTTCGAAGACTAGCTAAAACAAAAGCTCATAAAAACATTACATCATAAAAGAAATTAAATAAAAAAATGTCCCATGAGAATCTTATTATTTACTTCATTAGTTTTCTTTTCATTAGTTTTCAAAGCTCAATCGAATACCGAGGTCTTTTTAGTTGAGATTATAAAATCAAATAAGACTATTGAATTGGCAAATCTTCAAAATATTTCCAATAGTGACGGTTATGACAATCAACCTTGTTTTTTCGATGTTAATACTGTGCATTTTTCATCTACAAGACATGGACAAACGGATATAAGAAGTTACGATATAAATAATCAGGAAGTTTCTTGGTTGACAGATACTCCATTCGAAAGTGAATATTCTCCTTTAAAAATTCCGAATAGGCAAGCAGTTTCTGCCGTTCACATAGACAATGACGGATTGCAGCGATTGTATCAATACGACTTGGCCAATGGTACATCTAAAATACTTTTAAAGGAGGTAAAAGTTGGGTATAACGTTTGGTTCACTTCTACAATCTTAGTTTCATCAGTTTTGGTCGACGACAAGATGGATTTAGTAGTGTCCAATCTAGATGATAACAGCAACATCACTGTAGCACATGACGTAGGTAGGTCGTTACATAAGATTCCAAATTCTAGTTTGATAAGTTTTATAAGTTATGAAAATAATGCTTCATCAATCAAATCTTTAGACCCTATTTCTGGAAATATCAAAACGATAAAATCGTTACCCATTCCGATTAAGGATATTTGTTGGCTAGCGGATAATATCGTTTTAATTCCTAATGGTAAAAAAATTGTTCAATTAAATACAAATGACGACAATATTAGTGTGTTATATAGTTTTAAAGAGAAAGAAATAAATGAAATCTCTAGAATTTCAGTAAGTCCAAACAATAAGCACCTGGTTCTTGTTTCAGAAGAATCTCCAGAAATTATAGTTCAAAAACAAGTTGAGGCATACAATAAAGGTAACTGGGAAGATTTTGCTTCTTTTTTTTCTAAAAATATAACAGTTAAAAATTTTCCGGATGACACACTTTACACAGGTAATTCTAAATTAAAATCAAACTATAAACAATTCTTTTCTGACAACCCTAAATCCAAAATTAAAATAGTTAAAAGAATTAGTAATAGGAATATAGTTATCGATGAAGAACTTATTACTATTAAAGGAGAAGAACATCATCAAGCTAAGCTATATGAAATTAATAATAGTGAAATTATTAGTATGTATTTTATTAGAGGAAAACAAGGTTCTCTTAAAGTTGAAGCTATTGTTCAAAAACAATTTGACACATGGAATGAGAAGGATATTGATAATTTTGTGAAAACCTTCAGTGCTGATGTAAAAGTTTATGAATTTCAAAATAAGATTTATGTTGATGGTCAAAAACAATTGCATGATATCTTTTCTGAGTTATTCACAAGAAGTCCAGATTTACATTGTGAAATATCCAACCGAATTATCATTGGCAATATTATTATAGACAAAGAGGTGATATCTGACAAAATGGAGGATAATCATGAAGCAATAGTTATTTATGAAGTAGAAAATGGTAAGATTTTTAGAATGACAACACTTAATAATTAAAAAGAGTTAGTAATGAAAATATCAGTTTTAGTAATTTTTCTAATATTCCTATTTAGTATTAACATATTTGCTCAACAGCAAGAGTCAATACCTAAGAATTATTTAGGGATTGGTATTGGCTATCGTTTAGATAATTTAAAAGACACTAATTTCTCACCTCTTAATCAAAAAGGAGGCTCTTTATTTTATTCTATTTTCTATGAGAGACATTCAAAAAACATAATGAAATTTAATATTAAATATGGAGATGGCATTTTAAAATCTGGGCGCTCAGATAGACTTAGTACTTCATATTATACGGGAAGCGTTGGTTTTACTTATTTAAAGAATTTATCTACTAATCAAGAATCTACCAACTTTTACGTTGGAGGCTCGTATAATTTAGATCTTTTATATATGGATTGGTTCAACCAGGATGCATTTAGTTATGTTTCTGCACAAGGTTTATCAATTAATCTTGCAGTATCAAAACAACCAGCACCAAAGCAATATATTGAAAGTACAATAGCTATACCAGTACTACAATTTTTAAGTCGTCCACCTTATAACGGAATAGATGAGTATATTATTGAGAACCAAGATGAACCTCTCAATATTATTTTTGATGGCAAGTTAACATCGTTCAAAAAATACAAATCAATACATTGGAATGTCAATTACAGATATGAAATTTCAAATAATTTTAATTTGAAATTTGATTACGATTTGAATATTCAAAGTGTAAAAACAGTAAGTGAATTTAAAAGCTTATCCAATAGGTTCTCAACAAGTTTGTTATATCAATTTTAATATGAAAAATCTAATATTTCTATTCGCACTAATTTCACTTTCATCTTGCTCTCAAGCAATTATTGGTGAAGATCAACCAGATACACAAACAAATAACTTTGAAATTTTTTGGAATGATTTCGAACAGCATTATAGTTTATTTACCGAAAGAGATATAAACTGGAATGAATTATATAATGTGTACAGACCACAAGTAAATGATGAGATCTCAGATGAAGAACTATGGAGTATCTTATCTAATCTAATTGAGCATTTAGACGATAGCCACACTACATTATATGATGGAAATGGGCATCATTATAGTTCTGGTTATTCGTTAAATGAGCAATCGTCATTTGAGATAAGTGAGGAGCTCATAATATCAAAATATTTAGATTTTGTAACAGAAATAACATCAGAAGATAGACTGCTTTACGGAAAAGTAAAAGATAAAAATATCGGGTATATTTATTTGGGTGTTATGCGAGGTGAAAATCCCTCTGTAATAGATGATATTATACATGAGCTCAAAGATTATGACGCTATAATCTTTGATATAAGACAAAATGAGGGTGGTGACGATAGATATTCTGCTAGAATTGCACAAGCATTTTCAGATGGAAAGCATTTTGTTTTTACAACTCAAACTAGAAATGGCGTAAATTATGATGATTTTGATGAAATAAAAGAATTTTACACATATCCAAATCAAGAAAATTCGTATGTAAAACCAGTAGTTGTTTTAACGGATAGAGCAACGATAAGTGCTGGAGAAACACTTTTGTCATATATGAAATCTTACGAACATGTTATTCAGGTTGGAGACAGCACTGCTGGGGACTTTTCAACGCAAAGTAATATACGATTTCTACCTAATGCTTGGCATTACATATATTCAATACAAAAAGTTTTATTTCCTAACGGAGAAAGTTTAGATGGTGTTGGTCATGTTCCTGATATTTATATAAAAAATACAGAGGCAGATATTAGTTCTTTAAATGATAACGTTTTTGATAGAGCAATTAAATATCTTTTTGAAGAACACAATATAGAATAAAGAAATACTCATAATACCTAAACTAAAATTAACACATACGTTCGAAAATTTCTAAATACTTAATTAGACTTAATCATAAATCTTAAATATATTCACTTGTATTTCTGATATATCAATAATAAAAATTCATCGACAAATAAAACTGATCAAATGAATATTAAAATAGACTTTAATAAAATATTCTTATTAATATTTTCAATTCTCGGATTAACCTCCTGCGATACCTCTAATATAGATTGTATTAGAGGAGAGGAAAGCATTACTACACAAGTTTTGTCACTTTCCGATTTTGATGGGATTAACTTACATGGCTCAGAGAATGTTAGGATTTCTCAAGGTTTATTACAAGAAGTAAAAGTAATAGGGAACTCAAATATTATAGAAAATTTAAGAACATCGGTTTCAAATAATATTTGGGACATCCGATTAGAAGCAGGTTGTTATAGAAATTACAAATTAGCAATTGAAATAATAGTTCCAAATATTAAGCATTTAGAAATAAATGGTTCTGGAAATATAATAGTGAATGATTTTGAGGATCAAAACAACTTAAACATTGAGATAAATGGAAGTGGAAACATTAGCTTAAATCAATTTGAAGGATTAACTAATTTTGATGCTAACTTAAATGGTTCTGGTTTTTTTAAAGCAAATTATGATATTTATACTTTAGAAAATTTGAGTGTAAATAATAGAGGACGAGGAAACTTTTTTGGTTTTAAGCTTAATACTGACAATTGCATTATTAATTCCATAGGAGTTGGAAGTATAAAGGTTACTGCAACCCAATTATTAGATGTAAGGTTAACTGGGAGGGGTGATGTTTTTTACAAAGGAACACCTGAAATTAAACAAAATATTATGGGCACTGGTAATTTAATTAACGCTAATTAAAATTATAATCTGAATTAATTAATCCATCAAAAAAGGTCGAATATCTAAAGAAGTAGCGTTTATGGTTTACCTAAGTTATTTTATTATTCATCAGAGGAGGAGAAAGTAACATACTGGTTTATTTTTCAGATTATTTTATTAGTTCCTCGTCATCTTTCTTATCGCAGATAAAAACAATTGAAAATATACAAGCCTTAACTAATATTGAAATACTAACTATTTAAAGAAAAAGCTATGAGTTCAAAATTAATAATGACCACAAGTGCCTTATTTATGTTAGTTATTGGCGTCCTTCTCTTTTTTAACCAAATGAGATTACTGATTATCTATCAGTTTAACCAATAGTATTACAATACTTTTTTTTGAGATATTGAGTGCATTATACTTGGGTTTAGGAATATTAAATTGGATGGCAAAAGAAACATTAATAGGTGGGATTTATAATAAACCGATTGCCATTGGAAATCTAATGCATTTTGGAGTTGGAACAATTGTATTAGTTAAAATTCCTTCTAATATCCAAACACATCCAGAAATTATTATTCCACTCACAGCTGTGTATGTGATTTTTGTAATACTTTTTGCTTATGTCTTTAGAACCTATCCGTCTAAAACAGTGAAATAGAAAAGCAATTACGATAAACACAATATCACTACAAAACCTCTAGGAAGTTTATTCAGTTGCTTTGAGTCATTCATTACATAACGATAAACCGAGATTAATTTCTAGAGCTAACATTGAAAAAAAAAATGTAAATTACGATGCTTTTATGGAAATTTCATAAAACATAAATAACTCAATATCAACATAAAAACTTAATTTTAATCATAATTTTCACGAATAATATAAAATGAATTCGAAATCTGCAATTAAAACTATGCTCTATCTATTAGTAGTAATAATACTTTTTCATTTATGTATTATGATAAAAATAGTTCCCTATGAAATTACTTGGGGAGGAAGATTAAAAAATGATTCTGAAATGTATGTTTTTGAAACTATTTCAATCATAATCAATCTCTTTTTATTTTCAATCCTATTGATAAAAGGAAAATATTTAGGAGGATTTATACCAATAAAAGTAGTGAATGTTATTTTATGGGGTTTCTTTGTAGTATTTGGGTTGAATACTATTGGAAATATTTTAGCTAAAACCAATATCGAGAAGTTTTTTGCTCTATTAACGTTATTTTTTTCAATTTTAATTTGGATAATTCTACGTAAAGACAAAAAACACAATACAGTGAAAGACACAAATTAATGCATGCACACTTAGAGTTGTTTTTCTCATAAATTAACTCAAACCTGAAGTATAGAATATGATCTACCACCAACAAGCATCAAATACCATTTTGAAACAGTACATTAGATGTTTTTGGTGGTTAGACAACGATTCATCACAAAATCTTAATTACACTATTTTACCTGACGGTTTTTTTGATATTATCGTTCGCTTTGATAATTACAAATACCAAAGTACCGTGCTAACAGGACTATACACAAAAGAGGTTGAAGTTATGATTCCTCCAAACCATCAACTTTTCGGAATACAATTTAAGTTACCAGCTGTGGAATATATATTCTATGAAAGTATTGCTCCCATAATAAACTCAGAAAAAAAGTTGCCCAATACTTTTTGGAACCTAAATTCATTTGACTTTACTAAAAATATAGATACAATTAATATATTAAGTTCTATAATAAGTCAAGAAATCAATAGAGAAAATAATTTAGACGATCGAAAACTTTATCTATTTAAATTATTGAGCCAAACTAAAGGCAATGAAAGTGTGAACTACTTTACAGATAAATTATTTTGGTCTAGTAGGCAAATAAATAGATACTTTAATAAAATGTTTGGGCTTTCATTAAAAAGCTATTGTAATATACTACGATGTTCGGCATCATTCAAAGACATCAAAAAAGGAGATTTATTGTCTAACCAAAATTATTACGACAGATCTCATTTTAATAAAGAAATAAAAAAGCATACCAACCACACTCCAAAAAATCTATCAAATAACGAAAACGACCGATTTTTACAAATTTCTATCATACCTAATAAGTAACTTTGTGATAGTACTAAACATAATAATTAGGAATGGACAGAGAAGTGGTTGCTTGGAAGAATAAGGGGCGAACAATAGATGTAAACGGTCATCAAATATTTTACATAAAGGAAGGTAGCGGACCTAATCTTTTGATACTTCATGGGTATCCTTTTAATACCTTCGAGTGGAAATCTGTTTGGAAAAATCTAATAAAAAATTACACCGTTTTTGCATTTGATTATTTGGGGATGGGATTTTCAGATAAACCCAAAGATCATGACTATAGTTTTCATGAACATTGTGAAATTGTCAATTTTCTAATTAAGTTTTGGGGTATTAAACAAGCTCATATTCTTTCACATGATCTAGGAGTAAGTGTCATGCAAGAATTATTAGCTAGAGATTTAGATTCACAGAACTGCTTTAAAATACAATCCGTGGTATTTATGAATGGAGGGTTGTTTATGGATAGTTATAAACCTAGAATGATACAGCGATTGCTTTCACAATCTCCCAAGCCTATCGGAAAGTTGTTGAGTAAGTTTCTCACTAAAAAGAAATTAGAAAAATCAATAAAACCAATTTTTGGCCCCAACACCCAACCCACAAAGCTACTCATAAATCAATTCTGGGATATCTTAAATTATAACGACGGCAAATCAATTGCATATTTGATAGGAAGGCTAGTTTTTGACAAATTAAACCATCAAGAAAAATGGATAAGTGTAATGCAAAAAACGAAGATCCCGATGTGTTTTATAAATGGTCCATTCGATCCCAATTCTGGTATTCATATGGCTAATCGATATAAAGAACTAATTCCTAACCCTAACATAAAGCTACTGGAAAAAGACATAGGACATTGGCCACAAATTGAGGACCCAAGCGGTGTTTTGTCATATTATCAAGAATTTAGAAAGGAAATTCATAAAACACCAAATGACAACTCTCTTGATTAAAAAGGGTTTCTCAAACTTGAGAATGCCTGAAATGAAATACGCCATATAACATTAATTGTAAAACATTTCCAGAACGGAATAGTTCATGATAAATTCATACAAATAATTTAATCTTAAAAAACCAATCTAAATGAAAATAATTTTATTGACCTTAACTTTCTGCGGATTAACTTTAATTGCAAAATCACAAAACGCAAGTGTAGAACAATCAACTTATGGAATACAAACTGGGTTTTTAGGAATCTGGGCACATAACGAAACAAAGTTATCAAATTCAATTGCATTGCGTTCTGAAATCGGATTTGATAGCGGAATTTGGGGAGGAGATTTTTATGATGGAACAGGGTTTTTATTGACACCTGTAATTACGCTTGAGCCAAGACTTTATTATAACCTGAATAAAAGAGCGAATAAATCACGTAGAATTGACGGAAATAGTGGGAATTTTATTTCATTAAAAACGAGTTATCATCCAGATTGGTTTGTTATTTCAAACACTGATAATGTAAGTATAATTAGCGACATATCAATAATACCAACTTGGGGAGTTAGACGAAATATAGGAAACTATTTCACATATGAAACTGGGATCGGAATTGGATATAGATACATTTTTGCTAAACAAGCTGGATTTCTTAAAAATGAAAGCGAAACAACAGCTAATCTACATTTGAGAATAGGATACCGATTTTAATCTGAATAAAAAAACGTTGCACAACAACGTTGTGTGTAATCTAAAAACAAATAGTATGATAAAAAAAATAGCAATAACATTTAGTGTAATTTTATATGCCGTTGTCGTACCTTTTTTGGATATAAATGAAACACATGTTTGGAATCCAGATTGGACGCCTCATGCTAGAATCCACGAAGTTTGGCAATTGATTACCAACTCAAGTATAGGATTAGTATGCTTGTGGTTAGTTTGGTATAAAAAAGAAGTCCTATTAAGCACCATATTAAGTCTAATAGTAACGGGAGGGTTTTTATTAGCATTCTTTTTAAAAGGCGGATATGGTGGTTCTATGAAATATTTAGATGGAAGTGAAAAGATTATGTTAGGAATTAATATTGGAATTTTAGGCTTTGGAATAGCATTCTTATTTTTAATACTATCGCACCTATTGACAAAAACAAAAAAGACTACACATAATAAATATGTATAAAATTAATTACCTGGTTTCAGACTACTTGCGAATCCGAAGTGTCGGGACTCACGGATTTTTTACTCGGTTTGTATTTGGTAAATTAGTAGATTAACCTGTAGCCATATTTTTTAGGACAAGACATTTAAACAAAACCATAAATACAAAAATGATTTATAAACAAGTAAGTGTTTTTTACTTTTTTGCAGCACTTTTACTCTTAGGATGTCGAAAGTCAGAAAAAAAAATAGTAGAAAAAGAATCTATAAATACAGATTCTTATGTTTTAGTTGAAAAATGGCCCAAGTTATCTGAAAATCATGTTTTAGGCCTACCATCTGGACTAGGAATTGATTCAAATAATAATATTCTAGTTCTTCACAGAACAGGTAGAATCTGGGGAGATACATTCCCAGAAAAGAAAATTCAAGAAAACACCATTTTAACGCTCGATAAAGAAACTGGGGAAGTATTAAAAAGTTGGGGAGCAGATTTATTTATTATGCCACATGGTTTAGAAATTGATAAAGAAAATAATATCTGGGTTACAGATGTTGGCTTACAACAAGTCTTTAAATTTAGTTCAGAAGGAAAGCTACTTTTAACATTAGGAGAGGCTAGAATTCAAGGAGATGACTCTTCTCATTTTAATCTTCCTACGGATATAGCTGTATCAGACGATGGGTCATTTTATGTGAGCGATGGATACTATAACAGAAGAGTCGTTAAATTCTCAAAAGACGGAGCATATTTATTTGAATGGGGCAAACATGGAAATAAAAGAGGTGAATTCATTGTCCCGCACGGAATTGATTTGGATAATTTGGGTAACGTATATGTGGCTGACCGTGAAAATAATAGAATTCAAAAATTTGATACCGAAGGAAATTTCATTGCAGATTGGAATAATAGTGAGACCGGAATGTTATTATCTGTAGCGATAGATAATAAGAATGAGTATTTGTTTGCAATAGATTTAATGATTGAAAATGACACAGTTCCCAAAGGTTCAGATATTTTTCGTTTTGATTTAAATACTAACCTGCAAATGCAATTCGGTAGGACAGGATTCTATGATAAACCAACTTCTATGTATCACGATATTATAATTGATGATGAAGGAAATATTTACGTTGCAGATGGCTCGGACAATACCATTAAAAAATTTCAACTAAATAAAAATGAATAAACACACTAAATTTGTAATATTTGCTTTTTGCATCGTCAAATTAGCTCTTCATTTAGTAGCTGATAGTAATTCAGGTTTCCAAGGAGACGAGCTACTTCATATTGAAACAGGAAATCATCTTGCATTTGGATTTATGGAATTTCCACCATTAATTGGGTTATTAGCATTTATCCAAAACTTATTTCAATCTGAATCAGTTTTTGTACATCACATATTTTCTCATATCGCTGCAATTTTAATACTCATTTTTGTTTCCAAAATTGTCGTTGAATTAGGCGGAAAGACAAAGTCTGTTTTTATAGTTTTATTATGTATCATAGTAGCACCAGCCTTTGGACGTACTCAACAATTATTTCAACCAGTGATATTTGGTCAATTATTTTGGGTAGTAAACTTTTTCTTTCTGACTAAATATATTAAAAATCTAGACCAAAAATATTTATGGTTGCTTACCATTGGTGCTGCATTGGCTTTTTTGACTAAATATGATGCTGTATTCTTTATTTTCGGAGTTTCGTCCTTATTGTTTTTTAAATCAACAAGAAAAGCACTATTAAAACACGGTTTTTGGTGGAATATTATTGCTTTTATCCTTTTAATAAGTCCAAATATTATTTGGCAAATTGTTAATGACTTCCCTGTTCTGAAAATGTTTAACAGGCTTTATGAAACCCAGCTGGATAAACAAACATATTTCGAAGTTTTACAGGACTTTTTTATGGCTTTGAATCCTTTAACATTGCCTATTAGTGTTGCAGCAGTTATTTCAACGTTTCATTATTCAATGAAAGCTTATAGACCATTGATATTATCAATCCTACTATCCGCTATTTTCTTGGTATTTAGCGAAGGAAAAGCATATTATTTTTATCCTATTGCTTTGACCATTTTACCATTTGGCGGTATCTTTTGGGAAAATATTATTTTAGCAAAAAGAAAATGGTTGATGTATCCAATAGCAATTATTCTTTTTGTTGGAGTTTTATTAATTCCATTTGGAATGCCTGTATTTAAGTTAGAAACTTATTTAAAAAACGACTATGCATATGAAAATAGAGAAGTTGTAAATGGTGGCCAATTCAATGTCAGATTTAATGAAAGATATTCAAAAGAAAAGTGGGCTATTACGCTAAAGGAATTGGAAAATGTATATGACAGTATTCCAGATAAAGAAAAAGAAAACACTATTATTTGGGGCAAACATTACGCTCAAACAGGCGCTGTTAATTTATTCAAAGAACAGTATAATCTACCAAAAGCATATTCATTACACGGTAGTTTCTATAATTGGGTTCCAAAAGGAGAAATGCCAAATGTAACGATAGCCTTAAGTTATAATTCTGGAGATTTTTTTCAAGGATATTTTGATGAAGTAGTTAAGGTAAAAATAATTTATAATCCCTATTCGGAAAATGAAGAAGAATTATATCAGTTCATTTACATTTGTAAAAAACCCAAACAATCATTTGATGAATTAAAAGAATTATTTAAAAATAGAATATTTGAGTAAAAAAAACGGCACATAACAATATACCCTATGAAAAGTACTAGCTCAGTCCTTCAAAGTTAATATTTTAATTTAATTACCTCATAATGATTGTTTTGGGCTGTTTAAATGTTGACAATTTACTCTTGAAAAAATTTCTATCAGATATACATAAAGTAAATGATAAAATTCTTGATGAATATATATCATATTGGACTGAATACTCAATACCAAAAAAAACGATAATTACTGAATGTGGCAGAACTGAACGTTATTTATATTTTGTGAAAGATGGAATTCAAAAGTCATACTACTTAAATGAAGGTAAACAACACGTGATGTTTTTTGCCTATGCACCTTCATTTAGCGGAATAGTAGAATCTTTTTTTACACAAACACCTTCCAAATACTATCTTGAAACGATTACAGATAGCACTTTCTTACGAATACCTTACTCTAAACATGCTCAGTTGATAAAAGAACATAGGGAACTTGAAACCTTATTTAGAATTATCACAGAACAGTTCTTAATTGGTATAATCGAAAGACTTCATCAATTGATGGCTTACAATACCGAAACTCGTTTTAAAAAATTTGTAAAAAGAAGTCCGCATTTGATAAATATGCTTTCACAGAAAGATATTGCTTCATATTTAAGAATCGACCCTACAAACTACAGTAAATTAATCAATACAGTTAAAATTTAGGGAATCTTGGTTTTTACCAAGAATAGAACCTTTAATCTGTTGCAATTTTGTCTCATCATAAATTTAAAATAGAATGATGAAATTAATAAAACATGCATTTATTATTGGATTGACCATATTCTCAATCCAAAGCAATGCGCAACAAACTAAAAGCACTTCTATGACAAATCAAGAAATTGTAACCAAATTTTTAAATGGGTTTAATAACCCAGAAAAGATTCAAGCGTCTTTGGCTCTATTAGCAGATGATTATAGGTTTAAAAATCCAATGGTTGAACTCGATTCAAAAGAAGAATTTATTGTATTAGCCAAACAAATTGGTGCTGTAGTTACAGGAATAGAGATTATTAATATTGCCGAAAACGGAAACTGGATAGCAGTCTTTTATGATTTTACATCATCTGTAAAAGGTCTAGAATCAAACACGGGAACTGAGTGGTTTAGGATTGAAGATGGGCTTATAAAAGAATCAAACTTGATATATGACACTGCTGAATGGAGAAAATTTTATGCACAAATGAAAGAATAAGAACTACTGCCAACAAAATATAAAAGCAGTAGCATGTTACATAAAACAATGGAGAATAATTTTTTTGTACTCAATTTTACCTAAATCGGTTAGATAAGGATATAACATAAATAATAAATTATTAGATAGATCCTTACCTATCAATTTTTAATTAGTAAACTTGTCTTAATACTTATTTTTTGTAATTAACTAAAGTGAATGTACTTCAATTTAGTTTTTTTTAATTTCACCGAATCTAAAAAGTAATAAAATGAGTTCATTATATAAATCTGAAAAAGGAAAAAATGAAATTTTAAACCTTTATGATGAAAAATTAAAAGAATTGAATATTGAATATCAATACAAAACCGTTGATACAAAATATGGACAAACAAATATTATCATTAGTGGAGATGATAAAAATCCACCAATTATATTAGTTCATGGTTCTAATGGTTGTGCACCAATAGCTCTAGAAACATATCCTAATTTACGCAGGAATTTTAGAGTTTATGCCATTGATGTTTTGGCTCAACCAAACAAAAGTGCTGAAACAAGATTGAATATGAAAGATGATTCTTATGGGAAATGGATAAATGAAGTAATTGATTCTCTAAAAATTGAAAATGTTATTATGGCAGGTTTTTCTTTTGGAGGATTAGTAATATTAAAAACTCTTGAATTTAATGAAAGTAAAATCAAAGAAGTTTATTTGTCTGCACCTGCTTATATTGTTAATGGAAATCCGCTCAAAGCTTTATTCAAAATATTTATTCCAATGAAAAGATATATGAAAACGGAGAAAGTTAAATATGTTGAGAAATTTTTATCAGAAATTTTCACCGAACGTGATGAGTTTGCAGTAAAATATTTATCAAAAATTTTCTTACATTTTAAAATGGATTTTACACCTGTACCAGTAATAAAAAAGATAAAAGCTAATTCAATAAAAACACCGATAACATTATTTGCTGGAAAAAATGACATACTTTTTCCTGGAAATAAAATGATTAAAAGAGCAAAAAAGATATTTCCAACTTTAATAAGTGTAGCGCTAATTGAAGATTCTAAACACGTTCAAAGCAAGAAAGAAAACGAATTGATTGAAAAAATAATATTAGAAGATAACGGGCTTCCACATAATATCATGTAAAAAAGTTCAAATAATTCTAAAATCGAAAGGTTTATGCGTGTATGCAAAATCACCTAATCTTTTGATTTGACTTTTAGATGAATATTAAAAAAAAACTTTGACTTGGGGTAAGTCTGAAAAGACATCGATTAACACCAACTCTAATTCTCTTATTTAGATGTTTGTTATAGTAAAGGTAATGTATTTGATGACAATAAATAAATTGAAAATAAAAACAATAACACTACTAGTTTTACTTGCAATTTCAACAAACTTTTTTGCTCCATCCAATACAGAGGTTTTTTTATTGGATATAGTAAAGTATAATAACAAAATGGAATTGATAAATCTTAAAAATATTTCAAATAATGACGGTTATGATAACCAACCTTCATTTTATGACAATAATACTATTCTCTTCTACAAGAAACAAACTGATATTAAAAGTTATTATATATAATAGTTGACATTAAGAATATGAATAAACTCAAAATCATCTTACTATTTACAATTGTCATTTTGAGTTGTAAAAATGAAAACAATAATACAAAAATGAAATTTTTAGCCGACCAAATTCCGAATAACATACCTTTTGAATTCAAGCAAAATTTAGTTCCTGAAAATAAACTTATTCATAAAGGAATATTTAGCCCTAACTTAAAAGAATATTATTATACTATTTCGGATAATAGCTTTGAGAAATTTGAAGTTTTCGTAATAAAAAATAAAAACGGAAATTGGTCTGAACCAAATAAAGCATTTTTCAACAGTAAATATAACGAACACGGAATGAGTTTTTCGCCTGATGGAAATTCTATCTATTTTAGTTCAACAAGACCGACAAATATTAAAGGTATTTTTAATACTTGGCATATTTGGAAATCTAACAAAGTTAAGGGAGAATGGAAAGAGCCTGTTTTTGTTGATATCCCAAACTTAAGAGACAAATTAGTTTCGCATCCTACAATTACAAATTCGGAAACTCTATATTTTCACACAAGTAATTTGGATTATAGCGGAATGGATATTTATCATTCAAAAAAAGTGAACGGTAAATTTGAAAATGCAGAAAAAACTACAATCTCTATGAATTCCAAAATAGGAAAATGCACACCATATGTTTCGCCAAAAGAAGACTATTTAATTTTTGCATCAATTGGAGACGAACTCGACTTAATGATTAGCTATAATGATGGAAAAGGTGGATGGATAAATACAAAAAAACTGAATGATAAAATCAATAATAAGGGACAAGGAAATCCATATATAACACCTAATGATAAGTTTCTTTTTTTTACGACTGGAGGACATTTAGGAAAAGATTGGAAAGTAAAATGGGTGAATATAGAATCTGAAATAAACAATAACTAATGCCAACACTATGTCTGATTAAATGCCTGTTTTTAGCAAGTTTACAACGAGAATGATTGTAATTAAGTATCGCCAATAATTAAAAAAGTTCTAACATGAAAAAAGCGTATTTTATTTTAATACTTGTATTCGCACTATTATCAAACGCCTGTAATACTAAAAAACAATTATCAAAAGAAAGCGATTCTCCAACTACAGAAAACCTCTATTTTGGACAAAAACCACCAGGTTTAATTCCAGAATTTTTTGCTCCTGGAATTGTTAGGAATGCATCGAATATTTCTTTTTCTCCTAATTTAGATGAAGTATATTTTTCGGCTAGTAAAAAAGATGAAAAAATATCTATCTATTTCTCAAAACTTAAAGGTAATAAATGGACTCCCGTTAAAAGAGCAAATTTTACCAACGGAGGGAAGAATGAGGAATTATATCCATTCGTTAGCCCTATTAACAAAAGGATTTACTTCACAGCTTTGGATTCTATTTTTTCGGATGAGAAAATTTGGTACATAAACCGTTTAGAGGATTCCTGGAGTGATGCAATACAACTTAATTCACCTATTAATGATGACATAGTATTTTATATTAATCAAGCTAAAAACGGAGGCCTTTTTTATACAAGTATTTCAAATGGAAAAATGTACTATGCACCTAATATAAACGGTGAATTTCCCGAAGTACAGGAAATTGAACTTGAATTTGGTCATCACGGGTTTATTTCTCCATCTCAAGATTATTTGCTGGTACAGGATCGAAACAAACAAAATGAAAAAAGAAAAGACCTCGATATTTATGTCTGCTTTAAGGATAAAGACGGGACATGGACAAAACCAATTAGCTTAGGAAATGAAATAAATTCTAATTTTAACGAAGGGAGTCCGAGTATCACGCCAGATGGCAAATATTTGTTTTTTGGCAGAGACGAAGAAAATGGGACAGGAAATTTGTATTGGGTGAGCACAGAAATTATAGAAAAAGTTAGACCAAAATAACAAGATATATCAAGAGCCTCAAAACAGAAAAAGAGAATATTACGATCGCTTTAAATGAAGATGAAAGTAATTAACGAACAACAATCGACAGTAATCACAATGAAAAAATCTCCACTTTTAAAAGTTGTTAAACTAGAAAATATAATTAAGAATGATGAAGAACATAAATAAGATAATATTTCTTTCTCTTTTGATTACACCCCATTTAGGAATTTCCCAAGAAAAAGAAGTTCCTTCATTGTTACAAGGTGTTACATTGAAAAATAGCGAGACTAAAAAGTCACCCATTCCGATTGAGACAATGTTTGGCAATGAAAAAATCAATTATCTCTCCATAGTTAATTTTCGTCTAGGAGAAAACAGTCGATTCGGATATTTTGGAGTAATGACACTATCAATCCCTTATCAAAATAATGATGGATTTAATGAATTAGTCTTTTCCAATGCCATAACGTATAGATTAAACAATAAACTATTTGTCACAAGTGGATTACAATATCATTTTTTAAAAGGGATTGTGCCATATTCTGGCATTCAATTTTTGTCGGCAAATCCCAAGTGGTTGTTTGTGATAAGTCCGAGTATTGCCTTTTTACCAAATACTAGTTTTCAAAGTGTAGGCATTATCGAGTACAAGCCTAAACTTTCAAAAAAGTTAAGACTGTATACAAGATTCCAAGGTGTTTATAATTTAAATTTAGAAAATGGTCTCCATGAACGAAGTCTAGTTTACCTAAGAACAGGGATAACTCTTAAAAGAACAAGTTTAGGTTTTGGGTTCAATTTGGATTTCTATGGTCTGAGTAAAACGAAACATCAAAATCTAGGTATCTTTATACATCGTTTATTCTAAAATATCATCATTCAATAATAAGTTTTAAATAATAAAATAGTTATGTATAAAATTGTATCGATTATATTAATCTCAGGTCTTTTAACCAGCTGTAGTATCAAAAAATCAGTTTCGTATTTCGATCAAGAGCCCCCTATTACAATACCAAAATTGTTTGCGCCGTCCATAGTGAATACAGAAAGTATTGAACTTAACATTGTTTTTAATCATGACTATACAGAGATGTTTTTTTCCAGAATTGTAAACAACAGTTTTGTAATCCATCATTCAGAAAGGATTGATGGGGAATGGTCTGCTATCAAACCTTTAAAAATGTATCCTGACAATGTCTTATTTTCTGTTGCTTGTGACCCCACAATTACCAAAGATGGAAAGACCATGTATTTTCTTGGTGTTGATCCAAAACATTATAATAATGATATTACTAGACAAGAGTTGTATGCAATACCTCCTGACATTTACAGAAGTAAAAAAGTAAATGGTAAATGGCAATTGGCATCTAAAGTAGATTTTTCCGTTTCAACTGAATCTTACGAAACTTACCCTGTAGTCACAGCTGATGGCAGTTTGTATTTTCGTTCGAATAGACCAAGTAATAAAAGAGGAATGAACACCTATCGCGCGCAATACATTGGGAATGGTGCATTTGAAACTCCTAAAATTGTTGAACCTACATCAGAAAAAAATGAGCTCATAGTTTATGTTTCTCCAAATGAAGCCTATGCCATAACGAATGACCAAAGCAAATTTCAAATCACCTTTAATGAGAATGGTAAATGGACAAAACCGAAAGAAATACCATTAGATTATGAAAAGAATTGGAAATATTATTGCCCATACATGTCTTCTGGAGGAAAATATTTCATCTACTCAAGACGATACAATCATCCTGAAAAAAAAGGATGGGCAGGTGTGGAAAAAGGAGAAGTGTATTGGGTAAGTGCAGAAGTGCTATTTGATTTAAAATAGAGTCTTAACAGGAATTGAAAACAATTCATCACAAATCAATACTTAACTGAACAATCTAGTGTTCTTAATGCTCTTGAATATCTAAAGTATAGTTATTTTCATATAACAAATTCAATCGCTTTTTTTACATTTTCGAGTCCCAATCCTTTTATTTTATTTTTATCACTTTGGGTTCTCTCTAATGATTATTCTGGGACTGATTTATAATTTTATATTAAAAGTCATCTCCTTAAAGATTTAAAGCCCGAAAAAAAAGTCTTCTAAACACGTTTGTCTTATGTTTCTTGTGTATTCATCAATAGTCAAATAACTTTTGTCCATTTTTTCAGCAAATAAAGTCTGAAAAATTTATTTGTCTTTTAAAACTTCATTAATTCGGTTCATTTTAAACCTTATTTATAATTCGGCAGAATGATACCAAAAACCATTGTATTCTCATGGAAATGTTCATTGAAACATAAAGCGTTGTTATGAAAAGGTAAGCTCTTTTCATCGCGTATGGTACAAGCAAAATGAAATGGACTAGACCATCTGGTTGGCTTTTCCGAGCTTGTGTACAACAAAGGTATAAAAGCAATGGCGGTTTGGGAGTACTTTCAAACCGAATTGCTTTTTTTAAATGTCTTCCTATTCTTAAGGTAAGTATATTCAATCAGCTACTGCTGTTATACTAAACGTTAAAGCATCATTCTCCACTTAAAGAAACTCTATTTGTTCCTGAAACAAACCGTAGAATTATTAGTGTGAATTTATATCTTCTTCATAGGAAGAGAGGTTTTGAAATTTACTTCAAATAAAGCCACCTCTGCTGAGTAGTATTCCGCAAAATCAGGTGGCCTGATATCTTGGAATCAAGACACGATCATTAAGTCGAATCCGCTAATGATTAGTGAATAAAAAAAATAAGCTTATAACTTAAGTGAACAATTTTATTTGTCCAATAGCTTTCCTTTGCAATAAAATAAAGCAAATAAAAAGTTATAAAAATGATAAAAAAAATAGAAGAGACTTATATCAGTAGGCGAAATAATGCGTTTATGGTTGAGAAAAAGACATGTGCTTTAGATACTAATAATTCCAGGGCTCATTCCCCTTTTCAATGGGTATTCAAGATTGAAAACAGTAAAGAAATGAAAGACTTCTTGAGCTCTCTCAAGGATTCTTTACAGTTTTTAGTGGATAACTCTAAATTCCAGTTCGTTTCATCAAGATGGGAGGACGATACTGAATACACATCTATTCCTGGATACTCTATTTCCCAAACCAATAATGATGGCATTATGTATCAATTCTTTGAAGATAAAAAAACATACGAAAAGCCGCCAAGTGAGCTATTTAATGACAAGAGAAGATTTTCAAAAATTCTCCGGAAGCAATTTCCTGGTTTTATTGCACATAATCCTTTTTCTAAAATAAAAAAGTTGAATATCCCAATTGTTTTGGTGACTATTCATCACTATGTCAAGTATGGAGAATTCTCTATCGTTTTCTACATGGACCACACTGTTTTTGATACATACTCAGCTAATATCTTTCTCAAATTATTGTCAGAAACGTGTGCATGTATACAAGATACAGAAAAATTGAAAAAAAAGTACACTAACGTTAATAATAGACTTTCCTTTTCACATACTTTGAATAATAAGCAAATATTTGATAAAATAAACTCAGACAAGGAATTGTCTAAAAAGGTGAACGCGTACAATCCGAACCTTGGATTTTATTTGGCAAAAATGGTTGGTAACGGTCTACTCTGGGGTGCTGGGATTTGGTTTAGGGAAGTTAAGTTTCGTTTAAATCGGCAAGAAATCGATAAAATCAAAAAGTCTTATAACAATGAATTTAGATGGTGTTCTAGTTTTGAGGTGATGTTGGCTATGGTCTATATGTCAATGTATCAAAAAGATAAAGTGATTGGGTTCAATTTGATTGTTGATATACGTTCTAGAATGAAATCAGATGAAGGGAATATAATATTAGAAGATTACTATATTGGAAATGGAGCTTCTGGCGTTGAAATTTATGAGGTTCCAATCTATCCTCACGATTTATTCAAAACAATTGAATCAATTCATTCCGCTATCCGTGGAGCATTGAAAGATAAAAAAGTCTACAACAACTTTTATGTGTATGAAGGTGTCAGACAATTTAAAAAGGAAATTTTAAGTCCGATGTTAGCTGTGTTGTTGGGTAAATGCAATGATAATTTCTTAACAATCAACACATGGTTTGGCTTCGATACGGAAAATATCACCTATGGTTTGCCACAAAGTAAGGCTCTTTTATTAGGTATTCCATTTATGCCTATCATGAATTATTCCCATTTTCAGCACACGTTTTTGACAACTAATGAAGTGACTTTTTCGACAAATGTTTCGAAAAACATCAAAGTCAGTATTCCATATCAAATTTCCAAGGCGATTGCTGAGTTTTGACAAATTCAAAAAGCGAAAGAAAAAGTAAACAAATATGAATGTATTGGTGTTTAAAACAAACCTTAGTTCCCCTCCTTTAATTGAATGGATGGCACCCTTATTTAACTTGCATCCATACTTTTCAGAGTGGTCGGTAGATACTGAAGGTTTGGACAATGTACTTCGCATTGTTTGCTCTAAACTGTTAGAGAAAGATGTCATTCAGCTAATGCATAACAAGAGTTTTCTATGTGAAGTTTTTCCAGATTAATGATTGAAATGAAAACGGTAAAAGTCTCAACATTAAAAGTAGTTTAACTCTTGTTCGCAGTCGTTCTTATGTTTCATTAAAAAATGGAATTGGAATAATAAAAAGTTTAAATAATTAATAATGGTGAATAAAATGAATAAATCGAAAGAGTTCTGGGATAGGGCTTCAAAAAATTATGATAAAACAGAAGAGCGTTTTGAATATATTCATAGTAAGTCCAGAGAAAACACTAAAAAGCATCTCAACGGCAGCAATATTGTTTTAGATTATGGATGTGGTACTGGTACAACATCCTGTGAAATTGCCAATCTGGTGAAAGAGATTCATGCTATTGATATATCATCTAAGATGATTGAAATTGCAAAACGGAAAGCAGACGCTAGTAAAGTTGAAAATATAAATTTCACGCGAACGGATATTTTTGATAAAAGGTACAAAAAGGAATCGTTTGACGTGATTTTGGCTTTCAATATGTTGCACACAGTGGCTAATCCACAGGTAGTTTTGCAAAAGATATATGAATTGTTAAAACCTGAGGGGTTATTTATTTCTGTAACACCTTGTTTACGGGATAAAATGGCATTTTTAGTTAATATTCAGATTCAGCTTGTTCGGATATTATGCAAAATTGGAGTAATCCCAGTTCCTATTAGAAGACTTAAAAGCTCTGAGTTAGATGATTTAATTGTAAATGGAGGTTTTCAGACAATTGACACTGAAAAGTTATATAAAGGGGCATCTAGTTATTTTGTTGTAGCAAAGAAATAATAAAAGTTTCATACCGTCAGCCACAGTATGGCACTTTGGCTTAAACGACTAGAATTTATTAATTTAAAAGACAAACTTGAGATGTATAAAAATAATAGCAACTTTGGTGCTTAATCAAAAGCACTTTTTTATATTTATAGTCTGTCTAAACGGAAAATTAGCGTTTAGAAATCCGCTATTATCCTTATACAAGACATTAGGAAAAATGACCGTAACTAACGAAAAACATAGTCGAGAATTGACCGAACATTTTTTTAGAAATGAGTACGGAAAAATGGTTTCTGTTATTACAAAATACATAGGAACTGAAAACGTCCAAACTGCGGAAGACATTGTTCAGGAAACTTTACTAAAAGCAGTTGATTATTGGCAACACAACGGAATACCTAAAAATCCACAAGCTTGGTTGTACACGACTGCAAAAAACCTGACACTCAACATCCTAAAGCAAAAAAAATATCAGTCGGAATTTAATGAACAGACGATCGAACAAAATTCGGAACAATTAGAAAAATTGGAAATTTCCGAAGAACTGATTTCTGACGAACAGTTAAAAATGATGTTCGTTTGTTGTCATCCTAAAATCTCGGAAAACTCACAAATTTGCTTGATTTTAAAAATACTCTGTGGATTCAGCATTTCAGAAATAGCAAATGCTTTTTTTACAACAACCGAAACTATTAACAAACGTTTGGTACGAGGTCGAAAGCTATTGAGAACTAACAATGTGAGTTTTAAACTTCCAAAAAATCTTAATGAAAATCTTCCGATTGTTTTAAAAACAATCTTTTTGCTTTTTAACGAAGGCTACTGTCCAACCCAAAAAAACGAACTTATAAGGTATGGTTTGTGTCTTGAAGCAATTCGACTTTGCGAAATATTGGTAAATAGCGAAAACCTCGAAAAAAAATCTGATTGCTTAGCACTTTTGGCTCTTATGTATTTTAACGCTTCACGATTTGATTCAAGAATGAACGTAACCAATTCCATTATCGAAATGGACAAGCAAAATCGAAAAAATTGGAATCAAGAATTAATCAATAAAGGTATTCAAAACCTAAATCAAGCCATTAGCGAAAAGAAAGTTTCCATTTATCTGATTTTAGCAACTATTTCCGCAAATCATTGCATTGCACCAAGTTTTGAAAAGACAGATTGGGAAGAAATTTTATCGCTTTATGATGGTTTAATTGAATTAGAGGACACCCCAATTACTCGACTGAATAGAATTGTTGCACTTTCAAAAGTAAAAGGAAACAGAAAAGCAATATCGGAATTGGAACATCTTGAAAAAAAGAGCAAAATTGATAAAAACCATCTTTTTCATTCAACATTAGCCGAACTCTACAAATTGGAAAACGAGATTGAAAAAGCCAAAAACAGCTACAAAAAAGCCATTTCTTTGACCAACAATAAGCGAGATGCAAATTTGCTTCAAAAAAAATTAATAGAAGTTGTCCCTATTTAACAAACTCAATTGTTATAAAGGTATAATCTATTAATATAAAATTTATGAAGAAAATTTTTATCACCTTAATAGTCTGTATGACTATTTCAAACAGCTATTCTCAAACTGACAGTAGTGCAGAGCTTCAACAGGAATTTATGCTTTTTGTCTATTCAGATGGCAATCGGGTAACCGACCTAACATCCGAAAAGCAACAATTACATATTCAAAAAATTGTTGACTACATTGAGAATTTAGCCAAAACAGGAAAACTAAAGGACGCACAACCTTTAGAAATGGAAGGAACTAAAATATCAAGTAACAAAGGTGCTTTAAGTGAAACCGAACTGAACAAAGACAAAAAAGTTATCTCTGGATATTATCATATTTTAGCTGTGGATATGGTAGAAGCGATAACCATTGCAAAAGCAGACCCAAGATTTGAAGAAGATGGTTGGGAAATTGTAATTCGTCCAATTAAAAAAGTCGAAGGAATAAACAAAAAGTAATCACTTAAAAATATTAATTATGAAAGAATTTATGTTATTTATTAGAAGCGAAGGAAATCCAGTAGCGAACCTTTCGCCAGAACAACAACAAGAACACGTTCAAAAAGTTGGCGGATTTATTAAAAAAATGGTTAGCGAAGGAAAAATGAAATCGGCCCAACCTTTGGAAATGGAAGGCATTATTTTATCCTATGAAAATGGAAGTTTTACAGACGGACCATTTAATGAAACCAAAGAAGTTATTTCCGGATATTACCACATTCTAGCAAAGGATTTAAATGAAACGATTGAAATTGCAAAATCTGACCCAAGATTTGAGGACGGAAAATGGAGAATGGAAGTTCGACCGATTATGAAAGTTGACGGAATTAATGAATAAATACGAAAGAAACAGCGGAACAAAAACTACTGCCAACAAAGACGTATATAAAAAATAGCAGTTAAGAGCTAAATCAAAAGTTTATTTCTTTTCTGCTATCTTTGTATTAATCCGAAAAATGGCACACATAAACCTGCTACTTTTCATATACAAGCACGTTAGCTATTAAAAAACTGCAAATGAACGTTTCAAACATTGAAAAAAACTAAATTTTAATTAATGAATCTAATTTTAGATTTCTTTTTAGTCGGTGGCATCGTAATTATTGCAATAATTTTATTGCGACTATTAAGAATAAAATCTAAAGAACTACCTCAAAAAGTATTGATACTACTTTTTTTACTTCTCTTTTTTGTTGCTGTATACTTTTATGCCTTGTTACATAATATAAATTGGCTCATAAAACTCTGTTTTTTACCAAATGATATAACAATAATTACTTTAGGACCTTTATTATTTCTATATGTAAAATCTTTATTCTTAAAAGAAGATAAATTAATAAAGAATACTTTGGCACATTTTATTCCTACTTTCTTATTTGCTTTTGGCATTACGATTCCAACGATACTGTTCAATAACTTTGAGATAGACGAACTTGCCTACACACAAACAAATTTTATACGTAGCATTATAAGAATTGAAAATTTATACTTAATTCTATATTTAATTATTTCATCACGATTGTTATCAAAGTATCGAAAATTGACTAAATATAAATACTCAAACCTAACGAAATATGATTTTAATTGGATAAAGATTATGCTTTTATCCTCATTGGGTATTATAAGTGTTGATTTAGGGTTTAAAATATATGAATCCTTCTTTGGTAATTTTCAGTGGAATGTTGATAATATTTCTGTATTAGCGATGATTGTTCTAGTTTCATATTTGGCGTATTATGGTGTAAATCAATCTAAAGTATTATTACCATCCTTTCTATTAGATAATGAAATTGAATCTGAAATTAATAAGAAAAAAAAGAAAACATTATCTTCTGAGAAAAAAGAAGAGTTTGAAAACTTGAAAAATAAACTTGAACTTATTATAAAAACTGAACAACCATATTTGGATGAAGATTTGACATTAGGGAAATTAGCAAAACAGCTTTCCACAACAGACAAAAAACTTTCCACTATGTTAAATCAATACTTGAGCACTACATTTTATGATTTAATAAATAAGTATCGTGTAGAAGCTGTAAAAGAAAAAATAAACTTAGATAACTATAAAAATTATAATCTGTTTGGAATTGCCTCCGAATGTGGTTTTAAATCAAGAACAAGTTTTAATAGAATTTTTAAAAAAGAAACTGGACGTTCTCCTTCTGACTTCAAAAAAAGTATTTCATAAAAATTGTTATGTCTTTTTTAACATATAATAACATACCAACGCTTCTATTGGTCAACTTAAATAATTATAATTTTATTGATTTGCAGCTAAATTTATAAACTATAATAAAATGAAAAAAAAGGCATTAACATTATTATTTTGTGGACTTGCATTAATTGCAAAATCACAGAACACACATGAAAAATCACAAAAAAAGAGTGTAGAAAAATCAATCTTCGGAATTCAAACAGGTTTTGCAGGATTATGGGCTTACAATGAATTGAAATTATCAAATCAAATTGCATTACGAACTGAATTAGGGTTTGATGCTTATGATAATGATGATTTTTATCCTGATGCAGGTTTTCTAATAACTACCGTTATTACATTAGAACCACGTTGGTATTATAATCTAGATAAACGAGCAAGTAAATCAAAACGAATAGATAATAACAGTGGAAATTTCTTTTCACTTAAAACAAGTTTTCGTTCAGACGATTTACTTCTCGACTTTGGAGATGATAAAAAAGCACAAATAGTAGATAACTTATCTATAATTCCAACTTGGGGAATTAGAAGAAACTTAGGAGAACATTTTAATTATGAAACGGGTATTGGTGTTGGTTATATTCACTATTTTTCTAAAAACGTTGGATTTACAAAAAACAAAGGTGAAGCTGCAATAAATTTACACTTACGTATTGGCTATCAGTTTTAGCAGTAAAAACGTTGTACAACAGCGTAAAAATAATAGGACAGAATAATGCTTATACCAGACGGTTTCTACGTCATTTGACGTTACATCCTTCTTCCTTTAATATTTTAAAAAAATTATTAACTATTTTTCTAGACGTAATCGTTTAATAAATACTATATTTAACTTCTAAACGATTGCGTCTAATAACATGCCGAAAATAGTTATACACAAAAAAAATTGGATTGAACTTGGATATAAACTATTCTCTGAAACAGGGATTTCAGGAATAGTGGTTGAAAAAATGTCTAAAAAATTGAATTGTAATAAGTCAAGCTTTTATTGGCATTTTAAAACAAAAAAAGAGTTTGTTCTACAATTGACAAATTATTGGGTAGATAATGAAACAGAAAAAATAATTAAACTAACAAGTTTTGAAAAAAATACTTCTCAAAAATTAAAATTGCTAATAGAGATTAGTTACAAAAAGATGCCTTATTTAGATTTCGTGTTTTATTTAAAAAGGTATGCTCTTAAAGAGAATAAAATATCCAAAATTATTGACAGTATTGATGATCAAAGAATTGAATATGTTAATTGCTTATTGAAAGAAATTGGCTATTCAAATAGAGATGCTAAAATCAAAGCATCTCTATTATACAAGCACTTAATCGGATATCATGAAATGATGAGATATAAAGAACAAAAAGAAAATTTTTTGATAGAAGTAAAAAAGGAAATTAATCAATTTATCGATTATTAAATATGAAAAAGAAACTTCTAACCTTCCTTTCAAAAATAGCCCCCAATACTGTAATGAATTATGCATACAGACAACTTACAAATCCTCAAATTAGAAAGCTTCGTGAATCTGAATTAGAAATACTTAACAATTCTAAAAAAGAAATATTTGAATTTAGAGATTTTAAAATTCAAACTTATAAATGGAAAGGTGGAAAAGATAAAATCCTATTAATACACGGTTGGGAAGGACAAGCAGGGAATTTTTCTGATATCATTAAAGAACTTACTAAAAACAACTTTTCAGTATACGCATTTGATGGTCCTTCTCACGGATTTAGTAGTAGAGGAAAAACAAGTTTATTTGAGTTTACAGAATTAGTAAGTGTGTTAATAGAAAAGTATAAGGTATCCCAATTAATTAGTCACTCATTTGGTGGAGTAGCAACTACATGTTCTCTTTTCAATAATAATTTAAGCATTGAAAAATATGTATTATTAACAACACCAGATAAATTTTCGGAAAGGATTGATGATGTTTGTGAACGTAACGGAATAACAAAAAAAGTAAAACATAAATTAATTAATCACATAGAGAAAGAACTTAACATTACTGTGTCAAGTATTAATGTTAGCGATTTTGTAAAAAAAATTGATGTTAAACAAGCAGTAATTATTCATGATAAGTATGATAAAGTAGTTCCAATAAAGCAATCTAAAAATGTGCATGCTAATTGGAAAACTTGCAAGTTTATTGAAGTAGAGAAGACGGGTCATTTTGGAATTTTAAAAAATGACTCAGTTATTAACTTGGTTCTAGAATTTCTAAAGAAATAGTAATTATGGGTGCAAAATATATTTGGGAATTTGGTTCATTAATTTTTGTTATTTTGGGTACTGTTCATTTGGTCTATACTTTTTTTACCAATAAATTCTCTTCCAAAAACATAATAGTCATAAGGGAAATGAAAACTTCACATCTTAATCTTACAAAAGAAACTACAATTTGGAAAGCTTGGATTGGATTTAATGCAAGTCATAGTATTGGAGTAATCTTTATTGGTGTCATAAATTTCTATTGTGCTTTTAAATATTTCAGCACTTTACAATCTGACCATTTCTTTTTCATTTTTAATATACTAGCTATTGGTACTTATCTGTGTCTTTCAAAAATATATTGGTTTAAAATTCCACTAATAGGGACATTAATTGCATTGACTTGTTACATATTGTCATATTCTACAATATTAATGACTAATTGAGCTTAAAAGACGAACGTCCAACAGAGAGTTGAGGTAAAAATAAATGAAAAAATTAGATAAAAAAATAGAAACCGATTACTAAAATCGAATTAACCGGGTTTTCGATTTTATTGACAAAAACTTGGAATCAGATTTATCTTTGAATGCTGTTTCTAGAATTGCTTTTTACTCGCCATTTCATTTTCATAGAGTTTTCAATTTGTTACTGAAGAAACTCTCAATGAATATGTGACAAGGCGGAGAATTGAAAAATCATCTTTGGATTTACTTCATAAAAACATTACAACAACAGAAATAGCTTACAAATACGGATTCAGTGATAATTCTTCTTATTCAAGAACTTTTAAAAAGTATTTTGGAATAAGCCCAACCGGATTTATAAAGGAAAATCCAAATAGATATAGCAAGATTCGTCAACTTAAAAGCAAGAATGGACAAGAATATCCTGATCAAGAAAAATACATTTGCATCATTAATAATTTAAAAAAATGGGAGAAATGAATGCAAAAATTGAAATTAAAGAAACACATGAATTGACTACTACAAGAGTAACTCACGTTGGATTAATTGGAATTGAAAACGCTTTTGAAAAACTTACAAAGTGGGCAATACCAAAAGGCTTAATAAAAAATTCAGAAGCTAAAATGGGTAGAGTTTTCTACGACAGTTTTAAAGTTACTGCGCCTGATAAGGTTCGTATGAGTGTTTTTTTGACAACTAATGACCCCTTTGAAGCAGAAGGCGAGATTAATAAATTGACTATTCATAAAGGGAAATGTATTGTTGGTCGTTTTGAAATCACACCAAATGAATTTGAAAAATCTTGGACAAGCCTTTTTATTTGGATGAGTGAAAATGGATATAAAAAGAGCCCTGAAAATCCATTTGAAATTTATCATAATGACTACAGAGAACATCCTGAAAATAAATTTATAGTCGATTTAAATATACCAATTGAATAAAAAACGTTGTACAATATATATATAATAAGTGCAAATCACAAGGTTTGTACTTATTTGAAAAACTCGCCAAATTTTTAAATTTGACTCTTATATACGTTAAAATAAAAACAAAATATAAAAATTAATAAATATAAAAAATGTTATCGAAAATTGGATAACAGGCTTTCATAAAGAAGATGTCGAACAGCTTACTGACCTATTTTCTGAAAAAGCCACTTTCTATGACCCACGATATCATTTATTAAAAGGCAAAGAAACGATTGAATCCTACTATGCTCATTTATTATCTGAAACCACAGCTTGGGGTGCAAGAATGTTTGAAGGGTCTTATTTGCATGGTGAAGATTGTTTTGCAATACATTCTCGTTTAAAATTTACTTGGTGGGAAAACAATGTAACTATAGATTGGCCTTTCGTTGCTTTTTATAAAGTACGTCTATCTGATGGTAAGATCATTCGTTATAACGAATATTGGGATACTGAAGATACTTAAAAAAAAAATAGGAATTAAGACTTGGGGGCCTTAGCCAAAATATGCAAAGCCTAAATAAAAAGTCCATTTATATGGATAAAAAAGTATACCAACTACACACTAAAAAATTTGTTAAAAAACAAAAACGACTGATTCTTACAAATTTCTATCATACCAAATAATTAACTTTGCACAATTACTAAGTCATAGAAGTAAAGATTGGCAATAATTAAAAAATAATTTGTACCATTTTAAGATTCTTTGAATCTAAATGAAAAAGATAAGGAAGCAAAAAAGCTTTCGCTTTAAATTAAAAACACTTCAATTATGAAAAAAATATTACTAGTATCAATTATTGTTATTTTAGGGCTATCAAATTCAATTATAGCTCAAAATGTCAATTTTGGGTTAAAAACAGGCCTTAACATTTCAAACTTTACCGGAGGTGATGCAGATAGAAATAATTTACTTGGTTTTCATATTGGTGGATTTACCGAATTTAAGCTAAATGAAAAAATTTCACTTCAACCAGAACTATTGTATTCCACACAGGGTTCAGAAGTTGAAAATTTAACAAAAATCAAAGTAGATTACCTCGCAATTCCATTAATGGTGAAATATTACGTGTCTGAAAAATTTAGTATAGAAATAGGACCGCAAGCGTCATTTTTGGTTAATGACAAGGTAGAATTTAATGATAGCTCAATTCCTGATGCTGATAGCGATGCTTCAAGTTTTGATTTTGGACTCAATTCAGGTATAGAATATAATTTCACCTCAAATCTATTTGCACAAGCACGATATAATTACGGTATTACAACGGTTGTGGAAAACCCTGACATTAAAAACAGTGTATTTCAGATTTCATTGGGATATAAGTTTTAAGTTATACCAAACCAGAACAGAAAGCCAATTGCCTCCACGGTGTACAATTAACATAACATTTTTTTAAAAAAAATATGAAAAATATTCTTTTAACAGTCTTTTCAGTATTTGTCTATCTAAGCTCTTTTTCACAAAATGCTACCATCACACCTTTAAACAATTCTTTCGATTCAGAATTAATCAAAAATGAAATTTATGAAATGAATTGGTTTATGGAAATAGACACTTCCAAAATAGAAATAGGAAAAGTTAAAACAGAAATAAAAAGAATTAAAAATAACATTTCAATAATAACCTCTGTTAAATTGAATCAAGTTCAAACAAAATGGATAGACAGTACTCTAGCTCGTGTAAGTGACCTTAAACCTATTTACCATTCTTCATATAATCAACAAAGAGATATGGTACTTAATTTTGATGAAGAAGTAACGGGTTATTATTTTGACAAAAAAACAAATATCAAAAGCGAAATATCTGAGATTACCACAGGTAGTTATTTCGATAGCAATATCTATCCGCAATTGATTAGATGGCTGCCATTAAATAACGAATACCACAAAACTATTTCTATTTTTGATTATAATCCAAGCACTAAAACAGGAATAATAAAAGCATTTATTAAAAATGTTGAAAAAGGTAAAATGCCTGGAAATGGAGATAGAGATGTTTGGATAGTGAAAATGACTGATGATATTTCGGACAATAAAGCCATTATGACATTTTATATTGATAGTAATAACAGACAAATAATTAGGCAAGAAGTGGATATACAAGGACGAAAGATGGTTATGCAGTTAATTAATTGAATCCTTAAAAGCTCAACTAGCTCTATAAACATAGGGTTTAATATTAGAGCAAAAATTGTAACATAAAACTTAGCTAAATGAAAAAATTAGTTCTTACGTTCATCCTAAATATTATTGCTAGCTCAATTTATTGTCAGACCAATGACTCTATTTCAATAAAATTGACCAAAGAACTTGAGAAAATATTTTCAAGAGGATATATTAATGGATTCTCCGTAGCCATTGTAAATAAAGATGGTACACTATATGAAAAAGGATTTGGATATTCTGATAAGCAAGCAAATAAAAAATACACAGCACATACTATTCAAGGTATTGCCTCCATTTCCAAAACCTTTATTGGTGTTGCATTGCTAAAAGCTCAAGAATTAGGCAAACTTAAGCTAGATGATCCTATAAATCAATATTTGCCTTTTAAAGTAATCAACCCCCATTTCCCTAATACACCAATAACCATTAGGCAATTGGCAACACATACATCTAGCATAGGATATATTTATAGCACCGAAAAATATGACTACATTTTAAAAAAAAAAGATAATAAGGGGTTAAAGGTGAAGAACGTTTTTCGTTTACCAAATGAAATGATATCTCTAGACCTCTTTTTGAAAAGATTTTTAAGTAAACAAGGGAAATGGTATAAGAAAAAGAACTTTTTAAAAAACAAACCAGGAGCAACCTTTAAATACTCTAACATTAACGGTGGTTTAGCAGCATTTATTTTAGAAAAGGCGACTGGTGAATCTTTTAATGAATTTACAAAAACACACATTTTTAAACCTTTAGAAATGTCTAATACGGGTTGGTTTTTTAATGAGGTGAATTTTGAAAATCATTCTAAACTTTATACCAGTAAAAAAGATGAATTAGCCCCTTATCAAGGAATTAATTATCCCGCTGGAAATTTAATTACCTCATCATCAACTTTAGCCTTATACCTTTCTGAATTGATTTCTGGTTTTAGTGGAAATGGAACATTATTGAGTAATCACAGTTATCAAGAGTTCTTTAAACCGCAGTTGACTGATGAAAATTATGAACAAAGACATAAAGACGTTTATAGTGATCAATATAATATAGGTGTTTTTATGGGGCTTTCTGCTCAAGGACAAATTGGTCATACAGGAGGAGACCATGGAGTGGTAACCCATATGTTTTTTAACACAAAAACTAAAGTAGGCAAACTTATTATTGTAAATACCTATCCCAAAAAAGAAGGAAGAAAACAGTTTTTTGATTTATGGTATACCCTTGAGAAATATGAAAATAAATTATAACTAGCTGGTAAAAAATGATAATAATTAATGTACCTTTTGGTGATTATCCCAAAATGTAGAGTTTTAAACTAAATCCGCCAAATCTTTTTGATTTGGCTTTATGAACAAAAAGATATAACAAAAAAAATAGCTAAGTTCTTAATCGGAAATTCAGCAATTTTAATTCCCGCACTAACCATTGCTGAGACGTTAGCAACAATTTGAAAGAAATAAACTGAAAATCATGATTTTATCAATCCTATTAAGCATAATATTAATTGGACTCGGACTAATTCATTTCAACTGGGTCATCGGAAGGAAATTTGGCTTTGCAGCATCGTTACCGACAAAAGAAAGAGGAGAAAGAGTATTGAATCCAAAAAAAATTGATAGTATAATAGTTGGAATAGGATTGACTGCGTTCGGAATCTTTTACATTTTGAAATCTGGAATTATTGAATACAATTTACCTGAATGGTTTATGAAATATGTTAGTTGGATAATTCCAATATTATTTCTTTTACGAGCAATTGGCGAATTTAAATATATCGGATTTTTCAAAAGCGTAAAGAATACTGATTTCGGAAAGTTAGACACCAAATTCTTTTCGCCTTTATGTTTAATAATCGGAATATTTGGAATGATAATTCAACTTATGAAATAAAAAATCTACGTACACAAACAAACAACTTTCTATATAAATAAATGTTACCACCAATTTGAAAATTAGGCTAAAGCTTATCCGATAGCATATTAGATAAAGTGTCGGTTGCTAACTGGGGGGCGTGAGTGGAAAACAATATTTTAAACATAAAAAAAGCACCTCATAAAATGAAGTGCTTTTCGCGGTCTGGACGGGACTCGAACCCGCGACCCCCTGCGTGACAGGCAGGTATTCTAACCAGCTGAACTACCAGACCGTTGCTCTTAGCGGTTGCAAATATAACATAGATTTTAATACCTGCAAACATAAAATGAAAAAATTACATATTTTTTTTTCTACTAATTAAATAAGAAGTCAAAATTTCATTATAACCTTTATGGATGTCTACAGGAATATAATCAATTTTATATTGTAAACATTTATTCTTCAATTCTTTAAAATAATTTTCGACTAATTCTTTATATTTTTCCTGTACATTTTCAGCATAAACATTTATTTCTTCCCCTGTTTCAACATCAACAAATTTTTTCGGTGAATTGTCAAAATTAAAGTTAAATTCTGTTTTTCCATCATATGTATGAAACAAAATAACCTCATGTTTGTTGTATTTTAAATGTCTTAAGGCTTCAAATAAGGCTTCATCCTCTTTTGAAGTCTGAAACATATCTGTGAATAGAAAGATTAATGAACGCCTATGTATTTTCTCTGCTATTTCATGTAAATAGTGGTAGGTTTCTGTTTTTGCTTTTGAATCAGAAACCAACAATTGTTCTAATTGATGTAACAACATATTTCTATGACGATCACTTCCTTTTTCTGGAGCATAGTATTCATATGTATCAGAATAAATACTTAAACCAACTGCATCTCGTTGTCGCTTTAAAATTTCCATTAAAGATGCTGCTGCAACAGCAGAAAAACCAATTTTATTTAAAGTATTAATTGTTTGTTTTTTTACAATAGGATAATGCATTGAAGCAGAATTGTCAATTATAATATGACAACGTAAGTTAGTTTCCTCCTCATACTTTTTGGTATACAATTTCTCTGTCTTCGCAAATAATTTCCAATCTATATGACGTGTACTTTCTCCGTTGTTATATAATTTATGTTCAGAAAATTCCACAGAAAACCCATGAAACGGACTTTTATGAATACCTGTTATAAAGCCCTCTACTACTTGTTTTGCAAGTAAATCTAAGTTTTTTATTTCTGCTGATTTAACTTCGGATAAATTCATGTTATTTTTTAATGTTTTGAGCTCTTGTAAGATTGTCTGTAGTCTGTAATAATTTCTTTAACAAAATAGGATTGTAATTTGGATTCTCTTCTAAAATTGCATTTATATCTTTTTATGGTTTGAATTTCTTCCCTTATCTATTACAATATATTAAAGCAAGTAATGAGAAATAAATTTTCATACAAAAAAATTAGATTCTAAAAATAAAAAAAGGTTTGACGTTAGCCAAACCTTTATCTTATTTATAATGTTAATACTACTTATATAGCAGCATCAATTTTACCTGTATACACATTTTTAGGAGCAACTCCTACTTGCTTATCTACAACTTCTCCGTTTTTAAAGATTAAAACAGTTGGTATATTACGTACACCATATTTAGCTGCAAATTCTTGGTTAGCATCAACATCTACTTTACCAACAATAGCTTTACCTTCATACTCAGCATGAATTTCATCAACAATTGGCCCAACCATTCTACAAGGTCCACACCAAGCAGCCCAAAAATCTACTAATACTGGTTTGTCTGATTTTAATACTAATTCGTCAAAGTTTGCGTCTGTTATTTCTAATGCCATTTTTTTTATATTTTTAAATTGTTATTTCAGTTTTGAATTACAAAAGTAATCATTTTATTTATTTTCTAGTTTTCAAAAAAATTACTTTTTCTTATTTGTCTATCAATACTACTTATGCTTACAAATAAAGAATTCATTAAAAAAACGACTAAAATGAGTTATTTTTTAATGAATTCTTTATTTAAGATTCCTTTTTTACAGGAAATACAGTTTAAATTAGTTTTTATATTTAAAATAATTCGGATGCAATTGCTTGTACATTATCACTTTTACCCATAGAATAATAGTGTAAAACAGGAACTCCTGCCGCTAATAATTCTTTAGATTGCTGTATTGCAAACTCAACTCCAACTTGTCTTACAGCCTTATTATCTTTACAACCATCTACAGCATCAATTAAGTCTTGAGGTAAATCAATTTTAAAAACTTGAGGTAAAATTTGTAAATGTCTTTGTACTGCTAAAGGCTTAATTCCCGGAATAATTGGTACGTTAATTCCTATTTCTCTTGCTGCTTTTACAAACTCGAAATATTTATTATTATCAAAAAACATTTGCGTTACCACATAATCTGCACCAGCATCTACTTTTTCTTTTAAACGTCTTAAATCCGACACTAAAGAAGGAGCTTCCATATGTTTTTCTGGATAACCAGCAACACCAATACAAAAATCTGAATGATGTTCTACTTGTACATCATCATGTAAATATTTACCACGATTTAAACTCGCAATTTGATCTACCAACTCTGTTGCAAATGCATTTCCTCCTTTTACAGGTTTAAAATACGGCTCATCTTTCATAGAATCTCCACGTAAAGCCATCACATTATCTAATCCTAAATAATGGCAATCTACCAAAACATATTCTGTTTCTTCTTTGGTAAAACCTCCACATAATAAATGTGGAATGGCATCTACTTTATATTTATGCATAATAGACGCACAAATACCTACAGTTCCTGGACGCATTCTGGTAATTCTCTTATCTAAGAGCCCATTTCCTTTGTCTAAATAAACGTACTCTTCTCTAGAAGTTGTAACGTCTATAAAAGGCGGATTAAACTCCATTAACGGATCTATATTGTTATATAAATCTTGAATGTTTTTTCCTTTTTTAGGCGGAATTACTTCAAAAGAAAATAAAGTTTTTCCGTTTGCATTTTTAATATGATCTGTTACTTTCATTAGCCTCCCTTAATCCCTCCAAAGGAGGAAAACTGTTGCGGGTTATTTTGTGTTAATATTATATTTTTTTGGCGTTCCCTAAAGGTCGCGCTTTCCACTATATCTTTTTATCGTTCCTCAAAAAAGGATGCCGTTTCAATCGCTTACGCAACTTGTCTGGAAACTTTTATCATCTTTCAAAACTCTGTGTATGCTAATAAGCATAGGAGTGTTTCTTCCCTTTGGGAAGATTAAGATGGGCTCTTTAATAACTTTTTTACTTCTTCAAAATCTTCTTTATATTCCCAATAAATCCATCTTCCATCTACATAATCTGTCAGAATATATTTTTCGCTTAAAGATTTAATTCTCGAAACCGCAATTAATTTCTTTCCAAAATTCTCTGCAGGAATTTGTACAATAATCTCTTTGTTATTTTTATCATAACCATGAGAAATAATGTAACTCCCTAATGTTAATTCTATAAACTCCATATTTTATTGATCTGCAATATTAGGGTGTAACCATTTTCTTGCTTTCTCTTTTTTAATTCCTTTACGTTCAGAATAATCTGTAATTTGATCATCTGTAATTTTACCTAAACCAAAATACTTAGCTTCTTTATTTCCAAAATAATATCCAGAAACTGCAGCTGCTGGCCACATTGCCAAACTTTCTGTTAGCTTAACTCCTATTTGAGCTTCTACATCTAGTAAATCCCAAATAGTTTCTTTTTCTAAATGATCTGGACAAGCAGGATATCCTGGTGCAGGTCTAATACCTTTATAACTTTCTTTAATTAAATCATCATTAGACAAAGTTTCATCAGAAGCATAACCCCAATGTTTTGTTCTAATTTGTTTGTGCAAATATTCTGCAAAAGCTTCTGCAAATCTATCTGCAATGGCTTGTGCCATAATTCCGTTATAATCATCTTCTTTAGCTCTGTAACTATCAGCTAATTCTTGTGCTCCAAAAATTCCGACACAAAAAGCGCCCATATAATCTGTTTTACCAGTTTCTTTTGGTGCTATAAAGTCTGCTAAAGCATGATTTGGTATTCCTTCTCTTTTCTTTAATTGCTGACGTAAAGTTCTAAAAATTGCGACTTCTTTTCCTTTTTTCTGAACAGAAATATCATCTTCATTAATAGAATTTGCTTCAAATAAACCAAAAATTGCTTTTGGTTTTAATAATTGTTTTGCAATAATTTCATCAATCATTGCTAATGCCTCTTCATACATTATAGAAGCTTGCTCACCAACAACCTCATCTGTTAATATTGCCGGAAATTTACCGTGCAAATCCCAACTTCTAAAAAACGGACTCCAATCTATAAAAGGCAATAATTCTTTTAAACTCAATTGTTCTAACGTCTGAATTCCTAATTCTCTAGGTTTTACAATTTCAGAAGTTTCCCAATCTATTTTATATTTTCTATTACGCGCTTCATCTATAGAAATATATGATTTTTCTTTACCTCGTTTTAAAAACTTGGTTCTAAATTCATCATAATTCTTCTTTAAATCTGCAACATATTGATTTGATGTTTTCCTATTTAATAAATCACCAACAACAGTAACTGCTCTAGAAGCATCATTTACATGAACAACTGCATTTTTATATTGCGTATCAATTTTAACTGCTGTATGTGCTTTAGAAGTTGTTGCCCCACCAATTAATAATGGTAATTCAAAATTTTGACGTTGCATTTCTTTTGCTAAATACACCATTTCATCTAACGAAGGCGTTATTAATCCACTTAAACCAATAGCATCTACACGTTCTTCAATAGCAGTTTGAATAATTTTTTCCGGCGGAACCATTACACCTAAATCAACAATTTCGTAATTATTACAAGCCAAAACAACACTTACAATATTTTTACCAATATCATGTACATCTCCTTTTACTGTGGCCATTAATATTTTACCAACTGGTTCTTGCTTATCACCTTTTTCAGCTTCTATAAACGGATTTAAATATCCTACAGCTTTTTTCATTACACGAGCAGATTTAACTACTTGTGGCAAAAACATTTTTCCCGCTCCAAATAAATCTCCAACTACATTCATACCCGTCATTAAATTCCCTTCAATAACTTCAATTGGTGCCGCTGCTGCTTGTCTTGCTTGTTCTATATCTTCTATAATAAAGGCATCAATTCCTTTTACTAAAGCGTGTGTAATTCTATCCTGTAAAGGGTTTTCTCTCCAAGATAAATCTACTGTTTTTTCTTTTTTAGAACCTTTTACCGTTTCTGCAAAATCTAATAAACGTTCAGTTGCATCTTCTCTTCTATCAAGAATAACGTCTTCTACATGTTCTAATAAGTCTTTAGGAATATCATCATAAACCTCTAATAAAGCAGGGTTTACAATTCCCATATTCATACCTGCTTGAATTGCATAGTATAAAAACACAGAATGCATTGCTTCTCTCACTCCGTTATTTCCTCTAAAAGAAAATGATACATTACTTACACCTCCACTTACAGAAACATTTTCTAGGTTTTCTCTAACCCATCTTGTTGCTTCAATAAAATCGATGGCATTTTTTCTGTGTTCATCCATTCCTGTGGCAACAGGAAATATATTTAAATCGAATATAATATCTTCTGATGGAAAGCCAACTTTGTTCACTAAAACATCATAAGAACGTTGTGCAATCTCAATTCTACGTTCGTAATTATCTGCTTGCCCAACTTCATCAAAAGCCATTACAATTACAGCAGCACCATAACGTTTTATTTGTTTTGCTTCCCAAATAAATTTTTCTTCACCTTCTTTTAAAGAAATCGAGTTTACAACACACTTTCCTTGAACAACTTGTAGGCCAGCTTCAATGATTTCCCATTTAGAACTATCAATCATCATTGGAACTCTACAAATATCTGGTTCTGCAGCAATTAAATTTAAGAAACGAACCATAGATTCTTTTCCATCAATTAAACCATCGTCCATATTAATATCGACAATTTGTGCTCCACCATCTACTTGATGACGCGCAATATCTAACGCTTCATCAAATTTTTCTTCTTTAATTAATCGTAAAAACTTACGAGAACCTGCAACATTTGTACGTTCTCCAATATTTATAAAATTGCTATTTTCGTTTAGAATTAATGGTTCTAAACCAGACAATCTCATATATTTAGTTTGTTTTATTTTCATTATTTATAATGTTCTACTGTTGGAAAAGGTTCATAAAAATGATGTAATAAGCTTTTCCATTCTTGATATTCATCAGATTTTCTAAATCCGATTTCGTGGTCATCAATTGTTTCCCAATTGACTAATAAAATATATTTATCTTCTTGTTCTAAACACTTCTTTAATTGATGAGAAATATACCCATTCATAGAAGAAATTATATTTTCTGCTTTTTTGAAATTATTTTCAAAATCTTCAGAAAGAACTTTCTTTACATTTAATATGGCTACTTCTAATATCATCTCTAAACTTAATGTTTTTCTAAAATATGTTCAGAATGTTGTCTTGGTTTATATTTAGCAGCAATATTTGCAATTACTCTAATATGATCTGGACTTGTACCACAACATCCACCAATAATATTAATTAAATCTTTCTTTAAATATTCTTCAATTTGCTCGCCCATTTCTTCTGGAGTTTCATCATATTCTCCAAAAGCATTTGGTAATCCTGCATTTGGATGCGCAGAAATTCCAAAATCAGTTTTGTTTGCAATTGCTTCTAAATGTGGTTGTAATAAATTGGCTCCTAAAGCACAATTAAACCCAACTGTTAATAAAGGAATATGAGAAACAGAAATTAAAAAAGCTTCTGCTGTTTGCCCAGATAAAGTTCTTCCTGAAGCATCTGTAATTGTTCCACTTAACATGGTAGGAATCTCGATACTTCTTTCGTCTTTTACTTCTTCAATAGCAAACAAAGCTGCTTTTGCATTTAAGGTATCAAAAACAGTTTCTACCAATAATAAATCTACTCCACCATCAACTAAAGCTTCTACTTGTTGTTTATATGCAATTCTTAATTCATCAAAAGTAACAGCTCTATAACCAGGATCATTTACATCTGGAGACATACTTGCTGTTCTATTTGTTGGGCCAATAGAACCTGCAACAAAACGTGGTTTGTGTGGTTCTTTTGCCGTAAATTCATTGGCAACTTCCTTCGCAATTTTTGCAGATTGGTAGTTTAATTCATACACCAAATCTTCCATTTGATAATCTGCCATTGCAATGGTAGTACCAGAAAAAGTATTGGTTTCTATAATATCTGCACCCGCTTCAAAGTATTTACCATGAATGGTTTTAATTGCTTCTGGTTGCGTTATTGACAATAAATCGTTGTTACCCTGTAAAGGTGTTGGGTAGTCTTTAAAGCGATCTCCTCTAAAATCTTCTTCTGTGAATTTATAGGCTTGTAGCATAGTACCCATTGCACCATCTAAAACCAAAATTCGTTCTTGTAAAGCTTTGTAAATATTTGACATTCCTGAAAATAATTTTTTATGTTATCAGGAAAAGAAGGATTGGTATTCTATCCGTTATCTCTCTGTTTATTCAGTAGAAATTAGCACCTTCTTTAAGATACTGAATAGATTTCAGCATAAAAGGGTTGCCAAGGTTTCCTTGGGTCTAATCCCTCAACCTTTCTTGATAACAATATTAAATAATGAACTAGTTCGCTGCAAATTAACGAACTTTTTATTTGTTTTTATAATTTATTCGTAGATATCTGATGATAAATAACGATCTCCTCTGTCGCAAATAATAGCAACAACAACACCTTTATCTATTGAGTTTGCTACTTTTAAAGCAGTTGCTACAGAACCTCCGCTACTCATTCCTGCAAAAATACCTTCTTCTTTTGCAAGTCTTATTGTCATTTCTCTAGCTTCTTCTTCACTAACTTCTAAAACTTTATCTACTTTTTTAGCTTTAAAAATAGCTGGCATATATTCTTTAGACCATTTTCTAATCCCAGGAATTCTTGCTCCGTCTTTAGGTTGTGCTCCAATAATTGTAATGTCTTCGTTTTGTTCTTTTAAATAATCTGAAACACCTGTAATTGTACCTGTAGTTCCCATTGCAGAAACAAAATGAGTTACTTGTCCTTCTGTATCTCTCCAGATTTCTGGACCAGTTGTATTATAATGTGCTTTTGGATTATCGAAATTATCAAACTGATTTAAACGAAAATATCCTTTTTTATATTTTAATTTTAATGCATAATCAATGGCTCCTTCCATACCTTTTTCTGCAGGAGTTAAAATTACTTCTGCACCATAAGCACGCATTGTTTTTACTCTTTCTATTGTTGAGTTTTCTGGCATTGTAATTACCATATTTACACCCAAAACTTTTGCCATTAAAGCCAAAGCAATACCTGTGTTTCCACTAGTTGCTTCAACTAAAGTATCTCCTTTTCTAATATTTTTTCTTTTTATAGCTTCAGAAATCATATAATAAGCAGCTCTATCTTTAACACTACCTCCTGGATTATTACCTTCTAATTTTAATAATAAAGTAACTCCCTCTTTTTTGAAGATATTTTGTGCTTCAACAAGTGGTGTGTTTCCAACAAAATCAATGATACTTTTGGTTTTCATATTAATTTCTTTTTTGAAAAATATTATTTTCTGATTTTACAGTTACAATCGAATTTTCTGGAACAGAATCTGTAATGCAAACATTTGCTCCAACAACAGAGTTTTTTCCAATAATGACATTACCTCCTAAAATGGTTGCATTTGCATAAATTACAACGCCACTTTCTATAGTTGGGTGTCTTTTTGTTGATGCTAAACTTTTCTTTACTTGAATTCCTCCTAAGGTAACTCCTTGAAAAATCTGAACATTATCTTTAATAACAGTAGTTTCTCCAATGACAATTCCTGTTGCATGATCTATAAAAAATGAATCTCCAATTTCTGCTCCTGGATGAATATCTGTACCTGTTGTACTATGTGCAAATTCACTCATTACTCTAGGCAAAACTGGAACCTCTAATTTTAATAATTGATGACTTAATCTATGAACAGCAATTGCGTAAAAACCTGGATACGCTAAATACACTTCTTCTAAACTTTTAGCAGCAGGGTCATTTTTTTCTGCAGCAGCAGCATCTAAATCTAATTTTTGCCTTATGGTAACAAAAGAATCTTCAAAATCATTCCATAAATCTTCTCCGTTTTCAACAGACAATCTTTCTAAAATTTTTAAAAAATTTATTCTTGTTTCAGGACCGCTTTCAGATAAATGATTTACATCAAACAAATTATTAATTAATTGTTTGGTAAAAGTTCCTACAGCATCTCTTAAGCACATGCTGTAATTTTTAAACATAATTTTTTCTTCTATTTCTTTCATTTATAGAGCCCTTACATTTCTGGTGCTAATTCTACTTCTAACCCATCCATTTCTGGTGTCATTTGTATTTGACACCCCAATCTGCTATTATCTTCCACATAAAATGCCTCTGCTAACATAGCATCTTCATCATCTGTCATTTCTGGTAATTGGTGTTCTGATTTTACATAACATTGACAAGAAGCACACATAGCCATACCTCCACAAACACCAATTGTACCTTCTTCTGCTAATTCGTATGAACGAACAACTTCCATTAGATTCATTGCCATATCTGTAGGTGCAACTACTTCATGTGTTACTCCATTTCTATCAGTAATTTTTATGTTTATATCTACGCTCATTTTTAAACTTTTACCAAAATTCTAAATTAAAGATTTTGGTGAATTTTAAACCTTACATATTTTTTTAAAAATGTAAAGTTAATGTTACTATTTTAATTGTCTGCAAATTTATATAAACCTAACTTATTTACACCTAGATTGTTCTTAAATAAACAAGAAAGCCTTTAAGGTTTAAATTCGCAATTAATTGCAAGAAAGCTATTTGCTTCAGACAAGTCTAGCCCAGATTGAAGCATTTGTTTGAGCTCTTTTTGCTTTTTGGAGCAAAAAAGCGAGTGCTGAAAGCTGGAAATAGCTTCTAAAAAAATTATTGAATTGCTTTTACAACTGCTTTTGGAGCTTCTTTTTTAGTTCCATCAAAACCTTCTACCCCTCCTACTGTTGTATATTTCATCACATACTTCTTGTCTGGAAAGATTCTTTTGTATGCACTTTGACACATTAAAGTTGCTTCGTGAAAACCACATAAAATCAATTTTAGTTTTCCTGGGTATGTATTTACATCACCAATAGCATAAATTCCTGGTATGTTTGTTTGATAATCTAAAGCGTTATTTACCTTAATTGCATTCTTCTCAATTTCTAATCCCCAATTTGCAATTGGACCTAATTTTGGTGACAAACCGAATAAAGGAATAAAGTGATCTGTATCTACAATAAATGCATCTTCTCCTTTTTTCTCTACAGCAACACCAGTAACTTTATCAGTACCAATAATTCCCTTTACTTCTGCAGGAGTAATCATCCTAATTTTTCCTAAATTTTTTAATTCCTGTACTTTTTCTACTGAGTCTAAAGCGCCTCTAAATTCGTTTCTTCTATGAATTAAAGTCACTTCTGACGCAACATCAGACAAGAAAATAGCCCAATCTAAAGCAGAATCTCCTCCACCAGAAATTACTACTTTTTTATCTCTGTATAATTCTGGTTCTTTAATAATATATTCTACACCTTTATCTTCAAAATCTGCAATATTAGGAATCAATGGCTTTCTTGGTTCAAACGAACCTAAACCACCAGCAATAGCAACAATTTTAGCATGATGTTTTGTTCCTTTATTTGTGGTTACAATAAAAGTACCGTCATCTTGTTTATCTATTGTTTCTGCTCTTTCTCCTAAAGTAAAACCAGGCTCAAACTGTTTGGTTTGCTCAATTAACTTATCCGTTAAATCTCCTGCTAAAATCTCTGGATATGCAGGAATATCATAGATAGGTTTCTTCGGATAAATCTCTGAACATTGTCCTCCAGGTTGTGGTAATGCATCAATTAAATGACATTTTAATTTTAATAAACCTGCTTCAAAAATTGTAAATAATCCTGTTGGTCCTGCTCCAATAATTAGTATATCTGTTGTAATCATCTTGTTTATAATCCTTATATTATTTAATATTTTGTTGAGATTTCTCAACTCTGCTAAAGCTTCGTTCGAAATGACAAACTTTTGTCATCTTGAGCGAAATGTAATGAAGTCAAAAGATCTCTATTTACAGAGAGATTACTTCACTTTGTTTGCAATGACATTATTTTTTCTCTATTAATCCTTTGGTGAATTCGTTTAATGTTTCTACTTTTTGTTCGAAATCTCCTTTGATGGTTTTTCTAAATTCGTTTAGATTTTTCACTAAATCATCAATGTTTTCTGGAATTACTTCCTCAAAAAACTGACGTAATCTTTTTGCTGTTGTTGGCGACTTTCCGTTAGTACTAATTGCCACTTTTACATTTCCTTTGGTAACAATTCCTCCCATATAAAAATCGCAAAATGGAGGATTATCTGCCACATTTACCAAAATACTTCTCTTTCTACAATGTTTGTAAACTTTTTCGTTTACTTTAGGAATATCTGTTGTTGCTACTACAATATGCATTCCTTTTAAGAAACTTTTTTTATATTTTTTATTGATAAATTTTACATTTCCATTTTTTGCTAATGTTTTTGTCCCTTCTCTAAACATTGGAGAAACCATTGTTACATTAGCATCTGGACTCGATTTTAATAAAAAAGTTAATTTCTCTTCAGCTACAAAACCTCCACCAACAATTAAAATTTGTAAGTTTTTTGTTTTTAAAAAAATAGGATATAAATTATTTCTTTCCATAAAACTATCCTTTTAAATCGTTTGCAAATTGTTGTTGAATATCTAAAATTGCTTGACGATGCTTTACAACTTCTCCTAAAACAATAATTGCTGGATTTTTTAATTCCTTTTCTGCAACAATACTTTCAATAGTATCTACAGTTCCAATTCCAACTTTTTCTCTTGGAGTTGTTCCTCTTTGAATAATTGCAACTGGTAAATTATTTTTCTCTTCAGCTTGAAACAACTTTACAATCTGAGGTAACTTACTCATTCCCATCAAAACAACTACAGTTGCATTCGATTTTGCAGCCAACTCAATATCATTAGATATTTTATGATCTTTTGTTGTACCTGTAATTACCCAAAAACTTTCTGCACTTCCGCGTTTTGTTAAAGGTATGTTTTGATATGCAGCAACTGCTAATGATGATGAAATTCCTGGAACAACAGCAACCTCTAAACCTAAATTTGCAGCAAATTCCATTTCTTCTGCTCCTCTACCAAATATAAAAGGATCTCCACCTTTTAAACGAACTACATGTCCGCTAGATTTTGCTCTTTCAACAATTAACTCATTAATTTGTTCTTGTTGATATTTATAGCAACCTCTTCGTTTTCCTACAAAAATTTGTTCAGCTTCTGGATTGATATAATCTAACAATTCTTCATTTACCAAAGCATCATACAAAACAACATCTGCAGTTCTTAAAACTTTTATGGCTTTTACTGTGATTAAATCTATATCTCCAGGACCAGCACCTACAACTGTTAACTTTGGTGTTTTTATACTCATTTTATTATTTTAATAGCTTATTGTGCTACTGCAGTTTCAGATTCTCTATAAGCTCTTACTTTTTGTAAAAACCTATTCGCATCATTAATATATTTTTCAGCAAATTCTGCTGTTGGAGCAAATTTATTGATTTGATATATTAAATCGGCAAAAGAAGTCCCTAAATCTATTTTTTCTGATGCAACAAATAATTCGTCAAATTGAGAAATGATACTTGCATGCGTATTTGTTTTCTTATTTTCTGCTAATAATGAAGCTTTTGCTGAATTTACAATAGATTGATATGCATAATAAATTGCTCCAGAATATACTTTGTTTTCAAAAGCTTCCTTAGCATTGTCTATTTTTTCATCACTTTCTAAAAATAAAGTAGCAATTAAATCGATAACTACACCTGCACATTCTCCAATTCCGATTTCTTTTACATACTTTTCTGATTCTCCCCAATCAATAAAATCTTCTTGCGTTAAATTAGAAACGTCTTGTAAATCATTTAAGAAATCATAAAAATATTTTTCTCCTTTTTCTTTATAATATGCTACAAACTGTTTTCCGTTTGCATTAGCTTCAAAATCATTTAAAATTCTGCGTAAAGCTTCAGGCCCTCTTTTACTTGGTACTTTTACAACCTTATCTGCAAAAGCTCCATTTCCATTTCCTAAATTACCTCCACCTAATAAAACTTGTAACGCTGGCGCAACTAATTTATCTGGTGTTCTAACAGTCATTCCTTGAAAACCAATGTTTGCCATATTGTGTTGTCCACAAGCATTCATACAACCACTAATCTTAATAACAAGATCTTCGTTTTTTAAATATTGCGGATAATCTGCTGCAATTATTCTTTCTAATTCTACAGAAATCCCTGTACTACTTGCAATTCCTAAATTACAAGTATCGGTTCCTGGACACGCTGTAATATCTACTGCTTTGTTATAACCTGCTTCTACAAAACCTAATTTTTCTAATTCTTGATAGAAATAAGGAACTAAATCTTCTTTTACAAAAGGAATAACTATGTTTTGACGTAATGTTAATCTGATTTCTCCAGCCGCAAATTCATCAACTAAATCTGCTAACAATCTTGCTTTATCTGTATAAAAATCTCCTAATAAAACTTTAATTCCGATAGCAACAAAACCTTCTTGTTTTTGAGGAATTAAATTTGTTGATTTCCATAATTCAAACGCAGTTTGGTCTTTAATTTCAACTTTTGGTGCTTCTACAGAAACTGGTGTTGATGCTACGTAAGAATCTGCATCAATTGCAACTGTTTTTAATTCAATTGCATTTTGTTCTTGTTCAATTAAATCTCTAAAAGCTTCTAAACCGATATCTTTTAACAAGAATTTCATTCTAGCTTTGGCTCTACTTTTACGTTCACCATAACGATCAAAAATTCTTAAAACACCTTCCATTACTGGAATAATTTTATCTGAAGGTAAAAACTCATACAAAGTTTCTGCATGTCTTGGCTGAGAACCTAAACCTCCTGCAACCATCACTTTAAAACCTCTTACTCCATCTTGAATTTTAGCAATATATCCTAAATCGTGTAGATAAGACAAACCTGTATCTTCATCTGTAGATGAAAAAGACACTTTGAATTTACGTCCCATTTCTTGACAAATTGGGTTACGTAAAAAGAATTTGTATAATGCATCTGCATAAGGAGAAACATCAAAAGGTTCGTTTACATCTATACCTGCAGTTTCTGAAGCGGTTACATTTCTAACAACATTTCCACAAGCTTCTCTTAACGTAACATCATCACGTTCTAATTCTGCCCATAATTCCGGAGTTCTATTTAAATCCACATAATGAATTTGAATATCTTGACGCGTTGTTATATGTAATCTTCCTCTAGAATATTCGTCTGAAACTTCAGAAATTCTTCGTAATTGATTACTCATTACTTTACCATAAGGTAGTTTTATACGAATCATTTGCACGCCTTCTTGACGCTGACCGTAAACTCCTCTTGCTAAACGTAAACTCCTAAATTTTTCTTCATCTATTTGTAGATTATTGAATGCTGCAATTTTATCTGCTAATTCAATAATATCTCTTTCTACAACAGGATTTTCTATTTCGGTTCTAAAACTCTGCATGATTAAATATTGGTTGGTAATGGTGGTTGGTAATTAGTAATTGGTTTATTTTATAAAACCAACTCCTACTGTATTGTTCGTTTTTGGATTGATTAAAATGAAAGATCCATTAGATTTATTATCTTCATAGGAATCAAAAGCTAGTGGTTTGCTTAACTTTAATTGAATTTCGCCTATTTGATTTAATTCTAATACTGATGGATTTTCTTCTTTCCCTGAAAAATCTGTTTTTATAATGCTAGACAATTGTGTAATTTTTGCTTGTGCATCATTTACACCATGTTTAATATAATATTTTTGAGAAGCTTGTAAAGGCTCTTTATCCATCCAGCAAATGGTTGCATCTAATTGCTTTGCAATTGTTGGCTCTTCATTTGTTTTTACTAACATATCTCCTCTACTTACATTTACATTATCTTCTAAAGTAATTGTTACAGAACTTCCTCTTTTAGCAGTTTCGAATTCTTTATCAAAGAAATTAATGGTTTTAATTTTCGATTTTGTTTGCGATGGTAAAACAGCAACTTCATCTCCAACAGCTAAATCTCCTCCATAAATTTTACCTGCATATCCTCTAAAATCGTGATACTCTTCTGTTTTAGGTCTGATAACAGTTTGAACAGGAAAACGCGTTTGAGATTCATCATTAATATCTTCTGGCTCTAATCTCTCTAAATGATGCATTAATGTTTCTCCCTTATACCAAGGTGTATTTTCAGATTTATGTACAACATTATCTCCTTGTAAAGCAGATAAAGGAATAAAGGTTAAATTCTGACCTTTATACTCACTTTTACTTGCTAAATATTCAATTTCTCCTTTGATGGCATTGAATTTTTCTTCTGAAAAATCAACTAAATCCATTTTATTTACAGCAATTACAACATCTTTGATTCTCAATAAATTATTGATAAAAAAGTGTCTGTAAGTTTGTTCTACAACGCCGTTTCTTGCATCAATTAAAACAATAGAAGCTTGTGCTGTAGAAGCGCCAGTAACCATATTTCTTGTATATTCTATATGACCAGGAGTATCTGCAATAATGAAACTTTTTGATGGTGTAGAAAAATAAATATGTGCTACATCAATTGTAATTCCTTGTTCTCTTTCTGCAACCAAACCATCAGTTGCTAAAGAAAAATCTAAATAGTCAAAACCTCTTTGTCTACTTTTTTCTTCTATTGCTTCTAATTTATCATCAGTTAGTGATTTTGTATCGTATAAAATACGACCAATTAAGGTACTTTTACCATCATCTACACTTCCTGCTGTTGCTATTTTTAATACTTTCATTTTGTTTTCTTTTGGTAAAATTAGATTTAGAAATACCCTTGTTGTTTTCTTTTTTCCATTGCTGCTTCAGAACGCTTATCATCTATTCTTGCACCTCTTTCTGAAATAGATGAATCTCTAATTTCTTCTACTACTTTTGCAATATCTACAGCATCAGATAAAACTGCTGCTGTACAACTCATATCTCCAACAGTTCTAAAACGAACCATTCTTTCTTCTACAACTTCTTCTTTATCCCTATACACAACTGCATCATCTGCAGACCAAATCATTCCGTCTCTAACAAATATTTTTCTTTTGTGTGCAAAATAGATGGAAGGAATTTCGATATCTTCTTGCTCTATATAAGACCAAACATCTAATTCTGTCCAGTTAGAAATTGGAAAAACACGTACATTTTGTCCTAAATCTATTTTTCCGTTTAACATATCGAAAACTTCTGGACGTTGGTTTTTTTCATCCCATTGACCAAAATCATCTCTTACAGAAAAGATTCTTTCTTTAGCTCTAGCTTTCTCTTCATCTCTTCTTGCTCCTCCAATACATGCATCAAATCCAAATTCTTCGATAGCATCTAATAAAGTTTCTGTTTGCAACATATTTCTACTTGCATATCTACCAGTTTCTTCTTTTACACGACCAGAATCTATATTATCTTGAACATCTCTTACAATTAATTCTACTCCTAATTCTTTGACTAAACGATCTCTAAACTCAATCGTTTCAGGAAAATTATGACCTGTATCAATGTGCATTAAAGGGAAAGGAATTTTTGCAGGATAAAATGCTTTTTGCGCTAAACGCACTAATGTTATACTGTCTTTTCCTCCAGAAAACAACAACACAGGTTTTTCAAACTGAGCTACTACTTCTCTAAAAATATAAATTGCTTCACTTTCTAAAGCATCTACTTGTATTGTCTTATTACTCATAATTATGTTTTAGATATGTAAACCACATTCTCTGTTACTTTCTACTTTTGTAGGATCGAAATATGTAAACTCATTTGGCAGGTTTTTTTCTACTAAATAAGCGTCTAACTCTTCATCTGTACTGTTGTAAAAAGGACTAACTTTTATAATTCCGTCTTTGCTAACAGAAACAACATCTATGCTATTTCTAAATGCAGTTTGACCTTTTCTTAAATTTGTAAACCACACATCTGGTTGATGTTCTTTCATTGCTCTTGCAAATGGCTCTAACTTTACTTGTTCAGTAAAAAGAACATGTTTAGGATCCTCTATTGAAGGTACTCCTAAAACTACATTTCTATGAGCAGCAGTTTGCTTTGGTGTATATAAGTGAATATTTAAATTCAGCTTTTCTATAATTTCTTCTGCGTGCTTATAAGTTTGTACAGTATTATAACCAGTATCACACCAGATTACTTTAATGTCTTTCTGAACATCTGTTACTGCTTTTAAAATTGCAACTTCATATGGTCTAAAGTTGGTTGTTATTACAGCATTTTTTGCAAAAGAAACAGCCCAAGAAATAATTTCTTCTGGACTTTTGTCTTTTAATTCATTGTTTATTCTCTCTAAATCTAGGCTCATTATTTTCCCCATTTTATTTTGTTCCAAATTCTTTCGTGAAAGAAATACAAAACTAATTTTGTTAAAAAATCTACTGAAGCAATAGAAGTTGCTAAGGCAATTTCTCCTGTTAAAATGTACGATACTATTAAAGTATCTACAGTACCAATAATTCTCCAGCTTAATGCTTTTAATACACTGCGTAAAGGTTTTTCAGAATTTTTATCTTCTTCAAAACCTTTACCCTGTGCTTTTTTACTAAAAATGATTTGGTTTAAAATCATAAAAAAATTAATTCAAATAATTACCCTACCTCTTTAATAGGGTATGCAAACATACATCATTTATACATAAATAAAAATGATAAAACCCTAAAAAAAACCTAAAGCCTATAGAATTAGTAGATTAATAAAAAAAAGCTATAAAAATTATGAATTACCAACTACTACAAGGATTTAGTAATTAAAAATAATTAATGAAGTAATAAAATTAAAAAGTGTTTTAGCAATTGCACAATTCTGCCAACGTAGTATTTCTAAATATTTCTAAGGAACTATCTCTAACTTGCGCCATTAATTTATGAACTGCACAGGCATTTTCATCTGGGCAATCATCACATTTTTCATAGAAATTTAAACTAACACAAGGGATCATAGAAATAGGACCTTCTAAAATTCTCATAACTGCAGTCATTTGTATTTCATTAGATTCTTTTAAAAGATAGTAACCTCCACCTTTTCCTTTTTTAGAACCTAATAATCCGTTTTTACGAAGTGTTAAAAGGATACTTTCTAAAAATTTTAAAGAAATATTTTCACTCTCAGATATTGTAGCAATAGAAACAGGTGTTTTATTTTCCTGTCTTGCTAAATAAGTAAGCGCTTTAATACCGTATTTTGTTTTCTTTGAAAGCATAAAACAAAATTACACAATTTAATGTAATTACTATAGTAAAATAGTAGGATAAACTTTTATAAAAAAAATGACTTATAGAAATAGAAAAATCTATTTTAATTTAAGGTGTGAGATTTTTCTAAAGCGTAAAAAGTTACTTGAGCATAATCATTATCATCTCCAGAATTATTTACATGATAAACTCCTGCTTTAAAATACATATATTGGCCACTAACATTAAAACCACTATTTACCATATTTATGGTATTTACAATATCATCTTTATCTTCTCTCAAAATTGTAACTGTTAAAATATCTCCAACAACTTTAATTGTATAACTAAACTTTTCATCAAGAGCAATTCCGTCTGAAGGATTAGAAGCACTATTACTTCTAGAACCTATCATTTCGTGCCACTGTTCACTTCCATTTCCGTCAGTTGGTTCATGTGCAAAATAGATAGAACCTAAAGCATTATCTTTTAATTTTCTATAATATATACGTATTGGTTCATCATCATTTGCATGAATTTGCCCAATAATAACTCTACCAATATGACTACTATCTCCTGTTGTTGTAACATGATTTACTGCAAGAGTTGCATTCATTTCACCATCAAAACCAGCAGCTGCAGTTTTATCTGTTTCTGGAGCAGTACCAAAAACCCAATTATTTTTATTAACTCCTTGTGTACTTATACTTGTATCAGTTCCTCTTAACATTTCTCTAAGTTCTACTCTTGTATAACTAGTACCTGCAGATGTTTTATAACCTTTTACAGGACATTTAAAAACCATCCCTCCATCATCTGCTGTATAAAAGTAATTACTATTTTGATAACTGTTATTAATATCACTTACAGAAATAGTTTTTGAAAAACCACTTCCATTATTCTCTGGAGTATTCAATTTCCAGGTAGATAAATCAAAATTTTCAGAAGGTGCTTTATTTGGATCTAACTCTCCTGAAGATTGATTACTTTCTTTTCCTGCTTGTGTAATTATTATGATTTTTGAAAGGCCACTCCCCTTTACTGTTAATTTTCCTGTACGTTTACTATCACTTAAATTTGCTTCTACAGAAACATCTATTGATCCATTATCAGTTCCTTTTGAAGGTGTAATCATAACCCAATTAACATCATCAATTGCTGTCCAATCCAAATTAGAGGTTACAGTAATTGATTGCATTTCTTCATTAGCAGAAAACTCCGTCAATGAAGATAAAGACAAATTATCTGGAAGTTCTACTTTACTTGAATCTTTAGAACAATTAAGGAATAAAAATGCAATAACTAAAACTGTAAAAACATTGTATAATAACTTCATAATATTTTTCAAAAAAAACTCTAATTAATTGATGACTTAAAATTAGTCATAATTCAGCAAACAGAATTCAATTTTTAACAAAATTCTACTATAAAAAAAGATTTAATTTTTATTAAAGTTCTAAAGCCTGTTTTAAATCTGATATAATATCATCTGCATGTTCTAATCCTACAGAAACACGAACCAAACCATTTGTAATACCAACTTCTAGACGATCTTCTTCAGACAAACGACCATGTGTTGTAGACGAAGGATGTGTTACAATTGTTCTTGTATCTCCTAGGTTTGCAGATAATGAACACATTTTAATTTTGTCTAAAAATTTTCTCCCAGCATCAATTCCTCCTTTAATTTCGAAAGCAACAATATTACCTCCTAATTTCATTTGATTTTTAGCAACTTCATATTGTGGATGCGATTGTAAAAATGGATATTTTACAAATTCTACATTCTCATTTTCTTCTAAAAAATGAGCCACTTTTAATGCATTTTCGCAATGTTTTTCTACTCTTATTGATAAAGTTTCTAAACTTTTAGATAAAACCCAAGCATTAAATGGAGACATTGCTGGACCAGTATTTCTTGCAAAAAGATAAATTTCTCTTAACAAATCTTTTCGACCAACAGTAACTCCTCCTAAAACACGACCTTGTCCGTCAATTAATTTTGTTGCAGAATGAATTACTAAATCTGCTCCAAATTTAATTGGCTGTTGTATATAAGGTGTAGCAAAACAATTATCAACAATAAAAATTAGATTATGCTTTTTTGCAATCTTACCAATTCTATCTAAATCTAAAATATCTACAGCAGGATTTGTAGGTGTTTCAATATAAAGAACCTTAGTATTTTCTTTAATTAAACTTTCTACCAAATCTACTTCATCAACTTTAAAATAAGAAGTTTCTATATTCCACTTTGGTAAATAATTGGTAAACATACCATGCGTTGAACCAAAAACAGATCTACAAGAAACAATGTGATCTCCTGCACTTAATAAAGCTGCAAAAGAGGAAAAAATTGCTGCCATTCCTGTTGCAAAAGCATAACCAGATTCCGCTCCTTCCATGTCTACAATTTTATCTACAAATTCTGTTGTATTTGGGTTTGTAAATCTACTATACAAGTTACGTTCTTTTTCTTCTGCGAAGGATGAACGCATGTCTTCTGCATCATCAAAAACAAAACTTGATGTTAAATATAATGGTGTAGAATGTTCTGAAAACTGACTCCTTTCAGTTTGACTTCTAATGGCTTTTGTTTCGAAATGTTTACTCATTTAAATAGTGGTTAGTGGTTGGTTTTTAGTTGTTCTTATTTGACTGAAATATAATCAACTAAAAACTACTTACTATTTTTTTTAATTATTATGTTTTGCTAATCTTAATATATCTCCAAAAACTCCTCTTGCAGTTACACTTGCTCCTGCTCCTGCTCCTTGAATTACAATGGGTTGTTCTCCATAAGATTCTGTATAAATTTCAAAAATTGCATCAGAACCTTTTAAAGAACCTAAAGGTGTACTTTTATCTGTGGAAACTAATTTCACTTCTAATTTCCCTTTATTTTTAGACAAATCTCCACTTAATTCACCAATATAACGTAAAACGTGATTTGGCTCTTGATTATCTTTTATTATTTGATATTCATCATTTAACAATTCTAAATTACCTAGAAATTCATCCGCAGAACCATTTCTTAAATTTTCAGGAATTAGATTTTTAATTTCAACTTCTGATAATTCATTTTCTAATTCTAATTCTCTTGCCAAAATTAGTAATTTTCTAGCAACATCATTTCCTCCTAAATCTTCTCTTGGATCTGGTTCTGTAAAACCTTTATCTATTGCTTCTTGTAATGTTTCTGAAAAAGAAACATTTTCTGCAGAAAAAGTATTAAAAAGATAACTTAAACTCCCCGAAAAAACGCCTCTAATTTTAGTGATGTTTTCTCCAGATTCATGTAGTAAACGAATCGTATCAATTAAAGGTAAACCTGCACCAACATTAGTTTCATACAAGTATTGTTTTTTGTATTCTTTTAATTTTGCTCTAACTTCTTTATAAAAATCGAAAGATAAAGTATTGGCTATTTTATTACAAGAAACTAAATCGAAACCAGCTTCTATAAAAGGAATATAATTTGCTACAAAATTTACACTAGCTGTATTATCTACTACAATTAAATTTTCGAAATGATGCTCTTTTGCAAAGGCAATGATATCATTAACATTTACATTTTCTGCACCTTTTTCTAAAAGATTTTCTTTCCAATTTTTAGAAACTCCATCTTTTTTTAACAGTACTTTTTTAGAATTTGCAACTGCAAAAACATTCAATTGTAATTTTCTTCTTTCTAAAACAGATTGTGTGTTTTCTATTATTTGATCAATTAAAGTTCCTCCAACTAAACCTTTACCAAAAATGGCAATGTTTATTTTCTTAGTTACTCCAAAAACCTGACCATGAATTACATTTACTGCTTTATACAATTCATTTCTTTTAACCACCAAACTGACGTTTTTACCAGTAACAGTATTGTTAAATAAAACAGGCACAATTTGATTTTTTATCAAAGCATTATAAGGTAAATGAAATTCGCTTAAATCTTGACCGATAATAGAAATTACCGAAACATTTTTTACAACAGAAATCTGATTTACATCTTGAGAATAAAAATCATTTTCAAACTCTTTTTCTAATGCAGCAACTGCTTCTTCAGAATTATGCGCATCAATAATTAATCCTATTCCTCTTTCTGATGAACCTTGCGCAATTATACTTACACTTATATTTCTATCACTTAAAGCTTTAAAAATACGAGCATCTACTCCTACTTTCCCTAATAAACCTCTTCCTTCAAAGTTTAATAAAGCAACATCTTCAATTGTAGAAATTGATTTAATTCCTTTTGTTGAAGATTCTGAAGTTATTAAAGTTCCTTTATCTTCTTTATTAAAAGTATTTAAGATTCTTAAGTTGATATTTTTTTCTAATAACGGAATTATGGTTTTTGCATGTAAAATAGTTGCACCAAAATTTGCCAATTCATTTGCTTCTGAATAAGATAATTGTTCAATCTTTTTTGCATCTGCAACTAAATCTGGATTTGCAGTGTAAATTCCACTTACATGTGTATAGTTTTGCAATTCATCTGCATCTAAATAATTTGCTAATAAAGCTGCTGTGTAATTACTTCCATTTCTACCTAAAGTAGTTGTTTCTCCTTTTTTATTAGATGCAATAAAACCAGCAACAACATTAATGGCATTACTATTCTTAAAATAAGAAATAACATTCTCTTTAGAAATCGCTGTAATAGGTTGCGCATTTCCGAAATTTTCATCCGTAATTATTAAAGATCTTGCATCTACAGAATTGGCAGAAATATTTTCTTTTTCCAATAAACTTGCTACTAATTTTACTGATAATAATTCTCCTTGTGCTAAAACTTCATCTTTAATTTTCTGACTAAAATCTCCTAACAAAGAAACCCCTTCAAAAATGGTTTCTAATTTTGAAAATTCTTCAGAAAAATCAACCTCACTATTTGGCTCTAGTTGATATGCTTTAAATTCTTCAAACTTCGATTTATAAGCAGTTTTTGCTGCAGCATTTTGCAAAATAGATTCTAATTCGTTCGTAGAATTCCCTCTTGCAGAAGCAACAATCGTAATTTTTTCTCCGGATTTATATTTATTGACTATAATTTCTATAGCATTTTTTAAGCCTTTTCCGTTGGCTAAAGATTTTCCTCCAAACTTTAAAACTTTCATCTTCTTTTCTCTATAATCTTTATTAAAAATAGGTTCTATAATTTTTTGTAGTTGATCATATTCCATTAAAAATGCATCATGACCATGAACCGAATTTATTTCATTATATGTAACATTATCTTTTGTTAATGCTAACTTTTTATGTGTTTCTCTATTTTCTTCTGCTGTAAAAAACAAATCAGAATCAACACCTATAATATGAATATTGGCATCAATTTTATCTAAAATTTCATCAGATTTTTCTCCTCCAATAGTTACATCAATTGTTTTTAATAATTGATTCATTAATTTATATGAAGATAATTGATAACGTTCTTGCAAAGATTTCCCATGATGCAACAACCAACTTTCTACGTCAAAAATGTCTGAATCTTCTTTTTTTGATCGATGAAAACGTTCTTTAAAAGACTCTGGAGTTCTATAACACAACATGGCATGCATACGTGCATCATGCACAGGATTACTAGAATTTACTAAAAATTGCTCTTGAATTTGACAGTTTGCAATTAACCAATCTGTAGATTTCCAATCTGTAGCAATTGGTAAAAAATGTTGGGTTAATTTATTGTTTAAAACCATCATTTCCCAAGCAATTCCTCCACCTAAAGAACCTCCAATTAAAGCAAATATTTTATCAATATTTAAAATTGACAAGCCTTCTAAAAATATTCTTGCTACATCTCTGGCAATAAAATCTTTATAATTATCAATTAAAAATTCATCAAAACCATTACCAGGAATATTAAAAGATAAGATTGTATAAACATCTGTATTTATTGCTTTATTTTCTCCAACAATATCTTGCCACCAACCATTTTTACCAGCAACATTTGAGTTACCCGTTAAAGCATGATTAATTAACACTACAGGAGCTGAACCTAATTTTTGTCCGAATTCTTGATAACTCAAATTAAGTTCAGAAATTAAAGCACCAGATTCTGATGTAAAATCTTTTATTTTTATATGTTGTAATTGATGTTCCAAATCTATTTATAATCCTTTTTATTAAAATAATGATTTTTTTTCAAAGTACATTAGTTTGTCATTTCGACCTTGTGGAGAAATCTAAAATTAGATTTTTCGACTTCATTTCATTTCGCTCAAAATGACAAACTAATTTTTTTTATACTCTCTTAAACTTTTTTCAAAACTTTTAAAACTTTCAACTGCGCTCAAGAAGACATTTATTTATAATTCTGAAAAAGCTGCTTTTAAATCTGCTTTTAAATCTTCAATATTTTCAATACCAACAGACAATCTAATTAAATCTTGACTAACACCAGCACTTTCTTGTTCTTTTTCATCTAATTGTTGATGCGTTGTGCTAGAAGGATGAATAATTAACGATTTTGTATCTCCAATATTAGCTAATAAAGAAAATACTTTTGTTTTATCTGCTATTGTTTTTGCTGCTTCAAATCCTCCTTTTGGACCAAAAGTAACAATTCCACTTTGTCCATTAGGTAAATATTTATCAGCTAAATCTTTATACTTACTACTTTCTAAACCAGGGTAATTTACCCAAGCAACTTCTTCTTGCTCTTCTAACCATTTTGCTAATTCTAAAGCATTTTTAGAATGTTGCTGAATTCTAACTGGTAAAGTTTCTAAACCTTGAATAATATTAAATGCATTTGTAGGACTTAAAGCGCCACCAAAATCACGTAATCCTTCTAAAATTAATTTAAAAGTATATGATGCTGCACCTAAAGCTTCATGATATTTTAATCCATGGTAACCTGCTGAAGGCTCTGTAAATTCTGGAAATTTACCATTTGCCCAATTAAACGTTCCTGCATCTACAATTGCTCCACCTAAAGAAGTTCCTTGACCTCCAATATATTTTGTTAATGAATGAATTACAATATTTGCTCCATGTTTAATAGGATTTAATAACGCAGGTGTTGCTACAGTATTATCTACAATAAAAGGCACTTCTGCTGCTTTAGAATGTACAGCAATTGCTTCTAAATCTAAAACATCTAGTTTAGGATTTCCTAAAGATTCTACAAAAAATGCTCTTGTGTTGTCTTGTACAGCTTCTGCAAAATTGTCTGGATTAGAAGCATCTACAAACGTAGTAGTAATACCAAACCTTGGTAAAGTAACACTTAATAAATTATACGTTCCACCATATAAACTACTAGAAGCCACAATATGATCTCCTGCTTTTAAAAGTGTTAATAATCCTGTTGAAATTGCTGCTGTTCCAGAAGCAAAAACTACTGCTCCAATTCCACCTTCTACAGCCGCCAAACGATCTTGTAAAATTTGATTTGTAGGATTGTTTAAACGAGTATAAATAAAACCTAATTCTTTTAATGAAAAAAGATTTGCTGCATGTTCTGAATTGTTAAAAACATACGAAGAAGTTTGATAAATAGGAACTGCTCTTGTTCCTCCATTTTGTGTTACGTCATGCCCTGCATGTAATGCGTTTGTTGCTAATTTGTACGTACTCATTTTTCTAATTTTTTTGAGTTAATATTGGTTCTCGTTTTCACGAGAATGACATTTTTAAAAGAAACACAATATTGCATATTGTGAATCATTTTAGAATTAAAACAAAAGTTGAATGCATCAAAATTTTTGATGTACTTACTAGAAAAATGTTATTAAGAATTATTCAAATACACGAAGGTGTACTTGTTTTTGGGTTATCTATCCAATTTCTGATAAATGAATCTGAAATTAAGTAGAATTTAGCACCTTCTTTTCCTCACGAAAAGGGTTGCTAAGGCTTCAACGGGTCTAATCCCTTCACCTTTCTTGATAACATTTCAATAAGTTATTGAACTTTGTGAGTGCAAATATATGCTCAGAAAAATTTAATATCCAAATAAAATTGGAATTATTTTAAAACAGCTAACAATATCTCATTAAAAACATAAAGTTTTTAATGATTAAATAAATATTTAATAACGAGCTTAGTTTTATTAATGATACCATAAAAAAATATTATTATTAAAAATTATGTTATTTAGATTTATAGTGTAACTTTGCACAGAATTTTAGAGGAAAAATTTGAACTGATTGCAACCTCTGACGCTGATTATTATCAGCCGAAACAAAAAATGCTAAAGCAGTAATTATCTACTCCTTTCAGCGACCAAGCAATCTCTTTTCATTTTTCTTGATTCCTGTTTACACAGGAAAGACAAATTTTAAGGAAACCTATATACATTCTATAAAGGAATCATTTTTAATATCATAAAAGAAGATTATTATGTCATATTTATTTACCTCAGAAAGTGTTTCTGAAGGACATCCAGACAAGGTTGCAGATCAAATTTCTGACGCTTTAATAGATAACTTTTTAGCTTTTGATAAAACAAGTAAAGTTGCTTGTGAAACTTTAGTTACAACAGGACAAGTTGTTTTAGCTGGTGAAGTAAAATCTAAAACGTATTTAGATGTACAAAAAATTGCTAGAGATGTAATTAACAAAATTGGTTACACAAAAGGAGAATATATGTTCGATGGAAATTCTTGTGGAGTTTTATCTGCAATTCACGAACAATCTCCAGATATTAACCAAGGAGTTGATAGAGCAAATCCAGAAGATCAAGGTGCAGGAGATCAAGGAATGATGTTTGGTTATGCAACAGATGAAACTGAGAACTATATGCCTTTGGCTTTAGAATTATCTCATAGATTATTGATAGAACTAGCTGCATTAAGAAGAGAGAATACTGATATTCCTTACTTAAGACCAGATGCAAAAAGTCAAGTTACAATTGAATATTCTGACGATAATGTGCCACAAAGAATTGACGCAATTGTTATTTCTACTCAGCATGATGATTTTGACAAGTCTGATGAAGTAATGTTAGCGAAAATTAAAAAAGACATTGTAGAGATTTTGATTCCTAGAGTTGTTGCAAAATTACCAGCTCACATTCAAAAATTATTTACAAACGATATTACATATCACATAAACCCAACTGGAGTTTTTGTTATTGGAGGACCTCATGGAGATACTGGTTTAACAGGAAGAAAAATTATTGTGGATACTTATGGAGGAAAAGGTGCTCATGGTGGAGGAGCTTTTTCTGGAAAAGATCCTTCTAAAGTAGATAGATCTGGAGCATATGCAACAAGGCATATTGCTAAAAATTTAGTTGCTGCAGGACTTTGTAAAGAAGTTTTAGTACAAGTTTCTTACGCAATTGGTGTTGCTAAACCAACAAGTATAAATGTTGAAACATACAATACTTCTAACGTAGATTTATCTGACGGAGAAATTAGTAAAATAGTAGCATCTATTTTTGATATGCGTCCTTATTTTATTGAAAAACGATTAAAATTAAGAACTCCTATTTATTCTGAAACTGCTGCTTATGGTCATATGGGAAGAACTCCAGAAGTTAAAACAGTAACATTTACAAACCCTATGGGAGAAACCGTTTCTGAAGAAGTAGAAACTTTTACTTGGGAAAAGTTAGATTATGTAGATACCATAAAAGAAGCTTTTAAGTTGTAAAAAAAGCTTTCTCATACTTTCAAAAAACCTTTAGAAATTTAATTCTAAAGGTTTTTTTTTGCTTCAAATTTTCTTTTAAAAACAAGAATTTTATCACCATCAAATTAAACCAATTTTTTTTTAATTAAATAAATATCCGTACATTTGGTTAACCAAATTGGTTAACCAATTAGGTTTTGATTCCCTTTTTGATTAGGTATTTAATGAAAAACAATATTACATTCTCTTTTATGAAAAAAATAGTCTTAACACTTATAGCAATTTTAGCTTTCACAACATCTCAAACGAATGCCCAAGAGATTTTAGTCTCAAATATTACAGAATATAACAATGCTATTAAAGCTGCTAAAGCAGGTGATATTATTGTTTTAAAAAATGGTGTTTGGAAAGATGTTAAATTAAACGCTTATGGAAAAGGAGAAGAAGGAAATCCTATTTTGATTAAAGCAGAAACTGCTGGACAAGTAATTATTTCTGGTAATTCTACTTTAAATATTTATGGAGAATATATAATTGTAGGTGGACTTTGGTTTAAAGACGGAGATACAGAATATAAATCTGTAGTGCAGTTTAGAAAAGACTCTAAAACATTTGCTAATAATTGTCGTTTTACAAACTCAACAATATCATATTTTAATACAGAAACTCCTCTTAAAGACCATTGGGTTGATATTTGGGGAAAAAACAATAGAGTAGATCATAATAATTTTACAGGAAAAACTAGTGAAGGAACTACATTAGTGGTTTGGTTAAAAGGAAAAGAACATATAGAAAACAATCATAGAATAGACAATAATTTATTTGGATCTAGACCAGATTTAGGTAAAAATGGTGGAGAAACAATTAGAATTGGTACAAGTGCAAACTCTATGAAATCTTCTAAAACAATAGTAGAAAGAAATATTTTTGCCAATTGTGATGGTGAAATTGAAATAGTGTCTAACAAATCTTGCGACAATATTTTTAGAGACAATTTATTTGTAGAAAGTAAAGGAACTCTAACTTTAAGACATGGTAATAATGCTTTAGTAGAAAGAAATGTATTCTTAGGAAATGGTGTTTCTAAAACTGGAGGAATTAGAATTATAAATCAAGGTCATATTGTAAGAAATAATTATTTAATTGGTTTAACTGGAGATGGATACAGAGGCCCAATCGTAGTTATGAATGGAGTTCCAAATTCACCTTTAAACAGATATCATCAAGTTAAAAATGTTGATATTCAAAATAATACAATTATTAATTCAGGGCCAATTTCATTTGGAGAAGGAAAAGATGATGAAAAAACATTAGCACCAATCAACACTAATTTCTCAAACAATCTAATATACAATACTAAAGCAAGTGAAAATGTTATTTTTTCGGATAATGTATCTGGAATATCTTTTAACAATAACTATATAGACTCTCCAAGCCCAGAGGCTTTAAAAGGATTTTCTGCAACTAAAATAGACTGGAAAAAATTAGGCTCATTCCCTATTCCAACATCAAATAACAATGACTTATTATCAGTTAATAAAAACAGTAAAAGTTTTGAAAAAGACATTACTAATACTACAAGACAAATTTTTAATGCAGGTGCTTTTAACTTAGATTCAAAAAAGTTGCCAAAAGCACTAAAACTTAGAGCTGGCCCAGGTTGGACACCAGAAATTGTTGCACCTATTATAAAACCAGCAGATATTACAGTAGAACCAGGTTTAGAAACTTTAAGAAAAGCAATAGACAAAGCTTCTCCTGGATCTGTATTGAATTTAAAAACCGGAGAATATATTTTAGAAAAGAAAATTAAAATTGGTAAAAACATTACTATTATTGGGGACAAAGGTGGAGCAACAATAATAACAGCTAAAAAAGGCTTAGAAAAACCTATTAATTACCTATTTAGAGTAAATGAGGGAATCACTTTAGATATTAGCAATGCTATTTTAGATGGAGAAAATTCTAATCTAAAATACGCAATAGTTTCACCTGACAAACAAGAGAGCGGTCTTTATAACTTATTTGTAGATAATATTACTTTTCAAAACTTTAAAAACAAAAATGGAGGTAGTGTTTTTAAAGCTTATAACGGGACAAAAGCAGACACTTTAAGTTTTAAAAACTCTAGATTTGAAAACAATTACAGAGGATTAAATTTGTCATACGACAAAAATATCATGGGTTTTTATAATGCCAATACTATTATTTTAGATAATTCGGTTTTCAAAAATATTGAAGAAGCTGCTGTAAATTATATTAGAAAAGTGATTACTCCAGAAATACCCGGAGGAAATTTAATTGTAAAAAATTGTGTTTTTAGTGATGTGTATAATCAAGAAAAAGGAAAAATTCTTAGAACTGATGGAATTCATAACGTAAAGATTACGAATTCTGTTTTTGAAAATAGTTATAAAGTAAAAACACCAATAGATTTAAAAGGCAAAAATAACGTTATCACAAATTGTTTAATACATAACAGTGGTTTTGTGAAAGTAAGCAAAAATGCAAAAAAGGTAAATATCATTTACAAAAACCCTAAATGGGAAGATAAAATACTTTTTATTCCAAGTAAAAAATCAATATTATTGAAAGAAAATAATGATATTGAAAATATTGGTTTGAATCAATAGAACAAAACCTCAAAAAACATAAAACCCCATTACTTTTAAAGTAATGGGGTTTTTCTATTACTTATTTATAAAATCATCAGTCAAAACATCTATTTATTAAAGTCCTCATTTCTATAAACTTAAATTAATTATCCTTTTTTATAAAATTTAAATATTCCATAGTAATATTTAAATTTAAAATACTTATATTTGGGTACCCAAACTGGATAACCAATCTGGGTACCCAAAAAAAATCAAAATCGAAGCACAAATTATATATATCATGGGAGTTTCTGGTTGTGGGAAAAGCACTATCGGAAAACTACTCGCCCAAGAATTAAATATTCCATTTTTTGACGGAGACGATTTTCATCCTAAAAACAATATTGCAAAAATGTCTAGCGGAAAAGCTTTAAATGATGACGATAGATTGGGTTGGCTACAAACATTAAATAAATTAGCAATAAAACAATTAGGTGATAAAGGTTGTGTAATAGTTTGTTCAGCTTTAAAAGAAAGTTATCGTAATATTTTAAAAACTAATATTGAATGTAGTTCAAAATGGGTTTTCCTTAATGGTTCTTTTAAACAAATTAGAGAAAGAATTAATGCGCGTAAAGGTCATTTTATGAGTTCAGATTTATTAAAGTCTCAATTTGACACTTTGGAAGAACCTAAAAATTCTATTGAAATTGATATTAGTTTATCACCTGGAAAAATTATAAAAAAAATAAAAAAAGAATTAATGAATAACTCAGAATTTGGATTATTTGGTTTAGGCGTTATGGGCAAAAGCCTATGTAGAAATTTAGCCAATAATGGATTTAAAATTTCAATGTTTAATAGACATGTTGATGGAGTTGAAGAAGATGTAGCAAAAGATTTTAAAAATCAATATTCCGAATTATCTGAAGCAGAAGCTTACGATGATATTTCGGCTTTTGTGAATTCTTTGCAGCAACCAAGGCGAATTATGCTTATGGTAAATGCAGGTAAAACTATAGATTATGTTATCGAAGATTTATTACCACATTTATCTGAAAATGATATTATAATAGATGGAGGAAACTCTAACTACAAAAAAACCAAAGAACGTTTCGATTATTTAAAACCAAAAGGAATTCACTTTATAGGAACAGGAGTTTCTGGAGGAGAAGAAGGAGCTCTTAAAGGGCCTTCTATTATGCCAAGTGGAGATTTAGATGCTTATAATAATGTTAAGATCTTTTTAGAAACAATTTCTGCTAAAGATAAAAACGGAAAACCATGTTGTACCTATGTTGGTCCAGAAGGAAGTGGGCAATTTATAAAAATGGTTCACAATGGTGTAGAGTATGTAGAAATGCAGTTATTGGCAGAAGTTTCTACTATTTTAGAATCATTAGGACAAAATCCAGATGAAATTGCCAACACTTTAGAATCTTGGCAAGATGAAGCAAGCAGTTATTTATTAGAAATAACTACAAACATTTTTAGAAAAAAAGAAGGTGATGATTGGCTTGTAAACAAAATATTAGATAAAGCAGGAAATAAAGGAACAGGAAACTGGACGACAATTGCATCTGCAGAACTTGGGGTACCAAGTACTTTAATTGCATCTGCATTATTTTCTAGATATATTTCATTTTATAAAGAAGAACGCGTAGAATTAAATAAGAATTTTGAAACTGTAAATGGTGCAGAATTAAATGTTACCACTAAAGAAATTTTAGAAGCCTATCAATTTGCAAGAATTGTAAATCACTATCAAGGATTTAAATTAATTTCTGAAGCTTCAAATAAATCCTCTTGGAATTTAAATTTAAGCGAAATTGCTAGAATTTGGACAAATGGTTGCATTATAAGATCATCTTTAATGGAAGATTTGGTAGAAGTATTTAAAAATACCGACAATATTTTAACAAATTTAGAATTAATAAATCTTGTTAAAAATTATAAACCATCAGCAAAAAAAGTAGTGTCACAAAGTATTATTAATGATATATCAATGCCAGCTTTAAGTGAATCTATTCAGTTTTTAAACGGAATTACAACAGAATATGCATCTGCCAATATTATTCAAGCTCAACGAGATTATTTTGGAGCACACACTTATAAACGATTAGATGATGATTCAGATAAGAGTTATCACACTAATTGGAATTAAAAAATAACTAACCAAAAAACCAAGTAATATTATGGATGTAACTACACCTAAGAAATCATTTTTTAAAAAAATTCTTGCTATTATATTAGGGTTTGGACCTGGTATTTTTGCCATTGGTTACACCATTGGTACAGGTAGTGTAACGTCTATGATTGTGGCTGGAAGTAAATTTAACATGCAATTATTATGGGTACTTTTAATTAGTTGTCTTTTCTCAGGGATTTTAATGTTTGCTTACGGAAACTATGCTTTAATTACGGGTGAAACAGCATTATTCGGATTTAAAAAACATTTTAAATTTGGTAAAGTTTTAGCTATTGCAATTATTATTGGTATCACCTTTGGCCAATGGAATTCATTAATGGGAATATTAGGAATATCATCTAATATTATTTACGAAATTTTAGCAGTAAATTTTGAAGGATTAATTGCATATAAATATGAAACCGTTTTAATTACTGCAATTATAATTATTGTTGTTTTCTATCTATTAATGTTAGTTGGTAAGTATACTTTTTTCGAAAAGATATTAGTAATATTTGTAACGTTAATGGGCTTGTCATTTGTACTATCATTATTCTTTGTACAACCACTTTCTGTTGATGTCATTAAAGGTTTAATACCTACTATACCAGATGTTCCTGGAGGTAAAATGTTGGTTGCTGCTTTTGTAGGTACAACTATGGCTTCTGCTACATTTTTATCAAGACCTTTATTTGTAAAAGGAAAAGGTTGGACTATTAAAAATTTAGATCAACAGAAAAAAGATTCTATAACTGCAGCAATTTTAATATTTGTTATTAGTGGTGTTATTATGGCTGTAGCTGCTGGGGCTTTGTATTACCAAGGTAAAGAAGTTACACAGGTATTAGATATGGCAAATACTTTAGAGCCAGTTGCTGGTAAATGGGCAGTTACAATTTTCTTTTTTGGAGCACTAAGCGCTGGTTTATCCTCAATATTCCCTTGTTTATTAATTGCGCCATTATTGATTGCAGATTATCAGTCTGGTGTTTTAGATACGAATTCTAAACAATTTAGAATCATAACTTTTGTTGCTTGTTTAGTAGCATTAATTGGTCCAGCTTTTGGGGCAAATCCTATAGAAATTCAAATATTATCACAAGTATTTAATGTATTTGTTTTACCAATTGTAATTCTAGGAATCATTATGATTATAAATAGCAAAAAAATAATGAAAGGATACAAAACAAGTCTATTTGTTAATATTGGTTTGTTTGGATCACTTCTTTTTGCTTGTATCATTTCTTATAACGGAATTATAGCACTTTTAGAATATTTTTAAATAAAGAAAAAAAATTGTACATATTCCTCTTTAAAAACTAAAGAATATTTAATTGCATGAAAATTAGTCTTATAGATAATAACTCAAATAGAATATTACAAAATAATGTGATATCTCAAATAAGAGAATTAATTAACGCTAAAAATTTGGAACGTGGTGATAAACTACCTTCAGAAAGAGTGATGTCGGAAAAATTTAATGTGAAGAGAAATCACATTAGAGAAGCTATAAGAAAGTTAGAGTTTTATGGAGTCCTAAAATCAATGTCTCAAAGTGGTACTTTTTTAGCAATTGGTTTAACAGGTTTTAATGGTATTGTTGATGAAATTGTGTCTTTAGATCCTCCTTCATTTAACGAACTCGTAGAAACAAGAATATCTTTAGAATTAAAAACAGTTAGGTTAGCTTCTCAAAGAAGAACAGCACAAGATTTAATACGTATCAAAAATGCTTTAGATGCTTTTAGTACTAAATTAAGTACCGGAAAAGATTATTTAGAAGAAGATTTATTATTTCATTTAGCAATTGCGAAAGCTAGTAAAAACAGTACAATGATTTCATTAATGCTTTTAATAACCCCTCCTATTCTTACAACTTATGAGAGAGAAACTGTTTGCGAAGGTGATGAGGTCTTTTTAGAAATAAAAAAACACGAGAATATTTATTTAGCAATAAAATCTCAAGACATAGAATTAGCAACTAAAATGATGCATAAACATTTTTATAAATTATCAAAACATATAGAAAATTAAGATTTACACATACTAAATAAACAAAAAATGAAGAAAAAATTTATTATTTCGGTAGCAAGAGTATTATTGCTTGGTGTTTTTATAACACTTAACAGTTGTTCTAAAACTGCAAAAAAAGAGATTAAAAAAGAAACTAAAAAAACAGTTTATGCAAGTGATGTTATTCCAATTTTCGATGATTTTAAATTAATTTTAGGAGATGGCTCTAATGTAGGTTTTGCTAATAATTTTGAAAATAAAGATTTCTTTTATACTGAAAATGAAGGAGGAACTGAATGGGTTGTTTTTAAAGCGCCAAATGCAGGTAGCACACACGGAACTTCAAACAATACAAGAACAGAATTAGGGCAAATTAAAAAATGGTATCCTGAAACTGCAAATGATAAAATGACTGCAACACTTAAAGTAATGAATGTATCTGCTACTGGTGATAAAACTGTTGCGGCTTCACATGCTGTAGTTGTAGGTCAGATTCATAGTGCAGATAAGTTTGAAAATGAGCCACTTAAAATATTTTACAAAAAATACCCTAATCATACAAAAGGGTCAGTTTTTTGGCATTATGAAATTAATACAGCAGGAGATGATAATTCTAAAAGATGGGATTTTTCTACAGCAGTTTGGGGTAATGATTTTTCTGTAGTTGGCCCTGATGCAAATACGCCTCCAAGTGAACCAAAAGAAGGAATTGAGTTAGGCGAAGAATTTAGCTATGAAATAGTTGTTAAAGACGGTATTATGAACTTAACATTTACTAGTAAAGGTCATGAAACCAAAACTTTTACTAAAAATATCATTAAATCAGACTATGCAACTAAAGCAGATATACCAGAACAAACTCAAAAATTATTTGTACCAATTAACCAAGATGGTGTTGAGCGAGAAAGTGCATATACAGCTGAAGGATGTTTCTTTAAGTTAGGTTGCTATAATCAAACAAACGGAAAATCTCCTGAAGTAAACAAAAATTGGTGTTCTGGAGCAGAAACACATGATGGTGATGTTCAAAAACAATATACAGACGGAAACTATGCAGAAGTATGGTTTAAAACAGCAAGCATTTCTATAAGTGATGCAGCAGTTTCTAATGAAGGCTATTTCTCTAAAAATGATCATTTAAAAAAATAATATGCAAACTAATTCAAAATTAAACGGTAAAAACGTACTTATCACAGCAGGAGCTCAAGGTATTGGAGAATCTATCACAAAACATTTTATAGATAGTGGAGCTAATGTAGCCATACATTATTTTTCTAGTGCAGATAAAGCGAATCAATTAACAGAATACGCAACTAATAAAGGACAAAAAGCACTTGCAATTAGTGGAGATTTAACAAAAGAAGCTGATGCAATTTCTATGGTAGAAAAAACTGTAGAAGCATTTGGTGGTTTAGATATTCTTATAAATAACGCAGGTTCATTGGTAGCTAGAAGATTATTAGGTGATATGGAAGCTGATTTTTGGCATAAAGTAATGGACATTAATATGACTTCTATGATGTTTGTAACTAAAGCTGCAGCTCCTCATCTTGCAAAAAATGAGAACAGTAGTATTGTTAATTTAGCATCTCTTGCAGGTCGTAAAGGAGGTCATCCAGGTTCGTTAGTATACGCTACCAGTAAAGGAGCTATTTTAACGTTTACAAGAGCACTCTCTACAGAATTAGGAGCACAAGGAACCAAAGTTAATGCTGTTGCACCAGGACTTATTCTAGGTACATCTTTCCATAATACACACACAACTAAAGAATCAGCAGCAGAAACAATTTCTGGTATTCCAATTCAAAGAGCAGGTAATGCAGATGATGTTGCAAGAGCTGTTTTATTTTTAGCTTCTGAATATGATGGATTTATAACAGGAGCTACCTTAGATATCAATGGTGGTGTCTATAATATGTAATAAAATAAAAAGTTTTTAATCGTTTAAAGCCCCTAATTTTTAAATATAAATTTATGATAAAAACACCAGTAATTCATCCAACAATCATGGAAGTACTTGCACGTTCAGGTCATTTTGCGCAAGTTGTTATTGCAGATGGTAATTTACCTGTTGGTGCAATGAATGGCCCAAACTCTACTACAGTTCATTTAAATTTTCGTCCTGGGTTATTAGATGCTCTAACAGTATTAGAAGGCTTACTAGAAGTTTGTCCTTTTCAAGGAGCAATTGTAATGGAAAAACCTAAAGAAGCAAATGCAGAAATTCATGACGCTTATAAAAGTTTATTAGGTGATGTGAAATGGGATGAAATGGAAAGATGGGCTTTCTATGATAAAATAAAAGAACCTACAACAACATTAATTATTCAGACAGGTGAACAAAGACGTTTTGCCAACCTAATATTAACTGTTGGTGTCGTAAAAATGGCAGAAGAAAGTAATTTTTAAATACTGACTTTAACTAATAATAGAATAATCAAAATTTTAATAAAATGAAATTAAATAGTATAAAATTAACACCTTACATTTTCATGTTAGGAGTCCTTTTTTTTATAAGTGGATGCTCAAATAAGCCAAAAAAACCTATAAAAAAAGAAACTCAATCTACAGTTTATCCAAGTGATGTTATTCCATTTATGAGTGAGTGGAAAATTCTTTGTGGAGATGGAACTAGTTATAACGATTTAACAAAAGTTGAACATAAAGGTTTTTTTTATGTAGAAAATGAAAATAATACAAATTGGGTAGTTTATAAAACACCTAACTCTGGTATTACTTCTAGAACATCTAGTAACACAAGAACCGAATTAGGTCAGAAAAAACATTGGATTCCAGAAGAAGGAGGTAAATTAAACGGTACATTAAAAGTACAACATGTATCAACCTCTGGAGATGCTAGAGTAGCAGCTTCATATTCTGTTGTTGTTGGTCAAATTCATAGTGATGAAGGGCATGAAAACGAACCAATAAAAATCTTTTACAAAAAATATCCAGGACACAAAAAAGGGTCTATTTTTTGGAACTACGAAATTAATACAGAAGGATCTAATGCTAAAAGATGGGATTATTCAACTGCTGTTTGGGGACATGATATGTCTGTAGTTGGATCTGATTCTACAACATATCCAGAAGAACCTGCAGATGGAATTGAATTAGGAGAAGAATTTAGTTATGAAATAAATGTTTATAAAGGTATCATGCATCTTACTTTTAAAAGTAAAGGTCATGAAACTATTAAATTTACAAAAGACTTATTGAAATCTGAGTTTACAAAAAAAACAGATATTCCTCAACAAATATGGTCATTATATACTGCAATAGGACGTGATGGTGTAGAACGTGAAAATGCTTATGCTGGAGAAGTACAGTATTTTAAACAAGGAGCTTATAACCAAACAAATGGTAAAAACCCTGAGGATAATATTGTTTGGAGCACAGGTTCTGAAACTTATAATGGTGATATTGCAAAACAATACGCAAATGGATGTTATGCAGAAGTGTGGTTTAAAGATGCAACCGTAGGTCCAGGAACAATGCCTATTAAAGAATAGTTATAATTATTATTTGCTTTAATCTTTTTAGACGCATTTAATTATTGCATTTTATAATTAGCCCAATTAATAAAAATTAATTGGGCTAATTTTTTGTTCTTAATTTAATATAACATAATTGTATTTGACCTATTAATTGTATAATTTCTGGTTGAAGCTAAAAAATATTACAGAGTTTATATTATCCTAACAATTACCTTAATAAAGTTTTATGTTGATCCTTTTTATCAGTTTAAAACTAAATAAAAGGTCTTATAATTGAAAATTATATAGATCTATATAGAGGTATTATAGATGATAAAATATTCATTGAATAAGATTTAAATCTTCATTATTTACTATTTAAGGTAGTAAACAATGGTAGTCAGATGTTTAAATCAGAAATAATTAGTCTTTAAAAAGGAAAGTTATTTGGAGTATTAGTATTTATTTTAATCATAAAAAAATTGGGTTTGCAACTTTAAAAGTTGCAAACCCAATTATAAAATTTATTCTAATTTGTATTACTAATTAGTAACCTGTATTTTGTGTAATAACTAATCCACTTGCAAAAATCTCTGAAGTTGGAATTGGAAATACATCATATTTAGCATCCATACCTGTAGTACCCGTTCTTACTAGGTCAAACCATCTGTGACCTTCAAATGCTAATTCTAATCTTCTTTCGTTAGCAATTGCAGTTCTAACATCAGCTTGCGTAGATGCAGTACCACTTAAAGTCGCTAAATCTGCTCTAGTTCTAATACCATCTAAACCAGCTAAAATAGTTGCAGATTTTGATCCATCAGCATTTGTTTCTTCATTTAAAACTTCTGCATATAATAAAACAATATCTGACAATCTTATTTCTGTCCAGTCTGCATTAGCATAGTCAGCACTATTACCAACACCATATTTTACACATCTTTGGTTAGAGGAATCAATATAAGCGTTTTTTCTAGTAACATCTCCAGCAGCATCAAAAGCATTCAATAAATCAATGTTTACTGGATCTTCATCAGCTTTTGTATCACCTCCTGAATACCATACTGGAAAAGTAGTACTACTATACTCAGCGATTGCAATAGAACTTGCTATTTGGGTTGCAAATATAATCTCTTTATTCAAATCTGATCCTTTAGTAAACATCTTAGCATAGCTTTCCTCTAACTCAATATCTTCAGCAGCAGCCTCACTTATAACAGCCGCTAAATGTGTTTTTGCGCTTGCAAAATCACCTTTTTGTACATACACTTTACCTAACAAAGCTTGAGCAGCGATTTGAGTTGCACGACCTTCTCCTAATCTTGAATTATCTAAAGCACCTATTGCATCTGTTAAATCTGTAATGATAATACTATAAGCTTCAGCAGCAGGTCTTCTAACTAAAATAGAAGTATCTGTTACATCTGGTGCAGCAGATAAATTTATAGTAACATCACCAAAAACTTTTACCAGTTTAAAATAAGACAACCCTCTTAAAAACTTAGCTTCACCAACTTCCGCTGGATCTACAGAGTTTTCAATAACATTATTTGCACTTAATATAGACTTGTATAAAGCTACATAAAAAGGTTTAAAAAATGTACCCTCCATTGTTGTTAAACCGCCATCAAAATCATTAAACTCATTATGAGGAGATTCATCAAACACATTATTGTCTGCTCTAAAGTCTCCCATTACTGCCAAAGGAGTTGCAGACCCCGTCTGATAGTTATATGCTGCATTTAATACTCCTGAAAATTCTGTTAAAGAATCTGATTCAGCAATATTTGGTGGAACTTGATCCAAATCGGTAGAACATGATGCTATAACCGACATTAATCCTAATACTATTATATTTATTTTTTTCATTTTTTCTTTATTTAAAAGTTAAGATTTAAACCTAGTGTAAAGCTTCTAACAACTGGACTTGCACCTACCTGAAAACCAGATGTTGTAGGGCCAGTATAATCACCTGTAGTTTCAATACCTTCAGGGTTATAAGATGTGTAATCATCTGCCATTATGTATAATAAGTTAGTGGCTGCACCATATATTCTAACAGAACTTAATCCTATTCTTTCAACCAAATCTTGTTTCAATGTATAACCAATTGTTATATTTCTTAAGGCCAAATAAGAAGCGTCTTGTATATTTGCATCGATGTTATCTTTTGCACCTTTAACAAACATTCCATTGTGAACTGCTTTTCCATCAGAATCTTTAAAATTATCTACTAATCTTCCACCCCATTGAGAACCATAATAATAAGGATCTACATTGTAAACCTCAGCCCCTTGTGCGCCTTGAAATTGCATAGACAGATCAAATTCTTTATAGTTCATAGAAGTATTCAATCCCCAGTAAAAATCTGGTGTATTTTGTCCTACTTTCACTAAATCACCACCTTCTTCAACAGTTCTTGTATTATCTATTTCACCATATCCTTCTTCACCTTCTGATTGTTGATCTATTACATAATATTCACCAGTAGTATTGTTTGGGCTTCTTGTACCATCTTCTAAATATATCATTTCAACTTGTCCTGCAGTTTGTAAAGCCCACATTTCACCAATTTGGCCACCAACATAATTTCTAAAAATAACGTTTCTATCAGATTGACCAGCACCTTCTCTAGGTAATTCATCTAAACCTCCTAAACTTGTGATTTCTGTATTCACTGTAGATAGATTAGCACTCACATTCCAATTAAAATCTTCTTTTTGGATAACCCCTGCAGATAACTCAAATTCCCACCCAGAACTTTCTACATCTCCAGTATTTAATTTTCTAGCACTTGTTCCATTTATTTCAGAAATACTATAATTAATTAAGATATCTTCAATATCTGAAGTATAATGATCTACACCAAATGTAAAACGATTATTTAAAATACCGAAGTCTACACCATAATTAGTTTCAGTATTTGTTTGCCAAGTTAAATCTGGGTTAGCTATGTCTGAAGGAGTTTGAAATCCAACACCAAATGCAGTTGCAGTAGGACTCAATAAGCTCAAAGAACTATAAGACTCTAAAAAAGAAGCAGTTCCTAATGAACCCCTACTTGCTCTTAATTTTAATTTACTTATAGTTTCATTATCTGCTAAAAAATCTTCTTTATGTATATTCCAACCTAAAGAAATAGCTGGAAACGTAGCATATTTTTCATTAGCACCAAAACGAGAATCACCATCTCTTCTAACTGATACTGATGCTAAATATTTATCATCATATGCATAGTTAACTCTACCAAAAACACTTTCTCTAGCTCTCTTTTCATCTCTCTCTGTTACAGCTATATCAGCAGGTAATAGCAAGTTGAAATTTATAACAGGAGTATTTGGTACGTTAGTACCGTCTAAAGCAGATCCTTTAAAAGTAGTCGTTTGAAATTCGACACCCGCTACAGCAGATATATTATGTTTACCAATTTCTTTTGTATAATTTAAAGTAGTTTCACTTAATACTGAAGATACTTTTACATCTGTTTGATCTAAATTAGTTGCACTACCACGACCTTTACCATCAGATATAAGTCCTCTCCAATAATAGTCTTGAGTATCTCTAAAATCTCCACCTAAAACGGTTTTAATATTTAACCCTTCTAAAATGTTGTATTGTAAATAAGAATTAATATTCGCAAAATACGTTTTTTGCGTTATTTCAGTATTATCTAGCTTCGTTGCAGGACCTTGATCTCCTGATCCTCCAATACCATTATTCTCTCTACCGTAGTGCCAGTCATTCACGAAATCTCCAGGTTCTAAAGTATAAATACTTTGATTATACCCCAACCCAGTTGTTGCACCACTATTTTTCCCATTGTCAAAAGCTTTTAAACCTAAGGCCTGTGCTTTTTTATCTAAATCTTGTACAAATGCAATAGATGCTGCTGTATGATAAATAGGATGAATAGCTGTTGCTCTAGACAGGTCTCTTACATCCCAACCTACAATTTGTCTGTCTGAAGTAAACCCATTAAAACTCACACCTGCCTTAAACTTATCTCCCAAATTAGCATCAACATTTAAACGTGCATTTAATCTTTCGAACCCTTGAGTTCTTATAATACCAGTTGTATTTTGGTAACCAACAGACGCAAAATACTTTACATCCTCAGTACCACCACTCATACTAAAATCATGGCTAGTAGTATTACCAGTTTGGTACAACCAGTCTTCTACACTTACTTCATCTGGCGATTCCTCATAAGCAGTTAACCTATACTCTAAAAAATCTGCATCTATTTGAGAAACATCCCAATTTCCAGCAGCAATTTCTGCTCTTGAAATAGCAGCCCATTCAGACCCTGTTTTAAGTATGTTATCACGGTATTTGTTAGAAAAACTTGTATATGTATTATAACTAAATTTAGGAGCACCAGTTTTCCCTTTTTTAGTAGTAACCAAAACAACACCATTTGCACCTCTAGAACCATAGATTGCAGCAGAAGCAGCATCTTTTAAGATCTCTAAACTTTCTATATCGTTAGGATTCACTGTTGCTAAACTTCCTGAAATAGGAAAACCATCTACAACTATTAAAGGGTTAGAGTTACTTGAAATAGAAGAAGCAGCTCTAATTTGAATCTTTGGATCTGCACCAGGCTCACCACTTGCATTTTGAATTAAAACACCTGCTAACTTACCTGCCATTGCTTCATCTACACGTGAAGTTTGTACAGCAGCAACATCTTTACCTCCAATTTTTGAGATAGAACCTGTTAAGTGAGATTTTTTTCTTGTACCATAACCAACAACAACAATTTCATCTAATGCATTAGCATCTTCTGCTAAAACTACATTTATTGTTTTTTGATCTGTAACTGTAACTGATTTTGTTGCAAAACCAATATAAGAGAATTGTAATACATCTCCACTTTTTACTTTTACTGAATAATTCCCATCGAAATCAGTACTAGTTCCTGTTGTAGTACCAACAATAATAATATTGGCTCCCAAAATAGGTTGGCCATCTGACTCGGAAGTTACACTTCCCTTTACAGTAATACTTTCTTGCGCATAATTAATTGCACTTACAAGAAGCATTGCCATAAATACTAACTTAATTTTTAAGTTCATAGTTAATAATTTTGAATTAATAGATTGAATTGATTTGATTTAAATATTAATAATTTCATTTGGTTTACCAAATTGGTTTACCAAACTGGTTTGCCAAATATACAAAAAATTTTTAGTTAACAATATTTTAACGAAAAATATAATCCTTGGTTATAAAAAAAAGTAAAAAATTGTTATTCTTCTAACCAATAATAAGAGATTAAAAAAATAAAAAAACAATTAATAATTTTAAATAAATAAGACTTAATTAATACATTAAAGGTTGTATTATTTTATTGTATATTTGGAAAACCAGTTTGGTTTACCAGTTTACAATATGAAAAAAAACATCTTTTTAGCAACACTTTTTATATTAATAATTCAAGAGATTTCGAGTCAGGTTGTATTAAGTGCAGATAAATCAAAAGATACTTATAGTTTAATTAATTCTGTTTTAGCGAACCCTAATAGAAATGTGGTGGAAGTTCCTGATTGCAATCATGAAGGTTTTGGAAACCATATTACGCAAGAATTCGACTCAGAATTAAACAAAGATGTTTTCTTATTTCATATTCATGTTACTCCAGACAATGATCGTTGTCAGAAATTTGACAGACAGCGAAATGAAATAAAAACTTACTCTGATTCTCCAGAAAACGTAAAAGCAAATATTGGTGAAACAATAGAATATAAATGGAAATTTAAAATAAGTTCAGACTTTAAACCTTCATCTAGTTTTACTCACATTCATCAAATAAAATCTGTAGGTGGTCCTTATGCTTCTATCCCAATGATTTCTTTTACATTAAGAAAATCAAATCCAGATAGATTAGAATTAAGATATACCTCAACTACAGACCAAAACACTTTAAAAACAGCAAATTTAGATTTGTTTAGAGGAAATTGGGTTGAAGTAACTGAAGTAATTAAATTTGGTGATATTGGAAGTTATGCTGTTGAAATAAAAAACATATCTAATAATGAAGTCATTTTTAATTACTCTAACAACCCAATTGATATGTGGCAAGATGGTGCTGAATTTTCAAGACCAAAGTGGGGTATTTATAGAAGCCTAAATAACCAACAAGATTTAAAAGATGAAGTAGTTAAATATGCAGATTTTAGCATAGAAGAAATTACAAATCTTCTTTCTGTAGAAGCTTTAAAAGAAAAAGCAGAAAACATTTTATTATTTCCAAATCCGTCATCTAAAGAAGTCACTATTAAAAATGCAAATTCAGAAAACTATGATACTATAGAAATGTATGATTATTCTGGAAGAAAAATATCTATTGATAAAAAAATCAACAAAAACAAATTAGATGTATCTGATTTTTCTAAAGGTTTGTATTTTATTGTTTTTAAGAAAGACACAATTACTACAAAGGTGTTAAAGTGTTTTGTGAAATAGATTTTCTTACGCTGTAAATGCATCTAATATTTTCATAACTGTTACTCCTTTTTCTATATTACAAGGATTTTTATCTTTACCCAAGAAATAGTTTACAGTACTTTCTATCATTGGTTGTTGAATATGAATTGGGTTTGTAAAACGAAAAACTTCCTCCTTATTATTAGTTACTAAAGTTATTCTATCACCATAAAAAGAAAATGTAATTGTACCATTTTCTCCATATATTTTACATTCATCTTTTGCTTCTTTACCAGAAATATTAAAATTCCAAATACCTCTAAATTGAATTCCGTTTTTAAATTCAATAATTCCATTCACAACATCATCAACATTATTATTTAAAGTTGATGATGAATAACCTTTGACTTTTTTAATTTCACCAAAAAAATGATACATTAAATCAAGTTGATGTGGAGCAATGTCATGAAAATAACCTCCACCAGAAATTTCTGGTTTTAAACGCCAATTTTCTTCAGTTATAGTAATTATATTGTTTTGATTTGATTGCAAGATTTGAATATCTGCAAACATTATTTTTCCGATGCTATTTTTATCAATTAATTCTTTTACTTTTAAAAAAACGGGTAATTTTCTTCTATAATGTGCAACAACTAATTTTTCTTCTCTACTTACTAACTTATTCAATTCTTCAGCTTCAGAAAAGTTTAAAGTAATTGGCTTTTCTAGGTAAACAAACTTTTTAGCTTTTAAACATTTTTTTACCATTTCTAAATGAGTAGAAGGTGGAGTTGCAACATAAATTGCATTAATTTCAGGATTTGCTAATAACTCATCAACAGAATTATACCATAAAGGAACTTGATGTCTTGTTGCAAAATCTTTTGCTTTTTCAGAACTTCTTCTCATCACAGCAACCAACTCTGAATTGTCTACTTTTTGAAAAGCAGGACCGCTTTTTACTTCAGCAACATCTCCACAACCAATTATTCCCCATTTAATCGTTTTCATCTTTTAAAATTTAGCATTATAATGTTTTAAAGCAACTAGATAAAAAAAAGAAAATATATCTATTTTTTTTTAAAGTTAAGCACAACTGTAAAAATAGTATTAAATTGACTTCTTTAAAAACTTAAAACCAAAAATCTAACCTTATTTACAAGGATTTCATTTTGTTTCAATCAGAAAATTTTCTCAATCCAAAATTAGTAACTATATTTGGTAAACCAAATTGGTAAACCAATTTAATTTATTAAAATCACTTTTATCAATAACATCTTAATTATAAAATATTTTATGAAAAATTTATTATTAATCTTCAGCTTATTTTTAACACTCATTTCTTGTAATCAAAAAGTTACAAATGAAATTTCTGTAAGCGATGCATCAGAATTAAAAGACGCTGCCAAAAATGCAAAAGCTGGTGATATTATTCTCGTTAAAAACGGAACTTATAAAGATGCAGAAATAGTATTACAAGGAGAAGGAACTAAAGAAAATCCAATAATTTTAAAAGCTGAAACTCCAGGAAAAGTCTTTATCGAGGGCGTTTCTAATTTGCAAATTAGCGGTCATTATATAAAGGTTAGTGGTTTATTCTTTAGAAACGGACACTCGCCAACGCAAAATGTAATTGCTTTTAAAACAAGTAAAAAAAATGTTGCTAATAACTGTAGTGTAACAAACTGTGTAATTTTAGATTTTAATAATCTTGAACGTGACCAAGATAATCTTTGGGTTCAGTTTTATGGAAAACATAATACACTAGAAAACTGTTATCTTGCAGGAAAAACAAACGGTGGACCAACTGTTAGGGTTGATTTAAAAGGAAATCAAAGCATTAGAAATTATCATCAAATTGTAAATAATCATTTTGGTCCAAGACCTAGAAAAGGTGGTGCAAGAGGAGAAACTATTCAATTAGGAAGTAGCTTTACTTCTATGTCTCCAAGTAATACTACAATTGCAAACAACTTATTCGAAGAATGTAATGGTGAAGTTGAAATTATATCAAGTAAAACAAACTTCAACATCATAAAAAACAATGTATTTTATAAAAGTGAAGGTTCTGTAGTAACAAGACACGGAAATTATGTAACTGTTGATGGAAATTATTTTATTGGTGATGGAGTTAATGATCAATATGGTGGAATTAGAATTATAAACACTGGTCATTGGGTAATTAATAACCTTTTCTACAAAATAAAAGGTAAAAACTTTAGAAGTCCAATAGCAATTATGAATGGAATTCCAAAATCTCCTTTAAACAGATACAACCAAGTTACAGACGTAGTTGTTGCATATAACACCTTTGTAGATTCAGATTCGCCTTGGCAATTTGGTGTAGGTACAAATATTGCACAAGCTGCGGTTTTACCAAAATCAGAAATCCGTTCTGCAAGACCTTTAAGAACAGAAGTTGTAAACAATGTTATTTATAATTCTAAAGGTGATGCAAATCCTATTATTGAGCATGATAAAGCTGATGGAGTTACTTTTGCGAGTAACATTATAGATAATAATGGTGTAGAAATTAAAAATGCACATGGTTTAATTTCTAAAGATTTAAAGGTTACTAATATTGGAACAGATATTTCTGTACCAACAACTGGTTTTGATGATGTAGAAATTTATTCTGGTTTCGATTTTGAAACAATTACTGCAGATTTATTAGGAAATCCAAGAAGTAAATCTAATCAAATTGGAGCAATATTAAATTCAGACAACATTAATTTAGATTTATTAGACAAAACAAAATATGGTGCAGATTGGTATTCTAATGTCGTTGAAACTAAAGAAGCTACAACTCACGTTGTAAATAATAACACTGAATTAGTTGCCAAATTAAAAGAAGCTCAAAATGGAGATATTTTAGAATTAAATGATGGTTCTTTCACAGTTTCTGAGTCTTTAATTATCAATAAAACAATTACAATTCAATCTAAAGGAAAAACTGAAATCTTATATAACGGAGCTGCAAATACTCCTGCCCTATCTTTACAGCCTTATGGTAAATTAATTTTGAAGAACATTAAATTAAAAGGAACAAATTCTCAATTTGCGTTTGCAAGCCTAAAAGAGAACATGTTTAATCATTTTGGTTTAGAAGTTATAGATTCTGAAATTAGTAATTTTAATTATGCTTTAAAGGTTTACAAACAATCATTCTCTGAAGAAATCACATTTAGAAATACTGCAATATCTAATTGTGAAAATGGAATAGAATTATCTGAAGAAACAAATGATAGAGGTGATTATAATACAGAATATTTAACGATTGATAATTGCCAATTCACAAACGTTAAACAAAACGTTATTGATTACTATAGAGGGGGTTATGACGAATCTACAATTGGAGGTAATTTATTAGTGAAAAATTCTACTTTTACTAATTGTGGAAGCAAAGAAAAAAACAAAATGTTATTAAACCATAGAGGTATTGTAAATGTAAACATTACTAAAAATGTATTTAAAAACAATAAAGTTGATTATGTTTCTATTTTATGGGGAGCAAAAAACAATGTTGAATCTGAAAATACTTTAATTAATTCTGGAAAAATAAAAACTCAAGAAAACTTAGTAATGAAATTGATGTATTAATTTTTTAAGGAAAATCAATTTCTAATTTAGGCACTGATTTTAAAGATTAATATGTATTAATCTTTAAAATCAGTTTTTTTTGTAAAAAAACATGAAAATAATTTTACGCTTCAATCTTTATATTACAAACCTTTTGTTCTCAATAAAAGTGGAAATATTAAAGGAAAAATAATAAAACCCCTAGAAGTCTTTACGAATAAGCAGCTTTCATAAGGCACTAACAACCAAATTTTTAAAATAATACAAATAAAGTTTTTATTATTCAATATTATTTGTATTTTTGGTAGACCAATTTGGTAAACCAATTTGGTACACCAATTTATTATTAACTTTTAAAATTTAAATTATGAAAAAAACATTACTTTTTATTGCTTTAATTGCAAGTGCAAGTTTATTTGCACAAGATCCTGTGGTACAAAACCCAGGTTTTGACAAGTTAGTATATAAAGAAGGTAGCACAAGTACATGTTCTTGTGCGTTTTGGAGAAACAACGATTTAGCTTCTCAAGGTGAAACATCAACTATAACTGGTGGTGCTGCTATTAAATTTGATGCTCTTGAAGCTGATGGAGTTTATCAAGAAATTGCTGTACTAGCTAATACTGATTATAAACTATCTTTATTCTATAATTTTAAAGATGACTCAGATATTACTGCATCTGGTATAGATGGAGAATTAGAAATAAGAGTATTAAAGGGTTCTGGTTTTGAAGATAGCTATACACCTACTTACTATACTGATGCTGTACAATCACCAACATCAGGTTTTGGATATTCTGACATAACCATTGTAGAGGATGCTTCAAAAAATCTTGCAACACAAGTTGTTACCAAACCTGCTGACACAGATTATCATACTGTAGATGTAACTTTTAGTTCAGGAGACGAAACATCTATCGCTATTTTTATCAGAGGTATAGGAAGACCTACAACTGCACCAGTAGATAAAACTGATGATTACACTTGGTCTACTGGAGACCAAGAAATTAGAGTTGATTACTTATCTCTTACTAATGAAGGTGCTACAGCATCTGTTAACGATATTTTCTCTTCAAAAATTAGCATCTACCCTAACCCAGCAAATGAATTTGTGCAAATTTCTACAGACGAAACAATTACTGGTATGGAAGTTTACAATTTAATTGGTAAGAAAGTTATTTCTTCATCAAAACTAATAAATAACAAATTAGATGTTTCTAATTTGTCTAAAGGAGTTTATGTTCTAAAAGTTATGAGTAATGACTTAGTAGGATCTAGAAAAATAATTATTGAGTAAAATTTGAATTATTTACTTTAAAAAGGTCCATTTTTAATTAAGTGGGCTTTTTTTGTTCTAATTTAAATACTTAAAAAAGTGGGTTTGATAGTCATAAAACTGATATAAATCATTTTTAAAACTCAAAATCACTAATTTGTAAATTATTATTTTTTTAAAATATCAAATAAACTTACATTTGGTCGACCAAATTGGTTAACCAGTTTTAAATTCATTTTTATAGCAAAAGAGTTAAGCATGAAATTAAAAAAAAGAATATCAAAAAGTATCGTATTTTTAATGCTGTTATCAGCTGTATTAGCTTGTAACAAAACAACTAAAAACACGAATGATGATGTAAAAAACGAAAGTTCACACCCTAGCTTAATTCTTACTACTAAAGGCGTTAAAGACATTAGAGCACAATTAGGTAATATACCTATTTTTGATAGTTCACTAAAAGCAGTTCAAGAAGAAATTGATGCAGAAATTGCAGCAGGTATTGAAGTGCCAATTCCAAAAGATTACTCTGGAGGATACACACACGTAAGACACAAACGAAATTGGGTAGTGCTACAAAAAGCAGGTGTTTTATACCAAATTTTAGATGACGAAAAATATGCCAAATATGTAAAAGATATGTTGATGCAGTATGAGGCAATTTATAAAACATTACCACTGCACCCAAAAACAAGGTCTTATGCAAGGGGTAAATTATTTTGGCAATGCTTAAACGATTCAAACTGGTTGGTATACGTGAGTCAAGCTTATGATTGTATCTATAATTATTTATCAGAAGAAGAACGAAACAAATTAGAGACTAATTTATTTAGACCATTTGCAGATCATATATCTATAGATAGTCCACAATTTTACCAAAGAGTTCACAATCATAGTACTTGGGGAAATGCTGCTGTTGGTATGATTGGCTTGGTCATGAATGATCAAGAATTAATTGATCGTGCTTTATATGGTATTAAAGGCAAAGAAATGGATAAAACTGCAAAAGATGATGATGGTGGCTTTATTAATAAGGATGGAAAAGCTGGTTTTTTAGCAAATATAGAAGAGCCTTTTTCTCCAGATGGATATTATAATGAAGGTCCTTATTACCAACGTTATGCAATGTATCCTTTTTTAGTTTTTGCTGAAGGGTTACATAATGTAAAACCAGATTTAAAGATTTTTGATTATAAAGAAGGTGTACTTTTAAAATCGATTAACGCACTTTTAAATTTATCTGATGCAGATGGCGATTTTTTTCCGCTTAACGATGGTCAAAAAGGAATGTCTTATTACAACAGTGCCTTGGTTACTGCTGTAGATATCTCTTATCATTATGGAGAACAAAATCCTGGTCTATTAAGTATTGCAAAACAACAAAATAAAGTCTTATTAGATGATTCTGGTTTGGCTGTAGCACTTGGTATTAAAAATGGATTAGCAAAGCCATTCGATAAAAAATCAATTAATTTATCTGATGGTCCAAAGGGTAAACAAGGTGGTGTTGGAATTTTAAGAAATGAAGATATGGAACTTGTTTTTAAATATGCATCACAAGGATCAAGTCATGGGCATTATGATAAATTATCATATTCTTTATATGAAAAAGGAGAAGAAGTTCTTCAAGACTACGGGCTATCACGTTTTGTAAATATTGAACAAAAAGGTGGCGGAAATTACTTAAAAGAAAATAAAACTTGGGCAAAACAAACTATCGCTCATAATACTGTTACACAAAACGAAACATCTCATTATAATGGTAAATATGAAATAGGAAGTCAAAATCATCCAACTTTGCATTATTTTTCTTCAGACAATAACAATGTAAAAGTTGCCAGCTCTAAAGTAACGAAAACATATCCTGGTACAGATATGCATAGAACAATAGCTGTTATTAAAGATGAAGATTTCGAAAAACCATACGTTTTAGATATTATGAAAGTGACTTCTGCTACAGTTAATCAATACGATTTTCCGTATTACTATTTTGGGCAAGTTTTACAAACTAATTTTAAATACAAAACACCACAAACATTAAAAACATTAGGCACTAAAAATGGATACCAGCATTTATATGTAGAAGGTACTGCAAATGCAAATAGTGATAACTCTAAATTTTCTTGGTTCAATAATAACAAGTTTTATACACTTACAACAGTAACAAATAATAAAGATGAATTATTATTTACTAGAATTGGAGCAAATGATCCTGAGTTTAATTTAAGAAGAGATCCAGCTTTAATGTTAAGACGTAAAAATGCTAAAAACACTTCTTTTGTTTCAGTAATCGAAGCACATGGTAGTTATAGTCCAGTTTCAGAGTCTGCATTTAACTCTAATAGTAGTATAAAAGAATTAAAAGTTGTTTTAGATACAGAAAACTATACTGCTATAAAAATTACAAATGTAAATGGTAATTCAAAGCTTTTTATAACAGCAAATAAGAATGCTTCAAAAAAAGCAAAACATACATTAAAAATTAACAATAAGAATTATGAGTGGTCAGGTTCTTATTATTTCAATTAAATAAAAATAAATAAATTATAGATTATGAAACGAGTTAGTGAAAAGTACGTTATCACAAAAGATATGGAATGGGAAGTACTTGGTGGAGGAGTCTCAAGAAAATTCTTAGGTTACGATAATCAAATCATGATGGTAAGCGTGAAATTTGATAAAGGAGCATTAGGTGCACCACATCAACATTTTCACACGCAAGCTACCTATTGTGTTTCGGGTAAATTCGAATTTGAAATTGATGGAGTAAAGCAAATTATAGAAGCTGGAGATGGCGTATATATTGAACCTAACTTATTGCATAGTGCAATTTGTTTAGAAGAAGGACAACTAATTGACACATTTAGCCCGGTAAGAGAAGATTTCTTAACTGGTGATGGACCATCATATTTTGGAGATAAAAAATAATTTAAAATAAATCTGCTTGTAATAGCGAGATTTTATAAACAGTTTTATTTAATTATGGAAACTGTATATAATTTCCATCTCAGTTATTAAATAGAGTACTCGCACAAAAGCAGGTAATTAATTTCTTTAGTTCTATTAGAGGGGATTTTATGAAATAATTAACAAAAATTTTTTAATATCAAAAAAATACATATATTTGGTTAACCAAATTGGTTAACCAAATAAGATGTGTAATAATATTCAAAATGGATTACTATTGTATATCTTATTAAAAAAATAAAACAATTCAAATTAATTAACGATGAACTTAAAAATTAAGTTAGTATTTATTACAATGCTTCTTTTTAGTGCTATCAATTATGCACAAGAAAGTGTTACAGTAAATGGAAATGTTACTTCTAAAACTGATAATGAACCTATATTAGGTGCCAATATCATCATTGAAGGAACAACAAAAGGAATAAGTACCGATTTTGATGGTAACTATAAAATTAAAGTTAAACAAGGAGATGTATTACAATTCTCTTACCTAGGCTTTAAAACTAAAAGTATAACTTTTATAAATCAAAAAACAATTAACGTAGCTTTAGAAGAAGATTCTAATGTTTTAGATGAAATTGTGATTGTAGGGTATGGATCTCAAAAACAAAAAAACTTAACAAATGCAGTCTCAAAAGTTTCAGGTGATGTGCTCGGAAAATCGATTACTCCTAGAATTGATGATGCCTTAAGAGGTAGAGTTGCAGGGGTTAATATTACTACAGCAAATACAGAAGCTGGGGGAGATACTCGTATCACTATTCGTGGTGCAGGATCTATTAGTGGTACATCTGCTCCATTAATTGTTGTTGATGGAGTTCCGATTGGAACAGACCCAGACTTACTAAGTAGTATAGATTCGAACAATATAGAATCAATAGAGGTACTAAAAGATGCTTCTTCAACTGCTATTTATGGGTCTAGAGGAGCAAATGGGGTTATAATAGTAACTTTAAAATCTGGTGTAGCTGGTGATACTAAATTTAGCTATAATACATATACAGGTTATAGATGGGCTAAGAAAAATAATAACTTTAATTTATCTATTGGCGAAGAAGAATCTAGGATAGATCGATTATTTGCAAATGTAAATTTGAGTGATGCTACACAGTTACAACTTGAAGATTTCAATGACGATTATTTAACGGCTAAATCAGAGTTAACGGCTCAAAAATATATAGCTGCTGCAAATGGAGGTGAAACAGATTGGCAAGATGTTGTTTTTAGTGGAGGTCAAGTTACTAGTCATTCATTCTCTGCAAGAGGTGGTTCTGAGTTATCTAAGTTTGATGCTTCTATTTCTTATATTAAAGATGAAGGGGTTTTTCTTGTGGATCAATTTGAACGTTATAACGCTAGATTAAAAGTTTCGTCACAAACAAAAAATAAGACCATTAAATATGGAGCTACAGTTAATGTTAGGTTTATAGATCAAGATAGATTACCTGTTTCATTTATTGATCCTATTAGACAAACTTCTTGGTTACCTGAATACTTAAACAAAGGTACGCTAGCATATGTAAACCCATACCCGAATGCAGATGGAAGTAATTTAAATGCCGACAATACAGTTATAGGTAGTACTTATATAGATGTTAATGATTTGACAGTAGGAAGTATTCCTTTAGAAAGTGCTTTTAATGGGTATTTTCAAGCAGATGGTAATGGAGGAATTGTAGTTGATCAAAACGGAAGTCCTGTTCCACATCCAACTTACGAAGGTTTAACAATAAGTTCTACAAACAATAACGGGCCTAGATCTTTTCTGGATTTAAGAGCAAGAACAAAAGATCAATTTACCGGTTTTGGATCTTCTTACATAGAGTTTAAATTGGCAAAAGGTTTAAAATTTAAGCAATCCATAGCAGGGAATTATAGAACAACAAGAAACACACGTTATATCAGTTATTTGTCAGATGAAGACCAATCACTGGAATCTAGAAGGGCAGATGAAGTATCTACTAGATTGCAGTTGAATGTTGAGTCCTTATTAACGTATAAAAAGAGTTTTGGCAAACATAATGTAAATGCATTAGCTGGTTTTACTTTTGATAAATTTAATTACACACTAATTAGTTTGGATGTGCAAGGTGTTTTTGCAGATGATTTTACCTCTAATATATCATTAGCAGATGCATCAAATTCACCAGAAACTTTTACATTTTTAGGAGAAGAGAAACTCATTTCTTATTTTGGTAGAGTTATTTATGATTATGATGATAAATATTTATTTACAGTTTCTGCTAGAACAGATGGTAGTTCTCGTTTTGGAATCGATAACAGATTCGGTGTTTTCTCAACTGCCTCTCTAGGTTGGAACATATCAGAAGAAAACTTTTTAAAAGAGAGCAATATCATTTCTAACCTGAAATTAAGAGCGAGTTATGGAATTTCTGGAAGTAATGCCATAGATAGTGATATTTTTAATTCTCTATACAGATCTCTAGCTTTAGCAAGTACAGTTCAGGTAGATGGTGCTACAGGTAGAAAAGTAACTAATTTAGGAGACCCAACATTGGGTTGGGAGCAATTGGTTGAAACCAATTTAGGTGTAGATTTCGGTTTTTTTAATGGATCTATAAATGGATCTGTAGATTATTACGATAAAAAAAGTGAAGATCTAATCTTAGATTTACAAGTGCCATCAGTAATTGGTTCTAACAATCAATTACAAAATATTGGTCAAGTAAAAAATTCTGGTATTGAAGTTCAATTAGATTCTAGAGTAATTAGAAAGGAAAACTTTTCTTGGTCTGTTTCTGGACAAATTTCAGCAAATAGAAATGAAGTGTTAAATTTAGGGGGTGCACAACAAATAGTTACTTCTCTTTCAGACGCAAACAGGCCAGTACAATGGATTACTGAAGTTGGTGGTCCTATATCTGCTTTTTATGGTTATGTACAAGATACAAGTAAAGAAATACCTGCATACGAATTTACAGAATCTGGAAATGGAGTATTTGATAGATACGATTTAGAATCTCAATCTGTGTTTGTAGTAGATATAAATGGAGATGGAATTATTGATGAAGACGATAGAACGGTATTAGGGAGTCCATATCCTGATTTTGAATGGGGTTTTGTCAGTAGTATAGACATATATGATTTTGATTTTAACTTTGCTTTAAATGGTTCTCATGGAGCGGAAAGAAGAGTTGGAGATATTGGAACTATTAGAAATTCTGATTTTTCTTCAGGACTTATAAATGGTAGTTTTACAGATAATAATCTAACGGCTCCAAGAAACTTAACATCAGCCCACATACAAGACGCATCTTTCGTAGCGTTAAGAAATGTTAGCTTAGGGTATACAATTCCTAATGAGTATATCAATAAATATGGTTTAAGTAAAGTACGATTATATGCCACAGGAGAACATTTGCTTTACTTTTTTGCAGATGGATATGAAGGTTTTAATCCAGAAGCAGCAGGTACTACTAGTAGTGGTGCAAATACACCAATTACATATGGTTATCAAAGAGGAGATGGACCCATCTCAAAAACAATCTCTTTTGGTTTAAATATTGATTTTTAAAAAACAACGTATAATGAAAAAATATATAATTTTAATAGCAATTATAACAACAGGTTTTTATTCTTGTTCAAGTGATACGCTTTCATTAAGTAGTCCAAACGATGTAACAGTTGAAGACCTTTTAACATCAACTACTGGATTTGAGCAAATTTTAATTGGTGCTTATGACGCATATCAAAAAATACCAACAAATGAGTACTTGCTAACAGAGATAAGGTCAGATAATGCAACCGTTGGTGCTCAGTTTGGTAGTCTTGCAACGTATGATAATTTTAGTATCACAGAAGATAATGTTGAAGTTTTTAACTACTGGTCTAATAATTATAAGGTTATTTATCAAACGAATTTAGTTTTAGATAATAGAGAAAACTTTTTAGCGCTTCCAGGTGCTGACAAAAGTGTTTTAGGAGAAGCTTATTTTTTAAGAGCACTTTCGCATTTTAATTTGGTTAGAATCTTCAGAGACATACCTTATGTAGATGGCGTATTAACCGCTGATAATTTTACAAATTATCCGCAATTAGCAGAGGCTACAACCTATGAAAAGATTAACGCAGATTTTGAAATGGCAAGAAGCTTATTAGAAGTAACTAATAATTCTAAAACAAGAGCTACTCAAGGTGCTGCAATAATATTATTGGCAAAATCTCTTTTAAGCCAACCATCTCCTGATTATATTGGAGCGCAAACACTTTTATCACCTTTGGTTGTTGATACTAACGAATTTGGATATAAACTTACAAATAATTTTGATGATATTTTTGCAAGAGGAGATGGCGGTGATGAAAATAATGAAGAAATTATTTTTAAAGTACCTTATACACAATCTAGTGGAAATCCAGTAACTAGTGATAGTGAAACTGAAGACCAAGTTCAATCTGAAGGAGAAAGATGGAGTTTTGATATGACTGAAAATGGTCAATCAAATGGATCTAACCTTGCTACCGCAAATTTAGAAACATTAATGACTATAGTTTTAGAACCAGTTAGATTCCCTACTACCATTGTAGAAGACACCTTTTTCGATGATCGTACTTTTAACAATAAGTGGATTCCTGATAATGGAGAGGGTTCTGGAAATGACTGGATTGTTTTAAGATATGCAGATGTTTTACTGTTATATTGCGAAGCAATAATAGGTGATACACAGTCAACAGATAATGCTGCAGCTATAGCAGCGTATAATAAAATAAAAGTACGTGCGGGTGTAGCTACATTAGATGCGGCAACAGAATCTTTATCACGTGAGGCATTACTTGCTGAACGAAGAATGGAATTTGTATTCGAAAATCAACGATTTTTTGATTTGGTAAGATTTGGTGTTGCTAATGATGTTTTGCAAGCGCATTCAGATGAAGCAGGATTGTTCTTTAATCCAAACGACATCTATTTAGGAACTCCTCAAAGAGAAATAGATAATTCAAATGGTTTCTACAAATAAAAATAAAAAAATGAGATATTTTAAAAATAACATAGGCATATTAAGTATATTTTTTCTGAGTTTGTTTTTAAGCTCGTGTGTTCAAGAAAATTTAGACCCAGATAATTATCCAGAAGTTGGACAGGTAGCAGATTTAACCCCACCAGAAGCAAATTTTTCATTTCAGCAAGACATTGTAGATTTTACTATTTTTCTTTTTATAAACGAATCTAAAAGTTCTACAGGTCAAATTTGGTCAATTCCAGATGACGCAGTTTTAGTTGATAATACAGCTAGCTTAACAGATGCAAATATAGAAGTAAAATTTTCTGGAGAAGGTGAGTTTTCTGTAGGTTTAATTGCTACAGATGACAGACCTACATCTTCAGAAGAACTAGTTCAAATTGTTAACGTTATTGAGCCTACAGAACCAATTATTCCTGTGCCAGAAATATTGGGTGGAGGATTTGAAGATGGCGATAATGGTTTTGATGGAAGAAACTTCTGGGGAAGAAATAATTCTTCAAATACCATCAAGAGAATTTCTGGGTTAAACGTATTTGGAAGAAGTACAGGTAGTAGAGTAAGAACAGGTACATATTCTGCAAAATTTGAAGATGGTGGAAGTAACCGTCAGGCATATCAAGAAATAATAGTAACACCAAATGTAAATTATAGATTAACGGCATGGATCAAAGTAGGTAGCAATACCACAGGATCTGCCCCAGAAGCTGATGAATTTAGATTATCAATATTAAATCAAACTTTTGATAGTTATGATCTTGCAACATGGGAAGCAGCAATTTTAGAATCGACAACCAAGGCTCCTGGTGATGATTTTGTAAAAATTTCTGTTATTTTTAATTCAGGAGACTTAGAAACTGTAGCTATATATATGGATTCTAAGGCCAGAGTTGAAGTACAAGTAGATGATATTTCAATAGAAGTATTATAAATATTAACATCAATAATTAATAATGAAAAATATAAAATTTAAAAGTAAGTTTTTAATTGTTCTAACGATTGCTATTTTTAGCATAATTACATCTTGTGAAGAAAGTAGGTTTGACCAATTTGATAAAGAATTTATAGAATCTATCGTAGTTCCTGTTGCTAGTTTTGAATTTACTATTCAAGATAAATTAGTAACTTTTACTAATAATTCACAAAATGCAGACACTTATAGCTGGAATTTTGATGATGACAATGCATTTGAATCTTTTGCAAAAGATACCGTATTTACCTTTTCAAATAGTGTAGAAACTGCAACTATAGTTTTAAATGCAAGAAATACAGCATCAAATGTTACTAATCAAACCAGTAAAGTATTAACATTTGTAAAAGCAGATTTTGAAGTTTCAGATTTAACGAATAAAACAGTTACTTTTCAAAATAATTCTATAGCTGCTGTAAGCTATTCTTGGGATTTTGGAGACGGTTTAGGTACATCAACAGAAGAAAACCCTACTTATATATATCCAAATTTTGGAACATATGCTGTTTCTTTAGTTGTAACAGATACTTTTGGAAATGAAGATACTATTAACACCGAAGTAGTTGTTGCAGAACCTGGAGCAGGAACCTTCGAAGCAACAATAATTGCTGGAGATTTTAACAAGGATAATTGGGGAGGCAATATACAAAATCCTTGGGCTGTAAACCCAGATAATAGTAGTGATTATGATTTTTGGGATAATATAGCATTAGAAAGTGTGGTTCAGGCTTTAGAAGGTGGTTCAGATAAAGGATCTACATCTGGTACTTCAAATTTAACACCTGGTTCTTTAAAACTTGACAAGGCAAGTAAAAGAGCTTATCAGCCTATAAATATAGAAAAGGACGTTGATTATACAATTACAGCATACGTAAAGAACAAAAATGCAAATAATGGAGATTTAGTCGGTACTTTTTATGTACTTCCATACATCCCTGCAGATGAAACTGTAATTTTAACTAATAACATAATAGCTAAAAAAGTATTTGCTTCTGAATCTGGAGCTTGGGATGAAGCTATTTTTGAGTTTAATCCTACTACTGTTTTTTCATTTGATCAGAGTGCTGTAGATAAGCAAGATGACGATATATTAACTAGTGTAAATCAACAATGGGTTATCTTATACTTTGTTCCTGATTTAAGTACAGCAGGCGAAATAAACTTAGATGATTTTAGTATTGCAACCAAAGGTTTTTAAAAAAACATTAATAAATTAAAAGGTTTTGTTTAAGCCTAATAATATCAACATTTCTATTTGGTAACGCTATCTGTTATGCACAAGATAGCAGCAGCGTTACTAAATCTATTGTAAAAGTTGATTAAAAAAAAGAAGAAGAAACTTCTTCATTTATCTTTTTGGTGTTTTGTAAATCAACAACTAAATCGAATACAAAAAATATAGAATGCACACATATTGTTAAAGCAATATAATTTTAATAAAGTGCATACATCTTATAACATTAATTATTAAATAAATAAGTTAAATATGAAAAAACCTACTATCGGATTTATCGGACTTGGCCTTATGGGTGGAAACATGGTTGAAAATCTACAAAAAAGAGGTTTTGAGCTAACAGTAATGGATCTTAATAAAGATGAAGTTGCAAAAGTGATGGCTCGTGGTAATGCTACAGAAGCTAGCTCTCCAAAAGAATTAGCTGCAAAAAGCGATATCATTATGTTCTGTCTTACAACTTCAGCTGTTGTTGAAAAGATTGTTTATGGTGAAGAAGGTATCCTTGCTGGTATTAAAGAAGGTGCTGTTTTGATTGATTTCGGAACTTCTATTCCTGCATCTACAATAAAAATAGGTAAAGCCCTTGCAGAAAAAGGTGCTGGTATGATTGATGCGCCACTTGGACGTACACCAGCGCATGCAAAAGACGGACTGCTTAATATTATGGCAGCAGGTGATAAAGACACTTTCGAAAAAGTGAAACCAGTTCTTGATGAACAAGGTGAAAATGTATTTTATTTAGGAGCTCTTGGTGCGGGTCATACAACTAAGTTAATCAATAACTTTATGGGTATGACAACTGTTGTTGCTATGTCTCAAGCTTTCGCTGCAGCGAAATTAGCAGGTGTAGATACGCAACAATTATATGATATTATGTCTTCTGGACCTTCAAACTCCCCGTTTATGAAATTCTGTAAACATTATGCTGTAGACAATGTGAGTGATCTAGGTTTCTCTATCAATAATGCTAATAAAGATTTAGGATATTTTGTACAAATGATGAATGACCTTGGTACAACTTCAAAAATAGCAGAAGCTACTTCGAGTAACCTTAAAGATGCAGTATCTGCTGACATGGGTAACGGAAATGTTCCAGAAATATTCGATTATTTCATGAAGTTGAAAAAATAAATAGTGAGCTATTTTAAAAATGAAATGTTAATGAGTTTAAAATTTAGTGAATTTAAACTTATATAAACCAATTTATATATTGTACACAGATCAAATATTGAATAAAAATAGATTATACACATTATTAATGTAAATAAATATAAAATGTGTGTAATCTATTAATTTAACTATTAAATAAAGTTTTATATTTGCCATTGATTAAATAACACCATAAACCATGAAATTAGAGATACTTACAAAATCTGACAATTCTAATATTCAAAAAGAGATTATATCTAAAATTAGAGATTTAATAATTTTGAAAAACTTAGAACCAGGTGATAAACTACCATCAGAAAGAATGTTATCTGATAAGTTTGAAGTATCAAGAAGTAATGTTAGAGAGGCAATTCAAAAACTAGAGTTTTATGGTTTATTAAAATCAATTCCGCAAAGTGGAACTTTCGTTGCAAACATTGGTGTTATTGCAATGAATGGTATGATTGAAGATATTTTAAGACTAGATGAACCAGAATTTAAATCTTTAGTAGAAACAAGAATTTTATTAGAATTAAAAACAGCGAGATTAGCTGCTATAAGAAGAACTGAAGACGATTTATTTAAAATGAATGAAGCGCTTCTTGCCTATAAAAAAAAGGTAGAAAATGGAGAAGATGCAGTACAAGAAGATTTATTATTTCACTTAGCAATAGCAAAAGCTAGTGGAAATAGTACAATGAATACTTTTATGCTAATTATTACTCCAGAAATAATTACAAATTTCCAAAAACACCATGTCTGTGATGCAGGTTTATCCAAAAGAGGAATAACTGATCACCAAGCTATTTTTGATGCAATAAAAGATAAAAATCCACAATTAGCAAAACAAAAGATGAAAGAGCATTTTAAAGAGCTTTACAATTATTGCTATAATTTAGAATAAATATAATACCAAAAAAATTATATCTAACTATAAAATAAGCTTAACAAAAAAAAGCTAGATAATTTAGGTTATACATCTACTTTTGACACTTCATTAAAATATTAATATCAGTTTAGTAACTCTTACTACAATTTCAAAATAATTATTATAAAATCACTTCATTAATTTTATAATTAATTCTTTATATGTTAAAAACCAGGGATATTATTTCCTTTTTTTAGAATAGCAAGACATATAAATCGCTATTTAAAGAAATCAAATCACACATATTCAGTGATTTATAAATAATCAACAAACTACCTTTTTATTTTAATAAAAAAACATATCTTTGGTAAACCAATTTGGTAAACCAATTCTTTTTAAAAATTATATAAAACATTTATAACTTTAAGAATTAAGTATAATATTAATTTTGAAGTTGGTTTATTAGAAGCCTTTTAGATTAGATATTTAATTTAAAACTTCTTATTGAGATAATAACAATTATATAATTAAAATTAAACACATAAAAACCAAATAATATGAAGATAAAAGGATTAAGATGGTGGGTAATAGCTTTGATAGCTTTAGCTACTGTTATTAACTATATTGACAGACAAGCTTTACCTGTTCTTTGGCCAGATATTGCTCAGGACTTATATCCAGATAAAACATCTGATCAAAGAAAAGAAATTTATGCATTTATCTCAACAATATTCATATTTTCTTATGCATTTGGACAAGCAATTTTTGGGAAAATTTTCGACAAACTTGGAACAAGAATAGGTTTTACATTATCAATAGGTTTTTGGTCTATAGCAACAGCTTTACATGCTTTTGCAAGAGGAATATTTACATTAAGTATTTTCCGTTCTTTATTAGGTATTTCTGAAGCTGGTAACTGGCCAGGAGCTGCTAAAGCTAATGCAGAATGGTTTCCAACTAAGGAGCGAGCATTTGCACAAGGTCTTTTCAATTCAGGTGCTGCTATTGGAGGTATTATAGCTTTCCCTGCAATTGGATTACTATCTGTTTATTTCGACTGGCAATCGATTTTTATATTGGTAGGTGTAACAGGTCTAGTATGGCTTATTCCTTGGTGGATTTTAGTAAAATCACCACCAAAAAAACACCCTTGGATTACAGATGAAGAACGCACATACATATTAACTGGACAAAAAAACCAGGATGAAGATGATGATGGTGAATTTGATGAAGGTTATAATCCAGAAACTGGAAAGATGTTAAAACATAAAGAAAGTTGGGGAGTTATTATTGCATCTGCTGCTCTAGATCCTATTTGGTGGTTGTTTATTTTTTGGATTCCAATTTACTTAAACGAGGTTTATGGTATGGATGTTAAATCAATTGGATTTTATGCTTGGGTACCTTATGTAGGAGCAATGTTAGGAGCATGGTTTGGAGGACTATTAGCACAAAATCGAATTAAAACAGGTTGGACAGTTAACAAAACGCGTAAGATGGTGATTACTCTAGGGTGTTTAATTATGTTACCTGCTTTACTAGCAATGGCAGATCCTGGAGGGCCTGAAACAGCTGTGATATTAATGGCAGTTATTTTATTTGGCTTCCAAACAGCAATTGGAAATGTGCAAACCTTGCCAAGTGATTTATTTGGAGGAAAAACTGTAGGTACACTATCTGGATTTGCAGGTATGGCTGCAAAATTAGGAGCATTTGGATTAACTGCTTTGGTGCCTTGGTTAACTTCTGGTGGTAATTATACACCTGCATTTATTATTGGTGCTGCATTAGCTATAATTACTATGGCAAGTGTATGGATTTTGATTCCAAAAATTGAGGCTTTAAAATCAAAGAAATAAATTAATTATTAACGAATTATATTAAAAATTATATAAAGATGAGTAAAAAAGTAGCTGTTATTACAGGTGCTACAGGAGGAATAGGATTCCAAGTAGCAAAAAGATTAGGACAAGATGGATATACTGTAGTATTAAATGGTATTGAAGATGAAGCAGGAGCTCAAAGAGTAAAAGAACTTACTGAAGAAGGAATTACTGCAGAGTATTTTGGATTTGATGTTACTAGCGATGACGCAGTAACTTCTAATATAAAAGCAATTGGTGAGAAATATGGTAAAATAGATGTGCTTGTAAATAATGCAGGTGGATTAGGTGGTAGATCTAGATTTGAAGAAATGACAACTGAATTTTATAGATTTGTTATGGCTTTAAACCTTGATTCTGTATTTTTTGCTTCAAGAGCTGCAATTCCTTTCTTAAAGAAAGGTGAAAACCCTACCATAATTAATTATACGTCTAATGCTGGATGGAATGCAGGTGGACCAGGTGCTGGTATTTATGGAACTTCGAAAGCAGGAGTACATGCAATTACTAGAGCTTTAGCAAAAGATTTAGCTGAGTATGGAATTAGAGTAAATGCAGTATCTCCTGGTACAATTGATACCCCTTTCCACGCACAAATAAAAGCTACTAAACCAGAAGTTTTTGCTTCTTGGGCTAACAACATCATGTTAGGTAGATTAGGTCAACCAGAAGAAGTTGCTTCTGTTGTTTCTTTCTTAGCTAGTAAAGATGCTGCTTTTATTACAGCAGAAACTATCCAAATTGGTGGTGGACAAGCTTTAGGTATCTAAATTAAGACCCCAGCAAATTATAAAAACCTCTTTGTAAGAAATTACAAAGAGGTTTTTTTATGCTAATTATATAAATAATTAAAATACAACAATCCAATATAAAACTAAGTATTTAAAAAGAAGAAAAATCTATACTATTCGAAATCAGATATGTTAACATTAAAAGTGAGTTTTTTGTAAATAAAAAAGCCTTATCATAAATGATAAGGCTTTTTTTGCTCCCTCTCTAGGACTCGAACCTAGGACCCTCTGATTAACAGTCAGATGCTCTAACCAACTGAGCTAAGAAGGAGTTTGCTTCGCATAAATTGCGATTAGCGAGTGCAAATATATATCTTTTTATAACATAGACAAACACTTTTTTAAAAAAAATTAAAAAAAACAAAAAAAATTATTTGTATAAAACTTATGAAATAAATTACGCTTTATGACAAATATCGTATTTTTGTTCGTCTAGATAGCTTATTAAAAAAGCAACAATTATAATATGGATAAATTTTCGTTTTTAAACGCAGCACATACAGGCTTTATAGCTGATTTATATGATAAATATTTGGTAAACCCAGATGCCGTAGAACCAAGTTGGAGAAGCTTTTTCCAAGGGTATGATTTAGCAAATGAAAATTATTCTTTAAAAGATGATGATTCTTCAGTAGAAATCCCTCTAGAAGTTCGTAAAGAATTTTTAGTAGTAGATTTAATTAATGGATACAGAACTCGTGGACATTTATTTACAAAAACAAATCCGGTAAGGGAAAGAAGACAATATGAACCTAATTTAGATATCGAAAATTTTGGCTTGTCCGAAAACGATTTAGATATCGAATTTTCAGCAGGTGAAATATTAGGTTTAGGAAAAACTAAACTTTCTAAAATACTTACACATTTAAAAAGTATTTATTGTGATTCTATTGGTGTAGAATATATGTACATGCGTAATCCAGAGAAATTAAAATGGTGGCAAGATCGCATTAATGAAAATGACAATCATCCAAAATACACTGGCGAAGCTAAAAAATATATTTTAGGTAAATTAAATCAAGCTGTAACTTTTGAAAGTTTTTTACAAACAAAATATGTTGGTCAAAAACGTTTTTCTTTAGAAGGTGGTGAGGCTTTAATACCAGGTATTAGTGTTGTACTTAGAGATGCTGCAGAAAAATTTGGTGTAAAAGAATGTGTTTTGGGAATGGCACACAGAGGTCGTTTAAACACATTAGTAAACATTTTTAAAAAACCAGTAAGGGATTTATTTAGTGAATTTGAAGGAAAAGATTTCGAAGACCAAAATATAGATGGAGATGTAAAGTACCATTTAGGTTTAACATTAAGTAAAACTTATAGAGATGGTAATGAAATTAAAATGAACTTGGTTCCAAATCCATCACATTTAGAAACGGTTGCTTCTGTTGCAGAAGGAATTACAAGAGCAAAAATAGACAGAAAATACAATGGTGATTCTAGTAAGATATTACCAATAGTAATTCATGGAGATGCAGCAATAGCTGGCCAAGGTATTGCTTATGAAATAGTACAAATGGCCAAATTAAATGGTTATAAAACGGGTGGAACTATACACATAGTTGTAAACAACCAAATAGGTTTTACAACGAATTATTTAGATGCACGTTCTAGTACCTATTGTACCGATGTTGGTAAAGTAACTTTATCTCCGGTTTTACACGTAAATGCAGATGATACTGAAGCTGTTTGTCATGCAATGGAAATTGCATTAGAATTTAGAATGCGATTTGAATCTGATGTATTTATTGATTTATTAGGATACAGAAAATACGGTCATAATGAAGGTGATGAACCTCGTTTTACCCAACCAAAACTATACAAAGCAATTTCTAAACATCAGAATCCAAAAGACATTTATGCAGCACAATTAATTGCTGAAAATTCTATAGATAATTCTTACTTAAATCAAATTACTACTGAGTTTAAACAAATGCTTGAAAAAGAATTTGATGAAGCTAAAAAAGTAAATACATCTAAGGTTAGAGAATTTATGGAATCTACTTGGAAAGGCTATGAACGTCAGCAATTAGATACCATGTTACTTGCTGAAGACACAAAATATGATATTGAGAAATTAAAAGGTATTGCAAAAGTAGTTTCTACCGTACCCGAAAATGTAAAATTTGTAAGAAAAGCAGAACGTATTTTAAATGGTAGAACAAAAATGGCTTTTGAAACCAATCAATTAGATTGGGGAATGGCAGAAAACCTTGCTTATGGTTCTTTAATGGAAGAAGGTTATAATGTTCGTATTTCTGGGCAAGATGTAGAAAGAGGTACTTTTTCTCACAGACATGCTATTTTACGTGATGAAATTACAGAAGAAAGAATAAACTTATTAAATACAAACCCAAATAATAAAGGACAAATGACGATTTATAACTCGTTATTATCTGAATATGGTGTTCTTGGTTTTGATTATGGTTATGCTATGGCAAACCCTAATACCTTAACAATTTGGGAAGCTCAATTTGGAGATTTTTCTAACGGAGCTCAAATAATGTTTGATCAATATATTTCTGCTGCAGAAGATAAATGGAAATTACAAAACGGAATAGTTGTTTTATTACCTCATGGATATGAAGGACAAGGTTCTGAGCATTCATCTGCAAGAATAGAACGTTATTTACAATTATGTGCTATTGATAACATGACAGTTGCAAACTGTACAACACCTGCAAATTTCTATCATTTGTTACGTAGACAAATGAAACGTAACTATAGAAAACCTTTAATTGTATTTACACCTAAGAGTTTATTACGTCATCCAAAAGCTGTAAATTCTATTGAAGATTTAGCAACGGGAGAATTCCAAGAAGTAATAGATGATACTTTAAACCCAAGTGGCGTTAAAAAATTAGTTTTCTGTATGGGTAAATTCTATTATGATTTACTAGAAGAAAGAGAAAACCTAAACAGAGAAGATATTGCTTTGGTTAGAATAGAGCAATTATTCCCTTTACATTTAGAGAAAATTCAAAAAGTTATAGATAGATACCCGAATGTTACAGAATACATTTGGGCACAAGAAGAGCCAAGAAATATGGGTGCTTGGAGCTTTATGTTAGAACGTTTAGAATTGGTAAAATTAAATGTACGTTCTCGTAAATATTATGCAGTTCCTGCAGCTGGTTCTAGTACAAGATTTAAGAAAAGACATAAAGCTGTAATAGATAGTGTTTTTAGTAATGAGTAAGCGCGTTAAGGATTTACACCGTTCAGCTACTTTTTTGTAGCTTTAACCTTTTTTGCTGTCAGTTCGAGTGAATTTGCGAAGAATGAGCAAATTTGTATCGAGGACAAAGCAAAAAAGATATAGTGGAAAGCCTGTTAAAACGCCCAAATTATAAAAAGAAATTAAAATTAAAAGCTGATAAAAACTCAGCATAAAGTAAAACAAGAACTGATGATTTTAGAAATGAAAGTTCCTTCACCAGGAGAATCGATTACAGAAGTAGAAATTGCAACGTGGTTAGTAGAAGATGGAGATTATGTTGAAAAAGACCAAGCTATTGCAGAAGTAGATTCTGACAAAGCAACGTTAGAATTACCTGCTGAAGAAGCTGGAATTATTACCTTAAAAGCAGAAGAAGGTGATGCTGTTGCAGTTGGTGCAGTTGTTTGTTTAATTGACACAAGTGCTGCTAAACCAGAAGGTAATGTAACAACAACTGAAGCTTCAAAAGAAGAAAAGAAAGTTGAAGAAGTAAAAGCGGCTCCAAAAACAGCAACTTACGCAACTGGAACTGCTTCTCCTGCTGCTAAAAAAGTTTTAGCTGAAAAAGGAATTGCTGCTTCTACAGTTAAAGGAACAGGAAAAGATGGTAGAATTACTAAAGATGATGCTGTAAAAGCAGTGCCTTCTATGGGAACGCAACCTGCAAATGGTTCTAGAGGAACTTCTCGTAAGAAAATGTCTATGTTACGTAGAAAAGTTGCAGAACGTTTGGTAGCTGTAAAAAGTGAAACGGCAATGTTAACAACTTTTAACGAAGTAAACATGCAACCAATTTTTGATTTACGTTCTCAATTTAAAGAAGATTTTAAAGAGAAGCACGGAGTTGGTTTAGGGTTTATGTCTTTCTTTACTTTAGCAGTTGTAAGAGCCTTAAAATTGTATCCAGATGTAAATTCTATGATTGATGGAGATTTCCAAATCAAGAATGACTTTCAAGATATATCTATTGCAGTTTCTGGACCAAAAGGTTTAATGGTTCCTGTAATTAGAAATGCTGAAGATTTATCTTTTAGAGGTGTAGAATCTGAAGTAAAACGTTTAGCTATTAGAGCTAGAGATGGACAAATAACGATTGATGAAATGACTGGTGGAACTTTTACTATTACAAATGGTGGTGTATTTGGTTCTATGTTGTCTACTCCTATCTTAAATCCTCCTCAAAGTGGAATTTTAGGAATGCACAACATTGTAAACAGACCAATGGCAGTAAATGGCGAAGTTGTAATACAGCCAATTATGTATGTTGCTTTGTCTTACGATCACAGAATTGTTGATGGTAGAGAATCTGTTGGTTTCTTAGTTGCTGTTAAAGAAGCTTTAGAAAATCCTGTTGAATTATTGATGGATAACAACCCAACAAAAGCATTAGAAATGTAAATCTAGATTGTTAGATTTTTAGATATAAAATCCTGAGCTTTTGCTTGGGATTTTTTGTTTGAAGCTATTTCCTGCTTTCTCTACTCGCTTTTTTTAGGTTTGTTCTCGATACAATTTTTATTCCTTCGTCATAAAAATTACTCGAACTGACACCTAAAAAAGAGCTCAAACAAACCGCTCAATCAGGGCTAAACTTGTTTGTTGGCTTTTTCCTTTTATTAAAAAGAAAGGTTTTGCTTGGTGTTTTTTGTTATAAATGGATAATTACTTTTCAATTACTAATGATATGGTTGTAATATTATTAACATCTTATTATTTATTTTAGAGACTAATTTTAGTAATTTCATAAAAATCAGTTAAATTTGTTGGAAAAATAAACCTACAGGTTGATTTTATGAAAATAATTGGTACATTTGCGGTAGTGGAAGACAGTTTATATTCGGTTCAATATGAATCGGAAGAGCTTCACGAATTTGCAAAATGTTTTGAATTATGGAACAATCCTGTTTATTTAAGAGAATTTTTCGAAAAAAATATAGAAGACTTAAAGCATTCTTTTTGGAATGGCATAACTATTGAAGATGCTATTAAAAAGACTAGAGAAGATGCAATTGCTTTAGAAGATGAGCTTATGTATATTGCAGAAAAAGGTAAAACAGAAAAATACGAAACACTTTCTACCTTATTTGAACCCTTATCAAAAGGAAATATAGGAGAGTATGAACGAGACAAAGCTAGAGGTTTTGTTAGACCAAGTTGGCTTCGTATTTATGCAATTAGAATTGATGCTAACTTTTTTGTTATTAGCGGAGGAGCTATAAAGTTAACAAAGACAATGAATACTTCTGAACATTTATTATTAGAATTAAAAAAACTGGAGTCTACTCGTAACAAATTAATCGATGAAGATTCTGATGATTTAATTTATTCTGAACTAAATTAAAAGACCCCAAAAATGAGTGTTGATAAAATAAAAAATAGACTTAAACAAAATTCAATAAAAGATACTTCTTGGATTGAAAGAGCAAAGTTTCGCAAAGAAAACAAGGAATGGTTAGATGTTTCTTTTTCTATTGCAGTAAAGATGATGTCTTTACTTTCTGAAAATAAAAAAAATAATGCTTACCCATCAAGCCAGAAAGAACTATCTGAAAAAATGAATTGTTCAGCTCAATATGTAAGCAAGCTATTAAAAGGGGAAGAAAAATTAAATATTGAAACCATATTAAAAATTCAAAAATCTTTAAAAATCAATATTATAAATAATAACTTTAACAGCAAGAAAGTTGAAATTATCGCCCAAAAAGATGCTATTTATAAAACTCCAAAAGCATCAGTAGTAAAAAACTACAGAAATTTAAATGGAGTTATTTCGTATAATTTCAGTGAAAACAGAAAAATTTCTAATCATAATGTTTATTCAGCATAATTAATTATGACTAAAATTGGTTTTAATCTCAACAAAATTAACACATTGCAATTTGCAATAATAGATGATGCTTTTAATTCTGAACTTGATGAATTTAATGTAGAAACCAACCTTGGATATGGTTTAGATACAGAAAGTGATTCAATGTTATCATTAGTGAAAATTCAATTTGAGCAAAAAGAAGTCCCGTTTATGATTATTGAGGTTTCTTGTGAGTTTGATGTAGTAAAAAGTTTTTGGGATAAATTTAAAGACTCAGAATCAATTATAATTCCTAAAGGTTTTATGGCTCATTTAGCAATGATTACTGTAGGAACAACAAGAGGTATCTTACATGAAAAAACAAGAAACACAAAATTCAATGAATTTATAGTTCCAATGATTAATGTATCAGAAATGATAAAAGAAGATGGTGAATTTAGTAAGTAATTTATAATAAATTAGCAACAATTTTATACATCCCTTGCTTTTTGCTTGGGATTTTTTATTAAATAATTTTTAATTATTTACCTTGCATCAAAAAGCTACAATGCCAAAAAATCCTGAATTAGAACTTGCCTTTAATTTTATCAACAAAACAGATAGAAATCTTTTTATCACAGGAAAAGCAGGTACAGGTAAAACTACTTTTTTACATAAAATTAAAAAAGAATCTTTAAAAAGAATGGTTATTGTAGCACCTACAGGTGTTGCAGCTATTAATGCAAAAGGAGTTACTATTCATTCATTTTTTCAAATGCCTTTTGGTCCTATTTTACCAAATCAAATTGCCAATACAAACCAGCAACGTAAATTTTCTAAAACTAAAATTGATATTATAAAATCGTTAGACTTAGTAATTATCGACGAAATTTCTATGGTCCGTGCAGATTTATTGGATGGAATAGACCAAGTAATGCGTCGTTATAAGAATAGAAATAAAGTATTTGGTGGTGCACAAGTTTTAATGATTGGAGATTTGCAACAATTAGCGCCAGTTGTAAGACCAAATGAATGGAGTTTATTAAAACAACACTATAATACTGTTTACTTTTTTAGTTCTAAAGCATATCAAGAAGCAAACGTAGTTTCTATAGAATTGAAACATATTTATCGTCAGAAAAATGAGGATTTTATCAAAATTTTAAATGAAATTAGAACAGATACTCTTTCTGATGCTTCTGCAAAAATTTTAAATGAACGCTACAACCCTACCTTCTCCCCTACTAAAGATGAAGGGTACATTACATTAACAACACACAATAAAAGGGCGAATTTAATCAACGATTCTGAACTGAATAAGATTAAAAATAAAAGCTACTTTTTTGAAGCAGAAGTTTCTGGTAAATTTAATGAAAACGCATATCCTAACGATTCAAAATTAGAGTTAAAAGTGGGTTCTCAAGTGATGTTTATCAAAAATGATTCATCACCAGAAAAAAGATATTTCAACGGAAAAATAGGAATTGTAACTAATCTTTCAAGAGAAAATGTTACAGTGCAATGTGCTAATGAAATAGATGAAATTGTTACAGAAAAAGAAATGTGGGATAATGTAAATTATTCTATCAACGATGAAACTAAAGAAATTAAAGAAGACATTATTGGTTCTTTTACTCAAATTCCTTTACGTTTAGCTTGGGCAATTACCATTCATAAAAGTCAGGGTTTAACCTTCGAAAAAGCAATTATAGATGCTGAAGCTTCTTTTGCTCACGGACAAACTTATGTTGCTTTAAGTAGATGTACTTCTTTAGAAGGTTTGGTTTTAAAAACGCCAATTACAAGTAGCGCAATTATTAATGACAGTACTGTAAGTGTTTTTAATGAAAGTGTAGAAGAAAATCATCCTGATGAAAGTATTTTAAATGAATCTGAAAAATATTTTCAGTTGAATTTAATATCAGAATTATTAGATTATCAACCATTTTTATATCCAGTTTCTAGAATGATTGATATTTTTTATAAAAATAGAACTAGTATAAAAGGTGATGTAATTGATCATTTACAAACTATAAAAGATGATGGAGTTGTTGCGTTAATGAAAGTTTCTAACGGATTTAAAAAACAACTTTCACAAATTTCCGAAGAAAGTATTCTACCTGAAAATAGTTCTCAAATTCAAGAACGATTTACAAAAGGAGTCGATTATTTTTTAAGTCAAACTATTACAAATATTGTTCAGCCATTATCAAAGGTTTCATTTTCTTCAGATAACAAAACAGTTAAAAAAGATTTTTCTAAACAATTTGATATCTTACAAGAACGATTGGAAGAAAAAACTTTCGCATTAAATAAAATGACAGAAGGTTTTAAGGTGAAAACCTATTTAGAAGTAAGAGCGAATGCTGTTTTACAAAAAACAGAACCTACCAAAAAGAAGAAGAAACTTTCTACAAGAAAAGACCCTTTATTGGCTTTAAAATTACGAGAATTACGAGATGAAATTCGAATTGCAGAAAACATACCAGCTTTTCAAATTTTTACACAAGAAACATTGTATGCAATGTGCGACGCTTTACCAAGATCTGAAAAAGAACTTTTAAAAGTTGCTGGAATGGGAAAAATCCGTGTTAAAAAATACGGAGAAGAAATCTTAGAAGTTATAGAACAATATTGCAAAGAAAACGGAATTAATAAATTTAACGAACAAAAAAAAGAAGACAAAAAACCTACCAAACAAATCACTTTAGAATTGTTTAAATCTGGTTTATCTGTTAAAGAAATAGCCAAAGAACGCAGTTTAACTACAGGCACTATAGAGAGTCATTTGGCAAGTTACATTCCTACTGGAGATGTAGATATTTTAGAGTTAATTCCGATTAAAAAATATAAAAAACTTGTTGATCAGATTGAAGAAGTAGAATTTAAAAATTTAACTGAACTGAAAGAAAAAGTAGATAAATCTTTTTCTTACATGGAATTAAGAATGGTTTTATTGTCTTTAGATAATTAGCATAACGCCTTCATATCTAAAAAGTTAATTTTTCACTTTATAAACGTTTGAGTTGTATCTTTGTTTTAAAGTATTTTAAATAAAAGTAAAAATGTTAAAGACCTATTTTAAATTTATTTTCATCTTTTTCATCATTTTAAGTTGTTCTAGTAATGAAACTGAAAAAGATGTTGTTATTGATGATGATACAGAAACTACAGAAGAACCTGTAACAACCGAAAAAAGTGTTGATTTTGGAAAATTAGTTGTAGAAACAAGTTGGATTTCTGAAGACACAGGAGATAGAGACACTTTTAACGCTAGTGAAGTAGATAATGAAGCATGGATGGATGTTTTAGACAATGACAATGTATTAATGACTTGTTTAGCTGCAGATAGCCATAGAACAGAATTAAAAGAAAATACTGGAATTGAATCTTCTTTAAATACTTTAAAGAAAATGAAATATACTGCTACTTTAACAGACATTCCTTCTAACGGAGTTACAGTAGCTCAAATTCATAACAGAGGTGGTGTAAACAGACCTTGGATTCGTGTTTATATAGATGATGACAAATACATTAAGATTAAAGCAACAGAAACTACACCAGATGAAAGTAAATCTTCTTACAGCACTTATGTAGGTCCTTTATACACTGCAAAAAACGAATTTTCTATAAATATTACAACTCAAAATGGAGTTGCTACTTTTGAAATAATAACCGCAGGAATTACGTATAGCGAAAGTTTAACTCCAAGTTCAGATTGGGACAATTACCAAAACAGCTATTATTTAAAAGCTGGTGTTTATACAGAAGGTGATGATGTAGAGCCAAAACTAGAAATGAGTGCATTTTCTATCGAATACTAGTTAGTACACACAAATTGGATAATTTTTGATGATGTTAGAACAAAACAATTAAAAGCAGAATTCAAAAAAAAACTATAAACCTTTTATTTACAAATAGTTACCTACAACTTTATTGACTTTAGAAAATTAATTTAAAATATTTTATAATTAAACGCAAGTTTTCTTAAAAAGTTACGTCTAAAGACATATGATAAGAAACTTCTTATCATTTCTTTTTCATAGCAATTTTCCCACTTCTAATTTTGGAGTGGGTTTTTTTATTGAAAATTTTATTAACTTTAGAAAATCAACCAGAAACAACAATCATGAAATTAGGTGCATTTTCTAACAGTTTAGCAGTAAAAGACATTCATAAATCAAAAGCATTTTACGAGAAATTAGGTTTTTCTGTTTTTGCAGGAGAAATTGAAAAGAATTACCTCATCATGAAAAATGGTAACGCTTTAATTGGACTTTTTCAAGGAATGTTCGAAAACAACATTATGACTTTTAACCCTGGTTGGGATGAAAATGCCAACAAGTTGGATGACTTTGATGATGTTAGAGAAATACAAAAACACTTAAAAAATGAAGGAGTAAAATTACAAACAGAAGCTGATGAAACTACTTCTGGACCTGCAAGTAGTGCACTTCTAGATCCTGATGGAAATATGATTTTATTGGATCAGCATGTTTAAGATTTTCTACAATAAATTAAATAACTAGAGTGTCATTCCGAACGAAGAATGACACCCTACTTTAAAACCTCTTTTTAGAAATAATTAAAAGTCAGAATATTATTCTATTTCAAATCTTTTAAAACCAATTGCACAGATTTATGCCCATTCCATTCGTTTTCATCTAAAGCATAAACAATATCAAAATCATTTTGTACAAATTCCATTTTATCACCTAAACCAAAACCAATAGCTCCAAAAGTTTTTTTATTATCGCCCTGAAATACATTTAGTTTTAAATGCGTTTTATCTGCACCAACTTTTTTACCATAACCATTATCTCTAACACAAGTAGATTTAAAAACAGGCTTCATATTCATAGGCCCAAAAGGTGCCATTTGCTGAATAATTCTAAAAAACTTAGGCGTAATTTCTGAAAGTTCAATTTCTGTTTCTATAGAAATTTCTGGAGTCAATAATTTTTTATCAATAGTTTTAGCAACTACTTCTTCAAACTTATTTTTAAAATTTTCATAATTTTCTGGCAACAACGTTAAACCTGCAGCATATTTATGTCCTCCAAATTGCTCTATAAATGCTGAACATTCATGCAATGCATTATACACATCAAAACCTTTTACAGAACGTGCAGAAGCGGCTAATTTATCTCCACTTTTGGTGAAAACTAAAGTAGGTCTGTAATATTTTTCTATCAATCTAGAAGCCACAATACCAATAACACCTTTGTGCCAATCTTCATCAAAAACTACGGTCGAAAATCGGTTTTCTTCTTCATTATCAACAATCTGAATCAATGCTTGATCTGTAATTTTCTTATCTAAATCTTTTCTATCTGCATTAAATATTTCTATAGCTGCTGCAAATTCAACAGCTGCATCAAAATCCATTTCTGTTAATAACTCTACAGCATAATTACCATGTTTCATTCTTCCTGCAGCATTAATTCTGGGTGCAATTGTAAAAACAACATCTGTAATTGTTAATTCTGATTTTTTAGATTGATGAATGATGGCTTTAATTCCGTTTCTAGGTTGTTGGTTAATTACTTGTAAACCATAATAAGCCAAAACTCGATTTTCGCCATTCATTGGTACAATATCTGCAGCAATTGCAGTGGCAACCAAATCTAAATAAGGGATAAAATCATTGATAGATTGGTTTCTTTTAGAACCCAAAGCTTGAATTAGCTTAAACCCTACTCCACAACCACAAAGTTCATCAAAAGGATAGTTACAATCTTCTCTTTTTGCGTTTAAAACCGCAACTGATTTCGGAATTTCATCACCAGGTTTGTGATGATCACAAATAATAAAATCGATATTTTTTTCTGTAGCATAAGCAACTTTTTCAATTGCTTTTATACCACAATCTAAGGCTATAATTAAAGAAAAATCATTGTCTTGGGCAAAGTCAATTCCTAAATAAGAAACTCCATAACCTTCTGCATATCTATCTGGAATATACGTTGCTATATTTGGGTAAATGGTTTTTAAATAGGAAGCAACTAAAGAAACTGCTGTAGTTCCATCTACATCATAATCTCCGTAAATAAGAATATTTTCGTTGTTAGCAATAGCCGCTTCAATTCTTTCCACAGCCAAATCCATGTCCTTCATTAAAAAAGGATCATGAATATCATCTAAACTCGGTCTAAAAAACTTTTTTGCAGCATCAAAAGTTTCAATATTTCTTTGACATAATATAGATGCAATACTTTTATCAACTTGAAGTTCTTTTGCTAATTTTTGTACTTTTTCTTTTTCTGGTTTCGGTTTTAACGTCCATCTCATAGCAATTTACTTTTTGAAGTTAAGATACAAAAATGTGAATGATTATCTCGAATTTTATAATTCGTGTAAGAAAATTTCAATTTCAACCTCAGCAAATTGACGAAACATTTCCATTACTCCACAATATTTTGTTACAGATAAATTTACTGCTTTCTGTATTTTTTTTGGTTGTAATTCTGCATCAGAAAAATGATAATCTACTTTTACTTTGTTGTAAAATTTTGGATGTTCATCTGTTAATTCTGCAGTAATTTCAATTTTAAAATCTGCTACTTCTGCATGCATTTTTTTCAATAAAGAAACTACATCAAGTCCAGAACAACCAGCTAAAGAAGATAACATTAACGCTTTTGGTCTGTAACCTTCTCCTTTACCTCCATTTTCTTCACCTGCATCCATAAAAAGATTTAATCCACTAGGATTATCAGATTCAAATTGCATGTTTTCTTTCCAAGTAGTTGTTACAATATTAGTTGCCATATTTGATGTTTTATTTATCGGTTTTTAATTTTGAAACTGTAAATTGTGCTTCATTTACAAAAATAAGAAAACCTCTAGAAGTTAATCGTAAAAATGAACAAATATCAAAAATACATTTATCGTGAGATCTTAGGGTGAATCTATAGAACAGCAAATTGATGTAAAAAACTCTGGTATTGCAACTATTACTATTGATGACGTAATCTTAATTGATGATTCTGATAATAATTCGATTCAAGTAATTAATACTAATTTAGGTATTGGTCAATATGTTTATTCTCTAGATGATGAATTTGGTGTTTATATGGAAGCTAGCTTTTTTGATAAAATAGAACCTGGATTACATACACTCTTTGTAAAAGATAATAATGGCTGTGGTAATACACCTTACGAATTTTCAATTCTGGCATTTCCTAAATTTTTCACTCCAAATGGTGATGGAAAAAATGATGTATGGAAAATTGACGGATTTAACTCTAGTTTATATACAATTTCGGAAGTCTCAATTTATAATAGGTTTGGAGTTTTATTATATCAAATAGATGCTTCTTCTGAAGGTTGGGATGGAAAATATCAAGGAAAAACGTTACCTTCTAATACTTATTGGTTTAGAGTAATTTTGAATGATACAAATGGTAGAATCATTGAAAAAACAGGAAGTATTGGTTTGATTAAAAAATAAATTTACAATTCCTATTTCACCCACTAATTAAATAAAATTAATTTAGAATCAATATATATAATTCAACAAAAACACAGAATCATTGTTTTTTTCGTAATTTTAAATTATAATCAAATAAAAAAATAAATTATGAACAAAAAACTACTCGTAATTACTTTCAGTTTTTTAGTTATAACTTTAAAGTTATTTTCTCAAGAAATGAATATTAGTGGTAAAGTATCTGATGAATCAGGAGAACTTCCTGGTGTAACAGTTCTTTTAAAAGGCACCAATATTGGTACTACTACAGATTTTAATGGAGTTTATTCTATTAAAGCAAATAAAGGAGATGTATTAGTATTTTCTTATCTTGGGTATAAGACTAAGGAAGTTCTAGTTAATTCATTATCCTTAAATATAGTCCTTCTTGAAGATACTGATGTACTGGATGAGGTTGTTGTTACTTCATTTGGTATTAAGAAAAAAGAAAAATCTTTAGGATATGCTGTACAGCAAATAAAAACAGAAGATTTAGAACTTAAAGGTCAAACAAGTGCTATTTCTGCATTACAAGGTCGTTTTGCTGGAGTACAAATTAATCAATCTTCTGGTGCTTCTGGAGGTGGTTTAGATATTTTAATTAGAGGTGTTACTTCTGTAAATCCAAATAGAAATAACCAACCGTTAATTATAGTTGATGGATTGGCATTAAATAATGACACTTTTTCTGGAAATGTTTTACCTAGTGCTGGAACTAACTCACCAAGTAGTTCAGAGCAATTTTCTTTTTCAAATAGAGGTTCTGATATTAACCCTGAAGACATCGAGAGCTTTAGTGTTTTAAAAGGAGCTGCAGCAACAGCTCTATATGGTGTAAGAGCATCAAATGGAGCAATCCTTATTACTACAAAAAAAGGAAAACAAGGAAAAGCTAAGATAGGAATATCAACTTCTACTACCTTTAGAAAAATAACAAAAACCCCAGAATTACAAACTACATATAGGGAGGGGTTTAGTGGATTACCTAGGGGGGTTATATACTCCAGATACAGATACTGGTTTTACTAGACTTGGAGGAACAATGTTTTACTCTTGGGGACCTAAATTTTCAGATAACTCTGCGACTTTAACAAACGGTACTGTTGTCGATTTAACAAATGATAAGTTTTATAGTCCTTATGACTTATTTAGAACAGGAATCAATAAACAAATTAATTTTAATATTAGTGGAGCAAGTGATAAGATAGATTATTTCTTTTCTTTAGGAAATAATTCAGAAGACGGTGTTTTACCAAATACAGATTATGATAGAACAACTGTTAGAATGAAAGGTTCTTATCAAGCTACAGAAAAACTTAAAATTAGTTCATCTGTTTCTTATACAAAAGCAGGAGGAAATAGAGCAAATGGAGGAGATAAATCGGTTTTTAGTTCTTTATCTTATTATTCAGGAACTTTTCCTATAAATGATTATCAAAATGTTGATGGATCACAACGTAACTATTCATTTGGCGTTATAGATAATCCTAGATATTTCTTAGAAAAAAGTCCATTAAAAGATGATGTAAACCGTTGGGTTGGTAATGTTACTTTTAATTGGGTTCCAAAAGATTGGATTAATGTTACATATTCTGCTCAAATAGATAATTATTCTGATAAAAGAAATCGTTTTATGGTTCCAGAGTTAGATGCAGGATCACAAGTTGGGGGGGTTTATTGTAGATCAAAATATTAATTTTACAGGTTTAGAGTCAAATTTATTAGTAACATTAAATAAGGACTTTACAGAAGATATTTCAACAACTTTAACATTAGGTAATCAAATATCAGACTCTAAAAGAGATTATTCATTTATTAGGGGAGAAACTTTAAATGTACCAGGTATTAATGATATAGCTAATACTATAAATACATTTGCTGGAAATAGCATTACTCAATTAAGAAATGTAGGTATGTTTGGGGAACTATTAGTTGCTTATAAAAATAAATTATTTTTAACTGTAACAGGAAGAAATGATTGGGTATCAACCTTACCTAAAAAGAATAGATCTTTTTTCTACCCTTCAGTAAGTTTAGCATATGATATTCGTGATTTGATTGATAAGGATAGTGAAATTTTGTCTTTTGGTAAACTAAGAGCATCTTGGGCAGAAGTTGGTAAAGGTCCATCATTTGGTCAAGTTGGTCATTATTTTGTTGCTGATGGAGATTTCCCTTTCGGAGGAGCAGGAGGCTATAGAGCAAGCACACAATTAGGAGATACAGATATGATTCCTGAAAGTAACCAATCTTATGAGATAGGTGCAGATTTTCGTTTTTTAAATAATAGAATTAGATTAGACTATTCATACTATAAAACAAGAATTGAAAATCAAATATTTACTGTTGGAACTGCTTATTCTACAGGACTGTCAGGTATTGTTAGAAACGCAGGAGATTTTCAAACTTTTGGACATGAACTTTCTCTTTCTGGAGACATTATAAAAAATGAAAAATTTAAATGGGAAACTGTACTTAATTGGTCTACCAACGAAGGAGAAGTTTTATCACTGCCCGAAGATATAGAAAGTTTGGTTTTTGCCGATTCAGGTTTTGCAGGAGTTACATCAGAAATTAGAGATGGAGATAAAATGGGAACATTATACGGTTATAAATGGCTTTACGAAAATGGAGAGCGTTACATTGGTAGTGATGGTTTACCAAGAGTAAATCTTGATGAAAGAGTTAAAGTAGGTAATGCTTTTCCTGATTTTATAGCATCTATTTCAAATAACTTCTCGTTTAATGATTTTAGCTTAAACTTATTATTGGAATGGAAAAAAGGAGGTGATTTGTATGACTCTGGAAGAAGAAACTCTATAAGAAATGGTATTTTAAAAGTAACTGAATTTAGAGATGTAAACACTGTTTTAGATGGAGTAATGGATGATGGAAATGGAGGTTTTATAACAAACACACAAGAAGTTCTTATAGATCAAAATTATTATAGAAGTTCTACTCGCTACAATAGAGCATCAGAAATCTTAGTACAAGATGCTTCTTGGGTAAAATTGAGAACTATTGGGTTGACCTATAATATAAAAAAATCGGTTTTAGATAAGATAAAAATAAGTAATTTATCTATTTCTGCTAATGCAAACAATATTTTATTATGGACACCTTTTGAAGGTTATGACCCTGAAGGAAGCCAGTATAGTGCTGGATCTAACGTATATGGCTTTACTGGTTTAAGTACACCAATAAGTGAAAGTTATTCATTAGGAATTAAATTAGGATTTTAAAAAAAAATAATGATGAAAAAACTTATAGTAAAAACAACAATAATAATAGCATTAATAATAGTTGCTACGGCTTGTAATGACTCTTATTTTGATGTAAATACCCCATCAGCTACAGCTGATGTAGAAGAATTAAGAATTAATGATTTATTAGCGCCAATTATTCATAGCACCATGGAAGGGCAGCGTTCTGCTGAATTAACTTTTGGTAATTATGTCCAGAATTTTGTAGGACAAGGAGGTACCGCTTCAGGAGAAACTACGGCAAGTGGTCTTTGGTCCCAAGTCTATTTATATATTTTACCTAATATAAAAGTAATTAAAGAAAAAGCAGAAGAAAAAGGGGCAATACATTATGCTGCAGTTGCAGATATTTTGACTGCTATTAATTTAGGAATTGCAACAGATACTTGGAATAATATTCCATATTCAGAAGCTAACTCTGGGCAAGACATACTTTTTCCAAAATTTGACACACAAGAACAAGTTTACACTTCTATTTTTACTCTGTTAGACAGTGCAATTGCAAATTTAAAAAGTACAGATAATTCAGGAATATTTTTAGGAAATGAAGATTTAATTTATGATGGTGATTTAGATAAATGGCAAAGAGCTGCTTACACTATTAAAGCACGTTATCAATTACACCTTATAAACAAAGGCCTATTTACAGCAAATGATGTATTAACTACATTAGCTAATGGTTTTACTTCAAATGACGATGATTTTAAAATGTTTTATGATGATAAAAATATAAACCCATGGTATTCACAAGAAGTTTTGGCAAGAAATACTGGGAATTTTCATAATGATATAGCTAGTCAGATGGTAAGCTCTATGAATGGTGATTATTATCCTTTTCAAAGTGGATTATTAACAATAGACCCAAGGTTATCAGTTTATGCACAAAATGACGGCTCTTCAGACTGGAAAGGATATGTTAGTGGAGGTGGAGGTTTATCACCAGATGGAGTAACAGATGGTAATGTAGGGTTTGTTGCAGATGGTTATTATACAAGTATCGATTCACCTTTATTATTAATTAGTTATGCAGAGGCAATGTTTATTAAAGCTGAAGCTGCGTTTTTAGCAAATGGAGGGACATCAATAAGCACCGGAACTAATACAACTGCATATACAGCTTATATAAATGGTATTAGCGCAAGTATGAATATGTATGGTGTAGATGGAGTAAATTATATTGCAGATGGTTCTGTAAATGTTGGTGAAACAGGATTAATGTTAAATCATATTATGAAAGAAAAATATATTCATAATTTTTTAAATCCTGAAACATTTGTAGATTTTAGAAGATATAATTTTTCTGATAATGTCTTTAAAGGTTTAAAAATACGAGAAGAGATAGATACAGCATCTGATTATGCTGGTGAATGGTTTAGAAGAGCAACTTACCCATCTACTGAATTAAATAGAAACAAAGATAATGTAGAAGCAAATCAACAAACTCCTGTAACAAAAGTTTGGTGGGAATAAAATAATATTTTTTAAAAAAAAGGCTTTAAATTAATATATTTAAAGCCTTTTTTATTGAGTTAATTTTTTAATTAAAAAACTTAATTGCTCTTTAGTATGGTTTGCATTTAAAACAACTCTGTTTATTTTTTTATTATTTAAAGTTGGATAATAAAAACTTGTAATTACAATGTTTTTAGAAAGTAAATAATCAGCAACATTTTCGTCATCAACGAAAAAAACTGGATAATTTTTCGAAATTTTCACTTTCTCTAAATGATGTATTTTATCATAAACATATTTACAATTTTCTTGTAATTTATTTAATTGATTTCCATACAAATCTTGAGCATTAATCAATGTTTCTAAAAAAGCAGGATTCATAGGAGCGCTTCCTACAAAAAGAGGTTTTTCTCTTATTAAATTGATGAAATCTTTTTTTCCAGCAATAAAACCTCCATTAACTCCAAGAGCTTTTCCTAAAGAAGAAACTTTTATAATTTCTATATTATTTTTTAGTTGTAAATTGAATGCAACACCATTTCCTTTATCACCTAAAACTCCTAAGCTGTGAGATTCATCTATCAATAAATAAATATTATTTTCTTTTGCAATCTGATGTATAAAATCAAAATTAAAAGGTGTTGTTTCTAATGCTGCAATAGCATCTGCAACAATACAAATTGTTTTATTTTTAGTTTCTAAAAGTTGTTGACAAACTTTATTCTTTTCAAAAACAGGTTGTGCATTGTTTGGTAAAATTGCAGGATGTGTTTTTGGCATATAGAAAAAAGAATCTACTATATTTTCTAGAGCATTTAAAGTTATTAAGCCCGCAAAAGTACCAGAAGAGACTGAAACACAATCTTCTGTATTTAAAAAATTAGATAGATATTTTTCTGCTCTTTCGTAAACATCTAATTTAATATTTGCATTTCTAGAACTTCCATAAGAACTCCCCCATTTTTTTATATTCTCGAAAATTATATCTTGAAAATCAGGTAAACTAGCAACTCCTAAATATGAGGTTCCACTAAAATACAAATGCTCTTTTCCATTTATTTGTATTGTAGTATTTGGAACTTTATTTATCTGCATATTTTATTGCAATGATACTCCTGTTCCGTTTTTTTCTGAATAAGAAATAACTCCATCGTTAATGATAACTCCAAAAGCAATATCATTTTTTAGCAACAAACCTCCGTCCATATCAACATAATCTAATAATGGTAATAAATGGGCAATTGCAGAAATACCTACAGAAGATTCTGTCATACAACCTACCATTGTTTTCATGCCTAAAGATTTTGCTTTTTCTAACATTCTTTTTCCTGGAGTTACGCCTCCACATTTTGTTAGTTTTACATTAACTCCATGAAACAAACCAGCACATTTTTCTACATCACTTTCTACAATACAACTTTCATCTGCAATTATTGGTAATGCAGAATTTTCGAACAGTTTTTTAGCTCCTTCAATGTCATTTGCTTTTAAAGGTTGTTCTAAAAACTCTACACCTAATTCTTTTAATTTAAATGAATTTTCTATAGCTTCATCTGCTGTCCATCCGCAATTTGCATCAATTCTAAAAATAGCATTTGTATGTTTTCTAAGTTCAGTTACTATTTCTATATCATTTTTAGTTCCTAATTTAATCTTATAAATTGGCCAAGGAAGTTCTTTCATTTTAGCAACCATTTTCTCAACAGTATCAATTCCAATGGTATAATCTGTCATCGGGTTTTTATCAACCTTTAAATCCCAAACTTCATATAATTTCTTTCCTTTTTTACGAGCATTTAAATCATTAAAAGCCATATCTAATGCACATAATGCAAACATATTGTCTTTAAAAATAGGCTGTAATTTTTTCCAAAAAACGGTTGGTTCTTCTTCTGATAAAGCTGCTATTTCAGATTTATTATCTAAAATAAGTTGCATCATTTTATCTACTGTAATGTTATAATATGGATTAGAAGTCGCTTCACCAAAACCTGAAATTCCATCAGAAATTAATTCTACAATTAATGAAGGTTGAAAATCGTGAGATTCTCTAGAAATAGTAAAAGTATGTTTTAACTCAAGATTGAAAGAATGTAGTTTAATTTCCATTATTTGGATTATATTTATCGTAAAGTTATAAAAAAATAAAACTCATTATAAATATAAAATCATAAAATATGGCATTAGTAACACCTCTAGAAGCAGAACATGATTTAGAGACTAAAAAATTAGCAGAATTTTTTAATGAAACTTTAGGTTTTTGTCCTAATTCTGTTTTAACAATGCAACGTAGACCTGCAATTTCTAAAGCTTTTATCAATTTAAATAAAGCTGTAATGGCAAATGAAGGTAAAGTAACCTCAGCTTTAAAAAGAATGATTGCTTGGGTTTCTAGTAATGCAACTGGTTGTAGATATTGTCAGGCGCATGCAATTAGAGCTGCAGAACGTTATGGAGCAGAACAAGAACAATTAGATAATATTTGGGAATACAAAACGCATCCTGCTTTTTCTGATGCAGAAAGAGCTGCTTTAGATTTTTCTTTGGCTGCTTCTATGGTGCCAAATGCTGTAAATGCAGAAATTAAAGAAGAACTTTATAAATATTGGGGTGAAGGAGAAATTGTAGAAATGTTAGGTGTAATTTCTCTCTTTGGATACTTAAATCGTTGGAATGATTCTATGGGAACAACTTTAGAAGAAGATGCTATTGATAGCGGAAATCAGTATTTAGGAAAACATGGTTTTGAAGTTGGTAAACACGATGGATCTAAGTATTAAAAAATTGTAAAAACATAAAAACCTCATTTTTTTAAATGAGGTTTTTTTATTAAAATATATTCTTTTATACTAACTCTTTAATTCTAGAGCTTCACCTTTAAAAGACAAACCTTCGAAACCAGAATTCATAAAATTTCTTATATTCTGATGAGAAGTTCCATTAACGTCTTCTAACACATTTTTATAATGTTCTCCAAAACAAGATAAAGCTTCTTCTTTTGTTAATTGTTGATGTACAGCAAAAGCAAATAGTTTACACGAACCAGAATTTTCTCCTACTTCATTTTTTATTTCTCCGTTTGTAAAAGCAGTTGGCGTAAAATTGTAATTATCCTCAATAACTTGCATAGTTTCTGCAAAGTTAATTTCTGTTGGATTCGCTTTTAGTTTGTTTTTGAATTCTTGGATTGACATGATTTAATTTTATAAATTTCAAAAATACTATTTAGAAGACACAAATTATTTGAATTTTAAATTAAATATTAAATTTTCTGTTATAAATCTATCAACTTTTACGTTATTAAAATAGAATGACCAAACAAGACTTTAAACTTAATGTATTTTCATTATCTGAAAGGCTATTTCCAATGGTAGCTCGTTTATTAGGAAATAATGCCAATGCAGAAGATGCAATTCAAGAAATAATGATAAAATTATGGAATAAACGTAGTCAGTTAGAGCAACATCCAAATATTAATGGCCTTGTAATTTTAACGGCTCGTAATTATTGTTTAGATATTTTAAGAAAAAAAACAAGAGTTTTAGAAGACTCTACAAATGAATTACGAGTTTTAAAAAACACAAAACAAAATTCTGATTTAGAATGGAAAGAATTAAATAACATCATTTTAAAGATTCTAAAAAATATACCAGAACAACAAAAAGAAGTTTTTTTGATGAGAGATGTTGATGGTTATGAATTTTCTGAAATAGCTGCAGCTATGGAAATTAAAATAGAACATGTTAGAGTTTTACTCTCTAGAGCAAGAAAACAAATTGGTATTGCTTTAGAAAAAAATTACGATTATGAACGAGGAACATATTAATAACATCATTAAAAAATACAAAGCAGGTAAAAGTTCTTTACAAGAAGAAGCGTTTTTATTTGAAAATGTTGGTGAATCAGAAACTGAAATAAAATCGATTGCTGCTTTTGTTAAACAACAAAAAAAAATTGCTCCCAAAAATCTTAATAAAGATTTATGGACTTCTTTTGAAAAAAGAACAAATAAAAACAAAAAATTAAAAACATTTTTTATTTCTGCAGCAGCTTCTATCGTTTTAATTAGCGCGCTTTTAATTAATAATTTTAATAAAAATCAACTTAGTAATAACGAAAAAGAAGCTTTACTAAAAGAAGCTAAAAGCATGTTTTTAGAGTTTGATAAATCGAAACCAGCATACAGTGTTTTGGTAGAAAACGATTTATTAATTGTCTATACCAAAATAGAATAAACTAGAATTAAAAATAAACCTTAAATAAAAAAAAATGAACAAAATACTATTAATTGCTTTTACAATGTTGTTTTCAACAACAATTATTAACGCTCAAAAAGTTAAAAAAGAGACAAATGAAAAAATCCATATCGAATTAAAAGATGGAGCAAAACCACTTATTTATGTAGATGGTGAAATATTTAATTTCCCTATGGAATTAATAGATCAAAGTAAAATAGCATCTGTTAATGTTTTAAAAGGAGAACAAGCCATAAAAAAATACAATGCACCAAATGGAGTTATTTTGATTAAAACAAAAGATTTGGATATTACATCAAATTCCAAAATAAAAATTAAAGCAAAGAATAAAGTTTTTGATGATAAAAAAGCACCATTAATTATTGTTGATGGTAAAGTTACAGACAGAAAAATGCTTGATAAAATAAGTCCTGATAAAATTGATAAAATGGAAGTTTTAAAAGGAGATAAAGCAATAAAAAAATACGATGCTCCTAATGGTGTGATTATAATTACTACTAAAAAAATGTAATAAACTAAGGTTACAAAAATCAAAATCCCAATAACTAGTTTTTCTATTTATTGGGATTTTTATTTCTATTTATTTTGATTTTAGTTTATTGTTGAATTGTTCGATTGTCATTTTTTTATTTTCTAATGAAATTATATAAGTTTTCTATTATAGTTTTAAGTTCTTTATTATCTTCTATTAAATCTGAATATGTATATTCAGAATCTACAACAAAAGATGCTAACTTAATTTTATAGTCATTTTTTAAAGTACCAGATTCTGCTTTAAAAGCTCTACAATCTTTTTGAGGTATTTTTTTATTCTTAAAAAAAGTTTCGTAAAACTTACCTAATCCAATATTTTTATATTCTTTTCTATCAAACCTTCCTTTTTTTGCTTTTAGAATATTACTTTCTGATTTTAATAATTCAGACATAAAATCTTGAACTACTTTTTTTGGTAAAAGATTTTCTATTTCAGTTACGACAGTATTTTGATAAGTAAAATTATCATTATCATCTGATAATTTGTTTAAAGCAATTCTTCTTGAATCTTTTTTTGTGCCTTTTTTTACATTATCATTATCTGCTAAAAGAAAAGTTTTACTTGATAAAGCAAATGTGTTAATCTTCTCTCTTACTTCTTCTTCATCAAATTCTTCTTTTTCATCAAAAAGATAATGCTCTATTAAGTTTCCTCCATATTCAAAAAAAGCAAAATCGATATCTTCTTTTAATGGTTGTAAGCCTTTATGATTACAATACAATTTTAAAAATTTAGAAATATATTTTCTATCTGTTGGACCTTCTATCCAAAGAGAAGTATTTGCTAAAAAAACAGAAGAAGTATTGACTCCTAAAATATCTAAAACTTCCTTATCTGGTTTTATATTATTTTTTATAAAAAAAGTATTGTCTTCTTGTTTTTCAAATTGAAATATAGAGATATTATCACTTTGAATTGATGTGTCAAGAAAATGATTTGAATGGGTTGTAAAGAAATATATTAATTTCTTTGAATTTAAATATTCATCATTTAATAATGTTTCAATAAATACACGTTGTAAACCAGGGTGTAAATTCATTTCTGGTTCTTCAATAAAAATCCAATCATTTTTATCCGCTGTGTAAATTGGAAAAAGTAAAATTATTAGTGATTGTATTCCATCACCCAAATTATGAACAGGGTATTCTTCTCCATCTATTGAAAAGAGCAATTCATTATTACTTGGATTTGCAGTAATTTCGATAGTCTTATTATTAAAAAAATTATTAGAAAGAAAATTTTCAAACTTTTTTATTTTACCACGATTTTTTATACCAGAAGTTTTTAAATCATGAACATTTTTATGAATTTCTAATCCTGTATAAACAGCTTTATCTATTTGATAATTTTTCTTAATTGTCTCTTTTATTTTACCGTTTCTTAAAAACTCACTTTCATGTAAGCTTCTTAAAATTGGTATATATTTTTTTTCTAGTGGAATAATATCTCTAATATAAATAGATTCATTAAGTATCTCTATTAACTCATTAGTAATCTCTTTAAACATGCTCTTGTAATCATTCCCAACATAAATATCGTTTTTTAATTTTAAGATATCATCTTCTATAGATTTTATTAAGTTTTCTTGAAAAACATTACCTGCTAATGTTTCATTATATATATTATTAGGTGTTTTTTGATCCAATCTAAAAAGATAATTTTGTAAAGTATTGTTAGTCGAACCATAAACTTTTTCCCTCTTACTTTTTGAAAATTCTATTTTTTGATTTATCGAAAACATTTTTTTTGAAAATTCTATTCCTTTTATACTATTAGATTTAATTATCGACCTTAAAAACCTACTTTTACCACTATTATTTGAACCAATGAAAAGGTTTATTTTTTTAAAATCTCCTAAACAATAATATTCTTTTCCTTCAAATAATGGAAAGTCCCACTTATAACTGAATTTACCTTCAGTTACTATTTCCTTAATTGAATCTTTTTTTGAAAATGTAAAATACATAGCAATATTTTATTTTAATTATTTCTTCCCTTCTACAATCACAACAATTTCTCCTTTTGGTGGTTTTGCAGTATAATGCGCTAAAACTTCTGTAGCAGTTCCTCTAATTGTTTCTTCAAACATTTTTGTTAATTCTCTAGAAACAGAAACTTGTCTTTCTGCACCAAAATATTCTATAAAATGCCCTAATGTTTTTTCTAATTTATGGGGAGATTCGTAAAAAATCATGGTTCTTTTTTCTTCAGCAAGCAATTTTAAACGTGTTTGTCTTCCTTTTTTAACGGGTAAAAAACCTTCAAAAACAAACTTATCATTTGGCAAACCAGAGTTTACTAATGCTGGTACAAATGCAGTTGCACCAGGTAAACACTCCACATCAATATTGTTTTCTACACAAGCTCTTGTCAACAAAAAACCAGGATCTGAAATTGCAGGAGTTCCTGCATCAGAAATTAAAGCACAAGTTTCTCCATTTTGTATTCTTTGCACAATTCCTTTTACAGACTTATGTTCGTTATGCATGTGATGACTGTGCATTTGTGTAGAAATTTCGAAATGTTTTAAGAGTTTTCCACTTGTACGTGTATCTTCTGCTAAAATAAAATCGACTTCTTTTAAAACACGAATTGCTCTAAAAGTCATGTCTTCTAAATTACCAATTGGTGTAGGTACTAAATATAATTTACTCATAATTTTAAATACTTTCGTAAGTTTCTACTGTAATATCTGCAATGATATCTCCAGTATGTTTTATACTTAAAGGTTCAAATAATAAAACATGCACTTCTTCTTTTGCTATTGGTTTATGTTCTATTCCTTTTGGCACAACATAAAATTCGCCTTTGTTTAAAGTAATTGTTTTATCTCGTAATTCAATATCTAAAGTACCTTTTATCACCATAAAAAGTTCATCTTCGTTATCGTGTTTGTGAAAAACGAACTCTCCTTTTAGTTTTGCTAATAAAATTTGTTGTCCGTTTAATTCGCCAATCTTTTTTGGAGACCATAAATCTGAAAACAACTTCAATTTTTCTTGAATATTAATTACGCTCATAAATACAAATTTACAAAGAATTGGACGGATTCTGCGTTACCGATTGAAGCAATTGTTTGAGCTCTTTTTTGATAAAAAAAAGCGAGTGCGAAAAGCGGGGCATTTCTGAGAAGAAATGAACGCCCAAAAAACCCATATTAAATAGAAAATGTTTAATTTTGCACCTAATTAAAAGAAAAGAAATGTATAGAAGTCATTCTTGTGGCGAGTTAAGAGCATCGCATATAAATACAGAAGTAACCTTAGCTGGTTGGGTACAAAAAAGCCGTGATAAAGGTTTTATGGTTTGGTTAGATTTACGAGACAGATATGGAATTACTCAGTTAATTTTTGACGAAGAACGTACACCAAAAGAAATGATGGAAAAAGCAAAATCTCTTGGTAGAGAATTTGTGATACAAGTTACTGGTACTGTAATTGACAGAGAATCTAAGAATTCTAAAATGTCTACTGGAGCTATTGAAGTATTGGTTTCTAAATTAGAAATTTTAAACGCATCTGTTACGCCTCCTTTTACTATTGAAGATGAAACTGATGGTGGAGAAGATATTAGAATGAAATACAGATATCTTGATATTAGAAGAAATCCTGTAAAAGACAGTTTAATTTTTCGTCATAAAGTAGCAATGGAAGTTCGTAAATACTTGTCTGATCAAGAATTTATTGAAGTTGAAACTCCATATTTAATAAAATCTACACCAGAAGGCGCAAGAGATTTTGTTGTACCTAGTAGAATGAATGAAGGTCAGTTTTACGCGTTACCTCAATCTCCACAAACATTTAAGCAGCTATTAATGGTTGGTGGAATGGATAAATATTTTCAGATTGTAAAATGTTTTAGAGATGAAGATTTACGTGCAGACAGACAACCAGAGTTTACACAAATTGACTGTGAAATGGCGTTTGTGGAACAAGAAGATATTTTAAATATTTTTGAAGGATTAACACGTCATTTACTAAAAGAAGTAAATAATGTTGAAGTGGAGAAATTCCCAAGAATGTTATATGATGATGCAATGCGTTTGTATGGAAATGACAAACCAGACATCAGATTCGGAATGGAATTTGGCGAGTTAAATGCGGTTACTCAACACAAAGATTTTGGAGTTTTTAACTCTGCAGAATTGGTAATTGGTATTGCTGTTCCTGGTGGAAATGCATACACAAGAAAAGAAATAGACAATATTATAAAGTGGGTTAAAAGACCACAAGTTGGTGCTTTAGGAATGATTTATGCTCGTGTAAACGAAGATGGATCTTTTAAATCTTCTGTAGATAAATTCTATGATCAAGAAGATTTAGCAAAATGGGCTGAAGTAACAGGTGCAAAACCTGGAGATTTAGTGTGCGTTTTATCTGGTGAAACCAATAAAGTTAGAACGCAAATGTCTGCTTTAAGAATGGAATTAGCAGAACGTTTAGGATTAAGAGATCCTAAAGTATTTGCACCTCTTTGGGTAATAGATTTCCCTTTATTAGAGTTAGATGAAGAAACTGGTCATTATCATGCAATGCACCATCCATTTACATCACCAAAACCTGGTCAATTAGAATTATTAGATACAAACCCTGGAGATGTTAAAGCAAATGCGTATGATTTAGTTTTAAACGGAAACGAAATTGGTGGAGGATCAATTCGTATTCACGATAAACAAATACAAGCAACCATGTTAAAGCATTTAGGCTTTTCTGAAGAAGATGCCAAAGCTCAATTTGGTTTCTTAATGGATGCTTTTGAATATGGAGCGCCACCTCATGGAGGTTTGGCTTTTGGTTTGGACAGATTGGTTGCTATTTTAGGCGGACAAGAAACAATCCGTGATTTTATTGCTTTTCCTAAAAATAATTCTGGACGAGATGTTATGATAGACGCTCCTGCATTTATAGATGATGAGCAATTAAAAGAATTGAGCTTGAAATTAGATATTCAAGCATAAATCTTCAGGCTGAACTTGTTTCAGCTTCTTATAAAATATATAAATCCCGTTCTAAATTTTGAATGGGATTTTTTGTTACTTTTAAGTTATGAAAAAAGAAATAAAAAACTTTATTAATGATTGGAACTCTAACAGCCCTAAATTAGAACCTGGAACTTTTTTTAGAGGAAAATCGCCAAATGATTTGATGAATTTTTGCCTTGAAATTCATAAAGAAATAATTGTAAAAGAGTTATTATTTGAAATAAAAAAAGGTATTGATAAAGATCTATTAATATTAAAACCAGAAATATTTAAAAAAGCTTTAGAATATAATTACCATATTAAAAATATTTCAATTCCAAAGGAAAATAGAAAATATTTATATGAAGGTGAAGAAAGAAATTATAATGATTTAAAATTTATTAGAACAATAGATTTTAAAGATAATAAAATAATAATACCTAAAATAGAACAAGGTATTTTAAATGAAAAAATAGTAGAATATTACTGTAATCAAAAAGAACAGTATGGAAAATCAGCCTATGATTTTATTTTTTATCAATCTTGGCTCAATAATTTTGATGATAATTTAATTAAAATTTGGTGTAATCTAATTAGTAACTCTCAAGATTCTACTGATGATTTTATTAATAAATTACCTTCTTTTTTTAATAAATTCTTAAATCTAAAACAAGATTCAGAAAAAATTGAATTTTGGGTAAAAGAGTATTTAAAGGATAAGAATTTTAGGTTTTTTGATACGTTTTGTAATATTCAAATAGAAAATAACAATGAAGTTTTTATAAGTTTTTTCAAAAAATTCTATTACTTGAAATTAACAAATGAATTTATTTCTATTTCAAAAAAATCGGTCAATAAACAAACTTATTTAAAAAGACAGATAAAAAAATATAAAAGTATTATTGAAACAAAACCAACTTATAATTTTAGTAATTTAGGAGATCTAAAAGATACAATATATAATACTTATAATAAATTGGTTTCTGGAGATAGAAAATACTTTAATACTTTCATTAAAACTGATAGAGCTGGAGAAGTCGAGGCTATTCTTGAATTCATAAAATATTTAGAATCTTTGTCAAAAAACAATACAAAGAAAATAATAATAAAAGAAAAAGTAGAAAACAATATTGAATTATTACCAATTGAAATTTTTGACAATACTAAACACTATTTAAAAAAAAATGCAATTCAGGTAAATACTTGTTATAAATATAAAGCTTTTGATGCTTGTTTAATATTATTAAGAAAAATTACTGAAACTTTAATCATTGAACTTTTTGAAAAAGAGCAAATAGAAGATAAAATAAGAGATAATGAAGATAATTATTTCATGCTGAAAAAACTTATAGTCATATTTCAAAATGAACAACCATTAAAAAAATATAGATCAAGAGTAACAAACAGAACTTTACCTAAATTAAAAGAATATGGTGATTTAAGTGCTCATATGAGAAGGTTCAATGCAACTGAAGCAGATATTGATAGGATGAGAGACGATTTTAGAGCTTTTTTTCAAGAACTAACTTATTCAATTTATCATTAGATTTACATTATGAAAAACCTAACAACACTTCTAATCCTTTTCACATCAACAATCTCTTTCTCACAAGAAGTCACAGGTGATCAATTATTAGAAAAATCAATTCAATTTCATGATCCAAATAATAATTGGTCAACTTTTGAAGGAGAGCTTTTTGTAACCATGGAAATTCCTGAAAAGTCTGCAAGAAAAAGTAAAATCAATATTAATTTACCCAAAGAATACTTTTCTGTAAAAGCAAGTAGAGATACAATTATAACAGAATATACAATTCATAAAGGAGTTTGTAGTATTGCTATAAATGGAAATACAAATCCATCCGAAGAAATTAAAAAGAAACACAATTTAAGTTGTGAACTTGCAAATTTGTATAAAAATTATTACACATTCTTGTATGGTTTACCTATGAAATTGAAAGATGAAGGAACAATTATTCATCCAAAAGTTGAAAAAAAGAAATTTAAAGGAAAAGATTATTTAGTTTTAGAAGTTACTTATAATAAAGAAGTTGGTAAAGATACTTGGTACTTTTATTTTAATCCTAAAACCTATGCGATGGAAGTGTATCAGTTTTTTAAAGAAGCAAAAGATAGTGGAGAATATATTTTATTATCAGGTTTAGAAACGATTAATGATATAAAAATGCCAAAAAATAGAGCTTGGTATTATAATAAAGACAATGGTTATTTAGGAACTGATATCTTATATACAAAACAATAATGCCATCTAGGAAAAAAATATTTAGAAAAATATTAATTTGGAGATATAAACATATTTCTGAACGTCAATTTGTATATATACTAAGTGTTTTAGTTGGTTTTTTAGCAGGATTAGGAACCGTTTTCTTAAAAAACTTTACACACTATATTCAATTACTTTTATCTGTAGACTTTTTAGAAGACTCTAAAAGTTCTTACTATTTTATTTTTCCGATAATTGGTTTGCTTATTGTGGTGATCATAAAAAAAACATGGTTAAAAAAACATATTGGTCATGGAATTTCCACAACTCTTTATGCAATTTCTAAGAAAAAAGGAATTATACCAAAATACAACATGTATGCTTCTTTGCTAACTGCACCAATAACTGTTGGTTTTGGTGGTTCTGTTGGATTACAAGGTCCAGCTGTTAGTGCAGGTACAGCTTTAGCATCTTATACTTCTAGGTTGTTTCATATGAGTACAAAAACAAGAATGCTTTTAATTGGTTGTGCAACTGCAGGCGCTATGTCTTCTATGTTTAAAGCACCAATTGCAGGTATTGTTTTTGCTTTAGAAGTTTTTAGTTTAGATATTGCATTTGTTTCATTAATTCCTTTATTATTAGCGTCTGTTTCTGCTATTGTAACTTCTTATCTTTTTTTAGGTTCTGATGTTCTATTAGGTTTTGAATTAAATGATAAATTCGAAATAAGTGAAATCGGTTTTTACGCTATTTTTGCAGTTTTTACGGGAATTGTTTCTGTGTATTTTTCTGTTGTGTATTTTGCGATAAGGAAGTTTTTTTATCAATTTGAAAAACGTTTTGTTCGATTTATTTTTGGAAGTATCATAATTGCTTTTATTCTTTATTTAATGCCTTCTTTATATGGTGAGGGTTATGGATTAATTAATAATTTATTAAAAGGAAATCATATTGCCGCTATTGGAAATACTCCTTTTTCTTTTGACCATGAAAATATTTGGATTGTAATTACTCTATTATTATTAATTACCTTTTTTAAAGCCATTGCTATGAGTACTACTTTTGCTGCTGGTGGAGTTGGAGGAATCTTTATTCCTACGCTAGTGATGGGAAGTGCATTAGGAAATGCATTTGGTAAAATAATTAATAATATGGGTTTAGGTTTCCATGTATCTGAAGCTAATTTTACCTTAATAGGAATGACCGGATTAATGGCAGGTGTTTTACATGCGCCACTTACAGCTATCTTTTTAATTGCAGAAATTACAGGAGGTTATGATTTATTTGTACCCTTAATGTTAGTAGCAGCAATCTCTTTCTCTATTACAAAACACTTTGTTTCTAACTCTATTTACACTTATAAATTGGCACAAAGAGGAGAACTCATTACACATAATAAAGATAAAAATGTAATGATGATGATGCAAATTGATAGTTTGATTGAAACTAATTTTAAAGCTGTAAATCCAGAAATGTTATTGGGTGAAATGCTAAAAAAAGCAGTAGCAAAATCTAAAAGAAATATTTTTCCTGTTCTTAACGAAAAAAAACAATTTTTAGGAATTGTACTGTTAGATGATATTAGACCTGTAATGTTTGATACAGAAATGTACAAAAGTGTTACCATTAATTCTTTTATGAAAGCAGCACCAGAAATTATTCACGAAACAGATTCAGTAGAAAAAGTAATGAAAAAATTTAAAGTAAGTGGTGCTTGGAATTTACCTGTTGTAAAAGATGGTATTTATAAAGGTTTTATCTCTAAATCTAAATTATTAACTGCTTATAGAAATAAATTAGTAGAAGTTACTTCTTAACCATATAATGATGAGAACAAATAGTTTTACTAACAATATGCGTTTAAAATCTGATGCTGAGTTAGAAACAATTCTAGAAGAAAAAAGCAAATATACAGACCAAGCACTACAAGCAGTTATTTGGGAGTTTGAAAACAGAAATTTAATTCACAAATCTGATGCTAATTATATAGAAATACCAACTGAAACTGAAGTTATAGATAGTGATCTTGAAAACAAAACATTAGATAAAAATGAAAGTCCTTTTGAAGAGTTAGTTCAGCCTTTTTTATATTCTAAAAAAACAATTCAAGGTTTTACAATTTTCTTTACAACCATTTTTGGTACTGTATTATTAATGAAAAACTTAAAAGAAATGAACAAACCTAAAGCAAGAATTCAAGTTCTTGTTTTCGGAATTTTTTATACTATTTTTTCTGCTGTAATCTTAGATTTACTTCCTAAATCATTTTTTATTACGCTCGTTTTTAACATGATTGGATATGCTGTTTTAATTGAATTCTTCTGGAATAAGCATTTGGGTAAGAATTTAAAATATAAGAAGAAACAAATTTGGTTGCCTCTAATTATTTCTCTTGCTATCTTATTTTTGATGCTATTTTTATTACAGTTTCTACCTCAAATTCAAGATGTTTAAAAACCTTTTTTAGAACCAAGGATCTTCATTGGTTTCTAATCTTTTTTGACTTTTCATTATGGTTTTAGAAGTCAACTCATTTTCACCAATTTGCAAACAACTGTATAATAGAAAAATTAGGTTTATTTTACTTTCTTCTAAAGCTAAAACTTTAATACTATTACTTTCAGAGAAAGACTCATCAATTTCAGCAATTTTGATGTTGTCTTTGTATATAGATTTTTTCTTTTTGTAGTGTACTTTTATTTCATAATTACCAGATAACAACTCAACTTTAAAAATAGTATTTCTAGTATTTTGTGATATTAAAATAGATTCACTACCAACATTTCTAGCAATTAAATACACCATTCTTAACCTCCAAAACTGAAATTTTTTAGTAACCGTATATACTAGCTTTTCATTTGCAGCATATATTTCTGCAAGCGTTTTACCAAACTCCATAAACCAAAAAGAACTAAATAAAACTTCTTGTTTTTCTGCCTCGAAAATTGCTAGTTGATTATTATCTTGAGATATATGATATTGTTTCAATTTCATAGGAATGAAAATAGTTTCATCAAATTTAGAATAAGTCTTTCTACTTGCCAATATTTTACAAGAAAAATATGATTAACTATTCGTAAAAAAACAAGGTTGATTTTAAAGGAATAATAAAAAGTAAAAATTGAAGTTTTGGTAAAAAATCTATTCTTTTAAGAAGTGAACCACCAAATCTGGAAAATCTGTAAAAGCGCCATCTACATTTGCGTCTATCAACAGTGTTTTCATCATTTCTTCAAAAGAAGAAAAGCCATCAAAAGAATCTGCTCTAAATGTATAAGGATGCACTTTTAAACCCAATTTATGCGCATCTGAAACCAAAGAAGTAAACTGCCATTTACCGTTTACTTTTTTATCGATAATTTGCGTATACCAAGGTCCAATTCCGTCTGCAAAAGTGGCTATATGTTCTAAATTTTTTACATCTTCTAAGAACTCTGTTAACTGAACTAAAAATAATTCTGATTTTAATTCTACACGAATTCGTTCTAATTCTATGGCATCAAAACACTGTAAAATACAATTATCTTTTTTTGTTTTGTATCCAAAATAAGACAAAATTTTTAATACAATTTCGGTTAAATTTTTTCCTTCTTTTTTATGAAAATCCGGCGCTTTAATTTCTGGATAAATTCCGATATTTTTATTTGTCGCAGCATTTAAACCTTGTATCAACTCTAGCTCTTCTTGTAAAGAGTGAAGTTTAAAATTCCCTTTTCCTTTCGGAAAACGTTTTGGGTATACTTGAACTCCTGTTTCAGGATTAAAACGTTCTGTAACTTGTAAGGTTTTTAACTCATCAAAAGTAAAATCTATTACATAAAATCGATTGTCTTTTCTATTTCTGTTTGGAAACTTTGTTGCAACATCTGTAACATCATCCAAATAAACATCATGAATAACTATAGGCACATCATCTTTACTTAAGACTAAATCTTGCTCAATAAAATGAGGATTCATTGCATGCGCCATTGCTTTAGACTCTAAAGTATGTTCTGGCAAATAACCTGAAGCACCTCTGTGTGCAATAACAATTTTTGTATTCATGTAAGATTCTTTTTTCTGTGAATTGCTAGAAATAGACAATAATCCTATCAAAAATAATAAAATTGATTTCATTTTAATGAATTTTAGATTTTAAAGATAGAACTTTTGTAATTTTGCAATATGAAATTAGCGTTAAAAATAATGTTTGTTATCTTTATTATTTGGATGATAACAGGAATGTATTTAGTAAATACTGAACATGAAAAAGCACAAATAGTAATGGGTTTAGGCGTGTTTTTCTTTTCCTTTTTATTTATGCCTTTCTTTATTTATTACAGATACAGAGATGGCAAATACAAGAAGTATGTTTTAAATGATGAGAAGTTAAAAAATGCTTTTAAAGATTTTGGAAAAGAAAAATAATTACTCTTCCTTTTTTAAGAACAAATACACAGGAAAGTGATCTGAAAATCCTCCTTGATACCAAGGACCAATATAAGTTCTAAACGGACTTCCTTTTAATTTTCCTTTAAAGATTTTTAGCCATTCTTTGTTAAATACTTCAGCATGTTTAAAATGATGTTTTTCTAATTCTGGCTGTAAAAAGTTTTTGGTAATGATTATTTGATCAAACAAATTCCATTTACTATTATAAGTTAAAGTACCAACAGCATCTCTATCTAACAACTTCTCCATCGGATTGTAAAAATCTTCAGTAACTAAATATTCTTTCACACTTTTACTTGTTGGATCATCATTAAAATCACCCATAATCATAATTTTTGCGTCGTAATTTCTTGCCTGAATTACCTCAACAATAGTTCTTGCTAATTTTGCTGCTTCAACTCTTTTGTACTCAGATTCTAAAGTTCCTTCTCTTCTAGAAGGCCAATGATTTACCAAAATATGAACCAGTTCTCCGTTTAAATTTCCATAAACAACCAAAACATCACGTGTATAATCTCTTTTGCCTTCTTCATCTTCTAAATACAATGGAAAATTTTCTGAACCCAACAATTCGAATAATTGTTTGTTATATAAAAGCGCAACATCAATCCCTCTATCATCAGGAGAATCATAATGCACAAAATCGTAATGATGTTTTCTTAAGTTTTTAGAATTTGCCAAATCAGAAACAACTTTAGCATTCTCTACTTCTACCAAACCAACAATTGCTGGGGCATGATGAGATTGTTTATTTCCTAGTTGAGAAATTACTGAACCTAATTTTTTAATTTTATCTCGATAACGTTTATTGTTCCATTTCTTTTTTCCATCAGAAGTAAAATCATCATCAAACGTAGTTGGGTCATCTACTGTATCAAATAAATTTTCTACGTTGTAAAATCCTATTGTAAAAATATCTTTACGTTGTTTTGAGGAAGAAAAAATTGATAGCATTTATGAATGTTTTTTATTAAACGTAAACTTAAGTTATTTTAATAACATACAAAAAACCTTTTGTTAATACCCTTTTTACATATCTCTTAATCATATAATCTAATTTTGCAGTGATTAAAATGAATACTTAACTAAAAACAAAAGCTATAAGAAAAAACTGTAAATGAATTTGAATTAATTATTAAAATCCTTAATTTTTATTGAGGATTTTTTTATGCTTTTACAAAGCAAAACTTTGTATTTTTGTAGCCTATGATAGATCAAAAAGAAGCAAAATCTGAAAAAGCGGTTTTAATCGGAATAATATCTCAGCAACAAGATGAAATTCAATCTACAGAATATTTAGATGAATTAGAGTTTTTAACAACAACTGCAGGTGGAGTTTCTGTAAAACGTTTTGTGCAAAAGATGGAAAGACCAAATCCTAAAACTTTTTTAGGAACAGGAAAATTAGATGAAGTAAAAGCTTACATAGAATCTAACAATATTGGTACTGCTATTTTTGATGATGAATTATCTCCTGCCCAATTACGTAATATTGAAAAAATTCTGGATTGTAAAATTTTAGATAGAACCAACCTAATTCTAGATATTTTTGCACAAAGAGCACATACAAGTTCTGCAAAAACACAAGTAGAACTTGCACAATGTCAATATTTATTGCCTCGTTTAACAAGACTTTGGACACACCTTGATAAACAAAAAGGAGGAATTGGAATGCGTGGACCTGGAGAAACCGAAATTGAAACAGATAGACGTATTATTAATGATAGAATTGTTCTTTTAAAGAAAAAGTTAAAAACTATTGACAAGCAAATGGCTGTGCAACGTAAAAACCGTGGAAAAATGGTGAGAGTTGCTTTAGTTGGTTACACCAATGTTGGTAAATCTACGTTAATGAACGTTATTAGTAAAAGTGATGTTTTTGCAGAAAATAAATTATTTGCAACTTTAGATACAACTGTTAGAAAAGTGGTCATTAAAAACATTCCTTTTTTAATGACAGACACTGTTGGTTTTATTAGAAAGCTACCTACACAATTGGTAGAATCTTTTAAATCTACTTTAGATGAAGTACGAGAAGCAGATTTATTATTACATGTTGTAGATATTTCTCACCCAAATTTTGAAGATCATATTGCTTCTGTAAATACAATTTTAGCCGATATAAAATGTGCCGACAAACCAACTTTAATGGTTTTTAATAAGATTGATGCCTATTCTCATGAAACAATTGATGAAGATGATATTGTTACAGAAAAAGGAAAGGAACACTACACGTTACAAGATTGGCAAAAAACTTGGATGAATGATAAAGAAGTAGAATCTATTTTTATTTCTGCTTTAAATAAAGAGAATTTAGACGATTTTAAAGAGAAAACATACCAAGAAGTAAAGAAAATTCACATTCAACGTTTTCCTTATAATGACTTTTTATATTATGAATATAAAGGGGAAGAATAAACTCTTAATAAATGAAAAGAAGAAGTAAAAAAATAATTGTAATCTTTATTATTTTGATTGTATTATTTTTAATTTGGGTTGAATTAGCTGTTGGAATTTTTGGTTCTCCTTTTGCAGGAAGCTAACTTTTACTCCTCTTTATTGTCCTCAATAATCCCCATTCTTTTAGCACGATTTTCCCAAGATTTTCTAGCATGTGCTTGCAAATCTGCAACAGAATCACTTTCGTCCATAATTTCTAAACCAAGTAAAGTTTCTATTACATCTTCTTGAGAAACTAACCCGCTAACAGAACCATATTCATCTACAACCAATGCAATATGTTCTTTTTCTTTGATAAGATTATCAAATAAATCTGGAATCGATAAATTTCTGTTAGTAATTATAATATCTCTTTTTATAGTTGCTAAAGACTCGCCTCCTTTTCCATTTATAATTGCTTCTAATAAATTGTCTTTTAAGAAATATCCAGAAATATTGTCTGGGTTTTCTGCAAAAACAGGAATCCTAGAAAAACGTAATGTTTTATGACTGTCGTAGAAAGATTTTATTGTTTGTTTTTCATCAGCCGTTTTTAAAACTGTTCTTGGCGTCATTACATCTTTTACCTTTATCTCTTTAAAGCCTAATAAATTTCTAATAACTTTACTTTCATTTTTTTGAAAAACGCCATCTTTTTCAGCCATTTCTGTCATCACCAAAAATCCTTCTCTACTTAAAATACTACCATGTCCTTTACCTCCTATTAACTTTGTTGTTAATTGTAAAAGCCATAAAATACCTGTCCATTTTAATGGAAAAATCATCACTTTTAAAGCTGCAGAAGTAAACTTTGCTAATTGTTTCCAATAGGTTGCTCCTATTGTTTTAGGTATAATTTCTGATGCTACTAAAATTAAAATCGTCATTATTGTAGAAACAACACCAACCATTACATCTTCTGTAATTTTAATACCTAATATTGTTTTAACTTCGGTTCCATACATTTCTGCATAAGCAACTTTTGCTTGTACACCAACCAAAATTGCACCTACAGTATGTGCAATTGTATTAATTGTTAAAATAGCAATTAAAGGTTTGTCTACATCTTTTTTTAAGATTTCTAATTTAGAAGCAAAATGATGTCCTTCACTCTTTTTTAAATTGATAAAAGTAGGTGTAATACTAAGCAATACTGCTTCTAGTATAGAACACAAAAATGAAAAGAAAATAGAAATAGTTGCGAAAATTATTAATAATGTCATCAATAAAAATTTAGAATGTAAAAGTAGTTAAAATAAAAAAACCTCAAGAACTTCTTCTTGAGGTTTTCTAAAAATATTATTCTTTTAATTAAAAAGCATAACTCATACCTAATAACCAGTAAGATTGTATTTTGTTATCTATATTGCTAAAAGATGGTGTAGCAGGAGCAGGAATAGCAGCTGTTGCATCATAATTTGCTAAAGCATTGTTTAAAGCTTCTTGTTTATTATTACGTAAACCTAATTCAAATCCAACTCCTATTCCTTTCCAAAGTGTATATCCTAAAGAGTTTGTCCAAGTCCAGTTAGATAAATCTCCATCTTTATAACTTTGAAAAATAGATAAGTTAGATTTTACACTGATGTTATTATGTTTAGCATTATAATCTGCTACAATTTTAGCACCTGGAGAAGAACTATAAATACTCTCACCAGAACTAAAAATAATATTGTAGTTAGCAGGATGCATAACAACAACTAATCTACTTGTTGGTGTCCAAGTTAAACCAACACCAATATCTAAAAATCCAGGATTATTAAAATTGTCTAATAAAGTTGTTCTGTATTCACCTAAAGCAGAAAGTGCCCATTTTTTATTTAATCTTTTACCATATAAAGAAGATAATGTAAAAACGTCTGTTGCAGTTTCAAAATTCCCACTATCTGTTGGGTCGTCTTTATCGTCAATTTTTACCCAACCAACGTTGATTGCTCCAGAGTTTCTCCAGAAAAATTTATCTTCGATAAGGTTTGCAAATCCATTTACAGTAATTCCAATATTACCAGCAGATGAATTTGGTTCGTTTTTAGAATACCAATTTTTAAAACCAGAAAGGTTACCACCAATTGTACCAAAAGCACCTTTTCTCCAACCTGGAAGTGCATCAATTTTTGCTTGTAAAGCATTTACTTCTCCTTGTAATTTTGCGATTTTTGCTTTTTTAGGAGCTTGTTCTTTCTTTAATTCTTCAGCTGTTTGTCCGTTTACCGAAAAACTAATAGATACCAATAAAAATAAGATTGATAATTTTTTCATTTTTTTTGTTTTTATTTTTAAACGTGCAACTATGCACTCTGTTCTTTAGACAATAAAATAATTAATAAGTCACTTTTTGATGAAAACTATAATTTAATCCTAAACCAAATAATTGTCTAAACTGCATTTTACTAGACGCATTATCATCAATTATACCATGAAAAGTCATGTGCATTTTAATATGCTTGTTCACTTTAAAACGAACATTTGTTTGATTCTCAATATCTATATTTTCAGGTTTTTCAAGATAATCAGAGTAAACTGCTAAAACATTTTCTACTTCAACATTTTCCATTAAACTAAATTTAAAATAACCTGCTAAATTAAATCCTAAACTAAATGCGGTATTTTTCCCTTCATCTACACCAAATTTTCCAGAAAAGAAATCACTAACCATTGTTAATCTTGCAGTAGCAGGAGCAATATTTATATTTAAATCATCAGATTTTTTCCACAACATTCCGGGTCCTAAACTTAAATATGCTGGTGATAAAAAATCTGAGACAGGTTCTCCTTCTGGAATTGTCTTATAATTATAACCTCTTGTATATTGTGTTTTAAAATTTACAAAATGAGAAAGGAACCAGTTTTTCCCAGACTTTATACCTAATAAAGAGTTTAATTCGAATCTATCATTAGTTTTCCTATACCCTTTTTCACTTAAATGACTTAAACCATAACCAGTTAAAATTCTGGTATCCCAGTTAATATTCTTTTTTTTGTAATTAAAATCGTAGTTAACATTAAGATCTCCAGCAATGGTATTTTCTCCACCAGAAGACCAATTTGTAAAAGATGACTGGTTAAACACAAAACCAAATCTACCATGGATTTTCCATTTAGGTTTAGGCAAAGTATCCTTTTTCTTTTTTTGAGCTATAAGGATTGACGAAAAAAGGATGAAAAAAACGATACAAATTCTTTTCATAATGGGGGATTATTTTTTTGATTTATATAATGGTACTGTTGAGCAAGCTTCACCAAACATGATAGATCTTGCAATTGGTTGTAATTTTTCTATTAAAAAAGCATAAGCAGAATTAGGTATTGGTTTATTTGCACATCCTTTTATAATTACAGGCGCATCAGCAAATTCTTTAAAATCTAAGAAACTAATCAGTTCTTGATAAATAACTGTTTCTAACAATTCTAAATTACCAATAACAACTTTATTTGCAAACGGAATTAATTCTGAAGCAACTAACATAAAAGCCCAAGAAGGAATAATTGCATCTACAGAACAAGTAATTGCTACAAAAGAATTTTTATATTGAGACCAATCATAATTTTTTACTGATGCTCTAAAATCTGTTTCTTTCAAAATTAACTCTTGAAACAACCAATCTTTTACATCAAACAAAACTCTTTTGCCTTCAGGATAAATTTCTTCTAAATCGAAAGTTTTAAGTTTGCTATTTGCAACTCTATTTATAATTTCTTCTGCCATTATTTTTTTAAGGTTCAAAGTCGCAAAGTTTTAAAGTTGCAAAGTTTTTACTTTTAACTCATCACTCAAAACTCAACATTAATAATTATTTACAGCATTCCTAATTCTAGTTTTGCTTCTTCACTCATCATATCTTGTGTCCAAGTAGGATCGAAAGTAATTTCTACTTCACACTCATTTATTTCTTTTAAAGTTTTTACCTTTTCTTCTACATCTACAGGTAAACTTTCTGCAACTGGGCAATTAGGTGATGTTAATGTCATTAATATTTTTGCATTGTTTTCTGCGGATACAAAAACATCGTAAATTAAACCTAATTCGTATATATCTACTGGAATCTCAGGATCGTAAATTGTTTTTAAAACATTTACAATTTTATCTCCTATTACTTCTAACTCTTTATCTGTCATTATTATTATTTATTATAAATGTAATTATCTGTGTAAGTATGGCTATTATTATTTTGTCCGTAATTTTCAGTAGCAACACTTTTTACTAAATAACCATCAATATCATATTCATTAACGAAATCAATACTACCTTGCAATGTACTATTTGAATAATTTTCTATTTTAATAGGATTATTAAAGTTAATATTTGCTTGATCTCTTATGAAAGGTTTTAAATATTCTATTCCTGATAATGGGTGATTTTTATCATCATAATAAGTAATGGTATATCTATTATTTGAACTTATTTCTTTTACACTATTATTAGATGAATTATATTCATATGTATATATTATACTAACACTAGAGTTAAAAGGATAAGTTTCTTTTTTAGATATTATTTGATTATTAGTATCATAATTATATTCATTAGATATAACTAAAACATTATTTTCATACCTTTTATATTTAGAGATATTACTACCTATATAATCATATTCTTCATAGGTATAAATATCACTATTTTCTTTTTGATCTATCCGTATGATTTTATCATTATCATAAATAATTTCTATTAAATAATCATCTCCCAAATCAATTTCAATCAATTTATTATTTTCATCATATAAGTATTTTGATGTTTCAATTTCTGAAGTCCCATCATCATGAATATTTTTTATTAATAATTTTGGGATAACAATCTTTTCTTCCTCATTCGATGAAGTACAAGAAGAAAATAAAAATATTAATGCTATAATTGATAAAAAAATCTTTTTCATATATATAATTTTTATTAGGTCAATTTAGTTTGTTGTGCTATTGCATACATTTTAATATACTTAATCATAGAAACTAAACCATTTGCTCTTGTTGGAGATAAATGCTCTTTTAAACCGATCTCATCAATAAAATCTGTATTTGCAGCTAAAATATCTGCTGGTTTTTGATTGGAATAAACGCGCAATAATAATGCCACAATTCCTTTCGTTAAAATTGCATCACTATCCGCAGAAAACTTAATAACACCATTTTCTAATTCAGAAAATAACCAAACTTTAGACTGGCAACCTTTTATTAAATTTTCATCTAACTTATTTTGTTCTTCTATAATTGGCAAAGATTTACCCAACTCTATAATATATTCATAGCGTTCCATCCAATCATCAAACATAGAAAACTCATCAATAATTTCTTCTTGTATTTCTTTGATAGTCATTTTTTAAACTTATTTTTGCGTTTTATTAAAAAAACTTTTTTGCAATTATCGTGCAAAATTACTGATTAAATTTAAGAAATGAGCAAATTATTAGCAGTTGGTACAGTTGCCTTTGATGCAATTGAAACACCTTTTGGAAAAACGGATAAAATTCTTGGTGGTTCTGGAACCTATGTAGGTTTAGCAGCAAGTCAATTTGGAGTAAAAACTGGAGTTGTTTCTGTTGTTGGAGGAGATTTTCCTGCTTCATACTTAGAAATGATGAATTCTAAAGGAATTAATACCGATGGAATTGAGGTAGATAAAGAAGGAAAAACTTTTTTCTGGAGTGGTAAATATCATAACGACATGAACTCTAGAGATACATTAATTACAGAATTAAATGTTTTAGAAACATTTACACCTGTTGTTCCTAAAAGTTTTAAAGATGCTGGTATTGTAATGTTAGGTAACTTACATCCATTAACACAAGCATCAGTTTTAGATCAAATGACAGAAAGACCAAAACTAGTAGTTTTAGATACTATGAATTTTTGGATGGATATTGCTCTAGATGATTTACATACTGTTTTAAAAAAAGTAGATGTAATTACTATTAATGATGAAGAAGCGCGTCAATTATCTGGAGAATATTCTTTAGTTAATGCAGCTAAGAAGATTCATGAAATGGGACCAAAATACGTAGTTATTAAAAAAGGAGAACATGGTGCTTTATTATTTAGTGAAGGAAATATGTTTTATGCACCAGCATTACCTTTAGCAGAAGTTTTTGATCCAACAGGAGCAGGAGATACTTTTGCAGGTGGCTTTTGTGGTTATTTAGCAAAAACAGAAGACATTTCTTTTAACAATATGAAAAACGCCATTATTTATGGCTCTAACTTAGCTTCTTTCTGCGTAGAGAAGTTTGGTACAGAACGTATGCAAGAACTTACAACAAATGAAGTTAAAGCGCGTTTGAAAGCTTTTAAAGATTTAACTCAATTTGACATAAAAGTATCTTAAATTAATCCGCGGATTTTACTGCGGATTTTTTATTACAACAACTACAACACAACAACAAAAAAACGACAACAATAATGAGTGATGCTATTAAACATGAATGTGGAATTGCACTTGTTCGATTAAAGAAACCTTTACAGTTTTACAAAGACAAATACGGCTCTGCCTTTTACGGAATTAATAAAATGTATTTATTAATGGAAAAACAGCACAATCGTGGTCAAGATGGTGCAGGTTTTGCCAGTGTAAAATTTAATGTAGAACCAGGAACAAGATATATTAGTAGAGTTCGCTCTAACAAAGCAACACCAATACAAGATGTTTTTGCTCAAATTAATGATCGTTTAAATGGTGTTTTAGAGCAAAATCCTGATAAAAAGGATGATGTTGCTTGGCAAGAAGAAAATATGCCATACATAGGAAACTTGTTTTTAGGACACGTTCGTTATGGAACTTTTGGTAAAAATAGTATCGAAAGCGTGCATCCTTTTTTACGTCAAAGTAACTGGAAACACAAAAATTTGATTGTTGCAGGAAACTTTAACATGACAAATTCTAAACAAATGTTAGAAGAATTGGTTGAGTTAGGTCAGCATCCAAAAGAATTTACAGATACGGTAACTGTAATGGAAAAAATTGGTCATTTTTTAGAAGATGAAGTTGGTAAACTATACCAAGAAGCTAAAAAAGAAGGATTTAATAAAAAAGATGCTTCTCCTTTTATAGAAGAAAATTTAAGCTTAAAAAAAGTCTTAAAAAGATCTTCTAAAAACTGGGACGGAGGTTATGCAATGGCTGGTTTAGTTGGTCATGGAGATGCTTTTGTTTTAAGAGACCCTAATGGAATTAGACCAACCTATTTTTATGAAGATGATGAAGTTGTTGTTGTAGCTTCAGAAAGACCAGTTATACAAACTGTTTTTAATGTAAAAATTGATGAAGTTCAAGAATTAAAAAGAGGTCATGCTTTAATTATTAAAAAAAGCGGAGTAACTTCAATTAAAAAAATTTTAGAGCCAAGAGAAAATAAAGCTTGTTCTTTTGAACGTATTTATTTTTCTAGAGGTAGTGATGCTTCTATTTATGAAGAGCGTAAAAATTTAGGGAAATTTGTATTTCCTAAAATTTTAAAATCGATAAATAGTGATATTTCAAACACGGTATTTTCTTTTATTCCAAATACAGCAGAAACGTCTTTTTATGGAATGACAGAAGCAGCTGAAGATTTACTAAATCAACAAAAAACAGCAAAAATATTAGCAGGTGTAGGTAAATTATCTGCCGAAAAGGTTACTGAAATTTTATCTGAAAGACCTCGTTTTGAAAAAATTGCCATTAAAGATGCTAAATTAAGAACTTTTATTGCTGATGATAGCAGTAGAGATGACTTGGTAGAACATGTTTATGACATTACTTATGGAGTTGTAAAACCAACAGATAACCTTGTTATTATTGATGATAGTATTGTAAGAGGAACAACTTTAAAGAAAAGTATTATCAGAATTTTAGATAGACTAAGTCCTAAAAAAATAGTAGTAGTTTCTTCTGCGCCACAAATTCGTTACCCAGATTGTTATGGAATTGACATGGCAAAAATTGATGCTTTTATTGCTTTTAAAGCAGCATTAGAATTGCTAAAAGACACCAATCAATATCATATTGTTGAAGACGTTTACAATAAATGTAAAAAGCAACAATCTAAAAACGATATCGAAATTGTAAACCATGTAAAAGAAATTTATAATCCTTTTAAAGCTGAAGAGATTTCTACAAAAATAGCAGAAATGTTAAAAACAGATGATATTAAGGCAGAAGTAGAAGTTATTTATCAATCTATAGAAGGCTTACACAAAGCGTGTCCAGATAATCTTGGAGATTGGTATTTTACAGGTAACTACCCTACTCCTGGAGGTAATAGAGTTGTAAACCAAGCTTTTATTAACTTTTTTGAAGGAAATAGTAAAAGAGCTTATTAAATTTTAGCTTATTGCCTTACATCCTTAAAAATAAAGAGAGTTTTAACGTCAGTTTATGTAGTTAAAATTACAACAGAACAAGGAATTATCACCAAAAAAGTATTTATTCAATAAATAACAAAAAATCTTTTTTTAACTTTAGCAAATGAAATTTTGCTTGCAGTTATTCTTTTTGCTCCTTTTTGTAAGTGTTTCTTATAGTCAACAAAATGAGATTTATTATAATGAGATAGATTCAGAAAAACTAAAAATAGAGAAGCAATACGTTTTTAGTGAAAAAGAATTTAAATCTGATATTAATTTTGTTTTAAAAAATGATGCTATTTTTACATATCTTAATAAAGCATTTGTAAATCAAGGTATTTATAATAAACGTCATTGGATTAAAATACCGCTTTTTAACAATTCGAATAATACAGAATTTGTCTATGAGTTCAATCAAACAAACATCGATTCTCTTACTCTTTATTTAGTTAAAAATAATATTGTTACAAAGGCTTTTAAGCCAAAAGGATTGCACTTCTCTCAAAATAACAAATCTTCTTTTTTACAAAATAGATATGCTTATGTATATGATTTAAATATTGCTAAAAAAGATTCTCTTTTTTTATATGTAAAAGCCAATGTTAATGATGATTCTTTTAAAGTTGTAAATGTTCTATGGAGTAAAGAAAAATACACGGAAAGAGAAAAAGACATTAAAATAAGATCTACTTATTTAATTGTTTTTTTAGGTTTTGTTTTCTTAATTATACTGCTTTCTTTAGCTATGTATTTTTTTACAAAACAAAACTTGTACGTGTATTATATTGGTTTTTTAACTGTAGTTTTCCTTCAGATTTTAGGAGTTCGTTATTTTATTTCACCCTTAATTATTGAAAAATACTTATTCTTTGGTAATAATTTTGAAGAAATGTTAGGGCTTTTAGTTATCTTTTTTGTGATGCATTACACCGATAGTTTTTTATCTTTAAAAGACTATTACCCAAAAGTTTCTAAGATAACAAAATATGCTGCAAATTTTGCAGGAGCATTATTTATTGCAGCATTATTTTTAAGACAATATGAATGGTTTTTCGGGTTTTCTTATATTTTTTCTAAAGTGTTTCTATTAATAATAAGTGTAACTCTTTATGTTTTTGCTTTTAAATTAGCTCTTAAAAAAAACTTGATGGGTTATTATTTTTTAATTGCATACGGGCCTCTAATGATATTTATGGGGCATTTTATACTCACAGCAATGAAACTCACAAATTCTTATAATCCTTTAGAATGGGAGTTTGTAATTTTTATAGAAATTCTTGTTTTAACAATAGCCATGGCACATCGATACTATTTAATGATGAAACAAAATATTGATTATCAAAAAGCCATTATAAAAGAACAAGAAAGAGGTTTACAAGCAATGATTGAAGCCCAAGAAAATGAAAGAGGTAGAATAGCAAGAGAATTACACGATGGTGTTGTACAACAAATTGGTAGTGTTATTTTAAAATCGAGAAATATACTTTCTAAAATGAATCTTCTACATACTAAAGATTCTCAAGAACTCTTAGACAGTTTAGAAAATTCTAATAAAGATTTAAGAACTATATCTCATCAAATGATGCCAAGAGCATTAAAAGAATTAGGAATTACATCAGCATTAAATGATTTATTAGAAAACAGTTTATCCTACAAAAATATCACATTTACTTTTGAGCATTTTAATATTAAAGAAAGATTACCTAAAAAAATTGAAATCACTATTTATAGAATTGTTCAAGAACTACTTAATAATATTATAAAACATAGTAAAGCAACGGAAGTGAGTTTGCAATTATATAATGCTAACAATGTTATTATATTAATTGTAGAAGATAATGGTATTGGTTTTACATCAGAAAATAATAAAAAAGGAATTGGATTATTAAACATTACAAGTAGACTAGATATGGTTAATGGAAATGTAAATTTTGAACCAAGCCCTAAAAGTGGTACTTTAGTCACTATAAAAATTCCATTACAATAATGCCTATAAAAATTTTAATAGCAGATGATCATCCTTTAATTGCAGAAGGAATTAAAAATACCTTTGACAATCAAACAGATTATCAAGTGGTAGCTGTTGTAAATAATGGTAAAGAAGCCTTAGAATTTATTGAGCAACATATAGTAGACATAGCACTGTTAGATATTAATATGCCTATAATAGATGGTATAGAATGTGCTAAAAAAATAACATCAGAATTTAAAGATGTAAAGGTTGCTATGTTATCTATGTTTCAAGAATCTTCAATTATTAAAAGTTTAATTGATATTGGTGTAAAAGGATATATGTTAAAAACAATACCAAGTGATGAACTTTTATTGGCTATTAAAAATATTTACAATGGTAAAGAATATTTTAATGCAGATGTAACTAAAGCACTACTTTCAGGTGATTCTGCATCATTTCATCAATACCAAAAAAAATCACCCCTTTTAGAGGAACTAACATCTAGAGAAAAAGAAATTATTAAATCTATTTCTCAAGGAAACACCAATACTCAAATTGGTGAAAAATTATTTATCAGCCCAAGAACTGTAGATACTCATAGAACAAATATTATGCGTAAACTAGATGTTCATAATGTGGCATCTTTAATCCGATTTGCCTTCCAAAACGGACTTACATCCTAAAACTACGGTAAACACCTTAGTCTTTTACGTACATCACTCTATTTTACAACACAACACTTCATTTTACTTTTGAAGTGTTAATTCATTGCATCCTAAATATTTAAAAACATTTAACGGAACAGTATCCATCTCACATTCCTTTTAGGATGAATTAACAATAGAGAAATGGATGCTGTTTTTATACTTAATTAAAAACCACAAATCATGAAAAAAAGAATCTTAGTAATGTTATTATTAGCACCAATGCTACTATTAGCGCAAGTAAAAGGAAAGAAATCTAAAAAATCATTTACAACATCTAACGGTACAGAATTTAATGTTGGTGATATTGTAAAATTAGAAAAAGCAAGTAATGGAAATAAGTTTGCTTATGCCTATGTAAGTAAATCTATGTTATCAATAAAAAACATCACAAAAGCTGTAAAATCTGTTAGAGATGTCAAAAACATGAATGTATCTAGTGTTCAAAACATTTCGAACACCTTAGATCAAGTAAATAATTTAGCAAGTAGCGAATTAGTTTCAGGAGCAATGGCACAACTTATGGGACAAGCTGTAAGTGAAAGTTATGTGTCTGAAAATGCATTAGACACATCTGTTAGTGGAAAAAAATATAAAATAAAAAGTTTTAAAGTTTTTACAGATAAAGGTTCTGGAGAATCTATTGTACATGCAATAGCAAAAGGTAATGGAAAAACAGTAGCTATTTTATTAGAATTTGCAGAAAAAGCGGGAGAAATTGCTAAATAAAATCTCTTGATTTGGTTTTGGAGTTTAAAAACTTCAGAATCAAATCTTTTTTTTAAAACCTAAAACCAAATCATCATGAAAAAACTATTACTTTTATTTTTTACGATTACAACTCTTAGCGCTTTTACACAAGCAACTTTAGTAAAAGACATTAATCTAGGAAACTCATCTAGTAACCCTTCTAACAAAATTGAATTTAATGGGTTTGTATATTTTGTTGCAAATGATGGAATAAATGGAAATGAATTATGGAGAACTGATGGTACAGAATCAGGAACTATAATATTTAAGGAATTTATTTCAGGTTCAGAAAGTGGAATGATAGCTTTAACCCCACATGTTTCTAACAACAATATGTATTTTTTTGCTGCTGATGGTACAAATTATTTTCTTTGGAAAACTGATGGTACAATTACAGGAACAGAAAAGATAAAACAGTTTGCATCAATCCAAGCATTTCATGAAACTATAAATAACGAGTTAATTTTTACAGCTGAAAATCAACTTTGGAAAACTGATGGAACTGATGGAGGTACAATAAAGTTGAAAGATTTTTCAATTTTTGGAGGTACAAGATTTGTAAAATCTGGAAATGAAATTTTCTTTTCTGCTAAAGAAAGTAACACTTTTGGAAATGAACTATGGAAAACAGACGGAACCGTAGCAGGAACTGTAATGGTTAAAGATATTTATACGGGTTCAAATAAAAACTCTTATCCTAATAATTTTGCTGCTTTAAATGGAATCGTTTTTTTCTCTGCAAGTAATGGAACTTCTGGCTACGAATTATGGAAAACAGATGGTACAGAAGCTGGAACTGAAATGGTTAAAGACATTACAACAGGTTCTAGTAGTTCTAATCCTACACACCTAACTGCATATAATAATGAGCTTTTTTTTACCATTGCAAATGTTTTATGGAAATCTGATGGTACAGATACAGGTACCGTTTTAATTAAAGATTTAGAAACCTATATAACAGGTATTGTCGCATTTAATAATAAACTATTTGTATTTAATGGTAGTAAAAGTTTTTGGGAAACAGATGGTACAGAGGCAGGAACCATAAAAATTGAAGTACCAGTAAGTCAGTTTTATTGGGTTGATGGAGCGGTAAAGGTTGTTGGTAATAAGTTATATTTTCAAGCTTCTGATGACTTTGGATATGAATTATGGGTTTCTGATGGCACAGCAAACGGAACTCAATTGGTAAAAGATATACACCCATCTTTTGATGATAATAATATTGGAGATATTGTAGAATTAAACGGAAAAGCAATTTTTTCGGCTTCAAATGGAAATTGGCTAGGTAAAGAAATCTATATTTCAGACGGAACAGAAGCTGGTACCACTCTGTTAAAGGATATTAATAAAGAAGAAAATAATTCATCATCACCAAGTAATTTATTTTTATATAATGATCATGTATATTTTTCTGCAGACAATGGAGAAAATGGAAAAGAATTGTGGGTTACAACTGGAAGCACAACATATATGCTAAAAGATATTAATGCTGGTAATAACCATAGTAATCCATCAAATTTTATAGAGTTAAATGGAATTATTTATTTTAAAGCAACTTCAAAAGAAAAAGGAACAGAGCTTTGGAAAACAGATGGAACAGCAACAGGAACGGTTTTAGTAAAAGATATAAACCCAAATACAGATAATGGACTTAATCTTGGGAATATTGTTGTTTTAAATAGCAAGTTATATTTTTTTGCAAATGATGGTACAAATGGTTTTGAATTATGGGAAAGTGATGGCACAGAAACAGGTACTGTTAATATAAAAGATATTAATCCAGGAACTGGAAATAGTTATAGAAGTGGAGAAATAATGGTATATAATAATAAACTATTTTTTAATGCAAATGATGGTTCTAATGACTTTGAATTGTGGAGTTCAGACGGTACAGAATCTGGAACATCATTATTTAATAATATTAATTCTAGTTCGAGTTCTAGTCCAGACAAATTTATACTGTTTAATAGCGAAATGTATTTTAAAGCAAATGGTACTTCTGGTAGTGGTTTATATAGAACAGATGGTACAAATACTAATTTAGTAACAGATAAAGGATATAGTAATGCTACAGTTTCTGGATCTAATTTATTCTTTATTTCAACTTATTCTAATGGTGGAGAGTTATGGAGAACAGATGGTACATCTACGGTACAAGTAAAAGATATTAACCCAGGAAGTGGAGGTTCTAATGGTAGTTTTCCTAGTTTATTAACAAATCATAATGGAATGTTATATTTTTACGCAAATGGCGGAAGTACTGGTGGAGAACTTTGGAAATCAGATGGTACAGAAGCTGGTACAGTAATGGTAAAAGATATTTATAATGGAGTAAGTAGTAGTAACATTTCGGGATTAGAAAGCTTTGGTAACCACATTTTGTTTGGAGCTAGAGATGTAGTTGGCAGTAATGTAGAATTATGGAAATCAGATGGTACAGAAGCTGGTACTGTTTTATTACAAGATATCAACCCAACAACAGATAACAATGGTAGTAAAGGGAGTTATCCTAAAGACTTTTTTATAGCTAATAATAAAATGTTTTTTTCAGCATATGATGGAACAACTGGTTATGAATTATGGAAACTAGAACAAAGTGCTTTGTCAGTAGAAAAAGAAAAAATAGATGAACTATCCAAAGTTTTTATTTACCCAAATCCAACTTCAGACATTCTAAACTTTAAAATAGAAAACAAACAAATCGAATCAATAAAACTATTTTCATTAATTGGTAAAGAAGTAATGAGTTTTTCTAAGAAAAATAAAACATTAGAAAGCATTAACATTTCTCAACTACCAAAAGGTTTGTATATGCTTCAATTAAAAACAGCTAAAAATACTTTTATTAAGAAAATTATAAAACAGTAGAAGAAAAAGTATTTTTAAACAAAAGCATCCTAAATTTAGGATGCTTTTTTTGTTAAAACTCATATTTCTCTTTAACGTTTCTTTAAGAAATCAACATGTTTGCTTTCCTTAATTTCGAATATAATTCAAATCAAACATTTATGATGACAAAAAAAATACTGACTAGACTACTTTTAGTAGCTTTTGTTTTTGGTTTTTCTACTGAAATTGACGCTCAATTTTGGAAAAAAAAGCAAAAAGAAGCTCCTAAAACAACAAAAAAACCTAAACCTAAAAAAGGTGATATTCAGCCTTATGGTAAAGTGGTAACAAAAGATCATAAAACAGACGAAGGTTTATTTAAAGTTCATACAAAAGATGATACATATCTTTTTGAAATTCCAGATTCTCTTTTAAAAAGAGAAATGCTAATGGTTACAAGAATTGCTAAAACTGCAAATGGAATTGGTTTTGGTGGTGGAAAAACCAATACACAAGTATTACGTTGGGAAAGAAAGAATAAGCAAATTCTTTTAAGAATAGTTTCTTATGATGTTGTTGCTGATACAATTTTACCTGTGCATGAAGCTGTTGTAAATTCTAATTTAGAGCCAATTTTATTCTCTTTTCCTATAAAAGCAATCAGTAAAGATTCTACGGCAACTGTAATTGATGCTACTTCATTATTTTCTACAGATGTAAAACCTTTAGGTTTTCCTAGTTTTTATAGAAAAAGATATGCTGTAACAAGAATGGATAAAACACGTTCTTATATAGACAGAATTAGCAGTTACCCACAAAATATAGAAATTAGACACGTAAAAACTTATGCTGCAAATAAAGCTCCTTCAAATAAAGCTTTAGGTTCTATTACTTTAGAGATGAGTAATTCTATGGTTTTACTACCTAAAGTGCCAATGAAACGACGTTATTTTGATGAACGTATTGGTTGGTTTGCAAGAGGTCAAACAGATTATGGTTTAGAAGATCAAAAAAGTAAAACTGTTACTTATTTAGATAGATATCGTTTAGAAGTTAAAGATGAAGACGTCGAAAAATTTAAAAGAGGAGAATTAGTAGAGCCTAAAAAACAAATTGTTTATTATGTAGATAGAGCTACTCCAGAAGAGTGGGTTCCTTACATTATACAAGGAGTTAATGATTGGCAAGTTGCTTTTGAAGCTGCTGGTTTTAAAAATGCAATTATTGCTAAAAGGGCTCCAACTAAAGAAGAAGATCCAGATTATAGTCCAGAAGACATTCGTTATTCTGTAATTCGTTATTTAGCGTCTCCAATTCCAAATGCAAATGGACCTCATGTTAGTGATCCACGTTCTGGAGAAATTTTAGAGTCTGATATTAACTGGTATCACAATGTAATGTCTTTGTTACATAATTGGTTCTTTATTCAAACTGCAGCAATAAATCCTGATGCAAGAGGAAATAATTTTAAGACAGAAACAATGGGAGAATTAATCAAATTTGTTTCTTCTCATGAATTAGGACATACTTTAGGATTACCTCATAATATGGGAAGTTCTACTGCGTATCCTGTTGATTCTTTACGTTCTGCATCTTTTACAAAAAAATATGGAACAGCTCCATCAATTATGGATTATGCACGTTTTAACTATGTTGCGCAACCAGAAGATAAAGGGGTTGCATTAATGCCAAATATTGGTGTGTATGATAAATATGCAATTGCTTGGGGTTATAGACCAATTTTAGACAAAACTGCAAAAGAAGAAAAACCAATTTTAGATTCTTGGATTTTAAAACATGCAGGTGACCCAATGTATCGATTTGGACATCAACAAGCAGGTGGCGTTGTAGACCCAAGTTCTCAAACAGAAGATTTAGGTGATAATGCAATGAAAGCTTCTACTTACGGAATTAAAAACTTACAAAGAATTTTACCTCGCTTAGAAGAATGGACATATGAAAAAGGTGAAAATTATGAGAACTTATCTACTATGTATGGACAAGTTTTAAGTCAATTTAATAGATATATGGGCCATGTAACTTCTAATGTTGGTGGTGTTTATGAAAACTTTAAAACTACAGACCAAGAAGGTGCAGTTTATACACATGTTGATAAAGCAACTCAAAAAGAAGCCTTAAAATTTGTGGTTGATGAATTATTTAAAACTCCAACTTGGATGTTAGACAAAAACATCTTTAGTAAAACAGAGTTTTCTGGTTCTCTAGAAAGAGTTCGTGGCTTACAAGCAAGAACCCTAAATAATATGTTAGATCCAGGTAGAATGGCTCGTATGATTGAAAACGAAACTACTAACGGATCTGATGCTTACTCTCTAGTTAGTATGATGAGTGATCTAAGAAAAGGTGTTTGGAGTGAAATTTACTCAGGAAAATCTATTGATACGTATCGAAGAAACTTACAAAGAGTTTATTTAGATAGATTGGATTATTTATTAAATAAAGCCAAAGATCAAAGAGGTGCAAATAGAGGATACTTTAAACAAAGTGGAATTACAGTAAATCAATCTGATGTAAAATCTGTTGCAAGAGGCGAATTAAAACGTTTACAACGTGATGCAAAAGCTGCGTCTAATAGGGGGAACACATTAACAAGATATCATTTACAAGATGTTGTAGATAGAATTGATACAATTTTAGATCCTAAATAATTATTTTTTATAATTTATATTTTAAAAACCACGTCTATAATTGGCGTGGTTTTTGCTATTAAAAATCTATTAACCTACTATCTTGAAAAAAACATTCTACATTTTATTTTTTATTAATCTTATAAGCATCACTGCTTTTTCTCAAAAAAAAATTTCTTGTAAAGTACTCAATGCTTCTACCAAAAAACCTGTTACATATGCTACTGTTATGCTTAAAAAAATAAACAGAGGCACGCATGCAGACCTTAATGGAAAATTTGAAATCCCAATAAAATATAAAAATACAGGTACAATTAGAATATCTTCTATTGGTTATATAACCAAAGAAGTAAAACTATCTCAACTAAAAAACAACGGTGTAAACATTATTAATTTATCAACTGCAAACAACAAGTTAGATGAAGTGATTGTTAAAACATCAAGAAAGAAAAAAAGGAAATTACTAGGCATACAAATTGTTAAAAGAGCAATTAAAAACATAATGGATAATTATCCAACAGAACCACATTCCTATATTGGTTATTATAGAGATTACCAGCAACCTGTTGGAGATTCTTATCAAAAAAACAGAAAATCTAAAGAAGAAATTAAATACTTAAATGTACATGAAGCAATTATAGAGTCTTTTGATAATGGCTTTGATAGCGACAAACTTAAAGATAAAAAAAATCAATCCCTTTTATATAATTACAAAACCAATACTAAATTTATTCAAGATTCCACACTTACAATCCCTTATGATAATAAAAGTAAAAAATATTCTGAAAGCGTTTATATTACACCCTTAGGAGGAAACGAATTAAATATTTTAAACCTCACAAATACTATTAGAAATTACAATAAAATGTCTTTTTCATTCAGTAATATTTTTAATAAAGATTTTGCTAGCAATCATAAATTTAAAGTAAAACGAGTTATTTTTTTAGATGCTACACCGTTATATGAAATAACTTTTTCTTCTATTCAAGATAAAACAAGTTACGAATATAATGCGTTTGGTAGCATTTACATTTCTAAACAAGATTTTGCTATTCACAAAATTAACTACAATCTATTTTATAGAAACAAGAAAAACCATCAATACTCTGTTACTGTAGAATACACACCAAAAAAAGATAAAATGTATTTAAATTATATCACTTTTAATAATTTCTTTGAAGCTAGTAATGGATATTACTTTAAAATTGATAAAACTTACTTTAATTCCAAATATAAGATTTTTAAAGTCTATTTTAGCAGGCAAGCGGCACTTGAAAGTATCGATAAAAGAAATTTTAAAATCTATTATAAAAATGAACGATTAAAGGTTACAGACGTTAGCTCTTTTGAAGGAAGCTATCGCATTTTTAATGTTTTTATTGATAAAAAATCAATTAACAAAATAGAATTTGAGAAAGAAAAAAACAATCCAAATTACAGTTCTTATTTCACATTCGAAATCACCAAAGTTAAAGATTTAGATGGTCATGAAATTGATAAAAGAGCGAGTATAAAAATAAACCAATACAGAGAATTTTTTGTTCAGGAAACCTTTGAAAATAAAATATTGCCTAATCAAAATAAATTTATAGATAAAAATGCTCCATTATCTAAAGCTAAAATAACTACTTTACAATTAGAACATGATTATTGGTTAAACACTCCTTTAAAATCTTCTAAAAATTAATTAAATCTGTTTTTTCTAATAAATGAGTTAAAATGAATTCTATATTTGCAGCTCAATACTATTTATGAGTCACACTCTTTTATCATCACCTTTACAAGGATTTACAGATTATAAATTCAGAAATGCATTCAATCATTTTTTTGGTGGAATCGATACTTTTTATGCTCCATATATTCGTTTAAATGGTAAAATGGTGATTAAAAATTCTTATCAAAGAGATCTTTTAATAGAAAATAATACTGAATTAGAAGTAATTCCTCAAATTATTACGAATGATGTTGATGAATTTTTATTCGTTTCTAAATACGTAAAAGAATTAGGTTATAAAGAACTGAATTGGAATTTAGGTTGCCCTTATCCTATGGTTACAAAAAGAGGAATGGGTTCTGGATTAATTAGTGATGCTCAAAAAATTGATAATATTCTTCATAAAGTTCATAATGAATCTGATATTTTAGTTTCTATGAAAATGAGAATGGGGTATGAAAATCCTGAAGAAATCTTGGACACTTTACCTATTCTAGATAAATACCCTCTTAAAAATATTGCAATTCATGCAAGAATTGGAAAACAATTATATAAAGGAGGAACCAATTTAGATGCATTTCAAAAATGTTTAGATAACAGCAAACATAAAATGTATTACAATGGCGATATTACTTCTGTAGCAACATTTAAGAAGTTACAAGAACGTTTTACAACCATAGATCATTGGATGATTGGTAGAGGCTTAATTGCAGATCCTTTTTTTCCAAGTATGATTAAGAATGAAACAACTGAATATCCAAAAAATAGATTTGATATTTTTAGTGAGTTCCACGATCGAATCTTCGAAGAATATGACGCTGCTCTTTCTGGGCCAACTCCTATTAAAATGAAAATGCTTGGTTTTTGGGAATACTTTGCTCAAAGCTTTGCAAATCCACAGAAAACTTACAAAAAGATTAAAAAAGCAAGTAATGCTAAAAATTATGCCATTGCAGTTAGAGAAATTATTAAAGAAGCAAAAAATGGTTAGTTTACTTTAGCTTAAACCTCATTTCTACTGGTAGATGATCTGAAGCTTCACCAAACTTTGTCAATACTTTTCCTGAAATATATTCTATAGAATTACTGGTGTAAAAAATGTAATCTATTCGTTTATACGGATTTTTAGAATCAAATGTATTTGCAATATTTTCTTCTTTAAAAGCTGCATTACCAACATTTTCCATTAAAAACATTTTTTGAATAATTGCATCTTTGTCCCTTGCCTTTGAATTAAAATCGCCCAATAAAATTGTAGGATACATATCTTTGTATTTATTAAAAATAGCTACAACTTCTTTAAATTGATTTACTCTTGTTGGCTTATCAAAAGCTTCTAAATGTACATTTATCAACACAACTTCTCGTTCATTTAAAACTACTTTTACAATTTGCGCTAATCGTTCTATATATAATGCGTCTCTATAAAAAGGAGCATCTGGCACTCTTTCTAAAACTATTCTTTCATGATTTTTTAAAGGGTATTTACTAATTATTGATTGTCCTGAAACAACTTTTCCAAAATGCATTGTTGGTGGCCAATAAGGAAAAGGGACATAAGTTTCATCCCAGTTTACAGCTTTTGCTACATAATTAAAACCCAATTTTGCTATTTCATTTTGCTGATTCACATTAAAAGAACGAGAAGCCTTATAATCTATTTCTTGAAATGCAATAATATCTGGGTTTACAGTTTTTGTTTCTGCTAAAACTTTCTGTAAATTGGTATCAAATAGTTCTTTTGGCTTTGCTATTGGAAGATTATTTGTCATCCCACTTAAATAACCAATATTATAGGTTACAATACTAAAAATTGAATCATTATCAATTGTATTTTTATAATTATTAGTAATCAATTTTGAATATTCATTATCTTCTAAAGTTGAAGAAGAAGCCCAAAAAAAGAAAATTACTGCTGCAATTATCAACAATATGAAAAAATTAAAAACACCTTTTAAGATTCTTTTCATTCTTTGTCTTTTAGATTTTCATTATTAAAATCATTTAAAATCTTTGTTATAACAGCATCAGTTCTTTCTTTACTAATGTCATATTTTAAATCTAAGCCTTTCTTTTCTGGGAACTGCTCAATAGTAACTGTTGTTGATGGAAAAGCAAAATCTACACCTAATTCTTTCGCTAGTTTTACAATAGCCATGTGTAATCTATGTTTAGAAGATTGCTCAATGCCCCAAGCTAAACTTTTAAAATATACATTTACCATAATTAATAAAGCAGAATCTCCAAAACCTGTAAACTCCACATTATATGAATCAGAACGTGTTTCTGGATGTGCAATAATAATCTCTCTTAATCCTTTTACAAAAGCTTCAATCAATTCTGGAGGTGTGTCATAACGTAAACCTAAGTTTGTATTATATCTTCTAAACAAACGTAAACCCTTGTTATTAATAACCAATTCTGATAGTTTACTATTTGGTATTTGATATACTGATGTATCAGCAGCTCTTACTTGCGTTGACCTAAAACCTACTTTTTCTACTGTACCAACAACTTCTCCTGCTTCTATCCAATCTTCTATATGAAATGGTTTATCTAGAAAAATCATGATGGTTCCTATCAAGTTTTTCACAGTATCTTGAGAAGCTAAAGCAAATGCCAAACCTCCAATTGTTGCTCCTGCCAATAATGTTGTTGTATTAACACCAAAAAGAGTTAGCAATTTAAAAAGACCTATAACAATAACTAAACCTGTAAAAAAACTGTGTAAAATTGGTACTAATTGATCATCTAATCTACCGTGAGTTCTTTCTGTAAACTCTGCATAAATTCGCATTACAACTTGCACCAACTTTAAGAAAACATAAATCCAAAAAACTGTTTCTGCTATATTTAATATTAAAAACACCCAAGTATTTACATTTATACCAAATTGCAATGATGGAAATATTTTATCTGCAAAAGCAACACTCACTAATAAGCTTATTGGATGTGCTAATTTTTTTAGTACTTTATTTACTTCTAAGTTGGTGTTTTTTGTAATTTGATGTTGAATTCTTCTTAAAATAAAAAAGGCTATTCTTTTTACAATTAAAAAAATAAGATACCCAAAAACAACCAATAATAACAATCCTACAAATTGCCACAATTCTAAACCAAATACTTTTTTTCGTCCAGAAGCAGGAATTAAATCTTGTAATTTTTGAATGTACCAAGGAAAAACCTCTTTATATAAACTATCAATTTTAGTAACAGTTTCGGTTGAATAATACCATTTATCTCCAACTTTTTCTACATAAATCTCAGGCATTCTTTGAGGAAACAACACATATTTAAAATATGAAGAATAGCCAACTGTATCTTTAAAATTAGGGTTTGTAGGAATTTTATTCATATCTACATACAAACCTTTACCGTCTAAAACTTGTTTTATTTTAATCGCTTTTTTAATCGCTTTTTCTTCAGAAAGACCTAAAATAGTTTTTGCGGCTTTTTTTGGCTCATAAGATTCTGATTGCAAGAAATATAAATGTGTATACACTGCAGCATGAGGATTACTCATGTCTACACGAATACTATCTTGAGCAATAGTAAACATTGGTAACAATAGCACTAACCACAAAAATCTTTTCATCTTTACTTTGTTAAAATCATGTTAAACAAAAAACAAATTTAAACCTTTTCATTTTTTCAGTGTCAAAGAAGTGTAATTAAAATAATAAACAAAAAAAATAATGAAGAATATATTAACAATATTAGTTTTAGTGTTCACTTTTACATTCACTGCACAAGCTCAAAAAAAGAAAGGAAAACCTTCTGTTGAAAAGATCCTTAAAAAAATGACTAAAGACTTAAATTTAACTGAAACTCAGCAAAGTAAAATTAAACCTTTATTGGCAGAACAATTTGCAGATAGAAAGGCAATGGGTGAGAAAAGAAAAGCCGCCAAAGAATCTGGGCAAAAACCTTCTAAAGAAGAGCGCAAGCAATTGAGAAAAGATAGATTGGCTAAAGAGACTGATATGAATACAAAAATGGCAGCTATTTTAGATGCAGATCAATTGGTAAAATTTGAAACCATGGCTAAAGAAAGAAAAGAAAAAGCTAAAAATCGAATTAAAAAGAAAAAACAATAAAATATTGTAATAACTAGTTTTGGGTTGATTAGTTTATCAGAAAACTCGGTTTCTTTATTGAAACCGAGTTTTTGTTTTTTGCTTCATTTATAATTTGTTAAATACTTGTTAAACAAATTATTAAATTAAACCTTTTTAGTTTTTACAAGTCAAAGAAGTATAAACAATAACATAAAAAACATATAGATATGAAAAAATTAGTAAGCATTTTAGTATTAGTATTTGCTGTGACATTTACTACACAAGCACAAAAGAAAAGAGGAGAAAGAGATTCTAAATTAACTGCAGAACAACACACCACTTTGGTCGTTAAAAAAATGACGTTGGCTTTAGATTTATCTGATAAACAACAGAAACAAATTAAGCCCCTAATAATGGCAAAAATGGCAGAAAGGAAAGCTTCTATGGAAAAAAGAAAAGCTGCCAGAGCAGACAAAAAAAGACCTACTGCAGATGAAATGTATGCAATGCAAACGAAACGTTTAGACAGTCAGATTTTGATGAAAAAGAGAATGAAAGATATTTTAAACAAAGAGCAATTTGCGAAGTTTGAAAAAATGCAAAAAGGTAAAAAGAGAATGGCTATGAAAAAAATGAAAGGGAAAAAAGGAGCAAAAAATAATAAAGGAAAAAAAAGAGGTAATAATTCTCAACAAGGAAAGTAAACTAGTTTTGGTTGATTAGTTAGTTAAAAAACCCGATTTCTTAATTGAAATCGGGTTTTTGTTTTTTAGTTAGAATTTTGCGTTAGGGATTGAAACGGCATCCTTTTTTGAGAAACGAAAAAAAGATATAGTGAAAAGCCCGTAAAAACGCCCTAACATTACTCTTTAAACCAACTTGAATATTTTAAATAATTGTTGGCAATTCTATCTATTTCTCCAGAAATTAATTCCTGAGAAATATCTTTCACTTTTTTAGCAGGAACTCCTGCATAAATACTGCCACTTTCTACTCTTGTATTCTTGGTAACTACTGCTCCTGCTGCAATAATTGAATTAGATTCTACCACACAATCATCCATAATAATTGCTCCCATACCAACCAAAACATTATCGTGAATTGTACAACCATGTACAATTGCATTGTGCCCAATTGAAACGTTATTACCTATTGTTGTAGGCGATTTTTGATAGGTTGCATGTATAACTGCGCCATCTTGAATGTTGACTTTATTACCAATTTTTATGAAATGTACATCTCCTCTAAGTACTGCATTAAACCAAATGCTGCATTCTTTACCAAGTGAAACTTCGCCAACAATAGTGGCATTTTCTGCTACATAACAATCTTCTGGTATTTGTGGGTGTTTTCCTTGAACGGGTTTTATTACTGCCATTTTTTAAGTTCTAAATTGAAGCATAAATTTACTTAAAATATGACAATAAATTTCCTTTTTTAGAAGCGGAAACTAAAATTTATTTTTTGTTTAATTTCTTAAAAAAAATGTATTCTAAATGAAAAAATATACTTTTGAAGCTATTATTCATCGTAAGAAACAGTGCTTTGTCTTTCTCTATTTACATGTAATTTGGTTACATCTGGTCTAGAATAATGACCTACAACATCAAAATTTTGTCGTTCTTCTAAAACCCTATTAAAGTCTAAGGTTTCTATAATTAATCCTTCTTTATGCAAAACAGGTTCAACAAGCCATTCTCCATTTGGAGAAGCAATACAAGAACCTCCATTTGCTAAAACATCAGGAGCGTTTGCTACTATTTTATCTACATGAGGAACATCATCATTAAAATCTGACTTTGCCATTAAACTAGAAACTGAAATTACATAAGAACGAGATTCTCTTGCAATAAATCGTGTAATATCTTTTGTGTTATGATCGCTCCCAGGCCAAACTGCAATGTGTAAATTTTCTCCTAAACCATATAAAGCTGTTCTTGGTAAAGGCATCCAATTTTCCCAACAATTTAAGCCACCAACAGTAAATTCTTTTAATGGATGTACTTGCAAACCATTTCCATCTCCAGGAGCCCAAGTTAAACGTTCATCATACGTTGGTTGTAATTTTCTGTGAACTGATTTTATTTCTCCAACTTGATTTATATACACTAAAGATGCATAAATACTATGTCCTCCTCTATTTTGTGCACGTTCCATAATTCCTAAATAAATAGCAATATTGTGTTCTTTTGCTAATTTACAAACGGAATCTAATTCGCCTTTTTCTATTGTAATCGAATTACGAACATAATGTGCATGAAGTTCTTTCTGAATTTTAGAATCCCACTCTGCTCCATTTGTTAAAGCAATCCAGAATGGATAACCTGGTAATAATGCTTCACCAAAAACAATGAGTTCGCAATTTTCTTTTGCAGCATCTACAATTGATTTCTCAATTTTTTTGAGTGTTTTTTCTTTGTTTAACCAAACTGGAGAAATTTGTGCTAATGCTACTTTTAGAATGTTGTTTTTCATATTGTCTTTTTAATAATCTTCAGCTTTTCTCATATAAACTTCAATATTTATTCCTTCAACAATTTTTTCAATATCTATTATAGGCAATTGAAACCAATATTCTTTTTTATTTTCATCAAAATAGCTAAAAGTAAATTCGTTTTCTGTTGCGTCAAATCCACCACAATAATTTGAAGTTTGAAATTGGTCACTAATTTCAATTAAACTCCAATTTTCTAAATCAAGATTTAAAGATTTAATTTCCTGAAAAACAGAAAATAATTCAGAGTCAATATTATGTTTAATTTCCATCTTTTAAACCTCAATAGAAACCACCAAACCTTCATTGGCTCTTACATTAAAAACAGTTTCGTCTTCAAAAATTAAATATTGACCTTTTATTCCGACTAATTTACCTGTATAATTTGGCGTTTTAATCAAATTTAAACTTTTTGGTTTCTTTGGGTATTTTAGAACAGGAAAATTCAAATGTGTTTCTCCGTTATTTTCGATATAATATTCCTTAGCTTCTTCTGGTATAAACTCTTTTAATTTATCTCTCCATTCCACCAAATTTTCATCTTCAATATCATTCTTTAGCATTTTTCGCCAATTGGTTTTATCTGCAACATAACTTTTTAATGCAACTTCTGTAATTCCTGCTAAATAACGGTTAGGAACCTCAACAATTTCAATTGCTTCATGTGCTCCTTGATCTATCCAACGAGTTGGCACCTGCTGTTTTCTAGTAACTCCAACTTTTACATTGCTTGAATTTGCCAAATACACAATATGTGGTTTTAATTGTACCGATTTTTCATAGGCTAAATCTCTATCTTCAATCCCTAAATGTGCTTTACTTAACTCTGGTCTCATAATCCAATCACCAGCATTTGGAGTATCAAAAAAACAAGATTTACAAAAACCCATTCTGTAAATTTTCTTTTCTAAATGACAATTTAAACACTCGTAAGTAACAAAAGATATAGATATTTCTTTGTTTATCAACTGATTCATGTTTATGAAATCGGTTTTCATATCTAAATAATACTGAATTTCATCAGCATTTTCTGTCAGCATTTTTTTTAAAACTCCTTGGTACTTCATATAAAATATTTTACTACTTTTAATATTCCATTCTAAAGGTATCTTCATTTTAGAATCGAACTAAACAAACTTACGAATTTCTATGGCGTTTCAAATTATCAATTCTATAATTTCTTGGTTTTTAAAGAAACGAAAACATCAAATAGAATTGTTTTTAAAATACCCAATTGATGTACAAAATGAATTGCTTTTAAAATTACTAAACACTGCTAAAAACACTGAATTTGGTTTAAAAAATGGGTTTTCATCCATAAAAAAATATGAAGATTTTACAAATAATGTTCCTATTCAGAAATACGAAACTTTCGAACCTTTAATAGAACGTTGTAGAAAAGGTGAGCAAAATTTGTTCTGGCCAACAGATATAAAATGGTTTGCAAAAAGTAGCGGAACCACCAATGCAAAAAGTAAGTTTATACCTGTTTCTGATGAATCTTTAGAATATTGCCACATGAAAGCCGGTAAAGATATGCTGTGTTTATACATAAATAATAATGAAGAAACTCAGCTGTTTACAGGGAAAGGTTTAAAGTTAGGTGGTAGTTCAGAAATTTACAAAGACAACAATTCTTACTTCGGAGATTTATCTGCAATTATTACAGAAAATTTGCCTTTTTGGGCAGATTTTAGTTCTGCTCCGAGTCAAGAAACGGCATTATTGGCTGAATGGGAAACTAAAATGGAAGCAATTATTGATGAAACTATTGATGAAGATATTACTAGTTTAGTTGGTGTACCAAGTTGGATGTTGGTTTTATTAAACCGTGTTTTAGAAAGAACAGGAAAAGATAATATTTTAGAAGTTTGGCCAAATTTAGAAGTCTACTTTCATGGAGGTGTAAACTTTAATCCATATAGAGAACAGTACAAAAAATTGATTCCGAAAAAAGGTTTTAAATATTATGAAACTTATAATGCTTCAGAAGGATTTTTTGCTATTCAAGATAGAAATGATTCTAAAGAATTATTATTAATGTTAGATTACGGAATTTTCTATGAGTTTATTCCGATGTCAGATTATAAAGGAGAAAGTTCTAAAACAATTACTTTATCTGATGTTAAAAAAGGAATTGATTATGCATTAATAACTACCACAAATGGAGGTTTGTGGCGTTATTTAATTGGTGATACTATTCGATTTACATCTTTAGAGCCTTATAGAATTAAAATTACCGGAAGAACCAAACATTATATAAATGTATTTGGAGAAGAATTAAATATTGAGAATGTTGAAGATGCTTTAAAATTATCTTCTGAAAAGACAAATGCTGCTATAATGGATTATACTGTGGGACCTATTTTTATGAAGGATAAAAAAAGTGGTGGACATGAATGGATTATAGAATTTAGTAAAAAACCCGATAACATGGACTATTTTACAGAAATTCTAGACAATGCTTTAAAGTCTATCAACTCTGATTATGAAGCAAAACGTTACAATTCTTTAACTTTAGCAATGCCAAAAATACATGTAGCCAAAGATGGTTTATTTTATAGCTGGCTAAAGAAAAAAGGGAAACTTGGTGGGCAACATAAAATACCAAGATTATCTAATAAAAGAGAGTTTGTTGAGGAATTACTAGAATTGTAACACTAAATCTTGCGTTCTACAACGTAATCAATAATTTTAAGCAATGATTTTTTATATTCAAGTTCAATAAAAACAAATTAATTATATTTCTTTTTTTTGGTTTTGTTGATATTTTTGCTGAATTGAAATACTTATATTTGAAAGAAAACATTTTCTATGAAAAAAATAGCATTTATAATCTTTGTAATTCTACTAACATTTACTATACAATCTCAAGAAAAAGAGTTAAAATCTATAGTAAATTCTGCTACAGTATTTTTAAATAGTGCTCAAGTAACCCGAAATAAAAATGTGCAATTAGAAAAAGGTACTCAAGTTTTAAAATTTGTAGATTTATCTCCTTTTATCGATAAAAAAAGTATTCAAATTCAAGCTAAAGACCTTGAAATTCAAGCTGTAAGTTTTCAAAAAAACTATATTAAAGAGAGCAAAAAAAGCAGTGAACAACTGTTATTAGAAAATAAACTTGAAGTAATTAATAATTCTATTAACTTAGAAAATATAAGCTTAGAAACCGCACAAGAAGAGATAGAATTCTTAAAGAGTAATAGAAGTATTAAAGGCAATCAAACTATAACTGTTGCTGCTTTAAGAGAAACATCTAAGTTTTATAGTAGCCAAATAAAAGCTTCTAAAACTAAAGAATTAAAGATTAAAAACAAACGTCAAAAGCTTCTAAACGAAAAAACTACAGTAACAAAACAATTAAATGATCTAACAGGTAAAAAAAGGTATGCTTCTGGTGAAATTTCAATAAAAGTAAAATCAAATACAATCAAGAAAGTTAACTTAAAGCTTACTTACAACATATCTAATGTTAGTTGGTTCCCTTCATATGACGTTAGGGTTTCTGATATTAATTCTCCTTTAACATTAGTATATAAAGCTAATTTAAAACAAAATTCAAAAGTAGATTGGAAAAATGTAAAACTTCGCTTTTCTTCTGCAAACCCAAGTAACTCAACAAAAGCAGGAAAAATAATTCCTTATTTTTTAAATTATGGTTCAAGACCACCCTATTATGGAGGAACTATAGATGAAGTAACTGGTTATGTTACAGATGGCAACGAACCCTTACCTGGAGCGAATGTAATTGTAAAAGGAACTACAATTGGAACCTCGACAGATTTTGAAGGAAAATATTCTATTAAAATTCCAGAAAATAGTAAGCAATTAGAATTTTCTTATTTAGGTTACAAACCAATGATTAAAAGAATTACTACCAACACAATAAACGCTATTATGCAAGAGGATAATACTAGTTTAGATGAAATTGTAGTTGTTGGCTATGGTAGAACAAAAAAGAAGACTATAAAATCAGCAAAAGCAAAAGAATACAGAATGGCTGTTTCTAAAGTTTCAGCAGTACCAACTCAAGAAATTATAGATCAAACTTCTTTTAGTTTTGAAATTATAGAACCATATACTGTAAAATCGAGTAACAAGGATTTTGTTGTTACTATGAAAGTATTTAACTCTAATGCAAACTACACTTATTACTCAGTTCCTAAAATAGAGGAGAATGCTTTTTTATTAGCTTCCATAAGTAATTGGGAGCAATTTAATTTACTAGAAGGTGAAGCAAATATTTATTTTGAAAACACTTTTATTGGGAGTTCACTGATTGACCCAAGAACAATTAAAAATTCTTTACCTATTTCTTTAGGAATGGACAAAAATGTTTCTGTGAAAAGAATTAAATCGAAAAAATTTACCACAAAACAATTTATAAGTACCAAAAAAGAAGAAACAAGAGCTTGGGACATTATTATTAAAAATAATAAAACTCAAAATATAAAAATAATTGTTTTAGACCAAATACCTATTTCATCAAATGAAGAAATAAAGGTTACTTTGGGAGAATTATTTAATGGTAAATTAAATAAAAATAATGGTGAAGTTAAATGGGAGTTTATTTTACCATCAAAAGCTGTTAAAAATATTAAATTGAAATATACTGTTAAGTATCCTAAAAATAGAAATTTGATTATTGACTAAATTTTGCGTTCTACAACATAATCTATCATGGTTAATAGAGAACTTTTGTATTTAGATTCTGGGTAATTTTCTAAGATTGCTATTGCTTTATTTTTGTAATCATTCATTTGGATAATTGTGTATTCTAATCCTCCATTTTCTTTTACAAAAGCAATCACTTCTTTTACTCTTTTTTTATCTTTATTATGCTTTTTGATAGAATTAATCAACCAAGATTTTTCTTTTTTAGAACAATTGTTTAGAGTATAAATTAAAGGCAACGTCATTTTTTGTTCTTTGATATCAATTCCTGTAGGTTTTCCAATTTTTTCATCAGAGTAATCAAACAAATCATCTTTAATTTGAAAAGCAATACCAATGTATTCTCCAAATTTTCGCATTTGCTGAACTGTATCATTATTTGCACCAACAGAAGCTGCTCCAATACCACAACATGCAGCAATTAAAGTGGCTGTTTTTTTACGAATAATATCAAAATATATTGCTTCTGTAATGTCTAATTTTCTAGCTTTTTCTATCTGTAATAATTCGCCTTCACTCATTTCACGAACAGCAATAGAAATCAATTTTAGCAAATCAAAATCTTCATTATCTATGGATAATAATAACCCTTTAGACAATAAAAAATCGCCCACTAAAACTGCAATTTTATTTTTCCAGAGTGCATTTACAGAGAAAAAACCTCTACGTCTGTTGCTTTCATCTACAACATCATCATGTACTAAAGTTGCGGTATGAATTAATTCTACAACAGAAGCTCCTCTATAAGTTCTTTCATCAAAACCACCATCAGAAACCATTTTTGCAACCAAAAAAACAAACATTGGTCGCATTTGTTTTCCTTTTCTACGAACAATGTAATAGGTTATTCTGTTTAAAAGCGGAACTTTAGACAACATAGAATCTTTGAATTTCTTCTCAAAGAGCTCCATCTCATTACTTATGGGAAGTTTTATAAGTTCTACTGGCTTCATTTATGTTGAACTAATTTTGGATATCAAAAGTAATAAATAATTCCTTAAGATTTATTAGCTAATTGCCCACAAGCTGCATCAATATCTTTACCTCTACTTCTTCTTACATTTATAGTGATATCGTGCATTTCTAAATTAGAAATATAATTATTTATTGCAGATGAACTTGCTTGTTGAAACTCACCATCATCAATAGGGTTGTATTCTATTAAATTAACTTTACAAGGCACAGCTTTACAAAAATCTACTAAGGCTTTTATATCTTCCTTTTTATCATTAATTCCATTCCAAACAATATATTCATACGTAATTGCACGCTGTGTTTTTTCGTACCAATATTCTAAAGATTCTTTTAAATCTTGTAACGGAAAAGTGGTGTTAAATGGCATAATTGAGGTTCTAACCTCATCGATTGCAGAGTGTAATGAAACTGCTAAATTAAATTTAGCATCTTCATCTGCCATCATTTTTATCATTTTTGGCACACCAGAAGTAGAAACTGTTATTCTTTTTGATGACATGCCTAAACCTTCTGGAGATGTAATTTTTTCTATAGATTTCATTACGTTTTTGTAATTCATCAAAGGTTCTCCCATTCCCATAAAAACAATATTTGTTAATTTACGGTTATGATATAATCTACTTTGTTTATCTATAACAACTACTTGATCGTAAATTTCATCTGGATTTAAATTACGCATTCTCTTTAAACGTGCAGTTGCACAGAACTTACAATCTAAACTACAACCCACTTGACTAGAAACACAGGCTGTTGTTCTTTTTTCTGTAGGAATTAAAACAGATTCTACAATTAATCCATCATGTAATTTAATTCCGTTTTTAATAGTCCCATCTTTACTTTTTTGCATAGAATCTACTTTGATATGGTTGATAACAAAGTTTGCTTCTAACATTTCTCTTGTTTGTTTAGAAATGTTTGTCATGTCTTCGAAAGTATGTAAAGACTTGCTCCAAAGCCATTCATAAACCTGATTTCCTCTAAAAGCTTTATCGCCATTTTCTACAAAAAAATCGCGTAATTGTTCTTTAGTTAAGGCTCTAATGTCTTTCTTTTTAATCAAGTTTTCTAGTTTTATAAATGGAATTGCAAAAATACGTATATAATTTTAGCTTATTGCTATTGTTTGCAAATTGGCTGCGTTAGCGATTACTCATACTTTAATATTTTTATTGAAATCGTGAATGCTTCGCATTTGAAGTGGCATCCTTTTTAAATGGTTTTTAGAAATGTGTCATTGCGAGGAATGAAGTAATCTGTTTATCTAAAAGAGATTGCCATATAAAGCAGAAAAAGCTTTATTCACAATGATAAATTTAAAAAGATATAACGGAAAGCCGAGACCTTGGTCCTGAATGCCTTCAGGATAAAGGAACGCCAAAAAACAAAAAAACTGACAATTATAAATTGCCAGTTTCTAATTTTATATTCTTGATATATATTATATAATTAACATAGCATCTCCATAAGTAGAGAATCTATATCCTTCTTTAATTGCTACTTGATATGCTTCCATTACAAAATCGTAACCTCCAAAAGCGGCTGCTTGCATTAATAATGTAGATTTTGGCGTATGAAAATTTGTTATCATTGCTGTTGCGATGTTAAAATCGTGAGGTGGAAAAATAAATTTATTTGTCCAACCTGTAAATCCGTTTAATTCACCTTTAGATGAAACTGAAGATTCTATAGTTCTCATTACTGTTGTACCAACAGCACACACTTTTCTTTTTTCTTTTTTCGCTTTATTAATTTTAGCTGCAGTTGCATCTGAAATAATAATTTGCTCAGAATCCATTTTATGCTTAGATAAATCTTCTACTTCTACAGGACTAAATGTACCTAAACCAACATGTAATGTAGTTTCTGCAAACTCAACTCCTTTAATTTCTAAACGCTTAATTAGGTGTTTAGAAAAATGTAAACCAGCAGTTGGTGCTGCAACAGCTCCTTCATGCTTTGCATAAATAGTTTGGTAACGTTCATCATCTATTTCTTCTACGTCTCTACCTATTGATTTTGGTAATGGAGTTTGACCAAGCTCTAATAATTTTGCTCTAAACTCATCATAAGGTCCATCAAATAAGAAACGTAAAGTTCTTCCTCTAGATGTTGTATTGTCTATAACCTCTGCTACTAAACTATCGTCTTCACCAAAAAATAATTTATTACCGATTCTTATTTTTCTTGCTGGATCTACTAAAACATCCCACAATCTATTTTCTGCATTTAATTCTCTTAACAAGAAAACTTCTATTCTAGCTCCTGTTTTTTCTTTGTTACCAAACATTCTTGCAGGAAAAACTTTGGTATTATTCAACATCATAACATCACCTTCATCGAAGTAGTTTATAACGTCTTTAAATAACTTATGTTCTATTGTTTGTTCTTTTCTGTTCAATACCATTAAACGAGATTCATCTCTATGTTCAGCAGGATAAGTTGCTAACAATTCTTCTGGTAATTCAAATTCAAAGTGCGATAATTTCATATGTATATTTGCTTATAAAGAGCGCAAAGATACGATATCGGAATAGGCGTTGTCAAGTGTTTGGCGGTTTAATTTACAGTTTATCTATTTTAATACCAATTTGTTGCATGTCTTCCCAAAATTTTTGGAAAGATTTTGTAACTACTTCTGCATTTAAAATATTGATAGGAACCTTAAAAGCCAAAGGTGCAAAAGCCATTGCCATTCTATGATCATTATAGGTTTTTATAGAAATATTTGAGTTTATTTTTGATGAAACTTCTAAGTGTAAACTCTTTTCTGTTACTGCAATATTTGCTCCTAAGTTAGATAATTCATCATGTAAAGCAACCAATCTATCTGTTTCTTTAATTTTTAAAGTATGTAAACCTGTTAAGTTACAAGCTACTCTTTCTGCAAAACATGTTACAGCAATTGTTTGTGCAATATCTGGCGCATTTTTTAAGTCGATTTCTAATGTTTCTTTTTTAGTTTCACTAACTTTTTTTAAGGTGATACTATTTTTACCAAAAGTAGTTTCTACTCCAAAATGTTGGTAAATTTCTGCTAAACAAGAATCTCCTTGTAAACTTTCTTCTTTATATGCAGATAAAGTAATTTCTGAACCTATTTCTGCCAAAGCAGCAATTGAATAAAAATAACTTGCAGAAGACCAATCTGACTCTACAACCACAATTTGATTTTCTATTGATTTTTTTGGAAGAACTTTTATAATATTTTCTTCAAAACTAGTTTCAATTCCTAATTGATTCAACAAACTTAAAGTCATGTTTATATAAGGAACAGAAGTAATTTTACCAATCAATTCTATTTCTAAACCGTTTTCTAATTTTGAAGCTATTAATAATAATGAAGAAATATACTGACTACTAACATTTCCATTAATTTGTACTTTATCTGTAGTAATATTTGTTCCTTTAATTCTAATTGGAGGATACCCAACTTTATCTTCATAAGAAATATTGGCTCCTAAATCTTCTAAAGCATTTACTAAGATTTCTATAGGTCTATTTTGCATTCTGTCAGATCCTGTTAAAACAACTTCTCTACCTTCTTTTACAGCAAAATAGGAAGTTAAAAATCGCATTGCTGTACCTGCATGACCAATATCTACCGTTTCTTTATCAGTAGAAAGTGCATGTTGCATGTGTACAGAATCGTCTGAATCTGATAAATTTTCTATAGAAAGCTCTGGAAATAAGTTTTGAAGAATCAACAATCTATTCGATTCACTTTTAGAACCTGAGATTGTAATTTTCTCTTTTATCTTTTTATTCTCAACAACATTTAACAATATATCCATTTCCTAAAATCTATAAATTGGTTTTTTTTACAAAGTGCCAAAGTTAATGCTCAAAAAAACGCAAACAAAGTTTCTGAGCAAGAATTAAGTGTAAAAATTTGATGCTTTTTTTAAGAATTAATAGAAATATCGCTCAGTAAATCTAATTCAATTGCCTTTTCTAAATCTAGCAGATGCTGTTTTCGAACTTTTAGTTTGGTTGTAGCATGTGCTTTTTTATTGAGTTTAGAAAACATACCGGCTACTTTAATTGCTGTTGGCAACAAATGATTTTCTGGAACAACTAAGTCTAAAAAACCAGCTTTTACCGCATCTTTTGGGTTATAGATTTCTGCGTTATTTACACTTCTATTTAAATACACTTCAGACAAACGTGCTTTAGCAATGGTAATTCCTGCATGGTGCATTGTCATACCAATCATTACTTCATTTAAACCAATTTTAAAATCTCCTTCTACGCCAATTCTATAATCAGAAGACAATAATAAAAAAGCGCCTTTTGCAATGGCATGACCAGAACAAGCTACAATAATTGGTTGCGAAAGAGACAACATTCTGTGTGATATTTGAGAACCTTTTATCACTAATTCTTTAGCAGATTCAGGTGATTCTGTCATCACTTTTAAATCGAAACCTGCAGAAAAAATTCCAGTTTGTCCTGTAAGAATTACAACTTTATTTTCTTTTTCAGCTTTACCTAAACTTATGTTTAACCCATCAATTACTTCATGAGAAATAGCGTTTGCTTTTCCGTTGTTAATTGTAATAATTGCATAATTTTCTTCTGATTGATAAGTAACAAATTCGTTCATAATATAATATTAAATAAATTTTACTAAATACATTCCTGCAAAAACGGCTAAAAACCCAACTACAAAACTAGCAATTGTATAAAATGCAAAAGTGGTAAAGTCTCCAGATTTTAAAAATACATGATTTTCATATGCAAAGGTTGAAAAAGTAGTAAAACCGCCACAAAAACCTGTTGCTAAAAGTAATGTATGATTCTGTGAAATTGCTTCATTTTTGGCTGCATAACCTAAAATAACTCCTATTAGAAGACTTCCTAAAATATTGGCAGCAAAAGTTCCATAAGGAATTCCGTTTTCGGTATTATTTAACCATTTTCCAACTATGTAACGTAAAATACTACCAAAACCTCCGCCAATAAAAACAAATACTAATTGCTTCATTATAATATTATTTCATCAACATCAATCCAGTTTTTCTTTTGTGTAACTGTTCCTTTATCAAGAATGATAACTCCAGGATTTGCTCTAATGACTGTTTTCAAAGTAGTTTCATCACAGAATAAAAAATCGAAAGGTAAATTGTGTTTTTCTTTGGCTAAAATTAAATCATCTGTAAAAGAAGCAGAAACTCCATAAACAGTATATCCTTTTTCTTTCGCTTTTGTAGTTATATTTTTAATTGCTGGAAATCCGTTTTTATCAACTTTTTCCAAATTATAGATGATAACTAGCATTACTTTTTCTTTCTTTAAAAGTATTGGAGCTAAATCTGATTGCGCATCTTCTAACATAAAATCGTGAACTGGAGGAATACTTCCATCTTCTGGAAACTCCATTCCTTTTTCTAAATTCTTACCAATTGCATAAGCTCTAAAATCGATAATTGGCAAATGAGTTAATACATGTTGCACAATAAACATAAAAATCCCTAAAGAGAGAAATGTAATTAACTTCGGAATTTTGCCTCCAAAAAGAGGTTTAATATGTTTTACACCTATAACTAAAATGATAATAAATGCAATTAAATAGATGTTCTTATAAAAAGTACCCCAAGTAGATAATTTTACGGCATCGCCAAAACAACCACAATCTGTAACTTTATTATAATAAGCAGAATACCAAGTTAAAAACAAGAATACAAGCGTTAATAAAAACAAACTCCAAACTGTTGTTTTAGGTTTGTAACCGATTAAAATCATAACACCTAACAAGATTTCTGCTACTATTAAAATAATTGAAAATATTAAAGCATAAGGAATTAAAAACTCCATATTTAAAACACCTTCTGCAAAGTATTCTTCAAATTTATATTGAGAACCTATTGGATCTACCAATTTTACAAAGCCTGAAAAAATAAATAAGGCTCCTACTATAATTCTTGAAATGTGGACTAGTATTTTCATAATTGTTTTTTTCTACTATTATAATTGTGCATTTTATCATTTATAGTTAAGTAATAAATTGCAAAAAATAATCTTCTTTTTATTCCTTTAAATTCTTTCATTTCAAATTGATAAAATGCTGCTGATTGAACTCCAAAAGAAATCTCATTAGACAGACTAAACATTTTATAAAAGTCTCTAAATAAAACATCTTGATTTTTTAAACTCTTTAGAAATAACATATATTTTCCAAATAAATTTAAATCATAAGCTTTTTCAAGAATTGATTTTTCCATACCTAATCCCTTATAAAAATTTCTATGCACCCAAATTTCTTTAAAAAAAGCAGTGTCAATTTTCGAATACACTTCCTCTTGAAGTTTGTAATTTAAAGGAATTTTAAACCCTTTTATTTCATTAATGCATTCTTCAATGATATTTTTATTGAATTCAAAATAAGCCTCGTCTTTAGGCTTACTTTTATCTAAACGAATTTCACTATCAAAAAAATCGACAATTTTAGCTAAATCTTTTAATTCATTATCTGAAAAATAATCAGACATTAATTCGTCTGCTTTCATTTCTTTATAAGTTGCTGATTCTTGTTTAGAACAACCAATTAAAAGTAGAATTAATATTAAGGAAATTAACTTTTTCATAAATTTATATTTTAAAAGCTTCTCGATACAAATTTATTCGTTTCTCATAAATTCACTCGAAGTGACAGTATTTTTTACTTTTTTAAATGCTACTTTGAAACTTTGCGACGCTGTAAATTTAAAACTCTTTTTATCCCAAATGAATCATCGCAAAAACAGCATAATTAATCATGTCTTGGTAATTTGCATCAATTCCTTCAGAAACAATTGTTTTTCCTTTATTATCTTCAATCTGTTTTACACGTAATAACTTCTGTAAAATTAAATCTGTTAAACTAGAAACACGCATATCTCTCCATGCTTCACCATAATCGTGATTTTTATTCATCATTAATTCTTTTGTAATCTTGATGTGTTTATCATATAAAACAGTTGCTTCTTCTGTATTTAAATCTGGATTTTCTACAACACCATTTTCTAACTGAATTAACGCCATAATAGAATAATTAATGATTCCTATAAACTCAGATTTTTCTCCTTCATCTACTTTTCTTACCTCATTTTCTTGTAATTGACGAATTCTTGTGGCCTTAATAAAAATCTGATCTGTTAACGATGGCAAGCGTAGAATTCTCCACGCAGAACCGTAATCAGACATTTTTTTAATAAATAAACTTCTACATTCATCTATAACTGCATCGTATTGTTTTGAGGTATCTTGCATTTGTATAAAAAAGTATTTCTTCAAATGTAGTAAATCTTCAAAGCATTTCATTTATTTTTACCATGAATTTATCAACTATAAATATGAAAAGAATTGTTGTTTTTTGTGGTTCAAGCCTTGGCTTTAATTCTATCTACAAAGAAGCTGCTACAGAACTAGGAAATTATTTTGCGAATCACAAAATCGGTTTAGTTTATGGAGGTGGAAAAATTGGAATGATGGGTATTCTTGCAGATACAATTCTAGAACATAATGGTGAAGTTATTGGTGTCATTCCTAAATTGTTAGAAAAGGAAGAAGTTGTTCATTCTAGAGTTGAAGAAATGATTGTTTGCAAAAAAATGAGCGAACGTAAAGTAATCATGAGCAAATTAATTAATGGCTATATTACACTTCCTGGAGGTTTTGGAACCTTAGATGAACTTTTTGAAGCATTAACTTTAAACCAATTACATATAGAACAAAAACCAGTTGGACTGTTAAATGTAAATGGATTTTTTGATGCCGTTTTATTACAATTAGACAAAATGGTTGAAGAAGGATATTTAAAACCAACCAATAGAAAAATGCTTATTGTTGGTACTTCTGTAAACGATTTAATGGAAAAAATGAACAATTACAAAGCACCAAAAATAGATCATGTAATTAATAAAGTAGTAAGTTAAATGACAATAAATTGCAAAGGTACTTTAGTCGATTTAACATCACCAAAAGTGATGGGAATTTTAAATATTACGCCAGATTCTTTTTTTGATGGTGGAAAATATAAAAACGAAGCAGACATTCTTTCTCAAGTTGAAAAAATGCTTCTTAATGGCGCAACTTTTATAGATGTTGGCGCCTATTCTTCTAGACCTGGTGCAAAACACATTTCTGAAGAAGAAGAACTCAACAGAATTGTACCTGTAATTAATTTATTAGTCGACAATTTTCCAGAAATCATTATTTCCGTAGATACTTTTAGAAGTAAAGTTGCCCAAGAAACTATAAACGCTGGCGCAGCAATTGTAAATGATATTTCTGGCGGAAAAATGGATGACAATATGTTTGAGACTGTTGCTAATTTGCAAGTTCCTTATATTTTAATGCACATGTTGGGTACGCCTCAAAACATGCAAAAAAAACCTATTTACAATGATGTTTGTAAAGAAATAATTTCTTTTTTCGCAGCACAGATTCATAAATTACACCAACTAAAACTCAATGATATTGTTATTGATGTTGGTTTCGGTTTTGGAAAAACCATCGATCATAATTTCGAAATTCTAAAGAATTTATCGCTTTTCAAAAATTTAGACTCACCTATTTTAGCAGGAATTTCGCGTAAATCTATGTTGTATAAAACGCTAGATATTTCTGCCCAAGAAGCTTTAAATGCAACCACTTCTGCAAACACTATTGCACTTTTAAACGGTGCAAATATATTACGTGTTCATGATGTAAAAGAAGCTGTTGAGACTGTAAAAATTGTAAATCAAATTTCTTTTTAGAAGCTATTTCCTGCTTTCCACTATATCTTTTTTCTGCTATTCTCGATACAAATTTGTTCATTCTTCTCAAATTCACTCGAACTGACAGAAAAAAGGATGCCGTTTCAATCAGGGCTAAACTTGTTGGCAAACTTTATTGAACAGAAACTTGGCACGTTGTTTGTTAAAATTATGTTAACGTCAAAAACTCATCTAGTCAAACTTTAATAAACTTTCGAAACATTTTTCGAAAGAAAACTCAATTTATTAACTTTTAAAAACTAGAAATTATGAGTAGAAAAGAATCACCAGAAATTAATGCTGGATCAATGGCAGACATCGCATTTTTATTATTAATCTTTTTCTTAGTTACCACAACTATGAGTGTAGACTCAGGAATTGCAAGTAAAATTCCGCAGAAACAAGAAAATCCTCCAGAAATAGATATTAATGAAAGAAATATTCTAGAAGTTAATATCAATAAAAACAATGCACTTTTTGTAGACGGAAAAACAATTCAACTTAAAGAATTAAAACAAATTGCCATTAATTTTATAGATAATGGTGGTGGTTTAGATATCAACAGAACTCCTTGTAATTGGTGCACTGGTTTGCAATTAAAAACATCTTCAGATCATCCAACAAAAGCAATTATATCAATTAAAACAGATAGATTAACAAATTACGAAACCTATCTATCAACTTTAGATATTCTAAATTCTTCTTACACTCATTTAAGAAATAAGTTATCGGTAAAATTATTCAATAAAAATTATGAGAGTTTATTAGAAGAATATAAAAAATCTAATAAAAGCGATCAAAAACTACAAGAAAAAATAAAACTGATTAGAGAAAAATATCCACTTTTAATATCTGATGCAGAAATTAATAACTGATATTGTAATGAGCAAATTTATTAGTACTTTAGCCTAAAATCAGTCAATTTTCATGTTCGATTTTATTGAGTTTTCTTTGTTAGATGTTTTAGACATTTTATTAGTGGCAACACTACTCTATTACATTTACAAACTATTAAAAGGTACTGTTGCTATAAATATTGTAATTGGTATTGCCATGGTTTTTGTTATTTGGAAAATAACAGAAGCGTTAAAAATGGAAATGCTAAGTGGAATTTTAGGGACACTTTTAGGTGGTGGAGTTGTTGCTTTAATCATTGTTTTTCAGCAAGAAATAAGAAAGTTCTTGTTAATGATTGGAACTACTAACTTTACCAATAAGCGTAGCTTTTTAAAGCAATTAAAATTTTTACAAACAGAAATAAGTTCAGAAATAGATTCTGAAGTAATATTAGACGCTTGTAAAAAATTATCAAAAACAAAAACAGGTGCATTAATTGTTATAGAGCGTACAAATGCTTTAGACTTTTTAATAAATACTGGCGATAGTATGAATGCTTTGGTTAATGAAGCTATTTTAGAAAGTATTTTTTATAAAAATAGCCCCTTACATGATGGAGCATTAATTATTAGAGATAATTATATTGTAGCGACTAGAGTTGTTTTACCAATTTCTGATAGCACTAAAATTCCTGCTAGATTTGGCTTAAGACACAGGGCTGCAATTGGAGTTTCTGAAAAAACAGACGCAGTATGCTTGTTAGTTTCAGAAGAAACAGGGGAAATTTCCTATATAAAAGACGGAAGCTTTGAACTCTACTCAGATTATAATGAACTCAATGAAAAACTTAAAAAAGACTTAATTTAATATTAATTCTATTAAAAATTGACATAAAAAAAGGTTCTCAAAATTGAGAACCTTTTTTATTTATATCAAATAGTTTCCTTATTTAGAAGGAGCCATTTTAGCTTGAATAGCAGATAATACACTTTTGTATTTTGCTAAATCTTTAGCATCTAATTTAGAAGCTAATTCTTTTCCTTTTGCTAATAAAGCAGCTCCTTTAGGTGCCAATGCAGAAATCTTACCTAAATTACCATTTGCAGCAATATAGTCTTTTGCATAAGCAGCATAATCCGTTAAGTTTTTTGTTACAGCTTCGTTTGCGAAAGCAGGAATAGAAACTCCTTCTAATGCAGAACTTACCATTTCAGAAGCTTTATCCACTACTGCACCTGCTGCATCTTTTGCTCCATCTGCAACTGCTCCTGCAGCATCAGTTGTTGCATCAGCAGCTTTACCAGCTGTTTCTACTGTTGCATCTTTTAAATCAGTAGCTCCTTTTTTTACTTCTTTACAAGACGTTGCTAATAAAGAACCTGCAATTAATACAGATAATACGATTTTTTTCATTTTATTGATTTGTTTTTAGATTGAGCTGTAAATTTACCAAAATTAATACTATAACAACTATAAATAATAGACGAAATAACATATAAAACAGGTAGACTAACAAAAATAATAGACAAGCTAAGAAGCAACATCTAAACTAAATTGTTTGTCGTATAAATTTTTGTAATAACCCTCTTCTTTTTCTAACAATTCAATATGAGTCCCTTCTTCAACAATAAGACCTTTATCCATCACAATAATTTTATCTGCTTGTTTAATAGTTGCTAATCGATGTGCAATTACTATTGAAGTTCTTCCTTTTGTAATTGTTTCTGTAGCATATTGTATCATTTGTTCTGCATGTGAATCTACAGAAGAAGTAGCTTCATCTAAAATTAAAATACTTGGTTTACTAACATAAGCTCTTAAAAAAGCAATTAACTGTCTTTGACCTGAAGATAACATTGCTCCACGTTCTTTTACATTATATTGATAATCTCCAGGTAGTGTCATTATAAAATCATGAATACCAATTTGTTTTGCAGCTTTTTTAACTTCTGCTAAAGTGATATTTTCATCTTTTAAAGTGATGTTATTTAAAATTGAATCCGAAAACAAAAAAACATCTTGTAAAACAACAGCAACTTGGTTTCGTAAACTTTCTAAATCGTACTTATCAATAGAAACATCATCAACACAAATGGTTCCACTATCAATTTCATAAAAACGGTTTATTAAATTGATGATTGTAGATTTACCAGCACCTGTTGCTCCAACAATTGCAACTGTTTGTCCACTTTTTACATCTAAAGAAATCCCTTTTAAAACTTCTTCATCTTTTATATAACTGAATCTTACATCTTTAAAATTGATATCTCCTTTTAACTTTTCAGCTTTTAACGTTCCGTTTTTAACAATGCTACTTTCTGTATCAATTATCTTAAAAACTCTTTCTCCAGATACAATCCCCATTTGTAATTGGTTAAATTTATCTGCAATCTGACGTAAAGGTCTAAATAACATTTGTGCCATTTGTACAAATGCCATTACTGTTCCTGGACCAGCAACTTCTCCTCCAATAATTTGTTTACTACCAAACCAAACAATTAAACCAATACCAATTGATGATAATATTTCTGCAATAGGAAAGAAAATGGAGAAGTACCAAATCGTTTTTATATATGCTTGTTTGTGTTTGTTATTGATATCCTTAAAATTCTTATACTCTATTTTTTCTCTGTTAAAGAGTTGCACTATTTTCATTCCTGTAACTCTTTCTTGTACAAAACCATTTAAATTTGCTACTTGATTTCTTACTTCTTGAAAAGTAGCTTTTATCGCTTGTTGAAAAACCCTTGTAGCGTAAATTAAAATTGGTAATACAGCCAATGCTATTAAGGCTAATTTCCACTTCATATAAAACATTAAAGCTGCAATAGCGAACATTTGTAGAATATCACTTACAATTGTAAAAACACCTGTGCTAAAAAAAGCAGCAATAGTTTCTATATCAGAAACAACTCTTGTAACTAATTTACCAACAGAGTTTTTATCAAAATAAGACATTTTAAACTGTAAAATATGTCTAAATATTTTTGCTCTAATATCTCTAATAATATGTTGCCCAACCCAGTTTGCGTAATAAATAAATAAAAAACGAAGCAATACTTCTAAAAGCACTACTCCAAACATTAAAACAACGTTATTTATAAGACCTTGAGAATCTTTATCTGTAATATATTTATCTACAGTTTCTTTAATTAAATAAGGATTTAATAATGACACTAAAGCCAATAAAATAGTGGATGCAGTAGCTATAAAAAAGTTTAGCTTATAGCGTTTTGCAAAAGACATAAGTCTAATAAAAATCTGTAAATCAAAAGCTTTTCCTGTTTTATCTGCCAAAACCTAATATTTTATCTTTGTTAAAAATAATCCTTTTGCTGGAACCGACAATCCTGCATTACTTCTACTTTTACTTTCAATAATTTTTCTAAACTCGTCTTTGGTAATTTTCCCTAATCCAACATCAACCAAAGTGCCAACTATGGCTCTCACCATATTTCTTAAAAAACGATTTGCTGAAATGTAAAAAATGAGTTCATCTCCTTCATGTTTCCAAACTGCTTCAGAAACATCACAATTATAAGTATACACATCTGTTTTTACTTTAGAAAAAGTTTGAAAATCTGTATATTCTAATAATAATTTTGCTGCGTCATTCATTAAATCAATATTTAAATTCTGTGAATGAATTTGCCAAGAAAAATCTAATAAAAAAGGATTTCTACCCAACCAAATTTTATATTCGTAACTTCTACTAACTGCATTAAATCGCGCGTGTTTTTCATCATTAACAGCAAAAACATTGTATACAACAATATCTGATGGCAAAAGAGAATTTAATTTATGAGGAATATCTCCGTTTAATTCTTTATCCAAATCAAAATGAGCAAACATTTGTGATGCATGCACACCTGTATCTGTTCTACCAGCTCCAACAACTTCGATTTTATTTTGAAAAATTGTACTAACTGCTTTGTTTAATTTTTCTTGTACAGAAATAACATCGGGTTGAATTTGCCAACCATGATAATTTGTTCCTTTATAAGAAAGTTCTATAAAATACCTCAAGAAGTTTTGTTTTTTGTAGTCTTCAAAATTACGGAAATTATTTTGTTATGATTACATTTGAAGCTAATAGAGACGTTAAACTTTTCTTACTATTTTTTTCATGAAGAAAATCTTATTATTATCTGATACTCATAGTTTTATTGATGACCAAATTTTAAAGTTTGTAAAACAAGCTGATGAAGTTTGGCATGCAGGAGATATTGGAAATTTAGAAGTTACAGATGCTATAAAAAAGCTAAAACCTTTACGTGCTGTTTTTGGTAATATTGATGGATCTGATGCAAGATCAGAATTTCCTTTAGACGCAAAGTTTGAAGTAGAAAAGGTTCCAGTTTGGATGACACATATTGGGGGGTATCCTAATAACTATTATCAAAGAATTCGTGAAGAAATAAAATTAAATCCTCCTAAAATATTCATTTCTGGACATTCTCATATATTAAAAGTACAATATGATAAGAAACTAAATTTATTGCATTTAAACCCTGGAGCTGCAGGAAATCATGGATTTCATAAGGTAAGAACGATGTTGCGTTTTGAGTTAGATAATAGTGAAATAAAAAATATGGAAATTATAGAACTTTCTAAACGAGGATAGCTTCTTCTTTCTCTAAAATTGGTAATACAACTTTAATAACAGTACCAATCTTTTTACTAGATTCTATCCGAAACTCTCCATACATCATTTGTATTCTTGCTTCAATTTGATTTAAACCCAAACCATCTTTATTTGTTATTAAGGTTTTATCAAATCCAATACCATCGTCTGAAATACTTAAAGATAATTTACCATTAATTTCATCCAATTTAATCATAGCATTTTTTGCTTTACTATGCTTTAAAATATTGTTTACAAACTCTTGAGTAATATTATAAACCTTTATTTCAAAGTTTTGATGATACCTTCTAGTTTCTCCAATATTTGTTTCAATATTAATTTGAGAATTAGAGTATTTATCAGCCATATCTTTGATAGCAAATTTTAATCCAAATTTTAATAAAACTGAAGAAACCAACGTGTGAGATAAATCTCTAATTTTTTGAGAAGCTTCTGTTATAATTTCTTGAGTTTTATCAATTTCTATTGGTGTTTTTCCATTAAATTGAGTTCTAGTAGCTTGCAAGTGTAAATTTGCAGAAGATAAAAGTGCACTAACACTATCATGTAAAGTTTCTGCTATTTGTTTTCTTTCAGACTCTTTACCATCTATCGTTGCATTTAAAATTCTTACCTGAGATTCTGATCTTATTTTTTCTATATTTTGATTTTGAATCAATTCTGATTGAGAAAGTTGAAGCCCTAAATTCTTTTGTTTCAGTTTATAATAATTTAGCCAAAATAATAACGAAAGTATAATTACAAAAGAAATAATACCAACAACCAAAAAAATTCTTTGATCCTTAAGGCGTTTGTTTTCTTCTTCTTTTAATAATAAATTTTTTTTAACATCAAAATTGTGCCTAGCATTAACATCAGCAATCATTTTTCTTAACTCTTTATCTCTTAAACTATCTTTAATATTGTAAGATAATTCTTGATAATCGTAGGCCTTGTAATCTTTTAGTATATATAAGTTATAAGCTAAATTATAATAAAGTTTTTCTCTAACTTTTAAAGCCTCTTTAGTATTTATGTTTCTAATTAAATCTATTGCTTGAAAATAAGTTGCTTGAGCATCATTATAATTTCCTTCTAACAAATAAATACTAGATAAGTTACTTAATGACCCAGCCTCTTTTACTCGTTTATTCAGTTTTTTATAAATTTTAATCGATTTCAAAGCAAAATCTTTGGCTTTATCATAAATACTATCATTCATGTAAATACCAGAAATATTATTATATGCTTTTGATTTTACTTCTAAATTTTTTTTATTAAATGTATTAATTTTATCAACTTGTTTATAATAATATAAAGCACTATCTCTAAAAGATTCATTTTTTTCAAGAAAACTTAATCTATAAAAAGAATTTCCATATTTAAGCAAACTTTCTGACTTTATATAATTTTCATCAAAAAGATATTTAACTTTTTCATCTAAAAAATTACCTTCCTTTTTGAAAAACTTTAAAGTATTTCTATAGAATTTTAAAGCATTATAGTTACTTTTCGTATCAAAATAGATGTTAGCTATTAAATAATTCAACAATATGGTCTCATTTAAAGAATTATTTTTTTCAAGAGTTTTCAAAGCTAATCTTAATGATTTAACATAATCTTTTTTCTCATATAAAGATAAAGCCTTTGTGTATTCATTGGATAAAGAATCTTTTTTTTGTACAAAAAAAGAAGCTGTATTAAATACAGCTTCTCCTTTTATTTTATAACAATAAAAGCTTATTAATATACACAAAGACAGTAACAAAAGTTTCTCCTTCAAAATACCTATATATTTAAATAATATTTATTGAATTATTACTGCTGGTTTTCCAGTGTTGTCAGATTTAATTGATGACCTAGCCTGAGCTTTGTTATCATGATTAATAAAGTATATTTTTAAAAGTTCACCATTTGTTTTTTCAAAAACTCTAGAAAAACTTGTTTCTGATGTTTTCCCTTCTTCTAAATGAATTTCATAAACCTTTTCATCTTCATTGTATACAAAATCTACAGTTACTTTATTTTTAACTATAAAGTCTAGAGTATATGTTCCATCTTCATTTCCTGTAACTCCATATTCTGATAACATTTTATTACTATCTGTATCTTTTGCAAAAACAATATTATCATCTATAATAGTTATTTTAGGCTGTTTATCTGAGTTCGTATCAACAAACCCTACTTTTAATTGTTCTCCGTCAATTGTTAATTCTTGAGACCTTCTTCTACTTGTCTGCTTATCTGACGAATATAAGTATATATTATTAGTGTTTGTACTTTCATCAACAACATTTTCTACTTGTGCATCGCTGTTTAAATTATAATCTAAAGAATATGCTCCATTGGCATCTCTTTTAATAGTATATGTTTTTAATAAATCTAAAGATTGTTCTTCTGGCAATAATGTTTCATTTGTTGAACAAGAAGAGAATACTAATGTTAACGACGCTAATAATGCAAATAAGTTAAAATTTTTCATAATGGGGAACTGTTGTTTAAATAATAATTTGTTTGGGTTATTTAGGGGTGGTTATTTTGGTTTATAATATTTTTATTTAAATTAGTAAGGTTAGTAATGTATACAACAAATAGTTTCTGAGGGTTTAACTATAAAAAGCCTTCTAGGGGACGATTTTTTAACAAATCTAAAGCTTCCTTATAGTTTTTTTTTGGGGATAGGAACTATACTATTTTGTTTTTTACTGCATACATTGCTAATCCTACTGCATTTTTTACATTTAATTTTTTTAATAAACTCTTTCTATACGTTTCAACTGTATTTGTACTAAGATTCATTAAATCAGCCATTTCTATTGTACTGTACTCCTTAGTAATTAACTTTAAAACATCTAGTTCTCTTTCTGTTAAACTATCTAACAAGAACTTGTCTGGCATTTCTCCTTGCGGTACCATTTGACCTGATAAGGATTTTAGTAACATACTTTGAATATCTGTACTAAAATATTGTTCTCCTTGTGCAACAGCTTTTATAGCATTTACTATATGCTCTCCAGCGTTGTTTTTAGAGATATAACCTTTACAACCAAGACTTAAAACTTCTTGAACAATTTTAAGATCATCATAACTAGATAATATAATAACTTTTTGGTCTATTTTTTTCTTCTTAAAATGCTTTAAGACTTGAAAACCATCTAAAACTGGCATTGTAATATCTAATATTAAAACATCAGCAGAGTTTTCTTTATTGTCAAACCAATCAATTACTTCTTGTCCTGTTAAAGAATATCCTTTAATCTCAATCTCTTTATCAGTATTTATTACAGCTATAATCCCTTCTATTAATATTTTATGATCATCAGCTACGTGAACGTATATTTTTTCTTTCATTTTTACTTTACAAATTTAGAGTACATATAAAGATTGTACAACCCCCATTTTCAGTGAAATTTTCTTCTCACTGTTTTCAGTGAGTTCCTTCACTGAAAACAGTGATAAAAATTTATTAAAATACTGATATATAGCACCTTAATAAACAGAATTCTGTACATTATAGTTGCTTAAAAATACAAAAATTATATTGATTTTATTTTTAAACGAAAAAAAATAGAAATAAAAAACCGAGAAACAAATTCTCGGTTTTTTTTCGCACTAAATAAATATGATAGGTTTATCGTAATCTATCTACAGATTTTACGAGATCTTCATCCTTTTTAATAGCTTTATTTGCCAAAACAATAAGCAAAATAACTAAAATTGGTAAGAACATCCCAATACCTTTCTCCGAAATCGAAACTTCTCCAGGTAAAGTTAGAGACACATAAATCAATAATCCTAATAAAAAGAGATTGATCAAAATTATTAAACGCCCTACTACAAATTGTAACTGTCTCTTTTTAAACAAAAAAATTGTTATTAGAGATACCATAGCAGAAAGTAAAAACAACATTGGAATTACTTTTAAAAGAAAATAATCTCTTGAAAATAAATCCAAAGCAAAAATTTCTCCTTTAAGATTTTCCCATAAATCGAATACAAATATCAAACCTCCAGAAACTGCGGTTGCTAATAATAAATATATACTTTGTATTCTTTGAATCATCTTAAAAAATAGGTTTACAAAAGTAGAACTTTCTTTTTTAAAAAGAAAACCTAAAACTTAAAAAAAATGTATATATTTGTAATATAATAACCGCACATTAAAAATTGTATAGCACTATATACAATACATAAAATCTAAAAATATTATAATTAATCTTACATAATTAAGATTTACATTTTAACTTAACATATAAAGAATGTTCGAAATCTCTGAACTAAAAGCAAAAACGCTTGCTGATTTACAGGTAATTGCAAAATCTATTGGTCTAACAAAGACAAGTCAACTTAAAAAACTAGATTTAGTGTATCAAATATTAGATACACAGGCTGCAAACCCTACAAAAGTTTCTAAATCTTCAGAAACTGAAGTAAAACAAAAAACTGAAAAGCCTAAAAGAAAACGAGTTTCTAAACCTTCTGCACCTGCTAAAGCAGCAAGTGAAATTGCAATAACAGAAAAAGCAATAGAAGAACCTAGGCAAGAAAAAAAACCACAACAAAAACCAATTGCTAAAAAACCTAATCCTAGGAAAGTTGTGCATAAAGAAGCTGAAGTAAAAACAGAAGTTGCTACTGAAACAAATAAAGAAAAGGCAGTTGAAAAAGTTGAAAAGCAAGAGCTAAAACCTGTTGCCAATAACCAAAACAAACCTCAACAAAACAAGCCTCAGCATAAAAATCAACAGAATCAAAACAAAAACAAAAACCAGAATCAAAATAGAGATAAAAAACCTCAAGTAAGTAGAGGTAATAAATCAAACAATAGATATAGAGATCCTGATTTTGAATTTGATGGAATTATTGAAAGTGAAGGTGTATTAGAAATGATGCCTGATGGCTATGGCTTTTTACGTTCTTCTGATTATAATTATTTATCATCTCCAGATGATATTTATGTATCACAATCTCAAATTAAATTATTTGGTTTAAAAACTGGAGATACCGTTAGAGGAAATGTACGTCCACCAAAAGAAGGTGAAAAATATTTTCCTTTAATTAGAGTATCAAAAATAAACGGATTAAACCCTAACATTGTTAGAGATAGAGTTTCTTTTGAGCATTTAACTCCACTTTTTCCACAAGAAAAATTTAATCTAGCAGAAAAAGGAAGTTCTTTATCAACAAGAATTATCGATTTGTTTTCTCCTTTAGGAAAAGGACAACGTGGTATGATTGTAGCACAACCTAAAACTGGTAAAACAATGCTTTTAAAGGATGTTGCAAATGCTATTGCAGCAAATCACCCAGAAGTATATCAAATTGTTTTACTAATAGACGAACGCCCTGAAGAGGTTACAGACATGAAACGTAATGTTCGTGGAGAAGTTGTAGCTTCAACTTTTGATGAACCTGCAGACAAACACGTAAAAGTAGCAAACATTGTTTTAGAAAAAGCAAAACGCTTGGTAGAGTGTGGACACGATGTTGTTATTCTTTTAGATTCAATTACACGTTTGGCTAGAGCATACAATACAGTTGCTCCAGCATCAGGAAAAATACTTTCTGGTGGTATCGATGCCAATGCATTACATAAACCAAAACGTTTCTTTGGAGCTGCAAGAAACATAGAAAACGGTGGTTCGTTAACCATTATTGCTACAGCTCTTACAGAAACAGGTTCTAAAATGGACGAAGTTATCTTCGAAGAGTTTAAAGGAACAGGTAACATGGAACTTCAATTAGATAGAAATATTTCTAACAGAAGAATTTACCCAGCTATCGATTTAATTAAATCTTCTACAAGACGTGATGATTTATTATTAGACGCAAAAACTGTACAAAGAATGTGGGTTTTACGTAAGTATCTTGCAGACATGAATCCTATAGAAGCAATGGAATTTATCAATGAAAGAATTAAATTCTCTAAAAACAATGACGAGTTTTTAATCTCTATGAATGGTTAGAAATAACCTATAGATTTTAAAACAAAAATTTATACAAAACCTTTTTGAGAAATCAAGAAGGTTTTTTTATTGGAAGCTATTTCCTGCTTTCACTACTCGCTTTTTTTATCCTAAAAAAGAATAAAAAAGAGCTCAAACAAACCGTTCAATCAGGGCTAAACTAACTTGCAATTGGCAATACTTAAAGAAAAGCAAAAGACTTATTAAGATTCAGTTACCTTAAATTAGAGCATAAAAAAACCGTTCAAAAAATTTGAACGGTTTTAATATTTTATAAAACTTAACTTAGTTTCCTACGTATAAGCTTGACCTGTTATCTTCAATCTCAGAAGCTTTTTTAATAGCTTCATACATTACAAATGTTTTGTTTTTTCTAGCGTCAGAAATAGATTTTCTAGCAGCCTCATAATTTGGTAAAGCAGTTGGCAACTCTTTATTAGTTACTGTAAAAGCATACACACCTCTATTACCTTCTATGTTTTTATAAACTTTATTTAATTCTGCATTAAACATCGCACCTACCACTTTAGGTTCAGAACCAGCTCCTGATAATGTTGGACTTTTTAAAGTAACTCCATTACCATTTCTAACAGAAGTATTATTTTCTTTTGCAATATCCTGTAAAGCACTTCCATTAAATTTATCAGCAATTAATTTTGCTTTCTTTTCATTAATTAAAGTAGGTTTAACTCTATTTGTTGCTTTTGCTGCAGACATTAATCCTTTTTCAGTTTTAGCCGTTACAAAAGCTACAACATGACTTCCTTCTAAATCAAAACGTTTAAAATCTCCAGGTTTTGTATCATTCCCAAAAGCCCAAGAAACAATTTGTCTTTCATTTCCTAAACCAGGAACATTTTCATCTAAAACTTTTAAACCAATAGCAGGCTTAGTTACATATTTGTTCTCTTTAGCTATTGCAAAAAACTTTTTGTCTTTAGATGTAGCTAAAGCAAATTGTTCTGCTTTTTGAAAAACTGCATTCTCTGTAGTTTCAGAAGCTACTATTTTTCTACCAAAAGTTGCTAATTTTACAACCGTTTGATTATTCTTTTGTCCATCTACTTTAATTACATGAAAACCAAATGGTGTTTTAACAACTCCTATATCTCCTTTTTTACCTTCAAAAGCGAAATCTCTAAAAGCAGGAGTCATTCTATTATAGTTAAACCAATCATAAGTCCCTCCTTTTTCTGCAGAACCTTTATCAGAAGAGAATTCTTTAGCTAAACTTGCAAACTTACTTCCTCTTCTTTTCACCACATTTAAAAGGCTATCTGCTAATTTTTTAGCTTCATCTTCAGTTCTAGTAACATCTGGAGCAACTCTTTGTGCACCAATAAAAGGAATTAAAATATGACTTGCTTTTGCAGAATCTGGCATTTTTGCAACTGATGTAATTTTTGATATTTTAAAAAATCCTTGATCTTTATAAGGTCCAAAAACATCTCCTTTAACTCCACTAAAAATAGCTGAAGCTACAGTTTTATTAACTGCATTTTCAAATTTAAAATTATCATCAATGCTTGTATCAGAATCATTTTCACTTAAAAACTCTACATCATTAGTAATATTTTTAAAGTCTTCAATAATCCCATATAATTCAGCTTTAATTGCATTTTCATCTTCTTCAGTTGCAGTAATATCAAACTTTACATAAGAGATATCTCTAGATTCTTCTACTTTAAAATCATTTGAGTTTTCTTTAATATAAGAAGCTATTTCTTCTTTAGAAACAGAAACTAAACTGTCTGCTATAGAAGTATAAGGTACATATACAAACTGCGCATTTAATTTCGTGTTATCTGTAAAATACTGAAATTCTCCTTCTTTTAAAGAAGAACCAAGACCTGCAGTAACTAAGTTATTATATGTATTTCTTTCTGCATTGTCTCTAATTTGATTCATATAATTAGACCAAGCTCCCCACATTTGTGGATTGTTTTCTTTAGTATCAGCTAAAAATTGTTTGAATTTTGCTTCATCAAATAAACCTGCTTCATTTTGAAATTGAGGATTACTATTTACTGAAGGAGCGTTTATAACTTCTGCCCAAACATCTGCTTCACCAACAGTAATTCCTGCTTCTGATAATTGATTTTGGTAGATTTTTTTTCTAACCATATTATCCCAAACAGTTTTACTTGCTTGCATTTCAGAAACTCTATTACCAGCTTGTTGCTTATATGCTTCTAATTCTGCAGCAAACTCTTGTCTAGAGATAGATTCTCCATTTATTTCACCTATTTCGTTAACTTTACTTGAATTGAAAAAATCACCTAAAGTAGATGGATCTAATACAAAAGCAAAAAGTGCTAAACCAATTATAATGATTAAGAACATTGAACGTTCTCTAATTTTTGATAAAACTGCCATACGTCGTTTATTTTATTTCAGTTGGCGAATATACGATTTGGGTTTTAATATTGCAACCGATTTTTTACTTATTAATAGTAAGTGAAAGTGTATTTTAATCACTGAAAATGAATAGATTCGTTTTAAACTTCTTCTTCTTTTATTTTTAAGTGCACTTCTTCAATTTTAGCGCTACTCATTTTTAAGATTCTAATTTCAAAACCCTCAATATCAACTACTTCATTTTCTTCAGGAATATTCTCTGTATGCTCAATAATAAATCCTCCTAAAGTTTCATAAGCTTCAGATTTTGGGATACCTAGCTCATATTCTTCATTCAAATAATCTACTTCTATTCTTGCAGAAAAATTAAATTCATTTTCTGACAATTTCTTTTCTAAAAACTCTTGAGTATCATGTTCATCTTCAATTTCGCCAAATAATTCTTCTACAATATCTTCTACAGTGATCATACCAGATGTTCCTCCATATTCATCAACAACAACAGCAACACTTTTGCGTTTTTTCATTAAACTATTTAAAACATCATTTATCATCATAGATTCTGGCACAACTTCTACAGGCAATAAAATAGACTTTATACTCTTAGGTTTTTTAAATAACTCAAAAGCATTTACATAACCAATTACATCATCTAACGAGGTTTTATATACTAGAACTTTAGACAAACCTGTATCTATAAAAATATTTTTTAAATTAGTTACTCTTTCATGCAACTCTACTGCTACAATTTCGGTTCTAGGAACCATCACTTCTCTGGCTTTTACATTATGAAAATCTAATGCATTTTGAAAAATTTGAATCTCAGAATCCACTTCATCATCATCATTACCAGTTTCTAATTGCTCTGATATATAGTTTCCTAATTCTTCTTTACTAAATTCGGTTTGTTCTTCATCTGCATTTGTTTTAAAGAAAACACGCAGAAAGAAATCTGAAATAAAAGTGATAAACTCAGAAATAAAATGAAACAATACATAGAAAATATAGGCAGGAACAGCAAATAATTTTAACACCTCATTTGCGTAAACTCTAAAAATAGCCTTTGGTAAAAACTCTGCTGTTATTAATATAATTATGGTTGATATAATTGTCTGAATTAAAAGAACAGAAAAATCATTATAACTATCTAATGGAAGTATCTTAACTAAGAAACTTCCCATATAATAACTATAAATTACCAAAGAGATATTATTACCCACCAACATTGTGGTAATAAATTTTGATGATTTTTGAGTAATTCTATTCAGAATTTTCGGAATGAAACCTTCTCGTTTTTTTTCTAACTCAATATGAAGTTTATTGGCTGAAACAAAAGCAATCTCCATTCCCGAAAAAAATGCGGAAAGTATAATTGAGATCAATATAATTATAGCTTCAATTTCCATTAAGAAATAAACAATCTATTTATTTAAGTTGTTTCTTTTTTCTACTTTTTTTCTAAAATGCCTTTTAAAGAAAAAAACTAAGGTAATAAAAATTGCAGCACCAAGAAACATATAAGCCTTTTCTCTGTCTTCACTCCATCTAACAATACCCTCTATTAAACAGATTATTGCTACAATTAAATAGCCATACTGAAAGAATTTCCAAAGTTTATTCATCTTATTTTTATTCTGTTGTTTCTAATTTTCCTGTTGTTTTTTTTGCTAGATGCATACTCAAATCTTCCTTACTTTCAAACCCTACTCCATAAATAGTATCTTTTAAAGTAGTTAAGGTAAATGCTGCTTCTGAAAAAAAATATTTTGTGTTTTGATCCCAAAGCAAGTGCTCTGTTTCTAGTTTAGATTGTTCTTTGTGATTTAGCACAACAACATTACCAGTAATTTCTGAAATTGATGTTTTAGAATATGACAATGCATAATTACCTGTTATTGTAACAGAATCTTTTCCTTCAAAATTTATAATTTTTATTCCTTTTGGAAACTCATTATAAGGGTGTTGCTTTCTATTACTAAAATCACGTAATAAAGGAGTAATTAGTTTTGATGTTATTCTCCCAGAATCTTTATATACATGAAATGCGTCCTTTGCAACACCAATTGGCAAATTCTTTGAGGCCAAAAAATCTCTAACTTCTTGCGTATTATTAGAGCAAGAAAAAAGCATTACTGTTATAAAAAGAACAGTAATGCTTTTGTGTAATATATTTTTAGAGCTACTCACTAAATATTAATTAGGAACTCTTACAGTTTCTCCAATCCAACATTTTATTGAATAACTGCTACCAGGAGTAACACCTGCAGTAAAAATTACTTTTTTACTTGGTACGTTTCCTTTATAACTTCTTATATATTTTCCTGCAACTCCAGAAATACTTGGATCTACAGACGATGCTCTTTGCGCCATTCTTAAAGCTGCAACATACACCATTCTTTTTTCAAATTCACTTTTACCACAAGAGTTTGCACTACCAGCATATAAGTTTGCAATAAATAAATACGCTTTACCTGAATTTGGGTTAAAACTAATTGCTTCTCTAGCTAAACTTCTTGCTTTACTTTTTTGACCTCTTTTCTTCGCTGCTTGAGCAAATTTTAATTTATATTTTGATTTCTTTAATGGGTCAGTTTCTAAGTCAAATGCTTCTTGTCTCATTGCAGCTGCTCCACTAGCATCTCCATTTTTCTCTAAAATACCTGCATAAAATGATTTTGAATCTGGAGAAGGTGCTGCTTCTGCATATGCTTTTGCTAATGTTTCATACATCGGGTCGTCTTGACAACCTTTGTTAAACATTCTAGACACTGCTCTTCTTAACCAAACTGAATTTGATTTATTAGCTTCAAAATCTCTTTTATATAATGGTACTAATCTTTCACAAGTAGCTATTTCAGAAATTATTGCATCTAATCCTCCTTCTACAGTTCCTAAAGCTTTTGAATTTATAGAATATGCTCTCTTTAAACTTTTTTCTCTTTTATCTAAAACCTTTGTTGAATCCGATAAAGGAACTAATTTTTTTGCATAACCTTCTAATTTTTCACTTACCGATTCTAAAACATCATCATAAGTATCAAAAACTTTTTGAGGATTTGTGTCTTTATTTCTATCAGTTACTCCTTGAAAGTATACATATAAATTTTTTACTCCCATTTTAGTTGGGTCAATATTATATCCTTTTTCTAAAATTAAGAAAATTTCATCATCAGAAGCTAATTTATTTTTTGACAAATATGTAGCATAATCACTATGAACTTTTGCTGGATTCTTTGTTGGGAAGTACTGTAACCTTTGTTCGTAAACTCTTTTAGCTAAAACAGGGTCTTTTCTAACATCTTCTGCTAAATTTGATCCAAATTTGTAAACATTTACAGATAGATCCTTACAATTATCCATTAAATAAATCCAATTAGCATAAGCTTCATCGTATTTTTTTGATTGATAATCTCCTTTAAAAAGATTATACTTAATTGTACACTCTCTTTTCGCATCATCTTGCGCATTTGTTTTTGCTGAAGCTAATAAAAACATTGCAGCTAGTAAAAACGTAATTTTCTTCATTTTGTTAGTTTTTTGTTAATCTATTTTTCTTTTTTGAAACCAATTAGTATCTGTCAAAGATAAACTTAATCTAAAATTAAAATAATTTTCTTGAATTAAGTTATTATTAGTTGTTCCTCTCTTACCGAATTCAAAACCCATATTTATTGTGGATAATTGTTTCAATGGTAAACCTAGACCAAAAGATATGCCAAAGTCGTCTATTGGAGTAAAATTCGTATTTAAACTTGATCCATCCACTAATAAACCTGATTTTTCAAAACGAACACCTGCCCTATAGGTAATTCTTTCCCAGTAACTTGATATTGAATTTATTTTAGGAAGATAATATCCACCTAAAGAAAACCTATTTGATTCACCATATTTATAAGCAGCATTAGTAGTGCTTAAAGAACCTGTTGTTGCTATTGCATCTTGGTTTTCATATTCTAAACCAACATACCATTTATCATATTTACCCAAACCAGCTCCTAAAGTAGTTTTAAGAGGTAAACTATAATTTCCAATAATACTAGATTGAGATATTGTATCTCTACCAAATTCAGCACCAGTGCTTGAAAGTGTAAGAGAATATAAATAATCGTCTCCTGTTACTTTTAAATCATTACCCATTTTAAAAGTAGCTCCTCCACTTAAAACGAGTTTGTTTTTTAGTTCTTTTTTATATTGAGTTCCTATAGTTACAGAACCTCCTCTAACTTGTGTGCTTTCTTTATATTTTGTTGCTAAAGATACGTCTTCAATCTTATTAGTTATACTGTTCTCAACGTTACCAAAACTATAATCTGCTTCTATACCCAAAGAAATTTCTTTAGTTAACTTTATACCAAAACTACCATAAACCCTACTTACACCACCTTTACCCGAATAAAGAGTCTCTGTATTTTTTCCACTACTTTCTAAACCAGCATTAAACAAAGAATAACCTACAGTTGAAACTGGTTGAATACCAACAGACATACCTGCTTTCTTGCCTAAAGGAACTCCTAATGTAAAATAGCTTAAACTAGTAGAATTTGAAGTTTCCTTTGCTGAACCATTATCAATTGTTAACCTATTATTTAACAATCCAAATGAATATGTTGTGTATCTTAAATCTGCGTAAGCTGCAGGGTTTGTGAAATTTAAATACTTATAATGGCTAAAAGCAACTCCAATTCCTCCCATTGAACTTTGCTCTACAGTAACTGGATTAAATTCTTCTCCAATACCAAAAAAAGAATATGGTGATGAGTTTGTTCTTTGAGCTGATGCAGCTATAGAAGTTATTAGCAAAAAGACTAATAAAATGTTTCTAATCATTTGTCTATGTTAAATATCAATATTTTATTTAATCCTTGTAGGAGAAAATTTTGATTGGCAAATATGCTACTTTTTAATTGTTTTGACAAGAAATTTGTGTCTCCTCCTGTTAAAACAACTGTTAAATCATAATATTTCTTTTTATATTGATTGATAATGCCATCAATTTCCTGAATTACTCCATTAACTATACCAGAATTCATGCTTTCTTTTGTACTACTTCCAATAAAATTACAAACCTCTTCTTTTTCTAATAAAGGTAGATTTGCTGTAAAGTAATTTAAAGAATTAAATCTCATTTTTATTCCTGGTGAAATTGCGCCACCTAAATATTCTCCTTTAGAATTTACAAAATCAAAAGTAATACATGTACCAGCATCTATAACCAAAACATTTTTATTCAAAAATTGACTGACTGCACCTGCAACTAATGCAATTCTATCAACTCCTAAAGTTTTTGGTGTTTTATAGAGATTCTTAAAAGGAACCTTTGTAGAAGAAGAAATAGATCTTATTTGAACTATTTTTTGCAATTTTTTAAGCTTCAAATCTGAAATTGAAGCAACATTTGACATTATTCCTTTAGAAATTGAATATTTTTTAACTATTTTTTTTATTTCTGATAAGATTCTTCTTTTATCAAAAAACACAAGCTCTACCAATGTATCTTTCTCAAAAACAGCAGCTTTAACTCTTGTATTACCAACATCTATAATTAAATTCATCTTTATTTTTATTGACAATTTCAAAAATACAACACATTTTTTTAAATTTTCTCTAGCAGATGTAAAAAAACATTTTATATTTGCATCCGCTAAGGCAATGGTACCTTAGCTCAGTTGGTAGAGCAAAGGACTGAAAATCCTTGTGTCCCTGGTTCGATTCCTGGAGGTACCACTTACAAACCCAAACTTTTTAGTTTGGGTTTTTTTGTACTTTAAACTATTTCAAAATATCTTTTACAATCTTTAAATGGTGATTGGTGTGCAATTTTAAAAATTTTAAAGTTTGCTTTTTATTTAACTGTTTAAACAATGGATGCGTAAAATATTGATTCTCATCTAAAACTTTCATCATTTCTAAATTTGAGAATGCCAATTCTAACTGGCTTTTAATTTCTTCTTTTAAAACAACTTCTGGTGGTAAAACTCTTTTTGGAGCTTTTGCTTTCCCTCTTGGAAAAAATCCCAAAGTAAAAGTGATTAAACGCAACAAATTAAACTCTCTCTTATAATCTATTGCATTAGAATTCTTTATCGCTGTGCAAACACTATTAACCACTTTTAAAGAATGATCTAAATGCCAACCAACATTTGCTTTAGAAACATCTATATCTTCTTTATCTATATAAACTAAATGCTCTTGGATAAAATGAAACTCTTTTTGCAACATAATAGATTTATTATTTTAATTGATTGAAAGATAGACTAAAAAAAACCAGCATTAAGCTGGTTTTTTTTATTCTATTGCATCTTTTGAAGATTGGCAAGTTCTAAACTTGTTAGCTCTCTCCATCTTCCTCTTGGTAAATTTTTCTTCGTTAATTCAGCGAAAATTACTCGATCTAATTTATTTACTTTGTAACCAACGTGTTCAAAAATCTTACGAACAATTCTATTTCTACCTGAATGTATTTCTATTCCAATTTCAGATTTTGGTTGTCCATCAACATAAGAAATAGCATCAATAAATACTTTTCTACCCTCAATAATAACTTCTCCTCGTAATTTCTCTAAATCTCTTAATTCTAACTTCTTATCTAAAGAAGCATGATATAATTTACGAACATTATGTTTTGGATGTGTTAATTTTTTTGCCAAATCACCATCATTAGTAAACAACAACAAACCTGTAGTGTTTCTATCTAATCTTCCAACAGGATATATTCTTTCTTTTGATGCATTTGCAATCAATTCCATCACTGTTTTTCTACCTCTATCATCATCCATAGTGGTGATGTAGTTTTTTGGCTTATTTAGTAAAATATATCTTTTTTGTTCTGGTGTAATTGAAGTTCCATCAAAACGAACAATATCGTTAGGCTGAACTTTGTATCCCATTTCTGTTACTAATTTACCATTTACCTCTACACTTCCATGCTCTATATAAGTATCTGCTTCTCTACGAGAACATACTCCAGAATTTGCAATGTATTTGTTTAAACGGATTCCTGATGATTCATCAGATTTTTGAATAGGTTTAATTTTAGTAAAAGTTTTTTTAGTACTTTTTCTGTCTAAAGGTTTTCTTTTTCTGCTTAGAGGAGTACTTTTTTTACCTTCTTGTCGTCCTCTCGACGAGTTTTTATTTGAATTCATTACTTAAAATTTCTGCAAAAATAAGCATAAAAAATCTTAATTCAATCTGTGTATCACTTTTTCTACAATAAGAGAAGTATCAATAAAAATTAAAGAAAAAACACCGATTAAAAGCAACACTTTCAAAACATTATGCATCATTCTATATTGGTTGGTTTCTGTTGAATTCCACAAATAAAACCCTAGGAAAATTAGAACTATTAAAGCAAAATAGAAATAGTATCTCATATAACTTAATGCAGGATAACTAAATAAAATTATCACAGGAAAAAGTGTTAATACTAATAAAAAAATTGATAATTGTTTTGTTTTTTTTTCTCCGTAAAAAACAGGAAAAGTAGCATAATCGTTCACGATTGCCCCTTTCATGTTCTGTAAATCTTTTAGCAATTCTCTAACCATTAATACCAAAAAAAGAAAAACTGCATGCACAAAAATTATTTTTGAAAAATTTTTATAGTACACAAATACTGCAAAGAAGGGTAAAATTGTAAGTACTGTAGCAGAAACCAAACCTGTAAAAGGATACTTTTTTAACTTGTGTGAGTAAAACCAAATCGCAAAAATATAACTAGCAAAAAACAAAGCTGCTTTCCAAGAAATTAAATACCCAAAAACAAATCCTATAAAGTTTAGAGTAAAATATAGCTTTAACTTAGTAGACTGTTTTACGTAATTATCTAAATTAGATTTTAATGGTCTATTGATTCTATCAACTTTAACATCATAAAAATTATTGATAATATAACCAGAAGCAACAACACATATACTTGCCAAAACGATGTAAAATAAATCTACATCTAGCACAATACTTCTAACATATTTTTTAGGTGAAAAAATAAAAATGGCCGCTAAATACTGAGCCAACACCAAAACAAGAATGTTATAGCCTCTTATAACAGAAAGTAAGCTGAAAAATTTAAAAATGAATCTTTTTAATTTAAAGCTCAACATAAAATTAGAATCTATAAACCAATTCTAACTTATAGTTTTCAAGACTTTTTTGAGCTTTTTCATAATCTTCAGTGAAGCCTAAAATATAGCCTCCACCACCAGAACCACAAAGCTTTAAGTAGTAATCATTTGTTTTAATTCCGTTTTCCCAAACTTTGTGAAAAGCATCAGGAATCATAGGTTTAAAGTTCTTTAAAACAATTTTAGAAAGGGATTTTACATTTCCAAACAAAGATTTTACATTTCCATGTAAGAAATCTTCAATACAAGCATCTGTTGTAGTTGCAAATTCTTCGCTAATCATTTTTCTAAAACCTTCGTTTTTCATCTTATTCATAAAGATGTTAACCATCGGTTCTGTTTCTCCAATTTGCTCAGAATCTAATAAGAAAACTGCACCTTTACCTTGTTGTTGAGAAGGAATTCCTGCAGGCTCAACATTATCTTTAGAGTTGATTAAAATCGGTAAGCTTAAGTAACTATTTAAAGGGTCTAAACCAGAACTTTTACCGTGAAAGAAAGATTCCATTAAAGAAAAAACCTGTTTCAATTTTAATAATTTTTCTCTAGTTAAATTCTCTAAAACAGTTATTTTATCATTAGCATATTTATCGTAGATCGATGCTACTAAAGCACCAGAACTTCCAACTCCATAACCTTGTGGTATTGAAGAATCAAAATACATTCCGTTATCAATATCTTTCTTTAAATCGCTTAAATCAAAAGATACTAAATCCGTTTTTAACGAAGCTAAATGCAGATAAAAACGTTGTAAATTTTGATTAGAAAGTTTGTGATTATCAGATAAATCTGAAGAAGTTTTTAAAGCTCCTCTATAAGCATTAAACGGAATTGCTAAACCTTTAGAATCTTTTATGATTCCATATTCTCCAAAGAGAAGAATTTTAGCATAAAATAATGGTCCTTTCATTTTTCTTTTTTATAGTTCTGCAAAAATACAAATTATTATGTTAAAAAGATCTTATTAAAAATTCTTATAAAAAGTCTTCCAAATACCAACTTTTTCTCCCTTTTTATATTTTCCTTTTTCCTTAATTTTTCCGTTTTTATAATAAGTTTTCCAAACACCTTCTTCTAAACCATTTTCATATTTACCAGAAACTCTTAACTCTCCTGTTTCATAGAATTCAGAAAACACTCCAATTGGTTTTCTGTTTTTAAAATTTACTTTTCTAAATATTTTTCCACTTTTATAAAAGTAATCTACTTTTTTATCATCAGAAGAAGTTACTTTATAGTAAACTGAATTTGATTGATTTGTTGCCCTTAAATCAGCATCCAACCAAGTTGTTTTTTGGGCAGAAACAGATAACGAAAAAAGAAAAACTAGTACAACTACAAACTTAATAAAAGCTTTCATTTATGAGTATTTTATTCTGAGAATTTTACATTTTTTTTGCTCCAAAACCCACAGAATCACAAATATACTGATTTTTTTGACAGTATTTAGACAGTTGATTTTCTATAAATTGATTTACTTTCTCTTTTTCATTCTCAGGATACAAAACATGCACATTTGCACCTGCATCTAACGTAAAACAAATATTACTATCATTTTCATTTCTATACTTCCAAATGTTATTAATAATTTCTAAAGTATTTGGTTTCATCAATATAAAATACGGACTACTTGTTAGCATCATTGCATGTAAAGTAAGCGCTTCACTTTCTACTAAATTGATAAACGCTTCTATATCTCCATTTTGAAGAATCTCTGAAATTTTGGCTAAATTATCATTTGCCTGAATAAAACGACTTTCTGCATAAGGATGATTGTGCATTAAATTATGACCAACAGTGCTAGAAACTTGTTTTTCGCCTTTATCTACTAACAAAATTGCATCTTGATAATTCTCAAAAACGGAATGTACTTTATAAGGAAATTTTACACCAAACAAATCTGAACTCCCTTCAATTTCTGGATGATTTCCCCAAACAACCAAAGGTCCCTCTATACTTCTACTTGCGCTACCAGAACCTAATCTTGCTAAAAAAGAAGCTTTTTTGTTGATTTCTTTCTCTGATAAATCAGGATTTAATTCAGATTCTAAACTCATTAAACACATAGCAATAGCACTTAAACCACTTGCAGAAGAAGCAATTCCGCTTGAATGTGGAAAAGAATTTTCTGAGTTAATTGTCATTTTATATTCAAAAATATAAGGGCAATATTCTTGTATTCTTTTAAAGAATTCGGCAATTTTTGGTTTAAAAGCATCTTTTTGTTTTCCTTCAAAAAATAAATCGAAATCTACATTTTTTGATTTTTCTTTTTGTTCAAAATCGATTGTAGTTATTGTATGGCAATTATTTAGTGTAAAACTTATAGAAGCGTTCTTTGGTATTTGAGGGTTACTTTTTCCCCAATATTTTACTAAGGCAATATTACTAGGTGTTTTCCAGGTAAAACTTGCTTTTTCTATTGATTTATTAACCGATTTCGATATAAATTGTGCTGTATTCAAACGTTTAAAATTTGCATCAAAGATAAAACTATTTCGGCTAAATTTCAGTTAACTTTTTTAGTACATTTTCTTTGTAAGTTCTACTAATAGGAATTGCGTTTTTATTGATTTCAATAAATTCGTTTGTATAAGAGTCTGTTTTATCAATATTAATAATATAAGATCTATGGATTCTTAAAAATTGTAGCGATGGTAATTTCATCTCTAAATTAGAAATAGTTTCTCTTGTTACTAAAACATTTTCTTTTGTATAAATTTTAATATAATCTGATAAACTTTCTACATACAGAATTTCATCAAAAACCACCTTTACCATTTTACGGTCTGATCTTACAAAAATGTAATTATTTTTCACTAATGTTTCTTCAATATCTAAAGAGGGTTTTGTTACTATTTTAGTTTCAAAAAATTTATTTACAGCTTGTAAAAAACGATCGAAAGCTATTGGTTTCAACAAATAATCTACCGCTTGTAAATCAAAACCATCAACTGCATATTCTCTATACGCAGTTGTAAAAATAATCTTAGAATTTTTATTAATCGATTTTGCTAAAGAGAGTCCAGAAACATCTGGCATATTAATATCTAAGAAAAATAAATCTACTTTTTGCTGATTTAAAATTTCAAATGCTTCCATGGCATTTTTACAACTTTTAACCAGTTTTAATTTCGGAATTTTAGCCACAAAAGAAGTAAGTATTTCTCTAGCAACTGGCTCATCATCAACAATTACACAATTTATTTTACTCATTTTTATTTTTTAAAATTCAATTTCTAAAGTTACTTTAAAACTCAAACTTGTCTCTTCAATTTTAAGCTGATGTTTATTTGGGTATAACATTAACAATCGCTTCTTAATGTTCTCTAAACCTATTCCGTTTTCTGTATCCTTTTCTTTGGATGAAAAGTTTTTTATCTCAAAAAACAGTTTATTATTTTCTATTTTTAGATTGATATCAACTTTTAAAACTCCATCAATAATTGCTCCATGTTTAAAACTATTTTCTACAAACGGAATTAATAACATTGGCGAAATTTGCAAACTATCATTTATATTTTCTATCTTAAAACTAACTTGTAAAGTATCATGAAAACGCATTTTTTCTAATGAAATATAATCTTCTAAATGATTTATTTCTTCTGCTAAAAGTACTTTTGGTTTTTCTACTTGATATAAAATATAATCTAATAAATTAGATAATTTTAAAATCATTTCAGGAGCTTCATCCGCTTTAGCGATTGCAAAACCATAAATTGTATTTAAAGAATTAAACAAAAAATGTGGATGAATTTGCATCTTTAAAAATCGTAACTCTTGTTCTTTTAATTCCAACTTCGTTTGCAAAAACTTATTTTCTAAAGTCTTCTTTTCTTCTAAAGATTTATAGCTATGTTTTAATATTTTTAAAGCACTGGCCAATGCAACAATTAACAACACACAGACTAAAATCACTGCAGGACTTTTAATTAAAACTGGCATTTTTTGATATTCTAAATTGAAGAAAAAAACAAAACCAAAAGCAACAGTCATTAAAACGCCTGTAGTTACAAATACACCAGAATAGAAAGTGTAAATAGCAAATTTTCTATATTGATTAGTCAATAAATATTTAGGGATTAAATCGTACACAAAAACGTAAGAAGCTACTAAAGCTATTAAACTTAATAAAGTAGAAAACCAAAATAAAAACTCTTTATTCGCTGTACCTACACTAAAAAAACTTCTAAAGAAAAACCAAACTAAACTCCAAATTAAGAGATGAATTAGCGCTTCTTTAAAGTTTAAAAGCTGTTTTTTTTGCATGCTACAAAATAAAAATAAAGGTTTAACTATTAGAATAAATATCGACGAAATTCATGTTTTCGTCTCGAAAAAGCAAAATTTGTGCTTTTTTTACAAAAACAAACTACTTTTTGTAGAAACCTAGTAGAAATTGTTCATCCATCGCAAATAAAATCTTACAAGGAATTTTAAAAATATATTTGAATCTAGTTTTAAAACAAATACTATGCAATTAATTAACGAAGGAGGTCCTTCATTTATGGTCTCATTACTTATTTTACTAATTATTACTATTTTCTTAGTAGCTAAAGGATTTAAAAAAAATTCACAAAAAAATGTAGAACTCATTAAAGCTATTAGTTTATTTGCACTTGTTTTTGGTTTCTTTGGATTTATTTTAGGTTTAATTAATGCTTTAGACGCTTTAGAATCTATAAATGGAGATATCCATCCAGCAGTTTTAGCTGGTGGAATTAAAAGAGGAATCTTACCTCCTACTTTAGGAACTTTTACTTTCCTTGTTGGTCGATTAGGTATTATTGTGCTTACATGGATGAAAAAGGAATAATTAATGAGATATTTTGAAATATTCCTGCTAATATTTTCTTTAGCTTCAATTTTTTATATCACTTTAGTAAAAAATAGCATTCATAAAAAAGTAGAAATAGTACTCATTTTAAGTTTACTAACTATTCATTTTTTGTTTGAAGGTTATAGATGGCAAATGCTACCTATTTACATTTTACTATGTATAATTGCTTTTTGTTTTTATAAAGAATATTCAATTTTTAATGGAAGTTGGCTAAAAAAAAGTTTTACAATAATTGGTGTAAGTATCTTATTAATTGTTGGTTATATCCTTCCAACAGTTTTACCAATTTTTGAATTACCAAAACCAACTGGAAAATACAAAATTGGTTCTCAATACATTCATTTAAAAACAGACAGAAAAGAAACTATAACCTCTAATCCTGATGATAAAAGAGAGTTAATGATTAAGGTTTGGTATCCTGCAAGCATCGAAAACGAAAATAAAGAGCCTTATTTAAATGAAGGAGATAGAATTAGTTTTGCTGCAAAATATGGGTTACCAAAATCTACTTTTAAGTATTTAAATCATATAAAAACAAACACATATTTAAAGCCTAAAATTGCAAATGAAAAGTTTCCTGTTCTTATTTTCTCTCATGGCTCTTATTCTAAAGCTTCAGGATATTACGCAATTATTGAAGAAATTGTAAGTCGAGGTTATATTGTTTTAAACATTAATCACACATACGAAAGTACAGGGACTTTATTTCCTGATGGAAGTATAAAACTCTACAATCAAGAATATGACAAAAAGTATGTGAGCACTCAAAAAATGGCAGAAATGGCTTGGAAAAGTCAGCAAGATTATAACAATGCTAAAAATGATGAAGAACAACTTTTAGCTTCAGAAAATATTTTGAAAAATTATATTGCTGCAGACATTTCAAAAAGATGGTCTAAAGATATTATTTCTGTTATTGATGAATTACAGAACTGGAATCAAAATACTTTTTTAGCCAATCATTTAGACATTTCAAAAATTGGTGTATTTGGGCATTCACAAGGTGCATCAGCAGTAGGACAAGCAACATTAGATGACTATAGAATCTCTGCAGGGATTAATCTTGATGGTGTACAATGGGGAAACATAATTGATACTAAATTAACAAAACCTTTTCTTTATATTTCTTCAGATTGGAAATCTCCACATCCAAATTTTAACAAATATGCATATCAAAAAGGAAGTACTTCTGTTTTTTATGACGCTAAAATTATAAATTCTGGTCATGCCAGTTTTATGGATATTCCTTTAATGATAAATATTCCAAAATTAAATGAAGCTGGAACTATTGCTCCTTCTGAAGCTTATAAAATAATAAATGAGGTTGTTCTTTCTTTTTTTGACAATTACTTGAAAAACAAAGAAAATAACTTATTAAAAATTCCAAATAAACACAAGTCATTAAAAATCACTAAAAAATAGATTATGATTAAAAATATACTATGTATTACACTATTAATCTGCTCAGTTTTTACTGAAGCACAAACAAGCACAATAAAAAACCTTGACAAATTATTTGATAAATTTGAAATAGAGAACAAAGCTATGGGAACAATTTCTATAGCTAAAAACGGAGCTGAGTTCTATCAAAAAAACATTGGTTTTTCCAACATCAAAAACAAAACAATTGGAGATAAATTTACCAAATATAGAATTGGGTCCATTACCAAAATTTTTACAACTACAATTATTCTACAACAAATTGATGAAGGTAAACTAACACTAAGCACGTTACTTAAAGAATATTTTCCGGCAATACAAAATGCAGATAAAATTACTATTGAAGATTTATTAAGACACGAAAGCGGATTAGCAAATATTACTGAAAATAAAGATATTGCTACTTGGATTACAAAACCACAAACTCGTGAGAAAATGATTGTTAGGTTTGTAAAAAACGGAATTCAATTTGAACCAAAAGAAAAATCAAAATACTCTAACACAAATTTTATAATTCTTTCTTACATCTCTGAAATGATAGATAAAAAATCATTTTCAGAAATTTTAAAATCTAGAATAATTAAACCTTTAAACTTAAAAAGAACAGAATTCGGAAATCCGATTATAGCAAAAAACAATGAAGCTCTTGCTTATTATTTTGAGGGAAATAAATGGAATTTAATTGATATACAAACCCACATGTCTGCCCCAATGGGAGCTGGAGCAATTGTTTCTACTTCAACCGAATTAAACATCTTTTTTACAAACTTATTTTCAAAAAAATTAACTTCCGAAGCTTCGTTAAAAAACTTAATGACAATAAAAAAAGGAAAAGGTTTAGGAATTATGCAATTCGATTTTAAAGGTTTAAAAGTATTTGGTCACGATGGTGAAATAGATGGATTTCAATCATATGCATTGTATATTCCGGAGAGAAATATTTCAATGAGTTTTACTTTCAATGGATTAAACTCATCTACAATGCCTGTAGTAATTTCTATTTTAGAAGCATATTTTAAAAATGATTCATCATTAAAAAAAGAAAACACAATTAATTTAAAACCTGAAGAATTAGATGCTTATTTAGGTATTTATAGCGGTAAAACATTTCCTGCAAAAGTAACTTTTACAAAGAAAGATAATATATTATTTGCACAAGCTACTGGGCAACCAATTTTTAAATTAATAGCTATAAAAAAAGATAGTTTTTTGTATAATGCTATGGGAATTCGTTTTGATTTTAATTTACCTGAAAAAACTATAGAACTTACTTTTGGAGGAAAAAAACATTTACTTGAAAGAGAATAATAATTTTAAAAAATAGTTGATTTAAAATACCCATTTCATTAATTAAGAAATGGGTATTTTTGTATCCATGAATAAAGGAACTGTCTTTTTACTTTTAAATGGTGAATTTCCCAAAAAACTTCCAGATTTTTCTAATTATGAGTTAATTTGTGCTACAGATGGCGCTTATCAATTTTTAGAGAAAAACAACATTAAACCTCATTTTATTTCTGGCGATTTTGATTCTTTAGAAAACTTACCAAAAAATATTGAAGTAATTCATACACCAAATCAAGATTTCACAGATTTTGATAAAATTCTTCAAATTTTATTTGAAAAAGGTTTTAAAAATATACACGTTTTTGGGGCAAGTGGACAAGAACAAGATCACTTTTTAGGAAACTTACACACAGTAATTCAATGGAAAAGTAAATTAAAACTTACTTTTTTTGATAACTATAGCCGTTATTTTTTAGCGGATAATAAAACTGAAATACTACATTGTAACCAAAAAATAATTTCTTTAGTTCCTTTTCCTGAAGTAAAAAACATCAGTACAAGAGGGTTACAATATTCTTTAAATGATGAAAATTTAACTTTCGGAGAAAGAATTGGCACAAGAAACAAAGCTGTTAAAAATAAGATAGAAATCAGTTTTAAAACTGGAGAATTGTTTATTTTTATCAATCATTAAGAAACACTAAAATGTCTAGAAAAATAAAATTATTATGGGATTTTAGAGGTCCAGATGCAAAGGAAACAGCAAAACATCATTGTATTCACTTAAAAGAATTTGCAACTATAGAAAATCTAAATTTTCATGAAATTGATATTCAAGAAAAAAACGAAATGTTGTTTTCTGCATTTATAACTGTTGATGAAAAATACATGAAAATTTTCAGAGATGCTTTAAAACCTCATCGTGGAGAAATTGGATAATTTAGTTTTTAGCTTCATAAAAAACCAATTAATTTTATAATATTACAATTTAAAACATCTACTTTCCTATATAGGTTTTGGGTTTAAAAAAACTCAATTTCATAGGCAAATTGTTTGCGTTTTCGTGTACTCTAAATAATATTTATTTTCTATTTAGAATTTGTAAATATTAAACTCAAATATAGGCTATCACACAACTTTTTTAAGAGATTCTAATTCTACTCCCAAATAGCAAACAAGTTAATGATACTATATAAGAATTTAGAAAACTTTATTTTTTTTTATAAACTGACAACTATCATAGAATCCTTTGAAATGTTTCATTAAATTAAACCTGATTATAATTAAAATAATAACCTAAATACAAGTATTGTATTTTTCTTATACTATTTCATTTACAGTAACAATTAAAAAGATTTTTAGTAGCAGATAAAAAAATTATTAATCTAAATAATAAATACGATGAAAAAGTTTACAAACATCAAAAAACAAATTCTAAATTTTAGTTTTTTCATTATAATATTAGGGCTAAATTATAATGATATAAATGCACAAACTACAATTGAGGTTGGAGAGTTGTATAGTTTTGTTCAACAACCTTCAAGTACTGTTAATTACCAATTAACTATAGTATCACCAGGAGAAATTACAATCCATATTGACAATTGGAAGTCAACTTACAATTGGGATATAGATTATGATCGAGTTTACGTTTATAATAGCAATGGTGTTCCTTTAAAAGGAAACTCATTTGCTTCTGAATCAGATCCTTTCCTATTTCACATGATAGAAGCCAGTGAAGGCTTAATCTTTAATGTTGGTAAAGCTGATACCTATACTATTTCCGTTCACTCTGGTGAAAAATGGGGTTGGGAAACAGCTACCATGCAAGAATATGAAATGAAGGTTACTGCAATATATTGTGACGATGTATACGAACCTAACGACAATCTTGCTTCGGCTTCAACAATTTCTGTTGGTAGTGCGATTAACGCATTCCAATGGAGACAAATCAACACTGAGGAAATTCAAGGTGATGAAGACTGGTACAAGGTGTCAATAAATTCACCAGGTATATTAAGAATCGAACTAGTTGACTGGACTGCCTTATACAATTGGTCTTCAGATTATGACAGGTTATTTGTTTACAATTCAGCGGGAGAATCAATTGGTTTTGCTGGCGGTAACGATTTTTATTCTTGGATGATGGGTGGTGGTACAGACACAGATCCAGTAGTCATTGAGATGAATTTATCACATGAAGGAGATTACTATTTACGATTTCATGCGGGATCAACAACAAACACTACACCCTATCATTTTAGTACATCATTTACACCTGCTAACGACATTTATGAGCCCAACGATAATTTTGCAACAGCCAAATTGATTTCTGAAGCAGATGTATGGTATCAAGCCTACGAATGGCGCTCAGTAGATAACTCTATGAATGTAGCAGACGATGAAGACTATTATTTTTTTAATGCTGCCAGTGCAGGGGAATATTCATTAACGTTAGACGGATGGATTCAAATTCTTAATTGGGGAACAAATTATGACAGACTTTTTATTTATGACGAATTTGAAAACCCTGTAGGAGCAAGTCCATATGCTGCGCTTATCGGAAGTACACCTATTAATATCAATATTCCAACAGCAGGTAAATACTTCTTACGATTACACTGTGGTAATGGATATTCTACTGAAGGGTACAAATTTAAACTATCAGGATCACTTACTTTAGGCATTGAAGGTTCTTACGAAAACAACCATCTATTAAAGCTATATCCAAACCCTGTTTCAGATATTATTACTTTAGATGTTGAACAAGGAAATAGCATGGAATCAGAAGTAACAATTTATAATATAAATGGTCAGTTGATTCGTTCTAAAACACTGAATCAAAACCAGACTCAGATTAATGTTGCTGATTTAGCCAAAGGAATTTATACTTTAGTACTCGTGTCAGGAGAACGTTTAGGAGTAAAAAAATTTATTATTATGAAATAAATAAAAAAGCAGTATAGTCTGACTATAATAACTAATCAAATATCTAGTGCTATTAGTCTTTGGTGAAAAACTGTCTAAAAATGCTTATTGATAAGAAAAATAAACAAAACAGTTTACGTTTTCGAGTACGGGATGTAAAAGCAAAAAACTTAATAAAACAAAAAATGGTTCGTGAAACACGAACCATTTTTTATAATTGGCATAAACCTAGTAGTGGGAACTGTACTCGAACCAGCGGCCTTTGGTTATGAATCATGATAATATATTAATTTACTAATTTTTAACCTTAATATTATTTAAACCGTGTTCAATTTAAATCAAACTATTATTATAGCCTTTATTTTAAAAGCAATACACATACAAATGTTTAAAATAAGTATGGTGATTTCTTAATCACTTTTAAGTAGTAGCTTTCTGAAATCTGCGTTTTTCCTTTTTTTTATTCCAATTTCCCCGACCCATTATCAACACTAAAAATATTTAGCTGCAATGCATTAATATAAGTGGTTTAAACTACTGTAATTACAAATTGAAAGTTTTTGATAAATATCAAACCATAAAATTTTCGTTTCCCCACACCTCTTCCATTATATTAATAAGTCAAAGCGAAAGATTCTCTTCATGATAAAAGTCATAAAATCAGAACATTGACTTATGTACTTTTAGTGTCTATTCATCAGGGTTCTATTGTTCTCTATTATGAATTAAAATTATTACCTGTAAACAATAATGAAATCAAAGTCGAACAAGCTAGTAAACTTCTTGAATCGACTCAAGGCGAACTATATCGATATCGTTCCATATTTCATTATTTGCAAGGGTATCTCTTGAAAAGTGGAGTTAAGTTCGTTGAAGAAGATTCTATGGAGGCATTATTATAAATAATGTCGTGCTATTGACAATTAGTTCATTAACGTTGATTTGAGTGATATAAAATTATAGTACGAATTTAAATGAAATGGAAAACTATATTGATTTAGCAGAATAGGCGAAACAATTGGTTAATTAAATAAGACTAAAGTAACTAAAAGAAAACTTATCAAATAGAGCATAATTATGAGCAAATCATTTTTAGAAAAAATCGGCATTTCCAAGAATGCAAAAGGAATCAAAAACAAATACAAATACCCGGGTAAGCCTGTAGCTATGGATGGAAATACGGCAGCAATCATGTGTGAACGTGAATCTACAGATGCTGCTGGAGCGTATCCCATCACTCCATCAACCCAAATGGGTGAGTATTGGGCAGATGCTGCTGCCAAAGGGCATCTAAATATTTCTGATAGACCTTTAATATTCATTGAACCAGAAGGTGAACATGCTGCTGCTGCTGTAACTGCTGGCTTATCGATGACTGGTTTACGTACATCTAACTTTTCGTCTGGTCAGGGAATTGCTTACATGCACGAATCACTCTATGCCGCTGTAGGAAAACGTCTTACTTATGTGTTGAATGTTGGCGCCCGTGCAATGACTAAATCTACCTTAAACGTACACGCAGGGCACGATGATTATCATGCTGTAGATGATACAGGTTTTTTCCAAATGTTTGCAAAAAAAGCACAAGATGTAGCCGATCTTAATATTATCTCACACCGTATTGCGGAATTAGCACTTACTCCGGGTATTATTGCTCAGGATGGTTTTTTAACTACACACTTAATCGAATCGTTTCTTTTACCAGAACGTGAATTGATTAAAGAATATCTAGGCAGACCTGATGATATAATCAATACACCAACACCCTCTCAGCGAATTATTTATGGCGAAACACGTCGTCGTATTCCAGAACTATGGGATGTAGACAATCCTGTTATGGCAGGTATTGTACAAAACCAAGATTCTTATATGCAGAGTGTTGCTGCACAACGTCCATTTTTCTTTGATCATATTAAGGAGTTAGCAGACAAAGCATTTAAAGAATATGAACAACTAACAGGTAGACTCTACGAACGGGTGATGACTTATAAAGCAGAAGATGCTGATTATCTTATTTTAGGTCAAGGTAGTATAGTGCCCAGTGCAGAAGTTGTTGTGGATTACATCAGAGAAACACGTGGAATAAAAGTAGGGGTTGTCAACCTTGTTATGTTTAGACCATTTCCAGCTGATATGCTTGCAAAAATATTAAAAGGTAAAAAAGCTGTCACTATATTGGAACGACTAGATCAACCATTAGCCGTAGATTCACCAATTACTCGTGAAGTTCGTGCTGTTTTGAACAAGTGTGTTGAAAATGGTATGGATAAAAAACAGAAACCTTATCCTGAATTAACTTCTTATTCCATATCCGAAATGCCTGCAGTTTACTCTGGGTCATTTGGTATGGGAAGTAGAGATTTACAACCAGAAGGAATCATTGGAACAATAGAAAATATGCTACCCGATGGAAAACATAAAAAAATGTTTTATCTGTCTATAGATTTTATTCATGAAATTCCATACTCACCAAAACAAAAGGCATACCAAGAAACTATTGTGGAATCCTATCCAAAAGTTAAAGAATTAGCCGTTCATGGGTCAGAGAACCCAAACCTAATGCCAAAGGATGCTATAACTGTACGTTTCCACTCTATCGGTGGCTGGGGTGCAATTACTACTGGTAAAAACATGGCGATGACCTTATATGAATTATTAGGGTACAATATTAAGGCTAATCCAAAATATGGTTCGGAGAAAAAAGGACAACCGACCACTTACTATCTAGCAGCTTCTTCGGAACCTATTAGAATAAACTGTGAATATTTCTTTGTAGATGTTGTTTTATCTCCAGACCCTAATGTTTTTAAACATACCAACGCACTAGCGGGACTTAAAAAAGGAGGTAATTTTATTATTCAAAGTGAAAGAGCAACAGCTGAGGAAGTGTGGGCTGATATTCCAGAGCATTATCAAAAGATAATTATCGATAAAGAAATCCATGTGTATTATATAGATGGATTTAAAATTGCACGTGAAGAAGCCACCGATCCAGAATTGCAATTACGTATGCAAGGAATTGCCTTCCAAGGCGCGTTTTTCTCTGCTTCTCCTTTAATGGAAAAATCCGGATTTTCGGACGAACAATTATTGAAAGCCATTGAAGACCAATTACAGGATAAATTTGGATCTAAAGGGCAACGTGTAGTAGATGATAATATGCGTGTCGTAAAACGTGGTTTTGATGAAGTACATGAGATAACTAATAAAGTATTGAGTAATGGAAAAGATGCCAAAACTACTGGTAATGCTTTCGCAATTATGCCACCTATACCAAAAATGATGAAAAATATTCCTCAAAGCGAGTCACAATTAAGTGATATTCACCGCTTCTGGGAACAAACAGGTAATTTTTATTTACGCGGTATGGGTAATGATAATCTTACAGACCCATTTATAGGACTAAGTGTAATGCCAGCAGTTACGTCAGTTTTCCGTAATATGACGGGTATACGATTTGAACATCCTGAATGGATTCCTAACAATTGTACGGCTTGTGGAGACTGCTATACGGTTTGTCCAGACACGGCTATACCAGGACTTGTAAGTGAGGTATCTGATGTTTTTGATACCATTGTGAAACGTGTGAAAAAGAATCACGGAAAACTAGAGCACTTACCTAAAGCTGTTCGCAAGTTAGAAGGTAATGTTAGAAAACTATTTTCTACCTCAAAAGATGAAGCAACTGTCAATGATTGTATTACTAATGCTATCGAAATGACTATTGACGCTTCTGATAATGGAATTGGTAAAGAATTAGCCAAAGAATTTGGTTGGTTTAAAGAGGAATTAGGAGAATTCAACTTCGCCCTAACAAGGCCATATTTTGATTTACATGAGAAAAAAGAAGAAAATAGTGGTGGTTTATTTAGTATAACCATCAATCCAAATACATGTAAAGGGTGTATGGAATGTGTTAAAGTCTGTAATGATAATGCCTTGATTAAGATACCACAAACCGAAGGTTCAGTTGTAAAACTTAATAAAGAATGGGATCTATGGATGGACTTACCTAGTACTAAACCAAAATTCAATCGTATAGACAATCTTGAAGAGAAGATTGGTCCATTAGAGACCATTCTATTAAATAAAGAAGCATATCTAAACTTTGCCAGTGGTGATGGTGCTTGCTTGGGCTGTTCTGAAAAGTCAGTGGTACATATATTTACTGCTACTGTTGAGTCACTTATGCAGCCACGTATTGAAAAACATATGGCATATATTGATGGGTTGACAGCTAAATTAGAGAAACACATCCAAGTTAAGTTAATGAATAGTTTGGATTTGACTGATTCGGAGATAATGACGAAGATTGTCAAAGAAATGCAAAACTCAGATTTAACCATGGCAGAAATTACCCGAAGGTTAGAATCTGAACATGATAGTGAACCAATTGACCAAGAGTGGTTGCGCAATGTAACACAACTTCTAGCACAATTGAAGAAATTAAAATGGAAATATACCAATGGTACAACCGGTAAAGGTCGTTCCAATATGGGGATGCTTAACTCTACCGGATGTACTTCCGTGTGGGGAAGCTCATGGCCATTCAATCCGTATCCATTCCCTTGGGCCAACCACTTATTCCAAGATTCAACATCTATGGCAATGGGAGTTTTTGAAGGGCATATGGCAAAAATGGCGGACGGCTTTAAAGCTATTCGTAAGGCAGAATTGGAGCTTGCAGGAAAATACAATGCAGAAGAACATGATGACTTCTTTACTTACTTTAAGTGGGAACAGTTTACCGATGAAGAATGGTTGCTTTGCCCACCTGTCGTGGCACTTGGTGGTGATGGCGCTATGTATGATATTGGTTTCCAAAACCTATCCAGAATGATGGCTTCAGGAAAACCAATTAAAGTAATCGTAGTAGATACGCAAGTATATTCTAATACAGGAGGACAAGCTTGTACTTCTGGATTCATTGGACAGATTTCTGATATGGCGCAATATGGTAAAGTAGCTAAAGGAAAAACGGAACCTAGAAAAGAGATTGGTCTTATTGCTATGGCGCACAGAAACACTTACGTGATGCAAGGGACGCTAGCTAATACAGGTCATATGATTGAAGGTTTTATTGATGGTTTAATGACCAAACGACCTGCATTATTCAATCTATACACTACTTGCCAACCAGAGCATGGTGTTGCAGATGATTTAGGTTCACACCAAGCAAAACTTGCTGTAGAATCTAGAGCATATCCAATATTTAAATACAATCCAGACAACGGTATCAAAACTCGAGAAGGTCTCGATTTATCTGGTAATCCATCTATCGAAGAAACATGGCCTACATACAACCTAAAATATCAGGAATATGGCCAAGACCTTACCATGAAATTACCAATGACTTTTGCTGACTTTGCATTAACAGAAGCTCGATTTAGAAAACACTTTAGAAAAGTTCCTCGTAGTGCTTGGAATGATAATATGGTGTTATTAGCAGACTTTTTACTATTAGAAGAAAGCGAACAAGAAGGCAAATTCCCATATATATGGGCAGTAGATAGAGAACAAAAACTTAATCGAGTATTGGTAGCTAAACCAATCGTTGAGTCTTGTGAAGAAAGAAGAGACTTCTGGTTAATGTTACGTGATCTTGCTGGAGTAGAAATAGAGAAACCACAGGAAGAAAATCTGGAAGAAAAAATAAGAAGTGAAGTTGTAGGTAATATTGCGCAAGGCCTTATGCAGCTTGCTGGCGGTAACGGAGATAACATTGTACAAATGGCAATGAATAAAGCTCCTGCGACCGATGTAGATGTATTAGTCGAAGAGCAGCCATCGAATGGAGAATATTTAGCTCCTTGGTTAGAAACTGAAGAATGTACATCATGTGATGAGTGTACTAAAATCAATTCTAATATTTTTGAATACAATGGAGATAGCAAGGCCTTTATAAAAAATCCTAAAGGTGGCCCTTATCAAGACTTAGTCAAAGCGGCAGAAAAATGTACAGCAGGTGTAATTCATCCAGGATTGCCAGCAGATAGGTCTGCCAAGGATATAGAAAAATGGATAGCCCGAGGTGAAAAATTCAACTAAGGAATATGGGTCTATTCAATTTTTATAAGAATACGTTTAAACACGGTATTCACCCTCCAGAAAGCAAAGGAGAAACCAATGATCTTCCGATCAAGCAATTTCCCTTTGCTCCTGTAATCATTTTGCCTTTGGCCCAACATATTGGTGCTCCGTCACAAATTGTTGTTCGCGAAGGTCAGGAAGTGCATCGAGGTGAATTATTAGCCAAGGCTGTGGGTTACGTTTCCGTTCCATTACACGCTCCAGTTTCTGGTATTATTCAAAAGATAGCAAATGTCCCGACAATTTCTGGGAAAATGTCCCTTGGGATTTATCTCAAAACATTTCCATCTTCTACGCAAGAAGTACTAGAAGGAAAACCGATTGATCCTGATACAGCTACTGCAGAAAAAATTTTGCAAGCAATTCAGGATGCAGGAATTGTTGGTCTAGGAGGAGCGGCCTTTCCAACCCATGTAAAATTGAAAGTACCTGAAGGAAAAAAATGCGAAACTCTACTTATCAACGGAGTAGAATGTGAACCCTATTTAACGACGGATCACCGCGTTATGCTAGAACAGGAAAACGACATTTTTACTGGAATTAAATATTTACTAAAGGCTACAGGAGCTAAAAAAGCCATTATTGGTATTGAAGCCAATAAGCAAGATGCAGCTGATCACTTAGCAAAACATATTCCTAAAGAATTACCTGTTTCTATAAAAGTACTTCCAGTGAAGTACCCGCAAGGGGCAGAGAAAATGTTGGTCACCTCCATCTTAAATAAGGAAGTTCCCTCAAAAGGATTACCTATAGACGTTGGTGCAGTGGTAATAAATGTTGCTACAACTGCAGAGATTGGGCGATTACTGCCTCATGGACGTGGTATTCAGGAACGTGTTATCACCATTACTGGTCACGGAGTTAAAAAGAAAGGAAACTACCTAATTCCAGTAGGCACACCATTACGTTTCGTTTTAGATTATGTAGGTGTGGAAGAAGAAATTAGCGAAGTTTATATGGGTGGGCCAATGATGGGAGTAGCGGTTTCAAACCTCGATATTTCTATCGTAAAAGGAACTTCAGGTATTTTGGTGTTTACAGGAGAAGATGTGGGCAAGTCGTCCCAAATATATCCTTGTATTAAATGCGGTGCCTGTTTAGATGCCTGTCCTATTATGTTAAATCCATCCAAACTGGGTATCCTAGCAAAATTTGAAGCTTATGACGAAATGGCTTCAGATAATAATTTAATGGACTGTTTTGAATGCGGATCATGTACTTATGTATGCCCATCCCATATCCCTTTGGTTCAGTATTTCCGCTTGGCTAAACGAGTTGTTAGAAAACGGGAAGCAGAAAAAAAAGAAAAAATAAATGATTAAAAAGACATTAAATATAAGCTCATCGCCACACATTTATAAAAGGCGAAGTACCGGTGACATTATGAGAAATGTTGTATGGGCATTGTTGCCTGTTGTATTTTTCTCTGTTTATTCTTTTGGATTAAATGCCTTACTAGTTATTGCTACAGCAACACTTGCCAGTGTATTGACGGAGCATTTTTTATGTAAACTTTCTAAAAAAGAATCCACAGTACATGATTACTCTGCTGTAATTACAGGGTTATTATTAGGGCTTACTTTACCCCCAAGCTTTCCTTTATGGATGGCTTTTGTTGGCGGTGTAATAAGTATTGCGCTTGGTAAATATATTTTTGGTGGACTAGGCTATAACGTATTCAACCCAGCACTTGTGGCTCGCGCTGTTTTACAAGCTGCCTTCCCAGTAGCAATTACTACCTGGCATCCAGCTTTTTTACCAAATAGATTTTCTACTATTGCTGAGTCAATCTTTACATGGCCTTTTATGCAGCCACAATTTGATGCCATTTCAGGAGCAACTCCCTTAACGTCTTTTAAATTTGATGGCATTGTATCACCAACTATAGAATTAGCTTTTGGTCTAACTAGCGGTTCCGCTGGTGAAACTTGTGCTGTAATTATTGCTTTGGGTGGTATTTATTTAATAGCCCGAAATATGATGAGTTGGAGAACTCCATTGGCGGTACTATTAAGCGCATTTATATTAAGTGGAATCCTTTATTTAAGCAATAGTGAAATATATCCTTCTCCATTCTTTATGTTATTTTCTGGTGGACTAATGCTTGGTGCCGTATTTATGGCTACAGACATGGTAGCCTCACCACTTACGCCATTAGGCTTATGGATTTATGGAGGTATTATCGGCATCTTAACTATTGTGATTAGAATATGGAGTGGTTTACCTGAAGGAGTTATGTATTCTATTTTATTAGCCAATGCTATTTCTCCCCATATTGATAATCTTGTTAAAAACAGGGTTTATGGAACAATTAAAAAATTAAATGCTACATGAGTAAAGCTACCAAAATAGAAAAACAAGAATCTTCGAGTAGCATAAAAATGCTAAAAGCGATGCTGGTTATTGGAATATTAAGTGCTCTACTTATTGTATCAGCTTACCAGTTAACACTGCCGAGAGTACAACAACTTAAGGCTGAAGCATTAGAGAAAGCTATTTTTAAAGTTCTTCCAGGAACTATTAGTACACAGGCTTTTGGTATAAATGCCGATGGAGAATTAACCAAGTTGGAAAATGGTGATAAACCTGAATCTACCTATTATGCAGGATATAATAAAAATGAGAAACTTGTGGGTTATGCAGTTGATGCTGCCGGACAAGGTTATGCCGATATTATCAGAGTACTTTATGGTTACGATCCAAAGGAACAAATCCTAATTGGGTTTCAAGTTTTAGAAAGCAAAGAAACTCCTGGACTTGGTGATAAAATTGAAAAAGACCAACGATTTCTTGACAATTTTAAAGCGTTAGACGTAAGCCTTACTAATGATAGAAAGATTAAAAACAAAGTAATTACGGTGAAGCAAGGTGAAAAACAAAACCCTTGGGAAATTGACGGAATAACCGGAGCAACGATTTCTTCTCGGGCAATCGGAAAGATTATTGGCATAAGTACAGCAAAAGACGTTCCTATTCTCTTTAACAATCACAAGAAGATTATGGACGATTCTAAACCTAATGAAAAACAAACAGAAAACAATGAGTAAAGATAATACCTCATCCAAACAAGAGCCCTCCAATACTGATGAATTTATCAAAGGAATTTGGCGAGATAACCCGGTATTTGTGCAAGTATTGGGTATGTGCCCCGTATTGGCTGTTTCAAATACGGCAGAAAATGCGCTTGCAATGGGATTAGCAACAGCTTTTGTATTATTGATGTCTAATATTTTGGTATCCTTACTGCGTAATTTTATTCCCAAACAAGTACGTATTGCCTCGTATATTCTTATAATAGCCACATTTGTTACTGTTACAGATTATGCTATTCAAGCTATAAGTGTAGAGTTGTACAAAAGCCTTGGCGCATTCATATCACTAATTGTGGTAAACTGCCTAATTCTAAGTCGTGCAGAAGCATTTGCATCTAAAAATACGGTAGGAAAATCTATGCTTGATGCACTTGGTATGGGACTAGGTTTTACATTCGCTCTTTTTTGCTTAGGGGCAGTGAGAGAACTCCTTGGTAATGGATCAATTTTTCAATTTGCCATTTTCCCTGCGAATTTTCAAAATTGGATAGTAATGATATTACCAGCTGGCGGTTTTTTTACCCTTGCAGCTTGGTTACTTATAATTAATTTGATACAAACAAGAAAAATAAAATCATGAATACAGAATCTCTAGGAACTATTTTTCTCAATGCCGTCTTAGTTAACAACTTTGTTCTGGCTTACTTTCTTGGTATTTGTCCATTTTTGGGCGTATCAGGAAAAATAGAAACAGCCTCAAAAATGGGGAGTGCAGTTACGTTTGTAATGCTAATAAGTTCTATGTGTGCTTATGGTATTCATGCCTTTTTGGTAGCAATCGATGCTCCTTACCTTCAGCTGATTAGTTATATTGTAGTGATTGCTTCTACTGTACAATTAGTCGAAATGTTCATCAAAAAAATGAGTCCGGCATTATTTCGTTCTTTGGGTATTTTTCTTCCATTGATAACAACTAATTGCGCTATACTAGGTGTGGCATTATTTCAAACAAATAAAGGGTATGGATTTTTAGAAAGTGTGATTTATGCCTTAGGAGCCGGAGTAGGATTTACATTAGCACTGCTATTAATTTCTGGTTTACGAGAAAAATTGAATTTTGCTGAAGTACCTAACGTTTCCAAAGGAACAGCATTAACCTTGTTTCTCGCAGGAATATTATCCTTATGTTTTATGGGGTTTGCAGGCCTTGGGGCTTAATAAAAAAAAGAAAATATGTTTCAATCACTTATAATCGGAATTGGTTCAACTGTAGTTTTAGTACTGTTATGGACATTAGTACAAACCCAATGGAAAAATGTGTTTCGCGAGGAATATTTAGAAGATGATGTGCTGGCAGGCAGAAGAAGTTGTTCAAATTGCGGTTGCACTTCCTCTGTTTGTGAGAGAAAAAAAGAAAATGATTAAACATTGATTATGATACATTTAACAATAATAATTAAAAAATAGCCATGGCAAATTTATTAGATTTTGATATTAAAAAAAGGTATAAGGCAATCGTTAAAAAGACTTCACGACTAACACCAACAGACACTGAAGAAGTGCGTGAAATTGTACTTGAAGTGAAAGATTCTGAATTTGAATGCGAAGTAAACCAAAGCTTTGGAGTATTGGTAAAAATTTCTGGTGATTTTGGAAATAATTTCCATCATAGACTATATAGTGTGGCTGATTTACCAAAAAGCATCAAAGGTAAACGGCAACTTACTATGTTAGTGAAACGTTGCTCTTACGTTGATGAATTCAATGGAGAAGAATATCAGGGTGTTGCTTCAAATTATTTATGCAATCGCAAAAAAGGTGATGAAATTATGGTTACAGGCCCATTTAATTTACCTTTTAAAGTTCCACAAGACAAAACTTCCAATTTAATTCTCATTGGTATGGGTACAGGTATTGCACCATTCCGAGCATTTATCAAACATATTTATCAAGATGTAAAAGATTGGGAAGGGCAAATTCGTTTATTTTATGGTGCACGCAGTGGTTTAGAATTATTGTATTTAAATGACAAAGATGGAGATCTTACAAATTATTATGATGAAGAAACATTCAAGGCCTTTCATGCATTGAGTCCAAGACCAGAGTGGTCTGACCCCATTGAACTAGAAAAAGCAATTGTAGGGCAAACTGCTGAAATAATTGAATTACTTGGAAAGTCAAACACCTGTATTTATGTTGCTGGATATGAAGCCATCCACAAAAAGCTTAATAAGGCATTTTCAGATATTTTAGGCTCAGAAGAAAAATGGCGACTTCGAAAAGCCGAATTAGTTGCCGGTAAAAAATGGGCTGAAATTATTTATTAACCCTGTATTGAGATATAAAAGAGACCCTATTTTTTAATAAATCCACAAAATAATATGTCTATCATTGTTGCAATAGCCGCACTCGGAGGTTTAACCTTAGTTCTATCAATAATGCTAATTATTGCGAACAAGAAGCTTTATGTCTATGAAGATCCACGCATAGAAATTGTGGAAGACATGTTGCCCCATGCAAATTGTGGTGCATGTGGGTACCCAGGTTGTCGCCCTTTTGCGGAGGCTTTAGTGCATCAAAAATCCTTACCAGGAAAGTGTACTGTCAGTACAGATGAAGGAAGGGAGTCTATAGCCAAATTTCTCGGTGTTGCATTAGGTACTGAAGAAAAGCAAGTCGCTCGTCTAGCTTGTGCTGGCGGAACGAATGTAGCTCTCAATCGAGCTCAATATATTGGAATTCAAAGTTGTCAGGCAGCCACTTTGGTTTCTGGTGGTGGTAAAGGTTGTTTCTGGGGTTGTTTGGGACATGGTGATTGCGAAGTAGTTTGTGATTTTGATGCCATTATCATGAATGAACATGGCTTACCTATAGTAGTTAATGAAAAATGTACTGCCTGTGGTGATTGTGTTGAAGCTTGTCCTAAAGATTTATTTTCTTTACAACCAATAAGTCATCGGCTTTGGGTAGCATGTAAAAATCTTGAACACGGAAATGCTGTTCTTGAAGATTGCGAGGTAGGTTGTACTGCCTGTGGAAAATGTGATATGGATGCACCTGATGATTTAATTACTATGATAAACAATTTGCCAGTGATTAACTATGCAGAAAATCATAATACACAAAAACCTATTCAACGATGCCCAACCGGTGCAATTGTATGGTTAGAAGATAACGGAAAAGTGGTTAAAGGCAAAGAAAGTAGAAAAATTATTCGTAAGGGTATCAAATCAATGGGAAATTCGTAAATGATCTCCCTTGATTCTGTAAAAGTAAGAAATTAAGGAATAAAAAAAACGGTTCGTGAAACACGAACCGTTTTTTTTAAATTGGTATAAACCTTGTAGCCCCAAGTGGAGTGTTCTCGAACCAAATATATATAGGCTTTAAAAACCTCTACGAATTAAAACCTGTACTTGAAGAAGCAGGCTTATACCCTATTCCAACAGACACAAACCAATTACAGGCGTGGTAAATTATTATACTACCATACCTGCTGAGTTATGCGAATACGCTTTGATTAACAGAAAAGTTAATCACACGAAACTGTATCTATTACTAAAACTTAAATCAAGCGGACATATAAAATATGAATTAGATGTTTTTGAATGTGCAAAAGATTGGGCAGATGAGTTACAACTAAATTATAAAACAGTACTAAACTGTTTTAAGTGGCTAATCAGAGAAAAATGGATTACTATAAACAGTATAAGTAAAGCCATTCACATCAAAGGCTATCCAAAATTATTTACAAAACTTAACTTCAAATCTAAAACTGCAATAATATATGAACCAGAAAGTTTTTCTGATTTCAAAGCATTCTGCTGTGCAGTAGTTATAATATTTTACAGGAACAGGAAAAGATATTTTCAAAAGCAATCGGTCGCTAATATGGAGCGTGCCACTACGAATTGCAAGACATATCCTAAAGGTTTCTATACAATTTCTTGTAACTACTTAGCAGAATGTTTAGGTGTAAGTAAAAAGACTGCTTACAACTACAAAAACGAAGCACACAAAATCGGCTTTATAACAAAAAAGAAAAATTTGGTATTCATAACCAATGACAAAGGAGAGCGATTAACGAACGCTCATTTCCATTCTTATAAGTTTTATAAAGGCAGATCAATTGCAAGACGTATTCGTAGAGGCAAGAAGTATTTAAAAATAGTTGAAGCAGATTTAATAAAGTCTAACATCCACCTAAAAAAGAAGCGTGTTCTATAATGGAAAAAATGTAAACGGACATTATGGGTTTCTAAGGGAAACCAATAAACTCAACTACAATTGCCTGCGCAGAAACTACATCGTATTTTTAAGTAATGGAAGAAATAAAACAAATAGTAACAGCAAACTTTACAGAAGTAGATAGACTACTTAAAGAGGATTATGTATGTGTAAGCATCATAGGAAAAGTATATGGGGAATACGCAAGAGAAGAAATACAAAGAATAACTAGCCTTAATACTTTTAGATTTTATTACCATATCAAAGCAGAAGATTGGTATGCCTGCAATATCCTGTACCGAGACATCCTAAAGAAAAAAGGAATAGAAAAATTGAAAGCAGACCTGCAAAATCTTGTTTCCAAACAAAATAAAAGTAAAATAGCATTATGTGGGTATGGAGAGGGCGATGATTTCTGCTATCGACATATTTTAAGCGATTATCTTAATGCAAACGGAGTTAGTGTTACCGAAGTTGGAAACGTTGATTTAAACACCCAAAAAGCGTACTGGGAACAAAACCAATACAAAGCACAAGGGCATTATAATTTAACTGATGAATATGTGGGTCAGATACTTGAAAAAAGCGAATGGATTTTTGCTAAAACGATGCCTAAAAACCCGCATTTTTACACTTTACGCAAGAATTTCGGCAATAATGAACTGTTTTTACACATAGTCTCACATATTAGATTTTATGGAAAGGCAGAAATTTTCGAGAGTGTTTTGTATCGTGTGTTTTACTATAATGGTTATAAATACTGGGATCACCCCTGCGATGCCCTTAATGAGAATTGCGATTTAATTAACAGAGCGGTTATATAAATTATACAAAATCCGACACTATAAAAAAGAGAACAGATGAAGCAAAATAGAAAACCAACCACAGCAAAGTTGACAAAGGCACAAAAGAAAAAAGCAATGATACACGCAATGCATACTACTCTTGGCAATGTAACCGCATCTACACGAGAAGTAGGCATACATAGAGATACTCATTATCGATGGATGAATGAAGATGTTAAATATCATAATGCAATAAAAGAAGCCATTGAAATAGATTTAGACTTTTCAGAAGCAGCACTCCGAAAAAGAATACAGGCAGGAGATACAACAGCAATAATTTTTCATTTAAAAACAAAAGGAAAACATCGTGGTTATGTAGAGACAAAACACAACCTCAACACCGAAATTCCTAAAGATGATATGAAAGATAAAACAGTAGAAGAACTATTAGCAATAATAAACGCAGAAGAATAAAAAATATGAAAACAGTCAACCAGTCAGAACAACAATCATTAGTACTTACATTTTTTAAACTAACCTTTAAAAAACGTAAGTAATGAAAAAATACATAGCATATTACAGGGTCTCGACTAAAATGCAAGGCAATTCGGGATTAGGATTAGACGCTCAAAAATCATCAGTATTAAATTTCATTAATGACGATGATTTACTTATTGAAAGTTATACGGATGTAGAAAGCGGTAAAAATAACAATCGTCCAAACTTATTACAAGCCATTGAGGATTGTAAAAATAACGATGCAACACTTTTGATTGCTAAACTCGATAGATTGAGTAGAAACGCTGCATTTATCTTTACGCTTCGTGACACGCAAGTTAAATTCAAATGTGTTGATATGCCAGAGGCTAATTCTGTTACAATCGGAATTATGGCAGTACTTGCCCAAGACGAACGAGAACGTATTTCTAAACGTACAAAAGATGCTTTAGCGGAGTTAATTAAGCAAGGCATTAAGTTAGGCTCTCCTCAAAGCCTAAACAAAGAGGCAAGAGAAAAAGGGTTAAAGGCTCGAATGAGAAATGCAAGAGATAACGAGAACAATCGAAAAGCGCAAGGGTTTATTATTTCCTTGTATCAAAATGGGCTTTCTTTTTATGCTATTACTAAAGAATTAAATAAACTAGGGTATAAAACACGTAACAACAAAGAGTTTCAGCAAAATCAAGTACAACGGTTATATGATAGACACTTAAATAATTAGTACTACAATGGCACTAATTTTGCATTGAAACAAAATAAAAAAATGTAATTTTGTCTTTGAACAAAAAATTTAGATATAAAATAGATAATTAAAATAAAGTAGCGTAATCGTATTCTGTTCTTAAGAAATCGCCAGTTTCAAATAACAGTCAAGAATACAGTTTATGGCTACGTCCGATTGGGCGTAGGCTGTTTCTGTTTGACTGTGGGCTTCTGGCGATGCCTTTAAGAATGACGTTTCAGACCTCACGCCCTTTTTCGTTTCATATAACTGCTTTTTGAGGCTGAAAGCACCTAAACATCAGTTCTATGAAAATAGCAAAATACATTTTATCAATTTTCTTAATTATGGGAGGTTTCGGCTTTATAGCAAAAGGAGACTTTATTGCAGGTTTATTAACTCTAATTTTAGGTGGAATACTTTTACCTCCAGTATCAGAAAAAATTAAGGAGCAAGTTATTTTGTTTCAAAACAAAAAAATACGCTACAGTATTTATATCGGATTATTACTAATTGCTGGAGTATTTATGCCTAAAAGTGATGCGGAGGTTTTTGGAAGCAAAGAAGATGTACTAATTAATTACATCAAGAATAACAAAAACGATAAATCTCTACAAAACATAAAAAACCTAGCAGAAATTGGTAGTATGTTTGGTAATAATAACTATGCATTAAGGCATCCTAAACAGGGTTATATTTCGGAACAATACGACAGCATTAAAAAAGTAGCAGTTCTTACATTCAATCCTAAATTTGATTATAACGGTTCGGATGATATCAGTTATCTAAAAGACGATGCTAAAAACGGAAAAATCAAAGGCTATGCTTTGCAGTATGAGATTGATGAGGATGATAGTATCACTTTAAAAAAGACCACAATAACGTATGCGAAAATCATAAAAGAATTTATGACTATTAATGATGTGCCGAGTTTTGAAACTTTTGTTGATGAGGCTACTGTTAAACACCGTAAAGAAGAAGTAATTAAAGAAGAGAAAATTGCAAATGAGCGTAGAAAATTCAATGAGATTATGGGGAATGATGAGTTTTGGAATAAATACGACCCTATTGTAAAAAAGCGAATTTACAAATTGATTATAGATAAAAACTGCGGAGAACTACAAGAACAATTTACAATTGCTGCTGATATGTCAGAAATTAAGCATTCAACTGGGAAAATAGCAAATAAAGAACTTGAACTAATGGACTTTATCGATGAAAAAATGAGAGATTTAGACTGTTATTAAAAAAGTTTTTTCGTTTATCCAAGCCCTGTTATAATTATTAATTAAATTTGTAGATTAGGTGCAAATTATTTAACAGGGTATTTTTAAGTGAAATGGATATTGTAACAGATTTTTTTTATGAATTAGGCTTTAATCTTGATAAAGATTTATTGCCTAAAAAAATCGTTATTGAAAATTCATCAAAACTTAATAAAAAATTAAAAAACTCAGCCTTTTTTTTTGATAGCCCTAATCAAACCAATACTTCTTTTTATTTTATAAATGAGATACTAGAAGAAAAAGAATTAAAAGAAATTAGAAAATATATCTGGAATGAAAACAAAGCAGACCTACTTTTCTACTTAAAAAACGATAATCTAACAAAACTAGTTCTGCAATATGCTAAAGTGTCTCCAAATGTTTCTGATAATGATTGTGAACTAGATCGTTTTAATATTTCAATTGAGGAGCAAGAGAAGTTAGATAAAATTCAACGCTGGAAATTTGATAGTGGTATTTTTTGGACTAACTATCAAGAGTTTTTGATTAAAAGTAAAAAATTCAAAAGCATTGATAAAGAGTTAGTCGGAACACTTGAGGCTCTTAAAAATCAATTAAACTCTGCTTTTTCTTTAGTTTCAGATAATACCGAAAAGAAAGAAGAGTATGTCCAAGCCTTAATTGACAGAACACTTTATATAAAGTATCTTGAAGATAATCATATTATAAACTCTTTTTTTTATGAACATCATTTTAAAGACAGCGAAGTAGATTATAAAAAGTTACTATTAAACACGGATAGCATTGGATTAAATAAATTGTTTGAAATAATTCATAATATTTTTAATAATGAGTTGTTTGAAAAACCAACAATCCCGAAAAAGTATCTAAACTCAAAAATCTGTGGATTAATACAAGATTCTTTAAACCATAATATTGAAGTTGGGCAATTACGTCTTTTTGACTTTAGATTTGATATTATTCCTGTTGAATTTATCAGTTATATTTATGAAATATTCTTGACTGATAAACAAAAAGAAAATGGTATTTATTACACTCCTAAAAAACTGGCACAACTTATAGTTGATGATATTATTGTAGAAGATGAAATTGGTTCCGTTTTAGACCCATCTTGTGGCTCTGGAATGTTTTTAATTACTGCTTTTCAACGATTATTAGAGAATAGCAAGGAAGAAGAATTAAAAGATGTTGCCTCTAGGATTGAATTTAGGACTAAACTTATAAAAGATAATATTTTTGGTATTGAAAAAGAATTAACCGCCCAACGCTTTACACTTTTCTCATTATCCTTACAATTATTCAGAGGGTTAGAAAAAACACAGATAAGAGATTTTATCGCAGATCAATTAAAAAAGAAAGGTCAAGTTGAATTGTTTAAAAAACATTCTTTTTTCAATAATATACAGCACGCTAATTCTCTAGAAACCGACCTCAATAAAATTCCACATAAAGACAAAACATTTTCCTATATAGTTGGTAATCCTCCGTTTTTTGAAGTTAAGAATACTGATGAATTTAAAATAGAAATTAGTTTCATCGATAAGTTTACTTATAAAAATGACACCACTAAATACAATGCAAAAGAAGTTGTTGGGAAACATCAGATTTCTCAATGTTTCTTCATTAAAATAAAAGATTGGAGTAATAAAAATACCAAATTTGGGTTTGTTTCAAATAGTTCCAATTTTGATAATGAGAAATCAAAAGATTTTCAAAAATTCTTTTACAGCGAATATGGCATCAAAAAAATATATGAATTATCAAGAGTAAAAAAGATATTATTTGAAAATGCCTCTGAAAGTGTTTTGGCATTAATCTTTTCTAATCAAAAAAATCATTCTGGATTAATTAAATATTACCCAGTTAAAATGGGTTTATTTTCAGAGAAACCTTTCAACTTACTAATTATTAAAGAAGATGAATCTTTTATAATAGAACAAAATGATTTAATAAATAACGATTTTGATTTAAGAGATTTTTTAATTGGAAATTATCTTGACATTTCGTTAATCGATAAACTATCAGATAATAATTCATTAGAAGATTACTTATCTAAAAACAATAATTACTCTAGTTTCAAAGGCTTAGATGGAGTTGAATTTAACAAGTTAAAGAAGCATTACAATCTAATTGACAAAAAAATAAATTCAAAAGAAAAAGTAGAACTATACTATCAATATGCTTATGATAAATTTTTGTCAAAAACAAAAACTGATACTAACAATACTCCTTATCTATACAGACCAGACGGAAAGATTAGTAAATTTATAATTAATAAAATTGATGGATACACCAATAAGAAACATATCATAAATGACAATTTTCAAAGGACTAGAAACCACTTTATTTATGAAGAAGAGAACATCTTATTGAATTTATTTGGAAAAAAAATAAATGCCGTATTTGTTAAAGAAACTTTTTATTTCTCAAATCTATTATTTGGTTTAAAATTAGAAGATAAAAATTATTACTATTTATTTACAGCAATAATCAACTCTAAAGTCATCGATTACTTTTTAAAACAGAAACATCAAAAACGATTTGGCAGTAATTTTTCATACTTAAATGTAAGCGCAATAAAAGAACTTCCAATCCCAAAAGAATTAAACAACAATACTGCTTTTGAAATTTCAAGAATTAGTAAAAATCTTACAGATAAAGAATGTAAGTACAATGATGAGGTTCAAGATAACTTAAATGAATTAATCTTTGATTTATATGATTTGTCCTATTTAGAAAGACAGAGAATTAAAGATTATTTTCTGAATAAGAAAGCAGTAACAAAATCTAAAAATGAAATTGGAGATTATATTGAAACTTTAGAATCTTCTATTAATATTTTTCTAAAAAAACCTGTAACTTTTGAGAAAGAACACAATACAGGCTTAGGCTTACTAGCCATAAAAATTAATTTGAATGACACTTCTGACACTCCATCAGCAAAGAAGACAGGTTTATATTTACTCAATGAAATTTTTGAGCAAAATCCACAAGAAAACTTTTTAGCATCTCGTGAAAAAATTTGGGGTAAAGATTGCATCTATATTATTAAACAAGATATAAATACTAATTGGACTAAAACTAAAGCGTATGAAGATGGTCAAGAGGTACTAAAAAAACTTATGAAATAGATGGAGAAGAGAGAGTATATTAAAATTGTAGAACCATCTTCTCCAATGCCAACAAACACAAATCATCTAAAAGATTTGAATGACAATTTTTGGAAAGAATGGGTTTTTTATTATTTGCTCGATTTCTATAAAAACCATTCAAAATTAGAACTTCAAACAATAATTAAAGAGGAGCAAACAAGAAAGCACCCAAGACCTGAGAGAGAAATAACAAAATATATAAGAAAGTATCTTAGAGATAATATAAAGTTCAGTTTACGCGGCTTTAAAGTATTTGGAGAGGTAACTAATGACGAAGATGTAGAAGGCAATTATGACATAACTTTAATTCATTCATATTGGGAAAACGAGTTTTATTTTGAATGTAAGAATTTAAGTCTTGATTCTAAAAAGTCCCACATTGACAAATATGTTTATACTAAAATCTATCCGAAAAACAAACCTCCAAAAATGGATGGTGGTGTTTATCGCTATTTTAACGGAAAATATGCACAAAATCAAAATTTTGGAGGTCTATTAGGCTTTGTATTGGCTGATGATATAAAAAGTATTAAGGATAGAATAATTCAAAAATTAGATAATCAATTTGACACTTCCCCTAATGGAGATTTAAGACAAATAATTAATAAATCTATTCTAGCAAACGATTTTACTTTCGATAGTATTCACTCTCGTTTTAACAAGGACTTCACTTTACATCATTTGCTTTTTGAATTAAATAAAAATTAAGTTTAACATTAAGTGGGATGGAAAAAAGTATAATACAAAATGGTTTTAAGTTAGATTCTTTAGAAGTTAGAGACCATCCTATTTTAGGGAATAATACATTTAACTTCTTAGATAAAGAAGATGATTCTAATTCAATATACTTTACTGTTTTAATTGGGTCTAATGGTACAGGAAAAAGTGAATTGTTAAAATTAATTCTTCATCTATTCAGAGGGGTTTATCTTATTGAGGGGAATAGATTTCGTGTTAACTATTTTTTTGCTTTAAAGTTCTGGAATAGTGGCTATTTATTTGAGTTTAGCAACAATAGAGACATTAAGTTTGTTGACATTACTAATAAGAAGTCAAAATATCCATCTCCTAACTTTTATTTGAATAATAAAACTATTGAAAGAGAAGAATTTATAAATGCTTTTCCGTCTAGTATTATTGCGAACTCATTAATGCTAACCGATAAATTTATAGCACCTAGAAATGGACGAGAACAAGCAGATTTTCCTATCTACAAATACCTTGGAGTTCGTAATAGACCACAACAAGCAAGTACTAGGTCTTATGTTCGTAAAACAGTTGAATTTATTGTAGAACAATTAAATTCGGAAGTATTTAAAGAAGGCATAACTAACCTATCAAAATTTTTAGGTTTTAATGGTTCTGTTGAAGTTCGGTATAGTACAATTTATACTAAAAAGTTTTATACTGGAAATTTAAAAAAAGAGGAGTTAGAAGATTATTTCTACAAAATAGATGAGCAATATAAAAACTCAACGGTAACCCCTCCATTTAAATTAAACTATTTTAAATCTTTAACAAAAGAAGATGGAGAATTAGATCGGCTAGTTTTTTTCATTAACACACTTTTTAAAACAGATAGATTAATACCAGTATATAGAAGCACTAAAAAAGAACTAAGTTATAGGGTTGATAACAAACTTGAACATAGTTTACTAAAAGAGGAATATGAACACCTCGATAAGTTACGAAAATTAGGATTGGTAAATCCTCCAAGTGTTAATTTCATACATAATGATAAGCCTTTAGGAATACAGCAAACGAGTTCTGGAGAGTTTCATTTTTTCTCCACTATGGTAGGGTTAATGGCGACCGTTAAGCCAGGTAGTCTAATTTTAATTGATGAACCTGAAATAAGTTTGCATCCGAACTGGCAAATGAAGTATTTAGCATTTATTAGAAAACTCTTTAATGAACCAAAGTATAACACTTGCCATATTATTATTGCTACTCATTCACATTTTTTAATTTCAGATTTACAAGGAGCGTCTTCAAAAATAATTGGACTAAAAAAAACTAACACTAAAATTGAAACCTTACATATCAACACCAACACATACGGTTGGTCAGCAGAAGAAATACTTTTAGATATTTTTCAAGTTCCTACCACTAGAAATCATTTTGTTTCTGAGCGTATTGGTTCAATACTAGATGAGATTGCAAAACCCGATAAAGACACTAATTTAATTAAACAAGCAGTTAAAGATTTACAAGATAAAAATATTGACAAACTATCTAATGAAGACCCTTTAAAGGAAATAATCGATAAATTAATAGAAAAATATGGCTAGTCTAAGTAAACTATTAGACTATACTCTAGTCAATAAAACATATAACATACTTGCCGATGAGCAACTAACTATTAATAATAATCCAACATATTTAAAAGAAGATTGGGATAAAAGTGTTTTTACTACATTAAAAGGGAATATCCGCAAACATTACGGGCGTAGGCAAAATAGAAAGTGTGCGTATTGTAGATTGACTATAAATCCAGATGCATACGGAAATGCAATTGAACATATAATGCCTAGAAAACATAAACCTCAATGGATGTTTGTTCAACACAATCTTACAGTTGCTTGTATTGGTTGTAATTCTTCTAAAGGTTCAGATAATACAATGATTAGTCACGAGAATAATTATGGTCATAATGCAAATCATTGTCCAAGTAATTCTAATGAATTTAAAATATTCAACCCTCATTTTGATAAATGGTCAGACCATTTTGAAATTCAAGATAAATTCTTTCTTGTTCCAAAACCAAATACGAAAGGACCTGCAACTTACAAATTTTGTAATATGCACCGATACCAAATTGTACTAGACTATATTGATGTTTTAAATTCTCGAAAAAAATCTTTCAAATCAATAACTGGAAGATTAAGAAAAGAAAAAAGAAATTATGTTAAAGTAGAATTAGAAAAAGCAAAGGAATCTATTCTTGATTTTATTGAAAACTCTTAAATATAACGCATAGTTCCTTAAAATATTAAATTTGTTACACTAGTGTAATTTTTATATCTTTGTTGAAATTTTACACTAATGGATATTAAGAAACTGAATAAACTTTCTCCAAAAATTAAGAGGAAAGCAATAGAAGAAGAACTAGAACATATTCCTGCATCATTTTTTGAATTTACAAATAACGAAATCTCTAATTACAGCCTGAATGAAACTAAAACAGGAATAAATACAAACGTTTCTGCTAGAGTAATTACAAATTGGTTACAAAAAGATGTAATCAAAATAGATGATTCAGATATTGGTAAAGTTAAAAGATTTAATAGGCTAGAAAACATTTGGCTAAATGTTGTAATTGATTTAAGAAAGTTTGGCATACCATTAAATTCACTAAAATATATTAGAACTCAACTATTCGATTACTTAGTAAATGATTACTGCCTATTTAAGTTAAAAATATTACAATCAATTATAGATAGTCCTGAATATCTAGTAATTAATGATAACAATGAAGTAGGGTTTTATCCATACCAAAGTTATGCGGATAAAGTAGCAAAAGGGCGATTATATTCGCATATTAATCTTCGCTTTATTAACTATATCCAATTAGAATATCCAAACAATAAATTCAACATTGATTTTGGTATTAAAAATATTGATGAAGATGTTGAAAAAGTAACTCTATTGTTTTATCTAAAAACAAATGATTTTAAAGAAATTAGAATTGTACTTTCTGATGGAGACACTAGATTAATAACAGATTCATCTGACTTAAAAGTTAACAAAAAGTTATTAAAAATTGTACAGGATTGGAGATTTAAATCAATAACAGTACAAATCAACGATGAAGTCAAATTCATCATTGAAAATTAAACTTATTTTGCTATGGTTACATTTGAAAAAGGCAAAAGAATATTACAAGCAGGTGGCAAAAAAGTATCAGATGAAAAGGTAAGGCAAATTATGGATGAGTTATACAAGTTTGCAAGTATAATTGATGATGTTAAAATGATTAAAGATGAAAAACCTTAAAGGAAAGTCAGTAATATTATATACACGAGTAAGCACTACCGAACAGAAAGAAAATGGTCACAGTTTAGATCAACAAGAAATTTTACTGAAAAACTTTTGTTCAAAAAATGAGATTAAGATTATCAAACAATATGAAGAAGATTACTCTGGTAAGAATTTTCAAAGACCAGAGTTTAAAAAGCTAGTCGAATTTTCAAAGAAAAATAAAGTAGATTTAATTTTATGTTATAATTGGAGTAGATTTTCAAGAAATGTATTTTCATCCTATCAAGTTATAGGCGAATTTATGGATAGAGGAATAGAAATAAATACTATGACTCAATGGATTAACTTTAAAGACCCTACTCAATATAATATGCTTGGTCTTTTCTTATCTCAGCCATATGTTAGTAACCTAATAAGAAGTAACGACACTAAAAAAGGGATTAATGGTGCGTTAAGAAGTGGACGATTAACAAGCAGAGCACCAATTGGTTATTACAACGATAAGGGGTTGAATAAAACTAAAAAACCTTTGATTCAATTATGTCCAGAAAAATCCCCCTTAATTAAACTTATCTTTGAGAAATATGCTACTGGTAACTATACCCAAGAAATTTTAAGAAAGGAGTTCGTTAAAAAAGGGATTAATAGAAGTAAAAGTCAGTTCAGTAATATGCTCTCAAATATAATTTATATGGGAAAAGTATTTGTTCCTGAATATGAAGAATTACCTGCTGAAATAATCACAGGACAACATCAAGGAATAGTTGACGAATTAACTTTTCATAAGGTTCAACAAGTAAAACTTAATAGAGCCAACTGTCGGATAAATGCAAAGAAAAACAGTAAACACGAAGAGCAACTACCTCTAAGAGGAGGAATATTAAAATGTGCCAAATGTAATTCTAATTTAACTGGAAGTCCATCTAAAAGCAGAAATGGAAATCATCACTATTATTATCATTGCAATTCAAGAAAAGGTTGTAAAGAGCGTTTTAAAGTAGAGATAGCACATAATGAACTAAACAAAATCTTAATTGCTCTAGAGCCTCAAAAGGAAGTATTAGAGTTATTCAAAGAGATACTTATTGACAAATACAAATCTAGTAAATCAAATAAAATTAATATTTTAAAAAAATTACAAAGGCAAAAAAAACAGATAGAAGATAGATTGGATAATTTAACTGAAAAATTTGTAGAAGGAATTATTGACAAAGGGAGTTACAATCGACTAAGAAATGATTACAATAATCAAATAAATGATTTAACTCTAAACATAGATGAACACTCTAACTACCAAAAGGATATTAGGATATATGTTGATTTTGGAATACAATTCCTTACTAGTATTAATGTTTTTTACAAAAAGGCAAATACAGAAATTAAAAGAAAAATAATTGGTTCGATATTTTCTGAAAAATTAGTTTTTGAAAATAAAAAGTATCGAACCGCAAAATTTAACGATGTAATTGCTCTTATTTTCAACAGTAACAAAGGATTAAGTAGTGTTGAAAATAAAAAAAGACACGAAATTTCTAACGTGTCTTACTTAGTAGCGGGAACTGGACTCGAACCAGTGACCTTCGGGTTATGAGCCCGACGAGCTACCTACTGCTCTATCCCGCGTTGTATTCTCCAATTCTTTCATTTTTGCTATTAACATTGCGATTCATAATGTCGCCGAAATTATTGGACTGCAAAGATACAACACAATCTAATTGTTTTCCAAACTTTATTTTAATTATTTTTTAATGCTCTAAATTCTAATCACCTACAAAAACTAATTACCTTTGCAACATGACACATAAAGCTGGTTTTGTAAATATTATTGGAAATCCTAACGTAGGTAAATCAACATTAATGAATGCTTTGGTAGGTGAAAAACTATCTATTATCACTTCAAAAGCACAAACTACAAGGCATCGTATTCTTGGAATTGTAAATGAAGACGATTATCAAATTGTTTTTTCTGATACTCCTGGAATCTTAAAACCTGCCTATGAATTGCAGTCTTCCATGATGGATTTTGTAAAATCTGCCTTTGAAGATGCAGATATACTTATCTACATGGTAGAAATTGGTGAGAAGGAATTAAAAAATGAAGCTTTCTTTAAAAGAATAATACATAGCGAAATTCCTGTTATTTTATTATTGAATAAGATTGATAAATCTTCTCAAGAGGAAGTTGAAGAAAAAATAGAATACTGGAGAAACAAAGTTCCTAATGCAGATGTTTTTGTAATTTCTGCACTAGAAAAATTTAATGTTCCTGCAGTTTTTGATAAAATTAAAGAATTATTACCAGAAGGACCTGCTTTTTATCCAAAAGACCAATTAACAGACAAGTCTGAGCGATTTTTTGTAAATGAAAAAATTAGAGAAAAAATTCTAATGCATTACAAAAAAGAGATTCCTTATTCTGTAGAAGTGGAAACAGAAGAGTTTAAAGAAGAAGAACATATTGTTAGAATTCGATCTGTAATTATGGTAGAGAGAGAAACTCAAAAAGGAATTATTATTGGACATAAAGGTTCTGCTTTGAAACGTGTTGGTGCTGAAGCAAGAAAAGATTTAGAAAAATTCTTCGAAAAGAAAGTATATATAGAACTTTATGTAAAAGTTAATAAGAATTGGCGTAGTGATAAAAGTCAACTAAAACGTTTTGGGTATAACCAGAGTTAGTGATTGATTACTTCTATCATAAAATCATGCAAACTTTTCATTTGATCTTTACCTGTAGCTCGCCCTACTTTTCCTAAGAAATATAATAGAATCCAAAATAAGGGTAAAAAAATCATCATTAATAAAGGAAGAAGAATAGACTCTTTTAATGATAAATTGCTAAAAAGCATTACCGCAAAACCTAGAAAGGAAATTCCTATTACAAAATGCACAAACATAAAGAGTGTCCAAACTTGAGGTTTAGGTCCAAACAATCCTTTTAAAAGAGACGTTTTGCTTGTTTTTTTTATAATTTCTAAGTGTAATTGTGGAGACCAAAAATGCTCATCTTTCTTTGAAACACGTATAAAAACATGTCCATCAACAATACTGCCTAAAAACTTACAATCATCACTTTTAAACTCATTAGAAAATTGTTTTAATATTTCTTCATGATTATCTTCTAAATCAATTGTAAACCTAGGACGCAGAAAAACTTCACTATTTCTCTTCTCAATTAAGACATGTTGCTTTTCTTTCATAAAAATCAATTTTATAACTGTTTCAATTTACAATAATTTATCATATAGTAAATTGTATCTTTGCAAAAAATTTCAATTCAAATGAATAGTATCGTTGCCATTGTAGGAAGACCAAATGTAGGAAAGTCAACACTTTTTAATAGATTGGTACAGAGAAGAGAAGCTATTGTAGATTCTGTTAGTGGAGTTACAAGAGATAGACATTATGGAAAATCAGATTGGAATGGAAAAGAATTTTCTGTTATTGATACTGGTGGATATATTACTGGTTCTGATGATATTTTTGAAGGAGAAATTAGAAAACAAGTAAACCTTGCTATTGAAGAAGCAGATTTAATAGTTTTTGTAGTTAATGTTGAAGATGGTATAACACCCATGGATGCTGAGGTTGCTAAACTTTTACGCAAAGTAAAAAAGCCAATTTTTACTGTAGTTAATAAGGTTGATAATGCAATGCGTGAGCCAGATGCTGTAGAATTTTACAATCTAGGTTTAGGAGAATATTATACAATTGCTTCTATTAATGGAAGTGGAACTGGAGATTTATTAGATGCTTTAGCAGAAAAAATGCCAGCTCCTGAAGAAGTAGATTTAGAAAAAGAAGAGTTACCTAGGTTTGCTGTAGTTGGAAGACCAAATGCAGGGAAATCTTCATTTATAAACTCTTTAATTGGAGAAGATAGAAACATTGTAACCAATATTGCAGGTACAACTAGAGATTCTATTGATACAAAATATAATAGGTTTGGTTTCGATTTTAATTTAGTTGATACGGCAGGAATCCGTAAAAAATCTAAAGTAAAAGAAGATTTAGAATTTTATTCTGTAATGAGAGCGGTTCGTTCTATAGAATATTCTGATGTTATTATTTTAGTTGTAGATGCTACTCGTGGTTTTGAAGGACAAGATCAAAATATATTTTGGTTGGCAGAAAAAAACAGAAAAGGTATTGTTATCTTAATCAATAAATGGGATTTAATTGAGAAAGAAACCAACACAATGCGAGATTTTGAAGCTATGGTTCGAAAACAAATTGAACCTTTTACAGATGTGCCAATTGTTTTTATTTCTGCTTTAACAAAGCAACGTTTATTTAAAGCGATAGAAACTGCTGTAGAAGTTTTTGAAAAAAGAAAGAAAAAAATACCTACAAGTAAATTGAATGATGCAATGTTAGACATTGTTAAAAGTTACCCACCACCAGCTACAAAAGGTAAATTTGTGAAAATTAAATATTGTATGCAATTGCCTACACCAACACCACAATTTGCATTTTTCTGTAACTTACCACAATACGTTAGAGATCCTTATAAACGTTTCTTAGAAAACAAATTAAGAGAAATTTACGATTTTACAGGAACACCAATAACAATTTATTTTAGACAGAAATAGAATTATTCTGTAACTTATGTTACCTTTTCACGTCTAAATGTATATTAATATTGTAAATCTTTTTACGACATAAAGGACATGAAAATAATAGAATCGAGTTCAGTTTCAGAAGTTGAATTACCATTACAACTAAAAATTTCTTTTAGAAAGGTTTTTGTGTTGCTTGAAAAATATGCCAAAAAGGAATTTATAAATCACCCTTTTCATAGTTCTGCCATAAAAATGGTGCAGATTTTTGAGAAACATCCTGAACTAAATGATGGTTTTTCAGATTATACTTTATTACAGAAATATAAAGAGCAGATAAACTTATTATTAGATCCTTTATTTCCAGAAGCTTTAAAATTAAACGAAATAAAAGCTGCAAGTATCCCTTTCTCTTTTACCTCTTTTAAATTTACAGATCGTTTTAACGATATTCTAAAAAATGCTGGTAAAGATTACGAATTAAATGTGCGTAATTTTGAAGATGATAGCATGTACATTATGGCTTGTACATTTATTTTAAGTTTTGTTTATGGTTATCATATTGATGTAAAAAGACCATTTTATTTTGATATCCCAGACAAAAAAACTGGAACAATGAAATATTACAGAACTGCTTTTAATGCAGATTTTTCTGATATTACACCTACTAAAAACGCCCCATTTATAACAGAAAAAGATTTTAAAAAATTACTTAATAATTTTGAAAACATAGCTCTTTGGAAAGAAAAATTCCCTCCAAATAGTTATATTTTTAAAGGTTTTGGTATTATAAATTTATTTGATGTTACATCAGAAGAAATGCTATCATCAATTAAAGCAAATTTATTAGAAGGAGGAGAAAATTTAATTCCAAATCTTCAAGGTAATTTAAGAGATTTTTATAGTATAAAAGATTTAAAATTAGGTTTTTCTATTTTCGACAATATAAACACTAAAGTTTGTGAAACTAAGATTAATAAATCGAATAGTTTAATACTTAATGATTCAGAAATAAAATGTGATACTGGTTATTTCTGTAATGGGATTATGCAAACTGTTTTTAAAGATCATAAAACGTTTATAATTTCTGATGTTGAAGAATATGGTGAAAAAACCAACAAAAACGGATTTTATAAAAACCTAAAAAATTCTAACATACAGAGTATTATTTTAATTCCTATTAAGGCAACAGAAAATGGAGATTTGGCTTTACTAGAAATTGCTTCTCCAAGAGCTTATGAATTAAATTCTGTGAATATCAATAAATTAAAAGACATTATCCCTGTTTTTGAAGCAGCAGTAAAAAGAACTTCAGAAGAGCGTCAAAATGTTTTAGAAGCAACTATTCAAGAAAACTATACATCTATTCATAATTCTGTAAAATGGCGTTTTTATGAAGCTGCAGAAAAATATCATAATGAAACTCAAGCTAGTGAAAACGCAAAATTAGATGAAATTGTTTTTAAAGATGTGTATCCTTTATTTGGCCAAAGTGATATAAAAGGCTCTTCTGAAGCAAGAAACTCAGCTATAAAAGAAGATTTAATCACGCAACTATCATTAGCAATTACAGTCCTTAAAGATGCTTGTAAATCAGAAAAACTACCAATTTACAACGAATTAATGTTTAGAGTTTCATCTTATTTAAAAGATGTAGAAAAAGGATTAAATGCTGGTGATGAAGTTAGTATTTTAGATTTTTTAAATAGAGAAATTTATCCTGTTTTTAATCATATTAAAGACATTAACACAGCACTTTCTAAAAAAGTAAGCGTTTACATGAATCGTTTAGATAAAAAACTAAATGTTGTTTACGAAAAAAGAAAAGAGTACGAAAATAGTGTTACACTTTTAAATGATAAGCTAGCTAAATTCTTAGACAACAAACAAAAGGAAGCGCAAGAAATGTTTCCTCATTATTTTGAGCGATACAAAACAGATGGTGTTGAGTATAACATGTACATAGGCCAATCTATTACGCAGAGCAAAACCTTTGACAGTTTGTATTTATACAATTTGCGTTTATGGCAATTACAAACTACTTGTGAAATGGAAAACCTTGCATTTTACGAGCGTAAAAATATGAAACATGATTTACGAGTTGCATCATTAATTCTAGTTCATAGCAATGCAATGGCTATAAAATTTAGAATGGATGAAAAGCAATTTGATGTTGATGGAGCCTATAATATAAGGTACGAAATCATTAAAAAACGAATAGACAAAGCACATATAAAAAATTCAGAAGAACGTTTAACAGTTCCTGGTAAAGTTGCTATTGTTTATTCTCAAGATAAAGATGCTTTAGAGTATATAAAGTATATTAATTATTTACAATCTAAAAATCAATTAGGAAAAATTGAATTTTTAGAACTAGAAGATTTACAAGGTGTTACTGGATTAAAAGCGTTAAGAGTAGAGGTTGTATATCAAAAAGATTTTGATGAAAACAAAACAATTACTTTTAATGATTTAATTAAAGAAATTGAAGCTTAATTTATAAAACACCGCCTGTTTCTTGCATTTTAAATGATAAAGCAAAAGCTAAAACACTCACAATTATACCTATCATAAAAACAGTATAAGTAATTCTGAGTATTTTGTATTTTCTATTTAAAACCAATCCTAAAAAATACAAATCTTTAGTTAAAGAGCTGTATAAATAATCTTTATCTTTCATCATTTCTGTAATTCCCCACTCAAAATCTTTTAATTTCATTTGATGAAAATTACCAAAGAATAATAAGTTTACATCTTTATTTGCAACATCTTCTTTGGTGAAATTTCCTTTGGTAACATTTGGTCTTGTTGCTATAATTGATAAAATAATTGATGCAACTGTAAAAATGATAAAAACAACTGTTGGTAGTATTAAATAACTATTTGAAGGATTGTCTAGTTTTGGCAACAAATTAGACAATGCTAAAGAAACAATAATTGCATTTACAGAAAGTAAAATATTTGCTTTTGTATCTGCAATATTACTTAAAGTCATGTGGTTTTTTAAAGCGACTCTAAACATAGTTTCAACTCCACGTTCAGGTACATTTCCTTTCTCTTTCTTTAAGTTTAAAGCATCTTGTTTTTGATAAAATTTTTTATGTTCTTCTTTTATTTCCTTTTGCTTTTTAAACAGTTTAGATAAATTTTTCTCTTTAGTTTTTGTCCAATTTTTTAAAGCATAATCTGTATTAAAACGATGTTGTTCAGAAAAAAAAGCGATATTATCTTTAACCCATTCTGTATCAGACACCTTTTTACAACCAGTTAACTCCCACTCTTTTCTTAGTAAAAAAGTATATTCAAAAAAGTTTTTAGAAGCTAAATGTGCACAATCTGCATCAATAATTATTTTCTCTAAATCATCTTTAGGTTGATGCTTCATTTTAGTTGCCAAAATAAGATTAGATATCTTTTCAATCCTTTTACCTGAAACTTTATTATTTTTTAAAAAATCTACAGCAATTCTTAGACTTTCTTCTTCATGATTTTCTGCTCCTTTTATAAAACCAGTATCATGAAACCAGGCTGCAATTTCTATGTTCTCTGAAGCAGTTTTAGCAATTTTTAAATTTTCTGCAAGCTCTTTTGTCTTTTTTACTACTCTTTGTGTATGTGCTAAATTATGATACACATATTTTTTCTCTAAATCTGTATTTAATAAATTAGAAACGTACTTTTCTGTTTCAAGAATTAATGTGCTCATGTAAAATTATTTTATAAATGAATCAAAAGAAATTATAACTCCATTCAATACTTTGTCAATATTCGTCGTAAATTTATGAATTGCTTTCAACAGCTTACAAATTAAGAATTATTTGTAAGGTAGCAAGCGTTTTTACGCCTAAAAAAGAGAGCATAAAATACTAACATAAAAAAGAAAGGAATAAAATATGCTAACTTGGAAAGAAGTTATCAACTTCACTGTAAAAGGAAATCCAACTCCAGATAAAAGAGTTGAAAAATCTGAAAAAGAATGGAAAGCTCAATTAACTGAAGAGCAATTTAGAATTACAAGACAAAAAGGAACAGAAAGACCACATACTGGTGATTTGTGTAGTATTTATGATGAAGGACAATACAACTGCATTTGTTGTAACACTCCTTTATTTGATTCTACAATTAAGTTCGATTCTAGTTCTGGTTGGCCAAGTTTTACACAACCTATTAAAGAAAATGCCATTAAATATCATAAAGATGTATCTTTTGGTATGGTAAGAGTTGAAGTAATGTGTAATGCTTGTGATGCCCATTTAGGACATGTTTTTCCTGATGGACCAGCACCTAGTGGATTGCGTTATTGTATTAATTCTGAATCTATGCAATTAGAGAAAGGCGATTCTTAAAAATGAATAAAAACTTACAAATTGCCACTTTAGGAGGTGGATGTTTTTGGTGTACAGAAGCTGTATTCCAAGAAGTAAAAGGCGTAGAAAAAGTGGTTTCTGGTTATTCTGGCGGAAATGCTCCAGGAAAACCAACGTATAGGGAAATATGTTCTGGCTTAACAGGTCATACAGAAGTAATTCAAATTACTTTTGATGCAGAAATTATTTCTTTTGAAGATATTTTAGTCATTTTTATGACAACGCATGATCCAACAACTTTAAACAGACAAGGAGCAGATAGAGGAACTCAATATCGCTCAGTAATATATTATCATGATAAACATCAACAACAAATTACTGAGGAAGTGTTGAAGCAAATTCAACCTTTTTATGATGACAAAATTGTGACAGAAATTAGTCCTTTAGAAATTTTTTATGAAGCTGAACAAGAACATCAAAATTATTATAGAGAAAACGCTCAACAAGGATATTGTAGTTTTGTAATTGCACCAAAATTAGCAAAATTGAGAAAATTACATGCAGACAAATTGAAGTAACATGATTAAATTATTTGGCGCAGAAAAATGCCATAAAACTCAATATTATAAAACATTTTTAAAAACGCGTAATTTAGATTACGCGTTTTTAGATGTAGAACAAAATAAAAACTTTGCAGAAGAATTGCGTAACTTGTATGAAAATAAAAAACTAAATTTCCCTACAATTACTATTAATGATAAAAAATTAAGAAATCCTTCTGATAAAGATTTACAAAAATGGATTGATAAGTTATGATAAAACTAAACATAAAAAATACTTTCACATCAGAAAACCCTGCAGACTCAAATCTAGAAAACTCTAGAAGACAAGTTACTGAGGCTGTATTTTCATATGCAAATCCAAAGAAAACAAATGCACCTAAAGTGTTACATATTTCTCCAGAAATGGCTTCAGAATTAAATATTTCTGAAGAAGAAACAAAATCAGAATTCTTTAAAAATATTGTTACCGGAAACGAAATTTATCCTAACACAAAACCGTTTGCGATGTGTTATGGCGGACATCAATTTGGAAACTGGGCAGGACAATTAGGTGATGGAAGAGCAATTAATTTATTTGAAGTTCAACATCAAAATAAAAACTGGAAAGTACAATTAAAAGGCGCAGGAGAAACTCCATATTCTAGAACTGCAGATGGATTAGCAGTTTTGCGATCTTCTGTTAGAGAATATTTATGCGCAGAAGCAATGTTTCATTTAGGCGTTGCAACAACAAGATCTTTGTCGTTAAGTTTATCTGGAGATGATGTTTTACGTGATGTTTTGTATGATGGAAATCCTGCTTACGAAAAAGGCGCAATTGTTTCTAGAATTTCACCTTCTTTTTTACGATTTGGAAATTATGAAATTTTTGCAGCTAGAAAAGATGTAAAGAATTTAAAAGTTTTGGTAGACTATACCATCAAACATCATTTTTCGCATTTAGGAAAGCCATCAAAAGAAAATTATATCAACTTTTTTAAGGAAGTTTCAGAACGTACTTTAAATATGATTATTGATTGGCAACGTGTTGGTTTTGTGCATGGAGTTATGAATACAGATAACATGTCTATTCTAGGTTTAACGATTGATTATGGACCTTATGGTTGGTTAGAAGGTTTCGATTTTGGTTGGACGCCTAACACAACAGACAGACAACACAAACGCTACAGATATGGAAATCAGCCAAATATTGGTTTGTGGAATTTGTATCAATTAGCAAATGCTTTGTACCCAATTATAGAAGAAGTGGAACCTTTAAATGCTATTTTAGAACAATATAAAATTGATTTTGAGCATAGATCTTTAAGAATGATGCAATCTAAATTAGGTTTATATACCAATCATAAAGATGATTTAAAACTGATTCAAAATTTAGAAGATAATTTACAATTGGTAGAAACTGATATGACTATCTTTTTTAGAAATTTGGCTAATTTTGACAAAGTCGATAAAAGTAATAGTTTAAATATTATAGAAAATGCTTTTTATAATTTAGATGATATTTCTGATGAAGTAAAAATCCAATGGAATTTATGGTTTGACACTTATTTTCAAAGATTACAGATGGAATTCCATACAAACGAAGATAGAAAAGAAAAAATGAATGCTGTAAATCCTAAATATGTGTTAAGAAACTACATGTCGCAGCTAGCAATTGATGAAGCTGACAAAGGGAATTACGATTTAATTGACGAATTATTTCAACTTTTAAAAAAACCATATTCAGAACAACCAAAAAATCAAAAATGGTTTGCAAAAAGACCAGAATGGGCAAGAAACAAAGTAGGATGTTCTATGTTATCTTGTAGTTCTTAAAAAAATAAATTAATTTGTCATTTCGACCTTGTGGAGAAATCTTTAATAGTTAAAAGCTAAAAAATGACTTTTAAAAAAAATAAAAATATGCAATTAGGATTAGGAACTGCTGCTTTAGGTAGACCACAATATATAAATGTTCGTTTAGAAGAATGCGACAACTCAAACTTAACTGAATTTAGAAAACAAAGTTTTTCAGTACTAGAAAATGCTTATAATTCTGGAATTCGTTATTTTGATACTGCTCCAGGTTATGGTTTGGCAGAAGAATTATTGTTAGAATGGCTGCAAACTAAAAACGACAAAACTATTGAAGTTGCTACAAAATGGGGGTATACATATACCGCAAATTTTGATGCAAACGCTAAAGTTCATGAAGTAAAAGAACATAGTTTATCTAAATTAAATGAACAGTGGGATTTCTCTAAACAATTACTGCCCTATTTAAAAGTATATCAAATTCATTCTGCAACTTTAGAAACCGGAGTTTTAGAAAACAAAGAAGTTTTAAAACAATTGGCTTTTTTAAAAAAAGAACACAACTTAAAAATAGGATTGACAACAACAGGAACAAACCAAGTTGAAGTAATTAAAAAAGCATTGGATGTATTTGTTGATGGAGCACCAATTTTTGATTTATTTCAGGTAACTTATAACTTTTTAGACCAGAGTTTAAGCGATATTTCTGATGAATTAATTCGTAAAAACAAATCGATTATTATTAAAGAAGCTTTAGCAAATGGAAGAATTTTTAAGAACGAAAAATATCCCCATTATGATAAAATGTATGCTATTTTAGAAAATTTAGCTAAAAAACATAATGTTGGTGTAGATGCAATTTCTTTGAAATATTGCGAGCAAACAATCACAAATAGCATTGTTTTAAGTGGAGCAAGTAATTCTGAACAATTAAAAGAGAATTTAAAACTGAATTCATTTTCACTTTCTAATGATGAAATTGAATTGTTAAATTCTTTTAAAGTTGCTCCTGAATTTTACTGGTCTGAAAGAAAAAAATTAGAATGGAATTAGAAGATTAAGAATCAATTTAATAATTCTAAAAAAACCTTATATTAGAAACAACTTTATCAAAATAAATGATTCACGAATTCAAAGAAATTATCTTTCAAGCTGTCATCAATCAAAAAAAAGGATTGAAAAATGTGTTAGCGACAGTGGTACATTTAGACGGTTCTTCTTATAGAAAACCTGGAGTAAGAATGTTAATTTCTGAAGATTTAAATTCTGTTGGTGCAGTTTCTGGAGGCTGTGTAGAAAAAGAAATTATTCACAGATCAAAAAGTGTTTTCTCAGATAACAAACCGAAAATCATCACTTACGATGGTAGATATAAATTAGGTTGCGAAGGTGTTTTGTATATTTTAATTGAACCTTTTTTAGTTTCTGATGAATTTATAAATACTTTTTCTAAAGCAACTAAAAATAGAGAAACCATAAAAATTGAAAGTAATTTTACCAAAGAAAATGAAGCTTTTGGTGATTTTGGTTCTATTATAACTTTTGAAAACAAAGAACAATTTAAATTTTCTAATTCTTATAAAAATGAAAAGGATTTGGCAATTTATTCCCAAATTTTACAACCAAGTTTCAAATTAATAATTATTGGTGGTGAACATGATGCCGTTAAACTTTGTAAAGTGGCATCAAACCTTGGTTGGGAAATAGATGTAATTACTTCTGTAAAAGACAGCAAACAAATTTCAGATTTTCCTGGAGCAAATTCCGTAATTGGTAATGCTTCTGAAACCATTCAATTTAAAAATATTGAAGAAAATACGGCCATTGTAATTATGAATCATAGCTATGTGCAGGATTTAAAATATGCTGTAAAACTTTCTGAATACAAACCAAAATATATAGGAATTTTAGGCGCTCCAAACAGAAGAGAGCGTTTGTTTAACGAACTTTTTGAATTTGTACCAGATATTTCTGATGACTTTTTAGAAACTATTTATACACCTGCAGGTTTACATATAGGTGCTCAAACTCCAGAAGAAATCGCTATTTCTATAGTTGCCGAAATTTTATCAGTAATCAGAAAGAAAGAGCCTTTTTCTTTAAGAAAATTAAATGGTAAAATTCATAATTAAAATGAATTCACTCGCAATTTTAGTTTTAGCTGCAGGAAAATCTTCAAGAATGAAGGCTATTAAACAATTGCTAAAAATTAATAACAAAACCTTATTAGAAATCACTTTAGAAACTGCCAAAAATATAAATCCTGAAAACGTATTTTGCGTTTTAGGTGCTAATGCAGAAAAAATCAAAAAAGAAACCAATATCAAAAACATGAACTACATTTTCAATGAAAATTTTGAAGAAGGATTAAGTTCAAGCATTGTTTATGGTGTAAATTATATTCAGAAAAAACATTCAAATTTAAATTCTATTTTAATTTTGTTATCAGATCAACCAGAAATTAATCCTAAATATTTAAATAGTTTAATAAATCTTTCTTTGCAAAATCCTCAAAAAATAATTGCTTCTAATTATTCTCAAAAACCAGGTGTTCCTGCGGTTTTCCCTAAAAAATATTTTAATCAACTTTTACTTTTAAAAGGAGATAAAGGTGCTCAAAAGTTTTTAAAAAATCATACATCAGAAATTATTAAAATAGAAAGAGAAAAACCATTAAAGGATATTGATACACAAGAAGATTATCTATCATATATCAATTCTATTTAAATTATTTATTTTTACTTTGCTATCTAATCTTTTTCATGACTCCATTTAAATCTTTTTTATATTTTGTTTTGTTTGTTTTACTAACAGGTTGTGCTACTTATAAAGCTCAATTTTCTGATGAAACAACTACTAAAACTATAAAAAGTAATTCAAAAATAGCGCATACTTTTTATTTAATTGGTGATGCTGGTAATTCTACTTTAACAAATAATTCTCCTGCTTTAAACTTTTTAAAAAAGCATATTGAAAATTCATCAAAAGAATCAACATTGCTTTTTTTAGGAGATAATGTTTACGAAACAGGAATTCCGAAGAAAAAATCTAAAAACTACCCTTTAGCAAAAAGAAGAATTGAAGCACAAACTGATGTTGCCAAAATATTTAAAGGAAACTCAATATTTATTCCTGGAAATCATGATTGGTACAACGGTTTAGATGGCCTAAAACGAGAAGAAAAGTTAGTTGAAAAAGCTTTGGGTAAAAACTCTTTTTTACCGCAGAATGGTTGTCCTTTAGAAAAAGTAGAAATCTCTAAAGACATTGTTTTAATTATTGTTGATACGCATTGGTATTTAACAAATTGGGACAAACACCCAACAATAAATGATAATTGTGAGATAAAAACAAGAACAAAGTTTTTAGATGAATTTGAAGGATTGATAAAAAAAGCAAGAGGAAAAACTACTATTGTAGCACTGCATCACCCAATGTTTACAAATGGTTCTCATGGAGGAAAATATTCTTTTGGAAGCCATATGAGTCCTCTACCTATTTTAGGTTCTCTCAAAAATTTAATTCGTAAAACATCTGGATTAACAAATACTGACATACAAAATAAAAAATATAATGAACTTAAAAAACGGATTGTAACATTATCTCAAGAAAACGACAGAACTATTTTTGTTTCTGGTCATGATCATAATTTACAATACATAGTAGAAGACAATTTACCTCAAATAGTTAGTGGTTCTGGATCAAAAACAACTCCAACTAAATTAACAGGAAATGCTAAATTTACTTATGGAGAACAAGGTTTTGCAAAATTAAATATTTACAAAGATGGTTCTTCAAATGTTCTTTTTTATACCGTAAAAGATGATAAAATTGTTTATAAAACTGAAGTTTTAGAAGCTTTTGAAAAAAAACAGTACACAACGTTTCCTCAAAATAGAATTTCAGAAAAAACAGCTTCTATTTATACCAAAGAAGAAATCAATAAAAGTAGGTTTTATAAATTTTTGTGGGGAGAACGTTACAGAAAATATTTTGGCACAGAAGTAAATGCTCTAACTGTAGATTTAGACACACTTTTTGGCGGATTAAAACCTGTTAGAAAAGGGGGTGGACATCAATCTAAATCTTTAAGATTGATAGACAATAAAGGTAGAGAATATGTAATGCGTGCTTTACGTAAAAATGCAGTGCAATACTTACAAGCAGTAGCTTTTAAAGATCAATATATTGAAGGCCAGTTTGATGATACTAAAACAGAAAATTTATTGAACGATGTTTTTACAGGGTCACATCCTTATGCACCTTTTGTTATTGGCAAGTTGTCTGATGCAGTTGGTATTTATCATACAAATCCTGTTTTATATTATATACCAAAACAAAATAGTTTAGGTCATTTCAATTCTGAATTTGGAGACGAATTATATATGATTGAAGAAAGAGCAGCTTCTGGTCATGGAGATAAAGCCAGTTTTGGGTTTGCCAATAAGGTAATAAGTACAGATGATTTATTAGAGAATTTAAATAAAAACGAAAAACATCTTTTGGATGAAAATGCCTATATAAAAGCGCGTTTATTTGATATGTTAATTGGTGATTGGGACAGACATGAAGACCAATGGAGATGGGCTGTTTTTAAAGAAGGAAAGCAAACAGTTTATAGACCAATTCCTAGAGATAGAGACCAAGCTTTTTCTATAATGGGAGATGGTTTTTTGTTGAACTTTGTTACAAAAACGATTCCCGCTTTAAAACTAATGCAATCTTATAAAGAAGAATTAAAAAAACCTAAATGGTTTAATTTAGAACCTTACCCTTTAGATATGGTTTTAATTACCAATGCTAAAAAAGAAGATTGGGATGCTCAAGTAAAACATATCACTACAAATCTAACAGATACTGTAATTGATGAAGCTTTTAATGATTTTCCTACTGAAGTTAACGATAAAACCATCTTAGATATTAAAAGAAAACTAAAAGGAAGAAGAAGTAATCTTCAGAAGATTTCTGATTTATACTTTAACGATATAAACGAATTTCAAGTAATAAGAGGTACTCAAAAAGATGATTGGTTTGATATTGAAAGATTAGAAAATGGTGAAACGTTAATTACAGGATACAGATTAAAGAAAGGAGAAAAAAGCACCATTTTTCATCAAAAAAAATACACCAAAGATTACACAAAAGAAATTTGGATTTATGGTTTAGATGATAAAGATACTTTTGTTGTAAAAGGCAATGGAACTTGCCAAATAATGATTAGAATTATTGGTGGTCAAAACAACGATACTTATAATATTATAAATGGTAAAAGAGTAAAAATTTACGACTACAAATCTAAAAAGAACACTTTTATAACTAAAAATGGTAGAAAAAAGTTAACGGATGATTACGAAACAAATGTTTATGATTATAAGAAACTTAAGAAGAATCAATATATGATTACACCATCTATAGGTTTTAATCCAGATGATGGTATAAAAATTGGAGTTTCTAATATTTATACAGCTTTTGGTTTTGAAAGAAATCCATTTTCTTCACAACACGTTTTAGATGCTTCTTTCTATTTTGCAACTAAAGGTTTTGAACTAAACCACTCAAGTGAATTTGCCAATGTATTTAAAGCCTGGAACTTGGGTGTAAATGCAACTTTTACGAGTCCAAATTTTACTATAAACTATTTTGGTTTGGGTAACAACTCATCAAATCCAGAGGCTAAAGATCTAAAAGAAGAAGATTATAATAGAGTTAAAACAAGAAAACTATTTGCCGGTTCTTATCTTCATTGGAAAGGAGATTTGGGAGCAAAAATTAAATTAGGTGTAAATTTTCAAAAAATAGAAGTAGAAAATATTTCTGGCCGTTATTTAAACAATCAATTTTCTCCAAATTCTTCTGTTTTTAAAAAAAATAAATTTATAAATAGTGAAGCTAGTTATCAGTTTGAAAACTCAGACAATAATGTTTTTACAACAATGGGAATGAAAACTTTCATAAAAGTTGGTTATACATCTAACTTAGCAAATAAAAATAATTTTGGTTATTTAATTCCTTCTATTTCATTTGACCATAAATTAGTTTCTAGTGGACAAATAGTTTTAGCTACTAAAGTTAAAAGTCATTTTACTTTTGGAGATTCGTATGAGTTTTATCAAGCTGCAAGCATTGGAGGAAATGATGGTTTAAGAGCTTATAGAAATCAAAGATTTACAGGGAAAAACTCATTTTATCATAGTTCTGATATACGTGTTAATATAAAAAGCGTTAAAACAGGTTTAGCTCCTTTAAATATTGGTATTTATGGTGGTTTTGATTACGGAAGAGTTTGGGGAGAACAAAGTTTAACAGTAAACCCAACTTTTACATTTAAAAATTGGAACACTTCTTATGGAGGTGGAGTTTTCATTAATGCTGCAAATTTGTTAGGAGCAAATCTTGCTTTATTTAATAGTGATGATGGCTTAAGATTAGCAATTAGTTTAGGATTTAAATTTTAATAAACATGGATAAAATCGCATTAGTTTTTGGAGCAATATTTGGTTTAACAGCAGTAATATTTGGTGCATTTGGAGCACATTTATTAAAGAAAAAACTAACTACAGAACAATTACAGAGTTTTGAAACAGGAGTAAAATACCAAATGTACCATGCCATAGTATTACTACTTTTAGGCTTTCAATTAAATAATGATGTAACCATAAATAACGCTATTATTTATGCCTTTATAGTTGGAATAATACTGTTTTCTTTTTCAATTTACGGATTGGTAATTTCTTCTGCAAATAATAAAAAACTAAAATTTTTAGGTCCAATTACACCTTTAGGCGGCTTGTTTTTAATTGTAGGTTGGTCTATGTTACTTTATAAGTTTGTAGTTGCTTTTTAATTAAGTTTTAGCTCATAAAAGTTACCTCCAACTCCATGTGCTTTTTCATCGGTAATTAATAAAGTGTTTTTGTTCTTAAATGTTATTCCTTCTTTTTGAGAAATGTAATTTAATGGAATTTTAGTCAGTTTTCCTGATAAAAAATCATCATTTTTATAATCAGAAAAAATTAAAACTGATGATGGAGAAAGCAAAGCTACTTTACTTCCATCATTAGAAATATCTGCAGAAGTAATCCAAGAATCCATTTCTTTACCATTATTAAATTCAGAAATAAATTCTGCTTTATGATTTCCTTTTTTTGTTGGAATCTTATATAAAGACGTTTTTCCAAATTTATTTTTCACCCTACTTTTAGTAAAAATATAGAATGAATTCTTGTAATAGAAAAAAGATTCTGAGTCGAAAAAATATTCCTTCTTTTTGGGCGGAAATTTTGTTTGATTTGGGTAATAAAACTTAATTTTTTCCACCTCAACTTTTTTAGAACTCGATAAATCTTTATGTTTTATTTTTAAAATAGTTAAGTTTTTTCTATCGCTTTCATTGTTCCCAAAATCACCTATATAAAGATTTCCTTTTTCATCAGATGCTAAATCTTCCCAGTCGTTATTTTTTGCTTTTATGGTAATGTCTTTTACAATTTTCCCTTTTTTAGAAACTCCATAGATTTTGGGTTTGTTGCCTCCATCATTTAACATCCAAATTAATTTAGAATCTGAAACAACTTCAGTTCCAGAAACTTCCTCTAAGTTTTTAGATAAATTTGATATGAATTTTAAATTTCCAAAATTTTGGCAACCAATAAATAATAATACACTGAATAATAATGCTATTTTTTTCAAGAGAAATGATGTTTTACAATAAATATCTGAGTTTTTTTAAGAAAATAAAGAGTCTTTTACCAACCACCAGAAGCTCCACCTCCACCAAAACTTCCACCACCAAATCCGCCGCCAAAGCCACCAGAAGAACCGCCAAAACCTCCACTAGAAGAACCTCCAAAGCTTCCTCCTCCTCTACCTGCATTACTTAAAATTATGGCTTCAAAAATATCTTCTGCAACAGAACGTCTTCTATAACCTCTTCTTCCACCTCTATTATTCTTATTTCCTCTAGAGATTAAAATAAAAATAAAAATAATGATGATGATAATTACAAAGATTATAATTCCTGGATCGAACTCAGAATCTTCTTGTCTTACACCTTGAAACTCGCCGTTTAAAGTTTTAAAAAGATAATCTGATCCTTTGTCTAAACCACTATAATAATCTCCTTTTTTAAACTCAGGAATTATAACTCTTTCAATAATTCTTTTAGACTGAAAATCTGTTAATAAATGTTCTGTTCCTTTACCCGCTTGAATAGCAATTTTTCTATCATCTTTAGCTAACAAAACTATAATTCCGTTATCTTTTTCAGCATCTCCAAAACCCCATTTTTCTCCCCAATTTGCCGCTAAATAGTTTATGTTTTCACCTTCGGTGGAAGCAATAATTATAGTTACTATTTGAGTTGAAGTAGTATCTGAATAACGTATTAATTTTCTCTCTAAACTAGATTTTTGCCCACTAGAAAGTAAACCAATATAATCATAAACACTAGTTTGAAACTTTGGCTTTTCAGGAATCTCATATCCTTGAGAAAAAAGACCTAGAGAAAATATAAAACTAAGTATTACTAACAATTTTCTACTAAAAACTAAAAACTGAGAACTAAAAACTATCTTTTTCATCCTTTAGAAATCTCATTAGAAAGTTCATCTTCATCATCAATCTGCCAAGGAAAATGTTCTTGTAATTCTTCGCCTGCTTTTAAGATTCCATCTACAATTCCTTGTTTAAAATTACCATGTTTAAAATGATTTTGCATTACGTCTTTTGTTGAATTCCAAAAGTTATCAGGAACAACATTATTAATTCCTTTATCACCATAAATAACAAATTTCTTGTCATTTACAGCAACATAAATCAATACCGCATTTTCATCTTTGGTATTGTTCATTTTTAGCAAATGAAATACTTCTAACGCACGTTCATCATGATTCTTCTCTGAAGAAGCTTCAATATGAATACGAATTTCGCCAGAAGTATTTTTCTCTGCAGTTCTAATAGCAGAAATAATTTCTTGTTCTTCTTCTTGAGTAAGAAATGCTTCTACTTTAGACATTTTTATTCTTTTTTCTTGTTAAAATCAAAGTTAACATCTGGTGCGTTTTCTGAACCAGGATTCGATTTAAAACGTTCCATTGCATCAAAATTAAAAACACCTGCTAATATAGAGCCAGGGAATTTTTTGATCAGTTTATTGTAAACATTTACACCTCCATTAAATCGATCTCTCGCAATGTTAATTCTATTTTCTGTTCCTTCTAACTGACTTTGTAACTCTAAAAAGTTTGCGTTTGCTTTTAGCTCTGGATAACGTTCTACAGAAACTAATAATTTTGAAAGTGCTCCACTCATTCCTGCTTGTGCTTGTTGAAATTGAGCCATTTTTTCTGGTGTTAAATCTCCAGCATTAATGTTTACAGAAGTTGCTTTTGCTCTTGCATTAATTACATCTGTCAAGGTTTCTTTTTCAAAATCTGCAGCTCCTTGTACAGTTTTTACTAAGTTTCCTATTAAATCATTTCTTCTTTGATAAGAACTCTCTACATTAGACCAAGCTGTTTTAGCATCTTCTTGATATTCTACTGCTGTATTGTTAAATCCTACTGCCCAACTGTAAAGTGAATAAGCAATAACTGCGATTACTATTACTGGAATTAACCATTTTTTCATAATTTCTAGTTTTTAATTTTTGATTGATTTTTGATTTCTGTTTTACAAAACTACCTAATATTCATCAGAATATAAAGCCAATTTTAATTGTTAGACACAAAAAAAGTAAAAGAGTTACAGTTGATTTTTAATTTTAACCAACTCTGCTTTAACAGCTTCTAATCTTGTAATAATTTCATGTTTATCAAAAGTAGATGCTGGATTTTTCTTCAACTTTTGTTTTGCTCCTTCTAAAGTAAAGCCTCTTTCTTTAACTAAATTAAAGATTAATTTGAAATTTTTAATATCTTCTTGAGTAAATAAACGGTTTCCTTTGGCATTTTTTTTTGGTTTGATAATATCAAACTCTTTTTCCCAAAAACGAATTAAAGATGTATTTACGTTAAAAGCTTTGGCAACTTCACCTATTTTATAATACCTTTTTTCGGGTAAATCTATATGCATTTATATTCAGTATTCAGTATTCAGTATTCAGTATTCAGTATTCAGTATTCAGTATTCAAAAATAGAAAACTAACTACAAGTTAAGCAAATAACAATGATTAAATTATAATAACTTTTAAAATCAATAAAAATGTAAAAAATAAATAGAGTTAATCGTAAGATTGTCCTTCTTCTTCTGCAGCTTTTTGCATTGCAGCAAACTCTTCTGGAGTTAAATCTCCGTAGTAAAAATTTATAGGATTTAAAGCTCTATCATTTTTATGAACCTCATAATGTAAATGTGAAGAAACAGAACGACCAGTATTACCAACGTAACCAATTAAATCTCCACGTTTTACTTTTTGCCCTTTTCTAGCCTTCATTTTACTCATGTGTGCATAAATAGTTTTATACCCATAACCATGATCTATATAAACAACTTTACCAAAAGTAGCACTTCTTTGGGCTCTTATAACAGTTCCGTTTCCTGAAGCGAAAATAGGCGTTCCTGTTGGCGCAGTAAAATCCATCCCTTTATGGAATTTTCTAATTTTTAAAATTGGATGCATTCTCCATTTGTAACCAGAAGCCATTCTTGTTAAATCTTCTAATTTAACAGGTAGAATTGCTGGAATTGACGCCAACATGTTCTCTTTTTCTTTTGCTAAAGTAACTATTTCGTCTAAAGATTTAGATTGAACCACCAATTGTTTAGAAAGTATATCGATGTCTTTAGTTAGGTTCATTATCATCTTAGAATTATCAAAACCTTCTAATTTCTCATACCTATTTACACCGCCAAAACCTGCAGTTCTTTGTTCATCTGAAATTGGATTTGCTTCGAAATAAGTTCTATAAATATTATTATCTCTTTCTTGTAATTGTGCTAGAATAGACGATCCTTCTTGCATTCTTTTTGAAAGTAACTCGTAATGCAGCTTTAAATTTTCTAACTCTCTTTTTTGAGCACGCTCATTTGGCGACATTATAACTTGACTAAAAACAATAAAACCAATAAAGGCAGTTAAGAATAAAGCTAAAATTCCGAAAATAGTTTTTTTGTAATACTCGCCTTTCTTTACAGTAATTTTCCTGTAAGAAAGCGTGTCTGCATCGTAATAATATTTTACTTTTGCCATAAGAGGATTTATACTATTTTTGTGCTATTAAAATGAATTATATATTAAAACTCATTTTTAATAACAGACAAATTTACAAAATGTTTTACAATTGCTTTTTTTTAGCAATATTTTTAAAAATAATTTAACATAATCCAACTTGTTGGAAACTTCTTTTTTTATGAAATCACAAGATATTCGTGCTACTTTTTTAAATTTTTTCCAAGAAAAAGAGCATTTAATTGTTCCTTCTGCTCCAATGGTAACAAAGGACGATCCAACATTAATGTTTGTAAATTCTGGAATGGCACCTTTTAAAGAATATTTTTTAGGAAATGGAAAACCAAAAAAGAATAGAATAGCAGATTCTCAAAAATGTTTACGTGTTTCTGGTAAACATAACGATTTAGAAGAAGTTGGTTACGATACTTATCACCATACATTATTCGAAATGTTAGGTAACTGGTCTTTTGGAGATTATTTTAAGAAAGAAGCTATTGCTTGGGCTTGGGAATTATTAACCGAAGTTTATAAAATTGATAAGGATATTTTATATGTAACTGTTTTTGAAGGTTCTGATGATGCTGACAATTTAAAAATGGATACTGAAGCTTATGATTTATGGAAACAATTTATTTCTGAAGATCGTATTTTAAAAGGAAATAAGAAAGATAATTTCTGGGAAATGGGCGAGCAAGGACCTTGTGGACCTTGTTCTGAAATTCATGTAGACATTCGTTCTGCAGAAGAAAAAGCAAAAGTTGATGGTAAAACTTTAGTAAACGAAGATCATCCTCAAGTTGTAGAAATCTGGAACTTAGTTTTTATGCAATTCAATAGAAAAGCAAATGGAACTTTAGAAGAATTACCAAACAAACATATTGATACAGGAATGGGTTTTGAGCGTTTATGCATGGTAATGCAAAACGTAAAATCTAATTACGATACAGATGTTTTTACACCAATAATTAGAGAAATTGAAACAATAACTCATGTAAAATATGGTGAAAATTTAGAACAAGATATCGCAATTCGTGTAATTTCTGATCATGTTAGAGCAGTTGCATTTTCTATTGCAGATGGCCAATTACCTAGTAATACAGGTGCTGGTTATGTAATTAGAAGAATTTTAAGAAGAGCTGTACGTTATGGTTTTACTTTCTTAAATAAAAAAGAACCTTTTATCTATAGATTGGTTGATGTTTTAAGTAAAAAAATGGGCGTTGCTTTCCCAGAATTAAAAGCTCAAAAACAGTTAATAGAAAATGTAATTAAAGAAGAAGAAACTTCTTTTTTAAGAACTTTAGACCAAGGTTTACTTTTATTAGACAGAATTATCGACAACACTGCTAGTAATGAAGTTTCTGGTGATAAAGCTTTTGAATTATATGACACCTATGGGTTTCCTATTGATTTAACATCTTTAATTCTTTCTGAAAAAGGATTAACTTTGGATGAAAAAGGATTTGAAACAGAACTTCAAAAACAAAAAAGTAGATCTAGAGCAGCAAGTGAAATGTCTACAGATGATTGGACAATTTTAGCTGAAGATGCAGAAGAAGAATTTATAGGTTATGATACTTTAGAAGCAAATGTAAAAATTACTAGATACAGAAAAGTTACTTCTAAAAAAGATGGAGAAATGTATCAACTCGTTTTTAATTTGACTCCTTTTTACCCTGAAGGTGGAGGACAAGTTGGTGACAAAGGATATTTAGAAGATTCTCGTGGAGATGTTATTTATATATTAGATACTAAGAAAGAGAATAACGTAATTATTCATTTTTCTAAAAACTTACCTAACGATCTTAATGGAACATTTAAAGCTGTTGTAGACAAAAAACAACGTTCTAGAACAGAATGTAATCATACAGCTACTCACCTTTTACATCAGGCTTTAAGAGAAGTTTTAGGAACACACGTAGAGCAAAAAGGTTCTGCTGTTCACTCAAAATATTTACGCTTCGATTTTTCTCATTTTTCTAAATTAACTGTAGAAGAATTACGCGAAGTAGAAAACTTTGTAAATAGAAGAATTGATGGTAAACTTGCATTAGAAGAAAGTAGAAATATTACCATGGAAAAAGCAATTGCTGATGGTGCAATGGCTTTATTTGGAGAAAAATATGGCGACACTGTAAGAGCAATAAAATTCGGAAAATCAATTGAGCTTTGTGGTGGAACTCACGTAAAAAATACTGGTGATATTTGGCATTTTAAAATTAAATCTGAAGGAGCCGTAGCTTCTGGTATTAGAAGAATTGAAGCAATTACCAATGATGCTGTAAAAGATTTTTACTTCGAAAACAACAGAGCATTATTTGAAATTAAAGACCTACTAAACAATACGAAAGAACCTGTAAAAGCGGTTCAGAAATTACAAGATGAAAATGCTTCTTTACAAAAGCAAATTGAGCAATTATTAAAAGACAAAGCTCAGAATTTATCTGGTGAACTAAAAAATCAATTGCAAGAAATTAATGGCGTTCAATTTTTAGCTACAAAAATAGATTTAGACCAAAACGGAATTAAAAATCTAGCTTTTTCTTTAGGAAAAGAACATCAAAATTTATTTTTACTTTTTGCAACTTCAGAGAAAAAAGACAAAGCAATGCTAACTTGTTACATCTCTAAAGAATTAGCAAACGAACGTGGTTATGATGCAGGAAAAGTAGTAAGAGAACTTGGAAAACTAATTCACGGTGGTGGAGGTGGACAAAATTTCTTTGCAACTGCTGGAGGAAAAAATCCTGGAGGAATTCCGAAAGTTTTAGAAAGAGCTAAAGATTATTTAGTTTAAAAAACTTATTAAAAACATCTTAGAAAAGGTTCAAAATTTTATTTTGAGCCTTTTTTATTTTACCTTTATACTATGCAGCTTCAAACTATAATTCCTTTAAAAAAAGTAACAAGAAACGGAATAGATTATAATTCTAAAATTCTTTTATTAGGCTCTTGTTTCTCAGAAAATATTGGCGATAAACTTAATTATTACAAGTTTCAAACATTTCAAAATCCATTTGGAATTCTTTTTCATCCAAAAGCAATAGAAAAATTAATTACAAATGCAATTAACGAAAAAGAATACAATGTAAATGATATTGTTTTTCAAAATGAACGTTGGCATAGTTTTGATGCACATTCTAATTTAAGTACTAGCAATGAAAAACTATTTTTAAAGAAATTAAACACCACTATATCTTTAACAAAAAGAAAATTAAAAGAAGCTTCTCACATAATAATAACACTAGGTACTTCTTGGGTTTACAGGTTTATAGAAACAGATATGATTGTTGCAAATTGTCATAAAATTCCGCAAAAAAAATTCTTAAAAGAATTACTTTCTGTTGATGAAATAACGGAAACATTAGAAGCTATCATTTCACTTATAAAATCTGTAAATAAAGATGTAAATGTACTTTTTACAGTTTCTCCTGTAAGGCATTTAAAAGATGGTTTTATAGAAAATACGCACAGTAAATCTCATTTAATAAGTGCAATTCATAATGTTATTAATCAAAAAAAGAATACATTTTATTTTCCTTCTTATGAAATTATGATGGATGAATTACGCGATTATCGTTTCTATTCAGAGGATATGATTCACCCAAACAAAACAGCCATAAATTACATTTGGGAAAAATTTATAAATACTTGGTTTACTGAAAACTCAAAATCAACAATGAATGAAATTGAAGTAATTCAAAAAGGAATTGCTCACAGACCTTTTAATGAGAATTCTGAGCAACATCAACAATTTTTAAAAAACTTGGAGGTCAAAAAAGAAAAATTGAAAAAAGAGTTTTCTTTTATTAGTTTTAATTAATAAGTTACAACATAATCATAAGCCTGACTATAATCATTACTTTCTGCTTTAAAATCGAATTGACCAGACATAATTCTATTTTCTTTGTCTAATTTGGTAATTAAAAACCTGCCATATTTTACTTTATTAAGGTTATTAAATCAAATACTAACTTCGCTTTTTGCACACGTATAAGTTACGTTTTCTTTTAAAATTTCTTCATTAATTAAAAGATCTACTGCACCTGTTGCATAACCAAAACCTATTTGTAATCTCCCTGCCTTTATTTTAGATTTTACATGTGCACATTCTTGTTCCCTATTTACTTTTAGTGTGGCTTTTTTATCATTTTCATAAAATATATTTTTAAATTATTTTTTACAAGGATTCAAGTATTTACAATTTCTAGAAATAAGGCATATGACGTATTGTACATATTTTATCTTTTAGAGAATTTTGTCTTGTAACTATAAAAACACTTAAAAATGAAAAAATTATTCTTATTTACAATTGGAATTTGTTTTGCTATTTCATTAAACGCACAAAGTTTAGGAAATGTAAAAATTACCAACAAAAATTATGGATTGAGTAAAATGAAAAAGGCTTCTAAAAGAATTTATATTAACTCTTTTAATGTAGATTTTGAAATTTATAAAGAAGCAGTAGATTTTAAAGCTGGTGGAAATGGAGGAAGGATTTCTGGTAACAAAAGCAGTGCAATTGCAAGAGCTGCATTAGGTTTAGATGGAGTTGATGCTAATAAAATGCAAGAAAAAACAAACTTACTTTTTAATAATTATGTAAATAAATTAAAAAAGGAAGGTTATGATATTATATCTGGTGAAGAAGCTGGCAAAACAAAAGCATTACAAGGTTGGGATAAAGCAAGTGGTCCTTATATTATAGAAAATAGAACTGGTATTATTACTTGTGCACCAAAAAACTATACTTTTTATTATAAAAAAGCTGGTGCTTTAGGTTTGGGTGGTTTAGGGATTCAAGCAAAACTATCTAAAGAATTAGATGATGCAATTATTGCAGATGTAAATATGCACGTAATGTTTTCTGAAAATGGAAGCAACTTTTTTAGTGCTGGTGGTGCTAAAGTAAAAGTTTTAACCAATTTGCGTTTAATTGATGAATATGTAGTTACCATTCCTAAAAAATTGAAAAAGAAAAAAAGTACTTTAGGTAAGTTATTTGGCTCTGTTCAACTTAAAGGTGCAGTAGAGAGCTACCCTGTAAATTCTATGGTTTCTTTTTCTTATGGAAAAGCTGGTTTAGGAACTACAGCACAATTTAATGGTAGCTTAAAAGATGATATTGAAATTGAAGGTGTATTGAAAAAACAAAAAATTGTAGCATATCAAAAGCAAGGTTCTTTTACGCCAACTTCTTTCTCTACTTTTTCTAATTATTTAGATGCAAAAGCAGACCGTTTTTCTAAAACCACCAAATGGATTGATGTTGACCCAGATAAATATGCAGATGGTTTTTACAATGCTTGCAACACCTTTTTAGAAAAACAATTAAATGCTTTTTTTAATAAATTAAAATAAGAATTGTAGCAACTAAAATACGGTAAATGCCGTATTGACTTCAATGCTAATAATCATCAGTTTTGTACAATATAATTATAAAGACAAAAATTATGAAAAATTTAAAAATGTTATTATTATTTGTTTGTACAACAATACTATTATCATGTAGTACTAATGATGTAGTTGATGAGTTATTAGGAGGAGAAGGATCTTTAACAGCAAAAGTTAGTGGTACAAATTTTGAATCTTTAAAATCTACAGTTAGTGCAATAGACACAAATGGTGTATTAGCAATACAAGGCTCTAACGCTACAGGAGAATATATTAGAATAAATCTCATGAACTATAAAGGTGTTGCCACATATAAAACTGGTGATGCAATATCTAACGTAAACTCTATTGCTTACGGAACTTTAACTCCTTTAGCATCTTGGATGTCTACTTTTGATATTGGAAATGGTACAATAGAAATTACAGAAGATACAGATTCTAACATTAAAGGAACTTTTTCTTTTTTGGGTTATAATGGTAATACCGATAGAAAAGAGGTAACCGAAGGGAAATTTAATGCCCCAAAAAATTAATAAATTTCTATGAAAAGTAAAAAAATACGGCATCTGCCGTATTTTTTTTGGCTACAATTTTACAGAAGTTTGTAAAGTAATCTTAAACTAAAATATATGAAAACTTCAAAAAAAATCTTAACTCTTTTATTATTATCAACTCTATTTACCGCATGCTCAAAAAATGATGATAATAATGGTGGAAATTGTGACACAGTTTGTGAGTACAGTTTAACTTCTAGTGATACACCTGGAACTGCTGCTGCATCAATAGAAGGTACTCATAATTTAACAATGCACTTTCCAGACGCAGACTCTCCTTACCCAGAAGGCACAAAAGCAACTTTTACTTTAATGAATAATATTTTAACTATAGAAGTTGATGGTGAAGAATGTATAACTATTAAAAACCCAAGGTTAACAACCGCTGGTTCTACAGAAGTTCAATTTAGAGATACTTGTAGAGATAAAATTTCTTATGATGTTTCTGAAAACAATGGTGCATTAAATGAAATAAATATTTCATCTACAGAAACAGGCAAATGGTTAGGTCAGTTTAACAATCGTTAAAATATAAAGACTGTTTTTAGGGTTACAGATGGTTGTTCGTTTTAAAATAATGGCAACCATCTCCTTTTTTTTAAAAAAACAAATTATTTATGATACTCATTTTAGAATATTTTTTATTCATCTTTATAATTTCTGCAATCTTTTTATTTTTTCACTACAGACATAAAAAAAGTAAGGCACAAGAAATAAATAAATTAAATTATTTATTTTTAGAGTTAAAAAAAGAAAAATTAGTTTCTGAAAAATTAAAAATAAAAGCGTTAAATTTTAACTTTATTGAAAAAAAAATGCAACTAAAGATAAATTATATAAAGGTTGAAACTCTTAATATTCAGTTTTCTTTATCAGAAATATTTAACTAAAAACCTCTATAATTAAAAACTATTTTATGAAGATTAAAATCTTAATAATTATATCGATCCTCTTTTGTAGCTCTAAATGTATTTCTCAAAATAAAAAAATTGATAGCCTCAAATTTTTAAGTAAATCTCAAAATGGAAAACAAAAATTTAAGACTTTACTTCAAATATCTGAAATTTACAGTCGTATTAATTTAGATAGTTCTAATCTATATACAAAAAAAGCATTTGAAATTTCTAAAGAAATTAATAATGATTCACTGAAAATGAAAGCTTTAATGTCTTTAGGGTTCAGAAGTTTTGAGTCGGGTGATTACTCAAGAGCAATTAAAAACTTTGAAAAAGCGCTACCAATTAGTTTTACATTAAAAGACTCTACTTCTATAGCAGATATTTATAATGGTTTTGCAATAACATATTCAAAGCATGGTGATTTGAAAAAATCAATTGAATATAATTTTAAGACATTATCCATTTATGAAAAGATAAAAGACAGCTTAGGTGTTGCAAATTCCTATTTAAATATAGGTTGGGACTATAGAAAGTTAAAAGAATATAAAAAATCATTAAAATATAATTTTAAATCTCTAGAAATATATAAGAAAATTAAAAACTCTCTTCGTGTAGCTATGGCTAATAATAATATTGCTGGAACTCAAAATGAATTAGGGCAATATAAAAAAGCAATTAAATATTCAAATAAATCTAAAGAATACTTTTTAAAATTAAATTTTGAACGCTATACAGCATATCCAATAAGTGTTATGGCAATTGCGTATGATAGTTTACATAACTATAAACTAGCAAAAAAAAATTACTTAAAAGCCATTAAATTACACACTAAAAATAGAGAACCTTATGAATTAGCATTCTTAAATTACTCGCTAGCCAATTTATACTATAAACAAGAAAAATACACAGAAGCACTCTTTACTGCAAAAAAAGCTTTTTCATTTGCAAAAGAAGTAAATGCCAAAGAATATATTGTTGATATTTCAAAAATTTTAGCCAAACTCTACGAAAAGAAAAATGAAAACAAACTTTCTAACAAATATTTAAAGCTTTTTATAAAATATAATGATAGTATTTTAAATGATGAAAAAATAAAATCTATTGCTGAAATTGAAACCAAATACGAAACAGCAAAAAAAGAAAAGGAAATTGCACAACAAAAAGAACTATTACTAGAACAAGAATTAGCTATAAAAAATAGAAATTTATATGCATTCATTCTTAGCTCTGTATTGTTAATTTTGGGAATTATATTTTGGGGTATCTACAAAAAAAATCAATTTAAAAGAAAACAACTACAAAAAGAAATTGATTTAAAAGATGCTTTAGCAACCATAAAAACCCAAAATAGATTGCAAGAACAACGATTAAGAATCTCTAGAGATTTACATGATAATATTGGCTCACAGCTTACATTTATTATTTCTTCTGTAGATAATCTAAAGTATATTACCAAAGGAGTAAATGATAAATTAATAGAGAAATTATCTGGCATTAGTTCTTTTACATCTCAAACAATTCATGAATTAAGAGATACTATTTGGGCGATGAATAAATCTGAAGTGAGTGTTGAAGATTTACATACTAGAATATTATCATTTGTAGAAAAAGCAAAAAATACTTATCAAAATATTGAATTTGAAGTAAATTATAATATTGACAAAAACATGTCTTTTTCTTCTCTTGTAGGAATGAATATCTTTAGAGTTATTCAAGAAGCAATTAATAATTCATTAAAATATGCTGAAGCAACAAAAATTGAAGTACAATTACAAAAAAATAATAACTTTTTTGAAGCTATTATAAAAGATAATGGTAATGGTTTTGATTTAAAATCTATAGAACTCGGCAATGGATTAAGTAATATGGAAAAAAGAATGAGTGAAATTAATGGAAAAGTAAAAATAGAGTCCGAAGAAAAAAAAGGCACTAAAATCTCTCTTAGTATTTCATTAAAAAATACGTCAAAAGACTTATAACATTAATCTAATACAATTGTTAATTTAGAAAAAAACAACCAAGTTTATGAACTTAAAAATTTGTATTGCAGAAGACAACTACTTTCTTGTAAAAACAATTAGAGAAAAGCTTTCTTTTTTCGATGATATTTCTATAAAATTTCACGCTAATAATGGTGCAGAGCTTATTGGTAAATTAGAAGAAAACCACAATATAGATGTAATTTTAATGGATATCCAAATGCCTGAAATGAATGGTATAAAAGCTACAGAGATTGTTAAAAACAAATATCCACAAATAAAAATAATTATGCTCACAGTAGTAGATGATGACGATTGTGTTTTTAAATCGATAAAAGCAGGTGCAAATGGATATTTATTAAAAGAAATTGATGCAGAAAATTTACACAAAAGTATTATTGAAGTAACAGAAGGCGGTGCACCAATGACACCAAGTATAGCTTTAAAAACATTAAATCTACTAAGAAACCCAAATTTACAAGGTTCTAAATCTAAAGAAACTGAAGAAGTAAAATTATCTAAAAGAGAAACTGAAATCTTAATACAATTAAGTAAAGGTTTAAATTATAATGCAATTTCTAAAAACCTAATTATTTCTCCATCTACAGTAAGAAAACATATAGAAAATATATACAAAAAACTACAAGTACACAGTAAAATAGAAGCTGTTATGAAAGCGCAAAAAAGAAACTTAATATAATAACAATAATTTATGTATTTTTATGAAGCTTAATTTACCATCATAAAAATGATAAATAAAATATTAATTGGAATAATTTCGGGAGTTTTTATTGGTTTGTTTATAACCTCTATTTTTGTTTCAAAGGAAACTACATTTATAGAATTATTATATACAAAAATAACAGCAACATCAATTATTACAGGTGCTTTATGTGGATTTTATGCCTATAATTCAAAATCTAAATTAAAGGTTTTTCTTGTTTCTATTTTTATAGGTATAGTTGTTTTTTATGCAAAATATCTTATAACAGGTCATCATTACGACCCAATAACAATGGGCGCTTTTGTTGGTGCAATGCTTGGAGGTACTTTTGCCGTTATTAGAAAAATAACCCATTCTATAAAAGTATACAATAGACTACAAAGACATAGAAAAAAAGGTTTTAGAAAATAAAAAAATAGAATCATAACAGTATGTTACAATTCTATTTTGTCATTTTAAGACTATTAAAAAACAACCGAATTTAATCGATTATTTACAAATTATTTGGCAGTTACGTGTTGATCAACATTTTGCCAAGGTCCACCATTTATAACGTCTACTCCATGTTTTGCTAAAAACTGAGTTGCTTGACCGCTTCTTGCTCCACTTCTACAGACAGCTATAATAGGCTTTTTCCAAGATTTAATTTTATCAACCTCTAAAGGAATAACCGTTAAAACTACGTGTTTTGCTCCTTTTGTATGACCTTCATCCCATTCTTGCTTTGTTCTTACGTCTAAAACAATTGCTCCTTTTTCTAAATATTCTTTAATCTCTTCGCCCATATTTTTTCTTCTAAATAAGTTAAATAACCCCATACTATTTTATTAATTTTCGCACAAAACTAAGCCATTTTCTATTAGTTTTGTGTAGCTTTTGTTACATTTTAAATTTTCTAACCTCGTTAAGATTTCAGATTTAATAGTATAGTTATTCTGCAAAGCTAATTCATATAATTCTAATGACAATAACCAATCTAATTGAAATTGACTTTTTAACTGATTAAAAATTTCTGTTATTTTTTTATTTGTCGATGAGCCTTTCTCTCTCATTTCTCTAACCTCTGCATATAATGCATATAATTTTTCTTCTTCATTAGAATATGTAATTTTACGTGTTTTTATCTCAGAAACCTTTCCTAAACCTAAAAAAGAATCTACGTCTGCAGGACCTGAATAGGCTGAAATTACTTCTTTACCAATTGCCATATCATAAATACCCCATTCTGGTTTAAATAAAACTTCATCATTATATGTTACTGTACAATCGTCTAAAGAAATAATTAAAATTTTTCCTCTTAAATCTCTAGTACCTGTGATTGCTTTACCTTTTACAATGACACCACTTTCAAATTCTAAAGTCATAAATTCACCTTCATAAATTTTATAGGCTTTTAAATCTCTAGGGCTCATATCTTCAATTGGTAAATTAATTCCTTTTAACTTTCCTACTGGACTTCCAAAACCATTTGCATGACTTGTAATTCCATGTCCAATTAATTCTTTATCTCTATTTGATAAAGCGGTTGCTCCAACAGTTTGTAAGTAAGCTACTTTATTGTTTTTATAACGAATAACTTTCGAAAATATACCCGAAATTTGAATTCCAGTTGTTAATTCAACAGTACCTAAACTTTCTGAATCAATTAATTTTTGAATACTTTTTAAGCCTCCAGTTCTTAAAGCCATTGTATTTGCAAACTCATTTAAAACCAAACTTAAATAAGCAAAATCTGGGGTTACAAATAATTGTGGTTGAGGCTTAGTAATATCAAAAGTTTTGGTAGCTGCATCAATCGAATAATCTACTTTTTTTACTTCATCTTGCATACACCATGCACTTTCTCCTATTGATGACAGCAAACCTGCACCATATATTTTAGGGTTTTCTAGAGTACCAATCAATCCATACTCTACAGTCCACCAATGTAAGTTTCTAATTTGCGCCATTTCAGATAATTCTCCCATATTATTTTGAAGAAATTCAACTTTTTCTTGAGCCTTTTCAATTTCTTTCTCACTAGAATTTGGATCTTCTTTTAAGATTGATAAAAGTCGAATTGCTTCATACATTTCATAATCTTTAGAAGATGAAATTGCTTTACTTCCAATTTCACCAAATCTTCTTAAATATTCAGCATATTCAGGATTTGCAATAATTGGTGCATGACCTGCAGCTTCATGAATAATATCTGGCGCTGGTGTATATTCTATATGATTAATCGTTCTCATATCTGAAGCAATTACCAAAACATTATATGCTTGAAACTCCATAAAAGCATTTGGAGGAATAAAACCATCTACAGAAACTGCTGCCCAACCTATTTCTTTTAAAATTCTATTCATTCCATCCATATGAGGAATAACATCCACAGAAATACCTGTTTTTTCTAATCCATTTATATAAGACTTATGAGCTACTTTGCTTAAATAATTAACATTCATCCTCATTACATAACGCCAAACAGCCTGATTTTGGGCAGTATATTCTTCATAAGGTTGTTTTACCACAAACTGGTATAAATGTTTGGGTAATTTTTTAGTGACTTCGTTCAATTCGAAATGTAGACTCATTAAAAAAATATTGAATTATTCTTACAAAATTACATATTATAATATTGATTTCACATTTAAAAGCTGTTAAAACTTTATTTTCTATAGATATACCATAATGTAAATAAACATTACATGTAACATTTTATATTTATAAAACTATATATAATTAAAGGTGAAAGTTATTTTAATTGGTTTAAATTATATTGAGTAATTAATAGTTTCTTTATAAATAAAAAACAGACTGTCTTGTAAGACAGTCTGTTTTGCTCTAGACTAATTAATTCAAATAATAACCCTAAAGTGCTTCTTTAATAACTTTTATAGCATCTGTTGCTTTAGATCTTTTTGCAATTGCCAAAGCTGTCATATTTCCTCTATCAGACTTAACTTTTAATTTTGCACCACTTTCAATTAAAAGTTTTGCAATTTTTGCCTTATTGTGCCTTGCAGCAAACATTAATGGCGTTAATCCATTAGATTTTTTGTTTACATTTTCACCTGATTCAATTAAAGCTTTAACGGCTTCAAATTTTCCCATTTGTATCAACTTACAAAAAGTGTTAACATTATAATACGTTTTTGTAGTAATAACTTTCTTTGCTTTAAACGCTTCAGGAGTTGTTGCATTTACAGATCCAAATGCAAAAAGACATAATAACATTGGTAAGATTAATTTTTTCATAATAATAAGGTTTTGGGTTTATAAATTATTCGTTTGTTATATTTAAAAGACCACTAAAAATCAATAATGTTTCAATGAAAACATTCAATTAACAGGTATTTAACAAAATAAATGTGTTTTTATTAAGAAAATCACAATTAACGTTAAAATAAATTCTACACAATTTTTAGTTTTATAAAACACATATTATTTACGTTATCGGTTTCGTAAAAAAAATAAAAACAAGCCAAAAATCTTTCTTATTTTTACTGTTCAATTTTAAGACAATGAACAAGAAAGTTATATTAATGATTTTGGATGGTTGGGGAATTACACAAGACCCAAAAGTATCCGCTATTTACAATGCAAAAACACCATTTATTAACGGTTTATATAAGAAATATCCAAATGCTGAATTAAGAACTGATGGAGAACATGTTGGTTTACCAGAAGGACAAATGGGTAATTCTGAAGTTGGCCACATGAATTTAGGTGCAGGTAGAATAGTTTATCAAAATTTAGCTCGTATCAACAAGGCAGTAAAAGAAAAAACTTTAGGTAAAGAAAAAGTTTTGTTAGATACTTTTAAATATGCTAAAGAAAATAACAAAGATGTTCATTTATTAGGATTGGTTTCTAATGGAGGAATTCATGCACACATTAATCATTTAAAAGGATTATTAGATGTTGCAAAAGAAAATGAAGTAGACAACGTGTATTTACATGCATTTACAGATGGTCGTGATTGTGATCCAAAATCGGCACCTTATTTTTTAAACGAGGTTCAAGAACATATGGACAAAAGCACAGGTGAAATTGCAACTGTTACAGGTCGTTATTACGCTATGGATAGAGACAACAGATGGGAACGTGTAAAAGTAGCTTACGATGGTATTGTAAATGGAATTGGAACAAAAACTACGAACGTTATTGATACTGTAAAAGCTAACTACGAATCGGGTATAACAGATGAATTTCATAAACCAATCATTATAACAAATGAAGACGGTTCTCCAAAAGCTCAGATTAAAGAAGGTGATGTTGTCTTATTCTTCAACTACAGAACAGATAGAGGAAGAGAGTTAACAAATGCGTTATCTCAAAATGATTTCCCAGAATTTGGAATGAAGAAATTAGACTTGTATTACACAACAATTACTTTATACGATGCTAGTTTTAAAGGAATAAATGTAATTTACAATACAGATAATATTAAAAATACTTTAGGAGAAGTTTTATCTAAAGCTGGTAAAAAACAAATTAGAATTGCGGAAACTGAAAAATATCCTCACGTTACTTTTTTCTTTTCTGGAGGACAAGAAGAACCTTTTGAAGGTGAGTCTAGAATCTTAAGAAACTCACCAAAAGTGGCAACGTACGATTTAAAACCAGAAATGTCTGCTTATGAATTAAAAGATGCTTTATGTGAAGATTTAGAAAAAGGTGAAGCGGATTTTGTTTGTTTAAATTTTGCTAATGGAGATATGGTTGGCCACACAGGTATTATGGAAGCTGCTATAAAAGCTTGTGAAGCTGTAGATGAATGTGCCAAAGAAGTGATAGAAACAGGTTTAGAAAATGGTTATTCAATATTATTAATTGCAGATCATGGTAACTGTGAAACAATGATGAATCCAGATGGTTCTCCTCACACAGCACATACTACAAACCCTGTACCTTTCATTTTAATTGACAAAGAAATAAAATCAATAAAAAGTGGTATATTGGGAGACATTGCTCCTACAATTTTAGATTTAATGGGAGTTGAACAACCTAAAGAAATGACGCAACATTCTTTATTGTAATTTAATTTTTAAAAATGAAAAAACTTTTTTTATTAGCTTTTATAATTGTTTTATCATCTTGTAGTGTACAAAAAAAAGTAACTGCAGAAAAAAACAAAAGAGGGGATTTAGTAGGGTTTGCTGACAAAGAATCTTTTAATCAAGCACCTTATAATAATTGGTTTAACCAAAAATTCAACACCTATACACCAGATGCAGCTACAATTGCTTCTCTTAAAAAGGAATTAAAGGGAGTTAAAATTAAAGGTTTTATGGGTACTTGGTGTGGAGATAGTAAAAGAGAAACTCCGCGTTTCTATAAAATTTTAGAACAAACGGATTTTAATTTAAATAACTTCGAACTAATTACGGTTAACAGAAGTAAAAAAACTCCTGATAATTTACAAGAAGGTTTAAATATTAAAAGAGTCCCTACTTTTATTTTTTACAAAGAAGGTAAAGAGATTGGTAGATATGTAGAATATGCTAGAGAATCTTTAGAAAAAGATATTTTGAAAATTGTTTCTGGACAACCTTACAAACATTCTTACGATAAATAATGTTACCAACTAATACTTTAATTATTGCTGTAGATTTTGATGGCACTATTGTAGAGGATGCATATCCTAAAGTTGGAGAACCAATGATTTTTGCATTTGATACACTAAAAAAACTACAATCTCAAGGCCATAGATTAATACTTTGGACTTACAGAAGTGGTAGAAGATTAGATGAAGCTGTCGCATTTTGTAAAGAAAATAATCTTGAATTTTACGCTGTAAATAAAAACTTCCCAGAAGAAGAATATGATGAAAAATACAGTCGTAAAATTCATGCCGATTTATTTATAGACGATAGAAATGTTGGTGGTTTTTTAGGATGGACAGCCATCTATAAATCAATCTTTAATCACGACCCTACTCCAAAAAAGAAAAAAGGGTTTTTCTCTTTTTTCAAATAAGTAAACTTTCTTTGTAAGAATAGAAAATATAGTAACTTTGCGGTTCAATTTTTTTTAACATGATTAAGATAAAAACTAGAGAAGAAATAGAAATAATACGCGAAAGTGCATTAATAGTTTCTAAAACATTAGGTATGCTTGCAAAAGAAGTAAAACCTGGAGTTTCTACTTTATATTTAGACAAACTTGCTGAAGATTTTATAAGATCTGAAGGCGCTATTCCTGGTTTTTTAGGATTGTATGATTTTCCTAATACACTTTGCATGAGTCCTAATTCTCAAGTTGTACATGGAATTCCTAATAAAAAACCTTTAATAGAAGGAGACATTATCTCTATAGATTGTGGTGCTTTAAAAAATGGCTTTTATGGAGATCATGCATATACATTTGCTGTTGGAGAAATTAATCCAGAAACAAAAAAACTTTTAGATATAACTAGAGAAAGTTTATATGTAGGCATTCGTGAATTTAAAGCAGGTAACAGAGTTGGTGATGTAGGTTTTGCAATACAAAATTTCACAGAAAAACAGGGTTATGGAGTTGTAAGAGAATTGGTAGGTCATGGTTTAGGAAGAGAAATGCATGAAGATCCAGAAATGCCAAATTACGGAAAAAGAGGTAGAGGAAAAAAGTTTGTTGAAGGAATGGTAGTTGCAATAGAACCAATGACTAATTTAGGAACTCATAAAATTAGACAACATGCAGATGGTTGGACAATTACAACTTTAGACAATAAACCCTCTGCTCATTTTGAACATGATGTTGCCATTGTTAATGGAAAACCAGAACTACTTTCTACATTTAAATATGTACATGAAGCATTAGGAATTATTACCGATGAAGAAGATGAATTTAGAGCAGATTCTTAAGATTCGTGTCTATATTTAAATCCATACTAAATACTATACCAAGACCTTGGTTAATAAAAGCTAGCTACCTAGTTAGACCCATCATTGCATTCACTTTAAAAGGTGATAAATTTACAGATCCTATAGATGGAAAATCTTTTCGTAAATTTTTACCTTATGGATATGGAAAACAACGAGAAAACGCACTTTCTCCTTCTACCCTTTCACTAGAAAGACATCGATTAATGTGGCTGTTTTTAAGAGATGAAACTGCTTTTTTTACATCACAAGAAAAATTAAAAACGTTACATATTGCTCCTGAACAATGTTTTCTTGATATTTTTCGACAACAAAAAAATCTTGACTACATTACTTCAGATTTAGAATCTCCAATTGCAGATGTAAAAGCTGATATTTGCGACTTACCTTTTGACGATAATACTTTTGATGTTATTTTCTGCAACCATGTCTTAGAACATATCACACATGATACAAAAGCAATGCAAGAATTGTTTAGAGTAATGAAAAAAGGTGGGTTTGGTATTTTTCAGATTCCTCAAGATTTATCTAGAGAAAAAACTTTTGAGGATGATTCTATAACCGACAAAAAAGAGCGCGCTAAAATATTTGGCCAATATGACCATGTTAGAGTTTATGGAAAAGATTATTTTAATAAACTTCGTTCTATAGGTTTTAAAGTTGATGAGATTGATTACACTAAAAAAATCGCTCCAGAAAAACTAGAACGATTTTGCTTAATGAAGAATGAAATTCTTCCTGTATGTTATAAAAAAAATAAATTATTACTTATTATTCCTTAAAAAATCAGACATTTTTTCTAATTTTTCAGTTCCTAAAATAATTAAACTATCTTTCATTAGTTGATAAGATCCATTATCTAACTTTACGACTTTAGTATTTCCTGAATAAACTCCTGCTTCATCTTTAGGAGCACTTACTTTTGTTCCATTCTGGTTAATCCAAACAGTTTCGTTATTTTTTAAAGCTTGAAACTTGTTATTGTAAAAAGCACCTATGTATTGATACTTTGAAGAAGTACTCAACATTTTTCCATCAATAGAACATAAAAATGAATGTACATCATAATTATTATTCAGATATAATGGATGAATTCCACCACCTAAATGACCTCCAAATTTATACCAAACTTTATTAATCTTAACTTCATCATCCTTATTATACTTATCTATAATATCATTCTTTTTTAAATTTTTAAATAAGTCTTGTTTGTTAGAAACTTTTACATTTTTCTTTACGCTTAAATCATATACCATTGGCTCATAAGAGTTGTTTGGATATGCCACTAACCTTCCATTTCCTCTAGGTAACATTATGTTACCAAAATGGGTAGAAAGCGTATTAAAGTCTGATGGACTTGGCAATAAAAAACCAGTTTTATCATTAGTATTATAACAATAAATTTGAGTAGCTTCTTGCTCTTTGTTTTTGAATATAAAATAACCATCGAAGCTTAAAACATCTTGATATTTATCTGCTTCTAACAAAATTTCTCCACTATCATTTATAATACCGTAATAATTATTTACGGAATATAGGGCTAAATTATTTTTATTAAATTTATAAATACTATCAAACTTTAAGGAAAGTGACTCAGATTTACTTGTCCAAATATTTTTTAAAGAATCGATTTTTTTAAGCTCTTTTTCTTTCCTAATTCGTTCTTCTTCTTCTCTTTTTATCTGCTCACTTATTTCTTCAATAGTTTCCTTAATTAAAACAAGACTTTCTACGTTATTTAGATATTCTTCTGAATTTACATTTTTCTCAAGTAAAAAATATTGTTTACTATAAGATTCAGATTTTTCTAAAAAAAATAATTGCTCTTTTACATCAGACTGTAAAGAATAATTTTCGAAATAAATTAATGAAGCAAGAGAAGCTGTATTTTTATCTGTAATAGTGTCTAAATATTTTAGGGCTTTTTCAAAATGTACTAAAGCCTCTTCAAAATCTGCATCTCTATCAAGAGTTTCTTTAGCCCTCTTAATATATACATTAGAAATATCTTTATTTGATTGAGCTTCAGTGAAGGCAAAAGTCATTAGGCATAAAAATGCCAAAAGTAATTTTTTCATAGTAGTAGTTAATTATCCCCTGGTTATAAAATGCAATATAACAAAAATACAGCGTTTAAAACCAACAAAACTACCTACTTATAAGTATTTGTTTGATATTCTTTTAAATTACCATTTAAATCAACAAATAATAAAATAGCATCTATATTTTTATGATTTTCTAAAAATTCTTTTGATTTTTTTAATCCCATAGCCATAAGAGCAGTTGCATAAGCATCTACATCTGCACAATCTAAACTTGCAATTACAGAAGCGCTTAACAAATTACTTTCTTTAGCGTACCCTGTTTTAGGATTTATAGTATGCACAAATTTCTGTCCATTTTCTGATAATCGAAATTTTCTATAATTACCAGATGTAGCCATAGACTTATTAGATAAATTTATATTCTTATAACCTTTTTCAGCATCTTTTTTAATAGGATCTACTAATTTTATAACCCAAGGTATTTTATTTTCTTTGGTTCCTTTAGCACGAATTTCGCCTCCGATTTCTATTAAAAAATTTTCAATATTTTTACTACTTAAAAAACGGGCTACAACATCAATTCCAAATCCTTTGGCAATAGAATTAAAATCTAAATAAATCTTAGGATTTAGTTTTTGAACTTTATTATTTACAATATTTACTTTATCTAAACCTACAAATTGCATTTGCTCTTTTACCTCTTCTTCTGTTAGATTTCTCTTTTCTCTTTTCGGTCCAAATCCCCAAGAATTGACTAAGTTTCCAACTGTTGGATCAAAATACTCATTGGTTTCTTTATGTATTCTTTTCGATTTATTAAAAACTTCTAAAAATAAATCATCCACAATTACTGTAGAATCCCCTTTGTTTATTCTTGAAATATCGGAAGTAGGAATATAAGTTGACAATGATTTATTCATTAAATAGAACAAACTATCAATAGATTTTTGATGATTTTTATTGGCATTTAAATACACAATTTTATAAGTTGTCCCAAAAACATGTCCTTTTAAAACAAAATCTGCCGCCTTTTCTTCCTTAGTACAAGAAAAAATAATTAGTATAATCGTAATTAATACAAGGTTTTTTTTAAGTATCATTAATTTTAGAATCTGTTAGCAAAAATAGTGCATAAAGTTTTCATAAAATATCATTTATAATATTTTTTGTAAATACATTTTCCTAAATTTGTTAACTGAATTTAATATCTAATCGATGAAAAAAATATCATTACTGTTATTGACAGCTATTTTAGTAAGTTCTTGTGTTGCAAAAAAAGAGTTTGTTGCTTTACAAGCAAAACATGATCAAGCTAAAACAGAATTAGTAAATGTAAAAGCAAATTTACAAAAGTGTTTAATTGAAAAAGAAAAAGAAGATTCAAAAGTTTTTTCTTTAACTGAACAAGTTAAATACTTAAAAGAAGATAAAAAAACAGCTTTAAAACAGGTTGAAAACTTAACGGTTTTAACACAATCTTCATCTGATAACATTAAAAGTGTTATTTCTCAGTTAAGTGAAAAAGACAAATACATTAATGGTGTAAGAAAAGCAATGACTCAAAAAGACTCATTAAATCTTGCTATTAAATATCATTTAACTAAGAATTTAACAGACGGAATACAAGATAAAGACATTGAAGTAAATGTTGAAAAAACTGTTGTATTTATTTCTATTTCTGACAAGTTATTGTTTAAAAGTGCAAGTTATAATGTAACTGAAGGTGCTTATACAGTTTTAGAAAAAATTGCAAAAGTAATTAACGACCAACCTCAAATGGAAGTTATGATTGAAGGGCATACAGATTCTAGACCAATTAAAACTGAATTCTTACAAGACAATTGGGATTTATCTGCTAAAAGAGCTACTTCTATTACTAGAATTTTACAATATAAATTTGGTGTAAAACCAGAGCGTTTAATTGCTGCTGCAAGAAGCCAATATGTGCCTTTAGTTGCTAATGATTCTCCAGAAAATATGTCAAAAAACAGAAGAACTAAAATCATTATTATGCCTAAATTAAATCAATTCTTTGATTTATTAGAACAAGATGCTAAGTAATCTTTAGTTAAAAGAAAATTAAAAAACCACCTGAAATTCAGGTGGTTTTTTGTTTTTAGAGATTTAACTCTCTAAAAAACTACAAACTTCGTTTAACTTCTGATATAAGTTATTAAAACGGGCGTCATATCAGCTAACACATTTAAACTACATTCAGGTTCAGCTTAATAACAAGGTAAATTTTAATTAAAAAAATAACATAAAGAGATAATGTTTATGATTAATTGAGTAACAAAATTAACCTTATATCGTCTTCTAAGTAAGTCGTCTAAAAAACTTCTCACATGAAACATAAGTCTTGGATGCAAATATCCATCATCTATCTTCGATATTTAATCGGTTTTGCTTTTATTTTTGCAAGCCTTGTAAAAATACAAGGATTACGTTTTACAGCAGAAAGTGGAGCTCAAAACCCAATAAATTCTTCTTGGCACTTTTTTGAAACTTTATATGAGTCAGGTATATATTGGCGTTTTTTAGGATTAGCACAATTCATTACTGGAACACTACTCGTAACACAACGCTTTGCAAAACTAGGAGCAATTCTTTTTTTACCAATAATAGTCAATGTTTTTGTGATTACAATTTCCTATGATTTTAGAGGAACACCTATCATTACTGGATTAATGTTAATTTCAACATTATTTTTACTTTATTGGGATTGGGATTCTTTAAAAATATTATTTAATAAAAAACCAACATATTCAACTAAAAAAAGATTAGAACACGATAGTATATGGATATACTTAGGACTTGTTTTTTTAATAATTACTGTTCTTTCTAAATTTTTCATTGATAATAAAAATATATTTTTTAGTTTTTTAGCTATGTTTCTTATTGGTATTGCAGGTTTAATTATTGGTTATAAAAAACGGAAATTATATATTGAGTAAAACAAACTTTTAATATCAAATTTAATTAAAAGACAAAGTTAAGACTTGTATAATCAATTGCTTATTCTGTGTATACTAGGAAAATCCTACGGATTTTCCTCTGTTTAGATTTCTTTTGCTAATTTAGTTGCTAGCCAACTCAACTTTCAAAACATAAACCCATTAAACAAAGCCTACTCTAAAATCTTTATAAAATCATCAAAAGCCTCATAATAAGGTTGATTTTTAAAAACTGGATTCTCAACACTTTCTGCATTTGCTAAACCAACACCAGCAAACCAAACTTTAGCATTTTGTTTTTTTGCATGATTTTTAAAAGTTTCCATCCAAAGAACATCATATTCATTTGGATTTTGAATATTACTAGTTGCTTTTACCAACACAAAAATTGTAGGCTCTCCTTTTTTAAAGAGTACAAATTGAGGATGCTTTTTTAACTTACTATTTATGGCTTGAAACTCATAACCCATTTTTGTAAGCTTTTCACCTACAATATTCATTGCCAAATTGTGCAATTCTTGTTCGGTTAAAATCTGCATTATTTTTTCTTATTACGTTTGTTGTAGTTTTTATCTCCTCTCGTTTTTGGCTTTTTATACTTTTTAGCAATTTCTCTTCTATAAGAACCTCCTTGGTTGGTTTTTTTATTCTTTTCACTCTTTTCATGAAAAGCTGGTCCAGGAACATATTCTAAAGAAGTTCTGTTTTTAGAAATTCCTTGATCTTCTCTTGGGCGTTCATCTTCTGTAAGTAACTCAGAAATTTCTACTTCTTCTGGCAATTCTAAAACAGGAACTTTAAAATCCATTAAAGCTTCTATTTTCCTTTTTGATTCTTGCTCTTTCTCTGTTGAAAATAGCAATGTTTTTCCCGCTTTTTCTGCACGACCAGTTCTACCAATTCTGTGCATATAATTTTCAGGGAAATCTGGTGTATCAAAATTAATAACATGAGAAACATTATCAAAATCTAAACCACGAGCCATTACATCTGTAGCTAGTAAAATTCGATTTTTACCTTCATCAAATTGTTTTATAGAACGTATTCTGTAATTCTGAGTTTTATTAGAGTGAATCACACACATTTCATCATTAAAAACTTCTTCTAAATGTTTAAATAACAAATCTGCAGTTCTTTTAAAACCAACAAAAATCAATACTTTACTATACGTTTCTTTATCTGCTAGAAGGTGATGCAATAAATTAACTTTGGTAAAAAAGTTAGGAATATTATAAGAAACTTGCTCAATATTATCTAGAGGTGTTCCACTAACTGCAACAGAAATTTTTTCAGGATTTTTAAAGAAATCATAAATTAAAGCATCTACATCTTCTGTCATCGTTGCAGAAAATAAAACATTTTGTCTTCTTTCTGGAATCACATCAAAGATATTCATCAACTGAAAACGAAATCCTAAATCTAACATTACATCTACTTCATCAATCACTAATTTCTGAATAGACTTTAGTTTTAAAGCATTACTCAAAGCCAAATCATATAATCTACCTGGAGTTGCTACAATAATGTCTTGACCTTGTAAAATTGATTGTTTTTGAGTGTTGATGTTTGTACCTCCATAAACTCCTAAAACACGCGTATTTATATATTCAGATAATTTTTCAATCTCATCAACAACTTGTAAAACCAATTCACGCGTTGGTACTAATACCAAAACCCTTGGGTGTTGTTGTTTAGAAAACTTTAAATCTTGCAAAATAGGCAACATATAAGCAAACGTTTTTCCTGTTCCTGTTTGCGCAATTCCTACAACATCTTTCCCCGATCTTACAACAGAAAATGCTTGTTCTTGAATTGGAGTTGGATTTACAAAACCCAAATCGTCAATAGCATACTGCAATTGATTAGAGATACCTAAATCTTGAAAAGTCATTCTAAATATTTTTCTGCAAAGGTACGTTTTATAAAACGGGATACAATAGCTGTTTTCACTAAGAATAATTCGTAATTTTGCTGATGAAATTTTTATAATAAATGATTACAGATACTCACACACATTTATATTCTAGTCAATTTAATGAAGACCAAGCAGCAATGATTCAGCGTGCAAAAGACGCTGGTGTTTCTCGCTTTTTTATTCCTGCAATAGATTCTTCTTATACAGAAAGTATGTTTTCTTTAGAAAAAGACTTTCCTAATGATGTTTTTTTAATGATGGGTTTGCATCCAACATCTGTAAAAGAAAATTATTTGGCAGAATTGGCGCATGTAAAAGAATGGATAGACAAAAGAAACTTTTATGCCATTGGTGAAATTGGTATTGATTTATATTGGGATAAAACTCTTTTAGAACAACAACAAGAAGCTTTTAGAACTCAAATTCAATGGGCAAAAGAAAAAAAACTACCTATAGTTATTCATTGTAGAGATGCTTTTGATGAAATTTTTGAAGTTTTAGAAACTGAAAAAGGAGATGATTTAAGAGGAATTTTTCACTGTTTTACAGGAACTTTAGAACAAGCTAAAAAAGCGATTTCTTACAATATGAAATTAGGAATTGGGGGCATTGTAACTTTTAAAAATGGTAAGATTGATAAATTTTTAAATGAAATTGATTTAAAACACATCGTTTTAGAAACAGATTCGCCTTATTTAGCACCAACTCCATATAGAGGAAAAAGAAATGAAAGTGCGTATATTACCAATATTGTTGATAAGTTAGTAGACATTTATGGACTTTCTTTTAAAGAAATTGCGGAAATTACAACTCAGAATTCTAAAGAAGTTTTTGGTATTTAATGCAAGAATTACAAACCACATATTATAAAACACCCATAGGAACTGCAAAAATTATTGGAGACGAAAATGGAATTCAATCTGTTGCTGTTTTGGACGATGATGACTTCTCGACTGAGTTCGAATTGGTAAAATCTGATATCCCTGAATGTTTACTAGATTGTACAACTCAATTAGATGAATATTTTAATGGAGAAAGAACCAATTTTGATTTAAAATTAAATCCTCAAGGAACCGAATTTCAGAAAAAAGTTTGGGACGAATTATTAAACATTCCTTTTAATAAAACCAGAACATATTTAGAACAAAGTAAAGCTTTGGGTGATGTAAAAGCAATAAGAGCAGTGGCTTCTGCAAATGGAAAAAATCCAATTTGGATAATTATTCCTTGCCATAGAGTTATTGGTTCTGATGGTTCTTTAACAGGTTATGCTGGTGGTATTTGGCGTAAAAAATGGTTATTAGCACATGAAAACCCCGTAAAACAACAATCTCTTTTTTAATTGAAAAGAATTCCTAGAGACATTGCTTCTATGTTATCGTTGAAATTGTCATTCCCGTAAAAACGGGAATCTAAATACAAAATTTCTATTTTTTTTATTAGAAAAAAGATCAATACTTGTAACTAACTAAATTCCCCTGTATAACTTTAGAATATTTGGTTTCAAGAAATTATTTATTTTATTTCAAATATTAAAAAACATATTTTTACGTTAAGATTGTATCGTTTTTTATGACTCAAAAAATACTCTTTTTTTTATTACTTTTTATTGGATTATCAATCCAATCTCAAACAATATCTACAGATTTTAGAGTGAAGAAATTTTTGATTGAAAAAGATACCATTCAATTAGATTCTGTGGCTTTAAATCCTCAAAATTTTAAAGTTTTGGATGCTTCTTTAAAAGTAATTCCTACATCAGAATATAAAACAGATTTTAGCAATGCAATCTTAATAATCAATTCTAAAAAATATCCAGAAATTACTGTAGAATATTTTAGAATTCCAGATTTTATCACCAAAATTTACACTCCTTTTGATGAGAAATTTATTTTCCCAAACAGAACAAATTCAGGTGAATTATACAGCTTATCCAAAAACAAAAAATCATCCGAAATAAAACTTTTTGACGGTTTACAAACCAAAGGTTTTATTACAAGAGGAGTTACTTCTGGAAACAATCAAAATGCAGTAACAAACTCTGCTTTAGATTTAGAAATATCTGGTAAACTCTCTAAAGATGTAACATTAAGAGCTAATGTTTTTGATACAAATATCCCTATTCAAGAAAATGGATATTCGCAAAACATTACAGATTTCGATCGAATTTTTATTGAAATGTTTACTGACAATTGGCATGTAAAAGCAGGTGATATTTCTTTACAAAACTCAGAGAGTTATTTTATGCCTATTAGCAAACAAATTGCAGGTTTAAGAGTAGAAGCAAAAATCAATAAAAACCTAAAAGTTGCAGCTTCTGGTGCAGTTGTTAGAGGTAAATTTAATCGTTATAAAGTTACTGGAAGTGAAGGAAATCAAGGACCTTATAAAATTTATGGTGTAAATAATGAAGCTGCCATTATAATTATTGGAGGCAGTGAAAAAGTTTACATAAACGGAATTGAAATTGAACGTGGAGAAGATAAAGAATATATGATAGATTATAATTTAGCAGAAATTTCTTTTAATACAACATATCCTATTACAAACGATATGAGAATTACTGTAGAATTTCAATATTCTGACAGAAATTATACACGATTTGTTACTTATGAAGAAGCAAACTATACAAGTGAAAAATTAAATATAAGCGCCTATTTTTACAATGAAAATGATGCTAAAAATCAACCTTTACAACAAAGTTTAACTGATAGCCAAAAACAAATTTTAGCTGATGCTGGAAGTGATGCAAGTTTAATGGTGGCAGAAAGTGCTTTTTTAGACGCTTTTGATGAAAACAAAATACTCTACAAAAAAGTAATTAATGGCACTATAGAAACTTTCGAATATTCTAAAGATTCTAACGAAGAACTCTATTTTGTAACTTTTACAAATGTTGGGGCTAATAGTGGAAATTATCAATTAGACAGAAGCACAGCAATTGGAAACATTTTTGTTTATGTAGGTGTAAATCAAGGAAACTACAGCCCTATTATTAAATTAACGCCTCCTACAAAACAACAAACATTTGTGTTAAAATCTAATTATGATTCAACTAAGAAAACAAAAATAAATTCTGAAATAGCCATCAGTAATAATGATGCAAATTTATTCTCTACAAAAGATAATGCAAATAATGTTGCAGTTGCTGCAAAAGTAGATTGGCAACAAATTTTGGTTGACAAAAAATGGCAATTAAAAAGTGCTATTTCTCATGAATTTGTTCAAAATAATTTTAGCACAGAAATAAGGTGGGAAACTGTTGAGTTTAACAGAGATTGGAACATTTTAACCAACAACGCTACCAAAAACTATTTTCAATCTGAATTAATGCTTCAGAATAAAAAAAATGATTTTGTTTTATACAGATATAACAACTTAAATTACCCAAATACATTTAACGGAAATAAACATGAATTGCAATCTAAAATGAAGCTTCAAAAAACTTCTTTTTATATTGATGGAAGCTTTTTAACAAACACCTCAACTACAGAAGATAATTCGTTTTTTAGGGCAAAAGCAAAAGCAGAAAGAGATTTTAATAAAAAATGGTTAGGTACTTTTATCAATTTTGAAACAAATTCTAGACAAAACATCAACACAAAAGAATATATAAATACAAGTCATCGATTTAAAGAAATTGAAACTTATATTGGTATTGGAGATAGTACAAATGTCTTTGCCAAACTTGGTTTTAATTATAGAAATAATGACAGTATTAAATCGAATACTTTTACTGAAATAAATAATAGAAAAACAATTTATTTAAACAGTAAACTGATACAAAACAAAAAAACCAATCTAAGTATTTTTGCAAATTATAGATTGACCGAAAATAAGTTTGCAGATGATGAAAAATCACTGAATTCTAGAGTTGTTTTTAATCAAAAACTATTTAAAAACTTTATTAATTTAGGTACTGTTTATGAAACCTCATCTGGTAATATTGCAAGGCAAGAGTATATTTATGTAAAAACAGAACCCGGTTTGGGTTATTATACTTGGATTGACTATAACTCTGATGGTGTTCAAGATTTTGACGAGTTTGAAATTGCAGAATTTCAAGATCAGGCATCATACTTACGTTTGCCAAAACCTAATTTGCAATTTATTGCTACTCAAAGAGCTAAGTTTACACAATCTTTAACTTTAAACCCTAATGTTTGGTCTTCTAAAAAAGGAGTCAAAAAAATACTTTCTAAATTTTACAATCAAAGTTTTTTAAGTGTAGAAAATGAACAAGAAAGAATTGGAAATACATTTAATTTTAATCCTTTCGATTTTGATGAAAGTAAATTAATAGGACTTAGTTTTAACCTTAGAAACAGTCTTTATTTTAACAAAAACTTACAAAAATACAGTGTTACTTACACCTTTGGAAAAAACAGAAATCAGCAACAATATTTTATAGGAAATCAAGAAAACAACATTAAATTACATCAAATAGATTTTGCTCATAAATTTAAAACATTCTGGTTATTTGAATTGATGGGAAAAACAGCTACAAATGATTTAGAGACTGAAAATTTCAACAATAGAAATTACTCAATAAATGCAAATGAAATTCAGCCAAAAATTAGTTTTTTGTACAATGAAAACAATCGTTTTACAGCTTTTTACCATTTTAAAAACAAAGAAAATCAGTTGCAAAATTTCGAAGAATTGAACCAACAAAAATTTGGTCTAGAATATTTTTACATCAACAGTAAAAAAAATCAAATTTCTGCCAATGCAAATGTGTTTTTAAATGATTTTACAGGAGATACAAATACACCTGTTGCTTACCAAATGTTAGAAGGTTTGCAGTCTGGTAAAAATTATACTTGGAATGTTTTATTCAATCAAAAATTAAACGCTTTTTTAAATTTGAATTTAAATTATTTAGGTAGAAAAAGTGAAGATTCAAAAACCATACATACAGGAAGTATACAATTAAGAGCTACTTTTTAATATGTTAAATTCTTAATTATGTAACAATTATATCATAAATAGTTGAAAAAAAGTATTTAATTTGTAATGTAATGATGAAATTATCTGCTATACTATTATCAAGTTTAATTCTCTTACAGAGTCTTAATATTGGTTTGGAATCTTTTACAAAAGTAAAAGTAATGTTAGAACATGCCCAATATCATCAAGATAAATATGGTGATACTTTTTTTGAGTTTTTATCTGAACATTATGGCGAAGATCAATATCTAGCTAGCAATAAACATAAAGAGCATGAAAAGTTACCTTTTAAGCATAATTCTCAAACTTGCAGTCATTTAATTACTGATTTTACATTAAATCCAATAATTTTTGAGATTGGAAATCGTCCAATTCTAGAAATTTCTTCTAGTTTCATTTACAAAGAATCATCTTCCTCTTTTGAAAAATCTTCTGTTTTTCAACCACCAAAATTAACATAATTCACCACTGATTAAAGTCATTTCTTAATAAGCTATTTTTCAATAGCTTACAATGTTTTAATATATGAATTATGTTAGAAAATATTATAAAATTCAGCTTAAAAAATAAGCTTGTTATCCTACTTTTTATAGCTTCTGTTATTGGTCTCGGAATATATTCCTTAAGTCAAATACCTATTGGAGCCGTTCCAGATATTACCAATAACCAAGTGCAAGTTATTACTACATCTAGAAATTTGTCTACTCAAGATGTAGAGCAATTTATCACGTATCCTGTGGAGTTAGAAATGGCTAATCTTCCAGGAGTTGAAGAAATTCGTTCGGTTTCTAAATTTGGTCTTTCTGTTGTTACTATTGTTTTTAATGACGATTTGGGAACTTATTTACCAAGACAATTAATTGCTGAAAAAATAAAATCAGCTTCCGAAAAAATCCCACAAGGTTTTGGGTCTCCAGAAATGGGACCAATAACAACTGGTTTGGGTGAAATTTATCAATACATTTTAGATGTAAAACCAGGTTTCGAAAATCGTTATTCAGCCACAGAATTAAGAACGATTCAAGACTGGATTGTAAAACGTCAACTATCAGGAATCCCTGGAGTCGTTGAAGTGAATACTTGGGGAGGCTTTTTAAAACAATACGAAGTTGCCATCAATCCACAGAAATTAAAAGCAATGAATATTGCTATTTCAGATATTTATTTAGCGTTAGAAAAAAACAATAGTGTTGCTGGTGGTGGTTATATTGAAAAAACTAACCAATCTTTTTTTATTCGAGGAGAAGGATTGATAAAATCTCTTGAAGATGTTGGTAATATTGTTGTTAAAAATGAAGGTTTACCAATTTATATAAAAGATATAGCAGAAGTTGGTTTTGGAAGTGCAACTCGTTTTGGTGCTATCACAGGAAATGGTGAAGGAGAAAAAGTACTTGGCCAAGTGATGATGCTAAAAAATGGTAATTCTAAACAAGTTATTGATGCTGTTAAAGAGCGCGTATCTTCCATTCAAGGTTCTTTACCAGAAGGCGTTTATATTAATGGATTTTTAGAAAGAAGTGAATTAATTGGTAAAACTACTTTTACAGTTGCCGAAAATTTAATATTAGGATCACTAATCGTAATATTTGTTGTGGTTTTATTGTTAGGAAATTTAAGGTCTGGTTTAGTAGTTGCCTCAGTAATACCTTTGAGCTTACTATTTGCAATCTCGTTAATGAACATTTTTGGAATTGATGCCAATTTGATGAGTTTAGGTGCTATCGATTTTGGGATTATTATTGATGGAGCCGTTATTATTGTTGAATATATTGCGTTTCAAATTACAGCTCAAGCAGGTAAAATAGAGTCCTTATCAAAAGAAGAACAACAAACAGATGTAGATACTATTACACTTAAAAGTGCTTCTAAAATGATGAATTCTGCTATTTTTGGACAACTCATCATACTTATTGTTTTTATACCAATTTTATCATTAAGTGGCGTTGAAGGCAAAATGTTTAAACCAATGGCATTAACCTTCAGTTTTGCATTAATTGGAGCAATGATATTTTGTTTAACCTATGTTCCTGTAATTTCTTCAATGTTTTTAAAACCTAGTAAACAAAGTGATAAAAACATTTCTGTACGTTTAATGAAGTTCTTAACAAAAATATATAAACCTACAATTCATTGGGCATTAGGTCATAAAAAAACAGTGATTTCACTTTCAGTTATATTATTAGTTTCTAGCATTTGGGTTTTTAGTAAAATGGGTGGTGAATTTGTACCAACTTTAGATGAAGGAGATTTTGTAATTCAACCTGTTTTAAAAACCGGAACTTCATTAAGCAAAACAATTGACATTACTACAAAGATTGAACAAATTCTTCTTGATAATTTCCCAGAAGTAGATCAAGTAGTAAGTAGAATTGGAGCTGCAGAAGTTCCTACAGACCCAATGTCTATGGAAGAAAGTGATGTAATTATCAAATTAAAACCAAAAAAAGAATGGACATCTGCTAAAAGTAAAGATGAATTGGCAGATAAATTTAAAGAAGCTTTAACCGTAATTCCTGGTATGGAAGTAGAGTTTACACAACCTATAGAAATGCGTTTTAATGAATTAATTACTGGTGTTAGAGCTGATGTTGCTATCAAAATATTTGGTGAAGATTTATCTGTTTTAGCAAACAAAGCTGATGAAATAAAATCACTAATTCAAAATGTGGAAGGAGCGTCAGATATTATCATTGAAAAAGTGGAAGGTTTACCTCAAATGAGTGTGAATTATAACCGAAATAAAATTGCGCGTTATGGTTTAAATATTGCCGATTTAAATGAGGTAATTTCTATGGGGTTTTCTGGTGGAGTAGCTGGAAGTGTTTTTGAAGGTGAAAAACGTTTCGATTTGGTTATTCGTTTAGACAAAGAGCATCGAAAAAACTTAGAAAGCCTTCAAAATTTATATGTAGACACACCTAATGGAACAAAAATTCCGATGAATGAATTGGCAGAAATTAATTATACAACTGTACCTGCAAAAATCTCTAGAGATGATACTAAACGTCGTATTGTAGTTGGTATTAATGTGAGAAATCGAGATTTACAGTCGGTTGTTGACGATGTGCAATCAATTATTGAAAATAACCTAAAATTACCAACAGGATATACAATTTCTTATGGAGGACAATTTGAAAATCTTCAAAGTGCAAAAGCACGATTAATGATTGCAGTTCCAATTGCATTGGTTCTTATTTTTATTTTACTCCATTTTGCTTTTGGATCTATTAAAGAAGCTCTTATGGTATATTCTGCAATTCCTTTATCTGCTGTTGGTGGTATTTTATTATTATGGATTAGAGATTTACCTTTTAGTATTTCTGCAGGAGTTGGGTTTATTGCACTTTTCGGAATTGCAGTTTTAAATGGTATTGTTTTAATTGAACATTTTAAAGAACTAAAAGAGCAAGGTGTTACAGATATAAAAGAGCGAATAGAAAGAGGAACATCTGAACGTTTGCGTCCTGTAATATTAACTGCTGCTGCTGCTGCTTTAGGTTTTTTACCGATGGCAATTTCTACAAATGCAGGAGCAGAAGTACAACGTCCATTAGCAACAGTAGTTATTGGGGGATTGGCAACAGCTACCATTTTAACATTAGTTGTATTACCTGTTTTATATGCTTGGTTTGAAGAAAAAACGGAATTAAAAATGAAGAAAAAAGGAATATTTTCAGTATTAATTATACTGTTTTCGTTTACAGTAAATGCACAGCAAAAATCGTTAACTATTGATGAAGTAATTGCATTAACTATAGAGAATAACGCTAATTTAAAAGCATCTTCTTTAAAAGTTGATGCATCTAAAGCATTAATGGGAAGTGCTTTTGATTTTGACAAAACATCTATCTATTATAATTATGATGAGAATAATTTAGCAATAAATAATCTGCCTTTAAAAATATTTGGTATTGCGCAAGACTTTAAATTCCCAACAGTCTATTTTGCCAATAAAAAGGTTCATAAAGCTAAAAATATCATCGAAAAAGCTAATTACAATATTAAATTAGAAGAAATTAAAAGAGATGTGTATTTGTCTTATTATAATTTGAGTTATGCTAAAAACAAAGTCAAAATATACCGTTTTTTAGATAGTTTATATCAAAATTTTACAAAAGTAGCAACACGTCGTTTTGAGTTAGGTGAAACCAATTATTTAGAAATGATTACTGCAAAATCTAAGCAAAAGCAGTTGCAAACCTTGTTTAGACAATCACAACAAGAAGTAATTTTACATTATGAGCAGCTTAAACAAGTGGTGCAAGTAGATCATATTGCAATTGAAGAAAGTATATTAATAAAACTTCCGTTAAAAAATATTTCTAAAGAAAATAATGTTGGTTTACAATATTTTGAAGATTCAAAAACCTATTACAAAGCTTTGCTTCAGCAAGAAAAACAACAATTACTTCCAGATTTAAGTGTAGAATATTTTCAAGGTAGAAATAACACTTTAAATAATAGTATTGAAGGATATCAATTTGGAATAAAAATTCCGTTGTTGTTTGGTGGAAAATCATCAAAGATAAAAGCTTCAAAAATTGCAACAGAAATTGTTGAGGAACAACAAAATGATTATAAGGCAAAACTTTTTGCAGCATACAATAAGCTATTGGCAAAACTTAAACAACATGAAGATGCTGTAAGTTATTATGAAACTCAAGGAAAATCTTTATCTCATGAAATTATAAAAACAGCCGAAATTAGTTTTAAAAACGGTGAAATAGACTTTTTTCAATACATACAAAGTATTGAAAATGCTACTGAGATTGAATTAAATTATCTTGATAATTTACAAATGTACAATCAAACAGTTATTGCAATAAATTATTTAATCTTATAAGAAATACAAACGTTATGAAACGCATATATATATTACTTTTTTCACTTGTATTAATCTCTTGTGGAAAGTCTGAAAAAAACGCAGAAACTGCAAAAAAACAAGTTGCTAATGATAATTCTATAACTATTACTCAGTCTCAATTTGGCTCAGAAAAAATGGAATTAGGTACACTCACAGAACAATCTTTTAATAAAACTGTAAAAACGAATGGAATGATTGATGTTCCACCACAAAACAGAGCAAATGTTAGTGCTTTTTTAAGTGGTTATGTAAAAAGAACACCATTATTAGTTGGAGATAAAGTTAAAAAAGGGCAATTAGTAGTTACACTTGAAAACACTGAGTTTATAGAAATTCAACAGCAATTTTTAGAAATTTCGGAACAACTTAATTACTTAAAATCTGAGTTTGAAAGACAGCAAACTTTGTATAATGAAAAAATTACTTCTCAAAAGAACTTTTTAAAAGCAGAAAGTACTTATAAAACTTCTCTAGCAAGTTATAATGGTTTGCAAAAACAATTACAAATGATGAATATGAACCCAACTTCTGTAGCACAAGGAAATATTTCATCAACTATAAATATATATGCTCCAATTGACGGTTATGTTACAAAAGTTTATGCGAGTAATGGTGCGTATATATCTTCTTCAAATCCAATTGTAGAAATTATAAATACAGATCATATACATTTAGAATTATCTGTTTTTGAAAAAGATATTTTAAAGATTAAAAAAGGTCAGCAGATTAATTTTAAAGTTCCTGAAGCTTCAAATAAAGTTTTTAAAGCGGAAGTTCATTTAGTAGGAACTTCTATAGATACATCAAGAACAATTACAGTGCATGGACATATAGAAAATGAAGAAACAATTAATTTTGTTACAGGAATGTTTGTTGAAGCAGAAATAATTATTGATGCTAAAAAAGGACAAGCACTCCCCAAAGATGCTGTTTTAGAAATTGGGAATAATTACTTTGCTTTAATTTTAAATAATCAGAAAGATGGTAATTATACTTTTAATAAAGTAAAACTTGATGTTGGAGAAAATAATGAATCCTATTTAGAAATATTAAACACTGAGGATTTTGAAAACAAAAAAATTTTGACAAAAGGAAGCTTTATGCTACATCTTGAAAATGAGTGAATTAAATAACTATAAAAATTTTAAGAGTCTTTTTTATATCATTAATTGTTTTTCTTGGCTCATTTTTTGATACGTTTGCATCAATCAACCTAAAAAATGAATTATGAAAAAAATTAGCTTATTAGTTTTATTATTTATTACAACAATTTCTATTGCACAGGAAAAAGAAGAAAAACACCCACAAGACACCAATAAAAAACATGAAGTAAAAATTAATGCACTTACCTTACTTGCAGCAAAATGGATAGATGTTTCTTACGAGAGACTGATTGATGAAGAATCTTCTTTTGGAACAGCAATAACTTTAAATACGGACTCTGAAATCTCAGATTTAAAATATTCTATAACTCCTTATTATAGACGTTATTTTTCAGGAAAATTTGCTCGTGGTTTCTTTGTTGAAGGTTTTGGAATGCTTTTCTCTGCAGATGACAATAATTTTTTTAATAGTAATAATGAAAAAATAACAGGTTTAGCACTAGGTATTTCTGTTGGTGGAAAATTTGTTTCTAATAAAGGTTTTTCTACTGAATTATTATTAGGTTTTGGTAGAAACTTTCTAGAGAGTAATAATAATGAAGGTGTTGGTAGAATTGGAATATCTTTAGGATACAGATTCTAAAAACAACCTTAATTTTGTATGTTTGTAATATAATTATATCTCATACAATACGTTATACACAAAAATAAAATATGAAAAAAATACTTTTAGCGCTTGGGCTTTTAATTAGTTCTTTAGGATATTCTCAGCAAGAACTTAAATTAGATATTGGAGATGCTTTAGTTATTAAAGCTTTAGAATTTTCTTATGAAAATTATTTAACTGAAAATACTTCTTTTGGTGTTTCTGCTCTTTTTAACTTAAATAAACAAGACGTTTCCTTTAGATATAAAGAGAATACAATGATTACTCCTTATTATCGTCAATATTTCTCTACAAACGAACAATGGAACTTTTTTGGTGAAGGTTTTCTTGGTATAAATACAGGAAAAAAAGAATCTATTGAAGATTCTGGAAATTATGATGTAAAATATACAGATGGTGCTTTAGGTATTGCTGTTGGAACAAAATACATTAGTTCTAGTGGATTAATTATTGATTTATATGGAGGTATTGGTAGAAATTTATTTGGTTCTAACTCTCCTACACTAGTTCCTAGATTAGGTTTAAATATTGGTTGGAGATTCTAATTAACTCCATTTTATATAAAAAAACCTCTTGAAATAGATTATTTCAAGAGGTTTTTTTGGTTTTACAACTAAAATATTCATTTCCAATGTTAAGCTTTTACCTTTAAAAATAATATAAACAACTCATTATTAGTTTTTTATGTTGTTTTTTCTTTTTTTATGTGTTAACTTAATGTTATGTAATTGTATATTTAACGTAATTTATTAGTATATTTGTGTAAGCAAAATGTTAATTACTAAAAACCAAAGAAGATGAAGAAAGCAATTTTACTAGCAATATTATTTATATCAGCAATAGGATATTCTCAAGATAAAGCAACTACTTACGAAAAAGAAGGAGACTTAGTGAAAGCTACCTACTTTTATGATAATGGCGATGTTAAAGTTCAAGGTTTTTTTAAGGATAAAAAATTAACTGGAACATGGACAAGTTTTGACAAACAAGGAAACAAAACTCAAATCGCTCAATACAATGAGGGTAAAAAAGTTGGAAAATGGTTTGTTTGGAATAATGATTCTTTAAAAGAAATTAATTACGTTAACAATGTTATTGTTAATGTTAATGATTGGAAATCTGAATCTAGACTTGCAATTAATAATAAATAATTCAAATAATTTTCAAATGTAAAAAAGCAGGCTTTAAAAGCCTGCTTTTTTTATTCAATCAATATCAATTTATTATAAACCTGCACTTTTCCAAGACCAAGTACTAACATCAACTTTAGTTCCTGTTTTGTAATCTGCAGTAGTTGAAGCAGAAACATCATCAATAATAACATTGTCTAATGAACCTCCATCTACCATATCTATATCAAGATCATAACCTTCTAACCAGATATTTGTAATAGTTCCTCCAGAATTTTTCTTAAACTGTAACCCTGTTCCACCAACTGTAGAAATTGCTGTTAAGTTTACAAATTTAGGATTCAAATTATCTTTATCGCCTTCAAAAGCAGTAGAAAAACCAGATACAGTATGAGAAATATACGTATTTGTTAAAGTACCATTCCAACCTTCTGTCCAATCTACAGAATCATCTTCGTTATTTTCTAAGTAAATATTTGATGCAGAAACAGTTCCTCCAAAAAACTCAACTCCATCATCTGCTCCATTAATTACAGAAATGTTTTCTATTGTAGTTCCAGAACCAACTGCGTAAAAAGAAATTCCATTGTATTGAGAATCTGCATTAATTTGAGCACCTGTTCCTTTAATTACTAAGTATTTAATAGACCCAGAGCTATCTGCATTATTAGTTCCTCCATAAATAAAACCACCAACTTCTGCTTCTGCATCTTCACCAGCAGTAGTAGTTGCATCTCCACAAATTGTTAATCCACCCCAATCTCCAGCTGTTCCAGCAGCAGAAGAAAATACAACTGGATTAGTAGCTGTTCCTTGAATATCTATTTTACCACCTTTTAAAACTGCAATGTAAACACCTGTACCACCATTTCTAGCTTCAATTTTTGTTCCTGCAGGAATTACTAATTCTCCACCATCTTGAACAATGTAAGATGAATTTAATTTATAGCTTACAGAAGCGTCTAAAGTTACAGTACCAGTTACAGTACCTTGTAAAATTGAAGTAGGAATTGAAACACTAGAATTTACCCAAGTAAAATCTGAAGCAGTAACACTTGGTGCATTTGTATAAGACAATAATGGGTTTGCAGCAACACCATCAATTAAAACATTTGTTAATGGCCCATCATCTTTCATATCGATTGACACATCATAACCTGTTAAAGATAAACCTGTAATTGTACCTCCAGATTGTAATTTAAATTGTAAAGCTGTACCACCAACAGTAGAAACTGCAGTAATATTATTAAATTTAGGATTGTTATTTTGCTTGTCTCCTTCAAAAACAGTTGAAAATCCAGAAACTGTATGAGAAATGTAAGCATTATCTACAGTTCCACTCCATCCTTCAGTCCAATCAATTGAATCATCTTCATTGTTTTCTAAGTATAAATTACTTGCAGAAACAGTTCCTCCAAAAAATTCAAAACCATCATCAGAACCATTAATTACAGCAACATTACTAATTGTTGTTCCAGAACCAACTGCATATAAAGAAACTCCATTATATTGAGAATCTGCATTAATTTGAGCTCCTGTTCCTTTAATAATTAAATAATTGATTGATCCAGAATTGTCTGTATCATTTGTTCCACCATAGATAAAACCACCAACTTCTGCTTCTGCATCTACGCCCGCAGTTGTAGTTGCATCTCCACAAATTGTTAATCCACCCCAATCTCCTGGATTTCCAGAAGCAGAAGTCATAAACACAGGGTTTGAAGAAGTACCTTGAATATCTATTTTACCACCTTTTAAAACTGCAATGTAAACATTTGTTCCTCCATTTGCTGCTTGAATTCTTGTTCCTGCAGGAATTGTTAATGTTACACCTGATTGAACAATAAATGAAGAACTTAAATTATAAATTGTACTAGAACTTAATGTGAAATCCTCTTCTAAGTTTCCACTCATAACTCCAGAGTTTAAGTTTCCTATAACTTCTGATGTTGGCTCTTCAATAATTATAGAAGGTTCATCACTACCACAATTTGTGAATGATAAAGTAGCAATAGAAAAAGCTACGATGTTTAAAATTTTAAAAACTGATTTTTTCATTTTTAGTATAATATGTTTATTAATTTTCTACAAAGAAATCGACTTATTCTCTAATTATCTTTACCTAAATATTAATAATATGTTAGCTTTTATATTCTTTTTGTTGTTTTGTTAAGTAATCGTTAATTACTTAAAAATCATATTTAAACCCTAATGTTAACTGACTTCCTTTTTTGTAAGAAAGCACAGTTTCATTAGTTTCAACACCTGTTATAATGTCTTTAATGTCTTGCGTTTGCTTAATTTCTGGGTTCATTAAGTTTCTACCAACTAGTTTTATTTGTAAATTCTTTGTTAACTCTTTACTCATCACTAAATCTAACGTAACAAAACCTTTTTCTATAATTTGATCATTAAATTCTGTAGCTCTGTTTGCATACCCTTCTGCACCTCCTAAAGAAAATATTTTATCCGAAGAATAATTACCTGTTAAGGTTGCTAAAAATTCTTTTTCTTTTTTGTTGCTGAAGCTTAAAGAACTATTAACAATAAAATCTGATGCACCTTGTAAGCTAGATTCTGTAGCATCTTTATATTGAAAGTTTTCAAATAAATCTTGATTTAACCACATTTTAGTAATGTTACCAGTTATGTTTAAAATCCCTTCATCATCACTATTTTTAATTAAATCTGTTTTTGCTTCTAATTCAAAACCATAAACAGTAGCTTTATCTCCAGTATTTGCGTAGAAAAAATACCCTGATGAACCTCTTGTTAACGCTAAATTGATAGGATTATTAATTTGCTTGTAAAATGCAGTTGCAGAAAATAACTGTCCTCTATTTGGAAACATTTCATATTTTAAATCCCAATTATAAATTTCTGATTTTTCTAAATCTGGATTTCCTTTTGTAACACGACCTGTTGGAGAAACATATTCAAAAGGAGCTAATTCTTTAAACTCTGGTAAAGTTTGTGTAATACTAGATGCAAAACGTAAATATTGATTTTCATTTACTTCAAACTTTAGGTTTACACTTGGGTAAAAACTTTCGTAAGTTTTATCTAAAATCCCTATTCTACCTACATAATTACCAACATCCCAAAGTACTTTTATTTCATCTTTTTCATAACGAAAACCTAGATTACCAGATAATTTATCCAAAGAAAAATCGAAGTTTACAAAACCTGCCATAATATCTAAATCTGCTTCATATCTATCTGTAGGTTGTGTTGTTAATGTTAATCCATTATTAAAACCTGTAGATGTAAAAGTTGTTGATAATTGATCTATAGAAGGTGCAGTAAAATCTTTTGCTTTAACACCAACAAATAACGATTTAAAGGTTCTTTCTTTATGTCTATAATTAAAGCCGTAGTTTAAAGCAAACGGTTTATCATCATTTTCATCAGGTAAACCCAAAGCCCATTTATTTTCTACAAGTGCATTGTATTCTATATCTTCAATTTTTTGGCTAGATTTTCTTTGTTGATAATCGCCAACGTGTGCATATTGAATTGTTGGAGAAACATCAATATTTAAAATATTTACTTCGTTTCTAATTCTATTTGGTTCTTCTGCCAATACAAAATTATAACCAGCTGCCCAATTTAAAGTATTGTTTTCATTCCATTTATGCTCACCTAATAATTGATTGATAAAAAGTGTTGTTTGTTTAAAGTTTTGATCTCTTACAAATGCGCCATCATCTTGTGGATCTTGATCATACACATATCCATAACCTTTTCTACCTTGTTCGTATAAGTTATCAATTCCGTTATTAACAAATAGTGTATTGTATTTAAGCTTATTATTCTCATTAAATTTAAAACCAACATTTATATAACCTGTTGTATTTGTGGTTGAGATATATTGCTCAACATCTTTTTCATTAGAACTTACTCCTCTATCAATATTAACTTGTCTTGTTACAGCTGGAAAAGAGGTGTTTAAAACATTTAATCTATAAGAATTAAAAACGCCTTCTCTATACTCAAATGATTTAGAGTGAGAACCTGCTACAAATATTGCCAGGTCTTTACCAAAGATTTCAAATTTTCTTCCGGCAGAAAAAGAACCACTAAAGTTAATAGGAGTAGAAATAGTTTCTGTATCCCAACCTTGATAGGTAATTGCATCTTGAAGTGCGTATTGCTTTTTATGAAAGCCTAAAGTAACATCGTTGTTAATAACAGTACTTCTAAATGAGTTAGAAACATCTAAAACATTTGTATTTACACCACCAGATAACGAAATAGTAAATTCTTTACCTGAGTATTCTTTAGAGTTTACATCTACATTACCAGAACCTTGATCTGCATAACTAGAAGTTGTGTATGTTTTGCTAATTCCTACATTTTTAATAATGTTGGTAGAAAACAAATTAAGGTTTATATTTTTATTATTTACATCATCAGAAGGAATTGGTAATCCATTCATTGTTGTAGATAAATATCTATCTCCTAAACCTCTAATATAAATATCTCCAGAACCTTCACTTTTAGTAACACCAGAAATTTTAGTTGTTGCTGTTGCTGCATCAGAAACACCAATTTTAGATAAGGTTTGCGCCCCTATACTTTCTTTAATTATAGTTGCTTTTTTTTGATCTAATAAAAGTGCAGAAACTGACTCTTTATTCTTAGAAGATTTAACAACAATTTCATCTAAAGAAACACCTTCTTCAGCAGACATTAATTGATTGACTGTAACTGTTTGTCCTGCAGAAATTGTAAAAGATTTTTCTATCGTTTTATAACCTAAAAAACTAAAAACAACAATATGATTTCCTTCTGATACACTTAAAACATAGTTACCGTCAAAATCTGTGGTAGTTCCAATGCTAGTTCCTTTAATTTGAACATTTGCAAAAGGTAATGGCTCATTATTTGTTTCTTTGTCAGTTAATAAACCTTTTAATGTTCCTTTGCTTTGCGCTACTATAATTTGACTCAAAGCTAAAAATGTAATAAATAAAAATTTCTTCATTATATATGTATAATTTACAAGTGCAAAAGTCCATTGCGTTTGTAAAGTATATGTTAGTTCTAAATTACGATTGTATTACAGAAACATTAAATTAATGTTAACTACAAAAAAATCATTAACAGTTTCTTAATTTACAGAAAACATTAATTTTAAATATTAGTTACATTTTTGTAGAAATCTTTATAAGATTATGTCATCATAAATTAATTAGTTTTTGTCAACTATTTTATATGACTAACTGCCTTCGGCCAAGGCAGTTTTTTTTTGTTTTCTTAATACTTCATTAACATTAACTTAACATAACTATAAGTTCTTTGCAGTGACAAAAACTAATAATTATGAATTTAACTAAACTACGTTCTGTAGTTTCTGTAATTTGTATTTCTGCTTTCTTAAGTATTAATGCGCAGAAAACGAATGCTCCAAAATTTGGAAAAGGACTTTTTAATTTAGTTGGACAAGATAGTACTTGGACAATGAAAGTAGGTGCAAGATTTCAAACACTAGTTACCTCTCAATGGGATGCCAGCAATGGTCTTACTAATCCAGAATCTTCTATGTTAATAAGAAGATCTCGTTTAAAATTTGATGGTTATGCTTTTTCTCCTAAATTAAAATATAAGTTAGAATTGGGGTTATCTAACAGAGATCAATCTGGCGCTTCTTACTATACACACAATTCATCAAGACAAATTTTAGATGCTGTCTTAAAATGGAATTTCTCAGGAAACTTTGTTTTATGGTTTGGACAAACTAAACTTCCTGGGAACAGAGAACGAGTAATTTCTTCAGCAAATTTACAACAAGTAGATCGTTCTTTATTAAATAGTAGATTTACTATTGATAGAGATATGGGAATTCAATTAAGACATAAATTTAACCTTTCAAAAAACTTTGTTGTAAAAGAAATTTTCTCAATTGCTCAAGGTGAAGGAAGAAATATTACTAGAGGTAACCAAGGTGGACATCAATTTACTACAAGAGTTGAATTATTTCCTTTTGGAGAATTTGCTAGTAAAGGAGATTATAAAGGAAGTGATTTAAAATTTGAACAAAACCCAAAATTATCTCTTGGAGTTGCCTATGATTTTAATAACAATGCATCTAAAACAAGAAGTAATCAAGGTTCTTATATGTATATAAATAGTTCTTCAGAAGGTTCTAGTGCTGAATTTTACCAAACTAACATTTCTACATTATTTATCGACGCAATGTATAAGCATAAAGGTTTTTCTTTTATGGCAGAATATGCAAAAAGAAATGCAGATGATCCTTATGCAAAAAACTCTGATGGAACTTTAACAGGTGATGAAGTACAAGTTGGTAATGGTTTAAACTTACAGTCTGGATATATGCTTTCTAAAACAGTAGAACTTTCTGGTCGTTATACAAATATTTCTTTAGATAAAACAATTACTGGTAAAGGAGCAGAAAACCAATATACTTTAGGTTTATCTAAATATATTTCTGGTCATAGTTTAAAAGTACAAACAGATTTAAGCTATACTGATATTGGTTTTAGTACAAACCAATTATTGTATAGAGTTCAAGTAGACATTCACTTTTAACACATATTAACATAACATAAAGGTAACATTCACTACTTTATATGTTTGTAAATTTGCAAAACTAAATTTAAATTATATTATGGATAATATTTATTTACTCATGTTGATTGCCATTACAGTACTAGCTGTAGCGGATATTATAGTAGGAGTTAGTAACGATGCTATTAACTTTTTAAACTCTGCAATTGGATCTAAAGCGCTGTCTTTAAGAACGATTATGATTGTTGCCAGTTTAGGTATTTTTATTGGTGCAGTATTTTCTAGTGGAATGATGGAGGTTGCCAGAAAAGGTATTTTTGTTCCTGCTCAATTTGAGTTTGGAGAGATTATGCTAATTTTTATGGCTGTAATGATTACAGACATACTTTTACTAGACTTTTTCAACACACTAGGTCTTCCAACCTCAACTACAGTTTCTATTGTATTTAATTTATTAGGAGCTGCTGTTGTAATGTCTTTAATTAAAATTAGTCACTCAGATACTGAAACCTTAGCCGATTTAGCAAACTATATTAATACTGCAAAAGCTATTGAGATTATAACAGGTATATTACTATCAGTAGTAATTGCTTTCTCTGTTGGTGCATTTGTTCAATGGGTTTCTAGACTTATATTTACTTTTAACTATGAGAAAAAAGTAAAAAACTTCGGAATTATTTTTGGAGGAGTAGCGCTAACAGCAATTACTTATTTTATTTTCCTTAAAGGCTTAAAAGGAACTCCATATTATAAAGATTTAAAAAGTGTATTAGAAGGTAACGAAATCTTCATAATTATAGGAAGTTTTATTTTCTGGACATTATTTTCTTTCATATTTGAAAAAACAACTAAAAAAACAGTTTTATTAGTTGTTATAGCAATTGGAACATTTGGATTAGCGTTAGCTTTTTCTGGAAATGACTTGGTAAACTTTATTGGTGTACCAATGGCTGCTTATCACTCATACGAGGCATGGGTTGCTGGAGGAATGGACACTACAATGTCTATGGCTGTATTAGAGAAAAAAGTACCCGCAGAACCTTTTTTACTATTTATTGCAGGTACTATTATGGTACTTACTTTATGGTTCTCTAAAAAAGCAAAAACAGTTGCTGAGACAGAAATAAGCCTTTCTCGTCAAGGAGAAACTCACGAGAAATTTGACCCAAATGGAATTTCAAGAGCTATTGTAAAAAGTACTACTCAATTAGCTTCTTATTTTTCTGCTATTATTCCATCATCTGTTTCAAAAAGTATTGGAAAGAGTTTTGAAAAACCAAATTATACAATGACAAAGAATCAAAGTATTGATGCACCTGCATTTGATATGATTCGTGCTTCTGTAAATTTAATGGTGGCTGGAGTATTAATTGCAATTGCAACATCAATGAAATTACCTTTATCAACAACATATGTTACTTTTATGGTGGCAATGGGAACTTCTTTAGCAGACAGAGCTTGGGGAAGTGAAAGTGCTGTTTATAGAGTTGCTGGGGTATTAAATGTAATTGGTGGTTGGTTTGGAACTGCAATTGGAGCATTTATTGCTGCAGGTATTGTAGTATTCTTAATTAACTTTAACCCAAGTGTTATAGTACCAATTTTACTTTTATTAACAGCTTTATTATTATATAGAAATTATAAATCTCATAAAGTTAAATCATCAAAAACAGAAGATGAAGATAGCTTAAGTGAAGCAGAAAGTAGTTCTGTTCAAGGTGTTATTCATGAAAGTGCTAAAAACATTTCTAAAGTAGTTAAGCGTACAAATAGAATTTATTCTAATTCTATTGCAGGTTTAGCAAAACAAGATATCTCTTTACTTAAAAAGAGTAAAAATCAAGTTGTTAAATTAACTGATGAAATTGATGATTTAAGAGATAATATTACCTATTTTATTAAAAACTTAGATGCATCAAGTTTAGAAGCAAGTGGCTTTTATATTAATATTTTAGGTCATTTACAAGACATGTCTCAATCTTTAGAATATATTTCTAAAATAAGTTATAAGCACATCAATAACAACCATAAAAAATTAAAAAGTAGTCAAATCAATGAACTTGAAGTAATTGATGAGCAGTTAGAGATTTTATTTAATGATATTGAAAAAGCATTTAAATCGGAATCTTTTGATAAGATAGGAGTTATCTTAAAAGAAAAGAAAGTTATTTATACTTTATTGAATCAAAAAATAGAAAAACAAATTGAACGTACTCGTTTAGAAGAATCTAGTCCAAAAAATACAACTTTACACTTTGGTATTCTTTTAGAAACAAAAGATTTAGTTGATGCAACTATGAACCTTTTAGAAGATTATCATAACTCTTTTGATAGTTCAATTGAGCCAGCAACTATTAATAATCCAGATGAAACTAAATAACGTTTAGTATAAGTTAAAAAAACCATGAATTTCTTCATGGTTTTTTTTTGTTTTAATAATTTCCTTAAAACCAAAAGCCTAAATTAAATAACCAATACTTCTGATTATTATCTGGAGACCAACTATACTTTATCTCTATTGGTCCAATAAAAGTATTGTAGCTATAACCTAGAGCGTAACCAGATATTATATCTTTAAAAAGATCTATATCTCTAAAAACATTGCCATCTAATCTTCCATAATTTGCAATAAACGATGCATAATGTTTATCTGCAATTTCATATCTTAAATTAAATTCTGATTTTATAAAACTGTCATCAGAAAGTTCTGCAAAATCATATCCATAGAAAGAAACAAAGGTATTGATGTAATTTTGATTGTAACCTCCCACATAAAAATCAAAAACCTCAGAATTGTTTTTGTTTAAGGTAAAACCTGCTTCATTGGTCATTTGAAAAGTAATTTTATCCGAAAAAGTAGCAGCAAAACCTAAAGTTCCTTTTGTTTGTGCAAAACTTGAAAAATCTTCATTATAATCTGATGAAACCATGAACCATTTAAAGTTAAAATCAGCAAAATACCCTTTTGTTGGAAAGTACTTTTTATCATATGTGTCTAGCTTTAAATAACCAAAACTGTTTAAGTAATTACTATTATCAAAAGTAGTATCATGACTGTTTGCAGAAGCAATTGTTTCTGTTGTTGCTTTTAAATATTTATGCTCTAAACCAATACCAATTGCAAACCTTCTATTAAAAGTGGTTTGTAAAAAAAATTGATTCGTAATATCTGTATATCTCAAATCAATACTACTAATTGTAGGAAACTGAGAAACAATTGGATTAAACTTAGAGTTAGCTCTAAAGTGATTGTATCTAGATTTAAAACCATAACTAATATAAAATCCATTATCTACAAAATAATCGAGATTGAACCTTAAGTTATCACCCAAAATCATGTCTAATGAAAACAAATCATTTTCTAATAATACATTTTTTTTATTATAATTTACAAGAACTCCAGATCGATATAAGAAATCGTAATGAACTCCCAATTTTAAATTTGCATTTTCAGTAGATTCTTTTACTGTGAATTTTAAAGAATACGTATTGTCTTCCTTTTTAATTAAATTATATACTACTCTTTCGTAATTTTTGGTTGCTGATAATAAATGAATTCTTTTAGTAATTTCTTTTCTTGAAAGACTATCACCTTTCCTAATTTTCACTTTCCCTAAAACAAAAGCTCTTGTAAAATTCTTAGAACCTATTAAATCAATATCTGAGATTAAGTATTTCTTTTCATCAAAATTTAATTTCTTACGTTCTTTTTTAATCGTTTGTTTTAAAGCAAGTTCTTCAAAAACTGAAGCAAACTTTTTTCCTTCTTCGATTCCTTTTTCTAGAATCTCTATTTTTTTATCAAAACTTACAACATTGTATCCTTTAATTTTGGGATGGATATATACATCTAACCTCTTTTTTTCTTTACCCGTTATACTATACATTTGATAACTAACAATCTGATTCATAATATCTAAAACAGAATTTAGTTTTTCTTTTTGAGATAATTCTCCTTCAACATCTACACCAATAACAATATCCATTCCTTTAGATTTTATAATTGAAACAGGAAAATTATTTGCAACCCCTCCATCAACCAACAATTTATCTTCTAAAACAACAGGATTTAATAAGGTAGGAAAAGAACTACTTGCTCTCAATGCCAAAGCCAAAGATCCGTTTTCTAACAAAATAGCACCACCGTTTTCAACATCTGTAGCAATACAAAAAAAAGGAATCGGTAATTTATTAAAATCTGTAACACCTTCTACAGAAGCTAACAATTCAGACAAAAGATTTAACACACTTTGTCCTTTAGAAACTGCTTTTGGCAAACCTAAAGCACCATTTTTAACAGGTAAAGTTATCATTGTTTTTTCACCAAACTCTTTTTCGAAAAAAGGTTCAGAATTTCTTGGTAATTTATCCTGTAATAAAGAGATAAAATCGGTTTCTAAAACTATTTTTTCTATTTGCTCACCAGAATAACCAATTGCGTATAAACCACCAACAATTGCACCCATACTTGTACCTCCAATATAATCTATCTGTAAACCAGCTTTGTCAATTTCTTTTAAAATACCAATATGAGCAAACCCTTTTGCACCTCCACCACTTAAAACCAAACCAATTTTTGGTTGTTTTTCTTGACTATAAAAAACAATTGAGCATAATACAAAAACAGTTACTATAAACTTTTTCATTTTTTTGGTGGATGAAAATATTGAAAAACCTTTGTAGCTCTCGCGTTTCCAATAACTTCTACCAAATCTTCTTTAGAAGCTTCTTTAACACGTTTTGCCGACTTAAATTTACGCAATAAAGTTGTAATAGTCTGTGTACCAACATCAGGAATTTGCTCTAATTCACTTTTAATGGCACTTTTACTTCTTTTATTTCTGTGAAACGTAATTCCAAATCTGTGCGCTTCATTTCTTAAGTATTGTGTAATCTTTAAAGTTTCAGATTTTTTATCTAAATACAAAGGAATTGGGTCTCCTGGATAATAAATTTCTTCCAAGCGTTTTGCTATTCCAATAATGGCAATTTTACCTCTTAAACCTAAAATATCTAAACTTTTTAAAGCGGATGATAATTGTCCTTTTCCTCCATCAACAATAATTAATTGTGGTAAAGGTTGGTCTTCTGCCAACAAACGTTTGTATCTTCTGTAAACAACTTCTTCCATAGATGCAAAATCATCTGGCCCATCAACTGTTTTAATATTGTAATGTCTGTAATCTTTTTTACTTGGCTTACCATCTTTAAAAACTACACAAGCAGCAACAGGGTTTGTACCTTGTATGTTAGAGTTATCAAAACATTCTATATGTCTTGGCTCAACGGAAAGGCGTAAATCCTTTTTCATTTGCGCCATAATTCGTTTAACATGTCTATCTGGGTCAACAATTTGAATCTGTTTAAATTGCTCTTGTCTGTAATATTTTGCATTTCTTTCAGACAATTCTACAATGCGTTTTTTATCTCCTAATTTAGGAATTGTAACTTTCAAGTTTTCACCTAAATCTACTTTAAAAGGAACATAAACTTCTGGCGATTGAGAATCGAAACGTTGCCTAATTTCAACAATAAAAAGTTCTAATAACTCTTTATCAGTTTCGTCTAATTTTTTCTTTATTTCTGTTGTATGAGATTGAATGATAGATCCGTTAGAAATCTTTAAAAAGTTTGCATAACCATGCGTTTCATCAGAAATAATAGAAAATACATCTACATTATTAATAGACGGGTTTATAATGGTAGATTTAGATTGATAATTACTTAATAAACTTAATTTCTCTTTAATTTTTTGCGCTTCTTCAAATTCCATTTTTTCAGCAAAACTCAACATCATTTTTTGAAACTTCTCTAAACTTTCTTTAAAATTACCTTTTATAATATTTCTAATTTCTTTGATAGAATTATTATAATGCGTTTCTGTTTCTAACCCTTCACAAGCGCCTTTACAGTTTTTTAAATGATACTCTAAACATACTTTGTACTTACCTTCATTTATATTTTGATGACTTAAATCGTAATTACAAGTTCTTAGCGGATACAATTCTTTTATTAAGTCTAATAAAACTCTTACAGTTCTTACAGAAGTGTATGGTCCAAAATATTCTGAACCATCTTTTATAACCCTACGCGTCATAAAAACTCTAGGAAAACGTTCTTTTTTAATACACAACCAAGGATAACTTTTATCATCCTTTAATAAAACATTATAACGTGGTTTGTATTTTTTGATTAAATTATTCTCTAATAATAAAGCATCTGTTTCTGTATTAACAACAATGTGTTTAATACGAACAATTTTTTTTACTAAAACCCTAGTTTTACCATTTTCGTGATTTTTATTGAAGTAAGAAGCAACTCTTTTTTTTAAGTTTTTCGCTTTACCAACATAAATAATTATATCTTCTTTATCAAAATACTGATATACACCAGGTTCATTTGGCAATGTTTTTATTTGAAGTTCTAAGGGTGTTGGCATCTAACGAAAATACACTTTTTTTAATCATCTAGTAAATGAAAAAAGTATTTAAAACACGTAAAAACACGTGTTTTATATTAAATTACAAGTATTAATACTTTGTTTTTATTTTATTTTATATATTTTTAGAGTCTAACTAAAATTTTTTATAAACTTAAACTAAAAACTATTTAAACATGGAAAAAAAACCAAACGACGTGCCAAAACCAAATCCAAGAAACACTATTAGTTTAGAAATTGCTAAAAATTGGGCAAAACGATGGAGACAAAAAGAGAGTAGTTATAATAGATATCATGATTGTAGAGCTTTTAATATTCCAAAAAAAGATTTAATTGAGGTTTTAAGTGAAGACCATGTAGAAAGTGTCAGAGCCTATATTGGAGTTGAAAAACTAGAGAATGAATGTGGTGATATATATTTTCAAGAAAAACTAATGATAGTTGGTGTAAATAAGTGTGGAGTAGATATTCTTTCTTCTTCTGACGGACTTACTTTAGATGCAGAGAGTGGTAATATTTATGATTTTTCAAGTCCTTGCCCAAACTTGTGTGACCCAAACAGTCCATTAAATGGTAATAATTAGTGAATTTTCAAACAATAATAATCTATTTAGGCTATTTTATTTTAGCTATTAATACACTTATTTATCTTAAAAGCTATCGTAAAAATACGATAGCTTTTAAAATTATATCTTTTTACCTTTTATTTTCCCTTATTTTACAATTAAGAGTAGAATATTTAAAAATAGGTAAAGAACATAATTTATTTTTATCACATTTTTATTTTATTGGACAATTTATTTTATTGTCTTTATTGTATAAAAACCTTTTAAAGAAGAAGCTTCATAAATTAATTTTAAAAATAACTTTTGTAATTATTTTACTAGTACTTTCTATTCAATATTATAGAAACCCTGCACTGTATGATAGGTTTAATTTGTTAGAAATTGTTATTTGTTCTATACCATTAATATTTTATGCATTTTTATATTTCATTCTAAATATAGATAGTGGTAAAAAAGATTTTATTTATTTAAATTCGGGTGTTTTTATTTACCTATTATCAAGCACACTTCTATTTGTTGCAGGAAACTATGTATCTTCATCGGTTTCTTTTTGGAATCGTTTTATTTGGTCTTTTAATGCATTTTTATATTTAATTTACCAAATATTAATTTTTGTAGATTGGTATAAAAACTTTAGACCAAAAAAAATAAGTAGTATTTTCGTAAATAATGAGTAAAGACTATTTAAAATATAGAATCTAAATGGAATTTGATGATTTTATTACAAATACAGGGTATATATTTTTAATTACAAACACACTAGTATTTATTACAAGTTATACTAAAAAAGACAAAGTATTAAAATACTTTATTTTGTATTTATTGCTTTGTCTTTTTATTCAACTTTATTCACATTATTTATCTAGTTTAGGTGAACACAATCTCTTTTTAAGTCATTATTTTTTTATTGGTCAGTTTCTTTTTTTAAGTCTTTTCTTTTCAACATTATATCAATTTAAAAAATATAAAAACTTAAATAGGTTTTTAACTTTTGCGGTAGTTTTGGTTTTTGCAATTTACTTAAAAGCAAACCCCAAGGCTTACGAAAAATGGAATGTTTTAGAAATTGCCATCACTTCAATACCATTAATTATTTATAGTTTTTACTTTTTTATAAAAAATTTAGACAATAATTCTGATAAAAAATACATCTACTTTAACGCTGGTTTCTTTGTTTATACACTTTGTAGCACTTTAATTTTTACTATAGGCAATTTAGGTTCTAAGGAGATTAAGTCATATGCATGGCTATTTAATAATACATTATACCTCGTTTTTCAAGTTTTAATTTTTGTAGAATGGTACAAAAACTTTAGAAAACCATTACGCCACATAAGAAATCTAAATTAATAGATTTTATAAAAAAAAATTAAACTAGGTATAAACACCTGATTTTCATTTCGGGCTTTTTAATTCAGATAGCAACACCTATCTTTAGATAAAAATTTTTTCCGTAAATTCGTTTTGACTTTTCAAAACCCCCTTATGGAAGAATTGCTTACTCAAGAAAACCAAGTGATAACAATAGTATTAATAGGTGTTTTAATGCTTCTTCTTATGGGAGTTGCTTTACTACTATTTTTCTTCTTCTCCAGAAAAAAAATAGTGGAAAAAGAACTAGAGAAAAAAAACCTCGAAGTAAATCATCAAAAAGAAATAATACAGTCTATTATTATTACGCAAGAAGAAGAGCGCAAACGTATTGCACAAGATTTACATGATGATATTAGCTCTAAACTAAATGTAATTAACCTAAATGCAAATCTTTTAAAAGATGGTGAGCTAACACCAGAAGAATATACAAAAGTTAATAATGGTATTTTAGAAGCTACGGATAAAACCTTAGAAAGTGCTCGTAAAATTGCACATAATTTATTGCCACCAATACTAGAAGAATTTGGATTTAAAGATGCTGTAGAAGAATTGGCAGATGGTTTTAATAATAGTAGAAAAATTAATATAGAATACAACATAGAGTACCCAAAAAAACTTTTAATTCCTCAAAACGAGTTACATCTTTTTAGAATTACACAAGAGTTAATTAACAACTCTGTTAGGCATGGAAAAGCTAATAATAGTACTATAAATATTTATTATAAAGACAATGAATTAATTTTTAACTATACAGACAATGGTGTTGGTTTTAATGCTGATGACATAGATTCTAAGAAAGGACTTGGTATGAAAAACATAGAAAGTAGAGTTTCTTTATTAAACGGAAAATATAGTATTGGAAGTGAAGTAGGAAAAGGCTTTAAAATTTTAATTGTAATATAAAAACCCCCAGATTATGAAAAAAATTAACATCGTAATTGCTGATGATGAAGAACTTTTTAGAAAAGGAATTCGCTTTTTATTAGAAAGAGAACCGAATTTTAATATTATTTATGAAGTAGAAAACGGTAAAAAATTAATCGATTATATTTCTAAAACAGAAGAATTTCCAGATATTATTTTGATGGATTTAAAAATGCCAGAAATAAATGGTGTTGAAGCCACTAAAGTGATTCATAAAACACACCCAGACATTAAAATAATTGCTTTAACTAGTTTTGGCAGTAAGTCTTTTATAACTAATATGATTGATGTTGGTGCTTCTTCTTATCTACTTAAAGACACCACACCAAAAATGGTAATTCATACCATAAATGAGGTCTCTGAAAAAGGTTTTTATTATGATGAAAAAGTTTTGACTATTATTCATGAAAATATTATTTCATCAAGTGGAAAACGTATAAAAAGTGATTTAGATAAAAAACTACTCTCTAAAAGAGAAATTGATGTTTTAGAATTAATTTGTGCACAACATACCACTACAGAAATTGCAGAAAAACTTTTTATAAGCCCAAGAACAGTAGAGGGTCATAGAAATAATCTACTCTTAAAAACACAATCTAAAAATGTAGCTGGTTTGGTAATCTATGGGATTCAAAAAAAATTAATAGAAATTACGCCAGATTTTAACCTATAGTTAACTTTACAACAATTAAACGGGTATAAATACTACATAAAATAAGTATTTATACCCTTTTTATTTATTAGTAAGTTGTTCTCTAAAACCCATCAATTGTTCCATGTAAATTTGAAATGTATATAGTATACAAACTAAACTTATTAATTAAAAAATTATTTTATTATGGATCCAATGATTGCACAAATTATGTTATTTGCAGGAAACTTTGCCCCAAGAGGATGGGCTTTTTGCGACGGACAATTATTATCAATTGCACAAAACACAGCTTTATTTTCTATTATAGGAACAACCTATGGTGGAGATGGCAGAACCACATTTGCATTACCAGATTTAAGAGGTAGGGCACCAATACATCCTGGAACAGGACCAGGACTTTCTACTAGAAAATTAGGGCAAAGATCAGGGCTAGAAACCAATACATTAAATGTTCTTCAAATGCCAATTCACAATCATATTGCGCAGCAAACAGCGGGATCAATTGAAGTAAATGTAAAAGTACAAGCTAGTTCTGCTGCAGCAACATTAGAAACACCAACAGATGGAGCCGTATTAGCTGCTGGTAATGAAGGAGCAGGTAGAAACACTAGTCCAGTAAAAATGTATAATGAAACTACACCAGATATTGCTTTAGGTGGCGTTGAAGTTGTTACTAATCCAACAGGTGATTCTTCTATTACAGTTGGAACTAGCGGAGGTAGCCAACCCGTTAACAATATGCAACCTTTTTTAGGTGTTAATTATATTATAGCTCTGGTAGGTATTTTTCCTTCAAGAAGTTAGTTTACTATAATTTAGATATTTTAAAAGTCAGGTTTAAAAAACCTGACTTTTATTTTTATACTACTTTCCAAGTAGGAATTCCTTCAGTAGCATATTGAAGCTTATATTTTTTTGTTTTTACGTTATATAAAGATTTAACGCAGTATGGATTCGTTATTAAAGATTCTGATTTAGTTAAATAAATATCATCAAAAATTATAAGTGAAGTATATAAACAAATATCTGGTGTTTTTTTAAAATTACTTGGAATAGAAATCCAATCTGATTCAAAATTAAAAGATTCTAAAGATTCTATTTTACTAGTGATGGAAAATAATTTTTCTGTTTTTATTTCTTCTTTTTTAGCTATCAATAAAGAAATATCTTCCTTTGTCTTAAAAACAAATTCTTTAGCAAAAAACGAATATCCTCTTTGTATTTCTATTTTTTCAGGAATAAAAATTCCATTATTTACTATTTGATTTCCTAAGTTTCTAGTAATTTCTACTTGAGGTTCTTTGGTTAAAGCTTTATCCATTGTTTCTGTAACAATCATATGTAATGGATTTTGTACTGAATGCTTGTACCTTGTAGCATCTGTAACCAAATATTCTTTAATATATGTTTCGCACTTTATTTTTTTTATAATTTTTTTTACTGAATCTATAGAAGTTTGATGTATATCTAAAACAACAATTTCAATTTCGTTAGAAGAAAACCTATGCAATAAAGGAATTAATAAAGTTCCTAAAGGACCACAGCCTGCATATAAAATGCTAATTTTTTCATTCGGAAACCGATCTTGAGCCACTAAAATAGCTTTATAAATTCCTTTTAAAAAACGAGCTGTTCTAATTGGGTCTTCTAAACAATCTCTAGCATGTGTAGATGATAAAGCGATGCCTCCACTAATAATAGTTTCTTTATTCTCCTTTAAAGAGTCATCAAAAAACAACTCCTTAAATAATTCTTTGTACTCTTTAATTAATTTATCTACAGCTAAAATTTCTTCTGTAACTGTCTTTGATTTTAATAGATCTATTATCGTTTTTTTAAAACTAATTTCAATATTTTTCATTGTTAGTAAATATAACAGACATAATATTAATTAACTACAAATTACCAATCCTTTTTTACGAGCAGCTTAAAAAAAAGTATAGTTACTCAATCTAAAAAACAGGTATTTACACCTGTTTTTAAAATAAATAATAAAATTATATTTGATTTATTATTTAAACACACCTATATTTAGGGTACTAACCTAACCATTAAGCACTTATAGCTTTAAGGTTTTTAAATTTTTTAAATTATGAAAAAAACTACTTTTTTTTATTTACTTTTTTAAGCTTTTTTTTAGCAAAAAACTCCTTTGCACAAACTACTGAAAATTTCGAAGACGAAACGAACAATTCAACTTCTTTTACAGACAATGGGCAAGTGTTTAATGTAACAAGTGTTGGAGAAGTATATAATGTATATGTCTATGGCGAAAAGGAATTAAAAACATCTACTGGTGTAGAAAGTACTAACACTTGTAATGATTGTGGTTATAATAGTAGTGACAAATTTATAGATAACGGCGTTAATACAAATGGTAGTTCAAATGGTAGTAATTTTACTATTAAAACAAATAATGGAAATGTAATAGATGTTAAAAACCTTTATTTGTTTACTGCAACTGCTGAGGGAATTAGCTTAAGTCATGGAGGAACTTTAACAATTACTGGTAAAAGAGCTAACATAACAATATTTACAATTACAAAGAGTGCAGGCTTTCAACCTGATTATAGTGCTAATAACGGTTTTACTTTTATAGATTTTACCTCAGAAGGAGGTTCAGATAATTCTAATAAAGGAATAGACGAGTTAATTTTTTCTAGTACTGGTAATTTAGATTACATGGCTTTAGATGCCTTTACGTGGGAATTTGGTAAACAATGGACTGGAACCACCAATACAGATTGGTCAACAGATAGCAACTGGCTAGATGGTTCTGCACCAATTGCAACTGATAATGTTGTAATACCAAATGTAACTAATAAGCCAGTTGTTAGTTCAAGCACAGGAGCTGTTGCAAATGATATTACAATAGACGCTTCTTCTTCTGTAACTGTAGAAAGTGGAGGTTCTTTAATTATTGAAGGAACTGCTACTGTAAATGGAGATTTTAATTATAATGTAAATGTTGCAGATGATAAATGGCATTTAGTTTCTTCTCCTGTTGTAGGAGAACAATATGGTGATATTTGGAACACTGCAAACAGTATTGCTACCAATCTACCAAATGAAGCAGTAGCTCGTTATATAAATACAAGTGATGCAGATGGTGATTGGATCTATTTTCAAGATTCGGGTTCATCAACTACGTTTGGTTCTGGTTCTGGATATTCATTAAAAAGAACGGGTGCTGGAGATTATACTTTTACAGGTACTTTTCCTGAACCTACAACTAACTATGATATTTCTAGAGGTAGTGAAGGTACTGCTAATGAAAACAGATGGAATTTAGTAGGTAACCCACATCCTGCTTATATTAATATTGCTACTTTTTTAGCATCAAATGCATTAGCAATAACAGATACGCATGAAAGTGTTTATGTTTGGAATGCTACTGCAGATGAATATCAAGATTTAACAACTGGTCAAATTCATCCTGGTCAAGCATTTTTTGTTAATTCTAATAATTCTTTTGATTCTGTACAATTTACCAAAGCAATGCAAAGTGACCAAAATGGGGTTACTTTTTACAAAACTACATCAAACCCAAAATTAACCTTATTAATGGCTGATGATACCAAAACAAAATCTACAGAAATTAATTATTTAGAAGGTAAAACTACCAGTTTAGATCCTGGTTTTGATATTGGTACCTTTACAGGTCAATCATCTAGCTTAAATATTTATACTCATTTAGTTAGCAATAGTGAGGGTGTAGATTTTAAAAGACAAGCATTACCAGATACTAATTTCGAAAACATGATTATACCTGTTGGTGTTTCTGTTACAGCTGATAAAGAAATTACTTTTACTGCAGAAGGCTTAAATTTACCATCGGGCATTAAAATCTTTTTAGAAGATAGAATCACAAATACATTTACGCGTTTAGATGAAGCCAATAGTAATTATAAAGTTACTCCATCTGAAAATTTAAACGGAATTGGCAGATTCTATTTACATACAACCAACAGTGCACTAAGTGTTGATAATAATGTAGCTTTAGAGAATGTTAGTATTTATAAATTAGACAAATCTACTTTAAGAATTGTTGGTTTATCACAAGAAAAAACAACAGTTTCTATATTTAATTTATTAGGAAAACAAGTGTTAAATACTTCTTTTACTTCTAATGGTGTTAAAAATATTGATTTACCAAACCTATCTAAAGGTGTTTATCTGGTTCAACTAAAAACCAATTCTGGCAAGTTGAACAAAAAAATAATTTTAGAATAATCTAACTTTTAAAAGACAAAACATCATGAAAAAAAATATAGAAAACAAACAAGACATCACAAGAAAAGAAGCAATTAAAAAAATAGGAAATTACGGTAAATATGCAGCTTTAACTGCATTGGGAACTTACCTAATTTTAAATCCGCAAAAAGCTCAGGCTTCAAGTCCTGAAGCGCCGGGAGAAGGGTTCTAATAATATAGGGGAAAGTAGCAATACTTATTAAAAGGCTGTCAGATTAATTTTTGACAGTCTTTTTTTTTAATTTTTAAAATCGCTTAAAAAACTCGTATTTGTGTTGTCTACAACTTGCCAATTATAAATGGCAGAGAGTTGATAAATTTTAGACAGTTCTTCAAACAACCTAGTTTTTGCTTTCTCTTTTAAGTTTGTTATTGCTATTGTTTCTTTAATTTTATCAATACTTTTTTGGTTGATTTTATTCAACTCTTCTTTAGAAAAAGTATTAAACTGACTTTGTTGTAAATCAAAATATTTTACATCTGGAAAAATTGTTACTTCTTGATTTGGTATTTTATTGATGATTATTTTTTTCCCAATAGAATCTATCTGGATTTCTAATTTTGATAAATCATAACCAACCTCAACATCCGCATTTACAGTAATAATGGCTTTTTTATCAAATGATAAATAATCGTAAAAATATTTTTTAGAATCTGAATAATTATAAACTTCAGAGAAAGTACCTTTAGAAACCACCAACTTACTCAAGTTTTTAATGGAATTTACAACAACTTGTATTTCTTCTTGTTTGTTATTTTGTTCCTTTTTATCGTACCAAAACTTGGCAATAAAAAACCCGACTAAAAAAACTGCGATGTATTTTAGAAAACGCATAATAATCTTTTAAACTTTCTTTAAAGATAGTAAAGATTATTCTTTTACTATTTTTTCTTCTTTAGGAAAAGCTTGTTTGCTAAAAATAAAAAGTAAAGCAACCCCAACACTTATAAAAGCATCTGCAGGATTAAAAATATATTGAAAAAAAGTAAATTCGTCACCTCCAATAAAAGGAATCCATTCTGGTAAAATAGCATTTTCTATAAAAGGAAAATATAACATATCTACTACTTTACCATGAAAAAATTCGCCATAAGGTTTGTCTGCAAAAAGTGTTGCTACTTTGTGGTTAGAAGAATCAAAAATAACTCCGTAAAAAACAGAATCTATAATATTACCAACTGCTCCAGAAAAAATAAGTGCAATTGCTATAATTACAGCATTGTGTACTTTCTTTTTAATATTCTGTGCTAACCAATAGATAATCCCTGTTACAGCAACCAATCTAAAAAGAGTTAAAAAAAGTTTCCCTGCTTTACCACCAAACTCAAAACCCATTGCCATTCCGTTATTCTCTACAAAATGGATTTTAAACCAATTAAAAACCACCACTTCTTCACCCAGTACAAAATGAGTTTTTACATAGATCTTTATTACTTGATCTAAAATAATTGCGATTATAATAGTTAGAATTGCAAGGTACTTTTTTGACATTTTTCTTGAATTTGTGCTCACAAAAATAACAATATTATTGTGTTTATTGGGTTGTTAAGAAAATATTAGCTTTTAATGAGTTAATAGTAATTTCTTTATCAGATTTATCTTCCTTTTTTTGATAACTTTTTTCAACTAAAATATCGTTAATTTTAATTTTACCTGTTTTAGAAGCTACATTAATACTCGCTTCATTTAAATTGGCATATAGATTTCCTGTATACATTTTTACAAGTAAGTTTGCGTAAATTGAATGTAGTTTTAAAATTCCTTTTTCAATGAAAATTTTTAAATCTCCTTTATAACTTTTGGATTCAATATTTATTTCGTCACCAAAAACAGTAATTACTTTATTTTTTGGTAGTTTAATAATTGCACTTGCTCTATGTAATCTTTCAGTAATAAACTTTCTAAAAACTTTATCTTCAATCTTGTATTCTGGTATTTCAAATTGAATTTTCACCAATTTATGCGCTTCACTAAAAAGAATATGTTGTTCTTCTATATTTTCTGCAAATAAATAAATTTCAACAAAACCTGAATCTGAATTTTCTATCACAAAATCATCTAAACCTAAGGTAGAAATTTCTATTTCTGTTGCTTGTGTTTCAAATTTTTTCATTACTTTTTTTTGCGATAAAATCACAGTAGAAATCAAACAAAATAAAATGATAAAATGAATCTTCATTGTATAAAAAAAGCTTCTTTACAGAAGCTTTTAAATCTTAAATTATAAATAAACAATTACTGTTTACGTTTTGCCTCTATACTTAATGTTGCATGAGGTACTAATCTTAAACGCTCTTTTTGTATTAATTTACCTAAAACTCTACATACACCATAAGTACCGTTTTCAATTCTTAACAAAGCATTATTAAGGTCTCTTATAAATTTTTCTTGTCTAATTGCAAGCTGAACATTCGCTTCTTTATTCATTACTTCAGAACCTTCATCAAAAGATTTAAATGATGATGATGTATCATTTGTACCATTATCTGCATCATTTTTATAAGCTGCTTTTAATGAAGCCAAATCTTGTTCTGCTCTTGCTATCTTCTTATGAATAATTTCTTTAAACTCTTGTAAGTCTTCTTCGTTATACTTTAATTTTATGTCTGACATAAATCTTACATTTTTTCGATTAATATTCTACTTTTAATGGTATCAAACTCAATTTCTGTACCATTTGTTAATTCGTCAACAAAAACCAATTCTTTAGTTAATGTTTCACTCATAATATAGTCTTTATTATCTGTGATAGATTTTTGTAAGTTTTCGAAATTTAAAACCGTTAATTTTATTCTATCTGTTACTTCTAAGCCTGTGTCTTTACGTGCATTCTGAATTCTATTTACCAATTCTCTGGCAACGCCTTCTTTACGTAATTCTTCTGTTATTGTAACATCTAAAGCAACTGTTAACGCTCCTTCATTTGCAACCAACCAACCTTCTATATCTTTAGATGATATTTCTACATCTGAGAGTTCCAAAGTAATATTTTTCCCGTTAATTTCAAGAATAATGTTGCCAACTTTTTCTATTTTGTTAATATCTTCTTGATTAAACTCTTTTACTGCTGCTGCAATAAAACGCATGTCTTTCCCAAACTTTGGCCCTAAAGTTTTAAAATTAGGCTTAATTTGTTTGATTAAAATATCTGAAGCATCATCTAAAATTTGAATCTCTTTAATATTTACTTCATTCTTAATTAAATCTGCAACTGCTAAAATTTCTTCCTTTTGTTGTTCATTATCAACAGGAATCATAATTTTTTGTAATGGCTGACGCACTTTTATCTTTTCTTTTGCTCTTAATGATAAAACTAATGAAGATATAGTTTGTGCATTTTCCATTTTGCGCTCTAAGCTTTTATCTACAAAACTAGCATCATATTTAGGGAAATCTGATAAATGGATACTTTCTGATGTTTCTTTACCTGTTACAGAATTTAAGTCTTGATACAATTTATCCATAAAAAACGGAGCAATTGGCGCACTTAACTTTGCAATAGTATTCATACAAGTGTATAAAGTTTGATATGCAGAAATTTTATCTGTTTGATAATCTCCTTTCCAAAAACGTCTTCTACTTAAACGCACAAACCAGTTACTTACATAATCTTGTGTAAAGTCTGATATTGCTCTTGCAGCTCTTGTAGGCTCATATTCTGCATAAAATTTATCTACTTTGTTTATTAATGTGTGTAATTCTGATAAAATCCAACGATCTAATTCTGGTCTTTCTTCTAAAGCAACATCTGCTTCTTTGTAAGCAAAACCATCAAGGTTTGTATATAAAGTAAAGAATGAATAGGTATTATATAAAGTTCCGAAAAACTTACGTTTTACTTCTTCTATTCCGTCTAAATCAAATTTTAAATTATCCCAAGGATTGGCATTAGAAATCATATACCAACGTGTTGCATCTGCACCATAAGTTGATAATGTTGTAAAAGGATCTGTTGCATTTCCTAAACGCTTAGACATTTTATGTCCGTTTTTATCTAAAACTAAACCGTTAGAAACAACGTTTTTATAGGCAACAGAATCAAAAACCATAGTTGCAATTGCATGTAAAGTATAAAACCAACCACGTGTTTGGTCTACTCCTTCTGCAATAAAATCTGCTGGGAAAGATTCGTTATTATCAATTTTTCCTTTATTTTCAAACGGATAATGCCATTGTGCATAAGGCATAGAACCAGAATCGAACCAAACATCAATTAAATCGCTTTCACGTTTCATTGGTTGTCCGGATGCTGAAACTAATACAATTTCATCAACAATATTTTTATGTAAATCTATTTTTGCATAGTTTTCTTCTGAGTTATTATCAACTTCAAAATCTGCGAAAATATCTTTTGCTAAAACTCCAGCTTCTACAGCTTTTGCCATTTCAGTTTTTAATTCTTTAACAGAACCAATACAAATTTCTTCTTTACCGTCTTCTGTTCTCCAAATTGGCAATGGAATTCCCCAATAACGAGAACGAGATAAATTCCAATCATTTGCATTTGCTAACCAGTTTCCAAAACGACCAGTTCCTGTAGATTCTGGTTTCCAGTTAATCGTTTTGTTTAACTCATGCATTCTATCTTTAACATCAGTTACTTTAATAAACCAAGAATCTAATGGATAATATAAAATTGGTTTATCTGTTCTCCAACAATTAGGATAACTGTGTTTATATTTTTCAACCTTAAAGGCTTTATTTTCTGTTTTCAATTTAATTGCCAACTCAACATCTATAGATCTTTCAGGAGCTTCACCATCTTCATAATATTCGTTCTTCACATATTTACCAGCAAACTCGCCCATTTCTGGTCTAAACTTACCTTGTAAATCTACTAAAGGAACTAAATTATCATCACTATCTTTTACCAACATCGGTGGAATTTCTGGTGTTGCTTGTTTTGCAACTAGAGCATCATCTTGTCCAAAGGTTGGTGCTGTATGTACAATTCCTGTTCCATCTTCTGTGGTAACAAAATCTCCAGCAATTACTCTAAAAGCATCTTGAGGATTATCGTTTGGCAAACAGTAATCTAATAGTTGTTCGTATTTAATACCAACTAAATCTTTACCAATAAATTCTTTTATAACGTGGTAAGGAATTTTCTTATCACCAGCATTGTAAGAACCTAATTCTTCTGAAGTTTCTACCTGAACATTATTTTTACCAGCAAATTGTTTCCCAACTAAATTTTTAGCCAAAACAACTTTAATTGGTTCAAATGTATATTGATTAAAAGTTTCTACTAAAACATATTCAATTTTTGGTCCAACAGTTAATGCTGTATTACTTGGCAATGTCCAAGGAGTTGTTGTCCAAGCTATAAAATAAACAGTTCCTTCGTTTTGTAAAAAATCTGGAAGTGTATTTTCTATCGCTTTAAATTGTGCAACAACAGTTGTATCTGTTACATCTTGATAAGTACCAGGTTGATTTAACTCGTGAGAACTTAAACCTGTACCCGCTTTTGGAGAATATGGCTGAATTGTATACCCTTTATAAATTAATTCTTTGTTATAAATCTGTTTTAATAACCACCAAACAGATTCCATATATTTTGGTTCGTACGTAATATATGGATCATCCATATCTACCCAATACCCCATTTTCTGAGTTAAATCGTTCCAAATATCTGTATAACGCATTACTGCTTTTCTACAGGCTGCATTATAATCTTCTACAGAAATTTTCTTACCAATATCTTCTTTGGTAATTCCTAATTCTTTCTCAACACCCAATTCTATAGGTAAACCATGAGTATCCCAACCAGCTTTACGCTTTACTTGGTAACCTTTCATGGTTTTATAACGAGGAAAAATATCTTTAATGGCTCTTGCTAAAACGTGGTGTACACCAGGTAAACCGTTTGCAGAAGGAGGTCCTTCAAAAAACACAAAAGGCTCTGCATTTTCTCTTGAAGTTACACTCTTTTCAAATATGTTGTTTTCTTGCCAATAATTAAGAATTTCTTCTGCAACTTTTGGTAAGTCAAGTCCTTTATATTCAGGAAATTTAGCTTTCATTTTCTGTCGTTTCTAATAAGATTGCGAAAATACTGATTTTCTTGAAAACGTGGGCTTTTAGAAGCAAAAAAAAAGAAGGATTACATCCCTCTTTCATTTTTAATTTTTTCGTAAGCAGCTTGTATGCTTTGAAATTTTTCTTTTGCACCTTTTAAATGCTCTTCTCCTAAACCTTGTAACTTATCTGGATGGTATTTTTTCACCATTTTTCTATAGGCTTTTTTCACTTCATCATCAGAAACAATTTTAGTAATCTCTAAAATTTTATAAGCATTTTCTGAAGCATCATAAAACATGGCTTTAATTGATTCGAAATCTCTGTGATTGATGTATAAATAACCCGCTATTTTTCTAATATCTTCTACTTCTGCATCAACTACAAACTGATCTGCTTTAGCAATACCAAATAAAAAATGAATTAATTGTAAACGAGAAGCATGAGGCATATTTTGCCTAATCTGTATACAAACTTGTCTTGCAGAAACTTGCTTTTTAATAATTCCACTAAAAAGCTTGAAAGCGTTGTTAGCTCTTTGTTTACCATACATACTCACAAATTGAGCACGAACATAATCTAGTTCACGTTGATCTACTTTTCCATCAGATTTTATAACTATTGATGCCAAAACAAGTAGACTCATTTCAAAATCTCCAGATTGTGTATTTACAGAACCTCTTTTTCCTCTAGATTGCCTATTTCTTTCGTAATCTATTTGTTCTTGTTTGTATTCATCTGCAGAAAAACCATCTACAAAACTACCAATTGCAAAACCTATTGCTGCTCCTATTGGCCCTCCTAAACTAAATCCTAAACCTGCGCCTAACCATTTGGTGAAACTTCCCATATTATATTTTTTTTGAAAGTTGTAAAGTTACAAAGATTAAAATAGATTTTTGAATACTTAGATTGTTGGATTTTTACAAATTAGAAAAATAGTTAGGCCTTATTTGCGTGAAGGATTGAAGCATTTGTTTGAGCTCTTTTTTGTTTTTCTCAAAAAAAGCGAGTGCGGAAAGCCTGACGATTTTTAAAATTTTGTGGAGTGATAACGGAATAATATTTTTAAAAATGGGCACGCCCAAAAACTAAAACATCCTTTTAGTATCAATTTTTTTGATATTTCTATTGAAACTACCATTTTAAGTATGTTGAGTTTTGACAAACAAATACCTATCTTTGCATTTTAAATTTAGAAAATATGTATCCAGAAGAATTAGTAAAACCAATGCGTGACGAGTTAATTAACGCAGGTTTTGAAGCATTATATACAAGTGAAGACGTTGAAAACGCACTATCTAAAGAAGGAACAACTTTAGTTGTTGTAAACTCAGTTTGTGGTTGTGCAGCAGGTACAGCAAGACCAGGAGCAGTTGCTTCTTTAGGGGCTGAGAAAACACCTACAAACTTAACTACTGTTTTTGCAGGTGTAGAAAAAGAATCTACACAAAAAGCACGTGAGTTTATGGTTCCTTTTCCTCCATCATCTCCAGCAATTGCATTGTTTAAAGATGGTAACTTGGTTCATATGTTAGAGCGTCACCATATTGAAGGGAGATCTGCACAAATGATTGCACAGAATTTAGCACAAGCTTACGACGAGTTTTGTTAGAACTTTAAAATATTAAGTATAAAAATCCATTCTTTTAGAGTGGATTTTTTATTTTTATAAAAAATTAAAATTAATGGCATCACTATTCTCTACCTACACAAAAGAAGAACTATTAAAAAAGCTTAAAAAGCAAAAAACTATTCTTATAATTCAAGTAATAGTTGTGATTTTAATGATTGTTTATGCTGTTTTTTCAACTATTGAAAAAGGTGTTTCTTTTCAAACTTTTTTACCTTTATTTTTTACTCCAATGATTTTTGTAATGCTCTTTGAATTGAAAAAAATAAAAAAAGAACTGGCTCAAAGAAAGTAATATGAATCAAGAAAAAGTAATTGAAAATACCATTAAATTTGTAAAAAAAGAGCTAGAAAGTGCTGAAGGAGGTCATGATTGGTTTCATATAGAACGTGTTTATAAAAACACCTTGTTAATTTCTAAAGAAGAAAAAGTTGATGATTATATAGTTTCTTTAGCAGCTTTACTACACGATATTGCTGATCCAAAGTTTTATAATGGAGATGAAACTGTTGGGCCTAAAATGGCAACAAAATTTTTGGAAGAACAACATGTTGAAAACGAAATTATTACTCATGTAATTAATATTATAAAGCATATTTCTTATAAAAATTCTTTTGATAAAACTGGAGAAAAATTTACATCTAAAGAATTAGAAGTGGTACAAGATGCAGATAGGTTAGATGCTATAGGTGCTATTGGTATTGCTCGTTGCTTTAATTATGGAGGGTTTAAAAATAGAGCTCTCTATAACCCAGAAATTCTACCTAATATAAACATGACTAAAGAAGAGTATAAAAATTCTTCTGCTCCAACAATAAATCATTTTTACGAAAAGTTACTTTTATTAAAAGATAAAATGAATACAGTTACAGGAAAAAAAATTGCAACTAGTAGACATATATATATGAAAGAGTTTTTAAAACAATTTGATGATGAATGGAATGGAATTAAATAATTAATTCTCTTTTGCCACTTCTAATGCCGTTATTTTATTTTCTAAGACAGCCAACTCTTCTCCACATTCAATAATTTTTTCTATAGATAAGTTATTATTAGAATTTACAAAATCTAACAACTCTTTACTTTTAAAAGTGTAGTATTCAATAGCCTTTTCTATTTTATCCATATTATTATTGAATTAAACTCATCATTTCACTTCTATATTTTGATGCAGATTTACCAGTAAACTCTTTAAACAACTTATTAAAGTGAGAAAAGTTATTAAAACCACATTCAAAACAAATATCTGTAATACTTGTTTGACTTTCTGATAATAACTTAGTTGCATGCACAACTCTATATTCATTTACAAGCTTCGTAAAAGTTTTACCTGTTGTTTTTTTAAAAAAACGACAAAAAGCAGGAACTGTCATACTCACCAAACTAGCAATTTCGTCTAAACTAATATGCTGATTAAAGTTCTCGTTTATATGTTTAAAAATAATATCTATTTTACTACTATCTTGTGGTTGTGTTTCAAAAGCAAAACCATCTGCATTTAATAATGTATAATCTTCTGACTTAGAAAGCGTATGTAATATCTCTAATAAAATTAAAATTTGTTTGAATCCTTTTTTCTCAGAAATTTTTTCAATTTTTGGACCTAACTTTTGTTTTGTTTTCACTCCAAAAAGAATTCCCTTTTTAGCTTTTTCAAATAAAATACTAATAGGTTTCATCTCTAAAGCATCAAAAAAATCTTTTCCTAAAAAATCTGGCTTAAATTGTATTAATGTTTCAGAACCATTTGTGGTAAGCCTATCTGTAAATCCATTATGAGGCAAATTAGACCCTATTAATAATAACTGACTATTATTAAAGTAAGACAAATGATTACCAATATGTCTTTTCCCTTTACCTTTATTTACATAGACTAATTCAATTTCTGGGTGAAAATGCCAAAAAGCTTTTATCTGCTTTAAAAACTCTGTATGTTTTTTTACCAGTATAGAGCTTCCGAAATCTGGACTAATTTTTTCTAAAGTTGGTTTAACATTCATCATATTCTTATTTTAAAATCAAATTTACAACACTTAATTCGAATAAAATGTATAAAATTACCAAAATTGTATTCTATATTAACTTTACATTGTTTTAACATATAAATAACAGATAATTTAGCATATAAATGTGTCAATTCTGATGTTTTACAGTAGAAACTTCTGCCATAGATTTGCAGTGTTATTAATAGTAAAAATGACAAGAAGATGAAAACAAAAATGAAAACAATTTTATTAGTAGCATTAATGTTCGGAACATTAATTGGTTACGCAAACAACAACGACAACGAAGTTAAAGCTAAGAAAACTGTTAAAGTAGAATTTAATAATGTAAAAAAAGGACAAACTTTAACAATCAAAAGCGAAAACGGCATACAAGTATATAATCAAAAAATGAGTATTTCTGGTAACTATTCTAGAACTTTCAATTTTTCTGCTTTAGAAGATGGTATTTATACTGCTGAATTAAATAAAGCTTTTGAAATTATTATTAAAAAGTTTGCTGTAAAAAACGGTTTAGTTACTTTTTTAAACAACACTGATGTAAAAATATTTAAGCCAGTAATTAGAGCAGAAGATAATTTACTTTATATCTCTAAACTTACTTTTGATAAAGAATCTTTAGATATAACAATCTTTTATAATGATGAAGAAATTCTTTCTGAAACTGTTACAAGTGAAGAACTTTTAAATAGAGCTTACAAATTGTCTGAAAATAAAGAAGGTGACTACAAAGTTGTTGTTAATTCTGATGACAGAACGTATGTAAAAAGTTTTACAATATAAAAATTTAATTGATTGATTTGATCAAACTAGTGGTGTAGTTTGACTATAAAAGCGAGTCTCTTTGGGACTCGCTTTTCATTTGTAAAATACTTTTTTCACCAATTATACTATGCACGCGTAGTATCTAAAATTATCAACAAAATATACTATATTAACTTAACAATTAATTAATATTTAATTAACAGGTAATTTAGAGTATAAATTAACCAATTCTGATGTTTTTTAAAGTTAAATACCACTATATATTTGCAGTGTTATTAATCTTAAAATGAAAAGAAATGAGAACAACAATGAAAACAATTTTATTAGTAACATTAATGTTTGGAACATTAATTAGTTACGCAAATGAGAACACTAATACTACTAATACAGTAGATGTAAAAAGAGTAAAAGTTGAATATAAAAATGTAAAAAAAGGTCAAGCTTTTATTATTAAAGACGAGAATGGAATAATTATATTTAAACAAAAATTTCAAAGCTCTGGTACTTATTCTAAAACATTTGACTTAACCAATTTAGAAGATGGAATATATACAACAGAACTAGAAAAAGATTTTGAATATATTATTAAGAAAATTGATGTTAAGAATGGATTTGTTACTTTTTTAAAGGAAGAAACTAAAAAAGTTTTTAAACCTGTAATTAGATCTAAAGGAGATTTGTTATTAATTTCTAAAATTGCATTTAACAATCAACCTTTAAAAATAGATTTATATTATAAGGGAGATATTATTCACTCTGAAAAATTAGAAGGTAAAAATCTTGTAAACAGAGTTTACAAATTATCTGAAACCGAAAAAGGAAACTACAAAGTAGTTATCAATACAGATAATAGAACTTACGTTAAAAGTTTTAATATCTAAAAAATTAGTTAATTGTTCATCAAAACTACTGCTATATTTTGATGATAAAAGCGAGTCTCTATAGGACTCGCTTTTTATTTGTAAAATACTTTTTTCACCAATTATACTATGCATGCGTAGTATCTAAAATTATCAACAAAATATACTATATTAACTTAACAATTAATTAGTAATTAATTAACAGGTAATTTAGAATATAAATTAACCAATTCTGATGTTTTTTAAAGTTAAATACCACTATATATTTGTAGTGTTATTAATCTTAAAATGAAAAGAAATGAGAACAACAATGAAAACAATTTTATTAGTAACATTAATGTTTGGAACATTAATTAGTTACGCAAATGAGAACACTAATACTACTAATACAGTAGATGTAAAAAGAGTAAAAGTTGAATACAAAGACGTAAAGAAAGGTCAAGCTTTTATTATTAAAGACGAGAATGGAATAATTATATTTAAACAAAAATTTCAAAGCTCTGGTACTTATTCTAAAACATTTGACTTAACCAATTTAGAAGATGGGATATATACAACAGAACTAGAAAAAGACTTTGAATATATTATTAAGAAAATTGATGTTAAGAATGGATTTGTTACTTTTTTAAAGAAAGAAACTAAAAAAGTTTTTAAACCTGTAATTAGATCTAAAGGAGATTTGTTATTAATTTCTAAAATTGCATTTAACAATCAACCTTTAAAAATAGATTTATATTATAAAGGAGATATTATTCACTCTGAAAAACTAGAAGGTAAAAATATTGTAAACAGAGTTTACAAATTATCTGAAACCGAAAAAGGAAACTATAAAGTAGTTATCAATACAGATAATAGAACTTATGTTAAAAGTTTTAATATCTAAAAAATTAGTTAATTGTTCATCAAAACTACTGCTATATTTTGATGATAAAAGCGAGTCTGAATTAGACTCGCTTTTTATTTGACCTATTTTTAAAAATTAGGTTTTCTTTTACCTAAAAACGCCGAGGTTCCTTCTTTAAAATCATCTGTTCCAAAGCATTCTCCAAATTCTTCAATTTCTAAATCAAAACCATTAACACCATCTTTAAAACCAGCATTAATTGCTCTAATTGCTGCAGAAATTGCAACAGAAGAATTCCTCATAATTTTACTCGCTATTTTTTCTGCTAATGGTAATAATTCGTCTTGAGAAGTAACATGATTAACCAAACCAGCATCTTTTGCCTCTTCAGCAGAAATCATACCAGCAGTCATAATCATTTCCATTGCTTTACCTTTACCAACTAATTGTGGCAAACGTTGAGTACCTCCATAACCAGGAATAACTCCTAATGAAACTTCTGGCAATCCCATTTTTGCATTATCTGACGCAATTCTAAAATGACAAGACATTGCCAATTCTAAACCTCCTCCTAGAGCAAAACCATTAACTGCTGCAATTACTGGTGTCGCTAAATTTTCTACATAATCAAACAAAATTTCATGACCAAGTCTTGCCAAACCACCTCCTTCTTCCACAGAAAAATGAGAAAACTCAGAAATATCTGCACCTGCAACAAAGGCTTTGTCTCCACTACCAGTTAAAATAATTACTCTAACATCTTCATCATCTTCTAATGCTTCAAATGCTATATTTAACTCGTTAATTGTAGTTTTATTTAAAGCATTTAATTTTTTGGGTCTGTTAATCGTTATTTGTGCTAAACTATCTTTTTTTTGAACTAAAATATTTTCGAAATTCATTATTTATTAATTTAATTACTATTTGATAACTTTATTATTTCTTTGGTAAAACAACTGTAAAAACAGTTCCAACTCCTACTTTAGAGGTAAAAGAAATAGAACCATCATAGGCTTCAATTATATTCTTAATCATCGCTAAACCTAGTCCCATTCCACTCGTCTTTGTCGTAAACTTTGGTTCAAATATTAGATCTTTTACCTCTTCAGATATTCCTTTTCCGTTGTCAGAAACTGTAATTTTTAGGTTATTTCCTTCTGATAAAACTTTTACTTCAATTAAAGGGTTTTCTTCTTTATCTGTTGCCTGAATTGCATTTTTAACCAAATTTGTTACCACTCTAATCAACTGAGTTTTATCTAAGTTAGCATATAATTCTTTTTCTTGTGGATGATACTTTATATATTTTTCATTAAAAATATCGATCGCAAACTTAACAACACTAATAATTTCTATTTGCTCTTTCTTTTGAGTAGGCATTTTTGCAAAATCAGAAAAAGCAGAAGCTATAGAACTCATTACATCTATTTGCTGAATTAAAGTTTGGCTAAATTCTGTTAATTTTTCTTTTGCTTTTTCATCTAAAGGATTAAATTTGCGTTCAAAACTTTGAACAGTTAATCGCATAGGAGTTAATGGATTTTTAATTTCATGAGCTACCTGTTTTGCCATTTCTCTCCAAGCTTGTTCACGCTCACTTCTTGCAAGTTTAGCGGCACTTTCTCCCAATTCATCAATCATATTATTGTAAGCTTCAACTAAAATTCCAATTTCTGAACTTGCTTTACTTAAAATAATCTTTTCATTTCGTTTGTTTAAACGAGTTTGTTCCATTTTATCAGAAATGGTTTTTATGGATCTTGTAATATAACTTGATAAAAAATAAGCAATTGCGATTGCAATTAAAAACATTAAAATATATACCAAACCTAATCGCAACATAAACTCTTTTAACTCTTTTTCAATTTCTGAGTTGTCTTGCGTAAATTGTATTTCTAAAATTCCAATTCTTTTAAATTTTGGATCATGAATAAAAGAAAATGAAGATTGAAAACCGATTCCTTTCTCTTCCCTAACCTTTAAAATTTTATGATTTGAATTTTGAGACAGTTCTTTTAGAAGTTCTTGTGAAATTGGATGTGATTCTATCTTCTCAAAAGCACTTGCAATAGAAGATTTTAAAAGATTACCTTGTAAATCATAAATTGAAATATTTAGTTTATTGATAGATGATATTTCATAAATACGTTCTTGAAATATTTTAGGTAAATTTTCTGTATTTACAGGATACGTAGTCTTATTCTTTAACTCTAATTCTATGGTTTCTTTTGTAGTTGCTTCTTTACGTTCAAAACGCTGAATATTATAATCTTTTGTCTGTTCATCATATTGATAAATAGTTACCACCAATATTAATACTGATGCTAATAACACCAATAAAATCATTGATAAAAATATACGTATTCTTAAAGAAATCTTGTTAAATCTACTCAAATTTAGTCAGTTTTTATTCTCTTTGTTTCCATTGTTAATAGATCATCAAAATCTCCATCTTCATCCCAATCATATGTACTTTTTCCTATAAAACCTTCGTCAGTTTTTGTTATAAAATAACTCACTTTCATATCTCTACCTCCATAATTAAATTCTACTGTTAAAGAATCTTTTACAACATTCCACTTTCCAGTAGATTTTGAGACCTGTTCTCCTTTTTTGTTTTTAAACCAAGCAGAAAAAGTACCATCTTTATTGTATTTAGATTGCGCAACCAACGTTGGATTATTTTCAAATTTATCTTCATAAACCTGCAAAGAATCTGTTTTATTTACTGTAACCATTTCTATTTTTAGATAAGTTGTTTGCCAACTATCAACCATAAAATCTTTCGTAGAAAGTTCTGATTCACAACTCGCAAAAAGTATTCCAAATAGCGTAATAAAAAATAAAGTTTTTGTTTTCATTATAAAAAATATTTTGGAGTCTTAAAACTAGTATTTTAAGTCTCTAATTTACAATTTATTTATCTCCTTTTTAGCAATTTCAAATTCTTCTGGAGTATTAACATTTCTAATGAAAGAATCATCAATTTCAATTATTTCTACTTCAGAATTAATTAATACTTTTCTAGGACAAGAATAACCCTGGGCTAAATATTGTAATAAAATAGGATACGCCTTTGGTTCGTATACAGTAATTAATGGTTCTGGAAAATCTTTACTTTTTCCTTTTATTGCAGTTGCAACTTTACTTGGATTTCTATGTTTTAATACCAACTGAATTACTTCATCATTTACAAAAGGAACATCTGTTGCCAGCACAAACCAAGCTGAATTTGGATCTTTCTGAAATGCAGAACAAATCCCTCCAAAAGGGCCAAGGTTTAGAAAAACATCAGGAATTTCTTGAGATTTCTCGATTTCACTCGAAATGACATTCAGTTCCTCATTGTCACCTTGAGCGCAGTCGAAAGGTCTTACAGAATAAAACGTTTCTAAATTATTGTTTTCTAACAATTCTTTAGAAAATTCTTTTTGAGGTTTTCCAAAATAATTGAGCTCAGATTTATCTGTTCCCATTCTTGTACTTTTCCCTCCTACTAAAACCAATCCTTTTACAGGAGCAATTTTTTCTTGAATTAGATTATTGATGTGATTTGCAATTTGATCAATGGCATCAATTGTATAACAAGTAATGTTTTTTATCTGTGGATATTTTTCTTCTAGAAAACTAAAAAATTCAGTTTCTGAATTCAACTTTACTACAAACTGAATGCTATCTAACTGCTCTAACCTTTTTAAAACAGAAGCTTCTTTTGATTCATCTAAAATTAAAATTTGTTTTGCACCTTGGTAATGATTTCCATTGATAAAAACATAATCATATTGTGCAAATTGCAAGCGTTGTTCAAACTTGTTTATATTTCCTGATGTTGTAATTTGTAGGTTTCCTTGATGATGAAAAGTAAACTCCGACAACTTGTTTTTTGCTACATCTTTTGCATGTGAAGCATCAAAATATGCTAATTTATAGTTTGATAATTTCTCAGAAATTGTATGAACTAAATCCGAAATAACTCCACAATTTGTTCCAAGAAATGCAATTTCATTAGGAGCAAAATTATCAGTATCTCTTCTTTCTAAATTTGTATGTTTTTTGTGTTTTTTCATTTTATGCTGAATTTAATTCAGTTCAGTTATGTCATTTCGACTTTATGGAGAAATCTCATAGCTATTAAGAGATTTTTCGACTTCATTTCATTTCGCTCGAAATGACAATAAAACTATTTATTCTTAATATCCGATTTCCCTCCAGTTTTAACCAACAGTTTCACTTCTTTTATCACCATTTTTTGACTGATACTTTTACACATATCATAAATAGTTAAACAAGTAATATTTGCACCTGTTAAAGCTTCCATTTCTACACCCGTTTTACCAGTAATTGTCACTTTACATAAAACTTCTATATTTTCAGAATCAATAATATTAATATCAACATCTACTCCATTAATTAATAAAGGATGACACATTGGTATTAATTCTGATGTTTTTTTTACACCTTGAATTCCTGCAATAATTGCCGTTTGAAAAACAGGTCCTTTTTTAGTGATTAACTCATCATTTGTAAAATGAGCAATTACTTCTTTTCCTAAAAACATGGTTGCTTTTGCAATGGCAGTTCTTTTGGTAATTTTCTTATCAGAAACATTTACCATTTTAGGGTTTCCTTTTTTGTTGATGTGTGAAAAATCGCTCATATTTTCTTTAAGTGTTCTCGATACAATTTCTATGGAAAATCGAAATCACTCGAACTGACAACCACTAGGTTCAAACTAGATAACACAATGTCACTTCGAGTGAAATTCTTTTTTCAATAATTTTGTATCGAGAAGATTTTTAACTTTTTAAATTTCTTCTTTGCTAAATTAGGAAGTTTTTCATACTCATCATTAATCAAAGCTTCTTTTTTAACTTTCGACCATTTTTTTATTCTCTTTTCCCAATCAATTGCAAATCCTACATCAGAAAATTCTGCATAAAAAACTAATTCTAAAGGTCTTCTTTTATGAGTATAACTTTCTTGGTATTTTCCTTGTTGATGCTCAAAAAACCTTTTTTCTAAATTTGATATAAATCCTGTATAGTATGTATTATCGGAACATTTTAAAATATAGAGATAGTAGATTTTCATTTTTGAAATTTTAAAATGTTCTCGATACAAATTTTTTCGTTCCTCACAAATTCACTTCTACTAACAGAATATTTTCACTATTATTCATAATTAATTACGCATTGTCACTTCGAGTGAAATTCTTTTTTCAAGAATTTTGTATCGAGAAATTTTATGTTTTTCTAACGTGTTCTCGATACAATTTTTCTTCCTCTGTCAGAAAAATCACTCGAACTGACAGTGTGTTAGCTAGTTTATATAAACTGAACTATCTATATCTTATAATAGGAAAATTCTCTCCTTTTTTAAATTCTGTTTCTTCTGTTTTTGGTAATTGAATAAAAGCATCAGCGTTTACCAAACTTGCTAAATCCCCAGAACCATTTCCTTTAATTGGAGTTGCAACTAAATGTCCGAATTTATAATCTAATTGTACTTGTAAATAGTAGGTTAAATTAGGTTTAAAAGTTACATCTGCATTTAAAATTGCAGTTTCTTTTTTGGATTCCAATCCTACAGATTTGTAATACCAAGGATAAAAATACGCTAAACAATTTACAAAAGTTGAAATTGGATTTCCTGGAAATCCGAAGATATTACAATCACTCGTTTTTCCGTAGAAAAAAGGTTTTCCTGGTCTTTGAGTTACTTTATGAAACAATTTTTCTACTCCTAATTCCTCAAAAACTTCTGGTAAAAAATCGTATTTACCTTTACTAACTGCTCCACTAAAAAGCAAAACATCATATTCTTGTAAATACGCTTCAATTTTAGATTTTAAAATGGATTTATCATCTGTAATATGTGCAATTTCTGAAGGAATATGTAATCTTTCTAACAATGAAACCAATGTAAAAACATTGCTTCTTCTTATTTGATGTTCTAACGGAATTTCATCTACGCCAACCAATTCATCACCTGTAGAAACAATCATAACTTTTGGTTGCTTTGCAACTTTTACAAACGATTTTCCAACAGTTGCTAAAACACCAATTTCTGCCGCAGAAATTATTGTGTTTTCTTCTATTAAAACATCACCAACTTTACCATCTTTTCCTTTGTTATGAACATTCTGACAAGCGTTAATTTCATCAACAGTAATAATTGCAATTCCTTTTTTTATAATTACATCTTCATAACGAATTACAGTATCACAATTATTTGGTAAAACAGCTCCTGTCATCACTTCAATACAATTATCTGAATTTTGAAGTGTAATTTGTTTACTTCCTGCAGCTTGAATTCCTTCTATTTTAAAATCTCTTTGTCTGTTTTTAAAGTACGAATAGTTGATTGCAATTCCATCCATAGAAACTCTATTAAATGGAGGAAAATCTCTATCTGCAGTAATTTCTTCTTTTAAAATTCTACCGACAGATTTTATAAACGGAATTTCTTCAACTCCAAAATTTTGGGTTGAGTTTAAAACGGTTTCTAAAGCTTTTTCTACTGAAATCATTTGTTAAAAACGTTTAATTGTTTATATGTTTAACTGTGTAATTGTCATCATTAAATAACTATTTTAGAAACTTGTATTCTAATTTTAGATTCCTGCCTGCGCAGGAATGACAAACAGAATTTTAGAAAATTATTTTAACACAAGAGTATTTCTTCCCTTTGGGAAGATTAAGATGGGCTTCTATCCTCCAATTGTACTCATACTTTCAGAAGCGCCACCATATTTTCTGTTTGCTTCTGCAATAAAACCATTTTCTGGTTTTTGTTTTACTAAACCTAAGAAAAGTTCTTTTAAATCATCATTAGAAGCTCCTTTTCTAATAAAATCTCTTAGGTTAAAAACACCATCATCAAACAAACAATTTTTAAATGTTCCTGTAGATGTAATTCTAATTCGGTTACAATCATTACAAATTGTTCTTGTAAATGCAGGAATTATCCCAACGGTTCCTAAATGATTATCAATAGCATAATTTCTAGAAGTCGATGATTTTTCTGATTGTTTTTCTGATACATCAAACTCCGTTTTAATCTCGTTTAATATCTTTTTGAAAGTCCAATTTTCTTGCATTTCACGTTGCCCTTTTCCATTAAAAGGCATTTCCTCAATAAAACGCACATCCACTTTTTTATCTTTTGTCAATCTTACAAAATCAACAATTTCATCCGTATTAAAACCAGATTGTACAACTACATTCAGTTTTAGGTTTAAACTACTTTTCTCGAGTAATTCAAAGGTTTTATAAACTTCCGGATAAACATCTCTACGTGTAATTTTCGCAAATTTTTCTCTATCTAAACTATCTATACTTAAGTTGATGTTTTTTACTTTCTCTAGTTTTTCAATTGTAGCAATATGTTTAGAAATTAATGCACCATTTGTGGTTATGTTAATAGCGTCTAACAAATCGTTATAAGACAACATTTCTAAAAAACCCACAAAATCTTTACGTACAAAAGGTTCTCCACCTGTTAAACGAACTTTATTTACGCCCAACTCTGTTAACACACGAATTAAACGATACATTTCTTTATAAGTAAGTAGCTCTTGCCTTTCAACAATTTTTATTCCTTGAGCAGGCATACAATATTGGCAACGTAAATTACAACGATCAGTAACTGCTAATCGCACATATTCCATTTGTCGCCCAAAATTGTCTACTAGTTTACTCATTAAAAGGTTTTAAATCTGGTAGTAAAATATGTTGTTTTGCTTCAATTGACGTAAAAACATCACCAGAATAATATGTTGCTATAATTTCTTTAAAATTACTTTTTAATTGTGAGAATTCATTGATAAAATCTTGAAAATCGTATGCATCAGATTTTTCAATAAAATGATTTATTATCTGAATAGAAGCAAACGTTACAGTTGCATTGTATTTACCTTCTGCATTGTATTTATTTGCAAAGTCCTGCAATTGCTTGCTGTACTTTTCTAATGCAATTTCTTTTCCATATTTAGTTATATAAATCCATGCTAAACGTAAATGAGCTTCATGAGAAAACCATAAAGGTCTAAATTTATTTGAACTAAATTGCTCTTCAAATTCAGTGTCAGAAATTTTCCAATGACGCTCCATTAATCTGGTAATTTCTTACTTAGTAATCCGTAAATAAAAGCACCAATTATTGCGCCAAAAAGCACAATTAAAATAGCAAAAGCTCCATGACCTGCTAAAACAAACATTGGCCCTGGACAAGCACCAGATAATGCCCAACCTAATCCAAAAATGGTTCCACCAACAAGTGTTCTTATAAAACCTTTGTCTTTGTCTTTAACTACAATTTTATTTCCTAAATAATCTTTAATAACACCTTTCTTAAAAAGCTGCATACATACAATCCCTAATACAACTGCACTTCCAATAACTCCAAACATATGAAAAGATTGAAACTTAAACATTTCGTAAATTCTATACCAAGAAACTACTTCTGTTTTACTCAAAATAATACCGAATAAAACTCCTACAATTAAAAATTTAATGTTTTTCATTTTCTAAAATATTAAGGGTATTATAAACCAAGTCATTATTAAACCACCAATAAAAAAACCAATTGTTGCTACTAAAGATGGTAATTGCAAATTACTTAAACCTGTAATTGCATGACCAGAAGTACAACCACCAGCATAACGTGTTCCAAAACCAATTAAGATTCCTGCACCAATTAAAATTAGAAACCCTTTTATAGAAAGTAAGTTTTCTAAACTAAAAATTTCTTCTGGCAGATAACTATTTCCTGCATTAGCAAAACCTAAATCTGCCAATTCTTTAACAGTTGTTGGATTTAAATCTATTGCTTGAGTTTTCATTAAAAATTCTGAAGAAATAAAACCTCCAATTATAATACCAACTACAAAGAACAAACTCCATTTTCTTTCTTTTAAATCTACCTTAAAATAATCTGAAAACCTTGCAGCTCCACCAATTGTACAAAACGTTTCTAAACTTCTAGAAACGCCAAAAACTTTTCCGAAATAGAAAGTTAAAAATAGTACAAATGCTATTAACGGCCCTCCTACATACCAAGGCCAAGGTTGTGTTATAAACTCCATTTTATAATTTATTATTTAAATAATTCATAATTAATTTTGTTGCACCCAAGTTATCTTTAATATATCTTTTATTGATAACTCCAGTTAATTTTCTAAAATTTTCATCTTCTTTTAGTTTGATGAAATTCGCTGTAAATTCTTGTTGATTTTTTATTGATAAACAACCACCAATTTTTACCAAATCTACAGCTTCTTTAAATTTGTCGTATTTATTTCCAATCACTACAGGAATTCCAAAAGTTGCAGGTTCTAAAATATTATGCAAACCTGTTTTTAAACCTCCACCAACATAAGCAACATCTGCAGCTGCATAAATTTTGGTTAGAATTCCAATAGTATCAATTATAAAAACAGTGTATTCTGCCAAATTTTTATCCTCTTTATCTGAAAATAAAACCGTTTTTTTGTTGATAGAATTCTGTAATTCTAAAATTACGTCTTGTTTAATATTATGAGGAGCAATAATAAATTTTTCTTTTTCTGAAGCATTATTATTAATATAGTTTACCAATAAAGTTTCATCTTCTTGCCAAGTACTTCCTGCTACAATTGTGTATTGATTGTTTTTAAATTGATCAATAAAATCTAGTGTATTATCTTGTTCTAAAATCTTCGAAACTCTATCGAAACGCGTGTCTCCTGCAATTGTAACATTCTCAAAATTAATAGAATTCAATAATTCTTTAGAATTTTCATCTTGCACAAAAAAGTGATGAAAAGCTTTTAAAGAATCTCTCATAAAACCTCCATAATTTTTAAAGAAAAGTTGTTTTTCTCTTAAAATTCCTGAAACTAAAATTGTTGGAATTTCATTTCGTTTTAATTCGTTTAAAATATTTGGCCAAAACTCATACTTTATAAAAATCGCAAATTGTGGATTTACTTCTTTTATGAATTTTCTTGCGTTTGATTTCGAATCTAAAGGCAAGTAACAAATTACATCTGCTAAATCGTAACCTTTTCTAATCTCATATCCTGAAGGTGAAAAAAACGTAACTAAAATTTTATACGAAGGGTACTTTTCCTTTATTTCTTCAATGATAGGTCTTGCTTGCTCAAACTCGCCTAAAGATGCTGTGTGAAACCAAATAGTTTTTGATTTTTTTAATTCAGAAATTTTAGAAAACGTTTCATTTCTTCCTTTAACAAATAATTTTATTTTTTTATCAAACAACGCAATTATTGGCAACAATAGAGAAGTAATAAAAACGACAAAATTGTATAAAAATTTCATAACTGCAAAAGTACGAATTCAACCTAAATAAGAAGCATAAAAAAACGCTCAAACATTGTTTGAGCGTTTTAAAAATTATAATCTTGATTTCTTAAACTTCAAAAGGAGTTATAGAAACATAAGATCTGTTGTCTTTTTTCTTACGGAATTCTACAACACCATCAACTTTTGCATGTAAAGTATGATCTTTACCCATGTAAACGTTTTCTCCTGGATTGTGAGTTGTTCCTCTTTGACGAACAATAATGTTACCTGCAATTGCAGCTTGTCCTCCAAATATTTTTACACCTAGTCGTTTCGATTCTGATTCTCTACCATTCTTCGAACTACCTACACCTTTTTTATGTGCCATGTTATTGAGTTTTTATAGGTTAAAGTTAAATCTTTAGGAATTATTTTTCAATACCTCCGTCTAATCTATCTTGTAATTCTTTTAATTCATCCCACTTACCTTCAGCAGCTAAACCAGCTTGCTTTGGCCATGTAGTTGTTACTAAATGAGATAATCTAGAACTTGCTTCAGTTAAGATTTCACTCAATTTTGCTGGATCTGCTTTTGCTACTTTTGCAAAAGTATTTAAACCTGCATTTACTAAAGCTTCAGCAGCTTTAGGTCCTGCACCTTCAATTTTCTTTAAATCATCTGCTTTAGCAGCTTTTTTTGGAGCAACTTTTTTCGGAGCCGCTTTTGCTTTTGGAGCAGCTACTTTAGCTTCTTCCTTTTTAGGAGCAGCTTTTTTAGTTGCTTTTTTAGCACCAGAAGCAGCAATAGATTCAATAAGAATCTCACTTAAATACTGTCTGTGTCCGTTTTTCTTAATGTAACCTTTTCTTCTTTTCTTTTTGAAAACGATTACTTTATCACCTTTTAAGTGACTTAAAATTTGAGCTGTTACTGAAGCTCCTTCTATAGCTGGGGCGCCAATTGTAACGTTACCTTTTTCGTCAAGTAAAAGTACATTGTCAAAAGTAACTTTTGATCCTACTTCTCCTTGTAAACGATGAACGTATACTTTTTGGTCTTTTGCAACTTTAAACTGCTGCCCTGCCATCTCTACGATTGCGTACATACTATTTGTTTTGCGTATTATTACTAATTAGTTTGCATTAACTAAACGAAAATGCGGGTGCAAATATACATCTTTTTTAGAATGTACCAATATTGTTTTGATAAATAATTCTATCAAAATCAAGGTAATACCAGCTTTTATTAAAAAACTACTTTGCTTTATTCACCAAATAAACTCCAAAGAGTATAATAACTCCTGCAAAAAGCTGAATTAAACTTAGTTTTTCTCCATCAATAATCCCCCAAAAAACTGCTACAATAGGGATTAAATATGTTACAGATGATGAAAAAATTGGATTAGAAATATGTACCAACTTGTTAAACATTGTTTTTGCAATTCCTGTACCAACAATAGAAAGAATTGCAATATAACCTAAAGATTCTAAACCTGTTTCTGTCGCTTTAAATGAAGTGAAAAAATCTGTAAATCCTAAAACAATAATTGCAGGTATTATCAACAATAAAAAATTACCAGTTGTTATAGCCAAAGCATCTAAATCAGATAAATACTTTTTTACAATATTTACGTTAAAAGCATATCCAACTGAAGCTATTAAAACTAATAATGCGTACCAATAATTTTGATTTGGATTTAAATCTGCTCCTTTTAAAATCAATATTAAAGTACCTACTAAACCAATTAAGATTCCTAAAAACTGCTTTTTCTTAAATGAAAAACCAAAAACTAAAGCTCCAAAAATAAATGTATTAAAAGGTGTAAATGAATTTAAAATTGAAACAATAGAACTATCAATACCTAAAATTGCATACGAAAACAGAAATACTGGAATAAAAGTTCCCAAAAGCGCAGTGTAAACAATATAAATCCAATGTTTTTTCTGAATTTTTTTTATGCTCTTAAAACCAATTAACAATAAGAATAAGGCAGTAAAAATCATTCTTAAAGCACCTAACTGAATAGGACTTACACCCAATAAAGCCTTCTTCATCAAAATAAAAGAACTACCCCAAACTATTGAAAGCACAATAAGATAAAACCATTTTTGTTGCTGATTATTCATTTATTATAAATATTTTGAGCAAAAATCCGATAAAAGTTTAAATATCAATCGTTTTATTAATAAATTTGTATAATAATCTTATAACTAATAATAATGAAAATTCAAAAAATATTATTTTCTGTTGCAATTGCTTTATTTATATTAACTGGATGCAAAACTGAAGCAAAAAAGGAAGTATTACCTGTAAAAAAAGAAAATGTTTCTTTAGCTATTTCTGGAATGACTTGCGAAATAGGTTGTGCTAAAACAATTCAATCTAAATTATCTAAAAAAGAAGGTGTTTTAGATGCTAAAGTTATTTTTACTGATAGCATTGCTAATATTGAATTTGATGCAAATAAAACTTCTAAAAAAGACTTAGTTGCTTTTGTAGACGGAATTGCAGGAGGAGAATTATACAAAGCTTCTGTTACTTCTAAAAAAGATGGTGCTAAATGCTCTGCAGCTTGTAAAGAAAAATGCAAAACTAAAGACGGAGCAAAAAAAGAGTGTACAGCAGGTAAAAAGTGTGAGACTAAAAAACAATGCAAGCCTGATTGCAAAAAAGCTTGTTGCTCTGCTAATAAAAATGGTGATACAAAAACAGCCTGTAAAAAGGATTGTAAAAAAGCATGTTGTGCTGATAAAAATAAAGCATAATACATACTCTTTTAATAAAAAAAAGCTGAATCTTAATAATTAAGATTCAGCTTTTTTTATGTCGTTATAAATTGATTACATTTTCTGTAACCAAGTCTTTACTGCAACTTCTGCTTTTATAATTTCTTTTAAATCTGCAATGGCAACTCTTTTTTGTTCCATAGTATCTCTATGTCTAATTGTTACACAATTATCTTCTAAAGTATCATGATCTACAGTAATACAAAATGGTGTACCTGCAGCATCTTGTCTTCTATAACGTTTACCAACAGCATCTTTTTCATCATAAAAAACGTTGAAATCCCATTTTAAGTCGTCCATAATTTCACGAGCAACTTCTGGCAAACCATCCTTTTTAACTAACGGAAAAATTGCCGCTTTAAAAGGTGCTAAAACTGCTGGTAATTTTAAAACAGTTCTTGATGTACCGTTTTCCAAAGCTTCTTCTTTTAAAGAATTAGAAAAAACGGCTAAAAACATTCTATCTAAACCAATAGAAGTTTCTACAACATAAGGCACATAACTTTTATTTTCTTCATGATCGAAATATTGTAATTTCTTTCCAGAAAATTCTTCATGTGCTTTTAAATCGAAATCAGTACGTGAGTGAATCCCTTCTAATTCTTTAAATCCGAAAGGAAAATTAAACTCAATATCTGCTGCTGCATCTGCATAATGTGCTAATTTATCATGATCATGAAAACGGTAGTTCTCTGCTCCCATTCCTAATGATAAATGCCATTTTAAACGCGTTTCTTTCCATTGTTCATACCAAACTTTTTGAGTTCCTGGTTTTACAAAAAATTGCATTTCCATTTGTTCAAACTCACGCATTCTAAAAATAAACTGTCTTGCAACAATTTCGTTTCTAAAAGCTTTACCAGTTTGTGCAATTCCGAAAGGAATCTTCATACGTCCAGTTTTCTGAACATTTAAGAAGTTAACAAAAATACCTTGTGCAGTTTCTGGACGTAAATACAAATCCATTGCCGTTTCTGCAGAAGCTCCTAACTTTGTTCCAAACATTAAATTGAATTGCTTAACATCTGTCCAATTTTTAGAACCTGTTAAAGGATCTGCAATACCTAACTCTTCTATTAACAACTTAACATCAGCTAAATCTTCATTTTCTAAAGACTTACCCATTCTTGCTAAAATTGAAGTAATTTTTTCTTGGTAACCAACAACTCTTCCGTTGGTCGCTAAAAATTCTTCTTTATTAAAAGCTTCACCAAAACGTTTTGCTGCTTTGGCAACTTCTTTGTTTATTTTACCTTCTATTTTGGCACAATAATCTTCAATTAAAACATCTGCTCTGTATCGTTTTTTAGAATCTTTATTATCAATTAAAGGATCATTAAAAGCATCTACATGTCCAGAAGCTTTCCAAGTTGTTGGATGCATTAAAATTGCTGCGTCTATACCTACAATGTTTTCGTGCATTTGCACCATTGCTTTCCACCAATAATCTCTAATATTTTTCTTTAGCTCAACTCCATTTTGAGCATAATCGTAAACCGCACTTAAACCGTCATAAATTTCAGAAGACTGAAAAACATAACCATATTCTTTAGCGTGCGATAAAACTTTTTTAAATTGATCTTCTTGTTTTGCCATAATGAGCGCAAAGATACACGTTTACAGAAATTTTTCAAGAAAAAACTTTTCAAGTTTTTGGACATGACATTCAACTTATTAATATTGATATTTTTACTTATCTTTAATAATGAATTGCTAAGAAAAATATGAAATTTTTAAAAGATTTCTTTAGGATATTTTATCCTGAGTTATGTGCTAATTGTGATAATCAGCTGGCTCAAAATGAAAATACTGTCTGCACTTTTTGTAGGCACGACTTACCTTTAGCAAATTTCACGAATTATTCTAACAATAAAATAACCAAAACTTTTTACGGAAGAGTTTCAATAGAAAAAGCTAATTCTTTACTTTTTTATAGAAAAGAAGGCATCACAAAAAAGCTAATTCACGAACTTAAGTACAAAGGAAATGAAGAAATAGGATCTTTTTTCGGTAATTGGTTAGGAGAAATTTTGAAAGAAAATGAAGAATTATCTACTATCGATTTAATCATTCCTGTTCCATTACATCCAAAGAAACTAAAACAAAGAGGATATAATCAAGTTTCAAAATTTGGAAATACTTTAAGTTTTTACTTAGAAAAACCTTTTATAGAAAATGTTTTACTAAGAACCTCAACGTCCAAAACCCAAACTTTTAAAGCTCGTTTTGAGCGTTTTAATAATAATGACACAAAATTTCAGTTAAATGATACATCAGCCTTTAAAAACAAACATGTTTTATTAATAGATGATGTTATTACAACTGGCGCAACTTTAGAAGCATGTGCAAAAGAATTTCAAAAAACGGAGGGTGTGAAAATTAGTATTTTAACGATGGCATATACAGAGTAAAATTTATGCTTTTTAAGTCAAAAATATATTGTTAATTTGTATAAAATTTACTTTTTGTGAAACTCTTTTTTAGATTTATTTTTTTTAGTATTTCAATTCTCATTTTATCTAACTGCGCAAGAACAGGAAGACCAGAAGGTGGTCCAAAAGATGAAGATGCCCCATTGTTTGTAACTTCTAAACCTCCCTACGAAACTATTAATTTTGATAAAAAAGAAATAGAATTAAACTTTAATGAATATATTAAACTTAAAGACCTAAACAAGCAACTTATAGTTTCTCCACCTTTAAAAACACCTTTATTAGTAACACCTCAAGGATCTGCAAGTAAGTTCTTAAGATTAAAAATTCTTGATACTTTAACTGAAAACACCACCTATATTATAAACTTTGGAAACGCTATTGAGGACAACAATGAAGGAAACACATTAGAGAGTTTTAAATATGTTTTCTCAACCGGAAATTATATAGATTCACTTACGACTACTGGTAACATTAAAGATGCTTATCTTAATGAAAAACCTAAAAACACTAATGTTTTATTATATAAGATAGATAGTACTTTTAACGACTCCATTGTTTTTAATAAAAAACCTAGCTATGTTACTAATACTTTAGATACTTCTGTTTTTAATCTTTCTAATTTAAAAGAAGGAAAATATTTAATGATTGCATTAAAAGAAACTGCAAGTGACTATCTTTTTAACTCTAGAGAAGATAAAATAGGTTTTTATCCTGATACAATTTCACTACCTAAAGATAGTATTATCAGTAAACCAATTAAACTTTTTAAAGAAACACAGCCTTATAAATTTAAACGAGGTAAAGAACTTACTAAAGGTAAAATTGCATTTGGTTACGAAGGTGAAGTAAAAGATTTACAAGTTAAAATCATTTCTGAAACTCCAGAAGATTTTAAAAGTATTTCAAAATTTGAAATAGACAAAGACACACTTAACTATTGGTTTAAACCTTTTGAAGCTGATTCATTAAACTTTATAATTTCGAACGAAAAAGTTATAGATACTTTTACCGTTAAACTTCGTAAAAAAAATATAGATTCTCTATTATTAAGTTCTTCAATTAGTAGAATATTACATTTTAGAGACACTTTTTTTATTAAAGGGAATAATCCACTTGTAACAATAGATACAAGTAGAATTAAAATTACAGATAAAGACACTTTAAATATTCCATACTCTAGTTATATTTCTAAAAAAGAAAATAAAATTGCAATCGTTTTTGAGAAAAAACCTCAGCAAGAATACTCATTAGACATACTCCCTGAAGCCATTTTTGACATATTTGAGCAAAAAAACGATACCTTAAGTTTCAATTTTACCACAAAAGAAATTGAAGATTATGGTAGAATTACTTTCAGCATAGAAAACCAAACTAATGAAAATTTAATTATTGAACTTCTAGAAGGAAAAAACAAAGACAAACTAATTGAAAGAAGGTTTACAAAGGACTCTAACCAAATGCAATTCAACCTTTTAGAACCTAAAACATATTTTCTTAGAGCAATTATAGATAGTAACAACAATAACAAATGGGATACTGGAAATTACCTGCTAAAACAGCAACCCGAAAGAATCATTTACTATGAAGAAGAATTAAAATTAAGAGCAAATTATTACTTAGATGGAAATGTCTTTATAATTAAAAGTTCAGATTAAATTTTGCCATTATAAAAAATTTGCACTATATTTGTGTTTTTACTTTAAGACCCCTAAATCTTGAAAACCCCTGTAACAATTATTTTTGTAATTGTTTTTATTCTAGAATTTAAGGCTCAACACTTCACCCATGATATTGGTGCTTTTGTTGGCTCAACTAGTTTACAAACAGATTACGGCCAAAGAGGAAACTTAACCAGCGAATGGAGTAACAACGGACTATCTTTTTCTGTTGCGCACTACCTTAGTTTTTATAATAGAACTTTGCGTTGGGATCCTAACAATGCTCTTCACAACCATTTATTGGTTAAGACAGAAATTCAATACCTTAGAAATGCTAATTTACATCATCATGGAAAATGGGTTGAAAAAGATTCTTATGGAGGTGAACAGTTAAGAGCCATGAAAGGTACCTTAAGAATGCTAGAACTAGGTGTTAACTTAGAATATTTTTTACGCCCTTTAGAAGAATTTGTATACCCATACAGTGACATGTGGTTTAATCCTTTTTTTACTTTTGGTTTTAAATACTCCATGTACACTAATGGTTTAAGCTCGGAATTAGGAGATTGGAATGAAGATATTTCAGTTTTACCGCAAAAATATACATTAAAAAATGCGTTAGATATTGGCTCAGGAGAAGCAATATCCTTAAGTGTAGGTTTAGGAACAAGATTTAAATTGTCTCCAAAGATTGATCTAGTAACTCAATTTTCTTATCAATACTTCTTTTCTGATAAAATTGATGGCCTACAAGCAAAAGTAATTGAAAACAGAAATAATGAATGGTTGCTAAATATACAGGTTGGTATTGCTTATCATCTAAACTTTAGCTCACCTTTATTCTATTAAGAAACCCCCAAAGAATTTAAATAATTCCCTAAATTATTTAAATAAAAAAAGAGAGCCAATAGGCTCTCTTTTTTTGTGCTTAAAATATTTAAATTAAGAAGTGAATTTTTTTATCAATTTACCAACAGTTAATCCTTGAACAAGTATTGAAAATACAACAACTATATAAGTTATCACCAAAAATAAGTCACGCTCCATTGTTTGTGTTAAGCTTAAAGCTAAAGCAATAGAAATACCTCCACGTAAACCTCCCCAAGTCATAATTAAATTTGTTTTCGGAACAAAATCTAACTTTTTTGCATACAGTTTTATGGGTAACAACAAAGAAATATATCTTGCTATCAATAATAATGGGATTATAATAAATCCTGCTAAAATGTAGCTTGAATCAAAGGTTAACACTAAAATTTCCATACCTATCATTACAAAAAGAATGGTATTTAAAAGTACATCAATTAATTCCCAAAATTTGTCGACATAAACTTCAGTAACTTCACTCATAGAGTTTTTTCTAACAGTATCTGTACCCACAATTAAACCCGCTGTAACCATAGCTAAAGGTGCAGATAAGTGAAAATGTTGTGCAAATAAAGTTCCTCCCATTACTGATGCAAGCGTAATAATTACTTCAGTATCGTAATCGTCTATACTTTTTAATAATCTATAAGTTACCCATCCAATAATGAGCCCAAGAATGATTCCTCCAACAACTTCTACCAAAAATAATTCTGCGATATTACTAAAAGACATTTCACTTCCTCCACTTGCAATTTGATATATTGTTAAAAAAATTACAACTCCTACTCCATCATTAAATAATGATTCTCCAACAATTTTTGTTTCTAGTTTTTTTGGAGCTCCTACTTTTTTCATAATTCCTAAAACTGCAATAGGATCTGTAGGCGATATTAATGCTCCAAACAACAAACAGTAAATAAAATCAACATCAAAATTTATTATTTTTAGTGCATAAAAAACAAATACACCAACTAAAAATGTTGATATAAAAGTTCCTAAAGTTGCAAAAATTAATACTGGTTTTCGTTGAATTTTTAATTGCTGAAAGTTAGTATGTAAAGCTCCTGCAAAAAGCAAAAAACTTAACATTACATCTAAAAGTACCGTTTTAAAATCGATACTTGTTATAAGTTCTCTTTCTTTAAGCAACAATGTATCATCAAAATAACTTAATACAAAAACAGCCAGTGTAAATAAAATGGTTATCAACATTAAACCAATGGTATTTGGCAATTTTAAAAACCTAGTATTTATATACCCAAAAGCTGCTGAAAGCACTATTAAAACAGTTGCTATTAAAAAATAATCCATAGAAAATTAAATAAATTTCTTAATAGATCTAATAATTCCATAATGAATTCCTTCATGGAAATTATTGAATGTAATTGCTGTTTCTAAAGAAGTTAAAACAAATCCTGTACTTGTTGGATATTCTGTATAAGTCTCGAAAATATCTGCTTCAAAATCTTCTTGCAACGTATCTGGCAAACCTATTAAAAGTTCTTTTACTTCTTCAAACTCTTCTTCTGTAAAGGTTTTAGTTGGTGCAGTTCCTTTTTTATGTGCATCTATTAAATCATCTGGACATAAACAGTTTAAACCAGATAATTTATAGTGTAAAAGTTGTTGTGTTACTACTAAATGTGCCACATTCCAAGCTATATTGTTTTTAAATCCTTTAGGAATTGCATGAATTTGCTCTAGCGTTAAACCTTCTAACTCTTTTAAAACAAGTTCTCTAGATTTTCGTAAAACATCAAATTGTATGTTCATTTTTATGTGTAATTTTGAGCTGTAAATATAATCTATAAAAATGAAGAAAGTCTATTTTTTACAAACTTGTGATACTTGTCGTAGAATTTTAAAGGAAGTAAATACAGATGGTTTTGAACGCCAAGAAATTAAAGCAAACAATATTACTACTACTCAATTAGAAGAAATGTATGCACTTTCTGGTAGTTATGAAGCGCTTTTTAACAAACGTGCTAAGTTGTATAAAGCTATGGATTTAAAAAATCAGGATTTATCTGAAACTGATTACAGACAATTTCTTTTGGATGAATACACGTTTTTAAAACGTCCTGTTTTTATTTTTGATGAAGAAATTTTTATTGGAAATAGTAAAAAAGTAATAGAAAAACTAAAAGAGAAGATTGGTTAAATCTTCTCTTTTTAGCTATTTTTAATCTGATGTAATATTAATATCTGATGAAGAAATCATGGCGGCTAACTCATCATGAGTGATTTTAGTTTTTAAGCCAAATAGCACCAATTTATCATTATTACTATTTGCTCTAATAACGATTTCTCTTATTAAATTGTTTTTCTCAAGAAAAAACAATTCAGCTTTACTGCCGTTGTCTTTAACTCTTGCCAAGGTTTTTAATTTATTATTTCTTCTAAATTTTTTAAAATCTTTAGATACATTATTGTCTCCATTATCAAAAATCATTAATTTAAAATCGCTCGATTTTTTTATGATATTCATTAAATCATTATCATCTTCATTATCTAAAAATGAGCCTGCTAATGAAGCTGATAAATTAATTGAGAATGTTGATTTCTCTTTATTAATTTTATAAAATTTTTCGAATTTAGCTTCTTGAGCTGAAACTGCTGTAATAAAAAATGCAAATAAAATTGTTGCTAATCGTTTCATAATACTGGGTTTTAAATTTAGACGACTAGCAAAAGAGTTTGTTACATTAGTAATTTATTTACCTAATTATTTATACCTAAAAACTCATGGAAATCCCCATGTTTGTTCCTTTAATATTAAAATTAAATTCTGGATTAAAGCTAGAACTTACAGAAGGAATCCCATTATTATATATTTCTACAGCCTTTTTTGCTTTTTTATTATAATTATTAAGAATAGGAATTGCAACCAAAATTAAGGCAGCACCTGCACCAGCTAATTCCCATTTTGCATCTCCACCTCCAATTGCTGTTCCAATTGGAAACCCAACTAAAGCACCTCCAGCACCCCCTAAAACAGTTGCCCAAGTATAATTAGATTTGGCAGATTTCATTAAATCAAAAGCTTCTGTATTACTTTTTAATAATTCTGTAAGTTGACTTGGCTTCAGTTTTTTGTCATTTTGATAAAACATATTCTCTCCAAAAGATTTTTTCATTTCAATTTTTTGAGCATTTATAGATGAAAATGCTACGATACAGAATACAATTGATAAAATTAGTTTTTTCATTTTTTTTAGTTTTTGGGTTTGTAATTAACTTGATTGGTACACTTTTATTAAATTTTCTGCTTCTTTTTTTGAACTCCAATTACTTAAAATTTCTTCTCTAGCTAGTTTTCCTAAATTAGGAATTTCGTTTTTTATAGATTTTGATAACAAGTCTTCTAACTCAGAAATATTACCAGGTTCAAACAAATAACTATTTTTTGAATGCGTTATTAATGAAGAATGAACGCCTACATTTTTAGTTGCAATTACAGAACAACCACAAGACATTGCTTCTGCTGTTACTAAAGAAAATCCTTCTGAAAAACTTGGAACTACTGCTATTTTTGATGCTTGGTAATAAGAAATAATATCGGATGTTTCATCAATAAAATATACTTGACTTTCTATTGAATGTTTTTTAGCTATTGTTTTTAATTCTTCTAAAAAAGCTGGCTTATCTATTTTACCAACAATTGCTAAAGCCCAATTTTTATGATCTTTCAATACTTTTGCAGCTTCTAACAAAACAACTTGTCCTTTTGCTTTACGAACTCTTCCTGCACATAAAATGATGTTTTTTTGCTGAACCTTATCTAAGACAACATCTTCTTTTGGTTTAAATAAATCTACATTTACTCCATGACCAACAATTGAGTTTTTTATGCCTAAATTTTTGCTCATACTTTCTATGAGCGTTACAACTTTATCTGCTTTCTTAAGCAATTTAAGAGTTAAATTAGAAGGTTTAGTTTCTGCATGACGTGTTGCTATTAATTTGAATTTTGCACCTAAAAAACGAAGAAACAACATTCGCATTATTTCATTATTTCTATGGCAATGTACTACAACTTCTCTATCAGAAAATAATAAAGATTTTAATTTTGATGTAGAAATTTTCTTTCCTTCTACATTATAGCCATAAATATAAGTTTCGAAGTTTTTATCGAAAAAAGGCAATACGTTTTCTATACTTCTAGTTACGCCTGTTCTTCGTTTATGAAAATGTGTATGTATTAAAATTGGTTTCAAATATGTAATTTTAAGCAAATTTACGTTCTACAATTTCTACAAAACGAGCTTCTAACTCTTCTTGCTGAGACCAATCATAATCTGGTTTTACCATTTTATTGATAAATTTCTTTGCTTCTTTTTCTGTTGCATACGTATTTAATTGAGATACGACTCTGTTAAAATCTTCTTGACTTCCATCAAACAAATTCTTTACAAAAGCAATTCTATCATTTAAACCTATTTGAATGTTTGTAGCTAATCTATCATTTAAAGACTTTGGTGCCGGAATATCAAATAAAGTAGCCATTTCATCCACAGAAATAGTGTCTTTTAACTCTTCTTCTAAAGATAAAATTTTGTTTTCTTCAACCTTAAGAACATCATTTATAATTTCTACTTCTGGTTTTTTTTCAGAATGCATTATCTCTACCAATTCATCAAAAGGTTGTTCTAAAATTTCTTCAATTTCGGTTTCAAGCTTAACTTCTTCTTTTTGTTCAACCTGTATAATATCATCTACTTCTTCTAATTGATGTATTACCTTTTCTACCTCATTTTTAATTTCTTCATTATCTTCATTAGAATCCCTTTTTTCAAGAGCTCCCTCAATTTTAGAAATAAATTCTTCTTTTGTTATTTTTTCATTTGGTGTTGTATTCACATATTCTTCAACAAATGCTAATAAGGATAATTTCTCATAAATCTCTTGCGATTTTTCTTTTAAAGCAAAGACATCTGCTTTATTCTTCATTTTTAAAATGCTGTGTGCCAAACTTATTAAATCAGTTTCTAATCTTTTGTGCATAAGTTGTAAGTTGAAGTTATTTTTTTACTGGTAAATATTCATAAATTTGTTGAAAACCAAAGTAACATCAAATTTAATATTTTAATGCCTAAAATTACAAAATGTTTCTCGAAAATACAGTAAATCATATAGAACAATTTGGTTGGATAGAAGTAATTTGTGGCTCTATGTTTTCTGGTAAAACAGAAGAATTAATTAGAAGATTAAAACGTGCACAATTTGCAAAACAACGCGTAGAAATTTTTAAACCTGCTGTAGACACGCGTTATGATGAAGAGGAAGTAGTTTCTCATAATGATAATAGAATTCGTTCTACACCTGTTCCTGTGGCTTCAAATATTCGTTTGTTAGCAAATGATGTTGATGTTGTTGGTATTGATGAAGCGCAATTTTTTGATGATGAAATTGTAGCAGTTTGTAACGATTTAGCAAATAGAGGTATTAGAGTAATTGTAGCAGGATTAGATATGGATTTTAAAGGAAATCCTTTTGGGCCAATGCCTGCATTAATGGCTACTGCAGAATACGTAACAAAAGTACATGCAGTTTGTACACATACTGGTAATTTAGCTCATTATAGTTTTAGAAAAGCACAGAATGATGATTTGGTTATGTTAGGTGAAACTCAAGAATACGAACCTTTGAGTAGAGCAGCTTATTACAAAGCTTTAAGAAATCAACAAGAAAAAAATTCTTCAAAAAAAAATACAGAATCTAATTTAAAAGATTCTGAAACACATTGAAGAGATACTGAAATAAATTCAGCACAAAAATGAATAATCACGTTACTGTATTAGAAATAGATAGTAATGCACTTTTGCATAACTTAAATTATATCAAACAAAAATTACAACCAGAAACAAAGATTCTAGCAGTTGTTAAAGCTTTTGGTTATGGTAGTGATGCAATACAAATTGCAAAATTCTTAGAAGATAAGGTCGATTATTTTGCTGTTGCTTATACTAACGAAGGAATTGCATTACGTGAAGCAAATATTAAAACTCCTATTTTAGTTTTACATCCACAAATACCTAATTTGCAATTAATTGTTAATTATAGATTAGAACCAAACTTATACAATTTTAAAATTTTTAATGCTTTCTTAAAGTTAGCTGATGAAATTCCGTTAATGAATTACCCAATTCATATAAAATTTAATACCGGTTTAAATAGGTTAGGCTTCTGGCATACAGATATTCCTAAAATAATTACAAGCTTAAAGGAAACTACACATGTTAAAGTACAATCTTTATTTTCTCATTTAGCAGCAAGTGAAGATTTAGAAGAACAAGATTTCACCATAAATCAAATTAATAATTTTGCATACATAGCTCAACAATTTTACAGACATTTAGGTTATGAACCTATGTTGCATATTTTAAATACTTCTGGAGTTGTAAACTTCCCAAAAGCACAATTTGATATGGTTAGAGTTGGTATTGGTTTATATGGTTTTGGTAATGATGAAAAAGAAACTGCTCAGTTAAAAAACACACATAACTTAAAATCAATTATTTCTCAAATTCACATAGTAGAACCAGGTGAAACTGTTGGTTACAATAGAGCATTTATAGCTAAAAGGCAAAGTAAAACTGCTACAATACCTATTGGTCATGCAGATGGATTGTCTAGAAGACTAGGAAATAAAAAAGGATTTGTACTTATCAATAATCAAAAAGCACCAATTATTGGAAATGTTTGTATGGATATGATTATGGTAAATATTTCTAAAATTGATTGTAAAGAAGGTGATGAAGTAATTATCTTTAATAGTCAAGAAATGATACAACATATTGCAGATGTTTCAGAGACAATTCCTTATGAAACATTGACTGCAATTTCTCAACGTGTTAATAAAACGTTAAAGTAATAATTATTTTTATTACATTAGCATTCTAATAACTAATTAAAAATCAATAAAGATGTTAAAAGAATTTAAAGAATTTATTACTGGTGGTAATGTAATTGAGTTTGCTGTCGCAGTAATTATGGCTGGTGCAATTGGAGCAGTTGTAAAAGGTTTTGTAAGCAATATTGTTATGCCAGTTGTAGGTTTATTTACAGGAGGTGTAAGTTTAGCTGATCAAAAATATGTTTTATCTGAAGCAGTTTTAGACGCAGCAGGTAAAGTAGCAACACCAGAAAATGCAATTACTTATGGTGCTTGGATTGATACAATTATCAATTTAATCATTGTTGGTTTTGTAATGTTTATGATTGTAAAAGCATACAACAAAACTAAAAAGAAAGAAGAAGAAGCTCCAGCAGCTCCTGCAGGACCAAGTCAAGAAGATTTATTAGGAGAAATTAGAGATTTATTAGCTAAGAAATAATAATCTACTTTTCTTTTTAAAATACAAACCCAAGCAAATGCTTGGGTTTTTTTATGTCTAATCTTTTTTTTATAATAAATGTAACCTTTTTGTAAATTGAAGGTTTTAACAATAGAAACTAACCACAACCAACATTGAAACATTTAACTGACGAAGAAATAATGTTACAGATAGCCCAAGGCAAACTAGATATGTTAACTATTCTATTTGATAGGTATAATGTACGTATTTATAACTTTTTCAATAAAATGGTTCATAATAAAATGGTTAGTGAAGATTTAACTCAAGATGTTTTCTTAAAAGTAATTAAATATAAAGCATCTTACAAAAATGGAAATTTTGCAGCTTGGATATATACAATTGCGCGCAATATTTTTTCGAGTTATTATCAAAAAATTAAAAAAGAACGTTCTAATATTATTGATGATGATAAACTTGTTGCTAATGAATCAATGGTTTCTGAAAACAAACAAGAAGAGCTAGATCATTTACAAAAAGCATTATTGAAATTATCTAATTCTGATAGAGAATTGATAGTAATGCATCGATTTCAAAAAATTAAATACGAGCAAATTGCACAAATTATTGGTAGTAATGAAAATGCAGTGAAAGTAAAAGTACACAGAGCGTTAAAGAAATTAAAAGAAATATATTTTCAAACAGTAGTATGATGAAATGTAACGAAATTCAAAATCAGTTTTCAGAATATCTAGAAAACTCTTTATCAGAAGTTGCAAATTCTGAAATAGAAAAACACCTAAAATCCTGTGGAACTTGTAAACAAGAATTAGAAGAAATAAAATCTTTTTTCATGGTTTTAGATAACCAAGAAATAGAAATAACTTCAGCTAATTTACGCACAAATTTTGAAGAAATGTTAGCTCAAGAAATTAAAAAGAATGGCATTAAAGTCGTGAAATTTCAACCAAAATCTGATTGGAAATCATATCTTAAAGTTGCAGCAAGTATTGTAATTGTAGTAAGTGCTTTCTTGTTCGGAAAACATCAATCTAATATTTTTAAAATAGCAAATAACAATGAACAAAATCAAGAAGTAGTTTTGGCTTTATTAGAGAACAATTCTGCAAGTAAAAGAATTTTAGCAATTGCAAATGCAGAAGGTTTTTCAAAAAAAGACACTAAAATAATTGAGGCTTTAATTAATAGATTATTCTTTGATAAAAACACAAATGTACGTTCTGCTGCAGCAGAAGCATTGTCTAAGTTTTCTTCAGAAATAATTGTGAGAGATGCACTTATTAAGTCTTTGCAAACAGAAAAAAACTCTTCAGTTCAAATAGATTTGATTCAAATTTTAGCTAAAATACAAGAAAAAAGAGCTTTAAAACCTATGCAAAAAATGCTAAAAAACGAAGAAACACCTCAATACGTTAAACAACAATTAGAATTAAATTTACCTAGTTTATTATAAAACATTAAGAAATCATGAAAAAAATATTAATCCTATTATTATTTGTTAGCACAATAATATCTGCACAAAAAAAAGAATTTAAATACTCTTTATCTGGAGTTAAAAAAGTTGTTTTATCTTCTGATACTACAATAAAAATTGAAGTTGGTACAACTCAAGAATTAATCTTAACAGATTCTAAAAAAGGTGATTCAGAAGACCATGACAATCATTTTCCTGAAAGAGATGAAAAAAGCAAAGAGGATAAAAGAAAAGGGTTAACAGCTATATATCCTGGAGGAAAAGATGATACAAATGGATTCGGTTTTTCTGTTTTAAAAGAAGGTACCACATTGTATATAACAGATCTAAAATCTTACATGCAGCGCCATGGATTATATGTAAAACTACCAAAAAACATCAATATTTCTGTAGATTCTGGTAATTTAGGTTCTATTTATATTACTGGTTTTACTGGAGAAGTAGAAGCAGAATCTAATGTTGGTAGAATAGAGATGAAAAATGTAACAGGCCCAATTACAGCAAACACAAGTGTTGGTAAAATTGATATAGATTTTGATGTTGTAAGTCAAAAATCTCCAATAACAATTAGCACTTCTGTTTCTGAAATTGATGTTGCTTTACCTGCAAACACAAAGGCAAATTTAGAATTAAGAACGCAAGGAACTGTGTACACAAATTTTGATTTTCCAAATCCAAAGAAAAAAGATTTACCTAGTATAAGTGGCAGAAAAAGTATTGTTTCTAAATTAAATAACGGAGGTGTAAAAATCTATATAAAATCTTCTATGGGAAATATTTATCTCCGAAAAAAATAATTCTTCCTGAGCATAAATCAGAAGTAAAAAAAATAAAATCACATAACTTAAACCACAAAAAATGAAAAGATATATCTTCTTCATAGGATTGCTATTGACTTTTAGCAACCTAACAGCGCAAAAAAAAGTAATTAAAAACACATCAAGTTCTAGTATTAAAGATGTCTATGTACACTTAAAATTTGCAGAAAATATTATTGTGAAAAACTGGAATAAAAATGAAATTTCTATTGAAGCCACAGTTAATTTAAACGATAATGAAGACAATAATTTCTTCTCTTTAATTGGTGATAAAATTGGCTCTACATACAAAGTGAAATCAGATTATGGAGATTTCTTTAAGAAAAACAGAAATAAAATAACTGGTGATAATGGACGTACTTATTACTCTAATTGTAATAATAAAATGACTATAAACTATGTAATTTATGTTCCTAAAAAAATGGAATTAAAGATTAAAAGTATTTCTGGAAGTGTAGAAGCTGATTCTTATAATGGCGTCTTAAATTTAGATTTAATTAGTGGGAATATTACTGTGAAAAAACACTCTAAAGACATGCGTTTAAAAACAATTAGTGGAGATATAGACATCTATGTTTCTGATGCTACTTTTGAAGCTAAAACTTTAAGTGGTTCTGTATATTCAGATTTAGACATCAATTTTGAAAAAAGGAAAAAGAATGGAATTGGTTCTAAAATAGTTGCAACTATAAATAATGGAACTGCTTCTTTAAAACTAAACACAATTAGTGGAGATATTTTCTTAAGAAAGATTTAAACACTTATTAAATAGCCCTTTTCATTTTTTGAAAAAGGCTATTTTTTATTTTATGAATCTGTTTTTAGATTCTCAATAAAACTCTCTACTGAAACTCCATTATCAACAGAAAAATCACCAATTTTAGTTCTTCTTAAAGCCGATAAATGAGCTCCTGAATTTAAAGCTAAACCAAAATCATAAGCCAATGAACGGATATAAGTTCCTTTACTACAAACAACTCTAAATTCTACTTCTGGTAAATTTATTTTTGTGATTTCGAACTCAGAAATAGATACAGTTCTTGCTTTAATTTCTGTAGTTTCTCCTTTTCTTGCTAATTCGTATAAACGCTTTCCATCTTTTTTAATCGCAGAAAAAATGGGTGGTTTTTGTTGAATTTCACCTATAAACTGTTTGGTGGTTTCGTGTAATAACTCTTCAGTAATATGTTCTGTTGGATACGTTTTATCAATTTCACTCTCTAAATCATAACTTGGAGTTGTAGCACCAATTGTAAAAGTACCAGTATATTCTTTTATTTGACCTTGATAGATGTGTATTTCTTTGGTTTGCTTACCCGTACAAATAATTAATAAACCTGTTGCCAAAGGATCTAAAGTACCTGCATGACCAACTTTAATTTTTTTAATATTAAAGCGTTGTCTTATTTCCCATCGAAGTTTGTTTACTACTTGAAATGAGGTCCAATTTAAAGGTTTATCAATCAATAAAACCTGACCGTTTTTAAAGTCTTCTTCTGTCATTATTTATGCTGAATTTATTCAGTATTAATTAAAAACTGCATAACCAATTGCAATAAAACCTACTATTGCACAGTATAAAGAAAAGTATGATAATTTACTTTTTTTAACCAAAGCAATCATCCATTTACAAGCCAATAAACCTGCTAAAAAAGCAGCTATAAAACCAGCAGAAATTGGTATAATTTCTGAAGATTGAAAACTAATATCACCACCTAATAAATCTTTTCCTATTTTCCCAAAAATTAAAGGAACAACCATTAAAAAAGAAAAACGTGCAGCTCTAGTTCTATCAATTCCTAATAAAACAGAAGTAGAAATTGTTGCACCTGATCTAGAAATACCAGGCAACATAGCAACTGCTTGAGATATTCCAATAATTACAGAATTAGAAAATGTAACTTCTTTATTCGTGTTTTTTGCTTTATCAGCTAACAATAAAAGTACAGCAGTTACTAATAACATAACTCCTACTAGTAAAATTTTTCCTCCAAAAAATGATTCTAATTGTTCTTCAAAAAGCAATCCTACAAATACTGCAGGAATCATTGATAGAATAATTTTTAATGAAAATTTTAATTCATCATTCCATTTAAATTGAAATAAGCCTTTAAAAATTTCTGCCACTTCTTTTCTAAAAATAACAAGTGTACTTAATGCTGTTGCAAAATGTAAAACTACTGTAAAAGTTAAGCTTTCTTCTGGCACAGAAGTATCTCCTAAAATTGCTTTTGCAAGCTCTAAATGCCCACTTGAAGAAACTGGTAAAAATTCTGTTAAACCTTGAATAATTCCTAAAATAATTGCTTCTAAAACGTCCATTCTTATTTCTTAGGATTTGCTAAAATTGCATAAATTTCAATACCTAACCCAATAATTACTAATGTTGGTGCTAAACGAATTCGTTGCCAATTGTATATTTCTTCATTAAAAATTGCTGGATTATCACTTCCTCCTCCAGCCATAAATATAAAGCCTAGTGCAATAAAGATAAGACCAACAATCATGATGATATAATTTCTTTTACCAAATAAAAAGCTTGGTTTTTGTATATTTTCGTTTTCCATATTATTAATAATAAAGTTCGTCTGTTTGTAAGTTTAAAAAGCGTTGTGTTGCAAAATAAGTACTTATCCAAGTAATTAAAAAAGCTGAAATTAAAACGCCTCCAACCAAATATCCTAAGGTAATGTAATCTTTAAGTAACTCTAAACTTGGTGCATATTTATCTACATAATAAACAATTACGGCTAATCCTAGAAGAGCAATTAAAGCACCAAGAGTTCCTAATTTAATACTTTGCCAAATAAATGGTCTTCTAATAAAACCTTTAGTTGCTCCAACCATTTGCATGGTTTTGATATTAAAACGCTTAGAATAAATTGATAATCTAATAGAACTATTAATTAAAATCATTGCTACTAAACCAAAAAATGCACTTACAACTAGCAACCAAAAACTAATTCTTTTAATATTTTTAGTTAACAAGTTAATCAAGGGTTTATCATAAGAAACGTCTGCGATAAATGCATTTTTTTGAAAACGTTCTTCTAACTCTTGCATTTTTTCTGGAGTAACAAAATCGGCTTTTAGATAAACATCAATTCCATTTTTTAATGGATTCTTCCCTAAAAACATTAAAAAATCTTCGCCAATTTCTTTGCTATAAATTTTTGCAGCTTTTTCTTTACTTGTGTAAATAATTCTTTTTGTAAACGCTTCTTTTTGTAAAGAAGCTTTCAAATCATTTCTGTTTTTGGAAGAAACATCATCTTTTAAAAATAAAGTAATTGCTACTTTTTCTTTAACACGATTTGCAACTAAAGTAGATTTTAATAAAACTAATCCTAAAATACCAACCATAAAAAGTACCAAAGCAATACTTATTACTACTGAAAAGTAAGAAGATTGCAGTCGTCGTTTTTGATAAGAATCAAATTTGGAAGACATATTTTAGATTGATTTTTAGGCTTGCAAGATAATAATTAGAAAGCAGTTGACAGTAAGAGTTGGCAGTATTTTAACTATTCGATCTCTTGGCACAATTCTATAAGAACACCATTTGTAGATTTTGGATGTAAAAAAGCTACTAGTTTGTTGTCTGCACCTTTTTTTGGCGTTTCATTTAAAACAATAAAACCTTCTTTTTGAAGTCTTTTTATTTCTGCTTCTATATCATCAACAGCAAATGCAATATGATGAATTCCTTCTCCTTTTTTCTCTATAAATTTAGTTATTGGACTTTCTGCAGTTGTTCCTTCTAACAATTCAATCTTATTTGGCCCAGATTTAAAGAAAGATGTTTTTACTCCTTCAGAAAGAACTTCCTCAACTTTGTAATGAGGTTTTCCGAAAAGTGACGCAAATAACTCATTTGATTTTTCTAAATCTTTTACAGCAATACCTATATGCTCAATTTTTTTCATGCTGTAAAAATAAGAAAAACGCTTCAATTTAAATTGAAGCGTCTTTCATTATCAACAAATAATTATACAATCTAATTTTCGTATCCGAATTTATTATAATCTTCAATATTTAACTTTTCTACTTTTAAATAAACATTTTTCATGATTAAATTTTCAGCATTAAAAACCTCTGCATTCAAAGATAAATTTTCGTTTTCCCTTAATAAAAGTGTAAGTGTTTTATGTGATGATTTTATTGCATGAAAACAAGGAGTATTAATAGATATCTCTGCTTTCTCATCATGACTTTTACTATTAATTAACAATCCTAATTCTGTTTTTACATCTTTATAAAAAGAGTAAATAGAGTTTTGATAAAAACCCCAAGATATTTTATAAACTCCATAAACAGCTATTTCTAATCGTTCACCATTCCAAGAAGAATTAAAAATAACTCTCTCTTTTTTTGAATAAAAATTCACAATACCACTAGTAGTTAATTCTTTTAATTCTTCATTTAAATTAAAACTACTCATGCTTTTAACTGACTTTTCTAAAACATTGGTTTTCATATAATTTTCTTTTTCTCAAAATTATATTTTATTAGAAATTTCTGAAAGAGGAAAAACACCTAAATATTTATAAGGCTATTATTTTGCATTAATTATTACATTATCTAACTCATAAGTTCCATCAAAATTTACATTTCCATTTCCTGTATACTTAAAAGCAATATATGCAGTACCAGAATAATTTGACAAGTCTACATAAGTAGAATGCACCCAATTTTTAAAATTCTCTCCATCAGAAACAATTTTTGCTGGTAAAATATTCCAAGTTCCAATATTTATATTGTTTTTATCTCCATCAAAATCTGTTGAAATGAGTACTTCTAATTCGCTGCCATTTGCAAAACTATTGGAAGTTTGAAAAGATAAAAATTCTTGAGAAGTTGTATCTAAATTAAAACTATCTGTAATTAACCATGTAATTGTGCTGTCATCATTAGAATTACTAGAACCAATTCTAGCAGCTTTACTTTGCGAATACGAATCTGTATACGACCTCCAAGATTTTGTTCCAACTTCTCTATAATTAATCCAATTTGTAACAGATATATCTCCAGATTGATCGTCGAAATTTTCTTCTAATAAAATTGTTGTAAAATCTTCTATTGGTAAAGGAGAACATCTTTCATCACTCATATCAACATCATTGGTATCATTTAAAGTTAATACAATAAAATTTCCTCCAAAATCTTTAGAAACGATTGCATTTATACTTCCTGCTTTTTCTGGTAAAGTTTCGTTTGCAAAACGAGAAAAAGAACTCGTTTCTAATAACAACTCATCGTAACCCAAACCTAAACAAGTTTGAATTTTTCGTTGGGTATCAAAATCTTCTTTTGGATCAACATAAGATTTACCAAGTAAATTAGGTTCGAAAAAAACATTTTCTAGCGTTATAAAAGTCCCAATATAACTGTCATTTACTGAAGCAAAGTCAACAACTTTTGGTGTAATTTCTTTAGTGATTTCTGACCTATAAATATGATTTGGTATTTGATTTACAGTAATATTATCAACTTCTGTTGCATCTGTAGACTTTACTTTTCCACCGATTGTTATTATTCCGTCACCAGAATTTGATTCACCTATATACAACCCTTTTAAACGAATGTAAATCTCTCTACCAACATTAAACTTGTTATAACTATTGCTTAAATTAAGTGAAATTTTTATTCCCGCAGTTGGATTTTCTGGAGTATCTTGCATATAAAATTCTTTGTAAAAATTTCCTGATTTATCAGAAGAAACTACATATCCTTTTACAACAATATTAGATGTAATTTCTACCGGATTATTGCCAGTTATATATAATTGTTTTAATTCTTTTATTTTTTTATCCTGAAGTAATTCTGATTTAATACTGTCTAAAATTTTAACTACATCTTCATTTTCTTCCACTCCTAAACTTTCTGGAATTGTAAAATCTCCTTCTTCTACACACATAATAAAAGAAGTACTCACTAAAATGAGTAGTATTAAATTGTATATTTTATTTGTTTTCATTTTCTCTTTTTTTTTAAAATTTTTATTAAAAACTTACACTTACGTTCAAAAAATATGTTGTTCCTCTTCCATACCAATACTTACTTCCAAAAACTGGTTTATCTAGAGATTTATCTTCTTTTAATTGTCTGTAGTTTGCATTTCTGCCTTGCTCAAATCCTCCTGATTTATACGTTTTATTCAATAAGTTATTTACAGTTGCAAATACACTTATATAATATTTATTAATTTTTAGAGACTTACCTGCAACAAGGTTTACAACTGAATAATCATCAAACTTCTCTTGCTTTAAAAGTTCTTTTGCAATCGTTGTATCGTAATCCAAAAAAGGCAATCCATCATCATCTAAATAAAAATTCTTAGATCTATTTAATGGTGAAATATCTATAAATGTATTACTGAAAAAGTTTACGGTTGCTCCAAACCACCAATAATTTGGATCTCTGTATTCAAATCCAAAAGAATAGGCATTTTGTGGTCCTGCAGCCAATTTATAATTCTTAAGATTAGCTTCTCCAAAATCTTTAGATCCATCTACAAAACCCGCTACTAAAGATTCGGTATCTGCTTCTGTGGTTAATTCTAAATTTGGATTATTATCATAGGTAAACTGACCAATAGATGCTGCTCCTTTTAGTTTAAATGTTGATGTTAGTTGTGCTTCTAATCCTAATTCTAAGCCCAAATGTTTTTTATCAATTCCTGAAAGAATTTCTTGTACAAAAGCAGTGTTATCTCCACCAACTCCATCAGCAAAATAAAACGAAATTTCTGTGGCATCTTTTATTGATGTATAATACGCTGTAACTTTTGATGTAATTATTGGATTTCTAAAAACATAGCTAATATCTGATGAAAGTGTTTTTTCACTTTGTAAATCAAACACTTCATTATTGTTTTCTCTAGAGTTTGAAAAAGTGTTTCTAATTGTTGGCGCATTCGTTAAATAGCCAACATTAACATCTACTAAATGACGACCTGTAATTTTATAAGTCCCTCCAGTTTTAATACCATAATTTGTAAACTTTTGTTCTTTTGATTTCCCTAAAGATTTATCAGGAAAACCTCCATTTTTATACAAACCTTCTCTTTGATGTGTTGTATTAGAAAAATTTACAGCTGTATAAAAATCAATTTTATTATAATTAAACTGAGCTTGTGCAAAAGCAGAAATAATCGTAGAATTTAAATTGAAATTATACTTGAACTTATCTCCAACACCAACTATTCTATTTGGATTTAATAGGTTATTTTGTTTTTCATTTTCAGTTGCTCCAAAAGGATCAATATCTAAATACCCTTTACCTCCTAACAAATCTATCACTTCTGCAAAATTTTGAGATTGCAATCGTTTTAACCCAACTTTACCATTTAATAAAATATTATTATTTATTTCTTTACTTAAAATTGTATTTATAGAAAGTTGTTTATCATCATTTCTATCTTCATAAAGTACATAAGCATTCTCTAAATTAGAACTTGCATTTATACTATTTGCATCAAAAATTCGAATCCAGTTTATTTGCCCATCATTTAAAAAGTTATTCTGAGCGTCATAAGCTTTTTCATAATTATCATTTCTTAAAAAATAACTTGGTAATGTTTGATAGTAAGTAGGACTAGGGTTTGAACCTGCGTTATAATCAATTCTACTATTACCAATCTTACCAAATTGATATGCAATATTTGTATTTATAGATGTCTTATCAGAAATATCCCAATAATGATTTAACATTATAATGGGCTCACTTACTTCTTTAATTCTTGAGTTTGTTTTTTTTCCGTTTAAAAAACCCCAATAATCATTATACTTTATTCCTTTTAAATCAAAAACTTCTTGTGTGTTTGGAGAAGATTTTCCTCTTCTGTTTGGTGTAAAAATTCCTGTAAAATTAATACTACTCTTATCCGTTAGTTTTTTCTCTATAGATGCAAAAAAGGAATTTGCACTGTAAGATGTAGCCTCATTAAAACCTTCATTTCCTGCTCTTCTACTTCCAGAAAAAGTAAAAGCCCAACCATTTTTTATGATTCCTGTAGCATGAGTAGCCATAACTCTATGTTGGTAACTTCTATTGGATGAAGAATAAGAAACTCGAGTTCCATATCTTTGTTCTGATGCTCTAGTATTCATGTTTTTTGAACCCAAAAGGCCACCAAAAGTAACATCTGAAGAACTTAAACCACTTCTAAACTCTTGATTTCTTAGCACATCATTCAAACCTCCCCAATTACTCCATTGAGCTCTACCATCATAAATTTTGTTCATTTCTATACCATTAATTAGCACCTTACCATTTGAAGAATCTAATCCTTTAACTCTAAAAAAAGAGGAACTAAATTCAAAAGCGGCAGTTCTAAGAAAAATATCCATTGATGATTGTAAAAGCCCAGAAATATTATCAGCAGAACTTACATCATCATTTAATTCATCATCTGTTATAGTAATCAAACTTAAATCTTGATCTTCAGAAATATCTTTAAAAAGTGAAATAATCCCTAAATCTAAAGTTTTATCGAAAAGTTCTAACGAGATATTTTGGGTTTCATAACCCTTAAAATTTACTTCTAAAAGATATTTACCTTGTGTAAGGTTTTTAAATAAAAAAGCGCCTTCTGAATCTGTAGTTTTGCTCAGAAGTGTGTTTTTAAATTTAACTAAAACTCCTTGGAGTGGTTTTTCAGAATCGTTGTCTACAACAATTCCTTTTACTATGTTTTGACTATTAAACCCAATAAACGGGGCTAATAGCAAACAAGTTGCCATAACAATTTTTTTCATAAAATAAATTTTTCTTTTTTCTAAATAGCACTTCAATTTAGTGAAAAAAAATTATATCATAGAATTTTGAAATTTCTTAACGTATAAAATAGCTTTAATTTATTACTTTTACACGAACACAAAATCCCCAAAATGAGTAAGAAAATATTTTTGCTTTTTATTTTTTCCTTTTCAATAACTTTAGGTTTTTCTCAGAAAAATGGAAAAAAATATAATATTAGAACTATCGCTTTTTATAATCTAGAAAACTTATTTGACACTATTAATGATGTTACTAAAGAAGATGAAAAAAGCCCAATAATGGAATTGAAGTTCAATAGATCTAAAGTTTATTGGGATAAAATTAATAAATTAGGAAGCACCCTTGCTCAAATTGGAGAAGAAAAAGCAAAAACAAGTCCTGCAATTATTGGTGTTTCTGAAATAGAAAATTTAAATGTTTTAGAAGATTTAGTAAAATCTAAGCATTTGGTAAAAAATGATTACGGAATTATACATTACGATTCACCAGACAAAAGAGGAATAGATGTTGCTTTTTTATATCAAAAAAAGTACTTTAAACCAATTCATCATGAAGCTTTTAATCCAAACATTTATAGGGATAACTTTAAAGTTTATACAAGAGACCAGCTTTTAGTTTCTGGTTATTTAGATGATGAATTGATACATGTAATTGTAAATCATTGGCCTTCTAGAAGAGGTGGTGAAGCTGCAAGTAGACCATCAAGAGAAAAAGCTGCTTATCAAAATTTAAAGATTATTAAGCAAGTTAGAACTCAGGATCCTAATGCAAAAATTTTAATTATGGGAGATTTTAATGACGATCCTATAAATTCTAGCTTTAAAAATGTTTTAAAAACAAAAAGCAGGAAGAAAAATGTAAATGAAGGCGATTTATACAATCCTTATGAAGATATGTTTAGACGAGGTTTTAACACTCTAAAATACAGAGATAAAATAAACTTATTTGATATGATTTTCTTTACTTCACCGCTGTTAGATAAAGGTGAAAAAGATTTTTCTACCTACAAAATGTACAAAGCAATGATCTTTAATAAACGCTTTTTAACAACTAAAAAAGGAAAATATAAAGGATACCCTTTTAGAAGTTTTTCTAACGGAAACTACACAGGTGGTTATTCGGATCATTATCCTGTTTATATATATTTGATTAAAGAAAAACAATAGTCATCAACAGACTATAACAGGCATTTAGAGTAAAAGTTGGTTTTATTAAAATATAAGGTATAGATTTTTCAATTTAAAAACTTCTTAAAAAAAACAAAACCCCACAACTTTTAAGTTGCGGGGTTTTTTGATAAAAAATTATTGCCTTTATATTATAAAACTTAAGACTTTGGAGACTTAAATCTATAATATAAGTATGTGTAAGCGTCACGAGGTATAATTGTAATCCACTTTTTGTGTTTTAAATACCATTTAAAACGTATAGAATTTACTCCTTTTGTTAGATATGCAGCAATAAATGGATGTACATGTAATTGTACTTTTTTATTGTTTTTAGAGTTTGACATAAACTTCTCTAAATCTGCTTCTAATTTGTCTAATAAGACAATAGGAGCTTCTACTTGTCCATTTAAATTTGGGTTGGCTTCGGTAGTTTTTATACTCAACTCTGGTCTTACCCTTTGTCTTGTAATTTGTACCAATCCAAATTTACTTGGAGGTAATATTTTGTGCTTTGTTCTATCTAAAGCCATTTGCTCTTTAAGATGCTGATACAGTTTATTTCTGTTTTCAGCCTTGTGCATATCAATAAAATCTACAACTATAATTCCTCCCATATCACGCAGTTGTAACTGACGAGCTATTTCAGTAGCTGAAATTAGATTTACTTCTAATGCCGTATCTTCTTGAGAACCTGCTTTATTAGAACGGTTTCCGCTATTAACATCAATAACGTGTAAAGCTTCAGTATGCTCTATAACTAAATAGGCACCTTTGCTCATAGAAACTGTTTTTCCAAATGATGTTTTAATTTGTCTTTCTATTCCATATTTTTCAAAAATAGGAGTTTCAGATCTGTGTAATTTTACAATTTTTTCCTTTTCAGGATAAATTTCTTGCAAATACTCTTTAATTTCTATTTTCAAAGTTTCATCATTTGTTACAATACTAGTAAAAGACTCATTCATTACATCTCTTAAAATAGAAGATGCTCTGTTTAACTCGCTTAAAATTTTTGTTGGAGTGTTTGTATTTGGTATACTTTTACACATTTTTACCCAACGTTCTAAAGAGTTTTGCAAGTCTTTATCTAATTCTGCGACTTTTTTGCCTTCGGCAACAGTTCTTAAAATAACACCAAAACCTTTAGGTTTAATGCTTTTTGCTAATCTTTTTAAACGTTCTTTTTCTTTTGGGTCTGCTATTTTTTGAGAAACAGAAACTCGGTTAGAAAAAGGAACTAAAACCAAAAATCTACCTGCTATAGACAACTCCGAACTTAATCTAGGTCCTTTTGTAGAAATTGGTTCTTTTACTATCTGTACTAATAGGTTTTGTCCTGTTTTTAGTACATTGTTGATACTACCGTCTTTGTTAATGTCTTCTTCCTTACGGAAGTTTTTTAAAGTGAATTCTTTATACTTACCTGTGCTTACTTTCTTAATGAACGAATTTAATGAGTTTACTTGCGCTCCTAAATCATGATAATGTAAAAACCCATCTTTTGGGTAACCTACATTTACAAAGGCTGCATTTAAACCAGTTAAAACTTTTCCTATTTTGGCTAAAAAAATATCGCCAACAGAAAATTTGTTACCAGTTGTTTCATTATTTAATTCAATAAGTTTTCCATCCCTTAATAAGGCAAAATCAATATCAGATGAATTTGAACGAATTATTAATTCTGTTTTCATACTGAACTGGATTTAACACTACACATAATTGTGTAGATGGATTAATATTGTCAGGTATTTGAAATACCGTGCGAGGTTAGTTTAACCTCTTATGTCAATGAACTTTTTGTTTTTTCGCTAAACTATAAACGAAAAAGTAAGCGGATGCTTACTTTTTCTTGTGTCTATTTGCTCTAGCTCTTTTCTTTCTTTTGTGTGTAGAGATCTTAGCTCTCTTTCTTTTTTTACCACTTGGCATAATGTTCTGTTGTTTATTAAACCTAATTAAGGTTTAGATTAATATTTTGTTATTTAACTACTACTTTACTTTTTACTCCTTCAGTAAAGGTTTTAGCTGGTTTAAAAGCTGGAATGTTGTGTGCAGGAATCTTAATAGTAGTATTCTTAGAAATATTTCTACCTGTCTTTTCTGCTCTTGTTTTGATAATAAAACTACCAAAACCTCTTAAATAAACGTTATCGCCATTTTCTAATGCATCTTTAACTTCAGTCATGAATGCTTCTACAGTTGCTAATACATCTGTTTTTTCGATTCCTGATTTATCTGAAATTTTTGATACGATATCTGCTTTCGTCATGTCTCTATTTTTACTATTATTTTATTAATTTAATTTCAAAAATGCGGATGCAAATATATGATAATTAATCAACTCCAAAAATAATAACACCTAAATTTATGTGAATTTTATAATGTAATATTGCAAATCTATTTTAAAAGGATGAAATTTTCTAACATATTAATATACTGGTATTTACAAAACAATAGAGAATTGCCTTGGCGCAGTACCAGAAACCCTTATTTTATTTGGTTGAGTGAAATCATGTTACAACAAACAAGAGTTGCTCAAGGTTTGTCTTATTATTTAAAATTTACTACCACTTTTCCTACTGTTTTTGATCTTGCTAAAGCAGATGAAAGTACCGTTTTAAAAATGTGGCAAGGTTTGGGTTATTATTCTAGAGCAAGAAACCTCCATTTTTCTGCAAAACAAATTGCAAATGAATTAAATGGAGAATTTCCATCAACATATAAAGATATTATAAAATTAAAAGGAATTGGCGATTATACAGCTTCTGCAATAGCTTCTATTTGCTTTAACGAACCCACTGCAGTTGTAGATGGAAATGTTTACAGAGTACTTTCTCGCTATTTCGGAATTAAAACACCTATTAACTCCTCTGCAGGAATTAAAGAGTTTAAAACATTAGCACAAAGTCTAATTGACGAGCGTCAACCAGGAAATTTTAACCAAGCAATTATGGATTTTGGTGCGCTTCACTGTAAACCTCAAAATCCGCTTTGTGAAACTTGTCCTTTTGCTGATAGTTGTGTGGCTTTAGAAAAAAAACTCATCAAAGAACTTCCTGTAAAAGAGAAAAAAATAAAAGTTAGAAAACGCTATTTTAATTTTTTAGTGATTAAAACCGATGATCATAAAACAATTTTATCAGAAAGAACTGGAAAAGGCATTTGGCAAGGTTTGTATCAATTTCCATTAATTGAAAAAGAGAAAACCATTAACAAAGAAGAACTGATTTCATCCGAAGAATTTATTAATTTATTTCCTTCTACAACTACTATTTCACTTTTCAACAAAAAAGACATTGTACATAAATTATCACACCAACATTTACATACACAATTCTGGATTGTAGAAACCGAAAATTCATCCGAAGTAAACATAAATTGGGATGAAATTGAAAAATATCCTGTTCCTATTTTAATTGCCAATTTTTTAGAAGCATTTCAACAAAAAAAGTAATTGATATTTTTAGTACTTTTGATGTAGAAATACAGAAGTTATGGCAGGAACAATAAATAAAGTAATTTTAATAGGTAATTTAGGTGATGATGTTAAAATGCATTATTTTGATGATCAAAATTGTGTTGGACGTTTTCCTATTGCAACCAGCGAAAGTTACACCAATAAACAAACAGGAGAAAAAGTTACTACAACTGATTGGCATAATATTGTTGTTAGAAATGGATTGGCAAAAGTTTGCGAAAAATATTTAACCAAAGGAGATAAAGTTTATGTTGAAGGAAAATTGAAAAATCGTCAGTGGGAACAAGATGGAGTAAAACGTTATTCTACAGAGGTTCAAGTAAATGAAATGACGATGCTTTCTACCAAAAGAAATCCAGAAAACACAAACAGTCCTCAACCAACTCAAAAACAACCTTCTAGTCCAGCACCAAAAACTGTTGCTCCAGAAGAAAATGATGATTTACCATTTTAACTAACCAAAATTATAACATTTGGACCCAGATCCCGAAATTTTGTTTTTACTTTTAGCCTCTATAGATTTGTTAACTGTATTTAACGGAGTTGTATTAATTGTTTTATTAATTTGTTCTGCCTTAGTTTCTGGAACAGAAGTTGCATTTTTCTCTCTTTCTCAAACCGATTTAAACGAACTTTCTAACAACGGAAAAGACAAAAACATTGTTGTTACTTTATTAGAAAAACCTAGAAAATTACTCGCTACAATTTTAATTACAAATAACTTTATAAATATTTTAATTGTTTTACTTTTTGCATCTTTAGCAGAAACTTTATTTGGTCATTTTAACTATCAATTAAGCTTGTATTTCTTTACAATTCCTGTTCGTTTTTTATTAGAAATTGTTTTAGTTACCTTCTTAATTCTTTTGTTCGGAGAGGTTTTACCAAAAGTATATGCCTCTAGAAATGCACTTCGATTTTCTAAAATAATGTCTAAATTTATTCATGCTATAAACATTATATTAACGCCATTTAGTTTGCCCTTAATTACACTAACAAAGTGGATTGAAAAAAAATTGGGAAGCAAAAACTCTAACTTTTCTGTAGAAACATTGTCCCAAGCATTAGAGCTAACATCTGAAGGCGCTACTACAAAAGATGAGCAAAAAATTTTAGAAGGAATTGTAAATTTCGGAAACACAGAAACCGTACAAATTATGAAGCCTCGAATAGATATTTTTGCAATATCTGATGAAGAAAATTATGATATTGTTCTTGACAAAATTTTAAAAAACGGATACTCTAGAAACCCGGTTTACAAAGAAAATATAGATAATATTACAGGTGTTTTATATGCTAAAGATTTATTAGCACATTTAAATAAATCAACTTTTAAATGGCAAGAATTACTACGTGAACCCTTTTTTGTGCCAGAAAACAAAAAATTAGATGATTTATTGGGAGATTTTAGAGAAAGAAAAAACCACCTTGCAATCGTTGTTGATGAATATGGAGGAACAAGTGGCTTGGTGACTTTAGAAGATGTTATTGAAGAAATTGTTGGTGATATAAATGATGAATTTGATGATGATGATTTACAATATTCTAAAATAGATGCCAACAACTATATTTTTGAAGGAAAAACTTCTATCAAAGATTTTTGTAGAGTTTTAGATGATGAAGATGAAGCCATTTTTGAAGAAGAAAAAGGTGAAAGTGAAACTTTGGCTGGATTTATTTTAGAGATCTCAGGTAAATTTCCTAAAAAAGGAGAGAAAATAAACTTCAAGAATTATACGTTTACTATTGAAGCGTTAGACAAAAAACGCATTAAACAAGTTAAAGCTACCAGAAATGCGTAACATTTTTTTATTGATTTTCTTCATTTTTTTTATTTCTTGTAAAGAAGATGTTTTACCAAAACCAAAAGCGTATTTGAGTTTAACATATCCTAAAAAATCTTACGAAAAACTAAAACTAGAGAGACCTTATTCTTTTGATATTTTAAAAAACACAACTGTAATTAACGAGACAAATAATTGGTTAAAAATTAAATACCCAAACTTAAAAGCATCTATAGATATTACCTACAGACCAGTAAATAAAAACTTAAAAGAACTTTTAACAGAGGCAGAAAAATTGGTTTTTAAACATACTGTAAAAGCAGAACAAATTATTCCGAAAGACTTTGTAAACTCTAATAAAAGAGTTTTTGGAAGCATGTATGAAATTACCGGAAACGCAGCTTCTCAAATACAATTTCATATTACAGACAGTACAAATAATTTTATAAAAGGCTCTTTGTATTTTTATATAAAACCAAACTACGATTCACTTTTACCTGCAGTCGCTTATATTAAAGAAGATATTTCACGTTTGGTAGAATCATTAGAATGGAAAAACTAACTTGTTTTTTCTTTAAGTAAATCTACCTGTTTTTTAAAACAGAAAATAAAACTCTTTACCACTTTCATAATTATTTAGTTCTTGCTAGCGACAAACTAAACTTATTAATTATGAAAAAAAGTATTCTTTATTTCAGCGTTTTAACATTATCTTTTTTGATGTTTTATTCTTGTAATAACCCTAAAAAAGCAACTTTAACCCCTGAATATGTGGTTTCTATTGAAGCTGAACCAAATAGAAACGCACCTTCTTTACAATCTTTTATACACGGAACATCTGGTTCTGAATGGCTACTATTTGCAGGTAGAACAAATTCTATTGACTCACTAAATGGTGGTTTGCATAATTTAAATGGAAACTATGCTAACACTTCATTTACAAAAGTTTCTTTTAATGAAAACATTTATGTTTATGACCCAATTATTGACGCTGTACCAACAAGTATAAGTATCTCTAAAATGACTACTATTATTTCAGAACATTTTGACAAAGAAAACACAGCTCTTTTTAAAAAGTTTTTAAGTGTATTTAAAAATACAAATGCAAACGTAAAACAAGTTGACGAATTTCTATATATAACTGGTGGTTATGGAGCCATCAATTTTAAAGAACCAACTAAAGGTTATATTACTTACGATCATGTTGCTCGTATTCACGTTCCATCAATGATTCAATTAGTAAAAGGGAATTATGAAGGAATCGAAAAATCTAAATTGTTTGCTTTTGCAAGAAACGAGAGTTTAGTTAGTACTGGTGGAGAGCTTTATTATATTGGTGGTAAAACCATAAAATATGGAAGTTTCTATTTAGTTGGAGGCCATAATTTTGGAAACACAGCTGCTGGAGGACAAAAATATGTAGATGCCGTTTACCCTTTTTCAATTAAAACAGGAAAAAATCCTCATGTATTAAAGGTAAGTTTAAGTGCTGCTATTTCCGATGTGAGTGATCCTAAAGGAGTGGCTTCAGATAATACTTCAATCTTTAGAAGAAGAGATGGACCAATTTTACCTTCAATTTATAGAAGTCCCGTTTCTAATAAAGTTTTACCAGGAATTGCTATTTATGCTGGTGTTTTTAAACCTGGAGATGATAGTAATTTACAAGCTTGGAATGACGCAATCTATGTCCATCCACAATGGGCAAATAAAGAAAGTAAGTTATTTACATATGATAAAACCTATAACCAAAAGAATTATAACGTGTACGCTTCTCCAAATTTTGTAGCTTATGATAGTATTTCTGGTATTTCACACTCCTATTTATTAGGAGGAATTGGTGATGGTCCTGAGAAAGATTATAATGATGAATTATCTGGTTTTACCAACACAGGAATGCACATAAAAACGGATATAAATAAATATCCTTTAAAAAGTGAAAATAAAATATTTAGCAAAAACTTATTTAGTGAGAATTCTAAAAATAAACCTCCTTTTTATGGAGCAGAAGCGATTCTATTTCCTAGCACAAACATTTCTTATTCGAAATATTCAGATGAAATAATCGATATAAACACCTCTTTTAAAAACACTAACAGTATAGATGTTGGCTATATATTTGGAGGTATAGAAGCTTTTAAATCAAACCCAGGAACTTATGGAAAAAGAAATTCTAGAGCCTCAAACAAAATTTGGAAAGTAACATTAACTAAACAAATTACAGAGTAAAGTAACTTCAAAAAAAAGTGGTTTAAAAGAATTCTTTTAAACCACTTTTTTAATTTTAATATAATCCATAAACAAAAAGCTTTTTCTTCCATCATTTTTTTGCAGTTTTGCTAAGTAAAAAATTAGTTATGGAAAATACGCATGTAAAAAACTTATCATTTTTACTTTTAGCAACACTTTTTATAAGTACTTCTGGTGTATTAGGCAAATATATTGCTCTATCTCCTGAGGTAATTATTTTATGTAGAGCTAGTTTTGCTGCTGTTTTTATTTATATTTTTTGTCGATTTAAAAAAATAGATTTAAAAGTTCAAACTAAAAAAGATCGTAATTCATTTATTGTAAGTGGTTTTTTTATGGCTGCTCATTGGGTTACTTATTTTTATGCTTTAAAATTATCTAATGTAGCAATTGGCATGTTGTCTATGTATACATTTCCTGTTATAACTGCTTTATTAGAACCTTTTTTTTCTAAGCAAAAACTTAATCCTATTCATGTTTTTCTAGCAATTTTAGTTTTAATTGGTGTTTATATGTTAGTTCCAGATTTTTCTTTAGAAAACGATCAATTAAAAGGAATTTTATTCGGAATTTTCTCTGCTTTATGTTATGCCCTTAGAAATCTTACTATTAAAAAACATGTAAAAGATTACAATGGAAGTATGTTGATGTTTTATCAAATGATTGTAGTTGCTGTCTTTTTGATTCCTGTTTTATTTTTTGGTGATTTTTCGAATCTTGAAAGTCAATTACCTTTATTATTACTAGTTGCTTTGTTAACCACAGCAATTGGACATACAATGTTGGTTTATTCTTTGCAACACTTTTCTGTTTCTACAGCAAGTATTATAAGTAGTGTGCAACCGATATTTGGAATTATAATTGCTTACATTTTTGTAAATGAAATACCTAGCTTTAATACTTATATTGGAGGAAGTTTAATTTTATTAACTGTTGTTATTGAAAGTGTTAGAAGTAGAAAGTAATAAAAACAACGGCAAACAAGTTTAGCCCTGATTGAAATGGCATCCTTTTTGTTTTTTACAAAAAGATATAATGGAAAGCAGGAAATAGCTTCTAAAAAAACTATTTAGTACTAATATCTAAATAGTTACGCTTTACAAAAATTAAAATGGTTTCTAAAATTTCGCCCATGTTTTTGCACTTTTTAAACTCTACATCTCCAACATAATCTATTAAATCTTGCTTTAGACGCTCTATGTGTTTTGGGAAAGAAATTGAATCTTGTTTCATACATCTAACGATATGCTGAATTCTGTCTGGAGAACTAATCATCCTTTTTGCAATGTAAGAACGCTCTTCTATTTTATATTGCTCTATAGAGCTATTTTGCAGTCTTTTTCCAACCATTTCTACCATTTTAAAATTCTCTTTTAAGAACTGTAAATTGTAAACTTTTAGGTTGCCTTCAAAAGATTGTTGATCGAAATCTATGGCTCTAATTTTGTAGATAATTTTATCAAAATCGTGAATTGGTGTTATTACGTAATTGTAAGAACGCATATCTCCTAACAACCTAATAAAACATCTTTCTTTAAATTTAACAAATTCTTTTGCAATCTGCGATTTTTCTGAACTAGTACAAGAAGGAAGAATGTTATTTATAAAATCATCTCCCGGAATTCCTGAAATATGCTCTTCAATTAAGGTGTCTTTATACACTAAATAATTAATTGTATAAGGAGATAAAATATGTTCTAATTCTAAACCATAAATACGAGAAGCATCTGCTTGTTTTACATAAAAATATGTAAAATTGTCATTAAGAATATTTCTTACCTTAACTCTAAATGGTTTTGAATTTCCGAACGTACAAAAATCAATAGCATCAACACTTAAATAAGGAATTGTTTTATCATTACCATCGGAATGTAGAATTGTATATATCTGTTTTAAACTTAAATCTATTTCTTCTCTATCCCACTCAGAATAATAGGTTCTTACCCAAAGTGTATCTTCATCGTTTTTATCATACACAGAAACAGAACCTTGAAAACGCAACAAATCATTATATAAAATACTAATTTTAGTACTTCTATTATGTTTTTTTAAAAAAGCTGCCAACAATTTACTTACCGGAAAAGTTGGTTTCTTTTTTGATATCAGTTTTTGATTTTCAGACATTTTTCTTTGAATATTCTACAAAAATAAGGATTATTAATAGACTCTATACTATTTCGAACATCTTTCCTGGCAATGGTTTTGTAATACCTTTTAATTCCATTTGCAATAAAATTGATGATAATTGAAAAATAGGAATATTACATTCTAAAGAAATGACATCAAGTAATTGTTGTCCTTTTTCATGTAATAAATCATAGATTTTTTGTTCACTTTCATTCAACTCCATAAATAGTTGTTTTTGTATTACTTTGGGTTTTTGATGAACATCCCAATTTAACATTTTTACAATATCTGATGCTGAATTTAGCAAATGAGCTCTATTGTTTTTTATTAAATTATTACAACCTTTACTATAAATATCTGTTGTTCTACCAGGAACTGCAAACACATCTTTATTATAAGAATTAGCAATATCTGCAGTTACTAAAGAACCTCCTTTTGCTGCAGATTCTATAATTATTGTTGCTGTAGAAATACCTGCAACAATTCTATTTCGTTTTAAAAAATTTTCTCTTAACGGATCTTCTTCACTCCAAAATTCAGTTAAAAACCCACCTTTTTCATTTACTTTATTTATATATTTCTTGTGAACCTTTGGATAAATTTGTTCAAAACCATGAGCCAAAACTGCAATGGTTTGTAAATTATTTTCTATTGCAGCTTTATGCGCACAAATATCTACTCCGTATGCAAAACCACTTACAATTATTGGATTGTATTCTGAGATTTCTTCTATAAATTGATTGCAAAAATTACGTCCATAAGAACTTATATTTCTTGTACCAACAATAGATATAATTTTATTGTTTGAGAAATCTAAGTTTCCGTCTTTAAATAACAATATAGGGCTATCGATACAATGTTGAAGATTTGTTGGATAATCATCCTCTAAAAAATAAGAATAAGATATATTATTATCTTGAATGTATTTTAACTCTTGTTCAGCCAATTTGACGTTTTCTGCATCAAAAAGGTGTTTTAAAGCATGAGTTCCTATTCCGTTTATTTTTGATAAGGTAGTTGCTTTTTCTTTAAATATTTGTGAGACATCTCCCACATTTACAATGAGTTTCTTTGCCAAAATATCGCCCACAGCTTTACTTTTCTGCAATCTTAAAATAGCGAGTAGTTTTTCTTCTTCCAATAGATAACAATTTGACAACCAATATATAAAAAAATTGTTGATAATTTTTAGAGAACTTTCTTTTAAGAAACTTCAAAATCTCTATATTTGTTATAATGACACTAGCTACTTACATAAACGATTTATTATACAGATACGATTGCGTAATTGTACCAGACTTTGGCGGATTTGTTACCAATAGAATTGGTGCAAAAGTGAATCACTTTACACACACTTTTTCTCCACCTACAAAACAGGTAACATTTAACAGTCTGTTAAAACATAATGATGGTTTATTAGCTAACTACATTGCTTCTGCAGAGAACATCTCTTTCGAGAAAGCTTCTACCGCTATTTCTTTATCTGTAATTAAATGGCAAAACGAATTACAATCTAAATCTGTAGAGATTGATAATTTAGGTGTTTTATCATTAAACAATGAAAAACAAATTGTTTTTGAACCTAATACCGAAGTTAATTACTTAACAGAATCTTTTGGTTTAGCAACTGTAGAATCTTCTGCAATTTCTAGATACAAACAACAAGTAAAACCTTTGATTCCTGTTCAAGAAAAAGTAGCCAAAAAAGGTATTCCTGCATTTATAAAATACGCTGCAACTGCTGCAATTTTATTAACATTAGGTGTTGCTGGTTATAATGGTTATCAACAAAAGCAACAGAAAGAAGTACTTGCAAATCAAGAAAAAGCGATTCAAAAAAAGATACAATCTGCAACTTTTGTAATCTCTAATCCTTTACCAACCATTAATTTAAATGTTGTTAAAGAAACTTCTAAACCATTTCATATTGTTGCTGGAGCTTTTCAATTTGTAGAAAATGCAGAAAAGAAAGTAAAGCAATTAAAAGCAAAAGGTTTTGACGCCAAAATAATTGGAGTTAACAAATGGGGACTTACTCAAGTAACTTTTAATAGTTATGCAGATCGTAACGAAGCAACTAACAATCTTTACAAGATTCAAGATACTGTTTCTAAAGATGCTTGGTTATTGATAAAAAAGTTAAACTAGTTCAATTTTTCTTTATCATTTTTTAACTTCACTTTTAAATAAGTGATTGTTATCTTTGCCTAAAATATTTTTTGATGGAAGCAAAAACTCCAAAAGAATCTTTAACCGTTCTTACTGACTTAGTTTTACCTGGTGAAACAAATTTTTTAGACAACCTTTTTGGTGGAGAATTATTAGCGAGAATGGATAGAGCCTGTAGCATTGCTGCTAGAAGACATTCTAGACAAATTGTAGTTACTGCATCTGTAAATCATGTAGCTTTTAGCAAACCTATTCCTGTTGGAAGTGTAGTAACTGTAGAAGCAAAGGTTTCTAGAGCTTTTAAATCTTCTATGGAAACGTATGTTGATGTCTGGACAGAAGACAGACTATCTGGATCTAGAACAAAAGTAAATGAAGGTATCTATACTTTTGTTGCAGTTGATGAAGTTGGAAAACCTGTTACAATTCCACAAATTACACCAGAAACTGATTTAGAAAAAAAACGTTTTGAAGGAGCTCTTAGACGTAAACAATTAAGTTTAGTATTAGCTGGTAAGTTAAATGCACATGATGCAACTGCTTTAAAAGCTTTGTTTAATTAATTAAATTCTATTTTTATGGAAGTACTCAACTATAAAATAATCTATTCTGTTGCTATATTTATTGTAGCCTTTTTTATCCGTTTATTGATTACGAATTCATTAAAGAAAATTCAAACAAAATTTGGGTTTCAAAAAGCTAGAATCTTAGTTACCAATAAAATAATTACAATTCTAATTTATATTAATGTAATTGTATTTATCTCTTTTATATGGGGAGTTGATGAAAAACAGTTACTAGTTTATATCTCGTCTTTTTTAACCATTTTAGGTATTGCATTTTTTGCACAATGGTCTATTCTTTCTAATATTACTGCTGGTATAATTTTATTTATTAATTACCCAGTAAAAATAGGAGACACAATTACAATTTTAGAAAAAGACAATAATATTACAGGTGAAATTAGAGATATTGGTGCATTCTTTATCACATTAAGAACACCTGAAAAAGAATTAATTACATTACCTAATGCTATTATTCTTCAGAAAAATATTAAATATTCTCCTCAGCCAGAAAATTAATTTACCTTTTTAAAATCCAAGAAGAAGGATTTAAACGTGTAGTATTTTTAAATAAAACAAAAATAAGTTTGGTCTTTTTAGAAACCTTATCAGTAAAAATCTGACCTATTTTTTGTCCAGTTGTAATTTTATCGCCTTTTTTAACATAGGTTTTTTCTAGGTTATTATATGATGAAATATAATTTCCATGCTGAATTAAAACATTCTTTCTCCCTTCAGAACTTAATAAAACATTTAATACGTTTCCGTTAAAAATAGCTTTTGCTTCTTTACCATGTTTGGTTACAATATGCAAACCTGTACCATTTACAGTAATTCCTGGAAATGAAGGATGAGGTTGTTTACCAAATCTTCTAACAATAATACCTTCATTAACAGGCCAAGGTAGTTTTCCTTTATTGAGCTCAAATTTTGTAGCTAAAGCTTTTGCTTCGGGACTTAAAATAAACTCATTCTTCTTAACCGATTTTGTCTTATTCTTTAATTTTTCTCTTGCTATTCTATTTGCTCGTGCAATTTCTTCACGTATTTTTTTATCAATTTTAGCAACAACTCTTTTTTCTTCTTTAATTTTATTCTGGAGCTCTTTCTTATACTTATTCTCTTTTTTCTTAATGGTAGTTATTAACTTTTCTTGGTTCTTTTTATCAGATTCTATTTCCTTTTTTTGCTGCTTTTCTGATAAAATTAAAGTATCTTTTACTCTCTTTTGAAACAGTAGAGAGTCATTCATTTGTTGAACTTCATTTGTTTTAACAACAATTTCTTCTCCTTGGTTTTTTCTAAAAGAAGTATATTGTTTCATATACTCTAACCTTTTATAAGCTTGATAAAAATTTTGCGAAGAGAGTAAAAACATCGTTCTACTTTGTTGAGATTTACTTTTGTACGATTTAAAAATCATATCTGCATAATCCTTTTTTAAATCAACTAATTTTTTATTTAACTTTTTAAGCTCAGCTTCATTTACACCAATTTCTTTCGATAATATTTTTGCTTCAGAATTAATAGTTGATATTAGTTTAGCTCTAACTTCAATTTTTTTATTGATATCTTTTAAGTCTTCTAAAGCATTTTTTTCTTTCTTCTTTTCATTAAAAAGTAATGTATTTACCTGTTTTATTTCTTTATTCAGCTTTTTGCGCTGCGCCTCTAATTGTTTTCTAGTCTGACCAAAAACAGAAAAAACGCTTAGAAAAAAAATTAAAATCGGTATGTAAATTTTTTTACTTTTCACTATAATTTAATTTGCTTGTAACCTTTTGGAATTGAAAATGACGTGTTAACTTCCGTATTAAAAAGCACAGATTTTACAACAAAATCTATGTTTGTAAACTTACCAGGTTGTTTTGCTTTAATATTTATTTCTGATGGAAAAATTGCATCATCAACAACATTATAAGAAGGATATAAAACATCCAAACGTTGGTTTTTTACAGCGTTAACAATAGATTGTTTATCTAATTTATAATGAGAAGGATTTACAGCAAAGAAAACATCAAATAAATCCTCTTGTTTTTTTGGCGATAAAACATAAGAATTATCCTGTATAATTACCTTTTGCTTTTGCTCCTTAACATTCATTAAAGACTGCCCCAATAATAAATTTTGAAGTTGGTTAAAGTTAATATCTGTTCCTAACATTTTTTTAAGCATAGAAAAATCTCCATCAAAATACTTTTTATTCAAGGAGGAATAAAACTGAACAGAAGTTGGAGTAATTTTCGCTTTAAAAAGGGTAATAAACTTCGTTCCTTTCAACCAAATAACTTCATCCTTTTTCATTCTGAAACTAACAGAAAAACTCTGTTTTAGTTTTCCGTTATTAAAACTTGCTTTCAATTTTGCATCTACTGTTTTTTTATCAAAATTAGATGCAACATGCTTTCTTGCTACTTTTTTAGCCGACATTTCTTCGGCAACAATATTTGTTGAGTTCATTAAATTCTTTTTTGCTTTACAGGAAGTAAATACAATTACAAGAACCGCAAAATATTTTATAAATTTCATTCTTAACTTTTAATTTTATTTGATTTCTCAATAAACTTTTTCTCCTCTTTAAAGTTACCTAAACCTTTGTAAGAAACTGCCATTTCATTGTAAAAATCTGCTTCCATTTCAACTTCTATAACAAAATCGATACCATTCTGTAAACTCTGTAACGCTTTTTTATATTTTTTCTGATAATTTAACACTCTTCCTTTCATTAAATACACATAAGGCTGCGCAGGAAAAAGCGAAATTCCTTCATTACTATACTTTAAAAGTACTTCAGAATTGTCTTTAGATTCTTCTAAAATTTGCTTTAAAATTGCGTAAGATTTATTAGTTTTAAATTGATCTTCTAAAGAACCAACATTGTTCTTTTTTTCTTCAACTACAGTATTTTTTTTTCTATTTTCTAAGTTCTTTTTTAATTTGATAAAGTTAGATGACAATGTATTATTATCTTCCATAACATTCATTAAAGAAATGGCTTTTTTATAATCTCTATGCTGTAAATATAATTTAAGTAAATACTCTCTTTCTTTTAAATTGATAGCAGCCACTTTTTGTTGTACAGAAATTGCTTCAGAAACATTCCTGTCTTTTACATGGATTTTAACCAAATGCTTAAGCATCCATATATTTTCTGGATCTTTAAGCAGAGCTCTACTAATATATTCTTTAGCTAATAAGCTTTTATTAAGTTCAAAATAGTTTTTAGAAAACTCAAAGAAAACAGAAACCTCATCAGACAAAATTTGATTACAATTTTCTAAATTTTCAATCGCTTTTTGGTAATTTCCAATTGATTTTTCTGATAAAGCTTTAAAAAAAAATTGTTGAAAATTTAACTCTTTTTCTTCAGTTAAATCTTCTGCAATTGGAATACTGTCTTGAGAAAAAGTATTCAAAGAAAAAAGTACAAAGAAAAGAGAAAAGAGAAATAACTCATACTTATACGCTTTTCTCTTTTCTTTAAAATTCTTTATCTTAATTCTGTTATTCATTTAGGTTAATTCTGTATAATCACCAATACTTACAGAAGTATATTTCCCATTATATTTTGCATGATTTCCAATCATTGCGTTGTCTAAATCTGCATTAGAAATTTCTACATTAGATTGTATTAAAGAATTAATAATAGTAGAATTTTCTACAACACTATTAGCTCCTATAGACACATAAGGTCCTATTTTTGTATTTTTTAAAACAACATTTTCTCCTATAAAACAAGGTTGAATAATTTCTGAATTTTCTAAAACCACATCTTTAGAAACTAAATTATTTCCAGCTTCATACTCAAATCCTAAAACTTGTTTGTTTGTATCTACAGTTGGATCTTTTTTACCACAATCCATCCAAGCATTAACAGTTCCAGGAATAAATTTTGCTCCTTGTTGCTTTAAAGACTCTAAAACATTTGTAAGTTGATATTCACCGTTTTCTCTTAAATCATTATCAATTAAATACTGAATTTCATTTCTAACTTTATCTCCATCTTTAAAATAATAGATTCCAATAATTGCTAAATCTGAAACAAAATCTTTAGGCTTCTCAACAAAATCAGTAATATAACCATCTTTTAATTTTACAACTCCAAAAGCACTTGGGTCTTCTACTTGACTTACCCAAATTGCTCCATCAGCATTTGCATCTAATTTAAAATCTGCTTTAAACAAAGTGTCTGCAAAAGCAACAACACAAGGTCCGTTTAAAGATTCTTTAGCACAATATATTGCATGAGCTGTTCCTAAAGCTTCTTCTTGTACATAAACAGAACCTTTAGCACCTAATTCCTCAGCAATTTTAATTAATTTTTCTGATGTATCAGCAGGAAATCCTTTTGCAGAAGGTCCAATGATAAAAGCTATCTCTTCTATTTTCTGGTTTACTACTGATGTAATATCTTCTACCAAACGCTGTACAATTGGTTTACCTGCTATTACAGTTAAAGGTTTTGGAATCGTTAAAGTATGAGGTCTTAAACGAGACCCAATTCCTGCCATTGGTACAATTATCTTCATATTTTTTTTATCAATTATAAGAACGCAATATACCACTTATTAAGAAATGTAAAAAGATAGATTTAAGTTTTACTCAACTTATCCCACTGAATACAGTTAGACAACTCACTGTTTTCAGTGAGAAGAAAATTTCACGGTTTTCAGTGATTGTGATAATAACAATTAATTAATATGTTTGTAGCGAATAATTTAAATTTTTATGCTTTTTTAACAATAAAGTGAGAAATATTTAAAAAAATTAATCAATAATCATCAAAAATTAATTTATTAAACCTTAGGAATTATAAGTCTTATCGTTTGGACTTTCAAAAAAATAGAGCGATAAAATTAATTCAAATAATCACTAATTTAAAAACACAGAAAAAATGAAAAAAGGTTACTTAAGTAAACTTATTATGTTGGGAGTTTTTTTTACCCTAACATTCAATTTGAATGCACAAAAGAAAGTTGAACGAAAAAAAATTAGCGGTAAGTATAATATACAAAAGCTTTCCTCTTTAAAAAAGGGCTTTAAAGAAAAATCTATTATTGAAAAAGAAAAAGCAATTAAAATTGCAAAAGAAAAAGGTTGGCAAACCAAATTTACAACTAAAGATGGGCGCATGTTAGAGCTACAAAAAGTTGTTGATGGAAAACCAATTTATTATACAACATTTAACGTAGCTGCAGCTAAATCTACAAGAGTTGACCACCTAAACTCTGGTGGTTCTTTAGGGCTAAACTTAGATGGACAAAATATGACTGCCTATGTTTGGGATGGTGGTGTTGCAAGAGCATCTCATCAAGAATATGATGGAGCTGGTGGAACAAATAGGTTTTCTACTGGAGATTCTGGTGCATTAAACTATCACTCTGCTCATGTAACAGGAACTATTATAGCTTCTGGAGTAGATGCTAATGCAAAAGGAATGGCTTCTCATGCTGAAGCAATTGGATATGATTGGAACAGCGATTTAGCAGAAGCTACAACAGCTGCTACCAATGGTATGTTAATTTCTAACCACTCTTATGGTTATGCAGCAAGAAACTCACTTGGTCAAGTACAGTTACCACAATATTATTTTGGGGGTTATATTGAAGACTCTAGAGATTGGGATGATATTATGTTTAACGCTCCAAATTATTTAATGGTAGTTGCTGCAGGTAATGATGGAACAGATGATACTGCAAACACAAACCCAACCGGTGGTTCTGGATTTGATAAATTAACAGGTCATTCAACATCAAAAAACAACTTAGTTGTTGCTGCTGCAAACGATGCAAACGTTGATGCAAATGGTAACTTAATAAGTACTACAATTGCTACTTTTAGTAGTGAAGGACCTACTGATGATTTTCGTATAAAGCCAGATATTGCTGGTAATGGAGTTTCAGTATATTCTACATACGAAAATAGTGACACAGCATATAGTTCTATTTCAGGTACATCAATGGCTTCACCAAATGTAGCTGGATCTTTACTATTATTACAACAACATGCTAATAATGTAAATGGTTCTTATATGAAGGCAGCAACTTTAAAAGGATTAGCATTACATACAGCAGATGATTCTGGTGTAACTGGACCTGATGCAGTTTTTGGATGGGGATTAATGAATACTAAAGCTGCAGCTGAAGCAATTACTCAAAATGGAAATGAATCTAAAATTGAAGAATTAACATTAACTTCAGGTCAAACTTATACAATTACTGTAGATTCTGATGGTGTTAATGATTTATTAGCATCTATATCTTGGACTGATAGAGCAGGAACAGCAAATACAGGAACTGTAAATTTAACAACACCTGTTTTAGTTAATGATTTAGACATTAGAGTTTCTAAAGGAGCAACAACATACTTTCCTTATGAATTAACTGGAGCAACATCAAATGCGCAACAAGATAACAATGTTGACCCATATGAAAGAGTAGATGTTTCAGGAGCATCAGGAACATATACAATTACTGTTACTAATAAAGGTTCTTTAACTGGTGGAAGCCAAAATTATTCTTTAATTATTACCGGTTTAACAGGAACTCCAGTAGTTTGTAACGCTACAGTTCCAACAAATGTTAGTGCTACAAATGTATCTGATACAGAAGCAACTATTTCTTGGGATGCTGTACCTGCTGCAACTTATGACGTGAGATATAGAGTTTCAGGAACAACTTCTTGGACAACTAATGCTGTTACTGGAAGTTCTACTGTTTTAAGTGGACTATCTCTTACTACATCTTATGAAGTACAAGTTCGTAGTAAGTGTACTTCAGGAAATTCTGCTTATAGCTCTACTGCTAACTTTACAACTACAGAACTTCAATTAAACTATTGCACCTCTAATGGTAATAGTGTTGCAGATGAATATATTAGCAATGTAACAATGGGAAGTATTAACAATACAACAGGTGCATCAGGAAGTGGATATGCAGATTATACATCACAATCTACAAATCTTACCAAAGGTGCTTCAGAAACTATTACAATTACTCCAACTTGGACAGGAACTCAATATAACGAAGGTTATGGAGTGTTTATTGATTATAATAAAGATGGTGATTTTGCTGATAGTGGAGAAACTGTTTGGACAAATGCAGCTTCACAAACTACACCAGTAAGTGGAACTTTTACTGTACCAGCTTCTGCTGTTTCAGGTGCAACTACAATGCGTGTTGTTATGCAGTATAATACAATACCTTCTGCTTGTGGTTCATATGATTATGGAGAAACAGAAGATTACACAGTTGTTATTGCATCTTCAGGACCTGATACAATAGCACCAGTGATTACATTAAATGGTGCATCAACAATAAATTTAAATGTTGGTGACACATATAACGACCAAGGAGCAACTGCAACTGATAATGTTGATGGAAATTTAACATCAAGTATTGTTACTACTGGAACTGTAAATACAAATGTTGTAGGATCTTATACTATAAATTATAATGTAAGTGATGCTGCAGGAAATCCAGCAACTCAAGTTTCTAGAACTGTAAATGTTAGTGATGGTACTGCACCAGTAATAACATTAAACGGAGCATCAACAATTAACTTAAATGTTGGTGATACTTATACTGAACAAGGAGCAACTGCAACTGATAATGTTGATGGAAATTTAACTTCAAGTATTGTTATAACTGGGTCAGTAAACACAAATTTAGCAGGAACTTATGCTATAAACTACAATGTAAGTGATGCTGCAGGAAACCCAGCAACTCAAGTTTCAAGAACTGTAAATGTAAATAATGTTAGTACAGGTGGTTGTACAAATGGTGTTTCAACTTTCCCTTATAATGAAGGATTTGAAAATACTTTAGGAGCATGGACACAATCTTCAGCAGATGATATTGATTGGACAATAAATTCTGGAGGAACTCCATCTAGTAGCACAGGACCAAGTTCTGCAAACCAAGGTACTTACTATATTTATGTAGAAGCTTCTGGGACTGCAGGATACCCTACAAAACAAGCTATTATTAATTCTCCTTGTTATGATTTATCTAATGAAACAGAAGCTACTTTTTCTTTTAACTACCATATGTATGGAGCTGCTGATATGGGAACAATTGCTTTAGAAATTAGTTCTGATAATGGTGCTTCTTGGACTAGCATTTGGAATGAATCTGGAAATAAAGGTAATTCTTGGCTAACTGCTAGTGTTAATTTAAATGCTTATGTTGGAGGGAGTGTACAATTACGTTTTAATAGAGTTACCGGAAGCACTTGGCAAGCAGATATAGCTTTAGACAATGTTCAGATTACAAATGGAGGTAGTAGTGGAAGTGGATGTGTAGCAGAAATAACTTCATTCCCTTATTCACAAGGATTTGAAAACACATTAGGTTCTTGGAGTCAATCAGCAGCAGATGATATTGATTGGTCAGTAAATTCAAGTGGAACTCCATCTAGCAATACGGGTCCAGCTTCTGCTAATCAAGGAACTTACTATATTTTCGTTGAAGCTTCTGGAAGCGAAACAGGGTATCCTACAAAACAAGCTATTATTAATTCTCCTTGTTTTGATTTATCTGGATTATCAGTTGCATCATTTAATTTTGATTATCATATGTATGGAGCTACAGACATGGGAACTATTGCTCTAGAAGCAAGTAATGACAATGGGGTTACTTGGACAAGTATTTGGAGTCAATCTGGTAACAAAGGAAACTCATGGTTTTCTGCTAGTGTAGATCTTTCTTCTTACTTAGGAAACACCGTTCAATTAAGGTTTAATAGAGTTACTGGAAGTACTTGGCAAGCAGATGTTGCAATAGATAATATTAGCCTTTCAAATACGGCTGCAAATAACACGAGTTTATATACTACTTATTCTGTTAATACTATTAACACTTTTAAAATGTATCCAAATCCAGCTAAAGACTTACTAAATGTAAGATTAGCAACAGATGGAAAGAATTCATTTAGAATTATAGATGTTATTGGTAAAACAGTAAAATCTGGTAGTATTTCTAATCAAGCAATTAATATTTCTAACTTAAAAACAGGAATTTACTTGATAGAAATTAACGATGGAGAAGAAATTATTATTGAAAAATTCATCAAACAGTAAAATTATTTAATATTTTGATATTACTAAAACCCAAGCTATTGCTTGGGTTTTTTTATTGACCTCACCATTTTCAGTTACTCTTCTCACCATTTTCAGTGAAGTGAAAATTTCACTGTTTTCAGTGATTGACAACAGCATTTATTTCTCTTATTTTTACACCATCATAGTAACATTTAATTTAAATCCCCCCAAGGAACCCCCTTTAAAAAATTAAATGACATCAAAAACCCAAGTTTAAGCTTGGGTTTTTTGTTTCTTTGCAAAAAATAAAAATATTTCCGTGAATTATTTATCAGTAGAAAATATCTCTAAAGCATATGGAGAACGCATCTTATTTGAAGACATCTCTTTTGGAATTAACAAAGATCAAAAAGTTGCATTTGTAGCTAAAAACGGAAGTGGTAAAACTTCTATTTTAAATATTATTGCTGGTTTAGATGTACCTGATTCTGGACAAGTAGTTAGCAGAAAAGGAATTTCGATTGCTTATTTAGCACAAAAAGATGACATTGATCCAAACTTAACTATTGAAGAAACGATTTTTGCTACAGATAACAAAATTCTTTCAATTGTTAATCAATATGAAAATGCTTTAAAAAAACCCTGATGATGCAGATGCGTATCAAGCTGCTTTTGATTTAATGGATCAATATAATGCTTGGGATTTTGAAACTCAGTACAGACAGATTTTATCAAAATTAAAATTAGATGATTTATCTTTAAAAGTTGGATCACTTTCTGGAGGACAAAGAAAACGTCTTTCTTTAGCAATTGTTTTAATTAATAAACCTGATTTATTAATTCTTGACGAGCCAACAAATCATTTAGATTTAGAAATGATTGAATGGTTAGAAGCTTTCTTTGCTAAAGAAAAAATTACATTATTTATGGTTACACACGACCGTTATTTTTTAGAGCGAGTTTGTAATGAAATTTTAGAATTAGACGAAGGAAAAATATATAAATACAAAGGAAATTACTCATACTATTTACAAAACAAAGAAGAACGTTTAGCTTTAGAAGCCACCAATTTAGGTAAAGCTAAAAGTTTGTTTAAAAAAGAATTAGAATGGATGCGAAAGCAACCAAAAGCTAGAACTACAAAATCGAAATCTAGAACTGATGATTTCTACCAAATTAAAGAAAAAGCACATCAACGTAGAAAAGATCATCAAGTTCAATTAGAAATCAACATGGAGCGTTTAGGAAGTAAAATTCTTGAACTTCATAAAGTATATAAATCTTTTGGAGACAAGAAGATTTTAGATGGGTTTGATTATGTTTTTAAACGCGGGGAACGTGTTGGAATTATTGGTAAAAACGGAACAGGAAAATCTTCTTTTTTAAATATTATTACAGGGACATCTGAATTAGATGGAGGAAAAGTTGTTTTAGGTGAAACTGTAAAATATGGTTATTACACACAAGCTGGTATTGAAATAAAAGAAGGTCAAAAAGTAATAGAAGTTGTCAAAGAATTTGGAGAAGAAATTCCCTTAACGAAAGGAAGAAGAATTTCTGCATCACAATTATTAGAGCGTTTTTTGTTTGACAAAAAGAAACAATATGATTTTGTAGAAAAACTTTCTGGAGGAGAACAAAAACGTTTGTATTTATGTGCAGTTTTAATTCAGAATCCTAACTTTTTAATTCTTGATGAGCCAACAAATGATTTAGATGTTGTAACACTTAACGTATTAGAAAACTTCTTATTAGATTATCCTGGAAACCTTTTGGTAGTTTCTCACGATCGTTATTTTATGGATAAAATTGTGGATGCTTTATTTGTTTTTAGAGGTGAAGGAGTAGTAGAAAACTTTCCTGGGAATTATTCTGATTTTAGAGCTTATGATAGTTCTAGTTCAAAACAGATTTCAGAAAAAACTACAATCAAAAAGAACGAGAAAAAACCAGCTAAAAAAGAATCTAAAAATGCATTAAGTTTTAATGAAAAAAGAGAATTTGGTGCCTTAGAAGCAGATATAGAAAGACTACAAAGAAGAAAAGAAATTATTGAAAAACAATTTTTAAACGTAGAAATAGAACCAGATAATATCGCTAAAAAATCTGAAGAATTACAGGAAACTATAATCTCTCTAGAACAAAAAGAAGAACGTTGGCTAGAACTTTCTATGAAATTAGAAGATTAATCGATACTAACAATATTTTCAGCTTTCAATAATTCTTGATTATTAAAACGTAATAAAATTTGAGCTACAGCTATTGTGTCTTTTTCACAGTAGCTTACAATTCTTTGTATATTTTTTTCCTTGTAGTAAACACTAGCAACTTCGCTCCCATCAATATCATCTTTTGGAGATGGAATTCCTAAGATTGAAGTTAATAATTTTAAAGAGGTATAATGCTTATAATCTCCAAATTTCCACAATTCTAAAGTATCTAAATGTGGAACTTCCCAAGGTTTTTTACCAAATAAATTAAGCTTTTTAGGCAATTCTATTTGATGGACTATCATTCTTCTTGCTATAAAAGGAAAATCGAATTCTTTTCCATTATGAGCACACAAAACATTGCTTTTTTTAACAAAATGCTTATCTAACAATACCTTAAAATCAGTTAGTAGTTGATGCTCATCATCACCAAAAAAAGAAGTTAAACGTAATTGTTTACTCTTTTCGATATCAACAAAATAACCAACTGAAATACATATTATTTTACCAAATTCTGCCCAAATTCCTGCGCGTTCATAAAATTCTTCAGCGGTAAACTCTTCTTTGCGCTGGTATTGAGTTTTCTTTTTATAAAGCTCTTGAGTTTCTTTAGGTAGTAGATTCCAATTTTCTTTTTGAGGTACAGTTTCAATATCCAAAAAAAGGACATCATTTAATTTGATAGACAAATTCATAGCAATAGGTTTTTCTTTTTCTTGACTAAAGATAGTGAAAATAAAAAAGCTCCGAATAAATTCGAAGCTTTTATAGTAAAATACTTTATAGTAAATAAGTCTTTTTTATCTGATTACTAATTTCTTAGTAGCTGTTTTACCTGATTCAGTAACTTTAAGAATATAGATACCTGAATTAATTGTAGATACATTTATACTCTTCTTTGAACCAGAAAAATTAGTTGTTAAAACTTTTTTTCCTAAAACATTAAAGATTGATATTTGTTTTACATCAGAACTATTAGTAATAATTGTAAATCTTTTATCAGTAATTGGATTTGGATATGTTGCAAAACCTTCAATTGAATTATCTATTGTAGATGCTGTAGTATTTGTATAAGTTCCTATTGGAAAAGGAACATCTGATGTTGCATTATTTGTTCCACCTTCTAATTGATTAGCTCCACTATAAGTCCAATTTGAGTGAGTAAATATTGTTCCTTCTGGCCCTGTATTTGATTTTCGATAAGCCCAACCATCAAGATAATCCCATTCAGGGCAAGTAGTTCCATCATTATTTGGATCACAATCAACTGTTCCAAAAACATCAATTATTTGACCATTTTCATAAAGTTCTATTGAATCATCTCCATTTATGCCAACTGTACCAGTTGTATATGTTGGTGCCATTCCAAAAAAGGTTGTAAAATTAGTTTCTTCTGTAGATATATAAATAAAAGTTCCTGCTTTTGCTGTTCCTGCTTCAAAATAATATTCAATATTTCCAGCTGTTGACCCACCTCCATTAGAAACAGAACTAACACCAAATAAACTTAAATCTGCAATGTCTTTAAGCACATACAACTCAATTCCTTTAGGAGTACCCCCAGATAAATTACCATCATAAGCTCCAGTAATTATCATACTATTTGTTGGTGCTCCATAAGCATTTCCATTCACGGATATACTTTTATCTACAACACTTGTAGATGATAAAATAATATCTCCTGAATAATTACCCGCAGTTAAACCAGATTTTAAACGAATATAAACCATTGTTTCTGTTATAGTTCCAGAAATTGGTGAGACATTAACAGAAGATCCGAAACTAGCTCCAGAAGCTAAAGAAACTTCAAAATTAGTTGGTGCTGTAATAATTAAATCTGCAGTTAAAAATAAACCTTCTACATTAAAAGTTTGTTCTGCTGAAGGTAAACCTGCGCTAATTACATAATTAAAATCATCTAAAAAAGCAGTCACTGTAAATTGTGGATCTGCAGGACTAACTATTCCTTCAAATGTTCCTGTAAGATCTGTAGCACCAGCAGATGAAGCAGTTATATCACCTGTATAAGTATCAGCACTCAATCCAGCAGATAATCTCACGTAAATAATTCCTGAGGCTGAACCATCAGTTTGTGGAATCATTACAGAACTCCCAAATCCACTCCCAGAAGTTAAGGAAATTTCAAAATTTGTAGGAATAGTCACAGTAATGTCTGCAGTTAAATTTGTTCCCATAACTGTAAATGATTGTTCTGCTGAAGGCCCATGACCTTCAAAATAATCAAAACTTTCTGAATCTCCAGTTGCTGTAATTTCTGGTGTTGTAGAAGCTACTGCAGAATAAGTACCTGCAGGAAAAGGTGAGTTAGTTGCTGCATTTGTAGAACCTCCTTCTAATTGATTCGTTCCACTAAAAGTCCAATTCGTTAAAACAAATCCATCATCTGGTCCTGTTCCATCTTTTCTATACGCCCATCCATCAACAAAATCCCAAGCTTCTCCTGTGCCATCTTTCGCAATATCTCCAAAAGTATCAACAACACTTCCGTTTTTAAAAAGCTCTACAGCATCATCTCCATTAATTCCCATTGAGCCATCAGTGTAAGTTGGTGCAAAACCAAAGAAAGCAGTAAATTGAGGAGCTTCTGTTGCAACATAAATAAAAGTTCCTGCTGTGGCTGCAACTGATGGAAAAGTAAATTCTTCACCATCTGTACCCCCACCATTGTTAGCACTCCCAATACCATAAATACTTAAATCTGCAATATCATTTGCAACATAAAGCTCTATTCCTTTAGGTGTTCCTCCAGTATTAGGACCATCGAATGCACCAGTAATTAATAAATCCTGCCCAAAAGACAATACACTAAAACAAAGGGTTAATAATAAAGTAAAAAAGTAATTTTTTTTCATGTGATGTGTTTTTATGAAGTTATTTCGTAAAAATAGTGAAAAAATAAATTACACACTGACTAGTAATAGATTAATTAATCGTTAATTATTACAAGATTCTATTCTCTTGATAATAAATAAATTAAATTTTGCAATGTTACATAAACGTTAATAGAAGCTCAACAGATTAAATGATTGTTAAGTACTTATGATTCTACTATAATTATTCCTATTTTTGATATTCGTTGTTATTTAATCTGTTTTATGAATAAAAGTGATATTAAAATTTTATTGGTTGATGATGAGCCAGATATTTTAGAAATTGTAGGTTATAATTTAAAAAATGAAGGCTATCAAATTTTCACAGCTACTAATGGACTTGAAGCTGTAAAGTCTGCAAAAAAAAATATTCCTCATTTAATCTTATTGGATATTATGATGCCAGAAATGGATGGTATTGAGGCATGTGAAAAAATTAGAAAAATAAAATCTTTAGAAAATGTAATTATTACATTCTTAACAGCAAGAGGAGAAGATTATTCACAAGTAGCAGGTTTTGAAGCTGGTGCAGATGATTATATAACCAAACCTATAAAACCAAAAGTTTTAGTAAGTAAAGTAAAATCTCTTTTACGAAGATTAAAAACTGAAAAAGAAAGCGAAGAGGTTTTTAAAATTGGAGATATTGTTATAGACAGAGATGAATATGTAGTTTATAAAGCTGGAAAAAAAATATCACTACCCAGAAAAGAATTCGAATTATTTTCTTTATTAACTTCAAAACCGAGTAAAGTATTTAAAAGAGAAGTTATTTTAGATACAGTTTGGGGAAATGAAGTTGTTGTTGGAGGTAGAACTATAGATGTTCATATTAGAAAATTGAGAGAAAAAATTGGTGACGATCACTTTAAAACTGTAAAAGGGGTTGGTTATAAATTTGTTTTAGACGAAGATAAATAAACATCTGTCTCAATGAAAATAAAGAAAACATATTCTTATGCACTCTGGTCTGCATTATACTTAACACTACTCTCTACAGCTATAGCGGCTATTTCATACTTTTTCATTGTTCAACATTTTGGAGTTAGCACGGTTATTATTTCAATTCTTGCATTATTCTTTATTTCATTTTTCATTATTCAATACAGAACAGAACATTTTATATACAGGCGTTTAAAAAAAATATACGAAGAGGTTTCAATCTTAGATGAAAACGATTTTCGCAATGATTCTGTAACTACCGATATTGAAAAACTTTCTAAAAGAATGGAAAAATTCGTTGAAGGTAAACGACTCGAAATAAAAAGCTTAACAGAGAGAGACTCTTTTAGGCGAGATTTTTTAGGTAATGTAGCACATGAACTTAAAACCCCATTATTTACAGTTCAAGGCTATATTTTAACTCTATTAGAAGGTGCTATAAACGACAAACAAATAAGGACCAAATATTTAGAAAGAGCCAATAAAGGAGTAGAAAGATTGGTTGCTGTTACAAAAGACTTAGATATGATTGCTAAGTTAGAAAACGAGGGTTTAAAACTAAATATCGACGTTTTTAACATTATAGAACTAATACAAAATGTATTTGACTTGTTAGAAATGAAAGCAAAAAAAAGAAATATTGTTTTAAAATTTGAAAAAACCTATAAATCTGCAATTTACGTTAGGGGCGATATTGAAAAAATAGAGCAAGTTTTAATAAATTTAGTGGTTAATTCTATTAAATACGGCAAACCAAAGGGCACAACTACCTTAACTATAGATAGTTATAATGATCAAAAATTTATTATTAAGGTTATAGATGATGGAGAAGGAATAAAACAAAAACACCTTCCTAGACTTTTTGAGCGTTTTTATAGAGTAGACCAAAGTAGATCTAGAGAACAAGGAGGTTCTGGTTTAGGCTTGTCTATAGTAAAACATATTATTGAAGCTCATAATGAAACTATTTTCTTAAAAAGCAAATACGGTGAAGGTTCAGAATTTTCTTTTACGCTTGAAAAGGCTAAATAACTGAGAATTCAGTTTTGTTTCATTCGATTTTAAACCTATATATTTTTTCATTTTGAAAAGATTTTCTTTTGAAAAATCTTCTACGATAGAAAATGGAGCAATTTCTTTACCCTCTAAATATGTTGCTAAATATTCTTGTTCTGATTGATTTTTAGTAGGAATAAATAAAGCTTTCTTTTCTAAAACTGCTAAATCCATAATAGAAGAATAACCAGATCTAGAAACAACTATTTTACTCGAATTTATTTTATCTTGAAGCTGATTGGTAAGTAAATAATTATAGAAAACTATATTTTCTGAAGTCCACTTTTTTTGCTCACTTTCAACTTTACCTAAAACAAAAACAATGTTTTTAGATTGGTTTTTAAGCTCAGAAATTAATTTATCTTGAAAAAAGGTCCTATTAGGTTCTGGACCAGAAAGAATAACTAAAACATCTATATTTTGAGGTAATTCTTCTTTTTTAAAGCGACTTAAAACTCCAATAAATTTGGCGTTTATTTTAGAATTTGAAATTGATAATTTTCCTGAAAATTGAGAATTCATATTATCTGGAATCCAACATTCATCAAATTTTTTAATGATTTTTTGATGAAAATAAGATGTTAAAAAAGTTGTATTTCCAGACAAAACATTTACTTGATGTGTGATGTAAACAGATGGGACTAAATTACTTCTTACTCCAAATCTATTATCAGAAATGATACCAACAACATCTTTATTGTTTTGTATAAAATTATCAATTACTTGTTTTTCTTTCTTTACTGCTTTTAAAATTTTAGGAATTTGAAAAAGTAATCCCAACTTTAAATTTCTATGATAAGAAATATTATAAGTCGGGATTGCTAAATATTCTAAATCTGGAAATTCTTTTTTTAAAAAACTTAAAGCCTTTCCGTCTGAAGCTATTATTGGTGTAAAGTTGTTTTCTAATAATGCATTTATTACTGGTATACAACGTGTTGCATGACCTAAACCCCAATTTAAAGGTGCAATTATTATTTTTTTGTTGGTAGTTTTCATTTTATTCAATTTAAATCTACCAATTTTTTAAATATAACTTCCTTTTTTAGGTTAAAAATTCGTTTTTAAAAAAGCGCGTTAAGGATTGAAATGGCATCCTTTTTTCTTTTTCTGAAAAAAAGATATAATGGAAAGCCTGTTAAAACGCCCAAATAAAAATGTATTTACACTAAATCGAAACCGATATCTTTTCTGTAATTCATTTTATCGAAATGAATTTTGTTGATGCTTTTATAACTCTTTTTTAAAGCCTCTTCTATGGTGTTTCCAAAAGAAGTTACTGCCATAACTCTACCTCCACTTGTAACTACTTTACCATCTTTAATGGTTGTACCTGCGTGAAAAGCAATTGAGTCTTCTAGCGCATCAAAACCAGACATTTCTTTGCCTTTTTCGTACGCTTCTGGATATCCGCCAGAAACCAACATAACAGTGGTAGCAGTTTTATCTGTAACAGAAAAAGATTTTTCATTTAAGTTCTGATTTGCAACACCTTCAAATAAATCAAACAAGTCAGATTCTATTCTAGGCAAAACAACTTCAGTTTCAGGATCTCCCATTCTAACATTATACTCTACAACTGAAGGATTTCCGTTATCATTCATTAAGCCAATAAAAATAAAACCTTTGTAATCAATTCCGTCTTTTTGTAAACCAGCAATAGTAGGTTTTACAACCAATTCTTCAACTTTATTTATAAAAGCATCATCTGCAAATGGCACTGGAGATATTGCTCCCATTCCACCAGTATTTAAACCCGTATCTCCTTCTCCAATTCTTTTATAATCTTTTGCCGATGGTAAAATTTTATAATTTTTACCGTCTGTTAAAACAAAAACGGACAATTCTATTCCTTTTAAAAACTCTTCTATTACTACTGTAGTTGATGCTTCTCCAAATTTTTTGTTAGAAACCATTTCTTCTAGTTCAACTTTAGCATTCTCTAAAGAATTTAAAATCAATACTCCTTTTCCTGCTGCCAAACCGTCTGCTTTTAAAACAAAAGGAGGATCTAAAGTTTCTAAAAAAGCAAAACCTTCTTCTAAATTTTCTTTTGTGAATGATTTATATTTTGCAGTAGGAACTCCATGTTTTTGCATAAATTGTTTAGAAAAATCTTTAGAACCTTCTAATAAAGCACCATCTTTTTTTGGTCCAATTACAGGTATGTTTTTCAGGGCATTGTCTGCTAAAAAGAAATCATGAATTCCTTCAACCAAAGGCGCTTCAGGGCCAACAACTACCATTTTAATATTATTTTCTAAAACAGTCTTTTTAACTGCTTCAAAATCTGTAGGATTTATATTAATATTTGTTGCAATTTTATCAGTTCCAGCATTTCCTGGAGCTACAAAAAGTTTATTAATTTTATCGCTTTCTATTAATTTTAATGAAAAAGCATGTTCTCTACCTCCAGAACCTAAAATAAGTACATTCATTGTTTATTGTGTTGTTGTGGGTGCAAATATATTTTAAAAAAAATCAGGAAACTAGAATCCCCACTTTAAAAAATATTTAATTGCTGAAGATATGTGAAGCAAAAATAATTTTATATCTTTTGAGGAACCTTGTTTTAATACGTGTATAATTTCTTCTTTAGGATAGTATAACTTCTTTTTTCCTAAACCATCAATTTTCTTACATATATCTACGTCTTCCATATACAAGAAATAACGCTCATCAAAACCTTTTAATTTAACAAAATCATCCGTTTTATAAAGGTGAAAACAACCCGTTATATATTCTACAAAGAAATCCTCACTTAAATTTCTGTCTTTATATTGCCCTTCAAAAATTTTTCTTTTAAATATAGGGTTTAAAAAAGTAAACCTTCTTGCTAAAAGCTCCGAAACTAAAGGATATCTTCTACATGAATATTGATGTTGCCCATCAGGAAATAATACTTTTGGAGCAATCATAGATATGTTTTCGTTTTTTCCTAATTCTAAAATTAAATTAGGTATAACCGATGGACTAAAAATAACATCAGGATTTAATATTAGGTGATATCTTGAGTTAAGTTTTATTTTATCTAGAATCATATTATGCCCAGCTCCAAAACCTATATTTTTACCAACAGTTATGTATTCTATCTCTTTTTGTTTAAATTTTTGTTTTAATGTACTACTTCCTGAATTATCTATTAAATAAAGCTTTTTACTGATAGGAATATTTAAAAAACAATTTATTGTTTTTGTAAGCTCTTCTAAATCTTCATTATAAAGAACAATAGATACAGTTATGCCTAATCTTTCTTTCATATTATTTAATATGCTTTCTCTTCACCACTAAAAACACTAATAGCAGTTTTAAATATAATTTTTATATCTAATAAAAAAGACCAATTTTCTATATAAAAAACGTCTAAACGAACTCTATTATCTATATCTGATTTTTTTTGTATTTCACCTCGATATCCACTTATTTGAGCTATTCCTGTAATACCTGGTCTTACAGATTTTCTTTTCATATAATTAGCAACTTCTTTATCAAACTTTAAAGAATGAACATTCATGTGAGGTCTTGGCCCTACAATACTCATCTGCCCAATAATAACATTAAGAAATTGGGGAAGTTCGTCTAAACTTGTTTTTCTTAAAAAAGCACCTACTTTAGTAATCCTTTCATCATTTTTCTTGGTGTGTCCTATATCTAAAGGTTTTCCTTGATACATAGACCTAAATTTATAACAAACAAATACTTCGCCATTAATACCCTCTCTTTTTTGCTTAAAAATTGTTGACCCTCTGGACTCAATTCTAATACATAAGATTATTATTGGAAACAACCAAGAAAAAACAAAAACACAAATAAAGATTGAAAACATCAAATCAAAAAACCTTTTTAACATTCTATTTTCAAAAATTTCTAGAGGTAATTTTTTTACATTTAAAATAGCTACAGAATTTCCAAAAAACTCTGCATTTACATCTTTATTATATAATTCATTTGGATTGGGTATTAATTTTATCACTAAATTATTTGTATTCGAAAATTTTATAATTTTTCTTAACTCTACCTCTTTTAACTCATTTAAGGAACAAAACACCTCATCAACCTCATTATCAATTATATAATTAAAACTTTCCTTAAGAGTACCTAAATACAATCTATTATTTCTAATTTTATTAGAAAAAAAACCGAGATATTTATATCCCAATTCCTTCTCTTTTTTTAAAGTTTCTATAATTTTTTTAGTGGAAGAATCACTTCCTAAAACAACTACCTTTCTATAATTATTTCCTTTAGATCTATAAACTCTGATTGAATAAAAAACAAAAAGCTTAAAACTCCATAAAGAAAGAATAATGGTAAGTAGTATTTTTGTTTGATTATTAATAATATCTCCTTCTCTAAAAAAACCAAAATATGTAAAATATCCTAAAATAAAAATAACGGTTTGTGTTATTAATAATTTAAAAAGTTGATATAATTTTGTATGTCTAAAAATATTATAATATTCAATAAACAATGAAGATATAAACCAAAATAATGATATATAAATTAGAAACAATCCATTTAAAAACTGAATATCTGAGATAAAAAATACAACTGAATTTATTATTAATAAATCAAAAAATATCGATAAAGGTTTTATATATTTCGAATATCTATTTCTCAAATTAAAAATCTTTTATTTTTTGTTCAACAAATTCTTTAAACTCTTTCTCAAATCTTTCTTTGCTAAAACGCTCAGCATTTTTTCTTATTATTTTAGCATCAAATTTTAAAGTTTCAAACCTGTTTACAGCTTCAATAATATCCGCCGTTTTTTGTTTTTCAAAAAACACACCCGTTTCATTTTCAACCACAGTCTCTTTTAACCCTCCCTTATTTAAAGCGATAACAGGTGTACCACAACTTTGAGCTTCTACAGGTAAAATTCCAAAATCTTCATCGGCAGCAAAAACCAAAGCTTTAGACTTTTGTAAGATTTTAACCATTTCACTTTGACTTCTTTTACCTAAAACCTCAATATTACCATTAGCCAATTTAACAATTTTATACAACTCTGGACCTTCTCCAATAACTTTTAATTTTTTACTCGGCATTTTATTAAAAGCCTCTACAATTAAATGAATTTTCTTATAAGGAACTAATCTTGAGGCTGCTACATAATAATTTTCTTTATTTTCCTCTAATTGAAAATTTCTTACATCAACTGGTGGGTAAATAACTGTCGCATCTCTATTATAAATTTTCTTTATTCTTTGTGCAATATAATTAGAATTCGCCACAAAATAATCAACCCTATTGGTAGAAATAACATCCCAAACTCTAAGTTTATGCAATATATATTTTGCATACCACCCTTTCAACCCAGTTGTTAAGTTTTTATCTTCTAAATATTCATGGTACAAATTCCAAGCATATCTCATTGGAGAATGACAGTAACAAATATGTAATTGATTTTGATTTGTTAAAACTCCTTTTGCAATTGAGGATGATGATGAAATTACAACGTCGTAATCGTTAAGATTAAATGATTCAATTGCTTTTGGAAAAAATTGTAAAAATTTTCTATGATTTTTTTTTGCAGTAGGAAAATTTTGAATGTAGGTTGTTGTTGCTGTTTTACCTTTTAAAATAAAATTTCGATCTTTTTTATCTAAAAAATCTATTAAAGAAAAATAATCTAATTTATCCCAAATATTACCTATGGAATGAACTACCTTTTCAGCACCTCCGTTCGTATAAAACCAGTCATGTACTAGTGCTTTTTTCATAGACAATTTAAATCTTATTTTTTTTTCAAATTTATAGAATATTGTACTAAAATCGATAAAAAATCTAAAAAATCTCCATAAGATTTTACTTCTTAAGATTGAAACTCAATAACTCAAGTTAAAAAAAAAACAAATTCACTTATTATTTCCCTGAAAATTAAATGTATTTCTCTTTTTAACTCACAATGAAAATGGTCTATTTTATTTCCAGAATCATTATTTATATTGATGATTTTCTCGTTTTTATTACATCTTATTGTATTTGAAAACTTAGTACTATCGATGTACTTAGACAATAACGAAAATAAACACCTACTCCACCAATTGGTGTTGCTACATGTAAAATTTTAATCATTTATTCTTTTACTTTATATGTAATTCTTGTTAGGCTCAAAAGTAATGCATATAAATATACTCCGACCTGTCTATCTAAAATATTTTCTACTAAACTAAAACTCATAATAGCAATAAGAAACATTAATCCAATAACATTATTTTTCTTAAAATTAAAATATAATAATATTATCTGAGGGATTAATAACAAGAAAAAACCAATAAAACCGCCTCTTAATAATTCATTTAAATACTGATTATGTGTATTATAATTTTTAGAAATAAACCTATTTTTTTCATCTTGACTTATAAAGCCTTCATAATTCTTATAGTATTCTAATAAATCAATTCTGGTTTTTTGCCCGCTACCTGAACCAAAAACATATTTATTAGTATTGTTAAACGAATGAATTGCTCCATTCCATGTTACAACCCTAGCATCATTACCAATCTGATTAAACCTTTCTTTTAAAGAACTATCACTTAGTAATACAATTAAAAGCGTGCCGATTAAAACGAATAAAGCTATCATCACTTTCCTTCTGCTAATTTCTTTAAAAAAAATAATAACTCCTGTAAAAAAAACAACAATTATTGCCAATCTTGCTGATATAACAATAATTAAAATTAGAGAAAAAACAGCTATCAGAATACTTAAAAATCTTTTCCTTTTTATTGAAAAAAAATAAAAACAAATAATAATATTTAATGCTGAAAAAAAACCTAAATATGGTCTCTCATAATTTAATATCTCATTAATTTTTGAATAATTTTTTAATGCATACTTTTTACCCTCAGTAAAATAATAATAATTAATTATACCATAAACTGAATTTACTTGGATAATTATAATACTAATGAAAAGAAAAAATAATCCTTTTAATTTTATTTCATTATCTATATTTTCAAGACAAAAAGGAATCAATAAAAAAGGAAGTAATTTAATATAATTTTCTTTTTCTAAAACAAGTTCATAATTAAGTAATCCGTTAAATAATATAAATAAATAAAAAGCTAAAAGGTAATAAGTAACTTTATTATCCCTTACTTTTTTTACATTAAAAAGGGTACTCAAAAACATTATTATTAAAAAAATATTATCTAGTAGTAATGAAATGGGTAAAAAAAACATCAACAATAAATAAGAATAAGTTGAAATTTTTAATGATATCTTATTTTTCATTTGATTCTTTTTTAGAATATAATACAAGAAATCTATAAGCAAAAAAGAGTAAAATGAAGAAAAAAGGTATTAACAACTTACTAAAATAAGCCATTGTATAAGCATAACTAGTCCAAATTAATAATTGAAATAAAATAATACTTATAAATAAAGACTTCCTTTTAATAAAAATACTTAATAAGGTTTGAATTAAAGAAACAAATGAAATTAAAAAAAAGTTAGCGACTAATGCTAATGGTAAAGGGAAAATTCTAATTAAAATAGATGGGTAAGCATTTGTCCAACTTACTCCCCTTGTGGTTACTGAAATAAAATCTTGATATCTCCATGGCCAAAATTCTAACATTAAATGGTGCATTCCTTTCCAAAGCTCTAAAACATCCCAGGTATTAGACTTATTTAAATAAACATACTGTTCTGTAACACCCCAAAAAACATGTGCCTGTAGACCAAAAAACCTATAAAAAACAGATTCTATTGGGGTTAATCCTAAACTTCTAAAAGGTCTACTAATTGTATATTTGTATAGCACTAAAGAAAACATCACTCCAATAAATAGAATTAAATACTTATTAAAAACCCATTTTAATTTAAAGTTTATTTTATTTTCTGAAGTAAAATAAAGCGCTAAGAGAACACCTGTTATTCCTATAAAAAAACCAGTAAACTTCTGCCCTATTAATAATAAATAAAAGATATAGAGTGTAAAAAATAAAATTGATGTTTTTTTATAATATTTATAAAGTATTGCTGTTCCAAATGCGGCAAATGCCATTACATTTCCTATAATAGATTTCAAAAAAGGGAATCTAGCATGTTCCCAAAAATTAAATTTTGACACATCATCTGAAAAAATTGGTATTGAAGATGAAAGTAAGTTTAAGAAAGCCATAAAAAAAATAAATCCTAAAAAAACTCTTATTATTTGATACTCTTTTATTTTCCCAAATTTAATTTTAGTTACTTTGATGTTTTCAAATAATCGTGTAAAAACTTGTTTAAAAAATAGTAATGAAAGAATAGTTGTTATAAAAAACAATAACAAAACTAAACTACTATAAACAAAATATCCATCTCTCCCTTGTTCAACTACATGAACACCTGATTCTATAACAACTAGAGAAAAAAACATCCAAATATATTGAACAAATATCATAATAGATAATAGAAAAAGACCTAGATTCTTTTCTAGAAAGTATAGAGTGATAACAATAGCTATAAGGGCAATTAAAATATTAAACGCAATAATCATCTATAAATATTAAATTCAAATTTCTTAAAAATTGGTTCTAAGAGACTATTATACCTTAATAGAACATTAAAACTAAGTTCTTTTTTCTTTTCTTCTTCAGCTTCTAGATAAATATTTAATAACGCGCTAGAATCAAAAGAAAATACACTTTTAGACCCCAGTTTTTTAAAAAACAAATCTTCTAGAGGTTCATCAGAATCTAAATAAACCAATTCTTTTTTAATAAACTGTTTTTTTAAAACTCCAATATCAATTCTTTTACCATTTCTATGAGACTTATAATATATTCTATCAATATTAGAATAATAATCCATAGATTTAATTAAACTTGTTAAATCAATTAAGTTATTAGTATATTTTTCTTCACCAAATTGACTTATGTATCCCTCTTGCCCAATAATTAAAATTGTGTTTGTTAAATTTAATATTCTAGTAGGGTAAGGTAATTTAACCGATTTCTCAGGAAACATAGATAGTTCTGGAACTCTTACATATTGTTTAATTACTTTTTCAAATTCTACACCACTTGAATGCCCTTTGTAGTATTTAAACCTAACATTGTATAGATTACTTAAAAACCATTTCAAAAACACTTTCTTTTTTGATAAAGATTTTATAGTATGAGGGTAATAATTTAATGTTCCATCTTCTACAACAACACCTTTCATTTTTTTGTTAAAAGATAACAATAGATAATTGGTTAAAATATCTTCAAGATAAGTAAAATAAAAAGTTATTTTTTTTTCTTTCTTGTAAATAGAAAGTTCTTTAATTACAAGTTTGTATTGCTTAATTTTTACAATAATATTTTTTATTGCAGATAAAGTACCATTTGACTGATTATTAAAAGACTGTTCAGCACGAATAACTTTATTCCATAAAATAGAATCATTTTCTAATGTTTTATTAGAAATTAATATATTTTCACAATCTTTATTCTTGTTCTCTTTTATAATTTCTTCATAAGAAGATATTTGATTTTTTGACAAGCCTATGTATATATTAATCATAATTCATTTTTTTCGCTTCATTATAACGCATAAAAAACAAGATACTGCAAGAAAGTACAAAAGCTAAAGCTGTACCATAAACTCCATAAAAAAACGTTAAAATAACACTTAGTAATAGGCTAAATAGAGCAGGCACTACCATAGATTTCAGCAATGCTTTGTCTTTGTGGTAAATATATAATTTAAAATGATATAATAAAGAATAATTCATTAGCCCAACACCAATAATCAAGAAATACATTAATGGTAAATAATCTTCAAATTCTGCTTTATCTTGCCAAATTAATAATGGTTTTATAATTAATAGTATAAAGAAAGATGAAATAATAGTATGTACTAATAAAGATTTTTTAAATTTTTTAAGAAGGTTTGTTATATTTGGTGAATTTACCGAAGTTATAAGTTCTGGTAATTCAAATGAAATAACAATAGTATTTATATAAACAGTAATTAGAATAGATATGTTAGAATAAAATAAAAACACACCTGCAACCTCTTCTCCCATATAAAAATCAACTATAAACCTATTAGCATATTCTATTGTTTTTAAACTAATTGTAGTAAGAAAGAAAACAGAACACACTTTTAAACCTCTTTTAATCCATTCAAAATTTAAATTTGTTTTACTTATTTTTTTATGATTTTTAATTATAGTTAAAATTAAAACATAAAAAATGGTTAAAACATTAGCAAGAAGCCAAAGATTAAAAATTTTCTCAATCGTAATTAAACTTTTTGAGTAATAGTTATAAATTACAACCACACTCCATCCCGCAGTTCTAAAAAACAATAGAATGTTTGCTAAAAGTACTTTCTTAAAGCCTATTAATAATCTATAAATTTCTTGAGAAAGGTGTTCTGTTATCACTAAGAAAATTACCAAAAAAGTAAATGGTTTTAGATAATCTATGTTATTAAAAATAAAATAACCAAAAACAATAAATGAAATATAAATAAATAAATAAAGTACCCCAGTTGAAATAACTTTATTTAAAATATTTTGTTTATCACTCGTTTTTAAAATATCTCTAATACTAAAATTGTAAAAATCTAAACCTAGGGCAAAAATAAGAATTGTTATAAGGGAAGTTATTAATCCAAAATTACCAAAGACTTTAACATCGAAATATTTAGACATTAGAGTAATAATTAAAAACTTACTACCAATTCCTCCAATTCTTAAAAAAACATTGATCAGTTTTAAATAAAGTGAATTTTTATCCATTAATAATAAACCTCTTTTATTGATTATATTCTTTAATAAGATTATTATCCTTAAGTAAATTTACTACATCAATATTATTATTCGATAATATTTTTTCTACAAACTCTCTAAAAACTCCTTCCCCTCCTTTTTTATATAACTGCCAATCAACTATTTCTTTCATGTAATTAGGTGCAGAAGATGGGCAAGCACTTAACCCAACTTTTTTCAATAATGAATAATCGTTTATGTCATCTCCTATATAAGCAACCTCATCCCAATTAATATTTAATTCATTTATTAAATTTTGAATAACTTTTACTTTTTCTTTAATTCCCAAGTAAAGATGTTCAACTTTTAATTTTTCGGCTCTTCTTTTTACAGATTTGACATTCTCTCCTGTAATTATACCTATCGGAATTTCAAGTATTTTACAAAAAAGAACACCAGCGCTATCATAAGTATGAAATTTTTTGAATTCATTTCCTAACTCATCATAAAACATACCTCCATCTGTCCAAACACCATCTATATCAGTTAAAATAAGTTTTGGAAGCATCTATTTTATTTTGTTTAAGTATATAATTTCATCTTTAGGAATATCTAATGAAAGTGTTTTTCCTATTAATTTATCTTTATCTATCCATTTAACACCATCTCCAGGACTTAAAAGATGAATATCTTTCTCTGAAATCAACGCACCTTTTTTTAAGTCTTTATTTGCAGCTATTGACCTTTCTAATTTATTTCTTGCACTCTCCACAGAGTTTACAATTTCAATTTTCTCCTCACCCATCGACATATCTAAATTCCTTATATCTCTAATCATTCTATAAATACCATCTATAGCCAGAGACCCTTTTTGGTCAGTACCTTTCATTGATCTATCTAAAGTAATATGTTTTTCAATAATTTCTGCTCCCATTGCAACTGCTGCAATAGGTGTAGAAATACCGATAGTATGATCTGAATAACCAATTGTATATTGTGGATAGTTCTTTTGTAAATATGTAATAGTTTTTAAATTAACATTCTCATACCTAGTAGGGTATTCAGAAACACAATGTAAGATTGAAATATTCTGGTGATATTTGTTAATAGTTTCTAATGCTTGGTTTAATTCTTTTTCTCCAGCCATCCCTGTAGAAACAATAATAGGAATTTCAGTTTCTGCTAAAGCAGAAAGCAGAGGTAAATTTGTTAAATCTCTAGAAGCAACTTTTAACTTATCAGGTATAAATAATTTAAGCATACTTAAACAACCAATCGCACATAAAGTTTCTACAAAATCTAAACCTTTCTTTTTTGTGTATTGATAAACCTCAAAATGTTGCTCATCATTTAATTCTAAAAAAGATCGATGCTCTCCATAAGTTTTACCAAAAGAATGTGGAGAATTATACAAGCTCTTCATTTGAGTTGATGATAATTCTTGAGACAAATCTCTTTTTGTAAGTTTAACAGCATCCATCTGTTTTAAATCCTTACCAAATAAATTATCTTTTACTGGCCTTGCAGCAACATCAACCATTAATTTACATAAATCTACAGATCCATTATGGTTTTGCCCAATTTCACCAATTATATATGTCATTTTGTATTTTCTTTTATTATTCTTTTCATTCCAATTAACAAATCTGGTCTTGTTTCTATAAATTTAATAATTTCTAAATATCCTGCATTTGGATTCTCTTTTATAAAATCAAAATAAATTTCTTTTAGTATTTCTAAATCAGCTTTAGTATCTAATGTACATCTAACATCATTATTTTCAATATTTTCTTCTAAAAATCGAGCATTAAAATGATCTGGATTTTTATAGATACAGTTTGTAACATGTTCTATACAATTACTATCGTTTTTTGAGGCTACTTTTTTTAATGCTTTTAAACTTACTATTTCAGTAAAAAAACCAAAATGTGTTAAAATTGAAGGAGAATTATTAATTTTATAAGACAAATAATCTTCTCCTTTATAGTTATTAATCATTTTTTCAATGTAGAACAAGTCAATAAAAGGATTGTCTGAACAAATTCTTACAATTGTCTTAATCTTATTTTCTTCGGCACAATCAATAAACCTTTCTAGTACATTTTCTTCTGAACCTTTATAAAATTTTATTTTATGTTTCTTAGCAAATTCACTTAAAACAGAATCTACAGGTAAATTTGATGTAGCTAAAATTATAGGAAGTTTTACTTTTAAGTTTTTTAACTTATTCAATAAAATATCCAAGAATGTAATTTGCTCATCTATTTCTAAAATAATTTTTCTTGGCAATCTTGTAGATGAAACTCTTGCCTGTATTATTATACCAACATCTTCAATCATTAAACAAACTCTTTAAATGTTTTTAATTTTGCGTCTTTTTCTGATAAAACAACATCTTTTAAAGGAATTTTCCAATTAATACTTAATTCTTCATCATTATACAGAACTCCATCTTCTGCTTCTGGTTGATAATAGTTATCACATTTATAAGATACAATACTATCATCTTCTAGTACAGAAAAACCGTGTAAAAAACCTCTAGGAACTAATAATTGTTTATTATTTTCAGCAGATAATTCAATTGAAAAAACTTTTCCAAAAGTTTCTGAGTCTTTTCTAGCGTCAACTGCAACATCTAAAATTTTACCTTTAACAACTCTCACCAATTTAGCTTGAGAATACTCTCCTCTTTGTAAGTGCAAACCTCTAATGGTTCCGTATTGAGAAGTTGATTGGTTTCCTAAAACAAAATCACCTGTAAATCCTGTCTTTTCTGCAAACTCTTTTTTATTATATTCTAATAAAAAGCTACCTCTATTATCACCAAAAATCTGAGGTTCAATTACAAAGCAATCTTTTAAATATGTTTCTGTAACTTTCATTAAATATCCATTAAATTTTTTCCGTAACCACTTTTTAATAAAGGTTCTGCTAATTTATGTAACTGTTCTTTATTTATAAAACCACTTCTATAAGCTGCTTCTTCAATAGAACCTATTTTTAAACCTTGTCTTTCTTCTATTACTTGTACAAATTGAGATGCTTGCATTAAAGAATTGAAAGTACCTGTATCTAACCAAGCTGTACCTCTGTCTAAAACCCTAACGGATAAATTCCCTTTCTCTAAATATATTTTATTTACATCCGTAATTTCTAATTCACCTCGTTTACTAGGTTTCATGTTTTTTGCAATTTCAATCACAGAATTATCATAAAAATAAATTCCTGGAACTGCATAATTCGATTTTGGTTTTAGTGGTTTTTCTTCAATAGAAATTGCATTCATATTTTCATCAAACTCTACTACACCATATCTTTCAGGATCATTTACATGATAAGCATAAACAATTCCTCCATTAGGGTTATTATTTGCTCTCAATAATTTTGGGAGTCCAGATCCATAAAAAATATTATCTCCTAAAATTAGAGCTACTTTGTCTTTTCCTATAAAGTTTTCTCCAATAATAAAAGCTTCAGCCAATCCATTTGGATTTTCTTGTACAGCATACTGAAAATCACATCCATATTTTTTCCCATCACCTAATAGTCTTTTAAATAAAGGTAGATCTTGAGGTGTCGATATAATTAGTATTTCATTAATTCCTGATAACATTAGTACAGAGATTGGGTAATAAATCATTGGTTTATCATACACAGGCATTAGCTGTTTACTAACCGCTAATGTAAGTGGATGTAACCTAGTACCTGAACCTCCTGCTAAAATAATTCCTTTCATATTATTGATATTTTTTTAAATACCATTCAATCGTTTTCTGGATGCCTGTTTCAAAATTTTCATCAGCTTGCCAACTTAACTCATTTTCTATTTTTGATGCATCTATTGCATATCTAAAATCGTGTCCTGGTCTATCTTTAACAAAACTAATTTGTTCTTTATATGATTCTTCTTTTGGTATAATTGTGTCTAAAATCCCACAAATTGTATCAACTATATATAAATTATCACGTTCATTTCTACCTCCAATATTATAAGTCTCTCCTATTTTTCCAATTTTATAGACTAACTCAATTCCTTTACAATGATCTAAGACATAGAGCCAATCTCTAATGTTTTTTCCATCACCATAAATAGGTATCTTTTCTCCAGAAATTGCTTTTCTAATTATTGTAGGTATTAGTTTCTCATCATGTTGTTTTGGCCCATAATTATTTGAACAATTAGTTGTAACTACATTCATTCCATAAGTATGAAAATAACTCCTAACCATAAAATCTGATGATGCTTTTGAAGCGCTATAAGGACTATTAGGTGCATAAGAGGTTTGTTCTGTAAATAAACCAGTTTCTCCTAAAGTACCATATACTTCATCTGTAGAAATGTGGTGGAATCTAGCTGTTTCAAATCCTTTTTTATAATTATTTGGAGATTCCATCCAATAGTTTTTGGCAACATCTAATAAATTAAACGTTCCAAAAACATTTGTTTTTACAAATGCATCTGGATTTTTAATAGAATTATCTACATGAGATTCTGCAGCAAAATGAATAACTCCATTAAATTTGTATTGATTAAATAGTTTTTCAACCAAACCTCTATCACAAATATCACCATGAATAAATGTATATCTTGAACTATCTTCGACTTCAGATAAATTAGAAAGATCACCTGCATAGGTTAATACATCTAAATTTATAACTTTACATTTTTTATTTTCTTTTAAAAAGTAAGGTATAAAATTGGATCCAATAAAGCCTGCTCCTCCAGTTACAAGAATCGTTTGCATTCCTATTTTTTATAATTATTTAAATAACTATTTAACTGCTTTAAGAGTAATATTAATATCATTAATACTGCTCCCAAAATAGCTAATTGTACTGCTTTATTTTTAATAACCCCTTTTATTTCATAACCAATATCTTGAAAATTGGATACTATATTTATTACTTCATATTTTTCAGACCTATCTTCTGTAAGATCTTTTAAATCCTTATTAATTCTTCTATTTGTTTCAAACAACTCTAACTCTTTAGTTGTTCTTTTTTCTCCTCCTAAATCTATATTGGTTCCGTTAGATAGTTTTTTAGATTCTTCTATCATTACTTGCATGTAAACTTTTCTTAAAGAATCTACCTGTCCTAAATTTTGAAGTAATAAAGAATCTGTTCTGTTTAAATTTACATTGGTTAGAGTTTTTTTTCTATCAAAATATTTATTTTTTACAACTGATGAGATAATTACCTCATCTAAACTTTTAAAAACATCATTTTTACCTGCTATTACACTGATTTTATGAATTTTATAATCATAATCAGTAAATGAAACTTTAAAATCATCAAAACTATAACTATTCACAGTTGTTGTGTCAACTTCTATTATAAAATCATTATAAGAATTTATAATATCATTTTCATTTATGATGGGTTCAATAGTAAACTTTTTTAGAGATGCAGCTGTGTTTTTATCTAATTTAAAAGTATTTTGAATTCCTAAAGTATCTTTTTGCTTAACTAAATCATTATAATAGTTTATATTATTGTATAATTGTCTTGCACTTTTAAAATTTGGTTGTACTAATAAATCTGAACCATATTTAGTTTCTGTTTTTATTTGCCAAAAAAGACCAATTCCAAAACCAATTACTGTTGCAATCCCTATTTTAATGATATTCTCTTTTAAGAAAATTAAAACTGAAATTATAGCATGAAATATCCCTTTAAAAATATTTCCAATAAAATTGAAAAACTTAGCAAAACCTTTTCCTATAATTACAAATAAGGACCCTAAATCTACTTCTTCTTCGTTGTTATTTTGATTTGTTGACATTGTTTTAGTTTGGTTATAAAATCTGTCTATTGACTGTTAAAAAATTTGTTCTAATATTTTTTGAGTAATTGCGTAAGTTGGCGTAACTCCTGTCATACCCAACCCTCCTGAAGCTAATGTAGCTCCTGTTTCTAAAGGATTATCTGATGCATAATATGCATATCTAACTTTTACATTTTTAGAGATATTACCTCTAATTTTTGATGCAGATTGTATGGCTTTTTGGTAATGTGCGCCTTCCATTTCTAAACCAATAACATTCCAAGTAGAATCATGGAAAAACTTTAATAAGTCTTTATTTTGTAATGAAGTTCCTAATACTGAAATCATAGAACCATCAAACACTTCTACTCCAAAACCTTCTAAATCTTCTTTAGATAACTCATTTTTAAAAGGATAATTGTCTGCTGTACCTTCAAAAATATGTGCAGAAGGAATCATTATATCTCCTTTACCTCCTTCTAAAATTCCTGCTTTTCCCATTACAGAAACAGATTTCACATCTAAATGATTCTTTTTCTTGCTATTTTTATATGGTTTTAAAAGTTCATCCATTGTTTCATAAGCTTGTTCTCCAAAAGCATAATCCATAACAATAATTACAGGACTTTTGTTAATAGAATTCTCTTTTTTAAACGTTGAAACTTCAAAATTTATTTTATCAGTATCTATAACCTGTACATTTATATTTGTACCAGATGTATCTTTAATATAAATCAAACCGTTTTCAGAGGCATATTCTTTAACTGCCTTTTGTAATGGTTTACTATCTGCATTACTTAATAATTGATACAACTCAAAACCTTCATGTTCTGCTGCTTCTTTTGGTAAAGCTGCTTTTGCATAAATAGAATTTAATACACTGTGCATATTTGCACTAATAATATGAATTGGTCTTTTTAAAAGTTGATTTTCTTTTAATACTTTTTTTATGTTATTTGCCCAAACATCACCATAAATATGATGACCAATTTCTTCAATTAAAACAGTACTAAATGTAATTGTTCTTTTCTTTTGTTCTAAAACTTCGTTGATTCCTAATTTACCTAACCAATAAATTAGATGAAAAAATCTATCTTGATTTTCTGTTGTTTTAAGCGCCTTATGAATACTTAAAACTTCATCAAAAGTCCTTCCAAGAATGTTTCCTAAGTGAGCAATAGCAACCTCTCTTTCTTGTTCAGAAATTACTTTATTATGAATAACAATATCTTCTAAATATTTCCATTCTCTAATAAAATCTACTCCATCTCCAATTGTTACCCTTTTCTGAATTTTATGAGATTCGATAAACAAAAAAGTTAAATGCGTCAAAATATCATAAATTTCAGATCTTCCTCTAGTAATCTCGATATTCATTTGATCTTTATCTATTCTGTAACAATTTCTTCTTCTTTTTGGAGGAATTATTGTCTCAAAATGAGAATCACTATACCCTTCATCTGCAGTTAGATTAATAAACTGACATTCTTCTATTCCTTTTGGAAGTCTTTCTATTACGTATATTAATCCATTTAACTCTACTCTATCTTCTGCAATTGAGCCATAAATTTCTGGTCTTAAAGAAAGTAAAGACTTTCTTAATGTTTCCCCAGAAATTCCCATTGGTTTATAAAAACCTCGAGTAAATAAATGACGCATAGAAATATATAACTTTTCTATTGCATTTGTAGATTCTTGTGCTCTTGTTCTATCTATTTTGTTAACTTTTGCCATTCTAAAATTTAGGGTTCAAAGATAAAATTATTTAGCGGATAATAGCTGCTTATATTTATCTTGGTTATGCAGTAACTTAACTGCTTCTTTTATCACTAAATCATTTTTTAAATTATGATTATAAACTCCTTCTTTATAATAATATCTATTTAAAATTTCTTCTTTCAAAACTATTTTAAGGATATCTTTATTTTTTGATATTTCATTAATTTTTTCATCAAATAATTTCTCTTGAATTTTTTCATATTCTTTAGATATATTATTTGACATTGACTCCTTATAAGCGTTCTTAAATAATAACTCTTGTTTAGTTACAAAAGTTGTATCTCCTTTTAAATAAGTTGTAAATTTTTTAAAATCTGTATCTGAAAACTCAAAACTATCTTCACTTTCTATTTGTGGATTTTGATAATAATAACTTGAGGCAAAGTTAAAAATTGCTCTTGATTTTAGTAATTTTTTAGTTGCTGAAGTTCTTTTTGATGTTTCAATGATTACGTCTGGTAAAACTCCTCCACCATCAAAAACAGTTCTTCCATTTGCTGTCTTAAACTCATTTATTCCTTTATCAGAAAATTTAGGAACTTTTCCATTTTTATCTCTATTTGCGTAATCTAATTCTTGAATACATCTTCCACTTGGTGTATAATATTTAGAAATCGTTACTTTTAACTGAGTTCCATAAGTTAGTTCTCTATAACGTTGCACCAATCCTTTACCAAAAGAGCGTTGCCCCATTATTACTGCTCTATCATAATCTTGCAAAGAACCACTTACAATTTCTGATGCTGAAGCAGAACGACCATTTACTAAAGTAACAATAGGAATCTCTAAATCTAAAGGATCATTTTTTGTAAAATAGGTATTACTCCACTTTTTAACTTTAGCTTTTGTACTTACTATTTTTTTTCCTTTCGGAAGAAAAAAGTTAGAAATTCTAATAGATTCTAACAAAGAACCTCCAGGATTAGCACGTAAGTCGAAAACCAACTTTTTCATTCCTTCTTTCTTTAGTTTTCTAAAGGCTTTTTTCACTTCGGATGAAGCTTTATTATTAAAACGAGTTAAAATAATATAACCTGTTTCTTCATCAATCATTTCTGAAAAAGGAACAGGATTTACAACTACTTTATCTCTTATAATTTCTTTTTGAACAACATTTCCTTGTCTTTCAATCTCAATAGAAAATTTACTATTTGGTGTACCTTTTAAAAACATAGAAAGTTGATCTCTTTCCATATTTTTAACTGATTGCCCATCAACAGAAATAATTACATCTCCAGCTTTTAAGCCTGCTTTATCAGCAGAATATCCTTTATAAATCTCATTAATTTGAATACCTTTTTTTGAATAGTATACAGAAACTCCAATTCCTCCATATTCTCCTTCTCTTCTTATTCTTGCATCTTCAACATCTTGTTCGTTATAGAAATTAGTGTATGGGTCTAAATCTTTAAGTGTATTTTTTATTGCTTTATTTGTTAATTCTGCAGGATTAATTTCATCTACATAATACATATTTAACTCTTTAAATAAAGTATTGTAAATTTCTATTTGTTTTGCAACTTCAAAAAACTTCGATTTAAATGAAAACGATAAAAAAATAGTTCCTACTAAAAGAACTATAATCGTTTTTTTAGAAAGATTAAATTTCATCATTTTTTATATTTTTTGTTTCGTTAACAAACCGAGTTAATAATTTTTCCATCTTTAAGAACATTTCTTCATAGGTACATTCTTGTTTCCCAAGATACGAAATCATAAAAACATAAGGTTTTTCCAAGTCATTATATACAATTTCCTTCTGTAATCGATAGGTTTCTCTCATTAAACGTTTAATTCGATTTCTATCTACAGCTAACTTAAAGTTTCTTTTTGGTACAGAAACACCAACTTGAGCAGGAAAACTTGATGTATGTTCAGTCTGTAAAAAAATCATTCTAAGAGGAAAAGCTTTCACAGAATTCTTTTCTTCGTAAAGCCTTTCTATGAGCTTCTTACTTTTTAAACGTTCTTCTTTTCCTAAAGTGTATTTCATTATTACAAACTTAATAGAAAAGAACTAATTTTCTATCCTTTACCTAACTGAACTTCACATTTCTTTATTTTAATATTAGATAACTCTTTTTTTACTATAAAAAAGAAGAAATCTCATTTACAATCCTTATTTTTGATTTAATATTACATTTTCTTTAACAAAACAACCTCTAAACTTAGAATTAGATAATTTTAAATTCAACAAAACCATGAAACAAGATCTCTTTCAGGCTCCTGATTACTATAATTTAGACGATTTATTAACTGAAGAACATAAATTAATACGAAATGCTGCTCGTGATTGGGTTAAACGTGATGTTTCTCCTATTATTGAAGAGTATGCTCAAAAAGCAGAATTTCCAACTCAAATTGTTAAAGGTTTAGCAGAAATTGGAGCCTTTGGACCCTATATTCCTGAGGAATATGGAGGTGCTGGTTTAGATCAGATTTCTTATGGTTTAATTATGCAAGAAATAGAACGTGGAGATTCTGGAGTTCGTTCTACAGCTTCTGTGCAATCATCATTAGTGATGTATCCAATTTATACTTATGGAAATGAAGCACAACGTAAAAAATATTTACCAAAATTAGCTTCTGGAGAATGGATGGGCTGTTTTGGATTAACAGAGCCAAATCACGGTTCTAATCCTTCAGGAATGGAAACTAAGTTTAAAGATATGGGAGATCATTATCTTTTAAACGGAGCAAAAATGTGGATTTCTAATGCGCCTTTTGCACAAGTTGCAGTTGTTTGGGCAAAAAATGAAGAAGGAAGAATTCATGGTTTAATTGTAGAACGTGGAATGGAAGGTTTTACGACACCTACAACTCATAATAAATGGTCTTTACGCGCTTCTGCTACTGGAGAATTAATTTTTGATAATGTAAAAGTGCCAAAAGAAAATTTATTACCTAATAAATCTGGTCTTGGAGCTCCTTTAGGTTGTTTAGATTCTGCAAGATTTGGAATTGCTTGGGGTGCAATTGGAGCTGCAATGGATTGTTATGACACTGCTTTACGTTACTGCAAAGAAAGAGAACAATTTGGGAAACCTATTGGTCAGTTTCAGCTTCAGCAAAAAAAATTAGCAGAAATGATTACTGAAATTACCAAAGCACAATTATTAGCTTGGAGATTAGGTACATTAAAAAACGATGGAAAAGCCACTTCTGCACAAATCTCTATGGCAAAACGCAATAATGTAGACATGGCAATAAAAATTGCTAGAGAAGCAAGACAAATGTTAGGCGGAATGGGAATTACTGGCGAGTATTCTATTATGAGACATATGATGAACCTAGAAAGTGTTATTACTTACGAAGGTACTCATGATATTCATTTATTAATAACTGGTTTAGATGTAACAGGTTTAAATGCATTTAAATAATATTAAAAAACAAACATTTTAGCTCTTATAAAGAGTTTCAAAAAACGAGTAGTAAAAAAACCATTGAATTTAAATTCAATGGTTTTTTTATTATAAACGATTAAACACAACAGTCTTTTTTCTGTTTAAAAACACTCATAATCAAACTACTTTCCTCAATCGTATTCGTTAATAATTACTCAAAACATGATATTTAACAGGTTTTATAAATGTTTCATTTTTTAGTTTTGCTCTAGAAATATACTAACAATAATAAGTGAAACACCATGCAAGCAACCAGAAAAGACATAGTTCAGTTTATTAACTTACGCTTAGCTTCTTTAGGACAACCAACATTTAAAGACAAAGAAGACAACTCAGAGAAATTTTTAGACCCAAAATTTGAAGAACTAACTTCAGGTTTAGTAAAAAGTTTACAAGAAAAATCTAGATTATTATCTGATCATCATTCTCCAGTAGATTCAAGAATTCAAGCATTTTTAGACGATTATTTAAAAGATGTTTCTTTTGATAAGTCTATTAAACTTCCAAATAACACATTAATATTATCAAAAAAAGGACAAGCCAGAGAAGTTAGTTTACCACCAGATGGAGACTCTTTTAAAAGCAACTTAGTTACTACAAATAGAGTAAAACAAGGTATTTTAAACAATCCTTTGCACGATAAAAGAACTACAAAAGGAACTTTTCATATTGTAGAAGGACCATTACCTGTTCCTTTAGATAAGTTTGAAGTGCCTAAAATAGTTTTAGCACACTTTTTAAATGCAGCCTTTAATCCTTCTGATGATTTAAAAATATTACCTTTTACATCTAGTCAAGAAGAACAAGCTAAAGTAATGGCTTCAATGTTATTAAGACCAATAGTTTGTCCAGAAGTTAAAGGTGTAATTTCTGAGAAATCTTTAGAAGTAAGATTTTTTGTACCTGGAAACTTAGTAAGTAATTTAGACTTTGTAGAATCTATTTTTGGAAATGCAGGAGACCCTAATTTAGCTCATAATGATGCTGCTTTAGACCCAGAACATTGGACAGGTCATACAGGTTGTATCGTTTTAGCTCCTCAATTATTAAAATTAAAGAAGAAAGAAGTTGGTTTACCTCATTTTGATGATGCTACAGAGCGTCAGAGAAAAGACGGTATGTGCTGGAAAGATGAAAGCGAACTTTATAATAATGGTGGTGCTTTTAAAATTACTTGTAGAGATGACAGAGGTGTTGTAATTACTTTAATTGCAGACAACTACTATGGTTATTCTAAAAAAGAAATTAAAACTCAAATTAGTTACTCAGCTAACTTATTTGGTTTAGTAGAAGAAGAACATGCAGGTGGTGCAATTGCTTTTGCAAGAAGAGTTATGGGAGATACTTTAGATGGTAAAGACTATTCTGAGTTCCATAATTTTAAACACACATTTGAAGGCGTTAAGCAACTTTTAGGTGATACTATTGAGGTAAAACCAGAAAACTACGCAGTAGATAAAAAATACCCAAACATTATTTATATCCCTGAGTTTTCTTATGTAAACACAAATACAAATAGTATTACTTGGATGCATAATAGCAAAGAGCAAAAATTAACTTTATCTCCTCACAAAACGTATGTTCATCCAACAGGAAATAAATTTAAACTAGAAAAACATAAGTCTGTAAACTTGTGGAGAATTGTAGATACGTTTGCAGAAGGAGTATTCTGTCATAAACCTTGTACAGTTTCTGGAGGTGGAAAATCTGAAATTTCTAAATCGATGCAAAATGCAATTACATATAGTAATTTCAACATCCAAGATATTGAAGAAGATTTCAAAAAAGCTGATGAAATTATAGAATATGTTTATTCTAACCGTTGGAAAGTTAAAGATCCAAACAGACCAATTTCTAGATCTTTTTTAAGTGAAGAAAGATCTTTAAGTTCAGCTGTTAGATTATTAACTCCATCAGAACAAAATTCAGATGAATTTAATGAAATGTTAAACAACATTCCTGTTCATATTCGTTCTTTGGTGTTATTTGTAAAACGTTTATACAGACAAGCTCATGGAGGTTTAAACTGGAAAGAATACATGTCTGTAGAAATTATTAACGGACAAAAAGGTACAGGTCTTTTATATAACAATACTCCTGTTGTAGGTAGTTATGTTCGTGTTGGGTTTAATACTCATGGAAACTGGATGTTAAATAAATTACGTTCTGACTTTTCTCCAAGTGAAAAAATTCAAACAGAAGATGATATTACAGCATCTATAACAATACCAAGACATCGATTAGATCATTTAAATCCAGAATATAAAAATAAGAGTTTAAAAATTCTTACAAACTGTGAAGCTCACTTATTTCAAAGACCAGATGAAGCTGTTGTAAGAGGTTATGATAAAGGTGCAGAATTAGATTTAGTAACAGAAGGAAGGTTTTTAACAAACTATGAGTTACTTAAAAAAGAAGATGCTATTGCATTATATGAAGACACTATAAACTTTGACAAGTACACACAACCTGTACAAGATTTTATAGAAGAAATTGTAAAAAGTGATAAACCAGAAGAGTATTTTGTAGTTCCTTCTCATACAAGAATTGTAGATGGAGAACCAACAAAAAATCCTCGTTATTTAGAGCCAAATAAATTTATAACCGAAACTGAAGCTACTTATTTAGCAGATATAGGAATTCGTTTAGTAAGAAGAATGTCTCTTAAAGATCCTTTAAATCATGTTGTAAATGCAGTTTTACCAGGAAGAAGAAACAACCCTGTAGACAAGGCTGCTGGAATAAGACCTTTGGCTGTTTATAGTCCAATTCATTACCAAGAAACTCCAGAATTATTTATGGACTTTATCTGTAGTTTAACAGGTAAATCTCCATCAACAACAGGGGCAGGTTCTGAAGGAGCTTTAACAAAAGCACCATTTAACATGTTAACTCCAACAACAGATTTAAATAATGCTTTATTATCTCATATCTTAACAGAATCTAACGGGTTTAGCACTGCAGCTGGTTATGTTGGAGCAGAAAATAAAATTGACCATGATGTTAGTTTATTAATTCCTGAAATTTGGGCAAGATTAGAACCAGAAGATAGAGATCCTAATTTCTTAATTAAAAAAGGAGCACTTGAAAAAATTGAAGATTTTGAATTTGAAGGAGAAACTGTTTTAGCAAGTAGATTAGGTTATAGAATTACTAAAAAATTCTCTTACAGATGTATGAGTAGAATTTTTGATGAACCAACTGCTGTATTTAGCGAAAGAATGCTAAAACCAGAATTACAAGGTTTAGAAGATTATGTAGATGGAATTAAAAACATTACTGAAGCTCAACAAAAAGTTGCTTTAAACTATTTTGAGGATGGAAGTATTGAAGCAGCAACTCCACCTTTAAAGATTCTTTTACACATTATGGCGTATGGAAATTATGAAGGAAAACACATTAGTGATCCTGAGTTAAGAAAATACTTTAATAGAGATTATGTTGTAAACAGTGATTGGTATAAAGAAAGATTAGTATTAAAACAGCAAAAAGATATTGCTTTTTACACTAAACAAATTCAATACCTTGAAGACTTTATTGGAAATACTAGAAACAATAAACTAGTTGCTGAAATGAGTATTATAGATCGTTTAGATCAAGTTAAAGAACGTTTAACTGAAGTAAATTCTGCAGAATATGTAGACCATTTAAATGGAACAATAGGAGCAGATCCATTAAGCAGAAAGTAAAAAAGTAATAGCTAAAAGGCTGTTTTTATTTAAATAAAAAAGGGTATCACTTAAAGTTGATACCCTTTTAGTTTTTTAAAGCATTTAATTAAAAACTTTGTTGGCTTCTTCTAACAAATAAATTGCCTGTGCATCACTAACTTGATTAAAATTTTTATAATAATTTCCTACCGCATTAAAATCATGTGGTTGCTTAAGACAAATAACCTCATCTAAATAAGGAGAACGTTTTAGTTTTTCTATTGCTGATGATTGAGCAACTGGAATTGCAACAATTATTTTAGCAGGATTTTCATTTTTAACTAACTCTATTGTAACCAAAATGGTATTTCCTGTCCCAATTCCATCATCAACAATAATTACAGTTTTTCCTTTAATATTTTGAGGAGAAACATTTGCATAAAATTTTTGAAGTCTGTTTTTTAAAGTTTCTCGAACGTTATCAATTTCATTAATAATATATTCGTCAGAAACACTTTCAGAACCATAACCTAAAACAGAGTTTTTTAAACTAACAGCACCAATTGCGTATTCTTTTTTAGTTGGATGTCCTATTTTCTTTGTTAACACAATATCTAAAGGTACATTTAACTCTTTAGAAACTACATAACCCAAAGGAAGACCTCCTCTTGGAATAGCTAATACAACAACATTTTCACCTTTAAAATGAAGTAGTTTTTTTACAAGTAATTCTGCAGCCTCAATTCTATCTCTAAACATCATTTAATTTTTTAAATATTTACTAAACCAATCTATTGTTAATTTAGTTACCTCTTCTAGTTTTCCATATTCTTCAAAAAGGTGTGATGCATTTTGAACGATTTCAATTTTCTTTTCACATTCTAATTTACTGTAAGCAATACGATTTAACTCAATTACAACATCATCCCAACCACCAACTATAAAAAGTGTAGGAGACTTTACTTTACTTAAATCTTTACCTGCTAAATCTGTTCTTCCACCTCTTGAAACAACCGCTTTTATTGAATTTCCAAAATATGCTGCTGCTTTTAAAGCTGATGCACTTCTTGTACTTGCACAAAATACCCAATATCATTAATAGTTAAAGTTGAATAATTATTTTTAAGCCATTGGGTAACTCTAATTAATCTTTCTGTTAATAAAACAATATCAAATCTATTTTCATAAACAGTATCTTCTTTTTCTGTTAACAAATCGAAAAGTAATGTTCCAAATCTTTTTTTATTAATTAGTTTAGCTACAAAATTATTTCTTGGACTCAAATGGCTGCTTCCACTTCCATGAGAAAAAACTACAATCCCTCTTACATTTTCAGGAATCGTTAAAATTCCATTAAGACTTACATCTCCTAAATCAATTTCAATTTTTTTAGTTGTTTCAATCAGTTCCATATCTCGGAGTTTATTGTAAAACTACATATCTAAAATTACTTTCGAAATAACATAGATCATTAACAATCAGTATCTAGTGAATAAAAAATATATTTTACATGATTAAAACCAATAAGTTATAGTGGAAAAAAGTATTATAAAAAGGGAAAAATAGATTGAAAATCTTTTAAAGTTTTCTTTTAATTAAATTTAATCTAAGAATATTTTTTGGAAATGTTATCATAAAGAAGACAACTTAACTGCTTAAAAATAATTGATGGCAATTATGAAGCAAGTTTTAATAAAATATTTGGACATCTTTTACAATTGACACCTTTCTTTTTGTACTTATTGCAACAGCTACTTTTAGGTTTTATGCAATTTGTACTACAAATACTATCACAGACAGCTGTGTTCTGTAAAACAATGGAAGTATCTTTTGGTTTATAAAAAATAATCATTAGAAATAAATATATTGCAAATATAAGCGTTTATTTAGAATAAATAAAAATAAAGAAATCTAAATAAACGCAGATTAATCGGAATTTACTTTAATAATGTAAAAAATTACAACTTATAAAGAAAGTTTGGACAAAATATTGGCAGTACAAAAAAGATTAAAATCATTAATAAAAACATCCAAACTAATCCCATTATAAGTGGATAAGCTATAGTGTAACTTTTTAACTTAGGATTGATAGAATGTGCTAACAAGCCATGTAATCCACCACTAAAAAGAAAAAAAACAAAACCAAGAGCTACTGAAATAAATAGCACAGAATGAGCATCTTTTATTGTGTAAAGAAAACCACCTAAAACTAAAGAAACAACAATTATTATTCTATATATTTTTCTTTCCATTTTATTAATATTTTAGTTATATCAAAACATTTTATAATCGATTTTCATTAAAACTCATCAAAGGAACATTACCTAAGGTTTCCATTTTTTTCACTAAATCTATATGAAATAGCATATTCATTATTCCTTTAGAATTTCTTTCTAACATTGCAACCATATCTGCATTTTTATCTTCTAGATAAGATGACAAAGCATCGAAAATATTGTCAGAAAATATGATTTCAACATCAATATTATCATATTCTATTTTTTCATTTAATAATTCTGTAAACCATTCCATTTTACGTATTTCTTCATCATCCTCTTTTAAAGAAATATGAACTATTTTTATGGTAGCATTAAATGGTTTAGCAATACTTACTAAATTATAAATTGCAGAGATATCATATTTTTCAAAATCTGAAGCATAAACAATTGTATCTAAATTTTTTACATTTTGTACTTTTGGAACTGTTAACACAGGGCAAGGTGCTTTTTCAATAAGTTTTTTTGCTGTATTTCCTAAAAGTAACTCTTTCAATACTTTTTCACTTTTAGTTCCAGTAATTATTAAATCTGCATTTAAATTATTTGCTTTTTTCATAATTCCATTTACAATGGATTTATCTTCAATTGCATCAAAGCTTAAATCTACTTCATCTATATCACCTTCATAATGTTTTGTGCAAAAATCAACTAACATATCATGATGTGTTTTGTAAGATTTTTCTTCAAGATTTTCATAAGGTTCTTTCAATTCTTTACTAAAAATTGTTGGATAATCGAAAACATGAACTACAAACAAACTTGCATTTAATTTTTCACTTAAATTAAAAGCATATTTTAATGCTGGAACTGCATTTTCTGAATAATCTGTAGCGTGCAATATTCTTTTCATCTTGTAGAATTTTAAGGCTTTTATAACCCAAATTTAGTCATCTTATATAGATTATAAAATGATAAATATCAACTTACTAAACATTAAATTCAATCAAAAAAGTGAACTCTGAATAAAAATAAATTTTTATCCAAAGTTCACTCATGCTCTACTTTATTCTTAAGTAAATTACTTTTTTATACCTAATTTAACTAAAATAGTTTCTAATAAACACCATTTTGTAAAAGCAGATTGAATTAAGTTTACTCCAATAAACACTCCAAACCACATCCATTTTTGGTCTACATAATAGGTTAATGCTATACTTAACAAAACCATAAATCCTACTATAACTCTAAAATATTTATTTAACATTTTTTATTATTATTTTTTGTTTATATAAATCGTTCAACCGGTACAACAATTGCTTTTACAGGGTTATTCGTTTCTAAATTATTATTAAACTCTTTAATTATAGTAAACAAACCATCAATTTTTTCTTTATTAGTAAAAGAGAAAAACATAATAGATTCGTTGCCACTTTTACCTGCAGAAAACCAATTAGCTGCCATTAATAATGAAGGTGCATTTTTATAGCCATCAATATCTGAACTACTAAAGTTTTCAATATTTGCTTTTTTGAAGATTTTTAAAACATCTTCTTGAAACTCTTCTACTGCTGTAACTATTACTAATTTCATGATTTTTTATTTTTATGTTCGTTCGAACGCAGTCGAGAACTATTTATAATTTTTCTTTTCTATCATATAATATACCAATGGCACAACCAATAATGTTAATACGGTTGAAACAATTGTACCACCCATTAATGAAATTGCCAATCCTTGAAAAATTGGATCAAAAAGAATAACAAATGCTCCAATTACAACTGTACCTGCAGTTAGTAAAATAGGTGTTGTTCTAACCGCTCCTGCTTCTATTGCTGCCTGTTTTAAAGGCACTCCTTCTTCTAGTCTTAAATTGATGAAATCTATCAACAGAACCGAGTTTCTCACCATAATTCCTGCCAAAGCAATCATTCCAATAAATGAAGTTGCCGTAAAAAATGCTCCCATAATCCAGTGGCCTAAAATAATTCCGATTAATGAAAGTGGTATAGCAACCATCATTACAACTGGTGCTTTAAAGTTTTGAAACCAACCAACAATTAAAATATAAATCAAAATAATTGCACCTAAAAAAGCGATTCCTAAATCTCTAAATACTTCTAAGGTAATTTGCCATTCTCCATCCCATTTTACAGTATAATCATCTTCAAAATCTGGCTGACCTAAATACATTTCATTTAATTTATAACCTTCAGGAAGTTCTATTTTGTTCAATTTTTCTTCCATTCCTAAAATTGCATATGCAGGACTTTCTAATTCTCCAGCCATATCTGCCATTACATAAACAACACGTTTTTGATTTTTTCTGAAAATACTTTTTTCTGCAATAGTTTCTTTAATTTCAACTAAATCTGCAATAGGAACCATAATTCCCAATTTCGATTTTACTTTTAATTGAGAAATATCAGAAATTGTAGATTTTTCTTTTTCATCTAAACTCAATACCAAACCAACTTGATTTACAGCATCTTCATCATACAAATTTGTAATTGGGCTGTTAGATAAAGCCATATTCATGGTGTAAGCAATTTGTTGAGGAGCAACTCCATACAACATTGCTTTTTCCTTATCTATTTCAAATTGATATTCTTTTTGATCAGCTTCAACCATTAAATCCACATCAACTACATCATCTGTATTATTTAAAATATTCTGAACACTATTTGCTACTTCAATTTGCTTTTTATAATCTGGTCCATATACTTCAGCAACAATTGTTGATAAAACTGGAGGTCCAGGTGGCACCTCAACTAATTTTACATTAGCATTGTATTTTTTAGCAATTTTCTGAATTTCTGGTCTTAATAATTTTGCAATTCCATGACTTTGAATATCTCTTTCAGCTTTATCAACCAAATTCACTTGTATATCTGCCATATTAGATCCACCACGTAAATCATAATGACGTACTAAACCATTAAAAGTAATTGGAGCAGAAGTACCAATATAATTTTGGTAATTCACTACTTCTGGTCTTGTAGATAAATACTGAGCAATTTCTTGAGTTACAACTCCTGTTCTTTCTAAAGTTGTACCTTCTGGCATATCAACTACAACCTGAAACTCGTTTTTATTATCAAAAGGTAACATTTTTACAGCAACAGAATTCGTGAAAAACAACACCATTGTTGCCATTAACACAAAGAATGTTCCTCCTAAAAACAACCATCTTTTAGTTTTATTTTCAATTAAAGGTCTTTCAAACTTGTTATAAACTTTATAAATAAAAGTTTCTTCTAAAGGTTTTTCTACTTTCTCTTCTCCTCCTTTTTTATCTTTTTCTCTTAAGAAAATATATCCTAAATATGGTGTAATTGTTAAAGCTACAAATAATGATAAAATCATTGCAATTGAAGCTCCAATTGGCATTGGTGCCATATAAGGCCCCATTAAACCAGACACAAAAGCCATTGGTAAAACAGAAGCAATTACTGTAAATGTTGCTAAAATTGTTGGATTCCCAACCTCGTTAATTGCATATAAAGCTGCTTGTTTAAAAGGCAGACGTTTCATTTTAAAATGCCTGTGCATGTTTTCTGCAATAATAATGGAATCATCCACTACAATACCAGTTACAAAAACCAATGCAAACAATGTAATTCTGTTTAAGGTATAATCTAACATATAATAACTTAACAGCGTTAAAGCAAATGTAATTGGTACAGATAAAAACACTACCAATCCACCACGCCAACCCATTGCTAGCATAACAACCAACGTTACAGCAAAGATAGAGCCAATAAGATGTAACAACAATTCTGATACTTTATGAGAAGCTGTTTCACCATAATTTCTTGTCACTTCTACATGAACATCATCTGGAATTAAAGTTGTACGTAAATGAGCAACTTTATCTAAAACTACTTCTGCAATTTTCATTGCATCTGCTCCTTTTCTCTTGGCAACAGAAATTGTTACTGCAGGATATTCAGATTTATATGTTTGTGATTTATCACTTGCTTGTCCAAAACCTAAAGACACATAATTTTGTGGAATTTCTGGTCCATCAACAATGCTTGCAATCTGTTTTAAATAAATTGGTTGATTTTGTTGCACGCCAACCACCAAATTTTCTACATCTGTTACAGAAGCTAAAAACTTACCTGTATTTACTAAAAATTCAGTATCGTTTTTATCAAAACTACCCGAACTTAATTGTGTATTGTTGGCTTTTATCATTTCAGAAACAGATAAAAAATCCAATCCACTAGCAGCCAATTTATCCTTATCTAAAACAACTCTTAACTGACGGTTTCTTCCTCCAATTTTATGCGTAATAGAAACATCATTTACTTTCTTAATTTCAGTTTCTAGCTCTTGCGCCATTTGGCTAATTTGATAATCATTGTAGTTTTCACTCCACAATGTTAAACCCAACATTGGTACATCATCAATAGCACGTGTTTTAACTAATGGGAACGTTACACCTGCTGGCATTTGGTCCATATGTTTGTTAATTTCATTATACAATTTCACAAACGAACGCTCTATATCTTCGCCAACGTAAAACTGCACAATTACCATTGCTTTTTCATTCATAGCAGTAGCATACACATACTCAACACCTTTAATATTAGAAATTAATTTCTCTAAAGGTTTTACAACTCTATTTTCTACTTCTGTAGGACTTGCACCTGGATAACCCACAAAAATATCTGCCATTGGCACATCAATTTGCGGCTCTTCTTCTCTAGGAATTAAAAACGAAGCATATACACCAACAACCATAAAAACGATCATTAGCAATACTGTAAGTTTAGATCCTATAAAGACTTTTGCAATTTTACCAGCTAAACCTTCTTTCATTTTTTTTTATTTTTTTGGGCGTTTTAACAGGCTATCCATTTCAATCTTTTTTTGCCATAAATGGCAGCAAAAAAAGGATTTCCATTGCTATCCTTAACGCGGAATGTTAGTTATTGAATTGTAATTTTTGCTCCGTTAAATAATTTTCCTTCAGCAGAAACTATATAAGATTCATCTGCATTTAAACCAGATAAAACTTCAACTTCATTTCCGTAAGTTCTACCTAAGCGTAACCAACGCAACATTGCTGTATTACTTTCACTTACCGTATAAACTCCAGATAATTGTCCGTTTTTAACTACTGCTTTTGTAGGAATTAAAACCAACTCAGATTTTACTTTTCTTTCTACAGGAAACTGAACCGTAGAAAACATACCAGATAAAATATGAACATCTGTTTTTTCTAAAACAATTTTTACTAAATATTGTCCTCCAGTATTTTTTGCAGAAGTACTTACTTCACTAACTTTTCCTTTAATCGTTTTATGTATCGATTTTACAAGAACATTAACTGTTGCTCCTTTTTTAATCTGAGAAATTTCAGATTCTGGCACCATTGCAATCACTTCAAAATCTTTAGCTGTTTCTAAACTAATTAATGGCATTCCTGGGTTTGCCATATCTCCATTTTCTACATTTTTACTGGTAATTACTCCACTAAATGGAGCAGTAATATTAGAATAGGTAAACTGAGCATTAATCTCTTTTTTCATTTGATTTGCAGATTCTAAACCTGCTTTTGCCATTTCGTAATTTGCAGTCATGTCATCCATTTCTTTTTGAGTAACACTGTTACTTGCAAATAAATTTTTAAAACGATTGTAATTCTTTTCTGCATTTTTAAAAGCAGCTTTCGCCTTAATAACTCCTGCATTTACCTGCCCTTTTTTGGCTTGTAAATCAGTATTATTAATAGAAACTAACAACTGACCTTTTCTTACTTTATCGCCAACATTTACGTGTACTTTTTTTACGTAACCCATCATTCTAGTACTTAAATCTGTACTATTTGCTGCTTGTATTTTACCACTTACAGACAAAAACTGACTATTGTTATTTACTGCAACTTTACTAATGGTAATTTTAATTGCAGGTGTAGTATCTATTGCTGCTTTTTTTTCTTCGCTACCACAACTCACTATAAATAATGATAAAGCGATTAGTGTAATTATGTTGATATATTTTTTCATTTTTATTGGTTTTATTTTTACTGAAAACTGTGACAGCTTACTGCCAACTCTTTCTATTCTTTGGTTAAAAATTCTAAATAAGTTTGTGTAAAATTGTATTCGAAAATTGTTTGATAATATTCTAATTGCTTTTGTGCAAATTGAGTTTCTGCTATTAATAAATCTGATGTTTTTTCTAAACCTTCTTTAAATCTATTTTTTCTAATTCTTAAAGATTCTTCAGATTGTTGAACAGCTAAACTTGTTAATTCTAATCTATTTTTAGCATCTACTAATTGACGTTTTACTTTGTTTAATTCTAAATTGCTTTTAGATACATACTGATTGTATTCTAACTTAGATTTTTCAAATTCTGCTTTACTTTTTTGTGCTTTTCCAAAACGTTTAGAACCTTTAAAAATATCCCAGCTTAATTGAGCACCAATTAAATATCCATTTGCATTACCTTGAAACACTTTATTATCATACATTTCATAACTACCAAAAGCATTTAAACGAGGTAAAAAAGCCATTTTATCAGCTTTATTCATTGCTTCATATGCTTTAGAAGCTAAATGCATAGCTTTAATATCTGACCTGTTTTCAGAAATAATTTTATCATCTGTATTAAAACTAGCTACAATTAAACTTTCTGTTGGCTTATAAACCACATCACTTTCATCATTCATTAAAAAAGACAAATAATTTGAGGCGTTTTGCACATTACTTTTTGCTGTCTGTAACTGATTTTTAACTTCAATAACTCGTATTTCAACATTTAAAACATCTGCACGTTGTAAAAAGCCTTGTTTAAAACTATTATCGGCCATTTGTTTATTTGCATTTGCAGCTTCTAACGCTTTTTCTAATACAGTAACTGCTTTATATGCTAATTGAAGTTGCATGTATGCTTTTTCAACTTCAAAAACTAAATAATCTTGAGTACGTTCAGTTTTTAAAGACATTGCTTCCATTTTAGATTTGGCTGCTTTTCTTTGAAAAAAGCCGTCTAAATTTATTAAAGGTTGCTGAATTTCTACTTTCGTCGCAAAATTTCTAGTAGTTGTTGGGTCATTTAATAATGCAGGATTAAAATCATTCTGAGTTAAAATTTCTTGATTTAATTTAGAACCAAATGCCATTAAAGGGTTTGTAGTTGAAATACCTGTATGACTCGCTGTAATGTTTGGTAAAAACACTGCATTTGTTTGATTATAATCTGCTTTTGCAGCATTAAATTCCTTTTTAGAAATCTTAATAGTTGTATTATTTTCTTCAACTTTTGTTAAAACCTCATTTTTTGAAATCGATTTTATTTCTTGTGCTTGAAAAAACAATGTGCTTCCAATCAAGAAAAGTATAGTTATGTATATTCTATTTTTCATTTATTCTTTAATTATCTGGTACAAAAGTATGATGAGAATAAATGTCTATTTGTAACTAATGTTACTTGGGGAACTCCTACCTTTTATCAAAGGTTCTTTTTTAGATTAAATAAAAAGATATTAATAATGGGTATATAATTACAAAAGCAAATACTCAAATTACTATTAAAAGTATGTCTTAAAAAGAAAAGTTACAATGACCTAAATCAGGCAAAAGAAATTAAAATACTATTTTTTATTATAATCTAGAGTAAAGTGTTTTTATTCTCTAACATTTATGGAATTAAAAAGAAATAATATAAACCTAAATGTTACTTAGTAAAACAAAAAAAGAGAGCATAAAGCTCTCTTTTTTTTTAAGATATTGAACCACCAATATCTTTAACCAACCAAAACTGACAACCACATCAGTTAAATTATCTAGAGCCTCTTTTAAATAAAGGTCTCTATCTATATTTTAAATAAAGGTACTACCAATAAAAAAACTATACTGTAACTAATGTTACATTAAGAATAATTATAGTTTTATTTTTTTCTCTATAATAATTGAATTGTTTTTAAAAATTAAAATATACTCACCAGAAGCCATTTTTGATACATCAAAAAGGATTGTTTTTAAAATAAAGAGTGGTAATTATTTAGCTATTACAAATAGAACAACTTTAAAAACATATAAATAACGCCAAAGATCTAATAGAAATTTGTTTCTAAATCTTCTTTAACTAAAATATCATCAATAATTAACTCTGATTTGTTTTGTGGTAAAACTAGGTTTGAAGCAAATAAAAACTGATAACCACATCAGCTTACTTTCTAGTTCCCCCATGTCCTCCAGCTACAACAACCATTATTTTTATACTTAAATAAATGAATTTGAAAAACTGAATGATTGGATTCTTCATTTTAAATTTTTGATATTTTGATATTCTTTGTGTCATAATATTTTGCTTTTTTTATAGATAAATCTTTCAGCGTTTAGATTTATACTTTGATTCTTATTCAGGAATCAACCACCAAAACGGTTTCATCTTCGCTTTATAAATAAAAGCATAATGCAAGGCGAGTTTAAGCCAATGACCTGCTAAACCTATATCTCCAAAGGTTTTTCCTAATTGTCTACCTTGAGTATTTGGATATTTCTCATAATCTGGAACAATTGGAAATGTTGTTATACTAACTCCACTTCCTGATGCTAATCCATAACCCGCAGAAGCAATACAAGCTGCTCCCATATTTCCCATAGAACCTTTATGGTTTAGTGATTCTTTTCCATTTTTTATAGAATCTATAATATTATCTGCCACTAATTTTGCAGTAATACCAGAAGGCATTCCTGTTCTTGGTGGTGCAGGTGAAATAATGGTTCCGTTTTTACTTTTTCTAGGTTTAGAAATTGCATGTGGAGGTGCAAATGCAATTCCTGGTGCAAAAATATTTTTATAACTTGGGTTTTGATACGTTTCTGGCCAATCTTTAACCGACCATTCTTCATATGGTTTTTCAGTATAATCTGCATCAACAATCATAAAACCTTTAAAAAGTTTCTCTGTAATTTCTTTTTCATTTTTATCATAAGCTTTAAAACCATGACCAGAAAATGAAGGAATTAACATTGCAAAATCATACGTTTCTGTTTTATAATCACCTTCAAGGTTTTCATAATATGCTACGCCATCTTCAATTTTGTTAACTCCAGCTCCAAGTATCCATTTAATATCTCTGTCTTCAAAAATAATTTCTACCAACTCACTAGATTTCATTGTTAAACTCCCATAACTTAGAAGCATTCCATCCATTCCAAAATCACCTAATTTATGCTCATTTGCTATCCAAGTGATTTCTGCCATATCACGTACATTGTGCCTGCGTAATTCTTGTTCTACATTTAAAATATATTCAAAAGCGGCTCCTTGACAGGTAGATTTTCCATGACCTGTACCAATAAGAATCTTCACCTTCTTACCTTTTTTCATTTCTTTAATTAAGGAATCTAAGGCTGCCCATGCATGATCTGCATGTGTGTAAGTACAAACAGAAAAAGCTTTGTTTTTCCCTGGAATTAAACCTTCAGTAGCTTTAAAATTAAGTTTTGGTCCTGTAGCATTTATTAAATAATCGTAGGTTACTTTTTCTTGTTTCCCTTTGTTTTCTCCAACCACATATTCTGCTAAAATATAGGGTTTTTCTTCTTCTATATCTCCTTCAGGAAAAAACGAAATTGCTTTTGCTTGTTTATAACCAATACCTTTCTTTTTATATAAAGGAGCTAGTGGAAAGTAGATGCTTTCAGATTTCATTCTACCAATTCCAACCCAAATATTAGAAGGAATCCATTGATAATTACTATTTGGAGAAACGACAACAACTTCATGATCTTTAGACAACTTTCTTCTTAAATGAGAAGCAGCAACGTGACCAGAAATTCCTGCTCCTAAAATGACAATTTTAGACATTTTGATTGATTTGATGCTAACAAAATTACTTTAAGAAATTACAAACTAAAATGACTTAGATCATTTAAAGTAACTTGTTGAATAACTTATAATTAACCCATTAATATTACTTTTTAAATATTAACTCACAGTAACTTTTGTTATATTAAAAATAATTAAAGTTTAATTATTTTTTTCTCTATAATATTAGAATTATTATTAAATACTAAAATATACTCCCCAGAAGCCATTTTTGATAGATCTAAAGGGATTGTTTTTAAACCAATAGTATTATTAATTTTTATCGATTTTACTTTTACTCCTAAAATGTTAAAAACTTCCAAAATACTTGATTCTGTATTTGGGATAAACACATCAATTGAAAAAATATCTTTTGATGGATTTGGATATATTTTTAGATTATAAATATTACTTTTAGTTAACTCTACTTCATCTGTGCTTAATGTTGTTTTATTAATAAACACCTTAAAAGCTAAACTACTTGCACTACTTTGTGTACCATCATTTATAAAGAAAATATTTTCTTGGGTACTTTCAATACCACCAAAAATATAACCTACTAATGTTTTACCAACTTGCAAATTATTAATGTCTACAATTTCATCAGTTAGGTAATTTGAATTCTTATTTATTGGAATAAACTCTGCTCCAGTACCTAAAAGTGTTGGCATTTCTATATCTAAACTACTTTCTATCATAGAACCATCACTAAACCTAGAAACTTTACTTATGGTTTTTACAAATGGTACTTCATCATCTTGTATTAGATTATCATTTTCATCAAGTTTATATTGGCTCATTCCTCCAAAAAACAAGGTATGCATCGTATTATTATCAGTATCATAAATTGGAATTTTAGCACTGTGATATTGACTTAAATATTGATTAAATGTATTGTTTACAGTATAACCAGAAGCAGTAACATCTACTGTGTTTAACCAAGGAATATTGGCTGTATGTTGAAAAACACCACTAAACATGGTAAACCCTTTTGTTCCATCAGGAAAAATTTGTGGTGCCATATTATAATCTCTTCTATGTAAATTATCAGTGTCATTTTGTGCTAAATAATTTACAATTGAAAGGTTTGTACCATCATCATTAATTTTAAAAGTTCTAATTTCATCTGTATATTCCTGAATAAAACCAGGTCCATTACTTGGCCCCATAGGATTATATTGACCTTCAAAATACTGTCCGCCACACAAATAAAACACATCATCTAACCAACCTAAATGCCCACCAGTAACTGCCAAATTTGTATTTGAAATTTGTCTAAAAAAAGGAGTTATAGTTGTTCCGTTAATTACGGAATTAGATAAACCATCAACATCAACAGCAGTTAATTTATCGTACGTAACATGATCATTTTCTGTTGTACTAAAACCATAACCACCAATAATGTAAAGTGTATTTTCTTTTTGATAAAACTCTTGATTAGTAGATTGTAATTGTTCGAAAATTGACGTTTGTAAAACACTAATAGAAGTACTCCAAGTTTTATTATTAATTGGATCTACAACAAAAATATTTTTATTATTATCATTTTCAAGAAAAGATGCAAAAGGTTGTCTTTGATGTAATCCATCAATTCTTCCTCCAATAATTATCCATTTTCCATCGGTGGTTTTTCCCCAAGAGAAAGAATGAATATTTGGTGCATTTTCAATAATTAAAGGTTCTATTTCAACTGTAAATTGGTCTTGTGAAAATGAATTTACAGCTGCTAATAAAAAGACAGCTAATACTACATATATTTTCTTCATAACTTATTCCTTAACAAATAAAGTTACAAGTAATAATAATTAGAAACAGTAACTTTTGTTACAGAGCTACATCAATTTGTTTTTTTATAACTCCAAACCGCTAAACCATTCATAATTATTGCAAACACTAGTGTTTTTAGAAGTTGAGGAAGTATATCTACAAAACCAGAACCTTTTAGCATTACCATACGCAATACCTCAACAAAATATTTAATCGGATTAAAATCAGTTATTGTTTGTGCCCATTTTGGCATACTTTCAATTGGTGTAAATAAACCACTCATTAGAATAAAAATCACCATAAAAAACCATGCAATAAACATAGCTTGTTGTTGTGTATCTGTATAGTTTGAAATGAATAAACCAATGCCCAGAACTACCAATATATAAATTGAAGTATAAAAATACATTAGCAGTAAACTACCAACCATTGGCACATTAAAAACGAGTTTTGCAATCAATAGGCCAACACTTAAAATGGCTAATCCTAAAACTAAAAACGGAAATAATTTCCCAATTATAAATTGACTTTTCTTAATTGGCGTTACATTTATTTGCTCCAGTGTTCCAATTTCTTTTTCTCTAACAATATTCATCCCAGAAAGAAAAAGTGTAATCATAGTTACTAACAAAACCAAAATACCTGGAACCATAAAAGTTTTATAATTTAGAGTTTTGTTGTACCAAAAAGATGGAATTGTAGTAATTTGTATCGGTTGATTTTGCTTTTGACCATATTGAGAAACATTAACTTTTAAATCTTTATTAAAACTTTGAATTATTTGTGTAACGTACACATTCTCTATACCTGCTGCTGCACCATCAATTGCATTAATAGTAACTCCTAAAGCTGACCTTTTCTCTTTTTGAAAATCTCTTTCAAAATAAGATGGAATTTCTAAAACAACATCAACTTCTCCATTTAACATTGCTTGACTTGCTAATTTTTCTGAAGGAAAATTTGTTAAAACATTAAAATAAGTAGAAGCATTAAATTTTTCTATTAATGCCCTAGATGTTGAAGTATGATCATGATTTACATAGCCAAATTTTATATTTTTAACATCAAAAGTTGCTGCGTTAGATAAAATAATCAACTGAATTAAAGGCATCACAAAAATGATAGGCAACATTCCTTTATTTCTAAATATTTGCTTGAATTCTTTCTGAATAATAAATAAAATAGTGTTCATATTACTCTAATCTTATTTTATATTTCTTCACACTTAACCCAATAAAAAACACTGTCATTCCTAATAAAATTAAGGTTTCTTTCCAAATAAATTCCAATCCAACTCCTTTTAACATAATTCCTTTAATAATGATGATAAACCATTTTGCAGGAATAATATTACTGATTACTTGCAGAGGAAGAGGCATGCTTGTTATTGGAAAAATAAATCCTGAAAGTAAAATTACAGGCAACATTAATCCCATTAAAGAAATCATCATTGCTGTTTGTTGTGTTGCTGAAATTGTTGAAATTAAAATACCTAACGCCAAAGCTGTTATAATAAATAAAATACTTTCTAACCCTAATAAAATTAAGCTTCCTTGAACTGGCATTTTAAAAATGAAAATGCTCAACACAATTATAATTATTGCATTAATTATAGACAGAAAAATATAAGGGAATACTTTACCAATAATTACCTGAAAAGGTTTTAAAGGTGAAACTAATAAAATTTCCATAGTTCCTAATTCCTTTTCTTTTGTGATAGAAATGGAAGTCATCATTGCAGAAACTAACATTAAAATAATTGTCATAACACCAGGTACAAACATGTATACACTTTTTAATTCTGGGTTATAAACCATATGAGTTTGTGGAATAATTTTATAAGCTTGAACGACACCTTTATTCTGTTCTTTTAAATAATTTTGAAGTATGGCATTTACATAATTACTAATAGTATTTGCTGTATTTGGGTCTGTAGCATCTGTAATTACCTGTATGTTGGCATTATTTTCTTTGATAAGATTCTTACTGAAATCTTTTTCGAAATTTAAAACAGCTTTTACTTTTCCTTTTTTAAAAACAATTTCAATATCTTTTTCTTTTTCAATAAATTGATTAATACTAAAGTATTTTGATGCTGAAATTTTATTGATAATCTCTTTAGTCGTTGCATCTTTAGAATGATCTAAAATTGCAATATCAACATTATTAATTTCATTTGTAATTGCAAAACCAAACAACAAAATTTGTGCAATTGGCATTCCAAAAAGAATAAACAATGAGCGTCTATCTCTAAAAATATGGTAGAATTCTTTTTTTATAAAACCTATAAATCGTTTCATCCTCTGGCCAATTTTAAAAAAACATCATTCATATCTTCTGCATTAAACTGTTCTTTTAATTTTTTTGGTGTGTCTAAAGCTTCAATTTTACCATTTACCATTATAGAAACGCGATCGCAATATTCTGCTTCATCCATATAATGTGTAGTTACAAAAACGGTTGTTCCTTGGTGAGCTGCTTTGTAAATTAATTCCCAAAACTGACGTCTTGTAATTGGATCCACACCACCTGTTGGTTCATCTAAAAAAACAATTTTAGGATCGTGAATTAAAGAAACTGAAAACGAGATTTTTTGTTTCCATCCTAATGGCAATGATCCTACCAAAGAATTTGCAACTTTTTCAAGACCAAGTTCTTCAATTAAAAGAGTAGATTTTTCTTTTATTTTTTTTCTTGACAAACCGTAAATTCCACCAAAAAAAGTAATATTTTCTTTCACGGTTAAATCGTCATACAAAGCAAATTTTTGACTCATATAACCAATATTCTTTTTAATTTCTTCTGCTTCTGTTTGTACGTCAAAACCTGCAACATTTGCTTTACCAGAACTTGGATTAGAAATACCAATTAACATTTTCATTGCTGTTGTTTTCCCTGCTCCATTTGCTCCTAAAAAACCAAATATTTCTCCCTTTTTAACATCAAATGTAATTGCATTTACAGCTGTAAAATCACCAAAATTTTTAGTTAATCCCTCTACCTGTATTACTTTATTTTTTTCCATTATTTTGCTAATTCCATAAAGGTATCTTCAATCGTTGCGACTGTTTTTTCTATTTTAATATTCAATAAATTTTTAGATTCTAAATATGTTTCCAACTCCGTTGGATTAAAATCTGATCTGCTATCTGTATAGTGCACAAACTCACCAAAAGGATACACACTGTGATTCGATTCAAACTCGTTTAAACAATTTATTAATAGATACATGTTATTTGCAGAAACATTATAAATTGGCTTTGGATAATGCTTTACAATTGCTTTTGGTGTATCAATTTCTAAAATTTTCCCATCTTGAATTAATGCAATTCTATCACACAAAGCAGCCTCATCCATATAAGGTGTAGAAACCAAAATTGTAATATCTTTTTGCTGTAAACGTTTTAACATTTCCCAAAATTCTTTTCTAGAAACTGGGTCAACTCCTGTTGTTGGCTCGTCTAAAAACAACACTTTTGGCTTGTGAATTAAGGCACAACATAAAGCCAGTTTTTGCTTCATTCCACCAGACAATTTCCCTGCTCTACGATTTTTAAAAGGTTCTATTTGAACATAAATATCTTTTATTAAATCGTAATTTTCTTCAACAGTTGTCCCAAAAATAGTTGCAAAAAAATCTAAGTTCTCTTCTACTGTTAAATCTTGATATAAAGAAAATCTCCCTGGCATATAACCAACACTATTTCTTATACTTTTATAATCTTTAACTACATCAAAACCAACAACACTTGCAATTCCTTCGTTAGGAATTAAAAGTGTCGTCAAAATTCTAAACAATGTTGTTTTACCTGCTCCATCAGGACCAATTAAACCAAATAACTCACCAGGTTTAACTTCAAAAGAAATATTTTCTAAAGCTTTTACTTTTTTATAAAATTTTGATATGTTGGCTATTTTAATGCTCATTTATTCTTCTGTTAACCACATTTCTGCTGGCATCCCAATTTTTAAACTTCCATCATTTACAATAGCAACTTTTACAGCATATACCAAAGCAACACGTTCTTCTTTTGTTTGTATAATTTTTGGTGTAAATTCTGCTTCAGAAGCAATCCAACTTACTTCACCATCAAAAGATTTCATTTCTTCAGAAGCATCAATTTTAACTGTTACTTTCTGGCCAATTTTAATTCCTGATAATTGTGTTTCACTAATATATACTCGCAATTCCATAGTGCTTAAATCTGCAATTTTATATAAAGGTCTTCCAAAAGAAGTAATTTCATTTATCTCAGTATATTTGGTTAAAACGGTTCCGTTTACAGGATTTATAATTTTACTTTTCTGAATTTGATCATCTATTTGTTTCAATTGTACATCAATAGATTTAAGCTCGTTAACAACTGGAGCATTCTGTATTTCTACACTTCTAATTTGACTTTTAATAATATCTATTTGTCCAGAAACATCATCTAATTGTTTTTGTGTGCCAGCATTTTCTTTAATTAAATTTTCTACTCTATTTTTATTGATTTTAGCCGTTTTTAATCTTGATTTTAACACAGAAATCTGTGATAAAACTCCCTTAGATTTAGAACTAATAACTGCTTTAGAAACTGCCATTTGTTCTTTTTTTAAAGCCAATTGAATTGTATCTATAAAACCAACAAATTGATCTTTTTTAAGAAGATCTCCTTCATCAACAGAAAACTGAATTAATTTTCCGTTATTTTCTGCAGAAATGGTTATTTCTGTCGCTTCAAAATTCCCATAACCATCTGCTTTTCCATTATCTTTTCCACAAGATAACAAGCCAAAAACCATAATGCTTATTCCTAATATATAATTGTGTTTCATTTTTAATTATTTATTGTCCTTTTATAGTATTGTAGTTTGCTTTTGCTAATTGCACTTGAATTTTATGTTTTAACAAAGTATTTTGTGCTTCAAATAAATTAGTAAATTCTGTAATGTAAATTGATGACGTTATCACTCCGTTTTTAAGTTGAGACTCTAAAGTTTTTAAAACTTTTTTTCGAAGTTTTATAATTTCAATATCAGAATTTATAAAGTCAGCAATTTTTTTAATCTCCTTTTTCTGTTTATCTAATTCTATGTTCGTTTTCAATTTAAAAACGGCCTTTTCTGCTTCAATAATTTCTTTATGTATTGCTACTGTTTGTTTTTGTTTTTTGTTGGTATTCCAATCAAAAACATTCCAATGAAACTTAACACCAATAGTATAAAATGTTTGAAAAGAATTATCTAACATATTTAAACCTGGGTTTCCATAACCACCAGTTGCAAAACCATTTAACTTTGGTGAATTTTGCAAAGAAATAATTGCTTCCTGGTTTTTAACTTCTTCTTTTTGCAACTGAAAAAGTTCTAGTTCAGGTCTCATAATTTTTGTTTGAAGATGAGTTTCTACTAAAGGTTTTTCGAAATTAGTATCACTTTCTAATGACAAACCAATTAAAGTTGATAAGGTCTCTAATAAAGATGATTTTCCACTTTTTACTTCTATAAATTGTTGTTCTATTTTTAACAATTCAGCTTCTAAAACACTGTCTGAAGCAGGCAATAAAACTCCGTGTTTTATACCCGATTTTACTTCCTTTAATTTAGATTGTAATTGTACTTTTTTTGCTTCTAATAACTTGTACGTTTCTTGCGTTAATAAAATTGAAAAATATAGTTGATTAATTTGAGACTTTAATTGATAAATATTTGCATCAACTTGTTTCTTTTTCGTTTTTAACTGTGCCAATTTCATTTTTAAATTAGCATCTGTTAAACCTCCATTATAAATTAATTGATTTACAGAAAATGTTGCACGATATTGATCTTTATTTAATGGTTTAATATTAGCATTTGCAATAGGAATTGTTACTACATCTGATTGATAAGTTGCTTGTGCATCAAAATTGATTTGTGGTAATTTTGAATTTGAAATTATCCCATTTTCTAGCGCACTTTGTTGCTCTAAAAGTTGATGCTTTTTTACTAAAGGATAATTCGTTTCTACCAAAGTATAGCACTCATTAAGTGTTATTTTTTGTTGAGAAAACGCTGTAAAACTTATTGTTAAGATTAAAATGAATAGCTTTTTTTTCATCTTATATTTTTATTGAATTTATTATAAAATCAGCTGCTGATGTTTTACGTTCTTCCACTATCTTCTCAAACTCTTCATCCTCTACTCCAATTAAAGTTTGAATTAATGGTTTTGCAACAAAAGGAAATACATTTAAAGCCATTATATTGATAAATAGTTGTTCTCCATTTATAGGTTTTATGATTCCTTTATCAATTTCTAAAGCAACTTGCTTTTTAAATTTCTCTGTGGTTGGAAAACCTGGATTATTTTTCATTTTTAAAAGAAAATCTGGATTTCTATTTAGCTCTTGAATGATAAAATTAGGTAAATAGGGATGTTTTATGATAAACGAAATGTAATTTGAACAAAAATTTCTAACCTTATCTTCTATAGAAGAATCATCATTTAAAATAGTATTTAACTGGGGTGCTAATAATGAAAATGCATTTTTAAAAACGGCTTCAAAAAGCAATTGTTTACTTCTATAATAATAGTGTAACATTGCTTTATTTATACCAGCTTCATTTGCAATTTCTTGCATACGTGCTCCATCCATTCCTTTTGCCTGAAAAATGCGTTTTGCAGCTTCTAAAATTAAACTTTCTGTGTTTTCGTTTTTTTATTTTTCATTTTTAACTAAATAGTTTAACCAAGTGGTTAACAAATTTACAAAAAATAATCAAACACAAAACATGTTTGATTATTTTTTTAATTTATTCTATTTAACTTACTGTAAATAAACCTCATAAACATCAACCCAAAAGCTCCTCCTAAAAAAGATACGATACAATTAACACTAAATAACAAACCATTAAATGTTTCGTTTTGCATAATGTACCAAGGATTAAAGCCTAGTCTTCCAAATAGTTTAATTAAAAATATACTTCCAAAAACACCAGCAATAGTATTTCCTACAACTCCAAAAGAATATTTTTTGAAAAATAAACCTGTACTAACAGCTCCAATAATACCTATAAAAATACTAATTAGAGAAATTAAAGTTTCAGACATAATGGTTTTTTAAATTAATGACCATAATCCATTTTATCAATCTTACCTGCTAATAATCTTTTTTGAATAATGGCATAAATTATTATCAGAATAACACCAATAACTGCCCAAATTGAAGCAACCGACAATCCATACTCTGTTGTAGAAGTATTGTAAATTGTTAAAGGCTCATGTACATTATGTATTGATGGTAAAATAACAGGAAAAATTGATGCTAATGAAGAAGTAATACCTCCTAAAATTAATAAAGTAGACAATAAAAAACCATGAATATCTTTTTTGATTTTTTTGATAAAAAACAACCCAACTAATCCAGAAAAATAAATTACAGGAAACACTAATAAATAAGGTTTATCTATAAAATTATCTAAAGAATCTGGGTTTACAACTTGCCACAGAATTATAGAAAACAGAGTTAGTAAAGCTAATACAATATTCAACTTAAAAATAACACTTTTCAGTTTATAGTTAATTGATGAATTTGTTTTTAAAATAATCCAATTTGCGCCATGAATTGCTAACGTAACTACAGATATTAATCCTATAACTATTGTAAACCAATCTATGATTCCTGGTGTTTCACTTAATGGGCTAAAACTGCTATCCCAAAGTGGTAAGAAAAAGTAATGACCTTCATAAGCCGAAACTCCATTTTCTACTCCACCTAAATTTACACCTCTCACAATATTACCCAAAGCAATACCAAAAAATAATGCTAACAATAAACTAGAAACTCCAAAAGATGCATCCCAAATGTCTTTCCACATTTTATATTTAAACTGACCTCTAAATTCTAAGCCAATAGCTCTAAAAATTATTAACCATAAAACAATTATTAATGGCAGATAAAAACCACTAAAAACAGAGGCATAAAAAGTAGGAAATGCCATAAAAAGCATTCCTCCTGCAGCTACTAACCAAACTTCATTAGAATCCCAAAATAAACCTGCAGATTTTGTAATTACTTCTTTGTCTTTTTCTTTTTTTGCAAAAAATAAATGAATGATTCCTGCTCCAAAATCATAACCATCTAGTACAAAAAATATAGCTAAAACAACTGCTATTAAAATAAACCAAAATATTTCCATAATTTAATGTGTTTTAGGTTTTGGACCCTCGTTAATAGTTTTACCAACTAATACTAAAAATAATAACCCTAAAAGCATATATAAAGCCACAAAACCAAGCAAAGTAAACAATGTGTTTCCTGATGAAACTGTTGGAGAAATTCCATCGCTAGTTTTTAATAAACCATACACCAAATAAGGTTGTCTCCCTAATTCTGCAACATACCAACCCGTAAGATTTGCGATGTAAGGAAATGGAACTAAAAACATAATTATCCATAATAATGGTTTTAAATTGAATAATTTTTTTCTCCATAAAAAGAAAAACGCCAATGCCATAACTCCAATAAATATAGTACCCAAACCTACCATTATATGATAAGAATAATATAGCGCAGGTATATTATCTGGCAATTCTTCTTTTTTAAATTGATCCATTCCTGGAATTTGTTTATTCCAATCTTGATAGGTCAAAAAGCTTAATATATTAGGTACCGCAATTTTATTGTCTAGCTTTTTTTCAACCATATTTGGTTGTCCTATTAAAACAATTTCTGCTCCTGCATGTTCTGTTTCAAAGATTCCCTCCATAGCTGCAAAAGCTGCTGGTTGAAATTTTGCTACATTCTTTGCATTCCAATCTCCTGTTGGAAAAGCAACTAACAAACTAGAAACCAATCCAAAAATTACACCTGTTTTTAAAAAAAGTTTTCCATATTCTACCTGTTTATTTCTTAAAACATAAAATGCACCTATACTTGCTACTACAAAAGCAGAAGTTACAACAGAAGCAAATTGATTATGTAAAAAAGCAGGTAACAACCAAGGATTACTAAACAATGCTGAAAAATTTTCTAAAACAAATTTACCATTATCTAAAATTTCGTATCCAACTGGATGTTGCATCCAAGCATTTGTAGCTAAAATAAACCAACCACTTGCCCAAGAACCTAAAAACACTAAAAACCCTGTTAAGAAGTGTAGTTTTTGTCCCATTAACTTTTCACCAAAAATAAATAAGGCTAAAAAGGATGATTCTAAAAAGAAAGAAAACATGCCTTCCATTGCTAATGTTTGACCAATGATTCCTCCTGTTAATTCAGAAAATCTTGCCCAATTTGTTCCAAATTGAAATTCCATAGGAATTCCTGTTACAACTCCCATTGTAAAGTTTACAGCAAAAATTTTCATAAAAAACTTTGCTGCATTATTATATTTTTCAATATTGTTTCTTAAATATTTCCATTTAAAATAGACTATCATTAATGACAACCCCATTGTTAACTGTGGAAATATATAGTGAAAAGTGATAGTAAATGCAAATTGCAATCTATCGTAAAAGAGCATGTCTTCCATATTCTGTTTTTAAACTATAAAAATACAAATCTCAATCTAATAGTTGATAATTTGTATTATAAAAAAGAGTCTCAATTTAGAGACTCTTTTATAAATTAATATTTTGGATTTATTTTTTTAGAATTTCATTTAATACTAAATCTTTATCTAATTTTTTAGTACAGAAAAACCAGTCTTTACAATCTAATTCTTCAGTCGATGTCATTCTTTCTTCTGCAACACCACAAGATCCTGCTGGAGATACAATAACATCATCTCCAGGATACCAATCTGCTGGAGTTGCCACATTAAATTTATCTGAAGTTTGCATTGCAATTAAAGCTCTGTATAATTCATCAAAATTACGACCTAAACTTAATGGATAATAAATAATTGCTCTTACAGTTTCATTAGGATCTACAAAAAAAACAGCTCTAACTGCTTGTGTTTTACTTTCTCCTGGCTGAATCATTCCGTATTTTTTTGCAACATCCATAGAAATATCTTCGATTAAAGGAAACTTAACTTCTATGTCTTTCATTCCATTAAATTCAATTTTATCCTTAATAGTTCTTAACCATGCAATATGGCTATATAAACCATCAATAGATAAACCTATTAGACTACAATTTGCTTTTTCGAATTTTTCTTCTAAATGTGCAAATGTCATAAATTCTGATGTACAAACTGGTGTAAAATCTGCTGGATGGCTAAATAATATAGACCATTTTCCTTTATAATCTGATGGAAAATTAATTTCTCCTTGTGTAGTTACCGCTGTAAATTGAGGAGCTTTATCACCAATTCTTGGCATTGCAAATACCTCTTGTTTTTCTTGTGTTGTTTCTATTGCATTCATAATATTATAGTTTATATTTTTATAGCATAAAATTAATCTTAATCCCTTTACATCATTGTAACATTAGTCACTTAAGCCATATCAAATTTTGATGTTATGATAGCTATTTCCTATAATACTGTGGGTTTCAAAAATTTTTACAACAAAAAGCAGACTATATTATTTTTATCAAATAAAATAGGGTTAAAACATTGTAGTTATTATTTTTGCACTTGTGAAGAATTGGAAATTCATTTTCTCAATATTATTTAGCTTTCTTATACTATATAATAGTTTAAGAGTGTCTATTACGTATATATATTATAATGTTGATACCATTGGTTTTATTGAAGCTTTATGTGAAAACAAAGACAAACCAGAGTTGGCCTGTAATGGTAAATGTCATTTAAAAAAGATTACCAAAACTAATAATGAAGAAAAGAATCAACCAATTCAACTAATTGATTTCAAAGATATTTTATTATATAATCAAAAGGTTTCTACACTTCATTTAAGTTCTAAGACTCTTCAAAAAAAGTCTAATTTTTATTATTTAAATCTTTATAGTTTTAAATTATTAGAAACTTGTTTTCATCCACCAAACGCATAATTGTTTTTTTCATTTTATAGAATTTCTATAAAACAATAAATACTTAAAAATTAAAACAATTAAAAATGAAAATATTTTATAGTGTGCTTTTATGCGCGCTAATTTCTGCTACATCTTATAGTCAAAATACAAAAGAGACTAAAAAAGATAGTATTAAACAAAAAACAGTAAAACTTGATGAAGTAATCGTAACAGGTAAATTAAAAAAGGATCCAGTTTTTAGTTCATCATCAAACAAATACGCTAAGAAAATTGTACAACCTAAAAATGTTGCTGATTTATTTAACAACATTAATGGTTTTTCTGTAATTAAAAGAGGAAACTATGCTATAGATCCGTCTTTTAGAGGTGCTCAATATGAGCAATTAAATATTCAATATGATGGTGGTACAAAAGCAATGCATGCTTGCCCTAACAGAATGGATCCTGTTACCACACACATCATTCCAGAAGAAGTTTCTAAAATAGAAATTATTAAAGGACCTTATACGGTTAGATATGGAGCAACTTTTGGCGGAATTATAAATTTAGTTACTCAAAAACCAGATTATGAAGATTATGGTTTTCATGGAAAAGTTTCTGGCGGGTTTGAAAGTAATGGAAACTCATTAGTAAATTTGGCTGAACTGCAATACATCAATGAAAAATTTGATATTGTTGCCAATGCTGGTTATAGAAATTTTGGAAACTATACAGACGGATTTGGAACTGAAATTCCTTCTTCATTTAAAAGTTCTGATTACGGAATAAAAGTTGGATATAATTTTACTAAAAATCAGCGCTTAAAAATTGATTGGAGACAATCTTTTGGACGCGATGTTTTACATGCTGCTTTACCTATGGATACAGAATATGACAACAGTAGCATACTTTCTGTAGATTATAAAATTGAGAATATTGGAGAAGTTATAAAATCTATTTCTGTAAAAGGATATCACAGTTATGTAGATCATTTAATGACAAATGATAACAGACCTACTTTTATGATGATGGAAGCAGCATCTGCAGTTGAAGCAACAACAATTGGTGGGAAATTTGAAATGAATTGGCAACCAAGTAAAAATTTAGATATATTTTCTGGAATAGATTTAATGAACATTGCAAGAGATGGAGGAAGAACTAGAATTGTAAAAATAATGAACGGAAACACATTAGCAACTCCTGTTACTTTTAACGACAAAGTTTGGCAAGATTCACAAATAACAGACCTTGGTTTTTTTACAGAAGCTAAATACAATTTAGCGCCAAAAACAATTCTTACAGCAGGAATTCGTTACGATAATGTTACTTCAGAAATAAAAGATCCAGAAGCAGATTTTGCTGCAATGTATGATTTAGACAAAAGAACAGAACATACTTTTAGCGGAACAATTTCAATTAAAAAAGTACTTTTTGAAAACTATACTTTAGAAGCAGCTTACGGACGTGGAACAAGAACTGCAAATATGATTGAAAGATTTATTAATCATTTTACAATAGGTCAAGATCCGTATGAATATATTGGAAATCCAGATTTAAAAGCAGAAGTAAATAACCAATTTGAAATTGGAATTAAAGGTTTAGAAGAATTAGAAAACGGTTTTGATAGTTTTCAGTTTGAAACATCAGTTTACTATGCTGCTTTCGAAAACTACATAGTTGGTATTGTAGATAATACGTTAACAAGAAAATTTAACCCAACTTCAGACCCAGTAAATCCAAAAGTTTTTCAAAATTTAGATGATGCTTACAAAACTGGTTTTGAAGCAAAAGCTCAGTTAAACTTTTTAGAAAATTATAATTTTAAAACTGAGTTTTCTTACGTGTATACAAAGAATGAAGATTTAGGTGAATCTTTACCTTTAACACCTCCTTTTACAACCAAACTTACTTTTGGTTTTGAAAAGGAAAATATTTGGGCAAATGCACAGTATAATTTAGTTTCTAAACAAGATAATATTTCTGAAAGTTTTGGAGAAACAGAAACTGATGGATACCAAACCTTAGATCTACGTTTTGGAGGAAAACCTCTTAAAAATGTAACTTTAGGTTTAGCAGTTTTAAATGTTTTTGATAAAGGCTACAACAGTCATTTAAACTTTTCATTTACAAACCAAGCAAACTTTGGAAGAACGCCTGTTACAGAACCTGGTCGTAATTTCTCTGCTTTTTTACAATATAAGTTCTAATAGAAAAAAGGAAGTTTTCTAAATAATAATAAATTTTGTCATTTTGAGCGAAATGTAATGGAGTCGAAAAATCTAGTGAATTAAATTTCAGTAGTTTAGATTTCTCCATAAAGTCGAAATGACAAGTTAAAATTTTAGACAGCTTCCTTTTTTATTTTTTCATCAGTTTTACAAACAGCTCCATTTCTTGTCTATTCTGATAAGAATTATAACACTTTTCTATAATATTCATAGAAAAATAAGGCTCAAAATAAGAGAGATATTCTTCTTTATTTCCACCAAAAGGGGGATGATCTTCATTTAGTTTTGCATCAAAAAGTAAACCAACCAATTTACCTTCATCATTTAGCAAATCCTTCATTTTCAATGCATATTTTACTCTTAAATGAGGATCTATTGCACAGAAAAAAGTTTGTTCTATCACCAAATCAAAACTATCATTTAAATCAAAAAAATTAGCATGAATTAATTGTTTTTCTGGAAAACTTGAAACTCTAGCTTTTAAATTATCTAGTGGATTATGACAAATATCTACAACATAAATATTTTTAAAACCTTTGTTAAAAAGATACTCTGCTTCGTAAGAATTTCCTCCTCCAGGAATTAATATTTTTAAGTCTTTATTTGTTAATTGATCAAAATAAGATTTTAAAGGTGGAGAAGCTTCACCTAAATCCCAACCAATCTTGTTTGTTTTATACTTGTTTTCCCAAAATTCTTTAGATAAATTCATTTAAATTAATGTTCTTTTGTTTCATCACAAAAATACATTTAATAATTTTTTGAAGTTTTTAAAAAACCGATGCACCTAGTTGTCTTAAAGTTTTGTTAAAAGGTCGGTTTTTTGTGTTTTAAAATTAAACCTTTGTAACCTACATTAGTCCTAATTTTTTATAAAAAAATTAACTCCCAAAAAATCAAATGAAAAAAATTTTAATTCTAATTAGTTTTTTTTTAACCTCCTTTATATATTCTCAATCAAAAGATGTTATTATCACAGGAAACATTAAAGCGTCTGATGATAAAGAAATACTAGAATCTGCTACTGTACATTTAGAAAGATTAAAAGATAGTAGTATTGTAGCATATACGATTACTGATGCAAAAGGGAATTTTGAAATTGCTGCTAGTACTTCTGATTCTAAAACAAAACTAATTGTTTCTTTTATCGGCTTTAAACCTTATTCTAAAATTATAACAGTAAAAAATCAAAATATTGGCTCCTTATATTTAAAAACGGCAAACAGATTAGACGCTATTGTAATTCGATCTTCTGCACCAATAACCATTAAAAAAGATACCGTAGAATTTAATGTAAAATCTTTTAAAACAAAAGCAGATGCAAATGTTGAAGATTTACTTAAAAAGTTACCTGGATTAGAAGTTGATGCTGAAGGTGCTATTACCGTAAATGGAAAACCCGTAAATAAAATTTTAGTAAACGGAAAACCTTTTTTTGGAAATGACCCTACAATTACAACAAGAAATTTAACAAAAGATATTATTGAAAAAGTACAAATTTTAGACACTAAAACGAATGCGCAAGCTTTTGCTGGTGAAGATTCTGATGGAGAAAATAAAACGATTAACTTAACGATTAAAAAAGAAAACAATAAAGGATATTTTGGTAAAGTAGCTGCAGGAAAAGGAACTGATGATAGATATGAATATGCTGGTTTAGCGACTCGTTTTAAACAAAATGAAAGAATTGGTTTGCTTGCTGGAGGAAACAATGTGAATTCACCAGGTTTTAGTTTTGGAAACCAAAGAGTACAGTTTGGCGGAAACAATAGAAGTTTTGGCGGTGGACAAGGAATTGTTACTTCTAACAATTACGGGATCAATTATATTAATACATTTAAAAAAATATTTGAGTTTTCTGGAGATTATTTCTACAAAAACAGTGAATCAGACAATACATCTACTAGCAATAGAGAAACCTTTTTATCTGACGGAGATAGTTTTTTTAGAAATTCTAAAAGCAGCTCATTTAACGAAAGTGATAGCCATGATGCAAGTGTAGATTTTGAAATGGAAATAGACAGTACTTTTAGAATTGATATAGAAACTGACTTTAATAGAAATGTAAACAGAAATACTTATAATAGTGCTTCAGAAAGTTTAAACAATGATGAGTCGCTTACAAATGATTCTAAAACAAATTCTATTGCAGATTCTAAGAAAAACCAATTTGATAATGAAATCAATATTTCTAAAAAAATCGGGAATAGAGGTGCGTTTATAAGAGCAGAAATTACCGCTAATTTTAGACAGAGTGAAACAGACGATTTTGTAAAATCTGAAACTAATATTTATGGCACAGATCCAGATCAAATTATAAGAGATCAATATTCAGATGGTAGTTCTGACAGAGAACAAATTGGTAGTGAAATTACATATCGTTTACCACTTTTGGCTCATAAATTATTTTTTGATATTGCTTATGAATATGGAAATACAAAGACGAAAACAGTACGCAACACATTCGATTTTAATACAACTACAAACGATTACACAAATTTTAGCACCTTATTAAGTACAGATTTCGAGTATTTAAACAAAACAAAAAGACCAAGTGCAGAACTTGAGTTTAGAAATGATAAATGGTCTGCTTCTGCTGAAATTGCATACGTTAACAGAACTTTAGAAAATAAAGATTTTTTAAGACCAGAAACAAACCTTGAAAGAGATTTTAATAATTTAGAATACGGATTTAGAGTACGATTTAGAAAAAGCAAAAGTAGTAGCTATAGAATGCGATATAACTTTAGAAACAGCACACCAAGTTTAAATCAATTACAACCCTTTAGAGATGAATCTAACCCTCTTAACATTGTTACAGGAAACCCTACTTTAACACCTTCTAAAACCCACAACTTTCGTTTTGGTGGTTCTGATTTTAATTGGCAAAAAAGAACCGGTTTTTGGTCATTTGCAAACTTCTCTTTTACAAATGACAGAGTAGTATCTAAAACTATTATTGATACAAATACTTTAATTAGAGAAACGACTTATGCAAATGTAGATGGCTTCTTTAACTTTAGAGTTGGTGGAAGTTACAGTTCATCAAAAAAATGGGAAGACTTTGGTAGTTTAAAAACAGAATTTACTCTTTTTGGTAATTATGATAAAAACATCAACTTTAATAATGGTGTTCAATATTCAAGTAAAAAAACAGCTTTTACTCCTAGAATTGGTTTTGATTTTAATTGGGATGACGTCTTACAAATTAGACCACAATATTCAGTCTCTTTTAGTAATACTATTTATGACATTGACCAATTTGAAAATAGAAATCTTATAAGTCATGATATAACGATTAGAACAGCCACTTTTCTTCCGAAGAAATTTGAATGGAGAAATGATATAAAATATAATTACAATCCTAATATTGCCGATGGTTTTCAAAAAAGTGCTTGGTTTTGGAATACTTCATTACGTTATGCTATATTAAAAGACCAAGGTGCAATTAGTTTAAGGATATATGATCTTTTAAACCAAAATACAAATGCGCGAAGAATAGCTTCTGAAGATTATATTCAAGATTCATCTAGTACTGTTTTAAACCAATATGCAATGTTATCATTTACTTGGAAATTTAACAGCTTAGGTGGTGCAAGCAAAAAATTTGAACCTTCAAAAAGAAGAAGACATCATTAACACCTCATTTTAATCAAACAGGAAGTAAAAAAAACAATTTTGTTGAGATAAATTCAACATTTCTTGCGTTATGGTTATAATTTAATAGAATGACATCAATCATTTTCCTACCTACAAAATAGAGTTTATATTTGCAGTACCGTCAAATTAAACACTTTTTATGGAAACTTTAGATACTGCAAAGAAGAATCTTAACAAAAAAGGATTTTTAGATATTGAAACTCCAAATATTAATTATGTAGAGGAGATTTTAAAACTAAAAAAAGAGAAAAATGCAGTTATTCTAGCGCACTATTATCAAATTGATGAAATCCAAGAAATTGCAGATTTTGTTGGTGATAGTTTGGCTTTGGCACAACAAGCTGCTAAAACAGATGCAGATGTAATTGTTTTTGCAGGAGTTCATTTTATGGCAGAAACTGCAAAAATTTTAAACCCTACTAAAAAAGTACTTTTACCAGATTTATTAGCAGGTTGTTCATTAGCAGATTCTTGTCCGCCAGAAGATTTTTCAGCATTTAAAAAACAACATCCAGATCATTTAGTAGTTACTTATATTAACTGTTCTGCAGAAATTAAAGCATTAAGTGATTATGTTTGTACATCTTCTAATGCTAAAAAAATCATCGATTCTATTCCTCAAGATCAACCTATAATTTTTGCACCTGATAGAAATTTAGGAGATTATTTAAATAAAGAAACTGGCAGAGAAATGTTACTTTGGGATGGAGCTTGTATGGTTCATGAAGCTTTTTCTATGGAAAAATTGATTGATTTACATTTAGAACATCCAGACGCAGAATTAATTGCGCATCCAGAATCTGAAGCACACATGCTTAAAGTTGCTAAATATATTGGTTCTACTTCTGGTTTATTAAATCATGTTAAAAATAGCGATAAGAATAAATTTATTGTTGCTACAGAAGCGGGTATTTTATTTGAAATGATGCAAGAAAATCCTGATAAAATAATTATTCCTGCGCCAGCAAAAGAAGACAATACTTGTGCTTGTAGTGAATGTGCTTATATGAAAATGAATACAATGAAAAAATTGTATTTATGCTTAAAACATGAATTGCCAAATATTGAGGTTGAAACCGAATTAGCAAAACAAGCAATAATTCCAATTAATAGAATGTTAGAACTTTCTAAATAAAAATAAACAATGGATAGCAACAATAAGATAATTACATCAGATTTTTTAGTGATTGGTTCTGGAGTTTCAGGATTAACCTTTGCTTTAAAAGTTGCTACTAAATACAAAGATTCTAAAGTTATTATTATAACTAAAGATGAACAAAGTGAATCTAACACTAAATATGCACAAGGAGGTATAGCAAGTGTTTATAATAAGACTGTTGACAGCTTTAAACAACATATTGAAGACACATTAATTGCTGGTGATGGCTTATGTGATGAAGATGTAGTTAAAATGGTTGTAAAAGATGCTCCTGATAGATTACAAGAGTTAATTGAATGGGGAACTAAGTTTGATAAAAACGAAGAGGGAGAATATGATTTAGGTCGAGAAGGAGGACATTCTCAAAATAGAATTTTACATCACACAGATATTACAGGTGCAGAAATAGAACGTGCTTTATTGGCTCAAGTAAATGCTTTACCAAATATTGATTTTTTAACCCATCATTATGCGATTGATTTAATTACAGAGCATCAAGTAAAACAAAAAAGAACAAAAAGAAATGACAAAATCTCTTGTTATGGAGCGTATGTTTTAGATGTAAAAAAAGCTTTCGTAAAAACTTTTATAAGCAAATTTACTTTGCTTGCTTCTGGTGGAAATGGTCAAGTTTACGAAACAACAACCAATCCAACTGTTGCAACTGGAGATGGAATTGGAATTGCATATAGAGCCAAAGCAGAAATTTCTGACATGGAATTTATTCAATTTCACCCAACTGCATTATATAACCCTGGAGAGTATCCCGCTTTTTTAATTTCTGAAGCTGTTAGAGGTTTTGGAGCAAAATTAAAAGATTTTTACGGCAATCCTTTCATGCATAATTATGATGAAAGAGAAGAACTTGCATCTAGAGATATTGTTGCTCGAGCAATCGATAATGAGTTGAAAAAAAGTGGAACGCCACATGTTTATTTGGATTGCACACAATTAGATATGGAAAAATTTAAAGAACATTTTCCTAATATTACAGAAAAATGTGCCTCTTTAAATATTGATGTGGTAAAAGATCTAATTCCTGTTGTACCAGCATCACATTATATTTGTGGTGGAGTTAATGTAAACAAAAAAGCAAAAACATCTATAAAAAGATTATATGCTTGTGGTGAGGTTACTAAAACTGGTTTACATGGAGGAAACAGATTAGCATCTAACTCTTTATTAGAAGGTTTGGTTTATGCACATAGAGCTTTTCTAAATGTTTCTAAAAAATTTCCAAAAGCTAAAATCCCTAAGAATGTTCCTGAATGGAATGATAGTGGAATTATAAAAAATATGGAGAAAATATTAATTACTCATGATAGAAATGAAGTAAAAACTATTATGACTAATTATGTTGGTATTGTTCGCTCTAACGAACGTTTATTAAGGGCTGAAAAACGTTTAAGAGTTCTTTATGAAGACAACAAACGTCTGTATGATCATTCTGAATTATCTGTAGATTTATGTGAATTAAGAAACCTAATTACAACCGCCTATTTAATTACTCAGTTCTCTAAAAAAAGAACAGAAAATTGTGGTGGCTTTTATAGTTTAGATTGTATTATAAAATAAAAAAGCACCTAAAATTAATCAGATGCTTATCAACCAACAAACTATTATAATAATCAACCAAAATTATTAATAATAGAAACTAACTCATTTTTTTGTACTGCTCCAGATTGTCTCCAAACCTGTTTACCAGATTTATATAAGATTAATGTAGGAACTCCTCTAACTTGATATTTTGCTGCTAAAGGTTGATTTTTATCTACATCTATTTTTATAATAGAAACACCATCACCTAAAGTATCTTTTACTTCTTTTAAAATTGGACTCATCATTTTACAAGGTCCACACCATTCTGCGAAAAAATCAACTAAAACTGGTTTATCTTGATTTATAATTTCTGAAAAATTACTCATGACTAAGAATTATTATTTATTAAAAGTAATACTCCAAATTCCTCTAATCTGGTTTTCACTATAACCTATTGCCAAGTCTTTTGGATATAACTCATTTATTTCTGCTAATGTACTTGCTTTAATATCTGATGTTGGTTTTCCATGACATTGCAAACACATACTATTTGTTTTAATTGGATAATAGAATTTTATATTTTCTGCAGATTCTACAATAATTGGTTCTGACTCTTTGTTTGATTCTATATTTTCTTTAAAAATTTCTATGTACCCTTTTTCTTTAGAGTTTGCTATATTCCTAGAATTTCTTGGTTTGTCTGTAACTCTTTTTATAGCTGCTTTATGAAAAACGGACATACTATCTGTTAAGGAAAATGCTTTTTCATTACAAAACTTTAAAGCTGCAATGGTTCCACTTTTTTGGATTTTAGCCATTAAATTTTTTCCTAAAACTGCTTTTGTAGAAAGTGCGTACTTTAAACCTCTTTCATTATAAGGCAGTTTATTAAGGTCAGTTCATTGTTGATTTTTTTGCATTCCCATGCCTTTTCCTCGACCTTTTCCCATGCCTCTTTCTTTGTTGTAATGATCATCAAACCATTCTGGTTTTTCAATTTCATTATCAAACATATAATCTGCAATTTGTTTTATAGTTTCTTCTGGATACGCTTGTTTTGGCATTAACCCAAAACGTCTAACTGCTCCATACATTTTAGCATTATCTTGAGTTGGATTCTTAATCCAGTTTTGCATAGAATTAATAAATGCTTCTTTAGTAGTATTTTCTCCTATGTAATGCTTTTTAATTGCAATCATAGGTGGTGCAATTCTGTTATCTTCTGTAGTTGTTGGATTATGACAAACATAACAGTTTGTTCTCATTAACTTCTTACCTGGATGTTCTTGAGTTTTTGCTACTGATTTCTTGTTAGAATATGAAGGTCTTTGAGAGTCTTTACAACTAAAAACAAAAGCAATTATTATTAATAATGTTAGAGGTTTCATCTTTTTTTAAATACAAAAATAAGAAGAGACCAACTAACAAACAGTAACAATTGTTACAGTTCTAATACTTTTATGCTATTTCTAAAAAGTTGAATTTTACGCTCGTTTTCTAGCTTTTTTAACAATCTAGAAACTACAACTCTTGAAGTATGTAAATCTTCAGAAATTTGTTTATGAGTTACGTGTAAAAGATCATTATGAGTAACCATTGCTTTGTCTTTAAGGTATTTAAAAAGACGTTCATCCATTTTAAGAAATGCAATGGTATCTAAAGCTTCTAAAAGTTCATCTAATCTATGATGATATGTTTGTAAAATATAAGATTGCCATGTTTTATACTTCCCTAACCAATCTGCCATTTTTTCTTTTGGCAACATAATAAGTTCAACATTTGTTTCTGCAACCGCTCTAATTTTACTTTTTGTTTGTCCCATACAACAAGAAAGTGTCATTGCACAAGTATCTCCTTTTTCTAAATAATACAATACCAATTCTTCTCCATGTTCATCTTCTCTAAGAATTTTAATTGCACCAGAAACTAATAAAGGCATCGATTTTATATAATCTCCAACTTCTATTATAGTAGTATCCTCTTTAAAACTCTTTGGTACTCCTAATTCTTTAATTTCTGATATTAATTCTTCTTCAAAAAGATATCCAAAATTTGTTGTAAGTTTTTTTTCAATTTCTGACATTTAAAAGTATTTTGGTTGATTGGGTATAAATTTAGTGAAATAGAAGTTAACAAAATAAAAAATCCGAGTTTTAACTCGGATTTCATCTACTAAACTACTACACTATTTAATCTAACTACTCTTTAGGTTTCTTGTCGTTATTCATTAAAAGGAATACCGCAACAACTAAGCCTACAACAACTAAGGCGAAAATACCAATCATAATGGTACCATTTATCCAAGAAACTTGTGGTAAAGTTAAAAAACTCATTTATTCTTATTCTTATTTGACTGCAAAGGTAAAACCAATCTTAAATGTAAATTATGACAAAAATCAGTTTCTTAAAAATTCACGTTTAAAATATCTCCGCTTAATTGTAATAATTGTAATTCAATCAATTTTGCATCAAATTTTGCGTTGTTAAAAGCTGTTTTAGAATTAATTAAATTGATCTGAGCTTGTCTAAATTCTATCGAAGTAATTTGTCCCAATTTAAAACGCTCTTCACTTCTGTCAAAATTATTCTGAGTAGTTAAAACATTCTTTTCTTGTGCTTTTAAAATGAATAATTGGTTTTGATAATTCTCCCAAGTATTTTTTAAACTATTGTCTATCGTTACTTTTTGTTGTTCTAATAAAATTTGCTGACTTTCTAATGCAATTTTAGCATTTGCAACTCTGGTTTTTGTGCTTCCACCATCAAACAAATTCCAAGATAAACTTAAGCCCGCATTTAATCCATTAGATGTAGATGCCGCTAAAAAAGATGTTGCTGGGTTTTCACTTTTATTCCAACCATAAGAAGTATTTAAACCTAAAGAAGGTAAATAATTTGACTTGTTTATTTTGATGTTAAACTCACTTATAGCAATGTTTTTTTCGTTTTGTTTTAATGTAGTATTATTCTCAATTGTTTTTTCTTGAAGCTCATCAAAATTTAAAATATTACTAAAATCTACATTCGTTTCTACAACATAATTTACATCTTTTTCTATTCCTAAAACCACATTTAAACCACGTTTAGCATTACTTAATAATTGATTGGCATTTATTAAAGTAATACTATCATTATTTACATCTACTTCTGCATTTAACAATTCTAATTTTGTAGTTTGTCCATATTCATATTGATATTTTGAGCGTATTAATCTTTGTTTAGAAATTGATAAAGCTTCTTTTACATTCTTTCTATTTTCAGACAATCTAGCAATTTGAAAATAACTTGTAAATAACTGTAAATAGGTGTTTTCTATAGTTGCTTTTGCTTGTAACTCTGTTAAATTATAGGTTTCTTTTAATTGCTGATAATTATACTTTCTACCCAAACCATCAAAAATGGTATAATTTACATTTAACGATGCATTATAAGATTTGGTTATTGCTCCATTTACACTTGTAGATGTTCCATCTTGTCTATTAATTGTTTGATTATCGTTTCTATAATTTGCGCCAGAAGAAAGAGAGGCTGTTGGCAAAAAACCAGTATTATAAATACTTGTATTGTTTTTTGCAACCTCTAAATTATTGTTTGCTATTTTAACTCCAAAATTATTTTCTAAAGCTATTTCTAATGCCTCTTTTTTTGTTAAAATTTCTTGCGAAAACCCCTGTAATGTCGATAACAAAACGACTATAAATACTATATTTTTAATGATCTTCATTTTCGTCAAATTTAGATTCTATAATTGCTCTTTCTACTTCTTCTTTTGTAACTTCTCCACCAGTTTTTAACCATTTAATAATCACTTTCATTGAATTAGAAACAGACAATAATAATGGTAACATTACTAATGTTAAAACAGTTGCAATTGCTATTCCGTAAGAAATAGATATTGCCATTGGTATTAAAAATTGTGCTTGTCTACTTTTTTCTAATAATAAAGGTGCTAAACCTGCAATTGTTGTTAAAGATGTTAAGAAAATAGCTCTAAAACGAGATTGACCTGCTCTTACTAGAGCTTCATCATATTTCATACCTTCTTTTAAGTAAGTATTAAATTTTCCTATTAAAACCAAACCATCATTTACCATAATACCCACAAGAGCAATAATTCCTAGAAATGATAAAATCCCTATTGAAAAATTATGAAAATAATGCCCCCAAACAACACCAATCATACTAAAAGGAATCATAATAATTAATAAAATTGGTTGGCTATAAGAACGGAATGTAAATGCTATTACAATATATATTAATAATAAAATTATAGGACCAACAAGTTTAACAGAATCTGTAGTTTTCTTAGCTTCTCTATTTTGACCTTCATATAAAGGAGTTACACTATGATATTTAGAAAGTATTTCTGGCATTACTTTTAACTTAATATCATCTAAAACTTCTGTTGCACTCGTTTCTAGATCTTTTAAATCTGCTGTAATTTGAATTTCTCTTTTTCCATCTAAATGATTAATAGCAATATCTCCTCTTTCTATTGTATAATTTGCAATTTCAGAAAACGGAACTCTTGTTCCTGTTGGTGTTATAATACGCATATCATCTAAATCTTTTATAGAAGACCTGTCTTTTCTATCATAACGAACCCAAACTTTAATTTCATCTTGTCCACGTTGAAAACGTTGTGCCTGAAAACCAAAGAAACCATATCTAACTTGCGCCATAATAGATTGTAAGTTTAAACCTAATAAGTACGCATTATCTTTTAAAGTAATTTTTACTTCTTTAATCCCTGCAGGATCATTATCTGAAATATCTTTTAATAGCGGATTATTTTCTAACTCTTGTTTTAATTCTTTTTTAGCAGCTTTTAATTCTTCAATATTATTTCCTAATAAAGAAACAGCTACAGGACTTCCTCCAAAATTACCACCAGAACCAAAAACTAAACTTTCTACACCCGTAATTTTACCAACTTTATCACTAATGGTATTTGTAATTTCTGGTGATGAAAAATCTCTAGCTTCACCTGGTAATAAATTTACTGTTAAACTTGCATTTGCACTTCCAGGTCCAATTCTTTTAATTACATTTTCTACAACTTGTACATTACCTGTTTGTTTTTTAGTATACTGTTCATTAACCAACCAAACTTTTTGTTCTATTGATGAAATAATAGAATCTGTAATTTGTTCGTTTGTACCTTGTGGCATTGTTAGTGTAATTTTAACACTATCACTTGCTACTCTTGGAAAAAATGCTTGTTTAACAATACCTGCATTCATTGCCAATATGCTAAAAATTACAAAAGCAATTGGTATAGAAAATGCAAAGATTTTATTTTTTAAAGAAAACTCTAAAAAAGGCACGTAATACCTGTCTCTAAGTTTACCCAAACCAACATCTGCAGTATTATTTACTTTATTAAAAAAAGTATCTATCGCATTCTTTTTAATTTCTTTTCCATTTTCTAAACGTTTTCTATCTAATGCTTTAGAATGTGCAATATGTGCTGGTAAAATAATTAAAGCTTCTATTAATGATACTGAAAGTGTTAATAATACAATTGTAGAAACTTCTCCAAAGAAATTTCCAATTCTTCCATCTACAAAAAAGAAGGTAGAAAAAGCTATAATTGTTGTTAGAATTGCAGAAACAATTGGCGGAATTACTTCCATTGTACCATCTATTGCTGCTTGAATTTTAGTTTTTCCTAAATCGTAATAATGGTGATAAATATTTTCACCAATTACAATACCATCATCTACCAAAATACCAATAACGATTATCATTCCAAAAAGTGATAATACATTGATAGTTACATCAAATTGAGCTGCAAAAATAAACATTCCGAAAAATGCTATTGGCAAACCAAAAGCTACCCAAATTGCTAAACGAAGGTTTAAAAATAATGCTAAAAAGAAAAGTACTAACAAAATACCTACAACACCATTTTCTATTAATAATTTTGTTCTTCCGTTTAATGTTGTACTTCTATCACTTGTAATATTTAGTTGTACATTTTGATTTTCTTGATTGTACTTGTGTATGTATTCTTTTATTTTATCTGCAGAAGAAATTAAATCTTCATTATTAGTATTACTTACTGTAATATCTATCGCTAAATTTTCATTATAAAATAATCTATCTGGTGTTTCTGACCAACTATCTCTAACTTGTGCAACATCTTTTAAACGGATTATGTTTCCGTTAGTTTCTGTTCTAACAATTAAATTTTGAAGTTCGCTACCATAATAAAAACGATTACTTGCTCTAATTAAATAATCTTCTTGCTGGGTTTTAATATTACCACCAGTTATTAAAAGATTAGAGTTTTGTATTGCTGTTGCAACTTCAGAAAAAGACATATTATAGGCTAATAAATCGTTTTCTCTTACTGCAATTTCTATTTCTTCATCTGGAAATCCAGACAACGAAACTTGAGAAATACCATCTATTCCTCTAATATCATTCTCTACATTTCTAGCGTATTGTTTTATCGATTTTAAACTAAGATTATCTCCACTAATTGTAAAACTAATTGTGGGTCTAATGTTTTCTACTTTTGCAATAACTGCGGGTTCCATCCCTGAAGGAAAAGAAGGAACTCTATCTACTGCATTTTTAACATCAGATAAAACAACATCTATGTTTTTACCTTTTTCTACTTCTATATTTACTGTTGCAGAATTTTCTCTAGAAACAGAGGTAACTCTTTCTACACCAACAATACCTTTTAAATTATCTTCTATTTTTAACACAACACCTTCTTCCATTTCTTGAGGTGAGGCTCCAGGATATGCTAATGAGATATTTATTAATTCTGAATCTGTTAGTGGAAAAAAGGACGATTTCATGCTTAATGCACCCACTAATCCGAATACAATAAAAGCAATAATAAATATGTTTACTGCAACCGGATATTTAATAAAATATGTAATTATTTTCTTCATACAATTACTATTTATTAATTTTTACAATCATACCGTTAAATGCTCCTGGCAAAACTTGTGTTAGCATTTTTTGATTATTTTCTAACCTTTTTACAACCACAGATTCTGCATTAAAATAAACAGGCTTAATAGTAGTTAGCGTTAAAATACTATCATTTTTAACGGTGTAAACTGCTTCATTATTTACCAATAATTTTCTTGAGATTTCAATTGCATTTGATTCTGATTTTGCCACCAAAACAGCTTCTAAAAACATACCTTCTTTTAAATCTGGATGTTTTACATCAATAAATACTTTTATAGTTTGAGAAACCTGATCTACTTTACCATTAACACGAACCACTTTTCCTGTATAATTTTTACTTTTTTCTAAATTTGTTAAAGCAACAGTATTGCCTACTTTTAATAGATCTGCAAATTCTGATTTTATTGAAACTTCCATTTCATAAACACTTGGATCTATAAATTCTCCTAATTTTTGTCCAACTCTAACCAACGATCCTGGACTAACCAAAGCTTCTGTTAGAATCCCTTTAAAAGGTGCTGTAATTTGATGTTTAGACAAACGTACTTCTAAATTTTTAACATTATAGTATGCTGTTACTATACCTCTACCATTAATAAAATACTTTTCTTTATCTGAAGAAAATATTGGTAATTTTGGTGTAGGTTTATTTATACTAAAACCTTTTAAATAGGTTTCCCATTTGCTAAATTCCTTTGGATAATCTAAACGTAAATCTGGCAAAATTGAAGTAATTAAATTGTTTAAATTACTCTTTTGAGACTGTAAACTAGCGTAAAACTCATCACTATTAATACTTAATAATGTTTCATTTCTATGATAATTTGTACCTGCTTTAAATAACTTTCTAGAAGGTTTTAAAACACCTGAAACTTCAGAATAAATTTCTATTTTATTTTTTGCTAATAAATTTCCATTAGCAGATAACGTAATTGGTATATTAGTATTTTCTACACTTTTTACATAAACTGTTTTAATTTGCTTTTTATATTTTGGTTTAGGTCTTTGGTTTTTATCAATTAGATAATTACCCAGAATTATTGCTCCAACAATAGTTAAAACTCCAAGAACAGCTAGTATAATTTTTCTCATATATTGGTTATTAAATATGTTCTACTTTAGAACAAAAATTGGTTTGTATTTTTTTAAAAATATTAATTATTTGTTGTTTTTCTTCTAAAGAAATATTTTTCTCCATAGTTGATATTAAATTCTGAATAACAGGTTTTGTTTTTTCAAATATTTCTTTTCCAAAGTTTGTTAAATAGACGTTTTTAATGCGTTTATCATCTTTGTTTTGCTTTCTAAAAATGTAATTTTTCTTCTCCATTTTAATCAACAAACGTGTTAATGAAGATTTATTTCTTAATGTTAAAAAAGCCAAATCGTGCTGATTTAAACCATCTTGATCATGTAATTTTTTTAAAACAATCATCTGCTCTTTTGTTAGGTCTAGATTGTTCAATTTAAATGATTCTTGAAAAAAATAATCAACCAACTTTCCAGTTCTTCCTAACCAAGGACCAATTGAATTTTCAAAATCAATATGTGTGTGTTCTTTTTTCACGATGCAAATGTAACTGAAAACTTTAATTAGTTGCACATGCAACTAATTAAAGTTTTCTTAAAAAAAATCAAATTTTATTGATTCACATTTTTTATGCATCTTTATATTTTTAAAAAAACAAAATGTCTTCTAACCATAGAATTTCTCGCGCTTTTAAAAATGCTAAAAGAATCTGTTATAATGTAGATTCTAAGTTTGTTTTTTTTAGTGATTCTCACAGAGGAGACAATGGTTTTGCTGATGATTTTGCACGTAATAGAAACATGTTTAAACATGCATTAGAGCATTATTATAAAAACGATTTTACTTATATTGAGTTGGGTGATGGTGATGAATTGTGGGAAAATCGAAATTTTACAAATATTTTTAAAGCAAACAAACACATTTATTTGTGGCTTAAAAAATTTCATGATAAAGACCGACTTCATTTTATCTGGGGAAATCATGACATGAAATATAAAAACCCTAAAATAATTCGTAAGAACTTACACTATTATTACGACTCTGTAACAGATACCAAAAAAGAACTACTAATAGGTGCGTCCTTTTCTGAGGCTATTGTTTTAGAAGATGATCAAACTGGAAAAAAGATATTTTTATTACATGGTCATCAAGCAGATTGGTTTAATTATGTTTTTTGGAAATTTAGTAGCTTCTTAGTAAAAGTGCTATGGAAACCATTGCAAATTTTAGGTTTTTCAGATCCAACAAGTCCAGCTCAAAATTTTAGAGAACGCATAAAAGTAGAACATAAATTAGAAAAATGGATTGAAGAAAACAATAATCAAATGATGATTACTGGTCATACACACAGACCTCGTTTTCCTGATAAAAGTGAAATTCCTTTTTTTAATGATGGAAGCTGTGTGCATCCAAGATCTATTACAGGAATTGAAATTGAAAATAATGAAATTTGCCTTATAAAATGGCATATAATTACCCAAGAAAACGGAACTATGCAAATTAAAAGAACCATTTTAGAAGGTCCAGGAAATTTAACACATTATATGAATTAATTTGATTTGTTGCTCTAACACAAATACCGCGCAATTTTTTTCTTCTATTGATGAAATCCCTTCCCAAATTTGGGAAGATTTAAGTTGTACAAAAAACATTTATTTTCATCCAAGTTTTTTAAAATCAATTGAAAAAAACCATCCAGAAATTACATTTTCATACATTGTATTAGTTGATGAAACTAACAAACCAACAGCTTTTGCAAGTTTAAAAATGATAGAATTTGAACTAAACTCCATTAAAAATGATTTTGAGTTTTTAAAAAACATCGGAAGAAAACTACATGTATTTCCTGATAAAAAACCATTAAAATTATTAATCTGTGGAAACACGTTTGTAAGTGGTGAGCATGGAGTTTTTATAAAGGAAAATCAAGATAAAAAAGCCATTGTTAAAGAACTAGCAGAAAGTATCAATCATTTTGTAAATTCTGATAAAAAACTAAAAAAACAAATTGATGCTTTTCTGATAAAAGATTTTGCAAAAGAATCACTATTTATCACTGATGAGTTAAAAGATTTTAAATATCATCCTTTTTTGGTAGAGCCAAATATGCAGCTTCAACTACAAGAAAACTGGCAAAGTATCGATGATTATTTAGCTTCAATGAAAACCAAATTTCGTGTAAAAGCAAGAAAAGCTTATAAACAAAGTGTCAATCTTAGTATTGAAGATGTTAGTTTAAAAAATATTGATCAAAAACTACCTGAAATGACGGCTTTATATGAAAAAGTTGCTTCGAAGGCAGATTTTAATTTGGGTAATTTTAATTTAGAAACTTATAAATCTTTAAAAAAGAAATTAGGCGATAATTACATATTAAAAACCTATTGGTTAGATGGTAAAATTGTAGGTTTTATGTCTGGTGTTATCAATAAAAACTCTTTAGACGCGCACTTTGTAGGTATTGATTACCAATTAAATAGAGAACATGCAATTTATCAAAGAATGTTATACGATTACATTGAAATTGCCATCAACAAAAAACTAAAAACTATTAATTTTGGAAGAACTGCTAGCGAAATAAAAAGTTCTGTTGGTGCTGTTCCTCAAGATTTAACCATGTATCTTCGTCATAAGAAAACCATTACAAACAAAATTTTAAAGTTATTTTTGCAGCGAGTTCAACCAACTCCTTTTCAACAAAAATTTCCTTTTAAAACCCTATAAATGAAGCATGAAAAACAGTAAAGAATTAATTGAGCTTCTAAATTTAGAAGATTTAGGAAACCATAATTTTAGTGGTAATAGTGTAACCATTGGAAGTCCAAATGTTTTTGGCGGACAAGTATTAGCTCAAGCAGTGAATGCTGCTTATAAAACAATACCACAAGATAGAATTTTACATTCTTTACATTCCTATTTTTTAGAAGCAGGAAATTTATCAATTCCTATAAATTATAATGTACAAGAAGTAAGAAATGGAGGTAGTTTTTCTACCAGAAGAGTTACTGCAAGTCAGCATGATAAAACTATTTTTATTTTAGCGGCTTCATTTCATAAAAAAGAAGATGGTTTTGAACATCAAACTAAATTTGACAAAACCATAAAACAACCAGAAGAATTGTTTAGTTGGGATGATATGTTGGAACAATTTGGTGACTTTTTACCAAAATCTATGAAATACTTCTTAAGTATTGAAAGACCAATAGAATTTAAGCCTGTTAGAATTCCAAACCCATTACAACCAGAAGATTTACCACCAACAGAACAAGTTTGGTTTCGTTTAAAAGGTGAAAAACAAGAAATGGATTTTAGAACAAAACAAGAAATTCTAACTTATATTTCTGATTATAATGTGTTGAATGCTGCTTTTAATCCAAATGCAAGTGAATATAATTTTGGAAACACACAAACTGCGAGCTTAGATCATTCTATGTGGTTTTTTAGGGATTTTGATTTTGATGATTGGATGTTATTTTCTGCTGAATCTCCTAACGCTTTTGGAGCAAGAGGATTATCAAAAGGAAATATTTTTACAAGAGATGGTAAACTTGTTGCCTCTTTTGCACAAGAAGGATTATTAAGACCGAAAAAGTAGTTATCAAATATAAAATATTCAGAAATCTCAATTTAGAAACTTAAAATATAATTTATGAGTCCATTTATTTACATTATAACCACAAATGGTTTGCTATTTTTATTGAGTATTATTTTCTGGAAATTTCCACCAAAGAAAATTAATAATTGGTATGGTTACAGAACACACAAAACAATGCTGAATCAAAAAATCTGGGATTTTGCAAATACAGTTTTTAGTAAAAACTTACTCATTTACGCAGGAATTTCTTTTCTAGGTGGTTTAGTTTTTGCCAATTTTGCTTCCAAAGAATTAACTTGGCAACCGATGGTTTTAGTATTACTATCTGTTTTAGTTAGTATTATAAAAACAGAAAGAGCTTTGTCTGATAATTTTACAGAAGAAGGAAAAAAAGGTAAAACTAGAAATTAGCTACAAAAGAAACTGATAAATTTCTTCCTGGAGCAGAAACTCCTGATGCAAATTCTATGTAATGTTCATCAAACAAATTATTTAATCTTGCTTGTACTGATAAGTTATCAGTTAAAAGATATCTACCATTTACCCCAATAGTTGTCCAGCTTGGAGTACCATAATATTTATCTATATCTGCAGTTGCATTTGCATCTACAATTGGTGTTAAATCATGATTATCTATACCTTCTGTAAAATTAAAATCTGCTATGTCTTTTTTACTATTAAACCTTACATCTGCACCTAATTCGATTTTATTATTCTTGTAATTCAATTCAAATTGACCAAAAAGTGGAGGAATAGAAGACATTGGTTCTTCTGTATCATACGTTCTACCTTTAGTGTAAGTTATAAAACCAGAAGTATTTATTTTTGAAGATATTTTTCCTAAATAATTAATCGTGTAACCAAAAATATATGCAGTTCCTTTATTTTGATTTGAAACAGCATCACCAAACTTGCCATCAAATTCTACTTGTTTTATACTTCCATCAGACTCATACACATAATCTCTTTGAATATAACTATCTAATAAAGTGTAGTAAATATTTGTTCCTAATCTAAATTTTTTATCATTAAAATACTTCTGAATTCCAATTTCTGCATTGTAAGCAAACTCTGGAGTTACATTGATGTTTGGTATAGTTACATTACCACTTTTTTCTCTTACACGCCCAACATCATCTATATTTGGAGATCTAAAACCAGAAGAAATTACACTATTGATTTGCCAATTTTTACTTGGCCTGTATACATACCCTACAGTAGCAGTTACCGCAGAATTATTTGTACTAATATCTGTATCTGTTAATTGAATAAATGTTTGATCTATCCAAGTTGCATTTAAATTTGTATTTGTAAAACGAATCCCCGTATTTAAAGTAGATTTACTGTTAATATCTTGCCTGTAATCTACATAAACAGCAGAATTCATATAATTACTTCCTCCGTCTGGATAACGTGATTGCACTAAAAAATCATCAGAAAAACCATTGATTTCTCCATCAATAATATTTAATGTTTTTCCGTAAGAATTAGAAGCTACATCATTGTAAGCAAACTCAAAACCATAAGAAAGAGCTCTCTTTTTATTCTTAGAAAGTGACACAGAAAAATCTCCATTTACGCTAAATACATCTACAGTTTCTTCTCTATAAGAACGATTTAAATCTGGCAAACCATCATCATAGAATTTACGTTGAATTCTACTTTCTTGTAAATTTTGATACGCAGCAGTAATGGTTCCGTTTTCTACCCAACTTTTATTAGGATTAATTAATAGTTGAGAAGAAATTAGCAATCTATTTTGTGGTCCATAATACCATTCAGCAAATTTTAAATCAGATACATCTGTTTCATCATCTAATTCTGTTAACCTGTCAAATCTTGGGATGTCTGAAGAAGTTGAATATTGTAAGTTTACTTTTAAATCTGTGTTTTTAGATAGAGGAACAAAGAATTTTTGTAAAACATCAGTTTGATTATAACCTGTGTTTTTTAATAAGGTTGGATCAGAATTTATAGTAGGATTTTCATTATAGTTACCATTTAAATTTTCTGAATAATAAAATACTTTACCCCAATCATCAAAACCATGATTTCGACTTGAACCACTTTGCAAATCTCCAAAATCACTATAAGAAATGCTTGTAAAAGAAGCCCATTTACTAAAACTTAATTCTGCAGAAACATTAGTTGTAATTTCTTGATTAACGGTTGAAAAACGAGAAAAAAACTGACTTTTCACTTCATTTTCTTCAGATAATTTTGGTGTTTTTGTATAATAATGAATCACACCTCCTAATGCATCAGAACCATAAACTACAGAAGAAGGACCAAAAATAACTTCGGTTTTATCTAACATATTAGGTGCAACACTTATTGAGTTCTGCAAATGCCCTTTTCTATAAATAGCATTATTCATTCTAACACCATCTACCACTAATAAAACACGGTTAGATTCCATACCACGAATTACAGGGCTTCCTCCTCCAAATTGAGATTTCTGTACTTTTATACCTGGTATAGTTGCTAATAAATCTGCAGAAGTTTGAGGAGATACTTGTTGAATATCTTTTGCTGATATCACAGCAATTTGTTCTGCTATTCTATTTGTTTTTTCCGCTTTTTTAAAAACAGACAAAACAACCTCATCTAATTGTTCTGATTGTTTGGTTAAAAAAACTGTAAAATTTTGTTGTTGTAATAAAGATTTTTTAATTTTTAACAACGCATATGAAATATGAGAAAAAACAATAACTTCTTTTTCTTTAAATTCAGAAATTTCAACAAAACCATTATTATCTGAAGATAAATTAATAGTTAAAGCATTATTAAAAACAGTAACGTTTCTTACTATTTTACCTGTTTGTTTATCTATAATCTTTACTTTCTGAGAAAAAGTAACACTACTTACTAAAAAAACGAATATGAAAAATATATGCTTCATTAACTAAAAACAGTTTCTAAAATTTGCAATGATTTTGGTTTCTTAAAACCGTCCAAATGTAGTTCAAAATATTGAATTATTATTTTTAATACCACCTGTCTTTCTTGTTTACTAAAAGACATATTTTCTATACCATCAAAATTAATGCCTAACAGCTTCTTAAATTGATAAAAATTGCTTCCTGATATCACATTTTTTTGAGAAGTTAGATTTGTAAAGTTTCCTTCTAATAAATCGAACCCAAATTTATCTTTTTCTAATAAGTCTGGATAGAATCCTAAAAAACGAGTTAAATTCAATAAAAATAATAAGTGAAAATTAGCAATTTTATCATGTAAATCTAACCAAATAAGCCCCGTTTCTAAATATTCGAAAAGCGCTTTGTTTTTTTCTTCCTCTTTAATGGAATAAGATAAAACTTCTGACAAAAACAACACCACAGATTGTTTTATAATATCTTTATAAATTGTCTTATATGGGTTAGAAACCTGTACTTCTTTTATAGAATTTAAAGAACCTTTATTACTATGACTTGCAACAATATTAAGTTGAGTTAATGGCTGAAAATAGGCTATTTTTAATCCTCCTTTTTTAGCTTTTAGAACACCTCTAATTAAGTAAGATTTTAGTCCTTCCTCTTGTGTATAACATTTTACGATTAAACTTGAGTCACTATATTTAAGAGAACTTAAAACAATTGCTTTTGTAGTTATTAAAGCCATTAGTTTACTATTGCAATTTTAGTTACTGCAGTTTCTGATGCATCATCATTAGATAATAAAACTATATATACTCCAGAAGCAACTTTATTTCCTGCAAGATTTTTTTTATTCCAAACAACTTTTCCTCCTTCTAATTCTTGCCCTTCTACAACATTGGTTTCATAAACTAAGTTACCAGAAACATCAAGAATTTTTACATTTGTTCCTTTTGGCAAGTGTGTTCCATTTCTACCATCTATAGTAACTTTTTCATGATTTTTAAGAGCAGGGTTTGGATATGCATAAACATCGCCTAAAACATCTCCAAAAGGTGCAACATTACTATTATAAGCAACCATACCTTTATTAGTAGCAAAATACACTTTTCCAGAACTATTATCTATAGCAATTTTTACAATTTTATTAGATGGTAAAGGAGAATTTTGTGTACTAAAATTAGCCAAAGTTGTTTGCCCATTTGGATTTGTATAAATTACACCTCCATTATCTGTACCAAACCATTTATTTTCTGCACCATCTACAACAATAGAATTAATAGTTTGGTCTCCTAAAAGTCTTTCTCCAAATCCATCTTCATTTCCGTTAATTACAATTGCACTAGCATTAGGTGTTGTGTCATCAAAAACTCCAGAAGCATTATTATACATTACCATACCAGATTGTGTACCTATCCAAACTCTATTACTACCATCTACAGCAATAGCTCTTACATTTACGTCTGGTAAATTTCCTGAGTTTGTTGTAGCAACCAATGCTTTTTTTCTATCTCCGTTTTCATTATAAACATAAACTCCATTTCTTCTTGTACCAATCCAAATACTATTGTTTCTATCAACAACAACAATATTTGTTTCTTGTGCTGTATTTGTTTGCAAACTACTTAAATCATAACTTGACCATGTTCCACTTGCAGATAATTTTTTTAATTTTTTTGAAGCCAATGCATCTGCCAACCATAAATTTCCTTGACTATCAAAACTAGCCCCACTAACTCTTGTTGTAATACTATTTGTAGAATTTGGAAAAACATCTTCTAAAAGACTATTTTTAGAATGATAAAAATTAGTAATTTCATTATTTTCTACTTCTAAAAGCCCACCTCCAGAAAAAATATTACCATTACTCGTTTGAGCAAAAGAAGCAATAAAAACCTTATTTTCTTTACTTGTATCTATAGTTACATCAACCAAATCTTTGATTGGTAAATCTTCAGAAAATTTGTTATTTATCCAATTTACACCATTATAGTTGCTAAATCCTTTTCTATTTCCAGATGGAACATAAGCAGATGTATAACCTCCATACACAACCCAAATACTATTATTACTTGTTGTAATTGAAAAAATATCATTAGACAAAGGTCCTTCTGGGTGTATTTCCTTATAATTTGATATTTGACCTGAATTTGTAATTAAAATCCCAGATTCTTTTGTTGCCAAAAAAGCATTGTTATTATCAAAAAAAGAATTATTTAAAACATAATCAAATTCTGTATTTGGAGAAAAATTAAAAACTTCATTCATTGATAAATCTAAAATAATTGCAGAAGTATCTAATGTAATAGATAAGTGAGAACTAGCAGCTTTAATTGCTAGAATCGTTTGAGAAAAACTTCTTACTTCCGTTAAAATAGCTGTATTTAATTGAAATAACTTACTTCCTTCTGTAACATAAATTTGGTTATTAAAAAATGTAATATTACTAAAATTTCTTCCAGAAAATTGTTCATTCCAATTGTTAAAATCAATCAATAAATTACTAGATAAATCTGCCGAAAAAAGTCCTCTATCTGTAGCTGCATATATAAATCCATTAAAAATAGCCGTTTGATTAACTTCTAACGAACTTGAATTATTACCAATAAAATAAGTATCTCCAAACTCTAAATTTTCTATATCATAAACCACAATTCCAAAAGGAGTTGATAAATAAAGCTTATTGTTAACCTCTGTAATATCATTTATAACTTTTCTACCCGATTGATTAAAATTTACAATATCTGATGAAATAGTAATGGTACCATCACCATCTACTACTTCTACCAACCCATTTTCATATCCAATAAATAATCTTTTAAAAGTTGTATTATAGTGAATTGAAGATGTAGTTTCTCCAGATAAACCTTGTACTGACGACAATTTATTAATCTCTTCTGTGGTTATGTTATAAGTAAAAACAGCATTATCAGCCAATGCATAAATTACATCATCTACCTTTACAAAATCTTTTACATTGTTATAAGAATAAAAATCCTCCCAAGAATCACTGTAATCTGTTTGAGCGGAAAGTATTAGTGAAAAAAATAAACTAAAAAGTAAAAAGTGTTTTCTCATTGTTTAATTTTGATTCTCAAAGATATTTATTAATTGTTACAATAACGATAAAACACCTTACATTAGTACAAAAATCAAAAGATTTTATGAGTGTAGAAATAGAAAGAAAGTTTTTGGTGAAAAATGATGATTATAAAAATGAAAGCTATACACAAAAACACATTAAACAAGGCTATTTAAATTCTGATAAAAATAGAACCGTAAGAGTTAGAATTGCTAATAATAAAGCTTTTGTGACAATTAAAGGGAAATCTAACACAGCAGGAACAACAAGGTTTGAATGGGAAAAGGAAATTAAAAAAGAAGAAGCAGAAAGTTTACTTTTACTTTGTGAACCTTCAATAATTGAAAAAACCAGATATTTAGTGAATGCAGGTGAGCATACTTTTGAAGTTGATGAATTTTACGGAGATAATAACGGATTAGTCATTGCAGAGGTAGAATTAAATTCTGAATTTGAGACTTTCATCAAACCAAACTGGTTAGGAAAAGAAGTTACTGGTAATATAAAATACTATAATTCAAGCATTAGTAAGCTTCCTTTTAAAAATTGGGCATAAAAAAACCTCGAACAAAAGTTCGAGGAAATTTAATAAACCTACCCCCTAAATAAGATTTATAACACCTAATGTATTAACCAAGGTTAATATCATTAAGCACTACAAAAGTAATTTTTTTTTATGGGATTGTCAAACTTTTACCCAGTTTAAAGGTCTTAAAAATTATTTAAGTCATTTTAAAAGAAGTTTTTAGCTACAGAAAGTATAGTGCAAAAAAATGACTAACACTACCTAATAAAACAAATACGTGAAAAATTGCATGATTGTAAGGCATTCTTTTAATAGAATATAATATTGCTCCTATTGTATAAAAAACACCTCCAGCAATTAACAAATTTAAACTAAAACTTGATAATGCACTTATTAAAGGTTTTATAAAAAACATGACTTGCCAACCCATTAAAAGATACATTGCAGTTGAAATTTTGTCAAATCTTCCTGTAAAAAAAAGTTTGAGAATAATACCTGTTAAAGCAAATACCCAAACTGCAATAAACATATACCAACCTAATTGAGACTCTAAACCTACCAAACAAAAAGGTGTATAACTACCAGCAATTAGTACATAAATTGCAGCGTGATCAAAAATATTTAATTTTCTTCTTTTCTTAGGGTTTGTAGCTGCATGATAAAAAGTGGAAGCTGCATAAAGAATAATTAAACTCAACCCATAAATTATAAAACTAGAAACATCCCAAAAATTTGAATACGAAAATGCCTTAATAATTAAAAAGGGAAATGCAATAATGCTTGCAATTAAACCTAAACCATGAGACCAAATATTTAAATTTTCTTCGGATTTACTATAAAGGTGATTTAATTTCTCGCTCATTATTTGGTCTATTTGTATCTTTCATATAACGTTTATCATTTAACAATTCATCATACATTACTATAAACGTCTTTTCTTTTAATTTAACCCTATCATCATTTGATAAACCCTTAGTTTCTGTAAATTTAAGTTGTTTTACTCTAAAAACACCAGGTCTTCCTTTAAAAAAATTCCAAGAAAAAAATCGTTTTGCATCATAATAAACTTGTGCAACAATTGGCATTTGATATTCTATAGCTAAACTAAATGCTCCATTTGTAAAAGGAGCAAGTATCACATTTTCTGCAGGAACTAATCCTTCAGGAAAAATTGCAATACTCAAACCAGTATCTAATCTTTTTTTAATTCTAGCATAAACATTTTTTCTGCTTTTGGGATCGCCTCTATCAACCATTACTACAGCTTTCTTATAAAAAAATCCAAATATTGGTAGTTTTACTAGTTCTTTTTTTCCAACAAATAATATTGGGTTTTTATTCATAGCTATCATAATCCAAGGATCTAATAAAGAGGCGTGATTTGCAATAAACATGTAACTTTTTTTAGGATCTGTTTTTTGCTTTTTATCTATTTTTAACCTAAAACCCATACCATAGATTAATAGAAAAGACCATATTCTCATCAATTTCCAGAAAGAATTATAATACTTTTCATCAGATAAAAGCACCAATAATAAAGGTACCATTAACAATATGGTTATAAACATTAAAAAATAAAACCATAGTCGCCAAATTAAACGAAATGGAAAAAGTAAATATTTCATATATGCTAATGTAGTAATATTCTTTTGTTTGATTATTTTTGCATTTCAAAATAAGATAAATGTCAAGAATTTTAACAGGTGTTCAAAGTACAGGAACACCACATTTAGGTAATTTATTAGGTGCTATTTTACCAGCCATAGAAATGGCTAATAACCCAGAAAACGAAGCTTTTCTTTTTATTGCTGATATGCATTCTTTAACCCAAATAAAGGATGGAAAAGAATTGAGAGAAAATACTTATAGCACTGCTGCCACTTGGTTAGCTTGTGGTTTAAATATAAATAATACTGTTTTTTACAGACAAAGTGATGTGCCTCAAACAACAGAGTTGACTTGGTATTTAAGTTGCTTTTTCCCTTATCAAAGATTAACATTAGCCCATAGTTTTAAAGATAAGGCAGATAGATTAGGAGATGTAAATGCAGGTTTATTTACCTACCCAATGTTAATGGCTGCAGATATTTTATTGTATGATGCAGAAATTGTTCCTGTTGGTAAAGATCAGTTACAACATCTAGAAATGACTCGCGATGTTGCAAATAGGTTTAACAATATTGTAGGACAAACGTTAGTTGTTCCTCAAGCTAAAATTCAAGAACACACCAAATTAGTTCCTGGAACTGATGGTGAAAAAATGAGCAAATCTAGAAATAACATTATCAATATTTTCTTGTCTGATAAAAAATTGAGAAAACAAATAATGTCTATTAAAACAGATAGTTTAGGTTTAGAAGAACCAAAAGACCCAAATACTGATAACGTTTTTGGTTTGTATAAATTATTAGCTTCTGAAGCTCAAATTGCAGAAATGAGAGCAAATTACGAAGGTGGAAATTATGGTTATGGACATGCTAAACAAGCTTTATACGAATTAATTATTGAGCAATTTGCTACTGTAAGAGAGCGTTACAATCATTTTATGGAAAATAAACATGAAATTGATGAAGCTCTAGAAATTGGAGCAAAAAAAGCAACAAAAGTTGCCAATAATGTTTTACAAAAAGTAAGAGTAAAAATAGGTTACTAAACTTATTTTTAATTCATAAAAAACCACGCATAATGCGTGGTTTTTTATTTTATAAATGATATAATTTTATACCCATTGACAAAGAATACCTCCCATAATAGCCATTGTCACTATCCAGTAACCAACATTAATAGCAACATATTTAAAGCTTTTCTTTTCAAATAAAGCATTAGTACCCATAACTGGTAAAACTACAAATACACCTAATAAACCTCCATGTAAGGCTCCATGACCAAAAGTTCTAAAACGATCGCCATAATTTGCCATAAATTCTTGAAAATATGTAAATGCTTCACCTGTTCCTTCTGCAAAACCTGGTTCTGCCATTAAAGTTGATTGTGCTCCAAATTGGTGAATTACCAATGTTTGTAATAAAAAAGCAAAAAGAAAACTCAACACATAACTTAGACCCAACATTTTAAACATATTAGTACCTTCCATAGATTCGTCTGTAAAACCTACTTCTTTCATCCATGCATTTTTAAATAACATTGGACCATACCATAAAAAGCCGATTACCATAGGCACAAGAGCAGCAAATGCTGTCATTAAAAGATTAAATTTCATATTATAATTGTTTTGGTTGAATACCAAATATAGGAAATATGAAATTGATAATTAAATCCCATAAAAAAACCGAAAGTAAATACTTTCGGTTTCAATTTATAATTATGTTAATTTTATTTAATCCTCATAGATTTTGCGATAGCTTCAAGTTCAAACAAAAAAGCTCTTTTATTTACAGAAGGGGCATAGGTAAATCCTTCAAAAATAACCAATCTGTTATTTTTTTTATCAACTACAGTGTAGTTTAAAAATGGACCCGCCATAAAATCGTTTTGAACTTCCCATTTTCCACGAGTTTCATACGCTTTTTTTCCATCAATAGTTGCATCAAAAGTAAAAGGAGTGTATGCTTCTTCAGTAATCATGTACATCGTTTCTGGTTCTGAACCAGGAATATATTTCTTACCGATTCTATTTCTAACAGCTACAATACTATCTGCTACTTGAGTTTCATCTTCTAAGGGAACTGAATACACTAAAATATTATTACTTCCAGTTTTTGCAATTCCACTAGTTAAATGATGACGTAACCACAAAAAATCTCCTGTATCATCTACAGTTTTAAATTTATCATGAATGGTTAATGAAATTCCTAAATTTTGTAGAGTTTTAAATTGAGAATCGTCTAATTTGTTTTTTGCAAACAAATTCTGAGTCATGTTAATATCAGATTGTATAAACGTTTTTATGATTTCTTTTTCGTGCTTTTTAAACAATTTCACAACACCTTCATCATCCTTTGCATACACGTAAATAATAGTTTGTGGTTGTGCATAAACGTTATTTCTAACAAAATATTCTTCTTTATCACTTACACCTATTACTAAAATATTTCTACCAACTTTCATCATATTTCCAAAACCATTTGGAGCAACTTGTGAAACCGTTAAAAGTGATTCTGGTTGTGGTAAACCAACCATTAATTCTCCAAAAGAATTCCTTATTTCTTTACCAATAATACCAGTCCAGTCACTTGCTTTAGTAACTACCATTACTTTATTTACTTTACCGATTGATGTACGTAAAACAAATTTATCTTTACCTACACATGATGAGAGTAAAACTGTAATTGCAAATAGGGTATATAATTTTTTCATGAGTTTAGCTTTTAAATATTTTAAGTTTAGTTCCTGGTTTTAAACCTTTAGCACTCCAAATATTGTTCCATTTTTTAATTTTATCGACAGAAACATTTTTAAATTTTTGAGAAATGCTCCAAAGTGAATCACCTTTCTGAACTATATAAACTTTGTGGGGTCCTTTTATGGAAGGTTTTAACTCATTCTTTTTAGTAGATTTTCCTTTTGAGAATGCAAGTTTCTTTGGATAAATATACAATCTTTGTCCTATTTTTAAACGACTACTTTTTAGACTATTCCAACGTTTAAGATCACTTACTCTTACACCAAATTTATTTGCAATTTTTCCTAAAAAATCTCCACTTACCACTTTGTAACGAATTCGTTTATCCATTTCAAAGTATTTTGGCAATGGTTTTTCTCTTTGAGAATCATCTGCATCAGCCAAAGCATAAATATCTTTTTCTTTATCTAAAAAGGCAATAATTTTGTTGCTAGGTAATCTTAAAGCATAATTTCTATCTTTTACAAAAGGAATTATATCTAGCTTATAAGAAGGATTTAGTTCTGCTAAAACTTCTTCATCAACATCTATTTTTTCTGCAATTTGATCGAAACTAATGGTTCTTTTTATACGAACTGTATCAGTTTGAAAATTGAAAAATTTTGGTAATTCAGAGTAAATTTTATGTTTATCTGCATACTCAAAAATATACATTGTTGCATAAAATGCAGGAACATAGCCTGCTGTTTCTCTCGGTAAATAAGGTCTTATATTCCAATAATTTTTATACCCTCCAGAGCGTTTTATTGCTTTTCTTACATTTCCTGGTCCAGAATTATACGCTGCTAAAGCTAAATCCCAATCGCCAAAAATTGTAAATAACTGACTTAAATATTTACAAGCTGCAACTGTTGCTTTTACAGGGTCTTGACGTTCATCTACATAAGAACTTACTTTTAAATCAAACTGTTTTCCTGTTCCGTACATAAATTGCCATAAACCTGTTGCACCAACTCTAGACTTAATTTTAGGTCTTAATGCAGATTCTACAATTGCTAAATATTTCATTTCAAGAGGAATATCATGCTGATCTAGATGTTGCTCAAACATTGGAAAATAATATTTTGCTTTTGCCATTAAAGCTGGGTAATACTTTTTTCGATATAATAAATAACTGTTTATTACTTTTTCTAAGGAAGAATTGTATCCTAGGTTAAATGGAGTTTTATCATTTAAATTAGAAAGACGCAGTTTTAGCAAATCTGTTGTTAATACTGATGTTGTGTTTCCAATAATATCTTTATCATTAATTACATAACTTAATGAATCTACTAATGATGAGTAAAACTTTTCTTCTACCAATAAGCTATCAATTGTGTTTAAATCCTTATCAGAAAACAACTCTTCTTTAACTGGTTTTACAAGAGAATCTTTTGCTATAAATAAAGTATCTGTTTTTACTTTAACGAATAAAGTATCTTTTTCTATATTAAAAATACTGTCTTTTGTTTCTTGCGAAAAAACAGCATTGGTTAAAAAAAGGAATATAATTAGGTTTTTTATCATCTATTTTAAATATCTAACTCAACTACAATTGGACAATGATCTGAATGTTTTGCTTCTGGTAAAATATAAGCTCTCGATATATTTTCTTTTAAAGGTTCAGAAACCATAGCATAATCTAAACGCCAACCTTTATTATTTGCTCTAGAATTTGCTCTATAACTCCACCAAGAATATTCTTGTTTATCTTGATTTAAAAAACGGAAACTATCTATAAACCCGCTATTAATAAAATCTCCAATCCAAGTTCTTTCTTCTGGTAAAAACCCAGAAACTCCTTTCATTTTTGGGTTATGAATATCTATTGCTTCATGGCAAATATTATAATCTCCACAGATTACTAAATTTGGAATTTCTTTCTTTAAATCATTTACATATTCCTGAAATTCGTCCATAAAGTTGAATTTAAAATCTAATCTTTCTGAATTTGTTCCTGATGGAAGATATAGACTCATAACTGAAACATCGTCAAAATCTACACGAAGGTTTCTACCTTCAAAATCCATCGATTCTATTCCTGTTCCATATTCTATATGATTTGGCTTTTCTTTACAAAAAACGGCAACAGAAGAGTATCCTTTTTTCTGTGCAGAAAACCAATAATGGTGAGGATAACCTGCATTTTCAAACAAAGACAAATCTAATTGTTCTTTATGTGCTTTGGTTTCTTGGATGCAAATTACATCTGGATTTGCGGCTTCTAACCAATCTAAAAATCCTTTCTTTAAAGCTGCTCTAATTCCGTTTACATTGTATGATATTATTTTCATTTATCTAAAATAATTGAGTTTTTAAGAAAAATCCAGGTAATTTGTTTGAACTTTCCTGTTTGATTTTCTATTATCTTTTTTCTTGGTGATAAAATATAAGCTAAAGGACCACAAATCCCAACTTTTAAAAGAAAATTATCTGTTGTATAAATTTGATCAAAAATGAATAAAAAAAGCACTAATAAGACCGGATAAATTAACCAATATGTTTTTTTAAATAATTTCATATTAAATACTCATTTCTAGAATTTCTCCATTTATAACTAAAGTGCCTTCTGTTGCTTTTTTAATTTCTTCAATAGAAACTCCAGGAGCTCTTTCTAATAAATGAAACGCATTATTTTTTACCTCTAATACAGCCAAATTAGTAACTACTTTAGTTACGCAACCAACCCCTGTTAAGGGTAAAGAACATTTTTTTAATATCTTAGATTCACCACGTTTATTGGTGTGCATCATTGCAACTATAATATTTTCTGCAGATGCAACTAAATCCATTGCACCACCCATTCCTTTTACCATTTTTCCTGGAATTTTCCAGTTAGCAATATCACCATTTTCTGCAACTTCCATTGCTCCAAGAATTGTTAAATGTACGTGTTTACCACGAATCATTGCAAAACTCATTGACGAATCAAAAAAGCTTGCTCCTGGCATTGTGGTTATGGTTTGTTTTCCTGCATTTATAATATCTGCGTCTTCTTCTCCTTCAAAAGGAAAAGGCCCCATTCCTAAAACTCCGTTTTCACTTTGAAATTCTACTTCAATATCATCTCTTACATAATTAGCAACTAAAGTTGGAATCCCAATTCCTAAGTTTACGTAAAATCCATCTTGAACTTCTTGTGCAATTCTTTTTGCTATACCATTTTTATCTAAAGCCATAACTAATTTCTTTGTCTTACAGTTCGTTGTTCAATTCTCTTTTCATAATCTTTTCCTTGAAAGATTCTTTGTACAAATATTCCTGGAATATGAATATTATTTGGTTCAAGTTCTCCAACAGGAACTAATTCTTCAACTTCTGCAACTGTAATTGTTGCAGCTCCACACATATTTGGATTAAAATTTCTTGAAGTTCCTTTAAAAATTAAATTCCCTGCAGCATCACCTTTCCAAGCTTTTACAAATGCAAAATCTGCTTTAAATGCAGGCTCCAAAACATACATTTTTCCATCAAAATCTCTTGTTTCTTTTCCTTCTGCAACTTCAGTTCCATAACCAGCAGGTGTATAAAATGCAGGAAAACCAGCTTGTGCAGCTCTACATTTTTCTGCTAAAGTTCCTTGGGGTGTTAATTCTACCTCTAATTCACCTGATAACATTTGACGCTCAAACTCATCGTTTTCGCCAACATAAGAAGAAATCATTTTTTTGATTTGTTTATTTTGAAGAAGTAATCCTAATCCAAAATCATCAACACCTGCATTGTTAGAAATACAAGTAACATCTCTAATATCTAATTTGACCAATTCTGAAATAGCATTTTCTGGAATTCCACACAAACCAAAACCTCCAAGCATAAAAGTCATTCCACTTTTAACACCCTGTAAAGCTTCTTGTACGTTGTTTACTTTTTTATTTATCATACTAATTCTCTTTATGATTTATATTTAAAAATACTAAAATTAGTTCAATACAAGTAAATTTAGCAAAATTAAAAGTCTGTATCTTCTTCTGGAATTACCTCTTTCTTGTCATCATCTTTTTTATCAGATTTATCTACACAATTAATATTGATTGATAAATTGTCTGGTTTTTCAAAATCTTCTTGACTGATATTTAATGTTTTATCAGCATAACATTTTTGCATAAATAAAGCCCAAGATGGTAAAGACATTGTTGCTCCTTGTCCTTTATCAATTCCTGCAAAATGAGTTGATCTATCTTCTCCACCTGTCCAAACTCCTGTTGCTAAATTTGGTACAATTCCCATAAACCAACCATCAGATTGATTTTGTGTAGTACCTGTTTTACCAGCAATTGGGTTTGTAAATTTATAAGGATGACCTGTTATATAACTTGCTTTTTTCCATGGTAAACGTAAACGAACACCAGAACCAGATTGTGTTACTCCTTTTAATAAATCTAACACCACATAAGCAGATTCTTCACTTAAAACCTCTTTAGTTTCTGGTATAAATTCTTGTAAAACAGTTCCGTTTTTATCTTCAATTCTTGTTAAAATCATTGGTGAAACTCGTAAACCTTTATTTGCAAACGTAGAATAGGCACTTACCATTTCTATTAAAGATAAATCTACTGCTCCTAGTGCAATTGATGGATTTGCTTGAATTTCGCTCTCAATACCTGCAGATGTTGCTAAACGTGCTACGTTTTCTGGAGAAACCATATCTATTAATCTTGCCGACATTGTATTTACAGAACCTGCTAAACCATCTTTTAAAGTAAGCATTCCTCCATACTTTTTATTAGAATTTTCTGGTGTCCATTCTTCTGGAATTCCATATTTTCCTTTAGGTATTGTATATGGTATATTAGGAAACTCTTCACAAGGAGATAATTTTAATTGATTAATGGCTGTTGCATATACAAAAGGCTTAAAAGTAGAACCAACTTGTCTTTTTTGCTGAGCAACTGCATCATATTTAAAATGTTTATTATCTATACCTCCAACCCACGCTTTTATATGACCAGATTGTGGTTCAATTGACAATAATCCTGAACGTAAAAAGTATTTATAATATCTTATAGAATCGTTTGGAGACATAAGGGTGTCTTTATTTCCTTTCCAAGAAAAAACACTCATTTTTGTTTTTGTTTTGAAAACCTTATCAATATATTTATTAGATTTTCCTGCAATTTTTAAACGCTTATATCTATCAGAATTTTTCTTAGCTCTATCTAAAATCCCTTTAATTTGATCTTTTTCTAAATCGTAAAAAGGAGCCGTTTTATTTCTTTTTTGTTCCTTAAAAAAGTACGATTGTAAATTAGACATATGTTCTTCAATAGCTTCTTCTGCATACTTTTGCATACGAGAATCTATGGTTACATAAATTTTTAAACCATCTCTAAAAATATTATATTCTTCACCATTTGGTTTTGGGTTGTTTTGTACCCATTTTCTAAGTACTTTTTGTAAATGAGATCTAAAATAAGTTGCAGATCCATCACTATGACCTTCTTTATGAATATCTAAACCTAAGTCTAATTTTTGCAAAGAATCTTTTTCCTGTAGTGTAATAAACGCACTTCTATTCATTTGTTTTAAAACAACATTTCTACGTTGTTTTACCCTTTCTTCTCTTCTTAGAGGGTTGTATAATGATGAATTTTTTAACATCCCAACTAACATAGCAGATTCTTGTACATCTAATTCTTTTGGTTCTTTACCAAAATAAATTCTTGCTGCGGAACGAATACCAACTGCCTGGTTTAAGAAATCGTATTTATTTAAATACATGGTTAAAATTTCTTGCTTGGTGTATTGCTTTTCTAATTTTAGTGCTACAACCCATTCTTTAACTTTTTGACCAATTCTTAAAAAAATGTTTCTAGAAGCTCTTCCAGTAAACAACATTTTAGCCAATTGCTGCGTAATTGTACTTGCTCCTCCACTTCCTGGTTTTAATACTGCTCTTGCTGTACTGTAAAAATCAATACCAGAATGTTCAAAAAAACGTTCATCTTCTGTTGCTACTAATGCTTTTACTAAATTGTCTGGTAAAGCTTTAAATTTTATTGGTGTTCTATTTTCTGTAGCATATTTACCTAATGTTTTTCCATCAGCAGAAATAACTTCTGTAGCTAAGTTATTTTCTGGATTTTCTAATTCTTCAAACGTTGGTAAAGCTCCTAAAAACCCCCATGAAGCAAATAAAAATATTAATATTAGTAACGAAAACCCTCCAAGAACGATTCCCCAAAACCATTTGATATATTTTTTAAAACTTGTCACTTTTTTTGTTGTCATAATAAAAATTACTTCTCAATATTTTTGAGATTTCTTTAATTTGTCTTTCCCGTGAAAACGGGAATTTATTTCTAATTTTCTATGCTAAAACCAACATCTTGAATTCCTTTTAAAAATTCAATTGGATTAATAGCGCCATTTTTTCGCATTGCGTGATGTACATTAAACATGTATTTTCCAGAAACTGGAAACGTCTTTTTTTCCTTATAAAATAATTTATTTTCTTTAATCTCTGTAAAACCAGTACCTAAAAATCTACCCATTTCATCTGCCATTTCGTATTGTAAAGTATCTACAACAATGGTTTTATTTGGAAAAATAAGCTCCGTAATAACATACAAATTACTATATCCATACTCATTATTATTTCTAATATTGATAAATAAATTTTTGGGTGAAATTGTATCTTTTACATCAAACTCAAACAATACTTTTTCATTCGCTTTCCAACCTTCATTATCAATTGATTTATATTCATTAAAATCAACCTTATCATTACAAGAAAACATTAAAAAAACAGATACTAAAACAATTGAAAACTTATTTATTTTCAGAATTGTTGTCATTTTTTGGATTATTATTTTTACGATTTTTATTATTTCTTCTTGGTTTATTTACCTTCTTAACCTCTCCTTCTGGTTGCTTTGCTTTTGCTTGAGTTTTTGGTTTTTGCCTAGACTGAGGTTTTGGTTTCTGTTGATTATTCTGCTTATTTGGGTTATTATTAGATTGCTTTCTTGCCTGTGGTTTCCTTTTTTGATTTGGATTTGGCTTTTGCTTATTATTATTGTTAGCAACTGCAGCCACAGGTTTTTTCTTATTTCTATTTCTGTTATTTCTTTTACGTTTGCTAGTTTTAGGCGCATCAAAACGTGTTAAACTATCTTGACCAACAGCATCCTCAAAATCTACTTTTACAGGAATCTCTACATCAGCTTCATATTCTTCTAACGAAATAGATTTCTCATTATTTTTATTGAGATCAATTATTTCTAGAACTTGATCTAAAGTAAGTCTAAACCATTTGAAACGTTCTTCTTTATATGTGTACCAAAGATGATTTTTAAAAATATCCATCTTTACAAAAACAGCATCTCCTTTCTCTGTTTTTAAAACAACATCTTGTTTTGGAAACGTTTTTAAAGCATCTAAATAGGTTTCTAGCTCAAAGTTTAAACAACATTTAAGCTTGCCACATTGTCCTGCTAATTTTAATGGATTTAAAGACAATTGTTGATAACGAGCTGCAGATGTTGTTACTTTTCTAAAATCTGTTAACCAAGTAGAACAGCATAATTCTCTACCACAAGAACCAACGCCGCCTAAACGTGCAGCTTCTTGCCTTGCGCCTACTTGTTTCATTTCTACACGAATAGAAAAAGCACTTGCTAAATCTCTAATTAATTGTCTAAAATCTACTCTTGTATCTGCTGTATAATAGAAAGTTGCTTTGTTTCCATCACCTTGATATTCTACATCAGATAATTTCATTTGCAAACCTAAACGTCCTAAAATTTCTCTTCCTCTTCTTTGAGTTTCTTCTTCTTTTGCTCTTGCTTGCTGCCAAATATCAATATCTCTTTGACTTGCTTTTCTGTAAATTTTCTTTACATCTTCATGATCTGCAGTGATTTTGCGCTTTTTCATTTGCACTTTTACCAATTCTCCTGCCAAAGAAACTGTACCAATATCGTGCCCAGGAGAACCTTCTGTAGCTACAATATCTCCCATTGTTATGGGTAAATTATCAGGGTTTTTATAGAAATGTTTTCTTCCGTTCTTGAAACGAACTTCAAAAATATTGAATCTTTCTTGTCCACTTGGTAGAGTCATGTTAGACAACCAATCGAAAACGGCAAGTTTATTACTACCACTTCCACAAGTTCCTGTACCACAATTACCATTACTCTTACAACCTTTTGGTACTCCATTTTCTGTTGTACCACAACTTCCACATGCCATGTAAGTATATATATTTTTATAGTTGATATTCTTTAAGGATTATTATTAGCAGCAAATCCACTAAAAAACAACTCTATAAAGGCCAAAAACCTCTTGGTTCATAAATTGATTATCAAGCTAATACAAAAACATCGCCTAATCTTCACTAATTCGTAAATATACGCATTCTCTAAGAATGAAAAAATACCAAAATTAAAGTTCTTAGAACTACTTTTTTGATTCTACATCAAAAGTAGTATAATCCTTTTATTAAATTTTATTCTTTTTAGAATCCGCATCCTTTTAATGAGAATTTGTAGAAAAAAATAAACTGTTGTTATTTCTCTAATTCGTAAAATACACGAATTCTAAAGGAATGAGGTAAGGTGTTAAAAAAAAAAAGCTACTGAAAATTCAGTAGCTTTTTTTAAAAAATGGGGGATTAAAATTATCTTTTAATCAATTTTGCGTTTACAAAACCTTTATCTGTACTAGTTTTTACAAAGTAAATTCCAGATGGTAAATGCGCTACACTTATAGTTTCTTTTGTTGTTTTAACAACTCTTTTTCCAACTAAATTAAAAATTTCAACTGATTTTAATTGTAAACCATTAGATATAGAAATCTTAATAATTGATGCCGCTGGATTAGGATAAATATTAATGTTGTTTTTTAAGAAATTATCATCTATTGATAATGAAGCGTTACAAGATGTACTGTAAATTGCTGTAGCATCTTTTTTCCAATTTTCATTCGCTTCTGCATCTGCAACATTATCAACCTCAATACACCCTAAGTTAGCATTACCTGTAACATCAACAATTTCTAAAGTTGAATTGTTTCCATTTTTTAAATTTAAGAAAGTTAATTTATTGTTTCTAGCAATTAACTCAGTGATATTTTTAACTTCAGAAATATCTATGCTTTCTATTAAATTATCAGATAGAATTAGCTTTTTAACATTATTTTCTGTTCTATTAAAACTTCTTTTTTCACCTGTTGTTTTAGATTGTACTATAACAGAATTTGCTTTTAATAAAGAACTAACATCTGTAATAATGTTTCCAGAAACATCAATTATATCTGCATTAGTAAATGCTTCTAAACCTATTACATTAGAAATATTTTTACCTGTTAAATCTAATGTCCCTGTAAATGCCTGTGCTTCTTCGTAGGTTATTTCTCCATCTCCATCTGTATCTAGACCTGTTGCAGTTACTAGAGCTGTTTCTAATTCTTCATCTGTTGTATATACAGTCCATTCTGAATTACAATCTGTATTATAATTAGCATCTTGGTCTTTATCAGTCCAATTTGTATTAGAAAAAGCTACATCATCAACTGCAATACAAGTTAAATTTGGATTGTTATTAATACTAAAAGTTGTAATTAAAGAGTTTGTACCATTTTTTAAATATGCTCTTTCTAAAGAATTGTTTGCTAATAATAATTTTGTAAGAAGTGTATTTTGATTAACATCAATATTAACTATAGAATTTGATCTTAAATCTAATTCATGTATTTGAGTGTTTTCTGTAACATCTATCCCTGTTAATGAATTATTATCTACTCTTAAGATTTCTAAATTTATATTATTGCTAACATCTAAAGAAGTTAAAGTATTATGCTGACAAGATAATATTTCTAAAACAGTATTATTCGTTACATCTAACCAAGTTAATTTCGTTTTACTTGTATTTAAATTCTTTAATAATGGCTGATTTGAAATATCTAAAGATGTAATATCATTTGTACCACAACCTAAAATTTCTAATCCAGTATTATTTGTAACATCTAAAGTTGTAAGTTTATTATTATCTACCGTTAAAATTGTTAAAACTGTATTGTTTGTTACATCAATAGCTGCTATATTATTTGCTCCACAACTTAGAGCTTCTAATGACACATTGTTTGTAACATCTAAACTTGGTATTTGATTTGCTTCACAACTTAGAGTGATTAAGGCTGTATTATTTGAAACATCTAAACTTTCAATAAAATTAAATTGACATGCTAATTCCACCAAACCTAAACTATTAGAAACATCTATACTCGTTAAATCATTAAATTGAGCAAAAACAGTTTCTAAACCTGTGTTTGAAGATAGGTTTAAACTTACTAATTCATTTCCTCTTACATCTAAATAAACAAGTTCTGCAAAATCTTGTATTCCTGTTAAATCTGCGATGTTTAAATCTGAAATTGTTAATTCAGCAATTGTTTCAATATCAGAAGTTAAAACTTCACCATTAATTATTCCATCACTATCAATATTTTGGTCTATTAATGCTTGCTCAAAATTTGCATCTAATATCTGTGTGTAATCTGACGCATTTGGACAAACTGTACTATTATAATTCGTCTGAGCATCTTTGTTACCTAAATTTGATACTGCATTTACATCATCTACTAAAACACATTCTAATAAAGGGTTTTTACTGATATCAAACTGTGTAATATTTGCATTGTTTCCATTCTGAATATTTAAACTCTCTAATGCATTATTCTCTACTCTAATTACTGTTAAGCCTCCATTTGTACTTAAGTCTAAAGATGTAATTTGATTGTAAGCAAATCCTATTTGTCTTAAGGCTGTATTTGTTGAAACATCTAATGCTGTAAGCATATTACTTGCCACAAAGAACTCTTCTAAGGCAACATTGGTTGAAACATCTACACTTGTTGATCCTGTTGTTGATAAATTTAATCTCGTTAAATTTATGTTTGTAGCAACATTTATGTTTCCTAAATTGGCATTGTTATTTAACGTTAAGTTTAATAATGCTGTGTTCTGACTTACATCTACTGCGCCTGTTAAATTATTAGCATTTCCTTGTAACTTAGTCAATAAAGTATTGTTACTAACATCAATTGCTGTTAATTGGTTGCTTGCAAAATCTAACTCTAATAATCCTGTTTGATTTGAAACATCTAGTGTTGTTAACTCATTCTCCGAAATATCAAGCACTCTCAACAATGGATTGTTACTTACATCTAAACTCGTAATCGCATTATTGGTTGCTTCCAACTTTTCTAATAATACATTGTTCGTAATATCTAAAGAAGTTAAAACTTTACCTTCAATAACTGTTTGATTACTTGTATATAATTCTCTTAATTGTAAATTGTTGGATAAATCAATACTTGTTATTGGAGCATTATAAATATTCAATACTTCTAAATCTCTAAACGCTTCGATTCCAGTGAAATCTGTTATCGTATTAATTGGTGATGATAAAGTGGTTACAACTTCTAAATCAGTAGTTAAGGCTTTTCCATTGATAACGCCATCTGAATCAATATTTAAATCAATCAAACGTTGCTCAAAATTTGCATCTGGTATCTGTGTGTAATCGGATGCTGAAAAACATGCTACACTAGAATAACTTGTCTGTGCATCTTTGTTGTTTAAATTTGAAACTACATTCTCATCATCTACTAAAACACATTCTAATAAAGGGTTTTTACTGATATCAAACTGTGTAATATTTGCATTGTTTCCATTCTGAATATTTAAACTCTCTAATGCATTATTCTCTACTCTAATTACTGTTAAGCCTCCATTTGTACTTAAGTCTAAAGATGTAATTTGATTGTAAGCAAATCCTATTTGTCTTAAGGCTGTATTTGTTGAAACATCTAATGCTGTAAGCATATTACTTGCCACAAAGAACTCTTCTAAGGCAACATTGGTTGAAACATCTACACTTGTTGATCCTGTTGTTGATAAATTTAATCTCGTTAAATTTATGTTTGTAGCAACATTTATGTTTCCTAAATTGGCATTGTTATTTAACGTTAAGTTTAATAACGCTGTGTTCTGACTTACATCTACTGCGCCTGTTAAATTATTAGCATTTCCTTGTAACTTAGTCAATAAAGTATTGTTACTAACATCAATTGCTGTTAATTGGTTGCTTGCAAAATCTAACTCTAATAATCCTGTTTGATTTGAAACATCTAGTGTTGTTAACTCATTCTCCGAAATATCAAGCACTCTCAACAATGGATTGTTACTTACATCTAAACTCGTAATCGCATTATTGGTTGCTTCCAACTTTTCTAATAATACATTGTTCGTAATATCTAAAGAAGTTAAAAATTTACCTTCAATAACTGTTTGATTACTTGTATATAATTCTCTTAATTGTAAATTGTTGGATAAATCAATACTTGTTATTGGAGCATTATAAATATTCAATACTTCTAAATCTCTAAACGCTTCGATTCCAGTGAAATCTGTTATCGTATTAATTGGTGCTGATAAAGTGGTTACAACTTCTAAATCAGTAGTTAAGGCTTTTCCATTGATAACGCCATCTGAATCAATATTTAAATCAATCAAACGTTGCTCAAAATTTGCATCTGGTATCTGTGTGTAACTTAAAGCTTCTTCTCCAATAACCAACCCATTATTAGTTGAAACATAAATTTTATTATTATCAAAGTAAATATCATTTACTACTCCTATTATTCCATCATAATAACTGTAAATTGTAAAAGTAGAACCTCCATCATTTGAAACTGAAATTGATGAACCGCTTGTTCCTACAAACACATTACCATCTTTACTGTAAACACAGTTTACTGAATTGGCTGCCAATCCATCAGATTGTTGTACTACATTAAATGTACTTCCATTATCTGTAGTTATTGACACTCCTCCAACAGGATCAAATCCTTCTGATGCTGTATATAATACTCCATTACTAAAAGAAACTCCATTTGCTCCTGTATTGGCTAAACCATCTGCTTTTGTTTTATTTGTAAAAGAAACTCCGCCATCAGTAGAAATAGACAAACCACCATCGTTAGCAACATATACATTAGAACCATCTGCAACAATACCTCTATAAAACTCTTTACCTAATCCGTCTGAAGTATACTTTTCTACAAAAGTAGATCCTGCATCAGTAGAAATAAAAACTCTATAAAATGAAGCTACATATATATTATTACCGCTTGCATAAACATCTAGAATATTATTTGCTAAAGGAAAAGATCCTGGTGCATAATTTACAAAACTATTTCCTCCATCTGAAGAAATAGAAATACCTGCAGATGTTGCTGCATATATAATTGTACCATCTAAAAAAACATCGTTTATACTATCAGAACCTAAACCATTTGAAGTTGTTTTAGTGGCAAAAGTAACTCCTCCATCTAAAGAAATCAATAACCCAGAAGTAGTTGCTACATAAATATTAGAACCAGATGCAGCTACACCATTTGTTGCTGATGTTGTTATTTGGCTAAATTTAAAACTCTCAGCATTAGTTAGATTTGAGCTTGTTTTCTGAGTGAAAGTTGTTTGTGAAAATCCATTAATAGCCCCCACCATTAAAAAGATTAAAAATAATTTTAATTTCATTTTTTATGTTTTTTGTTAAAAAATCGATTAAAAATATCTTAAAATTTATACTATAAAATAAATTATGTTCTGAAAAGAGGGTAATTTGTTCTGAACTCTCAAATTTATTTTAAAAAACAGGTGTTTTTACCTAATATTTATTTTTAAAATAACTAAACAACCAACTAAGAATTAAAAATACTCAAAAAGTTTTCTTTATATTTTGATGAGAGCTTTATTGTTTCAGTATTTATTTTAATATCTCTAGCACCAACATTTTCAATAAAATTAATATTTACAGCATTACTTCTGTTTACTTGTAAAAATACTTTGTTTGGTAATAAATCTAAAAAATTAATTAAAGAACTTCTTATTAAAAGGCTTCTCGTTCTGTAATGCAACCTAACATAAACATGTTCTGATTCTATGTACAATAATTCTGTTAAATTAATATTATATGTAGTTGTCCCTATATTTATATTTATAAATTCTTTTGTTTTATCTTTTAAATTATCAAAAACAATGTCAATTGTAGTTAGTAATGTGGCTTCATTAATGGGTTTATTTATATAACCTTTTGGTGAAAGTTTTTTAATATTTGCTAATGTTTCTGAATCATTAAATGAAGTGATGAACAAAAATGGAATACCAAATTTAGAATTCAATAATAAAGCTACATCCAAACCTGTTTTTTCTCCAGAAATTTTTACATCTAACAGTACCAAATCTACTTTAGTAGAGTCTAAAATTTCTTTTGCAGAATTATAGTTAATTGCAATTCCTGCACATAAATACCCTTGTTGAATGACAGCGTTTTTTAGCTGAAAAGCAATTAACAACTCATCTTCTACTATTAAAATACTTTTTTTAGAATCTATTATTTTTTCCATATTAGATTTTAATTTTTGTGTTTTAAAACTATTTCATACGCAGACCCTTTCCTTGTATAAGTCCCGTTAAGTTGTGCAATCATACTATCAATAATAAATAACCCTAAACTATTATTATTTTCTTTAACTTTAAAAGTACTTCCAGAATCAAAATAGTTAATAAAAATATTATTGCCATCACTTTTTATCGAAACTCTAATTACAAGAACATCATTGGTAACTCCATGCTCTAAGCTATTACTTATTAATTCGTTCATTAATATTCCAATAGGAAGTGCTGTATCTAAATTTATTCTAATATTTTTTACTTTTTGTTTAAAGTCGATTTTACGAGTAGATAAATTTATTAGAGGTTCTGATATCTTTTGCAAATACTCTTGTAGATTATAAAACTTACCTTCTATTTCGTTTTCTGAATAAATAAACTGCTCATGAGCAATTACAATTGTATTTATTCTGTTCTCTAAATGAACAAAACTCTCCTTATAAATATCATTATCAAATTCTTTTGATTGAAATTTGATTAAACTTATAATTAAAGATAAATTATTTTTCACTCTATGATTAAGTTCTTTAAGCAGAACTTTTTTCTCATTAATACTTTGATTCAATTTTTCGTTTCTAGAAAATACTTCTTTATTCTTTTTACTCAACCTTCTATATAAAACAAATATTAACCCTATTAAAAAAAGAGATCCTATTGAAAACACAATCAAATAATAATTATTCTTTTTTGATTCTAAAAGTTCAGATTTAGATTTTAACACCTCTAGTTTATGATACTTTAATTCGTTTTTAAAATTAATTTCTGCAACCTCTAAGTTTTGCTTTTCATAGTTAATCTCTGTTTCAGCATTATGATACTTTTTAAAATAGTAGAGCGCAGAATCTTGTTGGTTTATACTTTCTAAAAAAATTGATCTTTGTTTAAACACAGAAGACATTAAATATAAATCTTTTGTTACTTTTGCTTCAGTAAGTGCTGAGTCTAAATATTTTCGAGCTTTTGCTAACTGTTTATTTTTTTGATAAATACGAGCTAAACTAGTATACATCATACTCACAGAAAGAGGATTTTCTAAAAGTTTAAAGTCTTTTAAAGACGCTTTTAAAAGCCTTGTTCTATTTATATAATCATTTTTATCAACAAAAAAACTTTGTAACATTTTAGCAATTGCACTAACATCATAATATTTATAAAGATCTCCAAAAGCTGCAGCTTTATTAGCATAAAACAATGCAATACTGTCGCTTTTTTCTACTGGTTTCAAAACTCTATAGCTAGAAGATTTTCTAAATAAATACTGTCCATAATACCTATATTTTATTCTAGTAGTATAAATTTCTTCTAGTCTATCTAACTCAGAAAATGCTTCCTTCGTTTTTTCAAAATACTCAAAAATTAATGCTCTTTGTATTCGAATTCGAACTTCTGCCCTTTCACTTAAACTATCTTTAATTGATAAAACTTCATTTGAGAGATTTAATGCTTCTACAAAAAAACTATACTCAGCTAATGCTTCTACTTTTAATGCTTTTAAATCATTTATAATAAAACCAGAAACTTCATTTTTGTGGAGTATACTATCTACTTCTTTAATAACAATTGGACTATGAAACCTTAATAAATCTATTTCTAATTTTTTATAAATGCTATCTAAATCTTGTGCACAAAAATATTGACACGCAAATAACAGCGATAATAAAAAAGTTATATTTTTATTATGATTTAAGGTTTTCAAATTAAATAATTACTAGACAAGTTTAAATAAAAAAAAGGTATTCTAAAATTATTTGTTCTTAAAAAGGTCTATTTGTTCCAAGATAAGTGTAAAACTAACATCTTATCCTCTTAATTAAGTATTACTGTATTTAATTAAACAAAAAAAAGACCTCAAAAATTGAGATCTTTCTATATTAAATTTATGTATTTCTTAAATTTGCTTCACTTCTATTATATTAACAGGACACACTTTTTTTGCTTCATTAGAAGATTCAAAAATAGATTCATCAAAAGATTTTATCGTAAAAAAACCTTTCTTTTCTGTGGAATGCAACAACACTGATTTTCCGTCTTTTTTAGACATTTGAAACTGACTTGGAGCAACCTCAACACAGTAATTACAACCAATACATTTATTTCTTTGCAACGTAATTACAACCATTAGTTCTCAGCAAATTCAGTTTTAACAATCTTATATAATTTATCAGATCTTCTAATTTTGAAGTCTAATTTCATGGTAACCTCATCTCCTTTTGTAGCTTTTTCTGAAGGTTTGTCATTTACAAACATTTGCTTCAATTCCATTTCTTGAGCTCCTGTTGTTGGCCCAGTAATTAGAATTGTATCGCCAATATTTACGTCGTAGGCATCAATTTTAAATTGACCAATTTTTGCTTTGTCAAAATAGTGTTCTCCTTTACCTAAATAGACTTTCTTTTGTGTTGCATGAGATCCAGATTCTTTACTCCATTCTCCTAATTTTTGACCTAAATAATATCCGTTCCAAAAACCACGATTATAAACTTTCTCTAATTCTTGCATCCAAGATATTACTTTTTCTTTATCGTAAGTTCCATTAGCTAAACTATCAATGGCATCTCTGTAACATTTAATTACTTTTGCAACATATTCTGGCGCCCTACCCCTACCTTCTATCTTTAAAACTTTAATTCCTGCATCTGCAACTTGGTCTAAAAAATCGATGGTACATAAATCTTTTGGAGACATAATATATTCATTATCCAACTCCATTTCAAACCCAGTTTCTTGATCTATAACTGTATATTTTTTTCGACAATTTTGTTTGCAAGCTCCTCTGTTTGCTGATGAATTTGCAGAATGTAAACTCATATAACATTTGCCAGAAACTGCCATACACAAAGCTCCGTGACCAAAAATTTCAATTTCCACCAATCTTCCAGAAGGTCCTTTTATTTGATGTTTCTCAATAGCTTCTGTAATCTTTTTTACTTGACGCAAACTCAACTCTCTACTCAAAACAATTGTATCTGCAAAAAGCGCATAAAACTTTACTGTTTCAATATTTGTAATATTGATTTGTGTAGAAATATGAACTTCCATTTGCTGTTCTCTTGCCATAGAAATTACAGCTTGATCCATTGCAATTACAGCAGTTATATTTGCTGCTTTTGCTCTTTTTATCAATGTTTTTACAATTAATAAATCATGATCATAAACAATGGTATTTAATGTAAGATAAGTTCTAACATTTTTTTCTGAACATCTTCTAGAAATTTCTTCTAAATCATCTAAAGTAAAATTGATAGAAGCTCTTGCTCTCATATTAAGTTGTTCTACTCCAAAATAAATAGAATCACAACCATTATCTAGGGCAGCTTGTAAACTTTCAAAGTTTCCTGCTGGCGCCATTAATTCGATTTTTTGCATGATTTTACTTTTTGAATTTTAGAACTTCTGAACGTCCTTTTTTAAATATCTTATTACTATTTCCTTTTCCTTTTCTTAATTCTTTTTGCTCCTCAAAAGACAATTGAATTACTTCTTGACAATCTGTAGAACAGGTGTTCTCTGTAGCTTCTGAACATTCATCACATTGAATAAATAATAGATGGCACGCTTCATTTGCACAATTTGTATGTTCATCACAGGCTTTTCCACATTGGTGACAATTAGAAACCACATCATCTGTAATACGTTCTGCTCTTCTATGATCGAAAACAAAGTTTTTACCAATAAACTTATTTTCTATTCCTTCTGTTTTTACCTGACGAGTGTATTCTATAATTCCACCTTCAAGCTGAAAAACATTTTTAAATCCTTTGTGCTTGTAATAGGCTGATGCTTTTTCGCAACGAATTCCACCTGTACAATACATCAATAAATTTTTATCTTCTTTATTATCTTTTAAATCTTCTTCAATAATATCTAAAGAATCTCTAAATGTATCTACATCTGGAGTAACAGCACCATCAAAGTGCCCAATTTCACTTTCATAATGATTACGCATATCCACACAAACTGTATCAGGATTTGCCAACATTTCGTTGAATTCCTTTGCGTTTAAATGAACTCCTTTGGCAGTAACATCAAAAGTTGCATCATTTAAACCATCAGCAACAATTTTGTTTCTAACTTTTACTTTTAGTTTTAAAAATGATTTATTATCGTGTTCTACAGCAACATTTAAACGAATATCCTTCAAAAAAGAAATACTATCTAATTGATCTTTTAAAGTATAAAAGTTTTCTGAAGGAACAGATAATTGAGCATTGATGCCTTCGTAAGAAACATAAATTCTACCAAGTACATCTAAAGCGTTCCATTCTAGGAATAACTTATCTCTAAATAATTGTGGGTTTTCTATCTTATAATATTGATAGAATGATATTGTGAGGCGGTCTTTGCCAGCTTCATCAATTAATGCAGCGCGTTCTATTGCGCTTAACTTATTGTACAGTTGCATACTATACTAATTAGGTTAAACTAAATATTTTTGCAAATGTAATTAATTTTTAAAATTGAATTCTTAAAAACAACCCTTTTTATCTACCTGATTATCAACCTAAAAATAACTACAACGTTTTCTTAAATATTTTCAAAAACTAATATTTATCATATTTTGAAAAATACTTCAGAAGTAGATTTGTAGCGTTAATGAGGATTACATAAATACATAAAAAATAAATTATATAATGGAAGTACAAGAAATAATCTTAGAAAAACCACAAAAAGCAGCATTTAACAAGGGAGCTTGGAATACATCAATCAATGTTAGAGATTTCGTTGTAAAAAACATCGTTTCTTATTATGGAGATGACCAATTTTTAGTTGGTGCAAGTGAAAAAACTCAAAAACTTTGGGAAGTTTGTATAAGAGAGACTCAAATAGAAAGAGAAAATGGTGGAGTACACTCTATTGATACAGAAACTATTTCTGCAATTTCTAATTTTGAAGCTGGTTACATCGACAAAGAAAATGAAACAATTGTTGGTTTACAAACTGATTCACTTTTAAAAAGAGCTATGAAACCTTTTGGAGGTTACAAAGTAGTTCAAAAAGCATTACAAGAACAAGGTTTAGAACCAAGTGAAGAAGTGAATACATTATTCACTAAATATGTAAAATCACATAATGATGGTGTATTTTCTGCTTATAATGCAGAAATCAAGAAATTTAGATCTTTAGGTTTCTTAACAGGATTGCCAGATAATTATGCTCGTGGTAGAATAATTGGTGATTATAGACGTGTAGCTTTATACGGAATTGACAAGTTAATTGCTGTTAAAAAATACGATTTAGCAAATATTGAAGGACCAATGACAGATGCTGTTATTCGTTTAAGAGAAGAAGTTTCTGAACAAATTAAAGCATTAAAAGACATGATTGTAATGGGTAATCATTACAATTTAGAATTAAATAGACCTGCAGAAACTGCTCAAGAAGCAGTACAATGGACTTATATGGCTTATTTAGCTGCTGTAAAAGAACAAGATGGAGCTGCAATGTCTTTAGGTAATGTTTCTACTTTCTTAGATATTTATATTGAAAGAGATTTACAGAATGGAACAATTACTGAGGTTGAAGCACAAGAATATATAGATCAGTTTGTGATGAAACTAAGAATGGTGCGTCACTTAAGAATGGCTGCTTATGATGATATTTTTGCGGGAGACCCAACTTGGGTAACTGAAGCAATTGGTGGTATGTTAAACGATGGACGTTCTAAAGTTACAAAAACTGCTTTCCGTTTCTTACATACTTTATACAACTTAGGCCCATCACCAGAACCAAATATTACTGTTTTATGGTCGCCTTTATTGCCAGCAAACTTTAAAAAATTCTGTGCAAAAGTAGCAATTGATACTTCATCTATTCAATTTGAAAATGATGATTTAATGAGAACATCAAGAGGTTCTGATGATTATGGAATTGCTTGTTGTGTTTCTTATCAAGAAATTGGAAAACAAATTCAGTTTTTCGGAGCAAGAACAAACTTAGCTAAAACTTTATTATTAGCTGTTAATGGAGGTAAATGTGAAATCACAGGAACTCAGATGGTTGATGGAATTGAAGCTGATAACAGCGAATATTTAGACTTCGATAAAGTAATGGGGAATTTTAAAGTAGCTATGAAACAAGTAGCTCGTGTTTACAATGATGCAATGAACATTATTCATTACATGCATGATAAATACTACTACGAAAAAGCTCAAATGGCTTTAATTGATACAAACCCACAAATTAATATCGCTTATGGTATCGCTGGCTTATCAATTGTAGCAGATTCTTTATCAGCAATTAAATACGCAAAAGTAAAACCTATTAGAAATGAAGAAGGTTTAACTGTAGACTTTAAAATTGAAGGAGAATTCCCTAAATATGGAAATGATGATGATAGAGTAGATATTTTTGCTCACAATGGTGTTGAAGACTTTAATAATGAATTAAAAAAATTAAAAGTTTATAAAGATGCAGAACCAACAATGTCTGTGTTAACAATTACGTCTAACGTTGTTTATGGTAAGAAAACTGGTGCAACACCAGATGGTAGAGCTTTAGGTGTTGCTTTTGCTCCAGGTGCAAACCCAATGCATGGGCGTGACACAAATGGTGCTATTGCTTCTTTAAACTCTGTAGCAAAAATAGATTATAAAGATTCTCAAGACGGAATTTCTAATACATTCTCTATTGTACCTAAATCATTAGGATCTACAGAAGAAGAAAGAATAGACAATTTAGCAGCTACCTTGACAGGATACTTTGAAAATGGTGCACAACACCTTAATGTAAATGTATTCGATAGAGAAACTTTAATAGATGCAATGGAGCATCCAGAAAATCACCCTCAATTAACAATTAGAGTTTCTGGATACGCAGTTAATTTCATAAAATTAACTAAAGAACAACAAATGGAAGTAATTTCACGTTCGTTCCACGAATCTATGTAGTCCTTTTTATGTATTTTATAGGGGATTCAAAAAATAAAATTGACTCTTTTTAGAGCCTACTTTTTAAGAAAGTACTAATTTTATTTTTTCGAATCCCTTTTTTTATTCATTTAAACTTATACGTTATTAAAACTTCAAAAAACATATTAAACATTCATTCTATTGAGTCTTTTGGAACTCATGATGGACCAGGAATTAGAACAGTTATTTTTTTACAAGGTTGTAAATTAAAATGCCTGTATTGTCATAATCCAGATACTATAGACACTCATGGAGGCGAGGAACATCATATCGAAGACTTGGTTCAAAGAGCCATTAAAATGAAAGGGTATTATGGTGATAAAGGTGGTATTACCGTTTCTGGTGGAGAACCACTATTACAAGCAACTAATTTAATTCCGTTTTTTAAACGCTTAAAAGAAGAAGGAATTAACACTAATATTGATACTAATGGACGTATGTTAAATCATCCAGTTATTGAATTATTAGATAATTATGCAGATTTAATAATGCTAGATGTTAAGCACATGACTGAAGAAGGTTTTCAACATATTACTGGTAAAAGAAATATAGAAACTACATTCAATTTTGCAAAACATAGAGAAGCTTCTGGTAAAAAAATGTGGTTGCGTTATGTTTTAATCCCAGGAATAACTAACACCCCAGAATTGCTACATCAATTAGGAAACTATTTCAAAGATTATAAAACAATAGAACAAATAGAATTACAACCTTACCATAAACTAGGCATCCATAAATGGGAAGCTTTAGGTTGGAAATATGAATTGAAAGACGCTAGAGAAAACACAAAAGAAGAATTACAACAAGCATCAGATATTTTAAGTAACTATTTCAAAAAAGTAAAAATTAACTAACCTTGTTCTTAATTCAATAAATTCAGCCAACATTTAAAGAAAGTATTTTTTCCATTATACAAGATTCTTAGAGCTTTCCTTGTAAAAAAAATAATGTATTAAATATTTAATTATAAGAGTAACTTTCAACAAGAATTTAATTAAGAAACAAATTTAGCTCCCAAAAAGACTATAGTATGAAAACTTATAAAGAACAACATAGACCCGCTTCAGAATTTGAGAATCGATCAGAATATTTAGATCATGAATTACAAATCATGAAACCTAGAAGATATAAATTAAATCTTCCAGGAAGAGATTTTAGATTTGAATGGGAAGATTTAGTTCCTGCTTTTGCTGGAACACTTGGTATTATTGCAATGTACTCATCTGTTATGATGGCTTGGGCAGATGGTTTAACTGAAGCTTGGGATCATGTAACCCTTGGTAAAGAATTTGCCATCGAGGTATCTCGAGTAGAGATGTTAATACCAGCACTTTTGTTTGTAATTTTAGCTTCTGGTTTTTTTAATCCAAAGGCAAATTTAGCAGGAAATCATGGACCAATGATTCCTCTTATTGCAAGTATCGCCTTAGCAGGTGCTCATCCTTTAGCATTGGCTATTTTAATTGGTGTTTTTGGACTAATACTCAGTTTTGTTAAAGGTGGTTCTCGATTAGTAAACTTAACTAGTAAAGGAGTTGCCGGAGGCTTATTAATTTTCTTAGGGTTTTCTGGCGCTTTAGTTCAAATTAAAACCATTCAAAATTGGAGTATGGGTTTAGAATCTTCAACAATTGAAGTTGGTTCTATGGGGTATCTAGGCTTAGTTATTTTAGCAATTACAGTAGTTTTATATAGTTATTTAGCTAGAATAGAAAAACGTTGGTTAGCTATTCCTGCCTGTGCAATTACTGCTTTAATAATTGCCTTAATTGGTGGAGCTAGTTTTGACCTTCAATTTACAACTGAAATGGGATTACCAAATCTTAATCCCGCATATTGGTGGGGAAGCACCGAAGAAGGGTGGATGCTTGGTCTACCAAACTCACAACATTTTATAGCTTCATTACCTTTTGCTATTTTAGCTGTAGCAATGTGGTCACCAGATTTTTTAGGCCATCGTATTTTTCAGGAAATGAATTACCCTAAAAAAACAGAAAAAGTATTAATGGATGTTGATGATACTATGACAATGTGTTCTATCCGCCAAATGGTAGGTACAGCCGTTGGTGGAGGTAATATTACTTCATCTTGGGGAACTTATATGATTCCTGCTGCAATTGCAAAAAGACCAATACCTGCAGGAGCTATTCTTTTAGGAATAATGGTTATGGCTGTTGCTATTTTGGGAACTCCTATGGACGTTGCTGTTTGGCCTCCTGTAAGATCTATAGCTTTATTAGTTGGTGTATTTTTACCTATGATTGAAGCTGGAATTCAAATGGTTAAGAAAAGTTCTTGTTCTCAGGCTGCTGGAATATGTATTTTTACAGCCATGGTAACAAACCCAGTACTAGCTTGGGCTTTAGCCATGTTTTTAGATAATAATGGATTAATAGGAGATAAAGAAAGACCTAAAACATTATCTTTTGTAGATAAATGGATTATTCCTCTAAGTATACTTGTAATCTGTATTATAGCAATGCTTGCTGTTGGAATGTTAGAATCTAGCTATGGTATTCTACCATATTTATAAACATTAGTTAATCTAAAAGTCTACGTTCCTTTTAATAAATATAAGTCCATCAGAGTATACTTTTAAATATTTAATAATAATAAAACCTTTCAGTTTTTAAAAGCTGAAAGGTTTTTCTTTTTACGAAAATTATATCAACTTGTTAAAATTTAAACAATAGAAATTATTTTGGTAAATATTTATCAAAAAAATGGTGGGTATATAATTTGTTAGCATCTTTGTACCATAATTAATATCAATAAATATAAATACTGATGAAAATAGCTGTAGTTGGAGCAACTGGAATGGTTGGAACAGTAATGTTACAAGTCTTAGAAGAACGTAATTTACCTATCACAGAATTAATACCTGTTGCATCTGCAAGATCTGCTGGTAAGAAACTATCTTATAAAGGAAAAGATTATACAGTAGTTACTCTAGAAGAGGCAGTAAAAATGAAACCAGATGTAGCTTTATTTTCTGCAGGTGGAGATACTTCTTTAGAATGGGCTCCTAAATTTGCTGAAGTGGGCACTACTGTTATTGATAATTCTTCTGCTTGGAGAATGGATCCAACTAAGAAATTGGTAGTTCCAGAAATTAATGGAGATGTTTTAACTGCAGATGATAAAATTATTGCAAATCCAAACTGTTCTACAATTCAGTTAGTAATGGCTTTAGCTCCTTTACATTTAAAATATAAAATGAAGCGTTTAGTAATTTCTACCTACCAATCTGTTTCTGGTACTGGTGTAAAAGCAGTTCAACAATTAGATAATGAAGAAGCTGGTATTGAAGGCGAAATGGCGTATCCTCATAAAATTGGAAGAAATGCATTACCTCATTGTGATGTTTTTTTAGAAAATGGATACACAAAGGAAGAGATGAAATTGGTTAAAGAACCAAAGAAAATATTACGTGATGATTCTTTTTCTGTAACTGCAACTGCTGTTAGAATTCCTACTGCTGGTGGACACTCTGAAGCTGTAAATGTTCAGTTTGAAAATGATTTTGATTTAGCAGAAGTTCGTAAAATTTTATCTGAAACTCCTGGTGTAATTGTTGAAGATGATTTAGCAAATAATGTATACCCAATGCCAATTAATGCACATAATAAAGACGAAGTGTTTGTTGGTAGAATTAGAAGGGATGAATCTCAAGAAAATACCTTAAATTTGTGGATTGTTGCAGATAACTTACGTAAAGGTGCAGCTACAAACACAGTTCAAATTGCCGAATATTTAGTAGCAAATAATTTGGTATAAAATACATTTAATGGAAACATTTAAAAAAGTAACCATAAAAGAGATTAAACAAGAAACCGCAAATGCGGTTTCTGTTTTATTTAACATACCCGAAAATCTAAAATCTGAGTTTAATTTTACTGCAGGACAGTATATTACACTGCAAAAAGAATTAAACGGAAAAGAAATAAGAAGAGCATATTCTATTTGCTCTACTCAAAAAAGTGAAGATTTAAGAGTCGCTATAAAAGCTGTAGAAAACGGAACATTTTCTGTGTATGCAACTTCAGATTTAAAAGTTGATGATGAAATAGAAATTTCTGCTCCAGAAGGGCGTTTTATTTTAAATCCTGAAGCAAACAAAAACTATATTGGTTTTGCTGCTGGTTCTGGAATAACACCACTTTTATCGATGGTAAAAACGGTTTTAGAAACCGAACCTTCTTCAACATTTACTTTAGTTTATGGAAACAAATCTGAAGCTGACACTATTTTTCTTAGTGAATTAAAAGGTTTAAAAGAATCGTTTCCTAAAAACTTAAACTTACACTTTATCTTTAGTAGAGAAAATGTAAAAAATGAATTAAGAGGTAGAATTGATCAAAACGTAACTAATTATTTTGTAAAGAACATGTATAAAGAAACTTCTTTTAATGAAGCTTTTTTATGTGGTCCTGAAGAAATGATACAAGAAGTTTCTAGAACTTTAGAAAGTAACAATATTCCTAAAGAAAATATTCATTTCGAGTTATTTACTGCTTCGGTTGATGAAGAAGCTGCTGCAGAAGTTAAAGAAGGAACCACTGAAATAACTGTTTTGTTAGATGATGAAGAAACCACCTTTATAATGCAACAAACAGATGATATTTTAGCTGCAAGTTTACGTAATAATTTAGATGCACCTTACTCTTGTCAAGGTGGAGTTTGTAGCTCTTGCTTGTGTAAAGTTACAGAAGGAAAAGCAGTTATGGTAAAAAACTCAATTTTAACGGATGATGAAATTAAAGAAGGCTTTGTTTTAGCTTGTCAAGCCCATCCAACAACAGCAAAAATTGTTGTTGATTTTGATGATGTGTAAACAAATTTCACAATAATATTTTATTTACAAAGGATGGTTTTTCCATCCTTTCTTTTTACCCTTAAATTAAAAAGCAGTATTTTTATACTATGGATTTTTACGACTTTAAAAATGCTTTTCTTATAGGTTTTTTCATGGCTTTTATGATAGGCCCTGTTTTTTTTATGCTGATACAAACCAGTATTTTAAAAGGCGCTAGAGCTGCAATTGCCTTTGATTTAGGTGTTATTTTAGGTGATGTAACTTTTATCTTAATCGCTTATTATGGAAGTAGATCTTTATTAGAAAAAATTAAAGATGATCCTCGTTTATTCTTTATAGGTGGCTTAGTTTTAATAATTTACGGACTCATTACTTATTTTGATAGGCAAAACAAAAAAGAAGCCTTAGAATCTGCCGAAATTATTGATGTGCCAATTAAAAGTAATTATGTGAAACTTTTTTTAAAAGGCTACTTTTTAAACTTTATAAATGTTGGTGTTTTAGCTTTTTGGTTGGGTACTGTTCTTGTGATTGGACCTACTTTAAAAATGAATGAAAACGCAATTTTTTGGTATTTTGCAACCATCATATTAGGTTATTCAGTAACAGATTTAGGAAAAATACTTTTAGCAAAACAGCTAAAAAACAAAATGACACATTTGGTAATTTACCGTTTAAAAAGAATTATGGGAATTATACTAATTGTTTGTGGTGTATTTTTAATGCTAAAAGGTTTTATTCCTAATGAAAAAATTGACAGTTTAATTCATTAAACCAAAAAAGCGAAGTTTTCACCTCGCTTTTTTTCATCTAAACTTATAATTTATTTCACTTCAAAAAAATTGTTTTCTAAATTAACATCAGCCATTAAAAGGCTTTTATCGATAGCAACAGATTTTACTTTTTTAGAAACGTTAAAAGAATACGTAGGATAAGCCCAACCCCAATCTTTTAAAATTGTTGCTATTGTTGGCTTGCTACCTCTCATTATTTCTAGAGGAATATTAAAACTCTCTTTACTGCCATCAAAATAAGTAACCTCAACATCTATTGGCATTGGCATCTGGCTAATTCTTTCTAAGGTAATTTTATTTCCTACAACAGATTTTATACCATAATCTATAGTGTGTAAGGTTTGTGTCCATTCATTTAAATACCATCCTAAATGAATACCAGAAACTTTTTCCATAGAACGAATTACATCATTTGGTGTTGGGTGTTTAAAACTAAAATCAGTAAAGTATTTTTTTAGTCCGTTAGCAACATTTTCTGCACCAATTACATATTCTAATTGTGATAAAAACATACTTCCTTTTCCATAACTCGCAAAACTATAACCTCTATTTGTATGATACCTGTCTGCATGAGTTGTAAGCACTTCTTCTGCGCCAGATTTCACCATTCTATTATATCCTTTATAAGGACCAGCATTTGGATTTTTATCACCTTTTTTCATGATTTCATAAGAAGCTTTAGTAGAAATATAACTTGTAAAACCTTCATCCATCCAAGGATGTAAACTTTCGTTAGATGCTAATAAAAATTGAAACCAAGTGTGTGCCATTTCATGTGCAGTTACTCCAAAAAGACTACTAAACTTACGTTTTCCGGTAATTAAAGTAGACATTGCATATTCCATACCTCCATCTCCTCCTTGTATTACAGAATATTGTTTATATGGATATTGACCAATGTTTTCGCTAAAATAGGTCATTAATTCAGCTGTTTTAGGTTGTAAATCTTTCCAGTTTTTTAAATATTTTTCTTCTAGATTTTTCTTATATAAAAAATGTAAATCTATTCCGTTTTCCATTTTTAAAACATCGTGATTGTATTCATCATCAGCTGCCCACATAAAATCGTGCACTTTTGGCGCTTTAAAATGCCATGTCAATTTATCGCCATTTGGCAAGTTTAAATCTTTAGAAACATCTTGATAACCATGACCTATTTCTTGTGGATTTTGTAAGTAACCTGACCCACCAATTGTATAGTTTTTATCAATATGAATAGTTACATCAAAATCTCCCCAAACACCTTGAAATTCTCTTGCAATATAAGGTGGGGTATGCCAACCTTGAAAATCGTATTCTGCTAATTTAGGATACCATTGAGACATTGATAATGCAATTCCTTCTTTATTTTCTCTTCCAGAACGACGAATTTGAACAGGTACTTGCGCATCAAAATTCATTTCTAAAGTTACAGTTTCTCCTGCTTTTATAGGTTGATTTAATTTTACTTCTAAAATTGTACCCACAGTTTCATGAGCAACAGCAACGCCATTTTGCTTTAAAGAATTTACTTTTATATAACCTATTTCATTAGGCTTTAATTTACTAATTCTATCTCCAATTTTCTTACTAGGATCTTTAATATTTAAGGACCTAATATCCATTTGAGAACCCGGTTGAAATGCATTAAAATATAAATGATAAAATACCTTATCTAGTTTATCTGGAGAATTATTAGTGTATACTAATGTTTGTTTTCCTTTATATTGATATTTTTCTATATCTACATCAACATCCATTGTATAATCTACATGTTGCTGCCAATATGTTTCTTTAGCTACAAAAGTTGCTTCTTTAGTAACTTTACAAGAAATTAATGCAATAATTGATAATCCTAATAAAAATATTTTTCTCATTTTACGTTGATTAAAGTTCATAAAAAACCAGCAATTAAAAAATTGCTGGTTTAAATAATTATTATTTTCTACTTACAATTCTTTCTGCCATTATTAAGGCATTGTAAGCATTTACAACTCTACCAGAAACTGATAAATCTGCAAAAGGAACTTTTTCTCCTTCTGGGTTTTCTCTAGATTTAGAACCTGGTTTTGTAACTTGTAAATTAATTTTAGTTCCAGAGTTCATAATAATGTGTTTTACCTGACTTGCAGATAATTTTGGATAATAAGAACGTATTAAAGCAGCTACTCCTACTGTTGATGGTGCAGCCATTGATGTTCCACTAAAGTGTTTATATTCATTTTCTGGTGTAGTAGAATAAACTTTTACACCTGGAGCAAAAATATCTACATTCTTTTTACCATAATTAGAAAAACCAGCTGGTAAATTTTCGTTATAATTTGCACTCATTGCTCCAATAGTTAATACATTATCAGAAACCTCAGTTAATAAATCTTTAGAATCATTAGGATATGTTCTTTCTACATCAATATTCTTACCATCATTACCAGCTGCATTTATAATTAATACATCATGTTTTGCTGCATATTGAATTGCTTCATACACCCATTCTTTATGAGGAGAATATCCTTTACCAAAACTAGTATTAATTACTTTTGCTCCATTATCTACAGCATAACGTAAACCTAAAGCAACATCTTTATCATACTCATCTCCATCAGGCACAGAACGTACAGCCATAATTTTTACATTATCTGCTACACCATTCATTCCTTTTCCATTATTTCTTGATGCTCCAATAATTCCAGAAACATGAGACCCATGAGCTTCACTTTTAATAGAAACCCCTGGATTTCCATTTCCATAACCTGGAGAATCATTAATATCTTCAGGATTGTCTCCTTTTCTATAATTTGTATACTCATTATTTAATAAAGCAATTGACTTATCTAATTGTTTTTTAATTTCTGTTTGTGCTTGACCTAAAGAAGATAAACCAAAACTATACATTTGTTTTGCAACTGCAACACTTTGTAATAATGAAGCATCTTCAGTTGTTATTGCTTCTACGTCTTTAGCAGTATAGTCTTTTTTACCAAGGTGCTTTGCTAAACTTTCATCTGCTCCTTTTACTCCACTTAGCATTTGCTCGAATCTAATTTTTGTTTTTCCAGCATTTGCAACATTCTTTTCGTGTGCTGCTTTAATTTCTGCAACAATCTCAGCACTTTCTAAAGATGGATTGTGTAAAATTCTAGCAGCTTCTAAGTTTTCTTTATAAGCATCTCCTAAAAAGTTCCATCCATTAATATCATCTACATAACCATTCTTGTCATCATCAATTCCGTTTCCTGCAACTTCATTTTTATTAACCCAAGCAACATCTTTTAAATCTTCATGACCCAAATCTGTTCCAGAATCTACAACACCAACAACAACCTCTACACTCTTTTTTCCTTTTAAGAAATTGTATGCTTTGTCTACTGACATTCCAGGAATAGAGTCTTTTATTAAATCTAAATGTCCCCAGTTATTTTTTTGTTCATCTGTTAATGGCGCCTTTTTAGCTACAGCTATTATTGCTACATCCGAACCTTGAGGAACTGGAAGGCTAGAAATAGACTTACAACTAGAAAAAACTAACCCAGCAACTGCTGTGTATAAAATTGGTTTTAAAATTCTCATAATCTCTCTTATCTTAATTAAATATATCTAAAAATTTATGTGTGTTTTTTAATCTAACCCCTTTTTCTGTATGTTGAACTGTACAAAGTTCATTGTAAGCATCATGTTCTAAAAAAAGGTAATAATCCTTATCTGCAGCTTGGTTTAAAAATGCTGCTTTTTCTTTAATCGTTAACAAAGGCCTTGTATCATAACCCATAACATATGGCAAAGGAATATGACCAATAGTTGGTAATAAGTCTGCCATAAAAACGATGGTTTTTCCTTGGTAAGATAACATAGGTAACATTTGTTTCTCTGTATGACCATCCATAAAAAGGATATCAAAACCAATTTGATCTTTGTAATTGCTATGAATAAAATTTAATTGTCCGCTTTCTTTAATAGGATTGATATTTTCCTTTAAAAAGGATGCTTTTTCTCTTGCATTTGGTTCTGTTGCCCATTTCCAATGTTTATCATTAGACCAAAATTTTGCATTCTTAAAAGCAGGTTGTAAAAAAGTTCTATCAGAATTGTATTCGATAGCTCCTCCACAATGATCAAAATGTAAATGTGTTAAGAAAACATCTGTAATATCATCTCTATGAAAACCATGTTTTGCTAATGAAGTATCTAAAGAGAAATCTCCAAAAAGATAGTAATAACTAAAAAATTTATTAGATTGTTTGGCTCCTAAACCAGTATCAATAAGAATTAAACGATTTCCATCTTCAATAAGCATACTTCGCATGCTCATATCTATTAAATTATTATTGTCTGCTGGGTTTGTTTTTTGCCAAATAGTTTTAGGAACAACACCAAACATTGCCCCTCCATCTAACTTAAAATTACCAGTCTCTATTGGATATATTTTCATTCTGAGTAAATTAAAATCAATAATAAATTATCTATAAAAATAATAAATTAAGATTCAATATTAAACATTACTTTATAAAAGTAAACAGAAAGCAAATATGAAGAAAATAAAATAGGTTTTTGTTAAAAAACTCTAAAGGTTACCTATTAAACCTTTTTTTAATTTATGCAGTTCTTGAAGTATAACTTGGTTTTCTATTCACCTTTATTTTACTTAAAAACTTGGCAATTCTTATAATAACAAAAACTGAAACTGCTAAACCTAAAAGTACAGGTACTAATTGGCTTTCAAAGATTGATTGTGCTGTTGCAACGTTGTCTGGTGGTAAAATTTGTAAAAACATAATTTATAGTATTTTGTTTGGTTCAACAAAAGTACTAATGAACTTCAGTCTTTTATATTAATTTTCGATAAACGGTAGTTAAAGTTCGGTGAATTGCAATTTACCAACTATAAGTAAATCGCTATTTTACAGTTATTTAACTCAATTTAAATTAAAAAATGAAACTGTATTAGTTATATTGTAGCTACAAAACTCAACATTTTTTTGTTTTCACTAAAAGAGACAACTGGCAACTACTTACCCTTCTTAAACCTCTTATTTCTAAGATATGCCATTACAGAAACTATAATAACTATCGCAACTAATACATAAATAAATGTTGGGATTGGTACAGGATCTCCTGCTGCATAACTATGTAAACCAGATAAATAATAATTTACTCCAAAAGAGGTCATAATTATAGATCCAAAAGCAAAAACACTCACTGTATTTAGAACATAATTACTTCTTAAAGCGGGTATAAATCTTAAATGTAAAACTATTGCATACACAATTATACTAATTAGCGCCCAAGTTTCTTTTGGATCCCAAGCCCAATAACGTCCCCAAGATTCGTTTGCCCAAATTCCGCCTAAAAAAGTACCAACAGCCAATACAAACAAACCAATTGTCATTGATATTTCATTGATATAAGTAAGTTCTTTAATTTTAATATTAATGATTTTCTTTGTCTTTTCCGTTTTAAAAATCATTAATAACAAAGCCATAAAACCTAAAATTGCAGAAAGTGCTAATGGCGCATAACTACTTACAATGGTTGCAACATGGATTTTTAACCAAAATGATTTTAAAACAGGCATTAAATTGGTAATTTCTGGACTTAACCAATCTAAATAACTTACAAATAAAAGTGCTCCTGAAAATAACGTTGCTAGTGGCAATGAAAAATCTGATTTTCTAAACGTTAACAAACCACACAGTAATAAAACCCATGCAACAAAGATTAACATTTCGTAACCATTACTCCAAGGTGCATGTTGTGCAACATACCATCTTAAAATGATGTTTGCTGTAAAGCAAAGAAAAAAGATAAGGGTTAAAACAATGGTTCCGTTCCAAATAGCATCTACTAGCTTTTTTCTTGTTAGAATTTTTACTATTGATAAAATTAAAAGTAGGGTTCCTAAAACAAAAAACACTTGAAACAACCAAAAATTTAAGTTTAATTGATTGTACCATAATTCTGCTTCTACTCTTTTTCTACTCGGAATAATTTCTTTTCCTAAAACATCTTGAAATTTCTTTATGTACTCTAGTTTCTCACTGGCAGCAACCCAATTTTTATTGTTTACATCTTTAAAATAAGTAGCAGTTATGCTTTTAGCAAAGTTTCCATCTTCAATAGGAAAATCTTTAAAATCGTGTGTTGGACTATGCCATTTGTTATTCTCATCATTACTGTTTGGAAAAATTTTTAAATAATTTCCAGAAAAAACATTGTATAAAATATTGAAGCGCTCATCAACTTTTAAAACCTCTTTATCAAACTCACTTCTTTCTGCTGGTTTCTTTTTATTTGCGTTTTCAACTACTTTTCCTAATTTGTAATCTCCTTTATCATCTAACATACCAACAAAAGAAACCATGCCATTTTCGCTTATCTTTAAGTTCGAAAACAATTCTCCACCTTTTTTCTCATCAACCTTAATTAATGGAATGTACTGCCAAACATTGGCTGCAGATTGCATTGCTAAAAACGCCTGATTAGCATCTAAACGAATACTTTCTCCATTTTGAGTAAATTTAAAATAAGGTTTTCTAGTTAGTTTTCTCAAAAACTCTGAAGCCAATGTATTTATTGGCTTTATTCGTCCATCTAAATCTTGTACCATTAAACGTCCAAACAAATCTGCATGTTGCACGTCTATAGTTTGTTTCTGAATTGTTTCAATATTAATTACCGGATTTTTTTGCTGAGAAAAAGAACTACTTGTAATTGATAAGAACATTAATAACAATAATGCCGTTTTATTCTTTAGTTTTTTCAGTTTTTGGTTAATTTGAGTAAAACGAGATCCTTTACCAAAAAGAGTAAAAAACATACCAATCATCATTAAAAAATATCCTAAATAAGTAACATTTGTTCCTAAAGCATCGTGATTTACAGATAAAACGGTACCTAATTCATCAGTATCATAACTTGCCTGAAAAAAACGATACCCTTTATAATCTAAAACATTATTCATAAAAATTCTATGTAAAAAACGCTCCTCTCCATCAATAACCTGAACTTCACTTGCATATGCAGAAGGACTTGTAGAACCAGGATAACGATCTAATTGAAAATCATCTAAATGAATAGAAAAAGGAGTTCTAATAATTTTAGAACCATAAGATAAAGACATTTTTAAATTATCAAATTCTACTTTATGTTCTGTTGGTAAAAACCCTTGTCTATAAAGTAATTTTGTTTGTTTAAGTTTATCATTTACTTTCACATTTACAATTAAAGCATCGTCTTTTAGTTCATCATTATCTTTAGGTTTTTCAGCACCACTAACCAAATCTATTTTTCCTTTTGGGTGATATGATAAAAGCACAAAAGATGCATCTCCATCTCTATATAATGTTCTCAAATTTAAAGCATGTAAACTATCCTTTTTAATTGTACTAGCAGTTTCAGTAGCCATTACAAATGAGCTTAAATCTCTGGGAGAAAGAATGTTAAAAACACCTTCTTTTTCAGTAATATTAATGACATCTTCTTCATCAGATTCGAAACCAATTTTATGTTGATGCGCTCCAATAGCTTCTACTTCTCCTCTTTCTAAAAAGACAGTTTCTCTTCCGTTACCTGCAGAAACAACCATTTCAATTATAAATTTTCCATTTTTAGTATCTTCTACTATTTGAGGAACAGCGTCTGCAATAAAGTTATTATAAGAAACAGTAATAGGTAGATTATTAAAATCTGTTTCAACACTAAAATTATTATTACTTATAGGAGAGAAACTTAATTGTTTACTAATTGTCTTTGTTTTTTTTCCGTCTGTTAAATGAATGTGAATGTAATTATTACTAGATAATATTACATTTGATGAAGCTCCTTCTCTTACCCTCATAATTCCTCCATACGAAGCGTATCTTGTAATACTTGCTCCAATTAGAATAACCACAAATGATAAATGAAATAATAAAATAGGCCATTTTTTGAGAGACCATAAATTATATTTAAAAATATTAAAAATAAAGCAAACTCCTAAACCTAACATTACCATTTCAAACCACCAAGCATCATAAACAATTTTCCAAGCAGTTGTTATACCATAATCATTCTCTATAAAAGTTGCAACAGCCATAGATACTGCAAATGTTAGCAATAAGATAATTGCTAAAAAAGATGAGGAAAAAATTTTTGATAATCTATTCATTGAATGGCGCTTTAGTTTTTATACATAAAAAAGATACCTTCTTAAATTAAAAAAGGTATCTTTCTTTTTATTGATTGATGCTTATTTTTTTAATGAAGCATTTGTATTAATTTCCATTTTATCTTCTCGTTTTTTAGCTTCTTCTAACCATTTTGGTAATAGATTTTTCTTAAATGCTGCCTTTTCAGCTCTTAATTTTTTCATATCTAAACCAATATATTCTTGGGCTAATTCTTTAGTAGAAACATCTGGCATATCTATTGGTTTGTTATGACCTAAAGTAGCTAACATTCTTGCTAATTTTATTCTTGCATCTTGTGCTTTTACCAAACCTCCTCCAATAACTCTTGCTGTTTCAACAGGTGAGTGAAAAGAAGCTCCATGAGATGCTGCAGAATAATCCCAACGCCATTGAGCGTGTCTAATATCTACTAAAATATCTTTCATTTGTGCTTCTGTTGCACCTAAATCCCAACATTTTTTTGCTTCTAAATGAGCTCTCACTAATAAATCTTCTAAGTTTAATCTATTTTCTTTTGCTTTGTTTTGTCTCTCATAAACATTAGCAATTAACTTTTTAGAATCTTCTCTGTGACAAACCTGACATGCATTTGATGTATTGTTTAAAGGAGATTGAATATGGTGATCTGTAAATTTCTGACCACCTTCACTTTTATAAGGCATATGGCAATCTGCACAAGAAACACCTCTATCTGCATGAACCCCAGTTACGAAAGTTTCATATCCTGGATGTTGTGCTTTTAACATTGGTGTTCTACTAATTTTATGAGTCCAATCAGAAAATTTAATATTATCATAATATTCTTCCATTGCTTCAACAGTCATACCGTTTTCCCAAGGAAACTTTAAATAAGGAACTCCTTCTTTACCAGATATTTTTTTATCAAAATAATATTCAACATGACATTGAGCACAAACTAAAGATCTCATTTCGTTATGAGTTGCTTTATTAATGTCTTTACCCATAGCATCAAAAGCTTCTACAAGTGCTGGTCTAGAAATTTGTAATTTCATTGTCTTTGGATTATGACAATCTGCACAACCAATATTATTTACAATTTCTGCTCCTTTATCTGCCCATTTTCCACTATAAAATTCAGCAACACCAATTTCGTTCATTAATCTTGGTACATCAGGACTTTTACAGGTCCAACAAGTTGCTGGCATTGGTCCATCACCTTTTCCTTTAGGTCCACCAGTTCTTAATGAGTTTCTAAGGTCTTCAATTGCATAAGCATGTCCTCTACCTTGATTGTAATCTTTTGAAAAACCATAACCTGCAAATAGAATTACTAAATTAGGATCTTCTTCTAAAACATCACGCATTGCAGAACCACCTTGAAAAGAGGCAAAAGTAGTATCTAATGTTTGTAATGAAGATTGATATTCTAATGGAAAATTTTCTCCCCAAACCTCATTTCTTGGTTCATTTTCAGAAATATTTACCTGAGGAACATATTTATATTTTGCTTCTGATTTTCTATTTACAATACTCGAGGCTAAAAGCCCTAATAAGAAAACCACTATAATTGTTACTACAAATAGTACTTTATTTTTCATCTTAAAATATTTATTTTTTTATTTTTTCAGCTAACCAAGAAGGAATAACAGTTTCTTCTTGATCTGTTGGCAAAGGCGCAACATTAAACTTAATTGTTAATAAACCATGTACTTTTCCATGAGGAACTTGTTTATGGCAACTCCAACATTTTCTTGTAGTTCTATTCTCTTTATGATTTTCTAAATAACCATCATACTTTGTTTGAGTTACTAACTGAACATGACAGCGAATACAATTGTTTTGAACCACTTCTTGAGAAGCTTCTTTCATTTCAATTACATCTGGCTCTGCTCTTGCTGTAAAAACGGAGGCATGATACAAACCGTCTTTGGCTTTAAAGAAATATTTATTAAAAACATTATCATGGGGTACATGACAATCATTACATTTTGCCCATTGTCTATGAGAACTATGCATCCAACTATTATAAACTGGTGTCATCACATGGCAATTTACACAAGCTTGAGGATCGTCTGAAAGATAAGAAATCACTTTAGATTCTTTTGCCATAAACAAACCTAAACCGATAATGACAGCTATAAAAAATAATGCCGTTTTTCTCCAATTAGACTCTTTTGGTAAAATTTTTATTTTATTTTTCAATATGATTTTTATTTCTCTTATCTAAAAAATGATTTAACTCAAATTGTATTTAGGCTTACTTTAATATAAATCAAAAGTACTTTTAACAAATTTTATGATTCATGACAAATGTCATAAAATCATAAATAAAGACCTTTATATCTTATGTTTCGTTTTGTAATATACAAAAAAAAGCCTCAATCTAAAAGATTAAGGCTTTTGAGGTGTCTAGCGAATCCGCTATCTGCAACATAATAATCTTGTGGATGTTCAATAAGAAGTTTCCATTCTACTCCTCCTTGTTTTAAAACTTTTTTGTGCAATTCAGGAAATGAACTGTAATTTTCTAAAAACTTTTTTTTACTAAATAATTCATAGCAACTATAGAAGATTGCCCCGCATCTAATTGACGACCTCTATGATTTGATACAATAATACCATCTAAATCAATAGATCTTTTAGCATCTTCTTTGCTTACTACTCATTTTATAATTAATTTACCTTTCCAATGATCGCGAATTGAAGCAATTCTATCTTCATTTAATCTACCAGAAAAAGTAGCATTCATAAATTCTCCTAACTTTTTTAAGCTAAGTTCTTTTTTGGGCATATATTTTTTCAAAGTTTTAAAACTTGTCTGTCCATGCATTAAAGTCTGTAAAGTCCAATCTGGCTTTCTCATTACTTCAATAATATTTTTAAGACTCATACTTGGGTGCATTGCCAATCCATCAAAAACATCACATGGTCTAAATCCAAATGTAGGCACATCAGCTAAAATAACTAGTAAGTCTGTACCAACAGCAGCAGCTCTATCTAACAAATCACGTTTTACAGTTTCTTCTGCTGGGTGATATAATAAAAATCATGATTTTTCTTCTGTAATTTCTGCCATACGCTTTATACTAGAAGTATTAACTGTACTTAATATAAATGGAATATTATGTTTCTTTGCAGATTTAGCCAAAATCTCTCGAGAATTTGGTTACATCAGTCCTTGTAAATCTACAGAAGCAATTCCAAAAGGCACATCATATGTATGACCAAACAGTTCTGTTTTTATCTAAATTGAAATCTTCATTACATCTACCATCTAAATATTCAAAAGCAACCTTTGGCACTTTTACCATTGCTCTTTTTCTTAAATCATCAACTGATAGGTATTTTCAATTAAATTTTAAATTTATTTTAATAACTGTTATTTTTTGTGAGTAAACAACTTATGATTTGCAATAGTTAAAAAAAAGATATTACAATATTTTAGGTTTGTCTAATTTTTATATCAAAATAACAGATAAACTCATTGCTCCTTGTGCTCCAACAACTAAACATTGTTCAATATCAGCAGTCTTTGATGGACCAGAAATAAAAACTCCAAACGTTCTCTCTCTTTCTGATATCAATTGAAATCCTTCATGCATATGTTGGCATATTTTTTCTTTTTCTAAAACGAGAACCAAATCATTTGTGATAAAAGGTAAAACCCTAACTGGAAACGAATTTTCAGAAATCCATACAGCACCATTTTCAGCAACGCCAAATTCGCCTTGTATAATCGCTAAATCGATATTTTGTAAATCTTTTGGATTAGTTTCCTCAGAAATTGATATTGATGTCAAAGAAGTTAACTTCTTACTACAGTCAACAATTTCTTTTGCATTTGGATATTGTTTTTTTATTACATCTTCAATAGTTTCAGAAGATTCTAATTCATTAATAGTACCACCAACTACTTGAGCTTTTTCTTTAAATTCTTCTAATAAATTGATGTCTTCGATAAAATTATTTAAATCTATTTCTGGTAGAGGAATACCTGTTGGTTTGTTTTCTTTAATCGATTTTAATATAGCTTCTCTACCCATTATTTCTTTCTTTTAACTTTATACCATTGATCAAAATTTTGACCTTTTACTTCAGGTAAATCACGAGCTTTACCCCATGCATTCAATTTAGAGTATACAATAAATCTTGGAGCATACTTTAGCATAAACCTAGCCATTCTACCACTAAAATTATATAATTTTCGATTAGCTAAAACTCCTCCTGCAACTTTTAAAATAGATTTCTTAACAACAGGTTGTTTTACATCTTTAACAATTACTTGTCGCCATTTGTACAACTGTTCGTGAATGTTAATTTTAACAGGACAAACATTAGAACAAGATCCACATAAAGTAGATGCAAATGGTAAAGAACTATGTTTTGTCAAGTCTTTTCCTGGTGACAAAATTGATCCAATTGGTCCTGGAATAGTAGCATCGTAACTATGACCACCACTTCTTCTGTAAATAGGACATGTATTCATACAAGCACCACAACGAATACAGTGTAAAGATGCTCTAAAATCTTCTCTACTTAATTGTTCTGTTCTTCCATTATCAACAATAACAATATGCATTTCTTTTCCTTTAGCAGGTTTGTTGAAATGAGAAGAATAGGTAGTAATTGGTTGTCCTGTAGCACTTCTTGCAAGCAATCGTAAAAAGACTCCTAAATTTTTTTCTTTTGGAATAATTTTTTCAATCCCCATAGAAGCAATATGAACGTTTGCTAAATGAGAACCCATATCTGCATTACCTTCATTTGTACAAACTACAATTCCGCCAGTTTCTGCAATAGCAAAATTTACACCAGTTATAGCTGCATCTGCATTTAAAAATTTATTTCTAAGATGTTTTCTTGCTTCATTTGTTAAATATTCAGGATTTCCACCACTTGGTTCAGTTCCTAAATGTTCTTGAAACAATTCATCTACTTCTTCTTTTGTTTTATGAATTGCAGGTAAAACAATATGACTTGGTGTTTCTTTTGCAATTTGTACAATATACTCACCTAAATCTGTATCAACAACTTCAATACCTTGCGCTTCTAAATGTGGGTTTAAATGACATTCTTCAGTAAGCATAGACTTACTTTTTACTACTTTTTTAGCATTGTTGTCTGCTAATATTTTAGAAACAATTTCATTGTGTTCTTTTGCATCCGAAGCCCAATGAACTTTTATGCCATTATTTTGAGCATTTTTTTCAAATTCAATTAAATAGTTATCTAAGTTAGATAAAACATTGGCTTTAATACCAGAAGCAACATCTCTTAAATGTTCCCAACCAATAACACCATGCGCTGATTTATCTCTCTTTTCTCTAACATACCACAAAGCTTTGTCGTGCCAATTAACCTTAGCCTCGTCTTTATTAAATTCTGTTGCTTTTTCTGCGTGAGCCATAGTTGTTTATATACTTTTGTTTAATATTTCTGCTATATGCATCACTTTTAAAGGTTTTTTTTGTCTATTAATTAAACCTTCTAAATGCATTAAACAAGAATGATCTGCTCCTGTAATTACTTCTACATCACTATCTATATGATCTTGGATTCTATCTTTTCCCATTTTTACTGAAATAGCTTCTTCAAAAACAGAAAATGTTCCTCCAAAACCACAACATTCATCTTTTCTATTTAAGGACATTAATTCTAATCCTTCAACAGCATTTAATAAATTTTCTTCAGTAGAAAAATGTGGATCCATTCTTTCTGAACAAGATCCTAAGTGTAAACCACGTAATCCGTGACAACTTTTGTGTAAACCTACTTTATGTGGAAATTTAGCACCTAAATCAGTTTTACCTAATATTTTAGTGATAAACTCACATAATTCATAAGCATTGTTTCTAACTTTTATTACATCTGGTGTTTGTTCTAAAATGTCAAAATGTTTTTTAACATGATAAATACAACTTCCAGAAGGACCTACGATATAGTCATATTCTTTAAAATTTTCAACAAATAATTGACAAGCTCCTTTTGAGTCGTCTTCATATCCTGAATTTCCTAAAGGTTGTCCACAACACGTTTGAGTTGATGGATAATAAACATCAACATTTAGCTTCTCTAGTAATTCTAAAGTTGCAATTGCTACTTGTGGATATAATTGATTTACATAACAAGGAATGAATAATCCTACTTTCATTGAGAGGTTATTTTAATTTATAAATTTGATCCATTAACATCCATTTTTCACCTTCTTTTGCGAAGGGTAATTTTTGTTGATATTTCCACATAAGATTTTCCCATTCTTGGACTTTTGGGTTCTCTAAATCCATCATAGTTTTCTTTTCAAAAGTAAAAGAATCGTTTACTTCCATAATCATAAATAAGCGATTACCAGTTAAGTAAATATCTAAGTTTTCAATACCAGCAGATGTTATACTTTTCGTGATTTCTGGCCAAATTTTTTCATGATATTTTTTATATTCTGAAATTAATTTAGGGTCATTAATTAGATCTAGAGCAAAACAATATCTCTTCATCAAATCGAAAATTTTATTTATAAAATTTTAATGTTCTATAACCATATAAAGCAATAAAACAGAAACAAATAAATGGTAATATAAAAGAGAAATTAACTCCAGAGAATGGTCCAATAGATTCCATGTCTATCATTAATCCTTGTAAAATAGGCATTAATGCACCACCTACAATTGCCATTACTAAACCTGCTGCACCTAAAGCTGTATCTTCTTCTGTAAGGCCATCTAATGCAATACCATAAATGGTTGGAAACATTAAAGACATAAATGCAGAAGTAGCAACTAATAAATATAAACCAGTTATTCCTTCAATTAAAATTACGCCAGATATAGTTGTCATTGCACAAAGAGCAAAAATCATTAGTAATTTTTTTGAGTTTATATACTTCATTAAAAAAGTACTAATAAATCTACTTCCTAAAAAAATAGACATCGCAACAATATTGTAATTTTGTGCTTCTGATTTTGCGATACCTAAATTACCTGCGTATTGAATAATAAACGTCCAGCACATAATTTGAGCTGCTACATAAAATAATTGTGCTAAAACGCCTTCTTTATATTTTCCGTTTTTAAATAATCTCTTAAAAGAATCTGCCGCACTTGAATGTTTTTCTACTTTTGTTCTTTGTGGCATTTTAATAACAGCAATTAAGATAAGCATCGCAATAACAACAAAACCTAAAATAACGTAAGGATTTCTAATGATTTCTAAATCATGTGTTCTAATTACTGCTTTTTTTGCATCACTTAATGTTGAAAAAATAAGTTCTCCAGCTTCGTTTCTTTTATCAGAATCTAAAGCAACTAAGATAAATTTTGAAGCTACAAACATTCCAAATAATGAACCAATAGGATTAAAAGCTTGTGCTAAATTTAAACGTTGAGTTGCTGTTTCTGAATCTCCCATAGAAAGGATAAATGGGTTTGCTGTTGTTTCTAAAAAAGCTAGCCCAAAAGTTAAGATATATAAAGATCCTAAAAAGAAACCAAATACTTCAAATTCTGCAGCAGGAAAAAATAATAATGCTCCAACAGCATATAATGATAAACCTAAAAGAATTCCTTTTTTATAACTATATTTTCTTACAAATAAAGCTGCAGGAATTGCCATTGTAGCATAACCACCATAAAAAGCCAATTGTACTAATGCTGCTTTTGCTGTAGAAATTTCCATAACAGTACCAAAGGCTGCCACCATTGGGTTCGTAATATCATTTGCAAACCCCCATAGAGAGAATAATGAAGTTATTACTATAAATGGAAGCAAATACTCTTTTGAAACTACGGGTATTTTTTTTAAGTTACTCATTATATATATATATTTATTTTTAAAAATAAGAAAACACTTTTAAAAAGATACTTGATTTGAGAGGTTATCTTGGAATTTAAAAGTGTTTTATTTTATGTCAGAAAATTCTTACCTGTATTGTGCGTAAATAACTTTAGTTTGAAGGTATTCTTCCATTCCGTGTTTACCATCAGCACCACCTATACCAGATTTTTTCCATCCAGCGTGAAAACCTTGAATTGCTTCAAAATGTTCTCTGTTTATATATGTTTCTCCATACTGTAATTCTTCTGCAGCATGCATAACTTTATTAAAGTTTTCAGAGAATATAGAAGATGTTAATCCAAATTCACAGTCATTAGCTAAAGCAATTGCTTCATCAAGTGTACTAAATTTCATCACTGGTAAAACAGGACCAAATACTTCTTCTTGAATAATTTGCATGTTCTGAGTTACATTAGTTAATAAAGTTGGTTGATAAAAATACCCTTTATCATATCCTGGAGTTCTAGACCCACCTAAAACAACTTCAGCTCCTTCTTTCTTCGCATATTCTACCATTTCAGAAACTTTATCTAATTGCGCTTTAGAAACTAAAGAGCTCATATCCGGGTTGTTTTCAGAAAATGCGTCTTCAACTTTTAAAGTTTTCATTTTTGCAGCAACCATGTCTAAAAATTGGTCATGAATAGATTCTTCTACATAAAGACGTTCTGCACAGTTACATACTTGACCGCTAAACGTAACTCTAGAAGTTACAACAGCGTTAACAGCTAATTCTAAATTAGCATCTGCACATACAATTGCAGGAGCCTTACCTCCTAATTCTAATGATACTTTTGTAATATTTTTTGAAGCAGCTTCCATTACCATTTGACCAGCGCCAACACTACCAGTTAAACTAATTATACCTGTAATAGGGCTTGATGAAAGTGCATTACCAACAATACTACCTTTACCACAAACGTAATTTAATACACCGGCAGGAATATTTATTTTTTCAATTAACTCAGCAAACTCCATAACTGTATTAGGTGCTATAGAACTTGGGTTAATTACACATGTGTTTCCTGTAATTAAAGAACCTGCAACTTTTCTAGCCATTACAAAGAATGGAAAGTTCCAAGGTAAAATACCTACTGCTACACCAATTGGTGCTTTATGTAAAAAGATGTGCTCTTTTGCACGATCACTTTGTATAATTTCTCCTTCAATTCTTCTTGCAAAACCTGCATAATAATCAAAATAATCTGCAGTTACATCAATTTCAACTTGAGCTAACCCTATTACTTTAGCTTGTTCTGCAGCTAGTGTTTTAGCTAAAGAAATTCTGTTTTCACGAATAATAGTAGCCATTTTAGTTAAATAATTTGCTCTCTGAATTGCTGGAAGAGATTTCCATGCATGTTGTGATGCTTGAGCAGCATTTAACGCTAAATTTGCATCTGTAACACTTCCTACAGGCATTAATGATAACACCTCTTCAGTACAAGGGTTTAAAATTTCAATTACTTCTGTGGAAGTTGATTTAACAAACTTTCCGTTTATAAATTGATCAAATTGTTTCATGTTAAAAGGTTTTTACGGTTAATTATAGACTTATGCTTATTGAGGAATGTGTTTTCTATAAGCGAATAAGAAATTTAATATTTTGGTTTTGTACAAACATATAAATAGAATGCTCTAAAGTATTTATCTAGAACAATCAATAATATGTACAATTTAAACATTTACCTTTTTCGTGATGATTTTTCCTTGATTAAAAGGAGTGCTGTTAGGTGTATTTCCCTGATTTATAAACAGCAGGTGTTAAGCCTGTTACGGATTTAAAAACTCTAGAAAAGTGATATCGATCTGAAAACCCTAGATTAAATGCAACATCTTCAATTGTATTGTTAGAATGTTCAAATAAATCACAAGCTTTTGCAATTTTTCTATTCTGAATAAAATTATGAACAGAAATATTCATTTCTTGTTTAAATAATCTAGCAAAAGAATTTGAGGCCATATGCACTACGTCTGCAATTTCTGAATTACTTAATTTTTTATTTACATTTATTTCTATAAAACGAATTACTTTTAAAACTCGGTCATCCATGTTTATAGTTTTCCATAATTCTGGACCTATATTAGTAAGTGTTTCTTTTATAAAAGCTTGTAATTTTAAATTAAAAGTTAATTTAAAGTCTGTATTTTCTATTTTTAACCTTTCTGTTAAGTATGTTAACCTTTCTTTTAAATAATCGGTTAATTCAATTTCAATAATACGAGGATACACATTATCAAAAGGTACTCCTAAATTAAAATGCGTAAAGAAATGAAACAACGATTTATCTTCATAGTTGATTTCTTCAATAGTATTTGTTAAATGTTTACCTGAAACATGGATACCTGTTTTGTAAATATGGTTTTTGGTAAATCGAGAAGAAAATGATGTAAACGGAGGAATAATGTATAACATCTCTGGTCTCATAGATGTAATTTTATCATTGTGTATTAATTCACCACCTTCATTTTTGTTCCAATATATTCTCCAGTATGGAAAAACCATATCATGGCAATCCCATAAATCTAACAACCAGTATCTGCAGCATAACAGCTTTAGTTTTAGGTTAATAAAGTTTTGATTGTTTGTAGAGGGATCTCCTAATCCTGTGTTTTTAGAAATCTTCATTTTTTAAACAATGTTTAAATTAGATACAAAAATACGTTTTTTGAATATTTTTTAAACTGAATAATCTAATAATTTTGTTGACTAAATTAATGAATAGATTATGAAGACTTTAAAACTTCCAATTGAAGTACAACAAGAATTAAAACAAGTATCTAAAGTAGCAGGATATTTATGGCAAAGAGAATGGGCAGAAAGAAATGCTGGTAATATTTCCATGAACTTAACATCGTTTTTTAAAAAAGAAGATGTTCAGGGAATTGGAGAAGAAGTTCCTTTCGATTTTCCTAAAGAATCAGCTGGATTTGTAATTTATATTACTGGAACAGGATGTTACTTAAGAGATTTAGTAGATATGCTAGAAGAAGTATCATGTATTCTTTATATAAATGAAGATGCATCAGCATATTCTATTATTTGGGGAGGAAACAGACCTAATTTTGGACCAACATGTGAGTTGATTTCTCATGCAAGTATCCATTTATTTAACTCTAAATATCACCCAGAAAATTTAGCAGTTGTTCATACGCATCCAATTGAATTGATTTGTATGAGTCATCATGAGTTATTTGATGATGAAGAAGAATTAAATAGACAATTATGGATGATGTGTCCTGAGGTGAGAGTATTTGTACCTAAAGGAGTTCATTGCACACCTTATGCATTATCTAGTACAGCACAATTAGCAGAAGTAACTATGGAAGCTTTTAAAACTAGAAATGTTTCTTTATGGGAAAAACACGGAGCTACTGCAACAGCACCAGATGTAATGAAAGCTTGGGACTTTTTAGATGTATCAAACAAAGGAGCTAAATTATTGTTAACATGTTGGGCAGCAGGTTTTAAACCAGCAGGTTTGTCTAACGATCAATTAACGGAATTAGAACAGTTTATTTAAACTTAAAAACATTATAAATCATGAGTAGATTAATTGGTAGACTACCAAAAGTAGGAATTCGTCCTGTGATTGATGGACGTGAATTAGGGGTTAGAGAGTCTTTAGAAGTTCAAACAATGGACATGGCTAAGGCTGCAGCTAAACTAATTGAGGAAACATTGCGTTTTCCTAGTGGAGAAAAAGTAGAATGTGTTATTGCAGATACTACTATTGGAGGTGTTGCAGATGCAGCAGCTTGCGCAGATAAATTTAAAAGAGAAGGAGTAGAAGTTTCATTAACAGTAACTCCATGTTGGTGTTATGGAACAGAAGTTATGGATACAGATCCTTCAACTCCAAAAGCAGTTTGGGGATTTAATGGAACAGAAAGACCAGGTGCTGTGTATTTAGCAGCTGCTTTGGCAGGATATTCTCAAAAAGGATTACCAGCTTTTGGTATTTATGGTAAAGAAGTTCAAGATGGTGGAGATCAAACAATTCCTCAAGACGTTTCTGAAAAGATTTTACGTTTTGTAAAAGGTGGTTTGGCTGTTGCTCAAATGAATGGTAAATCTTATTTATCTATAGGATATAGTTCTATGGGTATTGCTGGTTCTATGGTAGATGTAAACTTTTTACAAGATTACTTAGGTGTTAGATCTGAGTTTGTAGAATCTGTAGAAATTTTAAGACGTATAGATGAAGGTATTTTTGATCAAGAAGAATATGCAAAAGCATTAGCTTGGACAAAAGAAAACTGTATAGAAGGAAAAGACTATAACAGCCCTGAAGCTCAAAAATCAGCAGAAGTAAAAGAAGCTGAGTGGGAAAAAGTTGTGAAAATGACTTTAATCTGTAAAGATTTAATGAACGGAAACCCAAAGTTAAAAGAAATGGGCTTTGGTGAAGAATCTAAAGGTAGAAATGCAATTATGGGAGGTTTCCAAGGTCAACGTCAGTGGACCGATTACCAACCAAATGCAGATTATACTGAGTCTATTTTAAATTCATCTTTTGATTGGAATGGAATTAGACAAGCATATACTTTTGCAACAGAAAACGATTGTTTAAATGCAATTTCTATGTTGTTCGGACACTTGTTAACAAACAAAGCTCAGTTATTCTCTGATGTACGTACGTACTGGAGTCCTGAGTCTGTAGAAAGAGTTACAGGTAAAAAATTAACAGGTATTGCTAAAGATGGAATTATCCACTTAATCAATTCTGGATCTACAACGTTAGATGCAACTGCACAACAAGAAGATGCTGAAGGAAACCCTACAATGAAACCATTCTGGGATATTTCTGAAAAAGAAGTTCAAAGATGTTTAGATAATACAAAGTGGCCTGCAGCAATTGCAGAATATTTTAGAGGTGGTGGTTTTTCATCACAATTTAAAACGAGAGGTGAGTTACCAATGACAATGTGTAGAATAAACTTGGTTAAAGGAATTGGACCAGTTTTACAAATTGTAGAAGGATGGAGTGTTGAGTTGCCAGAAGATGTTCATGAAGTTTTAGATGAAAGAACAAATCCTACTTGGCCAACTACATGGTTTGTGCCTAGAACAACAGGTACAGGTTTCTTTAAAGATGTGTATACAGTAATGGCTAAATGGGGAGCAAATCACGGTGCAATTTCTCATGGACATATTGGTGCAGATTTAATTTCTTTAGCAGCAATGTTACGTATTCCTGTGAACATGCATAATGTTAGTGAAGATGACGTATTTAGACCAAGTGCATGGTCTGCTTTTGGAGAAGGATTAGAAGGAGCTGATTACAGAGCTTGTAAAAATTACGGTCCGTTATACGGATTTAAAGAATAACTATTAAAAGGTGTTTGACTTTTTAAGTTAAACACCTTTCTTAAATTTTGAACAGTCATGATAAACGTAATTGCTGTTATTGATATAGGGAAGACAAATAAAAAAATACTTTTGTTTGATGAAAACTTTGAAGATGTATATCAAAATTCAACACAATTTGATGAGGTTTCTGATGAAGATGGATATCCTTGTGATGATATAGATTCTATCGAAAATTGGATAAAGAGTGAAATTAAAAGAATACAATCTGAAGGTGAATATTCTATAAAAGCTATTAATTTTTCTACACATGGAGCTAGTCTAATTTATTTAGATAAGAATGGAGAAAGAATTACACCTTTATATAATTATTTAAAGCCATTAGACATAGAAGATTACAAAGAGCCTTTTGAATCTTATGGAGGAAAAGAAGAGTTTTCTAGAAAAACAGCTTCTCCTGCTTATGGAATGTTAAATACTGGGCTTCAAATTTTAAAATTACAAAAAGAAAAACCAGTATTTTGGAGTAAAGTAGATACTATCTTACATTACCCACAATACTTAAGTTATCTTTTTACAAAAAATATAACTGCAGATTTTACTTCTGTAGGAGCACATACAGCAACTTGGGATTTTGATAATATGGAATACCATAAATGGGTTTCTGATTATAAATTAAATTTACCAACTCCCCAGAAAGGTACAGAAGCTGTAAGTGTAGAATTTAATAGTCAAAATATTGCAATAGGAACTGGTTTACACGATAGTTCTTCTTCGATCATTCCGTTGTTAGAAAAAAGAAAAAATAAAGAATTTATATTACTATCTACAGGAACTTGGATTATAGCAATGAATCCTTTTAGTAAAGATAGTTTAACACAACAACAGTTAAAAAATAATTGTTTGTGCTTTATGACTCCAGAAAAGCAGCAGATAAAATCATCTATGCAGTTTTTAGGAAAAATACATGAAGTTTACTTAACAGCATTAAGTGAGTTTTATAAAGTTGATGTAAACAAACATTTACATCTTCAATTAAATAAAAAATTGTGTCAAGAAATATTATACGAAAATTCACGTGTTTTCTTATCCGAAGGAATAGATGAAGATTTTGAAGCACATCCAAATTTATTAGCAAACTATGCAAACTATGAAACTGCATATTATCAACTAGTTTTTGAAATTAGTAAAAAAGTAATTAAAGGAATTAAATTAATTTCTGATGAAAATTCTTCTATTAAAGAGGTTTTTATCTCTGGAGGATTTAATAAAAATCTAATATTTATATCATTTTTAAAATTACTAAAAAATGATATTGTAATAAAAATTTCTGATTGTAAAAACGAAAGCGCGTTAGGTGCTGCGTTAATGATGAAATCTTATTTATAAGTTTAATTATTATTAAAAAATCTATGAACCAACAAAAAAGAACTTTAGGAGAATTTATTATTGAAAATCAATCTTCTTTTCCTTTTTCGAGTGGGGAGTTGTCCAGCCTTTTAAATGCATTACGTTTAGCAGCAAAAGTTGTAAACCATGAAGTAAACAAAGCAGGTTTAGTAGATCTTTTTGGAAATTCTGGTGATGTAAATGTACAAGGTGAAGATCAACAAAAATTAGATGTTTTTGCAAACAATACATTTATACAATCTTTAAAAAATAGAGACATTGTTTGTGGTATTGTTTCTGAAGAAAATGATGAATTTTTAACTATAGAAGGATTAGACAAAAAATCTAATGGTAAATATGTAGTTCTTATGGATCCTTTAGATGGGTCATCTAATATTGATGTGAATGTTTCTGTAGGAACAATTTTTTCAATCTTTAGAAGAATTACACCAATAGGAACACCAGTAGAAGAAAAAGATTTTTTACAACCAGGTAGAGAGCAAGTTGCGGCAGGTTATGTTGTTTATGGTACTTCTACAATGTTAGTCTATACAACAGGTGATGGAGTTAATGGATTTACACTAAATCCAGCAATTGGTTCTTTTTATCTTTCTCATCCAGATATGAAATTTCCAGAAAAAGGAAATATTTACTCTGTAAATGAAGGTAATTATAGTCATTTTCCAGAACCCGTAAAAAAATATATAAAATACTGTCAAAAAGTAGAAGAAGACAGACCTTATTCACATAGGTATATTGGTTCTTTAGTATCTGATTTTCATAGAAATATGATAAAAGGAGGTATTTATTTATATCCAAATAGCACAGTAAATATAGAAGGAAAATTAAGACTACTTTATGAGTGTAATCCAATAGCTTTTTTAACAGAGCAAGCAGATGGTATTGCAATTAATGGTGTAGAAAATATATTAGATATTGTTCCTACAGATATTCATGAACGAGCTCCTTTTTATTGTGGTAGTAGTTCTATGGTAAAAAAATTACAAGAATTTATTGAAAAATAAAATCTAGTATTTATATTTAGTGAAAATTAAAAAGTAATATGAACAGAGTTCTATTTTTCATTGGTTTTGTATTTTTACTATGTATTCAACAAATTAGTTCTCAAAATTTTGAGAGAATTTCTAATAAAGAAGGTTTTAATCAAAATACAGTAAATGCCATAGAACAAGACAAATATGGTTTTTTATGGTATGCAACCCCAAATGGTTTAATTCGTTATGATGGGTATGAGTTTAAAACATTTACTACTCAATCTAAGAGTGATGGAGCAATTTCTAGTAATAATATTACTTATTTGTTTAATGATAAAAACGGAATACTTTGGATAGGAACAAATGTAGGTGTTAACATTTATGTGCCTTGGTTAGAACGCTTTTTTACAGTGCCGCTTAAATATAATATTGATGTAAATAAAATTGATTCTGAAAACGATGGTTTTGTTTGGATATCTTCATCTAAAGAATTAATAAGATGTAAATTAAAAGATGTTAGTAAAGGTATTTTTGAAGTGTCTGATAATATTCTTGATGAAAAAACAGAAAATATAAAAATTAATACTTTTGCTTTTGGACTAAATTCTTCTAAAATTTTAGGAACAAATAATGGACTGAAAAAAGTTAGTTATCAATCAGAATTCTCTTTGGTAAATAATGCGACTTTTAATTTAGATGAATTTAATTACTTTAATAATAAAGATATTACTGAAATTATTAAAGTAGATAACATATATTGGATTGGTACAAACGACGGTTTATATAGTTCAAATTTAGACTCAAACTCAAAATATTTAGTTAAAAAAATAAAGATTCAAAATAAAGAAACTTCTTTCTTTGTAAATAGTCTTTTTAAAGACAATCAAAATACAATATGGATTGGTACAACAGGAGATGGATTGTATAAATATAACCCCATTTTAAATTCCTTTAGTCACTTTAATTACGATTCAAAGAATAAAAATAGTATTAGTAGTCATCAAATTAATGCCGTTTTTCAAGATAGTTTTAATGTTCTTTGGATTGGTACTGCACAAGGTGGAATTAATAAATTAGACCTTTTTCAAAAACCATTTTACTCATACACACACAACCCATATAATAAGTTTTCTATTGGTGATAATTTAATAACATCAATACTTGAAGATAATAATGGCAAAATCTGGGTTTCTGGTTATAATAAAAAACTATTTAGAAGCATAGATACAATTAATGAAAACAGTCTAGATAAAATTAAGTTTGAAGATTTACAAAGTAAATTACCTATTGAAGAAAATGATATAATAAGATGCATTTATCAAGATCAAAGAAATTATATTTGGTTTGGTACCGATAAAAAAGTATTTGTATACAGCCCCATAAAAAAAGATTTTAAAGAAATTCAATTTTTATCAAAAGATAATAATGCACAATTATTTTTAACAAGAAAAATTGCTCAGATAAATGAAACAGATATTGTTTTATCTGGTAATAAAATTATAGTAATAGAAAATCCCTGGAAAGAAATAGAGCAAAAAAGAAACCCAAAAATTAAGATAAAATCTAGCTTAAAAATAGCTGCAAGTAGAGTGCAATCTTTCTTGCAAGATAGTAGCAATCAATTATGGTTTGGAACAGATTATGGCTTATTACAATGTAAATATAAAGATGGAAATATTAAAGTAATAAGACAATACCAAGACAATAAAACAGGGAGTAGTAAAATAAGTTACAATAGAGTTTTTACTTTGCTTGAAGATGATAAAAAGAATATTTGGATTGGTACTTTTGGTGGTGGTTTAAATAAATTAACGTTAGACAGTGATCATAATCCTATTAAAATGGATTATTTTAGAAAAAACGATGTCTTGCCAGATGATGCAATTTATGGAATCTTAGCACAGAAAAACAGCAATGATTTATGGATTAGTACAGATATGGGATTAGTTCGTTTTAATAAAGAAACTAATAAAGTAAATGTTTTTGATGTTAGTGATGGTTTGTTTCACAACAACTTTAGACAATCTGCTTATACAAAAGGAAAATCTGGATTGATGTATTTTGGGGGATTAAATGGCTTAACTATTTTTAATCCGAAGAAAATGGTTTTAAATAAACAACCTCCAAAGGTTTTAATAACCTCTTTATTAATTAATAATAAACCTATAACGATAGGTGAGAAATTAGATGATATTGTTATTCTAAATAAAGTTATTTCAGAAACAGATACTATTACTGTAAGTAAAAATCAACGAATTATATCTTTTAATATTGTTGCAGAACACACATCTGCGCCAGCAAAAAATAAAATAGCCTATAAATTAGAAGGTTTTAATAAAGATTGGGTAGAAATAAATAAAGGTAAATCTGGTATAACTTATACCAATTTGTCTGCTGGTACATACAAGTTAAAAGTAAAATCTGCTAATGGTGATGGTATTTGGAGTGCCTCAACAAAAACATTAACTTTAATTATTTTACCGCTTTGGTATCAAACTTGGTGGAGTTACTCTTTATTGATGCTGATGTTTTTAGGAGTTGGTATAGGGATCGTTTTCTATTTTGTTAGGCATGAAAAGTTAAAGCAAAAATTGATTTATGAGCAAATAGATAAAGATAAAATGGAGGTTATTAACCAAGGTAAGTTTAGATACTTCACAAACTTATCTCATGAGTTTAGAACACCTTTAACATTAATTTCTGGTCCTTTAGATAGAGTAATAGAAAATAATATCAACCCAGAAAATGAGCGTTTTTTGACGATTATTAAGAGAAATACTCACAGACTTTTAAGTTTAATAGACCAATTAATAACATTTAGACAGGCAGAACAAGGTTTTCTAAATTTAAACTTTACAAAATCTACTTTAGGTGATTTTTTATATCCAACAACAGAAGCTTTTGAAAATTATGCCTTAGAAAAAAATATTAATTTTTACTATAAAATTAGTTCTCCAAATGAAGAAATTGTTATAGATGTAGAAAAAGTTGAAAGAATACTTTTTAACTTACTTTCAAATTCGTTTAAAAATACGCCAGCACAAGGAACTATAAATATTGATGCTTCAATTGTATTTGTAGAAAATATTAAAAGTATTAAAATTGATGTTGTAGATACTGGAAAAGGGATTCCAAAAGAAAATTTAAAGAATATTTTTGAAAGGTTTTATCAATTAGGAAATCAGGAAGGTAATGTAAGTGGTGGAGGTGTTGGTTTGTCATTTTGTAAATCTTTGATAGATTTATTTAATGGTAGTATTTCTGCAAAAAGTAAACCGAATAAAGAAACACGTTTTACAGTTATTATTCCATCGTCAAAACTAGAAGAAGTTTCAATTGAAGAAAATAGTGTAAAAAAATCATTTATAAAAAATTGGGTGCCTTTACAGCCTAAAAATTTAGAAAGTGATAGTAGTAAGCAACAAAGTAAAAAGAAACACAATATTTTAGTTGTAGAAAATGAGCTAGACATACAAGATTTTCTAAAAAGTGCCCTTTCAGATTCTTATAATGTTACAATAGCAAACAATGGTGTAGAAGCATTAGAAGAAATTAAAAAAGCAGAATTTAGTACTATTATAAGTGATGTTATGATGCCAGAGATGGATGGTTTTGAATTATGTAAAAGAATAAAAGCGAATCCAGAAACTTGTCAATTACCCGTGTTACTTTTAACTGCTTTGGGAGATAATGCCGATTTAATTAAAGGGTTAGAGTTTGGAGCAGATGAATATATTAGCAAACCATTTTCTTTAAAACACTTAGAACTTCGTTTGAAAAAATTAATTGAAAATAATCATAAGATTAAAGAATATTTTTCAAAAAATAGTTTGCCTCCAAAAAATAAAAAAGAATTAGGTTTATCTAAAAGAGATGTAACGTTTTTAGAGAAAATTACAGGTATAATAGAAGAAAATTTATCTAATTCAAATTTTGGAGTAGAAGAACTTTCTATAGAAGCAGGTTTAAGTTCTTCTCATTTTTATAGAAAATTAAAACAACTTACAGGGCAAGTGCCAAATGTATATTTACGTAATTTTAGATTACAAAGAGCTGCAGAATTATTAGCTAGTAATAGTGGTTTTAACGTTGCTGAGGTAATGTATCAGATTGGTATAGAATCTAACTCTTACTTTTCAACTTCATTTAAAAAGCTGCATGGTGTATCTCCTTCAGAATACTTAAAAAGGTCGAAATGATAGTTTTGAGCAAAAAAAGAAGGTTTAAGTTCTTCTCATTTTTATAGAAAATTAAAACAACTTACAGGGCAAGTGCCAAATGTATATTTATGTAATTTTAGATTACAAAGAGCTGCAGAATTATTAGCTAGTAATAGTGGTTTTAACGTTGCTGAGGTAATGTATCAGATTGGTATAGAATCTAACTCTTTCTTTTCAACTTCATTTAAAAAACTGCACGGTATATCTCCTTCAGAATACTTAAAAAGGTCGAAATGATAGTTTTGAGCAAAAAAAAGAAGGCTTAAGTTCGTCTCATTTTTATAAAACAACTTGGGTCAAGTACCAAATGCATTTTACACAATTTTAGATTACAAAGAGCTGCAGTACTATTAACTAGTAATAGTGGTTTTAGCGTTGCTAAGGTAATGTATCAGGTTGGTATAGAATCTAACTTTTACTTTTCAACTTCTTTTAAAAAGTTACATGGTGTAACTCCTTCAGAATACTCAAAAAGATCAAAATGATGACTTTGAGCAAAAGAATGATGAGTATCAGGAAATCGTTTTCGTACTACACCCCCTAACTTTGTAAATAATAAACCTAATTAATTAAAACTAAAAAACAATCATGAAAAAACAATTACTAAAAATTTTTAACATGAAAAAAACAGCATTTTTGCTATTTGCTTTTATTGGCCTAAGTAGTTTTCAATTAAATGCGCAAACCGACGGAACCTTTAATGCAACAACCGATGCTCTTTGGACTTTAGATACAAATTGGTCAAGTAATACAATAGCATCTGGAACTGGTACCGTTCTTCAGCTGGCTACTCTAGACTTGAATGGTAATCAATCTATAGGATCAATTCAAACAAACAATCCAGCACCTTCTGTTTCAATTTCTGGAGGTACTTTAACTCTTGTTGGTGCTACTACAACTGCTTTTGATCATCAAATCATAAGAAACCGAATCACTAATGATACTTGGACAATAGATTGTAATATAGATGTAAATGTTGACGGTAAAGATATTCATAATAGAAATAGAGATAACTCATATCTTGTTTTCGCAACTGGAAATACATTTAATTTAAATGCTAATACAATTAATATAGATAATAGTTTAGGTGCAGGTTCTAACCCTGTAGAGTTTAACGGAGTTATTGCAGGTTCTGGAACTATTAATTTAACAAAAGGTTATGTAACTTTAGGGGCTGATTCTACAAGTCCTGCTTATACAGGAGGGATAACTTTTGGAGGTTTAGATGGTTTATTAACTATAAGCAGTACAAGTAATATTATAAGTTCTATTGGAGTATTACCTGCTTCTGATGGTAATTCAGAGATAATGTTTAATACGAATCAAACCGCTTTAACTACCCTTACAGTAGATACACAAAATTTAACTATGGATTTTCATGATGATGTAACAGCTGTAGAATTTACAGGAATTGGAACAATGACTGGTGCTGTAAACTTACAAAGCTATGAGTCTGGTGTGCTTAAGATTGGAAGCTCTGGTACTGTTTCTCAAACCATCTTAGATACATGGCTTATTAATGGTGTAGAACCTGATAATGGTGCTATTACTCAAGATGTATCTGGTTATATTAATATTCCAACATATACCACAACAGCTAATGGTACTTGGGAAGCTGGCGCTACTTGGGTAGGTGGAGTTGCTCCTTCTGCAGCTACAGACAATATAATAATAAACCATAATATAACTATTAACTCAGACATAGTTGTAAATGATTTTTCAATCATTAATATGGGGGGTAATACAGAAAGAGTAACAGTTGAGGCTGGGTATTCACTTACTGTTAATGGTGATGCAATTACAAAACATCAGCTTATAGCTAATTCAACAGATGCTAGTTTTGCTAGTTTAATTATGAGTACTACTGGTAGTACTTCACAAAATATTGGGTACAATAGATATATTAATTCAAACGCAAATGGTAACGACCTTATTGCTCCACCAATTCTTGAATCGTTTGCTACTATTCAAGGTAATTTTTACGCTAACCCATCAGATGCAACTCAAATTTTATTTGGCCCATTTGATAATACAACAGGTGCATTTACCAATTGGGATACAGATGACAGTAACGGTAATTTAGTTGTTGGAAAAGGATATAGAGCAGCTACTGATGCTGGAAGTACGGTTCAATTTAAAGACGCTATTACATCACCAGTAGCTGATGTAACTGTTTCTATTACAGATGGAGGTGACCCAGCAACGTATGGTCAATGGAATTTAATTGGAAACCCTTACCCTTCTTATTTAGATTTTGATACTTTCTTTACAAATAATACAGGTCAATTTGAAGCAGGTACTAACAACGCTGTTTATGGCTGGAATGGTGGTGGATATACAATTTGGAATGCTGCAACTTCTCTTAGTAGTCCTGGTAATAAAATAGCACCTGGTCAAGGTTTCTTTGTAAAAACAATAGAATCTACAGAAGGTACAGTAACATTTACACCAGCAATGAGAGTTACTGGAAATAGTGAAGATTTTGTTGGTTTTTCAAAATCGGCGAGTAACGTAAATAATGCTTTAGCAAAAATAAATTTAAGTAGTGCTACAAAAACATTTGCTACAGATATCTATTTCATAGACAACCAAACAAAAGGTATAGATTCTGGTTACGATGCAGGTGCTTTTGATGAAAGCAAAGATGGTATTTATACAAATTTAGTAGAAGACAATACAGGTGTAGCACTTTCTATACAAGCTTTACCTTATGAAGACTTTAATGATGTAGTTGTGCCAGTTAGTATTAACGGTGAGGCTGGTGCAGAATTAACAATTAGTTTAGATAAAGTTTCTTTAACAATTCCTTCTAATACATATGTATATCTTAAAGACAATGTATTAAATACTACTACTTTGTTAAATGATACAGATTATGTATTTACACCAGATACTGCATTAAGTGGTGCAGGACGTTTCTTTATAGAGTTCTCTGCTAAAGCAGTATTATCTACAGATGAGTTTGCTGTAAATGAATTGTTAATTTATACAAACCAAGAATCAAAATCAATAATTATTAAAGGAGTTTTAAAAACAGCTGCTACTGCTAAAGTTTTCGATATTCAAGGTAGAGAAGTGTTAGAACAAAAATTAGATAATTCTAGTATATCAAATGTTGTTAATGCAAACGCATTAAAAACAGGAATATACATGGTACAGTTAGAAGATAAAGTTCAAAAAGTTATTATCAAATAGAAGATAACTATTTAAATTTTTAAAACCTTTAATAAAATTATTTAAAACACATAAAATGAAAAACAATCAAGAAGATATCACCAGAAAAGAAGCTGTTAAAAAAATGGGTAAGTATGCTGCACTTACAGCATTAGGTACATTTATGATATTAAACCCACAAAAAGCACAAGCACAATCTATGCCACCTGATGCATCAGGTACAGGATTTTAATAAAATTAATTATAATTAGCATAACATATTACAAGCATTTAAAAGAAATAATATTTTAAATGCTTGTATTTTAATAACAAATCGAAATCATGAAAAAAGTAATATTATTTTTAGTTTTTACAGTAACAATGAGTAGCTCATTATTTGCTCAAAAAAATATAGAAAAAAAGGTAAATACATATGTAGAAACTGTTGCAAGTAAAATAACACTTTCTAGTAAAGAAAAAGAAACCTTAAAAACCTTAAAGGTGGCACAGATGCAATCTGCTTTTGAAATTAATAAAAAGTATGAAAAAGGTACGCCAGAATTAAAAGAACAAAGAAAAGCCAGTAGTAAAAATTTTTCTAAAGCACTTATAAATGCTTTTGGAAAAGAGAGAGCTTTAGAAATTAAAAAAGCATCTAAAAAGAAGAAAAAGAAAAACTAGCTTTCAGTATATAGTATACATATAGAACATCCTTTTGTGTTTCTGATTTTTTTAAATATTCCCCCTAAATATTTTATGAAAATTAGCCAAAAGGATGTTCTATTTTAAAATATAAGTAAAAGATTGTAAAACCTAATTGTTCTTATAATAGTTAGTATGTTAGAGGGAGTATGTTGATTTGAAAAACAATATTTTTATTCTATTAAGAGCAACAAAAAGATGAAATAGAGTAAACACTTAGCGGCAATTAATCTTTAATTTGTTTTCAAAATATTGAGTATCATCAAATTTATACTGATTTCAGTAAGAAATTGTTTAATTAGAGAAAGTACAATATTCCTATTTCAGCAATATTTTCAAAAAAAATAACATCAAAAAAATGATTAAAAAGGTTTATTTAATAGCTATATTTTCATGCATATTTACATACTCTATACAAGCACAACATCTTTGGTACGAAAATGAAACAGACACAGAGAATATTATATTTTCAAACACTGGAAACGGTACTTTTTCTATTAACGAAACCAATCCAGATACCAGTGGTATAAACACAAACGCAGTAACTTCTAAGTTTGTTAGAGAAGCCAATGTTTCAAAGGGATTCGCTTATTTTGATTTATTCACACCTTTAACAACTGCTTCAAAATACACCGTAAAATTAAAAGCCTATACAGATGTTGCCACTTCAGACTTATCATCAGAACCAAATCGTTTGCGTCTGTATTTACGAAATACTAATACGAATGAGCAAATATATAAACAAAAAAAATTTACTGAAGGAGAAACTTGGGAAGAGTTCTCTTTTGTTTTTGAAGCTAGTGAAATCACAGATGGTTTAGAAAGTGGAGGTTACAATCAAGTATATATAGGTTATGGAAATGGACAAGAATCAACATCTGAGATAACCTATTATATAGATCAAATTAAAGGATCAATACCACAAGTACCCCTTGAAGAAGTTCTTAAAGGTTCTTGGGGAGGTCGTTTTTACGTGAGGGCTGGTGAAGATTTAGATGTATATGTTGCTTCAGAAGCTGATGGTGGTAAAGGCTATGATTATATTGCAGGTGCGCAAGAAATTGCTGATAGTTACCCTACAATGGGGCATGTAATTACCAATGGTACTAATAATGCAAATTCACATTTGTGGACTTTAAGAACAAATCCTAATGTAGATGCTGTAATGGGAGCTACAGGTTCTGTTGTAGATGAAGAATTTGTACCGAGTTTAGAGAATGAACAAATCATTATTGATGTTATTGATATCTTTAAAAATTCAGGTAAAAAAGTAATCTTATATATAAACTCTTTAAGCCCAGGAGATAGAGCATCAGATGAAGGGGCAGCATCCTGGAATAACTATGTAGATACTTATTTTGATGGTAATAATCATGAAGCATGGATGAATTATTGTGAAGGTTATATCAAACGTTTTACAGAATTAGGAGTTGATGGTTACTGGTTTGATACATTTGGACAATATGCTAGAAATAATAGTCTTGGAAGTGCTGGTGTTGATACGACTGATGAAGAAAAAAATGAGTTTGTAGAAATGATTCGTAATACAGCTCCTAATGCTATTATAGCAAATAATAAAGATAAACATCAGTTTCTAGATGAAGACGGCGAACTAATACTTGTTGATACTGATGGGGTTAATGAAACGGTAGGTATTGATTATAATGATCTAGCTGAAGGTGAAGATGATGATGATATACCTTTTGAGGAAGATGAAAGAGATTATGCTATCATAAAAATGCAAGCAACAAACCCTTGGTCAGACTTTACAGCAGGACATATTACACCTTTAGGACAAGGAGCTCCTCCTAATTCTTGGGCGTATGAAGAATTCACAGTACCAGATATTGAAGAAAATCATATAACGATATATGAAGAAAATTCTAAACAAACATTAAAACATTTATTTTTACCTATAAGATCTACTTGGTCTAGCGAAAGGTCTGACTTAATGTTTGATAAAGAACAAGCGTATCGTTTTGCTAAAAGAATTACAGATGCAGGAGGATCCGTTACATTTTCAAACACAACATCTACAGATGGTACTACCTCAGATGATGAGGTAGAAATATTAACATTTATAGATCAACAATTTACCATCAATGCAGATGCAACCGTTTATCAACGTCCTGCAGGTGCCTTTCTTGTTGGAGAAGATCATACATTAAATACTTGGAATGGATTTTCAGATTCAACTTGGCTTACTGATACAAATTGGAGTAAAGCTACAGTACCAGTGCTTACAGACAATATTATAATACCTTCAGATGCGCCAAATTACCCTACAATAACCACAGCAGTTTCTATAAACAGTATTTCTATAGAAGACAATGCTTCTTTAGTATTTAATGCTGGAGGAACTTTAACTGCTACTACAAATGTAGTTTACAAAAGAATAATAGATGCTAACAAATGGTATCAAATGTCATCGCCAGTAATTGGAGAAAGTTATGATAACATTTGGATTGCTGATAACGATATTGCTTCTGGTACAAGTAGTAATAGAGGTGTAAGTATTTTTGACAATACTTCTTTAGATGATACAACTGGTCATTGGAGATATTTCCAAACAGATGGAGCTGTCACTTCTTTTAATGTAGGACAAGGTTATGGAGTTATTCGTGCAACAACAGGTACAATTTCTTTTACAGGTTCTGAGTTTTATTCAGATAGTCAAACCACTACTATTTCACAAAGTACAAGTAATTATAACTTAGTAAGTAATCCTTTTACTGCATATCTAAATTTAGGAGACTTTTTTCAAGATAATGCTACATCTAATTTATTAGGTCAAAATTCAATTTGGGTTTGGAATGCTACTAATGCTACTTATGATGTAAAAACATCTGGAAATGATGGTGATTATGAAATTGCCCATGGTCAAGCATTTTTTGTAGAAGCAGGAACCGCTGCGAATACGGATGATAATTTAACTTTTGATATCAATGATGTTTCTCACCAAGGAACAGATACTTTTCAAAAATCTACAAGTACAAAATCTTCAATAAATATTTCTATTACTGATGAAAATAGTAATACTAGAATGGCAAAAATCTATTTTAATGAAGAAGCAACTATAGGTTTTGATAATGGTTATGATGGAGAGTTATTTGGGGGTGTTTCTCAGTCTTTAGCTTTATACTCAGAATTATTAGATGACAATGGTAAAAATTATCAAGTACAAACTTTACCAACATCGTTAAAACAATCTGCTATTATCCCTTTAGGTTTAAAGGTAGATGCTAGTATAAGCATCACCATAAATGCAGAATTCGATAATTTTCTATCAGATAGTTATGCGTATTTAGAAGATAGGAATAAAGGTTCTTTTACATTATTAAATGATAATACTTTTAGCTTCACTACAGAAGAAGCTTTAAATGGAAAAGGACGTTTTTATCTTCATACTTCAGCACAAGTATTAAGTACAGAAACTCAAATTTCAGAGAATCTAGCTATTTATAAAGTTAATAATTCTACCTTAAAAATAAAGGGTTTGTCTAAAACTAAGGCAAATATTACGCTATTTAATACTCTAGGTAAACAATTAATGAATGTTTATTTTGATTCAAATGGTGCTGCTGATGATGCTATTTCTTTACCAAATTTAGCTACAGGAATATATATAGTTCAGTTAAAAACGACCTCTGGTGTACTGAAAAAGAAAATATTTTTAGAATAAATTTAGTATAATCCCTAAAATTTAAAGTTGAGAACTTATAAGTACTTTTTTATTATTTTGATGTTTGTGGTTTCTGGTATTTCATATGCCCAATCTTCGAATTTATGGATTACTTTAAAACCCAATGCAGGTAGTGTCTATCAAATTAATGAAGATATTACCATTAACAATGGGGTTCTTATTAACGATATTTCTTCAGGAAATATAAGTGTATCACAAGCCACTATAAATGATGAGTTAAGATATTCAATTACATACACAGATAGTGATTTTGATAATAATGGTATAGAAAATCAAGTATCTTTTGACTTAAAAATAAAAGGTTACAGAGAAGCAACATACAATTATAGTACAGAAACAAATGCTTCTTCCGTAACAGATTACGGACTACAATCTGATGTAACAATTATAAACAATACTTGGGGAGTTTTTGGTGATTTCGATATTGATGCTGGTGAATCATTAGTTTATGAAATAGAAAACTTTACAATTAATGGAGTCAGTTCTGATTTTAGTAGTAATATTCGGTTCTCAATTTTTAATTTAATTGAAACAAATGGAGGTAGAGATCATACCATGGTTTTTGGTTTTGGTAATGATTTAGAATCTTTTGAAATAGATGTTGATAAAAGTGTTTCTCCATTAGGTATTAATACTGTTTTTTCTTTAACAGGAGCTGGAAGTCTTACTACAACTTCTAGAGAAATTGCAATTTCATCATTAAAAATTAAGATTGAAATAAATGGGCAAGATACTACTTTTTGGGATGTAACAGATTATGCTACTTTTGAAAAAGGACCTACTTTATATCATAATTATCCTACACAAACAGAAAAGAAAACAACATTACCTAAATTTTCATGGAATAAGATTCCTAGATGGGTTGCAGTAAGAAATAGTGCTTCTTTTACTGAAGAAGATGTTACAAGTATAGCAAACAATTACCAGCTAGTGATGTTAGAAAAAGCGAATCAACAAGGTTTTCAATATATTGAAGATGGTGTTGAAAATGCAGCAACAAGAATTAAAGCTATAAATCCAGATTTAACAACGCTGTTTTATTACAATACACGTATAAATTACTTTAATTATGAAGCAAACATAGAATATAATGAAAATGCTGCAGATTGGAGCACTTATGAAGATGGAGAAATATATCTTTTTAAAGACCTATATTATTGGTATAACCATGATGTAGAAGCCATGAGAAACTGGTGGGTTGATACCTGTGTAACAATGGCGAATTTAGATGTAATTGATGGTGTTTTTGTAGATAAAATTACAAATCCAGACGCTAATGGTGATTTATATGATACAGATGAAAACTTAGCAAATAATTATGTTAAAATGTTGAGTGATTTAAATGATGAATTACCTGCTAATAAATTACTTGTTGGTAACACGCTAAGAAATGAACGTGAAGGAGGAGCTAGAGCACTTATGGAAATCATGGACGGTTCTTATTTAGAACGATGGGATATAGCAAGTAGCGAACAATCTACTGCGGATGCAATTGCTGTATCTATTCAATTAATGAGAGAAGCTTTGCAAAAGGGTAAAATGATTAATTTACAAACAAACCCAAGTTACAATACAGATGAAGAAGAGCCTACAGATGATGATGAGCTGATGGCCTATACAAAAGAAAATATACACTTTCCTTTGGCAGTTTTTTTAATAATTGCAGAAGAAAACGCCTATTTTAGTTATACCACAGGTGTAAATGCTTTAAGTTCTAGTTCAGATTTATGGGACACAAGTTTTATAGATGAGTTTCATTATTTCTTAGGAGAACCTTTAGCCGATCCTGTAAAAAATGGATATATTTATGAGCGATCTTTTGAAAACTTAGATCTTTGGGTAAATATTGAAACCAAAGAGACTGTTTTTAATTGGAAAGATAAAACGATTTTATCTACAGATATTCCAAGCTTTAATAATACAATTGATTTATACCCAAATCCTGTAAATAGTACCTTTCGTTTATCTAAAAAAATTACATCTGCAATTGTTTATAATATGTTAGGACAAGAAATGATGCAGTTTTCTAACAACAGAAATCAATATGATATTTCCAGTCTTAAAAACGGATTTTTTATTGTAAAAGTTGTTCTAGAGAATAGTGAAACAAAGATTATTCGTTTTGTAAAAAACAAACCATAATATTTCATAAAATCACCTAAAATACTCTGTATCAGTCACATGTATGTTATACTGAGCAAGTAAATGATTGATTTAAGCAACTTTTAATCGTTGAATTTTACTACTTTTACATTCAATTAATAATTGAATAAATTTTAAATTATGAAAAAACAATTACTTACTAGCCTTTTATTTTTATTAGCATCAATAACTTCGGTTGCACAAACTTGGTATGACGTTGATAATGGAATTACAGATTTAACATTTTCAACTACTTGTGATGGATGTTCCGTTTCAACAGTTGCCAATCCTGACGCCTCCGATACAGAAGCTACAAATGTATTATTATGGAAAATTGCAGCAGATTCAAGTTTACAAAACAAGGAAATTGTTTTTAGTTTTCCTGACGGTTATGGACTTACACCTACTGATTTTGCTAGTTTGGTTGTAACCGTACGTTTATATCTGCCAGATTTAACTAATTATTCTAATTTTGATAGTAATACTCGTTTTAGATTTTATTTAGGAGGCCAAACAGTACAATTAAAACTTACAGATTTAGCAGGTACAGATGTAGATGGTTGGTACACTTTAACCTATGATTTTAGTGGAAAAACATATACAGAAAACGTAACTGAAGGTTCTATTAGAATCATTGGTCAAGCTGCAAGATTTACAAATTTAGATAACGATATTGACTTTCATTTTGATACAATTACAAGTTCAGTAGCTTTAAGCGAATTAGAAGAGGAAGTAGACGTTTTAGATGATGAAGCAGTTTTAGATACTGGAAATGCTTGGTATCATAATTATAGCCCAGATACATTTGGCGTAACAGTTAATGAAGTACAAGGTGGTGTGTTTTTAGAACAAGGAGATGCAGTAGCTACACCAACAACTACTGGAAACAGCAGTGCATTAGTTGCTAAGTTTACAAAAGAAGAAGATGCACACTCCCAATTAAGGTTTCAATTACCAGGTGTAATTAATACAGACTATCAATCATCTGCTATTTTTAAAATAAGAGCCTATGCACCGTCAACAAATGTAGATGGAACTTCTGGTAGAAGATTAAGATTGTATTTGCGAGATGGAATTGAAACAGCAGGGCAAAAAAACGTAACAATTGATGTTACTGTTTTTGATGCTTGGCAAGAATATACTTTTGATTTTACAGAAGCAAACCTTACAGAAGGTGTATCTTATACTACTGCAAATTTATTAATTGATCAACCAGATGGTGATCTTCTTGCTACAGGGAATGTATATTATTTTGATGCTTTTCAAGGACCAGCTGCAGATGTATTATCTGTAGATAGATTAGAATTAAGTAACGCTTCTATTGTTGCGTATCCTAACCCTGTAACAAACAGTTTTCAAATAGATTCTAGTTTAGATATTGAAAATGTAAAATTATATAATATTAATGGACGTTTAGTAAAAACATTTGAAGCGAACGCTAATTATGATGTTAGTAACTTAGCAAAAGGAATTTACATTGTAGATATTAAGACTCTAAAAGGTTTAAAAACTTTAAAAATTGTAAAAGAGTAAATTATTTATATTAAAATATCTCAAAAGTATTAAAACACTCTTGAGATATGATTTATTTTTTAAATCAATATTCTATAAAATTTTAAAAAAAAGGTAGTAATTTTATATTACTGCCTTTTTTTATGAAAGACAAATAACTTTTTTACTTTATTTATAAGTATTATTCTCATACAAGAATTAAATTATTAATTTAATGAATACACAATACAAAAACTTCCTCCCATTACTTTTAATAACTGCATTACTATATAGTTGTAATACACAAAAAGTGCACAATAATAAAAAGCAAAATATAGATAGACCAGAACCTAATGTGGTGCTCTTACTTACAGATGATTTAGGTTGGCAAGATCTAAAAGTTTATGATATAGATAATCCATCTCCTTACGAAACACCAAATATTGATGCTTTTGCTAAAGAAGGTGTTCAGTTTTGGCAAGCGTATTCTCCTGCTCCCACTTGTGCACCAAGTAGATGTGCAATAATGAGTGGAAATCATCCTGCTAGAGCACAAAAAACACATGTTGTAGGTGGTGGACCTCCTACAGTTTATGCTGGTAAAAGTTCACAAAGAATTATAGAGCCTTGGTATAGTGGACGTATGCCAGAAAACGAAATGACATTAGCGAGAGTCTTACAACAAAAAGGATATACAACAGGGCATGCAGGAAAATGGCATATGGCTATAAACCACTTTGCTTATCCCCAACCAGAAGACCAAGGTTTTGATGTTACTACGCATGATCGCGGAGTTACAAGTCCTCAAAAACCACATAGACTTACAGATTTTGCAACTAATAAAGCATCAGATCCTTATCGTTTAGATGAAAAAGGGTTTCCTTTTCATCAAAATAACGAAAATGCGTTAAAGTTCTTAAAAGAGAACAAAGAAGATCCTTTTTTCTTGTATTACGCTACTTTTTTAGTACATGCACCAATACATACTAGAAGTAAAGCACTATTAGAAAAATACTGTAAAAAATTAGGTTTAAAATACCCTACAGACCCAAGTCATTGGGATGTAAAAGGACAAAATAATCCATATTATGCAGCAATGGTAGAAATGTTAGATTATTATGTAGGACAAGTTTTTAATTATTTAGAAACTACAGATGATCCTCGTTGGCCTGGTCATAAATTAAGTGAAAATACTTATATTATTTTTACTTCTGATAACGGAGGAATGGAAGGTCACCCTGGTGAAGTTTTTACGGATAATTATCCTTTAGATAAAGGAAAAATAAACGCTAAAGAAGGTGGTACAAGAGTTCCTTTAATTATTGCTGGACCTGGAATTAAAAAAAGAATACAATCTGATGTTGTTGTAAACGGACTTGATTTTTACCCTACAATTCTATCATTATTAAATGTTGAGAAACCAAAAAACAAACATTTAGATGGAGATGATTTATCAACTTTATTACTTAAAGATCCTACAGATTCTAAATTAGTTTTAAACAAAGAAGGAAATGAGAGAAATACAATGATGTGGCACTTTCCACATTCATCATATCAAAGTACATTACGTGTAGGAGATTATAAAATTATTAGGAATTATGATTATAAAAACAATCCTAAAACTCCAGAATTTGAACTTTACAGATTGTATGATACCTCTAACGGAACTGCTCAACGTGTTGATATCGAAGAAGCAAACAACTTAGCAAAAGTAGATGTTAAAAGAACAAAAGAGATGAATGATAAGCTTACATCGATCTTAACAGAGATGAAAGCGAGTTACCCATCTTACAATCCTTTTTACTTAAAAAAGATGGAGCATAAAGAAACTGTTCCAACAGTGATTTCTGAATCTAAAAAGAAAGGTAAGGTTACATTTAAGTACAAAGAAAATGGAGCAAAAGTGGTGAAAGCTAATCTTATTTATACTACAAATGGCGGACATAAATATGAAGAGTGGTTTAAGGCAGATGCAAAAATAGAAGAAGATTTTACGATAACGGCTGTTTTACCAAAAGGAACAACTCACTATTTAATTAATTTAATCGATGAGCATAATTTTTTAGTAAGTTACCCAGAAATGCCTACTAAAAAATCTCTTAGAACTTATAAAAAGCAATATTCTAAATACGCTTTGAAGAATAACTAGATAATTATTTATAGTATAATCTATAAAACAAAAAAAACGGGCTTTGTCCGTTTTTTTTGTTTTATAAATTGATGCATGACTGTATAACTTTATTAATAATTATAATTAAAACTTACTTTTAATTTTAGGGAGAGAAGCTCACTCTTTCTTGTTATCATAAATTGTTAAACTAATTTAAGAAAACACAAAATAAGGAGTTCAATAATTAAAAACGGACATTTTAAGACCAAAAAAACACCATAAAGTAAAACTCTATGATGCTTTTTAGCGTTAACTATAATTAATTATTTCACAGCAATAGTTTTGTTTTAAATGATTTTATAGTCCTTAATGTTTGTTAGTTTTAAATTATTCTATTTTGATATAATTATTTTTCTTGTAATACTTTGATTATTACTGTTTATAAGCTTTACAAAATAAAATCCTGATTTTAAGTTAGAAACATCTAGTTTTTTAGTTGAGGTTCCATTGTTCCATTCTTTTGTTATCACTTTAGTTCCTAGTATATTATAAACTGTAATGTAGTTTACTTCAGTAGTTGTCCTAGTAATTGTTAATTCATCAACAACAGGATTAGGGTATAAGTTAATTTGAAATGGATTGTATATTGGATCTATAAAATCATCAGTTGATAAAAGAATATCATCAATTTCTCCTACTAGAAAAGCGCCTTCAGGTCTTACATAGGGATCATAATCTGGAATAGGATTAGATAATAGTCTGTCATTAATTGTTTTCATTATCACCATTTCGTCAGCCATCATATGTCCAGCATCAACACCATTATTATTAGATATCGTATTAGCAAATGTAACACCAGCTTTAGCATTGATAAGAATTTTAGAAAACCTGTATGCATCTTCTATCCCGAATATTAAATTTGCACTAGAAACATGCCATTTGTCTCTAATAGGAAACCATGCATGTTTTAATACTTGTTTTTTTTCATAAATAGACCATGGATTGCCAACCATAGCCGGTAATGTAAATTCTTCATATCCCCATGAATTTGGAGGAGCGCCGCCACCTAGTGCAGATACATGTCCTCTTGTAAAATCTGAATAAGAGTTATTTCCTCTAAAGTTTGATACATTATAGTCTCTATCGTCTTCATCATCAACTCCATCAGAATCAACCATAACTGCCTCTCCGTCTATATAATGTAAATGCCCAAACTCAGAAACAGACATAGCAGCTCCGGGATCAGCATCTTTAAACATTTGCACAAAATCTTCTAGATATCCATCGTCACGAAGTGTTGAGGTTGTGTCAAACCAATAACCATCAGCATATTCTGCTACGGCCGGAATAAAACCTTGCACTAAATCTTTGTAAGCTAAATATTCATCTCCATCAAAATTAGCTGTGTAATATGCTGTCCATGCAGCTTGTGTTTCATCACTTGATCTGTCTAAATAATTTGTAGATATGTACAAAATAATCTTCTTTCCAGAATCTTTTAGGGTTTGTAAAACTTCAAGCATTAATTCTTGATTCTCAGCACTAGGAATTAAGCTTTCATGTATTTCAGTAGCTACATCTACATTTGTGTTATCTCTGATAGTAAAATAGTGTGAATGTGCAAAATAACTAAGGTTTGTAATTACATGTCCTACAGCTGGAAGTTCGGTAACTAATTCTTGTACACCTCCCAAAGGGTCATGGCCTGTAGCTATTTCTGCGTCTAATCTTTCACCACCAAAAACAGGAAATGTAGCTCCCCATGAACCTGCTAACCAAGCCGCTGGATGATCTACTGTTGTTGCAGTTTGATCTGTTGCTCCATATATTTCATCAAAATAGTAAGTTGTAGCTGGTTCTTCTATACTACCATTAGCTAAACCAATAACCATAAGATCATATCCTCCAACATCTAATACATTTTGTGGAATAGCAACATCTTGAAAATGAAATGTAAAAGTTTCCCATTGTTGCCCAACTGTGAAATTCAATTGTTCAAAAACACGTCCTCCTTCATCTGAACTTTGAAAAAATATTCTAAGTTTTGAGTTGTTTGAAGTAAGCTCATCAGTAGGTATGTCAATATATGCTTTGAGAGTAACTGTATAATCGGCTAAATCTGTTACATAATTGAATAAGTTAAAAGATAAAAAATCACTAGTCCCTTCAGGTCTATTATATTTAGAGACAATAGTGTGTGTGTTAATTCCTGATGTATTAGGGTTTGGAATGTTTCCTGTTAAATTTGTAGGTATATCTTCTTCGGCTGTAAACTCAATTTTACGCGTATTTGTTTCATCTTCTAACCACAAAAATTGTGCGTTAGAAACTTGTACAGAAAAAAGGAATACTATTAAAAACGTAATTTTTTTGATCATGATGTTAGTGATAAGGTTGGTTCATTACTTAAATTAGAAACATAGTTTTCAATGTTTGGTACATTGTAAAATATCCCTTTTTCTTTGATTGAAATTTATTATTTAACTTGTATTGCTTTCGTTGCAAATATTTTTGTAGTTTTTTGGTAACCGGCATCTGGATAACTAATTAAAAAATTGTTTTCGTCAACCAAATTAAAGACATAATGTGTGGTTCCTTTAGGTAATTTTACGCAAACTTTATTACCAATAAGCTTCATGGTAATAGGAAACCAAATTTCACCTTTTACACCTCCATTTTTAGTATATATTAACTCTGCTTTTACAACTTTTGCACCATTGTTTTTGTATTCTAACCAAACTTCTTTTCCATCCACACCATTTTTAACAACAGTAGGTATTTTAGCTTTGTTAGGTAATGATTTTTTACTAGTTGGGTTTAAAAATGGGTATCTAGCATTTAATTTCTCCAATCTTTTATCTAAAAGGCGATCCATTTCTTTTGCTTTTTTAGGCATTGCAGAAGCAATATTTTTAGCTTCTTCAATATCTACACGTTTTGAACCATCTTCGTATAAATGATATAACTCTAATTTTGCTTTTTCATCAGTATCAACATATTGACGAACAAGTTTGTATCCATCAATACGTAAGGTGGATTGCATAGAGCTGTTAGGGAAATGCCACATCATTGTGTTTCTTGGTTCTCCAGTCTCAGTATCTATTACTAATTTTGAATCTGTAGGGTCTTTGTCTAGTAAAACAGACAAATCAGCACCATCTAAGATTTTATTTTTTTGTTTTTTGACACCTGTCCAACTAAGTATTGTAGGATAAATATCAAGACCATTTACCATAACATTAGACTGAATGTTTGAAGAGATTGTAGGTCCTGTTATTATAAATGGAACTCTAGTACCTCCTTCTTTAGCATTGATTTTCCCTTTATCTAATGGATAGTTGTCTGTAATAATTTCACCAGTATGTTGCTCCATACCACCATTATCAGAAGTAAAAACCACATAGGTGTTTTCAATTAACATATGTCCAGGCCATCTAGGATCTTCTGTTTGCTCAAGGTACTTAATCAATAAACCTGTATAATGGTCAATCGTTTCTACCATTGCAGCATAATAGGCATTTCTTTGCCCTTTTTCTTCCCAAAGATCCTTTTCTTTAGGATAATCTATTCCTAATTTCTGGTAGTATTTTTTTAATAAAGCTTCACTTCTTGTATGAATTGGTGTATGCACTAAACGAGAAGCATAAAAAAGAAAAAATGGGTCCTTTTTGTTTCCATCCATAAAATCAATACCATCTTGAGTAATATCATCAAAAGGAAAACCTTCTTCATCTAAATAAAATGGATCAGATTTGTAGGCAGTTGAGAACCCTTTTGTGCGGTCTTTCATTCTTTTATGAGATCCAAAACCATGCTTTGAGAAATCAAAACCTTGATCTTTCGGTTCAGGATAGTCTGTTACTGCAATACCTACATGCCATTTACCAGAATGACCTGTTTTGTAACCATTGGTTTTAAGAGACTCTGCAATGGTAACTTCTGATGTGTCTAAAGCACCTCTCATCCAAGGACTTATTAATAAAGATCCATAATTAAAAGGCAATGGTGGATGACCTCCTCTAACGCTAGTTCTTTCTAGACGAACAGGATGTTTACCTGATAAAATAGCTCCTCTAGAAGGAGAACAAACAGTTGCAGCAGAATAAGCTTGCCAAAAAAGAACGCCTTCTGTAGCTAATTTATCAATATTTGGTGTTTCGAATGGAGAAGGTTCGTCAATATCGTAACACTTTACATCTTGCCAACCTAAATCATCGGTTAAAATTAATACTACATTTGGTTTTTTTGGTCTTTCTTGTGCAAAACTGCTTGATGTAACTAAACAAGCCATTACTAATAGAAATACTTTTTTCATGATGCTAATTACTTAATTATAAAACTAATTTAGTTCAGACACTAAGGTTTTACATTTTTGTCTGTATTCGTTTAATATTTTGATATATTTTTTATCTCCTGCTAAATTATTCTGTTCTTTTGGGTCTTTAATAATATCGAATAATTCCTCGTAAATAGGTTGTTCATTATTTTTTGAAGATTGATTAGGAACATATTTATTTCGGTCATTTAATTTACTAAAAGAACGAATGTATTTGTATTGTTTAGATCTTACTCCTTCTTGACGTGGATATCCTTGATCTGTAAATAAGTTTTCTAAAAAGATTTCATCTCTCCATTTTACATTATTTTTTTCAATTAAAGGAAGTACATTTTCTCCTTGATAAGATTTAGGAATAGTTACACCACACATTTCTAAAAGAGTAGCAGGAATATCTTGACCAACAACTAAATTATCTACTACCTTTCCTTTTGTTTTATCAGTAAAAAAAGGTGAATACACAATCATAGGTACATGTACAGATTCATCGTATAAAATAGTTTTTCCACCTAAACCATGTTCTCCTAAAAATAAACCATTGTCTGAAGTAAATACAATAATTGTGTTTTCATCTTCGCCAATTTCCTTTAAAAATGAACGCAAATTACCTACCATTACATCAATAGCATGAATTGCTCTGGTCATTTTTAGTTTCTCATTTAATAATTTACCTTTTTTTGCAGTAACGTAATATTTCATTAAATCTTTAGTAGCATATACATCTTCAGGTAAACTGATTTTCTGTGGATATCCTTCTGGCAATTCAATTTTATGTTTTACATCATCATAACCTGTTTTGTAATATTCAGGATCAGATGTTCTTGTACCCATTCCACCAATACTAGATGCATGTGGAAGGTTTAAGTTAATCCAAGCAGAAAAAGGTTTCTTAGGATCTCTTTTTTTAATTTGATTTTTAATTGATGCATCCGCATTTTTATAAAAATAATCATAAGCATCTCCTTGTGTTAAAAAAGCTTTAGTTGCTTCTAACATTCCTTCAACTTGTGTTTCGTTTTTTAAGTTTCTAAATACTTTGTGTTTTTTTGCAGGATAAAATCCTAAATGACCATTACCATAATAACAGAAGTCAACATCTTTTCTTAAAGGTGTATTACTCCTATCTCCAATTTTTGTATGATGTTTCCCTATAAAAGCCGTTGAATATCCTGCTTTTTTTAATTGCGCTAGCCAGCTATTTTTATAGGTAGTTTCAGAAATAAGATTTTTAGAAACATTAGTAAAGCCAATTTTATTTCTTCGTTCCCATTGTGCTGTAAAAATATTTGCTCTACTTGGTCCACAAATAGGACTTGTTATATAAGCGTTGTTAAAAAACACACCTTCTTTAGCCAATCCATCAATATTTGGAGTTTGAATAATCGGATCTCCTGTCATACTTAAAGAATTGAATCTTTGATCATCAGAAAAGATAAAAATAACATTCGGTTTCTTCTCTTGCGCTTGCACAGTTTGTGTAACTGCAGTGCATGATAAAAAAGAAGAAATAATAAATAGATGATATAAAAATGCTTTCATAACTAGGTTTAATAAGAATTATAATATTTATGACCAGGTAATCTTTTTGTTTTACTTCCATATCCAAAAAGATTCTGTTCTTTTTTAGATTTTGGTAACTCTTTAATACTTAAATCGGTTTTGTTTAAAGTTTTAGCAGTAATTATTACCGATTCATTTTTCTTTAAATTTATAGGATAAGAACCATTTGCATTTTGTTTTATTGAAACACATTTTCCGTTGATATAAAATTTTGGATTTTTAAAATCAACCTGGATGTTACATTCGTTTCCTTTCAAACTTTTTACGGATACAAATTCTGTTGTTCCATCTACTTTTTTTGCGCTCACTAAAAAGGCTCCTTGTGTTCTTAAGTTGTGAAACGAAACATCTTTCCAGTTTTTTGGACTTGCAGGAAATACATTTATTTTACCTCCCCAACTTTGCAGCATCATATCATGTAAACTTGTAGCAAATGATAAAGGACTTTCAATTACCGGATTGATTTTACCTTCGGAATACATTGTTGTTGATGAAATATTTTTATGTTTGATTAAAAAATCAAGATAATAATAAGCCTTTTCTGCGTCTCCTAAATTAGCGTACATAGATGAAGCTCCAGTAGCTGTATAACCTGTTACAGGCATTGCTTTAATTTTTTTACCACTATTAAAAGTAACATCTAACCAATGGTCTAATGAAGTGCGTAATAGTTTTTTATCAGCTTCTTTTTCTGGAGTAATAACCATTAATGGATAAAAAGCCAGTAAGTGCGAATAATGTCTATGTGGATTTTCGAAAGGTCTATCTTTTCCTATCATCAATCCGTTTTCATCAATTTGAAAATCAACCAAATTAGTTAGTAAATTTTCCCATTCTTTTACCAAAGGATCATTTAAATTGTGTTGCTTATCAATGTCTATTAAAGTTTGACAACTCCAACGAATTAATGCCAGCGTAAAATTAATATCTTGACCACGACCTGGTTTGTATTCTGGAGACCAGCTATATTTTATATGAATTTTTCCATCTTTAGCATCTACAGGATTCTCTTTAATGTAATTTAAATAACTATTCACTGTCTTTTTTAAAATAGGAAATAATTTATCTCGCATGCGAATATCATCTCCAGCAAATTCACAATGCAACCAATAATCATTTAATATCCAAGCTAACATATCTGGCACTTTCCCACCATTAAAAGCGATTAAATCTTGAGGCATTAAGGCAGCAACTGCAGCACTATTTTTCCAATGTTTTGGTGTGTTTCCTTCTAAATTGGCAGTGTATTTATCAATATTATTTGGTAAAGATTCACCAATAAACATTCTATTTGCAGTTAAATGTGTCCAATAAATTAGTTGCACATTTAAATCTCCCCAAACCATTGGCCAAAAAGTTCTATTGTACCAAGGTCCCATCAGATCTAAAATAGGTCCATTTCCTCTAGAAGCGGAACCTAGTTTATACATTTGTATCCAATAGAAAGATTCTTTTTCTGCATCATTTAAGGTTAAAAAACTCAACGGATAATACTCATGCCACCATTGTTTATGTGATGAAATAAAGCTATTTTCTTTGATTAGTTTTTCTCCGATTTCTAAATTTTCAGTAACTATTTCTAGCGAATTTCTTTTTGGATAGCTATGATGAACGCTCGTTATTAATTGTTGTTTCCCAGAAGGATTTCCTGAAATTTTCCAAGCTGTAGTAGTTTCTCCTCTATGATCAAACAAAGGTTGATAACAAAAATTATAGCCGTTTTTCTCGCTAAATGTTGGTTTTGGAGCCATCTCTAAAGTTACCGCTCTCATTTTATCCCAAGTGCCACCTTTTGGACCACCGCCACTTTTTAAAACTTCATAAACAGGAGGAATAGGATCTTCTGCATGCCAAGTAATTTCTACATTTTCATCAGTTGTGTCTGTTTCAAAAAAGATAACATCTTTTGTGCTGTGCGTAAAACCCTTAATTTTATAAGTTCCTTTAGAAGTAGTTACAGAACCTGTTAATTCAGCATTCCATAAATCCAAGCGCATATCAACTCCCGTTATTTTTCCTTTAGATTTTAACTGAAAATGACCAAGAGGCAATCTACTTCTTTTTATCCAAAGCATTTCATCAGCCTTTGTTTTTGCCTCTCTATGATCGTAATAATCATGTCTTCCTATGTGAAGAGAGATTACATTTTTTTCTGATTCTTGTGCTTGATAAAATAAAAAACCAATATTTCCATTACCTGTGTAAGGTGCAGTTTGCCATTTGTCTGGAACTAAATCCCAAAGCATATCGTGTTTAGATAAAAATGATTTGTAGTCAACTTTAAAATCAACCTGTTTTTCTTGAGAAGAAAACGGAATTGAAAATAAAATTAAAATACCAATAAATAAAACTTTTAAGTTAAACATAGATAATTATTATTTACAAAAGACAAAGTTAATTTTTATATTAAAAAAAGCTTTACTCTAATCATTCAATTCCTTTCTGTAATTCAACATTTCGCTAACATTTAGTTGATAAAGCTGAAATCTAAACAACTTACTATAAGGTGATAAGTGTGTATGATGAGAATTCTTGTCATCAAGTATGGATGTTTAACTCTATTCAATAAGAGCAACAAAAAGAGAGATTAGAGTAAGCTTATATTAATGATAAATAATAATTTTACCTTAACAATATAATCTTATTAAAAATGTACAAATCTATAATTGCTGTTGTTGTTTTAATTTTGAGTCAAAATTTTTGGGCGCAAAAAAAGGCAGATATAAGTCGTCCTAATATCATTTTTATTTATGCTGATGATATGGGAATAGGTGACGTTTCTCATACCACAGGGAAAGCTGCAACACCAAACTTAGATCGTTTGGCTGCAGAAGGTATTCGTTTTACAGATGCGCATACCTCATCTTCTGTTTGTACACCTTCTCGATATTCACTTTTAACAGGACGTTATAATTGGCGTACAAGTTTATCTAAAGGTGTAATCCATAAACCAACTACGAAACCGTTGCTTAAAAAAGGTGAAACCACTGTAGCAAGTTTGTTAAAGCAAGCAGATTATCATACAGCTATGGTTGGGAAATGGCATTTAGGTATTGGTTGGGAATTGTTACCTAATTACAAAAAAGAAAAATGGCAAATAGGTGGTGGATGGAATATCGATTATACAAAACCTGCTATAACACCTACGAGTAATGGTTTTGACTACTTTTATGGAATAGGAGCTTCTTTAGATATGCCACCATATGTATATATTGAAAATGAAAAGGTGACAGAACTTCCTTCTGTTATGAATGATCCAAAAATACGTTCTAGAAAAGGGCCTTCTGCTCCAAGTTTTAAATCGGGTGAATGTTTGCAAGTTTTTGCAGAAAAATCTGTTGATTATATAAACGAGAGAGCTGAAGAAAAAGAACCTTTCTTTTTATACTTGCCATTAACCTCACCACATACACCTATTGTACCTAGTGAAAAATGGAGAGGTAAGTCTGAATTAGGACCTTATGGAGATTTCTTAATGGAAACAGATTGGGTTGTAGGTGAAGTTTTAAAAGCACTTGACAAACATAATTTAGCTGAAAACACCATTGTTTTATTTTCTACAGATAATGGATGTTCGCCTGCAGCAAAAATTCCTGCTTTAAAAAAGAAAGGACACTCACCAAGTGGAAATTTAAGAGGGAATAAAGCAGATATTTATGAAGGTGGACATCGCGTTCCTTTTATCATTCGTTGGCCAGAAGTTATAGAACCTGGAACGCAAACAGATAGACTAACATGTATGACTGATTTTATAGCTACTTGTTCTGATATTACAGGTGTAAAATTAGATGCTGCATCAGGTGTAGATGCTATTTCTTTTTTATCAACATTAAAAAATCCAAAGAAAACAAATAGAGAAGACATTATTAGTCATAGTATTAATGGTTCTTTTTCTATCAGAAAAGGAGATTGGAAACTAGCACTTTGTCCTGGGTCTGGTGGTTGGAGTACTCCAAGAGCTGGTAAAACTCCAGTAGGATCTCCTAGTTTGCAGTTATTCAATCTATCAGACGATATTGCTGAAACCACGAATCTGTATGATAAATATCCTGAAAAAGTAAAAGAATTGACAAAATTACTTCAATCTTATGTAGATAAAGGAAGAAGTACATCTGGAGAAAATCAAAAAAATGATAGAGAAGTAAATATATATGCAGAAGATAAAGCTAAATAATTTACTGTTTAAAAAGGAAAAAAAATAAAAATTAATATATAAGTTAATGAAGAAATTAATCGTCTTATTATTAGCACTGTGCATTATGCCAGTGTATGCAATAGATATCCATGTGGCAACTAATGGCTCGGATTCTAATGATGGAACAAAATCCAAACCTTTACTTACCATAAAAGCAGCACAAGCTAAATTAAGAGCTAGTGGACTTTTAGGAAAAGAAGCATGTAAAATTATTATACATGAGGGAGTTTATAGATTAATAACGCCTTTACAAATTACCACAGCAGATAGTGGTAATGAAAAATATCCTGTTGTTTATGCTGCAGCTAAAAATGAAAACGTAGTTATTACAGGAGCACAATTAATTACTTCTAAATGGGAAGAATTTAAAGATGGTATTTATCGTACCAATGTGGGAGATTTAAATGCAATTGATCAACTTTTTGTAGATCAGAAAAGACAACACATGGCAAGATATCCTAATTTTAATGCTGGTTTTATACCTACTGATGGTGACCCTTCTGTACGTGGAAAAAAAGCAGGAACAGTTCCTTTTTCAGGAGCAGCTCCAGATGCTTGGGATGCTAAAAAAGCGGCAGAATGGAAAGATCCTACTGGAGCAATTTTAAATGGTATGCATAGAGGGTTATGGGGAAGTCAGCATTATTTTGTGACTGGTAAAGATGCTAAAGGAGAATTGGTTTATGAAGGTGGTTGGCAAAACAATCGTTCTGCTCCACCTCACAAAGGGTATCGAATGATAGAAAACGTTTTTGAAGAATTAGATGTTCCAGGAGAATGGTACCATAATACTAAGGATGGTTGGTTGTATTATATGCCAGAAGCCCATGTAAATCTTAACGACACAAAAATTGAAGCCGTCCTTCAAATTAAACACCTTATTGAAATTTACGGAACGCATAAATTACCTGTTGCAGAAATGGTAATTCGCAAAAGTGGTAATGCACAAAAAGAGACCGTTGTTAAAAATTACGAAACAACCAAAGCTGTTAAAAACGTTCGTGTTACAGGGATTCATTTTACAGGTACTAAAAGAACCTTAAGAGAAACCATTGAACCTTTACTAAGAAGTGATTGGTGTGTATATCGTGGTGGAGCAATTCACATGAGAGGAACAGAAAATATTTTAATAGATCATTGTTCTTTTAAAGAATTAGGTGGAAATGCTGTATTTGTTGATAGTTATAGTCGTAACATACAGATAAAAGAAAACCTTTTTAAGAATAACGGTTCTACGGATGTTAACTTTGTAGGGGCTTTTTCAGCAGTTCGTGATCCTTCATTTAGTTTTCACCATCTTCCTCCAGCATTAGATGAAATAGATACTACAATTGGTCCAAAATCAGAAGATTATCCAGCGGATTGTATTGTAGAAAATAATTTAATGATGCTTTGTGGGCGTTTTGAAAAACAAGCATCAGGAATTAATCTATCTATGTCGTCAAGAATTACACTTCGTCACAACACAATCAGTCATACACCAAGAGCTGCCATTAACGTTTGTGATGGAACTTGGGGTGGTCATATTATTGAATGGAACGATTGTTTTGAAACTGTACTAGAAACACATGATCATGGCGCATTTAATTCATGGGGAAGAGATCGTTACTGGTTTAGAGCAGGACCATCAGGACCAGATTTAAAAGATAAAAATGGAAAGCCAATGATTAGTAATTATATAGAAAAGTATCCAAATGCTCCTTTGTGGGATGCTTATCAGACAACTATTATTCGAAATAATAGAATGCAATGTGATCATGGTTGGGATATTGATTTAGATGACGGTTCTACCAATTATGAGATCTACAATAATATAAGCCTATCTGGAGGTATAAAAACACGTGAAGGATATCATCGTGTTGTAACTAATAATGTAATTCTTGGAAGAGGATACACTTGTAATGTACCATACCCTAAACCAACTCAAGATGTTTTTGAAAGAAACATTCTTTGGGGTTCGCCAATATATCGTTCTAGCAATCCAACGCTTTGGGGAGGAACTAGAAATTTCAATTTCGCTCACAATCCAGATTCTAAAAAAGTGGTACCTGCTTATGGAGCACAACAGCAAACACAAGATGATGCAGAAAGTCTATATGGTAATGTTCTTTTTAAAGAATCTAAACTTAAAAATGGCGATTTTACAGTCTCAAATAAATCAGAAGCTTTAAAACTTGGATTTAAAAATTTCCCAATGTCTGGTTTCGGTGTTACTTCAAATGAATTGAAGTGTTTGGCAATGAAACCTAAAATTCTTTCACCTAAAGAAGTAGCGTCTAATGTTTTTGTTAAGAAAAAAATGAAAGGACTGTTTGGAGCTAAATTTAAAACATTAAATACAGAAGCAGAACTTTCTGCAACCGGAATGTTTCAGAAATATGGCGTGTTATTAGTTTCTGTTCCTAAGAATAGTAAATTGGCTAAAATGGGATTTAAAGTTGATGATGTTGTGATAGAATTAAATTCCGATAAAATAAAAGAAGAACAAACTTTTATTAAAAATATGAAAAGCTTAACTGGTGGTAAACACACCGTAAAAGTATGGAGACATCAGAGTCCAATTACTTTTTCTTTTACAAAATAAATAATATACAAAATTCAGTATTTACAATTAAAAAATAATTTAATGAAAACAAAGAATAGAATACAAATAAGTAATGCCTTTTTACTAGCATTTACAACTTTACTTTTCGCAGCTTGTGGAGTCCAACAAGCCCAAAACATTGATTCTTCAAAAGGTAACACTTGGACAATTGAGTCACAAGAAGACTGGCAAGCAAATATTGCTGAGAAATCAAATTTAGAAATCACCGAAGGAAAAGTAATTCCTACTGAGAAAGAGGCTGTTTTCAAAAGCTCAATGAAAAAGTTTACGAAAAAGAAATCTGCAAAATCCATTACTTTTTCTCAATCAGCAGAATGGTTAAATTGGGAACAAATTCCTACTGCAGCACCAGCCAATTTAGGTGATGCCCCTGTAGCATTACAGTTAGGTGATGGAAACTATTGGATGTTTGGTAAATATGATACTAGAAAAAAGAATAAACGCCCAAAAGATTTTAAGAGTAAGGATACAACCTTAATAGGTTATGATGTTGTATTAAAAACAACACATCTTAAAAATCAATTTGATGCACCAGCAGGATTAAAGAAAACTAAAAAGGGTTACCATGCTTGGCATAGTATCGATATGAAAAACTGGGTGCATTATGGACCTATATCAGACATGTCTTCTCGTTGGGTAACTTCTGCAGAATATATTGATGGAAAATTTTATTTTTATTACGATTTTCCAAACGATCAAGATCCACATTTACTTATCGATGAAAACTTAACAGATGGTATTGTTGGTAAAAAAATGGGAATGGCTTTTAAGGATCCTTCAGATGGTTCTGATTGTGCAGTCATTAGAGATTTCGATGGTAATTTTCATATTATAGGTGAAGATTGGTCACCTATTGATGCTTCTACGCATGCTTGGGATTCTCCTTTAGCAATTCATGCTGTTAGTAAAGATGGTTTTAATGATTTTAAAATTTTAAACCCTCCTGTAGATGAGCGTACAAAACCAACTGGTAAATTTGCTGAATATGCACATCCACATTGGTTTAAGGAAGATCCAGATAACTATCCTGGAAAAGCGTCACCAGTTGATATTCCGAGACAAAGAATCAAAAAAGGAGACGTCGTTTCTTTTGGTAAATACGAAATCCATGAAGGAGAACAAAATTCTTTTGGAGATTGGGCTTCTATTTCTATTGGTGGTCAATATTATTTATTCGCAGATTATGATCCAGCAGGTAAGACAGGAGGTAAACATATGAGTGTGGCTTGGTTTACATCTGATAATATCAATAAACAATTTGAATTTTGTGGGAATATAGGTCAAGGACATCCTGATCCAGATATCATGTTTGCAGAAGGTAAGTATTACCTACTTACGCAAACAAGAAATGATTATGTAAGTTCTGGCCCTTGGGTTGAAACTGTAGAAGTAAGAATGGGTGTTGATACAACAAATGATGGATTGGTTAATGAGTGGAGTGACTGGCAAGTTGTAAAAGAACAATATGATTATATCAAAGGCTTCTCTAAGCAAATTGAAAAAACACCAGCACAGTTGAATTTTTCTGATTTACCTAAAGGATACGGTTTTCAATTTGAGGTTAAAATGATTGATACAACAGAAAATGAATCAAAACCAATTTTAGATAAGGTGGTTGTTTCGTTTGATAAATAAGATTTAAAAATCAACACTAGTATTTAAAACAAAAATTAAATAAAATGATAAAAAACAAAAAACTATTAACGGTTCTTATCGCATTGTTAGTGATTGTAAACTCTTTTGCGAAAGACATCTATGTTTCGCCCAAAGGAAATGATGTTAACTCAGGGAAAAAAAACAGTCCTTTTTTAAGCTTTAAAAGAGCTTTACAAGAAGTTAAAAAATGTGCTGGTAAAGAAGCTGTAACCGTATGGTTTTTTGCTGGTGAATATTATATTAATGAAACGCTTACATTAGGTAACGAGTACTCAGGAACAACAAAAAAACCAGTTGTGTTTTCTGCAATCCCAGGAGAAAAAGTAATTATTAAAGGTTCTCGTCAATTAGAATCTTTAAAATGGAAAAAACATAAAGGAGGTATTTATAAAACTCAAGTTCCTAGTGGATTGTCTATGGATCAATTATTTGTTGATGATGTTCGTCAGGTAAGAGCGCGTTTTCCTAATTATGATTACGAAAACCCACTTCGTGACGGAAAAGGATACCTTCAAGTAACAGGTGGTACAGATAAACGATATGACAAATGGTTTTCATTTGATCCTAAAACTTTTTCTGATAAAACATGGGAGCATCCAGAAACAGGAATTGTACACGGTTTCCAAAGTCATAACTGGGGAAATATGCAGTATAGACTTAAATCAATTAATAGAGAACAAAATAAAATTTTTCTGAACGAAGGTGGTTGGCAACTACAGAGAACACATGGTATTGGAGGGAAAAAAAGTCATGCTTCTTATTATTTCGTAGAAAATATTTTTGAGGAATTGGATGTTCCTGGTGAATGGTTTTTAGATACCAAAACTAGCACGCTTTACTATTACCCGATGCAAAACGTAAAATTAAGTGACGTTAAAATTGAAGTACCCGTTATAGCAGATATTATCCAATTAAAAGGAACGAAGGAATCTCCTGTAAAAAACATTCAATTTAAAGGATTCAATTTTACACAAACCAATTATACATTTATGGACTCTTATGAGCCAGTTGCTCGTGGAGACTGGGCAATACATAGAGGTGGAACCATTTTTATGGAAGGTACAGAAAACCTGTTAATTGAAGATTGTAATTTTGAATATGTAGGTGGAAATGGTGTTTTTATGAGTGCTTACAATCGTAAGAATAAAGTAAGCGGTTGTAGATTTGTACATACTGGAGAAAGTGCTGTTTGCTTTGTTGGTTCTCCTAAAGCAGTTCGTTTTTACCAAACTTGGGATGACAGATTACTTCTTGGGAAGAACTGGAATCACATGCGTGAAAACATGGATTTAGAGCCTGGACCTAAAACACCTGATTATCCAAAAGAATGTACCGTTGAAAATAGTATTATGCACGATTTTGGAGATGTTGGTAAGCAAGTTGCAGGAGTTTACATTTCTATGAGTCATAAAATTACAGCGTCTCATAACACCATTTATAACTGTCCGCGTGCAGGAATATGTATTAACGATGGTACTTGGGGAGGACACCTTATAGAATTTAATGATATTTGGGAAACGGTTAGAGAAACTGGAGAGCATGGACCTTTTAATTCTTGGGGACGAGAAAGACAATGGAAAGGAGGTAGAGGAACGAATGAGCATTTTATAAAGGAATTAACAAGATTGGATGCTATTGACAACACAGTTTTACGAAATAACAAAATAGCCAATTACAGAAAATCTATTAGTGCAGGAAACTGGACGATTGATTTAGATGATGGTTCTAGTTATTATGAAATCTATAACAACTTAAACTTAGGTTCTACAATTAAGTTAAGAGATGGTATGGGGCGTAAAGTGTATAATAATATTACAGTAAGTGCAGTTCCTTCTGGATGGCACGTATGGCCAGAAAATTCAGAAGATGAAATTTATAAAAATATTTTTGTGATTGCTGGTACATTACCTGGAAAAAATGTATCTACTAAAAACTTTATTCGTGGTGTAGGATTGTCTAAAAAAGTTAAATGGAGTGAAAATTATGACAATAACACGTATTGGAATGTAAATTTCCCTGATAATTTTGAGATGTCACCAAATCAGAAAATAGAAGCTTGGAATAAGGAAGGATATGATTTAAACGCTGTTTCAGCAAATCCTAATTTTGTAGATCCTATTAATGGAAATTATCAAATAAAAGAAAACTCTCCAGCATTAAAGACAGGTTTTAAAAATTTCCCTATGGATGAGTTTGGTCATAAAATGACACGTATTTTACCATTTGGAGGTGATTTCGAAAACGAAACTACTGTATGTTTAAAAGCAGATGATAATGCAGGTAAAAAAGCCAAAGTATATTATACAATAGATGGATCAGAACCAACAATGAGTTCGTTAAAATATTCAGAGCCATTTACAATTAATGAATCAATTTTGTTGAGAGCTAGAACATTTACTTCTAAAGGTGTTCCAGTTGGTTTTACAAACGAGGTTGAATTCACAAAAGTTAAAAAAGTTACCTACCCAAGTTGGTTAGCAACGCTATTAGCTGGTAAATATAATGGAGAAACTGTTGTTGAAGGAAAGACTGCAAAAACAAAAAAAGCACTTCAGAAAGAAGTAAAAGGAGCTTTGTTAATTAACATTGCAGATGATCCAGATTTAATAGATGCTACAGGTGGATATAATTTTGGTTGTTATATTGAGTCATTAAATCCTAAAAAAGGGCAAATGTGGTTGGATGCTGGATTGAAAAAAGATTGGGTAATTCAAAAATTAAACAAGCATAAAATTTCAAATATTGCACATTTACAAAAGTTCCTTAAAAAATATTCAGGACAAACAGTAAAGATTACTGCCGTAAGAGATTATGGTTCTAAGGTATTTGAGGTAACAATTCCTTAAGTGAATTATATGTGTTTTATTCTAAGATAATGAACTCAAAAAATTAAAATATACTTTCATGAAAAAGATTAATACTTTTTTAATCATTTCAACAGCTTTTGTTGTTTTATTAACGCTCTTTTTAAAAGAAAATAAAGGTGTTAGTAAAGAAGAATTTAGGGCGATGATAGATCATCATCCAATTCAAGAAAGATTAAAACTTTCAAAAGCAGAGAGAAAGAAATCTGGGATTCCACCAAATAGGTATTTCGATGATCAATATTTATTAGAGATGAATCCTGTTACAGGAAAAACAAATCCTGAAAATATTCAAGCAATAATAGAAGAAGAAAGAGCTTCTAATGTTTTCAGTAAATCTACAATTGCTCCAGGTGAAACTTCCGACAATGCTTGGGTAGAAAGAGGACCAAATAATATTGGAGGTAGAACTAGAGTTATTTTTTATGATCCTAATGATGTAAATGGAACAAGAGTGTTTGCAGGAGGAGTAAGTGGAGGTTTATGGGTAAACGATGATATTAGTGATGCATCTTCTTCTTGGACTCAAGTAGGGATAGATGAAAACTTAGCGATTACTTGTTTTGCTATAGATCCAAATGATTCTAATACTTGGTATGTAGGTACTGGAGAAGCATATACGCATAATGATGGTACAGGAAATGGAGCATGGTATACTACAGATGGAGGGAATACTTGGTCTATATTATGGTCAATCAATCTGAATCAAAATAAAGCTAGACGCCCTTACTTTTTTAATGAAATTGTAGCATGGGATAATAATGGTACAACCGAAGTTTTTTTCGCATTAGATGGTTGGTTAGATTATGATTACGTTGGTCATATTGCCGCTGGATGGTATAAAATGGATACTAATGGAGATATCAATAAAATAGAATTTGAAGTTGATGGAAGAGCCTATGTTTTCAGTGACGTAGAGGTGGCTGCAGATAATTCTTTGTGGTGCGCTACAAAAAAAAATAGATGGAGTAAAGGTGGTGGAGAAATCTATAGAACAACTGATGGAGAAAATTTTACACAGAAATATTCTTTATCTACAGGAGATAGAGTAGAACTTTCTGTATCTAAAACTGATGCTAATGTAGTATATGCCTTGGTAGAAGAAGGAAATTCTACAGGTGTTAGAATTGTTAAAACCACAGACGGAGAAAACTTTACGGTGCTTGCAGAACCATCAGATGTAGATACTGGTATTGATCCAGATGATTTTACAAGAGGTCAGGCTTTCTTTAATTTAATGATCGAGGTAGATCCTACGGATGATGATATTGTTTATGTAGGAGGAATAGATTTATTTAGATCTAATGATGGAGGTACTTCTTGGGATCAAATTTCTAAATGGTCTAATAATAATGATTTAGCAGATTTAGATGTATCATTTGTACATTCAGATCAACATGCACTTGTTTTTGATCCTTCTAACTCTAATAAAGGAATATTTGCCAATGATGGGGGTGTTTACTATTCATCTAATTTGTCAAGTGCTTCATTAAGCAAAACGGCAATAGTTGCCAGAAATAACAATTACAATATAACGCAATTTTATTCAGGAGCTATTGGTCCGGATCCTGATAATGAAATGTTATTAGGTGGGGCACAAGACAATGGTTGTTTATATGCTGATAATGTTACAAGTGGTACTAATTCATTTCTTAAAATTTTATCAGGTGATGGAATTGCTACTTTTATAGATAAAGATGAAGAATATTTAATAGTTTCTTTTGTGTATAATGTTTATGAATCTTATTTATTACCAATAACTGCCAATAGTAGATCTATAGAAATTAGAGACGATACTTCTAGAGGTTCTTTTGCAAACGTTGCAGATTTAGATGATAATTTAGATATTTTATATGTGAATGGTTCATCAGATGGTACTTATAGAGTTTCACGATTTACAGATTTGACTTCAGGTGATGCAGGGGCAGGTAGTTTTGCTAATACTAATTTTATAGACAGTGAGCCTACTGCAATCAAAGTTTCTCCATATACTACAGGTAGTACTACATTATTTGTCGGTACGGAAACAGGATCAATTGTAAAGATAGAAAATGCTAATGACGATAGTTTTGGTAGTACTAGTCTTACTTATACAAATTTAGATGTTGATGGTGTTTTAAATACTGGTGCAATTTCTAGTATTGCATTTGGAGAGAATGAAGACGAGATATTGGTTACATTTCATAATTATGGTGTAAATAATATTTATTACACTTCTGATGGTGGAGCTAATTGGGCTGAAAAAGAGGGAAATTTTGCAGACATTCCTGTAAAAGCTATAATGATGAATCCTATGGATAAAGATGAAGTAATTATAGGAACAAATTATGGAGTTTGGCAAACAGATAATTTTACGGATGAAAGCCCAGAGTGGGTACATTCTCAAAACGGAATGTCAAGTGTAAAAGTAACTTCGTTTGAATTAAGAGAAGCCGATAATACAGTATTAGCGTCTACTTATGGTAGAGGTTTGTTTACAAGTACTTTTACAACAGATGAAGCTTTATCTATAAATGATAATGAACTAACTAATAATTCTTTAGTTGTATATCCAACAATATCAAATGACGGTGTTTTCAATATAAAAACAACAGAAGAAGATTACAATACTTCTGTAGAAATTTATAATTTACAAGGAGCCAAAATATATGATGTTCATAATTTAGAATTAAAGACCTCTAATACAAAACAAATAAAATTAGAAGCTTCAAGTGGCGTATATATCTTGAAAATTTATTCAGAAAATAGAGTGTTAAAATCTCAAAGAGTAATTATTCAATAGACAAAGTGAATTTTGAAATAAATAATTTCATAAAATATATAGTGTTATTAATTCTGTTTCTCTTTGTAGATTTAATAAGAATCAACACTTTATACAACTTGTCCTTTTAGATTAAATAAAAGCCTTAAATATATCTGTACGAAATGGGTATACAGGCAAGTCGATCTCATTAACCAAATTTAATTCTGGATTAGCAGTAAAGGCGTAACGAATGTATTTAGGTTTTGAGAATTGACTAGAATGTAATATAACTGTCTGTCCTTTTATATTTATTTCTTTAAATATGGGGCCCTACAGGATTTAGTATCTGTTGATGAAAACAGTAAAAATTATTCTTTTAATAGTTTCAGATGTTCTTTACGGCCATCCTTATAATTTACCTGTAATAAATACAAACCAGAACTTAGATTTGATATATCAATGTTTTCATATTGATTATTAAATTCGTACGATTTAGCACCAAATGTATTATACAAAATACCAGATACTACCTCTTCTGTAAGACTAAAAACATCTTTTACTGGATTAGGAAATACTTTAAGAGAGAAATCTTCAAGCACGTTAGTCGCTGTAGAAAGAACTTCTTCTCCAACAAGAAATGCTCCCTCAGGACGTTCATAAACGGTTGCATCTGCATTGATGGCAAATTGTTGATCCATAAATGTTAATATTTCTACTTCATCTTCTGATGTGGTACCATCTGTAGCTGTTGTGTTTGAAAATGTAACGGATCCTCCTGCATCTGTAATTCTTTTAGCAAAACGGTACGCTTGTTCATTATCAAACATTAAGTCAGACCTTTCGCTAGACCAAGTAGATCTTATTGGTAAAAATAAATGTTTTAATGCTTGTTTTTCATTTTCATAAATAGATATTGATGACTCTTCAATATCTGTTACTGTAAACTCTTCATAAGCCCAAGAATTAGGAGGAGCTCCTTGTCCTAAAGGTGTAATATGTCCTGCTGTAAAGTCTGACCAAGGGTTAGTTGCTGTCATCTTTATAATAGCATAATCTCTATTAGGATCATCATCAACCCCATCAATACCTACCGATTCATCAATTCCATCAGTATCTACTAATATAAAATCTCCATTTTCATCTACAAAAGAATCTTTATCAATATTGGTTGTTATGGTAGCATTAGAGGCTGCATTACGAATCATTTCTACAAATTCAGCTCTTTGTTCAGTAGTACTAGCAACATCAGCATTTCCAAGACTATTATTTATATTATAACTTCCAAATGAATCAAACCAATATCCATCAACTCCTATTTCTGTAAAACGTTTTACATAACCTTCACAATAGTTCATCCATGCTGCATGACCATCTCCAGCAAAATAAGTATCTACATAATTATTCCAAGCTACTGCTCCTGCTGCTGTAGCTCTATTTGCTGGACTTTGCGTATTTACATATAGAATAACTTTTTTACCTGAGTTTTTAAAGATATCAATAACATCAATAATGATTTGTTCATTAGCTAAGCTAGGTACAAATTCTTCATCTACAACAGAACCTGTAGCTCCCATTACAGCATCTACATTAGGATTTGTTCTTAAAGACCACAATTGCGCATTTGCGTTATTGGTACCATTGGTAATTACATGCCCCATTGTAGGGTAACTATCAGCAATTTCTTGTGCTCCTGCTATATAATCATAGCCTTTATTATCTACATATTCATCTAAATCCTCACCTGCTCTTACGTAAAAACGACCTCCCCAAGAACCTTTAAGAACCTCATCAAGGGGTACTTGTGGTATGGATCCGTGAATTTGATCGATATAATAATTTATCTCAGATGTAGATTCTTGTCCATTGCCATATCCAATATACATTTTATTATAACCTCCGCTTCCTAAACCTTCTGTTGTGAAATCAGTAGCTTCAAAAACAAAAGAGAAATCTTCCCATGCTTGACCTACTGTAAATGTTTTTGTTATCTGTTTAAAATCTCCAGTAGTTGTATTTTGTAAATAGATACGTAAACGATTTGGTTCAGATGATAAGTCTGAAGTGGCAACATCTGTATAGGCTTTTAATTTTACGGTGTATTTTGAAGCAGTTGTTAAGGGCGTATATAAATCAAAATAGGTAAACCCTCTAGTAACATTTGCATCTCTAACAAATTTAGAACTTGTTGTGTTTGTATTTATACCGCTAACATCTGGATTGCTTTCATCTGTAGTAAAAGTTCCATCTACTGTTCTTGTAAATGTAATATTTTCCGTTTCTGTTTGGTTTTCATACCAAAGATGTTGTGCATGAATTTTGTTTCCTAACAAAAGGAAAAATGACGATATTAATAAAATTTTTATTTCTGACATTTTTATTTTTTTACTATAAGAAGTAACATTCATTTTTAATTTTTTCACTTATCACAGCAATAAAAATCAATTTGTAAAATAAAATATTCCTTCTTGATATATGGTTTTACAATTTTGTCTTTTATTTCTTATAATTCGTGCTTTTTTAGGTCTTTTATTTTCTCTTTTCAATTAAATGACTACAAAAATAATTAACATGAATTCGTTAAAGTACTTGTTTTTAGTTTTTTATGTTTTTTTTTGAAAAGTGTGGGTAAATTTTACTTGTCTTAGAATTCCTCTTTTTCATAAAAAAAACTGAGCGATACATAATAGGTATTATGTATCGCTCAGCTTGTATTAGTGAAAAATTAAATTTAAAAAGTTCTAAATAAGTTATTTTTTAGATTTCTTCTTTTTCTTTTTGTTTTTCGCTTTCTTGCTTCTTTTAACAGTTCTTTTTTTCCATAAAATGATATTATCAATATCGTTTTGAGAAAATTCCCCTGTAGTACTTCTTCCGTTTTTAATATCATTTTCTAAAAGTTGTAATAACTTTTCTGCAATTTCTGGGCGCTCCAAATATAAGTTATTTGTTTCGGAAGTATCGTTTTCCATGTCATATAACTGAGCAATAGGCATATTATCTAATGTAGTATTATCTTCTTGTGGTGAACTCCAACCTCCTGATCCTCTAGCTAATAACAACTTCCATTTTCCTTGTCTATATCCAAAATGTCCACTAATTGAATGGTGTATAACACCATTTCTAGTACTCTTTATTTTTTTTCCATTTAAGGCAGGTAAAAAACTTACACTGTCTTCACCACTTTTGCTTGGTACAGCAACATTTATTATATCTGAAAAAGTAGCAAATATATCTGTTAAACAGATTAAATCATTATTTACAGAACCGGCTTCTACTTGTCCAGGCCATTTTACAATAAAAGGCACGCGATGTCCACCATCCCATAAATCAGATTTTGAACCACGATATCCAGCACTTACAATATGTCCTTTTTTAGCAAGTCCTTTTATATTTGCTGCTTTAGAAGTACCATTATCACTACTAAAAATCAGCAATGTGTTTTCAGAAAATCCATTATCTTTTAGTGCTTTTGTAATTGCTCCTACTGTTGCATCTGTTTGCATTACAAAATCTGCATAAGCTCCAAGCCCACTTTTACCTTGCCATTCTTTAGAAGGCAATATTGGTGTATGTGGCGAACCTAAAGGAACATATAGAAAAAATGGTTTACCATCTTTATTCTTTGCTTGGTTATTAATATAATCTACAGACTTACTTGTTAAACGAGGCAGCATATTAATTTCATCTTCATGAAGAATCACTTTATCATTCTCTAGAACTGCTTTCATACTTCCAGCGTGATGAAAACCATGGTAATAATCAAATCCTCTATTAATTGGTCCATCTGGTATTGTAGCACCCACAGGTGGTAAGTTTCTTCCTTTTTTTCTAATTACTTCTTTCGAAATAGGATCAATGTATTGAAAATTCATGTGCCATTTACCAATGATTGCAGTATTATAACCTTCGGTTCCTAAAAAGTTACCAACGGTTGGGCGATCTTCTTTAATTAAGTTTGGAGCAAAACCAGACACTACTCCGCTTTGTAATTTTGTTCGCCAACTATAACGACCTGTCATAATTCCATAACGTGTAGGTGTACAAACAGATGCACCAGCATGCGCGTCTGTAAAGACCATTCCTTCTTGGGTTAATTTATCAACATGAGGTGTTTTAATTTTACTTGTTTCTGGAGCTAGACTTTGTACATCTCCATATCCTAAATCATCACACAGTATAAAAACTATGTTAGGTTTTTTTGACTTTTTTTGTTCAATTGCTGATTTATTTTGTGCACATGAGGACAAAACAGATACCAACATTACTAAAACAACTAATTTTACATTAAAAAAACTAAATTTATTCATGATTATTTTACTTTATGTTTTACTTTTTTAATAGTTATACTTACGAACACACTAAATTACTATTGTTAATAGTATTTGTAAAAGGCACACCAAATAATGTTATTTATCATAGTTTTTACAAGTCTATAAAGCAAATTTAAAGTTATACTAAAAACAATAGTATCTCTATTCTGTCGTTTACTTGCTTTAATCAAGTATTATTGATTTATTAACTATTATAAATGAGAAACTAAATAATCAATAGTTGATTTTTCTATTTCTCTTCTAGTAGGATTAATATCCGCACCTACTTTTCGCCAATTATGACCTGCATTTTTAATGATTAATGTTGTAACATCTGCTTCAACTTCATTCGCTTTTTCTGCCATATAATAGGCATGCTTTACTGGTATCGTGGTGTCTTTATCACCTTGTATCATTAATAAAGGAGCACTATTTTTATGTAAATAATTAATAGGACTCATTTCCCTATAAAGCGATAATTTATCTTTAGAGTTTGTATTTGAGTTTATTATTCTAGCGCCAAATCTATCTTTAAAATTTGGTCTGTCATCATGATTGAATAAACTTGTTTTTTCAAAATCACAAGGTCCATACCAAGAAACTCCTGCAACCATTTTATAAGTATATTTTTCTAACGATTTTTCCCCTTTTAAACTTTCAGGAGGACTTAGTAATAACATTTGAGAAATTTGACCACCAGCAGAATCTCCAAAAGAGAAAAAACGATTCGCATCTATTTCTAGTGTTTCTCTATGTTTAGACAAATAACGCATAGCATCTTTACTGTCTATTACACAATCTCGCATAGTAGTAGTTCCATTTTTTTTCCAAAGTCTATAACTTACAGAAACCACGCAAAACCCTTTTTCTAAAAGTGCTGTATGTACGGTTTTAAAAGATGCATTTGCTGCTCCATGTCTGCTTCCTGCTGCCCATCCACCACCATGCGTATAAATAACTACTGGTAATTTTTGTCCTACTTTTTTATTTTTTGGATAATAAATATCGAGATATAAATTTTCTTCTTTAGTTTCTTTGTATAGTACATTTAATTTTCTTTCTCCTCCCGTATTTAAATAAGGAATTTTAGTTTTAGAAAACTCTTCTTTACTAATTACCTTGTCTTTATTAATATCTAAATGATTTAAATGTTTCCAACTTCTACTATTTTCTTTTTCAAGAAATTTTCCATCCTTATTCTTATCTAATTTTTGCCAAGATTTTTTTATGTAAAGCTTACGATACGTTCCATTAGATTGATCATCTATTTGTGTAAACCCTTTTAAATAAGGACCTATTATAAATAAGAATGCCAAAATTACTTTTAATTTGAATTTTTGTTTCATAATCAAATTGTAATATAATTTTTTAAAGTTGAGTTAGAAAATCTATGAACTTATTTTCTAATGATTTCCATATAAAATAACTGTTTTAGGTTTTAGAAAACAGTGAAATTTATTTTATTCTTTTAATAATTTTAAATATTCTTTATTACCGTTCTTATAAGTTACCTGCAATAAATATAAACCTGTATCAAGATTTGATATATCAATGTCTTTATTCTGATTATTAAATTCGTATGTTTTTGCTCCAAGTAAATTATATAAAACACCAGATGCTACTTCTTTTGAAAGGCTAAAGGTATTCTTCACTGGATTAGGATATAGATTTAATGCTTTATTAGTTTCCTTATCAATATCATCAACCCCTAAAACAAAATCAGATAAATGAAATATAATATCTTGAAGTCTTAATCGTCCAACAACATCTTCTCCAGAATTAGAAAGACCAGTAGTTACAAATTTTATTTCTGTAGCCTCATCGTCTACTAACGTAAGTGGAGTGTCAAATACAAACTCGAAACTATTACCTTCATTATTCCCACCACTTATATAAGTAGCTTGCTGTTGAGTTTCTCCATTAATGGTAATTGCAACGTCTACAATATCATTTTTTTGAGATTTCGCGGCAAATGCTACTTTAGTTAATGTACTTTGATAACCTTCTGCAGATTTCGCAAGAAATTTAGCTCCGTCTCCTTCAAGATCATCTGCTGGGTCAATTTCTGTTCTCATTTGCAAATAAATATCACTTCCAGCAGCTGTGTTTCCAATCAATTCTGAATAATTATCAACAACTGTAAATGTTTGTTCCAAATCTGAACTATTCAGAGTTATTTCATGAAGTGGTTCTGTAGCCCCTGAAACATTAAAGAAGAGATCTACAAATCTCACTCTCGGTGTTAACTCTTCTGAATTAGAAAGTGAGGTTGTTATAACCTGAATTTCTTTAGATGACTGTGTAAATGTCACTGGAGTGTTAAATTCAAATAATTCAGCAGTATTATTATTTGTACTTACATATGTAAAACTTTGTGTTTCTCCATCAATAATTATATCAACATTTACAGTATCTCCTGATTGAGATATAATTCCTAATGTAATTTTATCACAAGTTATAGTTTCAACATCAGCAGGAGCTTTTACATAAAATTTAGCTCCATCTCCTCCTTCTTCAGTTCTAGCTTGTAAATAAGCTGTACCACCTATAGTTGTATTTCCAATTAATTCAGCATATTCATCTACTACTTTAAAAGATTGTTCTCCAACAGAATTAGCAAGTGTTATTTTATGAGGGTTAAATATTGATATCGCTTCCGATTTCACTAAAAAATTATTTTCATCTACTAACGTAAATATAACCCCTGTAGCTACTTCTGGCACATCGGCTGTAATCACGTTACTATTTATTGTTGCAGGAAGTTCAAACCACTCTATTTCTTTTGAGTCTACTTCTTCTATCCTATAAAGTAAATAAGCTTTTTCAATAACAGCATCTCCAGCATTAGTGGTTACCGTTGCTGTAGCTACACCAGTAGCATCATCAAAAACTGTTGAAACAACAGACGGAACAATATCTTGATTTTCTAATGGATCACCATTATAATCTGGATTAAACACTGGGAATCTTGCATTGTTCTCTGTTAAAAGAGTCTCTAATTTTAAGATCATTTCATTTTTAAGAGATGCATCCATCGTATCTATAACATCAAACATCTCTTCTATATCATTATCAGATCCATCGTCATTATATAATTTGTAAGCTTCATAATAACCTCCATCAACATAGATTTTATACAATTTATAATTTCCACTTCTAATAGCTGACGATGATCTTGCATCTGTTCCATGAGGGAAATGCCAAAAAAGATCTGTTCTTTCTGTATCGTCACTGTTTTTTATTTCTGTTTCAGTTCCACTTAAAAATGGATATAAACTTACACCATCTAAGTTGCTTATTACATCAGTATTATCAGCATGTTCATCAGCGCCTGTCCACTCCATAATTGTAGGATAAAAATCTAAATGAGAAACCATATTATCATATAATTGATTTTCTACAATACCAGGTCCAGTAATCACAAGAGGAGTACGCAAACCACCTTCTTTGGTATTTGTTTTCCCTAAATCTAAAGGATAGTTATCTGTAATAATTTCTGTACCATGAACTTCTGCACCTCCATTATCTGATGAAAAAATAATGTATGTCGTTTCAAATAATTTTTTTCCAGGATTTCTTGGGTCATCAGTCTCTTTTAAATAATCTACAACTCTACCTAAACTCCAATCTAAACTAGCAATCATTGCTCCATAATAGGGATTTGTTTGCCCTGGAGTCGTAATATTTGCATCCGTTGTTGGTAGAGGAATTCCAAGTTTATCACAATAATATTGTAGCAATGCTAAATCTCTTGTTTGTATAGGTGAGTGAACTAACCAGTGAGCCATGTAAAGAAAAAAGGGTTCTTCTTTATTATCAGCCATAAAATCCAATGCAAGTTCTGTTACAGCATCATAAGGTCTTCCATCTGCATCTAATCGATAAGGATCATCTTCTGCATCTGTAGCAAAGTCAACTGATCTGTCATCCATACTTCTAGTAATCCCTCTATCAGTATCCTGATAATCAAACCCTTGATCTACAGCTTCTGGATAAATATTGTGATTAGCTGCCATATGCCATTTACCAACATGACCAGATACATATCCTAAAGGGTTTAACGCTTCAGCTATGGTAATTTCATCAAGTTGTAATCTACCCGGAAAATATGAAGGTATGATTTTATTTGAAGCTTTCCCTTCAGGTATTTGCCCTCCAGCTACGTGAGTCATTTTATTTTTAAGAGGCATTCTACCACTCATGGTACCTCCTCTTGATGGCGAACAACTAGGTGCTGAAGCATAGGCTTGTGAAAAATTAGCTCCACTTTCTGCCAATGCTAACATATTTGGTGTTTCCCAAGGAACAACATCTCCAACATCGTTTAACTGAGTATCCTGCCAACCTAAATCATCAGCATAAATAAAAACAATATTTGGTTTAACTAGATCTTGACCATAAATCTGTGACAAAAACAGGAAACTAAATAAATAAAAAAAAGTAATATTTCTCATAAGTAAATTATTTAAGTCAAAAATAGATTTTATTGAGAAAGAAATTTATCTGTATTCAATCAAAAAATTACTTATTTAGCTCAAAAAATAACAAAATGAGGAATAATACCTGCTGATAAAATAGAAAAAAACCATAAAGTTAAATTCTATACTATTTCTTCAAACTTAAGTGCAATTACTTTTGTCAACTAAAAAAAGACATAGTAAGTCTTTAAATTATTTTACAAATTTTATTAAAATAAATTTAAATGAATGAAGTTTAGGATTGTATATGAATGAAATTTGCATCAAAATCAATCATATTTATGTAGAGTTACTTTTTAATACACTTAACCTGTTGTGCATTATGATAAAATTCTGTCAATTCGAGTGAATTTTTCGTTCCTCAAAATTACTCGAACTGACATTTTGTGATGAAATAAATTTATAATGCACAACAGGTTACACTTAATTAAAAACAAGGGGATTACTTATTACTATAACTTTGCTTTTTATACTTTTTTAGAAGGCTACTTAATTCAGTAACTACTTCAGGATATTCTTTATAAAGATTATTTTTTTCTTCAGGATCATTTATTATATCATATAAAGTTCCTGGTGCTTCATTAGGTTTTACTTCTGTAAATTTTGGTTTTGAAAAACCGCCAGAACCTAAATTTGGGGTGTATTTCCACTTTCCTTTTCTAATAGAAAACATCCCATACATTGAATGATGTACAACCGCTTCTCTAATTGGTGTTTTTAAATTAGAAGTATAAGCAGGCCACATGTTATAACTATCATCAGCTCCTTTTTCTACTTTTGGTAGATTTAAAATACCTGATAAAGTTGCAAATAAATCAGTTGTACACATTAATTGATTCGATTCTAATCCTGCAGGAATTACACCTGGCCACTGCGCAATATAAGGCACTCTATGTCCTCCTTCATAAATATCTGCTTTTTGCCCTTTGTATATGTAATTTGCGCGGTGTTCAAATTTTTGTTTATCTCTTTCTGTCCAATTAGATCCGTTATCTGAAGTAACAATAATTAATGTGTTTTCTAATTGACCAGATTTTTCTAACGCAGTAACAACTGCACCTACAGCATCATCTACCATAGTAACATAATCACCATAATCGCCAGCTTTAGATTTACCAACGGCATCACCTATTGGTAACCAAGGAGTATGAGGTGCTGTTAACGCAAAATAAAGAAAGAAAGGTGAATCTGTTTTTTTTTGATCATCAATAAAAGAAACAGATTTTTTTGTAAAATTATCTAATACTTTGTCAAATACAAAATTAGGAGCTTTTTCTCCTGGTCTCCAACTAAGACCTCTACCTTTTCTTTTCTCTGTTGTATATTCTGTAGGTAGTTCTACAGCTTTTCCATTTTCGATATAAAGATAAGGAGGGATGTCTAAAGAAGCAGGAATAATGTATGAATAATCAAACCCTAAATAACTTGGATCTTTTATTTTTTTAGAAAAATCTACATTACTAACTCCATTTTTAGCTTTTATAGATCTGTCTCCATCTTTTGGTTGCATATCTAAACCGATATGCCATTTACCAATACAGGCTGTTTTATAACCATTGCCCTTAAGGTAAGAAGCAATAGTGGGTCTGCTTTCTTCTATTAAAGCTGGCTTATAACCATTTAAAACTCCTTTCTTTAAAGAACTTCTCCAAGCATAACGTCCTGTTATTATTCCATATCTAGTTGGTGTACAAACAGAAGAATTTGTATGCGCATCTGTAAAATGAACTCCCTCTTTTAATATTTTATCCATATGAGGTGTTTGAATTCCTGACTCTGAATTTAAAGAAGAAAGGTCTCCATATCCCATATCATCAGCTAAAATATAAACAATATTAGGAGGTGTTTTTTTAACAATAGTATCTTGTTTTTTGATATTCGCATTAGACTTACAAGAGGTTGCTAAAACTAGTATGAAAAGAAATTTTAAATTTTTCATTTGTATTGTTTCTATTAATATTTAGATGCAAAATTATTTTTCAAAAGCAAAATCTGCTTGTGGCCAAGGATCTACAATAGGATCATTTTCTTGAACTTTTCCAGAAGTACTTCTACCTTCTTTAATTTGTTTGATTAACAAATCTTTTAATTCTTTTACTTTTTCAGGATAATCAGCAGCAACGTTATTTCGCTCTTTAACGTCTGTTTTTAGATTGTATAGTATTTCTTTTGATGAAATATCTTTGTGTATTTTTGTTTTTCCAGATGCTGCAATTCCAGAATTTGGCGATACAATTAATTTCCAATCACCTTTTCTAATCGCAAAAACTCCATATTTGTCATGATGAATCGTTGCGTCTCTTAAAAAGGTTCCTTTATTGGTTAATAATGGTAACATACTGTAGCTATCTTCTGCTTCATTATCTTTAAAATCATAATTAATAATGTCTGCACAAGTTGCTATAAAATCTGTAGTACATAAGGTAGCATCTGAAACCGAATTTGGTTTAATTTTTCCAGGCCATTTTACTAAAAATGGAACGCGATGTCCACCTTCTAAAAAGCTTCCTTTATAACCGCTATAAATATAACTTGGACTGTGTTTTTCCTTTTTTAGAGTTTTTAAATCATTTGTAGTTGCATAACCATTATCACTTGTAAAAACAACTAATGTATTGTCTTCTATACCTTGTTCTTTTAATGTTTTAAAGATAGTACCCATTAAATCATCAATCATAATTACAAAATCTGCATAAGGGCTACCAATTTCACTTTGTCCTTTCCATGGAGCAATTGGTAAAACAGGATTATGTGGAGAAGGTAGTGGAATGTACATAAAAAAAGGTTTTTCTTTATTGGCATTCTCTTTAATAAATGAAATTGATTTATTTACAACGTTTGGTAGTACTTCTTCATGTTTAAAATCATCAGCAACATCTCCTTTTATCCAACTACTAAAAGGATATTTTTTTCTGCTTCTCTCCGTTATTTTTGTAGGAATCATAGTTGCCTTATTGTTTTCTATATAAACAAAAGGAGGCATGTTTAAGGATGCAGCAATCATATAAGAATAATCAAATCCCATATCATTAGGTCCAAATTTTAAAGGTTTACTATAATCAATGTTTTTGAAATTTAAACGCTCAGATTTATTTGAAAAATGATCAAACTCTGGGCTATCATTTTTCATAGACCAATTTAAACCTAAATGCCATTTTCCTATACTTGCTGTTTTATAGCCATTATCTTTTAGTAATTGCGCAACTGTTAATCGTTCTTTCTTTATTAAAGATGGTGAGTTTCCCCAAGTTACAAATTCTTTTAAAGGTGTCCTCCAATTGTATCTACCGGTTAAAATACCATATCTGGTTGGTGTACAAACGGAAGAAGAGGTATGCACATCTGTAAATTTCATACCTTCTTTTCCCATTTTATCTAAATTGGGCGTTTGTATTTTACTTTTTTCATTATAAAGGCTTACATCACCAATACCTAAATCATCAGCTAAAATGTAGATAATATTTGGTTTTTTTTGATCTTTCTTTTTTGATGATTGGCTACTAGCACAATTTGTAGTAATTAGTAATACTGTTAAAAGTAGAAATCGTATTTGAAGAATTTGATTCAATTTACTTTTCATAATGTAATTTAGTTTAATTGTTTTTTAAAGTGACTTCTATAACATAACCAAGCGCATTTTTTGGTAATCCAATTACAGTAGTTTTTAATCCGTTTTTATTTTGATTCCATTTAAGGATTTTGCCGTTTCCTAATAACTTTACTTGTTCAATATCTCCTTCACCTTTTTTCAGCGATTTTATAAGAATATCTCCCTCTGTATTCGTTAAAGAAATAGCATACACTTTATTTTCTTTTGTTGTAAACCAAAAATCTTTGGAAGTGAATTTTCTTTCAAAGCCTTTAGCAGCTCTATGACCTGTACCATCTAAAAGGGTTTCTTCTTGACCTTCATTGGGTGTTTTCCAACGAGATGTTCCATAAACAGCATCTGCATTTTGATGAATCCATTTACCCATTTCGCGTAAATTTTGGGCGCTTGTTTCTGGTACATTTCCTTTTCCATCAGGACCAATATTTAATAAGTAATTTCCTCCTTTTGATAAAATATCAACAAAGTAGTATAACAATTCTTTTGGGCTTTTCCAGTCTTTATCATAAGATTTGTAACCCCAAGAATTGTTTGTTGTTCCACAAGTTTCCCAATATTTTTCTAGCTTTTCTGATGCAGAAGGAATCTTATTATCTCCAGCATCTAAATAATCTCCAAACGCATAACCAACTCTTCTGTTTACAACCACATTTGGATTGGTATCATAAACCAATTTATAAAACTGAAATGCTTGTTCTTCGGTGATAAAACCAGTTCCATCAAACCAAATTAAATGCAATTCTGGCAATAAATTTAAAAGTTCTTTTACTTGAGGATATGCTTTGTTATGTAGGTATTCTTTATGTGTGTTTTTACTTGGGTCCCATAAGTTTTTACCTGTTGGATGTGTGTAAATCCCTAAAGAATCGTTTACTTTTTTAACGTTGGCATAATTACCATCAGCACCATCCATCCAATCATTTCCATGTGAATAGTATACACCAAAATCGATACCTTCTTTTAAACAGGCGTCATACAATTCTTTAATAATATCTGCTTTATATGGTGTTGCATCAGCTATGTCAAATTCTGAACTTTTAGAGTCGAACAAAGCAAAACCATCATGGTGTTTAGAGGTGATAACCATATATTTCATACCGACATCTTTTGCAAGTTTTGCAACGTTCTGAGCAAATGATTTATCAGGATTAAACGTTTTAGCAAGTTCTTTATATTCTTCTCTTGGTATTTTAAAAGCATACATCAACCATTCTGCAACTTTTGGTCCAGGATAAGGAGAATGATTTATTTTAGTTCCTTTCCATATTCCACCAATTTCAGAATATAATCCCCAGTGAATAAACATTCCTAACTTTGCTTCTTTAAAACGTTTTAGTGCTTTTTGTTTTTCATCAGAATTGTGCATTGATAACCATTCTTGATGATAATTACCAGAACCAATTGGTTTTTTATAATGAGGAATAATTCTTACCGTTTTAAAATTTGCATCGGTAGTTATTGAAATATTCTGTTTTCCAGTATTTATAAATTGAATTTTACTTTTGAATTCTGAAACGATGTCATTAGAGTTAATTACGTAGTTTTTCGAGAGTGATTCTTCGAACTCTTGTTTATCAATCTGAACTTTTGCAGAATTATTCTCTTCGGATATTTCTCCACTTGAAACCATTTGAAGTACATATTCAGAAGGGTGTTTTACATTAAAGTTCCAAGAATATGTGCTGCCTTCTTTTTTTGCATCAATTTTATTTAATACAATCCAATTATTAGTTTGGTCAAAAATCTGATTTTGAGAGATATTTTTTTTTTCTTTTGTTATACAGCTATGCAGAAATATTAAGGTTGTAATAAGAGAACAAAAAATGATGGTGTTGCTTTTTAACTGCTTCATAATTAGAATGATTTTATAATTACATCTAATTCAACTCCTAACAATTGCTTAGCAATCTTATTTAACTCTTCTTTATCACCTTTTAAATGAATAGTGGTTTGAATATGAGTCATCGTCTCATTTGGTTTTAACGCAGCTGCTGGTGATGAAGTTTCTAGCTCATAAAAAGGTCCCATTGGTGGAACTCCAGGTTCTGGAGAACCATCATTATAAGCATTTAACACATCTCCTGCAAAAGGTTCTTCTTGTTCTTCCCATGCAGAGTTTACATAACCACTTTTAGCTTCTTGCTTATTATAAGTAACAATATTCAATACGTTTTCTTCAGCATTGTAACTTCCTGCAATTCCTTTTGTTCTCTTTGGACCAACTCCAATCTTTCCTCGTTTGGTTCCATCTCCTTTAAAAAACAAAACATCTTCTTTTGTTTTTAAATAATCACTAGATATTTTTCCAAAATATGCGTCATTTACCTTTTCTCCTAATTCAATTTCACTTCCTTCTTTAAAAGGAATAACTACAGTTGTTTCTGGAGAAGGATTGTACATTCCTAACATCCAAATAGATGGTAATCCTGTTTCTGGAATCCATGCAGCCTCTCCTATATTTGTAATCTGATTATTTGTTTGGTAGCCAACAAATTCAATTTTTTCTGAAATATCTTTTTTAAGAATATCTTCTATTGCTTCTTTTTCTAGAATAGTAACCGAACGTCCAATACCCATTTTAAAAACAGTATTGCTTTTATTAATCAATTCACAACTATGCTTAAAAGTTACTTTTTTTTCTGATTTAGAAACCAATGTAAAAGCATCTGTATCTATAACTGCTGGAGTTTTCCAATTAGAAAAATCAAAAGTATCTCCTTCTTTAAAGAAAATAGAAAATTGTCCTCCTTCTGGTCCTAACCAAAAACGTTCTTCACCTCCAAAAACATAAATTTGATTTTCTATTCTTCCTTTACGTTCTTTTTCTGATAAGAAACCTGTTTCAATTACTTTTTTATTAATCCATCCAAATCCGGCACCTTCATCAGCATTGGTTGTACTTGTCATAACTCGCCCTTGAAATAAAGGGGCAACGGCAACAGCGCTTTCGTAATTTTTTAAAACAACAATATCTGTATGTTTTTGAAGAAATGATACGTCTTTAGCAAAACTTTTATGTTCTTTTGTGTTTTTAGTCATTTTATTAGGAATAATGATGTTTTTTAGGGGTACTAATTTGTCACTTCTTTTTTATTATTCTTATATCTAATTCAATCAAAACTATATCCCTTTTAATTATTTAAAAAGGACATTATTTTATTTTTTAGTTTGATAATTTTAGGCTCCAAAAAGGAATACCTATTTCTTTTAATTGTTGCTCATATTTTATATGAAGTGGCTGTTTTTTTACTCTTTTTCTATTTTCGTTTATCATAAAAGGAATAGAGGAAGACCACCATTCGTTATAAGGTTGTTCGAATTTAGTAATCACTTCTGGGTTTTCTGACGCAACATTTTTACGTTCTCCAGGGTCTTTAATAACATCATACAGTTCTTTATTGTTTACAAAACGCCATTGCTGACTTCTTATAGCCATTTTAGTATATTTAGCTTCTTCTATTTTTCCTGTTTTCCATCTTCCACAATGTGTAAATAACAAACGGTCTTCCCAGGTTGTTGCTGTGTTTTCTAATAATGGAATTAACGATAATCCTTTTAAAGATTGCATTGTTTCTGGCAATTTAGCGCCAGCCAATTCTGTAAAGGTTTTGTATAAATCTATATGAGCTGTAAGTTGGTTGATATCTTTTCCTTCGGATAAAATACCTTTCCAGTAAAAGAAAAGAGGTACGTGGTTTCCACCTTCATTAGGCGAGTTTTTTCCACCTTTAAGATTGGCATTAAAATGTTTTACTTTTTTCCCATTTAAAGTTCCTCCTAAATGTGTTGCACCATTATCTGTTGTAAAAATTATTAACGTATTATCTAAAACATCCCATTCTTTCAGTTTTTTTAGCAACCTTCCAAAATTGTCATCAATGTTTTCAATCATTCCATATCTTCCAGCAGTACCTTCATCATAACCCAATTCTAAGAAACGTTTTTTATAAGATTCTGGAGCAATTAATGGAGCATGAGGCGCATTTAATGATAAATACGTAAAATATGGTTTTTTAGCATCGATTTGTTTTTTTGTCCAAGCCAAACCTGCATCAAAAAAAACATCTGTACAAAAACCTTTCGTTTTTACAATCGTTTTATTGTGAAGTAAGATATTATCAAAATATAAGTTTTCTTTATTCGCAGGAAAATCTCCTAAACTTACTTGGCCAATACCTCCAGCACCATGCATAAGTACTTCATCAAAACCTCTGTTTTGAGGGAGATATTCATCTCCATCTCCTAAATGCCATTTGCCAAAAATACCTGTTTTATAACCTGCAGATTGTAAAGCTTGTGGAAGTGTGTAAACGTCCAAAGCCATTCTTTCTCGTTCTAATATTGTATGCGTTACGCCTACTCTAAATTCATGGTTACCACTCATTAATGCAGCTCTAGTTGGTGCGCAAGTAGGGCTTACATGGTATTCTGTAAAACGTGTAGATTTTTGATAAAAAGCATCAATATTTGGTGTTTTTACTACTTGATTTCCCATACAAGAGAAATCTCCCATACCTTGATCATCTGTCATTACAAAGATGATGTTTGGTTTGCTGTTTTTAAGTTTTTTTTGTGAATACGCTATTTTTGATAAAAACAGGAAACACAAAAAACAAGTAGTAACGATATTTTTCATATTTCCTGTTTTTATTATTTGGCTTTATAGAATTATTTTTTCTATAAAAAGATTATAGCTCTATTAAAAACCTATTATAAATTTTTACCTCCTTTAAGAGCTTAATTTTTTTTCTTCTTTTTCTTCTTTCCTTTTTTCTTTTTTCCTTTTTTAGGAGTCTTTATTAATTCATGAAATTTACTTTTTACCATAAATCTATTTTCATCAATAAAAATAACTCCACATTCATAAGCGCCTTTTGGCACATTAAAAGTGTATTCTAATTTGTTTTTACAAGCTTCTAAAGGCACTTCTATATAGGTTGTGTGTAATTTTTTCTTTCCTGTAGCACTTGGCTTATCAGAAATTTTAATAAGCGCATAGCTTTCAATTACTTTAGATTTTCCTTTTTCTAATTGAATAGAAACTTTTCGAGATGTAGCATCAAAAGAATCTGTTACTACAACTGGTATAGATGCTAACTTTTCTTTATCCGAAGGATCTTTAACATTCGTGATGCTTTTATAAGGTAGTTTAGCATCGTAATCTTTAAGGTACTTTTCTAGTTTAGCTGCTAACTTCTTAACAATTTTAGGAGATTGTGCAGCAATATCATTTTGCTCTTCTAAATCATATCTCTTTCCGTCTTTATATAAACGATGTAAAACATATTTACCTGAGTTAAAGTTTTTATATAATTTATAGTCTCCAGATCTTATAGCAGATTGGTTTTTAACATCGTCTCCATAAGGATAGTGCCACCATAAATCTTCTCTTGGTTTACCTTTGTTATCCTTTACCTCATTTTTGTTACTTAATAAGACATTAGAAATATCTAATCCATCGAAATCATCACTGTATTTAGAAGGTATTTTACTATTTGTAAGGTTTAAAATAGTTGGATAGAAGTCTAATTGATTGATTAAAACATCTTTTGTTTTTTCCTTTGGAATACTTGGTCCAGAAATAAGCATTGGAACTCTAATACCACCTTCTTCACTATATTTTTTACCTTTATCTAAAGGTGCATTGTCAGACATTACTTCTGCCTTACGAGTTTCTGCCCCACCATTATCAGATGAAAAGAAGATATAAGTAGTTTCGTATAATTTTTTACCAGGATTTCTAGGGTCATCTGTTTTCTTTAACAAATCTACAACACGTCCTAAACTCCAGTCTAAGGTTGTAACCATTGCACCAAAATAAGGATTGTTCTGACCTTCTTTAGTCCATTCTGCATCTACTTCTGGAAGTTCTACTCCTAATTTATCACAATAATAGTCTAATAATTTACGGTTTTTTGAGTGAATTGGATAATGAACCATCCAATGTGCTAAGTATAAAAAGAAAGGTTCTTCTTTACTTTCGTTTATAAATTTAAGGGCATTTTCTGTAACTGCATCAGTTGGGTAAGAAATTCCTTTAGGATTCTCCTTTGTAAAAGGGAAATACTTCTCTTTACTTAAACGGAATGGGTCATTAGCATCATTTGTTGCAAAATTAGTCAAACGCGTGTTAGGTTTTCTAGGTCCTTGGTGTGCTCCTCTAGACTCATGTACAAAATCAAAACCTTGATTTTTTGAATTTTGAATTTTAAGATGTCCTGCATGCCATTTTCCTACATGCCCTGTTTTATAACCATTCATTTTTAAAGCTTCAGCTATAGTAAAATTCTCTGGCATTAATCCTGATGGGAAATAAGGATTAATAAATCTACTCCCTTTACTAGCTTTAGGAATTTCTCCTCCACTTACATTTGTAATCCCAGTTCTAGCAGGATGTAATCCTGATAAAATAGCAGATCTTGAGGGCGCACAGGTAGGTGCTGGAGAATATGCATTTGTAAAATTGATAGCATCTTCTGCTAACTTTGTAATGTTTGGCGTATCCCAAGCACAAGGTTCGTCTAAATCATTTAATTGTACGTCTTGCCAGCCTAAATCATCCGCATAAAAAATGATGATATTCGGTTTTATTAATTTTGAATTCTTTTGACTATTCATCGTATTACATACAAATAGTGATAAGAACAATAAACCTAAAAGATTTCTTTTGTTTTTCATCGTAAGTATTATATAATTTATTTGTTTTTATTTTTTCTGTTTTTTTTGACTTTTTTAGATTTTTTAGGTGCTTTTAAAGTATGAAATTTACTTTTAACCATAAATCTGTTTTCATCAATAAAAATGATACCTGCTTCAGTTACTCCAACTGGAAGCGTTAAAGTATATTCTGATTTCTTTTTATTAAATTCTCCTTCTAATTTTGTAAAAGGTTCGTGTACTTTTCTATGTTTTCCATTTTTCTTAACGGCATGTAAATCTTTGTAAGATATTAATCCATAAAACTCAATAACTTTAGAGTTCCCTTTTTCTAATGTAACTGTAATTTTACGTGATGAAGGATCAAAAGAATCTGTTTTTATTTGTGGAATAGCAGCCACATTTTCTGGTTCTCCTTTTATTTTTAAAGGATTTTTATAAGGAAATTTAGCATCGTAATCTTTTAAATACTTTTCTAATCTTGTAGATAAATCTTTAACAATCTCAGGAGACTGTTCTGCAATATCAAATTTTTCTTCTAAATCTGCTCTTTTACCATCTTTGTACAAACGGTATAACTCATAATTACCTTTTGTATGGTTTTTATACAATTTATAATCTCCCGCTCTTATTGCAGATTGCATTTGATGTTCGCGATTGTGAGGAAAGTGCCACCATAAATCTTTTCTTTCTACTCCCTTTTCATCTTTAATAACATTTTTAGTATTTAATAATACGTTTGAAATATTTAATCCGTCTAAATCAGATTTATATTTCGTTGAGATCTTAGTATCAGTTAAATCTAAAATTGTTGGGTAAAAATCTAATTGATTTACCAATCCATCATATACTTTACCTTTTGGTATACTTGGTCCAGAAATAAGCAATGGTACTCTAATACCTCCTTCTTGAGCATATTTTTTTCCTTCATCTAATGGAAAGTTATCCGTTACAATTTCTTTACCTACGTGTTCTACAGCTCCATTATCAGAAGAGAAAAAGATGTATGTAGTTTCGTATAATTTTTTACCAGGGTTTCTAGGATCGTCTGTTTTCTTAAGTAAATCTACAACACGTCCTAAACTCCAGTCTAAAGTTGTTACCATAGACCCGAAAAAAGGATTTGTTTGACCTCCTGTAGTCACATGAGTATCTTTTGTTGGAAAATCAATTCCTAACTTATCACAATAGTATTGTAATAACTCACGGTTTTTAGTATGGATTGGAGAATGAACCATCCAATGTGCTAAATATAAAAAGAAAGGTTCGTTTTTGCTTTCACCAATAAATTTAAGAGCATTCTCTGTAATTTCATCATATGGGTATGAAATTCCTTCTGGAGATTCTTTTGTAAACGGAGGATACTTTTCTTTACTCAATCTATATGCATCATTTTTATTATATGTTGCAAACTTTGTTAATCTATTGTCTGGTTTTTTAGGTCCTTGATGTGCACCTCTAGATTCATGAACAAAATCAAAACCTTGGTTTTTTGATTTTTGAGAATCGTCATGTCCTGCATGCCATTTCCCAACATGTCCTGTTGTATATCCATTAAGTTTTAAAGCTTCTGCAATTGTAAAGTGTTTTGGAAACAAACCTCCCTCAAAAAAAGGTGATATATACTTTGCACTTTGTCCTGCATTAGGCATTTGACCTCCAGCAACGTGTGTTACTCCTGTTTTGGTAGGATGTAATCCACTTAAAACAGCACATCTAGATGGTGCACAAGTAGGCGCAGGAGAATATCCGTTGGTAAAGTTTACAGCATCATTTGCTAATTTTGAAATATTAGGAGTTTCCCATGGGCTAGGTTCGTCCAAATTATTTATTTCTGTATCCTGCCAACCTAAATCATCAGCATAAAAAATAATAATATTAGGTTTTATTGGACTCTCTTTTTCTTGAGCTTTAAAGCTCAAGGAAAAAACCAACAGAAATAAAAGAATGGTAGGTTTATTTAAAATATAGTTCATTGTTTTTGTTTTATTATTTAGACTTGGAGTTTTATTTAAAATTTAATTTTGCTGTTTTATTTTTTATATCTAGCCAAACATCTACATATTCAAACGATCTAGTATAGATGTAACCTTCACGTTTGGCAAAACTTAAAGGTTTTCCTAATGGTTTTTCATATTGAGGAAACGTTTTTAACCAAACAGCAGATTTTTGAATACCATAACCATCATGTGGATATACGTAACTGTATTTTTCTGCACAAACAAGAAAAATGGCTAATAGATAATCTAAGCGCTTTGTAAAATCTTCATTTATGCTTACTTTTTTTCTAACATCATCAATACCTTCTTCTGCGCCTTTTAATTCTTTACCAATACCAAGAGACATAGCAATTACTTTTCCTTCTCTTGCAGATTTTTGAACAGCTTCAATTCCTTGTGCTAAGTAATCTTCATAAGTCATGCCAAAACCTTTATGTTCAAACCCTTCTAAATAAGAACCGTCAAAGAACTTTAAGTATTCTCTACCAGAATCTTCGAATTCTGGCCGAACACGAATTATATTTGCTATGAGTAAATTATCATCTCCTAATTGTGATTCTAAATCTGACATCATGGATAAATACCCTTTCTTAATTGCCTTTTGTTTTTCTTCTCCAACACGACTATTAAAAAAACCTGGAACGAGTACTTTTATATTAGCATCTAAAAAAACACCATCAATAAATGGGTTTTCAGTAACTTTTTTTACATGGTTTAACCAATAATTACGAACGTAATCTTCTGATATGTCAAAGAATCCAGTTTTACCATTTGGCATTACTGCTTTTTTCCCTTTGGCATTGACTAATAACGCTTCTGGCTGTTTGTATAAAAAATTTTCATCTTCAGAATAACCGCCCCAATTAATGACTACATTCTTATAATATAATATTTTTGCATTTGGATTAATACTTTTTACGGCTTTAGCAGCTTTAATAGTTCCTTTTTCTGTTGATCCAAAAGTTTTATTTCCTGTTGTTTTTTCAAAAGTTATTAAAGGAAATTTTGATAAATATTTAATCTCTTTTTTAGAAAAAGCAGTTGATTTACGTAAATGCATATACAGCGGCATTTTATCCCAAGAAAATTCTGGCAACTTATTTTTTACTAACTTCACTGAAGTAGTATCTATGTTTTGTGTTTTGCACGAACTTAAACAAAGTGCTAAAACAACCAATAAAAATGAAGATTTTAAATACATTTTATACATAAATTATTTTAGAACTATTTTAAAACAAATTGCTGGCTGATTTGGTAATTTTTTAAAGTTATTTTTAATAACTAAGCCATCTTTTTCTTGACACCAGTTCACTTTTTCATTACTACCTAATAATTTAATTTCTTTTATTTTTTTATTTAAAAGACCTCCTTTGTTTAATGTTTTAATTAAAACATCTTCTGTTGGTGTTGCTAAAACAAAGGCATACAAGTTTCCTTCATTTGTAGTTATACGAATATCTTTTTCAGAGAACTTTTTTAGGTTCTCCCCTGCTCTTTTAGTAACTATTTTTAATGGACCTTCACCGTAAACTTTCCAAGGTCTAGTATTGTAGATTCCTTCATTGTTTATTTTTACAAATTCTCCAAAATCAGACAGCATTTTTACTTGATTTTCTGGGATAGTTCCATCTCCTTTTAAAGCAATGTTAATCATAACAACACCATTTTTACTGATTGCATCAATAGCATTGCCAATTAGAACATCTAAAGACATTTTTGTGAAAGATTTTTTTCTGTAGAACCAACTTCCAGATAAATCTGTAGCCCAAATCCATGGGTATTTTTGTTGTTCTCCAAACATTCCTCTTTCTAAATTGTAAGTAAATGCGGCTTTATTTTCTTTTGTGTTTTTAAATGATAAAACAGTAGTTTGATTTCCGTTATTTTCTTTTAAATCTCTATTTAAATAATCTGAAAATAGTTTTACTCCAATCCCATCTCCTGTTTTAATTGTAGGGTAAGGAGAATCATTGTTAAACATGTCTGGGTCATATTTATCTATTAAATCCCAACAACGTTTGTACCAATGTTCGTTCCAGCTTTTTTGACTAGCAAACTCGAAAGAGTCATAATCCATATTAAAAAATTCCCATTCAGGAGTTCCTTCTTTTTGAAATTTTCTTGCTGTTCTAAAAAAACGTGGAGACCAATATAAATGTGTAGAAACTCCAAATTTTAAATTGTGTTCTTGTGCAGCATCTTTCCATTCTCTAAGTATGTCTTTTTTTGGTCCCATTTTAACAGAGTTGTAAGGGAAGAAAGAGTCATACATGTCAAAATTATCATGGTGAGTTGCAACTGGCATAATAAAACGAGCACCACAAGATTTTACAAATTTTACAATTTCATTAGCGTTAAACTTTTCAGCTTTAAAATTGGGTATAAATTTTTCATAACCGAATTCAGATGGTTTTCCATATCTTTCTGTATGCCATTCTGTTAGTTTTGCAGTTCTTTTTCTGTCTGGTTCGTTTCTGGCATCATAATCTTTATCGCCGTACATTCTTCTTCCATAATGAGAACCATCATCTGCTCTGTTTTCATCAATAGAAGATGGAATTCCCCAATGCATCCAAACACCAATTTTACCATCTTGAAACCATTCTGGAACTTGATAGTTTTCTGCCATAGACTCCCAATTAGGATCAATTTTTCTAGACACCTTATTGTGTGTTGTTTTTTGACCGAAAATAAAACAAGTACTTAGTGTTAAGAAAAGGGTTGTTGTAAATATCTTCATATTATATTAATTCTTTTTATCAGATATACAAAGTAACTATTTACTACTTAACAAACGACTCTCTATTCCATCAATTTTTTGCTGTAAGGGTTCAAAAATTACGTATTTAATTCGGTGAAGATCTATTATATAATTAAATAAGATTAATTTTTGTAAAATTATCTATATCATAGATATAGTTGTGTTTAGGTCGGTAAAATTTAATATTTCACAAAAAAGAGCAAAGAAATGATTGAAATAAGAATACTATCTATTTAAATAAGTTAGACATTAGCATCACGAAATTAGACCAAAACTAAAATTATTAAACATGAAAAAAATCATAGCTATTATTACTGTTGTTTTGATGTCATCATTTACTTTTTCACAAGAAAGAGTAATTAATGGTAAAGTAACAGATGAAAACAATGTTACCTTACCAGGGGTAAGTATTTTTGTTAAAGGTACTACTAATGGTACAGTCTCTGATATGGATGGAGAATATAGAATAGAAGTAAAGAAAGCTGATGCTGTATTGGTTTTTTCTTATTTAGGTTATAAAACAGTTGAAAGTACAACTGCAGGTAAAAAAGAGGTGAATGTTCAAATGAGTACAGATACAGAATCTTTAACCGAGATTGTGATTACAGGTATACGTGCTTCTAATATATCTGAAGTAAAAGCTAAAAGAGATGCCGCTACTGTTATAGAAGCAATTACACCAGAAGATATTGGGAATTTTTCAGACACCAACGCAGCAGATGCATTGCAAAGAGTTGCAGGGGTGCAAATAGAAAGAGATGTTGATGGAGTTTCTGGAGATAGAGTTTCTATTAGAGGAATAGGACCACAATTTGTTGGTGTAACCATGAATGGGCGTACACCAATATCTGCAGGTAACGAAGGTAAATCAGATTTTAGAAAGTTTAATTTAAATGTGATCCCTACCGAAATTATTTCTGGAGCTAGAATTCATAAGACAACGCAAGCTAAAGAAGTTTCAACAAATATTGGAGGTACTGTAGATTTTCAAACGATAAGACCTTTAGATATAAGATATAAAGGAGGTAAAAATTATTTTGCCAGTATAAATGTAAGAGGTGCATCCAATTCAACAATTGAAGATCTTGATTTTGGTCATAGATTTTCAGGTGTTTATGGGGCAAAAATAAATGACAAGCTAGGAGTAGCCCTTGCTGTTATTTATGCCGATGAAGACAATATAAAAGACGAAACAGGGGTAAGAAGTGTTACTAATCTTGGTGGTTTAGGTATAACTCTTAACGATGATAATGGTAATGAATATGATAATGTTACAGTAGGAAGAACTTATAACAATGGATTGTTAAGAACTAATCAAGTACGTAAAGCAATATCTGCAGCTATTCAATGGAAACCAATAGAACAATTAAGTTTTGTATTAGACTATACTGGAACAAACGTAGAAGCTAATTCAGATAGACAGGTATTCCAAGTACTTCTTGGGAATACAAATGACAATCAATTGCTAGGAGGTTTTCATGAGTTTGAAAAAGATAGTCTTCTTTTTAACGAAACTAATGGTGTGAACTATGTGAATTTCATATCTCCTTCTTCAAATACCAATTCTAGAACTACCGTTAGGAATACAAATCAATTTTATGACAATCACTCAACCAACAATATAGTAGGTTTAAATACAACATACCAATCAGGTAAAGTGAAATTCATTACAGATGTTTCGTATTCTGACTTAGATTTTTTTCAAAATTTAACGCAAGTAAGAGCTCAGTTTGCTAGCTATGATGAAGCAGATTTAAGTGTTGACTTAAGAGGAGAACTTCCAGTTTTTGGATTGCCTTCAGATGTTTTTGACCCAAATGAATTCAGTATTCAGGCTATAGCACGTAGATTGATTAGAACTAAAGGATATAATTATGCTACAAAATTTGATGTGGAGTATGATTTAGATAAAGATAAAAAAATAACTTTTGGAGTTAGATATTCCAATAATACTATTGATGCTAGAGAAACAAGTACTGGAGACGCGGCAACAGCTTTTAATAATGCAGAAGATGCTGCAAATGCAGATGCTGATTTTAACGAGCTTATAGCAGAGGGAAACAGGGTAGGTGTAGGTTTTAATGGAGGGAATGTAGGTGGTTTAGAACAAGGATGGCTTTGGGTTCCAGGGAAGGTTGCATTAGGCTTTGTAGAAGGTCTATCAGGTATAGACGGAGGTAGTGTTTTTGATTTTGATGTAGATTTGAAAGATGTAGAGGGAGATGAGGGTAATTTAGGTTTAAATGCTAGAAAATCCTATAAAATAGAAGAAACAAGTACTGATTTTTATACACAGCTAGATTTAAAAACAGATCTTTTTGATATTCCTACGGCATTTAATTTTGGAGTTAGAGCTGTAAGAACAGATAATTTTGCAGCAGGGTTTAGTGAAGCAGTTTATTTCGATGCACAAGATGGTCAAGATGATGAATTAAGTGGTGCTGATCTTAGAGATTTTAATAATCAATTTTCATTACCATCTGAATACTATGAAATAGAAACTTCAAGATGGGATGTATTACCTAGCTTTAACGTTAATTTTTCATTAAAAAAGAATATGAAATTAAGGTTAAGTGCTGCTAAAGCAGTTTCAAGACCAAGATATGTTGCTATAATTCCAAACAATGCAATTTCTCTTCCTGCTAATCTTACAGCTACACAGTTAGCCGACCTACCTAATTCGGGAGTAAGAGGGCAAATTAGATCAGGTAATCCAGACTTAAAGCCTTATTCAGCGTGGTCATATGATACTACATTTGAATTTTATACTAAAAATGGAGGTGCTTTTATTTTTAGTGCTTTTTACAAACAATTAGAGAATTATATAACAAGATCAATAGAAGTAGGTGAATATCCAGGAGAAGAATTATTAGGGATAGCTTTACCTGATCATTTAACTGGTTTGATATTTGAAACCAGTAAGTCAATAAACATTACTGATGGGGATATTTATGGTTTTGAAGTTGGGCTTAATCAACACCTTTCTTTTTTACCTGGTTTTGCAAAAGATTTTGGTATAAAAGCTAATTATTCTTTTGTAGATAGTGAATTTGACGAAAATTTAGGGAACTCGGCAGACGGTTTTCCTGGATCATCAAAACACAATGCTAATGGAACTTTATATTATGAGCGTTCTGGTTTTTCTTTACGATTTACGGCAGCTTACAGAAGTGATTACTTGAGTAATTTAGGAACTGCTATACCAGGTAGTACAGGGGCTGTACGTGCAGATGAACCGCACTATACTGAAGGAAATACTACTCTTGGTTTTACAGCTAGAAAGAATTTATTAAATAAAAAATTACAAATTAGTGCAGGCGTATCTAACCTTACAGGCGAGGATATTCGTAGATATCAAGGAGGTGATAAACGAAATTTTTCAGCTTATTATAGTAGAAACCCTATTTGGAAATTAACGATGAGATATAAGTTTTAATCAAAAATAATACTATTTTTTCTTGAGAGTCATTAATGAAGTAGTCTTTACTGCCTCTCAAGAATAAGAGAATTGATATAAAATAAAAGTAAATTTAATAAGAATACATATATATGTTAAAAAAAGGATACTTAATTTTTTCTGTTTTGCTAATGTTTGCCTGTGTCTTGGATATAAACTCTCAAGATAAAAAAGGTAAAGGAATGGAAGAAATGTGGGGAGAAACAAACGTTTCTAGTGATGCCCTAAAAAGTGGAAAAGCTAAATTATTTGATGAAGGAAATTACGGAATGTTCATTCATTGGGGTTTATTTTCAAATCTTGGTGGTGTTTGGAAAGATAAAACCTATTACGGAATTGGAGAATGGTTAATGAGTAAACGTGTTGCAAATATTGCTCCGAAGGACTATATGGAAACTGCAAAAACTTTTAATCCTACCAAATTTGATGCAAAAAAGATTGCGCAGTTAGCAAAGGATGCTGGAATGAAATATATTATCATTACTAGTAAGCACCACGAAGGTTTTGCAATGTTCGATTCTAAAGTAAGTGACTTTAATATTGTGAAAGCAACCCCTTTTGGTAGAGATCCAATGCACGAATTATCTGCAGCATGTAAAGAATTAGGTCTTGGTTTCGGGTTCTATTATTCGCACAATCAAGATTGGACGGCTCCAGGAGGTGCTAGAGGGCCAAAAGTAGATGATAAAGGGAATAAAGTAGATTTTAAAGATTATTTCTATAATAAATGTAAGCCACAAGTAAAAGAAATATGTACTAACTATGGTCAAATTGATTTTGTTTGGTTTGATACACCTGGTGATATGCCAAAAGAATATGTAGTAGAATTAGCAGATATGGTTAGAGAATTACAACCTAAAGCTATGATGTGTAGTAGAGTTGGTTATGGTATGGGAGATTATGCCAGTATTGGTGATATGGAAGTACCTACTAGAAATGTTGAAGGATTATGGGAAACTTGTGATACAAATAATGATTCTTGGTCATATGCTTGGTACGATAACAACTTTAAAAGTCCTAAAAAAATTATTGGTAGAGTAATAGAAACTGTTGCAAGAGGAGGTACTTATTTATTTAATGTAGGTCCAGATAGTAGTGGATCTATCCCAAATATTGGAATAGAGTTTTTACAAGAATCTGGAAGTTGGATTAAAAAATATCCACAAGTAATTTATGATGCTGGTAGTTCACCTTGGGGTCGTGCTTTAACTTGGGGAGATGTAACTACAAAAGACAATTCTCTTTTCTTATCCGTAGGTAAATGGCCAACAGATGGTAAATTGTACTTACCAGGATTAAAATCTAAAGTGAAAAAAGTTTCACTATTAAAAGGATCAAAAAGTAGTAAATTAAAATTCTGTAAAGAAAATGATTGGTTAATTATAGATGTTCCTCATGAAGCTCCAGAAAAACTAATTTCTGTAATCGAAGTAGAACTTAAAGATGTAAAAGCAGAGGTAGAAACTAATTTAGGTATTTATCCAAATGTTGATACTAGATTATTAACTGAATTTGGTAAAGCAGATGGAGCAGAGCAAAAAAATGTTCGTTGGATGGAGAAGTTTGGTGAGTGGAAACACGCAAATCAAGTTAGTAACTGGACAGAAAACGGAGGTGTAACTTGGGAAGTAAATGTTCAAGAACCAGGATATTATTACTTAGACTTAGAGTATAAAGGTGATGGAAGATTAGTTTGGAAAACGACTACAGATGAAGGTGTAAAAGTTCAAAATCAGCAAGCTGCAACAAATAAATATGCATTTAGAAACATGGGTATTTTAGAGTTTAAAACAGCGGGTAATCATACTATTAAAACAACTTTAGTAGAAGGAGATGTTAAAACATCAAGCCTAAAATCGATTAAACTTACACCAATAAAATAAACATAAATAATGAAGTTCCCTCTTTCACATAAATCTTTATTTTTAATCGGTTTGTTTTTAGTTCAAACTGCATTTTCTCAAAATGATAAACATTTTCCAACTTTTAGTTGGGATAAAGTTCCTGTAGCTTTTCATTTTGGTAAAAAGGGAGATCTTTTAACAAAGAAAGAAGCTAAATTTATAGCTTCACATTCTAATTTTGTAGTATTAGAAAAAGCGCATGGTTTTCCGAAATATAAATATTCTGAAGAATCTATTGCTGCTGATGCTGCTGTATTAAAAAAGCTAAATAAAGACATGAAAGTTGTTTTTTACTGGAATGCTTTTTTAGATTATTCTATGTATAAAGCTCATGAAGAGTATCAAGAACATCCAGATTGGTGGTTAAAAACGAAGGAAGGTAAATTAGATTTAAAAAATGATAAAATTAAACGCTATGATCTATCTAATAAAAAACTAAGAAAATGGTGGATTAGTATTGCAAAACAAAATTTAAAAAACAAGAATATTGATGGTGTCTTTTTTGATGCATTGAACCAGGTAACTAGCCCAGGGAATAAAAGAATATGGGGAGATGAAAAATACAATGCCATTCAACAAGGGTTGTTAGATTTAATCAAAGAAACTCGATGTAAAATTGGAGATGATAAGATAATTGTATACAATGGAATACGCTCTACTCCCCTTAGAAATACCGGAAATGATTTTCCAGACAATACAGATGCTATAATGATTGAGCATTTTGGATTCTTTAATAGCAGAACGAAAGAAAGCATGCTAAAAGACATTCAAGAAATGGAAAAAGCAGGTAAAACCGGAAAAATTGTAGTCTTTAAAACTTGGCCAGAAAATGTTTGGTTAAACAAAAAGTTTATGGCTAAATCAGAAAAGCAAAAAGAGAAAATTTCTAAACAGCATTTAGATTTTGCTTTAGCTTCTTTTTTAGCTGGTGCACAAAAACATTCTTATTTTATTTATAATTGGGGTTATCGTTTAAGTATGGGGTCACTTTTATGGTATCCAGAATTAGACAAGCCTTTAGGGAAACCTTTAAATGATATGCAAACAAACGGTTGGGTTTTAACCAGGAATTATGAACATGCTAGTATTTGGGTAGATTTAGAAAATAAGAAAGCAAAAATTGATTGGAAAAATTAGAACTTAAACGATGAAAATAACTTTCTACTTTTATGTTTTCATAATGTTGGTTCTAACATCTTGCCAAAAGCAAACAAAATTATCAACAGAAATTACGAAACCAAATATTATCATTTTTTATGCTGATGATATGGGGTATGGGGATTTGGCTATTCAAAATCCACAATCTAAAATTCCTACTCCAAATTTAGATCAATTAGCAAAAGAAGGTATGCTAATGACAGACGCTCACAGTTCTTCTGGTATTTGTACACCAAGTAGATATGCACTTTTGACTGGTAGGTATCATTGGAGAGACTTTAATGATATTGTACATTCAATGGGGCCAACTGTTTTTAAAGAAAACCAGGTTACTTTACCTAAAGTTCTTAAAAAAAACGGTTATCATACAGCAGCAATTGGTAAATGGCATTTAGGTTGGGACTGGGAAGCAATCAGAAAAAAAGATTTTACTCAGAAAGAAAAAGTTATACGAAGAAAAAAGGAATTTGAAATTTGGCCAGCACAAGCGTATGATTGGGCTAAAAAAATTCCGAGTGGACCATTATCTATTGGTTTTGATTCTTATTTTGGTGATGGAACTATTAATTTTCCGCCTTATACGTGGATAGAAAATGACAAGGTTACAGAAGCACCAACGATTACTTTACAACATCCAAAAAAAGAATTTGCATTAGAAGGAAATTGGGAATTAAGACCTGGACCTTCAGTTAAAGATTGGGATTTTTATAAGGTTTTACCTACTGTAACAAAATCTGCAGTAACGTTTATAAAAAAACAAGAAAAAGCAAAGAAACCTTTCTTTTTATACATGGCATTTCCTTCTCCTCACGCTCCAATAATTCCAAATAAAGAGTTTAGAAGAAAAAGTAAAGCAGGACCTTATGGTGATTTTATGTATCAAACTGATGATGCTGTTGGACAAATTTTAGAAGCTTTAAAAAAGATAAATGCAGATGAAAATACCATTGTTATTTTTACTTCAGACAATGGCTCTGAAAAATACGCTTATGATCGAATAAAAAATTACAAACACAACAGTTCTAATCCATTTAGAGGTGTTAAAAGAGATGTTTACGAAGGTGGACATCACGTACCTTTTATTGTAAAATGGCCAAACAAAATAAAAGCAGGTACAATAAATCATCAACTTTTTAGTCAAATAGATATCTTAAAAACATTATCTTCTATTACAAAAAGTAATTTACCAAAAGGGTTTCAGCATGATAGTTATAATTTTTCAGATGTTTGGTTAACAGATAAAAGTAAACCAGTAAGAGATGTCCTTGTTCAAAATACTTTTACATCAAAGTACGCAATTAGAAAAGGTGATTGGTTATATATAAATAATAAAGACGGATATCATACAAGAATACCAAAGTGGTTTGAAGATGGCAAAAGCTTTGAAACAGCAAAAGACAGCGTACAACTTTTCAACTTAAAAAAAGATATTGGTCAAACTACAAATTTAGCAAGTAAATATCCAAATCTGGTAAAAGAATTAGCGCTTGAATTAAGTCTTCAACAAAAAACAGAAACTTTTAAAAATTAAAAATATTATGAGAATGTCCCTGTCAAAAATTATTACATTGTTATTTGTTGTAATTTCATTACTCTCTTGCAATATCATTAAAAAAGAAACTAAAATTGTAAAACAAAACTCAAAACCTAATATCATTTTTATTTTTGCAGATGATTGGGGTTTTGGAGATTTAGGTGTTTATGGTAACAAAGAAGTGGTTACTCCAAATTTAGATAAAATGGCTGCCGAGGGTACAAGATATACACAGTTTCATGTTACAAGTGGTGTGTGTTCTCCAAGTAGAGCATCAATTTTAACAGGTCATTTTCCTGCAAGACATCGAGTTCATGGTCATTTAGCTGGACATGCTTTGAATGTAAAAAGAAATATGCCAGATTATTTAGATGATTCTTTACCTGTTTATTTACCAAAAACTATGCAAAAAGCAGGTTATAAAACAGCTCATTTTGGTAAATGGCACTTAGGTGGTGGTGGTTTGCCTAATGGCGATCCAAATGCACCAGAAGCTAAAGCATATGGTTATGATGAGGCTAGAGTTTGGAATGGAAATGGCCCAACTTGGAAAGGAGATCAAAAATGGCCCACTACACGTTTTATGGATACAGATTCTTTATGGGTACAAAGTTCTAGTAAAATTGCTGTAGATGAAACTATTAATTTTATCAAACAAAATAAAGGTAAACAACCCATATATGTAAATCTTTGGTTAAAAGATCCACATACGCCACTTTGGCCTTCAGAAGAACAGCGTAAAGATTTTAAAGGTTTGTCTCCTAGTAAAGAAACGTATTATGCTGTTTTAAAAGATGCAGATTTTCATGTTGGAAGGTTATTAGAATCTTTGTCTGAAATGGGATTAGATGAAAATACATTAGTAATTTTTTCTAGTGATAATGGTCCTGCAGCTTATGGAGCTTCATTAAAAGCTGGATCTACAGGAGGTTTAAAAGGTAGAAAGGTTGATATTTATGAAGGAGGAGTTGTTGTGCCTTTCATTGTAAAATGGAAAAACCGTGTAGCAGCAAACAAGGTAGATTCTACAAGTGTACTTTCTGCAGTAGATTTATTACCAACATTTGCCAATTTAGCGCAGATAGAATTACCTAAAAACTATGGAGTTGATGGAGAAAATATTGCATCAATTTTAGATAATAAAAGTTTTGAAAGAACAAAACCTTTATTCTGGGAATGGCGTTTTCCAAAAGTAAAAACAAATCATTGGGCAGAAGGAGCTGTTAGAAAAGGCGATTGGAAATTGTTGTTTAATGATAAAATTAATAAAGTAGAATTATATAATATCCCAAAAGATCCGTTTGAAAAAAATAATTTAGCAGAAAATAATATTCAAATTGTAAATGAACTTAAAAGTTTGTGGAAAAATTGGAAAAAAGATCTACCTAAATAATTTCAGATAATTTATAAAAAGAAAATCAAAATGAATAAAAAAATAGTATTTTTAATTGCCTTGGTAGGAATTACAATTTCATGTACCTCTCAAGCAAAAAAAACAGCAAGTTCTAAAGAAACAAAAAAGCCTAATGTAATTATTGTTATTACAGATGATCAAGGTTATGGAGATATTGCTGCTCATGGTAATACATTAGTTAAAACACCTGCTTTAGATAAATTTCATGATGAATCTGTTAGATTAACAGATTTTCATGTTGGTCCAACTTGTGCACCTTCTAGATCTGGTTTAATGACAGGTAGATATGCAGATAGAGTTGGTGTTTGGCATACAATTGGTGGGGTTTCAATCTTAAGAAAAGATGAGGTAACTATGGCCGATGTTTTTAAAGAAAATGGTTATGAAACAGCAATGTTTGGTAAATGGCATTTAGGAGATACTTACCCTTCTAGACCACAAGATAAAGGCTTTAAATATACCGTTTCTCATGGTGGAGGTGGAGTTGGTCAGACTCCAGATTATTGGAACAATGATTATTTTGATGACACATATTTTAAAAATGGAGTTCCAACAAAATACGAAGGGTATTGTACAGATGTTTGGTTTGATGAGGCTATAAAATATATAGAAGAAAAGAAAGACGAACCATTTTTTGCTTACATATCTACAAATGCACCACATTTACCTTATAATGTGCCAGAAGAATATTATAACCAATATAAAGATTTAGACATTCCGGAGTTTCAAAAAATATTTTATGGAATGATTACAAATGTTGATGAAAATTTTGCAAAACTTCAAAAAAAATTAAAAGAATTAAAAATTGCAGATAACACAATTGTAATTTTTATGACTGATAATGGTACAGCTTCTGGTTATAAAAAAGTTGGAGGTAAATTATATGGTTATAATGCAGGAATGAAGGGTACAAAAAACAGTGAATATGAAGGTGGACATAGAGTGCCGTTTTTTATATCATACCCAGGTAAAAATATTAATGGAGGAAAAGATGTAACAGATTTAACTGCTCATTTAGATATTTTACCAACATTAGCAAATATTTGTAATCTAGATTTACCAGAGAGACAAAAGGAAATTGATGGTTCAGATATTTCATCACTTCTTTTAGGAACTGCAGAAACTATTGGAAGAGAATATTTAATTACAGATTCTCAACGAGTTCAAAGTCCTATAAAATGGAGAAAAAGTGCAGTAATGTCTAACAAAATGAGATTGATTAACGGTAAAGAATTATACGATTTATCTAAAGATCCAGGTCAAGATAATGACATAGCAAGTCAGTTTCCTGACAAAGTTAAAAAAATGCGAAGTCATTATAATGAATGGTGGAGTTCTGTTTCTGCAGAATTTAACCAATTTCCAATAATTATTTTAGGATCTGATAAGCAAAATCCAATAGAATTAACGTGTCATGATACACACGTTCATGATTCTAAAATTCCTTGGAATCAGAATTATATTAGAGAAGCTAAAAAGAATCCTTTAGGAGGTGAATTTACCGTAGAATTTGAACAATCTGGTACTTATCAAATAGAATTAAGTAGATGGCCATTTGAATCTGGTTTAGCAATTAATGATGCTGTAAAAGGAAGAGAGGCAACATTATCTACAGAATCAATTAGTGATGGTAGAACAATGAGTTTTAAATCTGGTGGTGTAAAAATTGGTGCTTGGGAAAAAACATTAAAAATAGAAAAAGAAGCAAAAACTCTAAGCTTTAAAGGTAACTTTACAAAAGGAAAAACGAATATGAGTGCTTGGTTTACAAACGATAAAAATGTAGATTGGGGAGCTTTTTATATTAAAGTTACAAGAGTTTCTAATAAGTTTTCTTCGATAGAATAATCGTTTTTTTAATAGATATTTTTTTTGATTCGATCTTGTTCTGGTGTAAATAAATTTAATTATTCCAGACATTTATAATGCTCTGTGTGAATAATGCAATCTATTTTATGAAATAAAAAAATAGTTTTAGTAATTTCAAAACTTAGAAAAACCAACCCATATTGGGTTGGTTTCTCTTTTTAATGCTAAATGTTTTTCTTCTTCTTAATCCAAAGAATAATTAAATTGCAACTATCCTTAATAATTTTAATAATTAAATCATTTGCATCTTTTTTTTGATCCATAATTTTATAAGTTTTATTATTATATAATAAGGAGTTTAAGGTTTGAAAAAGATCTGTACCATTTTCAATTATTAGGATCTAGAGTTTTTGGAGTAACAAATTTTAGCGCATGTCATCTACACTATTTGAGATACCATTTACAAAATCTTTAATGATATTCAATTCTCCTGCTAATTCTGATCCTTTAAAACCTGTAATGTTTTCATATGAAAAGTTTGAATTATAATATTCTAAATATTTTTTTGCTAGCGGTATATAAGACCAATGCCACTTTTCCATATTATAACCAGTTCTGCCATTTTCTTTAGAAGTATAAACTTGATGGATGCTCAAAATTTAAGAAAATATGAATTAGGTAAACAAGAAATGAAAATTTCTATGCTTAAGAGAATTGCAGATGCATTTGGAATTTCTACATCAGAGCTTATTGACTTTCGTTAGAATTTTGAAAAAGAGAGAGGTTAAATATTAATCAATTCCATAAATAAAATTTAGAATTTGAAAACCAAAAATGGTCAATATGGAGAAACACAAAAAGTACTCAAACCATCATAAAAATTGACCTAATTTTAGTTTGCAGGAATCTGGTTGGAATTTAGACAAAACAAAAATCCCTAACAAATTAACTGTCAGGGATTAAACTACTTTTCGAAGAGGTGTCTAGCGGATTCGAACCGCTGTACATGGTTTTGCAAACCATTGCCTAGCCACTCGGCCAAGACACCTTTTTATCTTAAAAACTAATTTTCAATAAATTGATAATCTGTTTTAAGGATTGCAAATTTAAGCAAATTTACACGTATTGCAAGTGTTTTTTAATATTATCGTTTTTTTGTTAGAATTATTACAACTTCTTCTACGTTTCCGCCAATTGGTGGATTAATTTTTGCAACAGAAACAGTTGCTTTTTTAATCATTTTTAACTCTTTAAAAAAACGATCTAGAATACGTTGCGCAACTTCTTCTAACAATTTAGAACGAATTGCCATTTCTTCTTTTACAATATGATTTAAATGAACATAATCGACAGTATCTACTAATTCATCTGATTTTGCAGATTTTTTTAAATTGGCTTTTACCTCTATATCAACTTTATATTCAGAGCCAATTTTGGCTTCTTCGTCTAAACATCCATGGTATGCATAGAGTTTTATGTTGTTAACTTGTATTATTCCCATTATTTCTTAAAAAAGACAAATATACTTCTAATAACCGAATTTTATTAAGATTCTTGTGTTAGTGATTGCAATAGAAATCCTTTTTATGAAGAATGAATAAAAAGATTGGAATGGAAAGCACGACTTTAATCCTGATTGCTTTCAGGATAAAGGAACACCCATATTTAGAAAAGCTCAATATTAATTCTAACTTGTAAAAAAGTCGAAAACATTACTTATTGCGCTTGTTTTTGTTTTATAAAATTCTGTGTAAGTACAACGATTACAAGTTACGCTTGTGAATTTCTGATTTTGAATATCGAAAATTTTTGACAATGTACCTCCTGTTGCTCTCATTTCTGCAACTTTATAGGTTTTATGATCACATTTTGGACATGTATAATTTCTTATTTGATTACTCATAGTAAATAGTGTTTATTTATTAGTTGCTAAAATTTTGATTTTGTTACAAAACTCTCAATAACAACGAAGTATTTTCCGTAATTTTGCAGCTTAATTTTTCATATAAATTATGTCTGAAGAGAATAAATCGCTCAATTTTTTTAGAGCACATTATAGAAGATGATTTGGCGAATGGAATGCCTAAAGAAAATTTACGTTTTCGTTTTCCACCAGAACCTAATGGTTATTTGCACATTGGTCATACAAAAGCAATAGGTATTAGTTTTGGTTTAGGATTGCATTACAACGCGCCTGTAAACTTGCGTTTTGACGATACAAATCCTGCTAAAGAAGAGCAAGAATATGTAGATGCAATTAAGGAAGATATTTCTTGGTTGGGTTACCAATGGGCAAACGAATGTTATTCTTCAGATTATTTTCAGCAATTATATGACTGGGCAATTTTGTTGATAAAAGACGGAAAAGCATATGTAGATTCTCAGTCTTCTGAAGAAATGCGTGCTCAAAAAGGCACACCAACTTCAGTTGGAACCAATAGTCCTTTTAGAGATAGATCTGTTGAAGAAAACTTGGAAATATTTCAAGGAATGAAAGATGGAAAATTTAAGGAAGGTGAACATACTTTGCGTGCAAAAATTGATATGGCTGATGACAATATGTTGATGCGTGATCCTTTAATGTACAGAATTATGTACAAATCTCACCACAGAACTGGTGATGATTGGTGTATTTACCCTATGTATGATTGGACACATGGTGAAAGTGATTATATTGAACAAATATCGCATTCTTTATGTTCTTTAGAGTTTAAACCTCACAGAAAGTTATACAATTGGTTTAGAGATAATATCTTAGAATATAGCAAATCTGAATATCCAAATCCGCCAAAACAACGTGAGTTTTCTCGTTTAAACTTAAGTTATACCATAATGAGTAAACGTAAGTTGCTGAAGTTGGTAGAAGAAGGTATAGTATCTGGATGGGATGACCCAAGAATGCCAACCATTTCTGGTTTAAGAAGACGTGGTTACACGCCTGCTTCAATTAGAAGTTTTGTAGAAACTGTTGGTGTTTCTAAACGTGAAAACGTAATTGATGTCGCTTTATTAGAATTTAAAATTCGTGAAGATTTAAACAAAACTGCCAAAAGAGTAATGGGAGTTTTAGATCCTGTTAAAGTGGTCATTACTAATTATCCTGAAGGTGAAGAGGAATTATTAGATGCTAATTATAATGATTATGAAGAAGGTTTTGGAAGTAGAGCTGTTCCTTTTTCTAGAGAAATTTATATAGAAAGAGAAGACTTTAGAGAAGAAGCTAACAAAAAATTCTTCCGATTAAAATTAGGAAAAGAAGTTCGTTTAAAAAACGCATATTTTATTACAGCTAATAGTTGTACAAAAGATGCTGATGGAAATATTACAGAAATACAATGTACTTATGATCCGTTAACAAAATCTGGAAGCGATACACCAGAAAGCAAACGTAAAGTAAAAGGTACTTTGCATTGGGTTTCTGTAAAACATGCTGTTAAAGCAGAAGTAAGAGCTTATGATAGATTGTTTTTAGACGAAGCACCAGATGCTCATAAAGACAAAGATTATATGGAGTTTGTTAACCCAAATTCTTTAGAAATTATTGAAGCTTATTTAGAACCTAGTTTACAAACTGCAGAAATTGGAGAACGTTTTCAGTTTCAACGTTTAGGGTATTTTAATGTTGATGATGATTCTACCAAAGAAAACCTAGTATTCAACAAAACTGTTGGATTACGTGATTCTTGGGGAGGGAAATAGTGAGCAGTGTTCAGTTGGCAGTTGCAGTTTTTCAGTCTTACTATTTTAAATAAATAGAATTAAAAAACATCTCTATACAATTTTGATTAAAAATAAAAATCACTAAAAGTGACAGAAACCAAATAAGAACCAATTGTCAGTTCGAGCGCAGTTGAGAACAATTAAAATTATGAAAAAATTACTTCTATTATCGATCTTATTTATTGGACTTTCTTGTGCAGACAAAAAAGTAGAAATTAAGCAAGTTGCAGAAATTTCTTGTGGACAATGTAAATTCGAATTAGAAGGAGGAGGTTGTAATTTAGCGGTTCGTTTTAATGACCAAGCATATTATGTTGATGGTTTTGGAATTGACGATTTTGGTGATGCTCACGATTTAAAAAAAGGTTTTTGTAACGTAATTCGAAAAGGAGAAATTGCTGGAGTTGTTGAAGATGGAAAATTTAAAGCAACTTCTATAAAATTGGTTGAATAACATCAATTTATAAATAAAATTAAAAAAATCCGATGAAAATAATTTCATCGGATTTTTTTATACTGTAAACTGAATGCTAATAAACTGTCAACTAAATTATGGAGCAGGATTTGGAATCAATTTATGAACAGCTTCAATTTCTTGTAATACTTCTTCAGATAAATCAATATTGATACTTCCAATGTTTTCTTTTAACTGACTTATTTTAGTTGCTCCAATAATATTTGCAGTTACAAATGGCAACTGATTTATGTAAGCTAAAGATAATTCTGTTAAGGTAATTCCTGCGTTTTTTGCAATTGCTTCATACTTTAAAACTGCTTGTTGAACCAAATCAGATTGGTATCTTAAAATATAATTAGGAAACAAAATTCCTCTTGCATCTGCAGGCTTTTGTCCTCTTAAATATTTACCAGTTAATACACCTTGTGCTAAAGGAGAATAGGCTAATAAACCAATATTTTCTCTCATAGAAACTTCAGACATTCCGTATTCATAACTTCTATGAACCAAAGAATACGAATTTTGCATGGTAATCATTCTTGGTAAACTCAATTCTTTTGCAGCTTGTAAATATTGTAAAGTTCCCCAAGGAGTTTCGTTAGACAAACCAACTTGTCTTATTTTTCCTTGTTTAATTAAAGCATCTAAAGTTTCTAAAATCTCCACATGATTTTCTGCTTCTTTTCTAGAAGTTTTATAAGGATAATCTCTCAAACCAAAAGTATTTACACCACGCTCTGGCCAATGCAACTGATACAAATCTATATAATCTGTTTGCAATCTTTTTAAACTTTCTTCAACAGCTTCTATAATTGCTTCTTTAGCAAAACCATTTTCTCTAATATGAGCAGTATAAGGTCCTGGACCACAAATTTTACTGGTTAAAACAATTTTATCTCTATTACCCGTTTTTTTAAACCAATTTCCAATAATTTTTTCGGTAGAACCATACGTTTCTGGAGTTGCAGGAACAGAATACAACTCTGCAGTATCAAAGAAATTCACACCTTGTTCAAGAGCAAAATTCATTTGTTCAAAACCTTCTTCTTGTGTGTTTTGTTTTCCCCAAGTCATGGTTCCTAAACAAATTTTACTAACTTTTATATCTGTATGTGGTAATTTGGTGTATTTCATTTTTTGATGTGTAAACGTTTTAACTGTGTAAATGTAAAAAGAACCACGAAATTAAAACTTAAACTTTAATAAAACAAAAAGCGTATAATTTTAAAAATTATACGCTTATAAGAATAAATTATATACAAGATAAAAAATTAATTTTCTCTTGAGTGTTCCTTCCCGTTGGGGAAGGTTAGGATGGGCTTTTTATTTTAATATAGCTTCAATTCCTGGTAACGTTTTTCCTTCTAACATTTCTAACATAGCACCACCACCAGTAGAAACATAACTTACTTTATCTGCAAAACCAAATTGTTTAACAGCAGCAACAGAATCTCCACCTCCAACTAAAGAGAAAGCTCCGTTTTTAGTTGCTTTATCAATAGAATGACCTAAAGCAATTGTTCCTCCTGCAAAAGTTTCCATTTCAAAAACACCTAAAGGTCCGTTCCATAAAATAGTTTTACATTTATTTACAACAGCATCAAAATTTTCTCTAGATTTTGGTCCTGCGTCAAGTCCTTGCCATCCATCAGGAATTCTAGTAATGTCTAAAATCTGAGTATTAGCATCATTAGAAAAATCATCAGCAGCAATAACATCTACAGGAATATGAACTTCAACTCCTTTAGCTTTTGCTTGCTTTAAGATATCTAAAGCTAATTCCATTTTATCATCTTCACAAATAGAATCTCCAACAGTTCCTCCTTGTGCTTTTATAAAAGTAAAGCTCATTCCACCACCAAGAATTAAGTGATCTACTTTATCTAAAATATTTTCAATTACAGTAATTTTAGACGATACTTTTGCACCTCCTAAAATTGCTAAAACTGGTTTTTCAGAATTGTTTAATACCTTATCTATACTTTCAATTTCTCTTGCTAATAAGTTTCCAAAACATTTGTTTTCTGGAAAAAACTGAGCAATTATAGTTGTTGAGGCGTGTGCTCTGTGTGCAGTACCAAAAGCATCGTTTACATAAATATCACCAAGTTTCGATAATTTTTCTGCAAAAGCAACATCTCCTTTTTTCTCTTCTTCATAAAAACGTAAGTTTTCTAATAATAAGATTTCTCCAGATTCTAAATTTGCAACAGCTTCTTCTACTTTATCACCAATACAATCTGACACAAATTTTACTTGAACTCCTAAAATTTCAGTTGCTTTTTCAACAATATGACCTAAAGAAAATTGATCTTGAAATCCTTTTGGACGTCCTAAATGCGACATTAAAATACAGCTTCCTTCTTGCTCTAAAATATCTATAATTGTAGATTTTGCAGCTTGAATTCTTGTAGCATCTGTTACTTCAAATTTATCATTTAAAGGCACATTAAAATCTACACGAATTAGCGCTTTCTTATTCTTGAAATTAAAATCTTTTAGTGTTTTCATCTTTTATTAAATCTATTTTCAACAAAAATACCTTTTTATTTGCTCTTTTTGATGAGTAAAACCTAAAAATCAATACAACGTTTTCGAAGGTAAATCTATCTGTTGCAACGAATTCACAATTTAAAAGATTGCCTTCTAAAATTAATGAATTAATGACAAACAAATTTTATATTTGCTAATGCTTTTCAACCAAATCATAGGTCAAGAACACATTAAAAAACACTTAAAAGTGTCTGCTGAAAACGGCAGAATTCCACACGCACAATTATTTGTGGGTAAAGAAGGAAGTGGAACTTTGCCAATGGCAATTGCTTACGCTCAGTTTTTATTGTGTAATTTTTCTGATAATGTTGATGTCTGTAATTTAAAGTGTGATAAGCTTCAGCATCCAGATTTGCATTTTGCATATCCTGTTACTTCTAACGAAAACGTAAAAAAACATCCTGTTAGTAGTTTGTTTTTAGAAGATTGGAGAACATTTATTGAAACACAACCTTATGGAAGTTTATTTAATTGGCTACAACATATTGGTGTAGAAAATAAACAAGGAATTATTGGTGTTGATGAAGCTGAAGAGGTTGTAAAAAAACTGAGACTTAAAAGTTACGAAGGTGGTTTTAAAGTAATGATTATTTGGATGGCAGAAAAAATGAACATTGCTGCTGCCAATAAACTTTTAAAATTAATTGAAGAACCACCAGAAAAAACGGTGTTCATTTTAATTACTGAAAGTGAAGAACAGCTTATAAATACTATAAAATCACGTTGTCAGGCATTGCATTTCCCTGCATTGAGCGAACAAGATATTTCTAATGCATTAATTGTAAATCATCAAGTTTCTGATAATGATGCTGCAAAATTAGCACATCAAGCAGAAGGTAACTTTAACAAAGCATTGCATTTATTACACAACGATTCTTCTGATCTTATTTTTGAAGAATGGTTTGTAGCGTGGATTAGAACTGCTTTTAGAGCCAAAGGAAATGCAGCAGTTGTTAAGCAATTAATTGAATGGTCTGATACGATTGCAAAAACCGGACGTGAAACTCAAAAACGTTTTTTAGGTTATTGTTTGCAGTTTTTTAGACAAGCAATGTTGTTAAATTACAAATCTGAAAACTTGGTTTTTATGGAAACAAAAACTGGTTTTAATTTATCAAAATTTGCTCCTTTTGTTCATGGTGGAAATATTTTAGAGATTGAAAAAGAGTTGAATGAAGCCATTTATCATATTGAAAGAAATGGAAATGCAAAAATTATTTTGTTAGATCTATCAATGAAATTAACTCGGTTTTTACATAAAAAAGAAGATACGATTTAATTTTTTTTGAAGCTATTTCCAGCTTTTCACTATATCTTTTTTCTTCTGTTCTCGATACAAATTTTTCATTCTTCAAAATTCACTCGAACTGACAGAAAAAAGGATGCCGTTTCAATCTGGGCTAAACTTGTTTGCTAGCTAATTTTTCAAAATTTACTCCTTTTTTTTTTGATTTTCAGATTTCTCCATAAAGTCGAAATGACAAACTGAATGTCATTTCGAATGAAACGCAGTGGAATTGAGAAATCTAAACCTAATTATGTTTTAGATTTTACGTAAAGGCAAAATGACAAACACAAAAAATATTACATCTCTTTTACAAGTCTTTGAGCAACATATAAATCTGCAATTGTTGGGTTTTCTGGACATGATTTGATTTGCTCAAAAATATCACCAGATTTTACAAAACCTGTTTGAATCACTTTAAAATAAACACCACAAAAAGTAGTATTCCAGAATTGTTTTAAAATTTTCATATCGTTAAAACGAACTCCTAATTTTAAACAAGGGTTTCTTTGCACAGTTGCTTCTAAAATGGTTTCGCCAACTTTAAAAGTGTCTCCAGAGTGAATTTTGGTTTCATCTAAATCATCAATTGTTAAGTTTTCTCCAAAGATGCCCATTTCAAAATCTAATTTAGGATAATGTGGTTTAAAAAAGTCGTAATGGTTTAATGAATACCCATAAATTGCTTGTAAAATTCCTCCATGATTTTCTCTATTACAAATTGTATCACCTTTTACATCTTCTGTATCTAAAAAGATAGGTTTATCAACAGCATATTTAAAAATACCTGTAGTTATTAATTCACCTTTCCAATCAATTTCTTTTCGTTCTCCAATATTTGTAGAAACTATTTTCATAACTCTACTTTTTAAATTTTGCCAACGCTTTTTTTGTAAAATCAGACAAGACTAATTTTCCAGAAATAGTTGCTCTTTCAGCTAATAAATCGTTCCAATTTTCTGTTCCTTCCCACAAAACCTTTTTCATTTCAGCCAAAGCTTCAGGATCATAAGATGCTAATTTTTCTGCTAAGATTTCTACTTCATCATCTAGCTCTTTTGCAGATTCATAGACTTTTACAAACAACCCTTTTTCTTTTGCCCAATAGGCATTTTTCCAACTAGTTGCATCTAAAGTAAGTTCTGCAGTTCCTGCAACTCCAATTTTACGAGTTACAGCAGGTTCTATTACAAAAGGGCCTATTCCTATAGTAAATTCAGATAATTTTATAGCAGCATTTTCTGTAGCCAAAACATAATCACAGGCAGCTGCTAAACCAACTCCTCCTCCAACAGCTTTTCCTTGAATTCTACCTATAATTAACTTTCCACAAGTTCTCATTGCATTTATCACATTTGCAAAACCAGAGAAAAATTGTTTTCCTTCTTCTAAATTTGAAATTGCAACCAATTCATCAAAAGAAGCACCAGCGCAAAATGCTCTTTCTCCTTCAGATTTTAATATGATTACAGAAACTGAATCATTATTTTTAATTGAATTCAACTCATTTGTTAATCTGTCTAATAATTCACTTGGAAAAGAATTACTTGCAGGGTGACCAAATTCTATAGTTGCAATATTATTTTGAATGTTGGTATATAAACTTCCGTTTTGTCTTGAGGTTGTCATAGATGTTTCTTTTTGTAAAAATAAGGTTTATCTTTTATCTATCACTTCGTTTTTTGAAGTCTCTGTCTGGTCGAGCGCAGTCGAGACCTAATTACGAACCTCTCGACTGCGCTCGAGGAGACAATTAAACTAATTTATTGTTCAACAAGTGGCAAAAACTTACTTCTAAATCTAATAATTAATGGCAATCCTCTTGCAATAATCCAAAGTGTAAAGGCAATCCAAATTGCAGTTAATTTTAAATTATAATAATCAAAAACCAACAAAGTTGGGATAAAAACCAAGCCTGTTGAAAGAATTAAAAGATTTCTTAAGTATTTCATTTCTCCCATTCCTTTAAACATTCCATCAAAAATAAACGTAATCGCACTTATGGGTTGTGTTATTAAAACAATCCAAAAAACATGATAAAATTGTTCTAAAACATCTGGGTCTTTTGTAAAGATTTGTCCGATAAAATTATAAAAAATAGCACCTAACAAAGCAATAATTATTCCCGTTGTTAAACCATATTTAAAAAGTTTATTGCTTAATTCTACCAAAGATTTATAATCTTTTGCACCTAAAAATTTACCTGATAAAATATTTCCTGCACTAGAATATCCATCAATCATAAAAGCGCCTAACAGCCAAATATTAATACCAATTGTATAAGCTGCAATGTATTCTTTACCATAATCTGTGGCATAAGCAGTTGCAAAATATAAAGCTGTATTTAATGCAATTGTTCTCACAAAAAGGTTTGCAATCATCCCTAACAAACGAGGAACTTCTTTATGAAATGGATAACTTATTTTTAAAGTAATTGGTGTTTTTTTCAATAACAAAAACAGGGCAATAATTGCCATTGTAATTTGTGCAATTACACTTGCATAAGCAGCTCCTTCTATATTCATTGCAGGAATATAACCTTCTATTCCATAGACAAAAACAAGATCTAAAACTACATTTAACAAAGCTCCAATAATAGCAATTATCATTGGATAAAAAGTGTTTTGCAAACCTCTAAATGTTCCAAAAACAGCAAATACAAAGAGTGAAAATGGGAATCCAAAAATTCGTATTTCAAAATAAGTAATACAATAATCTAAAACTTCTCCTGAAGCATTATAAAATTGAAAAATTTGTTTTGCAAACGGATAAGAAATTGCTAAAACCAATAAACTTCCTAAAACTACAATTGCAATTGCTTGTGCTGGTAAGGTTTTAATTTCATCTAATTTATTGGCGCCAACATATTGTGAAATTATTGAAGAAATGGCACTTCTTATTTGCCCAAAAACCCAAATTAACATCGAAATAAATGCACCTACAATACCTACTGCTGCTAAACTTTCGGTTGCATTTTCATTAATATTACCAATAATTGCAGTGTCTGTAATAGACAATAAAGGTTCTGCAATACCTGCAATTAAAGCAGGAATTGCTAACTTATTAATCGATTTTAAACTAATATTTGTTTTCATATCTATATTTTGCAAATGTAACTAGATTTGCGTTAAGGATTGCAGTGAAAAGCCCACAGTGAGGAACGAACGAGGACTTGAAACGGAAAGCCTGACCCTTGTGGTAACGCCCAAAAAAAATATGTAACTTTGCAGCTTTAAATTTAGCATTATGAAAAATATTTTAGTCCCAATTGGATCTACAGAAAAAGCAATTAACACTTTACAATATGCGATTGATTTTGCAGCAGAAATAAATGCAAATGTATTGGTTTTTAGAGCTTACAAAGCAAAATCTAAAGCAGGTTCTATGGTAAATATGACTGCCATTATTGAGCGTGAAACCAAGTTGTACTTAAAAACAATGGTTAGTGCTGTTGATAGAAAAAATGTTGATGTAAAATTAATTTCTTCTAGAGGTAATGTTATTGATAGTGTTGAATCTATTGATAATGAAATTGGTGTAGATTTAATTATTGTTGGTGCTAAAAGTAATTCTATTAAACATGGTGTTTTTCTTGGAAGTACAGCTGGTAGTTTGGTTAAAAAATCGAGTTTACCCGTTTTAACGATTCCTGAAGGTTATGTTTACAAACCTATAAAATCGGTTTTATTAGCGTTTAAATCTGGTGTTATTAAATGTAAAACGGCTTTAAATCCTTTGGTTACTTTGGCAGAAAAATTTAATCCAGAAATAAATTCTTTATTAGTTAAAACGGTTGGTCATAAAGACGAAGATTTAGTTTTAGACAAAGAATTACAAGAATTACAAACTAGTCTTACTACTACAGAAAACGCAACTACTTTTCAAGGTGTTTTAGAACACTTTAAAACGCATAACCCAGATATGTTATGTGTTTTTAGACGTAAGAAAGGTTTCTTTAAAAAATTATGGGAAAAAAATACAGTTCTTAAAAAAGAGTTTCATACTTCTATTCCTTTGTTAATTTTGAAGGGGAAGTAATAAAAAAACAACTTATTTTATTTCTTTAAAGGATAAAACGTTGTCAGTAAAATCTATATCATTAGCACAGAAATAAATTTTAGCTTGGTAATTGATCGTATTATAATCCAAATCAGTAACTATTTCTGCTAGTGGAATAAATGCAAAAACTAAAACAAGAAAGATAGATACTATTCTTACAGAAGGAGTTTGTCTATCAGTTTTTGAAAACTTGATGTTAATCTGGTCAAAAGTTTCTTCCATGGCATAAATATAATAAATTACTACTTAATATTTTAAATCTGCAGGTTCAATAAAATCTACATTAAGCGTGTAAATCTCTTTAATGTAGGTTTTAATTTCTGCGATAAACTCTTCTAATCTTTCTTCTGTAATTTCTAAATCTGGTTTTCTGTAATTTGATGAAAAATTGACAGATAAAAAACCACTATTTAGGTTTTTAAAAGAATAAATTCCGGCTTCTAAAGGTTGCTTAAAATTATACTTTTTACTTTTTGTATATAAATATGCATACAAGAGAACTTGAATTGCTTTATGCTGCTCTTTTTCTCTTAATTTTTCGAAATCTAGTACTTTTAAATTAGCACTACTCACCATTCCTGTTTTGTAATCTATAATTCTTAATACACCATTTAATTCATCTACTCGATCTACTTGACCATGAATTTTGATCGGAAAATCGATTCCATCAATTGCTATTTCGGTTGCTAAGTTTTCTTCGGTTGCAATAATTTTTAATTGATTGTTTTTGTTTTTTAACAACTCTTTTTCTTGTGATAAAAAATTATTGACAAACCTATTTGCTACTTCAAAAATTAAACGATTCCTTCCTGTTGAAATATCTCCGTTTTTAAAGAATTCTTTAAAATGTTTAATCACCAAATCTTTAGATTTCGTTTTCATTACATCTATATCTTCAGATAACAAAAATTTATTTACAAAAGGTGTATACAGCTCATCTAAAGTTTCATGTACTACAGTTCCTAAAGTATTATAAGCAACAGTTTCTTCTACATCTTCAAACTCTTTTAGTTTCAAAATTTTCTGTTTGTAAAACGAAATTGGATTGTATAAATAATTGGTTAAAGCAGATGGTGAAATACCTTTTTTAGCCAATTCTTTTAGCTTTTCTATAACGGATTCATTTTTTTCAACTACTTTCAATTCCACTTTTTGTGTCACCACTTTTGGAGAAATCATTTTCTGAACAACGTCTGTTCGCATCATTTCTAATTGGGTTACAAAACGGCTTTTTTCTCCACTACCAAAAACATCATGTTCTGTATTATAAATGATAAAAACGTTTTTTGTTCTTTGCATTAATCTGAAAAAATGATATGAAAAAATAGCGTCTTTTTCTCTATATGTTGGCAAGCCAAATTCGATTTTTACATCGAAAGGAATAAAAGAATTTTGCTGACTACTTGCTGGTAAAACACCTTCATTAGTAGACACTAAAATGATATTTTCGAAATCTAAAACTCTCGTTTCTAACATTCCCATTAATTGTAAACCTCTTAAAGGTTCTCCTTGAAATGATAAACTTTCTGAAGAAATTAATTGTCTAAAGAAAAGTGCTAATGTTTTTAAATCTGGAAAATATTTAAACTCATTTTGCAATGTTTTTAATTGTGTAAATGTGGTGTAAAATCTAAATAAATATTCCTTTTCTAATTCAGTTACATCTTCTTTTAAAAAGTTGATTAAGTTTAAAATCCTGTCTAAAAACTCATCAATAGAATCATAAGAATTAAAGATTGCTATCATTACTTCTTTAAACTCTGTATTGGAATTTTCTAATAATTTATTAATATGAGTTTGATTGATAAATGTTTGATTCTGTTTTGCTACTTCAGCTGAAAAAGCATCAATCTCTGGTATTAATTTATAAATAGATTGATGTTTTAAAAACCGAATTACGTCTTTATAATAAAATTCGTTTACAATCGATTTTTGCAGTTTATCTTGTGATACAAATAACTGAAAAATAGCAAATAACAAATTAGTAGTTGGTACATCTTTTAAAGGATATCCCATTGTTATATTAATTGCATTGATGTTTTTTGGCAACGAGTTCAATGTTATCGGTAACAAAGTTTCATCTGCCAAAACCAAGGCTGTATTTTTAAAATCAGTGATTTTTTCTAAAATTTCTCCTGCGTATTTTATTTGCGTTGTGTTTTTTGAAGCTCCAATTACTTCTATATGTTTGGGTTGAGAAAAAGAATTTCCTAAAGTTTTAATTTCATTTTTCTCGTAATATTTCCACTCGTTCTTATATCTTCTTATAAACTTTCCTGCTTGATGATTTCCTTTAAAAAAAGGCTTGATCTATATCCCAATAAATATCTGAATTTTCGTTTTCTAAAACTTTCTGAAACAGATATTCTTCTGCAGTATTTAAAGCATTAAAACCGATGATAAAGAATTTTTTATTTGAATTTTTCTGTAAAAAAGCGTCTATTTTTTTACAAGATTCTCGATATATTAAACCTTGATATCCAATGTTTTTTTCTAATAAAAATTGATAAAAAGCATCGTAAAAAATATTTAGTTTTTCTAAAAACGAATAATGATCTTTCATTAATTCTGTTTCTTTAAACTCACCTTTTACAGACCATTTTTTTAAACGTTGAATATCTCTTAAATAAACAAAAATGTCTTTTGTATCTATTAAATGCTGGTCTATTTCATTAAAATCTTGAATTACCGTAAATGCCCAAGAGGCAAAAACATCAAAAGCTACAGGCTCTTTCTCTAAACCTTTATAAATTGTATAAAAATGAAATAATAATTGAACACTATCTGCTTTTTCTATTCCAGAAATTTGATTGATAAATTGCTCAACATTTATAATTTCTGGTAAAAAACCTACAGAAATTTTATCTTTAAAGGTTTGTTTTACAAATACTTTTGCTCTTTGAGATGGTAAAATAAAAACAACATCTTTAAACGAATTTGTTGTTTTTAAAATCTCGTCTAAAGTATTAGAAATAAAAGATTGCATAGCTTTTTTTTGGTTTTCTAAATTACAAAAACTTACTTTTATACATCTTTAAACATTCAATTATTTTTTAATGCAAAATGAATTAAACGTTGTTGGTATTCAGGCAGATTTAGTTTGGGAAAACCCTATTGAAAATATTGCTTTTTTTGAAACGAAAATTAATGCGCTTTCTAAAGACACAGATCTTGTTATTTTACCAGAAATGTTTACTACTGGTTTTACCATGAAACCTAAAAATGTTGCTGAAGAAATGACTGGAAAATCGGTTTCTTGGATGCAAAAAATGGCAACTAAAAATGATATTGCTCTTTGTGGAAGTTTGGTGATTGTTGATAGACCTTTCGACTGCGCTCAAGGTGACAACAAATATTATAATCGGTTAATTTTTGTACATCCTTCTGGTAAAATAGAAACCTATGATAAAAGACATTCTTTTACGCTAGCTGGTGAAGATAAAGTGTACACTTCTGGTTCTGATAAGTTAATTGTTACTTATAAAGGATGGAAAATTTGTCCGTTAATTTGTTATGATTTACGATTTCCTGTTTGGGCTAGAAACACTAATAATTACGATCTTTTAATTTTTATGGCAAATTGGCCTGTAAAAAGAATTAAAGCTTGGGATACTCTTTTAAAAGCACGTGCTATTGAAAATATGAGTTATGTTATTGGTGTAAATAGAACGGGTAAAGATGCAAATAGTTATGAGTATTCTGGAAATTCTTTAATTGTAGATTATTTAGGTGAAGAGTTATCTAATTTAGACAATAATGAAATTGGAATTGTAAAAACAACTTTGGTTAAAACTGAACAAAATAAAATTCGAAAGAAGTTGGGTTTTTTAAATGATATGGATTCTTTTGAAATTGATTTTTAATCTTTTTGACCACATAGACACATAGAAAATATAGATTTCATGTAAATAAAAACCCTTTAGGTTATAATTCTAAAGGGTTTCTATATTTTAATTCTAATGAAAGATTGCCACATCAAACAAAAAGTTTGATTCGCAATGATCTGTGTTAAAAAACTATTATTTTTAGTTATTTTTTTTTTAATTTATGCAATATAAACTTTGATGGTTTTCATTGTAATATTTTTTGTTTTTTGCGATAGCAAAAATCTGTTTTATTAACTTATTTGCTATTGCGATTTTAATAACTCTCTCGGGTTTTCCTTTTTCTTTTAGTCTCTTATACATTTCCATACACGTTTTATTCACTCTTTTTGCAGACCAAGAACACAAGTATAATAACTTTCTAATTTGTGGTTTTCCCATTTTACAAATATGTCCCTTTCCCTTTACACTTGTTCCTGATTGATATAATCTTGGGCTAAAACCTACAAAAGCTGTGAGTTGTTTATAATTTTCAAATTTTGTAAAATTGTCTGTAATAACACTCATCATAATAGCCGTTTTCAGCCCGATCCCTGGAATTGTTTTTATTCTTTCGACCGTGTCTTTATAGGCTAATTTCCCTATTTGCTCTATCTTTTTCTCAACTTATCTATGCGTCTTATTAATAATATTAGTACTTGTTTTAATTCTTTTCTAAGATCAGGACTCAACAAACCTGTTACTTCAAAGGATTCTAGTGTCTTTTGTTTGATGTTTTTGTTTTTTTAGTAATTCTAAAGCTGTGTAAAGTTGTTTAATCTCTATACTAGGTTTACTCTCTGGGCACCATCTTTTTAACTCATATTGAGCACCATATTCGGCAATTGTCTTTGCGTCTTTTTTATCCGTTTTTGCTCTATATAATCTTGTTTGACTATATCTTCTAATTATCAATGGATTTAATACACATACATTAAAATTAGATGCATGTAAAAAAGTTGCTAACTGAACATAATAAGGACCACTAGCCTCCATTACAATCCAGTCTGATGTACCAATCAATTTAGTAAATTGCTCAAATCCTCTATTTTGATTTTTAAAAATTTTGTGTATCCATTTATCTTTTTCTAAATAAGAAACATCAAAGGTTTGCTTACTAATATCAATTCCTATAATTTTACTCATATCAAATGTTTTTATAGAAAAATTACTACATTTACTTATCAATCCTAAATACAGACTTAGACGTCTAATGATCTGTTCAAGTTTATGTAGTAAGAGGTAAAGTGATTAGCATTGCGAACGGTCTTTAATGACAAATGACGGACTATAATCTTTTCCTTTACCCTTACTTTTCTTGTTAAATATTAAATCTAATTTAAACTTTTTTAAAACAGATTATTATATTTTACAAACATAGGATGACAGAAAGCTAACAAACAAGTTTAGCCCAGATTGAAGCATTTGTTTGAGCTCTTTTTTGCATTTTTCTTGCAAAAAAAGCGAGTGCGAAAAGCTGGAAATAGCTTCTAAAACTATGCTGGCAACATCCATTTAAAATTAAATTTTGTGTCTGGAACTACAATTCTTTCTGTAATTCTGTACATTCTGTCTGGTAATTTCATTAAATAATCTCTTGCTTTTTCTGCTTCTGGTGTAAGGTTTGTAACCTTATCTATTTCCCACATATTATTTAATTTTTTTAAAATATCTACATAATCAAAACCTGTATACACACCAACTCTTTGTGCTACTGTAGAGAAATCATCAAAAAGACTTCCTTTAGTGCCAAAAGATTCTCTTAAATGCATTGCAGGCATTACAATTTTATATTTCATCATGTGTTGAAAAGCCAACATCATTTCACTTGGGTCAATTTTAAAAATTTCTTTTACAAAATGAGCATATGCTTGATGATGACGCATTTCATCTCCAGCAATAATTTTAGACATTTTTGCCAATGCTTTGTGTCCTTTTTTACGTGCAATTTTAGCTACATTATTGTGAGAAATATAGGTTGCCAATTCTTGAAAAGTTGTATACACAAAGTTTTTATATGGATCTGTTGATGTACCAATATCAAAACCATCTGCAATTAAATGTTGTGTAGAAATTTCTACTTCTCGCATATTTACACGACCAGATAAATACAAGTATTTATTTAAAACATCTCCATGTCTGTTTTCTTCTGCGGTCCAGGTTCTTACCCATTTTGCCCAACTATTATCTGGGTCTTGAGAAACTCCATCTAAATCTAATAACCAAGATTCGTATGTTGGTAAAGCTTCTTCTGTAATAGTATCACCTACTAAAACTACCCAAAAATCGTCGTGTAATTCTTTAGATAATTCTCTAATTTCTTCTACTTCTGTAATAAAAGAATCTTTTTGAGAATTTGGTAAGAAATCTGTTGGTTGCCAAATTTTTTCTGCAGGGATTAAATATTTATCCATAAAGGTTTGCATACTTTTTTCTAAAGTAAGCATCACTTCTTTTCTTACATTGTATATAGACATGTTTTTATTTTATGTGTTCTTTTATAACTGATTCTGTTTTTTCTAACAATTCATTAAAAGGTAAAGAATCTATTTTTATTGGTTGATGAGTAGTTATTGTTATAGGACTTCCCAAACCTAATGGAAATTTTCCATATTTAAAAACTTTCCAAGAATTGTTAATGGTCAAAGGTACAATATATCCATCTTTATTGTATTTTGTTATTACCTTCAATCCGTTTGTTGCAAACTTTTTAGGTTTTCCGTTTCTACTTCTTGTTCCTTCAGGAAAGATAATTGCTCCCCATTTATTTTTATTTATTCTTTTAGAAAAACTTACAAGTTCACTTATTGCTTGTTTAGGGTCTTTTCTATTGATTAAAGCTGCGCCTCCATTTCTTAAATTAAAAGAAACACTTGGTATTCCTTTGCCAAGCTCAATTTTTGCTACAAATTTTGGATGATATTTTCTAAAAAACCAACCAATTGGAGGAATATCAAAAGTAGATTGATGATTAGAAACAAATATAACTGAAGTATTTTCTGGTATTTTTTGTTTATTAATTACACGAATTGGAACACCTATTATTAATAATGATTTTACTAAAAAAAAGTTTAAAGTAGCAACAACTTTTCCATGTGCTTTTTGACCGAATAAATTTAAACTCAGCCATTGTAAAGGATGAAATATAATTAAAAATAAAAAAAACACCAATACAAAGATTGGTGATAATATGTAACTTAGAATTTTCACACGTTTAAATTTTATGAATTAGAAAAAATATTTATAAAATTAAGAACGTGTGTAACCACTTCGTTCTCTAATTAAAATTTTTAAACTTGCCTTTTCAAAAAAAGGTTTAAAATTTATTAATGTTCGTTTCATCTTTAAAACCAGTTATTCCAAGGTATTCTTGAAAGTATCAATACTAATGCTAAACCGTAAAAGATTACAAATGTTTTAAATTTTGCAGCATCTTCTGTTTTCTTTTTATGTTTAGACCAACCAATTGTAATTAATACAATTGCAATAATCATCATTATTGGGTGTTCTACTGCCATTAATCTGGCAGTTTTATCAGCCATAACTTCTCCTCCGTTATCTTTTAATGCTTTATACCAGGGTGACATAAAATACCAGCCTAAACCTATTAATAACTGTATATGAGAAACAATAAGTGTAAATAAACCTATTCTTAAATTTTTATCTTTAAACTCTTTTTTTTGTTTTAAACCAATAACAGCGTTTACAACTGTAATAATTAATAATGCTAGTACAATATAAGCCCAATATGAGTGTATGTCTTTCATAATTTGTGTTAATTTTGTTGTTATTGCGAAGTTACTAATTTTATAAATAAAAAAACCACCTCGATTGAGGTGGTTTTAATTATTTCTACTAATATTTTATAATATTAGTTCCTTATATAAACTCCACTCTTTAAAATGTAGTTTATTGTAACATTTTGTGAAGAACCATTATACATATATATAGTAACTGCAAATTTTTGATCCTCTTCCATTCCTGAAAAACTATTTTTTATCACAACGTTTACTACTTCATCAATTTGAGCTGCTGTCCAATTAAAAGTACTAATGTTTCCATAAGTTTCTAAATTAAGTACTGATGAAGGATAGTCTGCTCTAAATGTATCAGCAATTAACGTGTAATCAGATGCAACAAACTCGTATTTAATTGTATTATCTGGAACCCATGTTGCTCCGTCATGAGCTAATTGTAAAGTTGTAGTAATAGTAGATTCATATCCTACCCAAGAACCATTACTAAAAGTATATAAATTCCCTCTTAATTGAGCACCTGAACTACTAGATATATAATCATAAATTACAATTAATTCATCTTCTTCCTGTGCGTAAGGGTATTTAGTTTTTAAGAATGTAGGTAAATAATCATCTGCAGGAATTGAACTCCCAAAATTATTTAGTCCCATAGAACTAAAATCAGCATCATTTATAAAATACACACCTTCAGTTGCTACCCAAGATCCATCTATAAAAGTATAGAAACCTTCATAATTAATAGTTTCTCCTTCAACACCTGGAGTTTTTATTACAACATTATCTATTTGCCATGTTGCAGCTACAGATTCAGTAGATTCATATTTAAATGCAATATGGATTTTTTTTCCTTCATAAACAGTAAGATCAATTTCTTCAGACAAGACATAATCATAATCATAATTATCACCTGTAGGTAGTGTTTGTATATCAATTACATCCCAATCTGCAGTTGCTTGATCTCCCGAATAATTAGAAGATATTAATACATTAATTAAATCCCATCTATCTGAAACAAAAGCAGCAGCTTGATTCACTTGAAAAGTAAGGTTTGATTGATTTGTTAAATCAATTTCTGGTGAAATTAACCAATCTTCATTTTCTCCATTATTATACGCTGACATTTTAGCATAAGTATATTCTTGATAAGAACTAGAATACCACCCTTTTGAACCTAAAACACTTATAGTATCAAAACCACTAAGAGTTCCATTGAAATCAGCTTCTAATAAATTTGTTATACCAGCAACTGGTTCAGAAGTAAATTGTTTATATTTTGCTAAAATAATATCTCCTTCTTCAGCATTTGGAAAATTTACTGCTAAAATATCTGAAGGATCTTCATCAGGATAAAGCGCAAATGCATTATTAATATATCCAGGATAATCTTTGTTTTGAAATGTAAAAATAGTGTCTACATATGTATAATCACTAATACCATCTGCATTACCAATGTATAATTGGTATTCTATTAATGCAGAAGAACCTTTGCCCCAAACTGAGTATTTATTTGCTAAAAAGCTTGGTAAAGCAGCTTTTGCGTCATCTTCTGAGCTAAAACTACCATAAGATAAATCTAATGCATCATAATCTTCATCAGTAAGTGTATAGGTTACATCACCAACTATTGCAGATGCTTCTGCATCTAACTCTTCATTAATATCTTCTAATGGATCACAAGAAGTAAATACCATTGAAAAAATTGTTAATAATAAAAATATTTTTTTCATCTTTTATTTTTTAAAATTTGACTTTTAACCCTAAACTAAATGTTCTTCCTGCTCCATAATACACTAACGCTGTATCATAATTTGAAGAATCTCCATTATTAGCATCAGAAATATATTCAACATCAAAAATGTTATTCATATTTGCTGTTAAAGTGCTCTCTAGACCACCAATTTCAAAACCATGGTTTAATCCTAAATCAAATAAATGATAATTAGGCATTTTCCAAGCATCTTGTCTATATCCTTCAATTTTTTCTAAATCAGATTCAGTTAGCACTTCACCTTCATCTAATTCTATTGTTCTACCAGTAACATTCATAGTTGCATAATTGTCTCCTGCGTAATTATAATCTAAAGAAATACTTGTTTTTTCTAATAAATCATATTTAACACCAAAAGCAAAAGTAGTTTGCGCAGCATCAGAAACTTTTAAACCTTTTGCATACACTGTACCTGATGATATAACCTCACCAGTAGTATCATTAAATGTATTTGCAGAAGCATCATCTTTCCATTTCCAATTTCCTAAAGAAGCCATACCTGTAATTGTTAATTTATCAATTGGTTTAAATAAGAAATCTACCTCTACTCCTTTATGTAAAGCGTCTAAACCAGTTACGTTAGATGTAATATTATCACCATTAGCGTCTGCTAGACTAAACGACATAGATCTATCTAACCATGTAGTGTGGTATAAGTTAACATTTGCCGAAAATACCTGCGATTTAAAACCATAACCAAGTTCTGCACTAAACACTTTTTCATTTAAAGGGTCTTCAAGTAAGTCTACACCAAAGTCATTTTCAAATACAGCATCCCAAAATGGTGCTCTTGAAAAGTACCCAACGTTTGCAAATACTTTTTGTTGGCTATCTAAGTTGTAATTTGCCCCTGTTTTTACACTGTAACCTAAAAAGTCTGCTTTATCAGATTCTCTATCTTCAGATCCAAAAGACATAAAGTCATCTTTACTGTATGTAGTATTTGATAATGAAGAAGATAAAAATACAGATAATTCATTCTGGCTATATTCTAACTGTGTAAAAATCCCATACCTTGCAACATTACCATCATAATCTTTATTAAAACGATCACCTACTTTTAATGCTTGACCTCCTGTTTTTTCATCAAGATCATCATTAAAGTAGTATTGTCCACCTAAAAGATCTGTTACTTCATACCAGTGAGAACCTACATAAGATCTAGCATCTAAACCACCTGATAAAGATATCGTTTCAGTTAACTCAGTTTTTAATGTTGATAAAACACCATACCATTCATGAGAATTCTTAGAAGCTGCAAAAATATCTGTAGCACCGTTAGCTCCATTAGCTGCATTTTCTGCAACAATTCTGTCAAAATCAATTGGTTGGTCTATATCTCCTAATCTATAATCATCATTTACAAATTTATTACCATCTCCTTGAGTTCTTCTACCCCCTCCAGAGCCAAATGAAGCATAAATATTTGTTGTTAAGAAAGTTTTATCAGAAATAATCCAATCATGATTTAAAGATAATTGTGGTTTGTGATAAAAATTAAAAGAAGTATTTTCTACTTGACCATTTCTATAACCCCAATCTGGGTTAAATCTTTTACCACCTTGTTCTGTTGCTCTATATTCAGCAATAGTTCTTCTATTATATCTTTGTCCGTGTTCTTGAATTGCTCCAATTGCATTGAAAGATAATTTATGATTATCATTAATTTGTTTAGAAATATTTAAGAAGTAATTAAAACCTTCAAACTGAAGACCATTTACATAACCTTCTCCAGAAATTTTAGCAGCAGAAGCTGTAACAGCAAAACCATTATCCATCAATCCAGTTGATAATGTCATACCATATTTCTGATATCCATTGTTACCAGTATGCATTCTTATTATTCCTCCTTTTTCTGCATCTGTAGATTTAGAAAGAATATTAATTGTACCTCCAATAGAAGGTACTGCAACTTTAGAAGCTCCTAAACCTCTTTGCACTTGCATTGCAGATGTTACATCTGATAATCCAGCCCAGTTAGACCAATATACAGCTCCGTTTTCCATATCATTAACAGGAATACCGTTTATCATAACCGCAACATTAGTTGATCTAAATCCACGTAAATTTATTCTACCATCTCCATAACCACCACCTGATTTAGTTGCGTAAACACCTGGTGTTGATTTTAAAATTTCAGGAAATTCTTGAGTTCCTAATTTAGCTTCAATATCTGCTGCTTTAATAGTAGAAACAGCAACTGGTGTTCTTCTATCAATAGCAAATGAAGTTGCAGTTATTACAATTTCATCTAAAGCACCAGCGTCTTCTACTAATTTAATTGTTAAATTCTTTTTTGAAGAAGAAAAAGCAATTTCTTTAGACTTAAACCCAATAAAAGATACTACTAAAGTACCTGAGTTGGTCTTTGCATTTAAAGAAAATTTTCCATCAAAATCTGTTGATGTTCCGTTTGTTGTTCCTTTTACAACAACACTTGCGCCTGGTAAAGGTTGGTTTGTATCATCTACAACCGTACCAGTAATTTTAGTTTGTCCTAAAACAGTAGCTGTTACCAAAAATAAAGCTACAAATAATAAGTTTTTAAAATTTCTCATTGTTTAATTTTATGTTATTAAATGTTTTACAAAAATCCTCTTTTTGAACTTCTGCAATGTTAATTTAATGTTAATTTTTAACAGGAAATTAAGAGATTTAAAAATATAAAATTATTGAACTTAACTGGTTTTCAATCTGTTAAATTTTGAAAGACTTGTTAACAAAAGTTAATTAAATAGTTAATGCTTATTAAAAGGCGTTAGAAACAGAATTTTTTAAGATTTACTGAGTAATTTTTTTGCCAATTCTTTACCTAATTCCACACCAAATTGATCGTAACTATAAATATTCCATAAAATTCCTTGTGTAAAGATTTTATGTTCATAAAGTGCAATTAGTTTTCCTAAAGAACGTGGAGTTAATTTATCAAAAAGTATAGCATTACTTGGTCTATTTCCTTCAAAAACTTTAAACGGTAAAAGTTTCGCTATTTTATCTTCATCACCAGAAAACTTTAATTCTAAATGAACTTCTTCTTTTGTTTTACCAAAAGCTAATGCGTCCATTTGACCATAATAGTTTGCCATTAATTTATTGTGATGATCAGTTAAACCATATAAAGATTCTTTATAACCAATAAAATCACATGGAATTAATTTAGTTCCTTGATGTACCAACTGCATAAAAGCATGTTGCATATTTGTACCTGTACTTCCCCAAACAATGGTACCTGTTTGATAATCTACTTTAACACCATTTCTATCTACACCTTTACCATTACTTTCCATAGTGGCTTGCTGTAAATAATCTGGAAGTTTAGCTAAATATTGGGTATAAGGTAAAACGGCCTCTGTTTCTGCACCGTAAAAATTATTGTACCAAACACTTATTAATGCTAAAATTACAGGAATATTATTATCGAAATCTTCATTTCTATAATGTAAATCCATTTCTTCAGCTCCTTCTAAAAGTGCTTTGTAATTATCATAACCTACAGACAAACTAATAGATAAACCTACAGCAGACCATAAAGAAAAACGACCTCCAACCCAATTCCACATAGGAAAAACGTTTACTTTATCAATTCCAAAACTATCAACTGCTTCTAGGTTTGTTGAAACTGCCACAAAGTGTTTAGGAATATCAAAAATAGTTGCAGATTTTAAAAACCAATTTTTAATGGTTTCTGCATTCGAAATTGTTTCTTGTGTTGTAAAAGTTTTTGATACAATTACAAATAATGTTGTTTCTGGATTTAAGGTTTTTATAACTTCTGAAACATGATCTCCATCTACATTTGAAACAAAATGAGTTGTTAGCTGATTTTTATAAAACTTTAAAGATTGTACAACCATATCTGGTCCTAAATCTGAACCCCCAATACCTATATTTACAATATCTGTAATAGATTTCCCTGTATATCCTTTCCATTTACCAGAAATAACTTTGTTAGAAAAACTTTTAATTTTTCTTAAAGCTGCTTGTATTTGTGGCTTAATATTTTTTCCATCAACTAAAATTGGTTCATCAGAAGTACTTCTTAATGCTGTATGTAAAACTTCTCTACCTTCTGTTACGTTTATAACTTCTCCTGAAAACTGTTTTTCAATAGCATCTTTTAAATCAACTTCTTTTGCTAATGCTACTAATAAATTAATTGTTTCTTTAGTAATTCTATTTTTAGAAAAATCTACAGATAAATCATCAAGTTTTAATGAAAAATCTTCTTTTCTATTTACTTGTTTGTCTAAATCTTTTATGTTGATATTTTGAATATCATTAAAATGATTTGTTAATGCTGTCCAAGCATTTGTTTTAGTTGGGTTGATGTTTTTTAAAGCCATTATTTTAATTTTGCGCTATACTTTCTATAATTTCTGGTTCTTTAACCGGAAGCATTTTATTTTCTAATTGATATTTGAGTGGTTTCATAAACTCAAAATATCTTGGTCTTATACTTTTCTTTAAAGGTTCTGCTGCTGGTAATTTTTGTTTAAACGGATCTACTTCTCTACCGTTTTTCCAAAAACGATAACAAACATGTGGTCCACCTGTATTTCCTGTCATTCCTACCCAACCAATTACATCACCTTGTTTTACGTATTGTCCTTTTTTAACTTTACGATTCTTCATATGTAAATACTGAGTAGAATACGTAGCATTATGTTTAATTTTTACAAATTTACCATTGCCACCTCTTCTTGTAGATTCAGTTACTGTTCCACTAGCTGTTGCTATAATTGGAGTGCCAATATTTGCTGCAAAATCTGTACCTCTATGAGGTTTAATTCTGTTACCATAATAAGCAATTCTTCTTCTTAAATTATATCTCGAAGAAATTCTATATTGAAATTTTATTGGAGATTTTAAAAACTGACTTCGAAGCATATTTCCTTCTTCGTCATAATATTCAGGAATTCCTTTAATAGAATCTGCTACAAACCTAAAAGCAAACAAATTTGTTCCTTTATGTTTAAAAACTGCAGATTTCACCTCTCCATAACCTGCAAAAATAGTATCATTAATAAATTTTTCTTCATAAGTAAACTTAAAAGAGTCTCCTTTTTGAAGTTTATAGAAATCTAAAGTCCAAGCATAAATATCTGCAATTGTCCAAGTTAAATTTGGTTTCAACCCTAAACTATCAATAGTAACAGATAAACTTGAGTTTATTATTCCTTGTGCCGTTTTTAAAACTGTTTTAATAGGTTTTTTATGACGAGTAGCAGTAATTATTGAATCTTTAAAATCTACAATTGTTGCATTAATTTTATCGTGTTTATAAATAAAAATTTGTGCTTTCTCTGTAGAATCTTTACTTGCTAAAATAGTATAAGGCTTACCAGCCCTAACTCTTCTTACGTCAAAAGTTTCTTTTATAGAACCTGCAATTTGATTTATTTTTGGGTAAAAAACATGATGTCTATCTAAAATAGCACCAAAACTCTCTCCGCTTTTAATAGTATCTTGAATTACTTTAAAATCATCTAATTTATACCCATACCTATAAACTGGCTTAGGTTTTTCTTTTTTGATTGTTGAAGTTGACTTTTCCTTGTTTTTATTACAAGAAGAAAACGAGATAATTAATACTAAAAGGAGGATTGTTTTTTTCAAAAAAATTGTACTGTTTAATGTAGTTCTCAAAAGTACAAATAAAAAAGTTTTATTAGGTATCTATATTGATGAAGTTCCTATAACGGTTTCGTTAAAGATTTCCTAATACTTCAAAAAAGGATTTGCTAATCCTTTATAATGTTCTAATTCGGCTCTTAAAGAACCTACAGATAAATCTGCTTTCATTTTAATTGGAATTTTATTAGCATCATCAGTAATCCACAAAGTAACGCTTTCTTGCGCTTTAAAAACTCTACCCGATTGAACTAAAGGTCTAAAAATCATGGTTTTTACTTTACCAAAACTTGTTTTTAAAGTTTCTCTTCCTAAAAAACGTAATTTAAAAGGATAAATTTGAGAATCCATAAACATGTCTATTGCAATTTCTTCTCCCTTTTTCATGTTTTTAACATCTTTGTTTCTTAAATAATAAAAAGAAGAAAGCATGTCTTGCACATTAAAAAAATGCTACAGAAGTATCTTTTTGCAAAGTAAAGTCTTGTATATATGCTCTATTTGAATCGTAATTAAATGAAGTAATTCTATGTTTCTTATAACCACCTTCGTCTATTTTTCTTTTAAACATATAGGGCTTAACAGTGTCTTTATCAAAATAAGATTCATATTTATCATCAACATTAAAAAACCATTTAATCATACCAGAAGTCCAGCCAGTACCTTTAGTATGAAAAACTGTTTTCCCATTAAAATCCTTTTCTTTAACTTCTAAAATTGCTGTTCCAGCTCTTAAAAAACCACTGTAACTCATTTTATAACGAAGCCACTCTCCACTTTTAAATGCAGTAGAATTTTCTTGACTATTGGTAGTTGTCAAGAAAAAAAGGGTAATAAATAATAGGATATACTTTTTCATAAAAAACCAAACTTATAAAAAAGTAATGACAATTACCGTTCCAAAATGAAAAAAAGCCATTTACGAACTATTTGTAAACAACTTTTTAATATAATTTTAAGACTTTAAAATGTGCCCCAATTTTTTAATTCATCTTCACTCCATAAATATGGGTAAAATATTCTTCGTTGATATTTTGGGTGCATATATTTACGCCAATTACTTCCTCCTGTAGCTTTTAATTCAGAGTCATTCCCTCCAATATATTTTGCCGCAGCATTGTAATGAGCCATTACCCACTTTACATTTACAGTATAATCATAATGACGCATTGCTTTTATTAATCCTTGATTTTCTTGAACTTCTTTTGGCAGTTGTTTAAATTTTAAAGACAAGTTTATATCATTATAGTCTTCCATAAAATCGATAAAATCTCCCATATATTTTTTTTCGAAAAGATTTAATAAAGTTGATTTTTGTCCAGTTGTATAATTTTTCCCAGCAGCTTGCCAATACAAGTGATTGTATGCATTTTTAAATGATGAGTTTCTATCAATTGTATCTCTATAACGAGCGTCAATTAAATTTATGAGTTCTGTAGATGCAAATTCTATTTTTCTATACTGTGCTGATTGAAATCCACTTGCAGGTGTTAATGTATTTCTAAACTTAAGATATTGTTCACGTTCCATACCATCTGCCATTACTGTAAAAGAACTACACAACATATCAAAATATCTGCTAATTCTATTTAAGTGCATAGAAAATTTATCTGCAGTAATTTCTATTGATTTTGCTACTTGATCTATTTCCCACAAAACCATTTTAAACAATAACTCATTTACCTGATGATACATGATAAAAACCATCTCATCTGGTTGAGTAGTTCTTGGTGTTTGCAAACCTAAAAGTGCATCAGTTTGAATATAATCCCAATAAGTTATTGGTGTACTATGCAACAAACCTTCTAACATAGCATCTACAGGAACACCTAATTTATCGTACTTTTCTTCTATTGCTTTTAAAATTTCGTCTCTATTCATTTTCTTTTGATTAAATAAAAAAATCAAGAAGCAAGATAGTTAAATCTTGTTTCTTGATTCTTAAAATCTTTATGCTATTTTTTAAAGAGTTCCTCTTTTTGCTTGTTCTCTTTCTATAGATTCAAAAAGTGCCTTGAAATTTCCTGCACCAAAACCTTTTGCTCCCATTCTTTGAATAATTTCAAAAAATAAGGTTGGTCTATCTTCTACAGGTTTTGTGAAAATTTGTAATAAATATCCTTCTTCATCAGCATCTATCATAATACCTAACTCTTTTAGATTTTCGATATCTTCTCTTAATTCGTGACTAAATTCTTCTAATCTTCCAGGTACAGACTTGTAATATTCTTCTGGTGGAGTTGATAAAAATTCCACTCCATTAAGACGTAATTGAGTAACAGTAGCAATAATATCATCAGTAGCAACTGCTATATGTTGCACTCCTGCACCTTCATAAAAATCTAAATATTCTTCTATTTGAGAACGTTTTTTTCCTTCTGCTGGCTCGTTAATTGGAAACTTGATTCTTCCATTTCCATTAGACATTACTTTACTCATTAATGCAGAATATTCTGTATGAATTTGTTTGTCATCAAAAGATAAAAAGTTTTCAAAACCCATAACATCTTCATACCATTTTACCCAAACATCCATTTGATTCCAACCAACATTACCCACCATATGATCTATGTATTTTAATCCTGCAATTGGTGGATTATAATCTGATTCCCATTTTTGAAAACCTGGTAAAAATGCTCCATTATAGTTTTTACGTTCTACAAACATGTGTACAGTTTCTCCATATGTGTAGATTCCTGCTTTTACAACTTCTCCATGTTCATCTTTTTCTACTGTAGGTTTCATGTATGATTTTGCTCCACGTTTTGTAGTTTCTTCATACGCTTTTCTTGCATCTTCTACCCAAAGCGCCACAACTTTTACACCATCGCCATGTTTTACAATATGATCATTTATTGGTGATTTACTATTTAATGGAGTTGTTAGCATCAACTTAATTTTATCTTGTGTTAACACATAACTAACAGCATCTGTAGAACCCGTTTCTAACCCACGATAAGCGTGTGATTGAAAACCAAATGCAGTTTTATAAAAGTGAGCTGCTTGTTTTGCATTACCTACGTAAAATTCTACATAATCTGTACCTAACAATGGAAGGAAATCTTGAGCTCCTTCAAATATTTTTTCTAAACCGTAGTTTACTGATTTTATTTCTTTTGACATCTTTAGATGATTTTAGTGTTTTATAAATGCTATTTGTTTGCAAATATGTTTAGCCCTGATTGAAGTGACATCCTTTTTTATTTTTCTTAAAAAAGATATAACGAAAAGCAGGAAATAGCTTCTAATAATTTTTATTTTTTACCACATAGCAACATAGAGAACATAGTTTAATATGCTACTAACCTCTTTACTCTAACCAAGATTTATAATAATCTTCATCGGCAATTTTCATAGCTTCTTCTGTAACCATCAAAGGCTTAAAAGTATCTACCATAACTGCTAATTCTTCGGTTTTTGTTTTTCCGATACTTTTTTCTGTAGTTCCTGGATGTGGACCATGAGGAATTCCTGCTGGGTGCAAAGAAATATGCCCTTGATCGATATCGTTTCTGCTCATAAAATCACCATCTACATAATACAAAACCTCATCAGAATCTATGTTACTATGATTGTAAGGAGCTGGAATTGCGTTTGGATGATAATCGTACAAACGTGGCACAAAACTACAAATTACAAAGGCATTTGTTTCGAAAGTTTGATGCACAGGTGGTGGTTGATGAATTCTCCCAGTTATTGGTTCGAAATCGTGAATTGAAAATGCGTAAGGAAAATTATAACCATCGTAACCAACTACATCAAAAGGATGTGAAGCGTATACCATTTCTATAATTTCTCCTTGTTTTTTTACTTTGATAAGGAAATCTCCAAGTTCATTATAGGTTTCTAATTCTTGTGGTCTTCTTAAATCTCGTTCACAAAAAGGTGAATGCTCTAATAACTGACCAAACCAGTTTCTGTAACGTTTTGGCGTATAAACTGGCGAATAGGATTCTACAATAAACAATCTGTTATTTTCATCATCAAAATCTAATTTATAGATAATTCCACGTGGAATTACTAAATAATCTCCGTATTTAAAATCGATGTTTCCAAGATGTGTTCTTAGTTTTCCTGTTCCTTTATGGATAAAAATCACCTCATCTGCATCAGTGTTTTTGTAAAAATAATCTGTAGTCGATTTTTTAGGTGCCGATAGAATAATATTACAATCAGAATTTGTTAAAATGATTTTTCGGCTTTCTAAGTAATCGTTTTCTGACGGAACTTGAAATCCTCTAAACCGATAAGATTGAATATTGTTTGCTTTCGCTATTTTTGGTTTTACCGAATACTGTTTACCAATATGTTTGACCATTGTTGGTCTGTGCTCGTGATACGAGTTGGTAGACATTCCGTCGAAACCAATGGTGCCAAAAAGTTGTTCGTAATATAAACTTCCGTCTTTTTTACGAAACTGTGTGTGTCTTTTAGGTGGAATTTCACCTAATTTATGATAAAAAGGCATGTTATTGATGTTTTAAATGATTAAAAAATTGAATAATTTTTAAGTTCATTTAAACAGTTACTCAGGCTTTCGCTTTATTAAAAATTTTAAATATGTAAGTAAATCTGAAAACATCGCAATCGATTTCGTTATTTTACAAATATAGTAAAAGATTGTTATTCAACAACTAAAACTAAAGCGCTAGAAATTCTTGAAAAGGTGTTAACGCTAAAAATAGTATTAATATAAATGTTACAATTTTTACTAAAACAGAAGTTTTTGTTTCTGATATTACAAAACTAACATCTGCACTGTTAGATTGTAATAAGATATCTTTTGTTTGATAAATTGGATTGTCTAATTCACTAATAGGATGGTTGCTTTTTGGAATTCTATTGTAATATAAAAGTAGCATTGAAATAATTACGAATGAACCTAAAGTAAACATTAAAAAATCAAATGCATTTGGTTCGTTTTTATAACCAAGACAATTAATTACGGAAAAGTTTATACTATTTATCATAGTTTTAATTTTTCTCTAAGATAAGAAAATTATAAAAAATAACCTGTATTTAAAAATTTGAAAATTGGAGTAGAAGATAATATCAAAATAAAAAAGATTACAACTGTTTTAGTTACAAATGAATATTCCTTTACTTCTATAACCTCTATTTGATTATTATTTGAAATTTTAAAATCTTTTTTACGAAAAAAGCTATGAAGAATAATTGAAATTAAAATTGATAAAAAAGTTAAAATTATTATTTTATTTGAACTTATGTGATAAATAGAGTCCATTGTAGGATAATAACCTCCCCAACACGAACTTAATAAACCTAACAAATTATCTTCTTGACTCATATCTCTATTTTTACCTAAGATAAGATATTTTATTTACATACTATGGATTCCTGTCTTCGCAGGAATCCATAGTATTAATTATTCAATCTTTTTAATAACCGCTTTTGGAGCTTCTTTTTTGGTTCCATCAAAACCTTCTACTCCACCAACTGTTGTGTATTTCATAACATATTTTTTATCTGGAAAAATACGTTTATAAGCACTTTGACACATTAATGTTGCTTCATGAAAACCACATAAAATCAACTTTAATTTTCCTGGATATGTATTTACATCTCCAATGGCATAAATACCTGGAATGTTTGTTTGATAGTCTAATGAGTTATCAACTTTAATAGCGTTTTTCTCAATTTCTAATCCCCAATTTGCAATTGGACCTAGTTTTGGTGACAAGCCAAATAATGGAATAAAATGATCAGTTTCAACGGTAAATGGTTCTTCACCTTTTTTAACAACAGAAACACCTGTTACTTTATCTGCACCAATAATTCCTTTTACTTCTGCAGGAGTAATCATTGTAATTTTACCTGCATCTTTTAATTCTTGTACTTTATCTACAGAATCTAAAGCTCCTCTAAATTCGTTTCTTCTGTGAATTAAAGTGACTGAAGAAGCTACATCTGTCAAGAATATTGACCAATCTAAAGCCGAATCTCCTCCACCAGAAATAACTACTTTTTTATCTCTATAAAATTCAGGATCACGAATTATGTATTCAACACCTTTATCTTCAAAATCTGAAATATTTGGAATCGGAGGTTTTCTTGGCTCGAAAGAACCTAAACCACCAGCAATTGCAACAATTGGAGCTTGATGTTTTGTACCTTTATTTGTTGTTACAATAAAACTACCATCTTCTTGTTTATCTATTGTTTCTGCACGTTCTCCTAATGTAAAACCTGGTTCAAATTGTTTAATTTGCTCCATAAGTTTATCGGTTAAATCACCCGCTAAAATTTCTGGATACGCTGGAATATCATAAATAGGTTTCTTAGGATAAATTTCTGAACATTGTCCACCAGCTTGTGGCAATGCATCAATTAAATGACAACGTAATTTTAATAAACCTGCTTCAAAAACGGTAAATAATCCTGTTGGTCCTGCACCAATAATTAAGATATCTGTAGTAATCACTTTTTTTTATTTTTAAAAACCTCACAAAGTTTAATTTTATGAGGTCTTCTTCTTCTATGTTGATGAGCGCGTTAAGGATTGAAGCATTTGTTTGAGCTCTTTTTTACTTTTTTGGAAGTAAAAAAAGCGAGTGCGAAAAGCCTGACCTTTTTAGGTAACGCCCAAAAATATGTTGTTCTAAATCTTTAAATACTGCTATTTATAAGCTTAAGCTACATTAATGACTTCTTCAATTTGTGGTGCATATTTTTTAATTGTTGCTTCCACTCCATTTTTTAAGGTCATTTGATTTACAGAACAACCTGTACAAGCACCTTCTAACTGAACTTTTACAATTGTATCTTCTATAGATAGTAGCTTTATATTGCCTCCATCACTCATTAAAAAAGGACGAATTTCATCTAATGCTTTTTCAACATTATTTAATGTTTCTTCTGCTGTCATAATCTTATTTTTTAACTGAACTACAACCACTCATAGTTGTAATTCTAACTACTTCTGTTGGTGGTAAATTTGCATTTCTTTTTAATAATTCGGCAACCATTTCTTTAGTAATATCATTAAATGATTTTTCTAAAATTGTTCCTTCTTGCAATGCTACTGGGTGACCTACATCTCCAGATTCGCGAATGCTTTGTACTAATGGAATTTCTCCCAAAAATTTAGTTTTGATATCTTCTGCTAAATTTTTTGCTCCATCTTTTCCAAAGATATAATATTTATTATCAGGCAATTCTTCTGGTGTAAAATATGCCATGTTTTCTATAATTCCTAAAACAGGAACATCAATATTTTCTTGTTGAAACATTGCTACACCTTTTTTAGCATCTGCTAATGCAATGTTTTGTGGTGTGCTTACTACAACTGCTCCATTAATTGGTAATGCTTGTACAATTGATAAATGTACATCTCCTGTTCCTGGAGGTAAATCGATTAGTAAGAAATCTAATTCTCCCCAATCTGCATCAAAAATTAATTGGTTTAATGCTTTTGAAGCCATTGGTCCACGCCAAATTACTGCTTGATCTGGATTTGTAAAAAACCCTAAAGACAATAATTTAACTCCGTAATTTTCTACAGGTTTCATCTTAGAACGACCATCAATTTTTACTGAAAGAGGTCTTGCTTTTTCTACATCAAACATAATATGTTGTGATGGTCCATAAACATCTGCATCTAAAACCCCAACACTAAAACCCATTTTAGCTAAAGAAATTGCGGTATTTGAAGTTATTGTAGACTTACCAACTCCTCCTTTTCCAGATGCAATGGCAATAATGTTTTTAATATTAGGAATTGCTTTCCCTTTAATTTGATTGGGATTCTCTTTTGGTGCAGCTGCTACAACTTTTAAATTAATTTTCACATCAATACTTTCGCCAACATTTGTTTTAATTGCCTTGGTAATTTCAGTTTCAATTTTCTTTTTTGCTTGTAACGTTGGATTGTTAATGGTAACATCTACAATTACTTCATTTCCAAAAGTTACTACATTTGTAACATTATTATTTTCTATTAAACTTTTACCTTCTCCAGGAGCTGTAATAGTTTCTAAAGCTTTGTATATGTCTTGTTTTTTAAAACTCATTTTCGAGATTTTAATTAGGTTTTATTGTAAGTTACAAAGATACTTTTAAAAAAACTTTTAAGGAAATATTAGGAGTCAATACTACTATTAAAAAACTCTTAAAAGTTTAAAAACAGCACTTTATATCGACTTAAATATATTTTTATTACATTTACAAAAATAAACTAACCCCTAGTATTATGAAAAATACAAACGCCCTAACGTATGTAACTTTATTATTATTGATATCTTTTAATTTCCAAACAACTTTTTCTCAAGACCTAGCTTTAAACAATTATCTAAGGCCTTCGTCTAAATCTTTTTCAATACATAATAGAGTAATTGTAGAAAATCCGGTTTTAAAAGATGGAAGTTATACCTACAAATTTAGAGAAAAAAACATTTCAGTAGAGATTAGAGATGGTTTCTACTATGAGTACCATCCTAAAAAAGAATACATTAAAGCAAAAATTGAGTGGATTACTGAATTTAAATACAAACTTGTAGTAGTAGACATAGAAAAAAGAAATGCTCCTTTAAAAGTTGGTAGTGAACTTATCTCTCAAATTATAAAAATTAAAGAAGACGAATATTTTTATACTTTTCGTTTAAATAATAAAACAGGAAAAGGTAGTTTTAAAAAAATGAAGTAAATTACTTTTCTAAATATTTAGCAAAAAAATCTCATCAATATTTGGTGAGATTTTTTTTATTCTAGTATTTCCTAATTTCACTAAAATTAGGAAATAAATTGAATCATGATTGAGAAAGCACCTGATATAGAAAAAAATGAGAAGTTTAAAAACCTTTCAGATAGATATTTAAGTCAAATACCATTTATAATTGGAGATACAAACTTTAAAATTGAGGATGAATATTTATATTGGGATAAGATAAAATATATAAAAAATGAAGACTTAAATGGTTTTATAAATTTTAAAGGAATAAAAGAACATTTTAAAGAAGTAAATTCTGGAGAAATTATTTGGACTACAGTCAAGAGAAGAAGAAAATCTATTCAAATTAGAAAGAGTCTATGGAGCTCTGAATTCAATTTAATAACTTATTACCACAATATAAATATTGCACTCCAACAAAAACTGCACTATTTAGATTTTAATTTTGGAGCTGGGTTACAAAAAGAACAATTATTATCTGAATTAGAAAAGCAGCAATATTTAAAGAATGCTTTAATGGAAGAAGCTGTTTTTTCTTCTATGATTGAAGGCGCAACTACAACTCGTTTAAAAGCGAAAGACATGTTGCGTAAAAACAAAAAACCAAAGACGCATTCTGAACAAATGATATTGAATAATTATAAAACTATTCAATATATAAGTGAACATAAAGAAGAGGATATTTCTATTCAAAAGTTCTACGAATTACACAGATTGGTCACTGAAAACACTTTAGAAGAAGAAAGTATTGGTGCTTTTAGAAAAAGTAATGATGTAAATGTTGTGAATGAAATTACAGGAGATATTATTCATACTCCACCAAAATTTGAAAACCTAAATGGCTTGATGAATTCATTTGTAGATTTTTTTAACTACAACCCAAAAGAAGATTTTATTCATCCAATTGTAAAAGCTAGTATTCTACATTTTTTAATTGGCTATATCCATCCTTTTGTAGATGGAAATGGAAGAACGGCAAGAGCTATTTTCTATTGGTATTTATTAAAAAACGGATATTGGCTAACTGAATATTTGTCGATTTCTAGAGTAATTATGGAAACTAAAGTTCAATACGAAAAAGCTTATTTATATGCAGAAATTGATGATATGGATGTTACTTATTTTATTCATTATCAAGTAAAAGTGTTGACTAAAGCTTTTGAAGACTTAAAAAAATATGTTGCAAAAAAGAAAAAAGAAGAACTTAACTTATTAAAGTTTTTACAGTTTGAAGGAATTAATGAAAGACAAGCAGAGGTTTTATACAAATTAGAAAAAAACTCATCAAAATATTTTACAATTAAAGAGATTGAAAACACATATTCAGTAACAAATCAAACTGCAAGAACAGATATTGAAGAATTGGTTGAAAAAAGATTTTTAAAGAAAGTTGCTATTAATAAAAAGAGCTTTAACTATTGGAAAGGAGAAAATTTTGATAAAACTTTTCTATAATTCTTCGGAAGGATTCCAAAATACTTTTTCTAAATCTTGAATTTGATTTTCAATAACTACAATGCCTTCACTTTCTAGTAGTTGTTGCATTAAGTTAGTACCATCAAAATGATGTTTTCCTGTAAGAATACCTTTTCTATTTACAACTCTATGAGCAGGAACATCTTCTAAGTTATGAGCTTTATTCATTGCCCAACCCACCATTCTTGCAGATCTTGCTGCACCTAAATAAGTTGCAATAGCTCCATAACTAGTAACTCGTCCAAAAGGTATTAAACGTGTTACTATGTATACTTTATCAAAAAAATTGTCGGTTTCTTTCACGAAGTGAAGATAGAAAATTTCGAATTATAAAATAAAATTACCTCCTAAGATTTCAACTACTTTATATCAATAATATTCAATATCGATAAATAGTTAATCTCTAACTCCTTACAGCTCATCAACAGAAAATTGCTTTTCAACAAGAATCAACAAATTGCCTGAGATTCTAGTTTTATTTTTACAGTGAATTTAAACTATTATAGTCATGATATACACATCACACCTAATTTATACAGTATTCTTTTTATTAATTTTTTTTAATTATCAAACAGTATTTTCTCAAGGTATAGCACAAACTATTATAGCAAAACCTTCTACTAAATCTTATGCAATATATAATAAAGTTGTTGTAGAAAATGGCATATTAGAAGATGGAAAATACACCTACGATTTTAAAGAAAAAAAGGTGTTAGTAGAAATTAAAGATGGTTACTATTACGAATATCACTCAGAAAAAGAATATATTAAAGCAAAAATTGACTGGTTAACAGAGTATAAATATAAACTTACTATAGTTGATTTAGAGAAAAGAGGAGTTCCTTTAAAAATTGGTAGCAAACTTACTTCTAGAATTGTAAAAGTACAAGGAAATGAATATTTCTACTCTTGCATTTTAAATAATAAAACTAGAATTGGAAGTTTTAAAAAAGTAAAGTAGAATAACAATCACTCTTTTAACAATAAAAAACCCTCTAATATTTTAATCTAAATTTTATATAAGTAATAGGTTTATCAACCTCTAAATATTGGTTTTCGTAAAAAGTTTGTGTTTCTGTAACTTCTTTAGGTGCACCTTCGTTTTTATATACAGTATGGTTTGCATATAAAATCTCATGACCTTCTCCATGCAACAAACCTAAGGTATAACCATGCATAAATTCTGAATCTGTTTTAAGATTCATAATACCTTCATCATTTAAAATATGATGGTATTTTTTCATAAAACTAGAATTTGTCATTCTATGCTTGGTACGCTGAAATTTTATTTGTGGATCTGGGAAAGTAATCCAGATTTCTGAAACTTCATTCTCTGCAAAAATAAAATCTACCAATTCTATTTGAGTTCTTACAAAAGCTACATTTGTTAAGTTTTCTTCTAAGGCAGTTTTTGCTCCTCTCCAAAAACGAGCGCCTTTTATATCGATACCAATATAGTTTTTATTTGGATTCTTTCTGGCTAAAGCAATAGTATATTCTCCTTTACCACAACCAAGTTCTACAACAATAGGATTGTTGTTCCCAAAAAAAGAATGCCACTTACCTTTATGAGAAAAGTTAGTTACAACTTCTTCTCTTGTTGGCTGAATGACATTTTTGAACGTTTCATTTTCTTTGAAACGTTTTAGTTTGTTTTTGCTTCCCAATGTGTAAAATTAAGCTCTGTCTTCTGTACCCTCTTTTACAAACTTTCTAGATTGACCCATCCAATATGCGAATAAAACTAGTAAAACTACTAGAAACCCCCAATTTACTGTGTTAGAAATCCACCAACCAAAATCTGCATGTGCTACACTTGTGCGTAACCAATTAAAAGGAAGGAATAATAAATCAGTAAATAAACTACCAATCAGTCTAAAAATATTGCTTGCTATCATAACTTAATTATCTTTACGCTGCAAAAATAACAAAAGAAACAATGCTAGCCAATTTTTTAGAGAAATCTAAACCAATCAATTTTATAGTCTATTTAGGCTTGTTTTTTTGTTTCTTTTTAATTACTTATTTCTCTGCCATCTTTATAGATGAATTCACGTGGTACAAGGTATTTGAAAGCTTTTCTTATTTTTTTATTTTTATAACGATCTTTTTCTTTTACAATTTTGTTGTTTCAAAAAACAAGCTAACATTTGATAATTCTTATGCTTTCTTTCTTTTTATTTTGGCAATAATACCTCTTATTTCAATTATTCTTGATTTTAAAATATTGACATTACTCTTAATACATCTTCTCTTTTTAAGAAAAATATACAGTTTACGATCCTCTAAAAAAGTAATTCAAAAAATATTTGACAGTGGTTTTTGGCTAGGTGTTTTATGTATTTTAGAACCTTTTTCTATACTTTTTAGTGTTATTATCTATGCTTCTATTTTATTGCAGCAAAAAATAACAATTCATACATTAATAACTCCTGTAATAGGGTTCGTTACTCCTTTAATTATCTATTTCGCCTATTTATTGTGGAATGATTCCACGGAAGTGTTTACACAACTTTTAGACCTAAATATAGCAGAGAATATTTTTCTTTATGAAGAAAAATATATTCTTTGGATCTTTGGTTTAGTTTCACTTTTAACGTTATTTTCCACTATTTTAAAATCTCCAAAAGCACTTTCTGTAAATAACTCTTTTAAGAAAAGTTGGATTCTCTTAATAATAAACTCAGTTATTGCAATTGTTTTTGCTTTGTTTATTACCAAAAAAAATGGATCCGAAATTATTTTTCTACTAATACCTGCATCCATAATTATTGCAAACGGATTTGAAGTTATTCAAAAAAACTATCTGAAAAATATACTTTTTGGATTATTGTTTATAGGTGCTATTACAGCTTTTTTCTGGCTATAATTTAGTACCGAAAGCTAAATCACCAGCATCTCCTAAACCAGGAACTATATATCCTTTACTGTTTAATTCATCATCAATTGCGGCTATCCATAAATGAGTGTTTTCTGGAAACTTATCTTTTATAAATTCAATTCCATCTTTAGAACCTATTACTACTGCAATATGAATTTCCTTTGGAGTTCCGTATTTTTTTATCGCCTCTAAAACAGCAATTAAAGATTGCCCTGTTGCTAACATTGGGTCTGCCAATAGCAAGGTTTTGTTTTCTATTGAAGGAGCTGCAAAATACTCTACAACTATTTCAAATTTTGCATCATTATTTGGGTGATGACGATATGCAGAAATAAAAGCATTCTCTGCATCATCAAAATAGTTCAACATTCCTTGATGTAAAGGCAAACCTGCTCTTAAAATAGAACATAAGACAATATCATTCTTAGATAATTGTTCTTTCTTTTTCCCTAAAGGTGTTTCTACAGAAATACTAGAATACGATAACTCCTTACTTAACTCATAACCAAGAATTTCTCCAATTCTTTCTATATTTCTTCTAAATCGAAGTGAGTCTTTTTGAATCTTTACATCTCTAATTTCTGAGATGAATTTATTAAGAATAGAATTCTTTTCTTGTATGTGGTGAATTATCATTTTTGAATAAATTATATCAACAAATGTAAAGCAATTGCTTAAAATTTGTATATTGCATAAGTACAAAAAATCAAAATATTAACAAAAATTAAAAAAAATGGGAATTTTTTCATTCATTAAAAATGCTGGAGCATCAGTTTTCGGCATTGGGAAAACAACAGAAGAAGAAAATGCAGAGAAATCTGGACAATTAAGAAATGCAATTACTGCTTTAGAACTTGAAGTTGCTGACTTATCTATTGAAGTAGATGATGATGCTGTAAAAGTTTGGGGAGAAGCTGCAGATTTAGCAACAAAAGAAAAAGTTGTTTTAGTTGTTGGTAACACAAATGGTGTTGCATCTGTAGAAGACAATTTAACTGTAGCAGAAGTAGAAGTAATTGAAGAAGCTGCAATGGCTCAATTTCATACAGTAGAAAGAGGAGATACTTTAGGTAAAATTGCAAAAAACTATTATGGTAACGCAATGAAGTATCCTGTAATTTTCGAAGCAAACAAGCCTATGTTATCGCATCCAGATAAAATTTATCCTGGTCAGGTTTTAAGAATACCACCTTTAGTGGACTAATCAAAAGTTAATCAACCAAAGTAAAAAGAGTTTCAATTTATTGAAGCTCTTTTTTTGTGCCATAAATTTAAAATTTATCATCAACTTTGCATTTCATTTTTTAGCATTATTTTTCTGATGAATCAAAGAACATTAGCCTTAATAGCAGTTTCTATTGCAACTTTAATTTATGGATTAAACTACACGATAGCAAAAGATGTAATGCCAATTTTTGTTAAACCATATGCTTTTATTTTATTAAGAGTTGCTGGGGCAACAATCGTTTTTTGGATTTTAGGTTTTTTTATGAAATCGCAAAAAATTGAAAAAGAAGATTACAAAAAAATAATCTTAGCTTCATTTTTTGGAATTGCATTAAACATGCTTTCTTTTTTTAAAGGATTAAGCTTAACAACTCCTATTAGCGCCTCTGTTGTTATGGTAATTTCACCAATTATGGTGTTAATTTTTTCAAGTTTATTACTAAAAGAAAAAATAATTAAAAGAAAAATTCTAGGTATATTTATTGGATTACTTGGCGCAGTAATTCTTATTGTTTACGGAAATAGTTCAGAACAAGATTCAGGAAATAGAGCTTTAGGAAATTTTTTAGTCTTTGTTAATGCAACTTCTTATGGATTGTATTTAGTTATAGTTAAAAATTTAATTTCAAAATACAACCCTTTTGTTTTCATTAAATGGTTCTATTTATTTGGTTTATTATTTGTATTACCATTTAGCATATTTGAGTTTAATCAAATTTCTTGGTCTACAATGCCTAATTCAATTTATCTAAAAATAGGTTTTGTAGTAGTATTTACAACCTGTATCACTTATCTTTTTAATCTTTATGGCTTAACAAAACTAAAACCAACCTCGGTAGGTGTTTTTATTTATTTACAACCTGTAATTGCTACAATTTATGCTTTAATTGTAGGGAGTGATTCTTTAAACTTAGTTAAAATTTTGGCTACTATTATTATCTTTTTAGGTGTGTATTTAGTTACAAAACAAGTAAAAGTTTCTGTTAAATAAAAACTATATTTGCCTTTCATCTAAAATGTTGATTTTATGATTCAATCTATGACTGGTTATGGGAAGTCTGTATTACAATTACCTACAAAAAAAGTAACCATAGAAATTAAATCTTTAAACAGTAAAAACCTCGATTTAAACGTTCGTATTCCTTCTTATTACAAAGGAAAAGAATTAGCTGTTCGTAAAAAGTTAGCGAGTGCTTTAGTTCGTGGTAAAGTAGATTTTTCAATTTTTGTTGAAATGACTGCTGATGAAACTTCTACAACTATTAATCATGGAGTTGTAAAAGAATATATGCAACAACTTAGAAATGTAGTTCAAACAGGAAGTTCTGATGATGTTGAATTGCTAAAAATGGCTGTAAGAATGCCTGATGCATTAAAAACGGAACGTGAAGAATTAGATGAAAACGAGTGGAATCTTATCAACGAAAACGTAGATGAAGCTATAAAAGAAATTGTACAATATAGAATTGATGAAGCCGCTTCTTTAGAAATTGATTTTAAAGAAAGAATTGCAAATATTAAAAGATATCTTGAGGAAGTAAAAGCTTTAGATGGAGATAGAGTAGAAAACGTAAAAATCCGTTTAAAAAAGGCTATTGATGATTTAAAAGTTGATACTGATGAAAATCGTTTTGAACAAGAATTGATTTATTATCTAGAAAAATTAGATATTAATGAAGAAAAAGTTCGTTTGGCTAATCATTTAGATTATTTCTTAGAAACACTTGCCACACCAGATTCTAATGGTAAAAAATTAGGATTTGTAATTCAAGAAATGGGAAGAGAAATAAACACCACAGGTTCTAAAGCCAATTTTGCACCGATGCAAAAAGCTGTTATTCAAATGAAAAACGAATTAGAACAAATTAAAGAACAAATTTTAAACGTACTTTAAATAAAACTTAAAGCAAGCTGAACTTGTTTTAGCTTCTCAATATTAATATAAAAAATTCTGAAATAAATTCAGAATGACAAAAATTAGAAAATTTATGTCAGATTTTAAAGGAAAATTATTTGTCTTTTCTGCGCCTTCTGGTTCAGGTAAAACTACAATTGTTCGTCATTTATTAAAGCAAGAAAGGTTTAATCTAGAGTTTTCTATCTCTGCAACTTCTAGAGAACCAAGAGGTTTTGAAAAAGATGGAGAAGATTATTATTTTATCAATTTAAGAGAATTTAAAGATAAAATTAAGAGTGATGCTTTTTTAGAGTGGGAAGAAGTTTATAGAGATAACTTTTACGGAACTTTAAAAAGTGAGGTTGAGCGAATTTGGGCTTTAAAAAAACATGTTATTTTTGATATTGATGTTGTTGGAGGATTAAGAATTAAAAAGAAATACCCAGAACAAACATTAGCTGTTTTTGTAAAACCACCAAGTGTAGATGAACTAAAAATTCGTTTAAAAAAACGATCTACAGAAAGTGAAGACAAAATAAACATGCGTATTGCAAAAGCTTCTGTAGAATTAGCAACAGCACCACAGTTTGATAAAATTATTAAAAATTACGAATTAGAAGTTGCGCTAAAAGAAGCAGAAAATTTAGTTAGTAATTTTTTAGAATTAGATAAAGCATAAAAATGAAAGTAGGATTATATTTTGGAACTTTCAATCCTATTCATATTGGGCATTTAATTATTGCCAATCATATGGTTGAATATTCTGATTTAGATGAAATATGGATGGTTGTTACGCCTCATAATCCATTTAAAAAGAAAAGTTCTTTGCTAGATAATTATCATCGTTTTGAAATGGTTTATAGAGCAACAGAAAATTATCCGAAGATAAAACCATCAGATATTGAATTTAAATTACCGCAACCAAATTATACTGTTTACACATTAGCACATATTTCTGAAGTGTATCCAGACAAAGAATTTTGTTTAATTATGGGTGAAGACAATCTAAAAAGTTTACATAAATGGAAGAATTATGAAACTATTTTAGAACATCATCACATTTATGTATACCCTAGAATTGCTGAAGGTACTATTGATCATCAATTTAAAAATCATTCTAAAATTCATAAAGTAGATGCGCCAATTGTGCAAATTTCTTCTACCATGATTAGAAACGGAATTAAATACAAAAAAAACATACAACCGCTCTTATCTAAAGAAGTTTGGGAATATGTAGATGAAATGAATTTTTACAGAAAATAATTTCACTTAAAAATCGTTGTATATTTGTTAAACATCAAATAAACTTTAGTGGCTAAAAAGGATAAAAAAAAGGGAAACTTAAACAAAAACTAACCGATAAATACAGGTTGGTTGTTTTAAATGAAAACACTTTTGAAGAGCGTTTTTCATTAAAACTATCAAGATTAAATGTATTTGTTTTTGGAGGGATTTTCTCTATTCTACTTGTTGCTGCTACCACTGTTTTAATTGCTTTTACACCAATTAAAGAATATATTCCTGGTTATTCTTCTTCAGCATTAAAAAGAAAAGCTGCAAAATTAACTTTCGAAGCAGATTCTTTAAAAATAAAATTAGCAGTTTTAGAAAACTACACAAAAGCCTTAAAACCTGTTTTAACTGGCGAAATTGAACCAGAAAGTATAGACTCTATTCAAACTGAAGCTAGACAACGTTTAATTGATGAAAGTAAATTAGATGCTACAAAAGAAGATTCTATTTTTAGAGAAAAAGTAGAAAGAGAAACTCGTTTTTCTTTACAAAACAACGCCCAAAGCACTGTTAAAATTGTCTTTTTTGCACCTTTAAACGGAACCATTTCTCAAAATTTTGACGCTACATCTAAGCACTTTGCAATAGACATTGCTGCAAAAACTGGCGACCCAATAAAAGCAACTGCAGATGGTACTGTAATTTTTTCTGGATGGACTACAGAAACAGGTTATGTAATCATTTTAAAGCATGCAAAAGAATATATTTCTGTATACAAACACAATGGAAATTTACTAAAAGAACAAGGAGATTTTGTAAAATCTGGTGAAGTAATTGCTACTGTAGGCTCTACAGGAGAGTTAACAACTGGCCCGCATTTACATTTTGAACTTTGGAGTGGTGGATATCCTGTAAACCCAGCTAATTTTATAGATTTTAAATAATGAGTATCAAATCTATTTTTGCAATTCCGTTTGCTAAAATTGCAACTAAAAAAGTAAAAAAATGGGCTAAAAACCCACATAAAACTCAAGACAGAGTTTTTAAAAAATTAATTTTTAAAGGGAAGAAAACTGCTTTTGGAAAAGATCATAATTTTTCAACTATTTCTACTTATGAAGATTTTAAAAAACAAGTAAAAGTTACAGATTACGAAGGTTTAAGACCTTATGTAGATAGAATTGTAGCAGGAGAATCTGATGTTCTTTGGACAGGAAAACCACTTTATTTTGCAAAAACTTCGGGTACAACTTCGGGTGCAAAATACATACCCATCACCAAAGATTCTATGCCAACACATATTAAAGCAGCAAGAAATGCTTTATTGTTTTATATCGCAGAAAAAAACGATGCAAGTTTTGTAAATGGTAAAATGATTTTTTTACAAGGAAGTCCTGTTTTGAGTGATAAAAACGGAGTAAAATTGGGTCGTTTAAGTGGAATTGTAGCGCATTACGTGCCACAATATTTATTAAAAAACAGATTACCAAGTTGGGAAACCAACTGCATTGAAGATTGGGACACAAAAGTAAACGCCATTGTAGAAGAAACCATTAATGAAGATATGTCTGTAATTAGCGGAATTCCTTCTTGGGTACAAATGTATTTTGAAAAATTGATTGAAAAAACAGGAAAATCGGTTTCAGAATTGTTCCCTAATTTTAATTTCTTTATTTATGGAGGTGTAAATTTTGAACCTTATAAAAATAAGTTCGAAAGTTTAATTGGTAAAAAAATAGATTACATCGAATTATATCCTGCTTCAGAAGGTTTTATTGCCTATCAAGATTCTCAAACAGAAAAAGGAATGTTATTGCAATTAAATTCTGGTATTTTCTATGAATTTATTCCTGCAACTGAGTTCTTTGATGAAAATCCGACAAGAATTTCTTTAAAAGATGTGAAAATTGGTGTGAATTATGCCATCATTTTAAACACAACCGCAGGACTTTGGGGTTATAATATTGGAGATACTGTAGAATTTACATCAACAAAACCCTGTAGAATTAAAGTTACTGGAAGAATCAAACATTTTATATCCGCCTTTGGCGAACATGTTATAGGTAAAGAAGTAGAAAAAGCACTGAATGATTCAATTTTAGGAACAAACATAAATATAAGTGAGTTTACTGTGGCGCCACAAGTAAACCCTACAAGTGGCTTACCTTATCATGAATGGTTTATAGAATTTGAAAATGAACCAGAAAACTTAGAAGAATTTGCAACAAAAATAGATGCTTCTATGCAAGCTCAAAATATTTACTATTTAGATTTAATTGAAGGAAAAGTATTACGCCCATTAATCATTAAAAAAGTTAAAAAAGGTGGTTTTCATGAATATATGAAATCTATTGGTAAATTTGGAGGACAGAATAAGATTCCGCAATTATCTGATAACAGAAAAATTGCTGATGTTTTACATAATTTTTTAGTTGAAAAATAACAAAATACAAACAAAATGGGAGGAGATTTTTTATTTATAGGATTGGCAATAGCTTTAGTTATTGTATATTTTTATAACAAATTTAGAAACAGACGTTAATGAGTACAATTAGAATTACAAAACAATTCAATTTTGAAACAGGTCATGCTTTATATGGTTATGATGGAAAATGTAAAAACGTTCACGGACATTCGTACAAGCTTTCTGTAACTGTTTCTGGAAAACCAATTAATGACAGTACCAATGTAAAATTTGGTATGGTGATTGATTTTGGTGATTTAAAAAAAATAGTAAACGAAGAAATTGTAGATATTTTTGATCATGCAACTGTATTTAACAAAAATACACCTCATGTTGAATTAGCAAAAGAATTAATAGACAGAGGTCATCATGTTTTATTGGTAGATTATCAACCAACAAGTGAAATGATGGTGATAGATTTTGCTGAAAAAATTAAAAAAAGACTACCAAAAAAAATTAAATTACATTCTATAAAATTACAAGAAACAGACTCTAGTTTTGCAGAATGGTTTGCAAGTGAAAATTAATTTCTCTTTTAAAAATTGAAATACAGAATAATATCATCTATAATTATAAGTTATATTTGACAAAAAATAATCATTATGAAATTCTTTAAATTTATTTTAATCCTATTTATTACAGTTTCAATTACAAGTTGTAGTAGTGATTCTGAAGAACCAACAATTACATTATCAAACGCTAATATTGCTGGCACTTATAATATTAGTAAATTAACCATAAACTCTACAATTAGTACAACTACAAATGGTGTTACATTTGATGTAGGAACTATTGATGTTGTTGGAGATACTTTTCAAGTTGATTTGGTAATGAACTCTAACGGAACATTTACTTCTTCTGGAGCTTATAGAGTAATCACTAAAACTAAATTAATAAGTGGAGATCAATTTGAAGATATAGAAATAATTAATCTTAATGGGTCTGGAAACTATACTATTAACGCAACAGACAGTAGTATTACTTTCTCAGGAACTGAAGATTTATTAGAAGGAAAACTTAATGTTGCTACTTTTAATGAAACAACTATAGTTTTAGAAAAAGAAGAAGAAGTAATTGAAGGCAATAATACAATTGATGCTTCTGGAAACTTTACTCTTGCAAGACAATAATTGAATTAAAAAATATTATTACAAAAAAAGCTGTCTTTAAAAAGACAGCTTTTTTTTATATTTTAAAGTAGATAATACTTTTATTTACCATTAAAAGTATTCATTGTATTTGCTAATCCAGCAGTTCCAAAACTGGTAATAACTTTTGCTGATGTTGGTAAACGTTCAATTAATTGGCTTGTTTCTTCTTTATTCCATTCTCCAAGTACAAAATCTACTTGTCTTCCTCTAGAATAATTTCCTCCAACACCAAATCTAAAACGTGCGTATTTTTGGGTATTTAGTTTTTCTTGAATATCTTTTAATCCATTATGCCCACCGGCAGAACCTTTTGCTTTTAAACGAATTGTACCAAAATCAATATTTACATCATCTGTAACTATTAAAATATTTTCTACGGATATTTTCTCTTTATCCATCCAATATTTAACTGATTTTCCACTTAAATTCATAAATGTACTTGGCTTTAACAATACAAAAGTTCTTCCTTTAAAACGAAAATTAGCAACATCACCAAGCTTTTCAGTTTCAAAAGTCACCTTATTTTCTTCTGCAACTTCATCAAGAATTTTAAAACCAATATTATGGCGCGTATTTGTATACTTATCACCAATATTTCCTAAACCAACAATTAAAAATTTCTTCATCAATTCTTCTTTAGATTCAACTTTTGTACCAAATATTTTAGAGAAAAAGCTTCTTAAATTCATTTGGTAAAAATACTATAAGTTCCTGAAATAAATTCAAGACAAGAAAAAAGCGTTACAGTTAAGTAACGCTTTTTGTAAATTATGTTTGCAAAATTTATTCTGCTGCTGCTTCTGGAGTTGCTTCTTCTGTACCTTCCTCTTCTTCAACATCTTCAGTTGCGTTACGAGAAGTTCTTACTTGAACAACTACAGTATTGTCTGGGTGCATAAATGTATAATCATCATTAAATAATGATGTTACAACTAATTTACTACCTATTTTTAATTCAGAAATATCTGCTGTTACAAAATCTGGCAAATTAGCTGGTAATGCTTTTACTCTTAATTTACGATTTGTAAAACGTAAAGAACCACCATTTAATACTCCAGGAGATGTACCTACTAATCTCACAGGAATTTTCATTGTAATTTCTTTATCATCAAATAACTGATAAAAATCTACGTGAATAATTCTGTCTGTTACAGGGTGAAACTGAATGTCTTGTAAAATTGCTGGTATTTTTTGTCCATCAACATCAATACTTGCTGTATAAACGTTTGGAGTGTATACCAAGTTTTTAAACGCTTTTTCTTCTGCTGAAAAGTGTATTGGGTTTTCTCCTCCGTATATAACGCAAGGAACCATACCAGCATTACGTAAGGCTTTAGTTGCTACTTTACCCACGCTTTCTCTTTTTGATCCTTTAATTGTAATTGATTTCATTACTTTTTTATTAATTATTTACATTAAAAATTTTCCACTAATTGAGGTATTATCTTGTACTTTATGCATAACATCCGCAAATAATGGCGCGCAAGATACTACTTTTATTTTAGATGTAGTCTTTTTTAAAGGAATTGTGTCTGAAACAATTAACTCTGTTAAACCAGAATTTTCTATTTTTTCATAAGCACCTCCAGAAAGTATTGGATGTGTACAAATTGCACGTACACTTAATGCTCCTCTTTCCATCATTAAATCTGCTGCATGTGCTAGGGTTCCTCCAGTATCAATCATATCATCAACTAAAATTACATTCTTACCTTGAACATCTCCAATCAATTCCATATGGCCAATTTGATTCGCTTTTATACGTTGTTTATAACAAATTACAACATCAGAATGTAAGTGTTTAGAATATGCATAAGCTCTTTTAGAACCTCCCATATCTGGAGAGGCAATAGTTAAGTTGTCTAACTTTAAACTATTAATATATGGCATAAAAATAGTAGAAGCGAACAGATGATCTACTGGTTTTTCGAAAAAACCTTGAATTTGATCTGCATGTAAGTCCATCGTCATAATTCTTGTTGCCCCTGCAGACTCTAAAAGTTTTGCAACTAATTTTGCTCCAATAGCAACTCTTGGTTGGTCTTTTCTATCTTGTCTTGCCCAACCAAAATATGGCATTACAGCTGTAATATGTCTTGCAGATGCTCTTTTTGCTGCATCACACATTAATAACATTTCCATTAAGTTATCTGCATTAGGAAATGTAGAGCCAATAATAAAAACTCTTCTACCTCTTACAGATTCTTCAAAGGCAGGCTGAAATTCTCCGTCACTAAAATACGTTGTTTTAACTTTTCCTAAAGTAGTGTTGTATTCTTTTGCAATTTTTTCTGCCAAAACTGTGCTTTGTCTGCAAGCAAAAAGTTTTGGTGCTAATTGATTTGTAGGCATTTAGATGTATTTTTTGTTGTGTTGTTGTTAGATAGCAAAAGTAGAAATTATTTATTGACTTTGAGATTTATTTATAGACTTTAAAATAAAATAATTTAATACATTTGCAATCCTATTTATTACTTGCTCAAGTGGCGGAATTGGTAGACGCGCTGGATTCAAAATCCAGTTCTTTCGAGAGTGAGGGTTCGATTCCCTCCTTGAGTACTCAAGGAAAACCTCAACTTTTTACAGTTGAGGTTTTTTATTAGGTACAACATAGGTACAACAAATTGAGGTTTGCTCCTTTTTTATCAAACTAATCAAATTTGAAAAAATCATGAACCTCCACTCCCACTGCATCAGCAATTTTCTTTAAAGTTAAAGTTGTAGGATTTTGTCTTCCATTTTCTATAGCCGACAAATTGGACTTTTCCATAGAAATAATAGCGCAAATATCTAATTGACTAAATTTATTAGTTCTTCGAATTTTAGATATATTTTTTCCTAACTTTTTTAAGTATTCCTTATCATCATAATTCATATAAAGTAAATTACTTGAATAAAGAGTTTGATAAGGTTATGATATATCATAACTATTTTATTATTTTTGTACTTTGAGGTCAAAAAAAATGAAAAAGAAAAAATTTAAAACAATCTTATTATAAATACTATGAAAACAGAAAACATACAAAAAAAAAGTATCAATCCATTTCAAATGGCTTGGGCATCACAGGACTAGTTCTAGGAATACTTACCTTGTTAATTTCATTTATTCCTTTATTTGGTTTGTTTGCGATTTTCTTTGGAATCATCGCTGTTTCTATTTCACTAATAGGGCTTGTAATTGCTTTAAAACACAATCATGAAAAAGGATTAATTATCGGAGCTCTGATTTGTTCATTGTTAGGAGGTGGAATTGCCTACTCACAATATGCTGCTTTGAATGCGATTACCAAAGAAGTTGTAGAAGAAGTAAATAAGAATAAAACAGAGAATAAAGTAAAGAAGGTGACTAATGTCAGGGATCAAGAGGTTGCATTTGTCTTAGATCATTTTAATAAATCTTCACAAACTCTTACAGATGAAAATGGATTACCTCTTAATTATGAATACAGGATAGAAATTCTTGAAACTAAACCTTTAGGTAAAACGAAAGTAATATCAAGTAGTTCTAATTCAGATAAAGGAAAGGATGGATACATGAATTCAATGTATGCTGAATTATCAGTAAGTAAGATTAAGCTCAAATTATTATTTAATGGAAAACAAATAAAAGATGTAGATTTCATTTCGCAGACTTACGAGAGAAGTCAAACTAACCCCTTTTTAGATTATTATAACAGCAGTAAGTACTTTAAAAAGACGTTAAGCTATACACCAGGATTAGATGATAAAAGTGTTTTAAATAAAGCCATAAAAACTTTTACTAAACCTAATTACTATAGAGATTTTATAGGAAGAAAAAAAGATAAAGATGCAAAGTTTGAGAATGAATATATTAATGCTACTTCTGACCTTATTAAATCCTCAAATATTTTAAACATCAAAACGATTGAAGACTTTCAAAAAGTAAAAGTCACTGTAAAGGAAGAAAAAATTAAAGATGAAGCTATTGAAGAAACAACGAATTCTAAAAAATTATTAATTACGGTCGATAATTTAAGAGTAAGAACAAGCCCTGATTTGGATGCAGAAAAAATAGAAAACTTACCTTTGAATACAGTTGTTGAGTTTTTAAATAAAAAGTCAGACAATAAGACTGAAGTAACTATTAAAGGAGAAGAGATTAATGAATATTGGTATCAGATTAAAACACCCTCAGGAAATATTGGTTGGATACATGGTTGTTGCTTTGAAGAAAAGTAAGATGAGGTACTTTCTATATGTATTGATAAGCTTTACGATTATATCTTGTAAAAAAGATCAAAAGACGAAAGAGTCAAGCAAAAAGGTAAACCCAATAATTTCTATAGACACCATTAAGAAAGCTAAAGAAATTGTTGAGGTTAAAGCTATTGATAAGAATTTTGTGTTAGGAAAATTCAACTACCAAAAAGATACTTCTTTTGTTAAAGTTGATGCTATACATGCCTCAAAAACAATTTACTTACAAAAAGAGGTTTATATAGCGTTTATCAAAATGCACGAAGCAGCTAAAGCTGAAAACATCAATTTAAAGATCATTTCTGGTACTCGTAATTTTTATGAGCAGAAAAGGATCTGGGAGAGAAAGTGGAAGAGGTACAAAGATTTATCACCGATTAAAAGAGCACTAAAGATTTTAGAATATAGCTCAATGCCATCAACTTCACGACACCATTGGGGAACAGATATGGATTTAAACAACCTCAACAATTCGTATTTTCAAAGAGGGATGGGTGCCAAAGAATATCAATGGTTAAAAGAAAATGCTAAAAAGTATGGGTTTTATCAGGTTTATACTTCTAAAGAAAATGGAAGAACTGGCTATAATATGGAGATGTGGCATTGGTCTTATATCCCTTTGGCGAAGGAATATTTATCATATTATAATTTAAAGATTTCTTATGATGATATAACTGGTTTTGAAGGATCAGAATTAGCAGGAGAATTGAATATCATTAAAGATTTTGTGAATGGTATCTCAAATGGTGAAGATGGTATACACTAAAATTTATTATTTCTTTTAAATTCTAGATCTTAATAATTGAAAATGGCACAGATCTTTTTCTAATCCTAAACTCCTTATTTATATAACATAAAACCTGTAAATTATGGATCAAAAAAAGGATGCAAATGATTTAATTATTAAAATTATTAAGGATAGTTGCAATTTAATTATTCTTTGGATTAAGAAGAAAAACATTTAGCATCAAAAAGAGAAACCAACCCAATATGGGTTGGTTTGTTTACAAGTAAGTTAATTTCTTACTTCTTTTTTCTCTTTTTAGCATCAGCAAAATTTCTATAATCTAGAAGGTTTATATTATAAATTTTGATGCTATAATTGCTTACAGTTTTACTATCAGAGCTATTTGCAAAATAGTCATTCAGAAATGTACCAGGATTATATATTCCTTTGTTGTAAATCCTAGGAGGGATGCTACCATCCTTCATCACAAAACTATTGTTACTATACGCATAAGTGCATAAAAAACTACAAGTTTCTACTGAAGAAAAATCAGCATAAAGAAGTTTAACTTCATGATCAAAAATCAAATAAGCAGGTTTAGTTATTTTTGCAGCTTCAGGATTAGAAGAATTAATTGTAATTCTTCCTTTAGGAGTGTTAACACTTAATCTTATTGATTTTTTATACATTTCAGATGTTTTAAATAAGATGTTATAAACATCATATTGGTTTATTTCTTTTAAATTAGCTTTAAACCTTTTGTTTATAGTTGCTAATTGAAAATCTTCCTCACAAAATAAGGTTTGAGTTATAAATTCCATAGGTATTTTTTGATTTAATTTTTTATAGGTATTGTTATCAACTGCTTTACATGCAGCTAATAAAAAAGTATTTATAGTTTTTAGATCCTTCTTTAGTTTTAGAATTACCTCTGCTACTTTCGGAAGAGATTTCTTTTTAGGATCATTTAATAAACTATTGATACAGTCGTTTAATTTTTGAAATTTTTTTTGATCTATAGCTTCCTTTAAATTGTTATAGATTTCAATTAAGTGAGTATGCTTAAGACGTAATTTTGGATTGATGTGGGTTTTAAGTTTTACGTTCAATTTACTCCAAACACTCTCAAATTCTATCATACTCTCCTCATAGGTACAATTCTCTGGTTCTTTGTTATTATACTCATGATCATTTAGCGCCAACATCATTTTATCACTCCTTAGAATTCTTGGAATTTTAATACTTTCATAGGATTTGACATCTCCAGATTTAGAATATTTTAAAGGCTTGTAGATTGATAATCGATCTAATTGACTATCTAAATTTTCTAAATCTATTTTTTTCATCAGTACCTCATTTTTGGTATGTTCTTTAAGATTATCTTTGTCTGAATTATATGAGTTGTCTAATAAGTACGATGTCTTTTCCTTCAGCATTAAAGCCCAAATCTCTTTTATATCTATTTCAGGATTTGTATTTGTGTAAGAGATATAAGTAGGAAATACTTCTTTCTTGATTCCCAAATTTTTATCCGCCAAAAAGTCATAAAATTTCAGGTAGTTCAATCCATCTAAACGATTAAAGTTTTGAAAAGCCTTGTATGATTTGAGATAACTTGTAATTTTCTTAAGATAACTATTTGTGTTTATTGGTAGAAGCTTCACTTCAGGATTTATCAGGTACCTTAAAATTTCTATTGCCTTATCTGGTCCATACCAATAGGTAAATTGTAAGTGATGCGTAATTAAATTGTTAATTGCTCTTTCGTATGATACGTGAAAATCACCACCAAGAATGAATTTATTATTTTTAAATTCAGTTACTATAAAGTTTTCTGTCTTAGAGCTAAAAGGATTTTTAATTACACCTGATGCCTTCATAATAAATCTTTTATCTATATCTAAATGATTGTGCAAATACATCAATGCTTTTTCGTTATTCAAAAAACTTCTAATGACTTCATTCTCTAAGCTTATTTGGTCTTCTGTCATTTCAGGTAAAGGCTCTGATATATGAGAATTTTTAATTATAGATAAGAAACCTGCATCTTTAGCCATAAAATGATAGCCATCTAAAGAACACAACCAATCTTCGTATATGCATTTTTTCTTTTCTAAACGATTTACAATATCCTGTTTGTTTTCACTTTTTTTCCGATATTCAACAATATCATTGTATCTGACTTCATCTGGATTATTTCTAATTTCATCTAAATGACACATTTGTTCTTCAATTTCTTTGTCCTTTTTTATAACCGCTGTTAAACTTTTGTCTTGAGAAAGAAGGTGATTGTTGTATTTGTTAATGCCTAAAAGCACTCTTCCTGAGTAATTACAATCAAACTTTCTAGAGATATTATTTTGATCAGTTCTAAACATCTTAGGAAAGAAAACTGTGGTATGGCATTTTCGATTTCTGAATCTATTCATTGCTTGCACTGCATCACTTGCATTAATAGTAGTATGCCTTTTTCCTAAATCTATTACAACTCCGTATTTTTGAGTTGAAGATTTTTCTGCTAAAAAATCATCCTCAGTTATTCCATCTCTGTTGATGTTAATTCCATTTATAAAATAGGTGGTTGTTAAAATGACATCATAATCTCCGAATTTCCCCTCCAAAATATTATTTGTGCATTCTCCATTTGAACCAGAATAAAACAGTCCTACTTTAATATCTGAAGATAACTTGGATTGGATTTCTTTAGTGTAATTGTCCATTTTATCCTTAAAATTAAAAATATGAACAACTTTTCTTCCTTGTTTGTAATACTTGTGTATTTGACGTATCACAGCAGTTGATCTTTGTTCACCATTATTAGTATCAAGATGTGTTAAATGTATGGTAGGTTTGAATTTATATTTCTTATTTATAATTACACGTTGATAAAGGTGATTTAATTTATATTCCTGCATGAGATCCTGTACCACATGAGTCTCAACATTAGGAGTACCAGACATAAAGATGATTTTTGTTTTAGCTTTAGCTTTCCTTCTCACAAATTCAATAAGATAAAGAATAACCTCAGCAATAATATCTGCTCTATAACCTAGTCCATCAGATAATGAATGAGATTCATCAATTACTATGTACTTTTGAGTTGCAAGTTCTTCAAATGGTGTGTTTAGTATTTGATTATAGGTTGTGTACACAACAAGTTCCTCGTCTATAGGTAGGTCTTTGCCTTTAAGTGTTTTCTCATAATCAAAACGAATCGTTTCGTCGTCTGACTTTTTTAAATTTCCTATAACAGACCCTATGTCAGAATGTGAAAATAATTTAGGTCCTTTATGATTTGAATGCCAAGCGTCATATGCAGCCTGATTAATAATACTTGTATAAGGTGAGCAAAGTAAAATTCTTCCAGGCATTTTATATTGATGATTTCCTGTAATACTGTTTTTGCCAGTCATGTATGTTCAAAATGAGTCGTTAGTTCATTTCCGAAAGATTATTATTAAATAACTTTCTGCTTACAGTTTCCTGTAAGATCGGACTATATCTTTACCTTTTCTATAGGTAACCTCCGCTTCCACCAGACTTCTGGCGTACTCCCAAAATGGGATAGTCTCTGCACTTTTTAATCTTTTTATCGTGTACCGATATTAGAAGACGCTTGATTATATATAAAACAAGGGGTTGTCTAATAATGGTACAACTGTTTTTGTAAGATTTACTTAGCTCAGAATTAGCATAGATTTACATCCTTAGCCTTCTCTGAATTCAAAGGTTTTATTACTTAAGGTTTCCACCTTAAGACGGCACTATTACTTACCGCACTGGCTCCTCAAAAAGAATATTCTTTTATCAGGGTATTTATTTTGAAATAGATCATGCATTACATTTTTATCTAAATACTCATTAGGTTCTAATGTAAATTCTGGAGTGATACTCTCAAGTTCTTCAATAAGAGGAAGACGTATTTTTTTCTTATCCATATATTGCGTTATATCATCTAGAAATTCCATAGTATCCGCTTGATTATTTCCTTCAGCCTCGAGATTTATATTTCTTACATAAGTATCATAATAGTCATTCAAGAGCTTTATTTCAGTCTTATCAGTATTGGAAATTCCGAAGTTTTCATATATAAAATCATCAACCTCTTCTAACTTACGGACTAAAGCATAAAATGGAGCAGGTTTCAATGATTTTAATACTTCATTACTATAGTCGTCTTTTGAACGAACAGTCCATCTGTAATCTCCATGATTTTCATCTTTTTTGTTGGAACCTTCAGGAACTAGTCTCAGCAAATTTTCAACAGCTAGCTCTCCTAAAACTCCGAATAAGACCCAACTCAATTTCTGAAGTGTTCCATAATTATCAAAATGTTCAGAAACAAATTGTTCTACAACCGAATCTTTATTTGAAAGCTCCTCTAAAAATTCAATTACTTTTTCAAACTTTTCAGTTTCTGATTCTAGATCAAAAGGAATGGTTTTCTTTTTTTGAAAGATATAATAGGCTTCTTCTTGAGAGGTAATACCTTGCTCTTTCATAATTCGATTTACCTCAACTTGGTGTTTGGCAATATTTTTATAAAGCTCTTTACGGATTAATTTTCTTTGTTGCTTTACAATTTTTGAATAGTTAGAAATTCTATTTGGGTCATATATAAACCCATTATCTTTATCAGCAACAAAAGGTATGTAAGTTAAACGTGTTGGGTCATTTGTAGAGGTATCAATTTTTTTCTTTAGTTCAGGGAATTTAGATAACAATTCTTTTACTGCTCCCTCATAAAAAACTTTATGATGCTGTTTTACAACATCAGGATCTTCTGAATGAAAGTCATTTATAAAATCTGTATCAGAAATATCTATTTTACAGAACATTTTAAAACCCTTCCCTCTAGGAGAAATGAAGCTTAGATATGGATTTAAGCTGGAGTCTTTCCAAACTTTTTTCATCCAATATATTGCTTCTTCAGTATCTTTAAACTTGTCGAAATCAAAACAGAATTCACCTGTATGTTTATATCTCATCTTACTTTTATCTCTAGTGTTTGTTTTTAGAGATATCATAAGTGCGGGTAAGAAAAGTTTTACAGCGGAAAGATCTCCTCCAGAAGCATTTAGTAGCTTTTTAAGAGATTTCTTTGAGTCTGTCATCTCTTTAATAAGATCCTGTTCATTGATTTGATCTGCAAGTATTTTTGAGTTTTTTCCATAAGATTTAGTGCTAGCTCCCCATTTTTCAGAGTACCCTAAGTAATTATATAGAAAATCTTTTAAGATGGGTACCTTAGGGACTACATGTTCGTTTAATTGTTCTTTATACTTCATTATGAAGGTTGAACAGAAATCTTTTACACTTAAATTTTTGTTTCTTGTTGGGTACTCTTTTAAAAATAGGCCGAGAAGTTCTAAGCCTTCTTCGCTTAAATTTTTAGATTCCTTGTAAGCTTCTAACCGTTTGTAAATCGATAGATTAGTTGTGTGAGTTGAAAAGTAATAGTGACTCTTACACATTATTTAATATTGTTTTTAATGAATCATTTGATTAAATGATATTTCTTAATGTACCAATACTAGAAGACGCTTGATTATTTATAAAACAAGGAGTTGTCTAATAATGGTACACTCAATTTTGTATACATAAGGTCATTCGCAGAGAGTCGCTGTAAGGTTTTTTTTTCGAGATTATTAATGTTAAAGAAAAAACTAAATTTATTGAAGATAGAGCTGGTATGACTAATGGAGCAATGATTTATGATAACTCTAACTGCCTGTTATATTTTTTTTTATTCCTCATAAAATACTTTTGTTCAAACTTTTTTGAATCAAATAAAAACTTATACTTATAGTGGATGGTAAATGTGGTAAAGCTGGTAAAACTCAACAATAATAGGCGTTACAGCGATTATTTTAGTGATAAGGTTTTGGTAAACGTGGTAAGCTTGAATTTCTAGTAAAAACACTATTCATGAAGATTTCACCTCTAAGATGTTTGTCTGAATTAACTTAAATTAGAAATAAGTTTCGAATTCATAAAAGAAGGTTACGATGTAATACACAAATACAGTAAACCAAGATTACATCAAAAAAAAGCAGGCATCATTTGTTTTGACGATCTAGTAACGATGTATTTAAATAAATAAGTTGATTTTTATGTAGAGAAGTATATATTACAATGCTATATTTTATAACTTGCATTTCAATTTTCTTTCGTAATTTGCATGTCAATTGTTCGTTATTTTTTAATGTTCATTTTTTTTAGAGTGAAATGGTCTAAGAGTTTATTTTGAATAATTTTTCAAAGAATAAATATGAGTTTTAAAAGAAGTATAATAATAATTATTAGTTGTTTTTTGTCAATTACAATTTTGGGACAATCTAATAGCTTAAAATTTGAAAATTTAGATACTGTTGATGGATTATCTAGCAGTACTATTTTAGAAATATTTCAAGACAAAGAAGGGTTTCTGTGGTTTGGAACAATTGATGGATTAAATAAATACAATGGTTATGAATTTGAAGTTTATAAGTCAGTATTAAATGATGATACTTCAATTAGTAATAATAGAATTAACGCTATAGACCAAGATAATAACGGAAATCTTTGGATAGGTACTAATAATGGGTTGAATTTATTTAATAAGAAAAACAATGCTTTCAAACACATAAATCTTCACAATAAAATTTCGTTATTAAGCAATTACAAACAAATTATTAACGATTTATTATATGACGAAATTAATAATACGCTTTGGGTAGCTACTAATAGTGGAGTTGTAAAAATTGTTCTAGAAGATTTTTATAATAATATTGATAAATTAAATTATTCATATTATTTACATAGTGAATCTAATTTATCTACAATTGATAATAATAGTGCAAGTGTTATTGTAAGAGATCGAGAAAACACAATATGGATTGGTACAAGTGGACTTAATCTTAATAGATACAATTCAAAGTTAGATGTTTTTGAGCGAAAAATTATTGCAAATAAAAAACCTTATGAATTAGATCATATTCCTAAACAGATTTTAATTGATAATGATAATGATTTTTGGATAGGTAATGATCTTTCTAATCTAATTTTATGGGATAAAAAGGAAGATAGTTTCAAACATATTTCTATTGTTGATTATAGTGTTCCTATTAGGAGCCTTTATCAAGATAAAAAAGGTTTGTTATGGGTGTCTACAGATGGTCATGGTATTTTTATATTTAAAAAAGGAGGGAATATTATTCAGCAACATATTGTAAAAAATCATTCAGATCCTTTTTCAATAGCAAATAATAAGCCTACAGACATATTTGAAGGGGAAAATGGTATTTTTTGGATAGGAAGTTATGATAAAGGAATTAGTAAATTAGATCCTCCTAAGTATTCTTTTAGTCATTATTATTATCAGCCAGATAACCCAAAAGGGTTGAGTGAAACAATAGTGCAATCGATTTTAGAAGATAGTAATCAAAGAATTTGGATTGGTACTTATGATGGAGGACTTAACCTTTTAAATAAAGAAAATAATACTTTCCAACATTTTAGTCATAACTATAAAGACAATAATTCTCTGAGTTCAAATAGGATGTTGTATACTTTTGAAACCAAGGATGGTAATATTTGGGTATGTACGCTAGATGGAGGTGTAAATAAATTTAATCCAGAGACCAAAAAAAATAAAAGATATTTACATGATGTAAATGACCCTAATTCTATTGGTCAAAATTCAGTTTGGACTGGCGTCGAAGATTCTAAAAATAGATTGTGGTTTGGTTTAAGAACAGAAGGAATAAGTCTTTTTGATAGAAAAATTCAAAACTTCTATAATTATAAGAGTGATTTTAAAAAAGAAAATAGTTTAGTAAGTAATGATATTATCTATACATATATTGATTCTAAACAACGATTGTTAATTGGTACTTCATTAGGATTAAATTTTGTTGAGTTAAATAAATTAGATGCTTTTATTCCAAAAAATATAGATTTTTATGAAGTTAAAGAAATAGGGATTCAAGGTTATGGAATTAATTATATAACTGAAGATTCTTTTGGAAATATTTGGGTAGGTGCCGATAGTGGATTGTATAAATTAGATAAAGAATTAAATCTTGTAAAGACTTATACCTTACAAGATGGTTTACCTAACGATCTTGTAGTTGGAGTTAAGGCTGATAATAATAATAATTTATGGATAACTTCTAAAGGAGGTCTTTCTTTACTTGATCCAAAGACACATAAAATTAAAAACTTTAATACTTATGATGGATTACAAGGAACAGAATATAATAGAAAATCAATCGAAAAAACAAAAGAAGGAGAAATACTCATTGGAGGATTAAATGGGTTCAATATCTTTAACCCGAATGATATTTTATTAAAAAAACCAGACTCTGTATTTCCTAAAATAACTAGTCTTAAATTAAATAACAAAAAGATATTTGTTGGAGATACAATTAACGGTAGAGTTTTATTAAAGAATTCAATAGAAAATAATAAAAATATTATTTTCAAGCATGATGAGAATTATATTTCTTTTGAGTTTTTGGCGTTGTATTTTGAAAATCCTGACCAAGTTCAATACACCTATAAAATGGAAGGCTTAGATCAAGATTTTATAGAAGTAGCATCTAGAAGAGATGTAAACTATTCAAATATGTTACCTGGAGATTATGTTTTTAAAGTAAAAGCATCAACAGATAGACAATTAGAAAATGCAAAATCAACTAGTATAAAATTTACAATTTTACCACCACCTTGGAAAACTTGGTGGGCATATTTATTATACACTATTTCTGGTTTATTGCTTTCTTATCTAATTCTTAGATTTTATACATTAAAAATAAAGCAGGTTCAGTTACGCGATTTAGATCAAATGAAACTTCAATTTTTTGTAAACGTTTCTCATGAGTTTAGAACACCTTTAACGCTTATATTAAACCCTGTAGATAAGATATTAAAGAATTTTAATGGTGATCCAGAAACCACAAAAAAGTCAGCATTATCTATACAAAGAAGTGCTAGAAGACTATTACATTTAGTAAATCAATTATTAGATTATAGAAAAATGGATGCTGGTATGGCACCATTAAGACTAGAAAAAGGAAATGTTGTAAAATTCAGTGAAGATATTTTTTCACTTTTTAAAGGGGTGGCAGCAAAAAAGGAAATTATTTATCAATTTAAAACGAATCATAAAAATATAAACCTTTTATTTGATTTTGATAAAGTAGAAAAGATTATAACAAATTTAATTTCAAACGCTATAAAATATACCAACAGTGATGGAGAAATAACTGTTTCTGTTAATAAGGTTTTAGAAGAAAAAAATAAATCTAAATTTTTCTTTTTTAAGAAACAAAAGTTAGGGAATTATGTTGAAATAATTGTCGAAGATACTGGTATTGGATTAAGTAAGGAACAAATAAAAAATGTTTTTTCTCGTTTTTATAATGTAGATTCTACTAAAACTGGTACAGGGATTGGGCTTAACTTTACACAAGCATTAGTAGATTTACATGGTGGTGAAATTTTTGTAGAGAGTGAACATCTTAGGGGAAGTAAATTTGTTGTAAGACTGCCATTAGATGTAAAGGCAGAACCTGAGGTGGTTGAGAATGTTAAAAATGAATTTTTAATTAACTCAATGAAATCTGTTGAGTATGATATGTTAACATCAAATGATGATATAGGTAGTAGTACCCATGAATCTGATTCTGATAACGAGTCTGGAGACAATGTTAAAAAGCCAACGATCTTGTTAGTTGAAGATAATAAAGAGTTAAGATTACATCTTAAAAACGATTTAAAAGATTCTTATATTGTTAAGGAGGCTGTAAATGGGAGTGAGGGGTTAAAAATGGTTAAAAAGCACTATCCAGACATTATAGTAAGTGATGTAATGATGCCAATTATGGATGGGTTTGACATGTGTAAAATGTTGAAATCAGAATTTGAATCTTGTCATATACCTATTATTTTATTAACAGCAAGAACATTAGAAGATGATAAAATATTAGGCTACGATAGTGGAGCAGACGGCTATATTTCAAAACCATTTGTTACAAGTGTCTTAAAATCTCGAATTAGAAACTTATTAGAAGCTAAGATTAGGCTTAGAAAAAAGTTCTCAGAGATTGGAGGGGTTTTACCTTCACGTGAAGTTACTTCGAATAATATAGATGAGGTTTTCTTAGATAAAGCAACCAAAATTATAATGGATAATATTAGTAATGTTGACTTTAAGCAAGAAAACTTGTTAGAAGAAATGGGTATAGGTAAATCACAATTATATAGAAAAATAACGTCTCTTACTGGTCAAAACCCAAGTTATTTTATTAGATCAATAAGATTAAAGTATGCTTCTCAGTTGCTAAAGCAAAGTAGCAACTCTATTAAGGAGGTAACCTACCTTACTGGGTTTAATTCTACAGCTTATTTTAGTAAAACGTTTAAAGAATTGTTTAAAGTAACTCCAACGGAGTTTAAGGATTCAAATAATAATTCTTAAATTCAAATGTTTTCTGTAATTAAGCAAAAGTTTTGTCAATTTTTGTTTTTTTTTCCTTAAAAAACATTTATGAATAAAGGTTAAGATCCATGATCTCCTTAAATATCTTATTTAGTTTAACGTATAAAAAAAAATAGCATCAAGAAAATTCTTGGTGCTGTTTTTTAATTTTCATAAGAATATACTGTATTATTCTTACAATACAAAGTATTTAATATAATTATTTTAAAGCGATTATTGTTTTAGGCTAAGTTCTAAAAAGCACATCATATGTTAATATAGCTGACTATGTAGAATTACATATTAGTGAAATATCTAATGAAAAAACCACTAAAGAAACCCTGAAATGGGTGCATATAGCAATTAGTAATGCAAAACGAAATTTTACAGGTAATTACCATAAAATTAAGAGAAAATACTTGCAGTTATATCTTAATGAATTTGTTTACAAGCTAAATCGCAGGTATTTTGGAGAGAAAATATTTGACAGGCTTGTTATTGCCAGTATTACATGATTAATTACGGATATATAAAATTAATTATTTTGTTTTCGTTTAGTTAAAGAACGTGTTCAAAAATATATAACAATAAAAAAATAGTCTATAATTTATGGTCCGAAAACGATAAACTATAGACTATAGACTATTAACAGTTATTCAAAGAGAATATTTAATGAGATTAGACTAATCACATTTAATTTCAGTAACAGAATTTGAGGATCCATTATCAGTTATCGTTCCACAAGATTGTACTACACAACCTGCGCTTTTTTCACCTAATATAACGTTATAACCTGTGTTATTTATTAAAGTTACAGATAGTGCGTCATAATTAATCCCATCTAAGAAACGAAATCCCCCTTTAACTCCTGATATTGCAATGTCGATATTATCTTGTGGTTGATTTTCAGTAGTATTTAAGGTTATACGTTGATTTTTTCCACCGAGGTATAATGCTTGATGGGATCCATGTTTTTCATAACCACTGTCAATAATAGTTAGCTCTATTTGACTATCTCCATCATTATCTCTGTCAGTACCATAAAGTGCTCCATAAGCAAAATCTCCTCTAGAGTCTCTAATTGTACCAGAAGAGCCTACCCAAAAAGCGGTTTCAGTACCAGTAGCTTCACAGTTTTGAATTAGTTTTTCACCATCTGCCCAACCAATAGTTACACCACTTCTAAATTTATTAACTTTACAGTCTATTACCTTTATACCAGATGTGTTTATAGATTCACCTGTAATGTAGTGATTTCCAGTATTATAGGCTCTAATTCCATCTTCTTGTAAACTAAACATATGACCAGCAGTAAGCTTGTACCCCCATACACTCATAAAATTCACATTATCGGCAGGAGAACCCGTACCTTCTTCTGCTAGCATATCATTACTTGTTCGAACTTCACCATATAATTCACAGCCTTCAATAACTGTGTCAATACCACCTTGAACAAAAATTCCATGACCATAAGATTTTTGAGTTATAGTACAATCTTTAAGATGATTTCTTTCTCCTCTAATTAGAATTGAAGAGTGCTTAAAGTGTTTTATTACGTATGTTCCACCCTTACCAAATATATCACCATACCCATAAGGGTAAGAGCCTCTTGTAGTTAGGTTAAAACCTTCTATTGTATTGTCTAAACCATCAAGATTTATATTAGTCGCTCTATAAAGAGGATACGCATCACCAGTATCTATCATGGTTAAATTTTTAACTGTAATATTATTACCATATAACCTTATTTGCACAATATCTTCACTACCATATGACCTAAGTAATTCTGTGTCAAATTCAAAAGTAACTCCAGTAAAATCATAATTGGTATCATTCCCCCTAAACACAAACATTTCATGATTTGGAATTAGTCCAGAAGTAACATCATCTGGACCAAATTTATATGTTCCGGGTGCTAGTTTTATATTAATATCATTTTGTCTAAGTGTTGCTATAAAATCAGTTATGGTATTTACAGTTGTATATTCTATTATATCAACTTCTTCTTCTTCTTCTATAATTATTTCGATTTCTTCTTCTTTTACATTATCAGGTGAACTACAATTAATAATAGTAAAGCATATTAAAACTAATGATAATAGTCTAGTTATTTTTTTCATGATTTTATTTTTAGTTTGTAATTTTTAATAAAAATGATCAACTTATAAAAAAGGTTAAATTAATCACAACTTAATTCTGATATACTATTACCAGAACCATTATCTGTTACGGTTCCACAAGAATGAATGACGTTACCAGAAGCAAGTTCAGTTAGTTCTACAGAATATTTTGTTCTATTTATTATTACAGAAGTTGTGGCAGATTGATTGTTTTGACCAGAATTAACTCCTTCCAAATGTCGTAAATCTCCTTGGTCTCCTCCTAATTGAATAGATCTTTCTTGTGAAACACTTGTTTCGTCACTATTAAATGTAATTTTTTGATTACCACTTCCTATATAAGCTATAGGATGGGTTCCATAACTATCGTCACTATTTGTTATTGTAATATCTGCTGTTATATTACTATCACTGTCATAGGCATTTGTATATACAGAACCATATTTAGCATCACTTTTACAATTTATAATACTTCCTCCTTTTTGGATAGCAAAACCACTTTCATTTTCAATAGAAGTGCAATTTTCCATGATCATTGTACCACCTCCAAAAACTAAATTAAAACCAGATCTTACATGCTTTGCTGTACAGTTTTTTATTGTTACATTTTCTGTAGTACTTGTTGTTCCATTACCTGAATAATGTTCTGCAGATGCATAAGATCTAAAACCAGCTTCTTGTGAGCTTATCATATAACCAGCAGGAACTTTGAAGCCCCAAACAGTTAGAAAGTTTACATTATCAGCAGGAGTACCTGTACCTTCTTCAGCTAATATATCATCTGTTGTACGCATAGCATCTCCTTCAACATATACATTATCAATTAACACATCTTTACCACCTTGTATAAAGACAACATGTCCATAACTTCTTGATTGTATATTAGTGTTTTGTAATGTATTTCCTTCACCTCTTATTAGTATTCCAGAATGTTTACGATGTTTAATTGTGTATGTACCCCCCTTACCAAATAAATCGCCATATCCATAAGGGTACGATCCACTAGTAGAAAAATTAAATCCATCTACCGTATTGTTTACTCCATCTAAATGCATATTTCTAGCTCTAAAAGTTGGGGCGGAATCACCTATGTCTTTTACCGTTAAGTTTTTTACTGTAATATTTTCTCCATAAAGTCTTAATTGAACAACTTCTTCACTACCGTAAGAACTCCAAAGTTCCGTTTCAAATTCAAATGTTACATCTGTAAAGTCATAATTTGAGTTGTTTCCTCTAAAGACAAACATTTCATAATGTGGAATCAAACCAGAAGTCACGTCATCAGGACCAAATCTGTAGGTGCCGGCTGCTAATTTTATATTAACATCATTTTGATTTAATGAAGTATTAAATTCGGCAATAGTATTTACTGTTGTATATATTATATCTTCAATAGGATCAATAGGATCAACAGGATCAACAGGATCAACAATAACTGGTTCATCAATTACTGGATCATCACTACCACAACTTAAAGCACCAAAACTTAATAAGAATATAAAGAAGTATTTAGTTATTTTTATTTTATTCATAATTTGAATTTATAATATATTTATGTTTACTGTATTATACAAATAAAAGAATATTATGCTTATAAGGCTATAAAATAATATTCATTTGATATAAAATATGTTTCTTAATTCTAATACAATTAGAGATTTAGATGTTTTTTATTAAATTAGGGGTATTATATTTTTTAATTGCACCTTATTTAGGAGACAGTAATAAGTGAACTATTATAAATAACACATAATTGTTTGTTTTTATCTGTATTTATTATTATTACGTTTTAGATAAAGCGGTTAAAAATTTCATTTTGTAACTTTTGTATAAATAATTTTTAAACTTTTAGTTTTAAACAAAAAGTTGTTATGAATAACAATATTTCATATCAAAATTTTTAATACAAAAAACTCCATGCATTATTATGCATGGAGTTTCTATTTAAATTAAGTTATTCTATTAATATAAACTTACATCAAAAACAGTTCCTCTAGATCCTCCTCCGTTAGATCCTCCACCAATAACCATATATTGTGTGTTAGCATCTGAAAAATTGGCTGATAAATTAAAAATGATCGGTGTTCCATCTAACTCAACACCAACTAATTTACTTGTTGCTGTGTTTATTATTAGTTTTAAGTGATGATTAGCATCTCTATCATAATCTGGAATAAAATCAGCTATTGCTTGCCTTTCTAAACCTGCAAAAGAGTTGTTGTTTGAAGCAGCACCATCCCATAAGAAAATCTCATTACTATCTGGAGTTAAAATTATACCTCTAAAATTTGTAAGTTGGTTACTATTTGCGTCAAAAGTAGGACTTGATCCGTGAAATCCAAGTGCTATACCTCTATGCCATCTTGGAGTGGCGTTATTATTGAATGAACCTAAATTAACATTAGCTTCTAGTGTTATTTCTGTAGGTTTGGTATAACCAACACTTGATTCGTCAGAGATATCGTAAAGAAAAAATCTAGCTGCTCCTATAGTTAATTCTCCAGAATTTGATGCAACTACACCATAAGCACTACTTGATCTTGCATCACCAATACATCTCCATTCTCTATCTCCAATAGCATTTACAGGTTGTGTTGATGGCCAAAAACCACTAGGTTGTGATCCAGTTGTATCAAAAGGTCCTCCAAATTGATCTGTAGCTTCAAGAAAATCATCGAAAACTATAGATGGATTTAAGTATACAAATAAAGGTCCTACAGTTTCTCTATTCCCATTATCATAACGAATTGAAACATTACCTGAAGTACTATCTGGTACTTCAACTTCAATTTCTGTATTTGATATGTTTAAAATGGTTGCTTCAACACCATTAAAAAGTACAGAAATAGCACTGGCATCCGTACCAAAGTTAGTACCTAAAATTGATATTATATTTCCAATAATAGATTCATCATTACTTAAACCGCTAATTTCTACACCAGGGATGTATGTAAAACTTGAAGCACTTTGTGCATCATTCGTCCAAACACTAAGGTTAATTGGGCCGTTACCAGCATATTGTGGTACTAATACCACCATTTCAGTATCTGTATAGCTTACTATTTCTGTGTCAATATCTACATCTGCTTCACTAAATGAAATTTTAGCGGCTTGTTTAATCTCACCAAAGTTTGTTCCTGTTATAGTAATTGGTGTACCAGGATATCCTGTAGAAGGACTGAAACTTGTAAATGTAGCTTTCGGAAAAGTTGTTAACTCTGGGTTATAATCTATTGATTGTTCTGGATAACATGCTACTAATAGTGTACTAATAAGTACACTAAACAATGCAATGTTTTTTATTATATTAAATTTTTTCATCTATTTTATAATTTAAATTAGGTTATTAATTTTAATAGCCAGGATTTTGAAGGATATTAGAATTCTGTACAATCTCTTGTGAAGGAATTGGTCTTAAATAAGTAGTTCTTGAAAAATTTCTAGATGTTGAAGCGTCTAGTACTACTGCTTTTAATATTCCTTTTCCTGTTGTAACTTCTTCCTCTCCATTTGGATATGCTGCTGAATTGTAAAGATTAGTATTACCTTCATAATCTGTACCTTCAACTACTGGTCCAAGAATACTTTTGTTTAAAGTATCTTCTGCAATACCCCAACGTTTTAAATCGTGAAATCTAGAATTTTCTGCAAAAAGCTCTACAGCACGTTCTCTTCTAATTTCATCTAAAATATCTAAGCTATTTGTTGAAGCAAATGCATTTGTAAGAGCTGGTAAACCTGCTCTTGCCTTAGTTAAATTAATTGTTTCATTTAATTCTGCGTCTGTAATAGAACTATTAAGTTCATATAAAGACTCTGCTAAATTAAGATAAACAGTTGCTAATCTAATTATAGGCCAATTATGACCATCTGTTGGGTTCTCTATATCTTGTAAATATCCAGTAGAAACAAACTTATTGTTTCTGTAAGCGGTACCTCCAGTATTATCAATAACTCCTTCTAGAGTTAATTCTCCATCAACAGGTATTTCATTTGTATTGATATTTCTAAAATAGCATTCCATTCTATAATCTCTGTTTTGATACTCATCTTGTGGGCTTTCATATCCAGCAAAAGAACCAGATTGTGCTATTGGTAAACCATCTGTAGCTAAAAACAAGTCCATCATTTTTCTACTTGGCGCAACTCTACCTACTGAATTTTGGCTTGTATTAATAGTTCCTAATAATTCATCAAAAACTTTATACATTATAAACTCTTTATTAGACGTTTTATCTAAACCTAATGGATTAGATGCCGATCCTTCTATATTAAATAGATAGTAATTACTTCTATTTCTCATATCTGGTTCACTATTATAATTCCATAGTTCAAAAGCGCCAGAACTTATAACTTCTCTATTTAAAGAAATAGCTTCTGTTAAATAAGCTGTTTGATTATCTTTTGCTCCTGCAGAACCAGCTCCAGTAGATGTACCATCTCCATCTGTAGTTGTACCTACATACTTCTCCCATGTAGCGGCATATAATAAAACCCATGCTTTATAAGCTTTTGCTGCTTCTGTGGTAATTTTACCATAATCCTCAGAAAGAAGATTGTTTTGTGTTGGTAAATTAGGAATTGCATCAGTAAGGTCTTCTAAAATAACATCAACAACTTCATATCTACTACTTCGTGCTGCAAAAACATTTTCAGATGTTAAATCTAAAACCTCAAGAGTTATTGGGACACCTCCATAGCGTTGCAATAGTTCGAAGTATTGTGTAGCTCTAAAAAACTTTGCTGCAGCCACATATTCAGCTATTTCTGTAGCATTACCTTCATACTCATCTGCTTTTTCAAGTATTATATTAGCCTGTCTTATTGTACTATATGGAGATGACCATTGGCTATCTGTAATAGGAAAAGAAACAATACCTCGTCCATAACTATCTGCTAAAAAATTTGCATGTAAATCACTACCATGATCCAACATTTCACTAGTTCCAGGGTTTCTAGGAGTGTTTAATGCTGTGTATAAAGTATTTGTAGCTCGTCTGAATTCTGTTGGTGAGTCAAAATATTCAGCTTCTGTAACACCTGAAATAGGTTCTTTATCTAAAATTTCATCAACGCAAGAACTAATTATAAGTGCTAAGAATAATATGTATATAAATTTATTATTTTTCATTATCAAATTTTTTAAAAATTAACATTAACACCAAATGCCCAACTACGTGCATAAGGATAGGTTTTTTCTGTTTCAAAACCATACTCTGGGTCATATCCGTCATCTAAACTAGTATGTTCCCATAGATCATTACCACTAAAGTACACTCTAATTTTATTAAATTCAGTTTCTCCTAATTTTATTTTTGGAAGTGTGTACCCTACTGTTAAGGTTTTTAAACGTACATACCTGTTATTTTGTACTCTAAAATCATTATAAGCCCAGTTCCAGTTAGATCTGGTTGTGTGTGTAGTAGTTCTAGGTAATGACGCATCAGTATTTGTTGGTGTCCAAGTTTCTCCAAGAAATTGATCTGTTTGGTTTGAAAAACGCCCAACGATAGGGTATGCAAAAACACCTGTTCTTAAAATGTCTTGTTTACCAACACCTTGAAACAATGCTCCAAAGTCAAAACCTTTATAACTCGCAGATAAATTTAGACCAAAATTATAATGTGTTTGACCATTTCCAACATGTACTAAATCATTTGAATCTATTCTTCCATCTTCATTTACATCAACTTTTCTTACATCACCAGGAGTTAGTTTAGTAGTGTTACCTCCATCTGCCATTGATGCATTACTACTATTAAGAATTTCTGTATGAGCAGCATAATATTGATCTACTTCTTCTTGTGTTTGAAAAAGACCATCTGTTTTATATACCCACAGTGAATTTAGTGAATAACCTTGAAGACTAGTATTATACCCATTACTTGGAGTTTCAATACCTCCTTTGTTTACAACAAGACTATTATTGTCTGATACAAACGCATTTACACTGTATTTGAAATTGTCATTTACGTTGTCTTGCCAAGTAAGAGAAGCTTCCCATCCTGTACTTTCAAAATCACCTCCATTTGATAAAGGAGCTGTACCTCCTAATTGACTTGGGAAAAGTACATTAATAAACATACCTACATTTTGCTTTTTGTAAACATCAAAACTACCAGATAATCTGCTGTTTAATGCTCTAAAATCTAAACCAATATTAGATTGTACTACACGTTCCCAATTTCTATCACGACTAGTAAGTCTAGATAAATAACCAGTGGTTTGCAGTGAAGGTGTTGAACCAAATAATGTATTACCCTCAGTTACCCCAGAAATATAATCATAAAGTTGTAAAGGGCCATTGTTAGGAAAACCATTTGCAGTTTCACCATAACTAGTTCTTACTTTTAGGTAGTTTAAAAAACCTAGATTTTCCATAAATTTTTCTTTAGTAATTATCCACCCTAAAGAACCTGATAAGAAATTATCCCATCTTTCTTCTGGTGCAAACCGAGAAGAACCATCTCTTCTAAATGCTGCCTGTACTAAATACTTTTCTTGATAATCATAGGTTAAATTAGCTAAAACACCGTATAGACCTTCATGACTATTACTACCGCCATTTTCAACTAAAATTTCATCTGATGCCGATGTTATGTCGTAAACTCCTTGGTCTTCAAACCCTTGTCTGAATGCGTTTACACTTTTTGTTCTACTTGCTTCAGTGTTTATACCTGTTGTAAAACCAATGTTATGATCTTCATTAAATGTATTTTTATAATTTAAATAAGCCCCATATGTATCAGTTCTTCCAGTACCATGATTGGTGTAAAAAGAAGATGAACCTTGGTTTACAGTGTTTACTTGTTTAATTCCGTCAAATGTATAAATAGGTACTTCTAAAACATATGTATTTTGAGCTAAACTTGTTGTTTTAAAAGCAGCTGAAGCCTTAAAATCTAAATGATCTGTTATTTTATAAGTAGCATCAAATACAAAACTGTGTCTATCTCTTTCTTCAAAATTTCTACCCCCATCAACAAGGTTGGCTAGAGGTTGTCTTGCTCCTCCAGAATAATTGAAGTTAGATACCCATTGGCCATAAGGGTTTACTGTTGGGTAGATAGCAGGGTCATTAGTAAAAACACTTCCTGTTAAACCAGCCGATGGCTGAGATCTTTTTAATTGAGTTAATGCCAAGTTAGTTCCTATATTTAAACGATCACTTACTTGAACATTTACTACAGATCTAAAATTATACTGTACCTCACCATCATAAGTTGCAGTTACAGCACCAACATCCTCTAGATACATTCCTGATAAACGATAACTTATTTTATCAGTAGAACCAGAAATACTTAAATTGTGTTGATTTGATATTGAAGTACCATATACTTGATCCCAAATATTATTATTTGTAATATAAAGATCAGTTGGGTTATTAGCAGGAGCACCCCAAAAAGAATTTACGTATCCTTCTTCACCAGCAGCAAGCATGTCTCTAATAGATTTTGCATTGTCTATACTAATCCATCCAAATGGGTTTGCTGTAAAATCTCCCATTACAGCATCATCTGATTCCATTGCGTCAATGTATACATCAAAATATTCTTTAGCAGAAGTGCTTTGTGGTTTTATACCAATAGTATTTATTCTAACTTGAGAATTGATTTCAATACTCATTTTTCCTTTTCCTTTCTTTGTTGTTACTAAAACAACACCATTCGCTCCTCTTGAACCATATATAGCAGCAGACGCATCTTTAAGAATAGAAATGCTTTCTATATCATCAGGGTTAATTTGATTAAAATCTGCGCCAGGAATACCATCAACTACAATTAAAGCAGAACCACCATTTACAGATGTACTTCCCCTAATTAAAAAACCAGCATCTTGCTCACCTGGTCTAGAGCTACTTCTACTTACAATTAGGCCTGGTGTAGATCCTTGTAAAGCTAAAACAGGATTGGTAACCGCTCTGTTTTCGAAAACTTCACTTTTTACAACATCTATTGAACCTGTTATTACAGCTTTCTTTTGTGTTCCGTAACCTACTACTACAATTTCATCTAATGTTGTAGCATCTGGTTTTAAAGAAACATTAACATTTGTTTTGGTTCCTACTGTAATTTCTTGACTAGCGTATCCTAAGTAAGAGAATACTAATACAGCTTCGTTTGAAGGTACTTTAATTGAGTAATTACCGTCAAAGTCTGTTGCAACTCCTATTGAAGTTCCCTTTAATATTACTGATACTCCAGGAATAGGCATGCTATCATCTGAACTTACAACTGTTCCAGTAATTGTTTTTGTTTGTTGAAGCCCTAAATTTGGAATAGGGTCTGCTGCATACAATGAGGTTGGTGACCCACAAAGCATAATACCTAATACCCAGAAAAGGCTTGCAAAAATTTTCAGTCTAAACTGATCTTGTTTAATTTTTTTCATGAAGTTAATTTTAAAAAACTATTAGTTATAGTTAAATTGTTAAGACAATGTTAAGAAGATTGGGAGTTGGTTTTTATAAATTATTGTTTTATGATGATAAATTATGATTCTTTTCTCTATTTATTTGGGTCTTTTTAAGGTGAAACAGAAAATTGTGATTTTTTTTGTGTCTTTTTTAGCTGAAAAAGAGAAGCTTTTTAAGTTTTTAAAAGGTTAAGAGTTTTGTTTGAAAATTTTAATATTTATTATATGTATGAATTATGGTAGTGTGAATTAGTGTTTTATTAATATTTATAATGTTTTTTTATTGATTGTATAAAATTAATTCAATTTTTTAAAAACAAGGTTTTAACTTCTGTTTTTTAGAAGTTATTAATGTTGATGTTGTTTTATAATTAGTGAAGTATAGTTATGGTTGAGGTAAAGGGTAATATTTTATAGTTTTTGAGTCATAATTTATGTTTGCTCTTTTATGGTCTGGTTAAATTGCGTCATGATTAAGAAACTTTAAACTTGATGTAAAATATATGTTTTCTTTAGGTTTTTAGTCAATTATCAAAACTATATAAAAAAAATAAATGACAAGATTATTCCTTATTGCAATCTCATTATTAATGTTTGCATGTACTTCGACTCAAAAAAAAGAAACCGTTTTTAATCCATCAAAAATGTTGGATATAAGTGCAAAAAAAATTAAGAAAACCTCTTTAGAGTTAACAAATTCTGAAGAATTTTTAAGAAATATTCCAAAAGACAGTGTTGATTGGAAGGTAGTAGGTGTTAAAGATTGGTGTAGTGGTTTTTGGCCAGGAGTTTTATGGTATGCATATGAAGCTTCTGGAGATATAGAGTTAAAAGCAGAGGCAGAAAGATTTACAACTCCTGTTAAAGAAATAGCATATACACCTGCGTTAGATCATGATATTGGATTTCAAGTTTTTTGTAGTTATGGAAATGGTTACAGGTTAACAGGAAATGAAGAATATAAAACAATAATTTTAGCAGCTGCAGATACTTTGGCAACGCTTTACAATCCTAAAGTTGGTTCTATTTTATCTTGGCCTATTATGGTAGAAGAAATGGGGCATAATACAATTATTGATAATATGATGAATTTAGAGTTGCTTTTTTGGGCTTCGAAAAATGGAGGGAATAAAGAATTGTATAATATTGCAGAGAGTCATGCGAAAGTAACAATGAAATATATTGTACGTTCTGATAATGCTGTTTTTCACGTAGCAGATTTTAATCAAGAAACAGGTGAATTTGTAAAAGGTCACACACACCAAGGGTTGTCAGATGAGTCTATGTGGGCTCGTGGTCAAACCTGGGGTATTTATGGTTTTGCTATGTCTTATAGAGAAACAGGTAATAAAGATTTTTTAAATACATCTATTAGGTTGGCAGATCATTTCTTAGAGAGATTGCCAGAAGATGGAGTTCCATATTGGGATTTTGATGATCCTAAAATACCTAATGCACCAAAAGATGCATCTGCAGCAGGAGTTGCAGCATGTGGTTTGTTAGAGTTATCTAGTTTAGTTGAAGATAAAGTATTGAAAGAAAAGTATTTTAATGCGGCGAAAAAATCTTTAGAGATTTTATCTAGTAAAGAGTATTTTAGTGGGGATAAAAATAAAGCCCTTTTATTACATTCAACAGGTCACTTACCTAATAATTCAGAAATAGATATTCCAATTATTTACGCAGATTACTATTACATGGAAGCATTGTTGAGATTGAAAAAAATGGAAGCAAAGAATAAATAGCGATCATTTTAAAATCAAAAGATTTAATAAGTTAATAAGAATTAAACGATTCCTTTAAAATAATGAGATATCTTTTTCTTTTTTTAATAGGATTTAGCACAAGTATTATTGCTCAAAATTCAATAATCAGTAATTTAAAAGAAGCTCCAATTAATGGAGGTTTAGAAATGGAAGATTACTGGGTTTGGGGAAGTTCTGTAATTAAAGGAGATGATGGTACTTATCATATGTACGCATCTCGTTGGCCAAAAATTTTGCCATTTCATCCTGGTTGGATGGTGGGTTCAGAAATTGTGCATGCCACTTCTAAAACGCCAGAAGGTCCTTATAAATTTAAAGACGTTGCTTTAGGAGCAAGAGGAACACAGTTCTGGGATGGTAAATCATGCCATAATCCTAAAATAGTAAAATACAAAGACACTTATATACTTTATTATATGGGATCTACTCATCCATTTGAAGATATTACAAAAGAGAATGTGAAAGCATTTGATTTATCTAGTAAATGGTGTATTGCTGCTCGTTGGGGAAAACGAATTGGAATTGCAACTTCTAAAAGTCCAAACGGACCTTGGAAAAGGTTAGATAAACCCATTATTGATGTGAAACCGAATTCATATTATAGCTTTTTAACTTCAAATCCTTCACCATTAATTAAAAAAGATGGTTCTGTAGTTTTACTTTTTAAAGGTAGGCAGTATAAAGAAGATGGAATAAAGCATAGTGATATGAGTATAGGAGTTGCTACTGCGCCTTCATATGATGGCGAATATACTGTTGTAGGCGATAAACCATTATTTTCAATGGAACATTTTGGTGAAGTTGAAGACCCACATATGTGGAGTGACAAAAATGGATATCATATGATTGCAAAAGATCAACGTGGTAAAATTACAGGATTTGCTGGAGATGGATTATTAGCGCATTCTGCGGATGGTATAAATTGGACTATAGACGATAACCCAAAGGCATATACCAAAACTGTAAAATGGAATAATGGAAAAACAATTAAACAAGGCCAGTTAGAACGTCCTTTTGTTTTAATTGAAAATGGAAAACCAACACATTTGTTTTTTGCAACAATGAACGGTCCTGGAGGATTTGGAAATGGAACAAAAACATGGAATATGGTGATTCCTATAAAATAATAATAAAGACAAATAATTAAATTAATAAAGTATTATGGGTAATAAAAAAATATTAATGTGGTCAATTACCGCTGCTTTGGCAGGGTTTTTATTCGGTTTTGATGTAGTAGTTATTTCTGGTGCAGATCAAAAGTTACAAGTTTTATGGGGTTCTTCAGATTCTTTTCATGGTTCTGTTGTTATGGGAATGGCTTTATGGGGAACAGTTCTTGGAGCAATATTTGGAGGTTTTCCAACAAATAAATACGGAAGAAAAAATACATTATTAGTCATTGGAGTTTTATTTGCAGTTTCCGCTATAGGTTCTGCATTTGCAAATGACCCATATTTCTTTGCTTTTGCTCGTTTTATTGGAGGAGTTGGAGTTGGAGCATCTACAATAGCTGCACCTGCTTATATTTCTGAAATTGCACCTGCTAAACATAGAGGAAGATTGGTGGCAATGTATCAATTTAATATTGTTTTTGGTATTTTAATTGCATTTTTCTCTAATTACCTATTAAGTGGTATTGGTGAAAACGCATGGAGATGGATGTTGGGAGTTGAAGCTATTCCTGCAGTTTTGTATATATTATTTGCTTTAAAACTTCCTAAAAGTCCAATTTGGTTATTATCTAAATCTAGAGAAACAGAAGCAAGAGAGGTTTTAAAACTTATTGATATTGATGCGGATGTTGAAGCAGAAATTGAAGCGTTTAATTCACATAATGAAAAGAGTAATAAATCTGAAACAATCTTTATTAAGAAATATAGATTTCCTTTAATGTTAGCTTTTTTAATCGCATTTTTTAACCAATGTTCAGGTATTAATGCCGTTTTATTTTATGCGCCTCGTATTTTTGAATCTGCAGGTTTAGGAGAAAGTTCAGCTTTATTAAATAGTATTGGTATTGGTGTAACTAATTTAATATTTACTTTATTAGGTGTTTTCTTAATCGATAAATTAGGTAGAAAAACATTAATGTATTATGGTTCTATAGGGTATATAATTGCATTAGGGTTACTGTCTGCTGCTTTTTTATTAGAATGGTCTGGTATGGCAGTTCCTTTTTTTATATTCTTATTTATTGCAGCACATGCAATAGGTCAAGGAGCAGTAATTTGGGTGTTTATTTCAGAGATATTTCCAAATCACTTAAGAGCATCAGGTCAGGCTTTTGGTAGTTCTACACATTGGGTATTGGCAGCAATTATCCCATCAATATTTCCTTATTTATTAGATTTATTAGGTGGTGGAATCATATTTATGGTATTTGCAGGAATGATGGTTCTTCAATTATTGTTTGTTGCGTTTATGATGCCAGAAACAAAAGGGAAAACATTAGATGAACTTGAAGATATTATTTTAAAAAATAAATAAATAAAATGAATAAATTTATAGGTTTCTTTCTTGTATTTATAAGTTTATCATATACTTCATTTGCATCAAAAATAGATACATTAGAGGTTTATAGTCCTTCAATGAAAAAGAATATTAAGAATCTGGTTATTACACCAGATTCTTATTTAAGTAATGCAAATTCTTATTCTGTAGTTTACTTATTGCATGGTGCTGGTGGTAATTTTAAGGATTGTCTTAAAAAAATGCCAGATATTAAAAAATATGCTGATGATTACAACATTATTATTGTTTGCCCAGATGGATCTAAAACAAGTTGGTATTTTGATAGTCCTATAGATGCTACAATGAAATATGAAACATATGTGTCAAAAGAATTAGTTTCTAAAATTGATAACACATATAAAACATCTGCAAATAAAGAACATAGAGCTATTTCTGGTTTAAGTATGGGAGGTCATGGAGCATTATTTTTAGCTTTTAAACATTCAGATGTTTTTGGTGCAGCTGGTAGTATGAGTGGTGGAGTAGATATTAGACCATTTCCATTAAGATGGAGCATTGCAGAAAGGTTAGGTTCTTATTCAGAATATCCTGAAAATTGGGAAAATAATACAGTTATTAACCTTGTTCATTTATTGACAGGTAAAAACTTAAAATTTATTTTTGATTGTGGTGTAGATGATTTTTTTTATGATGCAAATGTTAGGCTTCATAAAAAATTATTAGAACGTAATATTCCACATGATTATATAGAACGTCCAGGAGGACACACAAAAAAGTATTGGAAAAATTCTATAAAATATCAGATGGTATTTTTTAATGAATTTTTTAATGAATTTTTTAAAAATTAAAATAGCACAATAAAAATGAGTTTTCAGAAATTAATACTGTTTTCATTGATAGCTTTTTTTGCAACAGCTAATGTGTTTTCTCAAAATATTGAAAAACATCCAAGGTTATTTGCTGATAATGGAGATAGACAGGAGTTGTTGATTAAAATAAAGAATCAGGAATGGGCTAATAATTCATGGAATTCTATATTAGAAGAAATAAATCCTTATGTAAATCGTCATGTAAATGACCCTGAGTGGATTGTTTCAAGGTTGGCTATGTATTGGAAAAAAGGAGAACATTTTACTCAATGCTATATCAAAAAACAAAATTGGGATTATGGTGAAGGAAATGCACCTATACCAACTGTTCGTTTACCAGGTATGCGTACTTGGAACGATTTTAAAAATGTGCCTTTAAAAGATAGAATTCCTTTTAATGAATCTGGGGATTTGTTAGGAGTCAGTAAATCTAGTGCAGACAAAACACCTGTTTTAATTCCTTATAAAAAAACAGGACATATGGTTCGTCAGAATAATATGGAAATATTAAAGTTGGCAGAAAAAGCTGCTTTTGCATATTATATTACACAAGATGAAAAATATGCTAAATTTTCTGCGGATATTTTATGGACTTGGTTATTAGGAACCTATTATATGGAACCACCTTTAGATCCAGAGAAATCATCTAAAGGACCTGGAGGTTATGCTCCTGGAGGAATTTTAGGATATTATGATTATGAAGTAATTCATGATGATCGCCAAATACCTATGGCTGTTGCATATGATTTTCTTCATAATTATTTGAATGCCCATCCACATCAACATTTAAAAACAATCAATAAGACAACAACAGAAGTTGCTGGAGTTGTATTTAAAAGATTTATTGATATTGGACTTATAAGAGGTGGTAGAAGAGGAAATTGGAATGTAAATCGTTACAAAAATGTTCTAAACAGTATGCTTGTTTTAGAGTCTAACGATTTTTATAAAGACGGAAAAGGTAGAGAATATTATATTCCTCTTTACACAGAGAAATCTTCAGATTATTGTTCTGCTTTACCAGAAATAATGGATTTTTATAATAAAACAACGGGGTTATGGCCAGAATCTCCAGGGTATGCTTCTGGTATGATTCCTTTGGTATTAGATATGGGGGTAAAATTGTATAAATCTGGTGTAAATACTTTAGCCGGAAATCCAATTATAACCAAAGCAGCATTAGCCAATTTAGGTTGGTTAGATGCACGTGGTAATTTAGTGCTTTTTGGAGATATGCGTGGAGGACCTGCAAATATTTCTTGTTTTGAATCTTTATTAACCTATGCAACTTGGGAAGGAGATAAAGAAACTGCAAAAAAAATGGCGACTGTAATTCGTAAAAATATTTCATCGGGTCAGTATGATAGAAATAAATCAAATTGGCAAGGAATCATTTTAAATCAAGTATTACCAAAGTCAGGAAATAATTTACCATTTCATAGAACCGCATATTCACCATTTCATAAACATATCATTATGAAAAATGGAAATGATGAAACGAATGGATTAATGTTTACGTTATATGGAGGTAAACACCGATCTCATTTAGGTAAAAATGGATTGGCAATGCAATTTTACGGTAAAGGTTGGTCTTTAGCACCAGATGCTTCTGGATATGAATCATATTGGTCTGCAGATTCAGGTTATCACAGAGGAATAACAGGTTCCAACACAATTGTGCCAGGGTATAGAAATGGTGATATTACCATAAATGCGATGGATCCTTCAGTGGATACAAAAGTTGGATTGTATAATGCTACTGAAACATCAAAAAATGTTTCTTTTTCTGATGTTTCTGCAGATGAAAAAAGACGTGTAGTAGCTATGATTCGTACTTCAGAAAATACTGGGTATTATGTAGATGTGTTTAGATCTAATCAATTAAATAACGATTATATCCATCATAATTTAGGAAATACAATGCAACTTACTAGTGATTCATATAAAGCTTTAGATTTAGAAAGTGTGAATGATTTAGGTGTTGCATATGATAAAAATTATAAATTCTTTAAAAATCAAAGAAAAGTAAAATACACGTGCGATTTTAATTCAATTTGGATGATTAAAAATGTTTCTCCATCATTAAATGTACACATGTGGATGATGGGACAAGATCATAGAGAATTATATGTTGTAGATGCACCACCAACTACACTTAGAAACGATATTACTCCAGGGCAAGTAAATAGAAGTCCAGAAACTACTCCAACTTTAATTGTTCGTCAGAATAACATTAATGGGGCAAAAAAACCTTTTGTAGCTGTTTTTGAATCCTATGAAAAAGGAGAAAAATCTATTCAAAAAATATCTAAAATAAAAACTTCAGATAATTTTGTAAGTATTGCTGTAAAGTCTACAAAAAGTACACAATTTATCTGTAATGCAATCGATGATGAAATATATAAACCAATGAGAGGTTTTAAGTTTCAAGGAACTTTTGGTATTGCTTCAGAAAAAAATAAAGAATTTGAGTATTTGTATTTAGGTAAAGGGAAATTATTGCAAAAAAACGGCATTAAAATTGAAGCTGTAAATGAAAATGTAACAGCAGAATTAAAATTAGAAAATGGTACATATTACTATTCTTCTGATAAACCAATTTTAATTTCAATTAATAAAGGAAAGTCCAAACAATATCCTGCTGGTTATAATGTTGAAATTAAATAAGCAACACATTAAAGTTGCAAATAACACTGAAAATAGTTTAAAAGATAATACTAGTATTTATGTTTAAGAAAATTCTAATTTATGGATTGTTAATTCTTCCTTTTGCAGTTATTGCACAAAGAGAGTCACATCCTAGAATTTATACAAACCAACAATCAGGGAAGAAATTTTTTAAAAGCATTGAGCATTTAGAATGGAAAAGAGGCTTGATTGATAAGAAAATTAAGAATCTAGAAAAGTATCTTAATTATTGTAAAGAAGATCCTACTTGGATGGTTTCTCGTTTACAAATGAATTGGAAAACCAAACATACTAAAGTCTTTTTAAAAGGTGGCGAATTTTCTCATTCAACTGGTGAAGCACCAGTGGCAACAGTTCGTTTTTCTGGAACCAGAGATTGGGCTACTGATTATAAAAAACCGAAGTTAGAAGATGTTATACCTTATTTTGATGATGAAAGAGGTTTTTATCTTAAACATAAAAAAACAGGAAAAAAAGAGTGGATCCCCCCATCTAAAATAGGACATACAATTGAAGGCATAAATAGAAATATTATGAGTCTTGTTGAAGATGCCGCTCTTTTATATTGGCTTACAGGTGAAAAAAAATATGCAGAATTTGCTGCACCTATATATCTTAAATATATAGATGGTATGTTTTATAGAGATGCACCAATTGATTTATTAAATTCGAATCAAGCAGGTATTTCTGGTTTAGCAACTTTTGAAGTGATTCACGAAAAAGTGTTATTAAATCTTTTAACTACGTATGATTTTCTCTACAATTATTTTCAAAGAAAAAATGTTAATTTAGAAAATAGTGTTGCTGTTTTTCAAAAATGGGGAGATCAAATTATTAATAAAGGAATTCCAGATAATAACTGGAATCTTTTTCAAGCAAGATTTTTAACCTATGTTGCTTTAACGTTAGATAGTAATGCTAATTATGCGAATGGAAAAGGAAGAGAATATTTTTTAGACTATACTTTTAACACATCAACAGAAAGACAATTATCTATCAAAGAATCTTTATTGGTTTATGATTATGAAACAGGAATGTGGCCAGAGTGTGCCTCTTATTCTGTTCATGTTATTACAACTTTGTTAGATATTTTTACCTTATTAGATAATGCGACCAATAACAACGAACTTTCTAGTTTTCCTATTATTGAAAAAGCAGCATTAGCTTCTTTTCAATATTTGTTTCCTAGTGGTTATACTGTTGGTTTTGGAGATTCTAATCATAAACCACTTCCACCAGAAAATTTCGAATTATTAATTTCGAATTATAGTAAATATAACAATGGTGAAAAAGAAGCAATTATTTCTGGATTATTACAGCAAATGATTGATAAAGGTGAGTACAAAAGAAAAGTAAAAAATTTGTTTCAATTGTTTTTTTATGTTGATGCATTAAAACCTACAGAAAAGAATCCGAATGCTTTAAAGGAGTTAACGTCTCCAACATTTTATGCATCAAACGTAAGTATGTTTAACCAAAGGATAGGAGAAGGAGATGATGCTATGATGGTTTCTACCACAGGTTCTTTTGGAAATCATGCACATGCAAATGGTGTTTCTATAGAATTGTTTGCAAACAAATATGTTTTGGGTCCAGATATGGGAAAAGGATCTAGTTATTGGCATGAAAATCATAATGAATACTATTCTAAATTACCTGCGCATAATACTGTTATTGTTGATGGAAAGTCAGATTATAAAGCAATGCGTAGTTATCATCCGTTTAAATTAGAAAATAATTTTCCGGAAGTAAATAAAACGCCAAATTTTAATAAGTTAACATTTTCTGATGTTTCTTTTTTTGAACCTAAAACAAAATCAAATCAACAAAGATTTACAGCATTGATAAAATCAAATACATCAAAAGGATATATAGTTGATGTATTTAGATCAAAAAAACAAGAAGAAGGCGCCCAACGACACGATTACTTTTATCATAATTTAGGACAATCACTTCAAATTTTAGATTCAAATGCTAAAGAAATAAACTTAAACGAGACAACAGATTTTGGAAGTGAATATGGAGATATAAAAGGGTATGATTATTTAAAGAATAAAAAGAAAGTAACTACAAACAAAGATGTACAGGCATTATTTACTTTAAAAAGTGAAGGTGTATCAGATAATTTAATGAAACTTTGGATTAAAGGAAGTAAAAACCAAAGTATATACACAGCATTGGCTCCAAAAGCGAACTCCTTTAAAAAAGGTTCTGGTACAGCTCCTAAAAATGTTATTGGAGATCCTATTCAAACTTTGGTTATTAAAAGAGAAAGTGCAGCTTGGGATAATCCTTTTGCAATCGTATTCAATCCTTATATAAATGGAGAAGAAAATCCAATTTTGGATGTAGAATATTCTACAATTAAAGAAAATCCAAGCACTCAAGTAATTGATGTTTTATTAAGTGATAAAAAAACAATTGATAAAATTGTACTAAATAGTAGTGAAGAAGAAGTTGTAGAACAAAAAGGATTTTATCAAAAAGGATTATTATCTGTCACTAGAAAAGAAGAAAATAATGAATCTTTATCTTATTTGTTTTTATCAGGAATGTATAAATACGAAAAAAACGGATGGGGAGTTATCGCTTCTAGTTTGCCTGTAACCATTTCAATAGAACGTTCTGGAGATACATTTGTGATAGAAAATAATGCTCCTGTATTGATAAAAGCTCCTTTTTTAAATGGAAAAAAATCAGCAGAATTAAGAGTCTATGAAAATGGAAAATTAATAGCAACAAGAAAAGGACAAATCAATAGATATAATCCAGAGCAGTTAGAATTTAGATTATCTAAAGGATATGAAAAAGTAGTAATCGTTTACTAAAACAATAAAAATAATGACAAAGTATTTAATTGCAACCTTACTTTTCTTATTAACAATTACAAAGGTTAATAGTCAACATAAAATTGATGGAAATCAAACGAATCCACAAGAACTTATTTATAAAGTTATAGATGGAGATACGTTAAAATTAACGCTTTTTTATCCGAAGAAAATCAAAAGAAAAACACCAACAATAGTTTTCTTTTTTGGAGGAGGATGGAATGGAGGAAGTATTACACAATTTGAAGATCAATCTAAATATTTTGCGTCTAGAGGTATGATTTCTATTTTGGTAGATTATAGAGTTAAAAATAGACATAAAACAACTCCTTTTGATGCTGTAAGAGATGCAAAATCTGCTATTAGATATATAAGAAAACATGCAAAAGAATTACATGTAAATCCAAAGAAAATTGCTGTTTCTGGTGGTTCTGCAGGAGGTCATTTAGCTGCTGCAACTGCTACTTTAGAAGGATTAAATGAACCAAAGGAAGATTTGTCTATTAGCGTTAAAGCCAATGCATTAATTCTTTATAATCCTGTAATAGACAATAGTAAAAACGGATATGGTTATAAAAGAGTTGGTGAACGGTATAAAGAAATATCGCCACTTCATAATATTAAAAAAGGAGTTCCTCCAACAATCTTTTTTTTAGGAGATAAAGACAAACTTATTCCTGTTGCAACTGCTAAAAACTACAAGGCTAAAATGGAAGCTGTTGGAAGTAGATGTGATTTGTTTGTGTATAAAAACCAACCTCATGGATTTTTTAATCAATGGAAAAAAGGAGGAGTAGAACATTATTTAAAAACTACTTACGAGGCTGATATTTTTTTAGAGTCTCTTGGATATTTAAAAGGAAAACCAACATTTAATAAACCAAAAACAATAGAGCTTTTTGTATCAAAAAAAGGTGCTGTAAAAAATGAAGGGACTAAAGAGTCTCCATTTTTGAAATTAGAATCTGCTGTAAAAAAGGCAACAGCAATAAAATCAAAAAGAGAAAATGCAAAGGTAATTATCAATGTACTTCCAGGAGATTATCATTTAGAGAAACCAATTATTATTTCACCTTTATTAAATGGATTAACAATAAAAGGAACAAATTCTTCAGATGTAACTATTAAAGGTTCTAAAATCTTAAACACAAATTGGAAAAAATTCAATAATGATATTTATGTAACTAAGGTTGCTTCAAATTTAGATTTTGATCAACTTATAGTGAATGATACACCTCAAATTTTAGCTCGTTATCCAAATTATGATGAGAAAGCTCATTATTGGCAAGGATTTGCATCAGATGCAATATCAAAAGAACGTATTGCAACATGGAAAAATCCTAAAGTAGCTTATTTTAACGCTTTACATGGTGGTAAATGGGGAGGTTTTCATTTTGAAATTACGGGAGTAGATAAAGAGGGAAATGCTATTTTAAAAGGAGGACAGCAAAATAATAGAGGTTCTAAACCACATAAAGAATATCGAATGGTAGAAAATGTGTTTGAAGAATTAGACGGTCCAGGAGAATGGTATTTAGATAAAGAAACGCATCAATTGTATTATTGGCCTACTAAAAATGTAAATATTGAAAACTCTAAAGTAGAAGTTGCTGTATTGAAAGATTTGATTCAGGTAGTTGGTACCTTAGAAAAACCAGTAAAAAATGTAACGATTAGTGGTATTTCTTTTAAATACACAAAACGTACATTTTTAGAGAAGTTTGAACCTTTATTACGAAGCGATTGGTCTATTTATAGAGGAAGTGTTGTCTTTTTTGAAGGTACAGAAAATTGTGAGGTAAAAGATAGTGAATTTGCTTACTTAGGAGGAAATGTTTTGATGGCAAGCAAGTATAATAAAGGTTTAGAAATTAAGGGAAACCATATTCATAATAATGGAGCAAGTGCTATTTCTTTTATTGGAGATCCTTCTGCAGTACGTTCCCCATCATTTAATTACGGACAATTTGTAGCGTTATCAGAAATGGATACGATTTCTGGACCTAAAAATGAATTATATCCTAGAGCTTGTTTAGTAAAAGATAATTTAATTCATAGAATTGGATGTATAGAAAAGCAAACAGCAGGAGTTCAAATTGCGATGGCTATGAGCATTAAAATAAGTCATAATAGTATTTATGACGTGCCTAGAGCAGGAATTAATATTGGTGATGGAACTTGGGGAGGTCATGTTTTAGAATTTAATGATGTATTTAATACTGTTTTAGAAACTAGTGATCATGGTTCGTTTAATTCTTGGGGAAGAGATCGTTTTTGGCTTCCAAAGAGAAATAAGATGAACGAGTTAACAACTCAAAAACCAGATATGTATACTTGGGATGCTGTAAAAACGACTGTCATTAGAAATAATCGTTTTCGTTGTGATCATGGTTGGGATATTGATTTAGACGATGGTTCTTCTAATTATCATATTTACAATAACCTGTTATTAAATAACGGATTAAAATTAAGAGAAGGCTTTAATCGAGTAGCAGAAAATAACATTATGGTTAATAATTCGCTACATCCACATGTATGGTTCGCAAATAGTAGAGATGTATTTAAGCATAACATTGTGGGTGATACCTATCAAGATGTTGGCTTATTAGGTTGGGGAAAAGAATTAGATTATAACTTTTTTCCTACTGAAGAAGCAATGATGAAATCACAAATGTATAATAGAGACTTGAATAGTTTTTATGGAGATCCAATGTTTAAAGACCCGAAGCATTTAGATTTTAGTGTTAAAGAAAATTCACCAGCTTTAAAAGTCGGTTTTAAAAATTTTCCAATGAATAAATTTGGAGTTCAAAAAGCAAATTTAAAAAAGTTAGCTAAAACACCTGAAATTCCAGTATTAAGAGATGTATCAAAAATTGGTGCTAAAGAAAGAAATGTTAAAGTAGCTTGGTTAAGAAATACATTAAAAAGTGTATCTTCTGAGCAAGAGCAATCTGCTTATGGGTTAAATACAGCAGAAGGAGTTATTGTATTAAAAATATGGAAACCTAGTCCTGCAGTACAAAATAATGGAATTAAAAAAGGAGATGTAATTCTAGAAGCAAATAGTGTAAAACTTAAAAATGTAAAAGATTTCTTTACAGTTTTAAGAAATAATAACAAACTTGAATTGATAGATATTGTAGTAATGCGTAATCAGTCTGAGCTACCACTTAAAATTAGATTTAAGTAATTAAAATATAAACACCTGAATATGAAAATTAATAACAAAAGCTTACTCTTTAGTTTTACTTTACTAATGTTCTTTGTAAGTAAAGTAATGATGGCTCAAAAAGTTAAAATGGTTTCTACAACAGAAACAGAGCGATGGGTGAAATCAAAAAGAGATATTAAAATTATTGAATCTAATGCAGAGGCAGATATTGTTGTTTATTCAGATAGTATTTTACAAGTTGTTGATGGTTTTGGGGGTTCTTTTAATGAATTAGGTTATACAGCTTTACAAGTTTTACCAGAAAAGGGTAGAAAAGAAGTAATGGAAGCGTTGTTTTCTGAAGATGGATGTGATTTTACAATGTGTCGTTTACCATTGGGAGCTAGTGATTATGCATTAAGTTACTATTCTAGTAATGATGTTCCTGAAGATTTTGGAATGCGTGATTTTAATATTGATAGAGATCGCTTTATTATGATTCCTTATATCAAACAAGCATTAAATATTCAACCTAGTTTAAAACTTTGGGCTTCTCCTTGGTCACCTCCAGCTTGGATGAAAGTAAATGAACATTATTCAGCACGAAGTGGAGATTGGAATGGGCGTCCTCAAGGAAATAGAATGACCCCTGGTGCAGAAATTTTTAACAATGCAACTGGTTTTAAAATGCAAGAAAGATACTTAAAAGCATATGCTTTGTATTTCTCTAAATTTGTACAACAATACAAAGAAGCAGGTGTGCCATTATGGGCTATTATGCCACAAAATGAAGTTGCTTATGCACCTAACTGGCCAGCTTGCACTTGGAGACCAGAAGATATGGCTTATTTTATAGGGAAGTTTTTGGGGCCTAAATTTAAAGAAGATAAATTATCAACTGAAATTTGGTTAGGAACTATAAATGCAGGAAATCCAGATTATGTAAGAACAGTATTAGATAATAAAGATGCTTCAAAATACCTTAGTGGAGTAGGGTTTCAATGGGGAGGTTCAAAATCTATACCAACAATAACAAAAGAATATCCATCTTATAAGTTAATGCAAACTGAGAATAAATGTGGGAATCAAGAAAATAATTGGTCGTCATTACAAGTTTCATGGGAAACTTTAGTGCATTATACAAATAGTGGTAGTGGATCGTATATGTATTGGAATATGATTTTAGATGAAACAGGTATGAGTTCTTGGGGATGGCCACAAAACTCAATGATTGTTATTGATAAAAACACAAAAGAAGTAATTTATAATGATGAGTTTTACCTGTTTAAACACTTGTCTCATTTTGTAAAACCAGGAGATAATTTATTAAAATCATCAAAAGGTAAAAACCATCTTGCTTATAAATCTAAAGATGGAAATACAGTTATTTTGGTAAATAATCCTAATAAAGAAAATAAAACAATTAAGATTAAAGTTGGAAATAAAACAGTTTTAGCAAAACTAAAAGCAACTTCAATTAATACAATATTAGTTTCTAAATAATATAAATAAAGAAAAGAATGAAAGATTACAAGAAAATTATTTTAGTTGTATTGGTAGCAATACTTACGCTTCAAACAAGTTTTGGGCAAAAGAGATCAACAAAAAAACGTTTGTCTGATGATGAACGTATGGAATGGTGGAGAGATTCTAAATTCGGAATGTTTATTCATTGGGGAGCGTATTCAATTATAGGTGGAGAACGTGGAACTAAAATTGCTGGAGGTGGTGCAGAATGGGCAATGGATAAATTAGATTATACCATAGAAGATTATGAAAAATTTCCTAAAATGTTTAACCCAACAATGTTTGATGCAGATGCATGGGTAACAATGGCTAAAGATGCAGGTATGAAGTATATTGTACTTACTTCTAAACATCACGAAGGTTTTGGATTATGGGATTCTAAAGTATCAGATTATGATGTTATGGATACTTCTCCGTTTAAACGTGATATTATTAAAGAATTATCAGAAGCTTGTAAAAAACAAGGAATTGTATTTTGTTTTTACTATTCTATCGTAGACTGGCATCACCCACAAGCACAAGGTAATTTATATCCAAATTATAACATTTCTCAACATGATGATCCATCTGTAGTAAACCCAGAATTTCCTGAGTATTATGAAAAATATATGAAACCTCAAGTAGGTGAATTGTTAAAGAATTACGGAGATATTGGTGTAGTTTGGTTTGATGGTGATTGGATTTCTGATTATACAACAGAAATGGGGAAAGATCTTTATAAATACATTCGTGATATTCAACCAAATACAATTGTAAATAATAGAGTTGATAAAGGAAGAAAAGGAATGGAAGGAATGGATGCAGTAGGAAACTTTGCTGGAGATTTTGGAACACCAGAACAAGAAATTCCAGATACAGGAATTGATACTGATTGGGAAGCATGTATGACAATGAATGGTTCATGGGGATATAAGCCATCTGATAATAATTGGAAAAGTAGTAAAGATTTAATTCAGAAATTGGTTGATATTGTTTCTAAAGGAGGTAACTTTTTATTAAACATTGGTCCTGATGGTTTTGGAAGATTCCCTTCAGAAAGTATTAGACGTTTAAAAGCAATGGGAGAATGGACTAAAAAGAATGGTGAAGCTGTTTACGGAGCTTCTGCAAGTCCATATAAAAAACCAAAATGGGGACGTTATACTAAAAAAGATAATGTGATTTATGCACATGTTTTTGATTGGCCTAAAGACGGATTGTTAAAAATAAATAAAGAAATTAAAGTAAAAAAGGCAACTGTTTTAACAAACCCAAAAACAAAATTAACAACAACTGCAACTTCAAGAAATGTATTAGTAGATGTGCCAATGTTAGCACCAGATGCTACTGTAACAGTAATTAAAATTGAGTTAAAAAAATAATTTTAATAAAATTTTAAAAGAAAAGAATCTACAAACATCTAAAAAGATATTTGTAGATTCTTTTCAAAATACAGAATTCTATTTCAAAATATCTGTTTATACTGATCAGAAATTATTAAATAAAAACAAGATGAATATTTATAAGAAAATAATAATTGTTGCAGTTGCTATTATTTTAAATGTTAGTGTTGGGTTTTCTCAAACAATTCCTTCTGAAAAACCAGAATGGGGAGCGTATACTCAAGTAGAAGATGGTTTCTTGTTAGCGCATGTTATTCATTGGCCAGAGGATGGTAAATTGGTAATAGATAGAGCTATTAAACCAAGAGAAGCAAGGTTGCTTTCTAATCCAAGTAAAAAAATAAAAATAAAATTAATTAATGGTAAGTTAACGGTATTATTACCTAAAAAGGTTGACGATGCTCAAATTTCAGTTGTAAGAATACAATTAATTCCTACAGAAGATTGGGCAAATCTAAAAAGATATAGAAAAGCAAATGCAGCACTAAAAGCACCTTCTAAAAAAGAAAATAGAGTAGTATTTATTGGTAATTCAATTACAGATAACTGGACAAGAGATCATGGTATTTTCTTCGAGAAAAATCCATCATTTGTAAATAGAGGAATTAGCGGACAAACATCAGCTCAAATGTTATTGCGTTTTAGACCAGATGTTATTGAGTTAAATCCTAAAGTGGTTATTATTTCTGCAGGAACAAATGATATCGCAGAAAATAGAGGTCCAATAAGTATCAAACGTATTGCAGGAAATATATTTTCTATGGTAGAATTAGCTAAAAAAAATAAAATTAAAGTTGTTTTAGCATCCGTATTGCCAGTAATTAGTTATTCTTGGTGTCCATCTATAGAACCAGCTGATAAGATTATTGAACTGAACAAGCTTCTTAAAAAATATGCAAAAGACAATAATATTATTTATTTAGATTACTACACACCAATGGTAAATGAAGATAAAGGGCTGATAAAACATTTAGGGAGAGATACAGTACACCCTAATGCAGCAGGTTATGATATTATGGAACCTTTAGTTCAAAAGGCTATTAAGAAAGCATTGTGAATTTGTAAATTAAAATACGGTTTTTCATAAGATGTATAAATAAAAAAAAGAAATCTAAAATTAGATTTTCTATATAAAAATTATTCTCCGCGGTATTTAATTAGAACTTATTAGTTTGTGAAGTTAGGTTTAGAATTGTGAAATATTATTATTGTTAGTAAATAAAGTTTTCTTCATAATCTATTTTTATAAAGCTTGTTATATCGTTGATTTATATGAATAAGGTATTATTTTATAGGTTTTGAGTTATAGATTATAGTTGATTTTTTATTAAAAATATAAATTTGTATATAATTATTAATTATTTAAACTATTTCTTATGAAAACAAAATTATTTTTTATTATTACTTTTTTGTCATTCTCTTTATTAAGTGCTCAATCTGTAGGAGACACATTTGTAATTGAAGGCTTAACCTATAAAATCACGGAGTTAGGAACATCAAATACAGTGGAGGTCTCTAATGATGGAACTGTGAGTGGTAGTGTAACAATACCTTCTACGGTTGTTGATGGAGTAACTTATGATGTTACTGCTATCGGTAAAAGTGCTTTTCAAGCTAATGTGAATATTACTGAGGTAATACTACCAAGTTCAGTTACTCATATTAAAGAGTCAGCTTTTCACGGATGTACTATTTTAGCTTCTGCAAATTTAGAAAACCTAGTTCAAATTGATAAAAGAGGTTTTAGAGAATGTCAGGTTTTAGTACCTACAGATACAAATTTAGCGAACCTAACTACTACTGGACCAAGTGCTTTTGATAGATGTAATGGTTTTAAATCTTTAAATCTTCCTGTATTAACATCTGTATCAGATTATTCATTTGTTAAGTGTACTAATATGACATATGTAACCCTTTCTCCATCTTTAACAGATATACCTTTAGGTATGTTTGATGAAAATACAAGTTTAGAATCAATTACAATTCCTAGTAAAGTAACTACAATAGGTAAATGGGCATTTAGAAATGCCGGATTTAAAACGGTAACTTCCTTAAATCCAACGCCTCCTACAGTAGATGCAAATGCTTTTTTAAGTTCAGGTTATACTACGATACCATTATTGGTTCCAAGTGGGGCCGAAACTGCTTATGGATCTGCTGCTGTATGGGAAGATTTTGCAAGCCTAGATGTATTAAGTGTAAGTAATGTTAAGCAAAATTTAAACTTTAATGTTTACCCTAATCCTGTAAATGATGTTATTTTTATAAAAGGTGAAGACGTGGATAACGCTAATATTAGTGTTTATGACTTTAGAGGTAAGATGTTATTGAGTTCTAATATTACTGAAATATCTCCTGAAGTTAATATTTCTACCTTGGCAACAGGTGTTTATTTTTTAAAAATAAAAACACAAACAGGAGAATTTACAAAGAAAATTGTAAAGAAATAATAAAATACAATTTTATTAAAGTTGTATTAATGTAAAAAGAAAAATAGAAGTGCTTAAGATATTCTTAGGCACTTTTTTTCGTTTAGTAATTATATAGAATTCATTAGTATAGTTGCATCTAATCTACTTTATCCTTTTGAACCGTTTTTGTGATTAAGTTATTGGATATTGTTGTTTTACTTTGTGATCGATTAATTCTAAAAGAAAATTCATTAAAATATGAACTAATTAAATATTGTTTTTAACAATCCTAAATATATCTATAAGAATATGCAGGTTAAAAAAGATAATGATTTTTGGTAGAATCATAAACGAATTACATTTTAATACAAAAAAGGCGATACAGATATGTGTCGTCTTTTTTATTGTGAAATCTTGTTGAGATTAAAATAATGCATATAATGAATTGTTAATGAGTGTCAAGTATGAGTAGAAAACTATGAGTTATACGAAGTGAACTATAAATTATATACTTTAATTTGAAATTGAATTAATTTCGTTTTGTATTCAAAAAAAAAGAACATAAAATAATTATTATAAAAAAAGATCAAGGGTAAGGATAATCAAATGGATACTTCAAGTCTTTGCTTAGGTTTTTATGTTTTAGAAAGACAATCGGATAATGCTGTATATCCGTATAATATTATAAAAAAAGAATTGATCAAAATTGTTAAAAACTCGTTATTATGATTAAAAAAAGTTTTCTCGTTTTCTTGTTTTTTGCTGTTCAACAAATATTCTCTCAATCTTTTAAAGATTATAAATGGGAAACTTTAAGTTGTAATGGAGAACCAGTAGCAAGGCATGAAGCAGCTTTTGTAGAAGTTGATAGTAAGTTCTACCTTCTTGGAGGTCGTCGTATTCAAGAGGTTTCTGTATTTGATCCAAATAATAATTTGTGGACTTCAGGAGCAAAACCACCAATAGAAATACATCATTTTCAGGGAGTTTCATATAAAAAGAAGATTTATATAGTGGGTGCTCATACAGGAAAATATCCTTATGAAACACCATTGCCACAAGCTTATGTTTATGATCCCGCTAAAGATTTATGGATGAAAGGATTTGCAATACCAAAGGATAGAGTTCGAGCATCAACAACAGCCAATGTATATAAAGATAAACTTTACATAGCAGGTGGTATTATAGATGGTCATTGGGATGGTCATGTAAAATGGTTTGATGTATATGATTTTAAAACTGGTAAATGGAAAAAACTTCCAGATGCTCCACGAGCAAGAGACCATGCTACATCAGTAATTTGTAATGATAAATTGTATTTATTGGGTGGACGAATTTCATCAGGAAAAATTAAAAAAGTCTTTCATTTAACAATTGCAGAGATTGATGTTTATGATTTTAAAACAGAAACCTGGAGTACGTTAGATACTTCAATTCCTAGACAACGAGCAGGTTGTACTTCTATATGTATCGATAATAAAATAATTTTTACTGGAGGAGAAACATCAAAAGAGAAAAAAGCAAACGGAGAATTAGATGTTTTAGATACAAAAACGGGTGCCTGGAGTAAATTACCTTCTCTTGTTCAAGGTCGTCACGGAACACAACTAATTTGGCATAAAAAGAAGTTATACATAGCTTCGGGATGTAGCAAACGTGGAGGAAGTACAGAATTAACATCAATTGAAGCTTTTAGTTTTGATAAATAAAAAGATTATGAAAAATATGAAGTCTATTTTTCTGAGTAGTATTCTTACGCTTATAGTATGTGTAAATGGAATGTTTGCACAAAAACCTGTTTGGGAAGGAAGAGGACGAATAGCTATTAGTTCTGATGGTAATGAACATGATCATGATGATTGGGCAGCAACACCACTTTCTCTAGCATTACTTTCTGCTGCTAAGCTTCAAGATAAATTAGTTATTTATACTTATAGCGACCATATTTGGGGGAGTAACCAAGATCATCCTACATCAGAATCGGGTTTAACCGCATATGAGCAAATGCGAGAAAGTGCTTTGGCAGGAAAAGAATGGTTTGGGTTTGATAAGACGAATTTTATTTGTGCTGTAGACAACGCAGAAGTTGCATACAATAGTTTATGCAAAGTAATAAATGCGTCTTCCGCTGAGGATCCGTTAATTATAATTGCCGCTGGTCCGATGCAGGTTGTTGGAGAAGCAATTAATAGATCAGATATCTCTAAACGACAATATGTAACGCTTGTTTCTCACTCTGGGTGGAATGATAATCATAGTGATAAACCTCACAAACAATATTGGGACATTCATTCAGGATGGACTTTTAAAGAGATAAAAAAAGAATTTTCAAGTAAAGAAGGAGGGCTTCTAAAAACGATTAAAATAACGAGTCAAAATGGAGGTAAAGATTATCTAGGGTTAAAGGCTCCAAAGGCAAAGTTCGATTGGATGAAAACTTCAAAATCTCGAAAGAATAAAGCGTATAAAAAAGGTGCTTGGAGTTGGTTGTATTCAAGAATGGAAACCTGTGTAAAAAAAGGGAGTTTTGATGCTTCGGATGCAGGAATGGTTTTATATATGTTAACTGGAGTTGAAAAAACCAATCCGGAATTACTTAAAAATTTTATGGAAAACCCTATAAAAAATAATTGATTACTGCTTAATTGATAAAAAATGAAAAATAGAAATTTTATAAAAACTTCCGTAGCATCATTAATATTCTTAATGATGTTGCCTGTTTTTTCACAGGATCGACCAAATGTTATTTTTGTGATGCCTGATGATATAAGCCATAATGCCTTTTCTTATTACAAAAAAAATGGACCACAAACCCCTAATATTAATGAACTAGCAGAAGAGAGTGTTCGATTAACAGATTTTCATGTCTCACCCAGTTGTTCTCCAACAAGAGCAGCCTTACTAACAGGGAGACCAAGTGATGTTGTGGGAGTTTGGCATACTATTAATGGTAGAAATATGATGCGTGCTGATGAAATTACCATGGCTGATGTTTTTAAAGATAATGGCTATGCAACAGGACTTTTCTTTAAATGGCACTTGGGAGACAACTACCCATTTCGTCCTAAAGATAGAGGTTTCGAATATGTAGCATGGATAAAAGGTGGAGGTACAGGTCAATTACCAGATTATTGGGATAATACGAACAATCATGCAAAAATTTTGGTGAATGATGTTTTAATAGATATGACTGATGAAGATGATGGAATTGAAGGTGCTTTTACCACCAATTTCTTTTTCAATCGCGCATTCGAATTTATGGATGATAACATCAAAAAAGAAAAACCATTTTTCGCTTACATTCCTTTAGGAACCGCACATGCACCACATGTTTCGCCGCCAGATGCTCGCGAAGGAGTAAATGCAAAGACAGGTACAATTGAAAATATTGATAAGAATATGGGGCGATTACTAAAATATCTAGATGATAAAGGTATTGCCGATAATACCATACTTGTATTTACGACTGATAATGGAGGTGGTACTTATTTGCGAGGTGGAAAAGGTTCTAATTACGATGGAGGAACTAAAGTACCGTGTTTTATTCGTTGGCCAAATGGAAATCTTGGAGGCAAAGGAAAAAGTAGAGATGTTTTACCATTGACTGCACACATCGACTGGCTACCTACTTTTATGGATGTTTTAGATTTTCAAGATGTAGAAAACAGGTCTAAGAAATTAAAAATTAGAGGAAGAAGTTTTAAGCCTTTTTTAGATGAAGACACCTCTAACGATCCTATTGATTATAAAAAAAGATCGGTTACCATTAACGATATGTGGACTGAAATGCCTCAGAAATATAAAAAACTTTCCGTAAGAAAAGATATATGGAAAGGTGATATAATTACTAATAAATGGCGTTTAATTCGTACTAATAGTGAATCTGATTGGGAACTTTACGATGTGCTTGTAGATGAATTACAACAAAATGATGTTATTGGGAATGCTGCTAACAATAGTATTATTGCTGATCTTAAGGAAGAATATGAGCTTTGGTGGCAATTAGTTGATGAGCGTTCTAATGAATATACACGTATTGTTCTAGGAAGTGAACAAGAACCTGAATCAGAACTTTATGCTATGGATTTTCACGGTACCGTAATTTGGGAACAAGCTGCTGTTAAAAAAGGAGTTTCTGGTAGTGGTTTCATCGCTATTGAATTTGAAAAAAAAGGAACTTATAATTTCGACCTACGCCGTTGGCCTAAAGAACTTGAAGGTGAAACAACGCTAACTTCTGCTGGATCTGGAGTAGCATTGAAGATAGCTAGTGCCCGAATAAAAATATGGAATGGAGACAAAGTGTATGTTGATACTAAAAAAGATGCTAATCCAAATGCAGATGGAGTTCGTTTTACTTTAAAAAACTTACCAAAAGGCCCTGCTTTTATTCAGACTTGGTTTTATAATTCCAAGGGAGAAATGGAAGGATCTGTGTATTATAATTATGTAAACGCAAATCAAAATTCAAAATAATACTACAAAAACGGAATATGCAAATAGTTCAAAAAATAATGATTTTTGGTTTGATATTTATTTCAAACTTCATCAATGCGACAGAGGTAAAAATTAACAGCGTAAAAGAATTAGCAGAATACGCATCACAAAGTGGAAATGTAATTACGATGTCTCCAGGCGTTTATCAATTAACAGATTATTTGTCTTTTGATTCAATGATAAAACGTCATGAACGTAAAGAATTTCAATTTATCACATTCAGTGGAAGTAATAATGTGTTTAACCTAGAAGGTGTAGAATTAGAAGTTGATAATAGTTTACGTGAGTCATTAAATGCACCTCTTCACAACAGTGAATTTTTAATAACAGGTAATAAGAATGTTTTAAAAGGTCTTACAATAAGGTATAAAGGTAATGGAATTGCATTAGGGGCAGCAGCATTTGTAGCAGGAGGAGAAGATAATATACTAAAAAATATAGAACTTCATGTTAATGGGTCTTTCCCTTATGGTTATGGAGATTACCTTGGAAAAGGAAAAAAAAGTATCGTAAAACATAAAAAGCATAGTGGAATTTTAATTACTGGAATAAATACAAAATTGTATGGATGTAAAGTTTTTATGAAATCATTGGGGCATGCTTTTTTTATTCAAGGAGGAGACAATACTTATTTTAAAGATTGTTATGCAGAAGGACAAATTAGAGCTACTAACGAGATGCTTGCAGAAACATCAGGTCCTGCTTTTGATAATAATTTTGCTTCTATATATAGGAATTATGATGGTGAAAAGAAGATTCCATCGAACTATATGAAATCGTTAAATGAATGTGGTTTTAGAACTTACAGTACAGGTAAAGTCACTGCAATTAACTGTGTAGCAAAAAACATGAGAGTTGGATTTGCTTTAGCAAAGGTTTCATTAAAGAATTGTGAAGCGATTAACTGTGAACGTGGTTACTATTTAAATAAAGCGGTTACTAAAAATTGTAGAGGAGATGCAAAATACGGACCCTTACTTTATCTTGTTGGAGATGCTCCTTCCAAGATAGATTTAACGCTTATGCCAGGAGAAACAAATATGAAAGTTCATGCCGTTGCAACAATTTGTGGTAAAGGTCATAAAGTTTTTATCAAGAACTTTGATAAACAAAAAAGAAAAAAAGTAATTCCGATAATGTTAGGTTATGGTATGTCTAGTTCTGGAGAAATATCTGCAATAATTCCAGAAAAAAGGGCAGAAAATATAAAAATAAATAACAAGACTTCTTTACCTATTCTTATAGGTGAAATGGCTGATAGTTGTTCAGTTAAAACTAATGGAGATGTTATAAGTAATGCAGGTACAAATATTAAAATAAAAAAATAATGGGAAATAGGAAAAGGAATCTGTTTCAGTCTGTTTTAGTAATATTATTAATTGGTGTAGTTAGCTGTTTGAATGCTGAAGAGGTGAAAATTAACAGCATAAAAGAATTAGCAGAATACGCATCACAAAGTGGAAATGTAATTACAATGTCTCCAGGCGTATATCAATTAACAGATTATTTTTCTATTGACTCAATGATTAAGCGTCATGAAAGTAAAGAGTTTCAGTTTATCACTTTCAGTGGAAATAATAATGTATTTAACCTAAAGGGTGTTGAAATTGCAGTAGATACTAAATTACGTACAGCTTTAAATCCTCCAATTCATAGTGATGAATTTCTGATAACTGGAAGCGGAAATACTTTTATAGGACTTACTATTAGATGTAAAGGAGAAGGAATTTCACCTGGAGGAACTGTGTTGCAAGTAGCAGGAGAAGGGAATGTGCTTAAAGAAATGACACTCTATGTTGCAGGTTCGTATCCTTATGGTTATGGAGATTTATTTGGAAAAGGAAAAGCTAGGGAAACAGTTATTAAGCATAAAAAGCATAGTGGATTGTTAGTTACAGGAAGCAATACTAAACTGTATAGATGTAAATTATATAATAGCTCTTTTGGACATTGTTATTTTATTCAAAAAAATCCAGAAAATGTATATTTTGAAGATTGTTATGCGGAAGGAGCTATCCGAACTACAGACGATATTCTTGCAGAAACATCTGGACCTGCTTTTGATGTGAATTTTAGAACCTGGACTCAGAATCGTGAAGGAGAGTATGTTGTTACTCCTGGTTATATGAAATCCTTATCTGAGGATGGTTTTCGTACTTATGGTGCATCAAAAAATATATTCTTTAAAAACTGTACAGCTAAAAATACGAGAGCAGGTTTTGAACTTCGTACAAACGGTGTACGACTTGAAAACTGTAGAACCATTGGTACAGAAAGAGCTTATTGGGTTGGAGATGACGCTATTGTTAAAAACTGTGTGGGAGATGCCAATTATGGACCATTATTATTCGTAGAAGGTAGTAATGTGAATGTAGAATTAATTGTAAATCCAGCAGAATCTGATCGTTTGGTACACGCTTTAATTACTATTCAAGGAAAGAATAATAAAGTAGTACTAAAATCTCTCGAAGGGAAAAAAAGGAAAAAGAACCTTCCAATCCTTATAGGATATACACATCCCAAACATGGAGAATCAATGTCTCCTTATGGTGAAGGAGAAACGATTGGTTTACAATTTAAGAACGAAACAGGAATGCCCATCAAAATTGGAGAAATGGCAAGAGATTGTGAGATTGAAACTAATGGAGAGGTTGTAGGAAATAAAGGAACGAATATTAAAATAGTAAAAAGGTAAGTAAAGACCTTTTAATAAATATAAATTTTATAAAAATGAATAAATTAAGTCAATCGGTAGTTTTTATCGTGGTTTTCGTAATGCTTTTTGCATGTAATACAGAAAAGAAAGACAAGTCAAAATCTAAACGCCCAAACATATTATTTATAATGTCTGATGATCATGCTTATCAGGCAATAAGCGCATATGATAGTACTTTAATTAAAACTCCAAATATAGATAGAATAGCAAATGAAGGAATGCTTTTTAATAATGCATCTGTAACAAATTCTATTTGTGCACCATCTAGAGCAACAATATTAACAGGAAAACATACACATATCAATGGTAAGATTGATAATTTATCTCATTTTGATACAACACAGGTAACATTTCCTCAATTATTAAAGAAAGCAGGGTACCAAACAGCAATGTTCGGAAAATTACATTTTGGAAATAGTCCAAAAGGTGTAGATGATTTTATGATCTTACCAGGACAAGGAGATTATTTAAATCCTGATTTTATAACCAAAAAAGGAGATACTACAATTACAGGTTATGTTACAGATATTATTACAGATTTAACGCTTAATTGGTTCAAAGAAAAACGAAATCCAGAAAAACCATTTATGATGATGTATTTGCATAAAGCTCCACATAGAAACTGGTGGCCACGTCCGGATAAATTTAAGGAATTTTCGAAAAAAACTTTTCCAGAACCTGCAACTTTATATGATGATTATGAAGGTAGGGGTACAGCTGCAAAAACTGCTGAAATGAATATTTTATATCATATGAAATATAGTAGTGATTCTAAAATACGACCTGAAACAATGGATAGAATGGGAGAGGTTTTACCAGTAGTTCCTGGAAATACAACTTGGGGATATAAAACGATGGCACGTGGTAGTGATGAGCAGAGAGCTGAATATGGAGAGGTGTTAGATTCAATATCAGATTATTTTGAAGCACATTGGCCTAAGATGAATGATAAAGAAAAAATACAATGGAAATATCAAAGATATATGCAAGATTATCTTGCTTGTATTTCATCTGTAGATGATAATGTTGGTAGAGTATTAGATTATTTAAATGAAAGTGGTTTAGCAGATAATACGATTGTAGTATATACATCTGATCAAGGATTTTATCTTGGAGAACATGGTTGGTTTGATAAGCGTTTTATGTATGCAGAATCTTTTAAAACTCCTTTATTAATTCGTTGGCCAAATAAAGTTAATTCTGGAACAACCAATGAAGAATTGGTTCAAAACCTTGACTTTGCACAAACATTCTTAGAAGCTGCACAAGTAGTTGCTCCAAACGATATGCAAGGAGAAAGTTTAATGCCATTGTTAACAGAGAATGACAAGGAATGGAATAGAGAAGCAGTCTATTATCATTTTTATGAATATCCATCTGTACATATGGTGAAACGCCATTATGGAATGATGACAAAAGAATTTAAATTAATTCATTTTTATTATGATGTTGATGAGTGGGAGTTGTATGATATTAAAAAAGACCCACAAGAAATGAAGAATGTTTATAACGATCCAGCTTATGCAGAGACCGTTGTAAAATTAAGAAAGGAATTAAAAGAATTGAGAATAAAGTATAAAGACTCTCATGAACTAGACCAAAATTTTATTAATAAAAATTATAAAGGAATAGAGAATTAATGATGATAAAACAGGGTTTTATTTTAAGCTTATTTAAAAGGTATTTATTGTAAAATAACCTTAAAGAGATAAAAGCAACTGTCAAGCTCATTAATTGAGTAAATAAATAATGATTGTTAAATAGAAATAAATGAAACTAAAAGCACACACCTTAACTCTAGTTGTATTGATTGCAATCATTTCGATATTAACTTCCTGCGGATCGAAAACATCAAAGAGTAAAAAATGGGAATCTCTATTAGATATGAATTTGAGTAAATGGGACAAATTCGTAGGTGTACCTCATTATTCCGTTAAACTAGATGGTTATGAAAAAGGTGATGGTACGAATGGAACCCCACTTGGTTTAAATAATGATCCGTTAAACGTTTTTTCAACAGTAGAGATGGATGGAGAAACAGTGTTAAAAATTTCTGGTCAGATTTATGGAGCAGTCAGTACCAAAAAAGAATATGAAAATTACCACTTACGGATGATGTATAAATGGGGATCTGGTAAATATGAACCTCGAGCGGATGCTCCTAGTGATAGTGGTATTTTATATCATTGTCAAGAACCACAAGGAGCCTTTTGGAACTGCTGGATGCAATCTCAAGAATTTCAAGTTCAAAATGGAGATAGTGGTGATTATTACACTATTGCTGGTACAGGAATGGATATTCGTTCTAGGAAAGTAGTGAAACCTGGAGCTAAGTTTAATATTTATATTTACGATCCTAAAGGTGAGTACAAAAGATTCAAATCAGGTGAAGATGGCAGATGTAGAAAAAACACTAATTATGAAAACCCAGGAGTATGGAATCAGCTTGATCTTGTTTGTATAGGAGATAAGTCTTATCATATAGTAAATGGAAATGTGGCAATGGTGTTGGAAAGATCTGTTGTTTATGATAAAGATGATGTTGCTACTTCTTTAACTAAAGGAAAAATTCAACTTCAAAGTGAAGGAGCAGAAGTGTATTACAAGGATATTGAAATTAGGTCTGTTAGTAAACTACCTATAGAATTTTTTAGTTTAGAGAATTAACAATAAAATAGATACAAAATGGATAAAAAAAAATTAAATAAAAAATATACCTTATTTATATTGTTTATGACATTACTATGTTGTCAATCAAATGTATTAGGACAAAGTAAAAAAAATCAAGCTATTCTTGATTCATTTAAAAATAAAGAGCGTGTAGTTTATAAAACAATAAATGGTGTAGAATTAGATATGATTATTTTTTACCCAGATGATTCTATTATTAAGAGTGAAAACCCATGGATGTTACATGTTCACGGAGGTGGTTGGGCTGGAGGAGATAAATATAAGGTGTTTAGAAAGTCGTTTTTTGGAACCTTAAAATCACTCGTTAATAAAGGCGTTGTATGCGCTACTATAGAATACAGGCGTACTAGAGGAGGTTCAACTGCTTATGAGGCTGTTATAGATGCAAAAGATGCTGCAAGGTTCTTGTTAAAAAACGCAGAAAAATTTAAGTTAGATAAAGTGAAATATGGTATTTGGGGAGGTTCTGCTGGCGGACACTTAAGTTTGGTTACTGCTTTAGGAAAAGATTTAGATTTTCTTGGAGACAAAGAATTGTCTAATATTTCTCTTAAATTTAAATGTATAGCATCTTATTTTCCTGCTACATCTCTCATAAACCCAGATTTAGTACCTGGATCTCTTTTTGAAAAACAACAATCTTATACTAGAATTTTAGGTGATAGTTTGAGAAATAAACCAAAATTAGCTAGATTATTGAGTCCAACCGAACTTTTAAATAAAAATAGTCCACCAATACTATTGTTACATGGTGAGGATGACAAGGTACTTCCTATAATAAATTCTACATATATGATAGAGGTTGCAAAACAAAAAAATGCTGATGTTGAACTGTTAATTATTAAAAATGCAGGACATAGTTTTAATGGGGCAAACATATCACCCAGTATGGAGGAGTTAAATGAATATGCAACCAATTTTATTCTATCTCATTTAAATGAGATAAAATAAAATTATAACAAGTTAAAACAAAAAAATAATTCAGATGAATTGTAAAAAAATATTTAATAAATATTTAGTTATTTTTTTAAGTTTAATAACTGTAAGCTTTTTTGTTAGTTGTTCTTCTGATAGTAAAGATTTAAAACTTTGGTACGATGCTCCTGCAACTGATTGGAATGAAGCACTTCCATTAGGAAATGGACGTTTAGGAGCTATGGTTTTTGGTAATCCATTGCAAGAAAATATTCAGTTAAATGAAAACACACTTTGGGCTGGAGGACCACATCGAAATGATAATCCAAATGCTAAGAACACTCTTTCTGAGGTTAGAGAATTACTGTTTCAAGAAAAGTATAATGAAGCACATCATTTGGCTAATGAAAAATTTTTATCAAAAATTTCTCACGGAATGCCTTATGAAACTGTTGGGAATTTAAGATTAAATTTTTTAAATGAAAATAAGGTTACCAATTATTACAGAGAACTAGATATTGAAAATGCTATAAATACGACCAAATATTCTGTAGATGATGTTACGTATAAACGTGAAATATTTACTTCTTTTTCAGACGATGTTATTGTGATGAAATTATCTGCAGATAAAAAAGGGGCAATTAGTTTTTCTGCAAATATGGATCGTCCAAAGCCAGCAAAAGTTTCTGTGTTTACTGAAAATAACAATGTTTTAGTAATGACAGGTTTTGGTAGTGATAATAAAAATAAACGATTACCAAAAGAAACCCCTGCTATTGAAGGTAAAGTTGAGTTTGATGCTCGTGTAAAAATTGTTCCAGAAGGAGGTAAAATAATTTCTTCTGGAAATAGTTTAACAGTTTCTAAGGCAAATAGTGTTTTACTTTACATTTCTATTGGTACTAATTTTGTGAATTATAAAGATGTAAGTGCTGATCCACATAAAAAAGCAACAGATTTTATTGCGAATGCAGAAAAGAAAGAATTTGATGAATTATTAAAGAATCATACTACTATTTATCAAAATTATTTTAAGAGAGTCTCATTAAATCTAGGAGTATCTGAGTTAGAAAAAAGACCAACAGATGTTAGAATTAAAGAATTCAGTAAAGTAAATGATCCATCTTTAGCAGCGTTATATTTTCAATATGGTAGATATCTATTAATTTCTTCTTCTCAACCAGGAGGACAAGCTGCTAATTTACAAGGTTTGTGGTGTAATGACTTAACACCACCTTGGAAAAGCGCATATACCGTAAATATAAATACACAAATGAATTATTGGCCAGCTGAAGTAACCAATTTATCAGAAATGCATGAACCTTTAATTCAATTAGTAAAAGACCTTTCAGTTACAGGAAAAGAAACAGCAAAAGTAATGTATGGAGCTGATGGATGGGTAACACATCATAATACTGATATTTGGCGTATTACAGGTCCTGTAGATGGTGCTACATGGGGAATGTGGCCAACAGGAGGAACTTGGTTAAGTCAGCATTTATGGGAAAAATTTATGTTTAATGGCGATTTAGATTATTTGAAATCCGTTTATCCAGCAATGAAAGGAGCATCAGAATTTTGTTTAAGTTTTTTAACTAAAGATCCAAATAAAGGTTGGTTGGTAATAACTCCTACAATTTCTCCTGAACACGGACCAAAAGGACGTCCAAAAAGTGTAAATATAGAATCTGGTACAACTATGGATAATCAGTTGGTTTTTGATATTTTAACGAAAACCAAAAATGCAGCTAAATTATTAAATGTAGATTCAGAATTAATAAACAAGATAGATGAGACATTATCTAAATTGCCACCAATGCAAATTGGTCAATACAATCAAATCCAAGAATGGATGGATGATTTAGATGATCCAGAAGATAAGCATCGTCATGTATCACATTTATACGGATTATATCCTTCAAACTTAATTTCACCTTATCATAATTCTGAATTATTTGAAGGAGCTAAAAATACATTAATCCAAAGAGGAGATCCATCAACAGGATGGTCTATGAACTGGAAAATTAATTTATGGGCGCGTTTATTAGATGGTAATCATGCCTACAAATTAATGCAAGAGCAAATAAAATTGGTGGGTAGACCAGATTCTCCAAAAGGAGGTGGAACTTATGCAAATATGTTAGATGCTCATCCTCCATTTCAAATCGATGGAAATTTCGGATTTACTTCAGGTTTAGCAGAAATGTTAGTACAAAGTCATGATGGAGCAATTCATTTACTACCTGCCTTACCAGATGTTTGGAAAGATGGAAATGTTACTAGATTACGAGCAAGAGGTGGATTCGAAATTGAAAATCTTGAATGGGTAGATGGAAAAGTGGTAAAAGTTGTTATCAAATCTAAACTTGGAGGAAATTGTAGAATTCGTTCCTATTCCGAATTAACGTCAAAAGACAAGGGATTTAAAGTAGCCAATGAAACTAATGAAAATCCATTTTATCAAATGCCAAATATTAAGAAACCATTGCTATCCAAAAAAGCCGCATTAAATGGGATTAATATAAAGGATTTTTATGTGTATGATATAAACACTAAGTCAGGACAAACAATAGTACTGATGATGAAATAAGTAAATAAAATTATTAAATATCAAAATTTTTTTATGAGAGCCTATTTAATGTTTTTTACGGTTTTTTCTATATTGTTTTTTGCATCTTGTAGTAAGAGTAAAGAAAAGGTCGCATCAAAAAACATAAAACCAAATATTATCTTTTTAATGACAGACGATCAGCGTTGGGACAATATGGGTTGTTATGGAAAACCAGAATTCAATACTCCAAATATTGATAAACTGGCATCTGAGAGTGTCGTTTTTGATAAAGCTTTTCAAGCAGTAGCTATTTGTATGCCTAGTCGTGTTACTATGATGACAGGACGTTACAATTCAAATCATAGAGTAGGGTTTGTTGCACCTGATAATTTTACGCTTTCTCAAGATGATTTTTCAAGGAGTTATCCATCGATATTAAAAAATGAAGGATATAGAACTGGTTTTATTGGTAAAGTTGGTTTTACTGTTTCAAAAAAGGCACAGAGACCAAGTACGCCTAAGGAGCATTTTTATAAAGAAAACTTATTCAATACATTCGATTTTTTTGCAGGAAGTGAAACCACTGATACAAAAGGGTTGGTTACTTGGCCAGAAAGTGATCCAGAATTGCAAAGAATTTTTAAACCTGGTAGACAAAATTCAACTAGAACTTTAAGAACTGGAGAGGCAATGTTACGTTTTGTAGATACGCAACCAAAAGACCAGCCTTTTTGTTTGTCGATTAGTTTTTATGCGGTAAAGCACGATAATAACAGTCATATGTATATGCCTCATCATGATTTGTTTAAAAATAATACGTTTTCCGTTCCAGAAAACTGGGTAGAAGGAGCCAATGAAGAGTTGCCAAAAGTAGTAAAGGAAAATGCAAGAGGATACTATTTACACAAACAAAGATCTTCTACGTCAGCAAAACATCAAAAATTGGTGCGTCGTTTTGCAACTCAAGGGTATACTGTAGATGAACAAGTTGGTTTTTTAGTTGAAAAATTAAAAGAAAAAGACTTATTAAAGAATACTATTATTATTTACACAAGTGATAATGGACGTTTTCAAGGTTCTCATGGGTTGTTTGATAAGTGTTTGTTGTATGAAGAGTCTGTGAAAGCGCCTTTAATTGTTTACGATGGACGAGTAGCTTCAAAAGAAAATGCTCGTAGAGAAAATGCATTAATATCTTCTGTAGATATGGCCCCAACTATTTTATCATTTGCAGGTATTAAAGTTCCTAAAAGTATGCAAGGAAAAGATATTTCTAAAGTACTGAACCAAACTCAAAATATGGACAATTGGAGAGATGCTGTTTTTATGGAAGATTTGTTTTTAGTAGATATATTTAAACAAAGAGGAAAACCTGAAGAAGTAGTTTTAGAAGCTAATAAAGAACTAATTGCTAAAAATAAATCTTATCGTTCTCATGGTGTTCGTACAGATCGTTATAAGTATTTTGTGTATTACGAGCACAATCCGAAAATAGAAGAATTATATGATTTAGAGAATGATCCTTATGAACAAAAAAACTTAGTAAATGATATTGAATATATTAATGTCTTGAAAAAATTAAGAAATCGAACTGAAGAATTATATCAGGATATTCTTCTTAAATAAAAAAAACATTTCTTTTGGTAATTCTATCACAAAACAAGGAAGACATAGTTGAAATTATCCTACTTATCAAAAAAAAATGATTTTTAGGTGTAAGAGAAGTTTGTTGTTCAAACTTTTCAGATTGTAATATTTTCTTGAACTTATGGTCTTAAAATTATACTTTTTGAATCATGGTTGATTTTTCAAAAAAGAGAGAAAATATAAGTTTGTGTTAAGTTATTCTAAAAACTATTTTTTAGAATTAAATAGTGAAAAGAATGGTTTTAATTATAAATAAAATAGAAAATTAAACACACAAAATGAATACAAATTTGAATACAATGAAATTTAATTTTTACATACTAATTACTGTTTTTTTTATTTTATCAGGATTTAAATCATATTCGCAAATTACAGTAAATAATTTATCTGAACTGGTATCTTATTTAGATGATGATAATGTTGATGTAAAGATGGTGCCAGGGGTTTATACTATTACTGCTGAAGATGTGGAGAAAGGATTATATAAACAAGAAACAACAATAAAAAATACAAGTAAAGTGTTATTACTTTTTAAAGGAAACAATAGCACTTATGATTTTTCTGGTGTAACAATAAAAATAGATACAAAGGTATTACAGGCTTTTGGGAATTTTCAAGTTTATGAACTTCAAATAGTAGGTAATCATAATGTACTTAAAAACTTAACCATGTTAGATGATGGTTCTGTTCATGATGCTCCTACTCGAAGAGCGTGTAACATTGTAATGGACGGTTCTTACAATAAAATAGAAGGATTTAAAGTAACTACAAAAGGATCATTTCCTTATGGATTTGGTGATGCGTTTGGTAAAGGAGGAAGGTCAGTAATTAAACATCAAAAACATAGTGCTTGTTTAATTCGAGGAGAATCCAATCATTTAAAGAATTCATCTTTTATTCATAGAAGTTATGGACATTGTATTTTTATGCAAGCAGCCAATAATGCATTAATTGAAGGTTGTGTTGTAGAAGGAGAAGTAAGAAAAACAGATGCTATGTTAGCAGAAACATCAGGACCTGCTTTTGATGTAGGTTTTAAAACAGTGTGGGGCTACAAACTTCCAAAGGGATATATGTTAAGTACAGGTGAAGCTGGTATTCGTGCTTATGATGGAGGTAATACTGTAATTGATGGGAAATTTTATAAAAGAGGGACTTCGAATCCTACTGTATTGAACTGTACTGTGAAATATATGAGAACAGGAGTAACGATAGCTCATGCCACAGGAAAGAAATACGTTGAAGGTTGTAAAGCAATTGGATGTGAAAATGCATTTTCATTAGGTTCAGGAGAAGTCGTTAATTGTAGTGCTGATTGTAGTTATGGTCCAGTTTATTCTTCGACTTACAAAAGAGATGTTAAATATAATGCAGAGATTACAATTATTCCAGCAAGTAATCCATATTATAATGGTTCTGGATCTGTTGCATATATTGGTGGAAGTGGGCATAAGATTGTTTTAAAGGGTGGAGAGGAGCCAGTAAAGAAAGGTTTAGCAATAAAAGTAGGTGGAGATAAAAAAAATATACGTCTTTTAAATGGTAATTTTCCAAGACAAAATAACTTTAAAGGATGGGATTTTGAACTTGTTAACTATACAAATTTCCCTATAGAATTGTCTGATAAAAGTTCAGGTGTAACAGTAAAATCTGTTGGTAAAGTATCAGATTCTGGTTCTAATAATAATGTAAGTGAATTAAAATTGAAAAGAAACTAGTTTGGGTTGTTTCAAGAACGTATAGAAAGTATTTTTCTTAAGAAGATTAATCATTTATATGAATTGAACCATAAATTACACAGATCTACGTGCTCTTTTTTTACTTTTGACAAGTAATAAACAAAGGAATTCAAAATTTACTTTTTTCAAAATATGTCTTATTTTAATCGAATAAAAAAAACAGTATACTTCATAGCAGTATTCATTTTTGCCCTACAGATTGAATCTTGCAGTTCAAAAGAAAATCCAGTTGAAAAGCCAAATGTTATTCTAATTATGGTAGATGACCAAGGTTATGGTGATATTGCTGCACACGGAAATGAATGGATTAAAACACCAAATATGGATAAGTTGTATAATGAGAGTACTCGTTTAACAAATTATCATGTAAGTCCTACTTGTGCTCCAACAAGAGCAGCAATAATGACAGGGCACCATAATTATAGAACAGGAGTGTTTTTTACAATTAAAGGACGTTCACTTATCCTTGAAAGAGAAAAAACTATGGCAGAAGTATTCAAAGAAAATGGATATAATACAGCTATGTTTGGAAAGTGGCATTTAGGAGACAATTATCCTTTTAGACCACAAGACAAAGGTTTTGATGAAGTTTTAATGAATAATGGTGGAGGAGTTGGACAAACCATGGATTATTGGAATAATGATTATTTTGATGATACGTATGTTCATAATGGAAAATTAGAAAAATTCGAAGGATATTGTACTGATGTTTGGTTTCAAAACGCCAAAAAATATATCAGCAAACAAGAGAAGAAGCCATTCTTTTGCTATTTATCAACCAATGCTGCACATTCACCTTATTGGGTAGCAGATAAATATTCGGCTCCATATAAAGATAATAAGAATATTCCTAATGCAGCTTTTTATGGTATGATCACAAATGTTGATGAAAACATTGGGAATCTAGTCGAATATTTGAAATCGATAGATTTAATGGATAATACAATTCTTATTGTAACTTCTGATAATGGTTCTGCTGCAGGAAATAAAATGGGTAAAGGACAGAATCGATTAGATGGTTTTATTGAGAAAGGGAATAATGCAGGAATGCGTGGTGTAAAAGCCAGTATGTACGAAGGTGGACATCGTGTGCCTTTCTTTATTCACTGGAAAGATGGTGGAATTAATGTAGGAAAAGACATTAATGAATTAACTGCTCATTATGATGTGTTTCCAACATTGATTGATTTGTGTAAATTAAATGTAAAAAAGGATTTAAAATTTGATGGTTCAAGTTTGGTGCCCTTGATGAAAGGAGATAATACCAAATTTGAAGATAGAGTAGTTTACGTAAATACTCAGTTTTCTACAGACCCTGTTCCATGGAAAAGAACCGCTTTAATGCATAAAAACTGGAGGTTAGTTGAAGGAACTGAATTGTATAATTTAGATACAGATCCAGAACAAAGAACAAATGTAGCGAGTCAATATCCAGAAAAAGTAGAAAAATACAAAGCTTCTTATGATAAATGGTGGGCAGAAATATCTCCAACTTTTGAAGAAAAACCTTATTTCATTATAGGGAATGAAGCAGAAAATCCAACTACTTTATTCTGCCATGATTGGCATAGTGAAACATTTACACCTTGGAAACAAGATCATATTAGAACTGGTCAAATAAATAATGGATTTTGGCGAGTAAAAGTTGCAGAAGCTGGTACATATAAATTAAAGCTGCGTCGTTGGCCAGAAGAATCACAATTGGCTTTAGGGGCAAAAGCGCCAGTTAGACCATCTCTTGAAGGAACAAGTGTTACAAAAAGTAAAAAAGGGAAAGCTCTGGTAATTAAAAACTCTAGAATAAAAATTCAGGGTCTTGAAATTTCTAAAAAGGTAGATTTAACTAAAGAATATGTTGAGTATACTATTGAGTTAGAAAAAGGAGAAACTCATTTAGAAACCTGGTTTACTTTAGAGGATGAAATTGAAATAGGAGCTTATTATGTTAAGATTGAAAAAGTTTAATTCATACTTCATGTTTTTTTAACTATCAAAAAAATGAGATTTATAAAATGGAACAAACAAAAATAAGTGTAGATAATATGTTTGGAAGTTTTAGTAAGCAACCAATGGAATTTGTTATAGAGCTAATTGGAAGTAAAACACAAAAAGTAGTATTTAAAGGAGAGAATTTAAAAGTTAAATTATAATATTTTAAAGAAATTAGCAGTGTCAAATATATGTTTGATACTGCTTTTTGTTTAGAAAAAGCCTTTTATTTATTTGATTTAAATTAATAATAAAATATTTATAAAAACATATTAATGAAGCTTAAAATTAAACTGTTAACAGTATTATTGATGATAGTTTTTGGTTTGGGAAATGCTCAATCCAAACAACAAATAGGTGCTTCTAATTTTTCTGATTGGTCAGGAGTTACCAAGGTAAAAAAAGGAGAAGCGGTTATAACAAATGGAAGTGAAATTAACTACACTTATTCCAATCAAAATAGGGTGTATTTTCCAGGAATAAAAAGACCTTACAATGGAGATGCTGCAGATTTTACACCTTACAAAGGTTTGGTTTTTGACTTGTTTGTAAAAAAACAGACTACAGTTGAGGTAAAAGCCGTTTTAAAAGTAGATCATAAAGATGTAAAAGATTTGAATCCTGTGAGTACTGCAACTGTTAAGTTGACAGGAAAAGGTTGGCAAAAAGTATTTATCCCTTGGGAAATGTTTGATGTGGATAAAGGACAAATTATGGGGACATTATATGCTGTTAAAAATGTATCGATATCTGCTGTTTCTAATGAAAATAAGTCATATAAAATTAAAAATATATTTCTTACTAAAGGATTGACTCATTACGTAAATGCTGAAATTCGTGGAAAAACTGCAAATGCAGGTGAAGAAGTTGTATATCATTTAGAAGTAGGAAATACGACCAATATAATCCAATCTGTTCAGTTACGAGTAGAAACTATGGGTTGGGAGTCTATGAAAGCGAGTCTAGGAACAACAACATTACAGTTAGCTCCAAACGAAACAAAACGAGTAAATTTAAATGTTGCTATTGCTGCTCATTTACCAACTGGAATTAGAGAAAAACAAGTTGTAAAAGCCATTGCAAATGGTCAAGGAGCTTCTGTTACCTCTATAGAGTTTACAACAGCAGTAAGAGTTCCAACTCCAAACATTATTTTTACAGAAGATAAATGGGATGAGGTAAAAGATAAAATCAACAAGTACGATTGGGCTAAGGAAGGATTAGCTGAGTACGAGAGAAAAGCTAAGAAGTTCAATCCCTCTAATGGAGTAGATTTTTCAAAGATTAAAGGTTCTTTACTTGGAAAAAAAACAATTAGTTCTATTGGTCATGCTGAATATGACTGTGCGATTGCCTACAAATTAACAGGTAATGAAGCCTATGCAGCTAAATGTTTAAAGGTACTAAGAAGAATTAGTGATCCTAAAGTAGGTTATAGAGCAACTTTGGTTGGTGGAAGTAACTCGTTTGTAGGAGAAGGCAAGTTTTGGCAAGGAATGGGGCGTGTTTATGATTTGATTCGTGAGAGTAAATTGTTAACAGAAGAAGATCATCAGGCAATTCAAGATACTTTCAGACTGTTTGTCAATCAGACCATCAAAGGAAATAGAAAAGGAGCTATTAGTAATTGGAATGCAGCTGAATTGACTGCAGCTTTATACTGTGCTTTAAATTTACAAGATTGGTATTTAATAGATCAATTGTTAAACGCACCTACTGGATTGTATAAACATATTGAACATGGTATTATGAATGATGGTTGGTGGTACGAATGTGCAGTAGGTTATAATACTTGGGTGGCTACAGAACTTTCAGAAACTGCCATTGCTTTACAGCCTTGGGGAATCAATTTGAAAGACAGAACTTTTCCTATTGGAACTACCAAACACTTTTCTTTATTGGCTAGTAGAAGAGAAGGAGGAATTATGGGAATGGAGTTTGAGAAATGGGGAAAGATTGAAAAAAATAGTGTGCAGATAAAAGACATGTGGGATGCTTCTATTCCATTTATGGATTTTAGAGGTGTTTTATTAGCGGTAAATGATGCTGTTGAAGATAAAATGTCGGGTAAGGCATACGAATTGGCGTATTATTTATATAAAGATCCAGAGTATGCTGCAATTATTAATAGAGGTGCTAAAAGAGATTTATTGTATGGAGTTCCAGATTTACCAAAGGTAGATTCAGAAAAAATGACAAAATCTGTGTATGCAGATAATATGGGGATTGTACAGATGCGTTCTCAAACAAAAGGAAGAAAGCAGTCAGAACAAATTCAAGCAGCAATGCATTATGGATCTCATGGAGGTTATCATGGGCATTTTGATAGAACCAACTTGGTACATATGAGTCGTTATGGACGCAGTTTTTATGGAACTTTAATGTTTTGGTATGGTTATGGAAGTTATTTATATAAGTTCTGGAAACAAAGTTCTATCAATAAAAATATGGTGGTGGTTGATCAAAAAATGCAACAACCTGTGCAGAATTCAAGACTCTTGTTTCATTCAGGAAATATGATGCAAGCTACTGCAATAGAAACCAATTCAAAATGGAGTCATCCTCCATATGGTGGTATTCCAAACTCTAAACAGACGTTTGCAGAAAAAATGTGGAGTGAAGGTAGAACAATTCCTTTACCAGAAAATCAACCAGAATTTGGAGAAGTTACCGAGTTTACAGAACCTGTTTTACAACGTAGGTTAATGGTTGTTTTGGATGATTATATTGTGATGTCTGACTATTTGAAAGGAGAAAAAGAACACGAATTTGATTGGATGTTCCAAGCCAAAGGTTTTAAAAGGATAACATCTGATAAAACTTCATTTAAAAAGCACACAAACCAAATGGATACAAATCCAGTAGGAAGTGCACAATTTGTTACGGATTGTAATTGGTACGATGTAGAAGGAACTTCTCGTACACAATTTGAAATGTGTTGGGGAGAAGGTTGTGATAATAAGGGATTAAGATTACCACACAGTTTAGATGGGGCTCTTAAAATTGATGTTTTTAATGCATGGCCAAAAAAAGCTGAAGTAATGATAGGTACTTCTACAGAAGGTTTTTATGTAAATAAAAAACTTTGGTATGCTGTATTGGTAGATGACACAATAGTACACAAAGACAGTACAGGAGCATGGATTTTAGGAAGTAAAAAAATATCTGTTGATGTATCTGGTAAAAAGAAATTAGAATTAACTACCAAAATAGCAGATAAAGCACGTAACAATACTATTTTTTGGGGTGATGCAAAATTGATTCTTAAAGATGGTTCTCAAGTATATCTTTCATCACTTCCTGTTAAGTATGAGAATGTTTTAGTACCAGAAAATAAAGGAAAAGATTATTATGGAGGACCTATTAAAATAGGAGGAGAACCAATGAGTAATTCAACACCTGGTATGCCTGTAAGTAAAAATAAAGTTGGAAAAATTACCATTGATTTAAGTGGGTTAGATGTTGATAGATTTGAAGCAAAAATAGGAGGAGATTTTCCATTAGGAGATGAGACTTCTAGATTGAAATCTATGGCTGTTAGAACTAAAGGAAAAAAAGGTAGGTATTTATCTGTAGTAGAACCTTATGAAAATAAATCTTTAGTAAAATCTGTTGAAGCTAAAAATGAAAATGAATTAACAGTAACATTGACTGACGGACGTGTTCAAAAAATTAAAATTGAGCATTTAGAATCTACTTCTGAGACTGTAAAAGTAACTGTTAAAGAATACAAAGAAGGGAAACTAATTAGAGAAGAAGTATCAAATCACAAATAATAAGTTATGGACTTTAAAAGAATTTTATTGTTGTTGATAATGTTACTGTCATTAAGTGTCAAAGCTCAAAACCCTGTTTTTACAAGTGTATTTACAGCAGATCCATCTCCACATGTTTGGCCTGATGATCCTGATAAATTATGGGTGTATACTTCTCATGATGAACCAGGTTCTAATAACCATTATGGTATGACAGGATACCATGCTTTTTCTACCACAGATATGGTAAACTGGACAGATCATGGTAGGATTCTACATTTAGAAAATGTAGATTGGGCAGAGAGTCATGCTTGGGCAATGGATGCAGCTTATTACAGAGGTAATTACTATTTGATTTATTGTATGAAAGAGGCTGGAATAGGTCTTTTTAGGACAGGAATAGCTAGAAGCGATAGACCAGAAGGTCCTTTTACAGATTTAGGATATGTGAAGGGAGTAGAATTTGGTCAAGATCCAGCATTATTTATAGATGAAGATGAAACTCCTTATTTATATTGGGGGCATGATCGTAAGTGTTTTGCAGCAGAGTTAAATGATGATTTAATGTCTATTAAGCCAGAAACCTATACAGTTTTAACTAAACAATTAACCCATGTTTTTGAAGGACCTTGGGTACATAAAAGAAATGATAAATACTATTTAACATATCCTGGTCTAACTCCAAGAAGATGGCCAGAAAAGATGTTTTATGCAGTTGCAGATAAGCCTTTAGGACCTTATGAGTTCAAAGGTGTTTTTATTGATGATTTTGAAGGTCAGAGTGGTACTAATCATGGAGGTATAGTAACGTATAAAGGAAAAGATATGATGTTTTATCATAGTGCGTGGTTGTCAGGAGGATTAAGTGAAACACGTAGTGTAATGGCAGATTATTTAAAGTATGATAAACAAGGGAATATTATTCCTATAGTTCCATCAAAAAAAGGTTTGGGAATTGCAAAACGTACCAAAACAACTTTAAAATTAGAGGCAGAAAATGGATTTGCTGCAGGAGGAAAGTTATACAATGTAATTGTAGATACTTGGATAAAAGGATATAGTGGAAAAGGGTATGTAACAAATTTTGACAATCCTTATGATCATGTATCCATATTAGCTCAGGTTGCAAAACCTGCTAAGTATCGTTTTATTGTAAGTTATGCTTCTCCAGATGGAGAGTCAAATCACGATGTTTTGATAAATAGTCGCATACATAGAGAGTTTAAATTTCCACAGTCAAAAACGTTTAAAGAAATAGATTTTGGTTTGGTAGATTTAAAAGAAGGTGATAATTTAATACGTATTTTTAAAAGAGATTGGAAACCATCAAAAGGAAAATTTGCAGTTGATTATATTAAGTTGGAACAAGTTTTTGAAAGTGAATAAAATATTATAAGTTATGAAGTCGTTTAAGTTAGCTATTACAGCACTGTTTATTTTTCTTTCTTTTGTTTTACAGGCAAGAGAATATCATATTTCCAAAAAAGGAGATGATTATAATGATGGAACAAAAGAAATGCCCTTTAAAACAATTTCTAAAGCAGCAAAAGTTGCACAACCTGGAGATGTAATAATTGTTCACAAAGGTATTTATAGAGAAAGAATAAATCCGTTTTACGGAGGTATGAATAATCTAAATAGAATTACGTATCAGGCAGCAGAAAACGAAGAGGTTTGGATTAAAGGTTCTGAAGAAATTAATACCTGGAAAAAACACAAAGGATCAGTTTGGAAAGTAGTTATTGATAATTCATTTTTTGGCGAATTTAATCCCTATCAAGAAATACTTTACGGAGATTGGTTAACAAAAACTTATGGAAGAGAACATCATTTAGGAGAAGTTTATCTGAATGGAAAATCACTTTATGAAATAGATAGTTTATCAAAAGTTTTTTCAGAAAAACCATTAAAAAGAGCAATTGATATAGAGGGTTCTAAATACAAGTGGTTTTGTAAAAGTGATCATAAAACAACAACTATTTATGCGAATTTTAATGGTAAAAACCCAAATAAAGAATTGGTTGAAATAAATGTAAGATCAACTGTATTCTGGCCGAAAAAAACAGGAATTAATTATATTACAGTTCGTGGTTTTAAAATGTGTCATGCAGCAACACAATGGGCACCTCCAACAGCTGAACAAATTGGTTTAATTGGACCAAACTGGAGTAAAGGTTGGATTATTGAAGATAATATAATTTCTGATTCTAAATGCTCTGGAGTTGTTATCGGAAAAGAAAGAAGTTCAGGACAAAATTTATGGAAAAGAGATAAAAAGAAACATGGAACACAACGTGAAAGAGAAGTTGTTTTTAGAGCTTTACAATTAGGTTGGTCTAAAGAAACAGTTGGTTCTCATATTATCAGAAATAATACAATTAAAGATTGTGAACAAGGAGGAATAATAGGGCATCTTGGAGGAGTTTTTAGCGAAATTAGTAACAATCATATTTACAACATTAATGTAAAAAAACAGTTTGATGGTTGGGAAATTGGAGGAATTAAACTCCATGCTGCAATTGATGTACTGATTAAAAATAATTTTATTCACGATAACCACAGAGGTATTTGGTTAGATTGGCAAGCACAAGGAGCTCGTGTTACGGGTAATCTTTTATTTAATAATCAGGATCAAGATTTATTTGTAGAGGTCAATCATGGACCAATGATTATCGATAACAATATTTTACTTTCTGAAAGAGGAATTTTGAATGCATCTCAGGGAACAGCATTTGTAAATAATTTAATTGCAGGGAATATTCATATGAGAACAGCAATGAATAGGTTTACGCATTACCATTTTTCACATTCAACAGCAGTTCTCGGTATGATGACTGTTATACATGGAGATGATCGTTATTATAACAATATTTTTGCTTCAAAAATAGACTCTTTACAAAAAGGTCAATACTATGGTTTAAATGCTTATAATGATTTTCCTTCAGCAACTTATAAATGGAAATCTCCTGGAGGATTAAATAATTATAACAAGCAAAAATTTCCAGTATTTATTGATGCAAATCTATATTTAAACAAAGCGCTACCATCAAATATTGAAACTAATTTTGTAGAAAACAGAACTTTAAACCCAGAGATTAGTTTAACTAAAGAAAAGGATGGTTATTATTTAAATATTACGGTTGATGAGAGTTTTAAAAATGTTAAAACACAACTAGTTAACACAGCTTTATTAGGAGTCGCTTTTCAATCTGAAGCACCTTTTGAAAACCCAGATGCTTCTCCAGTAACCATCAATAAAGATTATTTTGGAAAAGTTAGAACAATAGGAACTCCTTTTATTGGTCCTTTTGAAAGTTTGAAAATAGGGAAGAATAAAATTAAAGTTTGGGGTAATTAAGAGTTTTATAAACCTAACTTATTATTAAATAAGATTGAAAAATGAATCGTAAAAAATTTATAAAAATTATTGGTTTTAGTATTTTCGGAATAGGAATAGCTCCAGTTGCTTTTGCTGAAAATATATATAGAAAAATCAATGAGAAATTATGTAGATTAACTTGGAAAAAACTCTGTGGCAAGATTGGAAAAGTTTATAAAACGGATGCTTTTAAATATATACATCCTAAAAAGGATACTCCAAATGTATTTATATATGGCGATTCTATTTCAATAAAATATTCATCAAAAGTTAGGGGAATTTTAAAAGACAAAGCGACTGTTATACGTTTGTTTAAAAACGGTGGTTCTAGCCATAATTTCATTGAAAATATGGAAAAGTTAGAGAAAACGATGTTTCAACCAGGGTTAGAAAATGGTTGGAATTTTAAATGGGATTTAATTCACTTTAACGTTGGTTTACATGATTTAAAATACCTTAAAGGAAAACATCTCTCTAAGAAAAACGGAAAACAAGTTTCATCGATAAATGACTACAAATCAAACTTAAATGAAATATGTAATTATTTAAAAAAGAAATTTCCAAATACAAAATTGGTGTTTGCGACAACAACACCTGTTCCTGCAAATGCAAAAGGACGATTTGAAGGTGACAGTATAAAGTTTAATAAAGCAGCTTTAGAGGTTTTGAATAATTATCCTGAAATTATAATAAATGACCTTTTCGCATTTACGAAACCACATTATGAAAAGTGGGCTCAAGAACCAGGGAATGTTCACTATAACGAATTAGGATTTAATCAACAAGGGAAAGAAGTAGCTAGAATAATAGTTGAAAATTTAAACTTATAAAAAAAAGAAAATTAATTATAACATGAAAATTTTATCAAAAATCACAACTATTATAAGTTTTTTTTTACTTGTTTCTTGTGGGAATACAAAAACTGAAAAACAAACCAAACCAAACAAACCTAATATTGTTATTATTTATACAGATGATCAAGGTGCTGGAGATGTTAGTGCTTTAAATCCTGAAGCTAAATTTTCTACACCAAATATGGATAGAATAGCAAATGAAGGAGTTGCTTTTACAGATGGGCATAGTAGTGATGCAGTTTGTACGCCATCAAGATACAGTTTATTAACAGGACGTTATAGTTGGAGAACGTCTTTGAAAAAAGGTGTTTTAAGAGCTGATGGGCCTTGTTTAATTGAGAAAGATCGAATGACAATTGCTTCTATGCTTAAAGATAATGGCTATAATACAGCTATGGTAGGTAAATGGCATCTTCAAATGGAATTTGAAGGTAAAAAAGGAGTAGATAGAGATTGGTCTAAACCATTTACAGATGGACCAATAGAAAAAGGTTTTGATTATTTCTTTGGAATTGCTGCATCTATGAATTATGGGATTTTGACTTTTTTAGAAAATGATAAAGTTCTAGATCCTCCTACTTTATTCACTAAAAAGAAAATGGATGTAACACCTCGTACTTATAGAATGACACCCCCATATAAAACAGAAATAGCTAAAGGACATGTTGAGGTTGCAGCATCATTTAATGATGAAATAGTATTAGAAACATTTGCTACTAAAGCAGTAGATTATATTAATAACTCTGCAAATGAAGCTAAAAACGGAAAACCTTTTTTCTTATATATGCCCTTAACTAGTCCTCATTTACCTCACTGTACACATCCAGATTTTCAAGGAAAAAGTGCATGTGGAAATTATGGAGACTTTATGCAAGAAACAGATTATAGAGTAGGGCAAGTATTAGATGCTTTAAAAGCAAATGGTTTAGAAGAGAATACTTTGGTTATTTTTTCTTCGGATAATGGTGCAGAATCTAATTATATATATCAAAGAGATACGTACCAACATTATAGTAATCTAAATTTTAAAGGAGGAAAAAGAGATATTTATGAAGGAGGTCATAGAGTGCCTTTTTTAATGCGTTGGCCAAATAAAATTAAGGCTGGAGGAAAAATAAATACACCAGTTTGTCAGACAGATTATTTAGCAACAATTGCAGATATTGTGGGAGTAAAAATACCAGATAACGCTGCTGAAGATAGTTATAGCTTGTTACCTTTAATGAAAGATGTTAATTCGATAGAAGGTACAGATAGAACAGTTATTCATCATTCTTTTACGGGGCATTTTGCAATTAGAGAAGGTAAATGGAAATTAAATATGTTGCGAGGTTCAGGAGGATCTTTAAAACCTAAATTAATTGAACCAAAAGAAGGAGAAGCAATTTTTGAACTTAACAATATGGAGGAGGACCCAGGAGAAACGACAAATCTATATTTTGAACAACCAGAAATCGTTGAAAAATTAAAGAAAAAAATAACAGATATCATACAAAACGGACGTTCTACAAAAGGAGAACCTCAACCGTTTGTGAAGGAAAAATGGAATCAAGTAACGTGGATGGATGTTAAATAAAATACTAATTTTATCAAGTGGTGTGCACAAAATTTCAGATTGATTAAATGTATGAAATATCATATAACTAAATAACAAAACATAATTACTTTATTTACATATGGTTCAGATCAGAATGATATTTATTGGAATGATTTTAATATTTACAACTTCGTGTAAGACACCAAAAAACACTGATTGTGCAAAAGTTGATAGTATAATTAACAAAACAATTGCTTTAATAAATAATAGAAATTCTGAAAATTATATAGAAAGTATTGATTTTTATACAATAGAGAAAATCTGGATTAAAGAATGTGAAATGGATCCTACTAAAATAGAGATTCTTGAGTTTATTAAGGATAGAGAGGGTAGAATTCAAAGTTTTTCAATGAGTTACAGCACAATGATAAGAACAATTGAAAAAATACATAAACTAAAAGGTTGGAAATTTCACTTAGAGTCTTATGAGTATATTGACACTGAAAATTTATTAAATTTTAACATACTTCGATATAACTTGAAACTAAAAGATAATTTTGGTAATAAGTGGAAAATGCATTTTCACATTACAGAGTATAAAGATTGTTATTATATTACAGAGCCAATCGAAGTAAATTATTTCACTAAAGAATGGTAACCTTCAGCACACAACACCTCATAAAATTTATGCCTATTTTAAAACTTAAATCGACAAACATTCAACAAACAATTTTTTTCGCCCTAATACTTCCGATTTTCTAGTCTCACAAATCTTATAAAAACCCGATGATAAAAAGTAGTATAAAAGATTTCTTAGACACTACTTTATAGTTTTTTAAATATTTTATTTATAAATTTTTATCAATTTTAAACTTTAGACCTATGCGTTTTTACAACAAGTTAATAGTTATTTTACTATTTGTTTTACCTCAAAGTATTTTAGCAAATATATCTTTAAATTCACTTTTTTCTGATCATATGGTAGTTCAAAGAGAAACTGAAATTCCTATTTGGGGATGGGCAGATGCAAATGAAAAAATATCTGTTGAAGCAAGCTGGGGAGCCAAAGCACAAGTTGTAACCAATGCAAATGGAACTTGGAGAGTGAATTTAAAAACGCCTAAAGCTGGTGGTCCATTTACAATTACTGTATCAGGAAAAAATACCATTGTAATAAATGATGTTTTATCTGGAGAAGTCTGGCTTTGTACAGGTCAATCTAATATGGATTTTTCTATGGAAAAGTTTTTGAATAATTCTAGAGATCCTAAACATCAACCTTTGGTTGAATATATTAGAAAAGAAGTTGCAACAGTAAATGATGACTGGCTTAGACATATTGAAGTACCACAAACAACATCATTAAACGAAAAGAAAAAAAACTTTGATGGAAATTGGGTAAGCGCTAATGCGAAGGGAATTAGAAAAATCACAGCAACTGGGTACTTTTTCGCAAAAGAATTACGCAAAGAATTAAATGTGCCAATTGGTTTGGTAGAGTGTTCTTGGGGAGGTACTCGCATTGAGCCTTGGATTTCTGAAGAAGCTTATCTTGAAAATGAAAATTTGAAAGATTTTTTTGAAGCTAATAGAAAAGAAGTAAATGAAGTTATAAAAAAGATGGATGCTGATGATTATAAAGACACCATTTTTGAGCGTAAGCTGTCAACTTGGAAAAAAAATGGTAGTAAAAGGCGTAAACCTAGAGCTTTTGTAAACCCAAGAGAAAGCAATAAGATACCTACTACATTGTATAATGGAATGTTAAGTGCTGTTATTCCATATAAAATTAAAGGTGCAATTTGGTATCAGGGAGAGAGTAATGCTGTTTATAGACAAAATGAATATGAAGAGTCTTTTACTACAATGATAGAAAGTTGGAGAGCAGATTGGAGTCAAGGAGATTTTTCATTCTACTGGGCGCAATTGGCAGCGTGTAATAGAGCAAATGACGATGCAGATAAAGGTTGGGCAACAGTTAATAATGAGTTGCGAAAAACCTTAAAATTACCTAATACAGGAATGGCCGTTTTATATGATATTGGTGAGCCTAAAGATGTACATCCTCATAATAAAATGGATGCAGGAAAGCGTTTAGCTTTATGGGCTTTAGACAGAGATTATCATAAAAAAGTAAGCGCAGTTAGTGGACCACTATTTAAATCGTTTAAGATCAAAAAAAATAAAATTAAAATTTCATTTACAAATACTGGATCTGGATTAATGGTAGGTAGTAAGCATTTGTTAGATGATACTATAGAAATTAATGAATCCTTAAAATGGTTTGAAATTGAGGGAGAAGATGGTGTTTGGGAAAAAGCAGAAGCTAAGATAATTTCGAAATCTAAAATAGAAGTTTGGAATTCATCAATTTCAAAACCAATAAATGTACGTTATGCCTGGTCTGAAAATCCTGAGGGAGCTAATTTGTATAATAAAGAAGGATTGCCAGCAGCAGTTTTTTCAACAGAAAAGTAAAATTAAGAATCTATTTTTTACCTTTTTAAAAGAGATGTATCTAACGTTATTTCATAATTTTAAATATAACTTTTATTTTTTTTGTAAAATACTTTACTATAGCTAAAATTTATGCTCAAATTGATTATAATTTATACATTATGAATTATAATTTATATGCTTTAAAAACAAAATTATATACTATTGAACTAGTAATGTGAGAATTACATTTTTAATAAAAAGTAAATGTTTAAGTAATTGGAAAGAATATCAATTAAATTACTAAGGAGTTCATTAACAAATGGAACTTACATAGTTAATTGGTATCAAAAAAATAAAGTTGATTAAGAATTTGAATTTTGTGTTAATTATTTTGAATTTGAAAACTCGGTATTTAATTAATATCGAGTTTTTTTTATCTCTTTTTTTTTAAAAATATGGTTAATTTTTAAGGTGGGTTTGATGTAATACTCTATTATAGCTATAATTAATGACCAAATTGCTTATAATTTATATATCCTGAGTAATAGTTTATACTTTTTTGAAGCTAAATTGTATAATATTGAACTACTACTTAAAAAACTACATTTTCAATAAAAGAGTATATGTGTAAACTAGTGAAAAAGTTATCAATTAAAAGTTATGAAAAAATAAAAATAGTAGTGAGCGCTATTGTTTTGTTAACTGTATTTACGGCTTGTAATACAGTTTCAAAATCTACTTTAGATCTTCAAAATTTTTATCAAGAAGGAAAAGAGAATGCTATTTATCCAAGTGCAAAACAGATAGAAATGCTAGAGTCATTTATCCCTGAAGAAGCGTATCAACCTTCACCTTCAATATTAAATAGAACGTATTGGGATAAGATTTTAACGACAAAATCTGGAAAAGAATATTTAGAAAATGCATTATTAGAACTAAATAAAGTACCAGAAGTACCAATTACAGATAGTATTTACAGATTAGCAAATAAAGATGGTAATAGAGGGATTTATAAACCTAGGTATTATCGAACAATGGAACGATTAGAGCATTTTGTTTTAGCAGAATGTTTAGAAAATAAAGGTCGCTTTTTACCTCAAATAGAGATTTATGTAAGAGCAATTATTTCTATGAAGTCTTGGGTACACCCAAATCATGATGATAATGAAAATGGAGTTTTAGAAGGCAGACGAGTAACAATAGATTTAGGAGCTAGAAGGTTTGGTTCTGATTTAGCTTTAGCAGAAGTACTTTTAGGCAATAAATTGAATGAGAATCTAAGAACTGATATTAAAAAAGAGTTACAAACAAGAATTATAGATTCTTATTTAACAAGTAGTAAAATTTTAGATAAAAACAATAAATGGCTTAAGAGTACAAGTAATTGGAATTCTGTTTGTACTAGTGGTTCGTTATTTGTAGCAATTTCAATTGCTAAAAATAGGGAAGAACGTATTGCTGCTATTGGAAGTGCTTTAAATAGTATGAAATATTATTTAAGTGGTTTTGGTGCTGATGGTTATTGTTCTGAAGGTGCTGGTTATTGGAATTATGGTTTTGGGCATTATTTATATTTAGCACAAACTTTATCAGATTATTCTAATGGTTCAATAGATTTGTTTAAAGCTGATAATCCAAAAATGTTAATGGATGTTGGTAATTTCCCAGAAAGATATCAAATTCATAAAGGTATTTGCGCCCCATTTTCAGATGGTGTCTCTAAAGTTTCTAATGATGGTGGTTTTGCATACAATATGTCTGTAAAACATTATGGAGCTACAATGCCAGAAGTGTCAAAAAAATCAAAAAGTCATGATTCATTTTCTGCTGTCTATCAATTAGTAGCATGGAATGATCTAGAAGAAACAGAAGATATTACAAGTAATAATAATTCTAAGTCAGAACTACCTAATTATACCTTTTTTGATGATATAGGAATGGTAATTTCACGAGGTAAACAAGAAATTCCATTTTCTATAGCGATGAAAGCAGGTCATAATGCAGAAAATCATAATCATAGTGATGTTGGTACTTATACAATTGTTTTGGGTAAAGATATAATTACTGGAGATATAGGAGCGCCATCTTATAGAGCTGGTTCGTTTTCTCCAGACAATAAAGCTAGAAGTTCTTGGGGACATCCAGTTCCTAAAATAAATAATCAACTTCAATCTAATGGAAGAAACTTTTCAGGAAGTATTACAACAACAGAATTTAAAGAAAATAGCGATAAAGTTGTGATGGATTTAAAATCAGCATATGAAATTACTGAGTTAAAATCATTAGTAAGAACTTTTAAAAACGACAAAAAAGAGAATGGAGTAATTTCTATTAAAGATGAATTTTCTGCAATAAAAAAAGTTCCTTTTGGAGTGGCAATAATGACTTTGTCAGAATATGAAATCATCAATTCGAATACGGTAATACTTACAACAGAAAATCAGAAAATTAAAGCTGAAGTTTTTTGTGATGGAGGGCAATTAATAATTAAAGATGAATTGGTTCCTGTAAAACATTTAAGAGAAGGAGGACCGGCATACAGAATAGGTGTTGATTTTACAGTACCTGTTAGTAAAGGTTCAATAACAATTAAATACACACCAATATTATAATAAGAATTCTGTTTTTTTAGAAATATTAGAAGCATGTAATCTACATTAAAGAAGTAATAATGATAATAAGAAAATTAGTAGTTCCAGTTTTTTTTCTGCTTATAGCGAATTTTATACACGCACAAGTTGCTAATACAATACCGCTTCCAAATAAGCTTGAGCAAGGCTACCCAAGATTATATATTACACAATCTGGTAAAAAAGCACTAAAAAAAACAATCAAGAAAGAAACTTGGGCAAAAGATGTTTTAAATGGTCTTCATAAAAAATTAGATGTATATGTAGATAGACATGTTACAGATAAAGAGTGGATTGTGTCAAGACTACAAATGTATTGGAAAACGAAAGCTACTAATGTGTATGTTAATGGAATTCATTATTCTCATGCAGATGGAAAAGCACCAGTGCCAACAGTTAAATTTACAGGGTCTAGAGATGCAACTACAAATTATGGGAGACCAAGTATAGAAGATATTTTACCTTATATGGATGACCCAAGAGGAATTTATTTACCTAATAAAACTAAAAAAGGTCACCCTTTTGAATGGGCAGAACCATCTGTTACAGGGAATATAATTGTATCACTTAATGAAACTATTTTAAGGTTAGGAAGAGATGCAGCTTTTTTATATTGGTTAGAAAACAATGAAGATTTTGCAAAATTTGCATTCGACTTATTTGATACTTATATGCAAGGTATGTCATATAGAAGTGAACCAATAGATTTAATGAATGGTCATATTCAAACGCTTGTAGGTTTTACACATTTTCAGGTAATACATGAAAGAGCACTTCAAATCAATGCTGAATTATATGATTTTTTACACCCTTATATTGAAGCTAATTATCCTGATAGAATTCAAGGATATGATAAAACAATAAAAAGATGGACAGATCAAGTTATTAAAAATGGTGTACCACAAAATAATTGGAACTTGCATCAGGGAAATATTATTTTAAAGGCTGCAATGGTTTTACAGGATAATAAAAACTATGAAGACCAAAAAGGGCGTGAATATTATATCAACTATATTTTAAATGTAACTTCTGCAAGACAATGGTCGTTATCTAAATTTATGGATTATGGTTATGATGAAAATAATGGTGTTTGGAATGAATGTCCAAGTTATTCTATGGGAGTAACTAAAGCGTTAACCAACTTTATTAGAGATTTCGATAATACATTTAATCATAATATACTGCCTTTTACACCAGTTATGGAAAAAGCAGTTAAGATGATTCCTCAGTATTTATTTCCAAATGGAGAAACAGTTTCTTTTGGAGATAGTTATTATGGGGCATTAAGTACAGAATCTATGAGTGATATGATTAGAATGGCTCAAAAAAATGAGGATGAAGTTTTAGAAGAGGAATTTACATCAATGTATAAGTTGTTTACTAAAAATAAAGAACATTCTAAAAAAAGGAGAAAAGCAAAAGCAGATATATCTTCATTTTTTACAAGTAAACCTTTAGAATTAAATAAAAAATATAAGAAAGCAAATTTAAAATATTATGTTACTCAAACTTTTTATGCACCAAATGTAAGTTGGTCTATTCAAAGAATGGGGCAGGGTAAAGATGGAATGATGGCATCTTTAAACGCCTCTCTTGGAAACCATATGCATGCAAATGGTATTAATTTAGAATTGTATGGAAAAGGTTTTGTTCAAGGAGCAGATCCTGGTAAAGGAGCAGGGTATTTAAATCCAGTTTACTTAGAATTTTACTCTCAATTCCCTGCTCATAATACAGTTATGGTAGATGGAACATCTTCATATACAGAAATGTTGAGTAATCATGCATTTGATATGATGGGGATGTACCCCAAATCTGAACAGAAAGAAGGATATTATAAAGATATTACTTATACTGATGTTTTCTTTTTAGAACCAGAATCAAGAAGTGACCAAAGTCGTTTGGTTAGTATTGTAAAAACAGGCGAGGATACTGGATATTATATAGATATTTTCCGTTCAATGAAACAACGTAAAGGAGATAAATTCCATGATTATTTTTATCATAACCTTGGTCAAAGTATGAAAATAAGCGATGTAAAAGGTAATTTATTAGATCTGAAACCAAGTGAAGAAATGGCTTTTGCAGGCGGACATCTTTATGCATTTGACTATATGTGGGATAAAAAATCTATTCGTACAAGTGATGATTATCAAGCAGAATGGAAAATAGATATGCCAGAAGGTAAAGAAGATGTGTTTATGAATCTTTGGATGAAAGGAACAGAAGGGCGTGAAGTGTTTTCTATAAAATCGCCACCAAATAAAGCCTTTAAACATGGAGGTAATTTACCTTATGATGTTGGGAGAGCTCCTTATTTAACAATAGCAGCAAGACAACATGGAGAAGCCTGGGAACATCCGTTTATTTCTGTGTATGAACCATTTACTTCAACAAAAGGGAAAAGTGTAAAAAGCATTACTAGTTTCGAAGATGAAAACGGAAGTAAAGAATTTGCAGGTTTAAATATTATCAATAAATCTGGTAGAGAAGATTATATATTTTCTTCTTATGATAACCAAAAAGTTAGTTATAAAAACATGTCATCTAATGCAACGTATGCTTTAATTGGTACTGAGAAAAATAACGATTTTGTAATGTTTATGGGGAATGGAACAGAACTTATTGCAAACGAAATTATTCTTTCATCCAAAGAAAAAGGAAATGTAGTTTTAGAGAAGAAAGAAGGAAAACTGTTTTTAAATAATGAAGTACCTGTAGTTATTAAAGTAGGTAATAAAGAAAAGAGTTTTAAGGAAGGGAACTTTAGAACGATTTTAATTAATTAGAATTGCATAGTAACGAAAAAATAAAGGTAAATATTTCAGTAATAGAAATAAAATTTTAAATATAAAATGATTAATAATTTAGAAATGAGAAAACGAATGAATAAGATTTTGATACTACTAATTTCAACAACATTTTTAGTTAGTTGTGGAAAAGCACAAAAAGCACAAAAAGAAAAAAAACGTCCAAATTTTCTGTTTGTTTTGGTTGATGATCAGTCTCCTTTTGATTTAAAAACATACGATCCTAATTCAATTTTGGAAACACCGAATATTGATAGACTTGCAAAAGAAGGAATTGTTTTTGATCAAGCAAGAAATATGGGGTCTATGAATGGTGCAGTTTGTACACCATCTAGACATATGATTATGTCTGGACGTACAGTTTGGGATTTACCTCCTAGTGCAGAGTTTCAGAAACAAATAGATTCTCATCCTATAGACAAACAAACCATGGGTGCTGTATTTAATAATGCAGGTTATAAAACAATGAGAACTTGTAAAAAAGGGAATTCGTATCCTGGTGCAAATAGACAATTTACTGTAGTTAAAGATGCAACTAAAAGAGGAGGAACTGAAAAATCGGGTAGTGCTTGGCATTCAAAACAAGTAATGGAATATTTAACAGACAGAGAAGCTACAAAGGAAGAAGATCCATTTTTAATTTATTTTGGTTTTTCACACCCACATGATACAAGAAATGGGACTCCAGAATTATTAGAAAAATATGGAGCTGTTAATCATAAAGATAAAAACAGTTTTCCAGAATTAAACCCAAAACAACCTCACCTTCAGGATAATTATTTGGAAGCTCATCCATTTTTTCACGGTCATCCAAATTTAAGAGATGAAGAGCGTGTAAGTGGAGTTTGGAAAAGAAGAGATGAAAAATCAATTAGAAATGAATTAGGAAGAGAATATGCTTGTTCAGAAAATATTGATATTCAAATAGGGAAAGTTCTAAAACAACTTGAAGAAATGGGTGAATTAGATAATACATATATTATTTATACTTCAGATCATGGAATGTCTATTGGTAGACATGGATTAATGGGGAAGCAAAATTTGTATGAGCACACATCTCGGGTGCCTTTTATTGTTAAAGGTCCTGGAATACAGTCTGGTAAACGAGTTGAAGGAAATGTTTATTTACTAGATGTTCTACCTACTTTATGTGAGTTAGCAGGAATTAAAATACCAGAAACGGTACAAGGAAAAAGTTTTAAATCTGTTTTAGACGGAGAAAAAGAAAATGTTAGAGATGTAATGTATGGAGTTTATGCAGGTGGTACAAAACCTGGTATGCGTTCAGTGAAAAAAGGTGATTGGAAATTGATTAAATATGATATGATGGATGGTGCAGTTAGAGAAACACAGCTCTTTAACTTGAAAGAAAATCCTAATGAATATTTACCAGAGCATCATAAAAAGGGAGAATTAGAAACAAATTTGGCCGAAAACCCAAAGTATAAAGAGAAATTAAAAGAGATGGAAAATTTATTACTAGAACAAATGATAGAAAATAAAGATCCATATAGACTTTGGAATCAAACATTAAAGGAAACTTCAACAACATTAAAATAAATAAACACAAATTACACAATAGATTCAATTATTATGAGATATAAAAAAGAGTTCATTAAGCATCAAATATTAGTACTTATTGTAGTGATTTTTGGTTGTTTCCAAAGTCATGCACAGAAAAATATAAAAATTGATGTTTCAGGTAGTGGCGAAAAGTTTGATCATTATTGGAGTAAAATGGTGGGAGCAGGTAGAGCAAATGAAGGTTTACGTGCTGGTTGGTTAGAACAACTAGAGCAAGTTCAAGAAAATTGCGGCTTTGAATATGTACGTTTTCATGGAATCTTTCATGATGATATGTTTCCTGTAATAATTAAAAATGGAAAAACAGTTTACAACTGGCAATATATAGATGATTTATTTGATAGAATGTTAGACTTAAAAGTAAAGCCATTTGTTGAATTAGCATTTTTACCAACAAGTATGGCAGCAAAAAACTCTAAAACAGTTTTTTGGTGGAAAGCAAATATTACACCTGCTGATGATTCTTTTGAAAAATGGCACGATTTGGTGAAAGCTTTTACGCAACATTGTGTAGATAGATATGGAATTGATGAAGTACTTACTTGGTATTTTGAAGTTTGGAATGAACCTAATCTATATCCTTTATTTTGGGATGGAACAAAATCTCAGTATTTTGAATTGTACAAACAATCTGCTTTAGCAATTCGTTCTGTAGATAATAGATTAAAAGTAGGAGGACCTTCTACAAGTAACTTTGTACCTGACACTCGTTTTGATGGTGAAGTGACTGATGATGAAGCTTCAGAAGCTGTTTTTAATACAAAAGATATTAATGCTTTGCAATGGCATGGTGTATGGATTGAAGATTTTTTAAAGTTTTGTGCTAAAGAAAAACTTCCAGTAGATTTCGTTAGTACTCATCCTTATCCAACTGATTATGCTTTTAATCCTGAAACTGGAAAAGGAAAAGGATTAACACGTTTTGTAAAGTCATTAAAATTAGATTTACAATGGTTAAACAAAGTGATTGCTAAGAGTGCTTATCCTGATGTTGAAATTCACTTAACAGAATGGAATACTAGCCCTAGTAGTAGAGATGCAATGCACGATCGTTTGCCTGCAGCAGCTTATATAGTAAAATCTAATTTAGATTGTATTGGTTTAACCAACTCTTTGGCTTTTTGGACTTTTACTGATATTTTTGAAGAAAAAGGAGGAGCAGCAAGTATATTTCATGGAGGTTTTGGAATGATAAATTATCAAGGTTTGGTGAAGCCTTCATACCATGCTTACAGAATGTTACATCAATTAGGCGATGTAAAATTGTATAAAGATGATTTCTTATTTGTTAGTAAAGATTCTAAGAATGATAAAATTGTAGCCTTAGCTTATAATTACCCAAAAGAATATGAAAATGCGGTGCCTTCAGGAACAAATAAAAGAGAAAAAGGAACTTCTAAACAAGTAAAATTTACATTAAAAGATTTAAAACCTGGAAGTGTATTTGAATTTGAAGTTTTAGATAAAGATCATGGAAATATTCATAATGTTTGGGAATCTATAGGAAAACCTGAACCTCCAACTCGTGAAGAAATTAAGTTCTTAAAAAAAGAAGCTTCTAACTTAAAAACTTGGACAATGGTAGTTGATAAAAAAGGAAACTTAATTATTGACCAAGAGTTAAGTCCTTGGGCAGTAATGTTAATTAAACAATTAAATTATAAATGATTTATACTTAATTAAAAATGAAAACAATTAAGCAACTTTTTTTTACACTCCTTATTGTAACAAGTCTTTTTTCTTGTAAAGAAAAAACAGAGAATACAAAACCAAACATTGTAGTAATTCTTTGTGATGATTTAGGCTTTGGAGATCTTTCTTCTTTTGGACATCCAATAATTGAGACGCCAAATTTGGATGCAATGGGAGAAAAAGGTTTGCATTTAACCAATTTTTATGCAGCTGCTCCTGTTTGTTCTCCTTCTAGAGTAGGACTTATGACAGGGAGAAGCCCTAATAGAGCTGGAGTTTATGATTTTATTCCTAGCCCTAAAAGAAGTGATGATCTTAGAGATTTAGTGCATATGCAAGAAAATTAACAAACGATTTCTCAACGATTAAAAACAGTTGGTTATGAAACTTGTTTGTCTGGGAAATGACATTGTAATTCTAAGTTTAATAGTAAAGCACAACCTAAACCAGGTGATTTTGGTTTTGACCATTGGTTTGCAACACATAATAATGCTGTTCCAAGTCATGAAAACCCAAGAAATTTTATCAGAAATGGTGAAAAAGTAGGAGAGATTCAAGGGTTTAGTAGTCAAATTGTTGTGGATGAAGCTATGAATTGGTTAGACAAAAAGGAGTCAAACAATCCTTTTTATCTTCAAGTTACCTTTCATGAACCTCATGAACCAATTGCTTCACCAAAAGACTTAGTCCAAAAATACCTTCCGTTATCAAAAAATATGAAACAAGCAGAGTATTTTGCGAATGTTGAAAATATGGATAAAGAAGTTGGGAGATTGTTAGCGTATTTAAAGAAAAATTATGGTGATAATACATTAATTGTGTTTAGTTCAGATAATGGTCCAGAAACTTTAAATAGATATTATCGTGCAACTAAATCTTATGGGTCTCCAGGAGAATTAAAAGGTATGAAATTGTAGACAAATGAAGCTGGTATTCATGTTCCAGGGATTTTTTATTGGATGGGGAAAAAGACTTTTCAAGGTAAATCAGAAGCTGTTATTTCATCTTTAGATTTTATGCCAACTTTTTGTGAGTTAACAGGTGCAGAATTACCAAATGTAAAATTAGATGGAGAATCATTTGCTTCAATTTTTGAAAATGGAAAATTTGAAAGAACGAAACCATTATTATGGAGTTTTTATGACGCACTTAATGAGCGTGTTGTAGCTATGAGAAAAGGAGATTATAAAATTATGTGTCGTTTAGAAAATGATAGTGTTGTACTTCCTAAAATACATAATATGCATGCGGGAAATGAAGATTTGATAAAACAAGCTAAGTTAACAGATTTTGTTTTATATAATCTTAAAGATGATGTTGGTGAATCTGAAGATTTATCTTTAAAACAACCAGAGGTTTTCAAAAAAATGAAAGCGAGCTTAAAATCTGAATATAATTATTTGTTAGAAGGTAGTTTTGTCTGGGAAAGAGCTAAATCGAAAAAATAATAATTCAATCTTTTGAATGGTTAATAGATGAAAGGGTTTGTTAATCAGTGTTCTGTAGTTAAAGTTGCAAAAAGAAGAATGAAACTATTTTAAAATTCTAAATTAGATTGAGATGAATTATATCAAGAAGCCACTATTTTTTAAAGTTTTAACAATGCTAGTATTGTTATTGAGTTTTAGCTGTTCCCAAAAGGTACAGGTTGAATTCAATAAGCAGAATAAAGCTACTGAATGGAAACTTAAATTTTCTGATCCTTGTGTAGAAAATTGGCAAAATAATTGGTTTCTTGATGGTGAAATTGCAAAGGTAGAGTACAATAAGTATGGTATGGATTTAATTGCAGGACCCATCAATAGAAATAATGCTCACCACTCTGTTCTTTGGACTAAGCAATCATTTGAAGGAGATGTAAAAATAGAATACGATTATACTCGTACAGATTCTACAGTGGTCAATGTAAATATTTTATTTATTCAGGCAACTGGTATTGGTAAAGGGATTTTTGATAAAGACATTAGTAAATGGAATGACTTCAGAAAAGTACCAACGATGAGTAAATACTATAATAATATGAAAACGATTCATATTAGTTTTGCTGCTTTTCCGATGGTAAATGAAGATCCAAAGAATGATTATTTAAGAGTTAGAAGGTATCCAGTAACAGAAGATATTACTTTTAAGGATATGGAGGTTGCACCTTCTTACTTTAAAACAGGATTATTTAAAACAGGAGTTACTTATAAAATGACTTGGATTAAGTCTGGTGATAAACTTTACTTATCTGTAAAAGACAATAATGAAACAAAATGGTATTCGTGGGATTTGTCGAGATTTGATCAAATTACAGAGGGTAGAATTGGCTTAAGACATATGTTTACACGTTCTGCTAGTTATAAGAATTTTAATGTGTGGACTAAATAATTGCTATAAATTTTATAAAAGAGGTTTATAATTTATAAGGAATGAATAGTAAGTTATGCTTAAAAACTATTAGATGATGTTTTTTTGTATTGATTGTTTTTTCTACAATAATTTGTTTGTTTTAATAGCAACCTATTTTAGTAAATACTTTCTTTTTGATTATTTAAATAAAATATACTTAAATGAGACTTAAATCAATTTCACTTTTTATTGTTGTTATTTTCATGTTCGTAAATGTACATGCTCAATATAAAAAAACTAATATTTTAGTTTTTTCAAAAACTGCAGGATATCGTCATAAATCGATACCAGCAGGAATTAAATTACTAACTAAAATGGCTGGTAATAATAATTGGGAAGTTTCTTTTTCTGAAGATTCTAACGATTTTACAATCGATAATTTATCGAAATTTGATGTTCTTGTTTTTTTAAATACAACAGGAGATGTTTTAAATGATCATCAACAAGTAGCGTTACAAAAATATTTTGCTAAAGGAAAAGGCTATGTTGGTATTCATGCAGCTTCAGATACAGAAATGAAATGGAATTGGTATTCTGAGATGGTTGGAGCTAAGTTTAAGGGCCATCCAAAAATACAACCTGCAAAATTAATGATCCATAAATCTTGTAATCATCCAGCAATTAAAGATTTTAATGAAATAGAAAATTTTACTGATGAATGGTATAATTTTGTAGATCCTGTAGGGAAACATGTAACTGTTTTAGCTACTTTAGATGAATCTTCGTACGAAGGGGATAAAATGGGGATAAACCACCCTATAAGTTGGTATCATCATTATGATGGAGGTCGTGTTTTTTATACAGGGTTGGGGCATAGAGTAGAAGCAATTAATGATAAACGCTTTTACAAACACTTAGAAGGTGGTATTCAATGGGCAGCAGGTTTAAAAGAAGATCATAAACTTTCAAAAAAATGGAATAACCTTTTAGAAGGAGATCCATATAAAAATTGGGATGTTTTTATGGGAGTTCCTCACGCTTCTGTAACAGGTTTAGATAATGTAGATCCAAAAAGTAATGGAAAAAAAGGCATTCCATTAGGTTTAAATAATGACCCTAAAAATGTTTTTTCTTTTGAGACTATTAAAGGAGAACAGGTATTACATATTTCAGGGGAAATATATGGAGCATTAACATCAAAAAAAGAATATAAAAATTACCATTTAAAGATGGAGTTTAAATGGGGAGAAAAAATATGGGAACCAAGAATAGATAAACCAAGAGATAGTGGAATTTTATATCACTGTACAGGTCCTTATAGAAAGTTTTGGAATGTTTGGATGGCTTCTCAAGAAATGCAAGTTCAAGAAGGTGATGTTGGAGATTATTATGGTTTATCTAATGTAGGGATTGATATTCCTTCTGCTTTAGTAGATGATAAAAAAGGGTTAGATTATAAAAGAGGTGCTACTCTAAATAAATTTTCTAAGATAGAAAAAGGACGTCCAGCACACTGTGATAAAGGTTTTGATAATGAAAATGCACATGGAGAATGGAATACTTTAGAATTAATTTGTTACGAAGGAACTAGCCTTCATATTGTGAATGGAAAAGTAGTGATGGCTTTATTTAATTCTCGTTACCAAAATTCAGAAAAGGAATTTCTTCCCTTAGAAAAAGGACGTATACAAATTCAGTCTGAAGCTGCGGAAGTGTATTATAAAAATATCGTAATCAAATCAATTAAGAAAATACCTAATAGGTATAAAAAAAGTATATTAAAATAATTTTAAGATTCAATAATGATAAAAAAGATGTCACTTTTAAAAGGAAAAGTTCAAAATTATGCTTGGGGTGGAACTCAATATATTCCTGAATTGTTAGGTTTAGAAGTAAGCGAAAAGCGATGTGCAGAGTATTGGTTAGGTGCTCATGTAAATGCACCATCTATTTTAAAAACACCAGAAGGAGATAAGTCTTTAGATGAATATTTGCACTTGAATCTTACAAGAGTATTAGGAACTAAAATTGCCGATAAGTTTGGTCGATTACCTTTTTTATTTAAGGTTTTAGATGTAAATGATATGTTGTCAATTCAAGTTCATCCTTCTAAAATAGAAGCAGAAAAAGGATTTAAATTCGAAAATGAACAAGGAATTCCTTTAACAGCAAAGAATAGAAATTATAAAGATGATAACCATAAACCAGAAATAATGGTAGCTCTAAGTGAGTTTTGGTTGTTGCATGGTTTTTTACCAAAAGAGAAGTTAATTCAGGTTTTAAAAACGATTCCAGAATTCAATCATCTTTTAACTGTTTTTGAAGATAAAGGATATTTTGGCCTTTACAAACAAGTAATGGAGCAAACTACAGAGGAAAGTAATAAAATACTACAGCCTTTAGTAAATAGATTATTACCGCTTTACAAAGCAGGTGAATTAGATAGAACAAACCCAGGGTATTGGGCTGCAAAAGCAGTAGATTCTGCAAATGACACAACAATCTTAGATAAAGGGATTTATTCTATTTACTTTTTTAATATCGTTATGGCTAATAAAGGTGAAGCAGTTTTTCAAGACGCTGGTATTCCTCACGCATATTTAGAAGGTCAGAATATGGAGCTAATGGCAAATTCAGACAACGTTTTAAGAGGAGGTTTAACTCCTAAACATGTAGATGTGCCAGAGTTGTTAAAACATGTTGTTTTTGAAGAAACACATCCTAATATTATGTTAGGCGAATTACAAGATGATGGAATAGAACGTATTTATAAAAGTCCTGCACCAGATTTTGAATTGAGTCAAATATTGCTTAATTCAGAAAATAAATATCAATCAGTTGCACAAACAGCTCAAGTATTAATAGTTATTGAAGGAGAAGCTGAAGTTTCTGAAGGAGATGTTTCTTTAGTTTTAAAGAAAGGACAAGCAACTTTTTTATCTGCCGAAAGTGATTATAGAATTACATCACCAAGTTTAGCTACAATTTATAAGGCTACTGCACCATAAAAATAATATATTCTTTAAGAATATTTAGAACTCCTTTCAAACAAAACTGAAAGGAGTTTTTTTATTGATGAGATGTAAATTCAAATCAGTACATATTTTTTTAGATACTTATGCTGGTAAATTTCAACGTTTAATTTTTAATATTTTTTTGCGATTAACTTGATATGATTCTTAAATCAGAAAGTGAAGTAATCGTTTATTTAGTTGATGGAAAAAAACAGGTTATCTCTTTAAGATGATTTTAAAAGTTAAGATTCTAAAATTATCATTAAGGATATATGGATGGTGAAAAATATGTTCAGAAAACACACCCAATATTTAAACAATATGATTAGAAAATCAAAATTACCTATACGATTCCTCTAAAGCCTTTAATGGAGTATAGTTTATAGTATTTGAATAATAATTTACATCTCGTTTTTGGTAATTGTTTTAAAATTGTTCTATAAATATTCTAATACTATTTTGATTCAAAAAATTAATAAATAAACTAATTATGAGTGAAACTAAAAAGATAGGAAACTATCGATACAGAATATTAGCCCTACTAATGTTTGCAACTACTATCAACTATTTTGATAGAAGTATTATTGGAGTAATGGCTCCAACCTTAGAAAAATTATTTGGATGGACTAATAGTGATTATGCAAATATTATGATTTCATTTAAAATAGCATATGCGTTAGGTATGCTTTCTATGGGAGGATTAATAGATAGATTAGGTACTAAAAAAGGGTATACGCTTTCAATTGCAATATGGAGTTTTTTCGGGATGTTACATGCATTAGTTCGTCCTGGATTTAGTATTATCGGTTTTGCAGCAGCAAGATTTGGATTAGGTTTTGGAGAAGCTGGTAATTTTCCTGCTGCGATTAAGACAACAGCAGAATGGTTTCCAAAAAAGGATCGTGCTTTTGCTACAGGTCTTTTTAATGCAGCAACAAGTATTGGTGCAATAGCTGCACCTTTTGTAGTTGGATGGATTGTTCATGAAAATGGAAAAAATTGGCAAATACCATTTTTAATTACAGGAGCCCTAAGTGCTATATGGGTGTTTTTATGGTTTCGTATGTATAAAAAGCCAGAAGTTCATCCAAAAGTAACTGCGGAAGAATTAGCTTATATACAAGAGGATTCTAAAGTAGAAAGTGAAGAAAAATTACCTTGGAAAAGTGTATTAGACAAACGTCAAACTTGGGCTTTTGGTTTAGCTAAAATTACAGATGCTGTTTGGTGGTTTTACCTATTTTGGGGAGCTAAATTTTTATCAACAACATTCGATGTAAATATTAAAAATATAGCATTACCATTTTTTGTAATCTATATTTTAGCTGATGGAGGAAGTATTTTTGGAGGTTATTTATCTGGTGCCTTAATGAGAAAAGGATGGACTATTAATAAGGCAAGAAAAATCACTTTATTAATATGTGCTTTAATAATATTACCTGTAAGTTTTGTAGCTGTTACAGAAAGTAAATGGCTTGCAATCTTTTTAATAGGACTTGCAGCAGCAGGTCATCAAGCTTGGTCAGCAAATATTTTTACGCTAGTTTCAGATGTATTTCCTAAAAAAGCAACAGCTTCTGTTGTAGGTATTGGAGGTATGATTGGAGCGGTTGCAGGTATTCTTGCAGACATGGCTTTAGGTTCTGTTTTGGATCAGGCTGGGAACAGTGGGTACTTTTGGGCTTTCTTAATAGCTGGTTCATGTTATTTAATCATATTAGGTTTAGTGCATTTATTAATGCCTAAAATGGTTCCATTAGATGAAAATTTAAAACCTATAAAAAGGTAAATAATATATAATATAAAAACAAAAGAATAAATTTAAAATATAAATTATGGCAACAACTTTCGAAACAAGATACGCTTCAAGTCCACAAGCAGTTAAAAAATACGATACACAAGAATTAAGAGATGAATTTTTAGTTCCAGATTTAATGCAACCAGGAAGTATTAAATGGGTATATACGCATTATGATAGATATATGGCTGGTGGAGCAGTACCAACTTTAGAAGCTTTAACTTTAGAAACTATAGATTCTTTAAAATCTGAATACTTCTTAGAAAGAAGAGAAGTTGGTGTTATCAATGCAGGAGGAACAGGAACTATTATTGCTGATGGTCAAGAATATAAAATGTTACACAAAGATGCCTTATATCTTGGTAAAGGTGTAAAAGAGGTTGTTTTTAAAAGTGATGATGCTAATAATCCTGCAAAATTCTATATGAATTCTGCACCTGCACATACTGCTTACCCAACAAAACAAGTTACAAAAGCAGAAGCAAATAAAATTGAATTAGGTAGTTTAGAAACTGCAAATCATAGAACTGTAAACCAGATGATTATAGGTGGAATTGTAACTACTTGTCAATTACAAATGGGGATGACAGAGTTAAAAACAGGAAGTGTTTGGAATACTATGCCAGCTCACGTTCATGATAGAAGAATGGAAATTTATTATTACATAGACATTCCTCAAGATCAAGCAGTTTGTCATTTTATGGGAGAACCAAATGAAACACGTCATATTTGGATGAATAACCATGAAGCAGTAATTTCTCCACCATGGTCAATTCACTCTGGGTCAGGAACATCAAATTACACATTTATATGGGGAATGGCAGGTGAAAACTTGGATTATAACGACATGGATGTAGCTAAAATTACAGAATTAAGATAAAAAAAGTATAAATATAATGAACGAATTATTCGATTTATCAGGGAAAGTTGCTTTAGTAACAGGAGGAACTCATGGGATAGGAATGGCATGTGGAAAAGCACTAGCTAAAGCAGGAGCAAAATTATGTATTAATGATATTAATGATGAAAAATTAGAATCTTGTAAAGCTGAATATGCTAAAGATGGTATAGATGTTTATACAATTAATTTTAATGTTTGTAGTGAAGAAGGTGTAGATAAAGGAATTAGTCAAATTGAAGCAGAAGTTGGACCTGTTGATATTCTTGTAAATAATGCAGGGATAATTATACGTGTACCTATTTTAGATATGCCAGTTTCTGAATTTGAGAAAGTACTTAATGTAGATTTAGTTGCTCCATTAATTGTTGCTAAACGTGTTGCTCCAGGAATGATTGAACGTAGAGGAGGGAAAATTATTAACATGTGCTCTATGATGAGTGTGTATGGTCGTCAAAATGTATCAGCATATGCAGCAGCAAAAGGTGGTTTAAAATTATTAACGGCTAATATGTGTTGTGAGTGGGCAAAATATGGTATACAAATTAATGGAATTGGTCCAGGATATATCGCTACAGACCAAACAGCTCCAATTAGAGTAGATGGACATCCATTTAATGATTTAGTTATGACTCGTACACCTGCAAATCGTTGGGGTGAACCAGAAGATGTTGGAAATGCTTCATTATTTTTAGCATCAAAAGCAGCAAATTTTGTAAACGGACATGTACTTAACGTTGATGGTGGAATCATTGCAAACTTTGGTTATGTAAAAGGCGAAAATGATATTTAAAATAATATAAAATTGGTATTGTTATCAACTATAGTATTCAATAAAATAAAACATTTATGAGTTCAATAAAATTCGTTCTTTTCTCTTTAACTATATTAATTTGTAGCTCTTGTTCAAAAGAAACTAAGAGTAAATATATTGTTGTGAAAAATTCATTAACAATAGAAAGATCTTTTGAAACGATAGAGTTAACAAAAGAAATTTTAAATGTAAATGACTTAAACAACTTAGCAATTAAAGATGTTAAATCAAATGAAATACTAATTACTCAATTAGTAGATATAGATGGTGATGGAAATATGGATCAATTATTATTTCAACCTCAGTTATTACCAACTTCTGAAAAAAAATATGAAGTAGTTATAATTTCTGAAACAAAAAAAACAAAATCTGAAGATTTATGTTACTCACGCTTTGTTCCAGAACGTACTGATGATTATGCATGGGAAAACAATAGAGTTGCTTTTAGAACTTTTGGACCTAAAGCTCAAGAAATGATTGAAAATGATGTTCCAGGAGGTACTTTATCTAGTGGAATTGATGCTTGGTTAAAAAAAGTTGAATATCCAATTATCAATAAGTGGTATGCTAAAAACGATATTAGACCAGGTGCTTATCATGAAATGAGTCCAGAAGGACTTGATAATTTTCATGTTGGTTCAAGTAGAGGTGTTGGTAGTACAGCTGTAAAAAAAGATGCAGATTATTACATCTCTAAAAACTACACTAACTGGAAAACAATTACAACAGGACCAATTAGAACAAGTTTTGTTTTAAACTACGCAGATTGGGTTGCAAATGGACAAGTAATTTCTGAAAAAAAGAATATTTCTTTAGATTATGGAAGTAATCTTACAAAATATGAAATTGAAGTTAAAGGAACAGATGTAATTTCTGCAGGCTTAACATTGCATGAAAATGATGGAGTAATTACAGAATCGGTAAATAAAGGATGGATATCTTATTGGGAACCACATGGTGATTCTGAATTAGGAACAGCAATAGTTGCTACTAAAGGAAACATGGTAGCGTCAGAATATTATGTAACACCTTTACAAGATAGAAGTAATTTGTATGCCCAGTTAAAAGTAACGAATAACAAAGTTGAATATTATTCTGGTTATGGTTGGAAAGAATCTAAACAGTTCCCAACTAAAGAATCTTGGGAAAAATATCTTAATGAGTTTTCTCAAAAAATTAATGCTCCATTAGTTGTGGTTATAAAATAATACAAAACCATTAGTATTATTTTTTTTAAAAAATTAACAATATTAGATATAACTGATTAATGAGTACTAATTTATTTACTTTTTAATCAGTTTTTTATTTTATAAATTATGTGTTTCAATATTTTGGAATATTTTTTTAGAAGCATTTAAACATTTTGTAACTACTAAATTAACATTAATAGAATCGTTATAATGAATTACTATTTAGGATTAGACATCGGAAGCTCATCAATAAAAACAGCTTTAGTAGAAGTTGAAACAGGTAAAAGTTTAGGAGTTGTTCAAGAACCGAAAGAAGAAATGAGCATGTTTGCTCAAAAAAATGGTTGGGCAGAACAAGAACCAAAAAATTGGTGGTTGCATGTTTGTAATGCGATTAAAAAGCTAAAAAAAGAATACAAAATTAGCAGAACTCAAATTAAAGGTATTGGTATTTCGTACCAAATGCATGGTTTGGTTTTGGTTGATAAACAAGGAGAACCTTTGCGTAAAAGTATCATTTGGTGCGATAGTAGAGCGGTAGAAACAGGAAATAAAGCATTTAATGAAATTGGAAATGACAAATGTGCTTCACATTTATTAAATTCTCCAGCCAATTTTACAGCATCAAAATTAAAATGGGTAAAAGAAAATGAACCAGATATTTATAGTCAGGTTTACAAATTCATGCTACCTGGAGATTATATTGCTTATAAATTTTCAAACAAAATAAACACCACTATTTCTGGATTATCAGAAGGAATTTTTTGGGATTTCAAAAAAGATACAATTGCAGATTTTCTACTAGAACATTACGGATTTGATAAAAATTTAGTTCCAGATATTGTAGATACTTTTAGTATTCAATCTTTAGTTGATGAAAAAGGAGAGGAAGAAAGCGGATTAGCAGCCGGAACCCCAATTTATTACAGAGCAGGAGACCAACCCAATAATGCATTGTCATTAAACGTTTTTAACCCTGGAGAAGTTGCTGCAACAGGTGGCACATCTGGAGTTGTATATGCAGTTACAGATAATCTATCAGGAAAAGAAAGTACTCGTGTAAATAATTTTGCCCATGTTAATTATAAACAATCTATCCCAAGAATTGGTAAACTTTTAAATATTAATGGAGCAGGTATTCAATATCGTTGGTTACTAAACAATTTAGCTGTCAATTCTTACGAAGACATGAACAAGTTGGCCTCAGAAATTACTGTTGGTTCAGATGGAGTTTGCTTAATTCCTTTTGGTAATGGAGCAGAACGTATGTTAAATAACAAAGAAATTGGTACTCGAATTGTAAACATGAACCTAAATAATCACCATAAAGGTCACATGTGTAGAGCAGCCTTAGAAGGCATCGCTTTCTCATTTGTGTACGGTATGGAAATTCTAAAATCAGACGGAATTACACCAAGCGTTATAAGAGCAGGAAATGACAATTTATTCCGTTCAGAAATTTTTGCAAACACAGTGGCTACTTTAATCGAGCAAGAAATCGAAATCTACAATACAACCGGAGCCATTGGTGCGGCAAGAGCAGTAAATTTACACAAAGGCGATTTTGAAACTTTCGGAAAAGTAATTATGGACAATGATCACGTAATGACATTTATGCCATTTAAAGACAAAAAGCTTTATTTAGAAGCTTACAATAATTGGAAAAAAGAGTTAGAACTTATTTTAAATAAATAATTTTTGGACGTTACCTAAAAAGGTCGGGCTTTACGCACTCGCTTTTTTTACTTAAAAAAGTAAAAAAGAGCTCAAACAGATGCTTCAATCCCTAACGCAAAGCAGAAAAATTAAACAATTAAACAATATTTAATAATGGTAAATAAAGAATATTTTAAAGGAATCAACAAAATACAATTTGAAGGAAAAGAGTCAGACAATCCAATGGCTTATAAATACTATAATCCAGACCAAGTAGTTGCAGGAAAAACAATGCGTGAGCATTTTAGATTTGCAATTGCATACTGGCATACATTCTGTGGACAAGGTGGTGATCCATTTGGACCAGGAACACAAAGTTTTGCATGGGATAAAGCTTCAGATCCAATTCAAGCAGCAAAAGATAAAGCAGACGCAGCATTCGAATTCATTACTAAAATGGGGTTTGATTATTTCTGTTTTCATGATTATGATTTAGTTCAAGAAGGAGCAACGTTTGCAGAATCTGAAAAAAGATTAGATACAATTACAGATTACATTAAAGGAAAACAAGCAGAAACAGGTGTAAAGTTATTATGGGGAACAGCAAACTGTTTTTCAAATCCACGTTACATGAATGGAGCTTCTACAAATCCTGATTTTAATGTAGTTGCAAGAGCTGGAGGTCAAGTAAAATTGGCTTTAGACGCAACAATTAAATTAGGTGGTGAGAATTATGTTTTTTGGGGAGGAAGAGAAGGTTACATGTCTTTATTAAACACAGATATGGGACGTGAATTAGACCATATGGCGCAGTTTTTAACCATGGCAAAAGATTATGCAAGAGAACAAGGTTTTAAAGGTACTTTCTTTATAGAACCAAAACCTATGGAACCAATGAAGCATCAATACGATTTTGATTCTGCTACAGCCATTGGGTTCTTAAAAGAATATGGTTTAGACAAAGATTTTAAAATGAATATTGAGGTAAATCATGCAACTTTAGCTCAGCATACAATGCAACATGAGTTAGCAGTTGCTGCCAAAGCAGGAATGTTAGGAAGTATAGATGCAAATAGAGGAGATTATCAAAATGGATGGGATACAGATCAATTTCCAAACAACATACAAGAAACTACAGAAGCTATGTTGGTCTTTTTAGAAGCTGGTGGTTTACAAGGTGGTGGTGTTAATTTTGATGCAAAAATCAGAAGAAATTCTACAGATTTAGAAGATGTTTTCTTAGCACATATTGGTGGAGCAGATACGTTTGCAAGAGCCTTAATTACTGCTGATAAAATTATGACTTCTTCTGCTTACAATTCTTTAAGAGAAAAAAGATACAGTTCTTTTGACTCTGGAAATGGTGCCGCTTTTGAAGCCGGTAAATTAGAATTAAAAGACTTGTATAAAATTGCCCAAGAAAATGGAGAACTTCCATTAACTAGTGGTAAACAAGAACTTTTTGAGAACATTATCAATCAATACATCTAAAATTTAAACTATGAGTTCATCAAATAATTCTAAATACTTATTAAAATTAACTTTAGTAGCTACTTTAGGAGGCTTATTATTTGGTTATGACACAGGAGTAATTTCTGGAACAGTAGGTTCTTTAGATATTTTTTTTGTAATGCCAAAAGGCTTGTCAGAAACAGCTGCTAGTGCATTTAAAGGTTTTTTAGTTTCTAGTGCATTAATAGGTTGTATTATTGGTGGTGTTTTTGGAGGTTTAGTAAGTAAAAAATTAGGTAGAAAAAAAGGATTAATTCTTGCTGCAATTCTTTTCTTAATTTCAGCATTAGGCTCTGCAATGCCAGAAATGTTTATTGGTACTTTAGGAGAATTAGATCATACATATTCAACAATATTTATTGTGTATAGAATTATTGGAGGTATTGGTGTTGGTTTAGCATCTATGCTATCTCCTTTATATATTGCAGAAATTGCACCTGCTAACAGTAGAGGTAAATTAGTTTCTTTTAATCAATTAGCTATTGTAGGTGGATTTATGGTGGTTTATTTTGTAAACTATTTTATTTCTAGAAGTGGTGGTTCTGATGCTTGGTTAAATGAGATAGGTTGGAGGTGGATGTTTGCTTCAGAAGTAATTCCTGCAGGGTTATTCTTAGGATTATTATTCTTTGTGCCAGATACACCTCGTTCTTTAATGTTAAAAAACAAACCAGAGGAAGCTTTAGATGTTTTAATTAAAGTTAATGGAGAACAAGAAGGTAAAAGAGTGCTATCTGAAATAGAAAACTCTGTTACAGAAACTTCTGGAAAACTATTATCTTATGGTTGGGCTGTAATTATTATAGGTGCTCTTCTTTCTGTTTTTCAACAATTTGTAGGAATTAATGTAGTATTATATTATGCTCCAGAAATTTTTAAGTCTATCGATCCAGATACTGATGGAGCCTTATTACTTACCATAATTGTTGGAATAGTAAACTTCTTATTTACAATTATCGCTGTAAAAACTGTAGATAAAAAAGGTAGAAAACCATTAATGTTAATTGGTGCTTTAGGTATGGCAGTGGCTATGTTAGCTCTAGGATTTGTATTTTTCTCTGGCGCAACGGGTTATTTAGCGCTTGGATGTATGATGTTATATGTTGCTAGTTTTGCCCTTAGTTGGGGACCAGTTACTTGGGTGCTTTTATCAGAAATATTTCCAAATAAAATTAGAGGAAAAGCAATGGCAATTGCAGTTGCAGCGCAATGGGTCTCTAATTATTTAGTTTCACTTACATTTCCTATGATGAATGATAATACTGCACTTACAGAGCAATTTAATCACGGTTTTGCATATTGGGTATATGGTGTTATGTCTTTAATAGCCATGTGGTTTGTTTGGAAATATATCCCAGAAACTAAAGGAAAAACGTTAGAAGAAATGGAAGGTCTTTGGAAGAAATAATTCAAAGACTACAGTTTTTTTCTTAGGTTCCATTAAACTAAATACACTTGGAATATAATCTAAGTTTTCTTTATAATTCATTAAATATTCTTCTTCTATTTTTGAAAAATCGGATGTAAAATCTACGACTACATTGTCTAAATCGATATAAATTGTTTTCATATGTTTTTTCCTAGACTGTAAAGATAGATTTCAAGTACGTTAATTTATGTCGTAGCTGAAATAATGTATAGAAAAAATCATTCTCTAAATTAGTTCCTAAAGTTAAGTTGCATAATGAGCAATTATAGGTGTACATTCATTTACTTTCAACTGTATAATGCCAGTATGTATAATAGTTGCCTTCTAAAATATAAGTCATGGTAATAAATAGAATTACGCTTTTGAATTCTTATTGGAGTCATAAAAAAAAAGAGCTAAAAATACTTCTAAAAGCCTTAGACATAAACCTAAAATTATGTCTAATTTAAGTAAAAAAGATTTTTTAAAAAATCACAGTTCTTTTCCGGAATTCCATAAAAAAGTTTTAAAGCAATCTGGCTTAGAATGGAAACAATTAATTGAACATCCTCAGGATTATTATGCTGCAAATTCAGGTTCAGTGCCAGGATTTATTTTTTATAATGATACGGTGGCCTTCGCAAAAAAGCACCACCTGGTTATTCTACAAATACTGGATGAATTCGAATCTGAATGTGGGAAATTAGAAAATAAATCTAGTCCACAAGATAAGACAAGTTACTATAACTGGCTTGCTTGGTTCGCTTATGAGTCAATGTTTAGCGAGATAATTGCTTTTGTTGAAAGTTAAAAAAGAAAATAGAAAGAAGTAATTCTTTCTATTTTTTATCCTTTTATCTATAGGGGTGGTAAACCTGGTAATCGTGGTAAACCTCAACATTGGTAGGGGTTTAGAGAGGTGATCTGATTGGTAAACTACTGGTAAAGGTGGTAAGGTGCATAAAAAAACCACCTATTCAATCTGATTAATTAAATTTGTTGTGTTTTTGAATTTTAAATTTGATCTAAATAATTTTTTCCCATTAAAAATCAAGTTCTAAAATCTTATAGATTTTAAGATAGAAAAGGCTAAATAATCATATATTATTTGGGACATAACAACTTGTGCCCTGCTATAATTTTATAAAATTAATAATAAAAACCCCCGCCAGGCTTTGACAGGGGTTATTATGGTTCACTTTTCTGTTTAAAAAAAATATATATTTTACTTACAAGCTTGGTTTTTTCTATATATAAGATATTCAACACCCTGCAAGGCTCCTACTCCTAATAGTGTTAAAGCTGCAGATTTTGCTATTTCAGATCTTTTACATTGTATTGAGCCTAGACGAATAATTTGATCAAGAATATCTTCTAACTTATCTTTTTCAGATTTATCTTGTTTAGCAATTAAGGTTTTGCTTTTTAAATCTTTATTTTTTTTCATTGTTTAATATTTATGCCTGAAAAGCTACATAGCTTTTTCGATGGCAGTTGCTGAAAGAATTACTTCTTTCTCTCTTCGTTTTCTATTTTTTGAGAAGAGGTTTTGTTTATTATTTTAGATTGTTGTTCTAAAGCAGTTTTCTTTCCATCAGCCAACCCTAAGAGATAATCATTCTCTAAAACTCCGTCTTTAATAAAATTTAAAACATCTTTGTTCGATTCTTCCTGCATTATGGAATATCCATGGTTAAAACCTAAAGTATATTTGTTTTTATTCATTTTAAATTAAATTTTTATTACTTTTTTCGTTTAGGTATGCTGCTATTGATTCTATATCATAAAGTATGATTTTTGCGTTTACATTGCTGTATATAATTTTATTTTCATCTCTTAATTTTTGTAGTGTAGTCTTACTTTTAATCCCTAAAAGTTTCATTGCTTCTTCCTTCCCAATCCACTTGTTTATTATCTGCCCCTTCAAAATACTTGTCATTTCAGACAGTTGAGTGAAGATTCTTTCTAATTCTTCAATCACTATTTTAGTTTGTTTCACCTTAGTTCTTGTTTTTGAAAATTAGTATTTATGTAGACTAAAAATATCATTCTATCTTTTTCAGAAAGATGGTTATGTGTTTTTACTGAATCTCTAAATTTCCAAAAATGCACGTAATTAAATAATGCATCAGGACATTCACTTCTATAATCAAATTTTGAGGAATCTACTCCTTTATATTTAGGGTAGAACATCCAAATAAAATCGTTTAAAGTCCCAATTTCATTAAAGTGTTCAAAATTACTCCTTACAACAGGTGTTAAGCTTTCATATGTTATTTTCATTTTTTTATTAAAAATTAATTACCTTTTCCAAGGCCTCATCTTCTGCTTTATGCATAAAGTTTTTCTGGTAATTCATTGTGGTAGCAATATTGCTGTGCCTATACAATTTTTGCAAGATTTCAACAGAGATCTTATCTCCGGAAAGGTTTCCAAACGAATGCCTGGAAATATGCATCGTAATCTTTTTATCGATTTTTAGATGACTTGCAATGTGACTGAGGTATTTATTAAATTTTTTGGTTGCAGTTTTCGTTTTAGTTAATACATCTTTTGGACTCTCCAAAATTGCTTTTTTTAATTCAGGAAAAATAAAATCCTCCTGACCTTCTTTGTTATTTTCATATTTCTTTAAAATTATCTTTGTTTTTTCTTTTAGAGGAATTGATAAGCGCTTAGAATTCTTATTCATCTGATAATAAAGCCTATCATCTATAATATCAGACCACTTAACTTTTAAAACATCACCAACTCTCATTCCAGCAGAGTAAAAACTAAAAAGCCAGACATTTCTTGCGTGGTTTTCTTGTAAACTTAAATCTGAAGCATTTTCTATTTTCTGTATTTCCGTAATATTTAAACCTATCTTTTGTGTTTCTGGAAACTTAATTTTAATTTTATCTTTCCCAAACGGATAGAACTTTTGATCAATAACACCTTCTTTGATTGCTCTATTAAAAAGAGTTCTAATCACAATTAGATTATTGGCTATTGATCTCTCAGAATTTTTTCTTTTTACCCTTAAGTGAATTATAAATCTTCTTAAAAAATCTTCGTTTATTTCGTTAAAAAAAAGTGTCTCTGTTTTAGCAAAATTGATAACGTGGTTAACTCTGGGTTTATCAGAATTTAACCTAGAAAGTTTACCATTAACTTGAAGCTCATCTAGAAACCTTTTGCCTAAAGAATTAAATGTTTCAGAACCTTGAGGTTTAACAATGCTTCTTTTTATATGCTTTGTTGAAAAATCCTTATTTTTTGCCTGTAATTCTAAAACTGTTTCACTAGCTTCAGCTAGTTTTTTAATAAGTAGGTTATTAAGTCTAGTGGAGTTTGGATGCGATTTCTTAACCTTTTTATTTCTAACATCCCAATTTTTTTCCTCTAAATAATATCCTGTATAGACAAATGTTGTCTTTCTATTTTTAGTAATACGAATAGCTAAAGGGAACTCTCCTTTTTTGTTTGATTTTTTCCTTAAAACTATTTTTATACTTGATGACATAGGATTGTAATTGATGATTATTTTTATTTACATTTAACTTTTATATTTAGTTCATTAAATTGAGTTGCAAATTTATACATAAATAAAGTATAAATACAAAAATAAAGTATTAAATTTGAAATATGTCAAATCAAAAAGATATTAGCGAAAGGTTTAAGCTTGTTTATAAGGAGCTTACGTTAAACGGAGATATTAAATCAAAAAGAGATTTAGCTACTAATGTGGGGTATTCTCCACAAGGTGTAGCAGAAATATTTAGCGGAAGAGCAAAATTCAACCTTAAATTCCTAGAAAGATTTTGTAATACCTATGATGTTAGTTTAGATTTTTTAGTCTTTGGATTTGAAAAGCAGCGAAAATATCCTTTGTTTATAAAATCATCGAACAATCAAAAAAAGGAAGAGAATGTGTATAATGAAGATTCCGAAAGAAACTTAATTCCATTATTTGAACTCGCTTCTATTCCTGGGTATGAAAATGATATGTATAAATATGTACCCAATAAACCAATTTACTATATGGATATTCCTGATTTTTCTGGTTGTAAAGCCTTCAGAGCACATTCAAGTAGTATGGAAAAGTTGATTAAAAAGGATGATATTCTTTTTGCAACTAAAGAGGAAAACTGGAAAAATAATATTGAATATGGTCAAGTTTATATGATTTTTGCAGGTTATGGTCGATATTTTTTAAAATATATTAGAAAAGCTAAAAATGATAAGAAATGTTTTCTATTGCAGTCAGAAAACCCAAAATTTGATGATTTTGACCTTCCTAAGGAACAAATAACATCTATCTGGCTTATCCATGGATGGCAAAATAAAATGGTAGAAGTAAATAAGTTATAACATTAATTTTATTGGTACAACATAGGTACAACAAATGATGGTTTATAATGATTTAACATAAATTACTATAATATTAAAAAAAACTCAAAATGCTGATTTTATTTAATTTACGATTCATTACGCCATATATCAATACATTCTTCGCTGGATTCAAAATCCAGTTCTTTCGGGAGTGTGGGTTCGATTCCCACCTTGAGTACAAATAGAAAACCTCAACTTTTACAAGTTGAGGTTTTTTTGATTACCACAAGACATTAACAATAAAATTGTTAATGAGCATATTAATGCTTTTAAATTATTGAATTGTTTCATATTTACACAGAGAATTCCTAAATGTTAACTAACTTTTTTTTGATAAAAAACTTTTCTACAAAGCTAATTATAAAGGCATATTATTCTATTCACAAAATTTACCCTTAACACATTTGTAAAATTTATGTAGCAACAAAAAAATAAAACATTAAAATTAACGCATAAAAAAAACCCTCAAAAAGAGGGGTTTTAAATATTAGTAATTATAATTTTCAACACTAAATAAAAGGATAATACTAATAGTTCAATTTATTTTCCACTAAAAAACTTAGGCTTAATTATGATCATTGCCCAAGCCCAATTTTGTGTGCTATCTGCTCCAGTAACAGAACTTGGCTCAAAGAATTGAGAATATCCAGCTACTAATTTATAACCTTTAAATCCTTTTGCTAAAACTAAATCTAGTTCACTCCCTAAACCTTCTTTTGTTAAAGATTGTTCTTTAAAACTATGGAACTTAACATTTAAACCATACCCTTTAGGTAGTTTAAAACCAGCTCCAATATTTAAATCAACCAAACCACCAGCATTTCCATGGTTTCCAACATAAAAACGGTCCATTAAACCATTAAATTTATGGTTTGTACCATGCAATGGGAAAAAAGCTGCAGAATCATCTGTTTTACCAGAAATAGATTCAAAACCTGCTAATAAAGTTACTTTTTCTGATGCTTTATAAGTAGCATCTAAGCTAAATAAACTAGCACCTTCTACAGCTACATCAGACAATCCATCTCCGCTAATTCTATCACCACTTTGTCCATATAAGTTTGCTGATAATCCAAAATCTCCTAGTGGTAATTTAGCGTGTATACCATAAGTGTATAAGGATGCTTTATTACTATCACCATTTTGATAAATAGTATTTAAAAGTAGTCCACTTAAATTAAGTTTACCAAAACTTTTATTAGCATGTATAAAAGCTAATTCTCTATAAGAGAATAATGTTGAAGTATCATAAATATTATCACCATATGTATTTAAAGAGTAACCAGCATCTAATTTAAAACCACTTTTAGAAGTATGTTTTAAAACACCTATATCATGAGTTCTTGCTTGTTGTGCCCAACCTAAACCACCTAAAATTCTTTGGTCGTCATAAGAAAGTGGCTGACGCCCTATCTTAAAATTCCAATTATCTGCCAACTTCAAATCCGCCCAAGCCTCTTGAACTCTAAAGTTTCCGTTACCAGCAGTAGAAATTTGTGGTCTATCTCCAAAAAGAAATACTTCTTGAAAACCTAAATAAACGGTATAGCCTTCTGTTTTATACTTTGCATTTATTGCTGCCCTTACACTTGTTTGCAACCAAGAATCAGAGCCATCTGCTGCTGTTGATGATTGTCCATTTCCAAATAATTCTGTACGTGGTCTAAACTCTCCATCTAAGGTAAATTGTGCGTTTACATACTGAAAACTCGCTAACAATAGTGCTAAAATTATGTATTGTTTTTTCATTTTTATTCTATTTTAATTTTTAATTTAATTTTTGGTTGGCTGCGCAATATAAAAAGACAAAAACATCTTAAGTATGATAAATCTCATGTTTATGACGCTCTAAATAAAGCTTTTTCTACTATTTATTTTTCTCTTTTAATGTTCTAAAAAATCTATTAAATGCTTTCTATAAGTATAATAATCATCATGTTCTAAAACTGATTTTCGTGTTCTTGGTCTTTCAAAATTGATATCTAAAATATCTCCAATTTTTGCTTTCGGACCACTTGTCATCATTACAACTCTGTCTGCTAAAAAGATAGCTTCATCAACATCGTGCGTAATCATAACTGCTGTAATTTTTTCTTTATTCCAGATTTCGATTAAGATGTCTTGTAATTCTCCTCTTGTTAAAGAATCTAACATTCCAAAAGGCTCATCTAATAAAAGTACTTTTGGTTTAATAGCAAATGCTCTTGCAATACCAACTCTCTGTTGCATTCCTTGAGATAACTCACTTGCTTTTTTATGAAAAGCGTCTTCTAAACCTACTTTTTGCAAGTAATATTTCGCAACATCTTCTCTTTCCTTTTTTGTTGCATCAGGAAAAACTTGATTTACGCCTAACATAACATTCTGTAAAGAAGTCATCCAAGGCATTAAACTTGGCGATTGAAAAATAACACCCCTATCTGGCCCAGGACCTTTTATATGTTTGCTCAATACAGAAATACTTCCTCCAGAAATAGGATTCAAACCTGCAATCATAGAAAGCATTGTTGTTTTACCACAACCAGAATGCCCAATAATAGTTACAAATTCTTCTTTTTTTATCTGAAGATTTAAATCTTCCAAAACTACATAATCACCCTTTCGTGTTGGATATACTTTTTTTAAATCTTTTAAATCTAACATTACATCGCTCGAAGGAAAAATTCCATCTCTTGCTTCTTTTTTTGTTATTTTACTTTTTGTTGTAGTGCTCATTAGTTTCCAAATTTAAACTGGTTCACAAAATCCTTAGGAACTAAATCTGGAAGTATTATTTCCTGTTTAGCTTCAGATTTACGCTCATTTCCAATATCCATTAAATACTCAATAATCTCATTTCTGGTTTTCTTAAAATTAGGATTATCATTCATTTCTGTTTTATCTCTCGGACGTTCTAAATCAATTTTAAACTCTGGCCCTAAAGTTGCATTTGGTCCAGGTCTTAAAGGAATAATTCTATCTGCCATATAAATTCCTTCATCCACATCATTAGTAATTAACAACGCTGTTCTTTTGTCTTTTCCCCAAATATTTAAAATTTCGTCTTGTAAATTTCCACGAGTTAAGGCATCTAAAGCACCTAAAGGTTCGTCCATAATTATCATTTCTGGTTTCATTGCCAAAGCTCTTGCAACGGCAACTCTTTGACGCATTCCACCAGATAATTCATTTGGTCTTTTATTAATTGCTGGAGTTAAACTCACCATTTCTACATAGTTTGCAACTATTTCATTTAACTCTTGCTTATTTTTCTTCGGAAAAGCTTCTTTAACTGCCATAAATACGTTCTGACCAACCGTTAACCAAGGCAACAATGAGTAATTTTGAAAGATAACTCCACGCTCATGGCTTGTACCAATCACAGGTTCTCCTTTAAACAAAACGGCTCCACTTGTTGGTGTGATTAATCCATTAATTAAATTTACTAAAGTTGTTTTTCCACTTCCTGTAAAACCTACAATAGCGACAAATTCTCCTTCTTCTATTTTCAAATTGATGTTAGACAACACTTCTGTTTCTCCATCGCCTTGATCGTAGCTTTTGTAAATATTATTTAGTTCTAAATATGCCATTTCTTTATTATTTTGGGCGTTTCCTAAAAAGGTCGGGCTTTACGCTATATCTTTTTTATTTGTTCTCGATACATTTTGTTCATTCTTCACAAAACACTCGAACTGACATAAAAAAGGATGCCGCTTCAATCCCTAACGCAGTTATGAACTCCTAATTAAATTGCATCAGTTTTATCGAAAGAAACCCAATTCTGAATTGTTAACATCAATCTATCTAATAAGAATCCAATGATACCAATTACAAACATGGCAACAATTATTTTTGCGTTAGAATCGTTTGCTCCGTTTTGGAATTCTTCCCAAACAAACAACCCTAAACCAGGACTCTGTGCCAAAAGTTCAATCGCAATTAAAACCATCCAAGCAACTGATAATGTGATTTTTAATCCCGTAAAAATTAAAGGCAAAGAAGATGGTAATACCACTTTAAATATCTTTTGAAAAGTTCCTAATTTTAAAACTTTTGCAACATTTATATAATCTTTATCTACAGAAGAAACTCCCATTGCTGTGTTTACCAAAGTTGCCCACATAGAACAAAAACCGACACTTATAAATGAAATGGTAAATGAACTATCTTCATTAGAATCAATCAATAATGTTTTTACAATCATAAAAACTAATAAATACCAAACTACTGGTGATACTGGTTTAAAAATTTGAATAAACCAATTGAATGCACTTTTTAAAGTAGGACTCAATCCTATAAAAATACCTAAAGGAACTGCAATTAATAATGCCAATAAAAAACCAGCAAATACCGTTTGTAAGCTTCTAAATATTTGGTCTACAAAAGAGGGTCTTCCTGTATACGTAATTGCATCTTTCCCTTCAGCAATTCTTTTAGCATTTAAAGTCGCAGTTTTTTCTGCAAAAGCAGCTTTATCTGCACTAATAATATTATGATCTCTTAATAAAGACTGAAAAGATTCCCAAACCTGACTTGGTGAAGGCAATGTATTTGGTTGACAACTAGATTCACCAGAAGCAATACAAGCTGTTAAAGCATCTGCAGCTGCTTGACCTTGATCAGTAAGCGCCTTTTCAATTTTAAATTCTGCTTCAATATTGTATAAAGATTTTGCTCCTAAATGCCACAAACCAATAAATAATAAAATGGAAGCAAGTGGAACTATTGTCTTACGTAAAAAGTTTTTAAAATCTTCTTTTTCTAGTTTTCCGGTAAACAGATCTTTTAATGTTGTAAAAAAACCTAATCCTATAAAATTAGAAACCTTTCCTAGTGTTAAACTTGCTTTCATAATATTATTTTCTGGGGTATTGTTATTTTTTATCTTTATTTCCTATTTTAAAACTATTGATATAACCTAAAGGATCTTTAGCATCATAAGTTGTTCCGTCAATAAAATCTGCTGTTGCTGGTTTATAACCATCTGTTGCAGGAATATCTGTAGCAGGAATGTTTCCTTCTTCAACTAAAAGAGCTGCTGCTTTTTTCCAGATATCTGGTCTGTAAATATCTTTAATTGTATTCGCATACCAAGCTGCTGGTTTTGCATCAGGAATTTGTCCCCATCTTCTCATTTGCGTTAAGAACCAGATTCCATCAGAATAGAAAGGATATGTTGCATTGTATTTATAGAATACGTTAAAATCTTCCATTTGTCTTTTATCACCTTTTTCAAACTCAAAAGTACCTGTCATTGAATTTGCTAATACCTCTACAGGAGCACCAACATATTGAGACATAGATAAAATTTGTACTGCTTCTTTTCTGTTTTCTGGTTTGTCTAACCATTTACCAGCTTTAATTAATGCTTTTGTAACTGCAACTGCTGTATTTGGATTATCTTCAATAAACTTCTCAGTCATTACAAATACTTTCTCTGGGTTGTTTTTCCAGATATCGTAATTTGTTACTACAGGAACTCCAATTCCTTTAAATACTGCTTGCTGATTCCAAGGTTCACCAACACAATATCCAAAAATAGTACCTGCTTCTAAAGTTGCTGGCATTTGTGGCGGAGGAGTTACAGATAATAAAACCTCAGCATCAATTTGTCCTTGTACGTTTTCTTTCGTGTACATTCCTGGGTGAATTCCTGCTGCAGCTAACCAATATCTAATTTCATAGTTATGTGTAGATACAGGAAATACCATTCCCATTTTAAAAGCTTTTCCAGAATTTTTATATTCTGTAATTACTGGTTTTAGAGCGTCTGCTTTAATTGGGTGAACAGGTTTACCATCTTTATCTGTGGGTACATTTGGCTTCATTTTAGACCAAACATCGTTAGAAACTGTAATTCCATTTCCGTTTAAATCCATAGAAAAAGGAGTTACTAATTTTGCTTGACGCCCAAAACCTGCACCTGCAGCAATTGGTTGACCTGCTAACATATGAGATCCATCTAATTGACCATCTATAACTCTATCTAAAACGTTTTTCCAGTTAGATTGAGCTTCTACGGAAACAAATAATCCTTCGTCTTCAAAGAATCCTTTTTCTTTAGCAATAGCTAAAGGAGCCATGTCTGTTAATTTGATAAACCCAAAAGTTAATTGAGGCTTCTCAATTTCTAATGTTTTTGTAGTTGATGTTTTTGCTTCTACAGTTGTTGTAGTTTTTTTAGTTTCTTTACCTCCACATGCAAACAATAACATTGCTGCTGGTAAAATGTAAGTCGATTTTTTAAATAGAGATTTCATTTGTATGGGTTTTAACAATCTACGTATTAATACTTATTTTTTGACAAATATATACCTAGACTACTTTTCATTTCATGATATTACACACAATAAAACCTCTTTTTTAAACACATAAAAAACTGCCAAAAAACATGTTTACATCATAAAAAACTACAAAACAACACTTTAACAAACTAAGTAAGCTATATAATTACTTATTTTTAGAAGAATTTTTTACGTAAAAAAACCTTTCAAGTTATAAAAACAAGAAAGGTTTTAGATTCAAAATCAAAAAACTAAATTTATTTATGTGTCTAGATAATAATTGTGTTCACTAATTTCATTCTTTAAAACTTGAATATCTGGAATACCAATTTTTTTTCCTTTTGCAGAAATTAACTCTTCTTTTTTAAGCATAGAAAACACTCTAATTACTTGTTCTTCTGTAGTTCCTGCATAATCTGCATATTCTTTTCTACTTAATGGTAGATTTAAAAAACCATTTAAATCTCCAAATTTTCTACTGATATATAATAAAGTGTCAATTACACGTTCTCTAACCGTCATTTGAGAAATAGACTTTACTTTAGATTCGCTTCTATTTAATTCATTTGCATAAAACAGCATCATATCATAACCAAACTTAGGGTTTTCTAGCAAAGCTTCTTGTAAATCTTTTTTAGAAATATAACACAAAACAGTGTCTTTTAAAGCGATTGCACCAATAGAATAATACTCTTCTGTACCAAAACCTCTATGGCCAATGATCTCTCCTTCTTTTGCAAAACGTACAATTTGTTCTCGTCCGTTAATACCTGTTCTAAAAACTTTTACGGTTCCTTTTAAGATAAAAAACAAACCATTTACAGGAGCTCCTTCAATTATAAATTGCTGTCCTTTTTTACATTTTAAAGTTTTTTTATTTTCTACAAAAGCTGAATTGGTAATATTGTTTAAATTTTTTTTAATCAAACAATCTTCATTCATACAAGATGCACAAGAAAAATCAGTAATTACTTTTCTTGAGTTTTTTAATAATATGTTAGTAGTGTTAGGCAATTTAAATACAATTATTTTTAACAAAACTACGTAATAATACTTATTATTAAAAACTTATACTTATTTTTAGAAGTATCACAAAAAAAGGTTTCTATGATTTAACAATCAAAGAAATAACAATTTTAAATTATTGAAATCACAAAACTATAAGTCTTTTTAAAATCAATACGCTGGTAAAATACATTGAGTGCTAATGTTTTTTAACATTGGTTTTATACCTAACTCTAAAGTTTGTTGCATCTCTTTAGAATTGTCTTTATGACATTGTAAACAAGCTCCAACAAGTAGTAGTTTTTGTTGCTCTTCAACAGAAAATGGTCTAAAATCTGATCTTGTAGAATTTATCGTATTCTTATCAACCTCTTTCAAAAAAGGAATCCATGCATCTTCTGGTAAATTATCATTAGGGTTTAAGGCGTATTCTGGTGTAAAAATCCATTTCCCTTTGTTCTTTTTTATTTCATAATCTAATTTCCCTTTTCCATATCCTAAAGTTGCAGCATTAGAATGACAAGATTTACAATCACGAACTTCTTTTGTGGTTGTATGAGGTGAATTAGGCGCATATAACCTGTGAAACAAGATATTTTCTTCTGTAGTTTTATCAGAATAACTACCTAAATCAATCGTCATAATCATACCTGGAATTGCTGGTTCAACAGTTTTTCCTTCTTCATTCTCACGAACTCCCATTGCAGGTATTGATGATGAAAATTCTGCAACATATTCTTTCCATTGACCTTTTGTATACTTTTTGTCTAACAAATCGAAAGCATTGGGTTCATCTTTATCAAATTCATTATGGCAACCAATACAACGTGGCGTCCAAGAAGAATGACAAGTTGCACAACTTACATTTTTATGAGCATTATCTCTAGAACAGACATCTCCCTGAGGTTTTAATGCGTGTAATTTTCCATCTTTTTTACCAATTAAAAAAGCATCTCCTAAACTATCTACATATGTATTTACTAAAGGATGACCATCTTTTTTTACAGCAATAATTGGCTTATCTTGATGTTTATATTCTCTGTGATAAAAAACAAGCATGCTTTCTGTGTCTAAAGAATCATATGGAATTGTATTTGGTTTTTCTTTAAAATGACAATCTATACATTGGACCTTTACGGCTTGTTCTTCATGTGCATATTTTTTTCCATCACCCATAACTTCATGTGAAGAATGACAATCTATACACAACATTCCTTTTGTGTGATGTACATCTTCTTCAATATATTTATAAACTCGTTTGTCATCTAAAACTTGATAATCCGATTTATTTTTTACTTCACCTTCTTCTAACAAAGTTTCTTGCAAACCCAAATAATTTGTAGAAATTCTACTAGAACGGCTATGACAACCAAAACAATGCATATCATTTACAAAAATATCTGTTGATGGATGAAATACTGGAATCTCTTTTTTGTTTGAAGCTAAATAATTCTCAAGATCATGTTTTGCATCATCAGAATAATTTAAGTGACAAGCATTACAACCTCCACCTCTACTCATTTGATTTATGGCTCCAAAAGATTTTTTTTCTGCGCCTAAATGGCAATTCGCACACAAATCTCTTAAATGTTTATCTGATGCTGAGTTTTTTAAATCCTTAATATGATAATGAGTATTTAAACTATCTGCTTCGCCAAAAACAAATTTATCTACAGCCACAAGACCACTATTTGTTGTCATTAAAGAATTTTCTACTTTATGTAATTCACTTGCATGACATTTACCACAAGTTTGTTTTGCATCCGATAAGTTTCCAGGAATTAAAACCATGTCTTTATGAGCCTCTTCTTTAACAGATGAAGTTGTATTTCCTAAATGACAACTTGCACAACCTATATATTCTGGATTGTGATATTGAGAGTATCCTTTTGTATTTTGATGACACAAAAAACAAGATTCTGAAGTTGCAAGTTCTGCTCCTTCATATACATTTTCCTTAACAATTTTGTAATCTTCTTCAACTTCGAATAACTTATTGTTTTTAACAAGAAGTAGTGCAGAAAATAACAAAAAAGCGATTATAAAAAGTGACTTAACCTTCTTCCTTTTATCCATTATTCAAATCTACAATAATTTAAAACGACTTTAACTCAAAATATCTAACACACCAATATAAATAATCGTTATGTAACAAATGTTACACACAAATCACTGTATTACTGACATTTATCATAATTTCAATTCTTTTATGCATATATATTTACATTTTGTAAAACAGTAATATATGACAACATCAAGAAGAAAATTTATTAAAATTTCTGGATTAGGTTTAGGTGGCGTATTTGCCTCAACATCAGCATTAAATCTTTTTGGTAATAACTCACCATTAACAGAAAAAACTGTTCAAAAAATCACAAAAAACCTTAAAAAAACTGCTACTTATTGCGAAGTTTGCTTTTGGAAATGTGCTGCTTGGGCTCATTCTGATGAACAAGGAAATATTCAAAAAATTATTGGAAATGAAACTGACCCACATTGTTATGGTAGACTTTGTCCTAGAGGAACAGGTGGTGTAGGAATGTATTCTGATGAAGACCGTTTAAAAACACCTTTAATTAGAACTACTATTGATGGAGAAGAAACTTTTAGAGAAGCAAGTTGGGATGAAGCTTTAGATTTAATTGCTTCAAAGTTCAAAGATATTAAAGAAAAACATGGAGCAGAATCTTTTGCTTTATTAAAACATGGTTCTCCTGGTAAACATTTAGAACACTTATTTAAAGCTTATGGATCTGATACTATTGCAGAACCAGCTTATGCACAATGTAGAGGTGCTCGTGAAGCAGGTTTTAACGCAACTTTTGGTTCTTGGGTTGGTTCTCCAGAACCAACAGATATTAGAGACACTAAATGTTTGGTATTAATTGGTTCTCACATTGGTGAGAATATGCATAACTCGCAAGTACAAGAAATGTCTGATGCTATCGATAATAATGCTACAATAATTACTGTTGATCCAAGATTATCTACTGCAGCAAGTAAATCTCAATACTGGTTGGCAATTAAACCAGCTACAGATATTGCTCTAATGCTAGCTTGGATGCATGTGATTATTAAAGAAGATTTATATGATAAAAATTATGTAAAAAGATATACAACAGGTTTTGATGAATTAAAAGAGCATGTCCAAAATTTCACTCCAGAATGGGCGTATGGAATTACAACAATTAAACCAGAAGAAATTATAAAAACGGCAAGAGAAATGGCTCATGCTGCACCTGCTGTTATTATTCATCCTGGACGTCATGTAAGCTGGTATGGGGATGATACACAACGTGCAAGAGCAATGGCTATTTTAAATGGTCTTTTAGGTTCTTGGGGAAGACGTGGTGGATTCTACTTTAAAGAAAAAATTAGTGTTCCTAAATATCCTCATCCAAAATATCCTCATCCAAAATGGGATTGGACAGATGTTGGGGAAAAATTTCCACTTGCTCAAATGGGAATTACTACAGAAGTAATAAAATGTGCAATTCCTAGTAAGGATAATAAATATCCAGTAAAAGCGATGATGGTTGCTGGTACTAACATTACAAAATCAATTCCGGATAAAAAATTATTAGAAGAAGCAATAGATGAACTTGAGTTTATGGTTGTTTTAGACACTATGCCAATGGATGTTACTGGTTATGCAGATGTTGTTTTACCAGAATGTACGTATTTAGAGCGTTACGATGGTATTCGTTCTGCAACAAACAGAACGCCATCCATTGCTGTTAGAATACCTGCTGTAAAACCAAAATACGATTCTAAACCAGGTTGGTGGGTTGCCAAACAAATTGGTGAGCGTATTGGTCTAGGTGATTTCTTTAAATATGATGATTATAAAGAAGTTATTGAATGGCAATTAGAAAAAATGGGAACTTCTTTAGAAGAAATGGAAAAGATTGGAGTAAAACATTATCCGCGTAAATCTGGACCCATGTATTTAGTAGAAGGAGAACATCATGAGTTTCCTACTGATAGTGGAAAAATTGAATTGTATTCTAAAGAATTAAAAAACCTTGGTTTTGATGCAATGCCACTTTATACAAAGCATCCTGAACCACCTCAAGGATTTTATAGATTAAATTATGGTAGATCTCCTATGCATACTTTTAGTAGAACTGCAAACAACCCTAATTTAAATGCTTTAAAAAGTGAAAACAATCTTTGGGTTAATCCTAAAGTTGCAAGAATAATTGGTTTAAAAACTGGGCAATCTGTTTGGTTAAGAAATCAAGATAAAATTACCTCAACATTTTCTATTAAAGTAAGGGTTACAGAACGTATTAGATGGGATTCTGTATATATGGTTCATGGTTTTGGCCATGACAATAAAAAGTTGAGTAGAGCTTTTGGTAAAGGTATTAATGATACACAAATGGTTACCAAAACAATGGTAGACCCAATAATGGGTGGAACTGGAATGCGTGGAAATTTTGTTGAAATTATAACAGAAGACCCACATAAAACTGAAGTGATATGAGATACGCAATGGTAATAGACACATTAAAATGTGTTGGTTGTAGCGACTGTGTAGTTGCTTGTCAAACCGAAAATGATGTGCCAATTGGATATTGTAGAGATTGGATTACAGAAACTGTAGATGGCACATATCCTAACATAATGTTAGAATTAAAATCTGAAAGATGTAATCACTGTGCAAATGCACCATGTGTTAGATGTTGCCCAACTGGAGCAAGTCATATTGTTGAAGGTGGTATTGTTTTAGTAACCGCAGAAGAATGTATTGGTTGTGGTGCTTGTATAGAATCTTGTCCTTACGACGCTCGTTATCAACATCCAGATGGATATGTAGATAAATGTACTTTTTGTCATCATAGATTACAAAAAGGACAACTTCCTGCATGTGTTTCTGTATGTCCAACAAAGTGTATGTATTTTGGAGATTTAGACAACCCAAACAGTGAAGTGTCACTATTATTAAAAAATAGAAAACACAAAACATTAGCTCCAGAAGCTGGTACAGACCCACATGTATTTTACTTAACCTAAATGAATATGATACAAGAAGAACTATTCACAAGTGGAAGAAATATTCCAAATATTGATCCCTCATTAGAAATTTGGCATTGGCCAATAGCAGTTTATTTATTTTTAGGTGGACTTGCAGCAGGAATATTATTTTTTGGTGCCTTAATCTATATTTTAGGCAAAGAAGATCAGTATCCAGCAGCTGTAAAAACAGCATCTATCATTCCTCCTATTGCTTTGTCTTTAGGTTTATTAGCTTTGGTTTATGATTTAACACACCCACTTTACACATGGCAATTATATACTACTTTTAGAATTGAATCGCCAATGTCTTGGGGAGCTTGGGTTTTGTTAATTACAACTCCATTATCTTTTATTTGGACTTTCAGTTATTATAGAGAAGTCTATCCTAAACTAGAAGCTAAATTAAAAATGTTCAAACGTTTTAATTTTTTAAATTCATTTGAAAAATTTACAATAAAAAATAGAAAGAACATTGCATATGCTTTAATTCCTTTAGCTTTAATTTTAGGAGTTTATACAGGTATTTTATTATCTGCTTTTAATGCAAGACCACTTTGGAACAATGCCATTCTAGGTCCATTATTTTTAGTTTCTGGACTTTCTACAGGAGCAGCAGCAATTATTTTATTATCAAAAACAAAAGCAGAAAAACATCTATTTGGGAAAATAGATTTAGGTCTAATAATTATAGAATTAGCTTTAATTACTCACATGATTATGGGTTATTATGCAGGTTCTCAAGTACAGCTAGAAGCGATGCAATTATTAGTTAATGGTGATTTTACCTTAATGTTCTTTGGCTTTGTGGTAATACTTGGACTGATAGTACCAGCAATTCTAGAATTGATTGAACTGATAGGCTTTAAAGTACCAGTTGTAGTACCAGCTTTATTAGTTATTTTAGGTGGACTTATTTTTAGATTTGTGATGATAGAAGCAGGACAGTTAACAAGATTTCTTTATTAAAACTAAATAATATGAATACAGAAAAAAGTACAAATAGTCATATTTATTGGAACCCATATTTTGGAGGTTTTTTACTTGGTATCATCATTATTTTTACCTTTTTTCTTACAGGAAGAGGATTAGGAGCAAGTGGTGCAATGAAAAGTAGTGTAGTTACAATTGTAGATAAAGTAGCCCCAACACATGCTGAAAATAACGCGTATTATAGTAAGTTTCTAAAAGAAGATGACACACCAATGAATACTTGGTTGGTTTTTGAAGCATTAGGAATACTAATTGGTGCCTTTATTTCTGGTGGTTTATCAGGTAGAATTAGCTGGAGAGTGCAACATTCTCCTAAAATAACAAGCAGACGTAGATTACTTTTTGCACTTGGGGGAGGTATTTTATTTGGTTTAGGTGCACAAATAGCTAGAGGTTGTACTAGTGGTGCAGCTTTAAGTGGTATGGCAGTATTATCATCTGGAGGATTTATAACCATGTTAGCCATTTTTGGTACTGGATATATTGTTGCTTATTTCTTTAGAAAAAATTGGATTTAATTTATAAAACTTAAAATATGGAACTTTTAATTAATAGTGGTATTATTTCTTCTAATTGGGATAGTATCATTGCCATCTGTATAGGTATTGCTTTTGGATTTGTATTAGAATCTTCTGGGTTTTCATCTTCAAGAAAAATGGCAGGTGTATTCTATGGATACGATTTTGCAGTTTTAAAAGTATTTTTTACAGCTGCTGTAGTTGCCGTTATTGGAATCTATTATTTAGATTATTTAGGTTATGTAAATGTAGGTGAACTATATATTCATCCAACGTATATTTGGGGTGCAATAATTGGTGGTGCAATTATGGGAATTGGTTTTGTGGCAGGAGGTTTTTGTCCTGGAACTAGTTTGTGTGGTGTAGCTATAGGTAAACTAGATGCATGGGTTTATGTGTTAGGTATCTTAATCGGAATTTTTATTTTCTCAGAATTGTATACTTTTATAGAACCAATTTATACCGGTTATTATTTAGGAAATGTTACTTTAATAGACTCTTTTGATTGGAATCCTTATTGGACAATTTTCATTTTTTCTGTCATTGCAATTGTAGCTTTTGTTGTTGCAGACTTTGTTAGAAAAAAAATAAAAAAAGTGTTCTATTAATATAAAACAACAAAATTATGGTTAAAAAAAGAATAGCAAAAATTTTATCTTTTAGATATGTAATGATGGCAGCCATACTTGTTGTGCTTGCTGGTGGCTTGGTTTTATTACCTAAATATGAAAAAAGTGAAGGTATTCCTGCCGAACAATTGCTAAGCAATATAATAAGTCTAGAAAGATATGTGTCTACGGATCAAATTTCAGAAAAAATAATTAGTCAAGATCCTTCATTTATTCTAATTGATGTTCGTAACGAGAAAAGCTATAATACCTATACGCTACCAAATGCTATAAATATTCCTTTAAAAAATTTATTGGATGAAAAATTTGAAGCTTATTTAAATCAAGATCAATTTGATATTCTGTTTTTTTCTGATGATAATTTCTACGCAGATCAAGCTTGGGCTATTTGCAATCGATTAGAATACAAAAACTTACATGTTTTAAAAGGTGGAATAAATAAATGGTTTACTACAATTATTAACCCACAAAAACCACTAGAAAATAGTGCTGCCAAAGAATTTGAATTATATACAACTAGAAAGGCTGCAAGTATGTTTTATGGAGTAGTTTACCCTGATCAAGCAAAAATAAAAAGCGTTGCTAAAAAAACACCTCGAAAAATAATTACCGTAAAAAAGAAAAAGAAAATGCCAACAGAAGGTGGTTGTTAATTTTAAATTGAAGTTATAGTCTAGCAAAACAGCTAAAAAATAATAGATCTAACACATGAAAGAACTAGAAAAAACAAAACGTATATCAATAGCTTCTACGCTTTTTATATTGGTTGTATTAATTGGACTTCTTACTTACAAAAGGCCAAAAAATACCTATGCTTTAAATACAAAAAGCACACTTGAAAACTTATCAAACAATAATTACTTTGCGAGTCTAAATGAAGTTAGTAACAAAGATTATGTATTGGTAGATATTAGAAGTGCTTATGAATTTGAAAAAGGTCATTTAGAAAATGCTATAAACATTCACACTCCAGATTTTTTAAATGAGGATAACTTATCCATTTTTAAAGAAATAAAAGAAACTAATAAAACAGTTATTTTATATGGTAAAAACCCAGAAGAAGTAAACCTTCCTTTTTTGCTTTTATATCAATTAGGATATGATAATATGAAGCTTTTAACGGTTAAATTAGATTACTATCAAAATAAATTAATTACCAAAAATTGTGATGTTGAAATATCAAAAGCAGATGTTGCTGCTTTTATTAACGAATCCGTTAAAAAGCAAGCAGATGCAATGAAAAAAGCAAACATTAAAATAACTACAAAACCAAAAACTACAACTACTCCTAAAAAAGTAATTCCTATTAGAAAGAAAAAGAAAATGCCAACAGAGGGTGGCTGCTAATTTTTAAGAAAAATTTTTTTCATGGTTTAAATCATTTGAATTTTACTTGCTGTAAATCAAATTAAAATGAAAAAAAGAATAGCTTTTTTAAAAGAACAATTACACTTGCATTTCGATGCTGTTTTTGAAAAACCGCTAATTAATGAAATAGCAAAAAACGGAATCTATGCCACTTATGAGAAAAAAGATATTTTAATAGATATTGGTGTAGAAACAACTCATATTCCATTAATTATAAATGGCCTTGTTAAAATCTCAAGAGACGACAGTCATGACCATGAAATACTACTTTACTATTTAGAAGAAGGTGATACTTGTGCCATTTCTTTTATAAATTGTATTCATAGAAGTAAAAGCATGTTTAGAGCTACTGCAGAAGAAAAAATAGAGTGCATTATGTTACCTGTTAATATAATTGAAGAGTGGATGGTTAAATATAAAACTTGGCGTGTTTTTATTATTGATAGTTACCATAACAGACTTGAAGAAATGCTGAGTGTTATAAAAGAATTAGCCTTTTTTAAACTTGAAAGTCGTCTGTACAAATATCTTGCTAATCAGGTTAAGTTTAAACACAGTAATGATTTGTTAATTACCCATCAAGAAATTGCTAACGATTTTAACACCTCTAGAGTTGTCATCTCTCGTATTTTAAAAACACTTGAACAAAATGGAAAAATTAAACTTGATAGACGCAAAATACATGTCGAAATTTCATGAAATTTATAGGCGTAAATTCTAAAATATGACGTTTTTAAAAGCTTCTTTTTTAACCTAATTACAACACAATTTTCGTTGTTAAATTTTTAAAAGAAAACCTACTTCAAAAAGTTTGTTTTTTGATTCATAAAAACAAAAAACAATAAAATAAAAACGCCTGTAAATAACTAATTATCATTTATTTATGTTTTTTTAAAATTCAAATTCATCTTTGTAACATTTGTTACATAGTAATGTAACAAATGACACTGTATATACTTGTTATATATAAAACAATTATGACAAAAATCATAAAAAATCTTCCTCATCGGTTATAATTTTAGTATCAATTAAGCAAGTAATATTTTTCAAATTTAAATTATAATACCATGAAAAAATCCTCATTTTTTTTAATTACAATTTTTATTTCTGCAACTGTTCTATTAAGCAGTTTCACAAATTTAGAGAACAATACTTTTAACCCTCCAAATGAATTTAAAACACTATTAAACTATCTTGAAAACAATGTTAATTATATAGAAAATGAACTGCCATTAATTATGGCAGACGAAGTAAAAAAGAATTATAAAAATTCTAAATATCATATTATAGATATTAGAGCTAATAGTTGGTTTGATTATGGTCATATTAAAAATGCAGCCAATGTAAAAGCAGAAAATCTACTTACCTATTTCGAAAACACGATTAAACCATCAGATTTCGATAAAATAGTGATGGTATGCTACTCTGGTCAATCAGCATCCTATTATGCAAGTTTATTAAGATTAGCTGGTTATGATAACGTTTATAGCATGAAATGGGGAATGAGTTCTTGGAGAGAAGATTTCGCTAACAATTCTTGGAAGAAAAACGTTAAAAATGATTTTGCTTCAAAAATAGAAACAATAGAAAAAGCAAAACCAGAATTAGGATCTCATCCTAATTTAAATACAGGTAAAACAGAAGCAAAAGACATTTTAAGAATACGATTAGAAAAATTATTTGCGACACCTTACAAAGAGTTTATTATTAAATCTATAGATGTTTTCGAAAACCCAAACAATTATTATATAGTAAACTATTGGGATCAAGAAAAATGCGAAGGTCACATCCCAGGAGCCCTTCATTACACTCCTAATGCATCATTATCAAAAGATTTATTAACACTTCCTACAGATGAAAAAATAGTAATCTATGAAGCTACAGGACAAAAAGCAGCATACATAGTAGCTTACTTAAATGTTTTAGGATACAACACTGGTAATTTAGCTTATGGGGAAAATAGCTTTATGAATAAAGTACTAAAAGAAAAAGGTAGAGATGCCTTTACCAAAAAAGAAATTAACATGTTCCCAGTAGTAGAATAACAACCAAATTATATAAAATTAAATATTCAAGTCATGAAAAAATTATCTTTATTATTTCTAGGATTATTATTGATTCCTACATTATTCCTTACTTCTTGTGATAGAGGTGATGAGTTAGTAGATGATATTGTTGGTGTTACAACTCCAAAATTTACTCTAATGAAAGAGTATATGGTTAATAACAATTTAGATATCGACAAAATTCTTACAAACGTTGATGGACAAAAATTTGTAGTTGGAGCTCCTGCTGCTGCTGCAGATGTTGATGCTTTCCTTGATGGATATTACATTATGGATATTAGAAGTAGTGCCGACTTTTTAACAGCTCATGTAAATGGAGCTATCAATGTTCCTTTTGCTGATATTTTAACAGAAGCTCCTAAAGCAGGAACAAAACCAATTCTTGTAGTATGCTATACTGGTCAAACAGCTTGTTATGGAACTGCTTTATTACGTATGTATGGATATCCTAAAACTCAAGCTTTAAAATGGGGAATGTCTGGTTGGAACCCTTCAACTGCAGGTTCATGGAACAATGCTATTACAGGAAACCCTGCAGCTACAAGTTCTAACTGGAGTTATAGTCCAGCTCCTTCAAATGTAACTTATGACGACCCAGAAATTACTACTTTATTAACAGATGGTAATGCAATTCTTAAAGAAAGAGTTGAAGCTATAGTAGCTTTAGGTTTTCAAGGTGTAAATGGTACAGATGTATTGAGTAACCCTGGTAACTATTTTATCAATAACTATTTTAGTGAAGCAGATTATTCAGGATTTGGTCATATCAATAGTGCTAATAGAATACTGCCGTTTACACTCGCTGACGATACATATTTAAGTCTTGATCCTGATGCTAGTACTTTAGTTACTTATTGTTATACAGGGCAAACATCTGCTGTTTTAACTGCAACCTTAAGAGTGTTAGGATACAATGGAGCTAGTTTAAAATTTGGAATGAATGGTTTGTACAACTCAAACCCTGTATGGGCATCTAACCAATGGAGTTCTTCTGTATCCAAGAATTACCCTACTTTCTCTAATTAAATATAATAATTATGAAAAACTATATATATATATTATTTACTCTGGTAATGCTTCTCCAAATCAATCCTGTTTTATCACAAGGTTGTGAAGGTGATGATCCAGTTGGTAATGATTCCATAAATACTCCAAACGTTAAAATATTTGGATACATACAATCTCAATTTGATTATAATTTTACTGATGGAGATCAAGCAAATACTTTTAAATTTAAAAGAGCCAGAATTGGTGCTTTGGGTAAAATAAGTGATCATTTCTCATACTATTTCATGTTAGAAACTAGTCCGTTTATTGGAAGTTCTGGAGATGCTTATCTTATGGATGCATTTATTACCTACTCTAAATACAATTGGGCTAAAATGTCTGTAGGTTCTTTTAAACAACCATTTAGTTTAGAAGTTGCAACAGCTTGTCATTCATTAACAACTATAGATAGAGCTATTGTGGCAGACCAATTGGTTGCTCCACAAAGAGACTTTGGGTTTATGGTTTTAGGCGGAAATAAATACACTAAATTTAATTATTGGATTGCTTTAATGAATGGAACAGGTTTAGGACAAGCAGATGGTAATACAAAAAAAGATATTGTTGCCAGAGCTACTTATAAACTTACTAATTACTTAACAATTGGTAGTAGTTTTAGACATGGGTATCCAATACCAAATAATAATGATGATAGTAGAACTACTTATGGTGGGGAATTTGTTGTGAAATTAGATAAGTTAGAAGTACAAGGTGAGTATATTTATGACGAAGGTGCTTACTTTTTAGGAACAAGTGGTGGTTGTGGTGCAACTCCGGTTGCGCTTGGTGAAAAAAGAGATGGAGCTTACATTATGGCTGCTTACAATATAGATGAAAAATTACAACCTGTTTTTAAATACGAGTTTTTTGATCCAGATATAGATCGTAAAGATGATGGTACTTATCAAGAAAGAATGACACTTGGTGTTAATTATTTCTTTAACCAAAAAGTAAGGCTTCAACTAAACTACCAAAGCAACATTCAAACTGTTGTTAATGTTAAAGACGACGCTTTATTAGCTCAAATGCAAATAAGATTCTAATTTAATAATTGCAAAAGAAATGAGTTAACCTTAATTTAAACTTAAAACCCTCTGTAAAAAATCAGAGGGTTTTCTTATATAATTCAGTATCTTTATTACATCAATTAAACTAACGTGAACAACCAAGAGATTATACTTAGAGAAAAATTAAGCGATTATTATTCTAATGTTTTTGAAGAAAAATTAATCGATGAAATAATAAATGTAGGCCATTTTGATAAAATTAAAAGTGGTGAGCTTTTAATTGATATTGGAGAAGATATGACACATATTCCTTTAATATTAGATGGTGCTGTAAAAATTATTAGAAAAGAAAAAGAAGGTGAAGAATTTGTACTTTATTATTTAGAGCCTGGTCATACTTGTGCTATTTCGTTTGTGAATTGTATCAACAAGAAAAAAAGCATTTTTAAAGGTGTTGTAGAAAGAGATATGGAAGCAATTTTTATTCCTGTAGACCATATAGATGAGTGGTTAATAAAACATAAGTCTTGGCGTCATTTTATTATAGATAGTTACCATTTTAGGTTGATTGAAATGGTAGAATCTATAGATAGTTTAGCTTTCTTAAAAATGAATCAGCGTGTACTAAAATACCTAACAGATAAAGTTAAAATTAATAACAATAATATTGATCTTGAAATTACACATCAAGAAATTGCTACTGATTTAAATACCTCTAGAGTTGTTGTTACAAGACTTATAAAGCAATTACATGATGAAGGAAAAATTCATTCAACCAGAAACTATATTAAAGTTTTAGAGTTGTTTGAATAGCTATTTTTCTAATTAAGCTCAAATTTACATTTAAAGCAACCTTTATTTAACCAAAATACTCTTTTTAAAACTACTTTTTGGAGCTTCGCATAAAGAACATTCATAATTCTCTGGAAGTTCGTTAAAAAGCGTTTTTGGAGGAATGTTTTGAGTAATATCTCCAAAAGCTTCATCATAAATTGTTAAACAATCAGAACATTGATACACTTCTAATTCTGTAATTTCTTTTTGTACTTCAACTTCATTTTCATCCTCTTTTTCGCTTCCTAATTGCTCAAAATATAACTGACTTAACTCCATCAATAAACCAGGTAATTCTACTTTATCCACATCTTGAACATGCATAATGTATTTCCTTGTATTTGGATCAAAATTTTTGGCATAAAAAAGATTGTACGTATCTCTTGTTTGAAAGTTTCCAATCATTTCTGGTTGCATATTTTTTTCAACAACAATTGATGTAAAAAAATAAGAAGATTTTTTGTAATCTGTAATTCCGAATGTTAAACCATAAGTACTTATATCATTCTGATCGAAATTAGAAACCAAATATTTCTTTAGATTTAAAGCATCCTTATTTGCAACAGGAATGTGCCAATTTAACTCTAACATTGAGTGACGTACATTTATTCCTCTTTTTCCTAAGAATTTTTCCCAAACTAATTTCGATTCTTTCGGAATCCCTTTTACAATAAAAGATTTCCAAGGAGTAATTGATATTTTACCAATTTTGTTTTCAAAACATAATTCGCACATCTCTTTTAAGAAAGAAATATCATATTTATTATTTCTCCAATACAATCCTAACCAATATTTATCAACTCCTATTTTATTCATTCCTTCAAAATAAGGAAAAGGATAAAAAGGAACTTCTAATGGTTTATCTACAGTTCTATTATTAGTGTCTACTGCATCACTAACTAAATCAAAAATCATTTCAATAGTTTCTGGTTCTTCTTGTAGAATGTTTTCAATAGCAGTTTCAATTTTGTCTAAATCCCAACTGTAAATTAATGCAGGATACATTTCTGTTTTTTTCCAATCTGGAAGTCTCACATACAAATACCAATAATCTTCATGTTCTGAAGCAATGAAATTTATATTTCCAGTAAACAAGGGGACTAAACGTTGTTTTGGATCTATTAAATTGATTTTTAACTTTGATTTTGAGCGAAATTGCTCTAAAAGATACAGGTATCTATCTCCTGTTAACCAAGAAGTACTTGGAAAAATATCTGCACAAACATAAGAAGAAACAATGTTTTCTACACCAATTTCATCAGCTTCAACAATTTTTAATTTATCAAACTGAACCAACTCTTCTTTTTTTGCTTTTTTAGGTAATAATATATCTTGTCTAGAGCCAAAAGAGATGGTTTTTAAGCCTAAACTTTCTACAGACTCGCAAATGTATTTTAGCTCTCCTGGAGATAAAACCCCGCCTTTTACGATTAACCTATTTAACTGTTTGTTCATGCTCCTACCTTTGCGTTATTCAATATTTCTCTTACTTCCGTTTTACAACTTCCACAACCTAAACCTGCACCTGTTTTATTACATAATTCTGTAAAATTTGTACAACCATTAGCTATTTCTTCTTCTAGATTTCCTTCACCAACCTGACTACAAGAACAAATTAATTTCCCTAAAACTGGTTTGTCATTAGAAGCGCCTCTTAACAAAGTATTTCGTTTATCAGACATTTCTATTTTGCTTTCAATCATGGTTTTGAACTCAGCAAACTCGTTTTTATCACCCACCAAAACAGCACCAATTAGCAAATCATCTTTTACAATACATTTCTTATAATAACGTTTAGAAATATCAGTAAAAATAACTTCTTCATAACTTGTGTCATTCTCTGGAACAGAAATTTCACCAATACTACACAGATTTAAATCGTTGAATTTTAAAATATTCATTAAAACAGATCCTTTGTAAGCTTCACTAATATCGCCAGCAATAAAATTGGCTAAAATACCTGCTTGTTCTTCTGCTGCAGAGGTAATTCCGAATAATTTATTTTCAAATTCTGCAATTTCACCAATCGCAAAAATATCTGGGTGTGAAGATTGTAAATGTTGATTTACCTTCACTCCTCGACCACAAATAATTCCGTTATTCTTAGCAATTTCTATATTTGGTCTTGTACCAATTGCATATACAATAGCATTGGCAGTAATGTATTTTCCACTTTTTAGGTTGATGGTTAATTCACCCGTATCTTCATCATCAAAAACAGTACTTACTTCATTATCAAAATAAATTTGAATTCCTCTTTCTTGTACGTCTAACGACAATAATTTACTAGAAATTTTATCTAATTGACGTTCCATTAATCTTGATGCTCTTTGCACAATGGTAATTTTTACCTTTTTATGCTTCATAGCTGCTGCTAACTCTAAACCTAACAAACCTCCTCCAACAATTACAACATGTTGTTCTTCTGGAGGCAAACCTGTATTGTCTAAATATTTTTTAAAACGATCTGCATCATTTTTATTACGCATTGTAAATCGACCAGGTAAATCTATTTGTACATCTTTCGGAATAAATGGTCTACTTCCTGTTGCTAAAATTAATTTATCAAAAGAGTGAACTTCTCCATTAGAATCAGTTACTGTTTTGTTTTCTTTATCAATGGTTTCAATAATAGTTTCTGGGTGAATTTTAATATCTAATTTGTTTAATTCAGCATTTTTTATCTTTAATAATTGCTCCCAAGAAAGTTCTTCTGTAATATATTCTGGTAATAAAACTCGGTTATAAAACAAGTTTGATTCTTTCGAAAAAACATGAATTTCATCAACCTCATTATTATCTCTATAATTCTGTAAAAAACGAAAAGCTGCAGCTCCAGCACCAGCAATTACAATTTTCTCTTTTGCTTTTTTATATTTTGAAACAGCAACTGATGTAAATTTAAAATCTGGCTCTTTAGAAATTGGATCTATACGTGTATGTGTTAAATTATTTGCTCTATTTAAATTACTTTGCAAAACTTTACCCCAATGCATTGGCAAAAATACAACACCTTTTTTAATAGCATCAGTAGTTTTTGCACGCACTCTAACAACACCATTTTCACTTTTTATTTCTGTAAGATCTCCATCCTTAATTCCGTTTAAATAAGCATCTACAGGATTTATTTCTAATACAGGTTTTGGGTAATGTGTTTTTAAACGAGACACTTTCCCTGTTTTGGTCATTGTGTGCCATTGATCTCTAATACGACCTGTCGTTAAAATTAAAGGAAAATCTTCATTTAATTTTACAACACTATTTTCTATTGATGATGGAAGATTAAAAATTGCTTTTTGTGATGGTGTATAAAATTTTTTATCTTCAAAAAGACGAGATGTTCCTTTACTTCGATATTCATTTACTGGCCACTGAAAAGTACCTTCGTTTTTTAAACGCTCATAATTCAAAAAAGAAACATCAATATTTGTTCCTTTCGTCATGGATGCATATTCATCATAAATTTCTGACGAACTATTATATTCAAAACCTCTAAATCCCATTCTTTGTGCAAAATCACAAAAAATTTCTACATCTGGTCTTGCTTCACCTGGAGCATCAATTTCTTTTGGTAAATATGATATTCTTCTTTCCGAATTCGTCATTGTTCCTTCTTTCTCTAACCATGCAGCTGCAGGTAAAACTAAATCTGCATACGTTAAAGTATCTGCTTTATGAGAAATTTCTTGCACTACAACAAACTTAGAATTAGCCATTGCTTTTTCAATTCTGTGAGAGTTTGGCATACTCACTAATGGATTTGTACTTGCAATCCAAACTGCTTTTACTTTTCCGCTGTCTAATGCATCAAATAATTCTGTTGCAGTTAATCCAGGGTTTGGAGATATTTTATCAACTCCCCAAAACTCTGCAACTTCTCTTCTATGTTCTTCGTTTTGCAAGTCTTTATGAACAGCTAATAAATTAGCCATTCCACCAACTTCTCTACCTCCCATTGCATTTGGCTGACCTGTTAAAGAAAATGGTCCTGAACCAGGTTTACCAACTTGACCCGTAATTAAAGAAAGGTTTAAAAGTGAAACATTTTTATCTGTACCAACTATACTTTGGTTTAATCCCATTGCCCACATGCTGATAAATCCTTTAGAAGTACCAATCATTTTTGCTGCTTTTTGAATATCTTTTTCAGAAACTCCACAGATTTTTGAAGCTTTTTTTAATGATGTTTCAAGAATTAATTTTTTATAGTCATCAAAACCTTGGGTATGTTTTTTTATAAAACCATCATCAATCCACCCTTTTTTATACAAACATCTTCCAATTGCGTTGTATAAAACAACATCAGTTCCTGGTGTTAATTGCAAGTGCAAATCTGCAAAACTGGCAGAATCTGTTTTTCGAGGATCAATTACTATGATGTTAACATCTGGGTTTTCTTCTTTGCGTTTTTCTATTCTTCTAAATAAAATAGGATGACACCAAGCAGGATTTGCTCCTGTTATTAAAAAACAATCTGCTAATTCTATATCTTCATACGAAACAGGCACACTATCTTCTCCAAATGTTTTTTTGTAACCAACCACTGCAGAACTCATACATAAACGTGAGTTGGTATCTATATTGTTAGTTCCTATAAACCCTTTTGTTAATTTATTGGCGATGTAATATTCTTCTGTTAAACTCTGGCCAGAAACGTAGAATGCTACAGAATCTGGACCGTATTTTTTTATAATTGATTTAAATACGTTAGCAGCTCTATCTAAAGCTGTGTCCCAAGAAACTCTTTCTCTAGGATGAGAACGAGACCATCGCATTTCTGGATATAAAATTCTGTCTGAAGTATCATTAGCTACGTAATGTAAGTTCATTCCTTTAGAACATAAAAGCCCTTTATTTACAGGATGCTCTTTATCACCCTCAACAAAAACCTTGTTGTTAATGTCTTTTTTTACGATAATTCCACAACCAACTCCACAATAAGAGCAAGTAGTTTTAACTTCATTTTTAATCATTTAGACAACCATTTTATACTAAATACGACATTAAATTCTTACTAACCTAAGTTTTATTTTATTATTCTGAATACACTAAAAAAGCATACTTCGAATTTTTAAATCAACAAAAAACTACTACTAAAATTAGTTTTTTACTTTTACAGGAATTAATTCTGGATTTAAATTATCTATACTTTTTGGCGCTTCTGCTTTTTCTTCTTCTGCAGAAAATTTAATAGTTAAAGCAACAATACCCGTAACTACTACAACAAAACCAATTAATAAATATCCACTAGAAACAGCACTAGAAGATGCTGCAGATTGTGCTGCTTTAATTACTTCTTCTCCTAAACCTTCATTAGAAACAATGGCTGCTTTTTCTGCAACTGCAGATTTAGATTTTAGCAACATTGCTGCTAAAAATGCACCTACATTTCCTCCTGCTCCAACAATACCAGATACAGAACCAATTGCTTTTTTATTTATAAATGGCACTACAGAAAATGTTGCTCCTTCTGCCATTTGAACACTTAAACTAAATGAAATTAATAATACAATACCTAAAATTAAACTTGTTGCTCCAGAAAAAGAAATTAGAATAATTCCTTGTAAAGTTAAAATGAAAGATAAAAATAAAACACGACCTCTTAATCCTTTTAATTTCCCAAATTTATCACCAAAGAAACCACCTAAAGTTCTTGCAAAAATATTCATTAAAGCAAATGACAATACAATGTTACCTGCTGTTACTCTTTCTAATTGAAACGTATTTTGAAGATAATCATCCATGGTTCCGTAAACCGTTAATTCAATTCCAAAACTTGCTGCATAAACAACAAAAAGAATCCAAACTCTATAATCTTTTAAAACCTCTAAAAAACCTATTTGATCTTTTTTAGTAACTACCATTTCTCCAGAAGCTTTTAAGTCGCTAAAGTTTCCTTTAGGAGTATCTTTTGTAAAAAAGAAATAAACAATACCCATTAAAAAACAAACAATACCTGCTATTACCATAGAGTATCTCCAAGCTTCGGCGTCAGCAACACCAAAAGCAACTACTGCACCTGCTATTAAAGGCATCCCTAATCTATTTGCTCCACCTCCTAAATTACCCCAACCTGCAGAAGTTGCATTTGCAGTTCCTACAATATTTGGCGCAAACATTAATGAAGTATGTACTTGTGTTATTACAAATGAAGCTCCAATAAAACCAATAAACAACCTGCAAACTAAAAATTGAGTTGGTGTCTGTACTAATCCACATAATATTACAGGAATTGCTCCTAACATTAACAACCATGTGTAACATAATCTTGGACCATATTTATCACATAATTTACCAATTAATAAACGAGCAAATACAGTACCTGAAACTGCTAAAATAATTGAGTTCCATTTTTGATCTGGAGTTAAACCTAAATCTTTTACAACATCTGGCATAAAAGGTACAATACCAAACCATGCAAAAAAGCATAAAAAGAATGAAATTGAGGTAATCCAAAATGTACGAGTTGATACGTGTTTAAAGTTAAATAAACTTAGTTTTGTTGATTTTTCTTGTGCTAAAATTGCCATAATACATATTTTATAAAAACAAAACTAAGTATAAATACTTAATTTTAATGTTAATAAATACGTATTTTTATAATTATTAGTAGATTAATAATTACGTATTAGTGATTTTAAGAATATGCTAAAATTGAGGTTTAAAATTATAAAAATAGAAAACTAAAATTTTAGAAACACTTATATTAATCGATATTCTTTTGCTTTATTAGTTAATTCTTGAAGATTTTTAGCTTCTAGTTTTTTCATTAAGTTAAAACGATGTACTTCTGCAGTACGCTTGCTTATAGATAATTCTTCAGCAATATCTTTATTGTTTTTTAACTCTAAAACTAAAGCCAAAATTTGTTTTTCTCTCTTTGTTAATTGAAAAGGAAGTTCTTTAATTACTGTTTTAGATTCTTCAGCCTTGGTTGTATTTCCATTCACAAAATTATTCATAATAATTGAAGAAACATCTCCAGTAAAATACTTACCTCCAGCAGCAACTTTATTTACAGCTTTTAAAAACTCTTCTTTACTTGCTCCTTTTAATAAATAACCATCTGCTCCTGCTTGTATAGATTTTACTACGTATTCTTCTGAATCATGCATAGAAAGCATTAATGTTTTTACATCCATTTTACGTCTATTAATTTCAGCAACTGCGTCAATTCCATTCATTTCTGGCATACGAATATCAATAATTAAAACATGAGGTTTATTTTTAGATATTACCTCTAAAGCTTCTTTTCCATTAGAAGCTTCATCTATAACCATAATTCCTGTTTGATCTTCTAAAAGTGCTTTGATTCCATCTCTCACTAAAACATGGTCATCTGCTAAAACTACATTAATCATAACTGTAAATAATTTATACGTACAAAAATAAGAAATTTAAGTAAAACTACGTATTTTAAATTGGGATGTTTAACGTAACTCTAGTCCCTTTTCCTAATTCAGAATTTAGGAATAATCGACCATCAATATATTTAATACGCTCTTTCATAAAAGTCATTCCCATTCCTCCATCTCCTTTTTTCACTTTATTTACTTTTGAGGGCTCAAAACCTTTTCCATCATCATCAATATTGATACTTAAAATGTTTTTACTATGAGAAAGAGACACTAAAATATGTGAAGAATCTGCATATTTTATAGCATTATTAATGGCTTCTTGAGTAATTCTGTAAATATTAATTTCTACTAAAGAATCTAAACGCAGATTGAAGTCTGTTTTATTGTATAAAACTATTTCTTTACCCGTTAATCTACCTAATTCATGGGTTAATTTATTAATTGCTGGCACAATACCATGATCTGATAATTCTGGTGGTGTTAAGTTAAAAGTTGCTGTTCTAACACCTTTTATAATGTTTGTAGTTAACTCTTTTAAATGCTCAATTTTAGAGGTCGTTTTTTCAACATCTTGGGTATTTATGCTTTCTAAGTTGTACTTTAATCCAGTTAACATTTGTCCTATTCCATCATGAACATCTTTAGCAATTCTGTTTTGTTCTTTTTCTTGATTTTCAATAATCTTACTTGAGATTATTTTTTGTTGATTCATTTTCTCCTCAAAACTAGCCTTTGTTAATCTTTCAATTTCTAATTGAGCTGCTTTTCTATCAGTAATTTCTGATGCTATAATTAACAATTCTGACTTATCTTCAGTTGGTCTGTATGGAATAATAGACATTTCTAACCAAATATTTTTACCTGCTTTTGTAGTTGCTTTAACTTCTCCTTGCCAACCTGTTTTTTTATTTTTTTCAATTAAAAGTTCTAAAGCAACTTGTTCGTTATTATTACTTGATAAAACATTCCAAAAGAACACTTCATTTGTGAAATTTGATAACTTAAATAAGCGAGAAAACTTATTTCCCATGTGAATTAAGTTTCCTTTTGGAGAAATTCTTGCAAACAACAAGGTTTCATCCATTGCATGACTTAAGGCTCTTAATTCTTTAATGGATCTTTCTTTTGAAATACTTAGTTCGTCTGCATCAAAAGCCATTTTGTTGGCTTTTTTTTCTGCAGATAATAATTCTGATAAAGTTGCTTTTACAGATTTTGCTGTTGGCCAAAAAATGAATAATAATTCAACTAAAAGAATCAATAAAGTAAACCCCATTAAAAAGAGCTCTAACTTTCGTAACCAAACCACTTTTTCATCTGCTTCTAAATCATATTGATTTACAATTTCATCCATTATCAATAAAAAAGAACTTTCATTATTGGTAACTTCTTTAATTTCGGAAGCTAAATTTTCACTAGAAATTAAAGGGTTTTCAGTTAATTTTTTTTCAATTGATTTTGATGCTTTTTGAATGATTTTAAAAACTGGGTTTATTTCTTTAAACTTATTCTTAACCTCAATACTATTTTGTTTTGGAAGCCCTAAACTATCATTTCCTTTTTGAAGTGAAATATGAGATAACTCCCATAAATAAAGTGTTTCTTTAATTTTATTTTTAAGTGAAATTCTTGTGTTTACATCTACAGAAACAGAAAGAGAAACAATTTCTTTGGTTAATTTCTGGCTCAACATTCTTTGTCTACCAGCAATATTAATTACTGTAGAATCACTTTGTTGAGTTTTTAAATGATTACGAACTAAAAATTGACTGATAATTACAGAAAGTGCAATTGTACTTAAAGCAATTACATATAAACGGCTTAATTTATTAAACGTTCTTTGGTCTAATGAATTACCATTTTTTATCATTTGAAAATCCGTTTTTAAGAGATTGCTTGTTTTACCAAAGCTAAACTTTTATCAGAAAAAGGAAGTGTTAATGCAGCTTCATGTCCTTTCTCAGACATTTTTACCCATGTTTTTTTAAGAATATCTATCACCTTTTCATCAGTATGTTTTTCTGCAAACTCTTCAAAATAGTAATCTAGAAAAACCAAACAAATTGTGTCTTCTAAAGTTTGAGACTCTTCGTTTTTCTTAATAAGTTTCTTTAGTATGATCTTTTGAACTCTTTCAACAAATTGAGCATCAAAACCAACTTGTTCTAAGATTTCTCCAGTAAGTTCTGCGTGCATTTTTTTAAGTGTTTCACGCCATTTTAAATACCCAACTCTATCCATTGGATATTCTTTTCTTCCAATTTTCCAGCGACAAATATGTTGTGCTCTTGCTGCAATTTGAAGTGCTTTAGACGCATTTGGCTCAAATTGAAGCAACTTTCTTGTCATCCTTTGAGAGTACAATAACTCTTTAGAATATTCTAACCCAGCAACTTGATATGTATTTGGATCTTCAGCATTTTTTTTATCAATAATTGCAATTGCAGTTTCAAATCTTGTTGGCTTCATTTTTTGGCTTTATATAAAAACATACTACCAAGTTTTTACTTGGCAGTTTCAGTTAAAAATGTCATTCCCATGAAAACGGGAATCTAAATAAATAACTTTAATTAAAGTTATTTATTCTGAAAAGCCAATATACACATTTTCTTCTTCAATCTTAACAGGATATGTAGCAATAGCATCTAAATCTCCATTTAAATTTTCACCAGTTTCTAATGAAAAAGTTTTTTTATGAAGTGGACAAGCAACTTTTGGGGTTCCTTTATCATCACCTAACATACCTCTAGATAATACCATTTCCATTTTATGAGGACAAACATTTTGGCAAGCAAACCATTGTTTTGTTCTGCTAAAATTGAAAACTGCAATTTGTTTTCCCTTATACTTTATACAACCACCACCGTTTTCAAAAAAATCATTAACAGCTCCAGCTTTAAACCATACAGCAACATCACTTATTGCAGTTGTTTTATATTGAGAAAGTATTGTATCCATAATTATCTATTTTTATTACTGCAAAAATGCAGATGAACTGATATTTTATTTTTTTTAAAAAAATTTAGTTTTTCCAGTGTTCTGGCATTTTTTGATCACGCAAAGGAACAAACACTAAATTATCATCTCTATCATCTGAATTTACAAAATGACTAAAACGTTTTTTAATTTCTTCACTTTCTACTGCTTGTTTCCATTCACACTCATAAGCATCAACTAAAAATTGCATTTCATGTTCTAAATCTGATACAATATTTAAGCTATCATCAATTACTATTTTCTTTAATTGCTCTATTCCGCCTTCTAATTTATCTAACCAAGCCGCAGTTCTCATTAATGGAGCAGCAGTTTGAATGTAATACATTAAATAACGATCTAAGTATTTTATAACAGTTTCATTGTCTATTTGTTCTGCTAATAACTGAGCATGTCTTGGTGTTGCACCACCATTTCCACCAACATAAAGATTCCAACCACCTTCTACAGCAATTACACCAAAATCTTTACCTCTAGCTTCTGCACATTCTCTGATACAACCAGAAACTCCACCTTTAATTTTATGAGGAGAACGTAAACCTTTGTATCTATTTTCTAATTCGATAGCAAAAGAAACACTTTCATCTAAACCATAACGACACCAAGTAGAACCCACACAACTTTTTACAGTTCTTAAAGATTTCCCATAAGCATGACCACTTTCAAAACCTGCATCAATTAATTCTTTCCAAATAGCAGGTAAATCATTTAATTGCGCTCCAAAGAAATCAATACGAGCCCCACCAGTAATTTTAGTATATAAATTATATTTAGATCCTATTTGGCCTAACACAATTAATCCTTCTGGAGTAATTTCTCCCCCTGCAATTCTTGGAACTACAGAATACGTTCCATTTCGTTGAATATTAGCTAAGAACTTATCGTTTGTATCTTGGGTAACATCTTCTTTATTTGGTGTAACATTATATAAACTTGCAAAAATTGAAGAAACTAAAGGTTTACATGTTTCACAACCATGTCCTGTTCCACAAGTGTCTAAAACTTCATTATAAGAAGTCAATTTTTTAGCTTTTATAATTCCAAATAATTCTTGACGACTGTATTCAAAATGTTCACAAATAACATTTTTTACAGTTTTACCAAGAGATTTCAACGTTTCGTTTACTAAATCTGTAACCATTGGTTTACAACCACCACAACTTGTACTTGCTTTGGTTGATGAAATAACGCCTGCTAAATCCTCGCAAGAACCATCTTTTATAGCTCCACAGATTTGACCTTTACTCACGTTTTCACAAGAACAAATTTGCGCTTCATCTGGTAAATCTAAAGCACTCCCAAAAGCACCTCCTTCTGTTGCTGGTAAAATTAATTGCGCTGCATCTTCTGGAATCGCCATTCCGTTTAAATATACTTGATGTAGCATATTATAATCAGAAGCGTCACCAACTAAAATTCCTCCTAATAAAGATTTACCATCTAAACTAACATTAATTCTTTTATATAAATGTTGTGTTTTATTTTCAAAAATTACAGAATGACCTTTTGATGCTGGCATAAAAGGCTCTCCAAAACTTGCTACATCTACACCAATTAATTTTAACTTGGTAGACATATCAATATCTGCTGGCATTAATTCTTCCGAATTTCCTAAAATTTGATTTACAGCCACTCCAGCCATATCATAACCTGGAGCCACTAAACCATAAATCATTTGATTGTACAAAGCAACTTCACCAATTGCAAAAATGTTTTCGTCGGAAGTTTGCATTTTGTTGTTTACAATAATTCCTCCACGAACTCCCATTTCTAAACCAGATGTTTTACCAAGTTCATCTCTTGGACGAATTCCGGCAGAAACGACTAGCATTTCTACATCTAAAACGTCATCTTCTCCAAACTCCATTCCTGTTATAGAATCTTCTCCTAAAATTTGATTGGTCGCTTTGCTTAAATGTATATTTAAACCTATTGATTCTAACTTTAATTGTAAAACCTTACTACTTCTTGCATCTAATTGTCTTGGCATTAATTTAGGAGCAAACTCTACAATATGAGGTTCTAACCCCATATCCATAACAGCTTTACCTGCTTCTAAACCTAACAAACCTCCACCTAAAACTGCGGCTCTAGCTTTTGGATTTGCTTCTTTTAATTTAGCAGCATATGCTAACATTCCTTCTAAATCTTCAATTGTTCTATACACAAAAACACCTTTTTTCTCTACACCTTTAATTGGTGGTACAAAAGCAGATGAACCTGTAGCTAAGACTAAGTAGTCGTAATTAAGCACTCTATTTTTTGCAGTGATAATTGTTTTTGTTTCTCTTTGAATATCAGAAACTCTTTCATCAATTACTAAATCAATTCCGTTTTCTTTATACCATTCTGCAGGTGCCATTTCTAAAGCTTTTGCATCTTGATTTTCGAAAAACTCACTTAAATGAACTCTATCATACGCTGGCCTTGGTTCTTCACCAAAAACAATGATTTTAAATTCTTCATTATTAGATTGTGCTACAAATTTTTCACAAAATTTATAACCCACCATTCCGTTACCAACTACAATAATTGTTTTCATAATTACGTATTTTATAATACAAAACTACGTATTATTACTTATTTTTTAAATTTCAACTCGTTGTTTTTTACGTAGAAATCAAATTTTTATCAATTTGAAAAAATACCACCTTCTAAATGAATATTCTACAAAATTGGTTTCTTAGAAATATGAAATCTGTATTTCAGAAAATTTAAAATTTATTAATATCTTTGAATTCCTCTAAAATTATACTTAAAATGAACGAGTTTATCCTCTACTTTAAAATGGGTCTTAACCACGTGTTAGACTTTTCTGCATACGATCATATTTTATTCTTAATTGTTTTAGCTGTTGTTTTCAGTTTTAATCAATGGAGAAAAGTTTTTTGGTTGGTTACTTTATTTACAATTGGCCATTCTGTAACCTTAGCATTATCTGCTTATGGAATTATAAAAATAAAAATGGAATTGATAGAGTTTTTAATTCCTGTTACTATTTTTATTACTGGTGTTTTCAATGTTTTTACGGCTAAGAAATCATCTTCAGGAAAAGAAAATACCAATTTGGTTTTTGCAGTATTTTTTGGATTGATTCATGGATTAGGTTTTTCTAACTATTTTAAAATGATGGTTGGTAAAGAAGAAGACAAACTTATGCCTTTATTAGAATTTGCTTTGGGTATTGAAGCTGCACAAATAATTATTGTTTTAGGAATTTTAATAATTGGTACAATACTTCAAAACTTTTTTAGAGTTACCAAAAGAGATTGGATTTTAGTTTGCTCATCTATTGTTATTGGTTTTGCGATACAAATGATGCTAAGTAGAGTTTTTTGGTAAAAAAATATGTTTCTTTTTTATAGCTTTTGTTTATAAATAGACTGCGTTAGGGATTGCAATGGAAATCCTTTTTATTTTTAGTTGGAGTGAATTTGTGAAATTATCGAAATAAAAATATATTTTTATTGAAGATAGCAAGCGTAGCTTAACAAATTTGTAACGAGAACAAAATAAAAAGATTGTAATGTAAAGCCCGACCTGAAAGGAAACGCCCAAAAACTTTTTTTATTAAACTTTTTGAAATTATAAAAATTGATTGAAATTTTGTCTAATTATTAACGTCTTATTTCTACAAATCTTTTTACTTTCGTTCTGATGACAGAAAAGAAACAATTAAAATACGATAGAGCCTATTTAAAAATGGCTTTTGAGTGGGGAAAACTATCACATTGTAAACGTAAACAAGTAGGTGCTTTAATTGTGAAAGGCAGAATGATTATTTCTGATGGTTTTAACGGAACACCAACTGGTTTTGATAATTGTTGTGAAGATGATGAAGGACTTACAAAATGGGAAGTTTTACATGCAGAAGCCAATGCAATCTTAAAAGTTGCTTCCTCTACACAATCTGCAAACGGAGCAACTTTATATATTACATTATCTCCTTGCACACAGTGTAGTAAATTAATTCACCAAGCAGGAATAAAACGTGTTGTTTTTGCAAACTCTTATAGAGATACATCTGGAATCGATTTTTTAGAAAAAGCCGGTGTAGAAATTATGCATTTACCTTATGAAAAATAGAAATAACTTACCTATTTACTTTTCGATAGCTGTCGTTTTTGGAATTATTATTGGTATTTCTTTAAATGGAAGCACTAGTAATATGTTGTCTTTAACTAAAAACTCATCCCAAGAAAAGAAGATAAAAAGACTTATTAATTTTATTGAAAAAGATTATGTAGATACTGTTAATACAGAAAGTTTATTAGATGGTGCTATTACTCAGATGCTAGACAAATTAGACCCACATTCTGTTTATATTCCTAAAGAAAACTTACAAGCTGTTCAAGAAAACATGCAAGGTAATTTTGTAGGGATTGGCGTTCAGTTTAGAATGATAAAAGATTCAATAACTGTTATTCAGCCCATAAAAGGTGGACCAAGTATAAAAGCTGGAATAAAAGCTGGAGACAGAATTTTAATGGCTAATAATGATACTTTGTTTGGTAAAGATATGTTTAGTGATAAAGTTCCTAGCTATTTAAAAGGGAAACCAAATACTAATGTTGCACTTAAAGTTTATAGAAAAAGTAACGATTCTCTTTTTTCTGTTGATATTACTCGTGGAAAAGTTAACATTAAAAGTGTAGATTTAGCTTATATGGTTAATGACACTGTTGGTTATATAAAACTAGATCGTTTTGCAAGAAATACCTATAAAGAATTCAAATCTTCGTTAAACACATTAATTGATGATGGAATGACAGATTTGGTGTTAGATTTACGTGGAAACGGTGGTGGTTTTATAGACATTGCAAATGATATTATTGATGAGTTTTTAGAAGATAATAAACTCATCGTTTTTACAAAAAACAACAAAAATAAAATTGAAAAATCTTTTGCAACCTCAAAAGGCGATTTTGAAAAAGGTGGTTTGTATGTTTTAATTGATGAAAACTCAGCTTCTGCATCAGAAATAGTTGCAGGTGCTTTACAAGACAATGATAAAGGAACTATAATTGGTCGTAGATCTTTTGGTAAAGGTTTGGTACAAATAGAAATGGATTTAGGAGATGGTTCTGCTGTTCGTTTAACAACTGCTCGTTATTACACACCAACAGGTAGATCTATTCAAAAACCATATTCTAAAAACGGAAATGATAATTATTATAAAGATTATCAAAAAAGAATTACTAGTGGAGAATTATTAAGTAAAGACAGTATAAAAGTAATAGATTCTTTAAAATTTACAACTCCTAAAGGAAAAGTTGTTTATGGTGGTGGAGGTATTATTCCTGATGTTTTTGTAGCAATAGACACTACTTCTTATATGTCTAATTTCTATTTTAACTCTGTAAATAATTTTGCTTTTGATTATGTAGATAACAATAGAAAATCTTTAGAAAAATGGACAATAAATAGTTTTATTGCTGATTTTGATAAGGATGAAACTGTTTTTAACAGCTATTTATCTGACATTAAAGACAGGTCGAAACCTTCTTTTAAAACCAAACAAGGTTTAAAAAAATACTTAAAAGCATCCATTGCAAACACCCTTTTTGGTGATGTTGGTTTTTACAGAATTATGCATCAAGATGATAAAATGTTGCAAAAAGTTTTAGAGCTAGAAAGTTCTAACTAAATGTTGTACTTTTTTGAATAATCAATAAAACCAATTGTTTTATTAGGTTTCGTAATGAAAGTTTCCTTTTTTAATTCGACTTATATCGTATATTTGCACACAATTTAGATTTAATCTATTTAAAATTATGATAAAAGTTTCAGACACAGCAAAGAAAAAAGTCATAGAGTTAATGACTGACGATGGCTTTGACGCAACAACAGACTATGTTAGAGTTGGTGTAAAAAGTGGTGGTTGTTCAGGCTTGTCATATGATTTAACCTTTGATAATAAAAAAGGAGAAAACGATAAAGTTTTTGAAGAAAATGGTATTAAAATCATTGTCGATAAAAAGAGCTTTTTATACTTAGTAGGAACTATCTTAGAATACTCTGGTGGTTTAAACGGAAAAGGATTTGTATTTAATAACCCTAACGCAAATAGAACTTGTGGTTGTGGGGAATCATTTTCGCTATAGAAAACTATTAAAAGATTGAAATGAAGAGATTTGAAGATTTAGAAGTATATCAAAAAGCTTTTGAATTTTCAATTAAAATATATAAAATTACAAGTTCTAAAATATTTGATTCTAATATTAAAAATCAAATTCAAAGAGCAGTTTTATCAATACCTTTGAATATTGCAGAAGGTTTTGAATTACAATCAAATAAACAATTTGTAAAATTCTTATATATAAGTAAAGGTTCTTCAGGAGAAGTTAGAAGTTTATTAAGAATTTGTGAGAGATTAGAATATTTAGAAAGTAAAAATGTACAAGAATTAATAATTGAAAGTGAAAATATTTCTAAACAATTATCAAAATTCATTAACTATTTAAAAAGAAGTGAGATTTATTAAATTTTTCAATTTTATTTTTGAATTATTTAATCTTTAAATCTTTTAATAATTATGAGCAAGTATACAGAAGACGACTTAGAACAAGAATTAAAAACCCAAGAATATAAATATGGGTTTTATACAGATATAGAAAGTGATACATTTCCTGTAGGATTAAATGAAGATGTTGTTAGAGCAATTTCTAAAAAGAAAAATGAGCCAGAATGGATGACTGAATGGCGATTAGAAGCTTTTAGAGTTTGGAAAAAAATGGAAGAACCAGAATGGGCAAATGTGCATTATGAAAAACCAAAATTTCAGGACATTGCATACTATTCTGCTCCAAAAAAGAAACCTAAATTAAATAGTTTAGATGAAGTAGATCCAGAATTACTAGATACTTTTAAGCGTTTAGGAATTTCTTTAGACGAACAAAAAAAATTAGCTAATGTAGCTGTAGATATTGTTATGGATTCTGTTTCTGTAGCCACTACTTTTAAGAAAACATTAGGTGAAAAAGGTATTATTTTTATGCCAATTTCTGAAGCAATTCAAGAACATCCAGAATTAGTTAGAAAATATTTAGGAACCGTTGTGCCAACAACAGATAACTTTTATGCAGCTTTAAATTCGGCAGTTTTTTCTGACGGATCTTTCTGTTACATTCCAAAAGGCGTAAAATGTCCTATGGAATTATCTACTTATTTTAGAATTAACGAAGGAGGAACAGGGCAATTTGAAAGAACTTTAGTGGTTGCAGATAAAGGAAGTTATGTTTCTTATTTAGAAGGCTGTACTGCACCTAGTAGAGATGAAAATCAATTACATGCAGCAGTTGTAGAACTAATTGCAATGGATGATGCAGAAATTAAATATTCTACCGTACAAAACTGGTATCCTGGTAATAAAGAAGGAAAAGGTGGAGTTTACAATTTTGTAACTAAAAGAGGATTGTGTGAAAACAATGCAAAAATTTCTTGGACTCAAGTAGAAACAGGTTCTGCTGTAACTTGGAAATATCCTTCTTGTATTTTAAAAGGAAATAATTCTGTTGGTGAATTTTACTCGATTGCAGTAACTAACAATTTTCAGCAAGCAGATACTGGTACAAAAATGATTCATTTAGGTAAAAATACCAAGTCAACCATTATTTCTAAAGGAATTTCCGCAGGAAAATCTCAAAATTCTTACAGAGGATTAGTTCAGATAAATGCTAGAGCAGAAAACGCTCGTAATTTCTCTCAATGCGATTCTTTATTGATGGGAAATGAATGTGGCGCTCATACGTTTCCATACATTGAAGCAAAAAATAAATCAGCACAAATAGAACACGAAGCAACTACAAGTAAAATTGGTGAAGACCAATTATTTTACTGTAACCAACGTGGAATCGACACTGAAAAAGCAATCGCTTTAATTGTAAACGGATTTAGTAAAGAAGTTTTAAATAAATTACCAATGGAATTTGCTGTAGAAGCACAAAAATTATTGGAAATTAGTTTAGAAGGTTCTGTCGGTTAAAAAATAAAGTTAAAATGAAAAAAATATTCTTCTTACTTCTTACTATTAGTATAATTGGTTGTAAAAAAGCAGAAAAAAAAGCTGAAGTAGTTTCTAAACCAGAAGTAAAATTACATCAATTAGTTGGTGGTTCTATTTTTGTAAAAAAATTAGAAGTTTTTTCTCAAGATACATTATATACAGGTCAAACAAAACAATTTACAGATGCTTATTATGTAATTTCTCATCCAAAAGGAAATTTAATGTGGGATGCAGGTTTGCCAGAACAATTGGTAATACCAGAACCTTTTGATGAGCCAAGTGGTGTATTTAGAATTCAAAGACCAGATTCTTTAGCAAATCAATTAAAATCTATTGGTTTTAAAATTGAAGATTTTAAATATTTTGCAATGTCTCATTCTCATTTTGATCATACAGGTCATGCTAATTTAATGAAAGACGCAACTTGGATTGTTCAAGAAAATGAATTCAATGCAAATGTTGGAGATACTTTAAAGCAAAAAAATCCTGCATTAGCAGCATTAAAAAATGTACAAAAGATAACTGGTGATTATGATGTTTTTGGTGATGGAACTGTCCTTATTAAATATATGCCAGGGCATACAATTGGGCATCAAGTTTTATATGTTGAAGTTGCTGGTATAGAAAAACCAGTTTTATTAACAGGAGATTTATATCACTTTGAAGAAAATAGAACAAATAAAGGAGTACCGTCATTTAATTATGATGTAAAACAAACTTTAGAAAGTATGGAGTTGTTTGAAGCTTTTGCAAAAGAAAAAAATGCAGAAATTATTATTCAACACTCTCCAAAAGATTTTAAAAAATTAGAAGAATTATTAAAAAAATAAACGCAGATAGCGATGTTAAAAATTGAAAACTTACAAGCGAGTATTGATGATAAATCAATTTTAAAAGGATTGAATTTAGAAGTAAAAGCAGGTGAAGTACACGCAATTATGGGACCAAATGGTGCTGGTAAAAGTACTTTGGCAAATATTATTGCAGGTAAAGAAGAATATGAAGTTACTAACGGAACTATTGAGTTAAATGGTGAAGATATTAGTGAATTAGCACCAGAAGAAAGAGCACATAATGGTGTGTTTTTATCTTTTCAATATCCTGTAGAAATTCCTGGAGTTTCAGTAACAAATTTCATTAAAACTGCTATTAACGAAACTCGTAAAGCAAAAGGTTTAGAAGACATGCCTGCAAAAGACATGTTAAAAATGATTCGTGAAAAATCTGAATTATTAGAAATAGACCGTAAATTTTTATCTCGTTCTTTAAACGAAGGTTTTTCTGGAGGAGAAAAGAAGCGTAACGAAATCTTTCAAATGGCAATGTTAGAGCCAAAATTAGCCATCTTAGATGAAACTGATTCTGGTTTAGATATTGATGCTTTACGTATTGTTGCAAATGGAGTTAACAAACTAAAATCTAAAGACAATGCAGTAATTGTAATTACGCATTACCAACGTTTATTAGATTATATCGTACCTGATTTTGTACACGTTTTACACGATGGTAAAATTGTAAAATCTGGAGATGCTTCTTTAGCTTTAGAATTAGAAGCAAAAGGATATGATTGGATTAAAAAGGAATTGGTTTAAAAGTAAAAAAGTTCCTAAAGTTTATAAAGTTCTTAAGGTTTAAAAGGTTGAGTAATTAACTTTTATAGCTTTTTAACTTTCAACTTTCAAACTAAAAAACAATGGAATTAAAAGATAAATTATTATCATCATACGTAGCTTTTGAAAATCGTGTAGACACAAATTCTGACATACATGAAATTCGTTCAAAAGCATTTCAAAACTTTGAGGAATTAGGGTTTCCTACAAAAAAGTTAGAAGCTTGGAAATACACTTCTTTAAATTCAATTTTAAAAGAAGATTATAGCATTTTTCCAAATAAAGGTGTGGCTGTAGAATTAGCAGATGTAAAAAAGTATTTTATACATGATATAGATACGTATAAAGTTGTTTTTATTGATGGAAAATATAGTCCTTTTTTATCAGAAACTACACATGAACATATAGATGTATGTTTAATGTCTGCAGCTTTTAATAAAGGAAAATACAAACCAATTATTGATAATTACTTTAATAAAGTTGCAAAACAAGACAATTTAACTTCATTAAATACAGCTTTTGCAACAGAAGGGGCTTTTATTCATATTCCTAAAAATATTGAAGTAGAGAAACCAATTCAAATCATCAACTTTACAACTGGTTCAGAAGCTGCAACAATGCTGCAACCAAGAAGTTTAGTGGTTGTTGAAGAAAATTCTCACGTACAAATTATAGAGCGTCACCAAAGTTTAACAAGCAATCCTGTATTAACAAATGCTGTAACAGAAATTTTTGCTGAAAAAAGAGCTTTTGTAGATTATTACAAAATTCAGAATGATGATAACAATGCATCATTAGTAGATAATACATATATAGAACAACAATCTAATAGTGTTGTTTCTGTGCATACTTTTTCTTTCGGTGGAAATATCACCAGAAATAATTTAAACTTCTATCAAAAAGGAGAATATATAGATTCTATCTTAAAAGGAATTACAATTATTGAAGGAAAACAACATGTAGATCATCATACTTTGGTGCATCATATTACACCAAATTGTGAAAGTCATCAAGATTATAAAGGTATTTATGATGAGCGTTCTACAGCTGTTTTTAACGGTAAAGTAATTGTTGAAAAGGAAGCTCAGAAAACAAATGCATACCAACAAAACAACAATGTTTTAGTTAGTGATAAGGCAACAATTAATGCAAAACCTCAACTAGAAATTTTTGCTGATGATGTAAAATGTTCTCACGGTTGTACCATTGGTCAATTAGATGATGATGCATTATTTTACATGCAACAACGTGGAATTCCTAAAAAAGAAGGAAAAGCTTTATTAATGTTTGCTTTTGCAAATACGGTTTTAGAAAGCGTAAAAATACCAGAAGTAAAACAACGTATTACAGAGTTGATTGCTGATAAATTAAAAGTAAAAATCGGTTTCGATTTATAATATCTCAAATACTTTTTGTGAAAAATATAAACCACTCATATTCTGAGTGGTTTTTTATTTTAACTAAAAATGAGTAACTTAGAGAAAACATTCTGTTATGAATAGAAGCTTAAAAATATCCTTTTTAATTGTCGGAATTATTTTAATTGGTTTAGGAATTTATACAATGGCTATTCCAGAAACTCAAGTTTTAAATAATGATGTTGATTTATTAGAAACAGAAAACAACACTAGTTCTTACATAGTTACAACCTTAGGTTTTATTTCTGTAGCTTTAAGTTTGATAAAAGGAAAAGGGAAAAAATAATCAACTAATTCTCATCAATTACTACCCAATAAAATTTCTCTTTTATTGGATTTCTAAGATTTTTTGGAAGGGATAAGAAATCTTCTGCATATGCTTTTTTAGAATACTCATTTCTAAACTCGTTTATTACACTTTTTGTAATAGATAAAACATTAAAATACTCCTTGAAATTAGTGTTGTTTTTAACTGACAAAACAAATGGAGAAACTCCTACTTTATTTATTCTATTTCTTATAAACTTTTCTAAATCTGCTTTTGAAAGTGTATCATTTTGAAAAAGAATTTTTTCATTGTTTAATATTTCTATTCTATTAAAACTTGGGTCATTCTCTTTTATATTATTTTGTAATAATTTAAACCCAAAAGCTTTAGTTGATTTATAATAGAAAGGTAGTTTTTCATCTAAAAGTGAGTAATACATATTATTTGCACCTTCTTCTTTAAGGCTCTTTTTAACTTCAAAAAGATGCTTTACATTCACATTTGCATCAACATGAAGAATATAATTAATATAAGGGTATTCAAATTCCGAAATTCTTTTTTTAAAGTTTTTTATTTTTCCTTTAAGCGAATTACCTTTAAGTAATGAGTTATTAAAATCAGTTTCTATAATTAAACTGCTCTCTTTTTCCTTTAAATAAATATTAAAATACAAAGATCTATGTTCTGGTAAGCCTTGGTGTATATCAGAATTTACTCTTTTTATATTAAGCCTATAAATAGTATTTCTTGCTAAAATTGATTTATCAATAGCGTTGTTATCTATTACTTCAATTTTTGAAATTAAGAAAGCAAGTGTTAAGAAAGTAAATATTGATACAAAGAACCATTGTAGTTTATTTTTATCAAAAAAACACCTAATAGAAATCCACATTTGACCTACAAATGCAATTATCAACAAAATAATTAAATAAAAATTGTCAATAAAAAAAGAGGAAGTTTTATGGTCTATTGCTAGTATTCCAAAAAGAGTCGCTATTCTAAAAAACCAATTTATTAAAAACCAATTCGTCACTCTTTGTTGATTTAAAATGGTATTTCTTTTGTAATTATATTTAGATAGAAATTGCTTAGGTCTTTCTAACATAAAGTTGAAGATTAATGAAAAAGAAAAATATACTGCTATAAAAGCAAGTAAAAAACTATAGTATTCTGCTACTTTTTCTGGAAGACTAATTAATTCATAATCATTAGAAAATGCATTAAAAAGAATATAGGTTTTTCCAGTAGTAATTAGAAAAGCATAAAAGATTATTGAAAATAGAACACATAAAAATAAACCAACATAAATTCTCCTTTTAGAAATATCTAAAAGAAGATGTTTTTTATTATTGCTCGAGTTTTTTAGTTTCATTCTTTATAAAAATTGCACTATTTAATATATTAGAGAACTTAAAAACCTTATTGTTACATTCTATTACAATTCTTTTTTTATTCAATTGAAGAAATTACTCCTTTTAAAAACTCATTTTCATCAAAATTAGTCAATCCAAAACGTACAATTACCATGTCTTGATCTGGTAAAACATAAACTCTTTGACCTTGATAACCATCTGCATAGTACATGTTTTTTGGTACCTCTTTAAAACCTCCACTTGCATTTAACCAAAATTGTGCTCCATAAATTCCTTTGGAAGTATTTGTTGGTGTTGTTATATAATCTACCCAACTTTTGGTAAACAGTTGTTTTCCATTCCAATTTCCGTTTTTAAGATACAAAAGACCAAATTTTGCCCAATCTCTTGTAGTTGCCCAAGAATAAGAAGAACCTACGTAATTCCCACTTAAATCGGCTTCTAAGATCATAGAGTTCATTCCTATTTTATCAATGAAATTTGTATACCAAAAATCTAAATATTCTTGATGTGTTTTAAACTGACTTCTTAAAATTCCTGATAATAAATTTGTGGTTCCAGAAGAGTAATTAAAAGTTTCATTTGGCTTACCAACCAAAGGTTTGTTTTCTTGCATTTTGGTCATATCTCTTTCTAAAAACAACATTTTAGTAGCATCAGAAATTTCGTCATAATTTTCATCCCATTCTAAACCAGAATTCATTTGCAATAAATTATTGATGGTTATATTTTTACGATTATCATTTTGCCAAGATTTAATAGGAGCTTTATCATTCACATTCAATTTTCCCTGATGTTGCATCACTCCAAAAACGGTACTTAAAATACTTTTTGTCATGGACCAACCTAAAATTCTAGAATCTTTGTTAAATCCTTCAGCATATTTTTCTGAAATAATTTGATCTTTATAAATAACAACAACAGCTCTTGTTTTATTTCTTTTTTTAAAAAGTGAATCAATAGAAACATTTAGTTTTTGATAATTTACATTACTAAAAACAGTATCCTTTTGAGGTGAATTTCCATAAGGAAAAGGAGTACTATTATCCGCTTTTAATCTTTTAGGGCTTAAATAAGAGGCAGTTTCATCTTCTTCTGTTAATGTTAAAACACTTCCTAAACCTTTTCTAATAATCGCTTTTCTAGTTAGCAAATTAAATACGGATGAAATTGCTGTTTTCTCTTCTAAATCTACCTCATCTGAAGCTAAATTAACAGGAGAAAAATTATTATCAGTTGTATCTGTAAAGGCTAAAGTTCTATCAGCAACAAAAACTGAAGAAGCAGTGCTTTTAGCAGAATAGCCTGCTAAAATATTCAGTTTTGGATAGTTATAAATTACAGCAGAAATAAGTAAAATCAAAAGTAAAAGAAGAAATCGTTTAAAAGTTTTCATCAAATAGAAATTTAAGTATGTAAAAATAAGATTTTTAATCTCATCTTATTTTAATAAGTAAAAATACTTGAATTTAAAATGAGGTGTTTCTATGTAAATTATAACTAATTGATTTTATTAGCTTTAACCCAAACCATCAAGCCAAACAAAATGACTACACCAACTACAAAAACAGATACAACAAAACCGAATCCTAAACTATCTTCTACAAAAACTACAACCGCAAAAGTGAGTCCTGGAATTTCTGAAGATGTCATTTCTGAATTAAGCAGAGAAATAAATAATATGTTGTCTTTTGCAATTTTTAACGGAATTACAGTAAACACAGAAGTAAATTCTTTAATTCAGAATAGTAATGTTGATGATTTAATAAATGCCCATAATCTTTTATGTAAAAATGTTGCACCTGCAACACCAAAATCTATTGGATATACCCAAAAATTAAATAAGGATGGAGATGGAAAATCTATTTTTAGAAAACTTCCATTATTAAGAAATTTAGTTTTATTGGCATTAGCTTTTTTAGTGGCATATATAGCAACAGGAATGTCTTCTGAAGTAAATAACGATTCTTTAGATAAAGGAATGATGAACAATAGCGGAATTCCTTTGTTACTTAATATTACATATTTAAGCTCAGTTGCTGGTTTAGGAGTATTGTTTTTTTTATTAAAAGAAGTTAGTATTTCCTTAAAAAAAGGCTCGTTAATTCCAGAGAATGCAATTGGTTATTTATCACAAATAATTTTAGGTATTATTTCTGGTTTAATTATGTCTGAAATCATATCATTTTATACAACAGATCCAAAACAAATTAATTTATTTAATAAAAGTATTCTTGCTTTAGTTGGTGGGTTTTCTTCGGATGCTATTTTTAGCATTTTACAAGGAATTATCAACAGAATAAAGAGCTTTTTTATATCACCAAACGCCATAAACTAATGTATAAAAACACACTTTTACTAATGGTAACTGCACTCTTTTTATCATGTGCTAGTATTCCAAACTCAACATCTAAATTAACAAAAAATGTAATTGATGAAGGTGATGCTATGCATCAATTAAATATTTCTTTAATAAATCAATTATTTAATGAAAAAAGGGCGCGTTTAAATACATTTATTACAAATAAGTACACGCCTGCAATTATTAAAAAATATCAAAATTTATTGCCTCAAGATCTAGATTACAAAAAAGAATTACCCAATATTATTGAAGCAATTATTCCTGTAATCAATAGAAAAAGAGATTCATTACAAGATTTATTATTGAACCAACAACAGAAAATAGTTTCTGGTTTAAATACAAATTTCATTTCCTATTCTAAAGCAACTTCTTCGCTACAAAACTTAATTAATTCTGCAGTAAAAGAAAAAAATGCAGAACAAAGTGCCTTGTCAGAAATTAATAATTTAACAGGTAATAAACTAAATTTCAAACAAGTAGAAAATAAGTTAGATAGTTTATTAAATAAAACTGGTTTAGGAATGGGCAAGTTATTAAACATAGAAAAAATAATAAAATAAACAGTTATGAGTGATATTGATTGGAGTGCCTTAGCAGAAAAAGCAGTTTCTCAAACAGATGCTGAATTTAAAAACCAATTAGCAGGTTTAACGAGTTTAAAAACATCGGAAATAGATACATTTATTACAGAAAGTGAAATTACCAACAACGATGCTTTAGCTGTTTTAACGGAAATAAATAACGCCTCTTTATCTAATAATGAAAAAGCTTCAGCAATTTCAAACATTCAAAACGGAGTTGGTTTTTTAGTGAAATTAGTTTCTAAAGTAGTATAATAAGAAATTCTTATTGGCTTTTTTACAAGTTTAAAAATGCAAACTTTATCTTTGCTTTTTAAACTGACTTCGTATGATAAATGTTGATAAAATTCGAGAAGATTTTCCTATCCTAAAAAGAACGGTTCATGGAAAACCTTTGGTGTATTTTGATAATGCTGCTACTTCACAAACTCCACAAATTGTTATTGATACAATTGTAGATTATTATAGCAATTATAATGCTAACATTCATAGAGGTGTACATACTCTAAGTCAAGAAGCAACAGATAAATATGAAGAAGCTCGTATTAAAATTCAGAAGCATTTTAATGCAAAAGAAGCTTACGAAATCATTTTAACTTCTGGTACAACACATAGTATTAATATGGTTGCATCTGGTTTTGCATCTCTTTTAAATAAAGGTGATGAGATTATCGTTTCTGCATTAGAGCATCACTCTAATATTGTGCCTTGGCAAATGTTATGCGAAAAAACAGGTGCTATTTTAAAGGTAATTCCTATGCTAGAAGATGGGTCTTTAGATATGGATGTGTATCATAATTTATTGAATGATAATACAAAGTTGGTTTTTTGTAATCATGTTTCAAATGCATTAGGAACTGTAAATCCTATTAAAGAAATTATTGATGCTGCTCATAAAGTAAACGCTGCTGTTTTAATTGATGGAGCACAAGCAACACCTCATATTAAACCAGATGTACAAGCATTAAATGTTGATTTCTATGTAGCTTCTGCGCATAAATTATGTGGTCCAACAGGAGTTGGATTGTTGTACGGAAAACAAGAATGGTTAGAAAAACTACCTCCTTATCAAGGTGGTGGAGAAATGATAGAAACTGTTTCCTTTGCAAAAACTACTTATGCAGGTTTACCGCATAAATTTGAAGCAGGAACTCCAAACATTTGTGGAGGAATCGCTTTTGGAACAGCAATCGATTATCTAAACACAGTGGGTTTTGATAATATCGCTGAATATGAAAACGAGCTTTTAGAATACGGAACACAAGAGCTTTTAAAAATTGAAGGGTTAAAAATTTTTGGAACTACAAAAGAAAAAACCGCTGTAATTTCTTTTAATATTGATAAAATTCATCCTTACGATATAGGTTCTATTTTAGATAAACTAGGAATTGCTGTAAGAACTGGGCATCATTGTGCACAACCAATTATGGACTTCTATAAAATACCAGGAACTATAAGAGCATCTTTCTCTTTTTACAATACAAAGGAAGAAATAGATGTTTTAATAGCTGGTGTAAAAAGATCAAAAATGATGCTAACTTAATTGTTACACATAAAATAAAAAAGGTTGAGAATAAAATTCTCAACCTTTTTTGTATACTTAATTGTCTTTTCTTATTTTAATGAAGGAGAATAGTTTGTCGGATAATCACCTGCTTTTGCAAGACCTCCAGTAGCTGTTCCAAAATTAGAGCCATATTCAGTATCTATTGCAGCTAAGATTTTGTTAGCCATTAAGGCATAACCTCTAGTTGTTAAATGAATACCATCTAAACTTATTAAACCACCTGTAACTAAACTAGTAGTTAACGTATAACCATCAAATACAACTCCAACTGTTGAAGCTTCACTTAAAATAATATTTAAATTTACAAGTGCTAATCCTTTTGCTTTTGCAACACTTTCTATTGTTGCATTGTATCCATCTGTAGCTGTTTTGATTTCTAATTGTTCTTCAGGTGTTAATACCCATTTATCAGCTAATGGAAGTGTTATTCCTTCTGCTGAAAATTGACCTGCTAAATCAGCTGGTAAAAGACCATTACTTTGCGTAATTAAAGCTCCTGCTGCAGTAATGTTTACGGTTCCAATAACACCACTACTTGGTAAAACAAATAAATCTTCAGAAGTTGCAGTTCTAGCTTTCCCATACTGCTGTCCTAACAAATTAGCAACTAATGGCGCTGCAGCTTCAGGTAAACCTAAAGATTCTACAAAAGGAATAAAAGTTGGACTTGCTCCTAAAGTAGCAGTAATTGCTGCAGATAAATCTGTAGCATCTTCATCATATATAACTACAGGGTTCGTTTCTGTTTCAGAAAAAATAATAGCACGCTCTGGCTCACCAGCACCTACATATATTTGATTAACTGCACCAAATACAGAATTTAATAAAGGAATTTGAGCCTTAAGAGTAGCACCTGTATCTACATCGTTTGGGTCTAAAGGGTTATAAGGTACTGTTGTAAAATGTGGTAAATCTGTAATATAAGGTACATTAGTAATAACACCTTTAGAAGAAACAGCTGTTAGTTGATTAACCATGTCATTAAATACATAATCAAACGTTGGTATTGGTGTAATTGGGTTTGTTCCGTCTCCACCTGTTGTTGCATATCCTAAAACATCATTTCCTCCAATTTCTGATAAAGTAAAGAATGTTGGTTCTTGATCTAATGCATATTCTAACATTGAAACTGATGATGAGTTTGCCATTCGCCCAAAATATGGGTTTAAGCTAGCGTAACCATTATAACCTATGTGGGTACTTTTAGCACCAGGAACCCCAACATTTGTAAAGATACTGCCATCTGCCGCTAAACTTACACCAGCATTTGTAGTTACCTGAGGAACAGGAGCTCCTAATTCTATTAAAAATTCATTTAATCTTTGAGGAGTTTTTCCATTAAAAATTAATCGATAAGCCAAGTCATCAACTCCAGGAATTGGAATAACCATACCCCCAGTGTTATCTAACATTAACGGTTGCTTAAAACTTTCTGCGACACCAAACTTATTTGCCAAAATACTTGGAAAAGAACTTTCTTGGGCTGCGTTAAATAAAGCTCCATCTGTAAAACCAGCAGTAAAAGAAGCTCCAATAGAAACATATTTAGAGAAATCTAAACCATTTGTATTTAATACTACTTCTGCAGCGATGTCTTCTGGAATTGCATCTAACTCATTGTTTACATCACAAGATGCAAAACCAATAGATAAAAGAAACAATCCTATATATTTATAATTTTTCATAAAATATCTTAATTTATATTAGTTATTAATTGTCCAAGAAAGGTAATATTGAGAACCAATAGCACCAACACCTGGAGCACTTAAATATTCTTTACCTGTTAAGTTTGCTCCACCTAATTTAAATATAGATTTCCAAGCAGGAACTCTATAATTAATTTGTGCATCTAAAACAGTTCTAGAAGCAATTGTTGCATCTAAGAATGCAGATTCCCATCTGTATTTATCTTGCCATCTTGCATTAATATTGAATCCAAAATTTTTAAATAAATTTGAGTTACCAAATTGTAATTTTACTTTATGTTCTGGAGTATTAAAACCAGCTTCAAAATCTGGATCGGATGATTGGTCAAAATCAAACTTAGCAAATGTATAATTTAAACCTAATTTAAATCCATTAAGAATCTTAGTATCTAAACCAATTGTTGCTCCATAAGAGCTAATATCTGCTGCAGAGTTTGTGTATGTTTGAAAGGCTGTATAATCATCATTTCCTAAAGCTACTATCGCTAATGGAACATCTGTGCCTCCAGGTCCAACTGGTGCCTTTTCAATTAAATTTACATCTCCATAAAAAGGAACAACAACATTTTTGTTTGCAATAAAGTCTTCATATTGATTATAATACACACTTAAATCTACTGTTACTCTTTGTTCTCCAGCTTCCACTAAGCCTCTATAACCAACCTCAAAAGCTGTTACTCTTTCTGGTTTAACTAAAGTTACGTTTGCATTAACGGGTGCAGCAACTTTACCAGCTGCAAAATCTTGAACAGAAACTGCTGAGAAAGCATTTTCATAAGCCATTCTACCTGAAACAGAAGTAGTAGCCCCTATTGGTGTAGTTCCAAAGGTATTAGCAACAAACTGACCTGTACCACTAACGTTTAAAGAAGGAGTATTAAACCTATCTAAATTATCTGGAGCAGAACCAACTAAATATGCTCTACCAGCATTTAAACCAATGTATTGACTTTGGGTATCAGGATTTCTAAATCCTGTTTGAAAAGAAGCTCTAAAATTTTGATTTTTATTTTCTCCTCCTGCATAAGCAAAAGATACTCTAGGAGAGAAGTTACCATCAAAATTTTGTGCTTTATCATAACGAATTGAAGCGGTTAACTTTAAACGATCATCTTCTAAAAACTTTTTTTGCATTTGAGTATAAACACCATATTCATTGTATTCAATTGGACCATCATAATCTGTAAAAATATTACCGAAAGAATTTAAAGAATATAATCTATAAGAACCTCCTACTTGAAATTCAGCCCAATCTATATAATCTTGTAAATTTAGGTTTGCATCTGCATGATATAATTTAGTTTGATCTTGAAATTTAGAACCTGTTACTAAATCTGGATCTGTTGTTACTTTATCAAAAGCAGCTTTAAACCCTGCTGTTCCCGGTAATAATCTTCCAGTTTCTGCTTTTAGTCTACCTGCAGCATGTGCTTGTTCTGAGGTTGCCCCACCTAAAGTTGCTCCTAAATAATCACCTACATATTCACCAAACCAAGTTTCATCATCTTTCCAAGATCTATTAATATTAATAGCAGCAAAACGAGTGTCGTAAGAATTACCCGCATCTTCATTAGTCATATATCCTCTAACAAAAAAGTTTTTACCTCTAAACTCTAATTTATGTTGCTCCATAAAAAAGTCTTTAATATTGTATCTATTTGTACCTTGATAAATGGTATTTCCAATACCTATTTTAGAATTCCATATAATTTCCAAACGATCATTACCCCAAGGACGATAATTTAAAGAACCTCCAAATTTTACACTTTTTGCTTCATAAGACATTAAATCTCTTTCGTCGTACCCCTTTCTACTAACACTTTCACTTGGAACCAATGAAGATGCCCCATTAGGAATTAATCCTAATTCTTCAAGTTTTTCTGCAACATTTCTAAGGTTTGCAGAAACCTCATCTCCATATACATTTAAACCGTCAAAATTTCTGTCAGAATTTCTGTCTCCAGAAGTATAAACTCCATCTTTAGTATTTCTATAATCTGTTGCATACCATTCTGTACCATCTAAATAAGATAATGTTACTTTAGCTGCAAACTTATCAGAAAAAGCATATGCCATTCTCATATTAAAATCATAATACTCATTATTTCCTGCAGCATCTTGACTTGTAATACCTCCTTTAAGAGAAGTGCTAATTCCTTGATCATCAAAAGGATTTTTACTTGTCATAAACATAATTCCGTTAAATGCATTTGCTCCATATAAAGCAGAAGATGCACCTGGTAGTAATTCTACAGTATTTACATCTAACTCAGACATCCCTAATAAATTACCCAATGCAAAGTTTAATGCTGGAGAAGAATTATCCATTCCATCTACCAATTGCATAAAACGTGTATTAGAAAAAGTTGCAAAACCACGCGTATTTACAGATTTAAAAGTTAAACTATTAGTATTTACATCAACTCCTTTTAAATTCTCTAAACCATCATAAAAACTAGGAGCAGAAGTATTTTTAATAGCTCTACTATCCATTCTTTCAATGGTAACTGGAGACTCCATAACACGTTCTGGAGTTCTAGAAGCCGAAACAACAATTTCATCTAAAGATGTTTCGTTCTCTCTTAAACTAACTGAAACCTTCTGATTGTTTTTTGTAATCTCTACTTTTTCAGTATGAAACCCCAAAACAGAAACTTCCAAAGTAAAAGGAGGTTTGTCTGTTACTACAAGTACAAAGTTTCCATCGAAATCTGTAGTTGTTCCCAAAGCTTTCCTGGAAATCTTAATGTTTGCTCCAGGAATAATTTCTCCTGTGTTTGCATCTTTAACTGTACCAGAAACAGTGGTTTGAGCAACCATTGCAACGCTACTAAAAGCTATAAATGCTAGAATTAAAATCTTTTTTATCATAATTTGAATTATTTGTTAACTTGTGGCAAAATACAATTTTTTTTGAATAATTGAATAAATAGGCTGCTTTTTTAAGATTTTAATAAAAAAACGCAATTTTTTCATCAATTAAAAGGTATTAAAACTACTCTGTTAGATATTAATAAAAACGGCAAGTTATTGTACATTTGTACGACACTTAAATTTACGTTTATTTGAATACAATTCAAAATATTTCTAATTTTTCTACTACAGAAAAAACTTATGTGACTATTGGTACTTTTGATGGTGTCCATTTTGGGCATCAAAAAATTATTGAAAAGCTCGTTTTAGAAGCTAAAAAAGCAAATAAAAAGTCTGTTTTACTTACTTTTTTTCCTCACCCAAGAATGGTTTTGCAAAAAGACAATTCTTTAGAATTAATCAATACGATTGAAGAACGCGCAGAACTTCTTAAAAAAACAGGTTTAGATTACTTAATTATTCATCCTTTTAGCAAAGAGTTTTCTAGAATGACTGCTTTAGAGTTTGTAAGAGATATTTTGGTGAATCAATTAAATATATCTAAATTGATTATTGGTTATGATCATCATTTTGGTAAAAATAGAGAAGGAAACATTGTGCAATTAACAGAATATAGTCATTTATATGACTTTACGGTTGAAGAAATTCCTGCTCAAGATATTGATGATGTTTCTGTAAGTTCTACAAAAATAAGACGTGCTTTATCAGAAGGAAATTTAAAAACAGCCAACAACTATTTGGGTTACAACTTTATGTTAACGGGTAATGTTGTGAATGGAAAACAATTAGGTGGTAAAATTGGATATCCAACAGCAAACATAGATATTAAAGAATCTTATAAACTGATTCCTAAAACGGGTGTTTATGTTGTAAAATCTATTATTAATACTACTGAGGTTTTTGGAATGATGAACATTGGAAACAGACCAACTGTAGATGGGAGTTATCAAACTATTGAGGTTCATTTTTTTGATTTTAATCAAGATTTATACAATCAAAACCTTACCATAGAATTGTTATATTTTTTACGTGATGAGGAAAAATTTAGTGCCATTGAAGCTTTAATTGAACAACTAAAAAAAGACGAACAAACTGCAAGAAATTATATTAAAAATAATGGCTAAATTTTAAATACCTTCCTTTTTTGTTTTGCAATATGCGTTAAGGGTTAATCATCCTTTAATATTTTTATTGAAATAGTGAATGCTTAGCATTTGAGACAATTGTTTGAGCTCTTTTTTGTTTTTTTACAAAAAAAGCGAGTGTGAAAGCCTGACCCTTTTGGTAACGCCCAAAAAATATTTTTAGTTTTCCTTTTTTATATGATTTTTATGTGCCTATATAATTAGAATCTTACAACTTACTTTTATTTATAATTTAGTGGTAAAAGAAGTACACAAATTATATCTTTGCAATACTAAATTTCTACAAGAATGTTACAAGTACAATTTATTAGAGACAATAAAGAAACTGTTTTAGAAGGATTGGCAAAACGTAATTTTGCAAATGCTGAAACTATTATTGAGCAAGTTTTAACTGCTGATGAAAATAGAAGAAAAACTCAAGTTGAGTTAGATAATACCTTAGCAGAATCTAATAAAATGTCGAAAGAAATTGGAGGATTCTTCAAATCTGGAGAAGTACAAAAAGCAAACCTTTTAAAAGAAAAAACGGTTCAGTTAAAAGAAAAATCTAAAGAACTTTCTGAAAGTTTTAATGTTTTTGCTGATGCGTTACAAAACTTGTTATATCAAATTCCAAATATTCCTCATGCTTCTGTAAAAGCAGGAACTTCTGAAGAAGATAATGAGAACATTTTTAGCGAAGGAACGATTCCTGATTTAGGAGAAAATGCATTACCTCATTGGGAATTGGCAAAAAAATACGATATTATAGATTTTGAATTAGGAAATAAAATTACTGGAGCTGGTTTCCCTGTTTATAAAGGAAAAGGAGCTAGAATGCAACGTGCTTTAATCAACTATTTTTTAGATAAAAACACAAAAGCTGGTTATACAGAAGTACAAGTGCCTCATTTGGTAAATGAAGCTTCTGGTATTGCTACTGGTCAGTTGCCAGATAAAGAAGGGCAAATGTATCATTGTACAGAAGATGATTTATATTTAATACCAACTGCAGAAGTGCCAATTACAAATATGTTTCGCGGTAATTTAATGCAAGAATCAGATTTTCCAATAAAATATACAGGTTACACACCTTGTTTTAGAAGAGAAGCTGGTAGTTATGGAGCTCATGTTCGTGGTTTAAACAGATTGCATCAATTTGATAAAGTAGAAATTGTGCGAGTTGAACATCCAGATAATTCTTACCAAGCTTTAAACGGAATGGTAGAGCATATAAAAGATATTTTAAGAGAATTAAAATTACCTTATAGAATTTTACGTTTATGTGGTGGTGATACAGGTTTTACGTCTGCTTTAACATTCGATTTTGAATTATTTTCTACAGCGCAAAATAGATGGCTAGAAATTAGTTCTGCATCAAACTTTGAAACATTTCAAGCAAATAGATTAAAACTTCGTTTTAAAAATAAGGAAGGAAAAAGCGAATTAGCACACACGTTAAACGGAAGCTCTTTGGCTTTGCCTCGTGTTTTGGCTGGAATTTTGGAAAATTATCAAACAGCAGAAGGAATTGTGGTTCCTGAAGCTTTAGTGCCTTATACAGGGTTTAGAATTATTAATTAGTTTTTGAGTGAGCAGTATTCAGTTGCAGTTAGCAGTTTCTTATCTGAATGAAAACAGAAACTAAAAACTTTTTAAAATCAGTTTTTTTGACTGTAAACTGTTACTGAAAACTGAAAAACTAAACTTAGTTTGCAACTACAGCAATCATTAATCTTTTATATTTATTCATTTCTAAAAGTGCATTAAAATAAGCACTAATTTGTCCGTTTTTCATAAACTCTTTTGAGTTGTTTTTTGCTGTTTCGTATTGTTTTGAAAAAGTATTCATAATCTTAAAATTTGATTGGTTATATATACTATAGACAAGTTCCGTGCCAAAATGTTACAAAGAACTCCTGATAATTGCTTGCTTTAATAAAATTTTAACATATTTCTTACCTATCTTTGATTTATATGAAAAATCTTTTTTTTCTTATTTTATTAACTATAACTAGCGTTAGCTTCTCTCAAAATGATTATTTGTTGGGAGAAAGTTATTATAGAGAAGGTGAGTATGAAAAAGCAACTCAGGTTTTTAAAAAACTATATTCTAAAAGCCCATTTAACACTTCGTACTTAAGTCGATTAATTTCTTGCTATCAAGAAACAAATCAATTTTTAGAAGCAGAAAAAATTTTAAAATTAAAAATCAAAAAAAATCCTCAACAAGGTTTTTTATATGTGTATTTAGGATATAATTACGAACGACAGCAGTTAAAGGAATTGGCCAAAAAAAATTATGATTTTGCCTTAAATTCAATTGATAAAAACGCTTCTTATGGAGGAATTATAGGTCGTGTATTTAAAGATTATAACCATTTAGACAACGCAGTTTTAGCTTATGAAAAAGTAATGGCAAAAAATGAAAATGCCGATTATAGTTTTCAGATTGCACAGATTTATGGCGAAAAAGGTGACTTCAAAAAAATGTTTGAATCCTATATCAATATGGTTGATAAAACTGAGAAGTACTTAGGTCTTGTACAAAGATATACCAGTAAATATATAACTGACGATTCTGAAAACGAAGCCAATATATTATTTAGAAAAACGCTTTTACGAAAATCTGCAAGTAACCCAAAAGATGTATGGAATGTTTTATTAAGTTGGTTGTTTACACAGCAAAAAGACTATGGAAAATCTTTAATTCAACAAAAAGCATTATACCAAAGAAACCCAAGTGATTTATCTGCAATTTTTAGTCTAGGAAAAATAGCTTTTGAGAATAAAGATTATGATTCTGCAAAAGACTGTTTTGATTTTATCACTCAAAAATCATCATCAAACGAAGAAAAAGTTGATGGCTTTTTATACATCACAAAAATAGCTGTTGCTACTAAAAACCCAGAAACAGAAAAATTATTTCAATCGCTTTTTAATCAATTTGGAAAAAATGCTTTAACCTTAAAGTTACAAGTTGAATATGCAGATTTCTTAACATTTCAACAAAACAAACCAGAGGAAGCAAAAGAGATTTTAGAAAATGCTTTAAACTTTTCAAACTCTAAATTTGACAAAGCAAGAATCAAACTAAAACTAGGAGATATTTTAGTTTTTACAGGAAAATATAACAAAGCATTAATTTATTTTTCTCAAATTCAGACACAACTTAAAAATCACGAATTAGCACAACAAGCTCGTTTTAAAGTGGCGCAAACAAGTTATTTTAAAAGAGATTTTACTTGGGCAAAAGCTCAATTAAAAGTGTTAAAAAGCTCTACAACACAATTAATTGCCAATGATGCTTTAGAACTCTTCTTAATCATTACAGATAATGAACCAGTAGATTCTATTCCTTCTGGATTAAAAGAATATTCAAAAGCAGAATTATTAGCTTTTCAGAATAAAACACAACAAGCAATTGATACTTTAAATATTATCAACAAAGATTTTAAAGGACAACCAATAGAAGATGAAGCACTTTTTAAACAAGCAAAATTATTTATTAAGCTAAATCAGTTTGAAGCTGCAATTACAAATTTTGAAAAAGTAATATCTCTAAATCCTGAAGGTATTTTAATTGATGATGCTTATTACGAATTGGCAGAATTGTACAAAAATCATTTAAATAATCTCGAAAAAGCTTCAGAATACTATCAAAAGATTATTTTTGACTTTTCTTCTAGTATTTACTTAGTAGATGCCAGAAAAAAATATCGTAAAATAAGGGGTGATACTATTTAGGTTTTAAACTCGAAACTTACAACTCAACACTCATAAATTGAAAAAATGTACATATACAACGTAACTATAAATATTGATGAAAGTGTTCATTTAGAATGGATAACTTGGATGGAAACACACATTTTAGATGTGCTAAATACTGGTAAATTTTTATCTGCAAAACTAACAGAAGTTTTAGTAGAAGAAGAAATGGGAGGAAGAACTTATTCTGTACAATACACAGCAAATACCAAAGAAGATTTAGAAGATTATTATACAAATGATGCAGATAAATTGCGTAGTGAAAGTCTTAAAAAATTTAGTGATAAAATGTTAACTTTTAGAACTGAGTTAAAGGTTATAAAAGAGTTTTATCCTACAAATACTAGTAATTAATTTATCATTCCTGCAAAAGCAGGAATCCAATCGCTATTCATTTTGGTCAAAAAATAATATTAAACTACTTATTCTAGTTATAGTTTTTATATAAATAGTTAAAAATTATAAACTTACACCAACACCAATAGAAAAAGCATCAATTTTAGTAACGCCAATTTTAAAATGCTCATAACCAGAAGAAATATGATAATTTTTTAAATGATATTTTAATAGCATTTTTGTATTGTTTACTTCACTATTATTTATGGATGTCCATTTATGAGAAAAGTGTAAACTCACTGGTTTTTTAATAAACCAGTTTGCTCCTAAACCCAATCCAAAACCAGATTTATTTACATCATTCCCAACATGCATAATTCCTAAAGCAAACCATGTATCAAATTTCTGAGTTCTTATTCTATGATATTTTAAAAGAGCTGAATACAGAGAAAAATTATCCTTTTTAATCGCTATATTTTCTTTTAAATATAAATAACTAACATCTAAACTAAAACGCTTTAGAAAACGAAAGTCTACATCAAAATTGTTTCCATACAAATTGCTGTTTTCAATAACAAAGTTGTTTGTAATATCAAATCTTGTAATATTATAATTTATTGAATCAGTATAAATAAAATTACCTTGATACGATTTTTCATACGGATAATGAGCAATTTCTGCATCATGCATTCTTCCGTCGGTTTCAAATGGAGATTCTATTGCAATTCCATAAGCCGTGTAAGCAAATAGTTTTATAAAAATTTCTCCAAAAAAGGAACCAAAAAAAGATTTATTACTTCCTTTTTTGGATTTTTTTGATGTTGATGAAGATTTTGATGTTGATGAAGAGCCTGAAGAACTTAGTGATGAAGTAGATTTTAAGCTTTCTTTTCCTTTTTCTAACTTACCTTCTTGTGAGAAAGTATTGATATTAATTGCTAAAAAGGCAGCAAGAACTAATAATTTTCTTTGCATTAGTTTGGTTTTAAAACTCAGAACAAATCAAATATTATGCCGATTTTTAGCTGTACTTTTGTTTTTGAAGCATAAAACTTATAATTGTGTCTGTAAAAGCAAAAAAACATTTAGGTCAGCATTTTTTAACGGATGAAAGTATTGCAAAGGATATTGCAGATGCTTTAACTGAAAATGGATATGATGATGTGTTAGAAATTGGTCCTGGAATGGGTGTTTTAACTAAGTATTTATTACCGAAAAAAGCAAAAGTAACTGTTATGGAATTAGACAGAGAATCTGTTGCCTATTTGCATGATACTTTTCCTTTAGAACATATTAAACTAGACACATCAAAAGAACATTTTGAAATTATTGAAGGTGATTTTTTAAAGAAAAATATTCAAGATATTTTCAATAAAAAACAGGTAGCTATTATTGGTAATTTTCCATATAATATTTCTACTCAAATTGTTTTTAAAGCGATAGAAAATAGAGAATATGTGCCTGAATTTGCTGGAATGTTTCAAAAAGAAGTGGCAAAAAGAATCGCAGAAAAAGAAGGAAGTAAAGTCTATGGAATTCTATCTGTTTTAACGCAAGCTTTTTTTGATGTAGAATACTTATTTACAGTACCACCAACTGTTTTTAATCCACCACCAAAAGTAGATTCTGGAGTGATTAGATTGATCAGAAAAAAAGATTTTTCACTTCCTGTAGATGAAAAATTATTTTTTAGAGTGGTAAAAACGGCTTTTAATCAAAGAAGAAAAATGTTACGTTCTAGTTTAAAATCATTCAAACTTTCGGATTCTTTAAAAGAAGAACTTATCTTTACCAAAAGACCAGAACAGTTATCTGTAAATGATTTTATAGAATTAACAAAAAAACTAGCAGAAAATGTCATTTGAAATCACAGAAGAATTTCTAGAACAACTATCTGATGTTATAAAATCTAATGATGATAAGGTAATTTCTTCCTTATTTAAAGAAGTCCATTATGCAGATATTGCAGAGGTTTTAGACGAGGTAAACTTTGATGAAGCAATCTACATTATCAAACTTTTAGATAGTGAGAAAACGTCTGAAATCCTTATGGAATTAGACGAAGATATTCGTGAGAAAATTTTAGAAAACTTATCTGCAAAAGAAATTGCAGAAGAAGTTGAAGAAATGGATTCTGATGATGCTGCAGATATTATAGGAGAATTATCAGAAGAAAGACAAGAACGGGTAATTTCTGCTTTAGAAGATCAAGAATTAGCTGCAGATATTAAAGAATTACTTTCTTACGAAGAAGAAACTGCAGGTGCTTTAATGGCAAAAGAATTAGTAAAAGTCTATGAAACATGGACAGTTGCTGGTTGTATGCGTAGAATTAGAGGACAAGCAAAAGATGTAACCAGAGTTCATTCTATTTACGTAGTAGATAAAGAAGAAAAATTAATTGGTAGACTTTCTTTAAAAGATTTAATTATTGCCAAATCCGATCAAAAAATATCAGAAATATATATAGATCAAGTAGATTCTGTAAACATAAATGAAGACGATGAAGAAGTTGCTAAAATTATGGCAAAATATGATTTAGAAGCAATTCCTGTTGTAGACGACAACAATGTTTTATTGGGTAGAATTACTATTGATGATATTGTAGATGTTTTAAAAGAAGAAGCTGATAAAGATTATCAATTGGCAGCTGGTTTAACACAAGATGTAGATTCTGATGATAGTATTTTAGATTTAACTAAAGCACGTTTACCTTGGTTGTTTTTAGGATTAATTGGTGGTGTTGGTGCTTTTTTAATTATGGAAGGCTTTCATGGAGTATTTGCAAAATATGCAGCTTTATTTTTCTTTACCCCACTAATTGCAGCAATGGCAGGTAATGTTGGTGTACAGTCTTCTGCAATTATTGTGCAAGGTTTAGCAAATGATGATGTAAAAGGAAGTATAAATAGTAGACTTTTTAAAGAAATGCTTTTAGCGGCTTTAAATGGTGTTATTTTAGCCCTTTTTCTATTTCTTTTTGTTTGGGCTTATCAAGGTAAAATGAATCTTGCTTTAGCTATTTCTGTATCTTTAGTAATTGTAATTATTGTAGCGGGTTTAATAGGTACTTTTGTGCCTTTATTTTTAAACAAAAGAGGTATCGATCCAGCAATAGCAACAGGACCTTTTATTACAACTTCTAACGATATTTTTGGAATCTTAATTTATTTTATGATTGCAAAAATGATTTTAGGCATATAAAAAACCTTTCCGATTTCTCAGAAAGGTCTTTTTCTCTTTTTCTTAATTTTAGATATAAGCCCCTAATCTCATATCTGCAATTGATCCCTTTTTCAAATTGTATTTGTTTGGTTAAACAACTACACGTCAAAAGTACATTAGATTAGAAAACTAAGAATGAGAAAAACCGCAGACTAAAATGTGGATTTCCGCAAAAGTGAAAATTAATCAATAATACCAAGTTCTTTAGCCTTTAAAACTAAATCTGTATTATTATTTGCGTTTAAATCGGACCTTAAATTACCTAATTTTGTTTCTATAGAACGAAGTTTTAAAAAAGAACCATCTCCCTTTTTAATAACACCTTCTAAATTGGCTATTTTAGGGTGATTTGGAAGCTCTTTTAGTATTTGTATAGCTACATCGTCCATTTGAATTTGAATGATGTTTCTACGCATTATTTTTTGATGAATTTCATGCGTGTAATAGTAATCATTTACTAACATTTTTTGAATAGCAAAACCTATTTCTGTAGCATCACATTTACTTTTTAATAAATAAGCATTAGGATTTAAATTACTGATAACATTATAAACCCTGTTGGTTTCTGTGTGGCCTGTTATTACACCTATTTTAATATTAATATCATTGTTTTTGATAGCTTTAATCAATTCTTCTCCTCCATCTAAAAGAGCGTCTTCAGTAGTATTATCAAAACTTAAATCTGTAAATAAAAGTTGAAACGGATTTGTATTCTGATTGCTTTTTATCAACTGAAAAGCGTCATCGCAATTATTAGTGGTTACCACATCAAAATCGCCAACTTCTTTTAAAGAACAAACGATGCCTTGTATAACAAGTTGATGATCATCAGCAATTAAAATTCTTATTTTATTTTCCATGTTTAGGGATTTCTATATCAATATTTGTTCCTTTTTCTAACTCACTTTTAATAGAAAAAACACCATTAATCTCTTCTATTCTCTCTTTCATATTTTTTAACCCAATTCCAGTTTTCTTATCAGCAACATTAAAACCTTTTCCGTTATCAGAAATTGTTAAAAAAACTGCATTTTTTGTTTCACTAAAACTTAAAATAATATTTTTTGCAGCTGCATGTTTTTTAGCATTCTGAATACTTTCTCTTATTGTTAAAAACAAGGTTCTTTTAATAGCATTATTAATATTTTGCCAATCTACAGTGTCTATTTTCTCTGCTTTAATTCTAAAATCGATTTCAAAAAAGTCTGATATTAAATTAATTATCTGATCTTTAAAAGACACTTTATCAAAGCTCTCACTACTTAATTGATGTGATAAATTCCTTACATTTTCTTTGATAACATCTAAGCTTTTTGCTTCTTCTGTTTGGTTGGTTTTTGCTAATTTTAAATGTAGCATTCGTATATCTCCTGCAACCTCATCATGTAAAGATTTTGCAATTTGCTGACGCTCTTTTTCACGTGCCTCAATTTGTTGTAACTTCGCTTCAAAAAGGATCTTTTTTCTTCTACTAGAAACAACATTTGCACCAAAACCAATAAACAAAATACTTGTTCCTGCTATAAGCCACCCAATTGTTTTTTGTTGTTTTTCACTTTCTAAAAGCAATTGCTTTTGGGTGTTCTCTTCCTTTAAACCTGCGTTTTCTTTGTCCTTCTTTTCTGTTTCGTATCTAATTTTTGCAAACTGATTTTTTAGAGTTCGTTCTCTTTTGTATAAACTATCATTTAATTGAATATATTCTTGTAAATATTGCCTTCCTTTTTCTCCTTTAATAAGTTGTGATAATAAATTCAAATTTATTAAAGTTCTGTTACTATTATTGGTCTGTTTTGCTAGTTTTATTCCTTTTTTTGAATGAAAAATTGCTTTTTGTGTCTCTCTTTCTTTAAAATAATAACCTGCTAAAATTGTATGTGAGATACTTTGTTCATATAAGTAATTATGTTTCTCTCTAGAGCTTAATGCTGTTTTATAACCTTTTAATGCTTCTTTATGTTTTCCTAACTTATAATTACTAGAGGCTAAGTTTTCGAGTAATGATTGATATCTAATCGGGTACTTATATTCTAAACTATCAAACGCTAACCCTTTTTTATAAAATGCAATTGCTTCTCTATGATTATTCTCTCTAAAATAAGATAACCCTGCATTAGTATAATAATCAAGATTTGATATTTCTTTAACTTTCTTATTTAAATTAGATTTATTTATTTCAAAACATTTTAAATAGTTTTTTCTAGCTTCTTTTTGTCTTCCTAACTCACTTAAAACGAGTCCTAAATTATTATATAAATATAAAGTATAAACTTTTTCATTTAATGGTTCAATATAAAGTAACCCTTCTATAGTAGATATTTCACTTCCTAGATAATCCCTTTCCCTTTCTTGAATTCTAGCCATAGAAAGTAGTCTTCTTGCTACAGATAAAGAATCTTTTAGAAGAATAGAAATGTTTTTAGATTTATGGTAATAATAAAAAAGACTGTCAGTTTTATATTGGATACGATAAAATAACGCTTTGTAGTGATAATGTTTTGCTAAAGCAATAGAATCTTTATTTTTTGAATATAAGTTTAATAATTTTTGATTACTTAAAGACAAGTTGTTAAGGTCTTTATTATAATAACTCTTTAAGCCAAAATCTATATATGTTTTTCTAATTAAAGAATCTATTTGGGTTTTTTCTGCTAAAAAAAAAGCTCTTTTAGGCAGTATAGAATTATTGGTCTCTTTGTATTTTTTTAGTAATACATTAATAGAATCTGGTTTTTTTTCAAAATCTTTGTTTTGAGAAAAAATAGAAAAATTAATAAATAAAGTAATAAAAATTATTTTTTTATACATAAAAGTAAAATACCTTGATTTTCATCAAGGTATTAGTGTTAAATTTCACTATTTTTCTTCTCCATCTTCTCCATCTTCTCCATTTCCTCCTTCTCCTCCAGGACTTAAATTCATTGCTAATTCTTCTAAATTGTTTTCTTGTAAATTCATTTTTACATGCTTTTTTGTTTAACAACCTAAAAATAAGATTTTAGTATTAAAAATCAACTATAATTTGTTTATTTTTTGAAATAAATCCCACAAAACAACTCCTGTAGTTACAGAAATATTTAAAGAATGTTTGGTGCCTAATTGTGGAATTTCAACACATACATCAGCAGCACTTACAACTTCTTGTTGTACACCTTTTACTTCATTACCCATTACTATTGCATATTTTTCTCCTTTCGTAGGATAAAAAGTATCGAGTTTTGTTGAATTTTCTGCTTGTTCAATCGCAAGTACTTTAATATTTGAATCTTTCAATTTTTGAATAAGCGTTAGCGTATCTCCTACATATTCCCAAGCAACAGATTCAGTTGCGCCTAAAGCGGTTTTATGAATGTCTTTATTTGGCGGAGTTGCACAAATACCACACAAGTATATTTTTTCAATTAGAAAAGCATCCGAAGTTCTAAAAACAGAACCAATATTATTTAAACTTCTAATGTTGTCTAAAACTACAATTATTGGTGTTTTTTTAACGGTTTTAAATTCATCAACCGAAATTCTACCTAACTCGTTATTTTTTAATTTTCTCATAAAAAATTTCTTTGTCAAATCTTAACAAAAATAATGTATAAATTAAATAACAAAAGATTTTATATTTGTTAAAAAAGTTAAAAATGAAAAATTATTACTTATTAGCATTATTCTGTGGTTTTTATATGTTAAATACATATTCACAAATACCACAAAATAACGATTTACAAAATGCAATAACCATTACATCATTACCTTTTTTAGATGCAAATGTACAAACTCAAAATGCAACTGATGATTCAGGTTTAGATGCTATTTCTTGCAACGTTGGAGTTTATTCTAAGGTATATTATAAATTTATTCCAGGAACAAATGTAACACTATCTATTAATATTACTAATGGACAATCTAATAGTTTTATTATACCAACAGAATCTAATACTAATAACCCTTTAAACACATCAGAACTAACTTTAGTAAATGATATCTCTTGTAATTTTAGAGAAAATTTGTCTTTAGATTTAATAGCAGGAAAGATATATATATTTTTAATAAGCAATCCAGATTCAGAAACAGATATACAATTCTATGTAGAAAATAATGCAGACATTATTGATTTTCCAGACGAGAATTTTAAAAATGCTTTAGTGTTGCAAACAAACCCTGTAATAGATTTGAATGACGATGGAGAAATACAAAAAAATGAAGCTTTTTTTACTAATAAAATTTCGATCCTTAGAAGTCAAAATGTGTCAGATTTAACAGGTTTAGAATATTTTAAAAACTTAATTTTTTTATATTGTGATAGTGCACTTAATTCTATTAATGTATCTAATAATACTTTATTAGAAGAGATTTCTTTTAGCGGAATTGGGGTTTCTAACATAGATTTGACTAATAATACTGCATTAAAAAAAATATCCACTTATTTTAGCTCTTTAACTAACTTAGATGTATCTAATAATATTTTATTAGAAGAACTTCTTTGTAGTGAAAATAAAATATCGTCTATAAACCTATCTGAAAATACTGCGCTAACTTATATAAATATTTCCCAAACACCTTTAACAAGCTTAGATCTCTCTAATAATATTAATTTAGAAGATATTTATTGTCCTAATAATAAATTGACAAGTTTGGATCTATCTAATAATATTAATCTAAAGGAGGTTTCTTGTAATTCAAATGAATTAACTTCTTTAATTCTTGATAATAATAACAAATTAATTGACCTTCGAGCAGGTCGTAATCAATTAAATACGTTAGATATTTCTAATAATACTAATTTAGAAACTTTACATCTTGAATTAAATAATTTAACAGCAATAGATGTTTCTAAAAATACGAATCTTAAAATTTTAAGTTTAGCGGCTAACAAATTAAATACTTTAGATATATCAAATAATTTAGCATTAAGGGATATTGGTATATGGTATAATGAAATATATGATTTAGATGTTTCTAATCATATGTTACTTGAACATCTTTATATGCATTTTAATAACAATACAATTGATCTTTCTAATAATACAGATCTTGTTACGTTTTGGGGATCTGGACTTTCATCAATAGATTTATCAAATAACAGTAAACTTAGAAGTATTGATGTTTACAATTCATTTTTAAGTACAATAGATATATCTAACAACCCATTAGTTTCAGATATATCTATTGCTAGTAACGAGTTTTTAAAACAGATAAACTTAAAAAATGGAGGTAATACAGTTTACGACCAAACAATAAATAATTACACTACAAATAGTGGGGATGAAAGGAGTATTTATTCCTCTTTTTATGTGAAAAATAATCCATTATTAAACTTTATCTGTGTAGATGAAATAAATTATGCTATTAATAAATTTACTGAAATAGATTCTCATACAACTTTTGTAGATAATTGTAATAATTTAGAAGATAGTAATAGTATTATTGGTAAAGTTCTTTTTGATGAAGACAACAACGGTTGTACAACAGAAGATGTAAAACTAAATAACATTCTTTTAAATGCTACGGATGGCACAACAAACTATGGAGCATATACAAATTTAGAAGGGAGTTTTACGCTAAACCTAAATGAAAACACCTATACAACAGCATTGGTTAATATTCCTGACTATTACACCATAAACCCAGCTTCACTTACCACAACTTTTACAGGTTCTAACAACGAGGATATGGCAGATTTTTGCCTAACCGCAAACCAGACAGTTAGTGATGTAAACATTATTCTTTTACCTATTACAGAAGCGCGCCCGGGTTTTGATGCGAACTATCAATTAGTCTATGAAAATGTTGGAACAACCGTTTTAAGCGGAACCGTAGAATTAGAGTTTGATAGCAGTTTTCAGAGTTTTGTTTCTTCAGTTCCTAGTGAAGATAATAGCACAACGAATACTATTTCCTTTAATTATCAAAATTTAAAACCATTCGAGAAAAAAATAATTGAAGTTGCTTTAAATACATTTACACCACCAACTGTTAACGATAGAGATATTTTAAATTTAACGGCAAGTATTACTCCAATAATGGGAGATTTTACAACTACTAATAATGTGTTTTCTTTAAATCAAACAGTTGTAAATTCATTTGACCCAAATGATAAACAAGTTTTACAAGGAAATAAAATTACTTTACCAGAAACTTCTAATTATCTAGATTACTTAATTCGTTTCCAAAATACGGGCTCTGCAAGTGCAATAAATGTGTTATTAACAGATTTATTGGATGAAAAATTAGATTGGCAAACGTTAAAACCAATATCATCTAGTCATAATTATTCAGTAGAAATTATAAATAATAGTTTTGTGAAATTTACTTTTAACAATATCAACCTTCCTTCTGAACAAGTAAATGAACCAGAAAGTCATGGTTTTATAGCGTTTAAAATTAAACCAAAAACAGATGTAGCTGTTGGTGATATAATAACAGGAAAAGCAAAAATCTATTTTGATTATAACCTTCCAATTATTACAAACATTGTTAGTACAGAGGTTGTAACTACCTTATCTATTACAAAAAATGACGTAGGATCAAAAATTGACGTATATCCAAACCCAGTAAATAATGTTCTTATGATTAAAAATATTGATAATCTAATTATCAATAAACTAGAAATTTATGATATTAACGGCAAAAAAGTAGCTGTAAAGAACAGCTCTTTTGATAAGGTTAATTTCAGAAATTTTGATACTGGTGTTTACTTTGTAAAGTTTTTTACTGATAATGGAATTTTATATAAAAAAGTTCTAAAGAAATAAATTATACTATTTTAGCGAACTAACTGAAAATTTCTAAAAACTTGGCAAAACCGAAAGCAAAAAAGGTAACTCCCTTAATGAAACAATACAATGCCATCAAGAATAAATATCCTGATGCTATGTTACTTTTTCGTGTGGGAGATTTCTACGAAACTTTTAGTGAAGACGCCAAAAAAGCAGCTGGAGTTTTAGGTATTACATTAACAAAACGTGGTGCAGGAAGTGAAACTGAAACTGCTTTGGCAGGTTTTCCTCATCATTCTTTAAATACGTATTTACCAAAATTGGTAAAAGCCGGAATGCGTGTTGCTATTTGCGATCAGTTAGAAGATCCTAAAATGACCAAAACCATTGTAAAACGTGGTGTTACAGAATTAGTAACTCCTGGAGTTTCTTTAAACGACGAAGTTTTACAAACCAAAACTAATAACTTTTTAGCGGCAGTTCATTTTGATAAAAAACAACTCGGAATTTCATTTTTAGATGTTTCTACTGGAGAATATTTGGTGGCTCAAGGAAATGCAGAATACATCGATAAGTTATTGCAAAACTTTAATCCGAGTGAAGTTTTAGTTCAAAAGCAAAACAAACAACAGTTTTTAGAGCTTTTTGAAAACAGATATTATACTTTTTATTTAGATGATTGGGTTTTTCAACCTGAATATGCAAACGAAACTTTACAAAATCATTTTGAAGTAAAAAGCTTAAAAGGTTTTGGAGTTCAAGATTTAAAATACGGAATTATTGCTGCTGGTGCAGTGTTGTATTATTTGTCAGAAACGCAACATAATCAGCTAAAACACATTCAACATATTAGCAGAATTGCTGAAGACAATTATGTTTGGATGGACAGATTTACAGTCAGAAATTTAGAGCTTTACAATCCGAATTCTATAAATGCAGTTACGCTGTTAAATGTAATTGATAAAACTATTTCACCAATGGGTGGACGTTTATTAAAACGTTGGTTGGCACTTCCTTTAAAAAATATTGACGCCATTAAAAACCGTCATGAATTGGTAAAGTTTTTTATAGATTCTGATGATTTTTCTCAGACGGTAACCTATCAATTAAAACAAATATCCGATTTAGAAAGATTAATTTCTAAAGTTGCCACTGGTAAAGCTTCTCCAAGAGAAATTGTACTTTTAAAAGATTCTTTAAAAGCAATTTTACCTATAAAATCATCCGCAGAAAACAGCAAAAACAAAGCAGTAAAAGCATTAGGAAATCAATTGCATACTTGTAATGATTTAATTGCTAAAATTTCTGATACTTTGTTTGATGATGCTCCTGTAAACATCAATAAAGGAAATGCAATTGCAGATGGCGTTCATCAAGAATTAGATGATTTACGCGCCATTTCTAACTCTGGAAAAGAGTATTTAGATAATATGCTAAAACGTGAAACAGAACGCACAGGAATCTCTAGTTTAAAGATTGCGTTCAACAATGTTTTTGGCTATTATATTGAAGTTAGAAATACACACAAAGACAAGGTTCCTGAAGAATGGATTCGTAAACAAACATTAGTTTCTGCTGAAAGATATATTACTGAAGAACTAAAAGAATACGAAACTAAAATTCTGGGTGCTGAAGAAAAAATAGCGAAATTAGAGCAAGAGATTTTTTCTAAATTATTACAATATATCATTCAATTTGTACAAAAAGTACAAGAAAACGCGCAAATTATTGCAAAAATTGACTGTTTAATGTCTTTTTCTGTTTTAGCAATTGATAACAATTATGTGCGCCCAATTATGGATGAAAGCACAGATTTAGATATTAAAAATGGACGTCATCCTGTTATAGAAAAACAGTTACCAATAGATCAAACGTATATTGCAAATGATGTTGTGTTGAATAGAAATCAGCAACAAATTATTATGATTACTGGTCCCAATATGTCTGGTAAATCAGCAATTTTAAGGCAAACTGCTTTGATTGTTTTATTGGCACAAATGGGAAGTTATGTGCCTGCTCAAAATGCAAAAATTGGAATTGTAGATAAGATTTTTACCAGAGTTGGCGCCAGTGATAATATTTCTATGGGAGAATCTACTTTTATGGTAGAAATGAACGAAACTGCTTCTATCTTAAATAACGTTTCTGAGCGTAGTTTAATTTTATTAGATGAAATTGGTAGAGGAACTTCTACTTATGATGGAATTTCGATTGCCTGGGCCATTTCTGAGTTCTTACACGAACACCCAACCAAAGCAAAAACGTTGTTTGCTACACATTATCACGAACTCAATGAAATGACCACCACTTTTGAGCGTATTAAAAACTTTAATGTGTCTGTAAAAGAGTTAGAAGATACTATTATTTTCTTGCGTAAATTGGTTTCTGGGGGCTCTAATCACAGTTTTGGAATTCATGTTGCCAAATTAGCTGGAATGCCAAATATGGTGATTCATAGAGCGAATAAAATTTTGGCGCAACTAGAAAAAAACAACAAAAATTCTGAAGTTAAAGACGTTTTAAAACAAACGCAAGAAGAAGAAATGCAATTGAGTTTCTTTCAATTAGATGATCCTTTGTTAGAAAATATTAAAGAAGAAATTTTAGCCACTAATATTGATACTTTAACACCTATTGAAGCATTGATGAAATTGAACGAAATTAAACGAATGTTGATTAAAAAGTAAGATACTGTCATTCCGAACATAAATGGAGGAATCTCAAATTAAGAATAATTATAAAATGAAATTTCTCTACTACTTTTTTGCTACGCAAGCTACAATCAAACAAAATGCCTTTTGTTTTCAGTAATGCTCGAAATGACATTTTAGAATCTATTATTATATTTAATAAATTTAATAACAACTTGTCATTTCGAATGAAACAAAGTGAAATTGAGAAATCTTAAACTATATGTTGTAAGATTTCTCCACAAAGTCGAAATGACAAAACAGGGTGAAAAAGAAAAAAAATAATGGTAAACAATTTAGAACAAGGTTTTTTCGGAATTGGAATTCAGAATGGAAAAACTCCAGAAAATTTAGGTGTACTTTGGCGTTCTGCACAAAACATGGGTGCTAGTTTTATTTTTACCATTGGTAATCGTTATGCAAAACAAGCTTGTGATACGCATAAAGCTATTGGTGCAATGCCTTATTTTCATTACGAAACCTTTGAAGATTTCTTTAATAATTTACCCAAAGGCGCCATGTTAGTTGGTGTAGAATTAGATGAAAAAGCGGTACAATTAGAAACTTTTACACACCCAAAACGTTGCGTTTATTTATTAGGAGCAGAAGATCATGGAATGTCTAAAATTGCCATCGAAAAATCGCATCATTTGGTAAAATTTAAATCTGAATTAAGCTTAAATGTTTCTGTTGCTGGCAGTATTATCATGTACGATAGACAAGCTAAATTGAATTTTTAAGGTTTTATAAAATAAAAAGTGCATCAAAGAAATAGTACTTTATTATTTATATTAAAATAACTCAGTATCTTTGCAGTATGAATACATCTTTCCTTTTTATTAGTGGTCCAGAAATTATGGTGATTATGTTAATCGTAGTCATGGTTTTTGGTGCAGATAAAATTCCTGAAATAGCTAGAGGATTAGGTAAAGGAATGCGTCAGGTTAAAGACGCAACTAACGATATTAAAAAAGAAATTAAAGACAGTTCTGAAAAAAACGGAATTGATGTAGATGTAACTAAAAACATCAACAAAGAAATTAGCCGTGTAAAAGACAATATTGATGATATTACAGGTCCTATAAAAAGGAATATGTAATCTTATTTCACTCTAGTAATTGTTAAACCATCTCTAATTGGTAGCAGAACCGTTTCTATTCTATCATCTTCATTTAACAACTTATTATATTCTAAAAGTACTTTTGTGTCTTTGTCTTTTGGATCTAATTTTTCTACTACTTTTCCGCTCCAAAGTACATTGTCAGACAAAATAATTCCTCCAGAATTCATTTTATCAATAATTAAATGAAAGTAATTGATGTAATTCGATTTGTCTGCATCAATAAAAACTAAATCGAACTTTTCATCAATCTCAGGAATAATTTCTAAAGCATTGCCAACATACTGTTCTATTTGATTTCTATAACCAGATTTTTCAAAGTATTTGTTCTGTAGTGTTTCTAATTCTTCATTTTTATCAATGGTAAATATTTTCCCTTCAGATGATAACCCTTCTGCTAAACACAATGCAGAATAACCTGTATAAGTGCCAATTTCTAAAATATTTTTAGGCTGAATCAATTTGGTTATCATAGACAAAACTCTCCCTTGAAAAGCACCACTTAACATTCTTGGGTTTAATACCTTTTGCCAAGTTTCTCTACTCAATTCTTTTAGAATTTTAGGTTCTTGTTGTGAATGACTAACTACGTAATTATCTATATTTTCTGGTAAAAAATGCATGTTCTGTCTGGTCGAGCGCAGTCGAGACCTTATTAAATTACTACTATAACCTCTCGACTGCGCTCGAGGGGACAAAGATTTCAAAAGTACAAAAAAACGGAATCTATATTTCTATAAATCCCGTTTCAATCTAACAAAAAATCAAAAAATGTGATTTTCTAAAAATCACGAAAATATCTTTATTTCTTTATTTTTTCTAACTCTTTCTTTAATATCTCTTTTTCTTCTTTAGTCATACAAACCTTAGTTTCTTTACATGCTTTTGCATGACCTTTATAAATTTTTGTAAGCAAATTATTCTGTTTTGTATATAAAGAACATATTTTGCATCCTAAAAAATGAATATTTAATTTCACTTTTTCTAATAAGGTAGAAGCTCCATATTGGCTTTTATCACAAATAGTTGTGGCTTCATCGCAAGTAATTCTAAAATTTTTAAACATTTCTTAAATATTAAACCAGTTATCTTCCATACATTTTCTGAGCTGTGTTCTTGCTCTATGAATAATAACCCATAGGTTTGACGCTGTAATATTTAACTCCTTACAAATTTCTTCAGTTTCAAATTCTTGTATTGTTTTCATTCTAAAAACCAATCCATATTTTTCTGGCAATGCATCTATACAAGATTCTAACTGACTTTTTAATTCTTGATTTTCAATGGTTTTTTCAGATTGATTATCCCAACTTTGTGGCACTCTTTCTTCTAACCAATTTCCTTCATTTTCTCCATCATCATAAAAATTCATTCTTACTTCGGCTTGTCCTTTTTTAGAATTTATTTTTCTATAATGATCTATTATTTTTCTTTTTAAAATAGATATCAACCAAGTTCTTTCTGTAGATTTTCCTTGAAAATTCTTTGCCGATTTTAATCCTGCAAAAAATGTATCTTGAACTAAATCTTTGGCTAAATCACTATTATTAACACGAACTACAGCATAATTATACATGTAATCTGCATAATTATCAATCCATTTATCTGTATTTAATACAACTTGTTCTTGTGCCATTTTAGAAATAAAAACCAAATATAATGCTAATTTTTCTTAATCAATGAATTACAATTTCCTCTTCTTCTCATATCAACCAAATAAATAATTTCCCAAGTTCCATTATTATTAAATAACTGAAAAGAATTGGCACCACAATGACTAAATTTTCCGTTTAAATAAAACTCATAAGGTATCCAAACTGATGCTAAATTTCCATCAACTTTAAATGTATAAGAAAGTAATTTTTCTATATAGACATCTTCTGGTTTCTTATTGGCAACTCCTTTTAATAAATTAGATTTTAATTCTGTTTTTAAAATTTTTTCATCTTTCTTATTGGTAAATGTTGTTTGAATTTTAATGTCTTTATGCAATGTACTTTTTACAATAGCACTATCACCTTTATGTAATCCATCAAAAAAGGTTTCAATAACATTTTGTATTGCTTTTTCATCAGTTTTATGCTGTGCAGATAATGTTATCGAAAAAATAAGAGCAATTACAAAAGCTATAATTCTTGGCATAAAGTTTATTTTTTGAAAAACTAAAACTAAGCAAAAAATTAACTGCTTTTAAAAAAGTAGTTAAGATTAACGAAATATTAACTTGTTTTATATCTCGTTATATTTCTTACATTTACAAGATTAAAAAAAGCGAAAAATATGTCAACAGCTAAGAAAGAATACAAACGTATAACAGTTAAATCTTTAATTGATATGAAGAAAAATGGAGAGAAAATCTCTATGTTAACTGCATATGATTATACCATGGCAAAAATTGTTGATGGTGCAGGAATTGACGTTATTTTAGTAGGAGATTCTGCCTCTAATGTAATGGCGGGTCATGAAACTACTTTACCAATTACTTTAGATCAAATGATTTATCACGCTAGTTCTGTTATTAGGGCAATTGATAGATGTTTGGTGGTTGTAGATTTACCTTTTGGTACGTATCAAGGAAATTCTAGGCAAGCATTAGATTCTGCTATTAGAATTATGAAAGAATCTGGTGGACATGCTGTAAAATTAGAAGGTGGTGCAGAAATAGAACAATCTATTTCTAGAATTTTAACTGCCGGAATTCCAGTAATGGGGCATTTAGGTTTAACGCCACAATCTATCTATAAATTTGGAACATATACAGTAAGAGCTAAAGAAGAAGAAGAAGCTCAAAAACTAAAAGAAGACGCTTTATTGTTAGAACAATTAGGATGTTTTGCTTTGGTTTTAGAAAAAGTTCCTGCTAAATTAGCGAAAGAAGTTGCAGAGAGTTTAAGTATTCCTGTAATTGGAATCGGAGCTGGAAATGGCGTTGATGGACAAGTGTTAGTAACGCATGATATGTTAGGTATGACTCATGAATTTAACCCACGTTTTTTAAGACGTTATTTAGATTTATATAAAGAAATGACTGGCGCTTTTGAAAGTTATATAACTGATGTAAAAAGTGGAGATTTTCCAAATGACAAAGAGCAGTATTAAATTGGATCTTTAGATGGTTAGATGGTTAGATTGTTGGATTTTTAATGAAAATGGAAATTTCTGAAAAAATATATTTTACCATAATATACTTATTATTAATTCCATTTGTACGAATATGTTTTAGCTTTTTATCAAAAAAAACAATTCATCTAACTGAAGAAAAAAATAATTCATTCGCACCTTTTTTTAGGTTCTTTTTGAAGTCTTCATAAAATCAAAACTCAGTACTTTTATTAACTATATTTCTATGTGGTTATAAAATAAATAAACAAATGAAAATTCTACACCTAGATTCAAATCATCCTCTTTTAATAAATCAATTAAACGATTTAGGGTATCAGAATGATGAAGATTATACTTCTTCAAAACAAGAAATCGAAAACAAAATTCATTTGTATGATGGTTTTATTATTAGAAGTCGTTTTTCTATTGATAAAAACTTCCTAGATAAAGCCACAAACTTAAAGTTTATTGGACGAGTTGGTGCTGGTTTAGAAAACATAAATTGTGAGTACGCAGCATCAAAAAAGATTGAATTAATTGCAGCTCCAGAAGGAAATAGAAATGCAGTTGGAGAACATTCTTTAGGAATGCTTTTATCGCTTTTTAACAAACTAAATAAAGCTGATAAAGAAGTTAGAAACGGACAATGGTTGCGTGAAGAAAATAGAGGAATTGAACTAGATGGAAGAACTGTTGGTTTAATTGGTTATGGAAATATGGGAAAATCTTTCGCAAAAAAATTGCGTGGTTTTGATGTTGAAGTTCTGTGTTACGATATAAAACCAAATGTTGGAGATAAAAATTGCCAACAAGTTTCATTAGCTGAATTACAACAAAAAGCAGACGTTTTAAGTTTGCATACTCCACAAACAGCACTAACAAAAAATATGATAAATGCAGATTTTATCAACAGTTTTAAAAAACCTTTTTGGTTGATAAATACTGCTCGTGGAAAATCTGTTGTTACAAAAGATTTAGTTGAAGCTTTAAAATCAGGTAAAATTTTAGGTGCAGGTTTAGATGTTTTAGAATACGAAAAATCATCTTTCGAAAACCTTTTTTCTGATGATAAAATGCCAGACGCATTTAAGTATTTGATCAATTCAGAAAATGTTTTACTATCTCCTCATGTTGCTGGTTGGACAATTGAAAGCAAAGAAAGATTGGCACAAACAATAGTTGATAAAATAAAAGCAAAATTTTGTTAACTTGTAGCACATTTATCATTCCGAACTAAGAATGAGGATGAATCATATTTTAATTAATTTTTAGATTTCTCAATCGACTCAAAAGTCTCATTTCGAAATGACATTTCTATAAAACAAAAAAAGATGCAATACAAAGCTATTTCACCTGAAGATTATATTAGTCAAGTTCAAGAAGAGCGTAAAAACACATTAAAAAAACTTCGCAAAACAATTAAAGAAAACTTACCAAAAGCTTTTGAAGAAGGTATTCAATATGGAATGATTGGTTATTATGTTCCACATTCAATTTATCCAGATGGTTATCATTGCAACCCAAAAGAACCTTTGCCTTTTATGAGTTTTGCATCACAAAAAAACTCCGTAAATTTATATCATAGTGGCATTTATGCAATTCCAGAAATTCATGATTGGTTTGTAAATGAATATCCAAAACATTGTTCTAGAAAATTAGACATGGGTAAAAGTTGTATTCGTTTTAAAAAATTAGAAGAAATTCCTTTTGATTTAATTGCAGAATTATCAAAAAAAATTACTGTAAAAGAATGGATAGATGTTTACGAAACAAACACTAAAAAGAAATAAAAAATGAAAAATAGAGTAACAGGAATTGGTGGTTTATTTTTTAAATCTGAAGACACTAAAGCTTCAAAAGAATGGTACAAAAATCATTTAGGTTTTAATACAGATGATTGGGGCTGTACTTTTTGGTGGAAAGATAAAGATGGAAACAAATGCTCTACACAATGGAGTCCATTTGCAAAAGATACTAAGTATTTTGAGCCTTCAAAAAAAGACTTTATGTTTAATTATAGAGTTGAAAATTTAGTTGAATTATTAGCAGAACTCAAAAAAGAAGGAGTTACTATTGTAGGAGAAATGCAAGAGTATGATTATGGAAAATTTGGCTGGGTTTTAGACAATGAAGGAAATAAAATTGAACTTTGGGAACCAATAGATCAAGTATTTCAATAAAAAACAATTAACAATCTAACAATCAATATATTATGTCAGAAAAAAATGAAAATTTAGAAAAAAAAGAGCCTTTAAAATCGATTACTAATGAAGCAAAAGAAAAGGCTTCTGAAATAAAAGATGAAGCAAAAGAGGTGCTGGAAAGTGCAAAGGAAAAAGCATCTGAGTTTGTTGAAGAAGCGAAAGAAGTTTTAGGAAGTGCAAAAGAAAAGGTACATGAAGTATTATCTGATGAAAACATTGAAAAAGTAAAAGAAAAGGCAGAAGAATATACAGAAGTTGCTAAAGAAAAAGCGGCAGAATTTACAGAAGACGCTAAAGAAGCTTATGAAGAAATTAAAGAAAATGCTTCTGAATTGGCTGGTGAAGCTGCAGAGCATTTAGCTGATTTTGCAGAAGATGCAAAAGAAGAACTTAAAGAAGTGAAAGGAAAAGCTAAAAACTTTTTTCAACGTTTATTCGGTAAATAGAAAATGAAATTACTTTCAAATCATCCAACAGAAGTATTAATCTTATTTTTTTTAATTATCACTTTTGTCCTTTCTGGTATTGAAAAAATTTTTGATTGGAAAGGGAATGTAACTTTTATAAAAGGTCATTTTAAAAATTCACCTTTAAAAAACAGTGTTCCATTATTGTTAGCAATTCTTTTAATTTTAGAAATTGTAGCTAGTATTTTAATGATTATTGGAGTTTATCAAATTTACACATCAGAAGCAAAAGAAATTGCTTTAATAGGAATAGAGCTTTCTGCGATATCAATTATTTTTATGTTGATAGGTCAACGTTTGGCAAAAGATTATCCTGGAGCGATGTCTTTAGGTGTATATTTTATGATTACACTTTGGGGTGTATATTTATTAAATAGTTAAAATTGATTAAATAATATTATCGCTATAAATAATATTTATAAAAAAAGCTCTTAAAACAGACGTTTTAAGAGCTTTTTTCTTTTCATCAAACAACTAATACGTTTACTGGGTTAAAAATAATTCTAAAGCGCTTTAAAGTTGTTTTTAGCACTTTTTAATTACATAAATTAAAGAAGAGTACTCAGAAGAGGTTCTTGCTCTTAGGTTTGATATAAATCCTCTATAGAAAGCTCTTATAGGATTCATTTTACCAGTTTTATATTTCTCACTTAAAAGCGAAACATAATAAGCATCAAATATCATTGGTATTGTATTTTCTACAATCATATTTTCTGTAGAAAAAATCTTATGAATAGACGTTTGAGAGAAATGCCAAAGATGTCTAGGAACATCAAATGCAGCCCAAAACTCTTTATAATATTTTGCGTCGCTACTTTTATGGTTAGGAACAGCGATAATTAATCTTCCTTCATCTGAAAGTAAATCTTTTAATTTTAAAATATGATCTGATAACATTTCCACATGTTCTAAAACATGCCAAAGCGTAATTACATCAAACTTTTTATTTTCAATTTGAAGTAAATCTTCTTTTAAAACAACTCCCTTATCTTTTGCAATTTTACGAGCATCAGAATTAGGCTCTACTCCTAAAACATTCCAATTATTAGCAGCACAAACTTTTAAGAAATCTCCTGTACCTGCTCCAACATCTAAAATGTTTTTTGCTTCAGTTTTAAAAGAATTAATTAAAGAGAGTTTTCTTTTTAAAGTGTAATTTTTTACTGATTGATATGCTTTATCTAATAGTGATTTTTTACTATCGGTGTGAGAAATATAATCTTCACTTTTATAGTAATTTTCTAAATCTACAGGAATTGGTGAAGTTACCAACATATCATAATCTGGGTTAAACATTACCTCGTATGTTTCTCCAGAAACTGTATAGTCTTTACAATTTAAATAAGGCTCAAGCCTTTTGTGAAGTTCTCTTTTTCTCCCCATAATTTTCTTTTTTATAAAATGTTCCACGAGGAACATCAGCATTTTTTTCTAAAATTATCTACCCATATAAACCAAAAGAACAGAAATGTCGCTGGGGGAAACGCCACTAATTCTACTTGCTTGAGATATTGATGTTGGTTGAATTTTACTTAATTTTTCTCTAGCTTCAAAAGAAAGAGATTTTACTTTTTGATAATCAAATTTAGAAGGAATCATAACATTCTCTAATCGATTTAATTTATCTGCATTGTTCTTTTCTTTTTCTATATATCCAGAATATTTTAAATGAATTACAGCTTGCTCTATTACTTCTTTATCAATATTATTTTCTTCTAAAAAAGTAGCTAATTTTTTTACATTTTTAAAATCAGAAAACTCTAATTGAGGTCTTGCTGCTATTTTATAAAGCTTCATAGATTGATTGATCAATGCTAAATTTTTAGCTTCTAAAATAGGATTTATTTCTTCTTGTTTTACACTGGTTTTCTGTAAAAAACTAATTAACAAATCTGCTTTTTCTTGCTTTTCTATTACACGATCTAATCTTTCTTTAGAGGCTAATCCTAATTTAAAACCAATTGGTGTTAATCTTAAATCTGCATTATCTTGCCTTAATAAAGTTCTATATTCTGCTCTAGAAGTAAACATTCTATAAGGCTCTTCAGTTCCTTTTGTTATTAAATCATCTACTAAAACTCCTATATAAGCTTCATTTCTTTTTAATATAAAAGGCGCTTTTTCTTGAACTTTTAAAGCTGCATTTACACCTGCCATTAAACCTTGGGCAGCTGCTTCTTCATAACCTGTTGTTCCATTAATTTGTCCTGCAAAAAACAAATTCTCTATTAATTTTGTTTCTAAAGAATGTGTTAATTGCGTAGGTGGAAAATAATCATATTCTATTGCGTAACCATATCTAAAAAATTTCACGTTTTCGAAACCTGCTATAGAGCGAATTGCTTTATCTTGTATATCTTCTGGTAAAGAAGTAGAAAACCCATTTACATACATCTCACAAGTAGTCCAACCTTCTGGTTCTACAAAAATTTGATGTCTATCTTTTGTTGCAAAACGATCTATCTTATCTTCTATTGAAGGACAATATCTTGGACCTGTAGATTTAATTCTACCGTTAAACATTGGTGATCTATCAAAACCTGTACGTAATAAATCATGTACATCTAAATTTGTATAGGTTAGATAACAAGAGCGTTGGTTTTGTAATGGTTTAGTCGTCGGTAAATAAGAAAATTTTTCTGTAATTTCATCTCCAGGTTGTTCAATCATTTTAGAATAATCTAAAGACCTTCCATCTACTCTTGGAGGTGTTCCTGTTTTCATTCTACCAGATTCAAAACCTTTAGAAACTAAGTCTTCTGTAATTCCTGTTGAAGCTCCTTCACCTGCTCGACCTCCTCCAAAACTTTTATCTCCAATATGAATCAATCCATTTAAAAAAGTACCTGCTGTAATAACAACTGTCTTGGCTTTTATTTCTAAACCTAAAGCTGTTTTTACACCAATAATTTTATGATTATCAAACAATAACCCATTTACAGAATCTTGATAAAAATCTAAATTTTCTGTTTGCTCTAACATTGTTCTCCAACATTCTGCAAATTGCATTCTATCAGATTGAGCTCTTGGACTCCACATTGCAGGTCCTTTAGATTTATTCAACATCTTAAACTGTATCGCAGTTTTATCTGTAACAATTCCACTGTAACCTCCTAAAGCATCAATTTCTCTTACAATTTGACCCTTTGCTATTCCACCCATTGCAGGATTACAACTCATTTGCGCTATATTTTGCAAATTCATTGTAATTAATAAAGTGTGTGCACCCATATTTGCAGCAGCAGCAGCAGCTTCACTTCCTGCATGACCTCCTCCTACTACAATTACATCGTATGTTGTTGAAAATAAACTCATAATTTAACGTTCCACGTGAAACTTTTATTTTATTAACCTGATTATCAATTATTTAAACTCTAATAAAGCTTTATTTTCAGCATTTCTCATCTTCAGTTTCTCATCTTCAGATTTATCTTTATATCCCATATAATGTAAAACTCCATGAATCATAACTCTGTGTAATTCATCTAAAAAAGATACTTCAAAATCTTTAGCATTATCTTCTACTCTTTCTATAGAAATATAAATATCTCCACTAATTAATTTTCCTAAAGTATTATCAAAACTAATAACATCTGTAAGAGTATCGTGTTGTAAAAACTCTACATTTAACTTATGAAGGTATTCATCATCACAAAAGATATAGTTAATTTCACCAACACTAAACCCTTCTTCAGAGACAACAGTATCAATCCAATATTCTAAAAGGTTTTCACCTTTTAATTCAAATGATGTTTCATAATTAAAAGTAATCATACCTAGCCTTTCTTTTTATCAGAAAAATAATCTCTGACTTTCTTTTTATAATTTTGCTGCAAAGGTAATGATTGTCTGTTTAATATCTCTGTTTGATTGTAAAACTGCTTTTTAAATTGAATTGCTTTTATATTTCGCTTCTCAAACTCTTTTTGATTCGTATTGGATTTACGCTTTTTATCTTTTCCTTGCTCTAAAGCAGCCTTATCTAATTTTAATAATTCGTAGTTTAGGTTTTTCATTTTTTGAAGTGTACCTGCATTAAAACCTTTTTCTAAAATTTCATTTTCTAAGTCTTCCATTTTCTTTAAAGCTTTTCTTGCTTCAGAATTTACTCCATTACCACCACTCTCAGATTGTTTAATTTGGTTTTGTAATTCTTGTCTTAATAAACTTTGTTGTTTATAAATTTCATAAATTTCTCCATCTAAATCGTCATTAGATTCTCCTTCTCCACTTCCATTTTTATTTCCGTTTTTACCTGGTTTTTCTCCTTTGCCTTTTTCTCCACCCTTACCTTTCTCTCCAGGTTTTCCTTTTTCACCGGGTTTTTTACCTTTTTTATCACCAGGTTTTTGTCCAGTTTTCATTCCTTTCTCCATTTTTTTAGACAGCTCTCCTTGTTTCTTAATTAAGTCTGGCAAACTAAAACCCTTTCCTTTTCCTTTCTTCCCTTTCCCCATTTTCATGGACATCGCATTTTTCATGCTATTTAAAATGTTACTTAAATAATCTGCTAAATTGTTAACAGAAGTCATCACATAACGTTGATTTGAAACTCCGTTTGAAAAACGATTCTCAGAAAAATTATCTAAAGAAGAATCAAGGTTGTAATGAGTTGTAGATAAATCGTCTTTTATTTTTGCAGAGATTTTAGGCAACCTCATTGATAGAACATATAAACTATCATCTATATGTTCGAAATAAGTTTTTAATTGATTTTGGCTTTTTAAATCTTTTCCAAAGTCTGGGTGAGAGGTTGAAGTCTCTTCAAACTTATGCATTAAGTTTTCTTGTTTGAAAGAAAAAATGACTAGATTTTCTAAAATTTTACGCAAATCATCCATGTTTTCTTCCATAGATTCACCTTGCATTTCCATCATAGATTTTTGCATTTTGGCACTCATTTCTTTCATTTTCTTAGAAGACTTTTTCTGATTTTGTTTAGCATCAGAACTATTTTCTTTAGAAAGATTTTCTTCAGATTTCTTTAACTCAGAATCAACATCTTCTTTTTCATCTTCCACATCTGGAAGCTCCATTGGTTCTTTAAGTTTTTCATTATCTTTATTAAGCTCTTCTAATTCTTTTTTAATTTCATCAAACGCCTTTTTAATTTGTTTTTGAGCTTCTAAATCATCTTCTTTTTTATTCGATAAATCTTCTTGCTTTTTTGCAAGTTTTTCAATTTTATCTGCAATTTGCATTGTTTTTTGCTCAACATAAAAACGTTTTGTTAATTCTAAAATACGTTCTAAACTTCTTTCTTGTTGTTTATTTTGTTGTGCTAATTCTTTGGCTTTTTTAACTAAATCTTCTTTGTTTAGTTTTTCTGCCATTTTCTGAATTTCATCTAACAATTTTTGTTGCTTCTCTAACTTCTTAAGTTCTTCTATTCGTTTTTTTAATTCATCTTTTTTATTCTGAAGATCTTCATTTGTTTCTTTCTTTTCTTCTAAATTTTCTTGCAACTTATCTGTTTGACGTTGCATCATTTTATTATAATTATTCTGACGCTCTACAAACTTCTGAATCTTCTTTTTATCATTCCAATTTATCTTCTTCTTACCTTGTAAATCTTTCTGAACTTTTTCTAACTCCTTATTTTGTTTCTGTTGTTTCTGAATAGAGTTTTCAATATTATTAATGGTATTTCTTTGTTCTTGCAACAACTCCTCCTCTACTTCTTCTGTAGTTTTTTGACGATAATTAAAAACTTTACTTTTTGCTTTCTTACTTCCGTTTACAACATCATTGTCAAAAACCTGAAAAAACAATTCGTAATTAATACCTTTTGTAAGATTTAAACCATCAGGAAATTGATAAAAGAAAGTTTGAATATTTTCTTTGGTAATTTGTAAATCGAAAGTTTGTTGTGCTTGCGGATTTGCATCATCATAATAAACAATCTGTAATTTTCTAATTCCATTATCATCAGAAATCTGACCAGCAAATTGTGCTGTTCCACGAGAAATGCTATCAATATTAGATTGCACAGAAATTAATGGAGTTTCATCTTTTATAACATCAACAGAAAATTGTAAGTTTTCAAAATCTTTTAAATTTTTGTTTGATGATGCTATTTGATAATTAATGGCATTCTGAATTCTTTTAGAATATTTAAAATTATTATCAGAAATCAATTCAAAGAAAGCTCTTTTATTATTATTGATAAAAGCCAAAGAATCTGTTTGATTCGCATTTACATTCCAAGTAATTCTTGTTCCTTCTGGCACAACTATATTTCCAGAATTTTTAATTGTTTCATTTCTTTTCCCTAAATATCTAGGATAATTAATGTCTAAAGAAATATTATTAATTGTAGGTGTTTTTATAACTTCTATTGTATAATCTTGAGATTGAATTCCGTTTGCTTCTATGTAAAAATCGATAGGATTTTGAACGTCAGAAAATGTATAAGAAAAAGTTCCATTTCCGTTATTTTGAAGAAAATATTGTTGATTATCAAATTGGATTTTAGCTTCACTTGGCAACATATTTCCAACAGTGTTTACCAAAATTGTAAGTGGTTTTCCTTGAATTACTTTTAGAGAAGTATTTTCTATTGAAAATAAAAATGGCGCAGGCGGATTATAGGTAGTTCTGTGATTTACAACACGTTCTAAACTTTGAGTAAGTGCACTATTAGTACCTGTAAATAAAGTAATTAGCCAAATTAAAACAGGAATTATTGTATATTTTAAGTATTTAGTATTCTTTTTAAAATCTACAGCTTTAACAAAAGGAATGGGTTGTAATTCTGCTGCTTTTTGATCGATACTGGCTAATAATAAATCAGATTGATTTGCATTTTGTTTTAATTGTAAAACATTCAATAATTTATCTTGAACTTCAGGAAAATGGCTTCCAATAATTTTAGAAGATTGTTCAAAAGAAATTCCTTTTCTTAAACCAATCAATTTAAAAATAGGAATAAAAATAAATCGAATTAATAGAAACAATTCAACAATCAAAAACAACCAAAATAGAATAGTTCTTGCTGTTGGTTTTAACCATAAAAAGTATTCTAAAAACAACGTAAAAAATAAGTACAAACATCCTAAAGAAAGAAATAATATTCCTCCTTTTATCAATTCACTTGTATAATACTTACGTGAAAATTGATGTAATTTTTGCTCAATACTTTTAAATCCACTCATAATTAACTTTTAAAAATACTATTTTTACATTGATACACAATCAAATAATTGTTAAAACGATTTTTGTAAGTAATTCTATATTTCTTCAACTAAGTTAAAAAATTAAAAAAAATGAAACAAATAGCGAGTTTTCTAATTCTATTGGTAAGTATTTCTGCATTTTCTCAAGGACCTTGGACACAAGAAAAAGGGAAATTTTATACACAATTTTCGTTTTCTACAATACCAAGTTATGATGAATTATTTGGTGATCCTGATTATAATCCACAGAGAAATATTACAGATAATACATTTCAATTTTATGGAGAATATGGTATTTCAAATAAAACAACTTTACTTATCAATGTTCCATTAAAAATGATAAAAACAGGTGATTTAATTCCATTTTTTGCACCAGCAATACCAAATCCAAATTATAAAATATATAATTCTGATAAAGAAATTTCTTTAGGAAATATCGAAATTGGAATAAAACACAACTTTTATAAAAAAGATTGGTTGCTTTCTGGTCAGTTTTCTATAGAAACAAACACAAGTACTTTTGATGTAAATTCTGGTATAAGAACCGGTTATGATGCTTTTACTTTTACACCTCTTTTTATAGCAGGAAAAAGTTTTAATAAAGGATATTTGCAAACATTTATTGGATCTAAAATTAGGACTAACAACTACTCTTCTAACTTTAAAATTGGTGGAGAATACGGAACAAAAATTACTAAAAATATTTGGTTGGTTGGTTTTGTAGATATTGAAAAATCTTTTAAAAATGGTAATATTAATTTACCTGCTTCAAATTTAGCAACAGGTTTATATGTTAACGACCAAGAATATGGTGTTGTTGGTGTAAAAGCAATTGGAGAATTCTCTGATAATTTTGGAATGACAGCTAGTTTACCAGCTGCTTTTTTTGGAAATAATGTTGCTAAACAAGTAGCATTATCTGTTGGAATTTATAAGAAGTTTTAGGTTAATTCTATATCAACATCTATTTCTTGAATTCCATGAATTTCTTTATCAAATTTAATTTTATTGGTATACTTTTGATTATATAAATTTAAAACCTCATCAATCTCTTTTTTCTTGTTTTCAATAAAATTTAATTGAGTTTTATGATTATTAATGTTGTTTATAGATTTTTTAAGATAATAATATCCTGTTACTAAAATGATAAAGGAAACTGTAGTTGTATATTCTGCTGATTTGAGTGAAGTTCTAAAACCATTGTTAAGAAAATAATCAAAAACAAAATAGCCAACAACCAACAAGAAGACTCCTATAATACTTCCTGAAATAAAATTTTTATAAACCTTCTTTTTAGATAGTTTTAAATCTTCATATTCAATAAGAATATCTTCTAAAGTATTTAATAACTTCTCATCAAAATTTATTCTAACACAAGTTCTATTAAACTCAGGTTTTTTATTCGTTAATCCACATAAATCACCATCTTTTAAACTTAATTTTTGATGATCACATAAGTCACAATGCTTTTTCATTTTCATCTTATAAAAATACATAAAAACTAAGTTTTTCTATGTGTCTAAGTGATCAACATACTACAAAAACAATAATTTAAAAATTGATGGCGAACTTTTTATATAAAAACTATCTTTGCAGCAACAGAAAAAGATTTTACTAGAAAAGTAAAATAGTCTGTCATTTCGACTGAAATGGAGAAATCTAAAATAATAGATTTTTCGACTTCATTTCATTCCGCTAAAAATGACATTAAATTTAGAAATACAGAATTAAAAAATATAAAAAATGGAATCTAATGTTCGCGTTCGTTTTGCACCAAGTCCTACAGGGCCTTTACATATTGGAGGTGTAAGAACAGCTTTATACAATTATTTATTTGCTAAAAAATATAACGGAACTTTTGTCTTAAGAATAGAAGACACAGACCAAACACGTTATGTTGCAAATGCAGAACAATATATTATAGGCGCTTTAGAATGGTGTAATATTCCTTTTGATGAAGGTCCAGGAAAAAACGAAAAATTTGGTCCTTACAGACAATCAGAACGTAAAGAATTATACAAACAATATGCAGATCAGTTAATAAAAACAGGTTGGGCATATTATGCTTTTGACACTGCAGAGCAGTTAGATGGTTATAGAAAAGGTCATGAAGCAGAAGGAAAAACGTTTATCTATAATTGGCATAACAGAGAAAAAGGACGTTTGGTAAACTCTTTGGTTTTAACTGAAGAAGAAGTACAAGCTAAAATTAATGCTGGCGAAAATTATGTAATTCGTTTTAAAACTCCACAAGATGAGCTTTTAAGAATGAATGATGAAATTCGTGGAGATATTAAAATTGATACCAATACTTTAGATGATAAAATTTTATTTAAAGGAGACGGAATGCCAACGTATCATTTAGCAAATATTGTAGATGATCATTTAATGGAAATTACCCACGTAATTCGTGGTGAAGAATGGTTACCATCAATGGCATTACATGTTTTATTATATAGATCATTTGGTTGGAATGCTCCAAAATTTGCACATTTACCATTAATTTTAAAACCTGTTGGAAAAGGAAAATTAAGTAAAAGAGATGGAGATAAGTTAGGTTTTCCAGTATTTCCTTTAGAATATACAAACGAAGTTTCTGGCGATGTTTCTCGTGGTTATAAAGAAGATGGTTATTTTTCTGATGCTTTTATAAACATGTTAGCTTTCTTAGGATGGAATCCAGGAACAGAACAAGAAATATTCTCTTTAGAAAACTTAATTGAGTCTTTCGATTTAAAAAGAGTGAGTAAATCTGGAGCAAAATTTAGTCCAGATAAAGCAAAATGGTTTAATCAACAATATATGCAGACAAAGTCTGATGTTGAATTAACAGATTTATACTTACCTATTCTATCAGAAAAAGGAATTACAAAAGACAAAGAATTTGTTTTAAAAGTAGTTGCTGCCATAAAAGAAAGAGCTGTTTTTGTAAATGATTTTTGGGGTTTATCTAGTTTCTTTTTCGAAACTCCAACAGAATATGATGCAAAAGCTTCTAAGAAAAACTGGAAAGAAGGAACTCCAGATTTAATGAATGAATTAATTACCGTAATTTCATCAATCAAAGACTTTTCTTCAGAAAATACAGAGAAAGAAGTTAAAGAATGGATTTCTGGCAAGGAAATTGGTTTTGGTAAAGTAATGCAACCTTTAAGATTGTCTTTAGTTGGTAAATTAGCAGGTCCTCATTTATTTGATATTATTACTATGATTGGTAAAGATGAGACAATTAAAAGGTTAGAAAACGCAGTTTCTAAATTATAAATTATGAAAAAATATATCTTACTTATTATTCTATTTTGTGGTTTTACAGCCCAAGCTCAATATGGTTATGGAAATGGTACTAGACAACGCCAAAGACAAATGCCTCAAGCGCAACAAGAAGCTCCAGAACCTGATTTTCCGATAGAAAAATATTTAGGAATTGTTAATTATGATATTAAAAAAGCTGCAAAAAAAACGAGTATTAAATTGTCTTCTAAAAAAGGAATAGAGTTTTCTAAAATACTAACCACTTATAATAAAGACATAAAAGACATTATTAGAATTAATAGTTTTTTAATAAGAAGCACAAAAGATATGGTTGATAATTTTCAGAAATTAGCTATGAAAAGTGGTGATTTTTCAAATCAAACGAAAGTTCAAAAGAAAATGGTTGAAAACTTAAAACCTATATCTCTCACATTAAAAGAAGAAGATGTTAAATTATATGCTGCAATGAAAGAGTTACTTTCTGAAAAACAATATAAAAAGTGGCTTAAGTACAATAAAAAAAGGCACACGTTCTTCAAAAAAGAAGAATAAACTACACTACAATATAAATTAAAAACCCTGTAAAATATATTTTTACAGGGTTTTTTCATTTTAAAATGTAACATTTTTATTAAAAACCGTCTAATAAATAACTACTAAAATTCAGTATCTTTACTTAATTCAATTATTAATTTAAAAAATTTAACTATGTTACCTGTAATTCCTATTCTTATTGTATTTGCTGTATTGGTTGTTTTTGCATCTTTTTTTATGGTAAAACAACAAACTGCTGCTATTATTGAACGTTTTGGAAAATTTCAAATTATTCGTCATTCTGGACTTCAAATGAAAATTCCTTTTGTTGATAGAGTTGCAGGAAAATTGAGTTTAAAAATTCAACAATTAGATGTAATTATTGAAACAAAAACACTTGATGATGTATTTGTAAAGTTAAAAGTTTCTGTACAGTACAAAGTAATTAGGGAAAAAGTATATGATTCTTTTTATAAGCTAGATTATCCTCATGAGCAAATTACTTCATACGTATTTGATGTTGTAAGAGCAGAAGTGCCAAAAATGAAATTAGATGACGTTTTTGTAAAAAAAGATGATATTGCTATTGCTGTAAAAACAGAATTAAATGATGCAATGTCTGATTATGGATTTGATATTATTAAAACCTTAGTTACAGATATAGATCCAGATGGACAAGTAAAAGAAGCTATGAATAGAATTAATGCTTCAGAACGTGAAAAAGTTGCTGCACAATATGAAGGTGATGCACAACGTATTTTAATTGTAGAACGTGCAAAAGCAGAAGCAGAAAGCAAGCGTTTACAAGGACAAGGTATTGCAGATCAAAGACGTGAAATTGCACGTGGTTTAGAAGAATCTGTAGATGTTTTAAATAGAGTTGGTATTAATAGTCAAGAAGCTTCTGCTTTAATTGTTGTAACACAGCACTATGATACTTTGCAATCTATTGGTAGTGAAACCAATAGTAATTTAATTTTATTACCAAACTCACCACAAGCCGGTAGTACAATGTTAAATGATATGGTTGCTAGTTTTACAGCAAGTAACCAAATAGGAGAAGCTATGAAAAAAGCACAACCTAAAAAGAAAAAAGAATAAATTTTTATTTTAAAAAATTTAACCTCACCTTTTGTTTTATTATGTAAACAAAAGGTAATTTTTTTATATTCTAATTTAAAAAACCTTAAAATAAGGGGAGTTTTATTATTTTTAAAGAAAAATTAATAGAAAAAGATTAAAAATGATTGCTAAAAAATGGCTTAGAAAACCTTATTTTTTTTATATATCGCCAAAAGTTCATATCACTTTAGCATTAGTAATTGGGCTTTTTATATTTATGTTTCTTTATATTTTTCAGCCATTTGGAATGTCTGATTTAGAAAATAATCTATTTTTATATTGCCTTGGTTTTGGGTTTATTACCTTCATAGTTCAATCTTCTCTTTTTATTATTTTACCTCTTGTTTTTAAAGATTATTTTAAAAATGAAAACTGGACAATTGGTAGAAATATATTTTTCCTTGTAATTTTAATTACTTCTATTAGCACTTGTAATTGGTTTTATAATACATTAGTTCAAAATACCGAAAATTGGAGAATGCTAACTTTAAAAGAAATTTTTAGTTACACTTTTTCAATTTCAATTTTTCCTATTTTAATTTATACTTTCTTTAGTGAAAAAGTATATCGACATAAAAGGGAAAAGGTGTCTAAAGATATTATGAAACGTAAAGTTTCATCTAATATAGAAAAACTAAATAAAGAAATTACACTATATGGAGATAATCAAAAAGACAAACTAACTTTTAGTATTCATAATTTAGTTTATATTACTTCTCAAGGAAATTATGTGAGTTTTTATCTATATTTAAATGGTAAATTGAAAGAAAAAATTTTAAGAAATACCTTAAAAAGTATAGCAGATAAACTTAAAAATACTGCCTACATTTATAGGTGTCATAAATCTTATATCATTAATTCTATTTTTATGGATGCTATTTCTGGAAACGCTAGAGGTTATTTTTTGGAATCTGAATTATTATCAAAACAAATTCCTATTTCTAGAAGTTTTAAAAAAGATAATCTTAAAAATTTAATCCGTTGATTTTAAAAATTTAAATTTCTATGAAAAAGATTATTTCTTGGCTTTCTATACCTTATTATTTTAACCCTTCTATTAGTTTTAAGTTTAAATTTAGTGTTTCTATAGGGTTATTTGTTTTTCTTTTTCTATACATTTTTAAACCTTTTTATTTAATGTCTTTAGAAGGGATTATTTTACAATATACTTTTGGAATAGGCCTTGTTACTTTTATTGGTGTTTTCTTTTTTTTATATGTACCTGCCTTAATTTTTAAAAATTATTTTAATGAAGATAACTGGACAATTGGTAGAAATATTTTTCTAATAATAATTGGTATACTCTTTACAGGTATTGTTATTTGGAGTTTAGGAAACATCTATAAAAGTCAGTATAATATTAAAAATATAAGTTTAATAAGGTTTCTTTTTTACACTTATTTAGTTGGAACATTACCTGTAGTTTTCTTTATTTTTATAAATGAGAAAAATGTTAGAGAAAAAAGAGAGAAAAGAGCAAATGCAATAAATACATATAATAAAGAAAAAAGAGAGGTTTATTTAAAAAAATTACCTTCAAAAATTAAATTTTTTTCAGAAAACAAAAAAGAAAATATCTCTTTTTCTATTGATGATTTAGTTTATATAACATCACAAGGAAACTATGCTAGTTTCTTTATAAAAAAGGAAACTGATATTAAAGAAAAAATTTTAAGAGTTACCTTAACTAAAATAGAAGAAAAACTAAAAGAATATCCTAATGTGTTTCGTTGTCATAAATCTTATATTATTAATTCTAATTTTATAAATGATATTAGTGGTAATGCAAGAGGATATTTATTAAAATCAAATTTCATTTCAACAGATATACCTGTGTCAAGAAGTTTTTCTAAACAATCTTTACAAAAATTAATAAAATAATCATTCCCGTTTATCCCAAATACCCCAAAATCCTTCCTGTTTACAACAAAATTTTAAAAATTCAATAATTCAAAAGTATATTTGTAGTAATAATTCAATTAAAATTTTTGGGGGATTATTTTAATTTGAAAAAGAAAAAGCTCAATTTGTATATACAAATTGAGCTTTTATATTTTTAAAAGTAATCTTATTACTTCTTATCTTCTATTTTTTCTTCTGGTTCTTCTTCTTTAGCAGCATTTTTAAACTCTTTAATACCACTTCCTAAACCTCTCATTAATTCAGGAATTTTTCTTCCACCAAATAACAAAAGAATCACCACAACAATAATAATAATTTGTGGTCCACCAATCATTCCAAAATATATAGCTAAACTGTTCATTTTATTTTATTTTAATCCTACAAAGATACAAAAAAGGTTATTACAGTAACTTACTAATTCCTTTTTTGAATAATACCACCTATTACTTTTTTATCTTTTACAACTTCAGGATTTCCTTTGTAAAAAATAGAGCCTCCAAAACTTACTTTTGCATTTAAAGTTTGTCCTGCTAAAATTTCTGCTTTTGCTCCTGTTCCTGCTTTTACATTAGAATTATTTGTTGTTTTCATTGCAAAACCATTATAAATACCATATAAATCTACATCTACTTCTTGGTTTTCTGTAGTACCAGAAAGTTTAATAATTCCGCCAGAAGAAGTTCTAACTTTAAGATATTTTACTTTAGTAGTTAAATTAATAAAAGCTCTTTCTTGAGCATTTACTTCTAATTTTTCTTGATTAACATCTTTACCTGTTATAGTAGCACCTTCATTACCATCAATAATAGCAATGTTTTTATTGTAATATAACTTTATTAAAACTTTACCATCTGCAGCATTATCTGCTGGTTTTAAAGAAAAAGGTAATGATAATTTTAAGGTGTTATTTACATTCTTAATTTTTACCATTTCAGATTTTTCACCAGTAATTTCAAGCTGCTGAATATCAGATTTAATTAACTCTACCTCTATTCCATTATAAACTTTTAAAGTATCATAATCACCTAAGTTCTTTATCACTTTTGTTTGTGCAACCAATGTAAAACAGAACATTAGTGTGTATATAAAAACTATTTTTTTCATCATTTTAAAATTTGATTATAATACTTAAATCAACAAGTATACCATTATAAGGACTTTTTTAACCTTTTATTGTGGCAAATATTAAATTTTATTGTTAAAAAATTTAATATTATTTCACTTTTACAGCTGTACCTGTAATAGAAACTAATAAAGTTGCTGAATTTGCAAGTGGTTCTACATCTAGCTGAATACCCACAACTGCATTTGCGCCTAGTTTTGTAGCATTCTCTTTTAAATTCTGAAAAGCTTGTTCTTTTAATGCTTCTAAACCTTCTGCATACATTTTGTAATATTTAGAAGTACTAAACATATCTTTAAAAGACATACTTTTTCCTTTAGATGAATAACTGGTGTTATATGCTGTACCTGTTACAATTCCTAAATAATCTACTATTTTAAAGTTTTCGATATTATTTGTGGTTGTTAAAATCATATTTTATTGTTTAATTAAACTAATGTCATTTTGAGCGAAATGAAATGTAGTGGAAAAATCTTTAATTATTTAAGATTTCTCCACAAACTCGAAATGACAAATAAATTTTATTCTTCAATTAAAGTAAAATCTAGATGTTTTCTTTCTAAATCTGTATGCTTAACTTTTACTTTAACATCATCTCCTAATTGATATAAGTTCTTAGTAGATTGACCCACAATAGCATATTGCTTTTCATCAAAAATATAATAATCACTTTTTATATCTCTAATTCTAACCATTCCCTCACATTTATTAGATTTAATTTCTACATAAATTCCCCATTCTGTAACACCTGTAATTACACCATCAAAAATTTCATCTTTATGATCTTGCATGTATTTTACTTGCATGTATTTTATAGAAGATCTTTCTGCTTTAGAAGCTAATTCTTCTCTATTTGATGAATGTTTACACTTTTCTTCATATTTATCTGCTTTTGGCGAATCTCCGCCATCTAAATAATGCTGAAGTAATCTATGTGTCATTACATCTGGATAACGTCTAATAGGTGACGTAAAATGACTATAATAATCAAAAGCCAAACCATAATGACCAATATTTTGAGTTGTATACACAGCTTTAGACATTGTTCTAATGGTTAAAGTTTCTATCATGTTAGATTCTGCTTTACCATGAACATCACTTAATAATTTATTTAAAGAATCTGAAGTAGACTCTTTTGTATCGGTATTAATTTTGTATCCAAATTTACTTATCATGTTTTGTAAAGAAGCTAATTTTTCTACATCGGGTTCATCATGCACTCTATAAATAAATGTTTTATTGGTTGCTTTTCCTTTAGAAAAACCAATATACTCAGCAACTTTTCTATTTGCTAATAACATAAATTCTTCAATTAATTTATTAGCATCTTGAGATTCTTTAAAGAAAACACCAACTGGGTTTGCTTCTTCATCTAAATTAAACTTCACCTCTACTCTATCAAAAGAAATTGCACCTTCTTTCATCCTTTTTTTACGGAGAATTTTTGCTAATTCATCTAGTTGTAAAGTAGCTTCTACAATTTCTGGAGTAACTTCATATTCTTTATCAATTATAGAAGTTTCTAAAGGCATTGTATATGGCTGAATATCATCAGATAATTTACAATTTTCTATAATAGATTGTGCTTCTTCATATGCAAAACGTTGATCTGAATAAGTTACAGTTCTACCAAACCATTCGTTTACAATTTGTGCTTTTTTATTCAATTCAAAAACAGCAGAAAACGTTAGTTTTTCTTCATTTGGACGCAAAGAACAAACTCCGTTTGATAACATTTCTGGTAACATGGGTACTACTCTATCTACTAAATAAACAGATGTTGCACGTTTATAAGCTTCATCATCTAAAATAGTTTTTGGTTGTAAATAATGTGATACATCTGCAATATGAATTCCTATTTCATAATTACCATTTTCTAATTTTGTGAAAGATAATGCATCATCAAAATCTTTTGCATCTTTTGGATCTATCGTAAAAGTTAAATCTTTACGCATATCTCTACGTTTAGAAATCTCTTTATTTGTGATTTCTATTGGTAAATTTTCTGCTTCTTTTTCTACTTCTGGTTCAAACTCATAAGGTAAATCGTATTCTAATAAAATAGAATGCATTTCTGTATTATGATCTCCTGGTTTACCTAAAACTGTAGTAATTTTTCCAAAAGGATTTTTAGAGTTTTTTGGCCAATCTAAAATTTTTGCTTGAACTTTATCTCCATCTACTGCTCCATTTAATTTGCTTTCAGAAATAAAAATATCGGCATACATTTTATTATTATCTGGTACAACAAAACCAAAATTTTTGTTTTTATTTTTTTGTAAAACACCAACAAATTCTGTTTTTGCCCGTTCTATAATCTCTACAACATCAGCTTCATATTTCTTTCCACTACGTTTTTTATAAACATATGCTTTTACTGTATCGTTATGTAAACCTTTACCAAGATTAATATTTGGTATAAAAATATCATCTTCATAATCATCAGAAACAAAATATCCATTTCCTGTTGAGGTTACATCTAAGGTACCAATGGCATATTTTTTATCAATATTTACTTGAAACTTACCTCTCGCTACTTCTTTAATTTGTTTAGTAGCAGTTAATTCTGCTAATTTCTTGATTATTTGTGTTTTACCATCTGTATCAGAAATCTTTAATTTTGCAGCAATTTGCTTATAATTATAAGTCTTTTCGCTGTCTTCATTTAAAATTTTAAATATATTTCTGGTTAAATCTTTTACAATGTTACCTTTCTTTTTATATATTTTTTTCTTCTTTTTTGTCATTAATTCTTACTTCTTAGTATGTTACCAAATTACAATTATAAACTAGATTTTTGTATTAAATTATTGTTATAAATCTAATATTGTATTTTGGCTTAATTTTAATTTTTATTTATGTCTAATTCTTGGTTTATAATTGCAAATCCTACTTCTGGAAATCGGAATTTTTCTAAACAATGGGAAGAAATTCAACAATTATTAAACAACAAGAATTTAAACTATTCTTTTGCTTTTACACGTTTTTCTAAACACGAAATCGAATTGGTAGATAAAGCAATTCAAGATGGTTTTAGAAATATTATTTCGATTGGTGGAGATGGAACACTACACAATGTAGTTAACGGAATAATGATGCAAAGGTATGTAAAAACTTCTGATATAACTATTGCAGTAATTCCTCAAGGAACTGGAAACGATTGGATAAAGACGTATAACATACCAAATGATGTTGAAAAAGCGATAGAAATTATCAGTAATAAAAAAACAATTTTACAAGATATTGGAGTTTTAGAGACTGAAAATAAAACAGTTTCTTACTTTAATAATGTGGCTGGTTTAGGTTATGATGGATATATTGTAAATAAACTAAAAACATTAAAACGTTTTGGATCTATTGCTTATTTATTAAGCGGTTTAGCTGGTTTATTATTTTATAAAAAATCTATTTTTAAAATTATTTTTGATGATAAAGTAATTGAAACTAATTGTTTAATGACCATTTTTGGGCTTTGTAAATTTTCTGGTGGTGGAATTAAATTTACAAAAGATGTACATACAACTGATGGTTTGTTTGATATTACCATTGCTAAAAATTTGAATTTTTTCAACCTAATTTTTAATATTAAAAAATTATATAACGGAAATATTGTTCATCATAAAAAAGTGGAAACGTATAAAACCAAAGAAATAACAGTTATTCCAAAAACTACAAAACCATTTATACAAGCAGATGGAGAATTGATTGGAACAGGAAAAGTTTCTGTAAAAATTATAGAAAAAGCTATCAACTTTATAATCAATTAAATAATAGATCACTTTTAAAAAGGGATTAATTTAAATTACTAATAAACAGATTCTTTATCAAGTTCAGAATAAAAGTTAAAGAAATCTTAAAAAAATTGTAACGTTTTCTTAAATGAAGCGTCTTTATAATATTAAGATCAACTTTTTAAGATGAAAAATCTACGTAAAATCATTCTTTTATTCGCATTTATTTTTATTGCAGGTATTTTTGTCACTGTAATAACTGTAAATACTTCTTTGAATAAAAATGAGACTCCTAGAGAAACTGTAGAAATTCAAAAAGACACACTTTATCTTTTAAATTCTGAAAAGAAAACTGTTTAGTTTATTTCTGAAAATCTCTACCTATTTTTTTAATATTCTTTCTTCTTAAAATATTCTATTTTTATTTTTTTCGTTTTCAACAGTTATCAACATTCTATATTATAATTATTTTTCTTTTATAAATTTTTAAAAAACAATGATGGTTATAATAGTGTGTTAATAGCTACTATAAATTTTTTACTTTTTATTTTTTAATTTGAGTTATTAAAAATCATTGACAAGTTATAAGTTACTTAAAAGCTTAAAAATCAATTTAAATTTAGAGTTATTAACAATAGTTATAAACAGTAATTAACTAAAAATTCTTAATAGTTAACAACCAAATCTCTGTAAATAAATTGTAAATTTTATGTTGATAAACTTTTATCAAAAACTCATAAAAAAAGTTGTGTATGTCAAACTACTCCTTGTATTATAATAATATTTTAAACTACCAAAAATACTTGTAAAACTTTACTGATACTTCTTAACAATTAGATAACATAGTTAAAGAGTTAAAAATTAAAAGGTTATTAAAAAAGTTATTTTTTTGAATGTTTATAACTGTTGATAACCGTTAGTTTCTGTATTTTTGTTGATACAACACAATTAAAATCAATTTATTATGACAATTGCCATTGGTAACGATCACGCAGGAACAGAATACAAATTCGAAATTATAAAACATTTAGAAGAAAAAGGGTATAAAGTTTTAAATTTTGGAACAGATACAAATGATTCTATGGATTACCCAGACGCTATTCATCCAACAGCAGATGCTGTAGAAAGTGGAAAAGCTGAGTTAGGTATTATTTTATGTGGTTCTGGTAATGGAGCACAAATGACAGCTAATAAACACCAAGGAATTAGAGCTGCACTTTGTTGGAATAATGAATTGGTTGCTTTAACAAGACAACATAATAATGCAAACGTTTTAACGATTCCTGCACGTTTTGTGTCTTTACAACAAGCTATAGGTTTTGTAGATGTATTTTTAAATACAGAATTTGAAGGCGGAAGACATCAAAATAGAGTTGGTAAAATTTCTTGTGCTGGATAAAAACTTTGTCATTGCGAGAACGAAGCAATCTTTTTTAATTAATAGATTACTTCACAACGTTTGTAATGACATATAATTTGTCATTTCGAGTGAATTTTCGAAGAATAAGAAAATTTGTATCGAGAAATCTCTTTTTATAAATGAACTTTCTAATAAAAACATTTTCAGAATTAACAACAGATCAATTGTATGCAATACTACAATTAAGATCTGAAGTTTTTGTGGTAGAGCAAGATTGTGTGTATCAAGATGTAGATTATAAAGATCAAAAATCTTTACATGTTTTTGGTTTCAAAAATGATAAAATTGTAGCATACACAAGAATTTTTAAACCCGGAGATTATTTTGAAAACGCAAGTATTGGTAGAGTAGTGGTTGCAGCTTCAGAAAGAAAATATGGTTTTGGTCACGATTTAATGAAAATATCAATTGAAGCTATAAAAATTCATTTTAAAGTTGATAAAATTACTATTTCTGCTCAAAAATATTTAAAGAAATTCTATGAATCTCATAACTTTATTCAAGTAGGAGAGGAGTACTTAGAAGATGGAATTCCTCATATTAGAATGGATAGAGATTAAATGAAACTTAAAAGAAATTATAAAATATTTTTATCAATTATATTTATAATATTAGGTTGGCTAAGTATTGGAATTGGTTATACTACTCAAGTAAATTTATTTCAATACTTATTTTATTTTGGATTTATATTTATTGTATTTGGTATAATATTATTTATGAGAGGAGTAAATAGTAAAAATTAATCTTTATCACTTTTTTTAGTCATTTTATATATTAAATACCCAAAACCAACTAAAAAGTGTAAAATTATTACTGCAGCTACTATATATAAAGTTGTATTAGAATTGTCCATGAAGCAAAATTAAAAAGAATCAAAATTAAATTTTGTGATAAATGTTACATTTACCCTAAATATTAAAAAGTAAAACTTTATAAAAAAAATATTATATTGGTTAACTATTTAATAATTGTGTATCTAAAAATATCTTTTTTGATATTTTGCTATTTGAAAAAGAAAAAAATTAATTAATTAAAAATTAAAAAAATGGCAAAAAGTTTATCTAACATTAAATTAGAAATTAAAGAATATGTGAATAATACTAATACTTCTGAATTAGAGGTTTTAGAAAAATTAAAAACATTTTATTTTAATAAAAAAGTAAATGAAAATTTAAAATTATATAAGAAAGGAAAGAAAAAAGTAAGTGATATTACTAAAGATTTAAAAATTTCTCCTAGAAAATTTTATGCAATTTTAGAAGCTAAAGATATTAAACTTATAAAAAGTAAATACAATTTAACAGAAAAAGAAACTACATTAAAGTAGTAACTTCTTTTACTCCACTATTTTCTAAATCGCCTAAATTAATTTCACCAATTCTAACACGAACTAAACGTAATGTAGGGAAACCTACAGCTGCAGTCATTTTTCGAACTTGCCTAAATTTTCCTTCTCTAATAATGATAGAAATCCAACTTGTTGGGCCATGTCTTTCATCTCTAATTTTCTGACTTCTTAATGGAAATTTAGGATCATCAATTAAAAAAGATTTTCCTGGTTTTGTGGTGTATTTTTTTCCGTTAAAACCAATTTCTACGCCAGTTTTTAATTGTTCTACTTCTTTTTGAGTGATAAGTCCATCTACCTGAACATAATATTCTTTCTCATATTTCTGAGATCTTATTTCTGCAGAAACTTTACCATCTGTTGTTAATAAAAGTAAACCTTCAGACGGAACATCTAATCGTCCAATTGCCATAGTTCCTTCTGGAAAATCATATAAATCTCCTAATAATTTTTTTTTCCGCTTTGCGGGATTTACAAACTGAGAAATCATTCCCCAAGGTTTGTGAATGATAAAATGACGGTGTTTTTTTATCAACTTATAAAACTTTTATTGATACTGTAAATACGTTTTCTCCTTTAGAAATACTCATATTTTCTTCAGAAAATTTCTGATCTGTATAAGAAGTATATTGTGTAATTGGTTCAATACAAAGCATGTTGTCTACTTCTGTCCAAAGCATAAAATTATTAAAACCTTCTGTAGTAATTTCTAAATATTTTTTATCAATATTTTTTAAGATGATTTTATCAGAATTTAAAACCGGACAAGCATTAGATCCCGCTTTGTAAACATCAGCTAACGTTATTTTTGTACCATGAGATTCTAAAGTTTCTTTACCAGAATCAGATAATAAAAATGCAGGATGATAACCTAACATAAAAGGCATTCCTTTTTCAGAATTGATGATAAATTCAATTTTTAAAATACCATTTTCTAAAGTAAAATTCTTTTCAAATGTAAAATCGAATGGCCAAAATAAATTTTCTTCAGTAGATTTTACTGGAAACTTACTATTCTTTACAGTTGTATTTTTAGTGTATTTTTTAATGAATTTAGCCGAATTGTCATCAGAAGAAACTAAAGAATATTCTAATTCACGTAATAAACCATGTTGATCTAAAATAGCATCGCCATTTTTAGTGTGAACTTTAAAATTATTTTTAGAAGTAGGTCCAATTACAGGAAACATTTCATCATCAGAATTACGCCAACCTTTATTTCCTTTTTGATGAATATATTCTTGATTGTTTTGTTGAAAACTAATTAATTCTCCTTTTTCAACAACAACTATACAATCATTATTTTTTAATAATACAGTAGAACTCATTGATAGTATGCTTTGTGTAAAAATACTATAAATTTGAATGTAAATTGTTAGGAAATTAGTCTTATATTTTTGTAACTTGTCGCACTTATTTAAAAATAAAAATAGCAAGATTTATGGCGACAGATAAAGAAAAAGCGGCGAAACTTAAAGCGCTTCAACTTACACTAGATAAACTAGATAAAACTTACGGAAAAGGTTCTGTAATGAAATTAGGAGATGTAGTTACAGAAGATATAGATGCAATTTCATCTGGTTCTTTAGGGTTAGATTTAGCTTTAGGCGTTGGTGGTTATCCAAGAGGAAGAGTAATAGAAATTTACGGACCAGAATCTTCTGGTAAAACAACTTTAACATTACATGCAATTGCAGAAGCTCAAAAAGCGGGAGGAATTGCAGCTTTTATTGATGCAGAACATGCGTTTGATAAATTTTACGCAGAAAATTTAGGTGTAGATATAGATAATTTAATTATTTCTCAGCCAGATCATGGTGAGCAGGCCTTAGAAATTGCAGAAAACTTAATTCGTTCTGGTGCAATAGATATTGTTGTAATAGATTCTGTTGCAGCTTTAACACCAAAATCTGAGATTGAAGGAGAAATGGGAGATTCTAAAATGGGTCTTCATGCACGTTTAATGTCTCAAGCTTTACGTAAATTAACTGGTACAATTTCTAAAACAAAATGTACTGTAATATTTATCAATCAGTTAAGAGAAAAAATTGGCGTTATGTTTGGTAACCCAGAAACTACAACTGGTGGTAATGCATTAAAATTTTATGCTTCTGTTCGTTTAGATATTAGAAGAAGAACACAAATTAAAGACGGAGATAGAGTTATTGGAAACAGTACCAAAGTTAAAGTTGTAAAAAATAAAGTTGCACCGCCTTTTCAAATTGCAGAATTTGATATTATGTACGGACAAGGAATTTCTAAAGTTGGAGAGATTTTAGATATTGGTGTAGAATTAGGTATTGTAAAGAAAAGTGGTTCTTGGTTTAGTTATGGTGAAACAAAACTTGGTCAAGGAAGAGACGCTGTAAAAGGATTAATTAAAGACAATCCAGAATTAGCAGAAGAGTTAGAAGGAAAAATAAAAGATGCTATTGAAAATCAAGAATAAGTTTTAAAAGTTCTAACTATTATTATAAAAACTACTATAGAAGTAATCAATCTATAGTAGTTTTTTTATTTTAAGGCTATAAAATAATATAACAAACTAATTTTTATTGTGTAAAATTGACTTGCTTTTGCGAAGCCAAATTTACTTTTATAGTTTTACAATATGATTGACATAACAGAAGAATTAGTTTTAAAAGAAATAAACACAGAAGATTATAATCAACTGTATAATTTAATGAATGAGATTTATCCTTTAGCTTATAGTCATTTTTGGATAGATAATGGAGCTTGGTATGTGAATTCACAGTATTCTAAAGAAAATATTTTAAGAGAATTATCCGAAGAAAAAGCAGATTACTATTTTGTTGTTTTTAATGATGAAATTATTGGTAATTTTAGAATTATTTGGGATGAAAAACTACCTGGTTTAAACCAAGAAAATCAAGTGAAATTACACAGAGTTTATTTGCATCAAAAAACACAAGGAAACGGAATTGGTAAAAAATTACTTTCTTGGTTAGAAGAAAAAGCAATTAAAAAAGGGTATAAAGTTATTTGGTTAGATGCGATGGATGAGCAGCCCCAAGCTTTTCAGTTTTATAAAAAGTTGGGGTATAAATACTATTCTCATACTTTTTTACCTTATAATTTATTACATAAAGAGGTAAGAAAAATGAGCCAGATTTATAAAAGGTTAACCTAGTAACTTTTTATTTAGGTAAAAGGCCACTTACCAATCACAAAAAAATATTTTTTTATCTAAATATTATATTATTTACAATAATTTGACGCAACCAATAAGTAAATTATGCATCTAGTAAGTATAACTTAAAAAGATAATTATGAAAAATAATACGTATTTAATTATACTATTTTTAACAGGTATTTTAACATCTTCTTGCGAATCTAATGATTTAGATTATCAAAATGATTTCGAAATTAGCAAAGAAGCTTGGTTAAATTTTAAAGAATCTTCAAATGATTCTTATAAATATGAGGTGCATAGAGGTTCTGTTTTTACACCTTATGGTTGGGTAACAATGATAACTGTGTTAAATGGGGAAATAATTGAAAGACATTTTAAATACACATCTGGGGCAGAAGACTATGTTCCTTCAGATGAATTAGAATGGACAGAGAATCAAAATGAAATTAATAGTTTAGAGAATGAAAATAAAAGTGCTTTCTATGCATTAACCTTAGATGAATTGTATGAAAAATCGGAACAAGAATGGTTAATAAAAAGAAAAGACGCAACATCATATTTCGAATCTGAAAACAATGGTCTAATCTCAACTTGTGGTTATGTTGAAGATGGATGTATGGACGATTGCTTTAATGGGGTTATCATTAAAAATATAGTAGCTTTATAAAAAAAACTCAGAATTAAAAATAATTCTGAGTTTTTTTCTCAAGAAATTCAAAAATATTTTTTTTGGAAAGTATTTTTATTTAAACACCAGTACTTCCAAAACCTCCAGAACCACGTTCTGTTTCGCTTAAAATTTTAACCTCTTGCCAATTTACACGTTCGTGTTTTGCAATAATTAATTGAGCAATTCTTTCTCCATCATTTATCACAAATTCGTCATTAGATAAGTTTACTAAAATTACACCAATTTCTCCTCTATAATCTGCATCTACAGTTCCTGGAGAATTTAAAACAGTAATTCCTTTTTTTGCAGCTAAACCACTTCTTGGTCTTACTTGTGCTTCAAAACCAACAGGTAAAGCTATAAATAAACCAGTTTTTATAATGGCTCTTTCTAAAGGTTTTAATGTGATAGCTTCTTCAATATTTGCTCTTAAATCCATTCCTGCAGCACCTTCTGTTTCGTAATTTGGTGTTACGTGTTTCGATTTGTTAATTATTTGTACGTTCATTGTTATTTTAAATTATATAAATATGTAATTACTTCTAAAAACTCTGCTTTCCAAAAAGATTCTGAATGGATTCCATCATTAACAACTTTTGTTTTTAAATTGCCTTCTGGAAAACCAAGATCTATTAATAGTTCTGCCATATTTTCTGTATCAGGAACCATAGAAGCTCCTTCTTTATCGCCAATTAATAAATATAGTTTTGTGTTTTTTTGATTTCCTTTTTTTGTAGCAAAATCTTGTACTTTATTAGAAAACCAAAAAGAGGTAGAAAGTGCACCAATTTTACCAAAAACCTCAGGATATTTTAATCCACCATAAAAAGAAATCAATCCACCTAAAGAGCTTCCAATTATTGCAGTGTGTTTAGCTTTAGGCTTTGTTCTATAATTATTATCAATATATGGTTTTAAAGTTTTTACTAAAAAGTCTACATAAATGGATCCTTTTCCTCCACCATATTTTAGGTTTTTCCAAGGTGTGTATTCTTCAATTCTTTTTGCGCCTCCGTTTTCAACACCAACAACAATAAAACTTTTTCCGGTTTTTTTAAAGAGTTCATTTAAAGTTTCATCAACTTCCCATTCTCCTGCATAAGAAGTTTCTTGATCAAATAAATTTTGAGCATCATGCATATAGATTACAGGATATTTTTTTGATGAAGTATCATAATTAGGTGGTAAATACAACCAAATTTTATGAGAAAGATCGTTTAAACCATCAATCACAAATTCTTTTTCCAAAACGGAAACATTCGTTGCTTTTGTAGATTTATTTTCTTCAGTTTTTATTTCTACTTTTTCTTTCTTAACTGGTGTTATTTTACAAGATAATATCAATAAAATTAAACATAATAAAGGTAAAAAATATCTTTTCATAAGTAGATTTTGTAACTTCACAAATATAATAATTAGCAAATGCAATCATCAATAGATACTAATTTTATTACTTTTGATATATAAATTGAATTAATGATGAGTGAACAAAAAAAAATAGCAGTTTTTGGAGGTGGTAGTTGGGCAACTGCCATTGTAAAAATGTTGACAGAAAATATAGATACAATTGGTTGGTACATGAGAAATGATCAAGCAATTGAGCACATTAAAGAAAATGAACACAATCCTAATTATTTACAATCTGCAGAATTAAATGCAGATCAATTAGATTTATCTAGTGATATAAATTACACTGTAAAAAATTACGATGTACTTATTTTTGCAATTCCTTCTGCTTTTTTAACTAGTGAATTAAAAAAATTAAAGGTTTCTTTAGATAATAAAATCATTTTTTCTGCCATTAAAGGTATTGTACCAGAAACAGGTTTAATTATTGGTGAACATTTTAATAAAGAATATAATATTCCTTTAGAAAATATTGGTGTAATTACAGGTCCATGTCATGCAGAAGAAGTTGCTATGGAACGTTTATCTTATTTAACAATTGCTTGTCAAGACGAAGAAAAGGCAAAATGTATTGGAAATGCTTTGCAAAGTTGGTACATAAAAACGAAGATTTCTGATGACATTATTGGTACAGAATATGCTGCAATGTTAAAGAATATTTATGCTGTTGCAGCGGGTATTGCACATGGTTTAGGTTATGGAGATAATTTTCAGGCAGTTTTAATGAGTAATGCAATTCGTGAAATGAAACGCTTTATTAAAAAGGTTCATAAAATGAAACGTAACATTAATAACTCTGCTTATTTAGGCGATTTGTTAGTTACTGGTTACTCTCTTTTTAGTAGAAACAGACAATTTGGAAACATGGTTGGTAAAGGATATACGGTAAAATCTGCTCAGATGGAAATGAGTATGATTGCTGAAGGTTATTATGCTACTAAAAGTGCTTTTAAAATGAAGGAAGCAAATGGTGCAAAAACACCAATTATAGATACTGTTTATAATATTTTATACGCTAATGAAAACCCAAAAAAAGAATTTAAAAAATTGACGGATAAATTAGATTAATTGTTTAATTTTGAACATTGTTATTAATTTTTAAACACTGGTCATGAAAACAATACAGGAAGTTGTAGAAAGCACAATTAGAAAAACACCTTTTATTGAAGAAGCTTTAAATGAAAAGTTGATAAACGTATCTTCTTTGGCAAGAATTATTTTACCAGAAGTTTCAACTGTTTTAAAGAAAGATGTAAAGGTTGGCGCTGTTATGATGGCAATTAACAGACTTTCTCCTGCAAGTGAATTACGTATTAGAAAGAACATTAAAAAACTAGCTTTAGATTTAGGTGATGTTATTGTACGTTCAGATTTGTGCGATTTTACTTTTAAAAACACACCTTCTTTATTAAAAGAAATTGCAAAAATTCTAACAAAATCTTCAGAAAATTCTGATTATTTTTTAACGGTTTCTCAAGGTATTTTTGAAACAAATATTGTTACAAGTAAAAATTTACAACCTTTTGTAAAAGAAATTTTTGAAAAAGAAACCTTAACTCACAGTATGTTAGAGTTGGCTTCTATTACAATAAAATTACCAAAAGAAAATTTAGAACAATCTGGTGTTTATTATTTTATTTTAAAACAATTAGCTTGGGCAGATATTCCTTTACAAGAAATAATTTCTACTACAAATGAAATGACAATTGTTGTAAAAGAAGAAGACATCAACCAAACATTTGCTATTTTAATGGATATGAAATTAGGCTAAAAAATGGCGAAACAAGATCCTTATGCTGCACTAAGAATAAAGCAATTTAATATATTTCTTTTTGTTAGATTTTTACTTGTTTTTGGTTGGTCTATGCAATTTATTGTCATTGAATGGCAAGTATATTCTATCACAAAAGATCCTTTATCTTTAGGAATAATTGGCTTAATGGAAATAATTCCAGCTTTTTCTATGGCTTTATTTGCAGGTCATATTGTAGATCAAAATGAAAAAAGAAATTTACTCGCAATTTGTACAGCTGCATTTTCATTAATTAGTTTAGGTTTATTTTTATTAACATCAGACAATGTAGTAGGTCATTGGTCAACAAATTCAATCTTATACTCTATTTATGCATTGGTTTTCTTTGGCGGATTTTTACGTTCTTTTTTTGGACCCACAATTTTTTCTTTAGTAGCCTTATTAGTTCCTAAAAAAATATATCACAATGCAGCAACCTGGAGCACAAGTACCTGGAAAACAGCATCGGTTTCAGGAGCTTTATTTGGTGGATTTTTTATAAGCTGGATTGGAGTAGATAAAACGTTAAGTCTCGTTTTTATACTAGTTATTTTATCGCTTATTTTATTATTTCAAATAAAAAAGCAACCAATTTTAAATAAAAAAATTGGAGAACCAATGAATGAGAGCTTAAAAGCTGGAGTAAAGTTTGTTTTTCAAAATAAAGCAATTTTAGGAGTTTTAAGTTTAGATATGATTGCCGTTTTATTTGGAGGAACAGTTGCTATTTTATCTGTTTTTGCACAAGATATTTTAAAGGTTGGTCCAGAAGGTTTTGGTATTTTAAACGCATCCATTTCTATGGGAAGTATCTTAACAATGTTTATAACAACCTATATTCCTATCAACAGAAATACGGGTAGAAAAATGTTAGTTTCTGTCTTTATTTTTGGTTTAAGTATTATAGCTTTCGGATTGTCATCTATTTTCTGGGTAAGTATTTTAGCATTATTTATAAGTGGTGCTGCAGATGGAATTTCTATGGTAATTCGTCAAACAATTTTACAATTAAAAACACCAGATGATATGAGGGGTAGAGTTTCTTCTGTAAACTCAATGTTTGTAGGTTCTTCAAATGAACTGGGTGCTTTTGAGAGTGGTTTAGCAGCTAAGATTTTAGGACCAGTTATGGCAGTTGTTTTTGGAGGAACTATGACTTTAATTACTGTTGTTGCTACAGGTGCTTTAAACCCAACTTTAAGAGATTTAGATTTAACAGCAGAGATTGAAGCTAATGAAAAAGAATAAAAAGCGAGAACTTTAAGTTCTCACTTTTTATAACTATTAAAGATCTGTAAGTGTTTTCATAAACGCTATAATGGCATTTATTTCTTCTGTTGATAATTCTAAATTATCGAAAGGTAAGGTTTGATATTCGTTTTCAATACCTAAGCCAACACCGCCGCCTTTATTGTAAAAGTCCATAACTTCTTCTAAAGTGTTATAAACTCCATTATGCATATAAGGTGCTGTAAGTGCTATGTTTCTTACAGTTGGTGTTTTGAAAAAATGCTTCCTTTCTGGAGTTTTAAACACATCATATCTTCCCAAATCATCAGATAGCTTTGCGTTAATTGTATCTGTAGTTTGAGGTACTCCTATAAACTCTAACTCTGTATCTTTATAATTAGGAGGAACTGTTCCGTTAAAAACAGGCGAAAAGTGACAGGTGGCACATTGGGCTTTTCCCGCAAAAAGATTAAAACCTAATTTTTCTTGTGCGGTTAATGTATTTTCTTCTTTCCTTATATTCTTATCAAATTTAGAATTGAATGTATTTAAAGTTCTTATATAAGATGCAATGGCATGTCGGATATTAAAATTCACACGTTTATTGCTGTATAAATCTTTTATTTTCTCTTTATACTTTTCATTACTCATTATTCTTTCTATCACCTTATCCATGGTCATATTAAACTCACCATGGTTTTCAACTACACCTACAACTTGCCCTTCTAAATTCCCTACTCTTGCGTCTGTAAAAAAGCTTTTTTGATAAGTTGCATAAGTTACTGTAGGCGTATTTCTTTTTTGATTTTTATCAAATGTTTTTCTTCCATCTGTAAAGGCTAATTCTTTAACATGACAAGTAGCACAAGCCATATTACGATTTTTTGACAAAGAAACATCGTTAAATAACTCTTTACCAAAAACTACTTTTTCACTTATGTTGGTAGTATCGCTTAAATAATCTGAAAAATAGTTTTTGTTGATAGTTTCTTCAGAAAACAAGGTATTCATATTATTAGATAGCGCTAGTTCGAAAGGAAAAGTTACTTCCCAGTCTTTTTGAATTTTTAACAATACTTCTAACTGAGGATTTGTGTGATTTTTAATAAAATTATATCTATCAAATGTATCGAAATCATGGTTTAATGCTTTCTGAGATTCCTCTATTAAAGAAACAAATTGATTTAATAGTTCTTTAGACTTAAAATTGTTTTCATATATTTTAAGAATATCTATTACTGTTTGGTATGTGTAACTACTTTCTTGTAAAGATTCTCCTAATACTGGAGAGTCGAAACCTGTAATTCCTGTAGTTGCTACTCTAGTTATTTGATCTCTTAGTAACCATATAAGATGGTAATTTTTCAGATTTAATAAGAAGTTCTTTTTAATCAGTTTTAATCTGTTTTTTGTTACTCTTACTGTATGATTTAATACTAATGTATCTATATGTTCTTCATACAAGTTTTCTTCTATAACTTGAAACCCTATAGGTTTAGAAACCTTAATATCATTTATATCTTCTTCTTTTATTATAGCAATATTAGGAGCGTTTAACGATTTGTAATTTCCTTTATCAGAATATGCTAAAATAGGCTCTAGTAACTTAAAATTTTTTCTTGCTAAAGCATAGTGTTCTTTTTGTTTCTCTACAGATGCGCCTTCAAAATTATCTAAACTACTAATTGTTTTTGTTAGATAATTATTATACAGATTTTCAACCTCTTTTAAAGGTTCATCAATTGATTTATACTTATTTTCTACCTTTTTATTACAAGCTAATGTCAAAAGCAAAAGACATACACAAAGGTATGTCTTAGCTTGACTTATAATTTTATGAGTCATATTTTATCTTTCTAATCCTGTAATTACGTGTAATACTGAACCTTCATTTCTATATGGAGTACTAATTGCCATTGGATCTGTATAAGAAGTTCCATCTGCTGGTTGCCAATCGTGGTTTTGTGTCATTACTAAGAATGTATTTTTTCCATTGTTAACAATATCAGTAACATCAATCATTCCTGTAATTTCCCAACGACTATCATCACCGTAACCTAACGTCATAGCTCTATCTTGATCACATTCAGCAACAACTTTTAATTCACCTGTAGTTAAATTATATTGGTATAATCTTGCCCAGTGCGTTTTCACACCATCAATCCTTACCGCTGGATCTTCTTGAATATATGCATAGTTTTCTGTAACTAAAATATTATCTGGCGAAAGGAATTCTGCTGCAGTTCCACCTACAACATCACCATCTAAAACACATGTGATTTTAGCTGCACCTGTTGGATCATTTTCATTTAAAGAAACTTTATAAATACGTCCAGAAACTGTTCCTTTCCCTATTAAATCTGGTTTATCACGACCAGTAGCACAGAAATAAACTTCTCTGTTGTTCGCTGCAGAACCTCTTCTCCAATCGATATCTTCTAAACGAGAGAATCCCATTACTCCTTTAGCTTTACATTCAGCATCTAAAGCATCTATTTCTTTTTCTTCTAATTCTACAAATTCAACATCATATTCAGTTCCTTCTGCCATATCAACTTCGTAGTCTATACCTGAAGTAGTTACTTTTAATCCGTATAATTTACCACCAGATAAGTCCCCTTGATCTCCTACATACATCCCTAATTGTCCAGAAGGTACAAAGTCATCTCCTTGATCATCTCCAATAAATACAACTGTTTTTCCTGAATACGCGTTTTGATTTAAAGCTACTGCATTTTCTGTTACCCATTGACCTAAAGCTGGTAACATTTCGGCAGTACTTGCTGCACTAGTATCTTTATAAGGATCAGTTATGAAAACTCCTTGAGAAGAACCTCCCCATTCTCCACCTGAAAGGTATAAAGGACCAAACCCATGTTCTTCTGGAGTAATCATAGATCCAGAACATTGAGCTGTAAATGCTGTTGCTTCCGCATTTAAAATATACTCACCATGCATTGGTCTTAAATCTTTGTTTAATTTAATTCTTGCTATTGAAAAATCTGCCTCAATATTATTAATTAACGTAAAAGTTCCATCGTTTTCTGCTAATAATCCTGCTCCATCAGCCATAGATCCGTAAACAAAGTCTGGTGAATTAGGAATAACATCTTCTGAAGATAAAATAGGGTTGACTTTTAAATGAGAAAAATCACTAGTTACTTTTAAAAAGTTTGGTGTTTTTGAAGATGCTAAAAAAACACTTGCATCAGAACCATCAGTTCCATCTACACCATCTGTCCCATCAGAACCATCTATACCATTAATTCCATCTAAGCCGTTAACACCATCTTCCGGATCGCAACTAATTGTAAGTAAACTTATTGAAACCATAAGGCTCAATAAAAAAAAAGAGGATAATTTTTTCATAATTTAATTAAGTTTTTTGATTAATTATTTTTCAAAAATATCCTGAGCTTTTTATAATAGTGTTAAGGCAAAAATGTTATTTTATTAATTTAGGGTTAGAATAATGTTAACAACGTTATGAGAATATTAACATAAAGAATTTTTTAATAATAGATAAAAAAATCTAAAAAGATTTACTTGAAGTCAATAGATGTTTTTAGTTTAGCATCTAACTCTATAATGTTTTTTTGATTTGATATAGTATCTAAGTTAAAATGTTTTTTAAACAATTGAACAACTAATTCTTTATAAGTATCTACACTTGGTTTATCAAAAAACAAACGCCCTGTTCTTCTCATAAAAAAATCTGTTGGCGTACACGCCATTTCATAATTAATGGTAAACCAAACTTCTGCCTGAATCATTTTTTCTTGCATATTATCATGCATTAAATCATCAAATTTTTGCAAAATAATATCTGTTTGTTTTCCATAATTATGCACTAAGTATTCTGCATCTTTTCTGTTGAAATCTACTTCTGCAATTCTATTTTGAATAGCGTCTGTGTAACTTTTTACTTCTTGGTAGTTTTTAAAAGTTCCACCAGAAAGTGAAATTTCTTTCGTTTTTATTTCATCAAACTCTTTCTCAAATCTACGATTGTATTTTTTTGCAACTAAATCTACAATTCGTTCTGCCATTTTTCTATAACCTGTTAATTTTCCTCCGGCAATAGAAATCAATTCGGTGTCAGAAACAAAAATTTCATCTTTTCTAGATAATTCTGATGCAGATTTCCCTTCTTCGTGAATTAATGGTCTTAAACCAGCCCAAGAAGATTGAATATCCTCTAGCGTTAAATTAATTTCTGGAAACATATTATTTACTGCAGAAATTAAATAAGTAGCATCTACTAAATTGGTTTCTACATTGTTTTTATCTTCTTGATAATTGGTGTCTGTAGTTCCAAAATAAGTAACTTTTCCACGAGGAATTGCAAACATCATTCTACCATCTGGCACATCAAAATAAACAGATTGTTTTACAGGTAATTTTTCATGAGTAACAACCAAATGAACACCTTTTGTTAAGTGCAAACGCTTACCTTGTTTAGAGTGGTTTTTCTGACGTAAATTATCTACCCAAGGTCCTGTTGCATTTACAACATACTTCGCTTTAATATCAAAAGAAGTATTAGAAATAGTGTCTTTTACAGTTGTGCCAACAACTCTATTTTCTTCGTAAATAAAATCGGTAGCTTTTGTATAATTTAGAGCTTTTGTACCGTAGTTTAAAGCAGTTTTTAAGACTTCAATTGTTAAACGCGCATCATCTGTTCTGTATTCAGCATAATAACCAGCGCCATTTAAAATAGCTTCTGGTAACAAAGGTTCTTTGTCTAAAGCTTCTTCTTTATCAAGCATTTTACGTTTATCTTCACCTTCTACAGAAGCTAAAATATCGTAGACTTTTAATCCGATAGAAGTTAACCAAGAACCATAAGTTCCACCTTCAATTAAAGGTAAAATCATTTTTTCTGGCACTACTAAATGAGGTGCTAAATCATGCACAATTGCTCGTTCTGTTCCTACTTCTTTTACCAACCAAAAATCGAATTGTTTTAAGTAGCGTAAACCTCCATGAATCAGTTTTGTAGATTTACTACTTGTTCCAGAAGCAAAGTCATTTTTTTCTACTAAAGCAACTTTCATTCCTCTAGAAGCTGCATCTAAAGCAATTCCTGCTCCTGTAATTCCACCTCCAATAATTAGTAAATCAAATTCTGTAGATTGTAAATCTGTGGTAATATTTTCTCTGTTGAAATATGAAAAATTGTTCATGTATTGCTTTATAAATTTTTAATTTGTCATTTCGACCTTGTGGAAAAATCTTACTATTTATGAGATTTCTCAATTTCACTTATTTGCTACCCAAGCTACTTTCAATCAAAATATCTTTTGATTTCAGTAATATTCGAAATGACAAAAGATGTTTTATTTTAAAATGTTTGTTGGTAAACCATCAATACTTGTTTGATTTTTACTTTCCCAATAATCTTTAATTCCTTCTTTTCCTTTTTCTCTAGCCCAATCATTTAATTCGTTTCTTTCTCCTTGATATTCGTAAAAAGGAATTGACATTCCGCAAGAAGTTTGAGCAGATTCTATAGTAATATCAAATATTTGACGCGTTCCCGGAGTTTCTGGAAACAATGTAATTAAATTATTCCAAGAAGTATCTCCTTCTTTTATTTCTTTTCCTTTTCCGTACAAACGTAAAATGTTTGGAGCCCCTTCAAAAGCACAAAACATCATTGTAATTCTGTTATTTTCTAATAAATGTGCTGCTGTTTCGTTTCCACTTCCTGTAACATTTAACCATAAAACTCGGTTTTCATTAACAACTCTAAAAGAATCCATTCCTTTGGGAGACAGGTTTATTCGCCCAGAATTTGGAGCAGTTGCTACGAAGAATATTTTTTGAGCTTCAATAAATTTTTGAAGTCTTGTTGTTATTTTAGTGTAAAATTTTGACATAATTTAATCAATCCAATCTTTAGTTCGTTCAACTGCTTTTAACCATCTTTTATATAATCGTTCACTTTTTTCTGCTGTAAATTCTGGTGAGAATTCTTTATCAATTTTTCTGTGAGATAGAATATCTGATTGTTTCCATAAACCAACACAAATTCCAGCTAAATAAGCAGCTCCAATAACTGTTGTTTCTGTTATTTTTGGTTTTTCTACAACTGTATTTAAAATATCTGCTTGAAATTGCATTAATAAATTATTTGCACTTGCTCCACCATCAACTTTTAACGAAGTTAATTTAGTTTCTGCATCATTTTGCATTGCAATTAAAATATCTTTTGTTTGATATGCTAAAGATTGTAAAGTTGCTTTTATTAAATGATTTTTACCTGTATCTCTGGTTAATCCAAAAATGGCTCCTCTTGCATACATGTCCCAATATGGTGCTCCTAAACCAGCAAAAGCAGGAACAACAATTACTGGGTTTTCATCACCAACTTTTTCTGCAAAAAACTCACTTTCTTCAGCAGATTTTATAATTTGTAATCCATCTCTTAACCATTGAATTGCTGCGCCAGCAATAAAAACACTTCCTTCTAGAGCATAATAAATTTTATCATCAATTCCCCAAGCAATTGTTGTTAACAATCCGTTTTTAGAAAATTCGATTTCTGTTCCAGTATTCATCAACATAAAACAACCAGTTCCGTACGTGTTTTTTGCTTCCCCTTTTTTAAAACATGCTTGTCCAAAAAGAGCCGCTTGTTGATCACCTGCAATTCCTGCAATTGGAATTTCAAAACCATCTAAATGATAATTTCCAAAGTGAAAAGAAGAGGGTTTTACTTCTGGTAACATCGATTTAGGAATGTTTAATACAGATAGAAGTTTTTCATCCCAACATAAATTTTTGATATCAAAAAGCATGGTTCTTGATGCATTGCTATAATCTGTAGCATGAACTTTTTTATCAGTTAAATTCCATAATACCCAAGTATCAATCGTTCCAAAAAGAAGGTTTTCTTTTTCTGCTTCTTTTCTAGCATTTTCAACATTTTCTAGAATCCAATGAATTTTTGTTGCAGAAAAATAAGAATCAATGACTAAACCTGTAGTTTGTTTTACATGCTTTTCAAATCCTTTTTCCTTAAGAGTTTCACAAATATTTGCAGTTCGTTTGTCTTGCCAAACAATAGCATTATAAATAGGTTTTCCTGTGTTTTTATTCCAAACAACAGTGGTTTCTCTTTGATTTGTAATTCCGATTCCAGCAATTTCTTTTGGATGAATTCCAGCCTTTTCTATAACACATTTTAGTGTAGAGAGTTGTGTTTCTAAAATTTCTATCGGATGATGTTCAACCCAACTAGATTCTGGAAAAATTTGTTCAATTTCTTGTTGCTCTATTGCTACAATTTCTCCTTTCTGGTTAATAACAACAGAACGAGAACTTGTAGTTCCTTGGTCTAAAGCGATAATAAATTTGTTTATCATTTTAAATGAAAATTGAGAAGCAATTTACAAAATATGACTTTATAAATATGTATTATTAATTATTACCTTTAACCCAATTAAAAACTTTTTTATGGAATATGGATTTCTTTCAGTAATACCGCCAATTGTTGCTATTATTTTAGCATTAAGAACCAAGCAAGTATACATTGCTTTGTTATTTGGAATTTGGTTTTCTTGGTTGATTATAAAAGGTTGGAATCCGTTAGAAGGAACTCTAGCTATGATTGAAGGAATGGTAGATGTTTTTCAAGATAAAGGAAGCACAAGAACTATTATGTTTAGCGCTTTAGTAGGAGCATTATTAATTTTTATTCAATTTTCTAGAGGTGTAGAAGGTTTTATCAAAATCATCAATAAAAGATTGGTAAAATTAGAAAAAAAGAAGTCTGGTTACAGTAGGGTTATGGTTCAAGTTTTGGCAACTTTTACAGGACTTTTATTATTTGTAGAAACAAGTATAAGTTCTTTAACGGTTGGTACTTTATATCGCCCAATTTTTGATAAATTAGGAATTCCGAGAGAAAAATTAGCTTATATCGCAGATTCTAGTTCTGCACCTTCATCCATTTTAATTCCTTTTAATGCTTGGGGAGCTTTTATAATGGGATTGTTGTTAACACAAGGAATTGACAAACCATTTTCTGTGATGATGAGTTCTATTGTGTATAATTTTTATCCATTGTTAGCAATTGCAATTGTTTTCATTGTCATTTTTACAAAAAAGGATTTTGGTCCGATGAAAAAAGCAGAAAAAAGAACAAAAGAAACAGGTTTGTTAATGAATGAAGGTTCTAAACCAATGGTTTCTGATGAAATTACATCTTTTCCACCAAAAGAAGGAATTCAAGCAAAAGCGTATAACATGATTGTGCCTTTGTTAGTAATGGTTTGTATGATGCCAATTAACTTGGCATATACAGGTTGGTCTGCTGTTAAAGAATCAACTTCTTTTTTAGATCATTTACAACAAGCTATGGGAGAAGGTTCTGGATCTTCTTCTGTTTTATACGCAGTTATAACATCTCTTTTAGTAGCAATGGTTATGTATTTCATTCAAGGAATAATGAAGCCAAAAGAAGCGGTAAACTTAACTTTAAAAGGGATTAGCGAATTAATGCCTTTGGCTTTATTAATGTTATTGGCTTTTGCAATTGGTGATGCTTGTAAAGTTTTAGATACTGGTAATTACGTAGCAAATATTACAGAAAGTTGGTTATCTCCAGAATTGCTACCTGCTGTAGTTTTTATTGTGAGTTCTTTTATTGCATTTTCTACAGGTACTTCTTGGGGAACTTTTGCAATTATGCTAGCAATTTCTGTTCCGATGGCAAATATTCATGGAGCAGATATTACCATTGTTGTTGCTGCAACTTTAGGAGGAGGAATTTTTGGAGACCATTGTTCTCCCATTTCAGATACTTCAATAATTTCATCAATGGCTTCTGCTAGTGATCATATAGATCACGTAAAAACACAACTGCCTTATGCTTTGTTTGGTGGTGTAATTACAGTGATTTTGTATTTGGTTATTGGGTTTTTTGGATAATGTCATTACAAAATTATCTTTTTTTATAAAAAAGATAATAAATTAAAATCCAGTACTCGGATCGGGTATATCTGGGCTTTGAGATTGTGCTTTTAGTGGGTTAAGAATTATATACGTTCCTAAAGCAGTTAAAGCTACATATTTACTATAGTTTCCTATTTTTTTTATTGCTGCTTTACGAGTAATATTTTGTTTTTTTTCTATTCTTTTTTTCATGATGATTTTAAATTATTACTCCAAAACTATTTTTTTATTCAATACACCTTTTTGTGTTTTTAACCTTACAAAATATACACCTGCAGCGAATTCAGATAAAGTAATTTCTTTTACCCCATTGGCATCGAATAAAGTAGTTGTAACTTTTTTCCCTAAAGCATTAAATAAAGTAAAAGTTGTTTTTCCTGTTGGTAAACCAGCTATTCTAATAGTAGAAGCATTTTTTTTGTAAATAGTAACTTTCTTTAAAAAAGTATTATTAATATTTAAAGTTTTTTGAGACATGTGTAAATAAAATCGTCCAACTTCATTTAAGGTATCTTTTAAAGTTAAACGATATTCACTATTTTCTTCATCTAAACGAATAAAAGTATTGGTTACTTTATCTTCTAAAAAGACTTTTAAATTTGTTGGTAAGTTTAGAGTTTCAATAGAAATAGTAATTTCTTTTTTAATGTTAGCATTTATATTAACAGGAATAACCCTAGATTCAAGTTCAACATTTGGCAAAGATTGAATTTGATAATTTTCATCATCATTACCAGTAACTAAATGAGTAGAGATTGTAAAATCGGAATTTACACCACTAAATAATTCACTATCATATCCAGTATCATGTCCAGTTGTAGTCCCATCTATAAAAAATACTTTAGCATAGGTATTATTTACACCATCTGATAAAAGTAATTTAATTGCTGTTTTTGAATCGTTTTTTTGAAAACTATCTGTGGTTTCATGACTTTGAGAATTTTCTTCAAAAAGTATATTTGATCCAGCAACTTTTTTTACAAAGAAACCTTGTACTGGAGCTATTTTTAATGAACTAGCAAGATTTTTTGCTTCATAACTATTTGTTTGTTGGTTCCAAATCCAAATAGTTCCATCTATATTTGTGTTAGTAATACTATTTGTTGTTAAAAAAGTATTCGCATTTATATATGATAAATAAGGGTTACCTACTAAATTGTAATCATTTATTGTTCCTGTAGTAATGTTTCTAGTTATATTGTTGGTATTTATATTTCCTTCAAAATTTAGGTTTCCAACAGTAGCTAATTTTATAGAAAACCCTTTACCAGAATCCATTTTATCTAATGTGTCATCGGCACTTAAACCATCATAATCTCCTATGGTATAATAATTCCATCTATTATTTACAATAGTTTGTGTATTGTCATATAACGCTAAACTTACTCTTTGATTAACTCCAGAACTGGTAGTACTTAATGCTAAATTATTTGACTTTAAAAAGTTTACAACTGTTTGATTTTCTAAAGGAGAAGATACCAAATACCAATTGTCTGTAGATAAGTTTCTATTATAAGTGATTAAACCATTAAAAGTAGAATGAGCAATTAAAGTAGCTCCTGAGTTAATAGTTAAAGATGCTATATTTACTGCAGATGAAGCTGTAGGATAATTAGTTAGTCCACTAGGTATAATAACACGATTAGAAATTGTAGGTACATTATTGTCCCAGTTTGAAGCTATATTCCATTCATTATTAGTTGCTCCAGTCCATGTTGTTATAGGTAATAAGGTTGGGTACCAAGCAATCGTATTATCATTTACAGAAGCCGATACAACATCTAAGGTACCATTACCATCTACATCTCCAACAGTAACCCAATAAGGACCATCAGCAGTAGTGTTTATCGTATTTTGTATAAAGGTAGGATTGGCAGTTCCATCATTTGTATACCATACAATTTCATCACTTCCTACAGATGCAGACTGTATGTCTAAATTACCATCGCCATCAAGATCTCCAACACTAACACATCTAGGGTTTACAGTATTTGTTGATATTACTTGAGAAGTAAAGTCAGGCATGGCAGCTCCATCGTTTTTATACCAAGCAACTTTGTTGTCGTTGAGAGATGCTGATACAATATCTAAGTGACCATCACTATTCATGTCTCCTACTGTGACTGAAATAGCACCAATAGCATTAGTACTTATTATTTGTTTTGAGAATAATGGATTTGTGGCGCCGTCGTTTGTATACCAAGCAATTGTATTGTCGTTAAATGATGCTGATATGATATCTAAATCGCCATCATTATCCAAATCGCCAATTGTTACACTTCGGATACCATCGGCTGTTGTAGTGATGGTATTTTGAGTAAAGTTTGGAGTTGCTGTCCCATCATTTTCAAACCAAATAATACTATCATCATTTAAAGAAGCTACTAATATATCTATATCGCCATCATTATCTATATCGCCAGAAGTAATACTATATGGAGTGCTAACTGTATTGCTTAGTAGCTGTTGGCTGAAACTAGGTGTAGCATTTCCATCATTTTTATACCAAGCTATTGAGGTGTCAAAATAAGACGTAGCTATAATATCTATATGCCCATCTCCATCTACATCGGCTATAGTTACATTCCAACTTCTATCAGCTGTTGTTGTTATAATATGTTCAGTAAATGATGGCGTAGCCAAACCATCATTTTCATACCAAGCAATTTTATCATCGGAAACAGAAGTTGCTACCATGTCTAAATCGCCATCACCATCTATATCGCCACATATAACACTTGAGGCTTGACCAGCAACATTACTTACGATTAATTTTGTATCAGTAATTGTTGCGGGCGCGCCTGATGTAGGAACTGTAACAGTAAAAGCACTAATTGTAGGGTTGTTTACAATAGATGATGTAACATTGATTGTAATAATTTCTCCAGGCTTGAAATTTTGTGAAGGATTGAAGGTAATATTCGTTGTATCACCACCAGCAAATGTTCCTGGTATTATTCCTGTTTGAGAACCTGAAATCACAATCGCATTTGAGTTGAGGTTGCTTGCTGCTATAGGAATATCAAAAGTAAGCATAATGGTTGCTGCTTCATCAATATTTGTAGCAGTTGCTATAGGATTTACATATATTAATGTAGGTTTAGCGTTTTCAAAAGGACCAAGATCAATTGTTCCGTTTTGTATCCGTTCATTTCCATATATATCTGTAGCAATTGTATTGTAACTGTTATGACCAGCATCAGTAATTAAGGGAGAGTTTGTTCTGAAGTCTCCGCTAGTTGTGGGCAGTGTTGTGGTTAAAAAATCAATATCTTCCTCAAATAATGGGTTGGCATTAGTAATAATACCTGTAGCAGAAATGGTAGCCACTAAACTGTTTCCGTAAGTAATAGTACCATTGTTTACAACTGATGCACCTGCCGTATTAGTTGCTCCATTTTCCTGATTATTCCAAATGATTGAATTATAAATTTCTGAAGAAGAAACGGCGTCTATAAAAATGGCTCCACCTTCATTGGTTGCATTATTACCAGATACGGTGCAATTTATTAGTGTAGTATTTGCATTAGAAAGGTTATAAATAGCACCGCCTTCATCAGCTCTATTTCCGCTTAGTATACAATTAACTAATGTAAGAGAGCTCTGTAAACTTAGTATAGCACCCCCAAATCTGCCTATATTTCCAGAAATAATACAATTGCTAATAGTGGCAAAGGAACTATAACTTATGATGGCACCACCACCGCCTTCTGTAAAACCTCCATTTGCATTCCCGCCTGTTATTGTAAATCCGTCTAACTTTGCCAATGTAGAGAGTCCAGCATCACCAACAACATGGTAGGCATTATCTGTGATGGTTCCAGTGTTATCATTTTGTTGTAAATCCCCATTAAGTATGGTTATATTCGCACGAATATCTCGTTGACTTAAAAGTGTCTCAAACCCTGCGAAACCTCCATAAATTGGCATATCTCTCATTAAAAACATGGCTGCTCTATCGTCATTGGTTTGTCCATCACCTTCATCTGGGTAATAGGTACCTGCAGCCACCCATATTTCACGATTGTTATTACACGCATTGTCACTTAAAGCTAATGCGGAGTTGAGGTGTTTTTTAGCCGTAGCCCAACTTAACCCATCACCAGTATCATCTGGACGATTAGCATCTACATAAATGACACCTGAAGGTAAAGCACTGATTGTTGTAATGGTAAATTCTAACATTATGGTATTTTCATTGCCAGAGGTGTCTGTAGCTACCACTTCTTTATAGATGGTTTGTCCTATATCTGCACAGGTTACTGTAAAAGGTTCAGCCTGTACAACACTTTGCACAGCACAGTTGTCTACAAAAGTTAAAGTAGGCGGTGTAACTGTCATGGAAGTATTGGTTCCCATATCTATGAGCCCATAATCGCTGTTAAGAATAATAGCATTATAAGTAGCACTAGTAATGGTCGGTGCAAAATTATCGATTACGGTTACTTGTGTTGTACAACTATCCGGATTTCCATTAAGATCTGTAACTGTAAGGATTACAGGTACTGTACCTCCCATATCGGCACAAGTTAAACTACTAGGTGTAGCTGTTCTGTTTGCAATTTCTCCATCATCTGTAGAACCTCCATCAAGAGTTAATGGGTCTATTATTGCGACACCATCTTGGCCAGAAGCAGGAAGAATATCTCCATTATTAGTTAATGTTTGACTTCTTCCAATGATAGCAGTAGCATTTTGACATACAGCAACAGGATTTTCTCCATCTAATATTACCCTGTACTGTACAAAACCATTTTGAGGATTAGTTGTAGTGTTGCCTTGTATTGATACTTTATTTAATAATGATGAACGTATGTAGGATGTACCACCACCACCACCAGCTTCAATATCACCACCGCCGCCACCATAATAGCCGCCACCGCCGCCACCTTGACCAAATGTATTTACTTGTTGTGAACAGTTTTTTGTAGGTGATCCTTGGCTACCCGCAAAAATAGGATCCATTAGATCATTTATATATACGCCTCCAACACCTCCACCAGAATAGCCAGCACCACCACGACTAGCATCAACCGTAGTGACAGAACCACAACCTAGTGAAAATGGGTTACCAGCATCGCAAGACGATCCATAGAGAACTTGTTGTACTGGGTGGTGCCCTCCAAGCCCTCCATAATCAGCAGATTTTCCTGTAATTTCTATATAATGTATGCCTTGAGGATGATTATATTGACCTTGAAATCCACCACCTCCACCAGCACCAACAAATATACCATGATCGAAATCAGCACCTCCTACATCTGGTGTTATTACATAGTTTATTCTAACCTTTGAAGCACCCCCATGAGGAAGTACATGATCTCCAACATGTCCGTCAATATTTGTACTACACGGACTTTCTTTGCCATTACCAAGTACATCCCAATAACCACTCGCCAGACCAGGATGACCAGGATTACCACTGGATTGGTTTAGTTCTGAAGCACCACCACCACCACCACCACCAGCTATGGCTAAAAGTAGTCCATCATGAGCTACAATGGCAGTAGAACCACCACCACCTCCAGATGCATTTATTGAATGGGTAAAGCTTTCTCCACGCTTTCCTTGATAGAAAGTAATGGTTTGTCCTTGGTTTACTGTAGTAATGGGTAAGGTAAAGGTAACGCGACCGCCTTCTCCACCTTGAGCCATTAAATCTGTGAATAGACCATCCCAAGTTGCTGTACCGCCATCTCCACCATCGAGAGTAAATGCAACAGCAACAGCGCCACTGCTTAACATTGGTAAGGTAGCTGTAGCTGTAGAGCGTGTTTCTGAACTAGAATTTGTAAATTGAATGGTTGCTGTACTGGTATTCGTTAATGAGCCATTATTGTTGTTAATTGTTTGAGCCATTAAAGAAAAAGCGCATATACTTAAAAGTATACTAAGGGAAATTTTTTTCATTATTAAATAACTTTATGAATCTGATACAATACTATAACAAATGCCTACGCAATACAATACGTAGAAACTGCAAATATTACGTAGGGTACGTATATCATAATCATATTAAAAAAAAAAGACCCTAACACAAGAATTGTTGTTAAGGTCAGTTCAGCAATAAGGTTGGCTATTAATAATTGCTTAGGTTTTAATGAGTTTTTTTGTCACTACTGCTTTGTCAGTAATTACCTTGATAAGATAACTAGCTGCGTGTAAACTTGAGATGTCAATACGAATTGTTTCTTCATTATTGATTGTGCTTACTGACTTTACTAAACGTCCAGTTAAGTCATAAATTTCTATTTTTTGTAAAGCTAAATTAGTTATTGTAATTTGATTTGTAGCTGGATTAGGATACACCAGTAATTCATTATTCAATTCGTTAGCATCTACACTTAAAGTATTACTTGCATTTTCATACCAAGCAATACGATCATCATAAAGAGAGGCAGAAAGCACATCTATGTCTCCATCGCCATATATATCTGCTGCATAGATTGATCTGGGGGAATTTGCTGTAGTACTTATTGTTTGTAGTGCTCCAAAGTTTCCAGTTCCATCATTTTCATACCAAGCAATCACATTATCACCAGAAGAAGCGGATAGTACATCCATATCTCCATCGCCATCTATATCTGCTGCGTACACACTTTTAGCAGAAAAAATAGCCATCGTAACGAATTGTCTGGGCGCAAAAATACCTGTGCCGTCATTTTCATACCAAGAAATATCTTCAGTAGTTGAGGCGAATAGCACATCGAGATCACCATCATTATCTAAGTCGGCAGCATATATTGCGATTGAAGAGTTTCCATTATTAAGATTGTGTTCTGTCCAAGGACTTCCTACGCCATTATTTTCATACCAAAAAATATTACTCGTATTAAGAGAAGGGGAAAGACATCCATATCACCGTCTCCATCTAAATCGGCTGTATATATTTTTCTAATTAAATTTGCATTCGTTGTAATGGTTTGTTGTGGACCAAAATTTCCTGCGCCATCGTTTTCATACCAAGCAATACGATCATCATCTGCTGAAGCCGAAAGTACATCTAGGTCTCCATCTCCATCCATATCAGCGGCAGAAACAGCAGTAGCGTAATTTACAGCCGTTGTAATAATTTGTTGCGGACCAAAGTTTCCTGCTCCATCATTTTCATACCAAGCAATGCGGTTGTCATTTGTTGAAGCTGAAAGTACATCTATATCTCCATCACCATCCAAATCGGCAGCTCTGACGCAAAAAGCTCCGTCTGCCTGAGTGCTTATGGTTTCCTGACCGTAAAAAAACTCTCCGGGACTGTTTGGGTTTACTGCTGTGGTAAATGAACCTACGAGCGTTATGACCGAATTTTTAATAGATACACTTATGAGTTCGCCATGTTTAAAATTTTGATCTGGATTAAACGTAATAATGTTCGTATCTATTCCTGAAAAGGTACCCGAAATTGTACCTGTATGCTCACCAGTAACAACAATACTAGTTGCATTGAGCATATTACTATTAATAAAAGTATCAAAGGTTAAAATAAGATTGCTATCAATCGGTACTTGCGTATTATTAACCGTTGGAGACATTGATACTATATTTTGTGCAAAACTAGTTGTAGCTACAAAAAATAGAATGCAAAAGGTTCTAAAGTGTAAGGGAAAGGTTTTCATTGTAATTTTTTTAGTATTACTAATACAAAACTACAGGAATGCCCCATGTGAAACCATAGGTATAAAGTGCAGATTTTACGTAGTGTACGTATATAAGACTATGAGAAAGAAGATGGGTATAAGGAAAAATTTATGCTATAATGAAACGATAATTTCTTTGTAGTTTTCTGTCCACTGAGAAATAGCATCACTGATAGGTTCAAGTTCTAATTTCGCAATGATATTTGCGCGGTGTTTTTGAATGGTTCTGTTGGATACTGTAAGGATTTCTCCAATTTCTGTTGAATTTTTTCCTTGAGAAATTAATCTGATAATCGTACGCTCTGAAGGTGTTAGAAGCTGGATTTTTTTCAGTTCGTCTTCTACAGAATTTTCAAAATTTTCTTTAAATGAAGAACTATAGTACGACTCGCCATCCATAACAATATCGATACATTTTTTTATTTCTTCTATACTATCTTCTTTAAGCAAATATCCTTGAACTCCTACTTTTTTTGCCTGAACCACAAATCCTTTTTGCTTGTGATACGTCATCACTATATACCGTGTTTTAAGATTTTGAGATATACAATGTTTAACGACCTCAAAACCATTAAGTATAGGCATTTCTATGTCAAGTAGGGCAATATCAGGCTGATTTAATATAATACTGTCTAATGCTGATGCACCATTATCTACCGCGGCTACTATGGAATACCCCGCAAGTTCTAATTCTTGCTTGATTCCTTTTAGCATAATAGGATGATCATCTGCTAGTACAATGGTAATGTTCTTATTTGACATTTTTTAGGAAACTCAGTTAACTTATTATACTCCGCAAATTACAATAACTATTTTAAAAAAAAGTAAAGAAAATTCCGCAAATACTAACTATTTGCAGGTGTAAGAACTAGTACCTCTGTACCTTTATTTATAGCTGAGATAACTTTTAATTTTGAATTAATAATTTTACAGCGTTCTAGTAATGATTTCATACCTAAACTTTTGCTTGTTTTTATTTTTTGTTGATAGTCAAAGCCTTTTCCATTATCTTTTATAGAGAGTAGTATAGTATTGTCTTTTTTATTAATGTTTACATAAACAGCTTTTGCTTCTGCATGTTTTAATATGTTGTTTACTATTTCTTGAACTATCCGATAGAGATGTAGTGCTTTGTCTTCATCTAAATATTCATTGACATTTTCAATTTCTAAAGTGAAAAAGATGTCTGAATTCTCATCTATAGTATTTACTAAATCTTCAATAGAAGCGGTGAATCCTAAGCGTTCTAGCACAACAGGATGAAGTCCTTGTGAAATAGACCGTACATTGGCTAACGTATCTTTCGCGAGTGTTTCTATTTCTTTATTCTTTAAACTTTTTGATTTTCTGGTAAGTAGCATTAATTGTTGACCAACACTATCATGTAATTCTAAAGCTACTCGTGTGCGTTCTTTTTCTTGTGTATTGATGATATCTTGCACAAATCGTTCCTGTAAATGTTGTTTCTTTTTTACGAAATTTCTAGATCGATATAACGTAATAAAACCAAAAACAGCTAACAAACCTAAACCGCCAAAGAGCAGCCATTGGTTTTTTAATTTATTTTCTGAATCTAATAAGGCAATATTATTTTCTTGAGATTGAATCGTTAAATCTCTTTTTTCGGTTTCGTATAAGGTTTGATAATAAGCTAAGACTCTGGATTTTTGTATGTCTCCTATGGAATCTTTAATTTTTGTGTAATTTTTGAAATGATTAAAAGCTTTGTCTCTTTCTCCAATAGCTTCATAAGCTTTGGAAAGGAAGTTTTCTGCTTCTTGTATTTCTTCGTATTGATTACTCTCTTTTTTTAGATTCAAGTAAGCCTCCCCATAATTTATAGCTTTTTTATAATCTTGTTTTGCAAATGCTATTTTCTTTTTTGCTTCTAAATAGTAGGCTTCATTGGAACCTGAACTATTTTCTTCATCACTTTTTAACTGTTTTAATACAGTTTCCGCAAGTGCTATACTGTCATTTTCGGCGTAAGCCACCACTAACCCAGAAATTAAAATTGGTTTGTAAAAATCTTTATACTTTGAGATTTTATTAGCTTCTAATGCTAATTTTAAATTAGAGATGCGTTCTTTTTGCAAGCCTGCTTTATTGTCATCTGCAGCTATATTGTAATAAACTGGAGGTAAATTGGGATAATCCTGTAGTGTTTTTGCTAATTCAATAAGTTCTATACGTTCTTTTTTTGCTTCTTTATAAAACCCATTTTTACTATATAAAATAGACATCGAATTTTTAGAATTAATCCATTGTATGGTATCTTTTCCTTTCTGAAAATAATTGGAGGCTTCTCTTATTTCTATAGATGCTTTTCCAAAATCACCTTTATCTACATAGGTTATCCCTTTTCTAAATTTAGAAGTGCCTACTAAGTTTGTTTTGTATTTGGTAGCATAGGAATAGCAACTGTCGAAGCTTTTGATTGATTCGTTAAAGTCTCGTAAGAGATAGTATAATTCTCCTAATTCAAAGTAATATTTATCTAGTATTTTTGGTTTTGTGACGTAAGGCAGTAAAGGCTTGGTTTGCATTACAATTTTTTCACCTTCTTCAAGGTGCTCATTTTTGTAATTGATATTATCTAAAATGTTTACCGTATGCCAAACCGCAATATTGACGGAGTCTAACTGTTTTGCATAGTCTACAGTTGCTCTTAAGATAGAATCGTTTGCAAGTGAAGTTTCAAACGTTATATAGTTTGCAAGACTATCCATCCAAACCAAGCGTTGTGCTCCATTGGTTTGTGCTACCTTTTCTTTTAATTCTTTAATATTTTTTTTGATGGTTGGGTTTTGAGCAATAACCCCTTGGGTTGATAAAAAAAGGAATATTAAGAGTACAAGTGTTTTATTGTATTTTATTGATATTGATTCATTTTTTCTTAGAATTTTTTTAAACGTGAAAAATAGAATCATCTTTTTTTAAATTAAATAATTATTTCGTATAAAATTAGATTATTTTTTTTTAAAAACTTCTGTTAATTGATTAAATTTTAAAGTCTAAAATAAATTATCTAATACAATCTTTTCTCAATATTAAAAAAATAATTAAGCTAAAATACCACGCTTTTTAATTTCATCAATCATACGTAAGGCACCTTCTTTAACTGTGTTTTCTTTAAACATATACGTTTTTTCATACAACGTATTTCCTTCAAAAAAAGTAACCTGAAAACGGTTGTTTAACTTGAATAATTCTGGTTGCATAAATTCAACTTTAGCAAAAGAATTCGCAGGAAGTTTATCTAACTTTTTACGTAATAAAGAAGTTGTTTTTGTATCAGAAAACCCTTGAGATACAATCACCATCATTTCTAAATCTACATTTTTATTATTGATAATATAAATGTTCCAATCGTTGGTGTTGTAAATATCGTTAAACTCATAAACTACAGCCATTTCTACGTCTGTAACTTCTGGTATTTGTATGTCTTTTTTCAAAAATTAGTTTTTAAAGTTTGATGAATTACCAAAGTTTATAGAAATCTTCTTTTTCAATTACAGTTCCATCACAATCTTCTATTGTTACAGTATGTTCTCCTAAATTTCCAAATTGATCTTTAGGGTTTTCTTTACTGTATTTTAAAACTTTTCCGTTTTGATAAACTGTAATTTGTTTTAAAATTTCATCTTCATCATTCGTTTCAAAATACCAAGTAGAGTTCCCCCAACTAGAGTATTCATCATCTCTTCCTTCGTCCCAAAATTGTGAAAAGTAGTTCATTAAATAACCGATTTAAACTGCTCTAAGAAACGTTTGTCATTTTCATAAAACATTCTAATATCTGGTATTTGATATAATAACATTGCAATTCGTTCTATTCCCATTCCAAAAGCGTAACCAGAATATTTAGTAGGATCTATATTTGCATTTTTTAACACATTAGGATCTACCATACCACAACCCATAATTTCTAACCAACCTGTACCTTTTGTAATTCTGTAATCAGTTTCAGTTTCTAATCCCCAGTAAATATCTACTTCTGCACTTGGTTCTGTAAACGGGAAATAAGAAGGACGTAAACGAATCTTAGATTTACCAAACATTTCTTTTGTAAAGTATAACAGCGTTTGTTTTAAATCAGCAAAAGAAACATCTGTATCTATATATAAACCTTCTACTTGATGAAAAATACAATGTGCTCTCGCAGAAATATCTTCATTTCTAAAAACTCTTCCAGGAGAAATTGTTCTAATAGGAGGTTGATTTTCTTCCATATAACGTACTTGTACAGAAGAAGTATGTGTTCTTAATAAAATATCTGGATCTTGCTCTATAAAAAACGTGTCTTGCATGTCTCTTGCAGGATGATATTCTGGTAAATTTAAAGCTGTAAAGTTGTGCCAATCATCTTCAATCTCTGGACCTTCAGAAACCGTGAAACCAATTCTGTTAAAAACCTCTATAATTTGATTTTTTACCAATGAAATTGGATGACGAGAACCTAAATTAATTGGTTCTGATGGACGTGTTAAATCTCCATAAAAAGATTTTTCGCTTGCAGAACTTTCTAAAGACGCATTTAATTCAGCAACTTTTCCTTCTGCAGATTTTTTTAAGTTGTTTAAAGCTTGTCCAAAATCTTTACGTAATTCAGCATCTACATTTTTAAATTCAGCAAATAAATCTTTTAGCAAACCTTTACTTCCTAAGTATTTAATTCTAAAAGTTTCAACTTCTTCTTTCGTTGTTGCATTAAATGCTTTTACATCACCAATTAGTTCTTTTACTTTATCTAACATTTTCAAGGATAATTAAGGCGCAAATTTACTCTTTTTTAAAGAGTTTTAGATTGTATTTATTAAGAAAACTGCAACAGTTATTGAAATCGATTGAAATAAGGGTTTACAGAAAAATTATTTTATTTATTTTAATTTTGTGATATCGAAAATTAGTTATCTTTGTAGGGTTAAATTTTTATTAATATCATAAAAAAACATGGATAAAAATATCAAATCTAAAATTGATGAATTCATGGACTTGGTTAAACTAAGAAATAGCCATGAGCCAGAATTTTTACAAGCTGTACATGAAGTAGCAGAAACTGTAATTCCTTATATCATTGAAAATGATATTTATTTTGGTAAAAACATTCTTTTAAGGATGGTAGAACCAGAAAGGCAGATTTCTTTTAGAGTTGCTTGGGTAGATGATAAAGGAGAAATACAAGTAAATAGAGGTTATAGAATTCAAATGAATTCTGCAATTGGTCCTTATAAAGGTGGTTTGCGTTTTCATCCGTCTGTAAATGCTAGTATTTTAAAATTTTTAGCTTTTGAGCAAGTGTTTAAAAACTCTTTAACAACTTTACCTATGGGTGGAGGAAAAGGAGGTTCTGACTTTGATCCGAAAGGAAAATCTGATAACGAAATTATGCGTTTCTGTCATGCTTTTATGAGTGAGTTATTTAGACATATTGGTCATAATACAGATGTGCCTGCTGGAGATATTGGTGTTGGTGCCAGAGAAATTGGTTTTATGTTTGGTATGTATAAAAAACTAAAAACAACTTTTACAGGCGTATTAACTGGTAAAGGAGCATCTTGGGGTGGTTCTTTAATTAGACCAGAAGCAACAGGATATGGAAATGTATATTTTGCTCAGAATATGTTAAAAGTAAATAACGATTCTTTTGAAGGGAAAAAAGTTGTGATTTCTGGTTCTGGTAATGTTGCGCAATATGCTGCAGAAAAAGCTTTAGAGTTAGGAGCAACTGTTTTAACCTTATCTGATTCTGGTGGATATATTTATGATTCTGAAGGAATTGATACAGAAAAGTTACAATTTGTAATGGATCTTAAAAACAATAAAAGAGGAAGAATTAGTGAGTATGTAGAAAAATATCCGAATGCTAAATATGTTGCAGGAGAAAGACCTTGGTCTGTTCCTTGTGATGTTGCTTTGCCATGTGCAACTCAAAATGAGTTAAATGGAGAGGAAGCAAAAGAATTAGTAAAAAACGGATGTATGTGTGTTTCTGAAGGAGCAAATATGCCTTCTACACCAGAAGCAATTCAAGAATTTCAAAAAGCAAAAATTTTGTTTGCTCCAGGAAAAGCATCAAATGCAGGTGGAGTTGCAACTTCTGGTTTAGAAATGAGTCAGAATTCATTACGTTTAAGCTGGTCTCGTAAAGAAGTAGATGAAAAATTGAAAGACATTATGGAAGATATTCATGATTCTTGTGTAGAATATGGTAAACAAGAAGATGGATCTATAGATTATATTTCAGGAGCAAATATTGCTGGTTTTGTTAAAGTTGCAGATGCAATGTTAGCACAAGGAGTAGTATAATTATTAAGTTTATTATTATTAATATTAAAACGCATCAAATTATTTGGTGCGTTTTTTTGTACAATTTATTTTAAAAACCAATCTTTACCAATAGATTTCTTTTAATGACAGTAGTATCACTTTTTTTCTTCGGTTTTCTTTTTTCTTTTGTAGGTTCTATAACACCTAGTATGTTAAATATGAATGCCTTAAAAATTAGTTTAGAAAAAGGAAAAAAGGCTGTTAATAAATATGCTTTAGGAGTTTCTTTAATTGTTTTTCCTCAAGTTTATATTGCTGTTCTTTTGGTTAAATATATTGCCGAAAACCCAACTATTTTAGAAACTTTAGAAAAGTTCGGGATTGTTATTTTTCTTTTCTTATCCTATTATTTTTATAGAGAATCTAAGAAAGCAAAAACGGAAATCGAAACTGGTAACATAAAAAGGGAAAACCCTTTTTTAGTAGGAATAACATTGTCTGTTTTAAACATGTTTGCAGTTCCTTTTTTCAGTGGAAGCGTAATAACTTTAGATGTTTTTAAATTGTTTAGTTTTGATTTTATTCCTGTTTTATTTTTTATAGCAGGATCTGTAATAGGTACATTTTATATTCTCTATTTATATGGGGAATTTGCAAAAAAGATTCAGCAAAAAACAGGAAAACTCACAAAAGATATTAATATAATTTTATCTATTTTAACAGGTTTTGTCGCTATTTTTACATTTATAAAACTATTTTTTTAAGAAGAAATGAAAACGATAAAGAACATAATTGTTGAAGGAAAACATAACAAACCAATTATAACTGATGTTTTTTATAAAGAAGATCATCAACCAAAAAAAGTGATTATTTTTTGTCATGGTTACAAAGGTTTTAAAGATTGGGGAGCTTGGAATTTAATGGCAGAAGCATTTGCTAAAACAGGTTTTTTCTTCATAAAATTTAATTTTTCTCATAATGGAGGGACTTTAGAACAACCCATAGATTTTCCAGATTTAGAAGCTTTTGGAAACAATAATTATTCTAAAGAATTAGATGATTTAGGTAGTGTGATTGATTGGATTTTATCCAAAGAAAACTTTAAAAATGAAGTTGATGTAAACAATATTTCAATAATTGGGCACAGTAGAGGTGGAGGAATTGTTCTTTTAAAATCTGATGAAGACTCTAGAGTAAAAAAGGTAATTACTTTGGCAGGAGTTTCTGATTATAAAACTAGATTTCCAAAAAATGAAGATTTTCAAAAATGGGAAGAAAAAGGTGTTTATTATGTAAAAAATGGTAGAACTCATCAAGAAATGCCTCATTTTTATCAATTTTATGAAGATTTTGAAAAAAATGAAAATCGATTAACGATTAAATATGCAACTGAGAATTTACAAATTCCACATTTAATAATCCATGGAAATAATGACACTTCTGTATTAATTTATGAAGCAGAAAGTTTAAAAAAATGGAATCCTAAAAGTGAATTTAAAATTATAGAAAATGCAAATCATGTTTTTAATGTTTCTCATCCTTGGAAAGAAAATGAACTTTCTAAAGAAATGAAAGAGGTAATTAATCTTTGTATTGACTTTTTAAATTAAATGAGATTGCTTCGTTCCTAGCAATGACAAGCAATGACTTTTTTGTATTTTCGAAAGATGGAATTACAACCTCCTTATCGTAAAATTATTCATGTAGATATGGATGCATATTATGCTTCTGTAGCGCAGTTAGACAATCCTGAATTACGTGGAAAAGCAATTGCTGTTGGTGGTGATGGAAGAAGAGGGGTAATTTCTGCAGCAAGTTACGAAGCACGCAAATTCGGAGTAAGATCTGCTATGAGTGGTATGTTGGCAAAACAAAAATGTCCGCATTTAATTTTTGTAAAAACAGATTTTGCTCGTTATAAAGAAATATCAGCTAAAATTAGAGAAATCTTTTACGATTATACAGACTTGGTAGAACCACTTTCTTTAGATGAAGCGTATTTAGATATTACTATAAATAAAAAAGGAAATCCGTCTGCAAATGATATTGCAAGAGAAATTCGTCAAAGAATTTATGATGAAACTGGTTTAAGAGCTTCTGCAGGAATTTCTATCAATAAATTTATTGCAAAAGTTGCATCAGATATTAATAAACCTAACGGACAAAAAACGGTTCATCCAGATGAGGTAATTCAATTTTTAGAAGAATTGCCAGTCAATAAATTTTATGGAGTTGGTAAAGTTACGGCAGCAAAAATGTATAACTTGGGTATTTTTGTGGGTAACGATTTAAAGAAAAAAACCTTGGAAGAATTAGTTACTCTTTTTGGGAAATCGGGTGCTCATTATTATAATATTGTTCGAGGAATTCATAATAGCCCAGTTAAACCTAACAGAATTCGAAAATCTTTAGCTGCAGAGCGTACTTTTTTCGAAAATATTTCTTCTGAAATTTTTATGTTAGAAAAGTTAGAAAAAATTGCTGATGAGTTAGAAAAAAGAATGCTAAAATCTGATACAAAAGGAAAAACAATTACTTTAAAAATTAAATATTCAGATTTTACACAACAAACAAGAAGTAAAACAAAAGAAAACTTTATGCAGAAAAAAAGCGAATTTTTTCCTGTAGTTAAAGAGTTGTTATATCAAGATAAAATAACAAATTCTGTACGTTTATTAGGTTTGTCTTTTGGTAATTTAAACACCATAAAAAAAGAACCAGTTTGGGTTCAATTAAAACTAAAGTTTGAAGATTATTAGAACAAATTCAGAAAATAAAGATTTTATCAATTTGGTAAAACAATTAGATGTATATCTAAAAACTACAGATGGAGATGAACATGCTTTTTACAATCAGTTTAACAATATTGATGTTTTAAAAAATGTTGTAGTTGTTTATGTTGATGAAATTGCAGTTGGTTGTGGTGCAATAAAGAAGTTTAATAATATTGCTGTTGAGGTAAAAAGGATGTTTGTTGCACCAGATAAAAGAGGACAAGGAATTGCACAAAAAGTACTAACAGAATTAGAAATTTGGGCAAAAGAATTGGGTTTTAAAAGTTGTGTTTTAGAAACAGGAAAAAGACAGGTTGAAGCAGTAAAATTTTATCATAAATGTTTGTATAAAGTGATTCCAAATTACGGACAATATGCAGCAATGGAAAACAGTATTTGTTTTGAAAAAAAACTTTAAATGAGCTACAGTTATTGGGAAATAAAAGAATGGTTTACAAATATTGATTTTACTATTGTTGGTAGTGGAATTGTAGGTTTAAACTGCGCTTTAGAATTGAAAAACAAACACCCAAAAGCAACTATTTTAATTCTTGAAAAAGGAATGTTGCCTCAAGGAGCAAGTACAAAAAATGCAGGTTTTGCATGCTTTGGAAGTCTATCTGAAATTTTAGATGATTTAAAAACTCACACAGAAAAAGAGGTTTTTAATTTGGTTGATAAAAGATGGAAAGGCTTACAATTGTTACGAAATAATTTAGGTGATAAAAACATTAATTTTCAACAAAACAAAGGTTTTGAATTATGTAATGAAGCGTCATTTTTTGAAGAATGTATTTCTAAAAAAGCTGAAATTAACCAACTATTAAATCCAATTTTTAAAGCTGATGTTTTTGATGTTTCAAAGAATATTTTCAACTTTAAAAAAGTGCATTCAGAATACATTGTAAATAATTTTGAAGGTCAGATTGATACCGGAAAAATGGTTTCTCAGTTGCTCTTAAAAGTTCAAAAATTAGGTGTAAAAATCTTAAATAATATTACTGTTAAACAATTTTCTGAAACAGGAAATTCAATTGAAGTAGAAACGGATAAAATCAACTTTAAAACAGGTAAATTATTAATTGCAACCAATGGTTTTTCTAATCAATTGTTACATGAAAAAGTAAAACCAGCAAGGGCACAAGTTCTAATAACGAAACCAATAAAAAACTTACATATAAAAGGAACTTTTCATTTAGATAAAGGGTATTATTATTTTAGAAATATAGATAATAGAATTTTGTTTGGTGGTGGAAGAAACCTCGATTTTAAAACAGAAGAAACATCCCAATTTGGAGAAACAGAAATCATTCAAAATCAATTGAAAAAGATTTTAAAAGAAACCATTTTACCAAACACAAATTTTGAAATAGAACAAAGTTGGAGCGGAATTATGGGTGTTGGAAATCAGAAAAAAGCTATTGTAAAACAAATTTCAGAAAATGTTTTTTGCGGAATTAGATTAGGTGGTATGGGAATTGCAATAGGAAGTTTAATAGGAAAAGAATTAGCATGTTTAGTAGATTAAAAAGCATTTTGTTTATACTCGTTTTTAGCGTAACTACTTGTTTTACTCAAGAGTTAGTTCAAAATGATTTAGAAACTTCTATCAACTTTAAAATTAAGAATTTTGGTATCAATGTAGCTGGAGTTTTTAATGTATATGAGTTTTCGAGTAATTTTGATGCAGCTAATTTAAAAGATAGTTTTATGAACGCAATAATTAGTGTAAAATCGATAACTACTAACACAAATGCAATAGATAAACATCTTTTAAAATCAGATTTTTTTGATGTTGAAAATCACCCTAAAATTATTTATAAATCTACAGAAATAGAAAAAAAAGATGGTTCGAAATATATAATTAAAGGTTTTTTAAATATTAAAGGAATTAAAAAAAGAATTGAAACACCAATAGAGATTAAAGAAAAAGGTGGTAAGTTCGTTTTTTCTGCAAATTTTACACTTAATAGAAAAGATTTTGATGTAGGTGGTAGCAGTTTAGTGCTTTCTAAAAAAGTAAATGTTAAAATGAAATATGTTGCAAATAGAAATCAAAAAAGAGCTTTTTAAGCAATGTGAAGATTTTGTAAACAATCGTTTGCAAACGGTTGAAGATATTATTTCTTCTAACCGAAAAGCACTGCATTCAGAAACCAAAAGTTCTGCAGGAGATAAGCATGAAACGGGTAGAGCAATGTTGCAATTAGAAATGGAAAAAGCAGGTCAGCAATTGTATGGAATTACTCAAATGAAAACTATTTTGGCTAAAATTGATATTTCTAAAACATCAGAAGTTGCACATTTAGGGAGTTTAATTGAAACAAATAGTGCGAATTACTTTTTATCAATTTCTGCTGGACAATTTACAATTAAAGGGAATAATTATTTTGCAATTTCTGTTTCATCTCCTATTGGAAAACTACTTTTAGGAAAAAGAATTTCTGATACTTTTGTTTTTAACGGTAATCAAATTCAAATAACTAATATTCAATAAATTATATTTTAATAGAATGAAAAAAATAATACTTTTTTTAACGTTAATATTTACTTTACAAACATTTTCTCAAGCGAGTTTAAAAAGTTTTTTTAAGCTTTCTGGACCCAAAAGAACCTGGGTGTTATTTCACCCTTTCAAGGCCACTAAATCTTTAAAAATTTCTAAAGAAACTAATAGAGTTACAGATTCTATTAAAAGAACAAATTTATTAGATGGAGATGCTTCTGGAGGTCAAGTAGATGCTTTTAGACATGCGTATTGGATGGCAAGATTAACGCAAGAAATGGGTAAAAGAGCTGCTCGTTCTTTGGGTAAAGCACATGAAAAAGAAAACTATTTAACCTACAAAAAAAGAAAGTTAGAAGATGGGGTTGTACCAGATGAAATCTCTTCTGAAATGGATTTACATAATAATGATGAAGGAATAAAATTGATTACTAAAGGTAGTATAACTTCTAAAGAAGGATTAATTTATAGAATTATAAACGCTATTAAATCAGGGAAACTTAAAATCATTAAAAAAGATAAAAATGGAAAATTTTTAACTTGTGATGGAAAAACGCTTAAAAAAGAAGAATTAAAAGGTAAATGGAAGAATAATAAGTGTTTAGTAAACTCTAACGAAAGTAAAATAATTACCAGTAAACAACTTAATTAAAATTATAAGTGTAATTGCTAATATTTCTTTTAAAATAAAGGAAAAACTTACGATAACGTATTCGCTCAATCTACATAGTGCTTTTAGAGCATAAATTTATTTTAGACCAGTAACAGTAAGACTTTTATTGATATTTATCATAAAACTTAGATTTAGTATATTTCTACATTTGTGGACTTAAAATATACGATATGACTATTACATTTATTATTTTAGGTATTACAATTATTTTATTTATTTCTGGTAAAATAAGACCCGATATAGTTGCTGTTACAAGTATGATGGCATTGAGTATGACAGGTGTTTTAACAACCAAAGAAACATTCTCTGGTTTTAGTAATTCTAGTATTATTTTAATTGCAGGTCTATTTATTGTTGGAGAAGCAATGAGTAGAACTGGGCTTACTTCTTGGTTAGGAAATAAGATTATTACTTTATCAAAAAATAATTCGAATAGATTATTAGTTTTAATAATTATTGGTTCTGCTATTCTTTCTGCTTTTATGAGTAACACAGGTACAGTTGCTTCATTAATGCCAGTTATTATTGCAGCAGCTTGGAGATTAAAAACCTCTGCTTCAAAAATGTTAATTCCTTTGTCTTTTGCAGCTGCAACTGGAGGATTGTTAACTTTAACAGGTACTCCAACCAATATTGTTACAAATCAGGCAATGATTGATGGTGGTGTGCAAGAGTTTGGTTTTTTTGAATTCGCTTATATTGGAGTTCCTTTATTGGTATTGACAGTTATTTACATGAGGTATTTTGGTCAAAAATTATTACCAGATAATGAATCAAGAAAATTAGAAGATATTGACGAATCTATTCAGAATATTGAAGATTCTTACCAATTATATGAAGGGTTTTGGAGAGTTAGAATAAGACCTAGTTCTTCTGCAATCGGTAAAACGATTAAACAAATGCAATTGGGGTCTAGAATGGGAGTAAATATTATTAAAATTATTCCTCATGAAAAGAAAACAACAACTCTTCTTAAAAAAGTTGGTTTAAAAAAGAGTGATCCAAATGAATTTCCAGATTTAGATAGAGAACTTCATGCACAAGACGAATTAATTGTAAACTGTAGTGAAAATAGAATCAATAGATTTATTCAAAAATATAATGTTGCTGCTACAAAACAAGAAGAAGTTGATGGAGATTTCATTAAAGAAAATGTACTTTCAGATGAGGTTGGTATTTGCGAAATGATTGTAGCTCCAAAATCTAGTTATAAAGGTAGGCATATAAACACTGGTAGATTTGGAGATAAATATAACCTTCAGGTTATGGCTTTAAATAGACATAATAAAAGAATTAGAGGTAGAGAATTTGATTTAAAAGAAGGAGATTCTTTGTTAGTGAGAGCAAAATGGGAAGATATTAAAGCAATTCAAGAAGAAAGTAGAGATTTCTTAATTATTGGTTCTCCAGAAGAACTGTCTAAAGAAGTTGGAAAGATTACTAGAAAAGGAGTCATTTCAATTTTAGCAATGGTTTTTATGGTAACCATGTTTATTTGGGGACCTTTTTCTTCTGCAATTACAGTAATTCTTACAGCTTTTATTATGGTTATGGGAGGATGTATCAATATGAATCAATCTTATAGAGCAATTAATTGGAATGTTATAATTATTATGGCAGGAATGATACCAATGGGAGTTGCGCTTCAAAAAACTGGAGGTGCAAAATACATAGCAGATTCAATGATTACTGTATTAGGTGATATGCATCCAACTTACTTTTTAGCAGGGATTTTCTTAATAACATCATTCTTAAGTCAAGTTATGAGTAATACTGCAACAGCTATCTTAATGGCGCCAATTGTATTAGTTGCTTCAATCCAATTAGGGTATTCGCCTCAACCATTTATGATGGCATTAGCAGTAAGTGCTTCTACTGCATTTTTAACGCCATTTGGCACGCCAACAAATACAATGGTAATGAATGCAGGTAATTACAAGTTTACAGATTATATGAAAAGTGGGTCTATATTATTATTAATATTCTTTATTGTAAGTATAGTAATGATACCAATTATTTGGCCTTATCACTAAATTAATAAAAGTTAAAAAGACCACCATTTTTTAGGTAGTTTTTAAACGTTTAAATTATAAAATAATAAAAAAAGAAGTTTTTCTAACTTGTGAAAGTGAAATTATTTCTAAGAAAATATTAAAAAGGGTATACAAAAATAATAGGCGTTTTTTAGTTTCAAATAGTACTTAGTTTTATACGTAATTAATACTTAGTGTAGTAGTTTTAAAAAAACTGAATAGCCTGTATTTGTTTGTGTTTAATCGTTTAAGTAGTTTTATTTAAAACTATTCTAAATACAGATTAAAAAAGGTCTGTTTTTTTGTAAACGAGATAGTTTAGCCCTATTTTTGTTGTCAACAAATTTAACTAATTATACAATGAGCGGATTTTTCAAATCTTCAATTGGAAGAAAAATAGCCATGGCGCTATCTGCATTCTTCCTCATGTTTTTCTTAATAATGCATTTATCAGTCAACCTACTTTCACTTATAAGTGATGATGCATTTAATACAGCTTCTCATTTTATGGGAACAAATCCTTTAGTACAGTTTGCATTACAACCTGTATTAATTTTTGGAGTTGTTTTTCATTTTGTGATGGGATTTATTTTAGAATTGAAAAACAAAAAAGCAAATGGAGTTGCCTATGCTAAAGACAATGGAGCAGCTAATTCTACATGGATGAGTAGAAACATGATTTACAGTGGATTGGCTATTTTAGCTTTTATTGTACTTCATTTTATTGATTTCTGGATTCCAGAATTAAACACTAAATATGTTTTAGGAGACATGTCTGGGTTACACAATGGAGAAATGAGATATTTTCATGAGTTACAAGAAAAATTTGTGCCAATTTGGAGAGTTGTATTCTATGTTGTAGCATTTGTTTTCTTAGGATTGCATTTAGCACATGGATTCACATCTGCTTTTCAATCAATGGGAGTTACAGCAGGAAGAAAAAAAGCATTACAAAATTTCGGTAAAATATATTCAATAGTTATTCCTTTAGGATTTATAATTGTTGCATTGTTTCATCATTTAAATCATAACCATTAATCTTAATAAATATGGCTTTAGATTCAAAAGTACCAAAAGGTCCAATTAAAGATAAATGGACAGATTATAAAAATAAAATAGATTTGGTAAACCCTGCAAATAAACGTAACATAGATGTTATTGTTGTAGGTACAGGTTTAGCAGGTGGTTCTGCCGCTGCAACTTTAGCAGAGTTAGGCTATAATGTAAAAGCATTTGCTTACCAAGATTCTCCAAGAAGAGCACATTCAATTGCAGCACAAGGAGGAATTAACGCTGCAAAAAACTATCAAGGAGATGGAGATTCTACTTACAGATTATTTTACGATACTGTAAAAGGAGGAGATTATCGTTCTCGTGAAGCAAATGTGTATCGTTTAGCAGAAGTGTCTTCTAATATTATTGATCAATGTGTAGCACAAGGAGTTCCTTTTGCTCGTGATTATGGAGGTTTATTAGACAACCGTTCTTTTGGTGGAGTTTTAGTTTCTAGAACTTTTTATGCAAAAGGACAAACAGGTCAGCAGTTATTATTAGGAGCTTATTCTGCAATGAATAGACAAATTGCTCGTGGTAAAATAGAAATGTTTAACAGACATGAAATGTTAGATGTTGTTATTGTTGATGGAAAAGCAAGAGGAATTATTGCAAGAAACTTAATTACTGGAGAAATTGAGCGTCATTCTGCTCATGCTGTTGTAATTGGTTCTGGTGGTTATGGAAATGTATATTTCTTATCTACAAACGCAATGGGTTCTAATGCAACTGCATCTTGGAAAATCCATAAAAAAGGAGCGTATTTTGCAAATCCTTGTTATACTCAAATTCACCCAACATGTATTCCTCGTTCTGGAGATTATCAGTCTAAATTAACGTTGATGTCTGAGTCTTTACGTAATGATGGACGTATTTGGGTTCCTAAAAACATGGAAGATGTTTTAGCAATTAGAGAAGGAAAGAAAAAACCTACAGATTTAACTGAAGAGCAAAGAGATTATTATTTAGAAAGACGTTATCCTGCATTTGGTAACTTAGTTCCACGTGATGTAGCATCTAGAGCTGCAAAAGAGCGTTGTGATGCTGGTTATGGAGTAAATGCAACTGGTGAAGCTGTATATTTAGATTTTGCTTCTGCTTTTGATCGTTATGGAAAAGAGCAAGCGAAAATTCAGAATATAAAAAATCCTTCACCAGAAAAAATATACGAATTAGGACAAGCAATAGTTGAAGCTAAATATGGAAACTTATTTCAGATGTATGAAAAAATTGTAGATCAGAATCCATATAAAACGCCAATGATGATCTACCCCGCAGTACACTATACAATGGGAGGTGTTTGGGTTGATTATAACTTAATGACTACAATACCTGGATGTTATTGTATTGGAGAAGCAAATTTCTCTGATCACGGAGCAAATAGATTAGGAGCTTCTGCATTAATGCAAGGTTTAGCAGATGGTTATTTTGTGTTGCCTTATACTATTGGAGATTATTTAGCTGATGATATTAGAACAGGAAAAATACCAACAGATTCTCTAGAATTTAATGCAGCTGAAAAAGAGGTAAAAGATAGAATTGATTTCTTTGTTAATAATAAAGGAACAAAGTCTGTAGATTATTTCCACAAAAAACTTGGAAAAGTAATGTGGGATAAAGCAGGTATGTCTAGAAATGCCAAAGGTTTAGAAGAAGCCATGGTTGAAATTAAAGCAATTCGTGAAGAATTTTGGAAAGAAGTTTCTGTTCCTGGAGGATCAAATGAAATGAATCCAGAACTAGAAAAAGCGGGTAGAGTTGCAGATTTCTTAGAATTAGGAGAATTATTTGCAAAAGATGCTTTAGTAAGAGCAGAATCTTGTGGAGGACACTTTAGAGAAGAATCTGCTGAGTTAGATGGACCGCAAAAAGGAGAAGCAAAACGTAATGATAAAGACTTTGCATTTGTATCTGCTTGGGAATATAAAGGAGAACCAGCAGATGCGGTTTTACATAAAGAAGAATTAGAATTTAAAGATATTGAATTGAAACAACGTTCATACAAATAAGAAAGATATGTCAGGTAAAGGAATGAATTTAACGTTAAAAATTTGGAGACAAAAAGACTCGAGTACAAAGGGTCAAATGGTCGATTATAAAGTAACTGATATTTCAGAACATATGTCTTTCTTAGAAATGATGGATGTTTTAAATGAACAGTTAGTAAATGCTGGTGAAGAACCAGTTGCTTTTGATCATGACTGTAGAGAAGGAATTTGTGGAGCATGTTCTTTATACATAAATGGTGAAGCTCATGGGCCTGATAGAGCTATTACTACTTGTCAATTACACATGCGTATGTTTAATGATGGAGATACTATTACAATAGAGCCATTTAGAGCAGCAGCATTTCCAGTAATTAAAGATTTAGTAGTAGATAGAATGGCTTTTGAGCGTATTCAACAAGCAGGAGGTTACATTTCTGTAAATACTTCAGGTAATACTCAAGATGCAAATAATATTCCTATTTCTAAACATGCAGCAGATGAAGCTATGGATGCAGCAACTTGTATTGGTTGTGGTGCTTGTGTAGCAACTTGTAAAAACTCTTCTGCAATGTTATTTGTAGGGGCAAAAGTATCTCAATATGCTTTATTACCTCAAGGACAAATAGAAGCTGCAGATCGTGTGCAAAACATGGTAGCTCAAATGGATTTAGAAGGTTTTGGAAACTGTACAAATACAGGAGCTTGTGAAGTAGAATGTCCTAAAGGAATTTCTTTAGACAACATTGCTAGAATGAATAGAGAGTTAATGAAAGCGAATATTTAATTATCGTTGTCATTTCGAGTGATTTTCGATTTTATTAGAAAATAGTATCGAGAAATCTCTTTTAAATAAAAAAACCCAAACTAAATTTTAGTTTGGGTTTTTTAATTAATAAATAGTTTTTAAAAAAGCTCTTTAGCATCTATATCTAAAAATTCTGCAATCTCAAATAATCTAATAAGATCTAATTTAGATTCTCCTTTTTCAACTTTAAAATAACCACTTGTAGTCATGTTTAATTTTATAGCTAAATCTGTTTGAGAGATTCCTAGTTCTTGTCTTCTTTTAACAATTTTTTTAAGCACTTTGTGTGCTTTCTTTTCAAGCTTTTCAATAGTAATTTTTTTCAACATCTTAATATTTCTTTTTCTTATAGCAAAGATAGTGCTAAAATGTGTTTTTTCACTTTCCATTTTGGACTAACTGAAAACAGTGAGAGGATTTATATCCCTGAAAACAGTTAGTCTAAAAAGAGGAAAGAGTTTTTAGGTTGTCTTTAAAATCTTTCCGATTTTTGAACTGCGGGGGAAATTGCTATGAAAAAAAATCTTTCCTGTAAAGATTATTAAGAAAGGATTGTCACAAAGTCATATGATTTGTTAAATGAAAATTTAAACAAAATAATTATCCTAAGTTTTGATGTAAAACAATTATTTTGTCAAAATCATATGTCTTTTGTTGAATGCTTAAGCAGTCAATTTTAATTTTGCTTACTTATTTCCTCCCAAAATCTGCAGGAATTTCTCCCCAAGCTTTGGTTTCCCATTTTAGAATTGGGTTTTTGTAAGTATTCTCTTTCAGCCATTTTTCTGCTCTTTTTATCAACTCTAATAAGTCTTTGTTAGAAGCATCAAAATGCAAGTTTGTTTTGCATTGTTTCTTTTTTACCCAACTCATAGCAATCTTAGAATCAGAATAAATAGGAATATCTTCTTTGTTTTTGCTTTTTAATAAAGCAATTCCATGAACTAAAGCCAAAAATTCACCAATATTATTAGTTCCTTTTTCAAAAGGACCTTTTATAAAAAGTTGTTTTTTATTATGAGTTAAAACACCTCTGTATTCCATTTTTCCTGGGTTTCCAGAACAAGCAGCATCCACAGAAATACTTTCTAAATTAGGTCTTCCAATTTTTTCTTTTTCTTTGAATGATAAAGTAGGTTTTTTGGTGTTTTTACCTTTGTAGTCGTCGTATTTTCCTTTAGAAGCAATTTCAGCTTCATCTAGATTGGCAAAAGATTTATATTGTGCACCTTCAAAACCATCAATCTGTGCTTTACAGACTTTCCAAGAAGTAAAAACTCCTTTTTTGCGGCCGTTCCAAACAACATAAAACTTTTTTTTACTCATTCACTTCTAAAATTACATCTTCAATTATTCTTGGAAAGTAACGTTGCTCTAAAATATGGATCTTTTCTGCAATAATTTCTGGAGTATCATCTTCTAAAAGAGCAGTTTTTGCTTGAAAAATGATGGTTCCTTCATCATAATTAGCATTTACATAATGAATAGTTATACCCGTTTCTGTTTCTTTATTTTCTTTTACTGCATTATGAACATTCATTCCATACATTCCTTTTCCACCATATTTTGGCAATAAAGCAGGGTGAATGTTAATAATTTTATTAGGAAAAGCATCAATAATATTTTGTGGAATTTTCCATAAAAAACCAGCTAAAACAATATAATCTGCCTCCTCTTTTAAGATGTTAAGCACCTTTTCTGAAGCAGTAAAATCATTTTTATTAAAATGTAAGCACCTAGTATTTAGTCTTTTACATCTTTCAAAAACTTTGGCATGTTCATTGTTACACAATACTTGAGTAACCTTAGCGGTTTTAGTATGATTAAAAAACCTTATAATGTTTTCTGCGTTCGTTCCAGAACCAGAAGCAAAAACAACAATACGCTTCATAACTACATTTCTAAGCTACAAAAAAAAGAATAATTATTAACAATTTGATTATTTTTAAAGTAAGATTATTTTTTTTCTTTACTTTTAATAATCATTTTTAGGACAAAAATTAGATATAATTATAAAGATTCGTATTTTTGCCCCGATTAAAATTTTAAAAAACAAAAAAATTATGTCAGACATTGCATCAAGAGTAAAAGCTATTATCGTAGACAAATTAGGAGTAGACGATAACGAAGTAACAACAGAAGCGAGCTTCACAAACGATTTAGGAGCAGATTCTTTGGATACTGTTGAATTAATTATGGAGTTCGAAAAAGAATTCGATATTCAAATACCAGATGATCAAGCTGAAAACATCGGAACAGTTGGTCAAGCAGTAAGTTATATAGAAGAAGCAAAAAAGTAATATTTATATGCAATTAAAACGAGTTGTAGTCACTGGACTTGGCGCATTAACGCCAATTGGTAATAATATTGAAGAATATTGGAATGCATTAGTTAACGGAGTTAGCGGTGCTGCACCTATCACACGTTTTGATGCTGACAAGTTCAAAACTCGTTTTGCATGTGAATTAAAAAACTTTGAAGTAACGGACTTTATTAACAGAAAGGACGCTAGAAAAATGGATCCATTTACGCAGTATGCAATGGTTGCTTCAGATGAAGCAATTGCAGATGCAAAATTCGATCTAGAAAAATTAAACAAATTACGTGTAGGTGTAATTTGGGGAGCAGGAATTGGAGGTTTAGAAACTTTTCAAAACGAAGCTATTAATTTTGGAGCTGGAGATGGCACACCAAGATTTAATCCATTCTTTATCCCAAAAATGATTGCAGACATTGCTCCAGGAAATATTTCTATTAAAAATGGATTTATGGGGCCAAATTATACTACAGTTTCTGCATGTGCATCATCTGCTAACGCTATGATAGATGCTTTAAATTATATTCGTTTAGGTACTTGTGATGTAATTGTAACTGGTGGCTCTGAAGCTGCAGTTGTAATTTCTGGTGTTGGTGGTTTTAATGCTATGCATGCCTTGTCAACAAGAAATGAAAGCCCAGAAACAGCTTCGAGACCTTTTGATGCTACAAGAGATGGTTTTGTATTAGGTGAAGGAGCAGGTGCTATTGTTCTAGAAGAATATGAACATGCTAAAGCTAGAGGAGCAACAATTTATGCTGAGGTTATTGGAGGAGGAATGTCTTCTGATGCACATCATATGACTGCACCACATCCTGAGGGAATTGGTGTTATTGCTGTAATGAAAAATTGCTTAGAAAATGCAGGAATTAATCCAGAAGATGTAGACCATATTAATACTCATGGTACTTCTACACCTTTAGGAGATGTTGCAGAATTAAAAGCAATTTCTAATGTTTTTGGCGATCATGCTAAAAACATTAATATTAATTCTACAAAATCTATGACAGGTCACTTGTTAGGTGCTGCTGGAGCTATAGAATCTATTGCTGCAATTTTAGCAATGAAATACAGTATTGTTCCACCAACAATTAATCATGTTAATGTAGATGAAAATATTAATCCAGAGTTAAACTTAACTTTAAATAAAGCTCAAAATCGAGAGATAAAGGTTGCTATGAGTAATACTTTTGGTTTTGGAGGGCATAATGCTTGTGTTGCATTTAGAAAGTTAGAAGAATAATACTCTATGAATTTTATTCGTAAAATAGTTAAGCCTCACAATGAAGAGGACACAGAATTATATTATGAATTAAAAAAACTTCTCAATTTTTCACCTCGAAAAATAAACAAATACAAAAAAGCATTTACACATAGATCTGTGCAAATGTTAGATAGTAAAGGAATTCCCATTAATTACGAACGATTAGAGTTTTTAGGAGACTCTATTTTAGGTTCTGTAATTGCTGCTTATTTGTATAAAAAAGTACCTACAGGTAATGAAGGTTATCTAACACAAATGCGTTCTAAAGTTGTAAGTAGAGAGCATTTAAATGAATTGGGTAAAGATTTAAATTTAATACGTTTTGTTAAAAGTAATATAGACCAAGCAAATGTTGGAGATAATATTCATGGTAATATTTTTGAAGCATTAGTTGGCGCTATTTATTTAGATAGAGGTTACAATGCTTGTCATAAGTTTATTTACGAAAATGTAATTGTGCCTTATGTAGATATAGAGAAGCTAGAAGGTAAAATTACTAGTTATAAAGGGCTTATTATAGAATGGTGTCAAAAACAAAAGAAAAAATATTCTTTTGATACTTATGAGGATTCTGGAAACGAGTCTATTAAGCACTTTAGTGTAAAAATTAGTATCGATGGAGAACTAATAGCTAAGGGCAGAGCAACTTCAAAGAAAAAAGCAGAAGAACAGGCTTCTAAAAGAGTTTATTATACTTTCCAAAATCAAATTGATTTAACTTAACACACACGATAACGTTTTCGTTAAAATTAACCGTAAAACTCATAAACAATTAGTAATTTAGCTCTCTCATAAAAACTAATATTAGTTGTAATTTATGCAGGTGTACGCTTTAGAAATGGACGAATTTTGCGAAGAAGAATATTCTTTAATAGGAATCCATTCTACATTAGAAGACTATAAACTTGCCTACTTATTAAACAAAAACCTGAACACTCGGTTTTATAAAGCAAAAGAAGATTTAGAGTTTGTAAGAGAAAAAAAGAAAGCTTCTTTTTCTATTTATAACTATGAAAATAAAGAGTACGATTTTGATTGGTTTTTAATAGCAAATAGCTACAGAAGAGAAAATCAAACAGTTTCTAATGAATTGTTATTAACATCAGAAACAAAGACATATTTAATTCCGGAAAAGAAAAAAGTAGATTTTTTTCTAAAAATTTGTGGAGAATCAGAATATGAGTTTGTAATGAAAATGATAAATAAAATTAAAGAAATTGACAATGTAATAACCGCATATTCAATTGATAAAAACACCCTAAAGTCTAAAGACTTTTTAATATTTTAAAAATGAAAGATTACAAAAAAACCAAAATAGTTGCAACCCTAGGACCAGCAACAGACAGTAAAGAAACTTTAACGAAATTAGCCACAGAAGGAGTAAATGTATTTCGTATTAACTTTTCTCATGCTGATTACGATAATGTTAAAAAGACCGTAAAAACCATTAGAGAAATTAATGAAGAAAACGGTTATAATGTTGCCATTTTAGCAGATTTACAAGGTCCTAAACTTCGTGTTGGAGTAATGGAAGATAATGTAGTTTTAAATGATGGTGACTTATTTACTTTTACAACAGAACAATGTGTAGGTAATAAGGAAAGAGCATTTATGACATACCAACGTTTTCCTAAAGACGTAAAAGTTGGTGAAAATATTATGGTTGATGATGGTAAATTACTTTTTGAAGTAGTTTCTACAGATATGGATAAATCAGTAGTTGTTAAGACAATTGTTGGAGGTCCTTTAAATTCTAAAAAAGGTGTAAACTTACCAAATACAGCTATTTCTTTACCTGCATTAACAGAGAAGGATAAAAAAGATGCCATTTTTGCTTTAGGTTTAGAAGTAGATTGGATTGCACTTTCTTTTGTAAGAACACCAGAAGATTTAAGAATGTTAAGAGATTTAATTGACGAACATTCAGAATACAGAGTTCCTGTAATTGCTAAAATAGAAAAACCAGAAGCAGTTGCAAATATGGATGCATTAATTCCTTATTGTGATGGATTAATGGTTGCACGTGGAGATTTAGGAGTAGAAATTCCAATGCAAGATGTTCCATTAATTCAGAAAAAATTAGTAAGACGCGCAAAGAGAGCAAGAATTCCTGTAATTATTGCAACACAAATGATGGAAACAATGATTGATAATTCTGTTCCAACAAGAGCAGAAGTAAATGATGTTGCAAACTCAATTATGGATGGTGCAGATGCAGTAATGCTTTCTGGAGAAACATCTGTAGGTAAACACCCAGTTAGAGTTATTCAAAAAATGGCAGAAATTATTAAAGCTGTCGAAAATTCTAGAATGATTAAAGTACCACATGAAGCGCCACATATTAGAACGAACAGGTTTATCACAAAATCAGTTTGTCACCATGCAGCTTTAATGGCAAATGATATAGATGCAGCAGCAATTTCTACACTTACTAGAAGTGGTTATACTGCTTTTCAAATATCTGCTTGGAGACCACAAGCTAAAATATTAGTATTTTCATCAGAAAGAAGAATTTTAGGAAAACTAAACTTACTTTGGGGTGTAAAAGCTTTTTATTATGACGCAAATTTAACAACAGATGAAACAGTTGTAGATATCAATAAATTATCTAAAGAAAAAGGATATGTACAACAAGGAGATTTTATGATTAACCTTACATCTATGCCAGCAGAAGCGCAAGGAATGGTTAATACATCAAGAGTTTCTGAAATAGACTAATTATTAGTTTTAAATAATATTTTAAAAAGCATTCTGATTTTTTCAGAATGCTTTTTTTGTTTTAATTTTTTTAGAAGCCACTTCCTGCTTTCCATTATATCTTTTTATTTGTTCTCGATACAAATTTATTCATTCTTCATAAATTTACTCGAACTGACATAAAAAGGATGCCATTTCAATCAGGGCTAAACTTATTTATTAGCTAATTTTTATTGATAAAAACGAAGCAATATTTTAAAGTGCTTTATAACTTCAGTTTTTTAGAAATAATAATGGCATCATTAGTAACAAATGGCATTGGCATCATTTCTTCAGTTCTAGGAGTTATAGAAAAGTTTGGATTTTCTAATAAATCGTAAGAGATTTCATTTAAAATAACATCTAATTCAGTTTCATTTAAAATACTAAAAGAAAGTGTAACTTCTTTGTCTTGGTTTCCTAAATGATACACTAAAAAAGTACCACTTTTTACGTTATAGCTTTTACCTTCATTTACCAAAACATCATTTACTTTAAACTGATGTAATTTCAATTCTTTCTTTGTAATAAATTCTAATTTATTTACCTTTTTTTCTGGAGTAATGGTAAACTCTATAAAACGTTTATTTCCAATAATAGTATCTAAATCTGTTTCAATATTAGATGAAATTATATTTCTGAACTCAGTTTTTTTATGATAGTTAAAACGCGTATTGTACTTGCTTTTAGTTTCTGCATTTACAATACTTCCTTTGGCAGCATTTTTATCAAAAATTTGTTTTGTATAATCGTCTAAAGTAGCATTGTAGGTTCCAAAATAGGCAGTTTTATCATCAGAATTCTGAATGTATACAATACTATTTGGTTTTTTATGATCAACAGAAAATCCACTATTGTAAGTTGCAATTCCAAAGAAAATAATAGCAAACAAACCAACCGTTTTTTGCATCCAAAAAGTTTTCTTTTGATGAAAAGTAAAAATCATCAATCCAAAAACCAATGCAATTAAAATACCACTAACAAATAATATTTTTAAACCTAAACCAACAGGAAACATTTTAATTAATGGCGCAAAAATATAAATGGTAGGAATTGATATAATTGTAAACAAAATTCGTTTCGATTTTTCTTCCAAATCCATAAAAATGGCAATCGCTAAAATTATCAATGCAGAAAACACAGGAATAATAAAAAAGCCAGCGCCTTTTAAAGATGCATTAATAAAGAAATTAATAACAAGCCAAATAAGTATTGGAGCAATTATTAAATCTGTAGTTTTTTCGTGTTTAGAAATGTATTTATAAACTTTAAATAAGACCCATAAATTCAAAAAGACAAATGCAAGTATGTATTGATATCCATTGTAAGTAAAACCGTGTAAAATGTCTTTATATGCAGGATGAATTACCAATAATAATTTCCACAAACCAAAAGAAATTCCTCCACATAAAAGAATAGCCACTATAAACATTCCAAAACCTTTTAAAATTCCTTTTAATGAAAGTTTTCTTTTCTTAATTCCGAAGGAAAGTAAAGTTAAAAACACTACAATTGCAATAATTAACATTGGTTTAACCCAAGAAAACGGATAGGTAGCTAATTTTACAAAAGGAAAGTTAACATAGACAAAATCTTCATCTGAATTTAAATTTTCTAAATCTGAATTTGCAAAATAATTTACGGTTGTTGTAAAATAATCTACTTGATGTAAAAGTGTTTCTCTGTCTAAACGCTCATAAGAATCTTGTGCTGTATGATAATCGAAATGATCACCAATAAAAGCAAAATTGAATCCATTAATATCTGCATTTTCTCTAAAAACGGTTAAATCTGTATCATTTGGCAATTTTTTGTAAATGCTATACATTAAAGAATTTGTTGCAGGATAATTTGGTTTGGCTTTTAGAAATTCTGACAATAACTTGCTGTTTTTTCCATTGGTTTCCATTAACATATAACTTGGGCCACCACTTCCACGAGCTTCAAAATTTAAAACCAAACCAATATCTTTTGTCCAAGAATGTTCATCAACAAAAGCTTGAGCGCCTAATAAACCTAACTCTTCTGCATCAGAAATTAAGATAATAATATCATTTTTTGGCTGTTTATTTTTTTCTAAGAAAACTCTAATTCCTTCTAAAATAGTTACAACTCCAGAACCAGCATCACTTGCACCTAAAGAAGAGTGTGGGTTAGAATCGTAATGCGTTAATAATAGTAATGCTTTTCCATTTTCCGAACCTTTAATTCTGGCTAAAATATTTTCTGTTGTTGTTGCTGCAAACCATTTTTTATTAATAGCTGTTTGGGTCTGAATTTCTGTTTCCAACCCCATTTTCTGGAGTTCATTTACAATGTAATTTTGAACTTCTTTATGATTTTTAGAACCTGTATAATGTGCTTTTTTACTAATTTTTTTTAGATGAAATAAAGCATTATTAATAGAGAATTCGTTTTTTGAACTGATTTTTTCTGGTGAAAAAGTGGGTTTTAAATCAGAAAAACTCCAATAGACAACACCAATAATTATAAGTACAGAAACAAGAGATGAAAAAGCTTTCATGTGAAAAATTAATTTTTATAAATGTAAGAAATAAAAAAAACTTAGCGTAAATGTTGGATAAAACAGAAAAAAGGTTAAATTTAAATCAAACTAAAAACTAAATTATTATGGGTATTAAAAGCTTTCAAGGAAAAAGAGACACCAGTCAAGGAAAAGAAGAGTCTCAAATTTTAGTGTCTGATTATATGACAAAAAAATTGATAACTTTTAAAGCTGATGATTCATTAGACCATGTAATTAATCAATTAATTACGTATAAAATTTCTGGTGGACCTGTAGTAAATGATAAAAATGATTTAATAGGTATTATTTCTGAAACAGATTGTATTAAACATATTTCTGAAAGTAAATATTATAATATGCCTTCTGATATAAACAATACTGTAGGTAAATATATGGTTACAGATGTTGATACAATTGATAAAGACATGAATATTTTTGATGCTGCTTTTAAATTTATTAGTTCGCACAGAAGAAGATTTCCAGTTGTAGAAAACGGAAAATTAATAGGGCAATTAAGTCAGAAAGATGTTTTAAAAGCTGCAATTAGTGTAAAAGGAAATACTTGGAATAGTTAATGTATACCAATTTTAAAAAATATAAAGGATAGTTTTTGCTATCCTTTTTTTTATGACTCCCTTTTTATCAGCAGAAAAGTTTCATTTTCTAAAGGTAAATAACCTTCATCATAAATATAAAAATAAGTATTACCAGTTTTTGTTTTATAGATGGATGTAAAAAACTGAAAATCGAAACCTTTATCATACAATTTGGTTCTGGTAACTTTTGTTTTACCTGTAATATTTAATGCTGATAAAATTTTATAATTTTTTCTAAGACGATTATTAATATTTCTGATGAGGTTTTTACTGTCTTTATTTACACGATTATTGTATGCATTTCTGCAATAATCAGAACAGAATTTTTTATCAATTCTACCTTTTACAACTTCATCACACTCTAAGCATTTTCGGCTTTCCATAGCAACATTTTTTTACACTTCTATTTCTCCCCAATTTTCTCCAGATTTTATTCTATCTAATTGTGTTGTTGTAATACCAAACTGACTTGCAATTATTCTTAACCTAGTTCTTCTATTAGGATCTAATAACTTTTTCTTTATTACTCTAACTTTTGCTTCCGTTAATTTTGCACCTGGTTTAATACCAAATTTTGCAATTCTTTTTGGGTTTGTTATTTGATGAGCTGTTAACTCTTTTTGATTTACCCATTTTAAATTTTTGTAATAATTATCTTTTAAATTATGGTTGATGTGTATTACAAATTTCTGACCTTCTTCTTTATTCAAAAATAACAAAGCAACAACTCTATGAACATAAGCACTATTCCTTCTTTTACTATCTAATTTAGGATAGGAAAAGGTTTCAAAATTATTAATTTGCCCAATTTTGACTAGTTTATATTCATCTTCTGAAATTTCTTTTTTTACTCTTCCATAATTAGAAATGTAAATTTTTTCTTTTTCAACATTATAATTTTCTTTTTCAAATAGCTTCCATTGTTCATTTCTGTACGATTTCATGTCTATAAGGTTTTCATTTTGGCAATATACAAAAATCCGTTTACAAACGACTACAAATAATTACAACCGAAAGTAATTGCTTGTTAACCGAATAAAATTGCAATGATGTCGCAACTTTGCAGAGTCAAAAAGAATTGACAAAAACAAATTATAAACTAGCATTTAAATAAATAATGCTTAAAACCTTATCTTATGAATACGTTAAGAAACAAAGTACAGTTAATTGGAAACTTAGGAAACAACCCAGAAATTATCACTTTAGATAGTGGTAAAAAACTAGCAAAATTTTCGATTGCTACCAATGAAAGTTACAAAAATGCGCAAGGAGAAAAAGTAACAGATACACAATGGCACAATGTTATTGCGTGGAATAAAACAGCAGAAATTATAGAAAGATATTTAGAAAAAGGAAACGAAGTTGCCATTGAAGGGAAACTAACTTCTAGAAGCTATGAAACAAAAGAAGGAGAAAAAAGATACGTAACAGAAGTTGTTTGTAATGAATTGTTGATGCTAGGTAATAAGTAGTAAATTAAATTGCTTTGAGAAAGATGAAACCCACTTATAAAGAGTGGGTTTTATTTTTAAGTTAAATTACCTGATTTAAAAGGTTTTAACTGATTAATGTCATAGGTTTAAGTTTTTAATTTTAATAATTTTAGAGACAGAGATTAAATGTAATTTAAAAAAGAAGGTATTGTTGCATCTAATAAATAGCTAAAACATGAAAACGCTTGTTTACAGTGCAAAAGATTTTGAAATTTCTTTTATAAAAAAAGCAAATTCTAAAAAACATAAATTAACTTTTTTGGAAGATTCGTTAACATCAGAATCTGCAATAAAAGCTATAGGTTATAAAGCTATTTCAATTTTTTCAAAAGATGATGCTTCCCCAATTGTAATTGAAAAATTAAAAGATTTTGGAGTAGAATTTATTACTTTAAGATCTGTTGGGCATGATAATGTAAATTTAAACACTGCAAATACACTTGAAATAAAAGTGGCAAATGTACCAGCATTTTCACCATATTCAATAGCTGAGCATGCTGTGAGTTTATTGTTAACTTTAAATAGAAAGTTAATAGAAGCTAACAAAAGAGTAAAATCTTTCAATTTTGATTTAAATAATCTTATAGGTTTTGACTTAAATGATAAAAAAGTAGGTATAATAGGTACAGGTAAAATAGGTTCTGTTATGACTAAAATAATGCATGGTTTTGGGTGCGAATTATTAGGGTATGATATTTTAGAAAATAAAGAATTGACTAAAAAATATGGAATGCAATATCAATCTATAGAAGATTTATGTGAAAATTCAGATATTATTTCACTTCACGTGCCCTTAAATAGTGAAACACATCATTTAATAGATAAAAATCTAATTAAACTAATGAAACCTGGAGTTGTTATCATAAATACAGCAAGAGGAGCAATATTAAACACAGAAGATATAATTAATGGACTAAGAAGTGGAATTATTAGTGCTTTAGGTATAGATGTGTATGAAAATGAAAAAGAAATCTTTTTTAGTAATCATTCTCTTGATATTATTACAGATGAAATGCTAATTAAACTAAACGCCATGCCAAATGTATTAATTACTGGGCATCAGGCTTTTTTAACTGATGAAGCTTTAACAAATATTGCAGAAACTACAATTTATAATTTAGATTGTTGGACTGAAGGAATAGAAACTAAAAATGAATTGACAAAGATTATTAGTAAGAAAAAATAATCATCATTTCTTCTTACTATAACCATAAATATCTTTTAAAAAAACATTTTTTCCACTAACAGCATCTTTAATATTTAAATCATATCGAATGGATATTTTGGTATTTATTGGTGCGTAATAATAAATGACCCAGATATCTGATTCTTTAGTGCCAATACAACCATTAGAATAGGCTTTGCCAAGTGTTTTTGGGTTAGTTGTTGGATGAATTAATTGACCATAACGTAATCCATTTATTTCTGTTTCTATAAAAGGAATTTGAGGTAATTTTGTAACCTTTTCATCATCTCTGTTTGTTACAAAATATTGATGTCCATTAGCAGGGTTATAAAAATCTGGAAAACGTTCGTGCCTTACAATTGTTCCTTCTCCTGTTTTTGTTTTTAAATCTAAAACTCTTCCTGCCATTTTTAGGTATTTTTTTTCATTTCTTCCAACTCTAACGGAAAAATTATAAAGCTCTTTAGAATTTTCGAAAATTCGAAGTTTAAATTCAGGAATATTGACATCTATTTTAGTGTTTTCAAATAAATTGAGAAGCTTCTTAGCTAATTTATAATTAGGTAAAATTAACTGATCTCCTTTTTTTAAAACAATCATTTTTTTCTGATTGTATATAAAAGAATCTTTTTCTTTCATTAAATAATAATCAGTGTTTTTAAGCGTGTTAATTATCCAGGGATTTGCTCTTACCAAAAGATGTTCTGTTAATTTATATGATGTAATAGAATCGTATTTTATAACAATAGAATCTAAAAATTGAAAGTAATTTTCTACAGTAATATTTTTATCAACCTTTATTTTTTTAGAGGAAATATTTTTAATTATAATGTTTTTTATTTGAATAGGCACAAAAGTGTTTGAATAGCTATTATTAAAACTAGCTAATAAAAAAATAATTACAAAAAGGTTTATTTTATTTTTCATTTTTCTAAGAATTATAAGCACCTTTATGCTAAGTTAGGTTTTGTAAAGTAGAATTGAAATGATAAATATCATTTCGATTTCATATAATTTTAACTTCTTTTACATAAGGAACTAAAATGTATTCTTATGAAAATAGAACATTTAGAAGAGCGAGTTAATGATTATAAAGAATCAATAAAAACAGTTGTTGATAAAAAGACTCAATGGGAAAGTAGTACTAAAAAACTGATAATTAGAACTCTTAAAAAAGCTGCTAAACATTTTAATATTGGATGGAAAGTACAAGAGCTTAATTGGATTTATAATAACGAAGCAGTCAATATAATTTTTGATTCTTTTCCTTCTGATCTTATTGACTGTACCAATAAAATACCTACATATCAATTTATACAAGGAGGAGCATTAGTTTTTTCGCAATCTTATAGTGGTGATGTTTATGTATTGGTGCTGTTCCCTTTTGTAGATCAATTACAAATAGAAAATACAAGTATAGATCTTGGTGTTTATAATCCAACTGAAATCACAGAAAAACTTATTGTTGAAAAAGTAGATGAGTTTTTAAAAGAAATGATAAAGTGGGAAGTTCCTTCTTACAGAAGTAAGTTAGGTTTTCAGCATAAAGAAATTTAAATATTTTTATTGCTCTCTTCTTTTACCGGTTATTTCACTAATGTTTATTTTATAAACAATAGGCAGTTTATTTGTATGTGTTTTACTAGAAAAGTCTCCAATAAAATTTAAATGTTTTTCTTCTTTCTTTATAATAAGGTTTTTAATTCCTTCTGTAAATTCGTGTAAATATCTTTTTGCATCACTACCAGTAATTTCTTCAAAAAGCCCATGTGCTAAAACAGAACCCCAACGATTAACATCTTTTATTTCAGAGACCTGAACAGAAACGTTATTGTTTTTTCGCATTGCTATTGTTTTGTGGCCTTCAGTAGAATAACCAACAACTAAAATGTTTTTGTTATCAAAAAAATAAGTAATAGGCACAATAAAAGGCCTTCCGTTATATATATAACCAAGTTGGCCAATATAATTGTCAGCTAAAAGGTTTCTGCACTCTTTTTCTTTTAAATCAGTTATCATAACGCTTTTTCTTTATAGTTGTAGAAGCTAAGCTATTTTAAAAAAGATAAAATAAACATGATATTAGTCAGTTTGATGAAGTTTATTTTCTTCTCAGATCAATTAATGTTATTTCTGGTCGCATTCCTAATCTACCAGGAAAACCATGCCAACCTAAACCACGATTTACATACAAATACTGGTTGTTTTCTTTGTATAAACCCGCCCAATCTTTGTATTTATATTTAATAGGACTCCATTTCATTTCTTTATATTGAAAACCAGCTTGCATTCCATGAGTATGACCAGAAAGTGTTAAGGCAATATTTGATTTTTGTAAGACTTCTTCTCTCCAATGTGAAGGATCATGAGATAACAATATTTTAAAAGGAATTTCTGTAACATTTTGTATTGCTTTTTGCAGGTTTCCATATTGTTTAAACGGAGGTTTTCCCCAATTTTCTATACCAATTAGTGCAATTTTTTGTTGATTAAATTCTATGATTTCAGATTGATTTAACATGAGATTAAAATCAACATTTTTATAAAATTGCTTTATTTTTTCGAAATTATCTTGCTTTTCTTTAGGAGAATTCCAATTACTATAATCTCCATAATCGTGATTTCCTAAAATGGCATATTTACCTTGTTTAGCTTCTAGTTTTTTAAAAACCTTTTCCCATCCAATTAATTCCCAAGCAAAATTATTAACCAAATCACCAGTAAAAAAAATAAAATCGGGTTCAGAATCATTTATCATTTTAATAGCTTTATCTAAAATGTGATATTTATAATTAAAACTCCCTATATGAATATCAGAAATTTGAATGATTTTTAACCCAGAAAAAGAGCTAGGTAAATTTTGATGCTTAATGGTAATATGGTGTATTTTAAATCGATATAAACTTATAAAAACACCATACATTATTACAAAAAATGGTAGAAATCCAGAAAATAAACCAATTAATGGAACTACAATTAAGGATGCTTTTTCAGTAAACACATAGTTTGAAAAAAACAGTATTGAAATTACAATTACAAATATAATTTTTGGAACAAAAGAAGAAATTGTTAATCCATATAAAGAAGAAACTAAAATGTGTTTTCTTTTTGGGTTTATATCATCTAAAGTAATTTTTAAAGTTATTATTAAGCTAATTAAACCAACTGTAAATACCCAAAAAATAATGTTTATTAAAGTTTTTAAACCTTTTGATGTTATGAGTTCTGTAATGGATTGTAGCCAATAAAAAGCTAAAATATCTACTATTAAAATGGCTAAACATAAAAGTAAAATGGTAAATAATGAGTAGCTTTTCATGAGAAATTAATTTAAATTTCTACGTTTATCTTTAAGGGCCCAAAAGATACTTTTTACATCAGAAACCCAATTTTTATACATAAAAATTAAAGAAACTTCTTCTATAGTTTCTAAAATCCCAATAACTATCATTATATAAAACAATGAATATTCTGGGTTAAAAAATAATGACCAAAGTATAAATACACTTTGCATTAAAGCAGAAGTTTTTGCCAAATATGTATGAAATGCAGTTGCTTTACCGTATTTATAAAAGGCAATTAACATTTGAAAAATATAAGGAGTAAATGCAATTAAAATAATAGTAAAGTTTGTTTTAATAAATTCATTTTCAAAATAAAACAAACCAATAAGTCCAATAATTAAAGTTATTTGATCTCCTATAGAATCTAATTGAGAACCTCTGGCACTTGTAATTTTTAATTTTCTAGCTAAATAACCATCAATTGCATCTGTTAAATAACTTATTAATAAAAACCAGGTAAAAACTAACTGAACATCAAACCAAATTAAAAGCAGTAAAAAAGGGGCAGCAATCACTCTGTAAAAAGAAAACCAATCTGCAACATTATAATTTTTGAAAGTTAGAATTTTCTTAGTTTTCATAAAATTTTAGTTTGTTTTGTAAATGAGTAATTTCTTTTTTTAAAGAATCAACTTCATTTAATAAGTTGTAAATTACATCTACACCTTCTAAATTTATATTTAAATCATAGTGCAAACGAATCATTTTTTCAACTTCTGTTATTTGAGTAATTTTAAGATAATCGTTATTTTCTGCAACAATAACTTCTACCAATTCATACTCTTTTAATTCATTAATAAAAGCTGTAGGAATGCTATAATGCTCACAAAATTGCTGTATAGATATTAAATTTTGAGTTTCCATATTTAGCGTTGTTTTTGTAATTCTTTAATTAATTCTTTTTCTTTTTCTGTTAATTTGGTTGGTATTTTAAGTTGATAAGTTATATACAAATCTCCAAATTGCCCTTCTTTTTTATAAATAGGAAATCCTTTACCTTTTAATTTTACTTTGGTTCCATTTTCTGTTTCTGGTTTAATTGTCAACTTTACTTTTCCATCAAAAGTATCTACCATTAAATCTCCACCTAATAAAGCAGTGTATAAATCTAAATCTACATTTAAGTGTAAATTATTATGATCTCTTTTAAATTTTGTATTGTTTTTTATAGAAAACTGAATGTATAAATCTCCATTTGGCCCATTATTAACACCTTTTCCTCCATGACCTTTTATTTTAATATTTTGTCCGTTTTCTACACCTGCAGGAATTGTAATTCTGATGTTTTTACCATTAACAGTAATAACTTGTTTTTGAGTTTTATAAACATCTCTTAAGTTTAAATGTAATTCAGAATTGTAATCTTGACCCCTAAACTTTGCACTAGTTCTTCTACCTGCAGAAGCGCCACCAAACATGTCACCAAAAATATCAGCAAAATCTTCTTGAGAATATCCGCCAGAAGAACTTTGAGAACTTCTTTGGTATTGTTGTTGTCTTTGTTTTTCTTGTTCGTAAGCTTCAGCATTTTGCCAATGTTCTCCATATTTATCGTATTTCTTACGATTTTCTGGATTACTTAAAACTTCATTTGCTTCATTAATTTCTTTAAATTTTTTTTCGGCAATTTTATCGTTTGGGTTTAGATCTGGGTGATGTTTTCGCGCTAGTTTTCTATACGCTTTTTTAATATCAGCTTCAGAAGCTTTTTTAGTAATTCCTAATATTTTGTAATAATCTAGAGACGCCATTATCGTTTGATTTTAAGAGCATAAATAAAATTACTAGAATTAAATTGAAAATAAAATGAGAATTGTCAGTTCATTAAATAATTTCAGCTAATAATTCTGCCATCTTCCATGGTAATAATTCTATCTGTTCTTTTTGCAAAATCTTCATCGTGAGTTACAATAAGAAAAGATAAATTTTGCTCGTGACTTAATTGTTTAAAAATGTTAAAAACATTATCAGAATTATGGCTATCTAAATTACCTGTAGGTTCATCTCCCATAATTATTGATGGATTATTTATCAAAGCTCTAGCAATAGCAACTCTTTGTTTTTCTCCTCCAGAAATTTGTGAAGCTTTCTTTTTAGCCAAATAATCGATATTTAATATTTTTAATTTATGCATTGCATTATGTTCTATTTCTTGAAAAGATTTTTCTCCTAATTTTTTAGCAGGCAGCATTACATTTTCTAGCACAGAAAACTCTGCCAACAAATAATGAAATTGAAAAACAAAACCAATATTTTTATTTCTGATATATGATAATTTATCTTTACTATCGCCTGTAATTAATTTGTTATCTAAATATAATTCACCTTCATAATCTGTATCCATAGTAGATAAAATATATAATAAAGTAGATTTCCCACAACCAGATTTCCCCATAATTGAAGTAAATTCTCCTTTATCAATTTTAAAATTAATATCCTTTAGTACATGAAAAAGTACTGGCTTTTTAAAATATTTATTAATATGTTTTGCTTCTAATACAGTATTCATTTTATTGACCTCTTATTATTTTTACTGGATCTATTTTTTTTGCTTTTTGAGAAGGTAAAAAACCAGCAAAACAAGTAGAAATGATTGCAAAAGTTAAACCTATTACATAATACCACAGGTTAAAATCTATTGGATATGTTTTTATTCTTGGTAATCCTTCTGTTTCATACGGAATCGTATTAATAATATTTGTAAAAAGCAACCCAAAAAGTAAACCCAAAACACCACCAACAATTCCGATAATCAATGCTTCACTCATAAAAATTATTTGTACATCTTTGCCCGAAAAACCGATTGCTTTTAAAATAGCAATGTCATTCATTTTTTCATAAATTAACATGTTCAAAATGTTATAAATTCCAAAACCAGCTACAACTAATAAAGTGAAAGAAACTACATACGTTATTAAGTTTCTTATAGAACTACCTGTTTCAAATTGTGCATTTGCAGTATTAATATCAACTGCATTTAAATTAAATTGTTGTTCAATTTTTTTTGCCAATGGTAAGGCTCTATCAATGTCATATAATTTTACATTTATATCTGTAATATAGTTTTTAGCTTCTCCTAAAATAGTTTGAACTGTTTTAATATTAGTAAAGCTTTGAATAGCATCAATATCAGAAACTCCACTTTGATAAATACCAACAATTTTAAGTGGAAAAACAGTTCCATTTACAGTACTTATTTGAACTCTTTCTCCTATTGACAAAGACATTTTTTTTGCAACTCCAGAGCCAATTATGATACTATTTTCTGTGTTTTTTAAATCTTTTGGAGAACCTTCTATTACATAATCTTTAAAATTAAAAAGCCGTGCTTCTTCTATCGGATTTATTCCTGTTAAATTCCCAACAAGTTCTATAGACCCAGAAATGTAAAAAATATTTGTTTTTATTTGCGAAATTGCTCCTTTTACATCTTTATTATCATTTAAATACTTAATAATTGGCAATGCATTATGTATTTTTTTTTGATTTAATTTTGGCTTAATAGAATGTACAACATTAAAGCTATTTTTAAAATCATCATACAAAGAAATTGGTTGTTGTTTAGAGGGTTCAATTTCATTATAGATATGAATATGAGGCGTTTGATTTAAAATTAAATCATCTAACACATTGTTTAAACCGGTCATAAAACTAGCCAAAGTAATATAAGATGTAATACCAAAAGTAACGCCTAAAGCAGCAACAGCAGTTTGCTTAAATTTTGTTAGCAAATGCTTTTTTGCAATGTTTAAAAGAACTTTCCAATTAACCATTATTCTGGTTTATAAATTGTTGTGTTTTTTGAAATTCCAGAAATTACTTCTACAAATTCCATGTTTTGTAAACCTGTTGTAATTTTTACAATACCATTATCTGTTTTTACTTTATCAGAATCAATTAGATAATCTTTAGGAATTGTAAGTACTGCATCTTTTTTAGAAATGATAATATTTGCTTCGCCAGAAAGCCCTGGATATAATTTTTTAGGAGCTTTGTTAAATAAAGCTTCAACCTTAAAAGTTTGATTTCTGGTGTCTTTTAAAGGATAAATTTTAGATACTTTCCCTGTAAAAATATTTCCTTTATATGCATCTAAACTAATAATTACTTCTTGGTCTTTGCTTATTTTTACAATATCTACTTCATCAACTAACATTTCTAAAATAAAATTACTTGCACTACCTATTGCAGCTAAAGGTTCTATGATAGATACTATTTCTCCTGGTTCTTTAAAAAGAGCATATACTTTTCCATTAATTTTACTTTTTACGGTAAAATCTTTTGTGTTTATTAAGGAAGATTTATAATTATTTTCTGCTTGTTTTACAGCAGTTAAAAGCTGACTTTCTGTTCTAAAATAAGTGTTTTTTAGTAGTTGTAAATTATTTGATGATAATTCATAGTTTAATTTTTTGGTATCAAAATCAACCTTAGACCCTATTTTTTGGTTCCATAGATTTTTTTGTCTTACAAAGTTGATAGAATCATTACTAAATTTAATTTTAGCAGCTATAATTTCATCTTTAATACCATTTAAAACAGCAGCATTTCCATTAAAATTTTCTTTTGCTAACTCTAAAGATAATTTTGCGTTTTTTGTGTTTAATTGAGGGGTGTTATTTACTACTTGAAGAATAGTAGCTCCTTTTTTAATTAGTTGATCTTCTTCTACGAAGTTTTTTTCTAGAATTCCTGCTACAGAAGCATAAACTTGGTATAAACTATCTGGTTGTATAATTACAGAAGTATAAACAGACTCAGTTATACTTCTATATTCTGATGTTATTTTTTCTTTATTATTAGAACAAGATAAACAAATAAAACTAGCAAGTATTAGATAAAATCTTTTCATTTCATATAAGAATTTTAATACCCTAGTTTAGCAAGTAATAAAAACAATGAAGTGTATTAATAGTTTATACCTTCTATTTTTTTTATCATCAGTTTATTGTTTTCATCTAAAGTATAAAATAAGTTTTCAGCAATAATTTTACTTTTTATTTTTGGAGGTTTGGTTATATAATTTATGGAAAGTGCAAGACCTTCTGGCTCTGTTAAATTGTATATAATTACACCAAATTTATTAATTAAAACTTCTGTAGATTCATATCGAACTACATGTTTATCTAATATATGATTTTCACCTAAAACTTCTCTGTAAAGCTCAATAACAATTGCAAACTTATTATTAAAGTTTGTTGCATTTAAATACTGAGGTTTAATTACCGTTCTTCCTTTTGTATCAATAAAACCAAAATAAGATATTCCTTCTTTTTTTTCTGATATTAAACATCGTTCATTTATAAAAATAGGATATTTTTTATCGTCTATTTCTGTAACTACTAAATCATCTCTAAAATCAATAACAATATCTCCTTCTTGATTTATAAATGCCCATTGATCTCCTTTTTTTACTGCAGAATATCCTTCATTAAAAGGCGAAATAAAATCAAGTTTATCTGTGATTTGAGAAAACCCTAAAAAAGGAATTAAAATAAATAATATGAATGCTTTTTTCATGACTAAAATATTTTAAGATATATTCCTAAAAGTACTATAATTTAATACCTAATAAAATGACATTCATCATGTTGAGGTAAAAAAGAAAACATTCTTTTTTACACATTTTAGCTACTTTAAAATTTAGTTTTTATAAATTTTTAATAACACTTTTTAATTTTTCACTTACTTCTTGAGCTATATTTTCTAATTGATTATTTTTAACAGATTGCATTGAAACTAATGGATTTATTGCTGCAATTTCAATTTTATTAGTATCAATCTCTTGAACAATAATATTGCAAGGTAACATGGTTCCTATTTTATCTTCTGCTTGCAAAGCTTTGTAAGCAAAAGCAGGATTACAAGCACCTAATATTTTATATTTTTTAAAATTGACATCAAGCTTTTTCTTTAATGTTTGTTGTATGTCAATTTCAGTTAAAACACCAAAACCCTGTTCTTTTAATAATTCTGTTACTTTTTTAATAACATCTTCAAAATTTCCAGATATAATTTTATTATGATAATAACTCATTACTCTATTTTTTAAGTTCAATACTAAGTTTTGCAACCAACATTAATTCCGATTTGTTTATATTAGATACCGACGCAGCTATTTTACCTGCCGTTTTAATAATAAGACTATTAATATCTTTTGTAAATAAAGAAGGATGCTCTTTTTTAAAATCGAGAAACTCATTATAACAAGTTTCAGAATTAGAAAAACCTTCGTTATTTAACCAATCAAAAACAGTTTCTATTTGATATGCTGCATCAGAATGAAAATCATCATCAACAGGATCAACTTTTGTCCACTTATTTTTTACAATTTTTTTTAAAACATCAAACTCAACTTCTTCCACAACATTGTCTGCAGCTGCTATTGCGTAAAATAATTTACCTAGATTTTCATAAAAAGAAATAATTGTATTTTGTGATGGTTTCATAATCAATAATTTATGAATATGAGTAAAGTTAGATTATTACATTTTATAAAATTATGACATAAGTCATTTTTAAACAGAATTTTTATCTAAAAAGTAGTATTTTTAAAAACTTTTTTAACCTTAAAACCTATTGCCAATAATGCTTAATAAAGAGCAAGATATTTTTAACGTACTTTTTGAAGCAGTGTCTGAAGGCGTTGTTGTTGTTGATGATAAACAGAAAATAGTTTCTGTAAACTCTTCTGTAGAAAAAATGTTTGGATACGATAAAGGTGAACTTATTGAACAACAACTTAATGTTTTAATACCTAGAAATTATCATGCTGGCCATGGAGCTCATTTTAATGGCTTTATGAAGAATAAGCAAAAAAGGCAAATGGGTAATGGTAGAGATTTGTATGGAGCTAGAAAAAACGGAGATGTTTTTCCTTTAGAAGCTGGTCTAAACCCTTTTGAGATTTATGGAAAAACATTTGTAATGGCTTTAGTTATAGATATTTCTGTTAGAAAACAGCAAGAAGCAGAAATATATAAATTAAATGAAGAGTTAGAAAAAAAGGTTAATGAAAGAACAAAAGAACTGAGTAAAACAGTTAACGAATTAAAGGTTGTAAATCTAGAATTAGATGAAGAAAACCAAAAAAGAATTGAAGCAGAAAACCAAATAAAAGATGCTTTAAAAAAGGAAAAAGAATTGAATGAGTTAAAAACCAAATTCTTGTCGTTGGTTTCTCATGAATTTAAAACACCTTTAAGTGGTATCTTAACTTCTACAATGTTGTTAGGTAAATATAAATTAGCAGAGCAACAATCAAAAAGAGATAAGCATTTAGAAACAATAACCAATAAAGTACATTATTTAAATAATATTTTAAATGACTTTTTATCGGTAGAAAAACTAGAAACAGGTAAAATTAATTATAAGTTTCATACTTTTAAATTGAGTAAAGTAGTAGATGAAGTAATTTATAATGCCAATATGCTTTTAAAAGGAGGGCAAAGAATTAAATACCCAGAAGATATTGATGATATTTCTTTAACACAAGACGAAAAAACAATTGAATTAGCTTTATCTAACTTAGTAAACAACGCAATTAAATATTCGCCAGAAAATACAGAAATAGACATTGATATAAAGCAAGACAAAAAATACACTATTTTTAAAATTAAAGATAACGGAATTGGAATTCCTAAAGCAGATCAAAAGAATATATTTAACCGTTATTTTAGAGCAGAAAACGCGCTATTAACACAAGGAACAGGGATTGGTTTAAATATTATAAAAAGCCATTTACAGAATTTAGGAGGAAATGTTACCTTTGAAAGCGAAGAGAATGTTGGATCTACTTTTATAATGAAGGTTATTAACAAAGCAATATGAAAAAAATATTATTAATTGAAGATGATGTGGTTTTAAGAGAAAACACCACAGAACTTTTAGAATTATCTAATTACGAAGTTATTAATGCTCCAAATGGTAGAATAGGAGTAACAGTTGCAAAAGAAACTTTGCCAGATATTATTGTTTGTGATATTATGATGCCAGAACTAGATGGCTATGGCGTGCTAGAAGCTTTAACGCAAAACGAAAATACACAACACATCCCTTTTATATTTTTATCTGCAAAAACAGAAAGAAAAGATGTTAGAAAAGGAATGGATTTAGGTGCAGATGATTATATCACCAAACCTTTTAATGAAGAAGAACTTATTAGTGCTATAGAAAGTCGGTTAGCAAAAGCAGCAATATTAAAGGATCAAAGAGAACAAAAAGAAGAAAGAAAAGAAGAGAATGAAGCTTTAAGAAGTTTAAATGATTTAAAAAATTATTTTGATGATAATGGAGAAACTTTTCTTTTTCCTAAAGAGTCAATCATTTATAAAGAAGGTAATAACTCTAATTATATTTATTTAATAATTAGCGGACTTATAAAATGCCATAAGTTAGATGAACAAGGAAAACAACTTACAACAGCGCTATACAAAGAAGATGATCTGTTTGGTTATACTTCTTTTACCCAGAATTTAGCATATCAAGAATCGGCAACTACAATACAAGAAACTGAATTAGTAGGTCTTTCTAAAAAGACATTAACTAATGTTTTAAGTAAAAACCATAAAGTAACTTTAGAATTAATAGAATTGCTAACTGAAGATTTAGCTGTTGTAAAAGATCAGCTTTTACAAATGGCTTATAGTTCTGTTAGTAAAAAAACAGCAAATACAATTTTAATGTTTGCCGAAAAATTAAATAGAAAACCAGAAGAGCAAATAAAAATTTCTAGAAATGATTTAGCAAGTGTTGCAGGTATTGCAACAGAAACATTAATAAGAACAATGTCTAGTTTTAAAAAGCAAGGTCTTATCGAAATTGAGGGTAGAACTATTAGAATCTTAGATTTAGAAAAGCTAAAAGAAATCTGCTAATATTGAGCGATTTAGAGCCAATATGACCAATATCATTTTTTTAAAAAGTCTTCTAATATTATTTTTGTCTTTATACAAAGATGAATTTTAATGAAAACGATTTTATTACCAACAGATTTTTCAGATAATTCTTGGAATGCGATTGAGTATGCTTTAAATTTTTATAAAGACTCAACTTGCAATTTTTATTTATTACATATTAATAGGTTAAGTAGCATAGTAACTGATGATTATTACTATGCACATACTCAAGAAGTTCTTGTAGATGTTAAAGTAGAAAAAGCCAAAGAACAATTAAAAGCTCTTGTAAAAAAAATAGTAAAGAAATTTCCAAATAATAAAAATCATAAATTTTGTACCTTAACAGATAACGGTTCTTTTATTGAATCTTTAAGAAAACACATTGAAGAGAAAAAAGTAGATGTTATTGTTATGGGAACAAAAGGAGCTAGTGGATTAAGTAAATTTATTATAGGTAGTAATACAGGAGATGTTATTACAAAAGTAAAATGTACAACGCTTGTTGTGCCAGAAAATGCAAAATTTAAAAAGATAGAAGAAGTAGCATTTCCTACAGATTTCTCTTTGCCTAAAAATTTACATGTATTGCAACCAATTGTAGATATTTTAAACAAAAAGAAATCATCTTTAAGAGTTTTAAATATTAGTAAAAAAGATTCAATATTAAACCCTCAGCAACAAAAAAGCAAAGAATTACTAGAAGATTATTTTTATAATTATACACACAGTTTTCATTTTTTAACAAATAAAAAAGTAGAAGATGCTGTGCAATGCTTTGTAAAAAGTAGAGACATAGATCTAATTGCAATGGTTGCAAAAAATCTAAATTATTTTCAACAAATATTATTTCATAATAAAGTTGAAGAAATAAGCTATCATACAGATATACCTTTTTTAGTGCTTCATGAATAAAACAAAAAGTTATGGATATTTCAATTTTTTTGGCAAAGTTTTGGGGTTATTATTTACTTATATTTTTCATTATTTTAAGTTTTAACCCTAAAAGGATAAGACAAATATTCAATGATTTAAATGATGAAAAATTTTTAATCATTTTATCATTTCTATCTATTATAATAGGATTGTTAAACATTTTATTTCATAATATTTGGGAATTAAATTGGAAACTTATCATAACTCTAATTGGCTGGGTTTCTTTATTTATTGGATTATTCCTTTTTATTTTTCCAAAAAGAACAATAAGTTGGCTAAAATTTATAAATATAAAATTTGTTCAAATTTTATATACATTACTTTTTTTAATAGGATTATACCTGTTAAATATAGCTTATGCTATCATTATAATTTAATCAAAAAAGAATCCCTCTAGGTTCTTGCTCGAGGTTTCCTTTTAAATTGTCATTTCCTTGAAATAAGGAATTTATATTAACTTAAAACACCATAAAGATGAAAATGAACATTCAATTTGTTAACATGTCTACAAGTGAAACTATGGAGGCTTACACAGTAAAAAAGTTAAATAACTTGATGAAGAAATATGATAAAATTATTAAAGCAAACGTGTTTTTTAAAAAAGAAAATGACTCTAAAGATAAAGGTGTGATTTGCGAAATAGAGTTAAGTGCTCCAGGACCAAGATTGTTTGCTTCTTCTAATGAAAAAAACTACGAACTTGCAGTAAAAAACACACTTAAAGATTTAGAAATACAATTAAAAAAGAGAAAAGGTATTATAAAAACCTACATGTAATTACATATAAATGTAATTTTAAATATTTATCAGATTAAAAAGATTTCTTTTTAGTCTGATAAATATCATAGTTTTATTGTTAGTGGAGTTTTAACTTTAGGTATATTCTTAAATATACTAACAATGAAAAAGATATTAATTCCTATCGATTTCTCTGAAAACGCAATAAACGCTGTTAATTATGCTTTAGCATTATTTAAAAATGAGTTTTGCAAGTTTTATATTTTACATGCATATCAAGAAGATATTTATTTAAGTAACGCTCCAATTTCTAGAGAAACAATTAAAGAAGTTATTAGAACTGTTGGAAAAGATTCTCAATTACAACTTAAAAATGCGCTGAAGCAGATTAAAAAGCTTTCGCCTAATTCTAAACACCTATTTAAAATTATATCTGCCAATAATATTTTGGTAGATGAAGCAGATTTAATTGTAGAAGAAAAAAATATAGATCTCATTATTATGGGTACACGTGGCGCTACAAATAATAAGAAGTTAACATTTGGAAGCCATACACTACAAGTTCTAAAATATGTAAAATGTCCTGTTTTAGTTATTCCAGAAAATTATTCTTTTAAAGAACCAAATCACATTCTTTTTGCTACAGATTATAGCATGCCATATCAACAAAGAGAGCTAGAACTTTTAGGTGAAATAGCTGCTGATAATAATTCGATAATAGATTTACTCTACATTTCAGATAGTAGTAATTTATCGCTAAGACAAGAAAATAACCAGTCTTTTATTAAAGATAACCTAAGAAATACTAAGATTCATTTTAAACTAACAAAAGATAAAAATATTTCAAACGAAATTTATACGTACATAAAAGATTATGAAACAGATATTTTAGTGATGATAAATAGAAGGCATTCTTTTTTAGAAAATATTCTATTTAAAGATAATGTAGATAGAATAAGCTTGTCTGTAAATATTCCTTTTTTGGCGTTACAAAACATGAGACGTAATTAATAAAATATTAAAAATAAATATCATGAAAAATATACTTTTACCTACCGATTTTTCAGATAATTCTTGGAATGCAATTCAATATGCAGTTGAATTATTTAAAGATGAAAAATGTAATTTCTTTTTATTGAATACCTATACTCCAATGATTTATAATTTAGAATATACTTCTAGGTTTGGTTTAATTGAAGCAATGGGAGCAACATCAAAAAAGAGTTTAAATGAGCTTCAAGAGAAAGTTGAAAAAAAATATAAGAACCCAAATCATACATACAATCAAATTTCTACTTTTAATACATTAACACATGAAATAGATGAGCTTTATGATGGTAATGTTATAGATTTTATTGTAATGGGTACCAAAGGAGCAACTGGTTTAAGTGAAATTTTATTTGGGTCTAATACAGTACATGTAATTAAAAATGCAAAATGCCCAGTGTTAGCAATACCTAGTGATTTTGCTTTTGAAACTCCTCGTGAAATTTTATTTCCATCAGATTATGAAATTTCGTTTCATAAAAAACAAATAAAACAAATTGTAGGTATTGCAACTTCTCATAAATCAAGAGTTCATATTTTAAATGCATCTTTTGGTTATGGTTTATCAGAAAATCAAGAAAAAAATAAACAAAAGTTAGAAGAGTTACTTAAAGATGTTACGCATTTATTTCATAGTGTAAGTAATGAAAGTGTTACAGAAGCAATTACTGAATTTCAAACAAAAGAGCGAATTAACCTGTTAGTTATGATTAATAATAAGCACTCTTTTTTCGAGAATTTATTTTTTAAATCAAAAATTAACCAAATAGGCTTTCATTTAAAAACTCCTTTCTTGGTAATTCCATCAAGTAAATAAAAGTATTGAACTGATTAAGGTCATTTTGTTTTTTTTACTTAGTAGTTAAATTTAGATCAAAATATTTAACAAGTCTTATTATGAAACGTAAAATATTATTACCTACAGATTTTTCTAAAAATTCTTGGCATGCAATAAAGTATGCTTTAGAGTTGTATAAAAATGATCATTGTGATTTTTATATTCTAAATGTTTTTACTGCGCCAAAAAACATTATGGAAAGTTTAATGAATTCTGAACCAGGAAGTGAATTATATGAATTAGAAAAAGAAAAATCGGAAAAAGGTTTGGTAAAAATTCTAGATTTATTGAAAGTTCAAGTTTCTGAAAATCAGAAGCATCATTTCAAAACAATTTCAATATTTAATGATCCTTTAGAAGCAATAAAAAATATTGTAGAAAAAGAAGATATTGAAATGATAGTAATGGGTACTAAAGGAATAACAAATTCTAGGAAAGTAGCTTATGGTAGTACAGCTATTTATGTAATGGAAAAAGTTAGAAACTGCCCAGTAATTGTTGTGCCAGAAATAGCAAGACATATTCTTCCTAAAGAAATTGTGTTTCCAACTAGTTATAAAACACATTATAAAAGACGTGAGTTAAACCACTTAATAGAAATTGCTAAAAAATGCGATTCAAATATTGAAATTTTACATGTTTTTGAAGAAGAAAAATTAGACAAAAACCAAGAGCAGCATAAAGAAATGTTAAAAGAGATTTTTGAAGATGTATCTTATTCTTTTCACGAATTAAGTATAAATTCTGTAGAGGCTGCAATAACTATTTTTGTAGAAAGTAGAGATAGTGATATGGTTGCATTCATCAATAAAAAGCATGCTTTTTTTGGTAGTATTTTAACTCAACCATTAGTAAAAGAGTTAGGGTTTAACTCTTTAGTTCCAATACTAGTAATGCACGATTTAAGAAATTAAAAACAGACAAGATGAAAAATATAGGAATTTGGATAGACAAAAATAAAGCACTTATTTTCAAAATTACAGACGAAACAGAAGTGTTTGAAACGATTATATCAAACGTAGAAGATTTTCATATTCATGGAGGATCTGGAACACGTTTTAAAGGAGGTCCACAAGATGTAGTTCAAGACAGTAGGTATTTAGAAAGAGAAAAACATCAATTTAAAGCATTTTTTGATGAAGTAGCTTTAGAAATTAAAATAGCAGATGGCATTTTAATTTTTGGACCAGCAGAAGCAAAAGATAAATTTAAAAAAGAATTAGAAAGCTCTTATAAAGAAATTAATGAAAAGGTTAAAGATGTTCAAGTAGCAGATAGCATGACAGATAATCAAGTAAAAGCATGGGTAAGAGATTTCTTTAAATCTAACTAGTTATTTATAATTTTTTTGGTTTCACTATGAATGATAAGGACATAAATATCATAAAGTATTCTGGCGAAAAGGTAAAATTTTCTATGAGTAAATTATACCGTTCTTTAAAGAGATCTGGTGCAGAAGATAGTGTTGTAAATCAAATTATAGATAAAGTTCGAGATGAATTATATCAAGGTATTTCAACCAAAGAAATTTATAATAGAGCTTTTGCATTACTCAAAAAAAAGAAAAGTTATTTTGCTTCTAAATACAAATTAAAAAAAGCAATTTACGAATTAGGTCCAACAGGGTTTCCTTTTGAAAGATTTGTAGGGGCTATTTTAAAATATTCTGGCTACAATATTGAAATTGGGAAAATATTAAATGGTAAATGTGTTACTCATGAAATAGATGTTATTGCAAATAAAAATCATGAAACAACTATTGTAGAGTGTAAGTTTCATGGAGAACAGGGGTTAAACTGCAATGTAAAAATTCCATTATACATCAACTCTCGTTATTTAGATGTTAAGTCACAGTGGGATGGAAGCAAAAACAATAGCCATCTATTAACAGAAGGTTGGGTGGTAACTAACACAAGGTTTACAGAAGATGCCATAAAATATGGTAACTGCTGTGGTTTGTATTTATTAAGTTGGGATTATCCCAAAGGAAATAGCTTAAAAGAAAGAATAGATCGTTTAGGTTTATACCCAATAACTGTTTCTACATTACTTACAAATAGAGAAAAACAGTTTTTGTTAAACAGAAATGTAGTTTTATGCAGAGAGTTAATAGAAGATGTTTTTTACTTAGATCACTTGGGGGTTTCTAATATTAGAAAAGAAAGAATTCTAAATGAAATAAAGCAATTATGTAATAATAAATATCATTAAAAATGGATCATTTTGCTAAAGTTAAATTTTTAGGAGCTGCAGGAGTTGTTACAGGATCAAAATTTTTAATTGAAACTTCAGAAAAAAACATATTGATAGATTGTGGTATGTTTCAAGGTTTAAAAGAACTAAGAGAGCTTAATTGGAAAGATTTACCTGTAAATGTAAAAGAAATTGACCTTGTACTTTTAACACATGGACATTTAGATCATGTTGGTTATTTACCAAGACTTGTAAAGCAAGGTTTTAAAGGCAAAATTATTGGTACAGCACCAACTTTAGCAATTGCACAAATAATATTAAATGACAGTGCTAAAATTAACGAAGAAGAGGCAGAAAAAGCAAACAAAGAGCAGTATTCTATTCATAAACCTGCGTTACCATTTTACACTATAGAAGAAGCAGAAAATACAATTAATCAGTTTGAAGTAGAAGTAGAAAATAAATGGATTGTTTTATCAGAAAATATTACTTATCGTTTTCAATATAATGCTCACATTATTGGTGCTACGTTTATTGAATTAGATATTAATGGAAAACGATTTGTGTTTTCTGGAGATATTGGTAGAAGTGATGATTATTTATTAGAAGATCCAAAAGCACCTGAATGGGCAGATTTTTTATTTATTGAAAGTACTTATGGTAATAAATTGCATCCAAAAGAAGATGTAGAAGAAAAATTAGCAACCATTATAAAAAAAACGATTCAGGAAAATGGAAATCTAATTATTCCAAGTTTTGCAGTAGAACGTCTGCAAACATTAATGTATATTTTATGGAAATTACATAAGGAAAATAAAATTCCTAATATTCCAATTTTTGTTGATAGTCCAATGGGAAATAGAGTTTTAGAAGTTTTTAAACGATTTCCAAAATGGCATAAATTATCTATTGACGAATATAATGAAATGTGCAATTTTATAAACATTGTACAATCTTACAGAGAAACTTGGGAAACAATTGATGATAAAAGATCTAAAATTATAATTGCAGGAAGTGGAATGGTAACTGGAGGTAGAGTTTTAACTTATTTAAAACAACTTGTAGATGAACCCTCTACAACTGTTTTATTAGTAGGTTATCAAGCAGAAGGAACTAGAGGAAGACAACTATTAGAAGGCGCTCACGAAGTTAAATTTTATGGTAGATATTATCCTGTAAAAGCAACTATAAAAACCATAGAAAGTTTATCTGCACATGCAGATCAGCAAGATTTATTAAACTGGATGAGGCATATTAAAAATATACCAGAAGAAGTTTTCTTAATTCATGGAGAACCAACTGCGTTAGATGCTTTTCGTGTAAAAATAAAAGATACTTATAACTGGAGAGTTACCATACCAAAATTAGAGAGCGAAGTAGAGTTGGTAATTTAATTAATACTTAAAAAATGGAAACAGAAAATACTTATAAAAGTTTTAATGATAATAAGTCTATTGAAGAATTAAAGTACAATATGCTTCAATTTAAAATAAGATTAGAAGAAGAGATATATGAAAATAAATTTTATAAAACTCTCTTAGAAGCATCAATCTATAAATCTAATACACGTAATTTATTTGAAAACATAGAAAAGTTTAAGCAAGAGATTGATACAATAGAAAACGAAGCTTTAGAATTGCTAAAAGAAATTAATTCACATTCAAACTCAATTACACATAAAATTGAATGTGATGATTTGTCTTGCGATAATTTTTTTATAGAAAGTCACAATGCATTGGAAGAAAAAAGTTACAAATTCTTTATAAAATGTAGTGGTTTAAAAATTCAGTTATTCGAATATATAGAAAGTGTATTAATTAGCTAGAATTTTATAACAATCTGATATTTATCATTTTATAAGTATTTTTTAAAATGTAATTTTAGAATAGATTTTTTATCTAAATTAAATAAGGGATTATGACAACAATACAAGGAAATCCAAAATTCTTAAAATGGTTAAGTGCAGAAGTTATGCACAATGATTCTAAAGAATGGCTTTTAGAGTTAGAATTTTTAAAAGATGAGTATCTTTTTTTTATAGATTTAATAAATTGGAATACACTTCAATTAATCGATTTTCAGGCTTATTCTAAAAGTAAAAAAATTATTGAAACCTTAAGTAGTTCTAAAAAAACTAATGAAGAGTTGTATAAATCGATTAGAAATCATGAAAATAACCTTGAAACTTTAGTTGATGAAATTAATAAACCAGAAGAAGAACATATTTATAAAAAAGAGCATGAAGCACTTAAGGTTTTATTTAAAAATCATTTAAAAAAACATCGAGAATTAAAATCAAACTTGTTTAATATTTTAAAAAAAATTAAGAAAACAGAAAAACAAAAAAGGTTAATAGATGTAGAATAAAAACACCATAAAATGAAAAAATTTCTTTTTTTACTATCAGCATTATTATTAATGAATTGCAGCACTACAGAACTTGTAGAAAGATGGAAAAATCCTTCAATAGATTCACTTTCTATCTCTAAAGTTTTAATTGTTGGTATGACTTCAAATATTGAAGCTAGAAAACAATTTGAGGAAAAATTAAAGAAAGAATATGAAGCAAGAGGTGTAGAAGCTGTTATGAGTTTAGAGTTATTTGAGCCAACATTTACAGCAGAAAAAAAATCTAAAGAAGAGTTAAGAAATGTAGAAAAGATTTTAGCAACTAATTATTTTGATGCAATTTTATTTACAAAAATTAAAGGAGTAGAAAATAAAGTAGTTTATACAAAAACATTTAAAGACAAAGAATATTTAGATATTAGGTTTAAAGATGATTATTATTCTCATCAAGAAATTTTTTATAATCCAGAATATTATAAAAAGTTCAATATTTATCATGCAGAAACCTCAATATATTGCATTTGTCCTGTAAAAGAAAGAGAATTAATTTGGAAAGGATCTATAGATATTGTTGATCCAAGTTCTATAGAAGAAACAGTAGAAGATTATGTAAACCTGTTGGTTTTTGCTTTAGAAGAAGAAAATTTACTAAGTAAAGAGATACTAAAAGAAAAATAACTGTAAAACACTCTTAATTCTAGTTATAAAAATTGTTACGATAAAGAAGAATCCGTCCAAAAATGGACGGATTCTTCTGTTTATTTTAATTCTAAAAGTGAGATTAAGTAAATTTTAATATTCAGTTTTTTTTTAACTAAAAAATTCAAATAAAGAAGCAAAAACAATTTTTTGTAACTTACAACATCAATTCTAATTTTTTTTTATGCCAAACTACACACTTTATATTAACGGAAAAGAACGTTCTGTTACAGCAGATGCAGATACACCATTGTTATGGATTTTAAGGGATGAATTAAATTTAGTAGGGACAAAATTTGGTTGTGGAATTGCACAATGTGGTGCTTGTACAGTGCATATAGATGGTGTTGCTATAAGAAGTTGCCAAATGCAAGTTTCTATTTTAGATGATGTGAAAATTACAACGATTGAAGGTCTTTCTGCAGATGGAAAACATCCTGTACAAGAAGCTTGGAAAGAAATTGATGTACCACAATGTGGATATTGTCAATCAGGACAAATAATGACTGCTTCAGCTTTTTTAGAAGAAAATAAAAACCCTTCAGAAGAAGAAATTAGAGAAGCAATGCATGGAAATATTTGTAGATGTGCTTCTTATAACAGAATTGAAAAAGCAGTAAAAGTTGCTGCAGATAAAATGTCTTAATATAAAAAAGTGATTCCTCGAAGTTTTTTCTAAGAGGAAAACCTAAAAATTGTCATTCCCGTGAAAACGGGAACCTAAACTACTTCAAAAAATGAAATTTCAAAACAAAAATAATTTTAGTAGAAGAAATTTTTTAAAGACTTCTGTTTTAGCAGGTGGCGGAATGTTAATTGGTTTTAATCTATTAACAGCATGTAAACCAGATGCAGAAATGCCAGTAGATATAGAAAATTTAAACTTTAACGATTTTAATGCTTTTATTAAAATTTCTGATGAAGGTTATGTTACTATTTTTTCTCCAAATCCAGAAATTGGGCAAGGTGTAAAAACATCTATGCCAATGATTATTGCAGAAGAATTAAATGTAGAATGGAGTAAAGTAAATGTTGTTCAAGGTGTTTTAGATACCAAAAATTATAAAAGACAACTTGCAGGTGGAAGTCAATCTATACGTTTTGGTTGGGATGCTTTGCGTCAAACTGGAGCAACAACAAAACAAATGTTGGTAAATGCTGCAGCTATAAAATGGAACGTAAATGCTAATACTTGTAAAGCTTCTAAAGGAATTATTACAAACTCAAATGGAGATAAATTAGGTTATGGAGAAGTTGTAAAAGAAGCAGCTTTATTAGAAGTTCCAGAAGATGTAAAATTGAAGAAAGTTAGTGAATATACAATTATAGGTCAAGAAATTGTAAATGTAGATATTGATAAAATTATTACAGGAAAACCTCTTTTTGGATTAGATTATAAGGCTGAAGGAATGTTGTATGCTTCTGTTTTAAGACCTCCTTCTTTTGGACAAAAATTAGAAAGTTTTGATGCTACTAAAGCAAAAAAGGTAGCTGGTGTAATAGATGTAATTACAATTGGAGATAAAGTTAGAAACTTTGTAAAAGCAGGTAAAAATAACTGGACTTTCAAATTATCTGAAACAGACAAGGTAGTTGTTATTGCAACAAATACTTGGGCAGCTTTAAAAGGTAAAAAAGCACTTTCTGCAGTTTGGGTAACAGATACTAAATTAGAGTCTACTCAAGATCATGATAAAATTCTGACAAAAGTTTTAGACGGAAAAAAACAAAATATTAGACGAGAAGATGGTGATGTTCATAAAGCTTTTTCAAAGGCAGATAGAGTGATTGAAAAAACGTATCACTCACCTTTTTTACCTCACAATTGTATGGAACCAATGAATTTTTATGCAAATGTAACTGCAGAAAAAGTGCATTTAGTAGGTCCTGTTCAAACACCAGAATATGCAGCTTCAGTTGTTGCAGATATGTTAGGCTACGATATAGATAAGGTTTCTTTAGAGATGACAAGAATGGGTGGTGGTTTTGGTAGAAGACTGTATGGAGATTTCGTTTATGAAGCTGCAGAAATATCGAATGCGATTAAAAAACCGGTAAAAGTTATTTCTTCAAGAGAAGATGATATGACCACAGGTATTTATCGTCCTTCCATAAAATATCGAATAAAAGCATCCATCAAAGATGGAAAAGTAACAGGATATCATTTAAAAGAAGCTGCTGTAGGTGGCAATATGTATGGGTTAATTCCTAATTTTTTTCCAGCAGGTTGTATTCCTAATTACAAAGTTGAAACAGGTAATTATAGAGGTAATATTACAACAGGAGCTTGGAGAGCACCTTATACCAACTTTTTAGCTTTTGCAGAACAAAGTTTTTTTGATGAATTAGCAACAGAATTAAATATAGATACCATTCAATTACGTTTAGATTTATTGCAGAATGTAAAAGGAACATCAGATAAAAGCATACAATATTCTGGACAAAGAATGGAAGACACTATTAAATTAGTAAGAGAAAAAGCAAATTGGGGTAAAACAAAAGATGGAGTTTATCAAGGTTTTTCTGCTTATTACAGTCATAATACACATGTTGCAGAAATTGCAGAAATCGAATTAAAAGACGGTTTTCCTGTGATAAAAAAAGTTGTTGTTGCTGTAGATTGTGGAGTAGTAGTTAACCCAACAGGAGCAAGAAACCAAGTTGAAGGTGGTGTTTTAGATGGAATTGGGCACGCAATGTATGCAGATTTTTCTTTTAAAGACGGAAAACCATCAGACAGAAACTTTGATACTTACAGGTTAATTAGAATGCAAGAAACACCAAAAGTGGAGGTGCATTTTGTAGAAAATGAATTGTCTCCAACAGGTTTAGGAGAACCAGGTTTACCTCCTGCAGGAGGTGCTGTTGCAAATGCAATAAATGCTGCTTTGGGCAAAAGAATGTATAGTCAACCTTTTGTTAAAGAATTGAATGATAGTAGTATTTTAAGTTAGGTTAAAATAATTTTTCACAAAAAAAATCGTCTTAAACAAATTATTGTTCTTGACGATTTAAAATAAATTAGAGTAACTTAAATTGTTAAAGCTATAGGGATTTATTAACGAGCTCTCTCTTTTTATTAGCTTATTTTAGGGAATAACGCTAACATGTTGCTAAATTACAAGGTTTATTAAAGCAAAATTTTATTAATTGCTCAGATACAATTGGGAGTCTATTATTTACAGGTAAGTGTCGATGAATAGTAAAATTTAAAATGGTAATTTTTTTGCTGATTAGAACAGTAGGTAATCTAACTCACTTGTTGTCCGTTTTTAACTTCTTTTGTAGGTTCTACAAAAGCTAATTTTCCATCAGGAGTATCTGTCATTAAAATCATTCCTTGGCTTTCTACACCTCTAATTTTTCTTGGTGCTAAGTTTACCAAAACAGAAACTTGCTGACCAATAATATCTTCTGGTGAAAAGCTTTCTGCAATTCCAGAAACAATAGTTCTTGTGTCGATACCAACATCAACTTTTAGTTTTAAAAGTTTTTTAGTTTTTGCAACTTTCTCTGCTTCTAAAATAGTACCAATTCTAATATCTAGTTTGGTAAAATCATCAAATTCAATCGTTTCTTTTTGTGGTTCTACTACTTTATTTTCTTGCTCGTTGGCAATTTTTGTTGCTGCTAATTTTTCTAATTGAAGCTCAATTGTTTTGTCTTCAATTTTAGAAAACAACAATTCAGCTTTATTTATTTGATGATTAGCAGGAATTAAAACATCTTGTTCAGTTACGTTTTCCCATGATAAATTTTCATCAAGGTTTAAAATACCTTTTAATTTTTTTGATGTAAATGGTAAAAACGGTTCAGAAACAACTGCTAAAGCTGCAGAAATCTGCAAAGCAACATACATAATTGTTTTTACACGTTCTGCATCTACTTTTATCACTTTCCAAGGTTCTTCATCTGCTAAATACTTGTTTCCAAGTCTTGCTAAATTCATTAATTCTTGGCTAGCTTCTCTAAATCTGTATCTTTCAATAGATTTACCAATAATATTCGGAAACTCTTTAACAGCAGCTAAAACATCTTCATCTACTTCTGTAAAATCATTTGGCTCAGGTATAATTCCTGAATAATATTTGTTAGTTAAAACCACAACCCTGTTGATAAAATTACCAAAAATAGCAACCAATTCGTTGTTGTTTTTTGCTTGAAAATCTTTCCAAGTAAAATCGTTGTCTTTACTTTCTGGCGCGTTTGCTGTTAATGTATAACGTAAAACATCTTGTTGATTTGGAAATTCTTCTAAATACTCATGCAACCAAACTGCCCAATTTTTAGAAGTCGATAATTTATTCCCTTCTAAATTTAAGAATTCATTTGCTGGTACATTATCTGGTAAAATATAATCTCCATGTGCTTTTAACATCGCAGGAAAAATAATACAGTGAAAAACAATATTGTCTTTCCCTATAAAATGAACCAATTTAGTATCATCTTTTTTCCAATAATCTTCCCAGTTTTTACCTTCTCTTTCTGCCCATTCTTTGGTTGATGAAATGTAACCAATTGGCGCATCAAACCAAACATATAAAACTTTTCCTTCGGCACCTTTTAAAGGAACAGGAATTCCCCAATCTAAATCTCTAGTTACAGCTCTTGGTCTTAAACCATCTTCTACCCAACTTTTTACTTGTCCGTAAACATTAGGTTTCCAGTCTTTTTTATGACCTTCTAAAATCCACTCGCGTAAAAAAGCTTCGTGTTTGTCTAAAGGTAAAAACCAGTGTTTAGTTTCTTTTATTGTTGGTGTATTTCCTGTAATAGCAGATTTTGGGTTTATTAAATCTGTTGCATTATGGCTTGTTCCACAGTTTTCACATTGATCTCCATAACTTTCTTCAAACCCACATTTTGGGCAAGTTCCTACAACAAATCTATCTGCTAGAAACTGATTTGCCTCTTCATCATATAATTGTGCTGAAACTTCTTCTACAAACTCACCATCATTATACATCTTTGTAAAAAAATCTGAAGCTGTTTTATGATGAATTTCTGATGAAGTTCTCGAATAATTATCAAAGGAAATTCCAAAATCTTTAAAAGATTTTTTAATGATTCCATGATATTTATCGATAATAACTTGCGGAGAAACTCCTTCTTTTTTTGCTCTCATTGGTATGGCAGCACCATGTTCATCAGAACCAGAAATATAAGCAACATCATTACCAGTTAAACGTAAATAACGCGCATAAATATCTGCAGGAACGTAAACGCCTGCTAAATGACCAATATGAATTGGACCATTTGTATAAGGTAAAGCTGCTGTAATTGTATATCTTTTTGGAGCACTCATGAGTTTCTCTTAATTTTATGGTTTGATTTTTGCGTGACAAAAGTACAAAAAAGGGAGTTTTAATAACGATGGAAATTTGATACATTTACATTGAAATTACTTTTAGGCTAAAAGAAAATATAAAAAAGAACCATTTTGAAGAAAATTACTGTATTTATAACGTTTTTATTGATGACCTTTTCATCAATAATTGCACAAGAAAAATCAGATAAATTAATAACACCACCTTATTTACAAAAAGGAGATACAATTGCTATTGTTGCACCTGCAGGAATTCTAAAAAACAGAGAAGCTACCATTGAAAAAGCCAAAAACTTAGCAGAAAGCTGGGGTTTAAAAGTCGTTTTAGGTCAGCATTTATTGAATCAAAATAATCATTTTTCGGGTACAGATAATCAACGTTGTGAAGATTTTCAAGATGCTTTAGATAATAAAAATATAAAAGCAATTTGGTCTGCAAGAGGTGGTTATGGTTCTGTGAGGATTTTAGATAAATTAGATTTTACAAGATTTAAAGAAAACCCAAAATGGATAATTGGTTATTCAGATATTACTGCTTTTCACAATCACATTCATAATTTAGGTATAGAAACTATACATGCAATGATGGCAACAAGTTTAGAAGAAAATCCTGAAGAAATTATTGAAACAATTTCATCATTTAAAAAAGCACTTTTTGGTGAAGAAATGTCATATTCAGTTTCATTATCTGAATATACTAGAGATTCAAATTTTTCACTTTCTACTGCAGGAATTCAAGGGCAACTTATTGGTGGCAATTTGGCAATTTTAACTTCTATGTTAGGTTCAGAAAGTCAGATGAACACAGAGAATAAAATATTATTTATTGAAGAAATAGGCGAATATAAATATTCGATAGACAGAATGTTGCAAAGTTTAAAACGTGCAGGATATTTTACAAAAGTAAAAGCAGTTATTGTTGGTAATATGTCTTCTATAAAAAAGAATTCTACAAAATGGGGAAGTTCTATTGAGCAATTAATTTTAGATGTTGTTCCAGAAAATATTCCTGTTTTATTTGATTTTCCTGCAGGACATGAAGCAGATAATAGAGCATTAATTTTTGGAAGAAATATTGAGTTAGAAATTGATATGGAAAATTGTTTAGTAGATTTTACTAAAGACTAAAAAAATGGCAGATCATAATGAACTTGGTAAAAAAGGAGAGCAATTAGCAATCAATTTTTTAGTTAAAAATGATTATAAAATTCTTGAAAAAAACTATCGTTATTTAAAAGCGGAAGTAGATATTATTGCACAAAAGAAAGATGTTTTAGCTGTTGTTGAAGTAAAAACAAGAAGTACCGATTATTTTGGAAATCCAGAGGAATTTGTAAATCCGAAGAAAATAAAACTTTTACTATTAGCGATAGATTATTACGTTGTTGAGAAAGATTTGGATGTAGAAGTAAGATTTGATATTATTGCCATTATCCATCAAAAGAACCAAACAAAAATAGAGCATTTAGAAGATGCTTTTCTGCATTTTTAATAAGTTTTGTTATTCTATACTTGCTTGTACAGGATTTATTTAAGTAAAGTAGTTTCTCATAATTAACAGCATATTTACTTTTTTTGAACGTCGTAATCAAATATATATAAAGCATAATAGAACAAAAATAAATTCTACTTTGGTTTTATGGTAGTAAAAAGGTTTTGGTTTGGAGTGTTTTTAGGAGTTTTAGGAATTGTACTATTTTCTTCTAAGGCAGTAATGGTAAAACTTGCTTATACATACAAAGTAGATGCAATTACTATGTTGTTGTTAAGAATGTTATTTTCTTTTCCTTTTTATGTTGTTATTGCGTATTTATACAGAAAAGAAAAGCAAGAAATAATAACTACAAAAAAAGATTTTGTTTGGGTGGTGTTTTTTGGTTTGGTAGGTTATTACTTAGCTAGTTTTTTCGATTTTGTTGGTTTAATTTATATAAAAGCTAGTTTAGAACGTATTATTTTATTTGTATATCCAACAGTTGTAATAATTTTAAATAGACTGTTTTTTAAACTGCCAATTACAAAAATTCAATGGTTTGCAATTATTTTGTCTTATTTAGGAATTGTAATTGCTTTTTCTGATGAAGTTGATATTTCTGGAAATAATGTCTATTTGGGAGCCTTTTTTGTGCTTATAAGTGCAATTACTTATGCTTCTTATTTGGTAGGAAGTGGTTGGTTAATTCCTAAGTTTGGAGTTGTAAAATTTACAGCTTATGCAATGTTAGTTTCTTGTATCTGTGTGTTTATACATTTTAGTATTATTGGCAAAACAGATTTGTTTAATTTGCCTTGGCAGGTTTATGGCTTTGGATTGTTAATTGCAGTTTTTGCTACTGTAATTCCGTCTTTTTTAGTAAGTGCTTCTATAAAAATAATTAGCTCATCTAATTTTGCAATTGTTGCTGGTGTTGGACCCATTTCTACAATTGTGCTAGCATCTTTTTTCTTAAATGAAAAATTAACTTTATTACAATTTTTTGGAGCAGCTTTGGTAATTATTGGTATTGTTTCTTCATCTTTAGTGCAGGCAAAGAAAAAATAAATATTACTTTAAAGTCTTTATTAGTGCATTTCTTAAATCTTTAAATTCAGATTTTTTATTACCACTATCAATATAAGATATTTTGCCTTTTTTATCGATAATAAAATACGATGGATAGACTTGCTTTAAGTTGAATTTCTGGCTAACATCCATTGCAGAATAAGCTATCTTAAAGTTAAAAGGATGTACTTTCAATAACTTTTCTATTATGGGTTTCCTATCTAAAGCAGGAGCAATAAAAAGAATATCGTCTCTTTTATCAAATTCTTTTACAAGGTTATTTAATTTAGGAATATCAACCAAACAAGGCATACAAGAAGTAAACCAAAATTTAAAAACAACAACTTTCTCTTTTATATCTTCTTGCGTTAATTTAGTGCCATCTGTAAGCCACAATTTAAAATCTGGAATATTGGTATTAACTTTAAGATTTTGCTGACTTACTAGAGAAAAGTTTATAAAAAAGGCTAAAAGAATAAATACGTTTTTTATCATTATTTCTGTTCAAAAAAACCTTTTACATCTTTCAATTCTTCGGGTTTTGCTATAATTTTTTTATTGGCATCTAGAATAAAATAACTTGGTGTAGAGTGTATGTTATAAGTTCTGGCAGTTTTGTTTTCCCATTTATTAAGACCTAAAACATTGTGCCATCCGTATAAATTCTGTTTATAGTTTTTCCAAGCAAAGGCATCCTTTTCTAAAGAAAAAGCAATTACCTTAACATCAGAGTTTTCTTTTGTATAACTATGTAATTCTGGTATTTCTCTTAAACAATGAGAACAAGTTGTGCTCCAAAAAACTAAAATATAGTTTTCAGCATCTTTTAATTCAGATAATTTGAAATTTTTTGTTCCTTCCTTCCAAGAAAAATCTGGGGCAATTCTGCCAATTTCAGCAGCAAAAAGAGCAAGTTTATCATTTATAAAAGCTTCGTTTATAAACCCATCTGGTAACTCATTATATTTTTTTAATAAAAAATCGATTAACTCTAAATTTTTAGAATTTTCAAATTGTGCTACAAAAAACTCAATAACATCCTTTTTAAAAGGAATATCTTCAATTTTAGCTAATACTTTAGTTATAGACTCTTTATATAATTTTTGTTGTGTAGTTGCATCATCAGAATGATTAATGTAAAAAACATAATCTGTAATTCTATCTACCAAAAAAGAAGAATTTAGAAGGGTTTTATTATTGAAATCCATTCTATCAAAGAAGGTATCAACCATATTAGTCATATATTTTTGTGGAGTTTCTATAATTTCTGAAGGACTATTTCTTAATGAAGCTGTTATAAAAGGTTGTACATACATTCCTTTTGATGCTTCTAAATAATCTTTTTGAATACTATTTATCTTCTTTAATGCCGTTTTGTATTTATTTTTTAAATTTAAATTAGTATTCTGGATAGCAGCAACTTGTATAGAATCTAATTTTTGTTGTGCCATGGCAATAGCATCTATATAGTTTTTATAAATGATATTTTCTTTAGAAGCTGAAAAATTAACAGATTGGTTAGGATATTTGGGATGAAAACTAAAATGTACATCTTCGTTATTAAAGAGAAAATCTATAAAACCTGCGCCTTCTAAGCTATATGTAGCCCTATAAGCTCCTACTTTTGTATTTTTAGGAAGTGTAAAACTAAAACTTCCAATAGGCTGTTTTTTTCCTTGAATAGTAATAGTATCTATTTTAATTTTTGAGTTTTTAACAAACATTTGTCTTGCGCCTTCTATTTTATATAAAATAACCCAATCACTTTCTATTGTTGGAGACATGGTTCCATTAATAGTATATTGTGCTTGTGCAAATGAAGAAATTAAGAATATAAATGCTAGTATTTTTTTCATCTTTGTAAAGTTGGTTTTTTGTTCTTGCTAAACTATTTTCAAGAAGTATACCAAAAATACTATTTCTGTATTAAAAAAAGTATATTGTAACATAAAAAACAAATTAATGAGTTTTAATAATAAAGTTGTTTGGATAACTGGCGCTTCTTCTGGTATAGGAAAAGCCTTAGCTATTGAGTTATCTCATCAAAATGCAACATTAATTTTGTCATCAAGAAAAAAAGCAGATTTAGAATTGGTGAAAAATGAATGTAAAAATTCATCTCAAATAAAAATAATCACTTTAGATTTAGAAGATTATACTAATTTACAACCAAAGGTAGATGAAGCTATTGCTTGTTTTGGTAAAGTTGATGTTTTAGTAAATAATGGTGGAATTAGCCAGCGATCTTTAGTAAAAGACACGCAAATTTCTGTAGATAAACGCATAATGGATATTAATTATTTAGGAACTGTAGCTTTATCTAAAGCAATATTGCCTCATTTTATTAACAGCAAAAGTGGGCAATTTGTTGTAACAACAAGTATTGTGGGTAAAATAGGTACACCTTTACGTTCTTCTTACGCAGCAAGTAAACATGCTTTACATGGTTTTTTTGATAGCTTAAGAGCAGAGAATCATAAAAACAATATTGCAGTAACTTTAGTTTGTCCTGGTTTTGTAAATACCAACGTTTCATTAAATGCATTAACTGGTGATGGATCTTCACAAGGTAAAATGGATGTTGCTACAGAAAATGGTATTCAGCCAGATCGTTTTGCAAAATTAATGGCAAAAGCAATTAAAAATAAAAAAGAAGAAGTTTATATTTCTGGAGTAAAAGAAAAGTTAGCTGTTTTTGTAAAACGTTTTTACCCAAAATTATTATCTATAATGATAAGAAAGTTGAGCGTAACCTAATATTTTAATATTTCAAAATAGTTAATAATAGCTTCTTTCATTAATACAGTTTGTTCTCCTGGTTTTAAGTTGGGTAACTCAGTAAGTATTTTGTAGTGTGGCCAGCTATCATTATCAAAAAAGTCAAATTCATAATAACCATAAGGTTCTAGCAATTTACAAATTGCTATATGCATTAAGTTTACTTTTTCGTCTTTCTTAAATTCTCTATGACTTTGTCCAAGTTCTTGCACACCAATTAAATAGATAATTCCATCCATATTTAATTCATCTCCTTCTGCAAATTGATTGGTTAATTTGCTAACTAACAAATCCCATTTTTCTTTTAGGGTGATTATTTTTGGCATATTACTTGATTTTAAAAATGTAAAGATACAACTGACATTTTTAAATTGTGAAAAAAAATATGTAGGTTTGATAAAATTAATTTCATGAATATATTTGATATTATTATAGCTGCTTTATTACTATTTGGGTTTGTTAGAGGGTTGATAAAAGGGTTGTTTGTAGAAGTTGCTTCTTTAGTTGCTTTAATCGGTGGAGTATATGGAGCTATTCATTTTTCGTATTTTGTTTCCAATTTTCTAAAAGAATATGTATCTTGGAAACCAGAATACATCTCTTTAGCATCTTTTGCAATTACTTTTGTAATAATTATAGTTGTAATTGCACTTCTGGGAAAAGCATTAACAAAAATTGCAGATTTTGCTTCTCTAGGAATTATAAATAAGATATTAGGTGGTATATTTGGAGCTTTAAAAATAGGATTAATATTAAGTGTGGTTTTTATTTTCTTCGGAAAAATGAATGACACAATACCTTTCATAGAAAAGGAAACATTAGAAAAATCTATTTTATATAGCCCCGTTAAAAAAATTGCCCCTACAATTTTCCCCTCCATAATAAAAGAAGAGAAACGGGAAAAACCCCTTTTAGAAAATATTTAAAATTTAGTTGCAATTTTGTAAATTGCCACCATTAAAAACATCTATAATGAGAAAAATGTACAGACTTTTAATGTTATTTAGCTTAATGCTGCTAATGTCTTTTACTTCGAAAGACTGTTCTATTTTGAAGAACAATAGCTTTACTTATAGAAACGCTGGAAAGGATGTTTTAGTTGTTTTTGAGGAAGCTAAACACGCTGAGTACCATAATAATAAAGAGTTTTATATTAAATCTGATATAGAATGGGTGAACGATTGTGAGTATTATTTAATAATAAAAGAAACAACATTACCTAATTTCCCTTTTAAAATGGGCACAAAAATGCATATTGTAGTGAATAAGGTTAAAGGTAAAAAAATATATTATACATCTTCTCTAGGAGGAAAATCTTGGGAAGGAAGACTTACTAAAATAAAAAGGTAAATTTAGATTATAAACAAAAAACCCAAGACATTGTCTTGGGTTTTTTGTTTATAAAGCTTTATTGTTATAATAACTCTACTTTTCCGCTACTAATGTGGTAAACTCCACCAACAATTTTAATTTCACCATTTTCTTCCATTTCTTTAAGAATAGGGCTTTTTTCTCTAATTCTATTAATTGTTAAACTAACATTGTTTTCAATTGTTTTATTAACAAACTCATTATTAGAAGAGTTGTGTTTTCCTTTTATTTGACTTTCAGATAATTTCACTGCGGGTTGTATGTTATTTAGTAGCGAAGTAATGTTTCCAAGTTCTACATGATCACAAGCAGCTTTAATTGCTCCACAACTTTCATGTCCTAAAACTAAAACTAGTTTACTTCCTGCAACTTTACAAGAATATTCCATACTTCCTAAAATATCTGTATTTTCAAAGTTACCAGCAACTCTAGCAACAAAAACGTCTCCAATAGTTTGATCAAAAATTAATTCTACAGGAACCCTAGAGTCTATACAAGATAGTACAATTGCTTTTGGATGTTGACTATCTGTTGTTTGAGATATTAATGCTTTATGATCTATTGTGTGTACTTCGTCTCTTATAAATCGTGCATTACCTTCAATAAAATCTTGTAACACTTTCATTGGTGTTAATTGATCTTGTGCTTCTTTTGTTATTGCTTTATTTCTATGTGGCATAATATTTTTATTTTAAATTGTGTCTTTTACGTTTTGTTTTACCCAGTTAGTACATTCATCAAAAGATTTGAAAATGTGTTCAGTTGGAATAAAATCTGGAATGATATCAATTCTTTCCATCATATATCTTGGTTGTTTAAGTAAATTAACAAACAACACTTCAATGTTTTTTTTCTTTAAATCTTGCAACATATCTTCCATTGCATATAGTCCAGATTGATCCATATATTGCATTCTTCCCAAACGCATAATTACTGTTTTAGCTGTTACTGGTATTTGAAGAGAGAGTGCTTGAAAATCACTAGTAGAACCAAAGAATAAAGGGCCTTTAATATGTTTAATAAACACTTCTTCTTTTAGGTTTACTGGGAAACCTTTTTCATCTGACCAAGCTTCTTCTTTTAAAGACTTAACATCCGATCTTTCCGCGGTTAAATCACCAATTTTTTTCATAAACATTAAAGAGGCAATTACCATTCCTATACCAACAGCATATACTAAGTTCCAGAAGGTTGATAGCAATAAAACTATCACCATAATTAACACTTCAGAACTTAATTTTAATGGTCCTAGTTTTAAGTCTTTTGGTAAATAAGGAATTGCTTTTAATCCTTTATAATCCATTACACCAATACCAACTGTAATTAAAATACCCGCTAAAACTGCAGCAGGAATTTTAGAAGCTACAGGTCCTAAACCAAGCATGATTATCAATAACATTATTCCTGCAATCATTCCAGAAAGCTTTGTTTTTCCTCCGGCGTTTATATTTACAACAGTTCTAATTGTTGCACCTGCACCAGGAATTCCTCCAAATAATGCTGCTATACTATTTCCAATTCCTTGTCCTACCAATTCTTTATTTGGTTTGTGTTTGGTTTTGGTCATGTTATCTGCAACAACACTTGTTAAAAGAGAATCAATAGCTCCTAAAAGCGCTAGTGTTAAAGCAGAAAATATATAAGGAGTAATATTACCTAAAGAAAATCCAGTAAAAATCTCCCATTTAATAGATGGTATGACCCCAGGAATTTCTTGGATAGTTCTATAGTCTATATTAAAAGCAACTGCAATTCCAGACACTACAATTAATGCAACTAATGTACTTGGAACTTTGGTTGTAATTTTTTTAAATCCGTAAATTATAACAATAGTTCCAAGGGCTAATAACAGCTCTATCCAATTAATGTTTTGTAATGCTCTAGGAAATGCTTTTATTGCACCTAGTGCACCAGAAGCTTCTTTTGCCGCCAGCGTTTGTGCTTCTTTATTTATGGTGTCTGGGGTAATGAGTTCTGCTCTTGAAATAGTTTCTTTAAAGTTTTCTAAAACTAAAATTCCTTGTCCTGCTTCTTCTTTTAATATATTTTCTAGAATTACTTCTTCTGCTTGCGCTTTAAATTGAGTTACAAATTCTACATCTTCTTTTGGGTAATAGCCTAAAGAAGGTAAAACTTGAGTTAATAATATAATAACACCAATTGCAGTCATAAAACCAGATACAACTGGGTAAGGAATATATCTAATATATTTTCCAAGTCCTAGAATTCCAAGTCCAATTTGAAATAAACCAGCTAACAAGAATACAATTAGAATGGCAGGTAGTGCTTTTGTAACATCTCCATCATTTGCAGCAATTATACCAGCAATTACAACCATACTTACAGCAGTCATTGGTGCTGTTGGACCAGAAATTTGTGTACTTGTTCCCCCAAAAAGAGCAGCAAAAAAACTAATAAAAATTGCTCCATAAAGTCCAGCAGCAGGACCTAAACCAGAAGAAACTCCAAAAGCTAAGGCTAGTGGTAAAGCAACAATACCAGCTGTAATTCCACCAAAAGCATCGCCTTTTATGTTTGAGAATAAATTTTTCATAACTTTTTAAAAGTTTTTATTGATAAATCTACAATTTAACACTAATTATTTAAAAAGCCAACCCTTTTACAGATTGGCTTTTTGAAAATCATTTAAAGATAAGTTAATAAAAAGTTACAGAACCATCATTAATATTGTACATGGCTCCAACTATTTTTATTTCTCCTGCATCTTCCATTTCTTTTAAAACTGGACTTTGATTACGAATATTATCAATTGTCATAAGAACATTCTTATCTGAAACTTTGTTTACAAAATCAATATTACTAGAATTTCTTAAACTAGCATCTGTTGGTTCTGTAACTGCTTCTACAGCAGGTTTTATTTTACTGATTAAAGCAGTTAAATTACCAAGTTTAGCATCATCACAAGCACCTTTTATAGCACCACAAGCTGTATGGCCTAAAACTACAATTACTTTTGTACCAGCTAATTTACATGCAAACTCCATGCTTCCTAAAATATCTTCATTCACAAAATTTCCAGCAATTCTTACACTAAAAATATCTCCTAAACCTTGGTCAAAAACTAGCTCTGCAGAAACTCTAGAATCTATACAGCTTAAAATAGTTGCAAATGGAAATTGTCCATCACTTGTATCGTTAACTTGTTCTAAAAGATTTCTATTTGCTTTTAAATTATTTTGAAACCTTACGTTTCCTTCTTGTAAAAAATCTAACGCTTTTTGAGGCGTCATTGTAGCTTGTGTTTCTTTAGTATGTGCTTTCATAATTTTTTTAATTTGTTAAAATAAGTGAGCAATTAATGTTATTAATTACGTTTTTAATATTTGGCTTTAATGATGTTGAATCATTATTTTCTCTATTTACAAAAAGTAAATTGACATCACTTTTTGATAAATAATTAGAAATATTTTTAAGAACATTATCGCCTTTTTCAAAAACGTATTCAACTATTTTTGTGTCTTTTAAAGGCGTTTCTTCTTTTAAGTTACTAGAACTACCAGATATTGTAAAAGACGTTAATGGTTTTTCTGTAGAATTTATAATGTTTTCTGAAAATATGTTTTTTGATTTTGTATAATTAAACACGCCTAGAGAAAGATCTTTATTGGGTTCTAAAGGATTATTTTCATCCGAAATCACAATAGTTCCTTTATGTTTTTTAAGAATAAATTGCGTAATATTATCACCTATAAAGTTTAATATTTTTGTTTTTCTTTTGCCTAATACAATAATATCTGGCTTTTTTTCATCTATAAATTTATCTATTTCGTTTTTTAAATTTCCAATAGCGAAAGTGTGATTTATAGTAACATTGTAATTATTAGAAATAGGATTTATTATATTTTTAATTTTTTTATCAATTGATAAATATTCTTTATTTATAGTTCTCATTGCAGATAATTGACTTTCTTTTTTCACAACTTCTGTTGGTTTTTTTACATAGAAAAAGTTGATGTCTGCATCTACTATCTTTGCTAAACTTACACTGCTTTTTATTGTATTACTTGTAAACTCATTTAAATCAGCAAGTACTAGAATTTTATGTTTATTTGATATCTCCATGGCTTTAGCTTAAACTTAAATTAGATTTTGGTCTTTCATTAAAAAAATGAATAAAACTTTCAGGGTTTTCTACAATACCACGTTTAGAAATTAGCTTAATGTCAATATTTCTTTCTTTTGCTTTAAATAAGAAATCTTCAAGAATTTCAATAATATCGTTATCTAAATATCTTGTTTTGATTAAATCTATTTCTAAAAAAGTGTCTATTGGTAAGCTATCTAATTCTTTTAAAATGGCTCCTTTATTAAAGAAAGTTACTTCTTCCGCAAGTGTCATTTTTATTTTGTGTTTTCCATTACTTTTATCTTCAATATGAAGAAAATGAGAGTTTTGATAACTCTTTAAAAGAATAACAACAATACCAACAGAAAGACCTAAACCAATACCAACTAATAAATCTGTAAAAACAATACCAAAAACTGTTACAGTAAAAGGGATAAATTGTTTCCATCCTAGTTTATACATTTGTTTAAAAAGTGCTGGTTTAGCTAATTTATATCCTACAATTAATAAAATTGCAGCTAAAACTGAAAGTGGAATTTTATTTAATAAAGTAGGAATTAAAATTACAGAGATCAATAATAATAAACCATGAATGATGGCAGACATTTTTGTTCTTCCTCCAGATTGTATATTTGCAGAACTTCGTACAATTACTTGTGTAATTGGTAATCCTCCTACCAAACCAGAAAGAATATTACCTGTTCCTTGTGCCAATAACTCTCTATTTGTTGGTGTTACGTTTTTATGTGGATCTAATTTATCTGTTGCTTCTACACATAATAAAGTTTCTAAACTTGCTACTAAAGCAATTGTAAACCCTACAACCCAAACTTCTGAATTTGTTATAGCACTAAAGTTAGGAAAACTAAACTGGCCTAAAAAAGAGTCTAAATTATCCGGAACAGGAACACTTACTAAATGTGAAGCACTAATACCAAATTTTGATCCTGAACCTGTTACAAAATAATAAACAATACCTGCTACAACAGCAACAAGAGGTCCTTGAACTATATTAAATATTTTTCCTTTTTTAGATAAAACATTACCCCAAAGAATTAAGATTCCTAGTCCTATTAAACCAATTATTGTAGAACCTAAACTAATATTATTTATAGATTTAAAAATTTCTGAAAAAGTATTTTCCCCATCTACTTGAAAGAATGCAAAATCTCCTTCTGGGTCTGAATCATACCCAAAAAAATGTGGAATTTGTTTTAAGATAATTATAATTCCAATTCCTGTTAACATTCCTTTTATAACAGAAGAAGGAAAATAATACCCAATAACACCTGCTTTTAAAAAGCCAAAGATTAATTGTATGATACCCCCTAAAACAACTGCTACTAAAAAGTTTTCATACCCACCTAATGTACCAATTGCTGTTAAAACTATTGCAGCTAAACCTGCTGCTGGTCCACTAACTCCAATTTTAGAGCCACTTAAAGAACCTACTACCGTACCACCAATAATTCCTGCAATTAAACCAGAAAAAAGAGGAGCCCCACTTGCTAAAGCAATTCCTAAACAAAGAGGTAATGCTACGAAAAACACTACAATACTTGCAGGTAAATCGTTTTTAATGTATTTAAACATATATAAAAGTTTTTATCTCTAATTTTTTTAGAGATGTTTGAAATTTAAAAAATGATTGATTTTGTCTTAATTAACGAAATGTTATGACAAAAATTCTGGTGGAGGAGTAGTGATTTTTGGGTATTGAGAAGTGTAATTTTTAGATAAAAAACTTACATTTTTCCTTTTTTGAATTCCATTATGCACAAAATCCTTAGAATTTTCAGTTGGGTGAATTTTAATTTCTAAATCTTTAGCAGATTCTTTCCCTTCTTTTCCTTTGTGTTCTTCTTCTTCATTAATCTCTAATAGAAATGCTATATCCTGGTTATCATCAACAAAACTAATTACTGCAGGAGTAATTAATAATACTGAAAATAGTAAGGTAAAAAATAGTGCAATTCTAACTCTCAATGAATATTTTTTTTTAATTCATGCGAAAATAAGAAAGGTTTTTAAAATATTTGTTAAATAAAAATTAAAAATTGTTTAACAGTTTTATTTCATCAGCAATAATCCAACCTAATTTACCGTCAGCAATTTTTATTTTTTTCCAATTATCTACTGCATCCAAAACAAAAACTTTTGTTCCTTCATGTAAGGTAAATACTTCTTCAGAGTTTAAAGTAGGCGCATTTCTAACTTCGGTTTTCTCAGCAAAAACAATAGCTTCTTTATTTTTTTTAGAGGTATTAAATTGATTATAAGTTATAAATAACGAACTAAATAAGAATATAAAACTAACAATACTTGTTACAAAGTAGAATCGTTTTTTAGACGGAATTTCTGCAAAATAAAACAATAAAAAAAGTAAACTTCCTAATATTGAAAAGACAACAACTACTATTGCCCATTGATTATAAGACAGTTTCTGTAAATAATTGTTATTGAATTTTTGAAGAACAGTTTGTGGCAACTCTTCAATATTATCTAGAGCTAAACGTTTTGCAAAAACAAGGTTGTTTTTTACATCTTCATTTAAAGGATTTAATTTTAAAGCTTTTTCATAATAGTAAATTGAAGGTCCAACTTTATTAAGTTTATAGTAGGAATTTCCTAAATTATAGTATAATTCTGATGAAACTAAATCTTGAGCTTCTACTTTTTTATATTCTTCAATAGCTTCTACAAATTTACTTTCTTTGTATAAATTATTTGCAGAAACAAACAAGCTATCTACATTTTGCGCAGTAACTGAGTTGGCAATTATCAATAATAAAAAAAATATTTTTTTCATTTTTATAATTCTTATAATTGTTTGTCTAATTGAACAATAACTTGTTTTGCTCTTTCAAATTCGGCTTCCATTTCTGTATTTGTAATTTGAGAATAACGAGCCATATCAGAATGTTTTAAAACTTCAATAAATTGATGAATTGTTGTTGTTTCAATATTTTTATGTTCTAAAATTTCAGTAATTTTTTCTTTACTAATATCTGCAGTTTCAATACCTAACTTTGCTTTTAAGTAATTGTGTAAAGCACGCTCTAATGCTTCATAAAAAGCTTCTTTTTTACCTAGTTGTTTTTGGGCTTCAGATAAATATTTCTTAGCTAGTTTATTTGCTTTTCTTAGTTTGTTTCCTATAATATCATTACTTCTTTCTTCATTCTTTTTAGCAATAAAAATACCAATTGGAACTGCAATAAGTGGTAATAATAACAGAATATAAAACAAGTTAGATTTAAAGAAATCATCAGTATTTACAAATTCTAAACTGCTTTTGGTTTGTATATACCTAAAGTTTTTTCCTGTAGAAACAATATCTTGTTTTTGAACAGCATTTGTGTCTACAACTGGTTTTAATTCTTTTCCTTCTAAAACATCTACAAAAAAATCTTCTGTAGTAATTGTGTGGTATTTTTCTTCTTTAGGATTAAAATAAGAAAACGAAACGTTAGGTATTTTATACTTTCCTTTATATTGTGGAACTACTGTGTACAAATCTGAAACTGAACCAGAAATCCCACTCGAATTTACCCTAACCTTCTCTTTTCTTTCTGGTTGATATTTTTCTAATTCAACTGGAGTTGTAACTTCTGGTAATTCAAACAATTTTAGGTTTCCTTTACCAGAAACGGCAACTTTAATTTGAGAACTTTCATTTGCTTTTAGAATTTCTTTGCTTAGTGAAACATCAAATTTTAAATCACCAACTGCACCATTAAAGTTAGCTGGTTTCCCTTCTAAAGGAAGACTTTTAGGACTGACTACTTTTTTAGCTGATGCAAATTCTTTTTTAATATTTCTTGTAATTACATTTCCAAAAAAGTCAGCTCTTCCTGTAGGAACTCCAATTACGATATCCATTTTCATTGGATCAATGGTTAGTTTACCTGTTTTTGTGGGAATTAATAAAGCTTTTTGAAGTACAATATATCTATAATCTTCACCATTATATTTTCCCATTTTTACAGGGAAACCATTTATTTTAATATTCTGATTCCAAAAGCCATTATATTGTGGAGCTTCAGTAACACCAGTGTCATAAACATTAATGTTTTCACTAACATATAATCTATATTCTACATAAATCCCTTCACCTACATAAGGTCTAGATTTAGATATTTCGGCAACTAAATGTATGTTTTGTTGTGCAACATAATTAGGGTCATTAGGGTCTTTTGGCAATTCTACAGCATCTAAAACAATAATTTTTATCGGATTAGATTTTAAAGCTTTTCCTGCAATTTTAATACTTGCAGCTCCAATAGTTAATTCTCCTTTTCTTTTTGGTTGAATGATGTATGTGTAAGATTGAGAGAATGTCATTTGTCTTCCATTAGATGTCATAACCATGGATTGACTTACAGATTGACTTGGACCACCAACTACTTTAAAATTACTGAATTTAGGAGGAGAAAAGTCATCTCCACCTTGCTTATTTATTGAGAATTCAATTCTTAAACGTTGATTTAAACCCAATTTGTTTTTACTCACTTTAGCTGTTAAAGTTGCTTCTTGTGCAGCAACATTAAGTGTAAGTAAGCTAATAAATAGTGTTATATAAAATTTCAACTTTATTTTCATTTTCTATGAGATAGCGAATCTACCAATCTTTTTCTTGTTTTACTTTTTTCCCTTTCGCTTTTTTAGCATTCATTTTCTTTTGGGTTTTTTTCTCTTCATTATTTAAACTTTCTAACAATTGCTTAATTTGTTGTGGAGTCATTTTCCCTTGTTGAGGTTTTGGTTTTTGCTTGTCTTTATTCTCGTCCTTTTTAGGATCCTTATTTTTATCCTTGTCTTTATCTCCTTCACCATCTTTATCTTTGTCGTCCTTTTTGTCTTTATCGTCGCCGTCTTTCTTATCCTTATTTTTGTCTTTGTTCTTATCGTCTTTATCCTTTTTATCTTTGTCTTTGTTGTCCTTATTATCTTTTTTATCGTCTTTTTTGTCTTGATTTTCTTTGTCTAATAATTTTTGAGCAACTGCTAAATTATAACGAGTTTCATCATCACTAGGATTGTTTCTTAACGAGTTTTTATAAGCATCTACAGCTGGCTGATATTGCTTTTGCTCCATCATAGCATTACCAATATTATGATAAGCTTCTGCCTTTGTAAATTTATCTTTTGCAGTTTCTGCTGTTAATTCAAATTGAGGAACAGCTTCTTTAAAATTTTTATTCTGATACAAAGCATTTCCTAAATTATAAGTTGCTTTATCGTATTTAGTATTATTTGCTAATGATTTTTGATACGCAACAGATGCATCTGTATATTGTTTTTTACTATATAATTCATTTCCTTGGCGTAATAATTTTCTCGCTTTACGTTGTAATGCAATAGAATCTTTTTGAGCTATAATTTCTTTGGATGAAAATAGCATCAAGAAAATGATAAAAATGTATTGTAAATTCTTCATGTTATTTTTTTGTTTTTTCTTCATTAAACAAATCAACTTTTGTTAACCATTTTGTTTTCTTTTCAAATAAGAAAATATCAATAATTAAGAATAACAATCCAATTGCAACAAACCATTGAAATTGGTCTTTATAATCTGAAAACTGTTTTGTTTCGAATTCATTTTTTTCTGCATTTGCAATAATTTCTGCAAGTACTTTTACAGGTTTTTCTGTAATATTACCATCAATATATTTTCCATCAGCAGCATCTGCAATTCCTTGTAGAACTTCAGGTTTACGTTTGGTAATTACGGTTTCTCCTTTTCTGTCTTTTTTATAGCCAATCATAGAGCCATTTAAACGCATAGGAATAGGACCGCCATTTTCTGTACCAACACCAACTGTGTAAATTTTTACACCTTCTTTTGTTAAGGTTTGAGCTACTTGTTTTGTTTCTTCTTGATGATCTTCTCCATCAGAAATAATGATTAAGAAACGGTTTGTTTGCTCATCATTATTATAATACGTTTTTGCTAATTCTAAAGCACCATTAATATCTGTTCCTTGGCTAGAAACCATATCTGGATTTGCATTTTGCAAAAACATATTTGCAGCTGCATGATCTGTTGTTATTGGTAAAAGTGGATACGAATTACCTGCGTAAATAATAATTCCTACTCTATCTGAACCTAATTTATCAATAGTTTTAGAGATAATTTGTTTTGCTTTTTCTAATCTGTTTGGAGCAATATCTTCTGCCAACATACTTTTAGAAACATCTAAAGCAAAAACAATATCTACACCTTCTCTTTTTACTGTTTTTAGTTTGGTTCCCATTTTAGGGTTTACCAAAGAAATTATTAAAAAAGTGATTCCTAAAAGTAAGATGATCAACTTTAAAACAGATTTAAATATTGATGAATTTGGCGCTAATCTTTTTAATAAATTTAAATCAGAAAACTTCTTTTGCGTTCTTTTTTTCCACCATAAAACCAACAAGAAAATAACAACCATTGCAGGAATGATTATTAATAGCGAAAAATAAATTGGTTCTTCAATCTTATACATTGTGTAATTGTTTAAATGAAAGATTTAAATAATGTATTTCTTAAAATAAATTCTAGCAACAAAAACCCTAATCCTAAAAAGACAAAAATTCTATATTTTTCTTGATAATTATAGTATTTAAACTCTTCTATTTTTGTTTTTTCTAGCTTGTCAATTTCATCATAAATTTCTTTTAATGATGTATTATCTGTAGCTCTAAAATATTTTCCTTCTGTTTCTGCAGCTATTTCTTCCAACAATTTTTCATCAATCTCTACTTGCTGTTTTCTAAATTGTAATTTTCCTGTTCTTGGATCTCTACTCCAAGGAAAATCTGCCATTCCATTAGTTCCAATTCCAATGGTATAGGTTTTAATTTTTAACTCTTTGGCTAATTCAGTTGCAGTTCTTGGGTCTATGTTTCCAGAATTATTTACACCATCAGTTAAAAGAATAATCACTTTACTTTTTGCGTTACTTTCTTTTAACCTGTTTACAGCAGAACCTAAACCCATTCCTATAGCAGTTCCTCCTTCTAATTGTCCCCATTTCAATTCAGAAATAGTACGTTTTACAATTCCTTTATCACTAGTAATTGGTGTTTGGGTAAAACTTTCTCCAGCATAAACTACAATTCCTATTCTATCATTTGGTCTTCTATCAACAAAATCTACAGCAACTTTTTTAAGCGCTTCTAATCTGTTTGGTTTTAAATCTCTGGCCAACATACTTGCAGAAACATCAATTGCCATAACAATATCTATACCTCTGTTTGTTTTTGTTTTTTTACTAACAGAAACGTTTCTGGGTCTTGCTAAAGCCACAATAATTGCTGCTAATGCTAACAATCTTAATAGGTATAAGAGCGGTTTAAGTTTAGATAAAAGCGAATCTGTTTTAAAACCTTTTACACTTGGCATTGTTAAAACTGCTGCATCTTTTTTGCGCATAAAGAAATGCCAAATAGCTAATAACGGAATGATTATTAGTAGCCATAAAAACTCAGGATTATGAAATTCAAAATTACTCCAATTCATCATTTTCTTCAATAATTGGTTTAGGTTTTAAATTACTCACAATGTCTTGCGCGTCTTTTCTATCTTCTTCTATTTCTAAAGCCAAAGGTTTCGATTTTGCAAATTTTACCAAATCAGCTTCTTGTAATAAGTCTTTTAATTTTTTAATAGTGTCTTCTGATGTTTGAATCGTTTCTGCATTTTTAAAGTCTTTTAGCATATCTAAAACTTCATCAGTTGTTTTTTCTAATGCAGGAACATGTAATTCGCGCTCAATATAACCACGAACAATTTCAGTTAATTCAGAATAATATTCTTTAACTTTATTGTTTTGCCACAATAATTTTTCGTCTAATTCATTCAGTCTAAAAATGGCTTCTTCGAAAGGAGGTAAAGCTCTGTAGGTTGGTTCTTCCTCTTCTTCTTTTCGTTTTCTGATGACAAACCAATAAATCCAGAAACCAATAATTGCTAAAGCAGCTAAAAGTATGTAAATGTAGATTTTAAAATCATCAAAAGTAAGAGGTTCACTTTTAATAGATTTAATAGGAAACTTCTTCACTTTTGTTGTGTCAATAGCAATTGTAGCTACATTTACCAATAATGAATCTGTTAAGAAAGCTTGATTCTTTACAAAAATTTGTTGCTGTGGAATATAAAATGCGCCACTATCAAAACCTGTTAAAATGTATTTTCTGATTAATGATTTTTTTACGGTATCTGTTTTTGTTGAATCAACTATTTCTAATCCTTTTAATTGTAGTTTCGGTAGAATTACATTCTGAGTTTCATCAACAGAAATTTTTAAATTGAATTGCTCACCAATTCTAATGTTGGTGGTATCAATTTCTGCTTTAACCATTGGTGTTTGCTGTGCAAAAGCCAATGAGGAAACAAACAAAAACAAGAAGCCTATCTCTCTAACTCTTTTTCCGAAGGAAAGAAAGCACTTGGCTTGTGATTTTTTATCACTTTTTTTCACCGTTTTATATGTATTGTTTTTTATCAACTTAAAATTCACTTTTTATTTGTCTTCATATTTCACAAAGATTGCATCCGAGTGTTTCTTCCCTTCGGGAAGACTAAGATGGGCTTTTTTTATCTTCCTTTATGTTTAAAATAACCCAATAATTTTTTTACGTAACTTTCATCAACTCTTGTATTAATAGTACCTGCGCCACTTCTTTTAAACATGTTCACATAGTAATCAGACAAACGTAAAGCATTTGCTTTGTAACTTGTTCTAACAGATTTTGCTGATGTATTTATAAGCTGAACATTGCCAGTTTCTGAATCTAACATGGGCACCATTCCTAAATTAGGAATTTCTTCATCATGCTTATCATAAACTCTAATACCTGTTAAGTCGTGTTTTTTTGCTGCAATTTTTAATGTTTTTTCATAATCATCATCCATAAAATCAGACAACATAAAAACAATTGCTTTTTTCTTCATTACACTAGATAAAAATTTTAAAGCAGCAGCAATATTAGTTTTTTTACTTTTTGGTTTAAACTCTATTAATTCTCTTATGATTCTTAAAACGTGACTTTTTCCTTTTTTAGGAGGAATAAAAAGTTCTATATCATCAGAAAATAAAATTAAACCAACTTTATCGTTATTTTGGGTTGCAGAAAATGCCAATGTTGCAGCAATTTCTGTAACTGTTTCTTTTTTAAATTGAGTTGATGTTCCAAATAATTCAGATCCAGAAACATCTACCAAAAGCATCATTGTTAATTCACGTTCTTCCTCAAAAACTTTTATATAAGGTTCGTTATAACGTGCTGTAACATTCCAATCAATGGCTCTTACATCATCTCCAAATTGGTATTGTCTTACTTCAGAAAAAGTCATACCACGTCCTTTGAATGATGAATGATATTCACCTCCAAAAATATGATCAGACAAACGACGTGTCTTAATCTCTATTTTACGAACTTTTTTTAGTATTTCTTTTGTTTGCATTATTTCAGTTTGCAGTTGCAGTTTTCAGTCAGCACTTTTGTTATTAAAGATGTTCAGTAAATCAGAATTGAGTAAGCAAAACTGCCAACTGCTACTGATTTTACTGTCAACTCATTTATGGTACTTCAACTTCGTTGATAATTGAATTGATAATGTCTACAGAAGTTACATTTTCTGCTTCTGCTTCATAGGTAATTCCTATTCTGTGACGTAAAATATCAAAAACAACAGCTCTAACATCTTCTGGTATTACATAACCTCTTCTTTTAATAAAAGCGTAACATTTTGCCGCTTTTGCAAGGTTAATACTTCCCCTAGGAGAAGCTCCAAAACTAATTAAGTCTTTTAATTGTGGTAAGTTATATTTTTCTGGATAACGAGTTGCAAAGATAATATCAAGAATATATTTCTCAATTTTTTCATCCATATAAACTTCATTAGCAACTTCTCTTGCTCTTAAAATTTCTGCAACAGTAACCACAGGATTTACTTTTGCAAATCCGCCAGATAAATTCTGACGCATAATAATTTGTTCGTCTTGTAATTTTGGGTAATCAATGACCACTTTTAACATAAAACGATCTACTTGTGCTTCTGGTAAAGGATAAGTTCCTTCTTGTTCCACAGGATTTTGAGTTGCCATTACTAAAAAAGGCTCATCTAATTTAAAAGTAGTATCTCCAATTGTAATTTGACGCTCTTGCATTGCTTCTAACAAAGCAGATTGTACTTTTGCAGGCGCTCTATTAATCTCATCTGCTAACACAAAGTTTGCAAAAATCGGACCTTTTTTAATTGCAAAGTCATTTTCTTTCATGTTGTAAATCATTGTTCCAACAACATCTGCAGGTAATAAATCTGGTGTAAATTGGACTCTACTAAAACTTGCATTTATAGCTTTAGACAACGTATTAATTGCTAATGTTTTTGCTAATCCAGGAACTCCTTCTAACAAAATATGACCATTTCCAATTAATCCAATTAACAAACTTTCTATCATTTGCTTTTGGCCAACAATTACTTTATTCATTTCTAAAGTAAGAATGTCTATAAAGGCACTTTCTCTTTCTATTTTCTCATTAATAGCTCTTACATCTACATCCATTGTAATATTGTATTAAGTGTTATTTTTTACGAAAACAAAACTACAATTTTAACATATTTCCAATTGTTAAAAGTTGGTTAAAGATTTCGTAAGTTTTTGTTTATTTTAAAGGGAATTATTGTTGAATTTTAACAATTTGAATTCGGAATCATTAAATTCCCCATAAGTGAAATATTGAATCCAATCTCCAAGATTTATATAGGTACTTTTTTCTTGTAATTTTATTTCTAGCGGAAGATGCCTGTGCCCAAAAACAAAATAATCGTAATGTTGTTCTGTTAATTTCTGTTTGCAATATAAAACTAACCATTCGTTCTCATCACCTAAATATTTTGCATCTTCATCACCAGAAATTAATTTGTTTTTTACAGACATATAATGTCCTAAACGTACTCCTAAATCTGGATGCAACCATTTAAACATCCATTTAAAAAGTGGGAAAGTAAATACTTTTTTCATGCGTTTGTATCCATGATCTCCAGGTCCTAATCCATCTCCATGACCAATTAAAAACTTTTTATTGTTGATTAAAAATTCTTGAGGTGAATGATAAACAGGAATATTGAGCTCTTTTTCAAAATAATCATTCATCCATAAATCATGATTACCAATAAAAAAATAAATAGGAATGCCAGAATCTTTTATTTCTGCTAATTTACCTAAAACCCTTACAAACCCTTTTGGTACAACTGTTTTGTATTCGAACCAAAAATCGAATAAATCACCTAATAAGAAAATAGCTTCTGCATCTTTTTTTATGGTATCTAACCAAGCAACAAATTTTTTTTCGCGCGGAAAACTAGCTTCTGGAGTTGGCGCGCCAAAATGTTGATCTGAAGCAAAATAGATTTTTTTATTTTCTGTAGAAGTTATTGAAATCAAGAAATTGTTTATTTATATCCGTAAAAATAGAAAAACTTATTTATAAAGGGTGTTTATTTTACTATTGATTAGTTTTTAGTAATCTTTTTGTAGAAATCTCCATTATCAGTAATTATTTTAACAAAGTAAATACCAGCACTAAGTTGGCTTATATTTATTTCTCTTTTGGAAGTTTTTAGAATTTCTTTACCCAAATAGTTATACATAATTGTTTTGTTTATAAGTATGTTTTCTGATGTTTTAATAGTTAAAACATCTTTTATTGGATTAGGAAAAAGAGTAATGCTTTCTGATAAAAATACATTGTTTTTTACATTTAAAGTAACACTACTATTTCTAGAAACTAAATGAAAATCTGGATCAAATTCTAAAGAACTTACAGTAAAATTTACGTTTTCTATAAATGTTTGCCCATTATTTAAGTTGTTTAAAACAAGTTCTAAAACTTCTCCATTAGTACCCGTTAAACGAATAGGAACATTGGCTTCAAAAAATGAAACAGAGCTATGACTTTGGGTTTGATTTAATTGTATACTAATTGTATTTGTTGTGGGTTGATACCACTCTACATTATAAGTTGGATATCCTTGATTGTAAACCCAATCATTAAAAAATTCATCTAATTTTTGGCTACTTGCAGTTTCTAAATGTGCCAATAAATCTGGTGTTTTGGCATAATCATAAGCCAAGTTAGGATTTGTAATATAATTTTTTAATCCGTTAAAAAAATTAGAGTCTCCCAATTTTTTACGCAACATATGCAAAACCATTGCGCCTTTATTGTAAGACAATCTTCCGTTAAATATTCTACTGACATTTGTGGTGTCAATATCAGAAAGATAAACAGCTCCATCAGTAGAAGAAGTAACAGAATTTATGGTAGAACTTCTCCAACTTTTAAACGAAGATTCGCCATCTAAATGCTCTATTGTTAAACCAGAAAGGTAGGTTGCAAAACCTTCATTTAACCAAATGTCTTTCCAACTACCACAAGTAACTTTGTTTCCAAACCATTGATGTGCCAGTTCATGCGCAATTAAACCTCTATTAAAATTCCCCATAAAAGAAACTGTTGTGTGTTCCATTCCACCTCCCCAACCAAATTGAGCATGACCATATTTTTCGTTTTCAAAAGGATAATTGCCAAATAAATCAATAAAATGATTCATAATGTCTACTGTAATTCCTGTGCTACTTTGTGCAGAAATTAAACTTTCTGGGTAGACATAATTTACAATAGGAAAAGGATTTCCGTTGTTTGAAACAGTATGAGAATATGTTTCATAATTAGTAACAGCAATTGCAATTAAATAGGCAGGAATAGGATATTGATGTTTAAAATGTGTTGTTTTTTTTCCTGTACTTATTGTTGCATTTTGTTGCAATCCGTTAGAAACAGATGTGTATTGTTCTGGAGCAGTGATATAAACATCTATTTCGTCAATTTTATCATTTAAATCTTGTTTACAAGGCCACCAACCTAAAGCGCCATAAGGCTCAGAAAGCGTCCAAAGAACTGGAGTTCCATTATGAGTATTCACTTCAAAAGACCCAAACCCATTACTTGTTGGGTTTCCATTATAACTTATTATTACTGATGTTGAGTTGCCTTGATTTATAGTGTTTTGAAGTGTAATTACCAATTCATCATTAGCATTTTGAATAAACGCTAAAGAATTTCCATTTTGAGTTACAGAAGTTACAGTCATATTATCATCTAAATCAAAAGTAACGGTTGATAAATTGTCTAAAGCAGTAAAATTGGTTGTTACTTTACCAGTAATTGATGCAACTGCAGGATCTACCGAAAACTCTAATTTATGATATGTAATGTCATAATTTGATGTATTTGGGTTTGCTTTAAAATGAATTTTTGATGTAGCAGATTTTGCTTCGACTTCAGAAATTTTTATAATTTCTTGTGCTGTTGTTTTAGAAAAATTGATAAAAATTAAAAAGAAAATTACAATAAAACGAACCATAACTAGTAAATATTTATTGCTAAAAGTACTTAATTTTTATTGTTTGATTAAGAATTACTTTTTCTTATGATAAATAAACCTCTGTTAAAGTCGCTAACAATAATATTTCCACTTGGTAAAAAAGGATATACATTCCAAGTTCCATTTGTTTCTGTATTGTTGTTTTCTGGATATGTATCAAAAAAACCAATTTCAGTAAATGTTTTATTTTCAATATTAGAAATATCTATCATTTTAACACCTGAATTAAAGTTTGTTTGGTAATAAATATTTTCTTTAACATAACCATTTTTGTCTATTGCAGTTGTATTTCCTAAATAATCAAAATGATGAATAGGATTATCTAAATCTGTAAAATCAAAAATAATAGTTCTAGTATTTAAACTAAAAATTTCTTCATCCTTTTCATCTCCAATAAGAAAATATTTAAAATCTTCAGTAAACCAACCTTGATTTGATTTCCCAATATGAGTATAACTAATAGTTGAAATTTTTATAAGATTATCTTTATCTGTAACATCTAAAATTACAATTTCATTATCGTTGCTTCCTATTAAAATTTCTTTGTCTATATAATCTGTATCTGGGCCTTTATAAGTAATAACCTGGGCATCATTTGAATAAGAATCAATATCATAACCACCAGCTTCTGCTGGCTTAAAGGTGATATTTAAATCCACAAAATGTGGACCTCCATTAAAAGTATCTGTTCCAGTAATATATGCAAAACCAGAATCTTGGTTAATAACAATATTATTTGCTTTTCCAAAAGCACTATAGTTTATATCTGAAGTGAATTCTACTGGTGGATTTTTCACATCAATTAACCTGCTTAAATTAAATAATTGCATTCCTTGAAGTGGATCTTCGCTAACAACATATGCAGTAGATTTAAATATTTTAACATTTTTATTTAAAATATTTTCTGCTTTTGTTTTTAATGTCCCTACAATAACTGCATTTGCAGGATCTGTGATATTTATAAATGTAACTCCTTTATTTGTACACATTAAAGCATATTCGTTTTTGCTAATTGGATCTACCCAACCCCAGCAATTATTACCAGTTGTATCTGCACCACCAATTTCTTCTAAAGTGAAATGTGTTAATAAATCGTAATCATTACAAGGATATTCGCCAGCAAAACCGTTTTCACATTTAGCAATAGGATTAATAATAATTTGATTTTCTCTTTCAAAAACATCATTTTTTGTACAACTAAAAATTAATGTGATTAGTATTATGAAAAATGTCTTTTTTATCATTTAATTACTTTTAGAATCTATGAAACGTTTTCTGTAAAATTATTATTGTAGTAGTTGTTCATCAAAAATACTATTTAAAATATAAAATAAATAAAGATAGGTGTTAAAGTAGTTCTGTGGTTTTTTAGAATGTACCTATCTTTGCAGCATGTTAGAAGACAAAAATACACAAAAGACATCATTAGCTGAACTAGGGGAGTTTGGTTTAATCAATCATATTACAAAATATTTTAAGGTAGAAAATGCATCAACAGTAAAAGCTGTTGGAGATGATGCTGCTGTTTTAGCAGTTTCAGAAAAACAAACCTTAGTAACTACAGATTTGTTGGTAGAAGGTGTGCATTTCGATTTAAGTTATATGCCATTAAAGCATTTAGGTTATAAAGCTGTTATGGTAAATTTATCTGATGTGTATGCAATGAATGGAGTTGCAGAACAAATTACAGTTTCTATTGCAGTTTCTAATCGATTTCCTTTAGAAGCAATAGAAGAATTGTATGCAGGAATTCAGTTAGCTTGTAACACTTATAAAGTTGATTTAGTTGGTGGTGATACAACCTCTTCTACAAAAGGAATTTTAATTTCTATTACAGCAATTGGTAAAGCAGAAAAAGACGAAGTTGTTTACAGAAATGGAGCAAAAGACACAGATTTAATTGTAGTTTCTGGAGATTTAGGTGCAGCATATTTAGGCTTACAAGTTTTAGAAAGAGAGAAGCAAGTTTTTAAAGTAGACCCTAATAATCAGCCAGATTTAGATAATTATACTTATTTAATAGAGCGTCAATTAAAACCAGAAGCGCGTAAAGACGTTGCTGGGTTATTAAAAGAATTGGAAGTAAAACCAACTTCTATGATAGATATTTCTGACGGACTTTCGTCAGAACTTTTTCATATTTGTACACAGAGTAAAGTAGGGTGTAAGGTATATGAAGAAAAATTGCCATTAGATCCTCAAGTAATTTCTACTTGTGAAGAGTTTGAGTTAGATTCTACAATGGTAGCTTTAAGTGGAGGAGAAGACTATGAGCTTTTATTTACTGTACCAATTGCAGATTTCGATAAAATAAAAGGAAATCCTAATTTTTCTATTATTGGCCATATTACCGCAGAAAACCAAGGTTTAAATTTAGTAACAAGAGCTAATCAAGAAATTGAATTAAAAGCACAAGGTTGGAATGCTTTAAAAGAAGAGCAATAAAGGGCAAATTAGTTTTAAAAAAAAAGCGAAAATTTCAAATTTTCGCTTTTTTTTTTATGAATGCTCGTTTAACGTATTAACTGATATGATTTTTTTGAGAAAGTAAAGTTTATAAAACCATTAAATTACAACCTCTAATATCAGAATCGTCAAAACGACCAATAATTTCAAAAGTTCCATTTTTGTGAACTTTTCCTAAATCTTGGGTTGCAATAAATGAGCATGAATTGTAGTTAGCCAAATCAATAACATTGATTCCACCCGTTTTTTCAACTTGCTGAATTGTTAGAGCATCTTCTGTATCTCTTGTTAGAATTTTCATCCAAGGAGGTGTTTCAAAAATGCCATTTCCTTTAGAATAACCTTGACTTAGTAATTCTGTCATTCCATATTCTGAGTGAATTTTTGAAACTCCAAAACCGTTTTGTAGAATTTGATGCAATTCATCTCTAACCAATTCTTTTCTTCTTCCTTTCATGCCACCAGTTTCCATAATTATGGTGTTATCTAAGTTGAATTGTTGCATTTCAATTAAGTCTAACAGAGCAAAAGAAACACCAACTAAAAGCACTTTTTGTCCTTTTTGGTCTAATTCTGTTAGTTTTTTAGCTAATTCTTTAAGATTATTGAGGTAAAACCCACTTTCTAAGTTTTTAGATTTTGTAATTAAATCATCAACCATAAAAACTAAAGAAGAACCTTTTCTTTCTAGATAATTGGGTAATAAGGCCAAAACCACATAGTCTTCTATATTCCCATAAAAATGAGCAAATCCTTTTAAATAACTTTCTTTGTAAAGATTAATATCGGTTACAAAATGTTTACTTGTTATGCTTCTTGTTGTACCAGAACTATAGAAAATTTCTTGCACTTCATCTACAGAAGAAAGTACTTTTTTACTCTTAAAAAATTGGATTGGTAAAAACGGAATTTCTTCAACCTCTGTAACATCAGAAGGGTGAATATAGAGTAAATCACAAAAAGAACGGTACACTTTATTATTTTTAAATTGATGTTTAAAAACTTCTAAAGCAACTTGCTTAAAATCTTCTGTAGTTTGTATGTTAAAAATAGATTCTTGCATATCCTTTTGCAAAAATAGAATTATTTAACGCAACCTTTTTACAATTTTTACATCTTTAAGAAAAGAAACTATAAACTATGAAAAAAAATGTTTTAATAAAAGTACTTTTTATTGTTGTGTTACAATCTTGTTCGTCAACCTTAAAAGAAAAAGAACCTTTTAATACAATACCAAAAAGTGAAAAATTTATAGAATCCAACAATAAATTTGCTTTTGATATTTTTAAAAATATTGCTACTACAGAAACAAATGAAAACTTTATGATATCCCCTGTAAGTCTTTCTTTAGCTATAGGTATGGTGTATAATGGAGCAGAAAGTGAAACTAAAATAGCTTTTGAAAACACATTAAACTATACTGATTTTCTACCTAATGAGATTAATGAAATCAACAGAGAAATAAGTTTGAATTTATCAGATAACTCTGTTGGTTCTTTGTTTGAAATTGCAAACTCTATTTGGGTAGAAAAAACATTTTCTGTAAAAGAAGATTTCATCAACACAAATAAAAATTATTACAATGCTGAGGTTGAAAATTTAGATTTTTCTGATGCAAATTCAATAAATATTATAAACAACTGGGTGTCAGGTAAAACACATCAAAAAATACCAACAATTATAGAAACGATTAGTCCAACAGATGTTATGTTTCTTATAAATGCTTTGTATTTTAAAAGTGATTGGAAATATAAATTTGAAGAAGAAAACACTAAAGAAATCCCTTTTTATGGCGCAAATAGCACAGAAAATGTAGAAATGATGAATCTTACTAATGATTTATTATTTTATGAAAATACTTCTTTTTCTGCTGTTAAACTACCTTACAAGAATGATAAATACACCATGACTGTTATACTTCCAAAAGAGAACAAAACTACCACAGATATTATAAATCTTTTAAATACTGATAATTGGAAAAGTTGGACTGAAAACTTTAAAAATCAAGCTATCAACTTAACAATTCCAAAATTTAAATCTTCTTATCAAAAAATATTAAATGAAACACTAATTGATTTAGGTTTAGGAAATGCATTCTCTACAAATGCAAATTTTAATGGAATTAGTGATGTATCTTTAAAAATATCTTATGTATTACAAAAAACGTTTATAGAAGTTAATGAAAAAGGAACCGAAGCTGCTGCTGTTACTGTTGTTGGAATTGAAACTACTTCTACTCAACCAAATAAAGAGATGATAATAAACAAGCCTTTTTTGTACACAATTACAGAAAAAGAAACTGGCTCTATTTGTTTTCTTGGGAAAATAGGAATGCCAAAAGATGAATAAAAATAACATTATTTAGACGCAACCTTTTTTTAGTTTTTGCATCTTATAAGAAACAAACTCAAATTATGAAGTTAAAAACAATTTTCTTACTCTTAATATTTGTTGTTTTTTCTTGTAATGATAAAAATGAAGTTTCTTTAGTTTGCGGAGTAGAAAATCCGATAGAAGAATTGGCTTTTTTAAATGAGATAAAAAATAATATAGACAGAATAGATTGTGCAGGTAAAAGTGCTATTATACAATATATTTATAAATCAGAAATTGTTTTTGAAGTAAATATTTGTGATCAAATTGCAGACGGACAAACATCCGTTTACAATTGTTCTGGAGAAGTAGTTTGCACGTTTGGAGGAATTGCGGGTGTTAATACTTGTCCTGATTTTGATAAATTAAGAACAGATAAAATTATTTTATATGGCAATTAAAAGAATTATTTTAATGTTTTTATTATTATCAATTGCCTCTTGTGAGCAAAATAAAGAGAATTTAATACAAAAAACAATAATAGTTGCTTCTACAAAGATGGATTGTCAAGGATTAGCAGCACAAAAGTGTTTGTTGATAAGGGAAGAAGATAAACAAAACTGGGAGTATTTTTATGACTCAATAATTGACTTTGATTATGAAGAAGGTTTTGAATACGAAATTTTAATTTCTGAAATGGAAATAGAAAATCCTCTTCAAGATGCATCTTCAAAAGAACATACATTCATAAAAGTTATCTCCAAAATTGAAAAAACATCAGAAAATTTACCAAGCTAAAAATTTAGATATTATGAATTTTAAAAATATATTTATTTTACTTTTTGCAGTTATCTTTTTTTCTTGCGAAAACAATGATACAATTATAGATTCAGATAATCTATTATTAGGGAGTTGGGTGGAACCAATTTATGATGGAGAAACCACAACTTTTAAAAGAGGAAATTCTTTACCAAATGATGCGTATGGAATTTCATTTATTCAAAATGGAGATTTTATAGAACATACTTCTGGTTGGTGTGGTACACCTCCTTTAACTTTTTTTAATATTGAAGGAACTTTTGAGTTAGAAAACACCCTTATTAGTATCTCTACAAAAAGTTATCCAACAAATTATGCTTGGAGAATTATATCGCTTACAGAACAAGAATTAGTAGTAAAAAGAGAATTAACAGAACAAGAAATAGACCATAGAAACTTAATGGATTTATTTAATGAAATACAGAACCTAGCTTATAGCGTTTCTTGTTCAGATTCTAGTAATTGGTTGTTTACTGCTTATGGAGCAAAAGGTTGTGGTGGACCTCAAGGATATATTGCATATTCTAATCAAATTGATACTGTTTCTTTTCTTCAAAAAATTGAAATATACACAGAGGCCGAAAAAGACTTTAATTATAAATACGGAGTTGTTTCTGATTGTTCTTTGCCAAGTGTTCCAACATCTGTAGAGTGCCAAAACGGATATCCAATCTTTAAATATTAATTAAAAAAACTAAATTAAAAATGAAAAAAATTACGTTGCTTTTATTCGGATTACTTGTTTTCTATTCTTGTTTAAATAATGATATTGATACACCAAATTATAGATTTGAATATTTACCTATAGATTCAGCGATAACTCCTGCAAGTTTCACTTTAGGCGAAATAGATACAATTAAAGTAAAATATACGCTACCAAATGGTTGCTATTCTTTTGATCAAATTTATTATCAAACAAGAGATACTACAAGAATTGTTGCAATTACAGCATTTGTACAATTAGATGAAGATTGTACCGAAGCTATTATACAAGAAGAAACGAAGTTTACAGTAAAAGCGTCTCAAGAAGAAGATTATGTTTTTAAATTTTTTAAAGGAAAAGATAGTAATGGCGAAAATATTTTTGAGGAAGTGATAGTTCCTGTAAATTAGAGCTATCAAACTCGAAGAACTCATACAGGAATGCTGTAAACAAAAAATAACAGCACAAGCAGAGGTTTATCAGCTTTTTTCTGATAAGCTTTTTGCTGTTTGTTTAAAATATTCAAGTAATTATCAAGATGCAGAAGACAATTTACAAGATAGTTTTATTACTATTTTCGATAAAATTAAACAATATAAAAACAAAGGTTCTTTTGAAGGTTGGTTAAAAAGAATTACCATAAATACAGTATTACAGAAATATAGAAAACAATCTACGGTGCAAATTGTAGAAGAAGTTTGTGAAGTAGATGAGCTTGAAGAAATCAGTTTAGATAGTACTGTTTTTAGTGTTGATGTTTTGTTAGAATATATTCAGCATTTACCAGACAGATATAGGTTAGTTTTTAATTTATATGTGTTAGACAGTTATTCACATAAAGAAATTGCTGAATTGTTAAAAATTTCTATTGGAACATCAAAATCTAACTTGTCTAGAGCAAGAAAAATTTTAAAAGAAAAGTTAGAAAATCATCAAAAAAACGAAGAAAAGATTAATTAATGAATCAAAATAATTTAGATAAACTGTTTCAAGAACAACTTAAAAATTTGGAGGTAACTCCAAATAAAGAAGTATGGAACAAAATTGAATCTAAACTTAAAAAGAAAAAGAGGAGAATAGTTCCTCTTTGGTGGTTTGCTAGTGGAGGAGTAGCAGCTTTATTGTTACTTGGCTTACTTTTATTTCCATTTTCATCTAAAGAAAATGATTTGATAAAAATAGATTCAGAAACTATAATTACAGAAAGTTCTAAAGAGAAAGTAAAAAAAGAAACCAAGTTACAAACAAAAATAGATTCAGTATTTCAAGAAGAAAATAATGAAGAAAAAGTGTTTGTTGCTGATAAAAAAACAAACACAAAACAGATTAAGAAAAATAAAAACATAGAAAAGAAGAAGGAATTAGTTAGCACCAAAAACGCTATGAAAAAGATTTTTTTAGCTGACAATTCTTTGGAAACCAAGATCAATTCATCAGAAGAAGAAAAGGTAATTATTGATGACATTAAGGAGATTGTTTCTAAAAAAAAGGATGTAATAAAACAGAATGAGATTAATAAACTCGAAACAGAATCAATTACTAATAAAGTAGATTTAAACGAATTTGTAGATAAAAAAGACAGTGTTTCTTCCAATAGAAAAATAAAAAGAAAATGGTCTATTGCACCAGTTTTTGCAGTATTAAATTCGAATTCATTTTCTGATGCATCTCCAGTAAATAATAATTTATCAAATTCTACGAAAGGTAAAAGTTCTTTTTCTTATGGTTTTCAAGTTGGATATAACATAAATAAAAAATGGACAATTCAGACAGGAATTCACGTTCAAGAAATGAACTTTGTTAATAACCAAGTAATTGCTGTTTCTTCAATTTCAAAAAATTCATCTTCTGTGGCATTTAATAACGGTGAATCATTTTCTTTTGAAGAGGTTTCTTTACTGAGTTCAGATTTTGCTAGTAATGCTACATTAAAAACAGGAAGTTTTAGCGGAGATTTAAATCAAAATTACGGTTATATAGAAATTCCTATAGAAATTAAATACACTTTTTTAGAAACAAATAAAGTTCGTACACAGATAGTTACAGGTTTTAGCTCACTGTTTTTAAATAAAAATGAAGTGAATTTAAATACACAGTTTTTGTCTAAATCTGGTGAGGCAACTAATTTAAATAATATTAACTTTAGTGGAAACTTAGGTTTAGATATAAATTATAGTATAAATAAAAAATGGTCTTTAAACTTAAACCCAATGTTTAAAGCTCAATTAAATACATTTAGTAAAAACTCAAACGGGTTTGCTCCTTTTAATATTGGTGTATATTCAGGAGTTAAATATACCTTTTAGCGATGTTATATGTAGTTTTATCGAAATTCATATAGAAAAACTATTATAAACACATAATTTGGTCTCGTTTTTGATTATAATCTAATTGATTTTAATATTTTAGATAAAAAAATAAAAAGAAAAAAGTATGACATTTTTAGCAATTACCTACAGAACCTTTAGTGGAACAAAAGAAGTTATAGAATTAAAAGAGCCAAAGAATACACAATGGGTTATATACAAAGATAATATACCTGCATATTTTGTTGATTTTTTTGATTTAGAGAAGGAATCTAACGCTATGATGAATAGTTTAGTTTTATGCGCAAAAAGACCATTGCAAGAAGTTTTAGAACTTATTAATAAAAAAAATAACGTTAATTTGTCTGTACCTTTAATTTCTCGTTTAGGTTTAAAAAAGATAGTTAGGTCTGAAGTAAGAGAAATGAATTTAGAACCAATTCCAGAAGAATGGTTATCTTATTCTATGTAAATTTTTACAATTAGCTCATCTTTATCATTCATTGAAGCTCTGTACATACCAGTAGTATTAAATTCAAAAGACATATTTCCGTTTTTGTCTAAAGCAACAACGCCTCCAGTTCCACCAAGTTTTGTCAATTTATTTTGAATGACATCCTTTGTGGCTTCTTTCAATGTTTTTTGTTGGTATTCTATCTGTGCAGAAATATCATACGCAACTTGACTTCTTATAAAATATTCTCCCCAACCTGTAGATGAAACTCCACAGGTTTTATTATTTGCATAGGTACCAGAACCAATAATTGGGGCATCACCAATTCTTCCCCAACGTTTGTTAGTCATTCCTCCCGTCGAAGTTCCTGCAGCAATGTTTCCATATTTGTCTAAAGCAACACAACCTACAGTTCCAAATTTTGCATTTTTAATATCTGCATCGTAAAAAGCAGCTTTTTTATCATTATGGTCTAATTCAGTTTTATTTCTATTTTTAATTCTTTGTAAAGATTTAAAACGTTTTTCTGTATAAAAGTAACTTGGATCTACAATTTCCAAACCTTTTTCTTTAGCAAAAACAGAGGCTCCTTTACCAGAAAGCATTACATGATCTGAATCTGTCATCACTTTTATAGCCAGTTCTATAGGGCTTTTTACGTTTGTAACTCCTGCAACTGCACCAGCATTTAATGTTTTTCCATCCATAAAAGAGGCGTCTAATTCATTGGTTTCTTCATGGGTAAAAACAGCTCCTTTTCCTGCATTAAATAATGGAGATTCTTCCATTACTTGAATCGTTTTCATTAGTGCATTTTGGCTAGTTCCACCATTTTTTAATATAGTATGACCAACTTTAATAGCTTCTTCTAGTTTTGCTTTATAAGCAACTTCTTTTTCATCAGACATATTTTTCTTTAAAATAGTTCCTGCTCCTCCATGAATTATAATAGCAAACTCATTATGTTTTATATCTATTTTCTTTTCTTTGGATGAATTTTCTGACTCATTTTTACATCCTAATAGTATTAGAAGAGAGAAAAGTAGTAAGTAGTTTTTCATAATTTATTGTTTAAAATTAAACAATTATTATTGTTTTTGTTTAATTTATATTTCTGCAATATTATTCGTAATTTCGTTCTTCGAATTTAAACAACAAAAACGGAACTGCAAAATGACAGACTTTGGAATTAAAGAAGCTTTAAAAAGATTAGGTTTAAAAGATATAAATGAAGGAACTTCTACAGGATCAAATAATTTTTCTAATGGCGAAATTATAGAAAGTTATTCTCCTGTTGATGGAAAATTGATTGGAAAAGTAAAGTCTACTTCAAAAGAAGATTACGAAAAAGTGATGGAAGCAGCGACTAAAGCTTTTCAAACTTTTAGAAATATACCAGCTCCACAAAGAGGAGAAATTGTACGTCAATTTGGAAATAAATTAAGAGATTTAAAAGAGCCATTAGGGAAATTAGTTTCTTATGAAATGGGAAAATCTTTGCAAGAAGGTTATGGAGAAGTTCAAGAGATGATTGATATCTGTGATTTTGCTGTAGGTTTATCTCGTCAATTAAACGGACAAACAATTCCGTCTGAAAGACCAGGACATGTTATGAGAGAACAATGGCATCCAATAGGTGTTGTTGGTATTATCTCTGCTTTTAATTTTCCTGTCGCAGTTTGGGCTTGGAACACAGCTTTAGCTTGGATTTGTGGTGATGTTTGTGTCTGGAAAGCTTCAGAAAAAGCACCTTTGTGTTCTGTTGCATGTCAGAATATTATTGCATCAATTTTAAAAGAAAACAATTTACCAGAAGGAATTTCTTGTATTATAAATGGAGATTATAAAGTTGGTGAATTGATGACAACTGATACTAGAATTCCTTTAATCTCAGCTACAGGATCTACAAGAATGGGAAGAATTGTTGGTACAACTGTTGCCCAACGATTTGGAAAATCCTTATTAGAATTAGGTGGTAATAATGCTATTATTATTACTCCAACTGCAGATTTAAAAGTAGTTGTTCCTGGAGCAGTTTTTGGAGCTGTTGGAACTTGTGGACAACGTTGTACATCAACAAGAAGATTAATTATTCATGAATCTGTGTATGATAAAGTTAGAGATGCAATTGTTGGTGCTTATAAACAATTAACTATTGGAAATCCTTTGGATGAAAAAAATCATATTGGTCCGTTAATTGATCATGATTCTGTGAATACTTATTTAGCTGCTATTGAAAAAGCAAAAGCTGAAGGAGGAAATGTATTAGTTGAAGGTGGTGTTTTAGAAGGAGAAGGATATGAATCTGGTTGTTATGTAAAACCAGCAATTATTGAAGCAGAAAACCATTTTGAAATTGTACAAGATGAAACTTTTGCTCCAATTTTATACTTAATGAAGTATTCTGGTGAAGTAGAAAATGCTATTGAAAAACAAAATGGTGTTGCTCAAGGATTATCTTCTGCAATTATGACCAATGAATTGAAAGAAGCTGAGAAATTTTTGTCTTATGCTGGTTCAGATTGTGGAATTGCAAACGTAAATATTGGTACTTCTGGCGCAGAAATTGGTGGTGCTTTTGGTGGTGAAAAAGAAACAGGTGGAGGTAGAGAATCTGGTTCTGATGCTTGGAAAATATATATGCGTAGACAAACAAATACTATTAATTATTCTGATGAATTGCCTTTAGCTCAAGGAATTAAGTTTGATCTTTAAGAGATTTAAAATATATTTATAGCAAACCCAAATCATAATGATTTGGGTTTTTTATTTTCTGCGAATTAAACTATCTTTCTTTTTTAAAGTCTAAAGTTCATGAAATCAGCACATATACAACATTTATATAACAGAGTTGGTTTTGGTATTACACCAAAAGAATTGGCTCGTTTATCAAAAAAAGTAAAAAAAATGTAGTTAACGAGTTGTTTAATTCTTCTAAGAAAACAACACCTTTAAAGCTAGATACTTCTTTTTTGAATGGTAAAACAAATAAAGATTTTAAAGACAAAGAGAAGAAGAGAGAACTTCAGAAAATAAGTAGAAAAAAAGTACAAGAATTTTCTGCAGCTTGGTTACAAAGACTAAATAATCCTACAGAAATTTTACGTGAAAAAATGACTTTATTTTGGACAAATCATTTTGTTTGTGAGAGTAAAAACATCTTATTTGTAGAGAGTTATAATAATGTGTTACGTAAAAATGCTTTGGGGAATTTTGGCGATTTCACAAAAATAGTTTCTAAAGAACCTGCAATGCTTGGTTATTTGAACAACAAACAGAACAAGAAAAAAAGTCCGAATGAGAATTTTGCTCGAGAATTAATGGAGCTTTTTACTTTGGGTCAAGATCATTATACAGAAAAAGATATTAAAGAATCTGCACGCTCTTTTACTGGATATAGTTATCAATTTAAAGGTGAGTTTTTCTTTAGAGAAAAGCATCATGATGAAAAAGAAAAAACCTTTTTTGGTAAAACTGGTAATTTTAATGGTGATGATATTATTGACATAATTTTAGAGAAAAAACAATGTGCTCGTTTTATTTCAGAAAAAATATACACCTATTTTGTAAACGAAAGCATCAACAAGAATCATGTAGATGATATGGTTGATGTGCTTTACAAAGATTATAACATTGAAAACTTAATGCGTTTTGTATTACTGTCTAAATGGTTTTATGATGATGAAAATATAGGAACTAAAATAAAATCTCCAATAGAATTTTTAGTAGGAATTAATACAATTGTGCCTTATAAAATAGAAAATCCAAAGCAAGTTATATTACTTCAGAGATTGTTAGGCCAAATATTAATGAAACCACCAAATGTTGCTGGTTGGAAAACGGGACGAAATTGGATTGACAGCAACACCATTGTAACACGTTTGCGTTTGCCTTCTGTGCTATTAAACAATGCAGAGATTGCCTATTCAGAAAAAGGTGATGAAGAAACCATTATTACCAATTTTAAGAAAAGAAAATTAAGAAAAAAAGCTTATGTAAAAGTGAGTGAAGATTGGAGTTCTTTTGAGGAAAATTATAAAAATGAATCTAATAAAGATTTGGTGCATCAAATAATTACATCCGAGGTAAATAAAGGAACAGTAGAAATGTTAGAGAGAAATTTGCAATTGTCTAAGCGAGATTTTGTAGTACAATTAATGAGTTTACCTGAATATCAACTTTGCTAAATTTTGAAACACATGAAACGTAGAGATTTTTTAAAACAGTCAACTTTAGCTTCAGGAATGTTTTTTGTGCCTCAATTTTTAAAGGCATTTGAGAATAATTCAACGAAACCTTTTAGTAATAAAAAAGTAGTTATTATTCAGTTAAAAGGAGGTAATGATGGTTTGAATACTGTTGTTCCATTTAACAATGATATTTATTATCAACAAAGAAATAATATTGCCATAAAACAAAACGATTTATTTAAGATTTCTGATGAAGTTGGGCTTCATAAAAGCTTACAACCTCTACAAAAATTATATGATAAAGGCTTTGTGAGTATTATAAACAATGTAGGATATCCAAATCCAAACTTATCACATTTTAGAGCTACAGATATTTGGCAAACAGCAAGTGATAGTAATGAATATTTACAAAATGGTTGGGTAGGCCGTTATTTAGATTACACAAAAGGAAATCCTTACAATGCTATTGAAGTTGATGAAAGTTTGTCTTTAATGATGAAAGGAAAAACGCAAAATGGATTGGCAATTACAGATCCAAAACTGTTTTACAATTCTATGAAATTGCCATTTTTTAATAATGTTGTAAGCAATTATAATGATGCACATTTAAGCGAACATAACTTAGGGTATTTGTACAACACAATGATTGATGCAAAATCTTCTGCAAAACATATTTACGAAAAAAGTAGTACAAAAAACACCTCTGCAGAATACCCCAAAAACTTGTTTGGAAAACAGTTAAAAACGATTTCTCAGTTTATAAATTCTGGGTTAGAAACTCAGGTGTATTATGCTGGTTTAAGTGGGTTTGATACACATGCAAATCAGACAAATACACAAGAACGATTATTAAAAGTTTATGCAGAAAGTTTAGATATTTTTGTAGATGATTTACAAAAAAACAACACGTTTGATGATGTGTTGATTCTTACATTTTCAGAATTTGGAAGACGTGTAAAACAAAACGAATCTAAAGGAACAGATCACGGAACTGCAAATAATGTTTTTGTGATGGGTAAAAACTTAAAGAAACAAGGTTTGTATAACAACTTACCAAATTTAGAAGATTTAGATAAAAACGGAAATCTAAAATATGAAATAGATTTTAGAGAAATTTATGCAACAATTTTAGACAAATGGTTACAAGTAGATGATGTTGCTATTTTAAATAAATCGTTTTCTAAATTAGGGTTTGTTTAGAATTTGACTTTCCAATAAAAATGAACTAAAACTTACCTTATCATTATCGTTAAACGAAATACTTAACCATACTTTACTTTTCTAATAACACGTAATGCTTCTTTGTATTTGATATAAGTTGTTTTGTTTTCTAGATTTCTAATATGATTTTTTACTTTTTTCAGTTGTTCTGCAGCATCTAAAAAACCATGTAAAAAGCAAATAAGACAGTTTGTTGGCAAGCGTAAAACATCTTCATGTTCTATAACAGAAAGCGGAATTTTATTTTCAATTTTCTTTATAATTGAATTACAACTATTATTAATATGCTGAATAATTTCGTTATTAAATTTAGGAGGGATAAACAAGAATTCATTTATAATATCATGCTGTCCATTTTCTTTAAAATTGATAATTGTTTTCTCTAAAGGATATAATTTTTCTTGCTTTTCTAAACCTAAAAAAATGTATTCTGTTATAATAAATGAACGATTATTATAACTAATTTGCACTTCATCTAAAGAAGAAAAAAATAGTTTTACTTGCTCGTTTATCAATTCAATATCTACTCTAGAAAAGAATTCTTCATCATTTAAAACTTTCTTTTCTCCTGCCCAACAGAGCACAAATTGCTCATTAAAAACCTTATATTGTGGGTTGTATTCTGGTTTGTGATTATTAATAAAATCGAAAACTCCATCTAAAGTAAGTTCTATGTTATTACGAGCATTTTTTTCTATTGCAGAAACAATTTCTTTATTCGTGTTGCGTAATTCAAAATTTATAGATGCAGGCATTGAGTTGCTTCCACGTCTGTAGAAAGCAGCTCCTTTTTTATATTTCCATGCATTTTTTAAAAGTGAAGTAATTTTATTATTAGGATGAATAGTAACCAAACCAACTACTTTATGACGTGGTAATCTTGGAAAAGGTACGTTTTCATATTCAATTTTTGGTGGATTTTTAAGATAAGCATTTACCAAATTTTGAATTTTGCTGTCATCAAAAAAATCGACACCAATTATTTTGTTTTCTTCATCTTCAATACCAATTACGATATAAGAATTATTGGCCGGATTTGAGTTTGAAAGTGCGCAAATATGTTTTAAAAACTTAGCTTTTCCGTCTTTAGAACTTAATGATATTTCTTGCTTTTTATCATAAAAACTATTCTCATCATTATGAGAAAGTAGGTTTTTGATAAGTAAGCGTTTGTTAATCATTTTAAGGCATTTCTTCTCCTTGACTTGCTTCTAGTAGAATTCTCATTTTCCACGCAAAACTGTATCATATCAACTTGTTCTTTTGTAGAAAATTGTTTTCCCCAAGACATACAACCAATTATTATTTCTGATTTTGGCATTTTACTCTCTATTTAAAATTGTTGGTGTTGCTTGTGCTGTTGGGTATACCACTAAATCTTCGATATTTACATGATAAGGTCTTGTAACTACAAAATGAATAATATCTGCAATATCTTCCGCTTGTAAAGCTTTATAACCCGCATAAACAGATTTTGCTTTCTCAGTGTCACCTTTAAAACGCACATCAGAAAACTCAGTCTCTACAGCTCCAGGATGAATTGCAGAAACACGAATGTTGTGTTTATTTAAATCAATTCTCATTCCTTTATTTAGAGCGTTTACAGCATGTTTAGAAGCACAATACACATTTCCATTAGGATAAACATCTTTTGCTGCTATAGAGCCAATATTTACAATAAAACCACTATTTCTTTCTGTCATTTGAGGAATAATAGCTTTCGAAACGTATAACAATCCTTTTACATTAATATCTAGCATTGCATCCCAATCATCTAAACTTCCTTCTTGAATGCTTGCTAACCCATGTGCGTTTCCTGCATTATTGATTAGAATATCAATTTGTTTAAAATTTTTGGGTAGAGAATTTATCGCAGTTGCTACTTCATCTCTTTTAGAGACATCAAACTGTAAAGTGGTTACTTCTGTGAGTTTGCTTAATTCTTTTTGAAGTTTTTTTAACCTTTCAGCTCTTCTTCCACAAAGAATAAGCCTAATATTATTTTTTGCAAAAATTTCTGCAGTTGCTTTTCCAATTCCTGATGTTGCTCCGGTAATAAATGCTGTTTGTTTCATTTGTTTGATTTAATATCACTTTGAGCGCAGTTGAGAAGTAATAAAAACAAGTCTCGTCTGCGCTCGACCAGACAAAAAGTTTATACTTTTCTAATATTTAAAATTATGAAAACTAGTGCTGATATATAGATTTTACCCTGTAATTTTTTCATCAATTATTAACAAAGAAAAAACCGCTCTTCCCAGAGCGGTTTTCCTTTCAATTGGTTATTGAGAATAACCAATCAAAAATCAACTAACCAAACTTTATTTTAAATTTCTTCTAATTTTTGTTTTTCTTTCTACTTTAGTACGTTTTCTTCCATCATTCCTTACAATATTTTTTGCTTCTATTTTAGATTTTCCACCTTTTAAATACTGTACAAATCCTCTTCCTGAAAACTCATATGTAGTTTTTGTATCTACATTGTAAAGTTCTATTCTTCCATCATTAATAACGCTTAATTCGAACTCTTCAATATCTCCTTCATCATAATTAAGTGTTAAAATTTTTAGGTCTTCATAACCAGTTACATCGTAGATTTCATATCCTCCAACGTAATCCCAATTTATATAATCAACTTGTGTGCCAAAACTATCTTGAGAACTATAAAATGTTGTTATATTTTCTGGTGTAAATGCTAAATAATTTTCGTAATCAAATGTATTTGGAATTCCACCTGTTGTTGTTACCTTTTCCCAAGCAACATATTCTTGTAAAAAGTATTCAATGTTTTCGTAAAATAATTTATCATAATCAAACTGGTTTACTTGATAACCAATTAAATAATAGTTTACATTTTGTCTGTAGTTATATAATCTTATTTCATTATTCGAGATTATAGTAACTTCAAAGTCATTTGCTCCATCTATATCATGATTTGTTTCTAACAAACCATTATAAGTATTGTAAGTTCCTACATCAATTCCTAAACCATTTCCTGTTCTGCCAATATCTACAATGTTATTGTTTGCATACAAAGTTCCGTTTAAAAATGATAAAGTAAACGCTTTAGAAACATAAGGGATATCACCATTTCCAGAAGTTCTGTGATAATCTACATACCATACATCATATTCAGAAACTATATTTTCTAATGAAACTTGATTATTATAATTATCTTCAAATGAATCATGATAAATTGCTGAACAAGAACTTAACAGGGTTCCTGTTATTATAATTGTTAAAAGTAATTTTAGAGATTTCATAAGCTTGTATTTAATGGTTATGCTTATAAATATTCAAAATGTGTGCCAAAATAAAAAACCACTCTAAATTGAGTGGTTTTTATCTGGTAATCAATTGATTACTGTATTTTTGGAAAAGAGCTTCTGTCTTGTTTTTTTATGTTTTTAATTTTAACATATCTTGTTTCTCCTCCTAAATGATAACTAAGAACAGCTTCATTATCTTTTAATTCGAAAGGAAAATTATCAGGTTCAGGAATTTTGTTTTTTAATTCTTTTTTAGGGTCTGAATGTAAAATTAAGTCAGGTTTATTTCTTTTTGAAGTATTAAAATGTGCTATTAAAAGTGAAGCATCTTTTATTTCTACTTTAGTAGATTTTTTTCTAAAGTATAATGAATCAAATTCTATTGGAGATGTATTTTTTAATTGAATTTGTACATTTATACCACTAACTCCAGGTACACCTCCAACCCAAGAATAGTATTTTGCTGAATCAATTTTAAAGGGAGGGTTTGTTTCAAAATTAGTACTTCCACATTGTGAAAAACTAAAAATTATTGTCAGTATTGATAAAATTTTCATTGTCCTCATTTTTTCTTTTTTAGAATAGACTCAAACTATATGCCAAGATATAAAAAAAGCGAACTAAATTGGCTCGCTTTAATATTTTTATAAAATTTGACTAAGCTTTTGCTTTGTCTAATTATTCAATGCTTCTGCACCACCAACAATTTCTAAGATTTCGTTAGTAATTGCTGCTTGACGTGCTTTGTTATAAGTTAACAATAATTCGTCTCTTAATTCTGTTGCATTGTCTGTTGCTTTATGCATTGCAGTCATACGTGCACCATGTTCTGAAGCAAAACTATCTCTAATAGATTTATATAATTGAGTTTTTAAAGATTTAGGTATTAAAGCCTCAATGATTTCTAATTTTGATGGTTCAAATATATAATCAGAATTTACTGCATTTGCATCTCCTCCTTCAATAGGTTTAATTGGTAAAAATTGCTCTACTTGAGGGATTTGAGTTGCTGCGTTCTTAAACTGATTGTAAAGAACTTCAATTCTATCATACGTTCCTTCAGTATACAAACTCATTAACTTTTCTGCAATTGCTGCAACATTATCAAAAGTTAAATCATCATAAATATCGTTTCTAGTTGCTACAATATTAAATTGCTTATCTAATACATCTGCTCCTTTTTTACCAATAGCAAATAAATCAACATCAACATCACTGTAATTTTCATTTACAGTTTTAACAACTTCTTTTGTAATAGATGAGTTAAACCCACCACATAAACCTCTATTAGAAGTAACAACAACTAATAAAACTTTTGAAACCTCTCTTTGAGTTGAATACGCTCCACCAGAATCACTATCTAAAGTTGCACTTAAATTTTGCAATAATTCAGTTAGTTTAGATGAATATGGGCGCATTGCCGTAATTGCATCTTGTGCTTTTTTCAACTTTGCAGCAGATACCATTTTCATGGCAGATGTAATCTGCATTGTCGATTTAATAGAAGTAATCCTATTACGTATTTCTTTTAAGTTTGCCATTCTATTGGAATTTTGAAATTCCCGCGAATGCGGGAATGACAACTAATTTTTATTCGAAATGAGTAGAAATCTCTTTAGCTGCTGCTTCTAATACAGCAATTGTTTCTGGAGTTAATTTACCAGATTTTAATACATCTAAAGTATCTCTATGTTTTGCGTTTAAGTAATCGATATAATCTTTCTCGAACTTCTTAACTTGATTTACAGGAACATCTTTTAATAAATTCTTAGAACCTGCATAGATAATTGCAACTTGATCTTCTACTGAGAAAGGATCGTTTTGAGCTTGTTTTAAAATTTCAACATTACGTTGTCCTTTAGAAATTACACTCATTGTAGCAGCATCTAAATCTGAACCAAACTTAGCAAAAGCTTCTAATTCTCTAAACTGAGCTTGATCTAATTTTAAAGTACCAGATACTTTTTTCATTGATTTAATCTGTGCGTTACCACCAACACGAGATACAGAAATACCTACGTTAATTGCTGGACGAACACCAGAGTTAAATAAATCTCCATCTAAGAAAATTTGTCCATCAGTAATTGAAATTACGTTTGTTGGAATATATGCTGAAACATCTCCTGCTTGAGTTTCTATAATTGGTAATGCAGTTAAAGAACCTCCACCTTTTACGATTCCTTTTAAAGAATCTGGTAAATCGTTCATTTCACTTGCAATTTTGTCATCATTAATAACTTTTGCAGCACGTTCTAATAATCTTGAGTGTAAGTAAAATACATCACCAGGATAAGCCTCACGTCCTGGAGGTCTTCTTAATAATAAAGAAATTTCACGGTAAGCAACAGCTTGTTTAGATAAATCATCATAAATAATTAAAGCTGGTCTTCCAGAATCTCTAAAGTATTCTCCAATTGCAGCTCCAGCAAATGGTGCATACACTTGCATTGCTGCAGGATCTGATGCATTTGCAGCAACAATTGTAGTATAAGCTAAGGCTCCTCTTTCTTCTAACATATTTGCAATTGCAGCAACAGTAGAAGCTTTTTGACCAATAGCAACGTATATACAATATACTGGCTCACCAGCATCGTAAAATTCTTTTTGATTTAAGATAGTATCAATAGCAACTGTAGATTTACCAGTTTGTCTATCTCCAATGATTAACTCACGTTGACCTCTACCAACAGGAATCATTGCATCAATAGATTTAATACCAGTTTGTAATGGTTCAGTTACCGGTTCTCTAAAAATAACTCCAGGAGCTCTACGCTCTAAAGGCATTTCATAAGTTTTACCTGTAATTGGTCCTTTACCATCAATTGGATTTCCTAAAGTATCTACAACACGTCCTACAACGCCTTCACCTGCTTTTAAAGAGGCAATACGTTCTGTACGTTTCACATTAGAACCTTCTCTAATTGAAGTTGATGCTCCTAATAATACAACACCTACATTATCTTCTTCTAAGTTTAATACGATACCTTCTAATCCGTTATCGAATTCTACTAATTCACCATATTGAACGTTAGAAAGACCGTAAACACGAGCAATTCCATCTCCTACTTGTAAGACAGTTCCTACTTCGTTTAAAGTAGCTTTTGCTTCGAAATTTGTTAATTGTTGCTTTAAAATTGCTGATACTTCAGCTGGTTTAATACTTGCCATCTTTTATAATTTGATGTATTATTAAATTTTAGGAATGTAATGACTATTGTCAAATTCCTTTTTCAATTCGTTTAAATAATTAGAGATACTTGCATCATATTGCACATCTCCAACTCGTAAAATAAACCCTCCTAAAATATTTGGATTTATTTCGTTTACTAAATTTGCTTTTTCACCTGTTAAAGCTACTATTTTAGCTAAAACTGCTTTTTCTACATCTTTAGTTAAAGGAATAGCTGTTGTAACTTTTGCTTCTTGCGTATGCTTATCAAAATCATAAATGATTGCATATTGTTTTGCAATAGGCTGAAGCATTGCTATTCTTTTATTGTCTTGTAATAAATGAAATAAGCCAAGAGTAATATTGTTTACTTTATCTTTAAATAAAGCGTTTAAAACGTTTATTTTATCAGAAGATTTAACAATAGGGCTTCTTAACATTACTTCTAAATCATCATTTTCAGAAATTGTAGTGTTTATAAATAACATATCGTCATTTACTACAGTTTCTTCTTTAGAATCTTTGGCAAGATTTAAAATTGCTTTTGCATAACGTAATGCTGCTCTTGCGTCTTTCATGCTCTACTTAGTTTAAAGTAACATCTTTTAAGAGTCCTTCAACTAATTCTAGTTGATCGTTCTTATTAGATAATTCTTTTTTAATTACTGATTCTGCTATACCAATAGAAAGCTCTGCAACATTTTTCTTAATTTCTGCTAAAGCTGCTTGTTTTTCTTGTTGAATTGAAGCTTGTGCATTTTCAATTAACTTGGTAGTTACTTCTTTTGCATCTTCTTTTGCTTCAGCAATCATGTTGTCTCTAACATCTCTAGCATCTTTCATCATAGCATCTCTTTCTGCTCTTGCTTCTTTTACAAGCTTAGCATTGTCTGCTTGTAAATTTTGCATTTCTTTACGAGCATTTTCTGCAGCTGCTAAAGCATTTTCAATTCCAGATTCTCTTTCTTCTAAAGAGTTTAAAATTGGTTTCCAAGCAAATTTTACCATTAAAGCAATTAATGCTAACAATAAGATTGTTGAAACTACAAATAACCCTGGTGAAAAATCGTTTAATAAAGTTTCCATTCTATAAACTAATTAATTTTTTGTTTCTTGTTGTTTAATTTAAAAATAGGTTCTGTAACCAACCGTTACAGAACGCTATTTTTTGTTTTTGTTTGGATTATTTTCCTAAGAATAATGCACCAAATGCTAAACCTTCTAATAATGCAGCGATAATAATCATTGCTGTTTGAATTTTTCCAGTTGCTTCTGGTTGTCTAGCAATACCTTCCATTGCTTTTCCACCAATTTGACCTAAACCAATTCCTGCTCCGATTACGATTAATCCTGCTCCAATTAAATTGTAAGTTACCATTTTAAATGATTTTTATTAAATTAAACAAATTTGTATTAATGAGCTTCTGAGTGATCTGCTACAGCCATACCTATAAATAATGCTGAAAGCATTGTAAAGATATAAGCCTGTAAGAAAGCCACTAAAACCTCAATTAATGTTATAAAAAATGATAATACTAAAGACAATCCTGTTGCTCCAACCACACCAAGTGATTCTTTAAGAGTAAACATAATTGCTATTAAGCTCATTACCACAATATGACCTGCTGATATGTTTGCGAACAAACGTACTAATAATGAAAATGGTTTAATTATTAACGCTCCAGCTAATTCTATAATTGCTAAAACGGGTCTAATTAAAACAGGAACCCCTGGCATCCAAATCATGTGCATCCAGTAATCCTTATTTCCACTCACTGTATATATTACTAATGTAAAAATTGCCAAACAACCTGTAACTGCTAACTGACCTGTAACATTAAATCCTAATGGAGTTAAACCAGATAAGTTTAAAACCCAAATAAAGAAAAATACAGTTAATAAATAACCTGTAAATCTTCTATAATGTTTTTCACCAATATTTGGTCTTGCAATTTCGTCTCTTACATATAAAACTAAAGGTTCTAATACTCTAGCAAAACCTGTTGGTACTTGTTTCGTTTTGTATTGTTTAGCCAATCTAGAGAACCAAAACAATAATAAGAATCCAATTAATAGAATTCCTACAACACTTTTAGTAATAGAAAAATCTAATAATTTATGTGCGTTTGTAGCATGGTGAGTTTCATCAAAAGAAACAGTTGTTGCTCCTTTTTCTAACTCATAAATTTTAGAATGAATCTTTGCGAATTTTAATCCGTTTTTTTCTACAATTACATGTCCATCATCATTATGATGAAATTCTGAAGACATAAAAGTAACCAAACCTTCACTAGACCAAATAATAACTGGTAAAGGAAAACCAACATGCTTTCTTTCTCCTTCATCTGAAGTATAAGACCAAAATGAAAAGTCGTGAGAATCTTTAATGTGGTGCAGAATATAAGCTTCTACTTCTTCTTTCGTATTTACACGCCCACCATCGTTTTGGTCATCGTGTTTTTTATCAGATTCTGATGCAAAACCAACTGTAGAAAAGAAGGTTATTGCTGCTATTAAAAGAAACTTGATTGTTTTTTGTGCAATCTTCATTGTTTAAATACGCTTTCTAAATTCGGCGCAAAGATATAGAATTATTCATAATCTCAAACCTTTTTCAAAGCTATTTTTAATTATTGCTTTTTCTTCAATATTTTAGCAACAAAAATTGCTTCTGTTAATAAAAAAACTATCATTGGAATAAATAGAGATAATCTTGCAACAAAAGGTAGTCCTTCTTCTGTAAATATTGACTTGTAAAAGATTAAACTAAATAATAATAATTTTAAAAGAATAGTACCTAAATAGATAAAACCTAATTGCTCAAAGATTTTATCAACAGTAGAAAATACCAAGAAATTGATGCAAATTACAAGTGAAAAACCAAGGTGAAATAGGTATACTTTTTTTAAGGAATAAGGTAAAATAATTTGCTGATTTTCTAAAAAGAAATTATGGAGAGAAAAGCATAATAAAAATAGAGAAAAGAAAACAAAAGAATAAACTAGAATGCTTTTAACCATTAATTTTATTCGCTTTTTTTATTAATGAATACATTGCTAAAAATATGGCGAGTAAAGTTACAGTTTCTTTTAAAAAAGAAGTTTCAAACTTAACATCTAACCATTTGCCTAACAAAAAACCTAAATAGATAGTTAACCCCATTTGCAAACCTGCACCTGAGAGCTGTATTGCTTTATTAAGCGGTTTTTTCTGAGCGTCTTTTTTGTTCATTACCAGAATTCAATTCTTTTATAGCTCCTTTCATAGAACAAGTAGCATTAAATGATGCACCTGGTTCTATAGAAAGTTTTCCAATAACAACATCTCCAGAAATGTCTGCTGTAGTTTTTATAGTTAAGGTATTTGATACTAAAAGATCTCCAGAAAACTTACCTTCTATATCTGCATTTGTAGCCTCTACATTTCCTTTAATAAATCCATCAGTACCAATAATAACTCTTCCATTGGTTATTAATGTTCCTTCTAAAGTGCCATCAATTCTAAAATCTCCATCCGATTTAATATCTCCAACAATTGTTGTGTTTTTAGCGACAACATTTCTTTCCATAACTTTAGCTTTTTGTGGTTTTTTATCTTTACTACTAAACATAGTTTTATTTACTTAATTGTTCTACTATCTTTTTTGCCTGCTTTCCTTCTTCTGTATTTCCGTATTTAATTACAATAGCTTCTAATGCAAATTTATAAGTTTCTTTATTGGTGTACTTACCTATTGCATAGGCTCTTAAAAGTTCAAATTTAGCAATTAATTTTGAATTTTGTATTGATGGTAAAATGTCTACTACTTTTTTAACTGTTTCTTGAAACTTATTTTCTTTGTATAAATAGTAAAGTTCTCTATATTTATTTTCTACTTCGTTCACCGAAATATCTTCTTCAATTTTTTTATTCGGATTTTTAATTGTCTTAGCAAAAATGGTATTTGGATAATTGGTAAGAATTATATTTTTATGTTTGTTTGATTTTAGATCTTCACCTAAATCTTGATAAATTTTATATAAATGCCAGTTAATTGGTAAAATCAATTCTTTCTTAGGATTTAAAGAGGCAACTCGTTCTAATCTTTCAATAGCTATTTTTGGATTTTTAAATTGTTCCTTATAAATTAATCCTAATTCGTATAAAGCTTGATTTCTATCTAATTTTAAAGTATCAATTGCACCTGTAGTACTCGGAATTGTTTTTAAATAACTAGCTAAATCGTAACGTAAATTTACTTGTTCTACTTGTACAGAATCCTTTTCTGTGGCACTTGTTTCTATTTTAGAAGACCATCTCCAATCATCTTCTAATTTTCTATTTCCCCATATTTTTTTAAATTCTGTTTGGCCAAAATTTAAAGATTGAGGATTATAGAAATACCATTTTCCTTTTTTATTAGATTGTAAAGAATTTCCGCCAAAATCAGCACCAAAAGCTGCTTGATTCAATTTTAACTGAGCAGCATCTTTATCGGCCTTTTTTAAATCATCAATATATTTTTGAAAATAGGTTTCTTGATCTGTTTTAGAAAGAGAAGCTATTTTAATAATACTATCGTTTTCAGTTACAATGTTTTCAAAATTAATTAAAGAAGCTAAATTTTTATGTTTTCTTTTAATTCGTCTTATTCTAAGATTTAAACTATCAACAGAAATACTTAAAATACTATCATAATAAGCACTTGCTAATTGATATTTTGAGTCTTTAAAATTGATGTTACCTAATCTTTCAAAAGTAAAAGTCTTTTGTTTAACATTATCAGATTCAGCTCTAAGTGATCTGTTGTAATAATCGATAGCTAAATTGATACTGTCATTTTTTTCATGTAAAAACCCAACTTGGTAATACAATTCATCTAAATAAGGTCTGTTTTCTCTTTCTTTAATCAATTTATGCAATTTTTCTAAAACAGCAACAGTTGTTGAATCGCTAGTAGAATTTTTTGCTAATTCAATATTAGCATGCATTTTATATTTTTTTGGAGCTTTTTTAAAGTCGATAATTTTATTAAAAACCATAGAAGCAGAATCTTTTTTGTTTTCTGAACTATAAATTTGTCCTAAAACAAACAGGTTTCTTGCACCTTGATTACTATTATTTAAAGTCTCTGTAGCTTTGGTAAGGTATTTTTTTACTTTTTGAAGGCTATCTGTTTTTACATAAGCCATTGCTAAAGTTGTATAACCATGTTCTTTAATTTCTTCTGGTAAATCTACTTCTAGCGTATCTTTTACTTGAAGCAAAAGTTTCATAGATTCTATTGCAAACTCTTCATTATCTAATCTAATATTTGTTTTTGCTCTCCAAATTTTAGTTTCGTTAATTAAACTTGCAAAAGGGTAATTAGTAATTACATAATTAAAAGCTTCTATGGCAGGTATAAAACGTTGATCGTAATAACGTGCTTTTCCTAAAAGTAGGTAAGAATCATCAATTTGACTGTTACGTTCAATTCCATCAATGTTCATACCGTGCTTTTGAATCGCTTTTACAGCTTTTTCTTCTGCAATACCAAATGGAGTAGAAGCTTTCTTTTCTTGGCTTTCTTCATCATCAAAACCAGCACCAATTCCTGTATTAAATTTAGGAGCATCTATTTTTTCGCCTTCAAACTTAATAGGTTCTATGGGCAATTGTTGAAACCAATCGTCTTCATAATCATTATTAATAGCATCAATACCTTTTTTAAAAGCTTCTTTACCATTAAATAATACGTTAAATTTTGTGTTTAATGAATGCCAATTTCTGCTAACAACAGTATCTTTTTTTGTGCTACAAGAATATATAACTGCAAATACAGAAAGAATTAAAACTATTTTTTTAGTGAATTTCACAAAAATAAATATTGATTAAACGATTAATTTAAAAAGCTAAGTAAATAATAAACTCTTATTTACAACTACTTTCTTTGTGAAATAGTATAAATAAGAGTGTAAAAATAGTAATAAATTAAGAATGGAAGGCTTATACAGAAAAATAGCTTTCTAATTCTTGTAAAGTTTCTGTAGATGTTTCTATATCTTTTACCACATTTCCTTTATCTAAAACCACAATTCTTTCACAAACTTCTGTTACATGTGTTAAATCGTGACTAGAAACCAAAACTGTAATTTCTCTGTTTTCTGTTAATTTTTTAATGATGGCTTTTAACCTAATTTGTGTTGTTGGATCTAAATTTGCAAAAGGTTCATCTAAAACCACAACTTGTGGGTTTCCCATTAAGGCAGCAACAATTCCTGCTTTTTTCTGATTTCCTTTACTTAAGTCTCTCAGATATTTTTTCTTTCCGATAATTTCATCATTGAAAAACTCATTAAACTGAGATAAGAAAGAAGTAACATCAGCTTTATTCATTCCTCTTAAATCACCAATAAAATCGAAATATTCTTCTGGAGTTAAATATCCTATTAAAAAAGATTCGTCGATAAAAGAACCTGTAAAATTTTTCCATGCTTCACTTTGGTTTACAACAATATTATTATTTGTAATTGCACCCGTTGTAGGTCTAATTAAATCTAAAAGAATATTAAATAATGTAGTTTTTCCTGCGCCATTATTACCAACCAAACCAAAACTTTGGCCTGTTGGTATTTTTATTGAATCTACATTTAAAACTTCTGCTTTTCCGTATTTTTTTGAAATTGTATCTATTGTAATCATTGTGTCTTTTTTAAGGTTGAATTATGCTTCTTTTCCAAAAGCGTTAATCATAGCGTATTTGTCTTTAATGTATTTTTTTTCGATAAAATTCATGATGTAGTTTTTTAGAACTAATCCTAAAATTCCAACAACTGCAATTGCAATTATACCTGCGTTAAAACTAATTAGAGCTTTAAACCCCCAAAACAATAACATTGGTATTCCCATAATTGGCAACACTATTAGAAACTGAGTTGCACTTGTTCCTTGCATATTAGAAAAACCTCCTTTTGTTAAATCTATTCTTTTTCTGTTAAACGAACCTGCGTACAATAAAAACAAGGAGTTAAAACCGATGTTAAATATTGCGCCTGCTGTAATCATTAAGAAAATATCCCATCCAAAATAGATATAAGGAATACTTAAAAAGTATAAAATTACTGTCATTGCAACCATTAAAAACCATTTAGATTCTAAAAATTTACGATACCTAAAACTTTGACTCATTAGCATCTTATAATGAGAACTATCCCAAGCAGGAATAAATTGCCCGTAATTTAAAGTGAAACCTCCTGTAACAAATAGAGCTGCAAAAATAAACATTATTGGCATTTTTTCTATGATTAGTGGATTTGTAAAAAAGATTAATCCATAAAACAAGAATAAAAATGACATCATAAATACCGTTTTAGTTCTTTTGTTTCTCCAAATTAAACGCATATCGTTTTTTATAAACGGAGCAATATCACCTAATTTATCTGCCCAAGTCATATCAGAAGTATTTGCTTCTTCCACTTTATCTGCAACTGCAGCATCTAAATATACTTGATTGCGTAATTGTTTATAATTTAATTGATATAAAACAACCAACACAACTACTCCAACTATAGAATAGATTGGGTTTGCATAAATAGCATCAAAAATTTGTCCTCCATAACCAACAACATCAACAATATCAAACTTTTGTAAACCTATTAAACTTAACAAAATTGTTCCAATAACACCTAAAGCAATATTATTTTTATTGATTATAAAGTTTAGGAAATTTGCAGATTGAATAATTAATATCATTGTAAATAACCAACCTAAAACTCCAGCTGTATTATATCCTTCTTTGATTAAAACTACTGCAAAAGGGATGTAAAAAAACAATCCCATAATATTAAAGAATGAGAAAGATGATTTTCTTAAAACATAGTGTACCAACTTGCTTTTTTTAATTGGTAAAGTAAGCATTGGTTTTATGTTCATTATAGGTAATTTTTGCATTAAATACCTGAAAATTAGATCTCCAAGAATTGCAAAAAGTAGATAAGAATTTACTAATTGTAAAGGATCTGAATCTGGAAATTCTTTCTTTAAAATAAAGTAACCTCCAACACCAATTGCTAAAAAAGTAACAATAAAATAGAGTGCAAAAAACCCCATAAGTATTTTTAAAGCAATGCTTTTTCCAAAGGTAGCAGAACGAACAAATTGTTTCCATTCTAATTTTAAAAAGTGTGAAATCATATATAGTAATTAGTTTGATTGATAATAAGTAGTCTAGAAGCAGAATTTGTTACAAAGTTTTTGATAATTTATATTCTGGATACGTTTCTTCTAGCAATTCCTCTGCTTTTTGTGGAATTACAACCAATGTTATATAGCCAAATATTACTAAAAAAGTGATTAATATTGCAGAAAGTGCTTTTCTAAAATCTCCCATTAATAAAAAGTCTTTTGTGCTATCAGGAAGAAAGAAATCGTAAAGATAAAAAAGGACTAAGGCAGAATTTCCTATTCCGTTTATAGAAATAATTTTTTGAAACATCCATTTTTTGCCTGTTTCTTTAAAGTTCTTTTTTAATTTTCTACTATTTCTAATTAATGTAATAATTTCTAAAATTATAACGACTCCAAAAACAGAAGCGTATACATAATAAGCACTTGGTAACTTTTGTAATTGATAAAAGCCAAAAAGTAAACTGAGTGTTAAAACTATTTTTGGTAACTGAAACCACTCTTTTGCAAATTTTAAAATGGTCTTAAGATATTTTTTTGTCATTTGAGATTCCTTTTGCTCAACAACAGTCATAAAACCAAAAATGCCAAATTTTTTGAAAGAAATATCTCTAGCTTGTTCAAAAGTTAAATTAGAATTTTCTGCACAAATACTTTCTATATCATTTGCCAAATGATCTACCAATTCTGTTTGCACATCATAATATTCTACATAATGTTTTCTTGTAAAATTATAGAGTTCTTGTATATGATTTTGGGTTAGTTTCATGAATACAAACTTTATAGATTTTTATATTTTTTGATAGCTTCTTTGTGTTTTTTGTAGAAATGAAAATAAGTATATGTTGAGTAAATATAACACAACAAAATAGAGACTTGAATTGAGTCTAAAGTGCCATCTCTATTTATGTAGTTATAATCAAATAAAATGATTAACGCCATAAATAAATTTAAACTTTGTGTATTTAAAATAAAGCTATAAGTGGTTGAGGTTTTAAGTTTATGTTTTAATAAAAATAATGTTACAAAAACTATAAAAGAAGAAACAGATAAAAATTGAAAAAGCATGTTAAACTCATCTAGAATATTTTCAGATAAAAAATAACTTGATTTTTCAACAAGAAAATATGTAGCAAAAAATATTAAAAAAGGAATAAAAAACCATTTTGAAAACCTTTTTTTGGCTTTTTTTAGTACAATTTTAGGAACAGAAAACATAGTTCCAAACATGTAACTAGAAGAATGTTTTAAATGTACATTCCATTTATCAGTAACATGGGAAAATGCAGTTTCAAAATCGATATTCTCTTTTGTTATTTTAGATTCTATATCAGAAATTATGTGATCTAAAACCTCAAACCTGATATCTATAAACTTGATATCTTTTACATCTAAATAATGTTCTACTCTTTGTATTTCTCCAGTTGTTAATTCCATAGCTAAAAAATTTTTACTCCAAACTAAATTTAGGATTCACTAATTGTTGCATCGTTTTTAAAAACTCTTGCATTTCATCCAACTTGTTGGCAGTTTCTTTGGTTCCGCTTTCAGTTAATTTGTAATATTTTCTAAGTCTGTTACCAACTTTTGCAACTTCTACATCTAATAAGCCATCGGCTTCTAGTTTGTGCAATGCAGGGTACAAAGCACCTTCAGTAATTTTTAGTCCGCCTTTGGTGAGTTCTTTTACTTTTTGCGTAATTTCATAACCATACATTTTATCATTAGTTTCTAATAATTTTAAAATGATGGTTTGTAAAGAACCTTTGTATAATTTCTGATTTCCCATATTGTAAAATGTGTAATCGTGTAACTGTTTATTTGTTTTCACTGTCACTTCGAGTGATTTCGATTTTTTCAATCGAAATTGTATCGAGAAGTTTTTTATATAATTTTTCTTGTAACAAATATATGCATAATTTCCCTATACATTAGATTCTTATGTATATTTTTTTTGATAAAAAAAATCCTGAAAATTTACTTTCAGGATTTTGAATAATAAATATTGCTTTTTCTGTAAATATGGTTTCACATGAGTAAAAACATAAGAGTGAAGTTTCCTTCCCTTTGAGAAGGTTAGGATGGGCTTTTATTTTTCCACCTTTAAAACATCAGCAATAATACGTTCTAATTCTGCTTTTGGTAAAGCGCCATTTGCCATTTGTGGTTGCCCTTCTGCAGGACAAAACAACATAGAAGGAATACTTCTAATTCCAAACGCAGCAGCTAACTCTTGTTCTGCTTCTGTATCTATTTTATAAATATCAATTTTACCTTCATATTCTTCAGATAAAACTTCTAAAACAGGAGCCAAAGCTTTACATGGTCCACACCAATCTGCGTAAAAATCTATTAATACAGGTTTGTCTCCTTCAAATTTCCAATCTTGATTTTCTTCAAAATTAAATACTTTTTTTAAAAAAGTTTCTTTTGTTAAATTTTCTGTCATAATTCATTTATTATTTCCCAAAATTTGGGAATCTATTTTCTGTTTTTATACAAATGTAGTCGTTTTTATGTGTTGTAAATTACAATGTATGAACTATGTGAAATTTTAAATGTTAAAAATTGTTAAATAACTAGCAATATGTTAAATAACCGCTAATTTTGAGGTAATACCAAATTTTATAAACATGAAAAACAAAATCATCTTACCTATTTTAATGGCAAGTGCTATTTTAGTCTCTTGTAAAGAAGAAATGAAACAAAGAAATATAGATTTAACGTATCCAGAAACTGCAAAAAAACCAGTTGTAGATTCACTTTTTGGCACTGCAGTTGTAGACAACTACAGATGGCTAGAAGATGATAGAAGTAAAGAAACAGAAGCTTGGGTAAAAGCAGAAAACGAAGTTACTTTCGATTATTTAAGTAAAATTCCATACAGAGAGCAGTTAAAATCTCGTTTATCAGAATTATGGAATTACGAAAAAGTAGGTAGACCTTTTAAAGAAGGAGATTACACATATTTCTATAAAAATAATGGTTTACAAAACCAATATGTAGTGTATAGAAAAAAAGGAGATGCTGAACCAGAAGTTTTCTTAGATCCAAATACTTTTTCTGAAGACGGAACAACTTCTTTAGGTTCTTTAAGTTTTTCTAAAGATGGAAAAATGGCTGCATATGCAATTTCTGAAGGAGGTTCTGACTGGCGTAAAATTATTGTAATGGATGCAGAATCTAAATTGATTAAAGGAGATACTTTAATTGATGTAAAATTCTCTGGAATTTCTTGGTACAAAAACGAAGGTTTTTACTATTCTAGTTACGATAAACCAAAAGGCAGTGAGTTGTCTGCAAAAACAGATCAACATAAATTGTATTATCACAAACTAGGAACTTCTCAAAAAGAAGATGCTGTTGTTTTTGGAGCAAAAGCATCAGAAAAACATAGATATGTTGGTGGTTATTTAACAGAAGATAATAGGTATTTAGTAATTACTGCATCAACTTCAACATCAGGAAACAAGTTGTTTATCAAAGATTTATCTGATAAAAAATCAAAATTAAAAACGGTAATTAATAATTTTGATAGTGATACGTATGTAACAGAAAATAGAGATAGTAAATTATATTTGGTCACTAATTTAAATGCGCCAAATAAAAAAGTGATTACTGTTGATGCAGAAAGTCCTACAGAAGAAAATTGGAAAGATTTTATTCCTGAAACAGAAAATGTTTTGAGTTTAAATTCTGGTGCTGGATATTTCTTTGCAGAATACATGGTAGATGCGGTTTCTAAAGTTTTACAATACGATTTTGATGGAAAATTAATTAGAGAAGTAAAATTACCTGGAGTGGGTTCTTCTGGTGGTTTTGGTGGAAAAACAGAAGATAAAGAATTATACTTTTCTTTTACAAATTATAGCACACCAAGTTCTTTGTATAAATTTAATCCAAAAGACGGAACGTATGAAACGTATTGGAAACCTGCTGTAGATTTTAATTCTGATGCCTATACAAGTAAACAAGTTTTTTATACATCAAAAGACGGAACAAAAGTACCAATGATAATTACGCATAAAAAAGGCGTAGAATTAAATGGTAAAAACCCAACTATATTATATGGTTATGGAGGTTTCAATATCAGTTTAACACCAAGTTTTAGTATTGCAAACGCAGTTTGGATGGAACAAGGTGGTGTGTATGCAGTTCCTAATTTACGTGGTGGAGGAGAATATGGTAAAAAATGGCACGATGCAGGAACTCAATTAAAGAAACAAAATGTATTTGATGATTTTATTGCGGCTGCAGAATATTTAATTACAGAAAAATATACATCTTCAGATTATTTAGCAATTAGAGGAGGTTCTAACGGAGGTTTATTAGTTGGAGCAACGATGACGCAAAGACCCGAATTAATGAAAGTTGCACTACCAGCTGTTGGTGTTTTAGACATGTTACGTTATCACACATTTACTGCAGGTGCAGGTTGGGCGTATGATTATGGAACAGCAGAAGACAGTAAAGAAATGTTTGATTATTTAAAAGGATATTCACCTGTACATAATGTGAAAGAAGGTGTAAAATACCCTGCAACTTTAGTAACTACAGGAGATCATGATGATAGAGTTGTGCCTGCACACAGTTTTAAATTTGCTGCAGAATTACAAGAAAAACAATCAGGAAAAAATCCAACTTTAATAAGAATAGAAACAAATGCTGGTCATGGAGCAGGAACTCCAGTTGCCAAAACAATAGAGCAATATTCAGATATTTTTGGGTTTACGTTATTTAATATGGGGTTTGATCAATTACCTAATCCGCCTAAAAGTAAAATTAAATCTTAAACAGATTTTCTTATAAATTCTAAAACCGATACATTTTTGTGTCGGTTTTTCTTTTTTGTCACTTCGAGTAATTTTTTGAAGAATAAGAAAAATTGTATCGAGAAGTTGGGCGTTACTCTATCCTGAAGGCATTCAGGACCAAGTCGCGCTTTCCACTATATCTTTTTTTATGCTGAATTTATTTCAGTATCTGCTCTAATAAAGATGAATTTAATAATTAAATAAAGATAATGAATCCAGTTCAGCATAAAAAAAGGATGCCGTTTCAATCGCTAACGCAGACGTATTTGTTAACCAATTGTCAGTTCGAGTGATTTTTTTGCTTTTCAAAAAAAATAGTATCGAGAACAAATTCAAAATAGAAAACCTATTTTTGCAACATGCTAAAAGTGAACAACATTTCTTTTTCTTATAACAACAAAAAATCAATATTAAACGATTTTAATTTTTCTTTACAACAAGGAGAACACCTTTGTGTAATGGGAGAAAGTGGTTGTGGAAAATCGACACTTTTAAAAGCAATTTATGGTTTAGTAGATTTAAATAAAGGCGCTATTTTTTGGAACGAAGAACAAATCTTTGGACCTAAAAAACATTTAGTTCCAGGTTTTAAAAATTTTAAATATGTAGCGCAAGATTTCGACTTGATGCCTTATATTTCTGTATCAGAAAATATAAAAAAATTCTTATCACGTTTTCATCCAGAAGAAAGCGAATTAAGAACACAGGAATTGCTAAAAGTGATACAAATGCAGGCTTTTGAAAACACAATGGTTAAAAACTTAAGTGGTGGTCAAAAACAACGAGTTGCCATTGCAAGAGCTTTGGCAAAAGAGCCTCAATTATTGTTATTAGATGAACCTTTTGGACAAATAGATAACTTTAAAAAGAATTCTTTAAGAAGAAATTTATTTAGTTACTTAAAAGAGAAAAATATTTCTTGTATTGTAGCAACTCATGATAAAAATGACGCACTTTCATTTGCAGATACACTCATTATTATCAAAGACAATAAGATTCTAGAAAACAATTCTCCAAAAGAAATTTACAACAATCCAAAAGAAAAATACATTGCTGCTTTGTTCGATGATGTAAACGAAATTATCATCAACAATAAAACAGTTTTATTGTATCCTCATCAAATACAAGTTGTAGAAAAATCAAAATTAAAAGCAACCGTTTTAAACGCTTATTTTAAAGGTTCTTATTGGTTAATAGAAGCAGAATTAGAGAATCAAAAAGTGTTTTTTAATCATACTTCTGAATTTGAAAAAAATATTATAATCTATTTAAGTTTTTTATAGAATTTATTCTGTCATTTCGAATATTACTAAAATAAAAAGACATTTTTATTGAAAGTAGCTTGCGAAGCAAATTAATGTAGCTTAGAAATCTCATCAGTAATATTTTATTTAGATTTCTCTACAAGGTCGAAATGACATTCTATTTGTCATTTTGAGCGAAGTGAAACGTAGTCGAAAAATCTATTTTAAAACTTAAAACTCTATACCTCATCATTCAAAAAATCCCAATTTGGGTTTTTCTTAGAAATCAAAAAGTCTTTTTTCTTTCTATTCCATTTTTTTAACTGCTTTTCTCTACTAATTGCGGTTTCAATATCTTGATAATGTTCAAAATATACTAAATATTTACAATTATATTTATGAGAAAAATGTTTAGAATTTGCTTCTGGATTTGAATGGTAAAACAATCTTTCTTTTAAATTATTTGTGACACCAATATATAAAACCGTTTTACTTTTATTGGTAATTATATAAATGTAATAATTGTGAGTTCCCAATGTCTTTTTCATTGAACTAATATAAGGTATATATTGTCGTTTCTATAGGATTGTATTGTAGTTAAGATCCGTCTGTATTTGAGATTTCTCCACAAGGTCAAAATGACATCTAGTTTGTCATTTTAAGTGAAACAAAGTGGAATCGAAAATCTCAACAATAATATCTCAATTAGATTTCTCCTTTTCAGTTGTAATGACATTAGAAGTTTTATTGTAATAAATACATGCAGTTTGTCATTTTGAGTGAAACAAAGTGGAATTGAAAAACCTCAATAATAACACCTCAAATAGATTTCTATATTTCAGTCGAAATGACATTAGAAGTTTCGTTGTAGCAAGTTGAATCAAAAAAACAGAATTATTAAATAAGAATTACAAAAAAGCGCTAAAATTCATTTGAAAATTAGCGCCTTTTTGTAATTTTTATACTTTTCTATTTTACTTCAAATTCGCTTTTTTCATCACCAATTTTAACAGTATATTTTCCTTTAGGTAAATAGTACACATCATTTTTAGCTTTCTTTAAATTGGCATCTTTATCTGCTTTTTGGTAAGCTTTTAATCCTTTTTTAGAAAACGAAAGATCAAAGATAGCTTCGTTAAAACCTTTGTCTGCATCTATAGAAAATGAATTTACTTTTGTTTCATCAGAAAAAATATCCACAGTTACCTTTTTACTTGAATTAGCATAAAAAGGAATGTTTAATTCAGGTGTATTTGCATCCAACCATTTGCTCCAAGAACTTCCCCAAGATTTTCTTTTTTTAATAGAATTAATGGTGAAAATTTCTAATTTATCGTGTTTACGAATTCCTTTTGTAAACTCTTGTATTGGTCTAATATTTGCTTTGTATAAACTACGTCCGTGAGTTCCAATAATTAAATGTTTTGCAGTAGGTTGAATTACCAAATCATGCACAGCAACATTTGGCAAGTTTTTACTAAATGCTTCCCAAGAATTTCCTTGGTTAAAAGAAACGTACAAACCATTATCTGTACCTAAATACAACACGTTTTCGTTTTCAGAATCTTCTTTTATTACATTTACAGAAGAAGTAGGAATTGAGTTACCAATGTTTTTCCAAGTTTGTCCATAATCATCAGACATATACACATAAGACGTAAAATCGTCAAAACGATAACCGTTTAAAGTTACATACACGCGTTCTTTTTTAAATTTAGAAGCAATTACTCTAGAAACCCATAAATTCTGAGGTAAATTGTTAGAAATACGTGTCCAACTTCCTCCTCCGTTTTTGGTTACGTTTACAAAACCGTCATCAGAACCCACATAAATTAATCCGAATTGAAACGGACTTTCAGAAATTGAAGTCAAAGTTCCATAAGCAACATTTCCTTTTTTTCCTCCATTCGTTAAATCACCAGAAATGGTTTCCCAATCATCACCTTTATTTAAAGAACGGTGTAATTTATTTCCTCCTAAATATAAAATATCTTGGTTGTGTTTAGATAAATGAATTGGAGTTTGCCAGTTAAACCTATATGGATTTTCACCCAAAGTATGTTTTGGTTGAATGTATTTGTTATCGCCACTTTCTCTATCAATTCTATAATAATTCCCAAATTGATAACCTGTATAAACAATATTTGAGTTTCTATCATCAACCTGAACTTGCATTCCATCTCCTCCCATAATTGATTCATAAGGGTTTTGACCAGTTTGTTGCCAACGCTTGTCAATTCTCGCATTATGATTGGCAACCCAAACTCCATTGTCTTGCAAGCCACCATAGACTTTGTAATTTTTTTGATTGTCTGCATAAACAGAATAAAATTGCCCAACTGCAGGATCATTTAGCTTAATCCAGTTTTGACCATCATCATAAGAAATGTTTAAACCACCATCATTTCCATTGATTAAATGACCCGGTTTTTTAGGATTTACCCAAAGTGCTTGATGATCTGCATGCACATTTTCTTTACTGATAGAATTAAAAGTTTTTCCTCCATCTTTAGATTTTAAAATAGGAACTCCTAAAACGTAAATTCCATTTTCATCTTGTAAATCCACACGAATTTCACCAAAATAATATCCATAAGAATAATATAAATCATCTAAAGTTCCTTCATGTGTTTTTTTCCAAGATTTACCTCCGTTTGTAGTTTTAAAAACTTCTGCTCCAACAACCGGTGTGTCAAATAATAGAGAATTTGCATCTTCTAAATACTTTGCTAAATCAATAGGTTTTACGTTTCCAGAACGTACCATTTGTTTTACATTTTCTGCTCTGTATTTTTCTTGAAATCCATTTGTTTTTAAATAGGTATTTAATTTTTTATCAGTTAATTTATAAAACTCATCAGCAGACATTGCTTTAAAATCTTCTTTGGTTAATGCATTAGAAGTTTTCTTTTTCTTGTCTTCTTTTCTTCTAAACTGGCTATCATGAAAAGCATAAACTGTATTTTCATTAAAAACTGCTAAACCAATTCTACCAACTCCATTTCCAACAGGAAAACCACTTTTATCAGCAATTTTTGTCCAAGAATTACCAGCATCAGTACTTTTGTAAATTGCAGAATTGTTTCCATCACCATCAAAATTCCATGCTTTACGTTCTCTTTCCCAAGAAGAAGCATACATTACATTAAAGTTATTTGGTGCAAAAGCAACATCAATAATACCAGTGTCTTTATTTATAAATAATGATTTTGTCCAAGTTTTTCCTCCATCTGTAGTTTTAAAAATTCCTCTTTCATCATTAGAAGAATATAAATGTCCAATAACACCAACAATAACTTCATTAGAATTATTAGGATTGATGAGAATTCTACTCACGTGATGAGAATCTAGTAAACCAACATTTTTCCAAGTTTGACCTTTATCCGTAGATTTTAAAACCCCGATTCCCGCATAACTTGAACGCGAAGAATTTTTTTCTCCAGTACCAACCCAAATTGTTCCAGATTTCCAATCTACAGCAATATCACCAATATTTTGCGTTGGCGAATTGTCTAAAACGGGTGTAAAAGTTGTTCCGTTATTATTTGTATACCACAATCCACCAGAAGCATAACCAACATAAAATTCTGTAGTGTTTTCTGGATTTACAGAAACATCAACAACACGTCCACTCATTACTGTTGGTCCAATATTTGTAAATTCAATATTCTTAACTAAAGAAGATTTCATCATTTGTGATTTCTTTACTAAAGATTGTTGAATGATATCTGAATTTGTTGCTGTTTGTGCAATTAAAGTTGCCGAAAAACACATCAATAAAAACTTGAAAATAGATTTCATAAGAAATAAGTTTTGGTTTTAAGTGATGAAATTACCACTTGTATTTTCAATATCAAAAAAATTAACATAAAATAGGAGTTAACAGTCAATTCTCACCAATTTAAAACAGTGTATCTTTGCAGCTAGAAACAACTACATAAAGTTACTTTCATAAATAATTTCTATGACATTTTCAGATTTAGGTTTATCTCCAGCATTGGTAAAAGCAGTTGCCGAAAAAGGATATACCAAACCATCACCAATACAAGAAAAAGCAATTCCACATATATTAGAAGGAAAAGATCTTTTAGCTTCTGCACAAACTGGTACAGGAAAAACAGCAGGTTTTACGTTACCTGTTTTACAATATTTAACAGATACAAAACATCCAAAATACAGACCATTAAGAGCGTTAGTTTTAACGCCAACAAGAGAATTAGCAGCCCAAGTTTATGATAATGTAAGAGAATATAGTAAATACGCAAATATAAAATCTGCTGTAGTTTTTGGCGGAGTAAATGCAAAACCACAAATTGCAACTTTAAAAAGAGGTGTTGATATTTTAGTAGCAACACCAGGTAGATTATTAGATTTACACGATCAAAAAGCGCTTTCTTTTAAACGTGTAGATGTTTTAATTTTAGACGAAGCAGATAGAATGTTAGACATGGGTTTTGTTAGAGATATCAACAAGATTATCAGTTTTATGCCTGCAAAACGTCAGAATTTGTTATTTTCTGCAACTTTTTCTAACGATATTAAAAAATTGGCAGCAGGTATTTTAAAAAACCCTGTTTCTGTAGAAGCTGAGCCTCAAAATTCAACAGCAAAGAAAGTTACACACAAGGTTTATAAAGTTGATAAAAAGAAAAAAACTGAGTTTACAATTAAGTTGATAAAAGACGGAAATTGGAATCAAGTTTTAATCTTTACAAGAACAAAACATGGTGCTAATAGGTTAACTCAAAACTTAATAAAAGCCAAAATTTCTGCAGCTGCCATTCATGGAAATAAAAGTCAAGGAGCCAGAACAAAAGCGCTAAAAAACTTTAAAGAGAATTCGATTAGAATTTTAGTTGCTACAGATATTGCTGCACGTGGGTTAGATATTCCATTATTACCACATGTAATTAATTATGAATTGCCAAATGTACCAGAAGATTATGTACATAGAATTGGTAGAACAGGTAGAGCAGGAGCTGCTGGAGAAGCAATTTCTTTAGTGTGTAGTGAAGAAACAGAATATCAAAATGAGATTGAAAAATTATTAAAAGAAAAGCTAGAATCTAACATTGTAAAAGGTTTTGAACCTACAGATACAGCCCCTCCAAAAAGAGCGGCAACGCAAAGTAAAGGTTCTTTTGGTAAGAAGAAAAAAGGAGGAAACTCAGATTCATCAAATCAAAATAAGCCAAAAAGAAAACCTCATTTTAAAGGAAATAAACCTGCAGGTGCTGCTTCTGGAAGAGGGAGAACTGGCGCACCAAAAAAGAAACGTTTTTAACGAAAAAAATAAAATTAATTTTATACTTTAACCTTTTCTGTTTTTAAAAAAAGAAAAGGTTTTTTGTTTACTAGCTAGATTTTAACTTCGTATTAATTATTTGCTACCTTTGTATTTCAACATAAATTCATCAGTATGAAATACGATAAAATAGACTCACAATTATTCATAAAAAATCGTAAAAATTTTGCTTCAGCTATGAAGCCAAATAGTTTAGCGATTTTTAATTCTAATGATATTTATCCAATAAGTGCAGATAGTACTTTACCTTTTGAGCAGCATAGAGATATTTTTTATTTAAGTGGTGTAGATCAAGAAGAAAGTGTTTTGTTTTTATTTCCTGATTGTCCTAAAGAAGATCATAGAGAAATCTTATTTGTTAGAGAAACCAATGATCATATTGCAGTTTGGGAAGGAGCGAAATTAACAAAAGAAGCTGCTTTTGAAACCTCTGGAATTAAAACAGTGTATTGGTTACAGGATTTAGAAAAAGTACTTTTTGAATTGTCTACTTATGCAGATACTTTTTACATCAACACAAACGAACATTATAGAGCCAATGTAGAAACAGAAACACGAGAAGCTCGTTTTACAAAATGGTTGTTGGCAAAATATCCTGCACATTCTGTGGCTAAAAGTAATCCTATTATGCAACGTTTACGTTCTGTAAAAGACCAAATAGAATTAGATTTAATGCAACATGCTTGTAATATTACCGAAAAAGGTTTTCGTAGACTTTTAGGTTTTGTAAAACCGGGTGTTTGGGAATATGAACTTGAAGCAGAATTAATACATGAGTTTGTAAAGAATCGTTCTAAAGGCTTTGCTTATTCACCAATTATAGCTTCAGGAAATAGCGCCAATGTTTTGCATTACATGGAGAATAATAAAGAATGTAAAAGTGGTGATTTAATCTTACTAGATATTGCAGCAGAATACGCAAATTACAAAAGTGATTTAACAAGAACAATACCTGTTTCTGGTAAATTTTCTGACAGACAAAAAGCGGTATACAATGCTGTAAATTACGTTAAAAAAGAAGCTACAAAATTATTGGTTCCTGGAACTTTATGGAAAGAATATCATGTAGAAGTTGGCGAAATTATGACTTCTGAATTACTAAACCTAGGTTTACTAGATAAAGCTGATCTACAAAATGAAGATAAAGACTGGCCTGCATATAAAAAGTATTTTATGCATGGAACTTCTCATCATATTGGTTTAGATACGCATGATTATGGTTTATTACACAAACCAATAGAAGCAAAAATGGTATTTACAGTAGAACCTGGAATTTACATACCTGATGAAGGTTTTGGAATTCGTTTAGAAGATGATGTTGTGGTTCAAGAAAAAGGAGCACCTTTTAATTTAATGCAAAATATACCTATTGAAGCAGATGAAATTGAAGAGTTAATGAACTCATAAAATAAAAAAGGCGAATTATTATAACTCGCCTTTTTTTATGCTATTTTTTTAATATTATCTTTTTAATCTTCCTGTAGTATTTCCATCTAGAATACTAATAACTTCTTCTTCATCTGCATAATTTACATCACCTAAGTATGTGTGTTTTATAGCACAAGCAGCACTACCAAATTCCATAGCTTTGTAGTCATCAAATTTCTGCAAACCATGTATTACACCAGCAGCAAAAGCATCTCCAGTTCCAATTCTATCAATAATATGTGTAATATCTAAATCTTGTGTTTCTTTAAACTCTTTACCATTCCACATTCTTGCTCGTATTTTATGCCAAGAAGAATTGATAGAAGTTCTAATCTTATCAAATACTTTTTCTATGGATGGGTATCTTTCCATTAATTGTTTACTTGCTTCAATAAAATCTTCATTAGAAAAAGAAAAATCGGTTTCTAAAAGTTCATTTATTTCATTAACTCCACCGATAAAAACGGTAGAATATTCTACTAATTCAGATAAAATTTCTCTTGGGTTTTCACCATAATTCCATAATCCACTTCTATAAGTTGGATCTGCAGAAACTTGCATTCCTTTTTTTCTAGCAAGTTTTATACCTTCTAACAAAGTTTCTTGAGCGCCTTTATTAAGAGCAGGTGTAATTCCGGTCCAATGAAACCATTTACCATTTTCTAAAGAGGTTTCCCAATTTACCATTGCGGGTTTAATTTCTGAAAAAGCAGAATGTGATCGATTGTAAGAAATAGAACTTGGTCTCATTACTGCTCCAACTTCTAAAAAATAAACACCTAAAGGTCTATTAGAGCGCACAATTGCAGAAGTGTCTAAATCAAATTTATTTAAATAAGAAATAGCTGTTTTACCAATAAAATCATTAGAAATACAACTAATATGTTTCACCTTACCACCAAAATTAGCAATAGAAATACCTACATTTACTTCTGTACCACCAAAATAAAATTCTACATTATTTGATTGAATAAACTTTTTGTTTCCACGTGGTGAAATTCTCATTAAAACTTCTCCAAACGTAATTATTTGATTCATACTAAAAACTTTTAAAAAGCAAAGATACTTTATAAAATAATCTTAGACTGCTGTTTTATTTGGAATTATATCGTTAAATTTATAAAGATGTAATAAATTGAATTGTTTGGTTGTTAAATGTTTCTGGTTGCTCAACATTTACTACATGTCCACAATTATCAACCACAAATAACGAAGATGTTACATGTTTAGAAACAATATTTTTAATAGAAGGTAAAAACAAATGATCTTCAGCTCCCATAATATATAAAGTAGGTATTTTGATATCTTTTGTTCTAAAAAAACGTAATAAAGGGTTGATTTCTGAAGTTAATTTAAACCAACGTAAAAATTCTTTTTGGTATAATTTTTTTGCTTCGTTTACAAATAAAGATCGCGATTTTTTATGATTCTTCTTTGGCATAATAATAAATGCAAAGAGTTTGTATAACATCATATAAGGAACCACAGATTTAAAGATATTACCAACTTTCATTAGCACTTGAGATCTAAAGTTCATTTTTATAATTGCTCCACCCATTATCATACTTTGTACCAATTCCGATCTTTTTTCTGCTAGATTTCTAATTAAAATAGTACCTAAAGAAATACCAATAAAGTGTGATTTTTTTATTTTTAAATGATCAATAACCTCAACAATATCATGAGTAATAGAATCGAAAGTGTACTTGGGATTAAAAGTGTCTTTTAATGTTGGTTTGCTATTTCCATGGCCACGTAAATCTAAAATTAAAACATTAAAATGCTTTTTAAAATCGCGCACTTGTTTATACCAAATAGAACTACTACCTCCTGCTCCATGAACAAAAGTTACCCATTCTTTAGAAGTTGTGTGTGGATAAGAATAATAGTTTAACAAAGACTTAGTTTTTTTAATTTAATAGTAAAACGAAAAGCAAAAATAGGGTATTTAATTTTGATTAAACCTAAAACTCTTTTTTTGAACTCTTATTATTTATAATTAATTTAAAATAAGGAATCAACATGGAATTCTTGTTCCTTTTTTTTAATTTTTTGTAAATTGCTTAAATGGAAAAATCTACTTCATCAAACAGCAAAAAAAAGAAATTTAATTACGATCAAGAACTAGCAAAATTACATACAGAACTGGTTCATATGCAAGAATGGGTTAAAAACCAAGGTTTAAAAGTAGTTATACTTTTTGAAGGAAGAGATGCTTCTGGAAAAGGAGGAACTATTAAAAGATTTACAGAACCTTTAAACCCAAGAATTTGTAAAGTGGTTGCTTTAGGTGTTCCTACAGAAAGAGAAAAATCTCAATGGTATTTTCAGCGTTATGTACAATATTTACCTGCTGCAGGAGAAATTGTTTTGTTTGATAGAAGCTGGTATAACAGAGCCGGAGTAGAAAAAGTGATGGGGTTTTGTACTAACGATGAGTATGATGAGTTTTTGCGTTCTTGCCCTGAGTTTGAACGCATGTTAGTAAGATCTGGAATAATCGTTTTAAAATATTGGTTTTCTGTAAGTGATGAAGAGCAAGAAAAACGTTTTAAAAACCGTATTTCAAATCCTTTAAAAAGATGGAAATTCAGTCCTATGGATTTAGAATCTCGTTCTCGTTGGTTAGAATATTCAAAAGCAAAAGACAATATGTTTGCTCATACAGACACCAAACAAGTGCCTTGGTACGTTGTGAATTCTGATAATAAAAAGAAAGCAAGGTTAAATTGTATAAGCCATATGTTAAGTAAAATTCCTTACGAACAAATGAATATAAAACCAATTGAGTTACCTCCATTGCCAGATGGTAAAGCGTATGTAAGACCACCAATGGATTATCAAACTTTTGTGCCAGAAAAATTTTAAAATATATCTGTACTTTTCTTACCTAAGTTCTATATTTGCGGAAAAATTATTTTCTGAAAAAAATTATTTTCATAACTTTATTTGTAGCTTTTGCTCTAAGACCAATCTATCATTTAGGGTATATTGCTTATTTTGAGTATAATATAGATTACATTATAGAAACGTATTGTGTAAATAAAGAAAAGCCACAGTTACAATGTAATGGTAAATGTCATTTAGCAAAACAAATTGCTCCTCAAGTAGATCTTTCTGATAACGATATAAAAGGTTTAAATACAATTTCCGAAGCATTTTTCCCTGTTTTTAAAGAAGAAGCATATAGTTATAGCATAAAAAAACTACCTCAAGTAAACATAAAAGATAATTGGAAATTACGATTTTTAAATCCAATAAATCTTGTTAACTTTTTGGAACAACCTCCAGATTTTCTTTCTTAAATAGAACTCAAATTACATTAAAATTATTTTAGTGCTTTTTTATAGAACCATTTTAGGTTTTCTATAAGATACTTCTGTGCTATAATAAACTACACCTATTTATAAAAACCATAATACTTTTAAACCAAAAAGTATTAAAAAAAGAAAATAATGAAAATTACAAAATACATAGCTGCATGTTTTATTGCGCTAACAATTACTGCATGTTCAAGCGAAGAAGAAGAAATAACAGGAGAAGGAAATGTTTCTTTAGAATTCGATAATTCTTATAGTACTTCAGATTTATTATTAACCACAACTTCTTATGATGCAAATGAAACAGAAGAAGTTAAAATTTCTAAAGTAAAATATATTGTTAGTAATATTAGGTTAGAAGATGAAGATGGAGTTGTTTTTACATATCCCAAAGAAGATTCTTATTTTATTGTTACAGAAGAAGATGGAGCCTCTCAGTTTATAAACCTTACAAATGTTCCTGCAGGAAATTACACAAAAATAACTTTTGGAATTGGGGTAGATAAAGAAAAGTATTTAGAAGGAGCAACAGGTCAAGGAGATTTTTTAACCTTAGCACAAGATGCAGGTATGATGTGGTCTTGGCAAGCTGGTTATAAGTTTTTTGTTTTTGAAGGTGTTTATACTTCAGATGAAACAACAACAGAAACTGCTTTTGCTTTTCATATGGGAAGCCACGGTACTGCTTTAGATAATTATAAAGAAGTAACTTTAGATTTAACAAACTCAGCAAGAGTTAGAGTAGACACAACTCCAGAAATACATGTTGTTGCAGATATTTCTAAAGTACTTGCCGGAACAACAAGTTTTTTATTAGATGATGCTGCTCAAATACATGTAGACGCAGTAAAATCTCCACAGATTTCAACCAATGTTAATGGTATGTTTACTGTAGATCACGTACATAATTAAATTTAACAAAAACGCAATTAGAGGTTTTCTAATTGCGTTTTTAATCTTTTAATTATGAAAAATTATAACTTATTTTTTTTAGGAATATTTATTTTATTTTCTTGTTCTAATGATGAGGAGTACATTTATGTTCCTACTAATTTAGACTTAGAAATACCGAGTAATTTTCCGGAATTAGAATACGATTTGTCAAAAAATCCTTTAACAGAAGAAGGAATTGCTTTGGGTAAAAAACTATTTTATGAAGGACGATTAGCTTCAGATAATATTATTTCTTGTGGATTTTGTCATGAACAAGCATCTGCATTTACACATCATGGGCACACCATTAGTCATGGAGTAGATGGAAAAACGGGTTTTAGAAATACACAGCCTATACAAAACCTAGCTTTTTTCACAGAATTTACCTGGGATGGAGCAGCAATTCATTTAGATCTTCAACCAGTAATTCCTATTACAAGTGAAGTAGAAATGAACGAAACCATTCCTTCAGTTTTAGAAAAATTAAGTTCTTATTCAGAATATGAAACATTATTTACGAATGCTTTTGGAGATGCAGAAGTTACATCAGAAAGAATGTTAAAGGCACTTTCTCAATTTATGGTAACTATGATTTCTGGCGATTCTAAATATGATAAAGTTGTTAGAAATGAAGACGATACTGCTTTTACAACTTTAGAAAGCGAAGGTTTAAAAATCTTTAATAATAAATGTGCTACTTGTCATTCTGGAGAATTATTTACAGATAAAACATATAGAAATAACGGAATTCCTTATAATACTAAATTTACGGAAGAAGAAGGTAGAAAACGTGTTTCTGGTTTTGAAGCAGACTTCTATAAATTTAGAGTACCAAGTCTTAGAAATATAGAAATGTCTTTTCCTTATATGCATGATGGTAGGTTTGGAACTTTAGAAGATGTTCTTGATTTTTATACAGACGGGATGACAGAAAACGGAGGAGTTGTAGATCCTTTATTGATTAAAAATGATGGTAGTTTAGGAATTGATATCACTACCGATGAAAAAACAGCTTTATTAGCTTTTCTAAAAACATTAACAGATAATACTTTTTTAAATGATGAACGTTTTGCAGAATTTTAAAATCAAAAAATTAATCCTAGTTTTAGGGTTTATATTTATATCACAAGTTAGTTTTTCTTGCGATTTATGCGGTTGCTCTACAAGTAGTGGTAGTTTTGGTTTAGGAACTTTAAACAATGCAAGTTTTGTAGGTTTTCGTTACATTTATCAAAGTTTTGAATCTAAAGATGGAATCTTTTCAAACTCACCTACAAGCAAAGAGAATTTTCATACTTATCAACTTTGGGGAAGAGTTCCTTTAACTGAAAAGTTTTATGTGAGCGCAATTTTACCTTATCAAGATTTAAAAAGAAAATATACAGACAGAGCAGAAAATATAAATGGTTTTGGAGACGCAACTATTATGGGTTGGTATAAAATAAAATTCTATAAAAAATTTGATAAGGAAAAAGCCAAATTATATACAAATGTACAAAAGGAACCTTCTGGTCACTCCATAGAAATTGGTATAGGAACAAAATTACCAACAGGTAAATTCGAGCAAATTTTAACAGACAGAGTAAACCCTGGTTTTCAATTAGGAACTGGTAGTTTTGATGGTGTTTTATGCTTTGCACACAGTTATGGTGCAGATAAATTTGGTGTAAATACCAATTTAACGTATTATTTAAAAGGAGAAAATAAAAACGATTACAGGTTTGGAAATCAGTTTAGTTATGCCTCTAATTTCTTTTATGCTATTGCTAAAGAAAAGTATATGTTGTTGCCTTTTGTGGGTTTTAATGGTAATATTTACAATAAAATAGAACAGTATGAAGAAAAAATTGCTAAAACAGATGGAACTGTGTTTAACGGAACTGTTGGAGCAGAAATAACTACTAAAGATTTTATTTTTGGTGCAAATTATACCTTGCCAATTTCTCATAATTTATTTGGCGGAAATGTAACACCTAAACAAGCATTGTCTATTTATTTAAATTTTAAACTGAATAAATAAAGGCTTTCAATAATATGAAAACAAAAAAGGCGAACAGAAATGTTCGTCTTTTATTTTACCTCTAATTTATAACCAACTCCATGTATGTTTGTTAGTTTAATGTTTTTGTCTTCTTGTAATTTTTTTCTCAATTTAGAAATATACGTATCTAAACTTCTACCCACAAAAACACCATTATCTTCCCAAACTTTTTTGGTAAGTTCTTCTCTTTTTATAACTTGATTTGGGTTGGCTACAAAGATTTCTAACAACTCACATTCTTTTTTAGAAAGCGGAATTTCGGCTGCTTTTTTAACCAATTTATTCTGCTCTGGATAAAATTGAAAGCTCCCAATATTAATAGAGTTTTTATTTTTAGGTTTAATCTTTTGTAAAGGTTTCTTTTTTGTGAAGACGAAATACATCAACCATAAAATTGCGATTAAAAAAAGTGTATAAAAAATAATTTTTATGATAGAAGTTTGATTTGTTTCTTTTAGAAAATTTACTCTTACAGAATAGCAATTTTCAGGTAAATATCTTCCTGCGCAAGGAATAATAGTTTGCTCTTCTAATTCGTGTATTTCATAACTATAGGCAACTTCATTGTCAGAACAACGAATAACTGCTACTCTATACTTTTTTGATAAAGATGTTTTTTGAAAAACGTTTCTAATAATTATTACTAAAGTATTGGGTTCAAAAGAGAGTTTTTTTTCAAAAGAAAGAGAAAATTTATTCTCGTCGATTTCTTTAACAGGAAGCACTAAAGAACTCGAGTCTTTTTGAGATAACAATAATTGATTTCCAACTTCTCTTAAAGCAACTTTTACTTTTTCAGAAAAATCTTCATTTTCATTTTTGGGTGATGAAAAATTTAAAAAACCAAAAACAGCAATTGCTAAAAGTAAGACTCTAAAAATATTCTTTTTACTCATATTGAATACAAATAACCAACAAATCCGTCAATTTTTACAACTGTTGACACTTCTTTTACATTTTTTTGACACTTTTTTTCTGATGTAGAGATAGTTTTACATCAAACTTAAAAAATATTTTTATGATTAAAAAAATCTCTTTACTAATTTTTATGTGTTATTTTACTTTACAAATAGATGCACAAGAAAAAATAAAATTAAACACTAAAACCATTACTATTATTTGGGAAGGAAGCAAACTATTTAACTTTGGAAGTCATGATGGAACCGTAAATTTTAAAGAAGGAGAAGTTGTTGTAAAAGACAGTAAAATTACGAGTGGTAGTTTTATAATTGATATGACATCCTTAAAATCTAACGAGACAGAAAATTGGGTACATGACCTTATTGAGCATTTAAAACACAAAGATTTTTTTGATGTTAAAAGCAACCCAACAGCAAAAATTGTTTTCACAAATATAAAATATGTTGGTGATGGTTATGTACAAATTACTGCAGATTTAACCATTAATAAAATTACAAATTCTGTCTTTTTTGTAGGAAAGCAAAATGATGAAAAAAGACAATTAGAAACTAGATTAAAAATTGATAGAACAGATTGGAAAATTACCTATAAATCGCAAGGAAAAACAAGTATAAAAGATCAGATTATTTCTGATGCTATTTCTTTTAAAGTCAAATTAAATTTTTAAAAATGAATAAAACGTTATGTGTAATTGTTATTTTTTTTTAAACTAATTTCTGTTTTAGGTCAAGAAAAAGAAGATTTATCAATTTTAAAAAATACTAAGAATTGGAAAAAAGAAATTATTAAATTCCCAATAGATTGGGCACCAAATTTAAAACTAAAAGGTTTTGAAGAACTACTTTTTTCTCCAAAATGGTCAGATAAAAAGAGTGATCAATTTTGGTCTTTGGTAATTTCTTGGAGTATTGAAGCAAAAGAAAATTTAAGTAAAAAACAACTCGAATATAATCTTAAAAGTTATTTTGATGGTTTAATGAAACCCAATCATTGGGCAAAAGATTTCCCTGATCCAGAAGTTAGTTTTATTAAAAACTATGACCATACTTTTAATGGTAAAATGACTTTTTTTGATGGTTTTTATTCAGGAAAAATAATTACAGTTAATATACAAGTAGAACAAACTTTTTGTGAGAATAATAATAAAACAATTATCATTTTTCGATTATCACCAAAAGAAAAACGACATAAAATTTGGAAAACTTTAAACGAACTGGAGCTGAATGAAAAACTTTGTAATTAATCTAATAGCTATGAAAAAGATAATATATATTTCAATATTCTTTTTTTGTTCAATTTTTACTTTCGGACAAAACAACGAGTTCAATTTAATAAAATTGATTCTACTTGGGGACAAGAAGTAATTCGTTTTCCTGCAAGAGATATGGATTATATTGGAGTTGGAGATATAAGATTTCCACCCAATGGTTGGATCAAACCAGAACACACTTTTTTTTGGTCTTATACCTATGCTTGGAGTATAGATGTAAATAGAAAAATTTCTACAAGTGAATTAGAACTAGATTTAGAAAAATATTTTAATAGTTTAAATAGAGTTGATGTAACTAATAAAAACGACAAACGAATAGCAACTGCAACAGTTTCTAAAATTAAAAGAAATAAATCGGTTACTTTTTATGAAGGAAAAGTACATACTTACGATCGTTTTGCAACCAATAAACGATTTACTTTAAACGTAAAAATTAAAAGTCATTTTTGTATAAAGACACAAAAAACTGTGCTTTTATTTACCTTTTCTCCAAAGGAATTTAAACATGAAGTTTGGAAAACTTTAAATGAAATTGAATTAGAAAAAGGAGTATGTAAACACTAAAAAAGGGCAAATAGAAATGCTCGTCGTTTTAATCAATCTAAATTTTATTATATTTATGGAAAAATTGTACTCAGGAATAAACCTTGAATAAAATGAAGGTTTATTTTTTGAGGTCATATTCATTTTGTTATAAACTAAAAATGCTATCAAATCAAGAAGCTCAATATCTGTTGAATTTAGAAAAAAGTTTAAGTAAACCAAATCAAACAATAGATTTATCAAAAAAGAAAAATAGAATTGAATTAATTTCTCATCAAGATTCTGATTATGGGTTTTGGTTAGAAATTACTACAAATCAGAAAATTATTCTTAAAACTTCAATTCACCATATGGAAAGTAATTCATTTATTGGTTTATTAAGAATAGATTATAAAGGAGGTCATCATAATCCTGCTACTGTAAAATCTACTTTACCAAGTTTTTTAGAGCCTTATGCAGATAAATGGTTTGAACCAACTGAACCTCATATGCATATCTACGTTGAAGGATATAGAGATTTGGCTTGGGCTATTCCTTTAATAGATATTGATTTTCCTGTTAAAGAAATAACACAACCTTCCGACTTATCAGAATTAATATTTAACTTTGCTCGTAAAATAAATTTAAAATCTTTACTAAACATACAACAAGCAATACTTTGAATTGGGCAAATACATATGTAGACGAATATTATAACTGGTTAAAAGAAAAAACTTTTATCCAGAAAGATGATTATACAGATTGGTTTCTAATCAATACTCCATTTGTAGGTGCTTTCAATGATACAATTGAAATATATGCTCAAAAAAAAGGTTCTAATTTAATTTTAAGTGACAATGGAGAGACAATGACTAATTTGGAGCTTCAAGGTTTACATATTCAAGGCTCTAAAAGAAGAAGGAATATACTAGATTCTATACTTTTAAATTATGGTGTGAAGTTTGAAAATGATGAATTAGTAATTGAATCTAATATTGAAAAATTTTCTCAATGTAAACATAATTTTCTATCTGCTATTATTGAAATTAATGATTTATATGTTTTGTCAAAACATCAAGTATCTTCTATTTTTAAAGAAGATGTTCGTAGTTATTTAGATTCTGAAAATATAATTTATACTCCTGATTTCATATCTAAAGGAGAAACTGGATTAGAATTTAATTTTGATTTTCAAATTGCCCGAAAAGATAAAGAAATAGTTATCAAATCCTTTAATGTTATAAATAAATCAAATTTACCTAGCTTTCTCTTTTCTTGGGATGATATAAAACCTGTTAGGGAAAAAAGTACAAAAAAAAATGTAAATGCAATTGCAATTATAAATGATTTTGAAAAAGAGGTTAAAACTGAATTTTTAGATGCTTTGAAATCTAAAAATGCAGATTACATTCTTTGGTCAGAAAGGGATTTAGAAAAAAATAAAATTCTTTTATCTGCTTAATTTATTTTTTTGCTAAATTCAATCCAACAAAAACCAAAAAAGCAGGAATTACCCAACCTAAACTAGAATTTGCTAATGGTATTAAATTTTTAATTCCAACTAAGTTTTCCCTTGGTATAATAAACCCTAAAAAGTCTGGAATACTAAAGATAAAAGTTACTAAAACAACACTTCTAAAAACTAATTTAGAAGCATATTTATTCGGCACAATATTTAATAGAATTAATACAATTGTTATTGGGTACAAAAACATTAAAGCTGGTACTGCTAAAGTGATGATAAAATCTACTTGATAACTACCCACAATAACGCCAATTACACAAGCAATTGCAGCAGTAATTATAAATGCTTGTTTAGAATCTTTGCAAATTCCTTTTATATAATCTGCAGTTCCTGTTACAATACCAACAGCAGTTGTAAAGCATGCTAAAGCCACCAAAACACTTAAAAAAGTGGTTCCTAAGTTTCCTAAAGTTTGTGTACTTAAACTAGATAAAATATCTGTTCTAGAAGCATTTTCTGCAAATGTTGAAGAAAGTAAAGAGCCACTTAAAATTAAACCTCCATAAATTAGCAATAACCCAACCCCAGCAATAATTCCTGCTTTAGTAATTAGTTTTTTTCTGTCTTCAAAACTATCATCACCTTTTAAATTTAAAGAGATAATGATTACAGCTCCAACAACTACACCTCCAATGGCATCAAAGGTTTGATATCCTTCTAATATACCATCTACAAATGGTGTTGTAAATGTTGATGGATTTACAGTTCCTGAAGATGTAAAAACAGCAATAAAAATAATTATCAATAGAATTAAAACGATAATTGGCGTTAAAAATTTACCAATTAAACTAATTATTTTATTACGATTTACAGCAAAAATAAAAACCAATACAAAGTAAAGAATACTGGTTACAATAGCTGGAGTTTCAAAAAATGGTTGAATTGCCATTTCATGTGTAACAGCTGCTGTTCTTGGTGATGGAATTGCGATGGCGATTGCATAAATAAGCATACAATATACTGTGCTAAAAATAGGAGAAACTTTCTTACCAAAATCATACAAAGTTCCTTGTAATTTTGCGTGTGCAAAAATCGCCAAAATAGGAATTGTTACTGCTGTTAGCACAAAACCTAATACAACAATCCACCAATCTGCTCCAGATTTTGCCCCTAAAGTTGGAGGTAAAATTAAATTTCCTGCTCCAAAAAAGAGTGAAAAAAGTGCAAAACCAGCAATCCAAATATCTTTTGTTTTAATCAAAATTATTATTGTTTTTTAAGGTTTAAATCGCCAAAATCGAAGCTAAAGTCAGTAATAGGTGCAATGTATTTCATTTTTGCACCAGTTGCATTTCCTTTTTCATCAAAAGAAAACTGTACAAAAACATCTGCATCAAAACTTCTATTATTCCATTTTGCAACGTATGTTGTTTGGTTGTATGGTAATAATTCACCAAATAATTTCGAAGAATGCTCACATTTTATACTGTAAGAAGTTCCATTATGAGAAATGATTACGTTTCCAAACCAATTATCTTTATAAGTACCAACAATTTGATTTGGTTTTGGTAAATTCTGATTCTTTTTTGCAATAACAGTTCTTGCAAAAACGCTAGTTTTTATGCTATCATTATATTTTAAATAATTGGTATTATTTGTTCCGTATTTTTTTAACCAACCTCTATTTTCATACCCTAAATAGGTGTCTTTAATAGTGTTTGTAATTGTGCTAAATGCGCTTCCATTCATTTGGTTGGTTAACACTACAATTGCCAAATCTAAATCTGGAATCATGGTAAACTGTGTTACTGTACCTAACAAACCACCTGTGTGATATACTTGTTTGTAACCACCTTTTACATCAGTTAAAAACCAACCCAATCCATAACCTCTAAAGTTGGAATTGTAAGAATCGTTTTTTCTAACTTTTAAAGGCGTTTGTAATTGCCATAATTCATCAAATTGTTGTTCGCTTAATAATCGTTTTCCTTCTTTGGTAACAGCATCATTCATTAAAAAATTTGCCCAAGTAAGCATGTCTTTTATATTACTCATTATTCCTCCTGCAGGATTTGCAGTTTCGCTCCAATCATGAGGAATTTGAATCACTTTTCCTTCTGCTCTTGTATGTGCATCAACAATATTTTTGTGGTTTTTAACTCTATTGTAAGATGCTTTACTATTGTTCATTCCAACAGGTTTCAGAATATTTGTTTCAATAAATTCTTCCCAAGAAAGACCACTTACACGTTTTAAAACTTCACCAGCAATAATAAACATATTGTTGTTATAAGCAAACTGACTTCTAAAAGAAGATGCTCTTTTTAGGTGTTTTACATTGTTAATAATGTCTTTTGTTTTAAAGTCATTTCCTTCTGGAAAAAACATTAAGTCCCCTGCGCCTAAACCCATTCCACTTCTGTGAGTTACTAAATCTCTCACCGTAAATTCTTCTGTTACCCAAGCATCTGCAAGTTGAAATTCTGGAATGTGTTTTCTTACTTTATCATCCCAGTTTAGTTTACCAGCATCAACCATCATTGCCAAAGCAAAACAAGTAAAACCTTTACTATTAGAAGCAATACCAACCAAAGTGTTTTCGTTCATGTCTTTTTTGTTGGTTAAAGAACGAACTCCATGACCTTTTGCATAAACTATTTTTCCGTCTTTTAAAATTCCGACAGAAATACCAGGAACATCAAAAGTTGTGAGCGTTTCTTTTACTAAATTGTCTAAAACTTGTTCTTCAATTTGGGCAAAAAAACTTGTTGTTGCAAACAAGAATGTTAAAATAAGTGCTTTTTGAAATTTCATTTTTGAAAAATTATTTTAAAGACTTAAAGATACATATTTTTGCTACATGCAAAATTCTATCACCTTTAAAAATGCACAAATTTCATATTCTGATCAAGGAAAGGGAGCTGCTGTTGTTTTAATTCATGGTTTTTTAGAGAATTCCACAATGTGGGATAAAATTAAGCCTGAATTAATAAAAAACAACAGGGTAATTACTATTGATTTATTAGGTCATGGAAAATCAGATTGTTTAGGATATGTGCATTCTATGGAGTTGTTTGCAGAAACTGTTGAAGCTGTTTTAAAACATTTAAGAATTCGAAAATATATTTTGGTTGGCCATTCTTTAGGAGGTTATGTTGCGTTGGCTTTTGCCAAAATGAATCCCTCTAAAACAAAGGGCTTATGCTTATTAAATTCAACTTCTTTTGAAGATTTTAAAGAACGAAAAAACTTGAGAACAAGAGCCAATAAAATGGTGCAGAATAATTTTGAAACGATGGTAAAAATGTCTGTTTCAAATTTGTTTCATCAAGAAAATGTATTAAAATTTAAAGACGAAATTGAAGCGGTTAAAAAGGAAGCCTTACAAACTTCTGTTCAAGGTTATATTGCTGCCAATGAAGGAATGAAAAACCGCACAAATGAAAATCAGTTTTTAAAAGAGAGTTCTTTTAAGAAGTTGATAATTATTGGCGAGAAAGATCCTGTTTTAGATTACCAAACTTCTTTAGAAGAAGCAAAAAACACAAATTCTGAATTTGTTGTTTTTCCTGACGGACATATGAGTCATATTGAAAATAAAGATTTGTTAATTTCAACTTTAAAAGACTTTATAAAAAGTTGTTGATTACATTTCTTTGTAATTAATTAAAAATTTCTTCGACTATGGATAAAAACCAATCGAATGAAACAATATATTTTATTACTATTTTTTGGAGTATCTACTCTTTTATCTGCGCAGAAAATAGATTACAATACTAAGAAAGGCTTTGTAGCAGAAGGTTTTGATGTGGTTTCTTATTTTGTGGATAAAAAACCTGTTGAAGGAAAAAACAAGTTTATAACAACTTATGATGGTGCTAAATTTAGATTTTCTTCTGAGAAACATTTAAAAATGTTTGCAGAAAATCCAAAAAAATATGTGCCTCAATATGGTGGTTATTGTGCTTATGCAGTTGCAGAAAAAAACACCAAAATGTATATTGATGGAGAAGCTTACGAAATTAGAGACGGTAAATTGTATTTATTTTATAGCTCTTTTTTTGGTAGTAAATTAGAAGATTGGCAAGAAGGGAATACTCCGAAATTACAAGTAAAAGCAGATAAAAACTGGGAAGGATTAAAACACACAAAAAATTAAAAATGAAAAAACTAGGATTACTTATTATACTAATTTCATTTTCAGCTTTTGGGCAAAGTGATAATTACAACTTAAAAAAAGGTTTTGTTGCAGAAGGGTATGATGTTGTTGGTTATTTTAATAACAAAGCAGAAAAAGGAGACAAAATGTTTATTGCTAATTATGATGGTGTAAAATTTAAGTTTGCATCAAAAGAGCATTTAATAATGTTTAAAAAATCACCAGAAAAATATGTTCCTGCTTATGGAGGGTATTGTGCATATGCAATTGGAGTAAAAGGAGAAAAAGTTTCTATAGATCCAAAAACATTTGAAATTCGTGACGATAAATTATATTTATTCTATAATTCTTGGGGAACAAATACTTTAGAATTATGGCAAGAAGAAGGAGCTGAAGAATTGAAAGTGAAAGCTGATGAAAATTGGCAAAAAATAATTAATCAATAATATTAAACCCTAAAAAAGAAAAGAGCTGAATATAAAATTCAGCTCTTTTTTTATTATGTGAAGGAATCTCAAAAAATAGATTTCTCAACAATCAATAAATAATATGTTTTTTTACCACGTTGTAATAACACATATTTATTTGCAATTAAATCTTCTTTAGATATTTTATAATCTTCTTTTACTTTTTCTTTATTTACAGAAATAGCATTTTCTTTTAATGCTCTTCTTGCATCTCCATTCGATTTTAAAAAGTTTGTTTTTGCTGCTAAAGCTCCAATCATATCTAAACCTTCTTCAATATCTGTACTAGAAACTGTTGCTTGAGGTACACCATCAAACACATCTAAAAACGTTTGCTCGTCTAAAGATTTTAAATCATCTGCATTCGATTTTCCGAATAAAATATTAGAAGCAGCAATTGCTTTTTTGTATTCTTCTTCTCCATGAACTAAAACGGTTACTTCTTCTCCTAAACGTTTTTGTAAAACACGTACATGTGGCGCTTCTTTATGTTCTTCAATTAATGAATTAATAGTTTCTTCATCTAAAAAAGTAAAGATTTTTATATACTTTTCTGCATCTTCATCAGAAGTATTTAACCAATATTGGTAAAATTTATAAGCAGAAGTTCTTTTTGCATCTAACCAAACATTTCCACCTTCAGATTTTCCGAATTTAGAACCATCAGATTTTGTAATTAACGGACATGTAATTGCATATCCTTTTCCGTTACCAATTCTTCTAATTAATTCTGTTCCTGTAGTAATATTTCCCCACTGATCAGAACCACCCATTTGAATTGTAGTTGCATTTTCTTTAAATAAATGTAAGAAATCATAACCTTGCACCATTTGATAGGTAAACTCTGTAAAAGACATTCCGTCTTTAGACTCAGAACTAATTCTGTTTTTTACAGAATCTTTAGCCATCATATAATTTACAGTAATGTGTTTACCAATATCTCTAATAAAATCTAAGAAAGAAATATCTTTCATCCAATCGTAGTTATTCACTAAGATTGCAGCATTTTTTGCATCAGATTCAAAATCTAAAAAATGACCTAATTGTCCTTTTACACATTCTTGGTTATGACGTAATGTTTTTTCATCTAACAAATTACGTTCTGCAGATTTTCCTGAAGGATCTCCAATCATACCAGTTGCACCACCAACCAAAGCAATAGGTCTGTGTCCACATCTTTGATAATGAGCAAGCAACATAATTGGTACTAAATTACCAATATGTAAAGAATCTGCAGTTGGATCAAAACCAACATAGGCACTTCTCATTTCTTCTAGTAAATGTTCTTCAGTTCCTGGCATGCTGTCGTGCAACATTCCTCTCCATTTTAATTCTTCAATAAAATTCTTCATTGTATTCTGTTTATCAGTTGGCAAATATACTTAAAGCTAGTAAGTTTTGAGAATTTTTAAGGCAGATATTTTATTCTTTATAAAGGCAAAATTTTCAGGCATAGTAGTAGTTATGGTTTTAAATTTTAACGAAAATAAAGGGTAAAATAACTAGTTAAAAACCTGAAAACTTATTTGTTTTAAGTATCAAAGTTTATCGAGTAAAATATACTAAATTCGTTGCATGATTTTAGTTACTGGAGGTACAGGTTTAGTTGGCGCTCATTTATTATATGATTTAATTAAAAATGATGAAAAAGTACGTGCTATTTATCGTTCTGAAAAAAGAATTGAAAAAGTAAAAGAGGTTTTTTCTTTTTATACTGATGATGAAACTCTAATTTCTAAAATAGAATGGTTTAAAGCAGATATTACAGATGTTCCTTCTATGATTCCTGCTTTTATTGATATTGATAAAGTATATCATTGTGCAGCATTAATTTCTTTTAATCCGAAAGATTATAGAGAAATGCGCAAAGTAAATATTCATGGAACTGCCATTGTTGTAAACCTTTCTATTGATGCAAAAGTTAGCAAAATCTGTTTTGTAGGTTCTATTGCTTCTATTGGAAATTCTTTAAACGGAGCTTTAATTAATGAAGAATGCGAATGGAATAAAGAAGCAGATAATAGTGGATATTCTATTACCAAATTTGGCGCAGAAATGGAAATTTGGCGTGCAAGTCAAGAAGGAGTTGAGGTTGTAATTGTAAACCCTGGAGTTATTCTAGGTAGTGGTTTTTGGCAATCTGGATCTGGTAAATTATTTACCCAAGTTTATAATGGATTTAAATTTTATACAGAAGGAATTACGGGTTTTGTTAGTGTAAAAGATGTTGTAAAATCGATGGTTTTATTAATGAATTCTAATATTAAAAACGAACGTTTTATTCTGGTTGCTGAAAACAAATCATTTAAAGAGATTTTCTTCTCTATTGCAGATTCTTTGGGTAAAAAGAAACCTTCAATAAAAATAAAATCGTGGCAAACTTCTATATTTTGGAGAATTTCTGGAGTAATATCTACAATTACAAGAAAACAACCTTTTTTAAGTAAATATTCTGCAAGAAGTGCGCACTCAATTTCAAAATATTCATCAGAAAAAATTGAAACAGCGCTTAATTTTAAGTTTCAGAATATTAATGAAATAATAAAAGAAACTTCAGCAAAATATTCTAAAAATCTTCTTTAATAATTTCTTTTTTTTGCAGGATCTCTTTTTTAAGAATAGGTTTATGTGGTTTTGATATTGAATCTGCTTCTAACTTAGGGAAAATATCATTCTCTATACTTGTTTTAGGTAAATAACAGTAATTAATGTAATTAGTACTAGTCTTTTTAATAGAGTCTAATCGAAATCTTTTCTTCTTTTTTATTATATTTAAAGAATCTTTTCTAATTGAATCTAGTTCTGAACTTATTTTAGAATAAAATTCTTTTTTTTCATCGATTTTTATCTTTACGTCATTTATAATTTCTTCATATAAATCTATTTTAGAAGTATAGTAAAAGTTACTGTTTTGAAAACGTAAACTGTCAATTTTATATTTGTCATAAATAAAAGCCATGTAACTAATTTTCTTTTGGTTGTTTTTGTTTTTTACAAATTTAGCAGAAGATGCAATTATCATATCTTGCATTAAAAGACTCATAGTATCTTTCGGTATTAAGTCTTTTGGCTTTTTAAAAATAGTGTTACTTGTGCAAGAAACCAAGAAAATAAATAGAAGTAAGTAGCTTAATTTTTTCATATTAACGATTAAAAGTCAGGCGTTTTCCTTTTATTTCATCATTAAAAATACCATTATTATATATTAAATGTCCGTTTACAAATGTGTGAGATATTGTAGATGAAAAAGTGGTTCCTTCAAAAGGAGACCAACCGCATTTGTATAAAATATTTTCTTTAGAAACAGTTTGTGGTTTGTTAGTATCTATTAAAACTAAATCTGCATAATAACCTTCTTTGATAAAACCACGTTTTTCAATTTGAAATAATTTTGCAGGATTATGGCTCATCTTTTCAACTGCTTTTTCAATTGAAATTACACCTTCTTTTACTTTTTCTAAAATAGCGGTTACAGCATGTTGTACTAAAGGACCACCACTTGGCGCTTTTGTGTATACGTTTGTTTTTTCTTCTAAAGTATGAGGCGCATGATCTGTTGCTAATACATCAATTCTGTCATCTAAAAGCGCTTTCCATAAACCTTGTTTATCAGCTTCCGTTTTTACAGCAGGATTCCATTTTATATGTGTTCCTTTTTCTTCATAATCTTTATCAGAAAACCATAAATGATGAATACAAACTTCTGCAGTAATTTGTTTTTCTTCTAAAGGAATGTCGTTTCTAAAAAGGGCAGTTTCTTTAGCAGTTGATAAATGAAAAATGTGCAATCTTGCGCCAGTTTTCTTTGCTAATTCAATAGCTTTAGAAGAAGATAAATAGCAAGCTTCTTCACTTCTAATTATTGGATGATATTTTACAGGAATATCATCTCCATATTTGTCTTTAAATTCTTGAGTGTTTTTTCTGATGGTAGCTTCATCTTCACAATGAACAGAAATAATCATTTTTGTTGATGAAAATATCTTTTCTAAAACAGCTTCATCATCTACTAACATATTTCCTGTAGAAGAACCTAAAAATAATTTAATTCCGGCTACTTTTTTAGGATCTGTTTTTAATAACTCATCTAAGTTATCGTTTGTTCCACCAAACATAAAAGAATAGTTTGCATAAGAATCGTTTGCAGCAATTTTAAATTTATTTTCCAATAAATTTTGTGTTGTAGCTTGAGGAACTGTGTTTGGCATTTCTATAAAAGTAGTAATTCCACCTGCAACAGCAGCTCTACTTTCTGTAGCAATATTTGCTTTATGCGTTAAACCAGGTTCTCTAAAATGAACTTGATCATCAATAAAACCAGGAATTAAAGTTTTACCTTCAGCGTCTATAACTTCAACATTTTTTGTTGCTTTTATTTCTGATGAAATTTCCTTTATGATTTCGTTTTCAATTAAAACATCACCAATAAAAGTGTTGTTCTCATTTACGATTCTTGCATTTTTTATTAAAGTTGATTTTGCCATTTTTTCTTCTTAAATATCCATTCTCATATTTACTAAACTTTTGGCAAACCCAAAACGTTCGTAAACTTTTATTGCTCCAATATTATTGTTATACACATCTAACCTTAATTCTTTAAGAGCCTTTTCTTTTGCCCATTTTTTTAAAGAATCTAAAATTAGATTGCTTATTTTTTGTCCTCTAAAAGATGGTTTTACAAACATAAAACCGATGTAACCATATTGTGGGTTTTTTTGATAGATTTTAGAATTATCTATTCTTAAATAGCCACAAGCAACAACTTCATTCTTTGAAACTGCCACTAAAAAATGAATATGTTCAGCAGCAATTAATTCTGGTATATTGTAATAATTTAAATGTCCTTTGCCTAAAAAAGGATCTAAAGGTTTTTCAGCTTCTACGACACCTTGCTCAAATGCTAAAAGAATTTGTAAGTCATCTATATTGGCTATCCTTAAAGAAATTTCACTCATGACATTTCTACTTTGGCAATCCTTTTAATCTCATTTTTATCACTCCAAATAAAGCTTCAGAAACAATGTTTCCACTCATTTTAGAAGTTCCTAAAGTTCTGTCTGTAAAAACAACAGAGACTTCTTTTATGTTAAAACCATGTTTCCATGCTTTAAATTTCATTTCAATTTGAAAAGCGTAACCAATAAATTTTATTTTGTCTAATTGTATAGTTTCTAAAACTTCTCTTTTCCAGCAAACAAAACCAGCAGTGGTATCAAAAACAGGAATTCTAGTTATAAAACGTACATATTTAGAGGCAAAATAAGAAAGTAAAAGCCTTTTCATATCCCAATTAACAACATTTACTTGGTTTTTTACATATCTCGATCCTACAGATGCATCTCCACCTTCTTTGCTGCAAGCATTGTATAATCGAATTAAATCTTTTGGATTGTGAGAAAAATCGGCATCCATTTCTATGATATAATCATACTTTTTTGCAATTGCCCATTTAAAACCATGTATGTATGCAGTTCCTAAACCATTTTTCCCTAGTCTTTTTTCTAAAAAAAGGCGATTTGGAAATTCAGTAATTAACTTTTTTACAATTTCTGAAGTCCCATCAGGAGAATTATCATCCACAACCAAAATATGAAACTCTTTTTCTTGATTAAAAGTAGCTCTTATGATAACTTCTATATTCTCTTTTTCGTTGTAAGTGGGGATAATGACTAGTGCGTCTGACATAAATTAAATTTCATGTAGTAAGAAGGCAAATATACATTATTTAATTACTAATTTTGTGTTAATCTTACCAAAACAATAAAAGGTGCAAGCATTAGAAAGAACAATAATTGATACTAATTGGATTACCATATTATTGGTTTTCTTACTGGGTTGTGTCTTTCTTTTAAAAGGATTAAGTATTACGAGATTAAAAGGAAGTGCTACTTCATTATTAAATAATAGTTTTATTGAAACTGAAATTGAAGAAAATTATTCTGTTTTTAATCTATTTCAAAGTGTAATTTTTCTTTTTTCGATGTTAGTTATTTCATTATCAATGTATAAGATAATTCTGTTTTATGTTGACTCTGTTGAACAAGGATTTTATACTTTTTTGAAAATTTTAAGTCTTGTTTTCTCGTATTTTGCTGTTAAATGGTTGTTAGAAGTCTTATTTTCTCTTCTATTTAAGATAAAAAACCAAGTAAAATTCTTTTTAGCTTCTAAGTCATTTTATTTGTATTCTGTTTCATTTACGCTACTGATAGGTGTTGTTTTAGTGGAATATTCGCAATTAAACACTCTTTTTTTAGTTTATTTTTCAGCAGTTTTATTTTCAGTTCGCTTCATAATTCACACTGCTAGTAATAAAAAGCTGATTTTTAGTGAGTTGTTTTATTTTATTTTGTACCTTTGCGCCTTCGAAATAGCACCGCTATTTATACTGTTTAAATTGCTGTTTTAACTACAAAAGGAAAGCATATGAAAGTGAAAACGATTTTAGTATCTCAACCAGAACCAAAAACAGAAACATCTCCTTATTTTGATTTATCTGATAAACAGAAAGTTAAAATAGATTTCAGGCCTTTTATTCATGTAGAAGGAATGACTGTTAAAGAAGTTAGAGGAGAAAAAGTTGACTTAAATAATTTTACTGCAATTATTTTAACTAGTAGAAATGCTGTAGATCATTTTTTTAGAATTGCTGAAGAAATGCGTTTTAAAGTGCCAGATGCAATGAAATATTTTTGCCAGTCTGAAGCTGTAGCTTATTATTTACAAAAATATGTAGTGTACAGAAAACGTAAAATTTATGTTGGTACTAGAACATTTCCTGATTTAACAAAATTAATTAAGAAGCATAAAACTGAAAAGTTCTTATTGCCAAGTTCAGATAAATTAAAACCCTTAATTCCTGCAGAATTAGATAAGTTAGGTGTAAACTGGAAAAGATTAGACTTATACAGAACAGTAGTGAGTGACTTATCAGATTTAGAAAATGTTTTTTATGACGTTTTAGTTTTCTTTAGTCCTTCAGGAATTGATTCTTTATTTAAGAATTTCCCAGGCTTCAAACAAAACGATACAAGAATTGCTGTATTTGGTAATTCTACAGTAAGAGCAGCAACAGAAGCTGGTTTAAAGTGCGATATAACTGCACCTTCACCAGAAACACCTTCTATGACAATGGCTTTAGATAAGTACATTAAAGCAGTAAATAAAAAATAAATTATTTATTCTGAGACTCGTTTCAGAATCTTTATAAAATTGATTAAAACCGAGCATTTTTGCTCGGTTTTTTTATTACTATAGTTTTGTTACTTTTTAATTCTCGAATTCAATATTTTTTGTGAGTTTAGTATTTTTTAGATATCTTCAAACAGAATAAATTAATAGAAACAAAACTAAATACAATGGATAAAAAACTGATAACATTTGGTGAAGTAATGATGCGTTTATCACCACCTGGCTACACAATGTTTTCTCAAGCAACATCATTCGATTTGGTGTATGGTGGAGGAGAAGCTAATGTTGCAATTTCTTGTGGTTATTTGGGCATGAAAGCTGCTCATGTTACCCGTTTTCCAGATAATGCGCTAGGTAAAGCTGCTACACAATTTCTACGTAAACATTGGTTAGGTACTGTAAACGTTATTTATGGAGATAACATGTTAGGTAAATATTTTCTACAAAAAGGTGCTGTACATAGATCTAGTGAAGTAATTTATGAAAGAGAGGGTTCTGCTTTTTCTTTGATAAAACCAGATATGATAAATTGGGAAGAAGTCTTAGAAGGAGCAGATTGGTTTCATTGGACAGGGATTACTCCAGCTGTTTCAGAAGGAGCAGCTCAGTGTTGTTTAGAGGCCATTAAAACTGCCAATAAAATGGGAATTAAGGTTTCAGGTGATATTAATTCTCGTCAAAATATGTGGAAATACGGAAAAACCATGCAAGAAGTAATGCCAGAATTAGTAAAAAATACTGATATTGTAATTACAAGTAATCGAGGTGTTTATGAAATGTTTGGGCTTGGAGAATTAGGAGGAGGCTTTAGCTCTTCAGCGAAATTATTAATGGAAAAATTTCCAAGAATAGAAAAAGTTGTTGGAAAAACAAGAAAATCTATTAGTGCTTCTCATCAGCAAATACAAGGTAAAATGTATAATGGTAAAGACTTTATTAAAGCAGATAAGCTAGATATTACGCATGTAATAGATCGTGTTGGTACAGGAGATGCCTTTGCATCTGGTGTAATTTATGGTCTTTTACATTACGATAATGATTTACAAGCATTAAACTTTGCAACAGCTGCTTGTGCGCTTAAACACACAGTAGTAGGTGATGTAAATATGGTTTCTGTAGATAATGTAACAAGTTTAATGGGAGGTAATACTTCAGGGAAAATTAAAAGATAATTTTTTTAGAAGCTATTTCCTGCTTTCACTACTCGCTTTTTTTGTGAAAACAAAAAAGAGCTCAAACAAACCGTTCAATCAGGGCTAAACTTGTTTGCTAGCTAGCTAATTTATTAAAAAACAGATGTTTTTACTTGTTGATTTTTTGCAGCAAAAAACCTAACTTCTCTAACGCCGATTAAAAGTCATTTGTGCTGAGCTTGATTTAGTATTAATACAACGTTATAATTGTCTTAAGTTAGCGAATCTGTTAAAATCTAAGCAAACAAAGTAGCAAAAGCTTCTTCAATTTTACCAACTAAAACCAATCTAATTCCGTGGTTTTTAGATGATATTTTATTGTATTTAGATGCGACTAATGTTTTATATCCTAATTTTTCTGCTTCTGTAATTCTTTGATCTATTTTAGAAACAGGCCTTATTTCTCCTGCCAAACCAACTTCTGCAGCAAAACACACATTTGGGTTAATGGCAACATCTTGGTTAGAGGATAGAATTGCAGCAACAACCGCTAAATCAATCGCAGGGTCATCTACATTTATTCCTCCAGTAATATTTAAAAAGACATCTTTTGCACCTAATTTAAAACCAGCTCTTTTTTCTAGAACCGCTAAAATCATGTTTAATCGTTTTAAATTATAACCTGTTGTAGAACGCTGAGGTGTTCCATAAACAGCTGTAGAAACCAAGGCTTGTACTTCTATCATTAAAGGCCTAATGCCTTCTAAAGTACTTGCAATTGCAGTTCCGCTTAAATCTGCATCTTTTTTAGAAATTAAAATTTCTGATGGATTTGAGATTTCTCTTAATCCGTTAGAAAGCATTTCGTAAATTCCTAATTCAGATGTAGAACCAAATCTGTTTTTCTGACTTCGTAAAATTCTATACGTATGATTTCTGTCGCCTTCAAATTGTAAAACAACATCTACCATGTGTTCTAAAATTTTTGGTCCAGCAATGTTTCCATCTTTATTAATATGACCAATTAATAAAACCGGAGTTGCAGTTTCTTTGGCATATTTAATTAATTCTGCAGCAGTTTCTCTAATTTGAGAAATGCTTCCTGGAGAAGCTTCTATAGAGCTTGTGTGTAATGTTTGTATAGAATCTATTACTAAAACTTCTGGTTCAGTTTCTTCAATGTTTTTGAAAATATTTTGTGTGTTGGTTTCTGTAAGAATTAGGCAATTAGAACTGTTAGCGTCTAATCTTTCTGCTCTCATTTTTATTTGAGATTGACTTTCCTCACCAGAAACATACAATACTTTTTGACCAATATTTAAAGCAACTTGTAATAATAAAGTCGATTTACCAATTCCAGGTTCTCCACCTAAAAGTGTTACAGAACCTTTTACCAAGCCACCACCTAAAACAGTGTCTAATTCGTTGTTGTTGGTAACAACTCTTTCTTCTGGGTTTAGCTGAATGTCTGCAATTTTTAACGGTTTATTTACGGTTTGTTTTGCAGTTGTAGATTGTTTCCAAACTCGTTTTTCTTCTTTTTGAATTACTTCTTCTACAATGGTATTCCATTCTTTACAAGCACCACATTGTCCTACCCATTTTGCATGTTGCGTTCCACAGTTTTGACAGAAAAAAGTTGTTTTGGTTCTGGCCATTTTTATATAAGTTGCAAGGTTTTTAGAGTAACAAAGTTACAAAGTTTATCAGTTGTAATTGATAAACTAAAAATAACTTTTATTTTGGTGATTTTTGACTTGTATGAAGAATTGCGTGAACGAAAATGATGTTATTCTCTAAAGTATAATGAATTCCGTATCTGAACCTCTTTGTAAAAGTAATTCTAATAGTTTTATATCTTTTTTGAAATAGATTTGGGTTTTCTTTAATTGTATCTAAAACAATTGAAATTTCATTGTATAATTCTGCGGCTAAATTTATGTTTTTAGTATTGTACCAATCTAAAGCTTCTAAAAGTTCTTTTTCAGCTTCTGGTTTAATGACGATTTTAAACGCCATATTTAGTTGATAAATCTGCTTTTATTTGATTCCAATCTTTACCACTTGTTGGGTTTTCTTTGTGAAGTTCTAATCTGTGGTCTAATATTTTTTTATGTTCATTAGAAATGATGTTGTCTGAAACATTATAGATAGCGGCTACTTCATTCAAAACATTTTTATCTGTTTCTGAATTCTGTTTATTTAAGGTTTTTCTTTTTTCTTCTGAGTCCATAGAAGTTGCTTTTTATCAAAGATAATAAATTTAAAAATAAGAGTTTACGTCTCTAATTCTCTAAAAGTTGGCAAACACTCGCGTTAGCGATTGAATGGCGTGTTTGAGCTCTTTTTATTTTTATAAAAAAGCGAGTAATGAAAGCGCGACCTTTGGTAACGCCCAACTTCTTGATACAAATTTTTTTAAAAAATCACTCGAAGTTATTTATTCTTATTGTAGATTGGTAAAAGTAAAAATGCTAAACCTCCAAAAACAACAATCATTGCAGTTTGTGCGGTCCACATAATCCAACCAAAAGCGGTTGCAGGTTCTGTAGGAACATCGAACAAAGCCAAAGCGCCAGCAACAGCAATTGGGTATAAACCAATACCTCCATTTGTTGCAGCAATTGCAAAACCACCGGCAATAAAAGCTATTAAAATTCCGCCTAAAGGAACATTTAAACCTTTAATTGCAGGTATTGTTGCCCAAAACATAGCTACATACATTGCCCAAATAAAAACTGTGTGAAAGATAAATGCCCATTTATTTTTCATTTTAAAGATGCTTGTAACACCTTCTACTAAACCAGAAACAAAGGTTTTTATTTTTAGTAAAAAACCTGATTTTGCCTTTTTTATAAAGGATGTTAAAATAAAAAAACCAATGATTAAAATTGCTAAACCAATAATGATTTTTGTTGGATTGAAATTTTTAATTAAAAGGTCATAAATAAAATCGAACTGAACAAAAAGTGTGATAACAATAATGCTTAACATCATAATTAAATCGGCAATTCTTTCTGCAACAATGGTTCCAAATCCTTTTTCAAACGGAACATCTTCGTAATTTGTTAAAACTAATGCTCTAGAAACTTCACCAGCTCTTGGCAATGCTAAGTTTACTAAATAACCTACTAAAACTGCTAAAACACTGTTAGTGAATTTTGGTTTAAAACCAATTGGTTCTAACATAAATTTCCATCTATAAGCTCTAGAAAGGTGGCTTAAAATACCAAAAAACAGCCCAAGAAAAATCCAACTATATTTAGCTTCTTTAAAATACTTTCCTAAAACTTCTAAAGAAATATCAGAGATAGAATACCAAACTAAAAAACCTCCCAAAACGAGAGGTAATACAATTTTTAAAATCTTTTTAATATTCAAACCTATGTAAGTGTGTTATCTTTTTCGTTAGGAAAAACTAATGATGGTTTAAAGTTTTTAGCTTCTTCAAAATCCATAAATCCATAAACAATTAAAATTAAAACGTCGTTTACAGCAACTTTTCTGGCTGCAGCTCCGTTTAAAGTAATTTCTCCACTTCCACGAGGTCCAGGAATTGCGTATGTTTCTAAACGTTCTCCGTTATTATTGTTTACAATCTGAACGCGTTCTCCTTCAATAATGTTGGCTGCATCCATTAAATCTTCATCTATGGTAATGCTTCCTATATAATTTAAATCTGCACCTGTAACTTTTACACGGTGGATTTTAGACTTTACAACTTGTACTAACATATGGCAAAAATAGTATTTTTTTGGTTAATCGTTTTTTAATCGAATGTTGTCTATCAATCGTATTTCTCCTGCAAATACTGCAATAAAAGCACGGTATTTCTTATTAGATTCTTTCTTTTTTACTGTTTTTAGTGTTTTTTCATCAGCAATTGTAAAGTATTCTAATTCTAAAAAAGGATGTTTTTTAAATTGATTTTCTACCCATTCAGTTACTTTAATAGCATTTTCTATGCCAAATTTTTTGCGAGCTTTCTTAAGCGTTTTATATATAAAAGGAGCTGCTGCTCTACGATCTTTAGATAATCTAGTGTTTCTAGAACTCATTGCTAAACCATCTTTTTCTCTAAAAATAGGACATCCTTTAATTTTTACATTTAAACGATGCTTTTTTACCATTTTTTTAATGATTTGTAACTGCTGAAAATCTTTTTGACCAAAATAAGCTCTGTGAGGTGCTACAATTTCGAAAAGGGTTTTTACAATGGTTCCAACTCCATCAAAATGACCATCTCTAAATTTTCCTTCCATTTGATGTTCTAAACCATCAAAGTCAAACTTTTCTGATGAAATATTATCTTCATAAATTTCTTCAACTGAAGGGAAAAATAAGACATCACAGGAAACACTTTCTAATAATTTAGTATCGTTTTCAAAAGTTTTTGGGTATTTTACTAAGTCTTCTTTATTGTCAAATTGAGTGGGATTTACAAAAATACTGACTACAACTAGGTCGTTTTTCTTCTTTGCTTTTTTAATTAATGACAAATGACCTTCATGTAATGCACCCATTGTTGGGACAAAACCAATAGTTTTATTTGCTTGATTTTGAGTGTTTAAGTAAGATTTTATTTCTTGTTTAGTATTGAATATTATCATCCTTAGAAATTAAGTAAAGTCTGCAAACTTACCATTTTAACACGATATTAGCATAATAATTTGTATTTTTGCGCTTCGTATAAAAGAGATTGATTTAATGAAGGACAAGAGAATATTATTTGTTTCATCGGAAGTAGTTCCTTATTTACCAGAAACAGAATTATCGTCAACAGCTTTTAATGTTGCAAAAAACGCACATTCTAAAGGAGTACAAACAAGAATTTTTATGCCAAGGTTTGGCGTTATTAACGAGCGTAGACACCAATTACACGAAGTAATTCGTTTGTCTGGTATGAACTTGGTTGTTAACGATATGGATATGCCATTAATTATAAAAGTAGCTTCTATCCCTAAAGAAAGAATGCAGGTTTATTTTATAGATAATGAAGAATATTTTAAAAGAAAAGCCGTTTTTACAGATGAAGATGATGAGTTGTTTGAAGATAATGATGAGCGTGCAATTTTCTTTGCAAAGGGAGTTGTAGAAACTGTAAAAAAATTAAATTGGGCGCCAGATATTATTCATGTTCATGGATGGATGGCCTCTCTTTTACCTCTTTATTTAAAAGAATTTTATAAAGAAGAACCTTTGTTTACAGAAAGTAAAATTATTACTTCTTTATACGACAACCCTTTTGAAGGAAGTTTAGATGAAACTTTAGCTGAAAAGTTGGAGTTTGATAATATAAAAGACGAAAAAATAGCCACAGTTAAAACACCAAACTTTACAAATATATTAAAGAGTGCCATTGAAAACTCTGATGCAATTATACATGGTAGTGAAACAATTTCTGAAGAATTGTCTTCTTTCTTAGAAGAAAAAGAAATACCAGTTTTAGAGCATCAAGTTGAAAACATGAAAGAGAGTTATTTAAATTTTTATGCTGATTTAATTGCAGCCAAATAAGTATTATAAAGTGAGGAGAATTTTTGAAAAAAGCACATCTGTTGTCGCTTTAATATTGATATTTACAGCTGTTATTTCTTGTGAAAAGGATTTTACAGATATTGGTTCAGGTATTATTAGTAATACAAAGTTTGACACAAGTAGTTTACTTGTTGATATTGAGATTGAAAATAGCCCTATTGTTAGTGTTAAATCAGATAATATTTCTGCAGAACCTGGACAATATTTATTAGGAGTTCATGCAAGTGATGATTATGAAAAAATAGAAGCTTCTATTGTTTCTCAATTAGCTATTAGTACAGCGCTTCAAGTTGTTGATGATGCAAATGTGTATGATTCTGATACTACTGTTGTGACAAAAGTAGATACTGTTTTTTTAAGATTACCATATCAGGTAACGTTAAATGATGATGGAGATGCATATGAATTAGATTCTATAATTGGTAATCAATCTAAGGCTTTTAATTTAAATATATACCAAACAAGTACTTACTTAAGTAGATTAGATCCAACAGATCCGTCAAAAGTTAATAGTTATAGTTCAAATGATGTTGATGTGTTTGAAAAAACAGGAAGTGAACTAAATGTTACTACAGATTTTAAGTTTTTACCAGCATTAACTGATTCTATTCTAGTTAAAAGGTGGTTAAGTAATGGTGCATTGGCAACAATAGATACTGTTACTTATACAAGTTCTACAACATCTACAATTCCTCTTCCTTTTGCTGTAATTCCTTTAAAAGAAGATAAAATAAAAGAATTATTTTTAGATAAATATGAGTCAGCAGAATTTGATTCTCAAGATGCATTTAACAACTATTTTAGAGGAGTTATTTTGGAAGCAACAGGAAATGAAGGATCTTTAATTTCTCTTAATTTTAGTGGTACAGTTAAACCTTCAATAGAAGTTTATTATACAAATTCGGTTGTTGCAGGAGGAGTCGTTATAGATACAATTCATAAAAATGATAGTTTTTTATTATCAGGAATACGAACAAGTACTTATAAAATGGAAGATAAAGTATACCCTGTAAATAATCAGGTTATTTTACAAGGAGCTGCAGGTAGTGAAGCTACAATAAAACTTTTTGGAGCCGACTCTGATGGAGATGGATTAGCAGATAAGATAGATGAGTTAAGAGATGATTTATTAATAAACGATGCTTCTTTAACTTTTTATGTGAATGAAGAAGTAGATATTACTGCAATACCTTATCAGTTATTTTTGTATAAAAGTGATGAAACAAGTTTTAGCCATATAAAAGATGCTATTAGTGAGGGGTTTACCTCTTTTGGAGGGCTATTAGAAGAGGATGAAGATGGAAATAAAAGATATACATTTAAAATAACCGATTATATCTCAGATATTTTAAGTGGAGAAACAGGTTACTCATTAAATACAAAATTAAGACTTAAAGTGATTAATAAATCTACCGATTTAAAATCTTTTGTATCTATTTCAGATACAATTCATAAGAATTACAGTTGGAACCCTAAAGCTGTAACTCTTTTTAATCATTCTGATATAAATGGAAATAAAAAAGCTGAGTTAAAGATATCTTACTCAGAGAAAAAGAATTAATGAATAAAAAATAATTGTTATGTGTGGAATAACTGGTTATATAGGTTTTAGAGAAGCATACCCAATTGTAATAAATGGGTTAAAAAGATTAGAGTATCGTGGATACGATAGTGCTGGGGTAATGATGTATGATGGTAAAGAAATACAGCTTTCTAAAACGAAAGGTAAAGTTTCTGATCTAGAAGAAATAACTAATAAAGAAGAACAAAGAAAAAAAGGAAGTATAGGAATTGGGCATACACGTTGGGCTACTCATGGAGTTCCAAATGATGTTAATTCTCATCCACACATTTCTCAATCAGGAGATCTAGTAATAGTTCATAATGGTATCATTGAAAATTATGATACTTTAAGAAAAGAATTAATTTCTAGAGGGTATGTTTTTAAAAGTGATACAGATACAGAAGTTCTTGTAAATTTAATTGAAGAAGTAAAAAAACAAGAAAATTGTAAGCTTGGTAAAGCCGTTCAATTGGCTTTAAACAATGTAATAGGTGCATATGCTATTGCTGTTTTTGATAAAACAAAACCAAATGAAATAGTTGTAGCTCGTTTAGGAAGCCCTATTGCAATTGGAGTAGGAAAAGATAATGAAGAGTTTTTTATTGCTTCGGATGCTTCACCTTTTATAGAGTATACTAAAGATGCTATTTATTTAGAAGATGAAGAATTAGCTATTATTAAGATTGGTAAAAACATAAAAGTTCGTAAAATTAAAGACGATACTATGGTTGATACTAATGTTCAGAAGCTTAAATTAAGTTTAGAACAAATAGAAAAAGGTGGTTATGAGCATTTCATGTTAAAAGAAATTCATGAACAACCAAAAGCTATTATAGATACTTATAGAGGAAGAATGTTACCTGACGAAGGGATTATTAAAATGTCTGGTATAGATGACAATCTTAATAAATTTTTGAATGCAAATAGAATTATAATTATTGCTTGTGGTACTTCTTGGCATGCTGGTTTAGTTGGAGAGTATTTAATTGAAGATATGGCTCGTATTCCTGTTGAGGTTGAATATGCATCAGAATTTAGATACAGAAACCCAATTATTACTCCAAATGATGTTGTTATTGCTATTTCTCAATCAGGGGAAACTGCAGATACATTAGCAGCTATAAAATTAGCAAAATCTAAAGGAGCTTTTGTTTTTGGAATTTGTAATGTGGTGGGCTCATCAATTGCGAGAGAAACTCATGCTGGAGCTTATACTCATGCAGGGCCAGAAATTGGAGTAGCATCTACCAAAGCATTTACAACACAAATAACTGTACTTACATTAATATCTCTAAAATTAGCAAAATCAAAGGGTACATTATCAAATTCTGCTTTTAGGATGTATTTACAAAAAATGCAATTAATTCCAGCAAAAGTAGAAGCACTTTTAAAGATTGATGAGAGAGTTAAAGAAATAGCAGCTGTATATAAAGATGCAAAAAATTGCCTGTATTTAGGAAGAGGATTTAACTTCCCTGTTGCTTTGGAAGGAGCTTTAAAACTGAAAGAAATTTCTTATATACATGCAGAAGGTTATCCTGCTGCAGAAATGAAGCATGGACCAATTGCTTTAATTGATGAGAATATGCCAATTTTTGTTATTGCTACAAATAAAGGTCATTATGAAAAAGTAGTTAGTAATATTCAAGAAATAAAGTCTAGAGCAGGTAAGATAATTGCGATTGTTACAGAAGGTGATACACAAGTAAAAGAAATTGCAGATCATGTAATTGAAATACCTGAAACAGAAGAAGCATTAACTCCACTGTTAACTACTATTCCTTTTCAATTATTATCATATCATATTGCTGTAATGTTGAATAAGAACGTAGATCAGCCAAGAAATTTAGCAAAATCGGTTACTGTAGAGTAATCTTTTGAGGATTTAAAACAAAAAAAATCCAGCTTTAAGCTGGATTTTTTTTGTTTTATGTTCTAACCTCAAATGTGATGGGTATACTATAACTAACACCTACAGGATTTCCTCTTTGTTTTCCTGGTGTCATTTTTGGAAGTGAACTAATTATCTTAACTACTTCTTTTTCTAATCTTGGATGTGGGCCTCTAGCTCTAACATTTGCGATGTTACCTTTTTTATTTATTGTAAAAATTACAAATAATTTCTTTTTTCCTGGTTGTAAACCTAATTCAGTTGCTAAGTTAACATCAAACCTTTTACCAAAATGTTCTGTTACTTTTTTTGTAAAACATTTTTTTAGTTTTGTATTATTACCTTTACAACCTGGGTAAACTGGCACTTTTTCAATTAATATAAAAGGAATATCTTCTTCAACTTCTTCGGCTTCTTCAACTTCAATTATATCTTCAGTATCTATAATAACACCTTCATCTTCATCTGTTTCTGTAGATTCAATTACTGTTTCCTCTATTTCTTTTTCATCTTCTACCACTGTTATTTGTTCAACTACTGGAGGTGGTGTGTTTTTTGGCGGTGGTTTTACTTCTTGAATCTCGATAATAGGAATATCTTCTTTCATATCATCAATCATATTTGCTTGACCTAAGCTTCCAAGGTCACTCCTTTCATATGTTTTGTGCTCAATTAATGTGTATGTAATAAATAGTGTTAATACTAACCCTATTTGTAAGAAAATTTTGCTGTAATTTTCTAATTGTTGTTTTGGATTTTTTTTAATTTCCATTTTGTAACCCTTTTAATGTTTATGATATTAATAATATTACCTAAAATAGTTTATCAGAAATTATCAAATTCTTATTAATTCGATTTCTGATTGTAAAATTATATATAACAAGGGCTTTAAAATATGATTTCCATCATACTTTGTCATGTACTTTTGTGGGCTGATTGTTATTCCAAAGAGTTAATATGTCTGTAGCTACACTTGCACCACTTCCTGCTGCAATCGAAAACTGACTTCTCCAACCAGCAATTGTTCCACAACAATATAAACCTTCTTTTATAAGGTGATTGTTGTTTTTAAGTTGAATTCTATCTTTTATTGGATTTGCTCTTTGATGAGGTTCTATAAAGGTTTCTATGCCTTTTATTGTAAATGGCTTAGAGTAGTTTAAGGCAATAATTACTATTTTACTGAAGTAAGTATTATTATTTGTTTTTATTTGATATCCTTTTTTATTTTTTATAACCGATAAAACTTTTTCGTTTTCTATTTGATGAATATGAGGGTATAAAGATGAAAGTTGTTTTTTTCCTTCTAGTAAAATATTTTTTCCTAAAGTTTTAGGTGATAACCCTAACACATTATTAAACAATGCATCTTGTAAATGAGAAGATTTTTGATGAGCAATTATTCCAATATTTTTATCAATAGCAAAAGGTTTGTCTTTTGCAGAGCCTAATATTAAAGCGCATTGCATTCCAGAGACACCACCACCAATAATAAGAACATCAAAATTCATTTTAAATAAAAAGCATTTTAATATTTGCTGCAAATAATTTTACAGAAATAGCTAATAAAATTACACCAAATATTTTTCTAATTATTTGAATTCCATTTGGTCCAATAATACGTTCTATTTTAGAGGATGTTTTTAATACAATATAAATTAAAATAACATTTAATAAAACGGCAATTATAATATTTTCTATATGAAATTCTGCTCTTAAAGAAAGTAAGGTTGTTAAACTTCCTGGACCCGCAATTAATGGAAAAGCTAAAGGGAAAATCGAAGCTGTAATTGCGTTGACATCATCTTCATTGTCTTTATATAATGTAATTCCTAAAATCATTTCTAAAGCAATAAAGAATAAGATAAAAGAACCAGCAACAGCAAAAGAATTTACATCAATTCCTATTAGTTTTAATAAACTTTGTCCTAAAAATAAAAAAATTATCATAATAAAACCTGCAATCAATGAAGCTTTTTCAGACTGAATATGACCTGCTTTTTTTCGTAAGTCTATAATAATAGGAATATTACCAATAACATCAATTACTGCAAACAAAACCATAAAAGCAGTAAATGTTTCTTTAAAATTAAAATTCATGAGTTTTTATATATTTTGCAAAATTAGAAAACTTAGTTTATGTAAACGTAAAGTTATAGAAAAAAATAATACTATTTTTGCGACATGTTTCAACTAGGAAAAACTATAGTTTCAGAAGATATTATCGAAAAAGATTTTGTTTGCAATTTATCTGCATGTAAAGGTGCTTGCTGTGTAGACGGTGAGGCTGGAGCTCCTTTAGATAAAGAAGAAACTAAAATTTTGGAAGAAATTTATCCGAAAGTAAAACCTTTTTTAAGAAAAGAAGGAATTGAGGTAATTGAAAAAGAAGGAACTTGGGTTACAAGTGAGTGGGGAGAATTAGAAACCCCATTAATTAATGGTGCTGATTGTGCTTATGTTATTTTTGATGAGAAAAAAACTGCTCTTTGTGCTATTGAAGAAGCTTATAATTCTGGTGAAATAGATTGGAAAAAACCTGTTTCTTGTCATTTATATCCAGTAAGAGTAAAAGATTACAGTGAATTTGCAGCAGTAAATTACCATAAATGGGAAATTTGCGACGATGCTTGTTCTTTAGGCAAAGAGTTACAAGTGCCAGTTTATAAGTTTGTAAAACAAGCCTTGGTTAGAAAATTTGGAGAAGATTGGTATGAAGAGTTAGAAAAAGTGGCTCAAAAGCATTTAAGAAATCGGTAATTTAATAATAATTTTTGTTCCTAAAGCATTGTTGTTTTCATCGACTAAATCTTTATAAATAATAGAATAATCGTTTCTTAAATTTTTTGAAAAGTTGGTTAACCTTTCATTAGTTAAGTTTATTCCTACAGATTTTCTATTAATAGATTTTTCAGCTTTTATTTTAGCGGAAGCCTTACGTCCAATTCCATTATCAGAAATATCAATTTGAATATAATCTGAAGATAATTTACTAATTTGAATGGTCATTTTTTTATCCTCTTTTTTCGAAGATAAACCATGCCATAAAGAATTTTCTAAGAAAGGTTGTAGTACTAAAGGTGGAATTTTTATTGTTTCTAAATTTAAAGATGGATCAGCATTAATTGTAAAGTCTATCTCATTAGAAAAACGGATATTTTCTATACTCATGTATAGATTCATAGTTTCTATTTCTTCAGCCAAAGTAGTTTCTTGTATAGAAGAAGCCTCTAGTATTTTTCGCATTAATTTTGAAAACTTATTTAAGTAAGAAGTTGCCTTTTTCTGGTCATTTTCAATGATATATAACTTAATAGAGTTTAAAGCATTAAACATAAAATGAGGATTCATTTGACTTCTTAAAGCATCTTGTTTTAATGAAAGAATTCTTTTCTCATTTTTTAATCCTTTTTGTTTATCAATAGAAAATACAACCACAGCAATTAATGCAAAAATACTTAAAGCCATTATCCATAGATTTCTATTTCTTGTAATTTGTAGTTGAGCTATTTCATTTTTTTTTGCTAAATCTTTTATTAGGTTTTCACTATGTTCCTTGTCATATTTACTTATTAACTCACTAACATACAGTAAATTACGTTCGTTAAAGGTTTTAGCGTCTTCTTCTTTTGCTTTTTTATAAAAGGAGTATGCTTTTTTGTAATTTTTTTTCTTGTCGTATAATAAAGCCAAGTTTTCATTAGCTCTAACAACAATAGTATGTACATTAAAATCTGTGGCTATATTTAAAGCAGTAGTTAAACTATTTTTTGCTTCATCAAGTTTATTTAGGTTTAATTGCGCCAAACCTAATGTGTTATAAGTATTAGAAAGGTAGTATTTATCTTTTTCTTTTATTGCTATTTGTAAAACTGTATCTACAGTAACAAAAGCTTGTTCATATTTTTTTTGTTTTATTAGAACATTAGCAATGCTATACCCACAAATTATACTACCAATTTTCGAATTAATTTGATTATTATAACTTAAAGATTTATGATAATTTTGAAGAGCTTTATCTAAATCACCCAATTCTTCATGTGCATTTCCTATATTTTGATGATTAATTGCAAGGCCAAGTTTATGACCAAGTTCTTTTTGCATAACAATAGATTTGCTAAACTCATTTAGTGCTAATTTATATTGTTTTAAGGCAATGTAAATATTACCAATGCTGTTTTCAGAAATACTAATGCTCTTTTTAATACTAACTTTAGGGTTTTTAATACGAATAGCTTTATCTAATGCTTGTTGATGATAATTTAAAGCATTTCTAATATCATCTTGTCTTCTATATACAGAACCTAAAGAGTTTAATATCTTAACTTCAGAAAGAGTGTCTTTTATTTTGACACTAATGTTTAGAGCTTTTTTATATTGAGAAATAGATTTGTTAAAAAGTGAATGATCTCTATAGTATCTACCCAAAGCATTAGAGCCATAAAATTGCCCTTGCAAATAAGAATTCTCTTCACTTCTTTTTACTAGTAATTCTAATAACTCCTTGTTTTTTCTCTTTGTTATAAAAACAGAATCAATAATATCTAGTGATGAAAATTTATTTCTAACAAGATATTCTATTTGTTCATTTACTTCTTTTTTTTGGGAAAAAGAAACAACACTTAAAATCAAAAAAATAACAGTAAATAATTTTACTTTCATGAATTAAAATTTATCTAAAAATTCTGCTTTCTTTTGACGAGAAACAGGGATTTTATGATTGTTTTCTAAAATTACATAACCATCTGTTTTATAGAATTCTTTTACTTTTTTTAAGTTGATAATGTAAGAGTTATGTATTCTAAAAAACACTTCATCTGGAAGTAAAGCGTTTACTTCTTTGAGCTTTTTAGTAACAACAATTTTTTTAGTATCTATAGTATGGATTGTAGAGTAATTACCATCAGATACAATAAAAAGGATTTCTTTGGGTTCTAAAAAAATTAGTTTTCCATCGGTATTAATTGTAATTTTTTTGTTGTCTAATTTCTTGTTAAAGTTTAATAATACTTTTTCTACTTTATTAGAATTTAATGATCTAAAGTTGTATTTCTTAACTTTTGCAATTGTTTCTTCTAAATCATCAGTATCAATAGGTTTTAATAAATAATCTATGGCATCATTTTTTAATGCTTTTATAGCGTATTCATTATAAGCAGTTGTAATTACTACAGCAAAATCTCTAGACTTAAGTTTACTTAAAAACTGAAAACCATCCATTGTTGGCATTTCAATATCTAAAAAAAGACAATCAATATTATTTTTAGCCAGATAAATTAAAGCCTTTTCTGGCTCATTAAAAGTGGCAGTTACTTTTATTTGATCACTAAAATTAGATAATTCCCAAGATAAACCTTGAATAGCTTTTGGCTCATCATCAACAATAACTGATGTTAACATAAAAAATATTTTATCCAAAAATACTATAATATTTACATTTTGCTTGTTTTAATTAAATAGAAAATACGTGTTGCTTTGTTTTTAATGCAATTTATACAGTTTTTAGGTCCATTTATACAAAAGCTAATTTTTAAACACATGTTTCACCTTACTTTTGTAGAGCATTTTGGGGGAAATGCAATTTTAAGAAAAAGAATTAAGTTTATTTATTGTTTAACTGTAGGGGGTTAACCAATATCTATTAAAAAAGCATCACTAAACAGTGATGCTTTTTTAATGCAATCAAATTTAAGTTATTTAGATTTTTTTATTCCTTATAATTCAACAACAATAAGGTTATTTTATAATAAACAACGATATAATGTTTGCATTTTGTTTGTATTTAATGTAACTTATACAGTATTTAGAACCATTTATACAAAATCGAATTTATAACAGATAATTCCCCTTATTTTTGTAGTGCATTTTGGGGGAAATGCAAAAAATTAGAAAAAATTTAATATTTATTTATTGATTAACTGTAGGGGGTTAGCCAATTTATAATGAAAAGCATCACAACCTTGTGGTGCTTTTTTTAGTTTTTTTTATTGATATTTGGGATTAAATAAAAACTATATAGCGCTTAAATTACTTAACTAAGAATTTTTTTCTAGTAAAACAATAAGCGATAGCAATAATGATTAGAACTATTATAATAATTGCAGAATAATTATATGAAGTTTGAAATACAGGAGAGTCATTACCATACACCACAAAACCAGCCCAAAAATAAGGTGCAGAAAGTTTGCTATCTGCATATTTGTTTTTATAACTCAATTTAGCATTTCTTAAAGCTTCAGACTTTGCTTGTCCATTTTTTAAATTTTGGTAAAAGAATAGCATTATTTGTTCTGTGGCCATATCAGGAACTTGCCATAAACTTACTACTGTTGTGGGTACACCAGCAAATGTAAAGGCTCTTTGAAAAGATTCTAAGTTTCCGTTTTTATCTAAACCAGCTCCTGTGTTACAGGCACTTAAAATAGCTAATTCTGCATTTAAACTTAAACCATATAATTCTTCTAAGTACAAGTGATCATCTTCATTTTCTAAATTGTTGCTAAATAGCAAACGACTCAATTCTGGGAAATCTTCATTTACTTCTGCATGCATTGCTAAATGTAAAATCTTACCTTTTCCTGCAGTTTTAATAAAGGTTGATTTTGTTAAATTACTATCATTATAAAGTTGAGAAGGAAACAATTTACTAATGTTCTTAGCCTCATTACTTGCTCCTTTTAAAAACGAAGGTTTGTTTCTACTATTAGAGGTAGGTGTAGTATTGGCATAACTTGGAGCATAAATATGTATTTCTTTTGATGTAGCTGTTTTATTAGCAGTATAGTTTACAAAACCCAAATTAGAAGTATAACTTATATGATAATCTTCGGTTGCAAATTTTTTATTGATTTGTAAAACTTCAAATGGAAGTTTGAACAATATTCCATCTGGATTAATAATTAAGTGGTCTATTTGTTTGTCTAGTTTAGGTATTAAAAGTTTTCCTAATTGACTACCTAAATTAAGAGTGTTTTTTCTGTTACGAGTTTTGTAGATAAAATCACTCAATTTTTGCGCTTCAATGTTTGTCCATGGAATTAAATGAACTTTAAAACTAGATTTAGAAATTTGATAAATAGCAATTTCATTTTCTAACAATATGTATTTTAAAATAACATCTTTAGAGGTTAATTTTTTTTGTAAATTTTCGATAGAAAATTCAAAATTACTCAACAATTCTAATTGAGGAAATTGTTTCTTCTTATAAGAATCATGCTTTTGAATAAGCCTTTGAATTGAATCTCTTTGCGGAATATTCTTTCTGATTTTTGCTTTACTAAGCAAAGAAGCCAATACTGTATTTCTTTGGTTTACAGAGTCTAATTCTGGTAATGTATTTGTATAACGACTCTCGTAAAACTTTTTCCAGGCCAATTGGTTTTTTAAAATTTCAAACTTATTTAAAATTGTTTTTTGATGTTGATAATCATCAAGAAAACCAGTTTTTTTCGAATTTAAAATTCCTTTAATAATTTTACGAAGTTGTCTGTTTTGTTGTTTATTAAAGTTGATGTTTAAATAACTATTTTCAAATTGTTGTAAAGCTAAATAATAAAGTTTACTTATTTTCTGTTGAACAATTGTGTCTGTTGGATAATAGTTGTTCAATTCTTCATTAATTCTTAACAACAAACGCGTATGATTATAACTTTTACTTGGTTTAAAGTTGGTATAATATGTAGTTAAAGAATCATTTTTACTATGAATTTTTTGAATGGATTTGTTAAAATAAATTATGGCGCTATCTTTTTGGTTTTTCTTGGCTTTTATCAACGCTTTTTGAGCGTAAAAAAAAGGAAGTCTACCATCCGTTTCAGAAATACCATTAAACAAATCAGTCATAATACTGTCTGCCTTTTCTAATAAATTTCCTTTAGAATAAGCTTTTGCAATGTTGTATTTGATAGCCCAAAGTGTACCAGGATAATTTTTGTTTTTTACTAAATTGTGTGTTTTTAATAAATAGTTTAAACCTAGTTGTATATCTTTTTTTGTTGTTAAAGAATCGTGTTTGTAAGAAACAAACCAATCTCCTATATGATTTAAAGCAGAACTATAATAAATCCTTTCTTCTTTATGAAAGTCAGATTTATTATGCATTTTCTCCAAATCTTTCATCGTATTTATAAGAGTTAAACTATCGTTAGAGTTTTTAGACAATATCCAAAACATGTATATTTTACGGTACTTTAAAATAACTCCCATTCTATGGTTATTTCCATTCAATTCCCAAGTGTTTTTATCTAAATAAGCTTTGTTTCTCTTATAAATATTTTCAGCTAAACGCATGTACTGTTTTGCTTTTTCAAAATTACCATAATAGGCATTTTTATTAGATAAAAGCAAATAAGCACCCATTACAGAACCAGGGTTTGGATTGGGTAGTTTGTCTAATAATTTAAGTGATTTTGTAATACTCTTGTAACTTTGCATAGCATTACCTAATTCACTTTCTAAATATGCTTTTGTATTATATAATGCTGCTTTTAAACTATCGCCAGTATAGGTATTTGGACAATAGGATATTCCTTTATTTAATGATGCTAAATTCTTTATGCTTTTCTTCTTTTTATGAAGTGCCGTGTATTTATACTGATATAATTTGACATATAACAAACTATCTGTAGAAGCTTTTGTTTGTAAATTCTCTAATACTTTATCAGAAAAAGAAATAATACTATCAGTTTTATTTAAGAGATAGAAATCACTTAATTGTTTAATAATGTTATTTGTTTTTTCTGATTGAGCAAATAGCGAGTGAGTATTAAATACTAAAAGAAATAAAAGAAAACAAAACAGTATTTTAGATTTTAAAGTCATTCTATATATTTTGCTTGCAAGAAAAAGATTAATTTATTGATTTGATTAACTCTTTAGTTGCTTCATTTTTAATGTTTTTTTTCTGCAGTTTTTTTAGATAGATTAAAGCAGCATCAGTATCATCTAATTTTATAGCAATTAAAGCTAAATACCAAATACTTTCTTGGTTCCATTCTTGTGTGTTTTGAGTTTGACTGAACAGTGCTTTTGCTTTTTCAAATTGTTTTAACTGTAAATAAGAATTTGCTTTGTAAAAGCAAATAGTAGCAACATCAATAGAATCTTGAGGTGTTAATTGATTAAAGCCATCAATTGCTTTTTCATATTCTCCTTGCTCATACAAACTGAAAATTTGAGCTTTTTTACTTAGATTTATTTGATCTCTAACAATAGGTTCTACAACATTCTCATAAGGAGAAAAATATTTAGAGTACAATTCTTCATTACTTAAAGACTGATTAAATAGCAGAAAATAACCACTGAAACCTAAAAGAATAACAATAGAGGCAGCAATCTGCCAATTAAATCTCTTTTTAGAGGTTTTTAATGAAGTTTCAATAGAACGTAAGAATGCTTTCTGAATTTTACGTTCTTCAGTAGTAATTGCTTTTTTTAGATGTTTATCAAACTCTTTATCTTCCATGAGTTAGTTGTTAATCTTTTCTTTTAATTGTTTAATACATCTAGATTTCTGACTTTTTACTACATTTTTATCTTTGTAGCCTAATCTATCAGAAATTTCATCTATAGTAAAACCTCTGTAGTAAAAAAGTCGTAATACTTCTTTACATTTTTTGCCAAGAGAAGCAAACCCTTTTTGTAACAAAAGTTCTAATTTGTTTGGTGCTTCTTCAAAAAAATCTTCAGCAATACTTTTGTAATTATAATCTTCTTTTTCTAAAGGAAAATCTAGCACTTTTTTTTGAGTTTTTCTAGCTTTTTCAAATAATATATACTTACCAATGCCAAACAAATAGGTTTTAACAGAGCAGTTTAGGTTGTCTATTTCTCCTTTAAAAGCTTTTTCAGATAAAACAATAATTGCGTCTTGATATGCGTCAACAATATCATTTTCAGAAACTTTAAATTTTCGAGCAAAATTGATAAAAGGAATTCTATTTTCTATGTATACCATTTTAAGCGCTTCTTTATCAGATTCTTTTAAAAGTAAGATAAGTTGATGTTCGCTCATTAATGTTTGAAAAAGTGAAAGGTTAACAAAAAAATAAAAGTAAATAAAAAAATGTTAACCTTTTGGTTTTAGAATCATTAAACAAAAAAAATACTTTAAAAATGATTCTAAACACTAACCACAAAACACTAACCACACTTCTAGTTTTATCAATATTTTTTGTGAATACTACGAATGCTCAATTTTGGAAAAAATTAAAAAACAAAGTTCAACAGAAAGTAGAAAATAAAATTGAAAAAGAAGCTGATAAGAAAATTGATAGCTTATTAGAAGGTAAAAAGAAGGCAATTAAAAAAGAAGCCCCAAAAACAAATACGATTGATGATCGATTAAAATCTTACGGATCTGCTTCTATAAATCATTCTAACACTTACCCTACTATTAAAATTAGTCACGTAAGTAGAGCTAAGGTTAATAAGATTGGTAATAAATTCAAAATAAAAGGACATTGGGGCACAACAAGTGCAGATGTTTTTGATGGTTATAATATTACAATAAAAAACACTTCACTTGAAGATCTTAAGCAAGGAAAAACATTTCAAATTCCAAGCGAAGCCAATTTGTATATTGGATATGATCCTTTATTAGATGAAAGAGAAAACAGAAAAGAACTTTGGAAAGGTGCATTTGAAAACAAAGTAGAAAGCGGAACTATTACAGTAAAATTTGTTAAAGACAATAGTTTGTCTATTTCTTTTTCTGCTAATGGTACATTAAGTAAATATATAGAGACAAATAGACAATTGGAAGAAGGTTATTATGATAAAAAACCAATGACTATTGATGGTTTTGTTACTTCAAGCGATCCAGAATACACAATAACAAGAGAGACTAAAACGAAAGAAAAAGATCCAGTTGATACTCTTACAGAAGATGAAAAAATGGAAATGTTAAGTAAAGCTTTACCAACAGTGAAAATTCCATCAACCTTTAGTTTTAATAAAGGTATTAAAGTAAAAATGACAGATGATAGAGGTGATGCTCAAACTGTAGAATTTTTTATTGGTAAATATCCAGACATTTATGGAATGTCTGTTGCTCCTAAAGAAATGCAAGGTCAAGAAATGTTGATTGTAAACACTCCAAAAGCAATGACAATGTTTATGAATATGGGGGGAATGAAAATTAAAAAATCGACTTCTATAGAACAAATGGGAGACCAATATAATATGGAAGATAAAATTCCAGAAGAAGGCGATTTTGAATACAAAAAAACAGGAAAAACTAAAACAATTATAGGCTATTTGTGTGAAGAAGTTAAGGTAGATTATAATTACACTAACCAAAAAGGAAGTACTTCGTTTTGGATTTCTAAAAAATTTCCTATTCAAAATAAAGCTTTGCCAATGTTGGGTATGAAAATGAATAACCCCAATTTTTCTGGTTTTGTTTTAGAAATGAATACCATACAAAATGGAAAAAAATTTACAATAGAGGTTATAGGTATTTCTGATAAAAATGTTTCTATCAACACAAATGATTACAAAAAAATGGGATTTTAAAATAAAAAGCTATGAAAACAAGATTACTATTAATATTCGCCTTTATTATTTCTGTAGGAAGTATACAAGCACAAGATTTTACTGTTGATGGAATTAATTATACAATTACAGATAACGTAAATCAAGAGGTAGAAGTTTCTGCAAATTCTTGTTATGTTGGTGCTCTAACATTGCCAAGCACTATTGATAATTTAGGAACAACTTACACAATTACTAAAATTGGTGTTAGTGCATTTAGGTATTGTACAGACATTACTCAAGTTACTATCCCAAACTCTGTTTTAGAAATAGCAGCTACAGGTTTTGCAAATACGTCAAATCTAGAAACTGTTTCTATGCCAAACTCTGTAAAAACTATTGGAGATGCTTCTTTTGCAGATTGTGCAAATTTAATAACACTTACCATACCAAATTCAGTAAATAGTATTGGAAAATCAGCTTTTGCAAATTGTAGTAAATTAACGACAGTCGAGTTACCCAATAATCTAAATATTATAAATGAGCAATTATTTTTTAACTGTTCAAAACTAACAACTATAACTATTCCAAATTCGGTAACAACAATACAAAAAGAAGCATTTAAAAAGTGTTGGGAGTTAGTAGATTTAACATTGCCACCAGCATTAACAGAGATTGGAGATGAGGTTTTTAATACATGTTTAAAATTAAATAATTTAGATTTTCCTAATTCACTTTTAACTATTGGTTATGGTGCTTTTTCTGGATGTAGAGCTTTTACAGAAGTTAATATACCCAATTCAGTAACTTCTATGGGTTCTTCAGTTTTTGAAAATTGTTTTGGTATAACAAACATTATAAACTTACCTAATTCTATAAATACAATTCCAGATAGAACTTTTGCTGAATGTATAGGTTTAACAACATTTACCACTCCAAATCACATAACTGCTATTGGAAAAAATGCTTTTGATACTTGCGAAAACTTAGCAGAAGTAATAATAAAAGATTTTGTAACAGATATAGGTGAAAGTGCTTTTACTAATTGTCCTAAATTAACAGATGTTACACTTTCTAATAATATTACAGAGCTACCATATGGTGTTTTTTCAAATTCAGGTGTAGTTAATGTTAATATACCAACTTCTTTAGAGGTTTTAGGTTCTTCAGTATTTGCTGGTTGTGAAGACTTAAAAGTTATTGATTTATCAACAGCTATATCTTTAAGAGAGATAAAAGATTCTGCTCTTGCAGGAACAGGTTTAATTTCTGTTGATATTCCAAACTCTGTTACTACTTTAGGGGAGTATGTATTTAGTTCTTGTTATAGTTTAACAACAGTAAATCTCCCAAACACTATAAGTGTTTTACCTAGTTACACTTTCCGATTTTCTGATAGTTTAACAGACCTCAACTTAAACTCTTCAATAACAAAAATAGGTAGAGCTGCTTATGAAGGTTGTAGTGGGTTAATAAATATTACAATACCAAGTACAATAGAAGAAATTGGTCAAAGTGCTTTTGAAAGTTGTAATAATCTTCAAACTATTACTATACCAGATTCAGTTTTAAGTATAGGTAACTATATATTTTTTAAATGTACTAATTTATCAACAATACAATTATCATCATCAATTAGAAAAATTCCACATGGAGGTTTTGGTGATTGCTTTAGTTTACAAGAAGTGCAAATTCCTGACTCTGTTGCAATTATTGAAGGGTTTGCATTTTCTAAATGTTCAAGTTTAACTAATATAATTTTAAGTAATACTTTAACAACTATTGAGTCAGAATCTTTTGCTAATTGTACAAGTTTAATAAATATATCCATTCCAGAAACAGTTACTTCTATTGGAAACTATGCATTTCATAACAACACATCATTGGAGGCAGTAAGTGTAAAATGGACAAATCCATTGTATGTTCCTAACCTTACTTTTAGTCAAGTTAATACTTCAAGCGCAAAACTTTATGTACCTATAAATACTAAAACATCCTATGAAACTGCTGATGTTTGGAAAGATTTTGGAACCATTACAGAAGGTGATATTGTTGGAAAAGATTACACTTCAATTCCAGATACAAACTTCGAGCAATATTTAATTGATCAAAATATAGATTCTGATAACACAATAAATGGGCAAGTTTTAACAGCAGATATAGAAAATATAACTCAAGTTATAGTTAATGATAAAAACATATCAAACTTAACAGGTATTCAAGATTTCACAGCACTTGTTGAGTTAAGTGCAGCAAATAATCAGATAACGACAATAAATCTAAGTAAAAACTTGCTACTAGAAAAATTATTTATTGCTAATAATAATCTTTCAACTTTAAATATATCCAACAACATAAAACTTAAAAATTTAGATGTAGGCGAAAATAGTTTAAGCATTCTAGATGTTCATCAACTAATAGATTTAGAAACTCTTTCTTGTTATAAAAATCAATTGACTACCATAAATTTAATTTCCAACAAAAAATTATTATCATTTATAGCAAATGATAATCAATTAAAATTTTTGGATATTAGAGAAAACACAGCATTATTTTGGTTGGATTTAGATGATAATTTATTAGAAGATTTAATGTTGAAAAATGAGAATAACACAAAAATCACCAATTTTAGTGTAACAGGTAATCCAAATTTAATCTGTATAGAAGTAGATGATGTTTCATTCAGTCATTCAAATTGGACAAATAAAGATGATACAGCCAACTACTCTATAGATTGCGCACCTTTAAATGACGATTGTTCTAAAGCAATTCCATTAACTTTTGGGCAATTAACTCCTGGAGATGTAATTAGTGGTACAACAGAAAATACGAACCCAAGTTGTGCTGTTGGAGATGTGTTTACAGATGTTTGGTATACTGTTGTTGTGCCAAGTACAGGAGAATTTAGTATAGAAGGTTCCTCTCCAATAGGAACTGTAAAATTTGCCATTTACCAGTCTTGTGCAAGTATAAGTGCAATTGCTTGTGGAACTTCAATTTCTTTAAAAGACTTAGAAGTAGGTACTCCGTTTTATTTAAGAGTGTGGTTAGAAACAGATAACTCTAAAAGTGCAGACATTCAGTCTGATACAGGGTTGTTTAGTTTGACAGTTAGTGAGTCTAGTGTTTTATCAACAGATAATTTTACAGCGCAAAGCACAGAATTATTAGTGTATCCAAATCCAGCAAAATCAAAAGTATCAGTCTCATTAACTAATAATACTAAACTTCAAAAAGTAGATGTTTATACTATTTTAGGTGATAAAATTTTCAGCCAAAATGGATTAAACAAATCTGAATTAGATATTAACGTTGCTAATTTATCAACAGGAATATACTTTATAAGAGTAAAATCAGAAAAAGGAATACAATCAAAAAAATTAATTATTAAATAAAAATGTTATGAAAACGAAAAACACAAACATCAAACAAATTAAAAACTTATTATTAATTACAATATTAAGTACAATAGTTTTATTTTCTTCATGTAGTTCTAATGATGATGAAAATCTTGATCAAAATGGCAATTTATCAGAAATTGTAATGCAAGATTTTAAAGAAGATATAGAGAACCTTTCAGTGCCAGAAAGTTTATCAAATTCAAGTAATCAGTATGCTATACAAGCAAATATGCAATTTGAATCTTTAAGGCAATTAAGCTCTTCATTTGCACAGTTATTTACAATTCCTGCAAATGCAATTTCAAGTAAATCAACAACAAAAACTGCAGTAAAATCAACCTCTTTAGCAAATAAACAAACCTACACTTGGTCTTCTGGAGATACAAGTGTAGAGTATACTATCACAGAAGAATCAGACAGGTATTCTTTTACCTATTATATAACATCACCAGATTTAACAGGTAAATTAATGGATGGTTACCAATTAATAGATGGTAGTTATGCAGAAGTAAAAATGTATTATAATAATGAGGTGATTTCAGCAGTAAAATGGTGGGTAAATGATAATGAAATTAAAATTGAATTAGATTCTGATGATTATAAATTGATATTAGAATCTAACACTTTAGATTACTCTGGTAATTTAAAAGTGTATTATTCTAATAAATTAACAGCTTTATATCAATGGAATTCAGATGGTTCTGGTACGTATACAAATTATTATACAGAAGAAACCTATAGTTGGTAATGTTTAGCAAAATCATTATGTAAATCACAATTGATAGATAGGGTTTTTACAACCTAAATTGTGCAGCAGTATCAAGTTATTATTTGATGCTGCTTTTTTTTGGCACGTTCTTTGTTTTTAACAAGTCTTTAACATTTAAAACTTTCTAATTATGAAAAACACAAAAAAACTACCAACCAAACAATTAGAAAAATTCTCTAACATTTTTACCCAGTTAGGGTTAGTCTTAGTGCTCTTTATTGTTTACGTAACATTAGAACACCAAACCGTACAGAAAACAGTTGCTGTTTTAGAACCAGAGAAAAACGATGTCGTTAATTTTGATCCTGCTACAGAAGTTCTTTTTACAAAAGAACCTAAAGCTGTTCCAAAAGTAAAAAAACCGAACACTGTATTTATTTTTGATGAACCTATTAAAAAAGGTGATGACAATATCATAGAAATATCTATTGATACAACAGATGAAACACCAGAATTAATTGATTTGGATAATTTTGAAGAAATTATAGAACCTGAAAATTTTAATCCAGAAGATGAAGTAGACTTTATAAATATTCAAAATGCACCTGTTTTTAAAGGTTGTGAAAATCTATCAAAAGAAAAAAACAAACGTTGTTTTGATAAAAAAATGAAACAGTTTGTAACACGTAATTTCGATATTGGTTTGGCAAATGAATTGGGTTTACACGCTGGTAAACATAAAATTCAGACGCAATTTGTTATAGATGATAAAGGTGAAATTGTTGATGTAAAAATAAGAACTGCCTACAAAGCTTTAGAAAAAGAAGCAAATAGAATTATAAAAAAGTTGCCAAAGTTTAAACCAGGAAAACAAAATAGTAAAACTGTAAAAGTGAGGTATAATTTACCTATCTCTTTTAGAATAGAATAAAAAATCACCCAACCAAAAGGTTGGGTTTTTTTATCTTTAATTTTTTATAATTTCATACTTTTGTAATATGGAAATCAATCAATATTTAGATGCTACTTACTTAAAAACAGCAAGTCAAGCAAATCTTTCAGAAGAAGCAAATCAACAAAAAGTTATCGAATTAATCAAAGAAGCTATTTTGTATGATTATAAGTTAATAATGATTCGTGCTAACTATATTTCATTAGCAAAAAAAATGCTTCAAGAAGCAGGTAAAGATATTCTTATTGGTACAGTAATTGGTTTTCATGAAGGAACTTACACTACAAAAGAAAAACTAGAAGAAGCTCAGAAAGCAATAGATTTAGGAGCAGATGAATTAGATTTTGTTGTTAATTATGAAGCTTTTAAAAAAGGTGAAATAGATATAGTAAAAAATGAAATTACAAAAGGAATTGAATTATCATTAGATAACAATAAGGTTGTAAAATGGATAATTGAAGTTGCTGCATTATCAAATAAAGAAATAATTGTAATTTCACAATTAATTAAAGACATTGTTTTTACTGTTTTTGGAGAAGAAAATGCGAGTAAAGTTTTTGTAAAATCATCTACAGGTTTTTTTAAAACAGAAAACAATTTACCAAATGGAGCTACGTTTGAAACAATGAAGTTAATTGCAGAAAACTCTAAACCATTAAAAATAAAAGCAGCAGGTGGTGTAAGAGATTATAAAACAGCTGTAAAAATGATTGAACTAGGAGTAGATAGAATTGGTACTTCTTCTTCTAAAGAAATTGTTACTAAAGAGAAAAACTCAAATTCAGGATACTAATTTATGGCAGAATATTTTGCACATGAAACAGCAATAATTGATCAAAATTGCAGCATTGGGAAAGATACCAAAATTTGGCATTTTAGCCATATAATGTCTAATTGTGTAATTGGTGAACAATGTAATATTGGTCAGAATGTTGTAGTATCTCCAGAAGTTGTTTTAGGTAAAAATGTTAAAGTGCAAAATAATGTTTCTATTTATACAGGCGTTATTTGTGAAGATGATGTTTTTTTAGGTCCATCAATGGTTTTTACAAATGTAATTAACCCAAGAAGTGCCATTAAAAGAAATACAGATTATCAAAAAACTATTGTTAAAAAAGGCGCAAGTATAGGTGCAAATGCAACTATTATTTGTGGAAATAATATAGGTAAATTTGCTTTAATTGGTGCAGGAGCTGTAGTAACAAAAGAAGTTTTACCTTATGCACTTGTTGTAGGAAATCCGTCTAAACAAATGGGTTGGGTAAGTGAGTATGGGCATACTTTAGAATTTAACGTAAATGGAATTGCAACCTGTAAAGAAAGCAATCAAAAATATCAATTAAAAAACAACACTGTTATAAAATTATAGGATGATAAAAAAATACATATTTTTAGTTTTATTATTTCCCTCAATATTTTTTGCTCAAGAAGAAAGATATCCAACTTTCGATGTTTGTAAAGGTGAAGAGATACAGTCTTTAAAAGATTGTTTTTATGCTACAACTAAAAAACATTTTTTTGCAGAATTTAAAACACCTCCAGTTGTAGAAAATGAAGGTTTTAATGGAACAGCAAATACTATTTTTGCTGTTACAGCAGAAGGTGATTTTAAATTGATTTACGTAAATACACCTTACGAAGAAATTAGAAAAGAGGTAAAACGAGCTTTTAAAGTTTTTCCAAAAATTACTCCTGGGTGGTATAATAATCATGCAATAGAAATGAAATTTGAGCTTCCTATAAAATTTCCTATAATAGAAGATTCAAATACTAATATTGTTGATGAAAATACATCTATAGAAGTAAAAAAAGAAAGTTTATTCGATGTTGTAGAAAAAAATAGAATTGCAGATTCTACCTTTTTAGAGCATAATAGTAAATTAAACATTCCGTTTACGCACAAAAATTATGTAGATTATGAGTATGCTTTACATAAAGCAAAAGGAACTCATACAGCTTCCAAGCCATATACCTACAAAGAGATAAGCAAGCATTATAATCTTACTGAAGAAAAAAAGAAATTTTTAAAACCAAATAAAAGAACTTGGTTAGGTAATAAAGTTTGGAACGAGCATTTATTACAAATAAAAAAGAAAGATTATTGGCTTACTGTAGATTTTTTAATGGATGTTCAGTTAGGTAAAGATAATTCTGATTTAGCCTACACATATAATAATTCTAGAATAGTAAATGTAAATGGTGAAATTGGTGGAAACTTTTCATTTTCTACCAGCTATTATGAAAGTCAAGGCAGGTTTGCAGAGTATATAAATACATATATTACAAATCCTGCTTTAAATTTTAAACCTAAAAATTCAGAAGGTTTAGTTCCTGGGAGAGGAAAAACGAAAGGTTTTAAAACAGATTCTCATGATTACCCAGTAGCAGAAGCTTATTTAGCTTATACGCCAAATAAACACATGCAATTTCAATTTGGAAATGGTAAAAATTTTATTGGAGATGGATACAGATCTTTTATTTTATCAGATGTTTCTTCACCAACTACTTATTTAAAAATGAAGATAGATTTATGGAGGTTTCAATATACGAATGTATGGATGTGGAATACAGAACCATCAATAAGTTCAGTTTCAGATCCAAATGAACACGCAAGAAAGTATGTAGCAGCTCATTACTTAAGTGTAAATATTACAGATAAATTAAACCTAGGTTTTTTCGAAACAGCAATTTCTGCAGGAGAAAACGGTATAGATGCAGGTTTTTTAAATCCTATAATATTTTATAGATCTTTAGAATTTAATAGAGGAGAAGATGCTGGTAACGCAATTATTGGTGTAACAGGTAAGTATAAATTTAATGATAATATTTCCTTGTATTCTCAGTTAGTAATTGATGAGTTCTCTGTTGGAAATATTGGAGATTTAAGCGATTGGAGACATAAATATGCTTATCAATTAGGAGTAAAATATTTTGATGCTTTTAAAGTTGAAAATTTATTCTTACAGTTAGAGTACAATCGTGCTCGTCCTTATACTTTTGCTCATAAATCGCCTATCTTAAATTATGGAAATTACAGTCAGCCACTTGCACATTTATGGGGAGCTAATTTTTGGGAAGCAGTTGCAATTGCTAGATATAAAAAAGATAGATGGAGTGGAAGTGCAAAAATTATTTTGGGTAAAAAAGGATTTGATTTAGAAGACCAAATTGTAAGTTATGGAGGTGATATTTATCAATCTTATGAAGATAGACTTTCTGATACTGGTATTGAACTAGCACAAGGAAATACGGCAAACATTTTTATAGGAGATCTACAGGCCAATTATTTAATTAACCCTTCTAATAATACAAATTTATTTGCAAGTTTATCTTTTAGAAATTTTTCACCAAACACAACTTTAACAAGTATTTCTTCGGGTACAAATGTTTGGTTATCAGTAGGTGTTAGAGCAGACTTGTTTAATTGGTACTTCGATTTTTAAATTTTTATTATTTATTGGTAAAATCAATAAATATTATATATATATTTGCAGTGTGATTTATTTATAAATCACACTTTTTCTTTTTCATAGCAATTTTCCCACTCAATTTATTGAGTGGGTTTTTTTTGTTCAAGTTAAAAGCGGTTAAAAATATGGTAAAGTCATAATTATCAAATACCTTTGCAAACTATTTTTTGTAAAATGAGAAAAATAATAATTTGGATACAACAATAATTACAGATAATAAAACATCTATGCAGGCTATTATATCAGACTTTAAACAATTAACAAAAGTTGGATTGTCTTTAAGTGTTGTGTTTTCTTCTATTGCAGGATATTTACTAGCAATTGATGTTATTAACTATTTTACACTTTTTCTTTTAGCTATTGGTGGCTTTTTTATGGTTGGTGCTTCAAACGCATTTAATCAAATTATAGAAAAAGATACAGATGCTATAATGAAACGTACGCAAAATAGACCGCTACCAACAGGTAGAATGTCTGTTAATCTTGCACTTACATTAGCAATTCTGTTTACAATTTTTGGTCTTACAATTTTGTATAGTATAAACCCTAAAACAGCTTTATTTGGTGCAATTTCTATATTTTTATACACTAGTGTTTATACACCTTTAAAACCAGTAACACCTTTGTCTGTTTTTGTAGGTGCAATTCCTGGAGCAATACCTTTTATGTTAGGTTGGGTTGCAGCTACTAACAATTTTGGTTTAGAAGCAGGTTTTTTATTTATGATTCAATTTTTTTGGCAATTTCCACATTTTTGGGCAATTGGTTGGTTACAAGATGAAGAATATAAAAAAGCTGGCTTTAACATGCTTCCAATGGGTAAAAAGGATAAAGGAGCAGTAAAACAAATTATGTTTTACACAGTAATTATGATTTTAGTATCAATTGCACCTGTTTTAAAATTGTCTGGAGCATTTTACATTCATCCTATAACAGCAATAATTGTTGCTTTATTAGGGGTATATATGTTGTATTTTGCAATTAAGTTGCATAAAAGTGAAGATAACATTGATGCAAGAAAACTAATGTTATCAAGTGTTTTATATATTACAGTAGTTCAAATTATATACGTTGTAGATAAATTCTTACATTAATAATGATACAAGAACAAACATTACAAGAAGAATTAACGGTTGCTAAGAAAAAATCAGCAAAACCTATGTTATGGATATCCATGATTAGTATGGTGATGTTTTTTGCAGGCTTAACAAGTGCATATGTTATAAGTATGAAAAGAGATGATTGGGTTTCTTTTGATTTACCTCAAGCATTTTATATCAGTACTTTTTTTATTGTTGCAAGTAGTATTACGCTTTTTTTATCTCAAAAATTCTTAAAAAATGATAAAAGACAACTCTCATTAATCTTAATTATTGTTACTTTATTATTAGGAATTGGATTTATTTGGCAGCAATATGTAGGATTTAATCAGTTAAAAAGTGTAGGTCTATTTTTCACTGGGCCAGAAAGTACAGTGTCTACATCTTTTATAATAGGGATCACTTTTATGCATGTTTTACACCTGTTAGCAGGAGTTTTAGTACTTTTGGTTGTTATTTATAATCATTTTAAATACAAATACAAATCAGACAATATGCTTGGGTTTGAACTCGGTGCAATCTTTTGGCATTTTGTAGATATACTATGGATTTATCTATTTTTCTTTTTCTATTTTATTAGGTGATGAAAAATAGTTATTTTTGGCGGACTAACTAAGAACACTAATTAATAGAAATTATTATATGGAAGCAAATATTGCTATACCAACAGATGGTAAAGAAACTTGGAGCGGTGGTGGAGTAAAACCATTTGGAGCAAGTTATGGTAAAATGATGATGTGGTTTTTTATCGTTTCTGATGCTTTAACCTTTACAGGATTTTTAGCAGCCTATGGTTTAACACGATTTAAATTTATTGATTCTTGGCCAATCGCAGACGAGGTGTTTACTCACTTTCCTGGTTTGCATGGTGTACATGCACCAATGTATTATGTGGCTTTAATGACATTTATTCTTATTGTTTCTTCTGTAACAATGGTATTAGCTGTTGATGCAGGTCATCAAATGAAACAAAAAAAGGTAGCTTGGTATATGTTTGCTACTATTATTTTTGGAATCATTTTTGTTGGATCTCAAGCTTGGGAGTGGAAAAATTTTATCAATGGTTCTTATGGAGCAGTAAAAACAACTGATGGAAAAATTTTACAATTTGTAAAAGATGGTCATCAAATTGCATTATCTGACTTTGTTGTTGGAGAAAGAACAGATGGAAGGGTACAGCATAAAAGAGAAAATGGATTGTGGTTTGAAAAAGAAGCAGCAGTTTCTACATATTCTATAGCTCAAATTCAAGAAGCTTATAGTTCAAATTCAGACATTCAAATTCGTTCAGAATTAATTGATGCAACAACTAAACAAAAAAGAATTCTTTCTAGAGAAGAAGGTTTAGCACAATTAGCAAAAACAAAATTAGTTGTTGAAGGAGCAAACTTGAAAGTAAATGAATATGGAAATACCATTTTTGCCGATTTCTTTTTCTTTATTACAGGATTTCATGGGTTTCACGTATTCTCAGGAATTATTATAAACATCATTATTTTCTTTAATGTTATTTTAGGTACTTACGAACGTAGAGGACATTATGAAATGGTTGAAAAAGTAGGGTTATATTGGCACTTTGTAGATTTAGTTTGGGTATTTGTATTCACATTCTTCTACTTAGTATAATTTATAAAAGAGATTAAGATGGCACACGCACACGAATCAAGTAAAAAAAGAATTTGGATAGTTTTAATACTATTAACAGTAATAACGACAGTTGAAGTTGCTTTAGGTATTGTAAAACCAGCTTCATTATATCTTACTAGTATTTTAGGTACTAGTCCTTTAAACTGGATATTTATCATTTTAACATTGGTAAAAGCATATTATATTGCTTGGGCATTTATGCATTTAGAGGGTGAGAAAAAATGGTTTAGACGTTCAATTGTATGGACTGCAGTTTTTTTAATTTGTTATCTAATAACACTTATGTTAATTGAAGGAGGTTATTTACATAGCACACTAGCACCACTTGTAAAATGGTAATTTAAAAAATTAATAAGGTGGTTTTATAACCACCTTTTTTTTTGGACTGAACTTGATTCAGTATCTTTATAAAAATTAAATGATGAAACTTACGAAAAAAAGAGTTGTATTATTTTTACTATTTATTTTTCCTTTAATCTGTTTTTTAATTTTATCAACAGGAAAAAATAATTTTACCAAATTACCTGTTGTTACTCAAAAAGTTGTTGATATTTCTACAATAGATACAACAAAAACATTCCAAGACAATATATCGTTAGTTTGTTTTCTAGGGGATGATATTAATGCTCATAAAGGAGGTTTTTTCAATCTTAATGAAAAAATCTATAAGAAATTTATAGAGTATAATAATTTTCAAATATTGGCTATTTATCCCGAAGGTAAAGAGGAAGAAGTTAAAAAAATTAAAAAAGAAATTAGCGCTTTTACAGATATGCTTAAATGGAACTTCATTGAAGGTTCTAAAGAAGAAATAATTGCACTACACAATAGCTTTAATTCTAACGATTCTCTTTCTAACTTATACACATCTAAAGTTTTTTTGATTGATAAGAAAGGTGATTTAAGAGGGAGAAATAATGATGAAGACAATAAAGAAAGAAAACTCTTTGGATACAATATGAACTCTGTTTCTGAGTTAAATGGTAAGTTAAAAGATGATGTTTTAGTACTTTATTATGAGTATTATGCAGCATTTAAAGATAAAAACAAAAATAAAGCGGATAGAAAAGAAGTAGGGTTATGAACAAAAAGTATTCTTACATAGGTATTTCATTTATTATTCTGTTATTCGGTATTTATGTTGTTAGAAACATAGATAGTAGAGTAGATAAGGATGAATTAATTCAAGATAATCGACTAAATAAAATTGATAAAAACTCTAAAAAATCTAGTAGTTTATATACTTTTAATAAAGTGCCAGATTTCGAGTTTATAAATCAGAATGGTAAAATTATCACCAATAACGATTATAAGGGGAAAGTATTTGTAGTTGAATTCTTTTTTACAACATGTCCAACAATTTGCCCAATCATGAATCAAAAGATGTTAACGATTCAAGATGAGTTTCAAGGAAATCAAAACTTCGGAATTGCATCTATATCCATTACTCCAGAAATTGATTCACCAGAAGTGATGAAAGAATATGCTAAGGTTCATAAAATAACGCATCCAAATTGGCATTTATTAACAGGTCAACCAGAAGAAATAGTGTATGCTTTATCAAACAAAGGATTTAAATTATTTGCAGGAAAAGGAGATGAAGATCATGGAGGTTTTGAGCATTCTGGTTTGTTTGCCTTGGTAGATAAAGAAGGAAATATTAGATCTAGGAAAGATAAATTTGGAAATCCAATTATGTATTACAGAGCTTTAAAAGAGCAAACTTTCCCTGATCAAATAAAAGAATTAAAAGAAGATATTAAAATTTTGTTGAATGAGTAATTTAGCACAAGAAAAAAGATACAAGAAAATAATTACAGCTCTATCAATTATAATTCCTATAGCTGTTGCAGCTTTATTTGGTGTAAATTTAAGAAAACTAGGTTTTAATGTAGCGCCTTTAACTTTTTTACCACCAATTTATGCATTTATAAATGGATTAACAGCCGTTATTTTAATTGCAGCTGTAATTGCAATAAAAAAAGGAAATAAAAAATTACATGAACAACTTACTACTTTTGCTATTGGTTGTTCTTTAGTTTTTTTACTCTTATATATTGGTTATCATATGACCTCAGATTCAACTAAATTTGGTGGAGAAGGAGTAATAAAATACATTTATTATTTTATTCTTTTAACTCACATTGTTTTATCAATAGTTATAATACCGTTTGTTTTAACAACATTTATGAGAGCAAAGTTGGGAAACTTTCCTCAGCATAAAAAAATAGCAAAAATTACATTTCCATTATGGTTATATGTTGCTATTACTGGTGTTGTTGTCTATTTAATGATATCTCCATATTATGTATAAAAAAAACATTTTATTAATAGTTTTATTGATGTTCTCAACATCAAAAGTTTCATTCTCACAATGTGCTATGTGTAAAGCTGTAGTAGAAAACGGAGATGTTTCTATGGCAGAAGGAGTAAACAACGGAATCACATATTTAATGGTGTTTCCATATCTTTTAATTGGTGTTTTATTCTATGCAATTTATAGGTACAAAAAGAAAGCTAAAAATTAACATTTCAATAAGAGTAAAATAGTGTAACATATTTTACTTTTAATCGTCTTATTAGCACTATCAAAAGATATAAGTGTTCAATATTGAGCAGAAAGTGTTCGTTTTAAAACAATTATCAATAATTATTTAGAGTAACTATTTGATTATTAGTTAGTTTTGTGAATTTTATCTTTTGGCATAACCATTGAAACTAATTATTGAAATTATAAAATTTACAGATTTTGAAAACTAAACTTTTACTAGCAATTGTTGTATTAACATCAATAACAACTTTTTCTCAAAAACAATGGACTCTTAGAGAGTGTGTTGATCAAGCATTAGAAAAAAACATTTCTATTCAGCAAAATAAATTAAGTCTAGAACTTGCTAAAAAAGATGTAGATATTGCCAAAGGAAATTTTTTACCTAATTTAAATGGATCTAGTAGCGGAAGTTTTAATTCAGGTTTATCTTCTGATGAAAATGGGATATTAAAAAACACTAATAATTTTAGTTCTAATTTAAGTTTATCTGGTGGTGGCGTTATTTTTAATGGCTATAGAAATACAAACACATATAAACAAGCTCAGTTAGGAGTAGAATCTAGTTTGTATGATTTAGAAAAAATTGAAAACGATATCTCTTTATTTGTTGTAGATGGATATTTAAATATTTTGTTTGCAAAAGAAAATTTAAATGTGGCAAATGTTCAATATGAAATTAGTAAAAAGCAAATTGAAGCTGCAAAGAATAGATTCAATGCAGGAGTTATACCAAAAGGAGAATTATTAAATACAGAATCTACAGCAGCAACTAACTTGCAAAACGTTATTACAAGAGAAAATGCTCTAGATATTGCTTTATTAAATTTAGCACAATTATTACAAGTTCCTGTTGAGGGTTTTGATGTTGCTTCTATAAATGTAGGAACTCCATCAGCTAATTTATTATATAAAAATTCAAGTTCTGTATATGATAAGTCCTTAACCAAAATGCCAGAAATAGCAAGAGCTAAGTTAGCTATTGAAAATGCAGATTTAAACGTAGAAATTGCAAAAGGTGCATTTTTACCTACTTTATCTTACAGTGTAAGTATAGGAACTTCATATTATCACCAATTTAATAATTTATTAGCTAATCAAGTGAATTCCTCTTTTTTTACTCAATTTGAAGAAAGACTTCAAAAAGGAGCTGGTTTATCTTTAAGTATTCCAATTTTTAACAGGTTTCAAACAAAAAATAATGTTGCAAAATCTATTATAAATAGAGAAATTTCTGAAACTAGATTAGAAAGTGAAAAACTAAATTTAAAGCAAACAATAGAGCAGGCTTTTTTGGATGTAAAATCAGCTTTAAAAACATATGAAGCTTCTAAGATTTCTTTGGAAGCACAAAAAGAAGCATTTAAAAATGCACAAGAAAGATATAATTATGGAGCAATGACCTTGTTCGATTTTGATCAAGTAAGAAATCGTTTAGTTAGTGCAGAAGCTTCACTAATTAGTTCTAAATATGATTATGTTTTTAAAACAAAAGTATTACAATTCTATTCTGGAGAACTAGTTTTAGAATAAATAAAAATATATTAACAATGAAGCCTCGAAAAATTGCGAGGTTTTCTTTTTTCTATAACTTATATTTGCATAAAATTTAGAATTTGGCAATAATCCTTAACATAGAAACTGCAACAAAAAATTGCTCTGTTTCCGTTGCAAAAAACGGAGAAGTTTTAGCAATAAAAGAATTGAATAATGGGTTTTATTCTCATGCAGAGGTTTTACATCCTTTTATTGTAGATATTTTAAAAAAAACAAATATTAGTTCTAATGAAATTGACGCTGTAGCTGTTAGTAAAGGCCCAGGTTCTTATACGGGTTTAAGAATTGGAGTTTCTGCTGCAAAAGGGCTTTGTTTTGCTTTTGATAAACCATTAATCTCTATTGAAACTTTAGGTGCTTTAGCTAATGCTATTTCTATAGATGATGGAATTATTGTTCCTATGATAGATGCAAGAAGAATGGAAGTTTACTCCTCTGTTTATGATAACACTTATCAGCAAATAAGAGAGATTAAAGCAGAAGTAATTGATGAAAATTCTTTTTCTGAATATTTAAAAAACGGACAAGTTTATTTTTTAGGTGATGGGGCTCATAAATGTAAAGAAGTTATCACACATAAAAATGCAATTTTTATTGATGGTAAATTTCCTTCTGCTAAAGAAATGGCAGTTTTGTCCTTTAATAAGTACAAAAAAAACGACATCGAAGATGTCGCTTATTTTGAACCTTTTTATTTAAAAGATTTTGTTGCTATTCCTGAAAAGAAAAAGAAACCTACTTTTTAATATTTACTTGATGAGGATAAGGAATTTCAATTCCTGCTTTATCGAGCTCTAATTTTACATTTTCAGTAACTTCAAAATATACATCCCAATAGTGTTCTGTTTTACACCAAGGTCTTACTGCAAAATTTACAGAACTATCTGCTAATTCAGCAACTGTTACTCCTGGAGCAGGATCTTTTAAAACCTTAGGATGTGAAGTTAAAACATTCATCAATACTTCTTTCGTCTGCTTAATATCTGCATCATAAGAAACACCAATAGTTAAATCTACACGTCTTGTTCCTTCTGTTGTGTAATTAACAATGTTTCCATTAGACAAAGTACCATTAGGAATAATGATTTCTTTGTTAGATAACCCTGTAAGTTTTGTTGTAAAGATTTCAATTTCTTTTACGACACCGATCTCACCTTGAGCTTCAACTAAATCACCCAATTTAAACGGTTTAAAGATCATAATTAAAACACCTCCAGCAAAATTTGCAAGAGAACCCTGTAGTGCTAAACCAACAGCTAAACCTGCAGCAGCTATAATGGCAGCAAATGAAGTTGTTTCTACTCCTAATTTAGAAATTACAGTAATTAATAATAAGATCTTAAGTAACCAGCCAACTAAGTCTCCTAAAAATTTTTGTAAGGTTTCATCAATTCCTCTAGCCTTCATTAATTTTCTAGAAGTTTTTACAACGATGCCAATAACAAACAAACCAATAATAAGAATAGCTAATGCTACTAATATTTTAGGTGTGTATTCAATGATTAACTCTTTTAAATTTTCAATGTATTTTTCCATTTTATTTTTGTTAGAAATGAGTTGCAAAAATAAAGGTTTCTTGTTAAAAATTGTAAAGAATAGTTAGAATAATAAAATTAAAATTATTCCTAAAGATGCTGGAATAGTTTGAATATAAAGGATGCTTTTTTTCTTTGTAGAATAAGAGCCATATATACCTGCAATAAATACACAAATTAAAAAGAACATAGCAAAATCTGTATTTTTGATAATGATAGACCAAATTAAACCAGCAGCAAGAAATCCATTATATAAACCTTGGTTTGCCGCCATTACTTTAGTTTCTTCAGCAAAATCCTTGTTCTTTAGTCCAAAAGTTTTTATCCCTTTTTTTGTTGTCCATAAAACCATTTCTAAATATACGATGTAAATATGAATTAATGCAACGAAACTAATAAAGATGATTTGAACAATTTTCATGGAATAATTTTTAAAATAAAAAAAGCGATTTAATGCTAAAATCAAATCGCTTTTAAGTAGTTAGTTTTTATCTTTAATTTACTTCGAAAGTAATTTTTAAGTTTACTCTAAATTCAGTAACATCATTATCATTAACAACTGCACTTTGAGATTGTACAAATACCGATTTGATGTTTTTTACTGATTTTGCTGCGTGTTTTACAGCTTTTCTTGTAGCTTCTTCCCAACTTTTCTCTGAGTTTGCTAATACTTCAATAACTTTCATTACTGCCATAATCTTATTTTTTTTGATTTATATATAGTAAATATATCGATTTTTTTTTGAAAACTTCTTAGGGTAATAATTAATAGTTTGTTAAAGGATTCTATTTTTTTCATTTTTCAATGAAAATTATTGCAAAAAAAACCGTTTAGAATTTTACTTCTAAACGGTTTTTATATTTGTTTATTTCTATTACTCTACAAGTAAAGTAAAAGGAATACTATATTTTACACCTACTGGCTTACCTCTTTGTCTACCAGGTTTCATTTTAGGTAATTGTTTCATCACTTTAATAACTTCACTTTTAATTTTTGGGTGTGGAGCTCTAGCTTGAATGTTTACAATGTTTCCGTTTTTATCAATTTTAAAACCAATAAATACTCTTTTCTTACCTGCAGACAAACCTAATTCATTTGGTAAATCAGCGTCAAATTTTCTTGAAAAGTGTTTCTGAACTTTTTTACTGAAACAAGCTTTTAATTGTGCTTTTGTTCCTTTACATCCAGGAAATACAGGAACATCTTCAATAATCATGAAACTTACATCCTCAACAACTTCTTCAACTTCTTCAACTTCTACAATCTCTTCAACTTCTACAGCTTCAGTTTCATCTGTTTCAGTAGATTCAATTACAGTTTCTTCAACTTCTTTTTCATCTTCTACAATTTCAATTTTTTCTGGAGCTGGTGGTGGTGGAGTTTTTGGTTTAACTGGCTCTACTCTTTCAGTAATTACAGTTTCTTCTTCCATTTCAGCATTCATTGTCACAGACCCTAAATCTCCAATATTTCTATCGTAAGTTTTCTTCTCTATAGCAGCATAAGTTACAAAAAGGGCTAAAACTAAACCAATTTGCATAAATATTTTGCTATAATTTTCTAAGTTTGACTTCGGGTTTTTCTTAATTTCCATTGTAAAGAGTTTTTAATAGTTCGCTAATTTAATTAAATTATTGGTTTATATACAAGTCTTAATGTGAATTATAGTTAATTTTTCTCAAAATTTGATTAAAAACTATCAATCCTAGCACAATTCCTAGTGTATTTGCAAGAATATCTTTAAAATCTCCTGTTCTATACGTAGTTAATGTGTCTTGTAATACTTCAATAATTATGCCATAAATGATACAACCTATAATTATTAAATACTTTAGAGTTGGTTTCTTATAAAAAGAGAATAACCAACAAATTGTTAATGTAAAGTATGCAAATAAATGATAAACTTTATCAATTTTGCTAAAGTTCCCTTCAACTTTAGGCATTTTCATCAAGCTTAAATATGCAATACTAATTGTAATACATATTGCTATGATAAAAAGATTATCCTTGAATAAGCTTTTTATAAGCTTCTGCATCTAGTAAGTTTTCTATTTGTGAACTGTCTGACATTTCAATTTTAATCATCCAACCTTTTCCATAAGGGTCTGAATTTACTAATTCTGGCTCATCTTCTAATTCTTCATTAAATTCTATTACTTCACCTGTTAAAGGCATAAATAAATCAGAAACTGTTTTAACAGCTTCAACAGAACCAAAGATTTCTCCTTCTTCAACTGTATCATCTAATGTATCTACATCTACATAAACGATGTCACCTAATTCTCCTTGTGCAAATTCTGTAATCCCTACTGTTGCTATGTTGCCTTCAATTTTAATCCACTCATGATCTTTAGTGTATTTTAATTCTGATGGTAAATTCATTCTATTAATAATTTTATGTTGTTATTTTAATTTCCTCCTAAGTTGTAAATAATGTTAAATCCTCCATTAATCGCTTGTCTTGGAAAAGTGGTAGAAATTGCATATTTAGATGTTTGATGGTTGTAATAAAACGATGCTGTTAAATTATTACTCAATCTATAATCGGCTGTAAATTTAATAGAAAATAGTTTTTGACCACCACTAATTTGATTATTATCTTCATCAACAGATCTAATTTGTGTTAAATTATCTCTTAAAGATACATCTGCTCTTAAATTAATGTCTCCTTTAAGCGTTTGTTTTTTTCCGGTGAAACGTGTATTGAATTTTACATCTTTAAATATATAACCCATTCCAAAAATATATTCAGTTCCTTTTATATCAGTTAAAGTACTGTTGTTAAAATTCATGGTAAGTGTTCTGTCTCTTTTTACTTCTCCTCTTAAAGAAAATGAGTTTCTCATTTTCATATCTAACTTAACTAGAGGAGAAAATTCATCAACCAAAGTAACAGCAGCAACTAATAATTCTGGTTCGTAATTTTCTGCAACATTAATATTAGCAAAAGGATTAGCACTATCATGTTGTAAGTTATTGGTAAAACTAGATACTGTGTAAGAAGATCTATAACCATGAGAAACTACAAAATTGCTGAAGTTTTTCTTAAAGAATTTAAATTTCATCAATCCATTGTAACGTAATGTCCAATTAGGAATTGGAATATTTCTAAACAAACCTGTGTTTACTTTATCTGGACTTTTACCAGAATAAGCCGCCATAAAAGCGGGTAATAAAACTTGCTGACTATTTTCTCCAAAACCACTTGCAGGAACTCCATTTTCTGTTGCTAACCTATTTGAAATTACACTTCTGTAATCTCTTAAATTTTGAAATAATGCATCACTGTCTGAAAAAGCGGTAGCAAACATTGAGTAACTTGTACTAAAGTTTCCTGTTTCAAAGAAAGGTGTATCCTCAAATTGATTATTCCCATTAAGAAGATCTAGTTGTTGTGATAAATCTCTTGTTTGAATTTTATTTCCTCTTACATCTATATTTAAATCCTTAATCGGTTTTAACGTAAATGTATAATCTAATTTATTGTAATGTGTTTTACTATACGTTTTACTATAATATTCATCACCATCATTTCTTGTTACAAACCAACCATTTTCTAAAGCTTTATTTCTAATATCTACTTGACTTCCAAAAGCGAAAGAAGTTGGTGCACCACCTAAAAACCCTATATCTTCTGTATAACCTGGTAGTAATTGTCCGTTGTTTTCTGAGTAACTAATTTTTCCTTGTTTTACAGAAGTTAAAAGATCATAAGTTCCTTTTAAAATCTTTTTACCTATAGATAGTTTTTTCTTTTGATTAACTCTTCCTGGAGTTCTAGGTAAACCAGAACCTTTTAATCCTTTAGATTTTTTACGCTGACTTTTAGTTAATAATAATTTTTCGAAACCTAAACCTTTGTAAAAACGATCAAAATTTATAGTGGTATTTAAATTATGTGTATTTGCATTCTGAATAACATTTCCTATCAAATCTACAGAAGCAACATCAACTCCGTTAACATTAATGGTATTTTGTGGAGCAGCTTGCCAATCGAAATCTGCTGTATAACCATAATCTGCTTTTATAAACTTTAAAAATGGAATTTTATCAATTGGTAAATTATAGGTTCCGTTTAATTTTTGATGATAATGATTGGCTCTTCCAGTATTAAAGAAATCATCAAAAACTTGAATATCATCAGAATTATTAAACGTATCGTATATGTAACTATTTGTTGCATTAAAGTTTAATTGTAATGATTTTGTTAAGTCGAAACCAATAGTATAATCCCAATCAAACAAAAATCTACGTTGTTTTAATTCTGGTTGATCAGATAATCCTTCAACTAAATTTCTAGATTGTTGTTCGTTATAATTTCTATTGATGCTAGAGTTAACTGCAAATGTTTTAGGAATAGGATTAAAGTTAATGTCTTTAATTAGTTTTAAATATTTACTTTCAAAAGCTTTCGAATCTTTAAAAGGTTCTATAGGTTTAGAATTGAAAGTAAAATTATAAGAAGCAGAAGCTCTAACACTTTCGTTAATACGTTTTTGTATGTTATAATTTCTTTGAAATTCTTTATTATGAGCATAAGAAACCGCTAAATTTTCTACATCATAAAACTTAGGTTTTTTTGTAGAATTTGGGTTTCTATTCTTTTTTACATTGGTAAAACTAATACTTGTTCTTTTTGTGTAATCTCTAGAGAATTCGCTATTATCATTTTCACCCAAGGCATCTGCTAATTCTACATCTTGATATTGAGGATCGTATTTTGGATCAATATATTTTTCACCAACACTATAACTCATTGGTAATTGAATTCCCCATTTTTTAGGAGTTAATACTTTACCTAAATTTATAGTAGTGGCAACATCATATTGTTTTGTTTCATCTAAACTACGTTGACCTACTCGATCTTCTACATTACCAAAACCTATGGTAGACATACTTCCTGATAATGATAAATTTGCAACATCTGCAAAATTTGCATCAGCATTTACAACTGCGGCCCAACCACCTTTATTATCAAAACCAGCAGAACGTAATTCATTAAACCAAACTTCTCCACTAATTGGCGAAGTTGTCTTGTTTTTTAACCCTAGCATTATTGTTTTTAACTTTGCTAAAGTAGGGTTTCCTTTTACAGAAATTGTGTAAGGAGTTTCTTGACCTTCTGGTGTAAATAAATCTGTTATTGAAAACTCAGCTTTATCTCTGTCTAATTTTACTTGGCCAAAGGTTTCTAAAAAAGCATCTAAATTATTTGCTTCTGGCCAAAGATCTAAGGCAGAAGTACCATTTTTGGATACTTTTAAAGGTAATTCTATTTGATAATAATTATCATCTAAATCTGTACCTAGTCTTATAACTGCAGAAAAATCATTATCATTTATTGTAAGTGCTCCTTCATTTGGTTGAAGATGCATAAACATTTTTAAGTTTTTAAAACGTCTTAAATCGATGCTAATGTTTTTATAAATTGCTCTTGTTTTATTAGCTTCTAAATTGTTTACTTTTAAGGTAACAGATTGTTCGTTTTGTAATTGTACAGTTGTACTTCCTTGTAAACGCTCTCTTTCAATTCCTGGAGGTTGAATGTAACTTCCTTCATTTTGCTCTATACTTACTACACCAACCTCAAAATCTTTTAATTCATCTTCCTCTAAATTTATAGGAGTTGTAATGGCTTCGTCTAATGTTTTTGTGTAGCGTCTCCAATCTCCTCTAACCAAATCAATTTCACCAAAACGAATAACTACTGGCATTTTAAAGTTCGTTAAAAACATTCTAACAAAACGAATACTGTTAAAGTCAGAAATATCATTTATTGGTGTTCCACTTCTAACAGGAACTCTAAACTGATACCAGGTTGTTGCTTGTGTTGTTCCGTTTTCTAAAGTAACATTCGTTATTTTTTCATCAACAATAAAGTTATTTCCTACAACCAAATCATTTCTATTCATAGAAATTTTATACTCGTAGAAACTTTCTACGGTATTCATAGTTTGATCTTTGTTGATGTCTTCTACATCTGGATATGCTGATGAAGATGTTGGGTAAGATTCTGTAGATTGATTTAATGTTGGTGAGTTCCCTTCTGTATTATTATAATTTTTATATCTCGTAATTATGGATGCATCACTTGCATCTAATTCACTACCTCTAAAAAATTGAAAATTATCTGAAGCTGGGTCATTAGAGTTTAATTTACCAAATTCTGTAATACTAGCACTGTATTTAGTAAATTCTTCAGCATCTGTTAAACCATCAAAACCAACATCTTGGTTAGATCTTGCGTCATCTTCTTCGTTAAAAGCATAAATAATTGAAGGGTTTGTAGGTACTTTCCCCCAAGTTGTTGGGTCTGTGTTTAAATCGCCACCAGTTTCTGGCAAACCATTTTCATACATTTTACGACTATCTTTTAAGATATCTTCAGAAACATTACCTAAATTAATGTATAAATCTCCTACTTGATTTGAAATATCATTTCTAACATCAGAAGGTTCCATTCCTACAGGCAAACCTTCTTTATTGGTAATAGAATAGTTTTCATAAGGATCCATTATCCAAAACTGAATATACTCAACATTTGCTTGATCAAAATTGTTAGTAGTTAAAGGTCTCATAATTCCTCCCCATCTATTTTGTGGGTCAGAGAAAGTTCCGTCGTTTTCAACTTCATCACCAGTATCAAAATTATAAGAACCTCTTTCTGCAGGAAAATAAGCTAAATCTAAAGTTCTAATTAAAGAATTTTGAGTGATGTCTAATTGTACATTAGGGAATAATTCGCTATAATTTATTTGTCTTGTTTCTGCTCTAGAAAGTTCATCAGCATTAATATTGGTAGGTGTATCTCCTGCTCCATAAAAAATTTGATCTACACTATACCAAGCTAATTTGGCTCTCTTGTAATTGTATTCTAATTCATTATTAGAAGCTCCTTTAAATTCCGGAAAAGTTGGTGTATTTGGTGTACTTGCTTCATACCAATCTAGAGGAGATAAAATACTAATAGGGATTTGGGAAGCTTCAAAATCATCTATATAAGAAGTTGCAGCTCCAGTAACATCTATTCCACTTGGTGTTCCAGGTAATAAATATGCCATATCTGCTCTAACAGATAAATTAGAAGGTACATCTGTATCTACAAATGGTAATTTATTTGCCAATTTTGTAAAGTAAGGTACTTCTGTAGCATAATCTATGTTGGCACCAAACATGGTGTTATTTATGGGGTCTGAACCAAAATTAACTTTCGGTGTTATTGGTCTTTCATTTACATTTAAAATTGTTCCTCCAACAATAAATTTTTCTGAGAATTTATGTTCAACATCTATTCCCATAAAGGTTTTACGTTGTTGATTAAATACTGCATTGTTTTCTGTAGAAACACTAATTGGTGTTCCAGAAGCTTGTAAACCCGGATCTATAATTTGTACACGACCTAATTGATAATCTACCACATAATCTACACCTTCTACCAATTGTCTTCCTCCAGCAGTTACTTTTACAGAACCTCTTGGTACATTAAATGCGCCAATAGGAATTCCTCCAGAGTTTTCTGATTTAAAATATCCTTTTAAATAGTATTTGTCTTTGTTCTGAAAGTTATTTTTAATATTAATCTTAGTATTTAAGTATAATTCTTTAAATAAATAGCTTTCATCTACAGTTTCATCTAAACCAACATCAGTAGTGTTTTGTTGTACTAAATCATTACCAAAAGGTTCTGGTTCTGGAAAAAAGATATAACCATTTTGAGAGTTTACTGTTATACCTTCTACATAATCGAAAAATCCATCTGGAGATCTAAACTGACTTTGATCTAATTGGTCTAATTTTAATACTTGAATTAATGGTATTACATTAATATCATCATCAGGATTGTTTGGAGTATCTGTACCCGTTTTAGCATTTTGTAAAACGTTAGAAGGAATACCAGTTTGGTCATCTCTATATTGAATTTCGAAACGAAAACCATCTTGTGATAATGGATAAGCACCTAAAGCATAAACGTTTTTCATCATTAAACGCCATGTAGGAAAAGATTCTTCAATAGTTACACCATTTACAACTCGATCTCTTTTGGTTTTTAAAATTTCACTACGTAACAATTTTACAGCTAAAGATTGTGGAGCTTGTATTCCATCATTCGAAAATTCTCCAACTTTAAAAGAACTTTTTGCACTGTTTGTTACACTACCTGCAACAGTATATTCATAAGCAACTGCTAAAACCTCACCATCATTTAATCTTCTATTTAAAGAAATAAAACCTAATTGTGAGTTTAAAGTAAATTCATTTGGATCTAATCTTCTTGCATTTTCTAATACAGAATAGTCTGTACCTTCATTCATGTTGTCATTACTAAAAGAACTCAACGCGCTATTTATTGTTGAAATACTTCGTAAACCACTAGTTGTTGTTAATAAAGTAGATAGGTTATTAGATTCGTTTGTTGGTATATTTCCTCCAGTTGTTGTTGGTGGACTTGTTGGTTGTACTTCTCCAGTTTGATTTACTAAAACAGCAGTGTTAGATTCACCAAGATCTGCTAAAGCAACAATACTTCTGTAATCTTCTGTACTTGCATTTCTATTGGTTATCCAAACTTCTACTCTAGTAATATTTATTTGACTATTAATTAATGGGTAATTTTTAAGAGAATTTGCGTAATTATCAATAAAATATTGTGATAAGAAAAAGTGACGATTATTATCATAATCTGTAGCCTGTAATTCAAATTCTTGTATTGATGCTCCACCTTCTGCAACAACGGTTTTACTCTCTGAGTTTTGTTGAGAAAAAACAGCAGTTACACTTGTGTTACCAAACTGTAATTGTGTTTTAACACCAAATAAACTTTGAGCACCGTTAATTAAAGAGTTTTTAATTGGCATTGAAACATTACCAGCTTCTATGCCTTGTAAAATATCATCTTCAGTAGGCTCATAACCAATTTTTACCAAGTTCTGAAAATCAAAAGTAGATTGTGTATCGTAATTTGCTGTAAATTCTAGTCTTTCACCAACTTGAGCTTTGATACTTGCATTAATTTGTTGATCAAAATCAAAGGTAAAACTACTTCTGTTTTCTTCTGATAATTGTGGGTTTTCTGTATTTTGATAGATAAAACCTAATTTTAAATTTAGGCTTCCAGTTGGTGTTACTTTAACGGTATTTCCTCCAAAAATAGTTTCAAAAAAGTCTGAATTCACATAATAAGTTGGTAGTAAATCCTTTTGCGCATCTTTAGATCCTTTTTTCTTAGAGTTTGTTGCACTTACTTTGTCTTTAAAGTATTTCTTCATATCTCTTTTTAATCGATAATCTGCATACTCTTTTTGTGTAAGATAAATTGGAGTTTTTGTGTAGTAATCTCCAATTTTTTCTATAATTACATATCTATTTAAATCTTTATCAAAAATGATTTCTTTTTCTGCGAGATAATTTAAAAACAAACCACCAGTTTGCTCTTTTTTAAAGTTATATCTTAATTCTAGACTATCTTTTTTTACGGATGTAGAATCATTTTCACTATTTGTTTGTGAATACACAGAAATGTTTGCTACGAAAGCAAAGGCAAGAAATGAGAATGTGTTTTTTAAAAAATTATTCAATTGATTACAAGTTCTTTAAGGATAATTTTATTAATTTTTCTACAGAAGCATCTGGGTTTTCTTTTAAAATCATAGAAACTATTTTATCAGATTGTTTTTTATTAAAACCTAAAACTTCTAAAGCAGATAACGCTTCATCTTTATTGGTATTGCTTGTAAGTGTAGAAACTTCATCAATATTAAAGGTTTTTAAAATTTTATCTTTTAAATCTACGATTACTCTTTGTGCTGTTTTTGCTCCAATTCCTTTTACAGATTGTATGAGTGCAACATTTTCTGATGCAATTGCATGTTGTATCTCTTCTGATGTCATAGAAGAACACATAGTTCTTGCAATACTTGGCCCAACACCAGAAACTGAAATTAATAGTTTAAAAACTTCTCTTTCAGTTTTAGAAAAGAACCCAAAAAGCGTATGAGCGTCTTCTCTTATTGATAAATGTGTGTATAAAACAACAGCTTCATCATCTGGTAAACTAGAAAATGTATTTAAAGAAATATGGAGTAAATACCCAACACCATTGCAATCTACAACAACTTCTGTTGGATTTTTTTCTACTAATCTTCCTCTAACTTGTGTAATCATACAATGATTTTTTTCAGGCTTCTAAAGTAACAATTTTTATTTGTTGTTTTTCTTATCTTTTTCTTGAGCATCTACAGCAGCCAAAGCAGCCATATTTACCATCTCATCTACACTTGCTCCTAGTTGTAAAATATGAACAGGTTTACTTAAACCTAAAATTACAGGTCCAATAGATTCTGCTTGATTAACTTCTTTTAATAATTTGTAGGTAATATTTGCAGATTCTAAATTAGGAAAAATTAAAACATTCACCTTTTTACCATTTAATTTAGAAAATGGGAACTCTTTTGCTAACATTTCTGGATTTAAAGCAAAATCTGCTTGTAGCTCTCCATCTATAACAGTCTCTGGGAAATGACGATGCAAATAAGATACTGATTCTCTAATTTTTTTAGAAGTTTCTGAGTTTGAAGAACCGAAGTTAGAAAAAGATACCATTGCCATATTAGGTTTCATACCAAACATCTTTACAAAGTTTGCTGCCATTTGGGCAATTTTAACTAAATCTTTCGAAGAAGGATTTTCGTTAATAGTGGTGTCTGCTAAAAATAAAGGACCTTGTTTTGTTAGCATTAAGTTACTACCAGCAATTTTGGTAATTCCTTTGTCTTTCTCTATAAGTTCTAAAATTGGTTTTACAACAGAAGGATAAGGTCTAGAATAACCTGTAATTAAAGCATCTGCTTCACCTTCATTCACCATCATTGCAGCAAAATAATTACGTTCTCGCATTAATTTTTTTGCTTCAGAAAAAGTACGTCCTTTTCGTTGTCTGTTTTTCCAATAAACCTCTCCAAAATGATCTCTACGTTCAGTTTCTTCATCAGTTTTTGGATCTATTATTGTAACATCTCCATCAAAACCTATTTCTTCCATCAACTCTAAAATGACTTCTTTTCGTCCTAATAAAATTGGGATTCCAATTTTTTCATCATGTACTCTTTGAGCTGCTTTTAAAACATCTAAATGATCTGCTTCTGCAAAAACAATGCGTTTAAGATTACTTTTTGCTCTATTATGTAAAAGTCTAATTTCTTTACTTCCAGAACCAGATCTTTCCATTAATTCTTCTCTGTATTTTTTCCAATCTTCAATTGGTTCTAAAGCAACACCAGAATCCATAGCAGCTTTTGCAATTGCTGGAGGGATTTCATAAATTAATCTTGGATCAAATGGTTTGGGAATAATATAATCTCTTCCGTAAGCTAAACTCACTTCGTCATAAACAATGTTTACTTGTTCTGGTACAGTTTGTTTTGCTAAATCGGCCAAAGCATGTACAGCTGCCATTTTCATTTCTTCATTAATTTTGGTAGCTCTAACATCTAAAGCGCCTCTAAAAATAAATGGAAAACCAAGTACATTATTTACTTGATTAGGATGGTCTGATCTTCCAGTTGCCATAATAATATCTTTCCTTGTAGCAACTGCTAAATCGTATTCTATTTCTGCAACAGGATTTGCCATTGCAAAAACAATTGGGTCTTTTGCCATAGACAAAAGCATTTCTGGAGAAACTACATTTCCTTTAGATAAACCAATAAAAACATCAGCATTATGCATGGCTTCATCTAAAGTATTGAGATCTTTATCTGTTGCAAATTCTGCTTTTTGAGATGTAAGGTTTCCTCTGTCTTTTCTAATGACACCTTTACTGTCGCACATTACAACATTTTCTCTTTTTGCACCTAACTTTAGGTATAATCGAGTACAAGAAATTGCTGCAGCTCCAGCTCCATTAACAACAATATTTACTTTACTAATATCTTTTTCTGTAATATCGATGGCATTTTTTAATGCGGCTGCAGAAATAATTGCAGTTCCATGTTGGTCATCATGCATTACAGGAATGTCTAATTCTTCTTTTAAGCGTCTTTCTATTTCAAAAGCTTCAGGAGCTTTAATATCTTCTAAATTTATTCCTCCAAAAGTAGGTGCAATTGCTTTTACTGTTTGTATAAAATGGTCAACATCAGTAGCGTCTACTTCAATATCAAAAACATCAATATCTGCAAATATTTTAAAAAGTAATCCTTTTCCTTCCATTACTGGTTTGGAAGCTTCTGGACCAATATCACCTAAGCCTAACACTGCAGTTCCATTAGAAATTACTGCAACTAAGTTTCCTTTTGAAGTGTATTTATAAACGTTGTTTTTATCTTTTGCAATTTCTAAACAAGGTTCTGCAACTCCTGGAGAATAAGCTAAAGCTAAATCGTGCTGAGTAGCATATTTTTTAGTAGGAACAACTTCAATTTTCCCTGGTTTTGGTTTTGCGTGATATAGTAAAGCCTCGTGTCTTTTTCTAGAATCGCTCATAAAGATTGTAATTTGCTTGTTTTTAACTTACAAATATAGGCTTTTCAGTGAAAGAGGAGGTGAAAAATCACTACTTTTAGGTGTTTAAAAACAGTAATAATGACCAAAAATTAAGAGTTTATTGTATCTTGTTTAACAAAATTTAAAGATTTGATTGTAACATAAACTATATGTTTGCGTCTATCAACCAAAACCTACCTATGAAAAAAATTACTTTTCTACTTTTTCTTTTTATTACATCATCAATCTTTTCACAAATAAAAGGGAAAATTACAGATACAAAAAATAACCCTTTATCATTTGTAAGTATTTATTTAGACAAAACTGTTACAGGAACAACGTCTAATGATAATGGAGATTATGTTTTAAATTTTTCTAAGAAAGGAAAACACATCATTGTTTTTCAAATTTTAGGTTATAAAACATTAAAAAAACAGGTAAATATTACTTCTTTTCCTTTTGAATTAAATGTGAATTTAGAAGAAGAAAATGTGCAATTAGATGAAATTTCTATTTCTACAAAAGACAATCCTGCAAATAGAATTATTAGAAATGTAATTGCTAATAAAGATAAGAATACAGATAAGTTCGCAAAATATACTGCCAAGTTTTATTCACGCGGTTTGTATAAGATTAAAAATGCTCCAGAAAAGTTTTTTGGGCAAACTATGGGAGATTTTGGTGGAGGTTTAGACTCTACAAGAAGTGGAATTATATATCTTTCTGAAACCGTTTCTGAAATTAAATTTCAAAAGAAACCAAAGAAATTTAAAGAAAAAATTATTGCGTCTAAAGTTTCTGGACGTGATAATGGCATCAGTTTTAATAGAGCAGAAGATGCAAACATCAATTTTTATGAAAACAGTGTGGAGTTTGGTAATGATTTGGTTTCGCCAATTTCTACAAATGCTTTTAGTTATTATAAATACAAGTTAGAAGGTGTTTTTTATGATAAAAACGGTAAACTTATCAATAAAATAAAATTGATTCCTAAGCGAAAAAACGATAGAGTTTTTAATGGGTCTATTTATATTGTAGAAGATGATTGGGCTATTTATGGTGCAGATGTTTCTGTAACTGGCGCTCAAGTAAATATTCCTGTAGTAGATGTTTTGTATTTAAAACAGAACTATAATTATTCAGAAAGTGTTGATGCTTGGGTTTTAATAAGTCAGAGTATAGATTTTAAGGTAAATGCTTTTGGTTTTAAGTTTGATGGACGCTTTTCTTCTGCGTATTCCGAATATGATTTTTCACCTCAATATGCTGCAAATACTTTTACAAATGAAGTCTTAACTTTTGAGAAAAAAGCTACAGAAAAAGATTCTGTTTATTGGAGTGAACTAAGACCTGTACCACTTACTATTGAAGAGGTTAAAGATTATCAAATTAAAGACAGTATTAAAGTGGTTCGTAAATCTAAAAAGTATTTAGATTCTGTAAATAAAAAACAAAATAAATTTAGTTTACTTGCTCCAATAACTGGTTACACGTATAGAAATTCATACAAAAAATGGTCTTTTTCTTATAATGGTTTGCTAGGTAATTTCGGTTTTAATACAGTACAGGGTTTTAATACTTCATTAGGGTTTAGTTATTTTAAAAGAGAAAATGAAAAAGGAAAATGGTGGAATGCTGGTGTAAATGCAAATTATGGTTTTTCTGATAAAAGTTTAAGACCTACTTTCTTTTTTACAAAAAAATGGAACAATCTTTCTAGACCAAGAATGACTATTTCTGGTGGTGTTACAACTGCTCAGTTTAATTGGAGAAATCCGATTATGGACTTAAATAATACTATTAGTTCTTTGTTTGATAGACTCAATCACTTAAAGATTTACGAAAAAGGTTTTGCAAGAATTGATTATTCAGAAGAAATTAAAAACGGAATATATTTAGATGCATCTTTAGAGTATGCGAATAGAAAACCATTATTTAATACTACAAATTACTCTTTTGCAAGTCAAGATAAAAATGGAGGTTATACTTCTAATAACCCTTTAAATAAAACAGATTTTGTAAATGCTGCTTTTAATGAGCATAAAATTGCAACTTTAAATGTTGGTGCAACTTTTATTTTTGGACAAAAGTATTTGTCTTACCCTGATAGGAAATTTAATATTGGTAATGATAAATATCCAACTTTAAATGTCAACTATACCAAAAGATTTGGAGCTTCAGATTCTGAGCTAAATTCAGATTTATTTCAAGCAAGTTTAAGACAAGATATTAATGCTGGCAATTATGGAAATCTATCTTACAACATAAAAGGAGGAATGTTCTTAAAAAAGAAAAACATCGCTTTTATGGATAAATTACAAGCCAATGGAAATCAATTAACTTTTCCTTTAGATGGTGGGTTGAATAGTTTTGGTTTGTTAGAATATTATAAATTTTATACAAATGATAGATATGCAGAGGCACATGTAGAACATAATTTTAGAGGTGCTATTTTAGGTAAAATTCCGTTGATAAATAAATTGAATTTCCATTTAGTTGGAGGTGCAAAGACTTTGTTTATGGCAGATAAAAAACCATATACAGAATATTCTGTAGGTTTAGATAATATCGGTTTTGGTAAATGGCGTTTTTTAAGAATAGATTATGTGAAATCTTATCATGCAGGAATTAAAAATGACGGTTTACTATTTAGATTAAGTATGTTTAATTAATTTTGAAAAATGAAAATTCAAGTACTTTTTTTTGGAATTACAACAGATCTAGTAGCAACTTCTAATTTAGGTTTAGAGGTTTCTAAGGCTTCAACTGTTGCAAGTTTTAAGGTTTTATTAAAGGAGAAATATCCTCAATTAGAAAACATAGATTCTTATGCAATTGCTGTCAATGAAAGTTATGCAGCTGATGAATTGGTTTTAAAAGAAAATGATATAGTTGCTGTAATTCCACCTGTAAGTGGAGGGTAAAAAATCTTGTTGTCATTCCGAACGAAGAATGAGGAGGAATCTCATTTTAGATTTCTCAATCTCCTAAAAAAGGCTCATTTCGAAATGATAAAAATATTCAAAAATTTATCTTAAATATTTTTTATCAATATAAAAAGTACCAAAAGGTAAAATGGAAGCTAATAAAACAATTCCTAAAGTTTTATTGTTCCAGTTCATTTCTTTTTTGATTACGAATGCTAATACAATGTAAAGCATGAATAAAATTCCATGAGGCATTCCAAACATTTTTACAAAACTTGGGTCGTTTAAAGCGTATTTGTAATACAAACCTAAACTCATTAATAATAAGTAAGAAATTCCTTCTAAAAAACTAACAACTCTAAAGATACTTTTCATTTTTGTTAAGTATTAAAAATTAGATTGCAAAGATACGTTTTGAATCATTATTTTTGCTAAAAGTATTGAACTTGTTTCAATATCTAATATTATGAAAAGAACTTCAATAAAAATCACATCAGAAAAATTAGACTTGCAAGAATGTTACAATTTTGTAGAAGATGATTCATGTGGCGGAATTTCTGCTTTTGTAGGTACTGTAAGAAATGATACTCAAGGTAAAGAAGTTGTTCAATTAGATTTTTCTACCTACAAACCTATGGCAATTAAAGAAATGCAGAAAATTGCAGATTTGGCTTTAGGTAAGTTTGATATTAAAAAAATAGCCATTCATCATGCAGAAGGAATGTTACAAATAAGAGATATTCCTGTAATAATTACGGTTTCATCTAAACATAGAAAAGCCGCTTTTGAGGCTTGTGAGTTTGCTATTGATATTTTAAAAGAAACAGTTCCTATATGGAAAAAAGAATATTTTTCTGACGGAGAAGTTTGGGTAAATGCGCATCCGTAGATTAAGTTTCAAAGTTTCAAAGTTTCAAAGTTTCAAAGTTTCAAAGTTTCAAAGTTGAAGAATTGAAGAGTCTGTCACTTCGAGTGTTTTTCTGAAGAATGAAGAAAAATGTATCGAGAAGTTTTCACTTTTGCTAACTGCTAACTGTCTTCCTACTCTGCAACCATAAATAAAACTGCAATCCAAATAAAATGGCTCCAGCTAATAAATGTGTTGCTTGTGTTCCTAGAGGAAACTCTGCATAATACATTAAAATACCAGTAATTGTTTCTATAAAAATTAAAAAGACAACCCAGTTTACTAGTTTGTATCCTAAGTTTTTTACTTGATTTATGTAAAATAAAGCAAGGTTTACTAGTACAATTGCAATTGTAAATGATCTATGAAAATAGAATTTAAAACTTGGGTTCATCAAACTATAATCTTTGTTTTCAAAACCAAATAATTTTACTTGTTCGTCTATAAATTGCCTTACTTGTGTTCCCATTGCAATTTGTACTAAAGAGAAAACAACAGAAACAATTAGTAATTTATTAAAAACAGCATTGTACCTGTGTATTTTTTTTCTTTTGGTTAAAATAAATTGTAATTGTAATAAAAGAGCAATAATAATTAAACCAATAACCATATGAATGGTAATAATTGTAGGCTTTAAATTTGTATCTACAACCGTTTTTCCTAACCAAGCTTCTACTAACATTAAAAAGAAAGCTGCAAAAGCAAGTATAGGAACCCTTTTGTCTTTTTTCCAAAACTTTGTGGCTTCGTAAATTAAAAACAAGAAAACAAAGCCAGATAAAACAGAAGCAAGTCTATTAATATATTCTGTCCAAGTATGGTATTTGTTAAATTTTGCGTAGTCGTGTTTTGTGTAGTTTTTCCAATTTTTTTTGTTGAATGTAGCAGTTGTTTTAATATCTTTTTCTGCAACAAATAAGACTTCATCTTTAATAATGATAAAACCTTTTTTAAATTCAGAATCTGGTTTCCAGGTAATTTGATCCTCAGAAGTAGGTGGAATGTAATAGCCAAAACACTTTGGCCAATCAGGGCAACCCATTCCAGAACCCGTCATTCTAACAACAGAACCTGCTAAGAAAATTAGGTAAACAGATAGTATAGCAATTTGTACAGTTTTAGGAAATTTACTTTTCATTTAAGGGAAATATTTCTGTAAAAATAAGACAAAAAAAAGTCGCTTAAAAAAGATTAAACGACTTGTTTCTTGTAAAGAATTTTAAAAAAATAGTATTAGATAACTCTAACGTCTACTGCATTTAAACCTTTTCTACCTTCTTTAAGGTCAAACTCTACCGCGTCACCTTCTCTAATTTCGTCAATTAATCCAGATACATGTACAAAGTACTCTGTGTTTGAATCATCTTCTGTTACAAATCCAAATCCTTTAGATTCGTTGAAGAATTTTACTGTTCCTTTTTTCACTATAATATAAAATAAATGTTAATAATACTACAAATATAAGCTTATAAGTTGTTGGTTTTACAAAAAGTTTGATTAAATAATTTTGAGGACTATTCTAAATAAAAAAAGAGGTGTAAAAAAGAGATTAATATTAAGAATAAGTTGTGCTAAAAATTTTTTTTTAAGAAGAATTTTTAGAATGTCAATAAAAATAGTGGTTGTAGCGTTTTATTAATGGTAACACATTGTGATTCAAACTATTAAAAATTCAATTTTTTTAGGTTAAAATTACGAATTTGACAGATTTGTTAAAAACTTCAAGGGTTTTGTGAATAAGTATGGCTTTCATTTTGAAACAAAAAAACCAATCTTTGTAGAAGTCGTTCTTGACGATTAATTAACTCTCAAATAACAACAATTTACTGTGGAAATTACGCATATTATAAAAAGGGACTCCGAAACGAACACTTTTGAGTTAGAAAAAATTACAAACGCTATTGAAAAAGCGATGCTTACTGTAAATCATGGTACTAGGCAAGACGCAATTGCAATTACCAAGATTGTAAATGGTACTTTATTAGAAAGAAAGTTAAATGAACCAAGTTATACACCCACAGTAGAACAAGTTCAAGACATTGTAGAGTATAAATTAATGGATAGTCCTTTTCATGATGTTGCAAAGGCTTATATCTTATATAGAGATGAACAAACAAGAAGTAGAAAGCCTAATATTTTTGAGAAGAGAATAAATTTAAAACCATACGATTATCCTGCTTTAGGAGAATATGTAGATGCTATTAGGCATTCTTATTGGATTCATACAGAGTTTAATTATACAAGTGATATACAAGATTTTAAGACCTCTCTTACAGATGTAGAAAAAAATGCTATAAAAAACACCATGTTAGCAATTTCGCAAATAGAAGTTGCTGTAAAAACATTTTGGGGAGATATTTATAAGAAAATGCCAAAGCCAGAAATTGGTTCTGTTGGTGCAACGTTTGCAGAAAGTGAAGTTCGTCATCACGACGCGTATTCACATCTATTAGAAATTTTAGGGTTAAATAATGAGTTTAAAAACTTAAAGAAAAACCCTGTAATTATGAAACGTGTTAATTACCTAGAATCAGCATTAAAGAACGTAAATAGTGAAGACAATCAAGAGTTTTCAGAATCTATAATTTTGTTTTCTCTATTTATAGAGCACGTATCTTTATTTTCTCAGTTTTTGATTATTATGGCTTTTAATAAACATAAAAATGTATTAAAAGGTATTTCTAATGTTGTAGAAGCTACTTCTAAAGAAGAGCAAATTCATGGAGATTTTGGTATCGATCTTATTAAAATTATTAAAGATGAAAACCCAGAATGGTTTGATGAAGACCATAAAGCATTAGTACAAGAAACATGTAAAGAAGCATTTATTTCAGAAAGCAAACTAATTGATTGGATTTTTGAAAAAGGAGAATTAGATTTTCTACCTAAAAAATTAATTAAAGAATTTATTAAAAATAGATTTAATAACTCTTTAGAAAGTATTGGTATATCAAAAGTATTTGATGTAGACCAAGCATTATTATCTCAAACAGATTGGTTTGATGATGAAATCATTGGAACTAAACACGGTGATTTCTTCGTTAAAAGATCTATCAACTATAGCAAAAGAACTAAAAGTATAACCAGCGACGACTTATTTTAAACTATGAACCTAAACGACCAAAAGACAACAACAACAACTGAACTTACTGAGCACGAAAAAATGATTCAAGCAAGAAACGCTGCTCGAAAAGAAATGCTTAAAGATAAAAACGAACCTGAAATTGAATGGCTAACAGATAATAGCCGTAAATTTTTAGAGTCGGGGTATTTAACAGGTGATACTACACCAGAAGAAAGAATACGAGAAATTGCTGATAATGCAGAACGTATTTTAAAAATCGATGGTTTTTCTGATAAGTTTTACAAATATATGGCAGCAGGTTATTTCTCTTTAGCATCGCCAGTTTGGTCTAATTTTGGTAAAAAGAGAGGTTTGCCTATTAGTTGTTTTGGTTCGCACGTGGCAGATGATATGGGAGATATTTTATTCTCACAATCAGAAGTTGGTATGATGTCTAAATTAGGTGGAGGAACCTCTGGTTACTTTGGTAAATTACGTGAAAGAGGAGCAGATGTTAAAAATAATGGTTCATCATCTGGTTCAGTACATATTATGCAATTGTTTGAAAAAATGGTTGATGTTGTAAGTCAAGGTTCTGTAAGACGTGGTCGTTTTTCTCCATATTTACCAATAGATCATGATGATATTAAAGAGTTTTTAGAAATTGGTACAGAAGGAAACCCAATTCAAGAATTAACGCACGGTGTTACTGTAAGTAATGAGTGGATGGAAGAAATGATTGCTGGTGATGTAGAAAAAAGAAGTCTTTGGGCAAAAATATTACAAAGAAGAGGAGAAATTGGGTATCCATATATTCTTTTTAGAGACAATGCAAATAATGGAACGGTAGATGTTTATAAAGACAAAAACCATGAAATTTATGCAAGTAATCTTTGTACAGAAATAATGTTACCTTCTAACGAAGATTGGTCTTTTGTTTGTTGTTTATCATCCGTTAATTTGGTGCATTATGACAAGTGGAAAGATACAGATGCAGTAGAAACATTGGCTTACTTTTTAGATGCAGTAATGCAAGAGTTTATCAATAAATTAGAAGTATATAAAGATTCACCAGATAGAGACGATCAGTTTACGTTTCGTTTTATGGAGAAAGCTTATAATTTTGCAAAAGAGAATAGAGCATTAGGTTTAGGAGCTTTAGGTTGGCACTCTTTATTACAATCTAAAATGTTAGCTTTTGACAGTGCAGAGGCATATTCTTTAAATAGTGAAATCTTTAAAGTTATTAAAGAAAAATCATACAAAGCATCAGAAGAAATGGCTAAAAAGTATGGTGAACCAGCTGTTTTAAAAGGATATGGAAGACGTAATACAACCTTAAATGCAGTTGCACCTACAACTTCATCTGCATTTATTTTAGGGCAAGTATCTCAAGGTATTGAGCCAATTTGGTCTAATATCTATGTAAAAGATATTGCGAAGATTAAAACAACAATTAAAAATCCAATTTTAGAAAAATTATTGGAAGAAAAAGGACAAAATACTTCTGATATTTGGAAAAGTATTCGAGACAATGATGGTTCTGTTCAGCATTTAAGTATTTTATCAGAAGAAGAGAAAGATGTTTTTAAAACCTATTCAGAAATAGACCAAAATGTAATTGTTTATCAAGCAGCAAACAGACAAAATCATATAGATCAAGGACAATCTATAAACATTATGGTACATCCAGATATGCCAATTAAAGATGTAAATGCTGTATATATTAATGCTTGGAAATTAGGTGTAAAATCTATGTATTACCAACACAGTATGAATGCTGCACAGAAATTTAAGCAAAAGAAAGAATGCGCTAGTTGCGAAGGATAATATTTAATTTTTTATTTAAATATAAATTGATAGAAAGAGAAGTCGAAAGGCTTCTCTTTTTTATTTATAAATAATATCTTTATGTTTACATAAATTTGTAAAACAGGCATACTTTTTTAGATGATTAAAAAAATATTATTTACTACTTTCTTAGTATTACTAGCTGTAATTCTATACTTCAATCCAAATTTTAAAACGATAGCTGCTGGTATTGCTGTGTTGTTGTTTGGTATGATGATGCTAGAAGAAGGTTTTAAAGTTTTTACAAAAGGACCTTTACAATATTTTTTAAAAAATGCGACTGACAAATTATATAAAAGTATTACAGCTGGTGCTTTAGTTACGGCTTTAATACAATCTAGCTCTTTGGTTTCTGTAATAACTATTTCATTTATTAGTGCAGGTTTAATTAGTCTTTCTGGTGGTTTAGGATTAATTTTTGGAGCAAACATTGGTACAACTGCTACAGCTTGGTTAATTGCTGGTTTTGGCTTGAAAGTTAAAATTTCTGCCTTAGCAATGCCTATGTTAATTTTCGGACTTGTTTTTTCGTTTAAAAAGAATATTACTTATAAAGGAATTGGAAATGTTTTAGCAGGTTTGGGTTTTTTCTTTTTAGGAATTCATTACATGAAAGAAGGTTTTGATGTTTTTAAAGATTTTATAGATTTATCTCAGTTTGCTGTATCTGGTTTTTTAGGTGCTTTAATTTATACAGGTTTAGGAATAATAATAACTACAATTTTACAATCTAGTAGTGCAACTTTAGCTTTAATTTTAACAGCCTTAGCTGCAGGACAAATAGAATACGAAAACGCTCTGGCACTTGCAATTGGGGCAAATGTAGGCACAACAATAACAGCAGTTTTAGGTTCTCTAGGTTCAAATTCTGCTGGAAAAAGATTAGCTGTTGCACATTTAATTTTCAACTTTTTAACAGGTTTAACTGCATTAGTCTTTATTTTTCCATTAGCAAATTCCGTAAATTATTTATCAGAATTTTTAAATTTTTCAGAAACAGATTATACATTAAAACTAGCATTGTTTCATACTATTTTTAATGTTTTAGGTGTTGTTTTAATGATTCCTTTTATAAAAACATTAGAAAAATTCTTATTAAAATTATTTAAAGAAGATGAAAACAAAGGAATCGATGAGCCAAAATATTTAAATGAGGCTATTTTAGAGTTTCCAGGAACATTAATTTCGTCAGTATTAAAAGAATCTAAATATCTTTACAAGAATGCAATTTTCGAAATTGTTGCACATGCATTAAGTATTCATAGAGATGATATTAAATCAGATATAAAAATTAAAAAAATAATTAATCAATCTGATCAACAAATTAAAATTGATGTAGAAAATTTATATTATAGTAAAGTAAAAAATATCTATGGTAAAATTATTAACTATGTAACAAGAGGACAGCAAGATCTTAAGTTAACAAAAGAACAGAATAAGAGGTTATCAGAATTAAAATTAGCCAATAGAAGAATGGTCGAAATTATTAAGGATACTAGAGAATTAGAGAAGAATGTATCTCAGTTTTTAGAATCAGATAATAAAGATATCAAAAAAGAATACAACAAGTTTAGAAAAAAAGTTGTGAAGGTTTTAAGGGTGATTTATTTGTTTAGAAAAAATGAAGATAAAGATGAATATTTTAATCAATTAATGAAATTAAAAAAAGCAGCTAAAACAGCTTTATATGCAGATAATAAATCGATAGATAGATTAATAAGAAAAAATTTAATTACAACAAATATGGCATCATCTTTAGTGAATGATAACGTAAATGTAAATGATTTAATAAAGAAATTAATTCAGGTTGCAGAATTGTTATATTCAGAAAAAGATGTCATTTTAGAAAACGGTACTAAATAAAAAAATTCAATGAACTGGGAACAACTCCTTTCTTTAAAACGTTTTGGCGATACACAAAAACGTCCAAGAGCAAAACAAGACGAAACACGTTTGGGTTTTGATGTAGATTTTGATAGAATTATATTTTCATCAGCATTTAGAAGCTTACAAGACAAAACACAAGTAATTCCGTTATCGGAAACAGACTTTGTACATACGCGTTTAACACATAGTTTAGAAGTGTCTGTTGTTGGTAGAACTTTAGGGAGAAGAGCTGGAAAAGTGTTGTTAGAACGTCATCCAAATTTGGTAGAATTAGGATATACTTTTAACGATTTTGGAGCTATTGTTGCTGCAGCTTCTGTAATGCATGATATTGGTAATCCGCCTTTTGGTCATTCTGGAGAAAAAGCAATTGGCGAGTATTTTAAAACAGGAAATGGCTTAAAATACAAAGAAGAATTATCAGAAAACGAGTATCAAGATTTAATAGATTTTGAAGGAAATGCAAATGGATTTAAGATTTTAACAGAAACTAGAGAAGGAGTTTCTGGTGGATTGCGTTTAAGTTATGCAACATTAGGAGCTTTTTTAAAATATCCAAAAGAGAGTCTTCCAAAGAAACCAACAAATCATATTGTAGATAAAAAGTATGGCTTTTTTCAATCTGAAAAAGAAGAGTTTTTAGATGTTGTAGATGATTTAGGAATGAAGCAAAAATCGACTTCAGCGGTTTCATTTTATAGACATCCATTGGCATATTTGGTTGAAGCTGCAGATGATATTTGTTATACAATTATCGATTTTGAAGACGGTATTAATTTAGGTTTAATTGATGAGGAATTTGCTTTAGAATACATGATTAAATTAGTAAAAGATACTATTGATAGTAAAAAATACCATTCACTACAACATAAAACAGATAGAGTAAGTTATTTACGTGCGTTGGCAATTGGAGTTTTAATAAATGAAGCAGTAGATATTTTTTTAGAAAATGAAGAAGCACTTTTAAACGGAACTTTCGATAAATCTTTACTAGACAAGTGTAAGTATGAAGCACAAATTAACGACATCATTAAAATAAGTGTCGATAAAATTTATAAAAGCAAAGAAGTTGTAGAAAAAGAAGTGGCTGGTTATAGAATTATTGCAGATTTATTAGACGTATTTGTAACTGCTTTAAATAATAAGTTTTATGGAAATTCTTCTAATTTTGATAATTTGGTATTAAACTTGCTACCTAAAGAATATCAGACAGAAACGAATAACCTTTACAATAGAATTATGCAAATATGTAGTTATGTTTCTAGAATGTCAGATAGTTACGCAATTAGAATGCACAAAAAATTAACAGGAAATATTATTTAATACATAAAATAAGTCCTTATTTTTAAAAAATAAATGAAAACGATGAAGAAAAAAGTAGTATTTATTTTGGTGGTAATTTTAGGTGTTTGGTTTTTGTGTTTTAATGTTACAAAAGAGTCTAAAATTGAACTAATAAGAAAAAAATATTCAGAATTTAGACAAAATCATCCCTATAATAAAACAAAGGCTTTAACTAAAAAAGAAAGAAAAAAACAAGGGCTTCCACCTAATGCTTACTTTGAGCAAGAATATTTAAATGAATTAAATCCTATTACAGGCAAAACTTATCCAGAAAATATTTTTGAACTTCAAGAAAAATTAACTTCAGAAAAAACTTTAAGTAGAACTCCTGGAGATGAAACAGATAATCCATGGATAGAAAGAGGTCCAAACAATGTTGGAGGTAGAACTAGAGCATTGTTATTTGATCCAAATGATGTAAGTGGTAAAAGAGTTTTTGCAGGTGGAGTTAGTGGTGGATTATGGGTAAATGACGATATTACAGATGCAGATTCTGCATGGCAACAAGTTGGTGTTTCAGAAAATTTAGCAATAACCTGTATTACTGTAGACCCAAATAACTCAAAAGTTATTTACGTTGGTACAGGAGAATCTTATACAAATGATAATGGAGTAGGAAATGGAATTTGGAAATCTACTGATGGGGGAAGTTCTTGGGCAAATGTATTTAATATAACAAGTAGTGATATTAGTAGTAAACTATATTTTGTTAATACTATTTTAGCTTGGAATAACCCTGTAACTAATAAAACAGAAGTGTTTGCTGGTATTGGTGGAGCTTATTATAACTCTGGAAGTGTATGGGCTGGAAGTAGTAATACAGGACTATATAAGACTGTGAATGATGGAGCTAATTGGTCTAAATTAACATTAAATACTCCAGAACAATCACCCTATGAACCAAATGATTTAGAAGTAGGTGCAGATAATACAATTTGGATGGGTACAGAAAGGAATAATTATGGTCATGGTGGAGGTACAATTTTAAAATCTACAGATGGTACTAATTTTACTGTGGAGTACACTATCGCCGATGGAAGAAGGACAGAATTAGCTGTTTCTAAACAAAATTCAAATACGATTTTTGTTTTAGCTAGTGGAGGTTCAACACCAATTTTTATGCTAAAAACAGTTGATAGATTTACAACAACATCAAATATGGCTTTCCCAAATGACGTAGATACTGGAATACCTGCAAATGATTTTACGAGAGGACAAGCTTATTATGATTTAGTAGTTGAAACAGATCCTACTAATGATGCAATTTTGTATGTTGGTGGAATAGATCTATTTAGATCAACAGATAGCGGTAGTTCATGGAAACAAATGTCTAAATGGCATTCAGGAAATCAAGACCATACATATTTTTTAGATAGTAACCTCCCTGTACCAACAGTTCATGCAGATCAACATGTTTTTATATTTCATCCTACAGATTCTAATAAAGCTATAATTGGAAATGATGGTGGAGTGTACTACGCATCTTCGCTAAGCGATGCAGAAGAAACTACCAGTGTGCCAAATACTTCTATTTCTTCAAGAAACAAAGAGTATAATACGTTACAATTTTATACTATTGGAGTAGCTCCTACTACTGCTTTTTCTGGAGATTATTTTTTGGCTGGTGCTCAAGACAACGGAACACAATTTTTTCAGAATTCAAATGCTACTATTGATGGTTCGGTAGATGTTTCTGGAGGAGATGGTGCATATAGTTTCTTTGATCAAGATGGTACCGATAAATATTTTATTGTAAATTATGTTTATAATAATATCATACAATTATATGATTTTAATACAGGTGAATATAGGACTATTAATGAAGAAAGCCCTTCTTCTGGAAATGGAGACTTTATAAATACAGAAGAATTAGATTCAAATTTAGATATGCTTTATTCTAATTATTCTAATGGAACAAATTATATAATAAGTAGGTATTCTAATTTAAAATCTGGTACTGTAATTAAAGTTGATTTAACTAATGATCTGATGGATGCTGCGCCTTCTGCAATGAAGGTCTCTTCTTTTACTACAAATTCATCAACGCTGCTTGTAGGATTAGGAAATGGAAAATTATTAAAAATAAATAACGCAAATGATGCTCTTATATCTTGGTCTGAAATTACAGGACCTGAATTTGTAGGATCTATTTCTGATATTGAATTTGGAATAAGTGAAAATGAAATTTTTGTTACCATGCATAATTATGGAGTTAATAGTATTTGGTACACAAGTGATGGAGGAGTGACATGGGCTTCTAAAGAAGGAGATTTCCCAGATATTCCTGTAAAAACTATTCTACAGAACCCTTTAAGAACAGAAGAGGTTATTATTGGAACAGAACTTGGTGTTTGGAAGACATCAGATTTTACTGCGGATTCACCAATTTGGGTTCAGTCTGATAATGGGATGAGTAATGTAAAAGTAACTGATTTAGATTTAAGAGATGATAATACTATTTTTGCTGCAACATATGGTAGAGGTGTTTTTTCTGGAGAATTTACGGCAGAAACAGCTTCTATAAATAATGTTTTAGCTAACAAAAAAGTATTTACAATTTATCCAACTATTTCAAAAGGAGATTTCACTTTACAAGCTAAAAACTCTTTAGGTAAAACTAAAATGGACATTTTTAATATTACAGGAAAGCAAGTTTATTCTAAAAACATAGATTTTACTTTAGATGAAAAACAAGAAATTTCTGTAAACTTAAATACTGGAGTTTATATTGTAAATATTATTGATGAAAACAATAAAAAATCTTCTAATAAAATAGTGATTGAGTAGTTTTTTACTGAGTTAAACAATAAAAAAAGACGCTTTTAGCGTCTTTTTTTATGATAATACCTTAAAATGATTTGCTAAGCTATGAGCATCTAAACCAAGTTTCATTTGAAGTCTAGAAACACTTCCATGTTCAATAAAATTATCAGGAATTCCTAAAGTCTTAATTTTATGTTGATAATTATTTTCTGATGCAAACTCTAAAATAGCACTTCCAAATCCGCCTTTTATTGTACCATCTTCTATTGTAAAAATAGTAGCGTATTTTTCAAAAATTAGGTGTAATAATTTTTCATCTAAAGGTTTTACAAAACGTATGTCATAATGAGAAAAATTAGATGAATTACCAATTAAATCTAAGGCTTCAGATACATTTTTTGAAATAGTTCCAATAGATAAAATTGCTATTTTGTTTCCTTTTTTTAAACAAACACCTTTTCCAATTTTAATTTTTTCAAAGGGTTGTTTCCAATCAATAATAGTTCCTATTCCTCTTGGATATCGAATTGCAATTGGATTATTTAAACCTAATTGAGCAGTGTATAAAATATTACGCAATTCAATTTCGTTTCTAGGCGCAAAAATAATTAGATTAGGAATGCATCGTAAATATGCCAAATCAAAAACACCATGATGTGTTGCTCCATCTTCCCCAACCAAACCAGCTCTGTCTAAACAGAAAATTACTGGTAAATTTTGTAAAGCAACATCATGAATTACTTGGTCGTAAGCACGTTGTAAAAATGTTGAGTAAATATTACAAAACGGCACTAAACCTTGTGTTGCCATACCTGCAGCAAGTGTTACTGCATGTTGTTCTGCAATACCAACATCAAAAGTTCTTTCTGGGTATTTTTCCATCATAAACTTTAGCGAACTTCCTGTTAACATTGCAGGTGTAATACCAACAATTTTATCATTTTTAGCTGCTAATTCTACAATTGTTTCTCCAAAAACATCTTGATATTTGGTGTATAAATTTTCTTCCTTTTTTATTCTTTCTCCAGAAATTTTATCAAATTTTCCTGGAGCATGATATGTAACTTGATCTTCTTCTGCCTGCTGTAAACCTTTCCCTTTTGTGGTGATAACGTGTAAGAATTTAGGTCCTTTTACAGATTTTAATCTTTCTAATTCTGATAGAATTTTAGGTAAATCATGTCCATCAATCGGACCAGAATAATCAAAATTTAAAGCTTTAATAATATTGTTTTGTACAGCTAGTCTTTTATCAGTTTTAACCTTTGTTAAATATTCTTTTAAGGCACCAACAGCAGGATCAATTCCTATAGCATTGTCATTTAAAATGATGAGTAAATTTGCGTTAGAAACTCCAGCATGATTCAGTGCTTCAAAAGCCATTCCACTTGCAATAGAGGCATCACCAATAACTGCAATATGTTGTTTTTTTGTTTCACCTTTTAAGTTGGATGCAATTGCCATTCCTAATGCCGCAGAAATAGAAGTAGAAGAATGTCCAACTCCAAAAGCATCAAATTCGCTTTCACTTCTTGATGGGAAACCAGCAATTCCACCAAATTGTCTATTGGTATAAAAGTTGTTTTTTCTTCCCGTTAAAATTTTATGTCCATAGGCTTGATGACCAACATCCCAAATTAATAAATCATTTGGAGTGTCAAACAAATAATGAAGTGCAATTGTTAACTCAACAACACCCAAACTTGCTCCTAAATGCCCCTCTTTGGTAGCAATAATATCAATAATGAATTCTCTTAACTCTTTTGCGAGTTGAGGTAATTGTTCTGGATTTAATTTTCTTAAATCTTCTGGATTTGATATGTTGTCTAATAAGTTCTTCATTCAAACACAAAAATACAACATCAAATTTTGTAATATTGGTTTTTATATTCAAAAAAATGATACAACCTTTTGACGATACTTATTTTATGAAAAGAGCTTTACAGGAAGCAGAAATAGCTTTTGATAAAGGCGAAGTTCCTGTTGGCGCTGTTATTGTTTTTAAAGACCAGATTATTGCAAGAGCACATAATTTAACAGAAACATTAACGGATGTAACTGCACATGCAGAAATGCAAGCTTTTACTGCTGCTGCAGATTTTTTAGGTGGAAAATATTTAAAAGAGTGTATTTTGTATGTTACTTTAGAGCCTTGCCAAATGTGTGCAGGTGCAAGTTATTGGGCTCAAATTGGTAAAATTGTTTATGGAGCTTCAGAACCAGAAAGAGGTTTCAAAAACTTAAATACCACTTTGCATCCAAAGACAAAAGTGGTATCAGGAATTTTAGAAAATGAATGTTCTCAGCTTCTAAAACGGTTTTTTATTGAAAAACGAAATTTGAATTAACCTTCTGTATATTCTAAAATATCTGCTGGTTGACAATCTAAAGCCTTACAAATTGCTTCTAAAGTAGAAAAACGAACTGCCTTTGCTTTACCCGATTTTAAGATGGATAAATTTGCGGTTGTAATACCAATTATTTCTGCCAATTCTTTACTCCGCATTTTGCGTTTGGCAAGCATTACATCTAAGTTTACTATGATTGCCATATTATATTGTTAATTCGTTTTCAGATTGAATTTCAATTCCTCTTTTAACTATTTGTGCAAAAATGAAAATGATTCCTGCTAAAAAGATAAAATCACTAGAAAATAAATCGATCGTAAAACGATATTTTTTACCTAAATACTGAACCTGTGTGTTATGTACAATAGCTAAAATCCATAGGTAAAAAATACTATAACTTATTTTCTGCATTAATTTTTGAACATTAAAATTGAATGGTTTTTCTAAGTTTAATCCGCTTAATAACTTGGTGACTAAAAAAGCAATATACGCTTCCACTGAAAATAAAAGAACTTTGTAACCAATAATAAAACTGTATTGTAAAAAACTGTGATTGTAATATTCAAATAAGTTTAAACCTTCATACAGGTTTTTTGCAGCTTCAGGATTTGAAATACTTACAAAATATGAGATTAAAATAGCACCTGTTTTTATGCACAATGCTATAAATACGATCCAAGCAATTACATGCATTACTTTTAATAATTGTTTTGTTTTCATAGAGTTTAGTTTTTACTATTTGACAATGCAAATATATAAAAATTATCGAAAAACAATAATAAAATATTAAAAAAGAGTAATTTTTAAACTTTTTTTATCACACTAGTAACAATTCCCCAAATCATAAAATCATTTTCTTCGGTGATATTTATAATCGGATAATTAGGGTTTTCTGGTTGTAACCAAATTTCATTTTTTTCTACTCGTAAACGTTTTACAGTAAATTCACCATCTAAAAAACAGACAGCAATTTTATTGTTGGCAGGTTCTAAACTTCTATCAATAACCAATAAGTCATTGTCATCTAAACCAGCATCAATCATAGATTGCCCTTTTACTTTCGCAAAAAAAGTAGCGTCTTTGTTTTGAATAAGTTCATCGTCTAAAGAAATTCTTGTTTCTCTAAAATCATCTGCAGGTGATGGAAATCCGGCAGAAATGCCAACATCTACAAATACAGCTCCATTTCCAGAGGAAGTTTTGGGTGTAAAAAAAGTAAGTGTTTTAGATGTTTTCATTTGAATGTAAATTATAACTTTTCTTTAAATATTACTATAAAATAATTGCTTTTTCAATAAGTACCTCATAAGCATAACCCGATCCAAAATCTTTATTCAAGACAACAGTTCCTTTTATAGTAACTACATCACCTATTTTAAACTCATCATTACTCGTAACTGTAATATCATATTTGCCATTTCCTTTTGTTCCATCTTGTAAATGCAGAAAATTAACTCCTAAAATTCCGTTATTAACTTTTACAACCTGTCCTTTAATAATAACCTGTTTATTTTGATACTTTTCTAAGTTTTCAAAAAGTGTTGCAATTCTAATGCCATTTGGAGCTTTTTCAACGTTAACTACGTTTGATTTTCCTTTTTGAAGATTACTTTTTTCAACTTTTTTAACACCATTTTTTTTATCTCGAATACCTTGAGCAAAAATTACGCTTTCAAAAGTTCGTTTTAAACTTTTACTCTCAAATTTTCTCATCTCCATTCCTCCATCATAATAATAAGTAGCTCCTATTTTTATTTGTCTACCTGGAACAGCTACCCAATATTCTTTCTCTTTTTCCAAAACCTTAAGATAAACATATCCTCCAGCTGCTATCTTTTCGAGAACAACAATTTGATGAGTGTTTTGTGAAGTCAAGGTTTCTACAGGAACTTTTTCTTTTTTAGTTTTTGTTTTTTCTGATTCTTTACAACCTGTTAAAAGTCCTATTGTGATTAAAAATATGAGTGTAAAATATTTCATTAGTATGGTTTTCAATTGCTTGCAAATTATAACTTTTCTTTAAACTTATAAGTTATTTATTGGTTTAAAATATTGTTTTACAATCATTACAAATGTGCCTCTTTTTCTCAAAAAAAGGAAACAACATATAAAACACGTTTTTTCTTTGAATTGGAGCAACTAATACTCTGTTAGAATTACATTTTGGGCAAGAAAAATCTTTTCCGCTTTTATCTTTTTGATATGCCCTAATGTTATTGTAGATTTTTGTTGCTTTCTCAAAATCATCTTGATGAACTAATAGTTTTACGCCACCAATTGCATTGCTAATTAAAGGATCTGAATCTATTGTTTTTTCATCCATCAGCATAGTTTGTAAACCTTCTGAATCTAATTTAGATTTTGTCACATGCGCTTCTGTTGAATATTCAAAAACGGCTAAAATTTTATAGTTATTATTCATGAAAAGATATTTCTATTTAACAACAATAACTTCGTTAATATTGGTTGTAAATTTTTTTGATAAACGTTCTTGTCGCATTTTCCAAGTACGGTTTAAATCTTGATTGCCTAATTTAATTTTATCGGATTTAAACTTTTTGTTTAACTTATCAATAGCAGACATTAAAGGTTTGTGTTTTGGATTTTCGTGTGAAAATAAATTCAATTGAAAATTATCATTTGGCACTAAACCAGTAACAATTACACCTGCTCTCTTATATTTAATATTTGACTTGAAAATAGTTTTTACTGCTTCTACAGCAGCATTAGAAATAGTTAAAGTAGAATCTGTTGGGTAAGAGAAAATAATGGTTTTACTTTCTCTGTGTTGTTGTAAATCTTTTTTATGTCTGTCACTAGAAAGTTGTATAATTAGCATATGACAACTCAATTTTTGATTGCGTAATTTTTCTGCACAACTTGCTGCAAAGGTAGAAATACGCTCTTTTATATTATCAATATCAGAATACGTAAACTCAAAACTACGTGTTGTTGCAATCATTTTTTTTGGTGAAACTTCTTCTAACGGAATTTTAGAATTGCCTTGTAAATCTTTTTGTAAACGCCATTCTACAATTGAAAAATTTTTTAAAACCCAATCACTTGGCAATTGTGTAAAATCATACGCAGTTTGACAACCTTTATCTTGCAAGCATTTTTTTAAACGACGTCCTATTCCCCAAACATTTCCAATTTTTGTCCATTTTAATGCTTTAATTCTGTTTTCTTCGGAATCAATTATACAAATTCCTTTAGATTGTTTTAGGTTAGAACGCGCAATTTTATTGGCAACTTTACTCAATGCTTTGGTTGGTGCAATTCCAACGCAAGTTGGTATGCCTGTCCATTTTAAAATTTTGCTTCTCATTTTTGTTGCATATTCCTCTAAATCATAGTTTTCAAAACCATCTAATTTTAAAAAAGATTCATCAATAGAATAGACTTCTATATCTGGAGAAAAATCTGCGAGAATATTCATAACTCTAGCACTCATATCTCCATATAAAGGGTAATTAGAAGATAAAACAGTAATATTATTTGCTTTGCAAAAGGCATCCCACTTAAAAATTGGCGCACCAAAAGGAAGCTCTAATTTCTTAGCTTCATCGCTCATAGAAATTACACAACCATCATTATTGCTTAAAATAGCAACTGGTTTTCCTTGCAATTTTGGGTTAAAAACTCGCTCACAAGAAGCATAAAAATTATTACAATCTACTAGTGCAAACATGCTATAAAAGTATCAAAAAATAGCAGGCAAAATAGCATTGTTAATATCTTAATCTGTTAAAAAATAAGATGAAGGCTAATTATATTTTGTAGAAACTTGGTTATAAGCGCTTTTTAATTTTTTAATTACAGGTTCCATTTCTTCTTCATTTAAATGTCCAAATCCAAAACGAATTGAACAAGTATTTTTATCTTGATAAAGAACTGTTTTTGGTAAAAATAAATCTTTTTTTTCTGCTTCTTCTGCTAGTTTTACTAGTGATATTTGTTGTTGAAATTGTAACCAAATCGCTAGTCCACCAGAAGGAATTTTCCAAGTAGCAATTTCATAAAAATGTTCTGCTAAAAGTTGGCACAAAAAATCGCGTCTTTGTTTGTAAATGACAATGTTTTTTTTCATTAAACGATAAATTTCCCCTTCATTAATTAATTCTGATAACATTTGTTCTTGAATTAAATCTCCCTGTTTGTCTAGTAATTCTAGATAATTTTTTGCTTCTGAAATTAAGTTTTCTGGCGCAACTACAAACCCAGTTTGATAACTTGGAAATAACGATTGACCTAATTTTCCTAAATAAATAATCATTCCATTGGCATCTGCACTTGCCATTGGTAACATAGCAGAACCTTCAAACTGAAAATCGTAATCGTAATCATCTTCAATAATAGCAAATTTAAATTCTTTTGCAAGCTGTAATAAATCTAAACGACGTTTTGCACTTAAGGTTACCATTGTTGGGTAATCTCTATGTGCACAGATATACAAACATCTAATATTTCCTTTTACAAAATGTTTTTTTATGTAATCAATATCTAAACCATCATTATCAACAGGAATTGTTTTGATACTTGCTCCGGCTTGTTGAAAAATCATATTTGCAGCATAATTACTTAAGTTTCCAACCAAAACTACATCGTTTTGTTTTATCAATAATTGAGAAACAATATATAAGCTCATTTCTGTACTACGTGTACTTATTAAATTATTCGGGCTTATATGAAAACCTCTAGTTGCGTTTAAATAATTACATAATTGAGTCTGAAATAAAGAATAATAAGATTCATTGGGTCTGTTCCATTTTTTTATCAACGTTTTTCGTTTCATAGCAGCACTGTACCATCTTGTAAATTCATGAACAGGATGTAAACGTAAGTCCGGTTTTCCATCGTTAATAGAAAAGTTAGTATTGGTTAATTGAACGGTCGATGCTAAATGAAATGATTTTTGAAAAGGAAATCCTGTATTTTTAGGATGTGTATATGCTTCATTTATTTTTTGAGAAGTAGCTTTTATTTTTGCTGTTTTCAAGGCTGGATCTAAAACAAAAGTTCCTTTATTTGGTATGATTTCTACCCAACCTTGAGAAGCCAATTCTTCGTAAATTGCAACTGCAGTATTTCTATGTACTTTTAATAATTGACCTAAAATACGAGTTCCTGGTAATATGGTTCCTTTTGTTAAATATCTGCGTTGAATGGCATTTATAATTTGCTGTGAAACTTGAATGTATACAGGTTGTGCTATTGATTTATCAAAATCAATTAATTGTTTAAAAAGAATATTAACCGGACTATCTATCATTTTAAAACTGGACTAGTTTAATCGTCCGGAAAGTTACGAATTTTACAGCGTTTTAAAATCAAAATAAAATGACACGAAGTAAATTATTAATTATTGCATTTTTAGCATTGTATATGACTTCTTTTTCTCAAGAAAAAAAGGAAGTTCAAGAATTAGATACTGTGTTAATAAGATCTTCTAGAATAGATTTACCTTTTAAAGCGAACTCTAGAACGATTAACGTTATTACGTCTAAAGTTATAAAAAATAGTGCAGCTACTAATGTTGCTGATTTATTACAACAAGTTGCAGGTGTAGATATTAGAAGAAGAGGAACAGCTGGTAGTCAAGCAGATTTATATATTAGAGGAGGTGGTTTTGATCAAACATTACTTTTAATTGATGGGATTAAAATGGATGATTCTCAAACGGGTCATCATACTTTAAATGCTGCTTTACCAATTGAGGTTATTGAGAGAATAGAAATTATTAAAGGTCCTGCAGCAAGAGTTTTCGGTCAGAATGCATTTACAGGAGCAATTAATATTGTAACTAAAAAGAAGTTGAAAAATACAGTTTCTGCAAATATTGAAGCAGGTTCTTTCGGGCAATTAAATGGATCTATAACTGTTGGTAAAGAGTTTGAAAATTCATCAATTATTGCACATGTTGGTGCGCTAACTTCAGATGGATATAGAGATAACTCTGATTATAATAACTACAACTATTTCTTAAAAGGAGTTTTTAATAAGAAAAAACAACCAATAGAGGTTTTGGCTACTTTTTTCGATAAGAAATTTGGCGCACAAAATTTTTATACACCAACTTCTTGGGGATTTAATGAATATGAAGAAACGCAGAGTAGTTTGTTAGGAGTTTCATCAACATTTAGAAATGAGAATTTAAAAATTACACCAAGAATTTATTGGAAAAGAGGGCAAGACATTTTTCAATTAAAAAGAGATGACCCAAGTTTTTATAGAAACTTACACATTACCAATAAAGTTGGTGTAGAAACAAATGCTTCTTATACATCAGATCTTGGGATTACAGGTTTTGGTATTGATGTTTCTAGGGTTTTTATTAGCAGTAATAATTTAGGAAATAGAAATAGAACTATGGCTAATTTATTTTTAGAACATCGTTTTAAGTTTGGTGTTGTAGATATTACTCCGGGTATTGCAGCAACCTACTTTTCAGACTTCAAGTTTCATGTATTTCCTGGGTTAGATATTGGTGCACAATTATCAGATAATTTAAGATATTATTGGAATATTGGTTATACATACAGAATTCCAACATATACAGATTTATATTATAATGATTCTAGTACAACAGGTAACCCTGATTTAAAACCAGAGGAAGCAATTGCACAAGAAATGGGTTTAAAATATACAAATAATAACTTTTTTGCATCGTTTTCTTTGTTTAGTAGAGCCTCAGATAATATTATAGATTTTGTTAGACAAGATGCTTCACAGGCTAAATTTATAGCAACAAATATTGCTCAAGTATATACTCAAGGTTTTGAGTTTGATGCAAATTATACATTTAAAATTAAAGAATTTAATCAATCTTTAGCATTTGGTTATACTTTTTTAGAGGATGATATTAATGATCAGAACAGAAGTTTATCTCGTTATAGATTAAATACGTTAAAACATCATTTTACGACTCGTTTTTCTTCTCAATTATTTAAGAATGTGAGACAAAATATTATTTATAAATATGCAGATCGTTCTGATGGAACAAGCTATAATGTTTGGGACGCTTCTGTAATTGTTGATGTTCAAAAATTTAGTTTTACGGTTACTGCTAATAATATTTTTGATGCAGATTATATAGAATCTGGTTTTTTACCAATGCCATCAAGTACTATTTTATTCGGGTTGCGTTACAGTTTCTAAAGAAGAAGTTATATGTTATTTTTTAAAAGCCTTGATACATTTGTATCAAGGCTTTTTGTTTTTTCTAAAAAATATTAAAAAATTTATGTAACAAATTCACTTTTTAAACTACTAATAATTGAAGCTCAGCCACATTTTAATACTTCAATAATATTATTTCTAGAATAAAAAGGTTGTTAATTGAAGTTTATAATCAACTAAAAAAGTACTTTTAAAAGTTGATTTCAGTAAAAATGAGTTTCTCTTTATATTGATAAAATAAGTCGCTTTATTTAGTCAAAAATCTATATATTTAATCACTTTTAAAACGAACTAGCTATGATGGAATGGTTTCAAGAATTATCGTCTTTTCAAAAGACGTATTGGATAATTACAGGGATTTCTACTTTAATTTTTATTATTGTCTTAATAAGCACTTTTGTTGGTGCAGATGCAGACGATGTTGGTGATGTAGATGCAGAAATCGATGCAGATACAGGTGCTGGTTTTCAGTTTTTTACTTTAAAAAATTTAGTTGCTTTTTTCACCATTTTTGGCTGGAGTGGAATTTCTAGTATAGATGCTGGAAACTCTAAACCTCTTACCATTATTATTTCTTTATTATGTGGTTTAGTAATGATGGCTGTTATGGCAGCAATGTTTTATTACATCAGCAAATTAACTTCTAGCGGAACTTTAAAAATGAAAAATGCTTTAAATTCTATTGGTGAAGTATATTTAACTGTTGGAGCTAAAAGGTCTAAAATAGGAAAAGTACAAGTAAAAGTGCAAGGAGCTTTAAGAGAATTAGAAGCTTTGACAGATTATGATGAAGATTTAACACAAGGAAATGTCATAAAAGTGATTGAAGTAACAAACAATGGAATATTAATTATAGAACCTCAAAAATAAAAAAATTATGCTAAATTTAATGATATTACAAACCAGTCAATTTGCTGGATTAATAGGAATAGGAATTGCAATTCTGTTCATTTTTATATTAATAGTTGCAATGATAAAGCGCTACAAAAGGTGCCCTTCAGACAGAATTTTGGTAGTTTATGGTAAAGTTGGTGGGGGTGAATCTGCCAAATGTATTCATGGTGGAGCTGCATTTATTTTTCCAGTAATTCAAGATTATCAGTTTTTAGATTTAACGCCAATTTCTATTGAAGTAAATTTGGTAAACGCACTTTCTAAGCAGAATATTCGTGTAAACGTTCCTTCAAGATTTACAATTGGAGTTTCTACAGAACCAGGAATTATGCAAAATGCTGCAGAAAGATTACTTGGTTTAGGACAAAGTGAAATTCAAGAATTAGCACAGGAAATTATTTTTGGTCAATTACGTTTGGTTGTTGCATCAATGGATATTGAAGAAATAAATTCTGATAGAGATAAATTTTTAACGAATATTTCTAAAAGTGTAGAATCAGAATTAAAGAAAGTTGGTTTAAAATTAATCAACGTAAATATTACAGATATTGTTGATGAATCTGGTTATATAGAAGCTTTAGGAAAAGAAGCTGCGGCACATGCAATTAACGCAGCACGTAAATCGGTTGCAGAAAAAACCAGAGATGGATCTATTGGTGAAGCAAATGCAGTACAAGATGAAAGAACTCAGGTTGCAGCAGCAAATGCACAAGCAGTAGAAGGGGAAAATACAGCGAAAATTGCAGTAGCAAATTCTGACTCTTTACGTAGACAAAGAGAGGCAGAGGCAGAAAGAGTTGCAATTGCTTCAGAAAAAGTACAAACCGCAAAAGCATTAGAAGAATCTTATGCTGCAGAACAAGAAGCAGAAGTTGCTAGAGCAGAAAGAGAACGTTCTTCTCAATTAGCAGATATTATTGTACCTGCTGAAATTGATAAACGTAAAGTTGAAATTGATGCAGAAGCTACAGCAGAAAATATTAGAAGAATTGCAAAAGGTGAAGCAGATGCAATTTTATTTAAAGCACAAGCAGAAGCACAAGGTTTATATGAGGTTCTTACAAAACAAGCCGCTGGTTTGGATCAAATTGTAAAAGCAGCAGGTAATAATTCTAAAGATGCAGTTTTACTTTTAATTGCTGACAAATTACCAGAATTGGTAAAAACACAAGCAGAAGCTATTAAAAATATTAAGATTGATAAAGTTACTGTTTGGGAAAATGGAGGGGGAAAAGATGGGAAATCATCTACTTCTAACTTTATTTCAGGTATGTATAAATCTGTACCACCATTACAAGAAATGTTTAATATGGCTGGTATGCAATTGCCAGATTATTTAAAAGGAAAAGAAATTTCTTCAGAAGATACTGCTACCGCAGAAGTAATTGAAACTAAAGATAATTTACCTTCTTAAATAGTTTTTTCTAAAATAAAAAAACCACCATTCGAATATTTTGAATGATGGTTTTGTCTTAATTAATTTACCCAAATAATTAGTGAAAATTGTTAATATTTTAAGTTTTGTAGATTAAATAATAATTAAATAGGTATTAGTACCTAGCAATATTTTGTTGATTTTTAGTATTTTGCGAGCGTCTAAACAAATATTACTTATTATGAAAGCTTGCCCAAGATGTAAATCTACATCAAACCACAGAATGAAAAGAGGGGCATTTGTTAAATTAATTCCAGGTACAAAAGCATATGCTTGCGATAAATGCAACACGCAGTATACTTGGTTTTCATTTATCAACCGTTCTTTAAGAGTTTAAAAAAAGCCTCACAAACGTGAGGCTTTTTTTATTTTGAAGGCACTTTTACACTTTATTTAAAAAGCCTAAAAATATCATTACCATTTGCAAAAAGTAATAAGGCAATTAAAAGAATAAAACCAGTTACTTGTGCATATTCTAAAAACTTATCTCCAGGTTTTTTACCTGTAATCATTTCCCAAAGAGTAAAAACTACATGTCCACCATCTAAAGCTGGTATTGGTAAAAGATTCATAAAACCTAACATAATAGATAAGAAGGCTGTAATGTTCCAGAAAGATTGTGCACTCCATTCAGAAGGAAAAATACTTCCAATAGAAATAAAACCACCTAAACCTTTATAAGCTCCAGTACTTGGGTTAAATATTTTCTTTAATTGTTTTATATAATCTGTAAGTGTTTTTACAGACTTGTTCCATCCTGCAGGAATTGCTTCTGCAAAAGAATATTCAATATTAGCCAAACTATAAAAACCTAGTTTTTCTAAATCTTTAAAAGATAATTGCCCTAAACCAACTCCTAATTTACCTTTATCAGTAACTTTAACAGGAATAATTTTAGTTTCATCTCCTCTTTTTACTGTTACTGTAATATCTTGATTTTTGAATTTATTTAATTCAGTTTGCGCTTCATCAAAATACTTTATGGTGTTTCCATTAATAGCAATAACAATATCTTTAGATTTTAAATCGGAACCTGTATTTGGAGAATCTTCTGAAATACCTGCAATTGCAAAAGGGTATCTAGGCAATAAAATTGCACCTGCATCTTTACCTCTATCAACTAATTGAGAAATAAAATCTTCAGGAATTACTTTGTCAATAATTGCTCCATTTCTTTCAATTTGAAAATTATTACCGTTTACAAAACCTAATGTTAACTCAGAGAATTTTTTAATTTTTTCACCATCAATTGTTAAGACTTTATCTCCAGTTTGTAAACCTAAATTCAAGGCTAAAGAATCTTGAACCCAAACACCATCTTTTACATTTTCGTTTGGTAAAAACTTTTCTCCATAAGCATACATTAACATAATGTAAATAAAAATACCTAAAACAAAGTTTACAAAAACTCCACCTAACATTATAATTAAACGTTGCCACGCAGGTTTAGAACGAAATTCCCAAGGTTGTGCAGGCAAAGCCATTTGCTCAGTATCCATACTTTCATCAATCATTCCAGATATTTTTACATATCCACCTAAAGGAATCCAACCAATACCATAAACAGTATCACCAATTTTTTTCTTAAAAATTGAGAATTTATAATCAAAGAATAAGTAGAATTTTTCTACTCTAGTTTTAAACAGTTTTGCAGGGATAAAATGCCCTAACTCGTGCAATACAATCAATAAAGATAAACTTAAAATAAATTGTGATGCTTTTATTAATATTTCCATTCAGCGTTAAATCATAATTAAAATAGTGGCAAATGTACGTTTTTAAAGAGAGTTTAAAAAGGGCTAATAGAACTTGATTTTTATTTTAACAAAGATTTTAGAAAGTATTTGTTTTTGTTTGCTTTTCTAAGGGGTTTTTAAGTCGTAAATTTGTGGTTATAAAATTATTTTATGGAGTTTAAATTCTTTAAAAAATCTATTCCAACACTTATCTTTTTTGTGGTGTTTTCTGCTGTTGCACTCACCGTTTTTTATCAGTTATTAAAGGTTGATAATCAACTTAAAATCTATAACCCTATAGATGTAAATCCAAGATTGGTAGATGATAGCATGTTGCATATTCAAAAAAATCATACAATTGCAGATTTTAAATTAATTAATCAAAATGGAAAAACAATTACGAATAATGATTATCAAAATAAAATTTATATAGCAGATTTTTTCTTTACTCGTTGTCAAACAATTTGTATTGCAATGGCTTATAATATGAATGAGTTGCAAGAATATTATAAAAATGATGACGATATTATGTTTTTATCTCATTCTGTAACTCCTGTTATAGATAGCGTTTCTGTGTTAAAGGAATACGCAGACAGAAAAGGAGTTATTGATGGAAAATGGAATGTTACTACTGGAAGCAAAAAACACATTTATGAGTTGGCAAGAAAAAGTTATTTTGCTGTTTTAGATGAAGGAAATGGTGATGAAAACGATTTTATACATACAGAACAATTTGTATTGGTAGATAAAGAAAGACGAATTCGTGGTTATTATGATGGAACAGACAAAAAAGATATGGAAAAACTAAAAGAAGATGTTGTTTTGTTAAAAGAAGAATATGCTTCAAAATAACTTGTTTAGAATCATTCTAAATTCCTATATTTGCATCCCAAATAAAATTCATTGAGTACAATAGCTACATTACGTAAAGGAGAAATAGGATACATTTCTGAAGAATCATTAGATTCTATTCCTTTAAAATTGCTGGAAATGGGTTGTTTACCTGGTGCAGAAGTACAATTGGTTCAAATTGCACCTTTAAAAGATCCTTTATACATCTGTGTTAATGGAAGTCATTTGGCAATTAGAAAAGAAACTGCTTCTAAAATTATAATCCTGAAAAGCTAAATCTAAATGTCTAAAAACGATATAAAAGTTGCTTTAATTGGAAATCCTAATACAGGAAAAACATCGCTTTTTAACCAACTTACAGGTTTAAATCAAAAAGTAGGGAATTACCCAGGAATTACTGTGGATAAAAAAGAAGGTATTAGTAAATTATCTGCTACTCAGAATGCAATAATTACAGATTTACCAGGAACTTATAGTATAAACCCTACTTCTTTAGACGAAAGTATTGTTTTAAAAACTTTATTGAAAAAGAATATAAAAGAATCTCCAGATGTTATTTTGGTGGTTGCTGATGTAGAGAATTTAAAAAGAAATTTACTGCTTTTTTCTCAAATTAAAGATTTAGAAATTCCAACAGTTTTGGCCATTAATATGGTTGATCAAATGAATAGAAAAGGAATTACTATTGATTTGTCTTTATTAAAGAAAGAATTAAATACAGAAGTAGTTTTAATAAGTGCCAGAAAAAATGAAGGAATAGACGAGGTAAAGGCTGCAATTATTCGCTGTCATGTTGCTGCAAAAGCATCACCTTTATGTGGTATTGATCATAAAATTGATCCAGATTATTTCACAAAATTAAAAGAAATTAGTCCTAATTATTCTTTGTATCAATTATGGTTGATGATTACTCAGAATAACTATCCAGAAACTGTTACTAAAGAAGAAAAAAAGAAGTTATTAGCATTTAAAGAAGATGCTTCTAAGCTTAAGAAATATCAGCATAAAGAAACTATTTATCGTTATCAAGAAATTAATAAAATTCTTAAAAAAACATACATAGTAGATAAAAGTAAAGCTACAGATTTACGTGGTAGATTAGATAGAATTTTTACACATAGAATCTTCGGATATTTGTTTTTTGTTTTTTTGTTATTAGTGATTTTTCAATCAATTTTTGACTGGGCAACTTTACCTATGGATTTAATTGATGGAACTTTTGCAGAAATTTCTGATTTTGCTAAAAGTAATTTACCAACAGGTGTTCTTACAGACTTATTAACAGAAGGAATTATTCCAGGAATTGGTGGTGTTTTAATATTTATACCACAGATTGCAATATTATTTTTATTTATTGCTATTTTAGAAGAAACAGGATATATGAGTCGTGTTGTGTTTTTAATGGATAAAATTATGCGACGTTTTGGAATGAATGGAAAAAGTATAATTCCGTTAATTTCTGGAACAGCTTGTGCGATTCCTGCAATTATGGCAACAAGAACAATTTCTAGTTGGAAAGAACGCTTAATAACTATTTTAGTAACACCTTTTACTACTTGTTCTGCCCGTTTACCAGTATATGCAATTTTAATTTCTTTAATTATTCCTGATAAAAAAATCTTCGGATTTTTAAACCTGCAAGGTTTAGTTTTATTGTCATTATATGCTTTGGGTTTTGTAACAGCAATTGTAGCAGCGTATATTTTAAATAAAACATTAAAGATAAAATCAAAATCGTTTTTTGTGGTAGAAATGCCAAATTATAAATTACCATCTATAAAAAATGTATTTTTTGAAGTTGTAGAAAAAACAAAATCGTTTGTTTTAGAAGCAGGGAAAATTATTTTAGCATTGTCTGTTATTTTATGGTTTTTAGCTTCTAATGGACCAACTTCTTTTGATAATGCAGAAAAAAATACGATTGAAAATGTTGTAAATCAGAATTTATCTGATCAAGAATTACAACAAAAAATAGCTTCAGTAAAATTAGAAAATTCTTATATCGGAATTTTAGGAAAAACAATAGAACCAACAATTAAACCTTTAGGTTATGATTGGAAAATAGGAATTGCTTTAATTACATCTTTAGCAGCAAGAGAAGTTTTTGTAGGTACTTTGGCAACTATTTATAGTGTAGAAGCAGGTGATGAAAACACTTCTACAATTAAAGAGAAAATGAGATCAGAAGTAAATCTAGACACTGGTAAACAAAGGTTTAATTTTCCTGTAGGAATGTCTTTAATGGTTTTTTATGCTTTTGCAATGCAATGTATGGCAACTTTGGCTATTGTAAAACGAGAAACTAAAACATGGAAATGGCCTTTAATTCAATTATTTGGAATGGGGTTATTAGCTTATGTTGCTTCATTTATAACCTATCAAATTCTAAGTTAATGCAAGAAATTATAGCTTACTTATTGGTTGTTTTAGCTGTTGCTTTTTTAGTAAAGAAATATATTTTTCCTTCTGACAAGGATAAAGGCTGCAGTCCAGATTGTGGTTGTTAAAGTTTCTTTAACACAAAATTAGTACTACTTATTAGTAAGGTTTTTTATTTTTGAAGACATACCTTTTAAATCATATTTAAAATTTCATAAAAATGAAGAATTCTTTTCTGTCACTAATAGTCATTGCAATATCAATTATTTCATCAACAGATACTTTTTCGCAAAAATTTCCAAGATTAGATGTGAGTCCTATGGATGCAGCTACGTATCCAACTCATTGGAAAAATTCAGATAAATTAGTAAAAGTAATTTATGGTAGACCACAATTAAAAGGAAGAGCATTATCTGCATTGGCTGTAGCAGATACCAAAAAAGGTGTTTGGAGAACAGGTGCTAATGAGGCGCCAGAAGTTACTTTCTTTAAAGATATATTATTTGCAGGAAAAAAAGTGAAAGCAGGAACCTATACTTTATTTACAATTCCTGGTGAAAATGAATGGACATTGATTCTTAGTTCTGTTAGAAACGTTTGGGGTCATTATACTTATGATAAAAATAATGATGTTCTTAGAGTTTCTGGTAAAGTAACTGAATCAGAAAAAACTATTGAAGCTTTTTCAATAGCATTTGATAAAAATAAGGATGATATTGTAACGATGTTTATAGGTTGGGGCAATACTGTTGTTTCTGTTCCTTTACAAGAATTTGTTACCGAAAACTAATTATTTACCCATTGGAACAACTATAATTCCAGAGAATTTTTCTTGAAATTTTATCAAGTCTTTATCTGCTTCTAATTTTGTTTTATAATTACCTACTTGCACTTTCCATTCAGGAGCATTGTACACTAATTTTGAAAAATTATTAGGGAATTCAATACCAAAACGAGCTCTAAATTGTCTTGCTTTTTGCTCATTACCATTATAAAGTTGAATTCTGTAACCAAAGCCATAGGTGTTGTTAAAGCTTCTTTTTTTAGAAATGATGCTTTTTATTTCTGCTGATTTATTTGTTTTATTTTGAGAATAAGCACTGTAACTTGTTGTTAATAAAACAATCAAAAACAAAAGTGCTATGGATTTACTTTTCATATTATTCAATATTTTTTACAAAAATAACGACAAGTTGATGAATAAATTGGGAAAATCTCTTATTTAGAATAATTATAAATTAAGTTTAACATTCTTTTAGCTTTTCAAACTTTAGGAAGAAGTAGTACTTTTGTCGGACGGAAAAAAATGACTTTTATCATTTTATATTAGATATTTTTTAAACAAAGTTTAAATATGAAAAGTGTAGAATTGCACAATAGACTAACCAAATTACTTCTAAAAAGTTTTACTTTTCTCTTAATTTTTGCATTTAGCATGTCTTCATATTCACAAGATATAGATGAGGCGCGTCAAAAAGAAGGAAAAAAATTATTTAAATCTTTATGTGCTTCTTGTCATAAATTAGATAAGAAACTTATAGGACCAGCTTTAAGCGGTATAGAAGAAAGAAGAGAAAATGATTGGTTAAAAGCTTGGATTAAAAACAATGCTGAGTTAAGAGCTTCTGGAGATAGAGATGCTATTGCAGTCTTCGAAGAGTATAAGGGTTCTAATATGACTGCGTTTCCTCAGTTGTCAGATAAAAATGTCGATGATATTTTATACTATACAACTGTTGGCGAAATCAAAAAGAAAGTAGCTGTAGCAGACAATGCTACTTCTGGCGCTTCTTCTGGAGAAGCTCCAGGTTGGTTAATCTATATTTTGGCAAGTGCTATAATTGTTGCCTTTTTAATGATTGCAAGTTTATTAAAACAAGTAAATGAATTAAAAGGAAATACTGCACCAGGTGAAAGTTCTAATCTTAAAAGAGATTTACATGAGCTTTGGGCTGGTTTAAAACGGAATACTTTCTTAAAAGTGTTAACTACAATATTTTTAATGTTGATAGGAGCATACGTTTTCTTTGGTACTTTATTTAAAGTTGGTGTAGATGAAGGTTATCAACCAATTCAACCAATTGCTTTTTCACATAAAATACACGCAGGAGATAATAAGATAGATTGTCAATATTGTCACTCATCTGCAAAGCATAGTAAAACATCTGGTATTCCTTCTGTAAATGTTTGTATGAACTGTCATAAAAATATTTCTGAAGTTGCAGATGATACTGTTGTAGAATTAGAAGATGGAATTGTTCTTGGAAAAGAAGAGTTAGATCTTGAGATTGCAAAAGTGTATAAAGCTGCAGGTTGGGATGCAGATAATTTAGAATATACTGGAGAAACTTCGCCAATTAAATGGGTGAGAGTTCATAATTTACCAGATTTTGTGTATTTTAATCACTCACAACACGTAACAGTTGCTGGATTAGAGTGTCAAAAATGTCATGGACCTGTAGAAGAGATGGAAGAATTATATCAACACTCTCCATTAACAATGGGTTGGTGTATAGATTGTCATAAAGAGACAAAAGTGGATTTAAAAGGTAATGATTATTACAAAAAAATTCATGAAGACTTGGCAAAGAAATACAATGTAGATCAGGTTACCATTTCACAATTAGGTGGTAAGGAATGTGGTAAATGTCACTACTAATTAAAAATTAAAAATTAAAAGATTTGAAAAATTGAGTGTTTTTTCAATTTTTAAATCTTTCAATCATTAAATAAAAAGTATAAATGGCTTCAGACAAAAAATACTGGCAAAGTGTTGAGGAACTTAAAGGTAGTTCTATTGTTGAAACGTTAAGTGAAAACGAATTTGTAGAAGAAATTCCTACAGATCAGTTTTTAGGTGATAAAGAAACATTAGAAAACTCTTCTACTTCTCGTAGAGACTTTTTAAAATATGTTGGTTTTACTACAGCTGCTGCATCTTTAGCTGCTTGTGAAGGACCAGTAAGAAAGTCTATTCCTTATGTTGTAAAACCAGATGATGTTACTCTTGGAGTTGCAGATTGGTATGCAACATCTATGGCAGATGGTTACGATTTTGCAAATGTTTTGGTTAAAACACGTGAAGGTCGTCCAATTCAAATAATGCCAAATAAAGAAGCAAATGGTACAACAAGTGCAAGAGTACAAGCTGCTGTTCTTTCTTTATATGATGAAAAATTACGTTTAAAAGAACCTACTAAAGGTGGTGAAGCAATTTCTTGGGCAGATGCAGATAAAGAAGTTAAAGCTAAATTAAGCGAATTAAAAGAAGCAAATAAATCTGTTGTTTTATTAACAGGGTCAATGGCGAGTCCATCTACTGATAAAATTATAGAAGGATTTATTGCTGCGAACCCAAATGCAAAACATGTTGTTTATGATGCAGTTTCAGAATCTGGAGCAGCAGATGCTTTTATGGCAATGTATGGTAAACGTGCTTTACCAAACTATCATTTAGATAAAGCAAAAACAATTGTTTCTTTTGGTGCTGATTTTCTTGGAGATTTTCACGGAGGATTAGAAAAAAGTTATGTTGCTGGTAGAAAATCAGAAACTGGTCACATGTCTTATCATGTGCAAGTAGAAAGTAATATGTCTTTAACGGGTGCGAATTCTGATAAAAGAGTGGTTGTAAAACCATCTGATCAAGTATTTGCATTGTTAAATTTATACAACGCAGTTACAGGAGCAAATGTTCCTTCTAAAGCTACTTCTGTAGATTCAACTGTAAAAAAATTGGCTTCTGATTTAAAGAAATCTGGTTCTAAAGGTGTTGTCTTAACAGGATTAAATGATAAAAATGCTCAGTTAATTGCATTAGCAATTAACAAAGCATTAAATAGCGAAATTATTGATATAAACAACACATTAAATATCCGTCAAGGAAATGATGCTGAAGTATCTCAATTAATTTCAGATATGAAATCTGGTAAAGTTGCAGGATTAATCTCTTACAATGTAGACCCAATTTATTCATTATCAAATTCATCAGATTTTTCTGAAGGATTAAAAAAATTAGAATTATCAGTAGCATTATCAACAGAGAATAATGAAACTGTTAATGCTTCTAACTTTGTGTTACCAACGCCACACTTTTTAGAATCTTGGGGAGATGCTCAATTCGATTCAGTGACTTATGGTTTAATGCAACCAACAATTCAGCCATTATTTAATACACGTCAAGTTCAGGATGCTTTATTAAATTGGTCTGGCGATGCAACAAAATATTACGATTATTTAAAATCTTTTGCAACTACAAATATATTAGGTGGTAGTTCTTGGAATAAAGCTTTGCATAATGGTTTCTTTACAAAAGAAGTTGTTAATTCTGAGGCTAATTTAGCAGAAGTTTCTATTTCAGATGCAGCTGCTAAACTTTCTAGTTCTGCTAAAAAAGCTTCTGGTTTTGAATTAAACTTATATACAAAAACAGGTTTAGGAGATGGTAAGCAAGCAAACAATCCTTGGTTACAAGAATTCCCTGATCCGATAACAAGAGCTTCTTGGGATAATTACTTAATGATGTCTATGGCAGATGCCAGAGAATTAGGTTTTTCAAATCCTGTAAAAGATAACGGTGCAATTGATGGTGACTATGCCAAAGTATCTGTTAATGGAAAAGAAGTTGTTGTTCCTGTAATGGTTCAACCAGGTCAGGCAATTGGTTCTGTAGGTTTAGCTTTAGGTTATGGAAAAACATTTGGGTTAAATGAAGAAATGCAAGTTGGTGTAAATGCTTATCCATTGTACACTAACGGAAACAATATTCAATACGGAGTTACTGTAGAAAAAGTATCAGGAACACATAAATTTGCTTGTACACAAGTACAAAAAACAATTGCTGGTCGTCATGATATTTTAAAAGTAGCTTCTTTAAAACAAGTTACAAGTAATGCAGATCCAAAACATACTTGGAACAAGCCAGCATTTGTGTCTTATGATCATAATGAAGTTGAAGCAAAAACAATAGATTTATGGGATGAGCACAACAGAGAAATTGGTCATCACTTTAATTTATCAATAGATTTAACTTCTTGTACAGGTTGTGGTGCTTGTGTTGTTGCATGTCATGCAGAAAATAATGTACCAGTTGTAGGTAAAAAAGAAGTTAGAGTTGGTAGAGACATGCACTGGTTGCGTATTGATAGATACTATTCTTCTGAAATTGCAACTCGAGAAGAAGCTAAAGCTCAAGGTTTAAGTGGTGGAGATTTATATAAAGCTATAGAAACTGAAGCAGAAAACCCTGAGGTTACTTTTCAACCAATGATGTGTCAGCACTGTAATCATGCTCCTTGTGAGACTGTTTGTCCAGTTGCAGCAACATCACATGGTCGTCAAGGTCAAAACCAAATGGCATATAACAGGTGTGTTGGTACAAGATATTGTGCAAACAACTGTCCTTATAGAGTTCGTCGTTTTAACTGGTTTAATTATTCAAATAATAACGAGTTTGACTTCAATATGAATAACGAATATGGTAAAATGGTATTAAATCCAGATGTTGTAGTTCGTTCTAGAGGAGTTATGGAAAAATGTTCTATGTGTATTCAAATGACACAAGCAACAATTCTAAAAGCGAAAAAAGAAGGAAGAGCTGTTAATACAGATGAGTTTGAAACAGCTTGTTCATCAGCTTGTACAACAGGAGCTATGGTCTTTGGTGATATCAATAACAAAGAAGATAAAGTGGCTGCGTTGGTTGAAGATAAAAAAGCTTATGGCGTTTTAGATTACTTACAGACAAAACCGAATGTAATCTATCAAGTAAAAGTTAAAAACACAAACGAAGCGTAATTGAGTTAGAAAGTTAAAAGTACAAATAAGTAAAGCTGTATAAATGGCTTTAACTTTAAGAACTTTAAAACATTCAAACTTTTAAACTATAAATAAAACTAAGTAATAAAAATATGTCTCATTACGAAGCACCCATAAGGGAACCTTTAGTATTAGGTGATAAAAGTTATCACGATATTACAGAAGACATTGCAAAACCTATTGAAGGAGCTGCAAATAAGAACTGGTACATAGCATTTTATATTTCTTTGGCAGCAATGCTTTGGGGGTTTGGATGTATTTTTTACACCGTAGGAACTGGTATTGGAGTTTGGGGACTGAACAAGAACATTGGATGGGCTTGGGATATCACTAACTTTGTATGGTGGGTTGGTATTGGTCACGCAGGAACACTTATTTCTGCAGTACTTTTATTATTCCGTCAAAAATGGAGAATGGCAATTAACCGTTCTGCAGAAGCAATGACAATTTTTGCCGTTTTTCAAGCAGGATTGTTTCCAATTATTCACATGGGTAGACCTTGGAATGGATATTGGGTATTGCCAATGCCAAATCAATTTGGTTCATTGTGGGTAAACTTTAACTCTCCATTATTATGGGATGTTTTTGCAATCTCAACCTATTTATCTGTATCGTTAGTTTTCTGGTGGACAGGTTTGTTACCAGATTTTGCAATGATTAGAGATAGAGCTGTGAAGCCTTTTCAAAAGAAAATTTACGCATTATTATCATTTGGTTGGTCTGGTAGAGCTAAAGATTGGCAACGTTTTGAAGAAGTATCTTTAGTACTTGCAGGTTTAGCAACACCATTAGTGCTTTCTGTACATACAATTGTATCTATGGATTTTGCAACATCAATCAATCCAGGTTGGCACTCAACAATTTTCCCTCCTTATTTCGTAGCTGGAGCAATCTTTTCAGGATTTGCAATGGTACAAACGTTATTAGGAATCATGAGAAAGGTTACCAATCTAGAAGACTATATTACACGTATGCATATTGAATATATGAATATTGTAATTATTTTAACTGGTGGAATTGTAGCTGTAGCTTATGCAACAGAATTCTTTATTGCTTGGTATACAGGGTCTCCTTATGAGAACTATACATATTTATCTGTAGGTGCTGCAACAGGACCTTATGCTTGGGCTTTCTGGTCATTAATAATATTTAATATTATTACACCTCAGTTATTATGGATTAAAAAATTCAGAAGAAGCTTTATCATTACTTTTATTATTTCTATTGCAATTAATATAGGTATGTGGTTTGAGCGTTTTGATATTATTGCAATTGTATTAAGTAAAGGTCATTTACCTTCTACTTGGTGGCGTTTTGAACCTACGTTTGTAGATGTTGGTATTTTTGTAGGAACAATAGGATTCTTCTTTGTATTATTCTTATTGTACGCAAGAACTTTCCCAGTTATCGCGCAAGCAGAAGTGAAAACAATTTTAAAATCTTCTGGTGAATTTTACAAGAAGAGAAGAGAACAAGGTATACCAACTAAACCAGCTATAAATGTAGTAAATGTAGCAGGTACATCTGATAAATCTAATAAAGAATAATTATGGAATCATCAAAAGTTATTCACGCGTTTTATAATGATGATGAACTTGTGCTAGATGCAGTTAAAGCTGTAAAAGCAGAAGGTCATCACATAGAAGAAGTATTTTGTCCTTTTCCAGTTCATGGACTAGACAAAGCAATGGGATTAGCTCCAACTAGATTGGCAATTACTGCATTCTTTTACGGAATTACAGGATTATCATTTGCTATTTGGATGACTAATTATATGATGATTCAAGATTGGCCACAAGATATTGGTGGTAAACCTAACTTTTCTTGGTTTACTAATATGCCAGCATTTGTACCAATTATGTTTGAATTGACAGTATTTTTTGCAGCTCACCTAATGGTTATTACTTTTTATATGAGAAGTAGAATATGGCCTTTTAAAGAAGCAGAAAACCCTGATCCAAGAACTACAGATGATCATTTTTTAATGGAAATACCTGTACATAATAATGAAGCAGAAATTACTGCTTTATTAGCAAAAACAGGAGCTGTAGAAATTAATGTAGTAGACAAGCACTAATATATAGATAATGAAGAATTTTAAATTAATTATCGCTTTAGTTACTCTTACAAGTATTATTTCTTGTAATGATAAAAGAACACCTCAATTGCAATATATGCCAGATATGTATGTATCTATTCCTTATGATGTAAATGGTGTAAATGGTATTAACGGAGAACCAGTGAATTTAAAACCTGTTGCAGGAACAATTGCAAGAGGAGGTTACGCTACTTACGATATTGCTGATACGAATGAAGGATATGAATTAGCAAAAGCTAATGTTAATCCTTTAGAAGCTTCAGAAGAAAATTTAGCAAACGGAAAAGCGATGTACGATATTTATTGTGCAACTTGTCATGGAAAAAAAGGTGATGGAAATGGAGTTTTATCTCAAAGAGAAAAATTCTCAGGAATTCCTAACTATAAAGATAGAGATATAAATGCAGGTACTATTTATCATGTAATTATGCACGGTAAAAATTTAATGGGCTCTCATGCATCTCAAATAACGTATACAGAACGTTGGCAAATAGTACAGTACGTAGAAAAATTACGTACAGATTTAGCAAAATAATTACAAAAAGATAGAATACGAAAGATATGTATCAATTCTCAGGTAAATTAAAAATGTTCTCAATTGCACTAATTATTATTGGTGCTTTGGGTATTGCATATGGTTTTTATTCAGCACCTAGCACTGTTGAAGAAGCTAAAGAAATTATTGCACATCAATCATCTCATGGAGATGATCATGGTGCTACACATGATGAAGTAAAGAAAGAAGAGCATCACACAGATGTTGTTAAAGATTTACATGCAAATGATCATGACGCGAAAGCAGAGGTTGCTCATGGAGAACATCATGATGCAGCTCATGACGAACATGTATTTCATCAATTACAAAATAAACCTTGGGCAGCAGTTTACGTAGCGTTATTTTTCTTTTTAGGAATTTCGTTATTAGTGTTAGCATTTTATGCTATTCAAAGAGTTGCACAAGCAGGTTGGTCTGTTGTTCTTTTTAGAGTGATGGAAGCTATTACAGCAAATTTAGTGCCTACTTCAATTGTAATGCTTATTGTTATAATTACTGCAGTTATGCACATGAATCATTTATTCCCTTGGATGGCAGAAGGAACTTTTACACCAGGTCATGAAAACTACGATGCAATTGTAGATGGTAAATCTTGGTGGATGAATGTACCAGGTTGGGCTATTAGAAGTATTATTTATTTAGCAATATGGAATGCATATCGTTTTTTTATCCGTAGAAATTCTATTAAAGAAGATACTGCTAATGATGGTGGTAAAACATACAAATTAAACTATAATGTTTCTGTAGGTTTTATTTTCTTATTCATGATTACTGAATCTATGATGTCTTGGGATTGGATTATGGGATTAGACCCACACTGGTTTTCTACATTATTTGGTTGGTATGTATTAGCAAGTTTATTAGTAAGTGCTGTAACAGTAATTGCTTTAGTAACAATATATTTACGTTCTAAAGGAGCTTTACCTAAAGTAAACGATAGTCATATTCATGATTTAGCTAAATTTATGTTTGGTTTCTCTGTATTTTGGACCTACTTATGGTTTTCTCAATTCATGTTAATTTGGTACGCAGATATTCCTGAAGAAACTACTTATTTCGTTGCAAGATTTAATGAATATAAAGTTCCATTTTTAGCAATGGTAGTAATGAACTTTGTTTTTCCTATATTGGTATTGTTAAATAGTGACTTTAAAAGTATTCCTTGGCTTGTAATTATAGGTGGTGTTGTTATTCTTACAGGACATTATGTTGATGTTTTTGTAATGATTATGCCAGGAACTGTAGGTGCACAATGGTCATTTGGTTTAGCTGAATTAGGATCATTATTATTTTTCTTAGGAATCTTTATTTATGCTACACTTAGTGCATTTGCTAAAGCAAATCCTATAGCTAAAGGAAATCCTTTCTTAGAAGAAAGTGAACATTTTCACTATTACAATATTGAACACAGAGGTGAAGGTTCAGGAGATCATCATTAATAAATAATTTAAATTAAAATAATTAAGACGAGATAAATATGCTAGCTCTATTTTATATTTTTATAGCTGTTGCAATCGGTGTAAGTTTCTGGCAAATTACCAGAATAATGAACTTAAGAAGCGTAATTGCTACTGATAAAGACAATGCTACTCAAGGTAAAAATGCCATTTACTTTATGGTTTTTTTATATGCAATAATGATTTATTGTTTAATCTTTATGAATGTAATTATGTTACCAGAATCTGCTTCTTTTGAAGGGGAACATGATGATAACTTATTTGACATTACATTTTGGTTAATTGGAGTCGTACAATTTATTATGCAATTCTTAATTTTCTTCTTTACTTTTAAATATAAAGGAGAAAAAGGTAAGAAAGCGAAATTTTATGCAGATAGTCATAAATTAGAAGCAATCTGGACAATTACTCCAGCTGTAGTTTTAGTTGTTTTAATCGGTTATGGATTATGGCAGTGGAACAACATTATGGATTTATCTGATGCAGAAAATCCAGTTGTTATTGAAGTGTATTCTCAGCAATTTAGATGGGATGCACGTTACGCAGGAGAAGACAATACTTTAGGTTTAGGAAATGTAAACTACATAAAAGGAATCAATACTTTAGGTGTAGATATGACTGATAAAAATTCTCAAGACGATAAACAAGTTACTGAATTGTACTTGCCAAAAGGTAGAAAAGTTCATTTCAAGTTCCGTTCTCAAGATGTTTTACACTCAGCTTATATGCCTCACTTTAGAGCGCAAATGAACTGTGTACCTGGTATGGTTACAGAATTTGGTTTTACACCAAAGTATACTACTGAAGAAATGAGAGGTCAATCTGAAGTAATAGAAAAAACTGCAGGAATTAATAAAATAAGGAAAGCTAAAGGAGAAGACCCTTACGTTTTTGATTATGTATTATTATGTAATAAAATCTGTGGAGCTTCTCATTACAACATGCAAATGAAAATTACTGTAGTAGAGCCAGCAGAATATGACAAATGGATTGCAGAGCAACCTACATTAGCATCAGTTATTAAATAATTAAAAATTACACTACAAATTAATATAAGATTATGTCAGAACATCATCATAAAGAAACATTTGTAACAAAATATATATTTAGCCAAGATCATAAAATGATTTCTAAGCAGTTCTTAGTAACTGGTATGTTTATGGGGATTATTGGTGTATTTATGTCTATGTTATTTCGTATGCAAATTGCATGGCCAGAAAAATCGTTTTCTATTATTGAAGCATTTTTAGGTCCTCATCAAACAGATGGAGTAATGAATCCAGATATGTACTTAGCATTAGTTACAATACATGGTACTATTATGGTATTCTTTGTATTAACAGCAGGTTTAAGTGGTACATTTTCAAACTTATTAATTCCATTGCAAATTGGAGCTAGAGATATGGCTTCTGGTTTCTTAAATATGCTATCATACTGGCTATTCTTTATTTCTAGTGTAATTATGGTAATTTCTTTATTTGTGGAAGCTGGTCCTGCATCTGCAGGTTGGACAGTATATCCTCCTTTAAGTGCATTACCACAAGCCATTCCAGGTTCTGGAGCAGGTATGACTTTATGGTTGGTATCTATGGCTATATTTATTGCATCTTCTTTAATTGGATCTTTAAACTATATTGTTACAATTTTCAATTTAAGAACAAAAGGAATGAAAATGACAAGATTGCCATTAACAATGTGGGCATTCTTTATTACAGCAATTATTGGTGTAGTTTCATTCCCAGTATTATTATCAGCGGCATTATTGCTAGTTTTTGATAGAAGTTTTGGAACATCATTTTATTTATCAGATATCTTTATTTCTGGTGAAGTATTACATTATCAAGGTGGATCACCAGTACTTTATGAACACTTATTTTGGTTCTTAGGTCACCCAGAGGTATATATTGTATTATTACCAGCATTAGGTATTACTTCAGAAATTATATCTACGCATTCTAGAAAACCAATTTTTGGTTATAGAGCAATGATTGGATCTATAATGGCAATTGCATTTTTATCTACAATTGTTTGGGGTCACCATATGTTTGTTTCTGGGATGAATCCTTTCTTAGGTTCTGTATTTACATTTACAACATTATTAATTGCAATTCCTTCTGCTGTAAAAGCATTTAACTATATCACTACTTTGTGGAAAGGTAATTTACAGTTGAACCCAGCAATGTTATTCTCAATCGGATTAGTTTCTACATTCGTAACAGGAGGTTTAACAGGTTTAGTTTTAGGAGATTCTGCATTAGATATTAATATTCATGATACATACTTTGTTGTAGCGCATTTCCACTTAGTAATGGGAGTTTCTGCAATCTTTGGAATGTTTGCTGGTGTGTATCACTGGTTTCCAAAAATGTATGGTAGAATGATGAATAAAACATTAGGATATTGGCACTTTTGGTTAAGTATTATTTGTGCTTATGGAGTTTTCTGGCCAATGCACTTTATCGGATTAGCAGGTTTACCACGTAGATATTATACAAATACAAACTTCCCAATGTTCGATGATTTATCAGATATTAATGTAGTTATTACATTATTTGCCTTAGTTGGTGGTTTTGGACAAATTTTCTTTATTGCAAACTTCTTTATCTCTATATATAGAGGTAAAAAAGCAACTCAGAATCCTTGGAATTCTAATACATTAGAATGGACAACACCAGTAGAACATATTCATGGTAACTGGCCAGGTAAAATACCAGAAGTTCATAGATGGGCTTATGATTATAGTAAACGTGTAGATCCTAAAGATGATGATAGTGATTATTTACACGGACAAGATTTTGTTTTACAAACAACACCTTTATTAGACGGTGAAGATCCATCTTAAGAGTTAACAATATTTAAAAAAGCCTTTCCAATTCGGAAAGGCTTTTTTGTTTATTTTAAATTATCATTTTGATTTGTTATATTAGCTAATACTAACAAATTTCACAAAAAAATGGCTGTTTTAGACAAGTTACAGAATAGTATAAGCTTTCTGTATAAGCTTTTTGATATAGAAGAGAAAAATGAAATTTCAATTATTGAAGAAGCTGAAGATAAAATTCAACTTCCAGATGAATATTTAGAACGTTTCACTTTATATGCTATTCAAAATAAAGATTTTTTAAAAAATAGAGATGAAGAATTAAGAAGTTTAGAACTCGCTTTTGATAATTGGAAAATAGTTAATTCACCTTTATTAGTTGTAAATGATCCTGGTGAAGGAGGAACTTCATTATTACATGCTAGTACATATATTTATCCTACTGCTAAAATTCTTGAAACAAATCAGGCAATTGACTCTTATAAGAAATTAATAAGTATCTTGTCTCATGTATTAAGAATTGATGAAGAATTTAAAACATTAAAAGAACTAGAAAAGTATATAAACAATTCTGAAGAAAGCCATGTGTTAATTCTTGAAAATATTGAAAGACTTTTTATAAGAAGAATTAGAGGTTTTGATTTACTCGAAGATTTTTTACTTTTTTTACATGCTACAAAATCAAAAATATATTGGATAATTTCAATAAATAAATACTCATTTTATTATTTGAATAGAGTAAAATATTTTTCATCACATTTTCCATCAATTATTCATTTAAAACCTATTTCTAACAAACAACTTAAAGAAGAAATCTTAAATAGAAATAATGGTTATGATTTGGTTTTTTTAAAGCCAAATAAAATCACTAATAAAGTTGAAAAACAATTAAAGAAAGTATCTAAAGAAGAGCGTCAATCAATTTTAGAAAAAATATTTTTTAAGAGATTGTACCAGTTTTCTAAAGGAAACATTACCAAAGCAATATTATATGCAAGAAATTCTGCATATAATGTAAAAGGAAAAACTGTCTTTGTAAAGCCAATAGAAATTATGGTTTTAGATGATTTATCCCTTAATGATTTATTTATTTTAGAAGCCATATTTCAACATAGATCTTTATCAATTAAAGAACTAAATATTGTTTTAAGAAATTCTGACAGACAAAGTAGATTGAGTATCGAAAAATTGTTAGAAAAACAATTGATTAGACCTACTACAACCATAAAAGGGAAAGTAGAATATAGAATTAATTTAATGTTTTTAGATATTCTAAAAGACTTATTAAAAGAAAGATTAAATAGAAATTTTAGATAACATGAAAAGAAGTTTAAGTGTATTGTTTTTCTTAAGTGCCATTTCTAATTTTGCTCAAGAAGAAACTGTTAGTGATGTAAAAAATAATGTAGAAAATACCATTTCTACTGCAACAGACGTAATCTCTTTTACCAAAATTCTTACAATTGTAGTTGTAATAGTACTCACTTGGGGTTTAATGAAGTTGTTAGATTGGTTTTTTAAAAATTTGGTTAAAAACTTTAACAGACATCGATTAAAGATTCTAAGATTACAACCCGTTATAAAAATATTAGTTTGGACATTAGCCGTTTATACTTTAATTGTAACACTTTTTAATCCATCTGCAGAAGCTGTTTATGCATTAATGGGTTCTTCTGCTTTAGCTTTGGGTTTTGCACTGCAAGACATTGTAAAAAATATTTTTGGAGGTTTATTAATTATCTTAGATAGACCTTTTCAAATTGGAGATAGAATCAATATCAAAGGAAATTATGGAGAAGTGGTAAACATTGGTTTACGAAATACCATTGTAAATACTTTGGATGATAATACAGTTACCATACCAAATTCAGCAATTATTTCTGATAGTATTTCAAATGCAAATTCAGGAGCATTAGATTGTATGGTTGTTGTTAATTTATGGTTGCCTATTAATGTTGATGTCACTGAAATTAGAAAAATTGTGCAAGAAGCAGCAATTACATCTAGGTATTTAAATATTGATAAACCAGTTACAATTTTGTTTTTTGATCATTTTGATGATCATGCAGCAACAAAAGTAGTTGTAAAAGCATATGTATTAGATGCACGTTATGAAAAACTGTTTGAAGGTGATGTAACAGAAGCTTCTAAAAAAGCGTTTATTGAAGCTGGAATTTATAACTAGTTTATATTACTTTTTGTGTAACAAAACATACAAAAATGTAGCTTAAAATCATTTATCTTTGTAGTTATGAACGAAAATTTAAATCCTGAAAATGACAATTTATCTAATGAAGATTTAGATGTTGAAAAAAAGTTAAGACCGCTTTCATTTGATGATTTTACAGGACAAGATCAAGCAATTGATAACTTAAAAGTTTTTGTTGAAGCAGCAAACCAAAGAGGAGAAGCTTTAGATCATACATTATTTCATGGACCTCCGGGTTTAGGAAAAACAACTTTAGCTCATATTTTAGCAAATGAATTACAAGTAGGTATAAAAGTTACTTCTGGTCCTGTTTTAGACAAACCAGGAGATTTAGCAGGTTTACTTACTAATCTAGATGAACGTGATGTTTTATTTATTGATGAAATTCATAGATTAAGCCCAATTGTAGAAGAGTATTTATATTCTGCAATGGAAGATTATAAAATTGATATTATGATTGAATCTGGCCCAAATGCCAGAACCGTTCAAATCAATTTAGAACCATTTACTTTAATTGGTGCTACAACTCGTTCAGGATTATTAACAGCTCCAATGAGAGCACGTTTTGGAATTAGCAGTAGATTACATTATTATAAAACAGAATTATTAACTACAATTATTCAAAGAAGTGCGCATATTTTAAATGTTCCTATTTCTATGGAAGCTGCCATAGAAATCGCAGGAAGAAGTAGAGGAACACCAAGAATTGCCAATGCTTTATTAAGAAGAGTTCGTGATTTTGCACAAATAAAAGGAGATGGAAACATTACAATAGAAATTGCAAAATATGCTTTAAAAGCGCTAAATGTTGATGCTCATGGTTTAGATGAAATGGACAATAAAATTTTAGCAACTATTATTGATAAATTTAAAGGAGGACCTGTAGGAATAAGCACAATTGCCACAGCAGTTTCTGAAAATACAGAAACGATTGAAGAAGTGTATGAACCTTTTTTAATTCAGCAAGGTTTTATAATGCGAACTCCAAGAGGTAGAGAAGTTACAGATTTAGCCTACAAACATTTAGGAAGAATAAAAGGAAGAAACCAAGGAGAATTGTTTTAATTGATGAATATTAAAAAATTAATACCAATATTAGAATGGCTGCCAAACTATAATACATCCCTTTTTAAGGGAGATTTAGTAGCAGGTATTACTGTTGGTATTATTTTAATTCCACAGGGAATTGCCTATGCTTTAATTGCTGGTTTACCACCAATTTATGGTTTATATTGTGCATTAGTGCCACAAGTAATGTATGCTATTTTTGGCTCTTCAAGGCAAGTAGCTATTGGTCCTGTAGCTATGGATTCATTAATTGTTGCTACAGGAGTTTCAACATTGGCTTTAGCAGGGTCTGACAGTTATATTTCTATTGCAATTTTATTAGCTTTAATGGTTGGTGCTATTCAATTTATTATGGGGATTTTTAGTTTAGGATTTATTGTAAACTTCCTTTCTAAACCTGTAATTACAGGCTTTACATCTGCAGTAGCATTAATTATTGGCTTTAATCAATTTAGAAATTTATTTGGAGTAGATTTTGTACAAAGCGATCAATTACAGTATGTTGTAGAAGATATTTGGCTTCAATTATCAAGCTACAATTTTCACACAACAATTATTGGTTTAATTTCTGTGGTTGTAATTATTATTTTTAGAAGAATAAATAAAAAAATACCAAACGCATTAATTGTAGTAATTCTCGGAATTATAATAATGAAGTATTTTGGACATTCCTTTAACGATGTTTCTATTGTAAAAGACATTCCTTCAGGATTACCTTTATTTAGTATTCCAGAGTTCGATTTTGACCTTTTAAGAGAATTGTTTCCTATTGCATTTACTTTAGTAATGGTTGGTTATTTAGAAATTATATCTATCGGAAAATCGTTAGAAGCAAAACAAGATGAATATAGAATAAGACCAAACCAAGAATTAATTGCTTTAGGATTAAGTAATATGATGGGCTCCTTTTTTAAAGCATTTCCAACTACTTCAAGTTTTTCTAGATCTGCAATTAATCAAGAAAGTGGAGCAAAAACAGGAATGGCTTCATTAATTTCTGTAGTAATGGTAGTTTTTACCTTATTATTTTTAACACCAATGTTTTATCATTTACCAAAAACAGTTTTAGCAGCAATTATTATTGTAGCAGTTTTTGGTTTGGTAAATATTAAAGAAGCTGCTTTTTTATGGAAAGCAAATCATTTAGATTTCTGGTTAATGTTAGCCACTTTTTTAGGAACCTTATTATTAGGTATCGAATTCGGCATTATTGTTGGAGTTGGTTTGTCATTAATAGTTTTAATTTTTAGAACCTCTAGACCTTATGTAGCAGAATTAGGGAAAGTTCCAAATTCTGATTTTTATAGAAATAGAAGTCGTTTTGAAGAAGTTATTATTGAAGATGATATTTTAATATTTAGGTTTGATGCTCAAATATATTATGCAAATTCAAGTTATTTTAGAGACAAGTTAGATGAAATGGCTATTAAAAAAGGAGATGCATTAAAGCTAATAGTTTTAGATGCAGAAAGCATTAATAGAGTAGATAGTACAGGAGTAGAAATGTTAAAAGAAAGAATAAAGTTTTATAAAAAGAAAGGTGTTACTTTTCTATTGGCAGGAGTTAAAGGTCCAGTTAGAGACGATTTATTTAGAAGTGGTATTTTATCTATCATAGATTTAAATCACTTTTTTATGCGTGCAAATGGAGCAGTTCAATTTTATAAAACAGGATGTAGAGAACAACAAGAAAAGTATGCAAAATACATTCATCAAGCATACCATTAATTAATAATAGACTGATAAAAGTCATTTGAAAAATTTATTTTTTCAAGTTACTTTGAATCGTTAAAAAAGAAGGAGGATTACAATGATAATAGAACAAATTTATACAGGTTGTTTAGCTCAAGGAGCTTATTATATAGAAAGTAATGGCGAAGTTGCTATAATAGATCCATTAAGAGAAGTACAAGATTATATAGATAGAGCAGATAAGAAAAATGCAAAAATCAAATATATTTTTGAAACTCATTTTCATGCAGATTTTGTAAGTGGTCATGTTACTTTGGCTGAAAAAACAGGAGCAAAAATTGTGTATGGACCAACAGCAAAAACTAATTTTGATGCAATTATAGCAGAAGACAATCAGGTTTTTAAAATAGGAGATATTACAATTACAGTATTACATACTCCTGGTCATACAATGGAAAGTTCTTGTTATCTTTTAAAAGATGAAAACGGAAAAGATTATGCCATTTTTAGTGGTGACACATTATTTTTAGGAGATGTTGGTCGTCCAGATTTAGCACAGAAAGGAGCTATTACAGAAGAAGATTTAGCAGGTTATTTATTTGATAGTTTACGTAATAAAGTAATGACTTTAGCAGATGATGTTATTGTATATCCTGCACATGGAGCTGGTTCTGCTTGTGGTAAAAGTTTAAGCAAAGAAACTGTGGGAACAATTGGTAATCAAAAAGAAACCAATTATGCTTTAAGAGCAAATATGACCAAAGAAGAGTTTGTAAAAGAAGTTACCGATGGTTTATTGCCACCTCCAGCATATTTCCCTTTAAATGTGAAACTGAATAAGGAAGGATATCAAAATATAGATGATGTTATAGAAAACAGTGCAAAACCATTATCTGTAGAAGCGTTTGAAATTCATGCAAATGAAACTGAAGCATTAATTTTAGATGTTCGTCATCAATCAGAATTTATAAAAGGATTTATACCAAAATCTATTTTTATAGGTTTAGGAGGTACTTTTGCACCTTGGGTTGGTGCATTGATAAAAGATATTAAACAACCCATTTTATTGGTAACTCCAGAAGGAGAAGAAGAAGCTACAATTATACGATTGTCTAGAGTTGGTTTTGATAATGTTTTAGGCTATTTACAAGGAAGTTTTGAAGCATGGAAAAATACTGGTAAAGAAATAGATACTTTAGAATCTGTTTCTGCGAGTGTTTTAGAAGAAAAAATTAAAGAAAACGCGTTAGTTTTTGATGTTAGAAAACCTGGAGAATATGAAAGTGAACATTTAAAAGTTGCAAAAAATACGCCTTTAGATTTTTTAAATGACCATATTTCAGAGTTCCCTAAGAAAGAAGATTTTTATATACATTGTGCAAGTGGTTATCGTTCTGTAATTGCTTCTTCTATTCTAAAAGCAAGAGGATTTCATAATGTAATTGATGTTGAAGGTGGTTTTAATGCAACTATAAATACAAATATTGAAAGAACTGCAGCTGTTTGTCCTTCAACATTAAAATAGTAAAATGAAACAATTATTTTTAATATTTTTTGCGAGTTTTCTTTTTATCAATTGTGGAAACTCACAAGAAATAAAAACAATATCAACATTAGAGTTAAAAGATTTATTGTCTAAAGATAAAGTTCAAATAGTAGATGTAAGAACAAAAAATGAGATAAAATATGGATTTATAGAATCTTCTATTTTTATTGATTTTTTTGATAATAATTTTACTGAAAAAGCAGTTAATAAATTAGATAAAAACAAACCAGTATATTTATACTGTAGAAGTGGAAACAGAAGTGGTAATGCCACAAAATTATTGCAAGGAAAAGGATATGAAGTCTATAATGTTTTAGGCGGATATAATCAATGGAAAAAAGAAAATAAGAAATAATGAAAGCAGATATACAAATAGAAAACTTAAAATGTGGTGGTTGTGCAGCAACTATTAAAAAAGGAATATTAGCTCTAGATGGGGTAAATGAAATAGATATTGATATAGAAAAATCAATTGTTTCAATTACATCAGAAAATGATAATTTAGAAGAAATTAGATTAAAGTTATCTAAATTAGGTTATCCAGAAGTTGGTGATAAAAACACTGTTTTACACAAAGCAAAATCTTTTGTAAGTTGCGCTGTTGGTAGAATAGATTCTTAAAGAATATTTACATAATAAGAGGGAACAAAAACTTAATAATTCGAGTTTTTGTTCCCTCTTTTTCTTATTTTAGTTCTATGAAAAAAATATTAATTGCTATGTTTTTTGTGGCTAATTTTAGTTTCTCACAAGAAAAAATTCCCTTTGTAGATTATGACGAAATAATTCAGAAAATCTCGAAAGAAGAAAACAATGAAAAAGTAATCTCTCTTATCAATACACTCAATAAGAATGACTCTGCTTATTACTCATTACTTATTTCAAAATCATATTATTTACTACAATTAAAAAAGTATGAAGAGGCATTAAATGTTGTAAACGAAGGTATTAATAGTAGTCATCAACATTCTAAAGTTAACTTTTATGCGAATAAAGGGGTTGTTTTATCTAACCTAAAAAAGGATGATAAAGCTTTAGAAAATTACAATGAAGGTCTTAAATATTATCCAAAGAACTATTTACTTTGGTTTAATAAAGGGCATATTTTAGAAATTCAAGGTAAATTAAATGAAGCTGTAAATGCATATAAAAAAGCAATTTCTTTAAATCCAACTTATACCAAACCACATTTACAGATTGGTAATATTTATTATAAACAAGAGCGTTTTACACAAGCATTAATGTGTTTTAATCTGTATTTACTTTTAGAACCAGATGCAGATGGAGCATTTACTGTTTTAAAGTCTTTAAATAACATTGTAAAAGCAAAAAATTCTAATAAAAGAGATCTAAATATTACCTTAGATGACCAAGATGATTCTTTTGAGGATATAGATTTAGTATTGAGTAGTAAAGTAGCTATGAATAAGAATTACAAAACAAGTAACCCTATAAATATAGCATTAGTAAGACAGAACCATGCAATGATTGCCCAGTTAAAAAACTTTAAAGGAAATGGTGGTTTTTGGGATAAAACATACGTGCCATTCTATAAATGGATTGCTAAAAATAATAAATTTGATGATTTTACTTATACACTTACATACGCTATTGAAAATGAAGATTATAAAAAAATCATAAAGAATAATACCGAAGAAATCATTGCTTTTTTAGCAGATTTAAAAATTAAATGGGCAAATTTAGTATCTAAAAATAACATTCTTTTTAATGGAAAGCAACAAGAAGTTACTTATGAATATAGTGATTCTTATGTAGATGCAGTTGGTAATTATGAAGAAGGAAAACCAGTTGGATTTTGGCAATTTTATAATGAATCGGGTAGGTTAACAGCAGAAGGAAATTTTGATAATTCTGGAGAAAGAACTGGTAAATGGACATGGTTTACATCATTAAATAAAATAAAAGAGACTGCTTTTTACAAAGACGGAGTTTTAGAAGGGAAAAATTTAATGTTCCATAATAATGGAAAGAAATATGTAGATGCAAATTATGTAAACGATTCTTTGCATTGGCAATATGAGTATTTTAATAATAAAGGCGCTTTGGTTCAAAGAAAATTTTTTAATTCTGGTGTTTTAGACGGAATGTATAAATCGTATTTTGATGTTGGAGAAAAGATTCTTGAATTTAAAATTCCTTATAAAAACGGAGAAATTGATGGTGAGGTTTTAGAATATTATGCAAATGGAGATGTATATGCAAAATCATATTATGTTGCTGGTAAAAAGAATGGATTAGAAACAGTTTATCATTATAATAAAAAAGTTTCTTCAGAAATTAATTATGTAAATGGAGAGTTAAGTGGAAGTTATAAATCATTCCATTCTAATGGAAAGCCAAATGAAGTTGGACAAAGTTTTGAAGGTTTTTACAATGGCGCTTGGAAAACGTTTTATTCTGACGGAACGCTAGAAAGTGAATCTACCTACAAAAACGGAAGTTTACATGATTTATATAAATACTATGATACTGATGGCAAGTTATTTTATGAATATATTTATAGAAAAGGAGAAATAATTGCCTTCACATTCTATAATAAAGACGCAACTGTTTTAAAGAAAGGTAAAAAGAAAAGCGGTGAATTTTATTATGAAGGATTTTCGCCAAAAGGAAATAAAACCACTGAAGGATTGTATGATATTTCTGGAGGAAAATCTGGCGAATGGAAATTTTATACAGATAATGGTGTTTTAAAAAATAAAGGAAACTTTAAAGAAAATAAAATAATCGGAGAGTACTTTACTTATTTTAAAAATGGAAATATCGATAATATAACCAATTATAAAGAAGATGTAATAGATGGTTATTATGTTGGTTATCATATAAATGGTAAAATGGCTACTCAAGGTTGGTATAAAGATGGAAATCAGGTTGGTGAATGGAGATATTATAATATAGATGGTACTATTAACGCTGTGAATTTTTATCATAAAGGAATGCTTAACGGTGCTCAAAAAACCTTTGGTGTTTCTGGTAAATTAATAGCAACTACTTTTTATCAATTTGGCAATTTAATATCTGAAGAAATTTATGATAAAAATGAAATTCCGTTTCAAAAAATGGATTACGTCTCAAAAGAAAAAGAATATAAGATTATTAATAAACATTATAATGGAAAAACTAGAGCTGCCATTTCTTATGTAAATGAAGTAAAGCATGGAGACTATGAAGTTTTTTATTATAATGGAAATAAGGAAATTACCGGTAGTTATTTAAATGGGAAACAAAACGGACTTTGGACTTGGTATTATGAAAACGGAAATATAGAAAGCAAAGCCAATTATTCTAGAGGGAATGCACAAGGAAAAGTGATTAACTATTATAAAAATGGTAAAATACAAGGTGAATATAATTTTGAAAATGATTTAGAGGTAGGTGTTAGTAAAAAATTCTATGATAATGGAGTTAAAAAAGCCACAATTGAATATTATGAAGGAAAAAAACATGGAAAACATGAGTTTTACGATTCTTCTGGGAAATTGCAATTAATTCGATTTTACAATCATGGAGAAATTATTGGTTATAGTTATTTAGATAAAAACGGAACAGAAATTGCAATGACTCCACTAGATAAAGAAAGTGGAAAAATTGAAGCGTTTTTTGATAATGGTAAACCTTCAAAAACAATGGAATATCAATTTGGAGATTTTATAAATAACTATAAATCCTATTTTTATTCTGGAGTTTTAATGGAGGAAATTAATTATTTAGATGGAAATTTTCATGGTGTTAGAAAAGAATATTTTGAAAACGGAAACCTAAAAAAAGAAACCAATTACTTTCAAGGAGAAAAGCAAGGAAAACAAATTGTATATTTCGAAAACGGAAATAAAAAAGAAGAATTTAATTTTGCAAATGATGTAAAACACGGAATGTCTTTTTTTTACGATGAAGCAGGGAAATTAAAAACCAAAAAGGAGTATTTTAATGGAAAAACATATAAAGTCGAAAATTTATAAATCAAGTTTAATTGCCTTCTTTTTATTGGTGATAACAAGCTTAAATGCTCAATATTCTACAGAGTTTTTAAAGTATAGAAAATTGCACCCAGAAGCTGCAAGAATTCGTTTACAACAAGAAACTATTATAACTATTGAAGCTACTAAAGAAGGTTTAGAAATTAATCAAGAATTTATAGAAGAAGATTTGTATTTAAATGAAGCTGCCACTTATAATTCTAAAAACACCTTAAACTTTTCTGCTTTTTTTGAATTAAATGAGGTAAAAGCATCAACACTTTCTTTTGAAAACAATGTATATGTAGAAAAAGAAGTAGAAAAATTTACCAAAAAAGATGATTTAAATAGCTCTTTTTATGATGATACAAAATCATTAAACTATGTTTATCCTAATTTAAAAAAAGGATCAAAATCCAAATTAAAATATTCGCAGAAAATTAAAAACCCTCGTTTTTTAATGCCTTTTTATTTTGGAGAATATTATCCTATCAAAAAAAATAAAGTAACTATTATTGCTGATAAAGATGTGAATCTAGAATTCAGAAAATTCAATATTTCTGATGATAATATTCAATTTACAAAAGAAGAAAAAAGAAAAAAAACAATTTATACTTGGCAGTTAGATAATCAAGCAGAATATGATTATGAAGCAAATACCCCAAATTATAAAACCATTTTACCTCATATTGTTCCTATTATAACTTCTTATAAGATTAACAAAAAAACCAAAAAGGTACTGGGAAAAGTATCTGATTTATATGGTTGGTATTATTCTTTGGTTGAAAATGTAAATGTTGAACCTGCAAATAAAGAATTAGTAACTTTAGTAGATAAAATAACTGCAGATAAAAAAACAGAGTTAGAAAAAGTAAAAGCAATTTATTATTGGACGCAGAAAAATATAAAATACATCGCTTTTGAGTATGCTTTAGGAGGTTTTATACCAAGAGAATCTAATGAGGTTTTTAGAAAGAAATATGGCGATTGTAAAGACAATTCTAGCATATTGTATAGAATGTTAGAAATTGCAGGTGTAAAAGGAAACTTAACATGGATAGGTACAAGAAGTATACCTTATACTTATGAAGAAGTGCCAACGCCAGTGGTAGATAATCACATGATTCTTTCTTATGAAAACAATGGAAGAACTTATTATTTAGACGCAACAGGAAGGTATATTAAATTCGGAATTCCGACTTCTTTTATCCAAGGAAAAGAAGCATTGGTTTCTTATGGAAAAGAATTTAAGATAAAAAAAGTACCAGTTATTGCTGCTAAAGAAAGTGCCGTTATTGATTCTACAAGTATAAAAATTGAAAATGGGAGTGTTATAGGTACTGCAAAAACAACAATTTCTGGGTATCCAAAGATTGATGTTTTTAACGATTTAGAAAATGAGAATACAGAAACTAAATTAAAACAATTTTACAATAGAAAATTTGTAAAAGGAAATAATAAGTTTTTGGTGAAGAATTTTAAAGAGACTAATAAATATCATTATGATAATGATTTTATAGTAGATTATGATTTTGAAATTAAAAATTATTCTAAAAAATTGGGAGATGAAATTTACATCAACCTTAATTTAAATAAAGATTTATCATATTATAAAACTGATAAAAAACGTGAAAACGCTATAGAATACGATTATAAAAGATATTTTAGTTACACTACAAAATTAGAAATTCCTAAAGGCTATAAGGTAGATTATATGCCAGAAACTGTAAAAGTTTCTAATGATTTTATAACCAGTGAAATTACTTATGTATTAGAAGAAAATGAGGTAATTTACAATCATACAATAGAATTAAACTTCTTAATTTTAAGTTTAGAAAATCAAAAAGAAGTAAACAAATTGATTAAAAAAATCGAAAGAAATTACAAAGAAATTGTAGTTTTAAAAAAAGAATAAATACAGATTATGAAGAATAAGATTAGCTTATTAGTTGCCCTATTATTTACTTTTCTAATTGCAGTAGCACAAGAAAACCCTTATTTTGAAAGTTATGATTGGGACGAAACTCCAAATTATAAAATAGAAGAAGCAAATACAGAAGAAATGATTGCTGTTAAAGAAAAAACAGTCACAGAGTTTTATTTTCAAAAGGAGGATTTGGTAGAATATTATTTAGAGCATAAAGTTTTATGGCTAAATTCTGATGATGCTATTGAAGAATATAACAAAATCTATTTACCGTTTTCTTCACAAGCAGAATTACAAGTAAACAAAGCAAGAGTGATTACTCCAGAAGGGAAGTTAATCAATCTAGATAAATCTAAAATATTGACTGCAGAAGATGAAGAAACAGGCAGAACATACAAGTATTATGCTTTAGAAGGAATTACAAAAGGAAGTTTTATAGAGTATATGTATGTGGTAAAAAGACCACCAAGTTATACGGGTAAAAAATTCTACATTCAAGATTCTTACTATAAAGATAAAGTCGAATTTGATTTATTTTCACCAAGTAATTTACTCTTTAAATTTAAGAGTTTTAATGATTTAGCAGAAGTAGAAAAAGATACTTTAACTACAGAAAAATTGCACTATAAATTGCATGTAAATAAAGTTAATAAACTAGAAAGTGAATACCAAGCACCTTATAATGCTTCAAGAGCTTTTATTGTTTATAAAATGGATAAAAATACTGCAGGTTCAGGAGCAGATATGATTTCTTACAACAATGTTGCGCAAAATTTGTATAATAGATATTATGTAGAATATTCAAAAAAGACAGCAGATTTAATCAACGATTTTATTAAAGAATTAGAATTACCAGAAAACGCAGATGAAGAAAGTATTGTTAGAAAACTAGATTATTATATTAAAACAAATGTGTATTCGCAAGATGTTTATAATGATGATTTAAAGGATTTAGACCAAATTTTAACCCAAAAAGTTGCCAATGAAACAGGTATTATAAAACTATATATTGCTGTTTTAAGAACATTAAATATAAACCATGAACTCGTTTTAACAACAGACAGAAAACAAATAAAGTTCGATACAGAATTTGAAGCAACCAATTTTTTAACAGATTATTTACTGTATTTTCCAAAAGCTAAAAAATATTTATCACCAAATGCTTCTGGAACAAGATATGGTTTTCCAATGCCTTATTTAATGGATAATTATGGATTGTTTATGAAAGAAGTTACTATTGGAGATTTTAAATCTGCAGTAGGGAAAATTAAATATATAGCACCTGTTAAAGCAGAAGAAGTTGTTGATGTTATGAAAGTAATCATCAACTTTAACGAAGAAAATTTAACCGAAAATAGTATTAATTTTGATAGAGCTTTCAGCGGATATTATGCCATGAATATTCAACCTTTTATGCATTTAATACAAGGAGAAGATAGAGAAGAAATGGTAGATAGTTTTATAGAAAGCATTACCAAAGAGTTTGAAATAACAAACAGAAAACTGGTAAATGATGACTCTGAATTATTTGGCGTAAAACCATTACAATTTATTATAGATTTTACTACGGAAGCATTTGTAGAAAAAGCAGGAAGAAAGTACTTGTTTAAGTTAGGTGATTTAATAGGGCAACAAATACAATTGTATCAAGAAAAAGAAAGGGTTTTGCCTTTAGAAGAACAGTTTCATAGAAGTTATTTTAGAACCTTAACGATTAACATTCCTGAAGGGTATAAAATTACCAATTTAGAGGATATTAATATTGATAATTCATTTTCTAAAAACGGAAAAGAATTATTTTCTTTTAAGTCTTTTTATAAATTAGAGGGCAATACAGTAACAATTACTGCCGATGAACATTATAGAGAAAACATTGTACAAGTAGACATGTATGAAGAATACAGAACTGTAATTAATAGTGCAGCAGATTTTAATAAAATAGTATTGTTATTAGAACCTAAATAAGTTGTTTATGGAGTATCAAGATGTGTTTGATCTTTTTCTGGAACAAGTAAAAGAAAGTATACAAAAAGGCAAATTCGCCAAATTAACCATGGCAAAAACCATTGGTAAATTAGATTTGAAAAATATATTTGTAAGACCCGTTGCTTCTAAAGGTGCTATTAAAGTTTTAGTAAAATTTAGCTACAGACCTAGAGAAACAGAAGATGTAGAAAAAGAACTTACTTTAGAGGAAGCTTTTAAGGTTTTAAAAGAACATCTTAGAAATCCTTTTTTGTCTGTGTTGTTATTTACCACAACAAAAGATGTCACTTTTAAAATTAATAAAAAAGGAGCAGGTACTATTACAGAAAATTCACCAACATTTCATAATGTTATACAAGCTGATAATGATGCAAAATAATTGACAGCTAATCAGAAAGAATAAAAGAGTTGTTTTTTAGCTCAGTTCTTTGTTGTGCCTAGTTATTTTTTATTAATTTTTCTATCCAATCAAAACAATCTTGATTATCCATAATACTCCAAGAATGAGGATGTTTTGTTCCGTCTAATTTTATTCCTTTTTCCGTTGTTATAATTACGTTTGCATCTTTATTTCCCATAAGTTTTAAATCATTAATCATTGCAACAATATCAGTACCGTTCCAATCATATAAATCTCTTCCTCTTTCATTCATTAACCAATTAACATCTAAATCTGTGTACATTCGGATTGGAATGTCTTTTAAATATTGAGCATTACCTCCATTTTTTATACCGTTTGAATAAATTGATGCTTCTCTATATATATCAGGAAATTCCTCTGGTGAACCTCCATAAATTTCATTATAATTATTCATAATCCATCGAGCTTCTCCAGCCCCAATTTCTGAAAAACCTCTCTTAATTTCTCTTTGGCAGTATTCATAAAGGTGTGCTTTATCTAAAGGTACATCAAGTCCAAAAACACCCTTAGGTTTCAAGAATGTTTTCTTTTTGTTTTTAACTGATTGTTCAGCATAAACTAAAGAAATCATACCACCGTTTGATAGTCCACCAAGGATAAAATTATCTTTTGGTATATTGTGTTTTTCAATAATTTCTTTAAATATTATATCCAAAGTTTCTATCTCAACGTTTCTGTCTTCAGTTCCCCAATTTATTGCAGGAATAATTGTTGCTATTTCTTTGTCAAAAGCAAGTTTATGAATAGATATTTGTTTTAGTAAATCTTTAGTCGTTTCTCCTCCAGAAGGCAAAATTACAATCGCACCCTTTATTATTCCTTTAGGAATGAGTTTTAGATAATAAAGTTCTGTACTTTCTCCATCATTGATATATAAGTTTGATGTGTCAGTAGTATTTAAAATTACCTTTTCAAAATCTTGACTTTTACAAGAAATAGTTACTAGAAGAAAGAAAAGTAAAACGGTTTTATATTTGTTCATTCGATTAAGTATTTTGCAAAACTTTTTATTTCAAAGGATAAAATTCTTCTGTGGTTTTATATGTTATTTTTCCATCGTTTTTACTCAAAAGAAATGTTCCTCCCCAAATTATTTCGGGATAGTATAATAATTGTTTTGTCATATCTCTTATAACAAGTGGTGCTTTTGTACTTGGCAATGACATCATTTCAATTGCTTTACTAATTGAAAACCATTGAGCATCTTTTTTATTTTCAGGTACTATCAATTCTCCGTCAACAACTTTACAACTAAAATGTTGCCTAAATTGTGAAATCGGTTTATAGTCAGACATAAACATAAAAATTCCAGCTATTTTAGGACTATTTACTTCCACTCCAAATTCCGACGCTAAATTCATAAGTCCATCTTTTATTGTTGTTTTAGAATTATGTCTTAATGCAGGTGTCATCCATCCAAAATTATTCTTTTCCAATAAAACTTCTCCTTTTTCATTATAAATGAGTAATCGTTGAATTGTATAACTATCATTTCCTGTTTCTTGAGCAAATGATTTCAGCCCAAAAAGGATAATAAATGAAAACAAAATTATTTTTTTCATAGGTGTTTCTTTTTTAGTTACGGTTTTTTTAAATGACATGGTATTTTTATACTGATATGACGTCTGTTTTAATGACTTATATCAGAAGTTAGCTAAGTTAACCTTTTTAGAGAAGAAAAGCATTAATGAAAATACTTGTTTTAAACCAAAAAAATCCCAAGCCTAAACCTGGGATTTAACTATTTTAGAAAATTAATTTTCTAAAACTTCATAGTAACCCCCACTAAAAAGTTTCTTGTTGCTTGTGGATAATAACCTTGTACTTCATAAGAAGATGGTCCTGTCCAATAATCTAAATATGTATAACCTCTATCTACATATTCTTTATTAAAAATGTTATTTACAACACCAGTAAATATGATAGATTTAAAAATAGAAGATGTTTTTATTTCATATATAAAATTTAAATCACTAGTAAAATAACTATCTAATTTTGAAGCTTCAGTATTTGTGTTGCTTAAATATTGTTCATCAACATATTTAGATAATAATGAAATTTGAAAATTATCTGTTGGTTGATAAATAAGTGCATTACTTGCAATAATATTTGGAGAAAAAGCAATATTTGTTTTACCTATGTTTGTTACAGTTCCGTCTCTATCTAACATAAAATCGTTAATTTTATTATTACTTAAAGTTAGGTTTTGGTTAACACTAAATTGGTCTGTTATTTTAACATTCGCATCAATTTCTAAACCTAAACGATAACTATCTTTTATATTTTCACGTAAATAATCTCCAACATCATTTAAGCCACCAGTTTGTATTAATTGATTGTCATAAGACATGTAGTATAAATTGGTGTTTAATTGTACTGTATTGTTTTTTAAACGCCATCCAAGTTCATAATCATTTAAAGATTCATGTTTTACATCTTCTCCATTCTTATAATCATTTCTATTAGGTTCTTTATTAGCTCTCGCATAAGAAACATATAAACTGTTGTTTTTGTTGATTGTATGAGTTAAACCTAATTTAGGGTTAAAGAAATTAAATTTATCTTCAACATTTAATGTATTTCTATCAGAAGTTAAACCACCTGTTTTGTAATTTACAAAACGTCCTTGTAAATCAACAAAAGCTTTAAAATTATCAGAAATGTTAAAAGTAGCTTTAGAAAAAATGCTAAAATCTTTTTTAGAAGCATCACTAAAATAATATTGATCTCTAATATTTGCTGTCGGAGCAAATTCTTTCGCCCAAATTACTTCTCCAAAATGGTCTCCTGTATAGTTGCTATAAGAAAAACCAGATACAACTTCTAGTTGCTCTTTTTTGTAAGTTGTATTTCCGTTAAACACATAAAAATGATTGTCTAACCAACGACGGACAATTAAGTCAGATGCAGGTTTTCCATCCCAAGTTGTTGTTGTGGCAGTTATAATATCATTATATTTAGATACAGCACTTTCTCCTTTATATTGTTCAAAATATCCTTTTCCTCTTGTATAATTTAAACCAATATTAGTAGACCAATTGTCATTTAATTTTTCATTCCAATGTAATTGATAATGATCTTGCCAATAGTTATCTGTTTCATTATCATAAGTATAAGGATTTTGTTTTCTGTCTGCTGCTAATTCATCTGCAGACAAACCGTACCAAGCTTGATATGTTTTTTCACTACCTCCAAATGCTAGTGCTTTTATCAACGTATTTTTATCAGAATAACTTCCTTGTAAAAAATACGATTTTAAATCTGTAGAAGCTCTATCTACATAACCATCAGAATAAATATTAGACAAACGACCAGCAAACTCAAAATGATCATTTACTTTTCCTGTTGTAAACTTTACTGTATGTTTTCTTGTTCCGTAAGAACCAAAAGAATTAGATATTTCTCCACCAGCTTCTTCAGAAATAGCATCTGTTAAAATATTTAAACTTGCACCAAAAGCACCAGAACCATTTGTAGAAGTACCAACACCACGTTGCAATTGTAAACTTTGAGTAGAAGAAGCAAAATCGCCCATATTTACCCAATAAGTACCTTGACTCTCAGCATCGTTATAAGGAATACCGTTTACTGTAACATTTACACGAGAAGCATCAGAACCACGAACACGAATGTATGTATAACCAACACCAGCTCCAGCATCAGAAGAAGAAATTACAGAAGGCATATAATTTAAAAGTACAGGAATATCCTGACCTAAATTACGTTTTGCAATTTCTTTTTTTGATAAATTAGAATGCGTTACAGGAGCGTCTGCTTTTACACGAACAGCAGAAACCAAAACTTCATCTAAAACGGTGGAATTTGACAATAAAACAAACTCGATTGTATCATTTTTAGTCAAAGAAATTTCTTTAGAAATAGACTTGTAACCAATAAATGAAGCTTGAATTTTGTAATTTCCTTTTGGGAGATTTACAGAGAACTTTCCATCGAAATCAGTAGAAGTTCCTTTGTTGTTTTCTTTTACCAGAATAGTTGCTCCAGGTAAAGATTCATTGTTTTCATCTACAACTTTTCCTTTGAGTGTAAATGTCTGGGCGTTTACAAGTATACTTGTAAACAAGAATAAAAAAATGGTAATTTTTTTCATTTTAAATAAATTTAAAACGAATAAAAAGAGGTAATTATTCTTGTGATTAATATTGAATAATTAATTTTTCGACATCATTTCTGATGTCACTCAGTCCCTAAACAGCATTATCTGTTCTAGGTTCATTGGGTATGATCTCAGCCTTTTAATAGTTAAAAGTTAAAAAGTTAAAAGTCTGCTAAGACTAAAAACTAAAAACTAAAAACTGTAATTAGCACCCCTTTATGAGAACGGTGCAAATGTAATTTGGATTTTTGAATTAAAAAATAAGAAACGTATTTTTTTTAGTAGCTTTGGTTTTTACCTAATATATCAATAATATGAAAACTTTAAAAGGACTTGAAACTTGGCATCAATTTGTAAAAAATAAAAACCATGAAGATTTGTCTGATTTTATAGATGATAATGCTGTTTTATATTCGCCAGTAGTTTTTACGCCAGTTGAAGGAAGTTTTATGGTAAGTATGTATTTAATTGCTGCAGGTGAAATTATTGCAAATAACAATTTTAAATATGTTAGAGAAGTATGTGATAATGAAAATGTAATATTAGAATTTGTTACAGAAATTAATGGAATTACTGTAGAAGGTGTAGATATGATTAAGTATACAGAAGATGGAAAACTGAAAGAAATTAAAGTAATGATAAGACCGTTGAAAGCTGTAAATATGGTGCATCAAAAAATGGGTGAATATTTACAAAAAATGAATTCTTAAAATTTTTAGAAGCTATTTCCTGCTTTCACTACTCGCTTTTTTGTTCTGCTGAATTTAGTTCAGCATCTCAAAAAGAGCTCAAACAAACCGCTCAATCAGGGCTAAACTTGTTTGCTAATTATTAGAATTTAATCGAGTTTTGGCTTCTTTCTCAACGCTTTTTTTACAGAAGTTCTTTTTTTGCTTTCTGCTTTTCTTTTTACAGAAGCTTTGCTTGGTTTTGTAGGTCTTCTTTTTTTAGGGCGAATTAAATTTATCTTTATTAATTCTAAAAAACGTTTAATAGCAATTTCTTTATTTCTGTGTTGAGAACGTGTTTCATCACAAAATAAGATGAGGTTATTATCCTTGGTTAATTTAGATTGAAGTTTAATTTTTAAAAGATCTTTTTCTCTATCAGAAAGAGCAAGAGAGTTTTCTAAATCAAAAGCTAATTCAATTTTTGAAGAAACTTTATTTACATGTTGTCCTCCAGCACCAGAACTTCTAATGGCTTTAAAGTTTAATTCTTTTATGAGGTTTTCTATATTCATTTTTTTTGAAAAGAATTGTCAGTTCGAGCGCAGTCGAGAACTAATTAAAACCGCTCTTTTCCTTTTTTAATTAATAATCAAAAGAATTCCCAAAATCAGTATTTTGATGCATAAAATGCATGTCTAAATCAAGTAAAGAATCAGAAAAAGAGTAAAGGTTTTCTTTACTAGCAATAATTTTATCAATAGTTTCAACTGCGTTTTTTAAACGTGTTTCTTTATCACCTTTTAATAAAAGATAAGGCCTGTTATTGTCTATTAAAGATTTTTCGAATGCATTAAACATTTCTAAACGTAACTCAGGTCTGTCTCGTAAATCGTCTTCTTCCCAAGGAGTATCTATATAGGTTAAAAGATATAAGTCATATTGATTTTCGCTTGCAGCGTTATCTAATTTTTTATCTACAAAACCGCCATAAAATTCTTCAGAATATACTTTAGTTTCTAATAAATCTGTATCACAAATTAGAATTTTATCGGCCCTTTTTGCTAATTTATTTTCTAATTTCATTTGTCCAATTGCAATAGGAAGTAAATCTTCTGCTTCGCATGTTTTACGTTCATTATTCCATTTTTTTTGCAAGTATTCACGTGCAAATTCTGGTGCCCAAACGGTATTGTAATAACGTGCTAAATGACGAGAAAGTGTTGTTTTTCCAGTAGATTCTGGTCCAAATAAAACAACCTTTACAAGATTGATGGGTTTTTGTGTAAGTTTTTTTTCCATGCGATGTAACCAAATATTGCTATAAATGTAAATCCTAAATATTGAAAACTAGTAAATGTAAATCCTTTATAAAAATATAAAGGTATAGAAATGATGTCTCCAATAATCCAAAAAATCCAATTTTCTATTTTTCTTTTTGCCATTAACCACATTCCAACAAAGAAAATTGCGGTTGTAATTGTATCTGCGTATGCAACCCAGCTTGTCCATTTATCAAAAGTTTTATAAACGATAAAAACAAAAACAAGGGTTGCTAAAAATATAAAAACAGATGTTCTTTTTTCTTTTTTAGTTGTTCTAGAAATTGGTGTAACATGAGTTGCATCAATTTTACGAGTCCAAATATACCAACCATAAACACTCATTATAAAATAATAACCATTTATCATCATATCTCCTAATAGTTCCCATTTTAAAAGTAAATACACAAAAATGGCTGTACTTATCATTCCTGTTGGAAACACCCAAATTTTATTCTGTTTAGAAAACCAAACAGATAAAAAACCAAAAATAACAGCAATAATTTCTAGAACAATATCAATTATTTCATAGGTTTTATATTGTCCAAAAAAGAAATCAAAAATTTCTGACATGTTTTATTTTTTTAAATCTTTAAAGAAGTCTTCATTTTTTTCAAAAGCAGTTCCAATAACAACTAAATCTGCTCCAGCATTAAATGCTGAATCTAATTGTTCTTTAGAACGAATTCCTCCACCAACAATTAATGGAATTGATAAATTTTCAGAAACTTTTTTTATAATTTCTTGGCTGACTGCCTCAGTCGCTCCAGAACCAGCTTCTAAGTAAATTAATTTTTTTCCAGAAAACTCACCCGCTAAAGCTGTGTTTAAAATTAAGTCAATACTATCTTGAGAAATAGGTTTTGTATTACTTACTTTTTGAGTAGCCGTTTCTTTTTTTCCATCAATTAAAATATAACCTGTTGGTAAAATCTCTAAATTCGAATTTTTTAAAATAGGAGCAGCTTTTACTTGTTGTTCAATTAAATACTCAGGATTTCTGCCAGAAAGTAAACTCAAAAATAGAATTCCGTCTGCTTTTTGTGAGATTTGCGAAACATCACCAGGAAAAAGAATAACAGGTAAATTAGTTGCTTTTTTAACTGCAGCAACTACAGTATCTGTCTGATTTTCATAATCTGTACTTCCGCCAACAAAAATATGCGTAGTAACAGATTGATGCACTTTCTCAAAAAAAGAAGGGACATTTTTAAGATCAATTTTTTCAGGATCTATTAAAACTGCGAGTAGTTTTTGGCCTTCGTTTTTTGCTGATAAAATGTTTTGGTAAATATTCACGATTGCGAAAATACGATTTTATATATTCTGATTATACATAAGATGATTTCGAGTGATTTTTTCTTTAATTATCGAATTTTTTTTCAATCTCAGAAATCTCTTTTGACATGAATTTTTTTAATGCAATGATTTTTACAATCCAAAAGATTAAAATTAGTATTGTAATCAGAAAGATTGAGAGTAAAAGAGAAGCTTCCCACAATTTCCAAGTAATAAGTACACCTAATACTGATAAAATCAGCCAGAAAAAAAGTTGTTTTTTCAGGGTAATGATAAATAGTATAGAGTCTTCACTTACAATAAAGTATCCCGAATCCTTAAAAATCATTTGTTTATGAATTACTTCTCTACTGTTTGCAGAAATATATGTATACTTTTTTCTAATATTTAATTTCGCATCTGAAACCCTTGTAGTTTTATAAGTCTCAGCTAAATGTAACTCAATGATTGAGAAAATAGCATTTGCGGATAAACCTTTTGGGTTATTTATTTGTTTTTTAATAAGCATACGTACAAGTAAAACCATCAAATTCTAAAAAGTGAATGTTATAAGAAGCAATTTCTCCTTCATATCTAATTTCTCCAGTTGTTTTTTTATCAGAAAACTTAAAGTCTTCAATATATATATGATGTAAGAATAAGAGTTTTTTCTTTCCGTATATTTTATATAAACTCTCTTTAGCACCCCAAACAATGGTAAGTTTACTTACTAAAGCATCGTGATTTGCAATGGTTTTGTATTCTACAATGGGTGTAAATTTAGATGCAATTTTCAGAATTTTATCACGTTGTTTCTCAATATCTATTCCAACAGTTTTATCATCAGAAATAATAATACCAGAAAAAGTAAAAGAATGTGTAATAGAAATGTGTTTTCCGTCTTTTAAATGCGGTTTTCCAAATTCATCATAAATTAAATCAGCATCAGAATAACCCGCTTCTTTTAATAAATGTCGAATACTTAAAAATCCTTTTTGGTGAATTTCAGATTTCATAGAATTTAATCTAGTTTCACTGTTTTCAGATAATGAAATTCCTTCTTTTAGCTCATCAATAGTTTCTTCTATTTTCCAGATAAAAACTTTAGTTGTTGCACTGATAGTTAATGTTTTGTAAAGAGCCATAAAATTAAAAAAGTATGTTGTAACTTTGCAATTCGAAAAAATTGAGATTTAACAAATATAATAATATGAGTACAAAAACAGCTTACGTACCAAATAAAGTTAAAGATATTTCTTTAGCAGCTTGGGGAAGAAAAGAAATTAAATTGGCTGAAGCAGAAATGCCTGGGTTAATGAGTTTAAGAGAAGAGTACAAAGATTCTCAACCATTAGCAGGTTCTAGAATTGCAGGATGTTTGCATATGACGATTCAAACTGCGGTTTTAATTGAAACTTTACAAGCTTTAGGTGCAGAAGTAACTTGGAGTTCTTGTAATATTTTTTCTACACAAGATCAGGCTGCTGCTGCAATTGCTGCTGCAGGAACTGCTGTGTATGCATGGAAAGATATGACAGAAGAAGAGTTTGACTGGTGTATAGAACAAACTTTATTCTTTGGTGAAGACAGAAAACCATTAAACTTAATTTTAGATGATGGTGGAGATTTAACAAACATGGTTTTAGATCGTTATCCAGAATTAGCAGCAGGAATCAATGGTTTATCAGAAGAAACTACAACAGGAGTTCACCGTTTATACGATAGAGTAAAAGCAGGAACTTTACCAATGCCAGCAATTAACGTAAACGATTCTGTTACCAAATCTAAATTTGATAACAAATATGGTTGTAAAGAATCTGCAGTAGATGCAATTCGTAGAGCAACAGATATTATGTTAGCAGGTAAACGTGTAACTGTTTGTGGTTATGGAGATGTAGGTAAAGGTACAGCAGCTTCATTTAAAGGAGCAGGTTCTATTGTAACGGTTACAGAAATCGATCCTATTTGTGCGTTACAAGCTGCAATGGATGGTTTTGAAGTGAAGAAATTAGAAACTGTTGTTGGTAATTCTGATATTATTATTACAACTACAGGAAACAAAGATATTATTCAAGGTCGTCATTTCGAAGCAATGAAAGACAAAGTAATTGTTTGTAATATTGGGCATTTCGATAATGAAATTGATGTAGCTTGGTTAAATGATAATCACGGAAACACAAAAGATACAATTAAGCCACAAGTTGATAAATACAACATTAACGGAAAAGATATTGTTCTTTTAGCAGAAGGACGTTTAGTAAACTTAGGTTGTGCAACAGGTCACCCAAGTTTTGTAATGAGTAATTCATTTACAAACCAAACTTTGGCTCAAATAGAACTTTGGACAAACAGAGATGCTTATGAAAACGAAGTATATATGTTACCAAAACATTTAGATGAAAAAGTAGCAAAATTACACTTAGCAAAAATAGGAGTAGAGCTTACTGAATTAAGACCAGACCAAGCATCATATATTGGTGTAACAGTAGAAGGCCCTTTTAAACCAGAACACTATAGATACTAAATAGTTGTCATTCCGAAATGAGCTTTTTTAAGCGATTGAGGAATCTCATAAATATAGAAACCCTTTCACTTGACCTGAATTTATTTCAGGTTCTGAAAGGGTTTTTCTTTATCTGTCATCCTATGTTTGTAAAATATAATAATCTGTTTTAAAAAAGTTTAAATTAGATTTAATATTTAACAAGAAAAGTAAGGGTAAAGGAAAAGATTATAGTCCGTCATTTGTCATTAAAGACCGTTCGCAATGCTAATCACTTTACCTCTTACTACATAAACTTGAACAGATCATTAGACGTCTAAGTCTGTATTTAGGATTGATAAGTAAATGTAGTAATTTTTCTATAAAAACATTTGATATGAGTAAAATTATAGGAATTGATATTAGTAAGCAAACCTTTGATGTTTCTTATTTAGAAAAAGATAAATGGATACACAAAATTTTTAAAAATCAAAATAGAGGATTTGAGCAATTTACTAAATTGATTGGTACATCAGACTGGATTGTAATGGAGGCTAGTGGTCCTTATTATGTTCAGTTAGCAACTTTTTTACATGCATCTAATTTTAATGTATGTGTATTAAATCCATTGATAATTAGAAGATATAGTCAAACAAGATTATATAGAGCAAAAACGGATAAAAAAGACGCAAAGACAATTGCCGAATATGGTGCTCAATATGAGTTAAAAAGATGGTGCCCAGAGAGTAAACCTAGTATAGAGATTAAACAACTTTACACAGCTTTAGAATTACTAAAAAAACAAAAACATCAAACAAAAAGACAACTAGAATCCTTTGAAGTAACAGGTTTGTTGAGTCCTGATCTTAGAAAAGAATTAAAACAAGTACTAATATTATTAATAAGACACATAGATAAGTTTGAGAAAAAGATAGAGCAAATAGGGAAATTAGCCTATAAAGACACGGTCGAAAGAATAAAAACAATTCCAGGGATCGGGCTGAAAACGGCTATTATGATGAGTGTTATTACAGACAATTTTACAAAATTTGAAAATTATAAACAACTCACAGCTTTTGTAGGTTTTAGCCCAAGATTATATCAATCAGGAACAAGTGTAAAGGGAAAGGGACATATTTGTAAAATGGGAAAACCACAAATTAGAAAGTTATTATACTTGTGTTCTTGGTCTGCAAAAAGAGTGAATAAAACGTGTATGGAAATGTATAAGAGACTAAAAGAAAAAGGAAAACCCGATAGAGTTATTAAAATCGCAATAGCAAATAAGTTAATAAAACAGATTTTTGCTATCGCAAAAAACAAAAAATATTACAATGAAAACCATCAAAGTTTATATTGCATAAATTAAAAAAAAAATAACTAAAAATAATAGTTTTTTAACACAGATCATTGCGAGGAAGAATGACGAAGCAATCTCTTTTTTATAAATTCAATTTCTTTTTGGGCGTTTTAACAGGCTTTCACTACTCGCTTTTTTGTTGAAAAAACAAAAAGAGCTCAAACAAACCGTTCAATCCTTAACGCGAGCAACTAACTTCTTAGAAATACATTTAGTAAAGTCCTTTTCTTTTATAACTCCTCTTTTGCAAATATTTTTTATATTACATTAAAATTTGTTTTATGAAAAGAATATTATTGAAAAATAGTTTATTTTTTTTACTATTTATTACTTGTAATGTCTTCTCTCAATGGAGATATCCCAATGCAGAAAATATAAAAAAAGATGTTATCATTACATATGAAGTCGTTTATGAAAAGACACTTACAGAAAAACAGAAGAAATCACCAAATTATAATAAGAAAATAGTTGTTGTTTTTAATAAAGATAAACTTATAGAAAAAAGATTTACGAATATTCAAAACTTAGAATACTTTTATGTTTTTGATTATAATAAAGAAATTTCTTTTAATTGTAGAAGTTATGGAAATGATAAAGTTGCTATAAAATCAAAATTTAGAAAAGGTTCAAGAACAGCTGTTTTATTAGATGGAGAAACAGAAAATATTCTTGGATTTCCTTGTCAGGTATATGAATCCATCATAAAAGGAGAAGTCAAAAAAACGTATACAACAAAAAGTTTTGGGTTAAAATATACCAAGGAATTTAATACAGAAGGTTTTCTTTTAAAATATTCTGGTATAAGTAAATATTTTGGACGTTATACTGTTACTGCCAAAAACATATCCTATGATAAAGCACCAAAATCGATCTATAGTATAGAAGGGTTTACAATAAGAACAAAAGACGAGCAAAAAGAATACCTTGCTAAACGAGACGAAAAACGAAATAAATATAGGGAGTTAGCAAAAAACAAAGTTGGAGAAAAATCTCCTAAATTTTCATTTAGAACTATCGATGGAAGGAAAATTAAAAGTAAAGACCTTTTAGGTAAAGTAGTAGTTCTAAATTTTTGGTTTACTACTTGTCCACCTTGTAAAAAAGAAATCCCTGATTTGAATAGATTAAAAAAAGAATTTGAAGGAAAAGATGTTGAGTTTTTAGCGATTGCTTTAGATGAAGAATATAAAATAGCTTCTTTTTTAAAGAAAACACCTTTTACTTATGGGATAGTTGATAGTGGGGATTGGCTTAAATCAAAATTTGATGTAACAGCATATCCATCAAACATAATTATAGACAAAAAAGGAGTTATTCAGTTTTATAAAATTGGTTATAAATCAGATATAGCAAAATCTATGTCTTATCAAATAAATAAATATTTAAAACACTAATAGTATAAATTCTAAATGAAAACAGTAAATATTTCAACCTTAGAAAACAGGTTAAAAACTTTAGAAAGTTATATTCCACATAGCAAAAGTATAGAAATAACTATTTCTAAAGCAGATGTTGCTTGGCATTTAGACCATAGTTTAAAAGTGATAAATGCTGTTGCAAAAAGTATGGAAACTTCAGACCCAACATTATTTAGAAATAACTTTACACTTATTGGAAAAATATGTTTTAAGCTAGGTTTTTTTCCAAAAGGAAAAGCAAAAGCACCAAAATATGTACAACCACCAGAAGTTATTTTAGATTCAGCTATTGTTTCGCAATTAGCAGAAGCAAGGCAACATATAAAAGGAATTAATAGTTTAGAAGAAAACGCTTATTTTAGACATCCTTTATTCGGACATATAAACAAGAAGAGAGTTATTCGATTTTTAGATACACATACAAACCATCATTTAAAGATTGTAAAGAGTATTTTAAAAAAGTAGCATCTACTTTCTTACTTCTATATCTTTGCAGCAATTAAGAATTAAAAAAAATCTATTTTGAAGAGAAAACAACTACTTTCCTTAATTGCTATAATCATATTAATTTCAGTTTATGGTTACGAACACTTTTTAAATTCTAAAGAAGAAGGTGTTTTAATAGAAAATGGTAAAACACCAAAAGCAACAACAAATCAGTATTTTTTGCCAACAAGTACAACCAATCAAATTGTACATCATCAAAATTATTCATTATCATATAGCGAAAAACACGAACAGGCAGAATGGGTTGCTTACGAGTTAAAATCGTCACATTTAAGTAAAACAAATCATAAAAGACCTTATTTTCAAATTGATAAAACTGTAAAAACAAAAGCTGCGCATTGGCGTAACTATAAAAAATCGGGTTATGATAAAGGACATTTGTGTCCTGCAGGAGATAGAAAATTTTCTAAATCTGCTCACGATGAAACTTTTTTAACGAGTAATATTAGTCCGCAAGAACATCAATTTAATGCAGGCGTTTGGAATCGTTTAGAGCAAAAAGTACGATATTGGGCACAAAAAAACGATGGTATTTTTGTAATTACAGGAGGTGTTTTAGAAAACAATTTAAAATCGATTGGTAGCGAATCTGTTTCTGTTCCAGAACAATTTTATAAAGTAATTTTAGACAATACAAACGGCAGAATTAAAATGTTGGCTTTTTTAATGCCTCATGAAGATTCTAATTTACCCTTATATAAATTTGTAGTTTCTGTAGACCAAATAGAAGCGCTAACTGGTATTGATTTCTTTAAAGACTTAGAAGATTCTTTAGAAAATAAATTAGAAAGTTCTAGCAGTTATAAAAATTGGAGTTTTTAGAATAGTTACAATCAAATTGGTTAACCAATTTTAAAATAACTATTTTTGACAAAAATAAATAAGCAATCATGAAAAGTTCTACTGCAATATTTTATATGATTATTAGCGTTATAGCATTTTCTTTAATGAATGCTGTTGTGAAATATTTGGGTAACTTTCATGCGTATCAAATTGTTTTTTTTAGATCTATCGGTACTTTATTGTTTACAGTTCCTTTAATTTTAAAAGCAAAAATTCCAATTTTAGGAAACAATAAAAAGTGGTTATTTTTAAGAGGATTTTTTGGAGTTATCTCCTTGACTTGCTTTTTTATGTCGTTAAATTATTTAGCTGTTGGTACAGCTGTTTCCTTAAGATATACTTCACCTATTTTTGCAGCAATTTTTGCATTATTTTTCTTAAAAGAAAAAATAAAATCGATTCAATGGGTATTGTTTTTAATTGCTTTTATTGGAGTTCTAATTATTAAAGGTTTTGGTGCAGATGTAAACACTATTGGATTGTTATTAGTAATACTTTCAGCTATTTTTTTAGGATTAATATTTGTAATTATTCGTAAAATCGGAGATTCTGAAAACCCATTAGTTATTATTAATTATTTTATGGTAATGGCTTTTGTTTTTGGAGGTATCATGTCTATTAATTATTGGAAAACGCCTAATTTAACAGAATGGTTGCTTTTATTAAGTTTAGGTTTTTCTGGGTACATAGGACAATTATATATGACCAAAGCATTACAATCTCATGAAACAAATGTAATTGCACCTCTAAAGTATCTAGAAGTAGTTTTTATGATTATTATTGGTGCTTTTTGGTTTGATGAAATTTACAATCCTTGGACACTTTTAGGTATTTTTTTAATTATGTTTGGGTTGCTTTATAATATCTATTTGAAGCAAAAGAAAAGCTAGGTTTTACCCCAGCCAACCATCTCTATCTAAACTTCTATATTGTATTGCTTCTGCAATATGGTCTGGAGAAATATCTTTAGAATTTGCTAAATCTGCGATTGTTCTAGATACTTTTAATATTCTATCATACGCTCTTGCAGAAAGATTTAGTTTTTCCATAGCAGTTTTTAAAAGTGATAAACTTTCTGGTGATAATTTACAGAATTTACGAATCTGTTTTACACTCATTTGAGCGTTATAATGTATGTTTTCAAAATCTATAAAACGTTCAGATTGTATTTCTCTAGAAGCAGTTACACGTTTTCTTATTTCTACGGAAGATTCTCCTTTTCTTTCTTCAGATAATTTAGCAAATGGAACAGGAGTTACTTCTATATGAATATCAATTCGGTCTAATAACGGTCCGGAAATTTTACTCAAATAACGTTGCATTTCTTGCGGAGAAGAAGTCATCGGACTATTAGGATCATTAAAAAAACCAGATGGACTTGGATTCATACTTGCTACCAACATAAAACTACTTGGATAGGTAACTGTAAATTTTGCTCTAGAAATTGTAACTTCTCTATCTTCTAACGGTTGACGCATTACTTCTAAAACCTCTCTCTTAAATTCTGGTAATTCATCTAAAAATAGAACACCATTATGAGAAAGCGAAATTTCTCCAGGTCTTGGATATTGACCACCACCAACAAGTGCAACATTCGAAATTGTGTGATGTGGGCTTCTAAAAGGACGCGCATATAATAATCCTTCGTTTTTTGTATTACCAACCACAGAATGAATTTTTGTGGTTTCTAAAGCTTCATGTAAAGTCATTGGAGGTAATATTGAAGGTAATCTTTTTGCCAACATTGTTTTTCCAGATCCTGGAGGTCCAATTAAAATAATATTATGACCACCTGCTGCTGCAATTTCCATGCAACGTTTTATAGATTCTTGTCCTTTTACATCAGAAAAATCAAACTCTGGGAAATCAATATTTTTATAAAACTCAGCTCTTGTATCTACAATCGTAGGTTCAATTTTTTGATCACCATTGAAATGGTTTATTACTTCTAAAATATTTTCGACTCCTAAAACTTCTAATTCATCTACAATGGCAGCTTCTTTAGCGTTTTCTTTTGGAAGAATTAAATATTTAAATCCTTCTTCTCTGGCTTTTATAGCAATAGGTAAAGCGCCTCTTATAGGTTGTAAACTTCCGTCTAAAGAAAGTTCACCCATAATAATATACTCATTAATATTCTCTGATTTTATTTGATTGGATGCAGCAAGAATTCCCATTGCTAAAGTTAAATCATAAGAAGCACCTTCTTTTCTAATATCGGCAGGTGCCATATTAATAATTATTTTCTTTCCAGGAAGTTTGTAGTTATTGTTGTTTAAAGCAGCAGAAATTCTATAAGAACTCTCACGAACTGCATTATCTGGCAAACCTACCAAATGATACCCAATTCCTTTATCAATATTTACTTCTACAACAATAGTGGTGGCTTCAATACCAAAAACGGCTGAACCATAGACTTTAACAAGCATTTTTTTTCTTTTGTCTAAAGATAAAGAAAATTAATTAAGGTTTGGTTGCTTAAAATTACAAGGATCCCATCTTGTTAAGTCATATTTCTGCATAAAACCTTTAAGTAGGTTTTCATCTCTATAACTTTTATAATCATCATAGATAAATTTAGTAGATTTTATACTTAAATTATTTGCAGAAATTACAAACTGATTATTATCTATATCTTCAAAAGAAACAGTTGTAAATTTATAATACTTTTTTAAATTTAAATATTGTTTTATGGAAGCGTATGAAGAAGTTTTGTTAGTGTTATTAATATAAGAAGTTGTGTAAATACTAACAGGTAAAACAGTATTGTTGGTAGCTTTTTGTTCTTGAGAAAAACAAAAACTACCAACAAATAAAGTTAAAAGTAAAAAAGCGTATTTTTTCATAGAACGATATTTACTTCATAAATATACCGTAATTATTTGAAAAATAAAAGGTTAAGCAGAATTTCTACTCGCATTAATATTACCAAATAAAGAACGCATTACCATTTTTTCATAAATTTCTATATCTTTCTTGTTTCCATTAGATTTTTGAAGTTCTTGAATTTTCTTTAAAGCAAATTGCTGTATCGTTAATAAAGGCAATACAATTTGTTCTCTAACTTCAATAGATGCTTTCCCAACAGGGAAATTTTGCATCAATTCAGAATGACCAGTTAATTTTAAAAGTAATCTTTTTGTTGTTTCGTATTCAGCAAAAATCAATTTCCAAAACTCTCCAAACTCTTCATCATCTGCCATGTAAGATGTTAAACCAAAGAAAGATTTTGTTAAACTCATCATACTATTTTCTAACAATGTTCTAAAGAAATCTGAAGCATTGTAAAATTCAATAATTTCATCAAATCTACCAGCGTCTTCATACTTTTTTAATGCAGTTCCCACGCCATAGAAACCTGGAACGTTTTGTTTTAACTGACTCCAACTTCCTACAAAAGGAATTGCTCTAAGTGCAGAAAAATCTAACGTATCAGAATTAGAACGCTTACTTGGTCTACTTCCAATATTGGTTTTAGCATAATATTTTAACGTACTCATTTTTTCTAAATACGATAAAAATTGAGGATGATTTTTGAAGTCTACATATGTTTGATAACTTGTAGAAGCCATATCATTTATTAATTCTCTATGAGAATCATTTAACTGATCTTTAGTAAAAACATCATTTTTAATACCAGAACTTAAAAGTTGTTCTAAGTTATATTGAGATGAATTTTTAGTACCAAAATTAGAACTAATAGTTTGTCCTTGAATAGTTAATTGAATTTCTTTATCTTCAATTGTTGGGCCTAAAGAAGCATAAAATTGATGCGATTTTCCTCCTCCACGAGCAGGTGGTCCTCCACGTCCGTCAAAGAAAATTACTTCAATATCAAATTCTCTAGAGATTCTTGTTAAAGCTTCTTTAGCTTTAAAAATTCCCCAGTTTGCCATTAAATAACCACCATCTTTAGTTCCATCAGAAAAACCAAGCATAATAGTTTGTTTATTTTTTCTTTTAGAAACATGATGTCTATAAACGTTATTAGAGTATAGAGTTCTCATTACTTCTTCTGCGTTCTCTAAATCTTCTACTGTTTCAAAAAGCGGAATTACATCTACAGGTAATTCATTTTCAAAACCACATAGGTTTAACATCGCAAAAGTTTGCATTACATGTAAAGCACTTTGGTTATTACTAATTATATAACGATTTGCTCCACGCTCTCCATTTCTTTGTTGAATTTCTTTTAAAGCATAAATAGATTCTATAGTTTTAACAGAAGTTTCATCTGTTAAAATACTTGGATCAATGCTTCCTTTTACAACAGATAAAACGTCAACTTGTTCCTCATCAGAAAGGCTTAAATAATTTTTAGGGAAAGTTGTGTCTCCTGTTTTAAGTAAGTCTTCTACAATTTGTGTAAATGCTTTATGATGTACTCTACTATCTTGTCTTATATCTAAAGTTGCAAAGTGAAAACCAAAAATTCTAACTTTATTTATAACGTCATTTAATTCTTCAACAAATAAACCTTGATGTTTATTTACAATAATCTCTCTTGCAGCATACAATTCTTCTAATAGAATTTTTTGAGAAAAATTAACTTTAGAATAACTTCTAACAACATGTTTGTATAATCTTTTTTCTACTCGAACTAAAATGTCTTGAACACCATCAAAAGTAAAACGTCTTTTTAAACGTCTAATATCTCTGTAATAGCTTCTTAAAATTGTTTGACGTAGTCTTTCTGCAACATCTAAAGTAATTTTAGTAGTTACAAAAGGATTTCCATCTCTATCTCCACCAGGCCAAAAACCAAGATCAATAATTTCGTTATCTATAGGTTCACCATCGTAAATATTATGTTGAACATAATTATAAATTTTAGGTACAGAATGATAAAATACATGCTCTAAATACCAGATTAAACTTACAGCTTCATCAAAAGGAGATGGCTTTTCTTTTTTATAAAAAGGAGTTTTTCCTAGTTGAGCTAATAATTTTCTGATTAATAGTAAATCATCATTTTGTATCGCTTTATCTAAATCTGTAATAATACCCAAAACTGATCCTGGATAAAATTGTGTTGGATGCGCAGTTAATACAATACGAACTTTAAAGTCTTCTAAATGCGCTTTTAATTCGTCTTTTTTATGGTTAAGAAAAGCATCTTCTTTAGAATTTCTTAACGTACCAATACCATCCATGTTATTTACAATAGGAAAAGCAGCATCTTCTACAGCATCAAACAAAACTACTTGACGTTCTATAAATTGTATAAAACGAAAAAGTAAATCTGCTTTTTCTTTTTCAGTAGGATTTTCTTGGTATTTTTCAAAAAAGTGATCTACAATTTCTGTAGGATTTTTTTCTAATTCAAAACCTTTTTTACAAACTTTATGTAAAAGAGGTAATAAAACCCCTGTATCATCTATTGTATCAAAAGGGAGCGTTGTGAAAATACTATTATAAATTTGATATTTAGAAAGTACATTTTCATTAAATCTGTCCAGCTTAGGTAAATTGTTCATTTCATTTTGATTTTACGGGATTAAAATTACAAAAAACGAAAATGATTGAACCTACTTTTTATTGAATAATCAAGTGTTTATTTACGAAAACGATATAAATTACATCCTTTTTTAGTGAAATGTTTATTTTCTGTTGTACTTCGTTGATTTTGTTTTTATTTAAACTAAAAAACCTTCAATTTTTATGTTGAAGGTTTTTTGAATGTTTAAAAAATAGTGAGTTATAATTTTAAAGATTGTAAAGTTTCAACTAATTTTTTATCGGAAGGTCTTGGAGCATTTGCATTGATAATTTTTCCTTGAGGGTCAATTAAAATAAAACGCGGAATTCCTTTTATCATATAATCTTGAATGAATTTAGATTCCCAATTATTATCTGCAAATAATTGCATACCTCCTAATTCTTTATCAACAATCATTTTTTTCCATTTGTCATGATCTTTTATTTGATCAATAGAAATACTAACAAATTCAATATTTTTATTATGAAACTCTTTTTCTACTTTCTTTAAAGACGGTATTTCTGCAATACAAGGCCCACACCAAGTTGCCCAAACATCTATATATACATATTTTCCTTTTAAATCATTTAAAGATTTAGTTCCACCAGCATTGTTTTCATAATCTGTAAATTTTGGAGAAAAGCTTCCTTTTGCTAGAGATTTTAATCTCTTATAATCTGCTTCTATTTTTTTATTGTTCTTTTCATCACTAGAGAATTCAGAGTAAATTTTATAAAAATCTTCTAGATTTTTAGTATAAGTAATTCCATATTTAGCATTATCAAATAAGAGTTTATTTCTAATGATATCACTTTTTATATTTGATACTGTTTTTAAGACAGCAATATCATTGGCAATTGAATCTTTTTCTGCTAATTTTTGTGCTGTACTGTTTGTTTTATGACCAACTAAGTTTCTATAACCTTGTGAAAAAATAAAATCTTTTTCATTTTCTATATCTAAATCCTTCAATTCATCTAAAAAGTTATCCGAAACCTTAAAGCTTCTATCTTTAAGATAATATCCATGATATGATTGATAGCGACTTAAAGCAGATAAATACTCATAATTAATACTTTTTGTGCCACTATTTTTAAAATCTTCTGGAAGTCCATTTGTATTAGTTAATAACTTTTCTTGAGCATTTTTTATTTTTAATAAGTGTTCTTTAAAATCTGCTTCATTTTTTAAGTACATTTCTTTTTCATCTCCTCTTAGAGATTCAGTCATTTTTTCTTTGTCAAAAATATAGTTGTTAACGATTTTTTGACTTCCACTTATTATAATCGTAGAATCTTTTTTAGAAGCATTGTATTCAATTATAAAATCACTTCCTTTTGGAGCGAAAAATTCAGTCAAATTTCTATCTTCACGAAACAAATAGAAATCTGTAGCCATTTTTAAAGTATCTTTAAAACTACCATCTTCTTTTAAAGTAATTTCAACTTTATTATCTCTATTGAATTGACTGTAAATAATTATTTTATCAGAATTTGCATTTGTAATTTTTCCAGAAACAATTGCGTAATCTACTTTCTTTTCGGGTGTACAAGAAACAATTGTTGCGATTGCTATTAAAAGCCAAAAATTTTTCATAAAAAGGTTTTTTTTAATTGAAGTATTAAAGATACAAAACCTTTTTTTCTTAAAGGGTAAAGGAAATTTTTAAAACCTCTTTAGAAGATTCTTTTACGAGAAAATTATTGTCTTGTCTATAGTTAACAACCCAAATAATAGCATCATTATTATTACAAAGTAACCATGTGTTTTGTTTTTCTAAAAGAGAGAATTTTTCGTCTTTAAAATATTTGCTTAGTTTCTTTTTTCCTTTCATTCCTGAAGGGTAAAAAAAATCGCCATTTTGCCATTTTCTAAGCTTTAAAGGGAAAACTAGTTGTTGTTTGTCAACATAAATTGTTTGTTTATTTTCTGTTGATTTTTCTATTACATTTTCAAACTTTAGATGAACTGGTTTTGTAATTTCTGATGTGTTTTTTTGTATCTGATATGTCATTTCGAGCGCAGTCGAGAAATCTATTTTAGAAAGCAACAAAAAGTTTCTATCTTTTAATAAAACATGTGTTTTAGAGAAAACTTGTTTTCCAGATTGAGCAGAAAGTAAGTTAGAAACATCATTCCATTCAGTAAAATTATACGCTTTTAAAAGTTGATATAAATATGCTTTAGGATTTGATAATTTTTCAAGTTTTTCGATATTTATTTTGACGAAATTCTGTTCTTTTTCAAGAATTTCTGATGAAACTTCCTGAATGGTATCGTCTATAATTCGCTGACTTTCTTTTAAATGATTAGTTGTCTCTGAGAAAGTTTCTAATAAGCTAGGATTGATTTCCTTAAGAATAGGAACAACATTATGTCTAATTTTATTTCGAATATATTTTGTTGAGGCATTACTTTTATCTTCTCTCCAATCAATATTATTTTCTCTAGCAAAAGCAATAATTTCTTCGCGAGAAAATTTTAAAAGCGGACGTACAATATTTCCATTAATAACAGGAATTCCGGTTAATCCTTCTAGACCTGTTCCTCTTGTTAAATTAATTAAAAAAGTTTCTAAATTATCATCTGCATGATGTGCAGTTAAAATGCAATCAAAAGAGTTTTGTTTTACTAATTTTTGAAACCAATTATAACGTAATTCTCTTGCTGCGATTTGTGTAGATTGTTTATTTTTCTTTGCAAATTGCTCAGTATTAAAATGTGTAATATAAGTTTTAAGTTGTAATTTATTTCCAAGATTGGTTACAAATTGTTCATCTAAATCGCTCTCTTTTTCTCGTAAATTAAAGTTGCAATGTGCTAATGAAATATCAAAATTTAATGTTGATAAAAGGTGCGTTAAAACCACAGAATCTACTCCTCCAGAAATGGCAATTAATAGTTTTTTATCCTTTAAAAAAGGAAGATTATTTTTGATGTGATTTGTAAGTTTTTGCAACATATTTATATCAAAAATAAGGATTTATATTTGTTTGTCATTCCTGTAAAAAATGAATCTATAATTGAGAATTTAACCAATCAACAATATCTTGTAACATTTCATCCTTGCAAAGGTCGTTTTGCAATTCGTGATAACCGCCTTTATATAATTTTAATGTTGCTTTATCAGATTTGTTTGCAAATTCTTGCGTTCCTTTATGGTCAATAATTTTATCACCTGTACCATGTAAAAGATACATTGGTGTTTTTAAATTTGTTGCATTGTCAATAGCCCATTTTCCACTGTCTATAAAAGTTAAAGAGAAATTAGGACTAATTTTATGGTGCACTAATGGATCATTTATATATTTTTTAACTTCAGTTTTATCACGAGACATGTCATTTGCATCCAATTCATTTCCCATGGTAATTGAAGGCGCAATTTTCTGTAACAATTTTCCTAATGCTAGTTTTATTGCTGGTGGCTGAAAAGCGAGTTTTAAAAACGGACTTGTAGCAATGGTTCCTTTTAAATTATGATTTTTTGTCAATGTATAATTAATCACAGCATTTCCCCCCATAGAATGTCCATACAAGAAAATTGGTTTGTTTGGAAAAAGTTCTTTAGCCTTTTCAATAGTTTTTGTAATGCTTTCTAAAACTGCCTCAAAACTTGGATTATGACCACGTTTTCCAGAAGTTTTTCCATGTCCAAAATGATCAAAAGCCACTAAAGAAATATTATTTTCATTTAGTTTTTTAGCAACATGATTGTAGCGACTAGAATGTTCTCCCATTCCATGTACCAAAACCACAACTGCTTTTGTGTTTTCTGCTTCCCAAGTCTGACCATAGAAATTGGTTTTATAAATATTGAAAGTGAACTCTGTGTGTGTCATAATCTGTAGTTAGTTTGTTACTTTTAAATCATCTGCAGTGTTTAGTTTCTGATCACTACCTAGTGAAATGATCGTGTAATTTAAGGAATCTTTTGATAAGAGATATACAAACTCGTTTTTCCAATAATCTAAAGTTATATTCTTTCTTAAAGGATTATTTCTAATGATCGTTTTTAATTCTGAAGGATATTTGCCAAATTTGTTCTTTTCTTCTTCTAAAAGCTTAGAAATTTTTATTATTCTTTCTTCAGTATCATTTTCGTTTTTCCCAATAGAAGTTAGGAAAATAAATAGAAAACAAACAGGAATAAAAATTAGAAAAAGAATAAAAAATTGTTTTGTATAAGGAGCCCAAACAATACTTTTTGGAAGGTTGTTTTCCTTCTCATATTTTCTTTGTTTTCCATGTTTTATCCAATATTTAATTTCAAGAACTATTTCTAAAATGGATGAAATTAAATCTGACATTTACTGTTTTTTTAACCAAACACGAATCTCTTTTCTTAAAGAAACTTCTGGTTTTGGCAACGGAATTGTTTTACCAAATTGTTTACTTCTATTAAATTTAGAAAAGGTAATTTTTAGTTGTTTCCATTCTTTTGGATACAATTCTAAAAATTTATTGAACATATTCTGTTCATTGGGTTTTTCGTCTAAACTCTCTAGAGTTTTTGAGAAAAGTTCTTCTTGGTTTATAATCATTTCGTTACCTATTTAGTTGTTCTATTTCAGATCTAGATTTATTTTTTCTAATCATAGAATACACTCCAATTCCAATTAATAAAGTGAATAAAATTATAACTTTTACAACACCTAATAAACCAATAGAAAAAATTAAAGAAAGTAAACCAGCTCTACCTTCTAGATAATATTCTACTCCATTTTCAATTTGAATTGCATAATATAAAGACCATATAAAAATTACAGTTGTAAAAAATATAGCAAACAACTGAGGTTTTACATATTTAAAAAATGAAGGTGTTTTTTTTGAGTAAGACATGTTAGATATAGCTTCTCTTAGGTAATTAAATATTTCATTTTTTGTTTCTGAGTCTTTAGAAATTAATTCTTCTTCAGAATCTCCACTAAAATATATTTTGATATCTTTTTTACCTTTCTGGTTTTCAATTTTTGAGATATATGAAAACGGAATTGAAAACAATCCTTCAGGAATTTTATTGTTTTCAACTTGTTTAGAAAAATTATTTAGTGCTTCAAACTTTATTTTTCCTTTAAATATTTTACTATCATCAATTAAAACAATATCAATGTTTTTATTGTTTTTAAAAGTCCAAAACTTAATCATTTTCTTTTTTTATAAAGGTAAAACTCTATTTAGAATTCAGCAAAACATATTTCATTGCTTTTGCTTTTAACAAACATTCTTCATATTCTTTTTCTGCAACAGATTTTGCTGTAATTGCGCCACCAACAGAATAAGAAATGTATTTTTTTGCTTCATTATATAAGATACTTCTTATAATTACATTAAAGTCGAAATCATTTTTTGGAGTAAAATAACCAATGGTGCCAGAATACAAACCACGTTTTGTTTCTTCTAAATTTTCAATGATTTTCATTGCAGAAAATTTTGGAGCTCCTGTCATACTTCCCATAGGAAAAGTGCTTTGTAAAATGTCTATTGGATGTGTGTTTTCATCAACACTAGAAACTACTGTAGATATTAATTGATGCACTTGTTTAAAAGAATACACTTTGCACAATTCCTCTACTTTTACACTTCCAATTTTGGCAGTTTTAGATAAATCGTTTCTAACCAAATCTACAATCATTACATTTTCTGCACGTTCTTTTTCATCACGTTGTAAATCTAAAGCAAGTTGCGCGTCATCAAACTCACTTACCAACCTTTTTGCGGTTCCTTTTATAGGTTGAGAAATGATTTTAGTATCTTCTTTTTTAATATATCTTTCTGGTGATGCACACAATGCATATTGATGATCTAATTTTAAGAAAGAGGCAAAAGGAGGTTCTGAAATTTGGTTGAGGTGTTTGTAAACTTCAACAGGGTTTATTGTAGAATTTTCTGCATAAAATTCCTGACAAAAATTAGCTTCATAAATATCGCCTCTATGAATATGTTCTAAAACTTTATTCACTTTAGTGTGATATTCGTCTTTATGAATTCTAAGTTTTATTTTGATGTCTGATGTAGATTGTTGGGTTGTTGGATTGTTGAATTGTTGGATCTCTTCAAAATCGCTTTCAATTTCATCATCTACCATTCTTAAGTAATGAAATTCTACCTTATTTTCTTTAATAAAAACGAGTTTTTTTGGTTGAAAGAAATACAAATCTGGAAAATCTAATCCATCAAAATTTGTTGAAGAAAGTTGTTCAACATCATTCTTAACATCATAAGTTATGTACCCAAAAATGTAATCTTTTGTAATGGTTTGATATTCTTTTAACTTCTCAAAGGCGTTGTAATAATCTGTTTTGATGGATGTAAAATCATCTGCTGCCAATGCGCAATCAAAACTAGAATATGTTTGATGATAGTTGTTAGAATCTAACCAAAGTACAGTTTCAAACTGTTGAGACCAATACAATAAATTGTGCTTGAATTTAACAATGTTTTCTATAGAAAAAGTACGGATTGTTCTTTGCATATTCGCGCCAAAAATACAATTCTTATTGTTTAGAGTTTAAAGAAGTTTAAAATGTTTTTCCCAATGTAAATTGAATTGGAACTGCAACTCCAGAATTGTCTGTAAAATTATTTCCGTTAGAATAATGCATAATTCTAAGTTCTGCATTGTATCTGCGTTTTTTACCGAAGAAAACACCAAAACCCATGATGTCTTGAAAAGTTATTTTTGGTCCAGTATTTAGTAGGTCTATGTTTTTAACAGTTAAGTAAGTTGGGCCTATTAAAGAATAATTTGCGTAGAAATCAAACCCTTTTTTTCTCATTAAATAAAAACGCATAGAAGGAAAAACAGAAAAAGCCAATACTTTTTCATTGGTTGCTTCTGTATTAAAAGCAGTTACACTAACACCCCAATCTAAAGAAAAAATCTTTTCTGTTCTAAATGCTAATTTTTGATAGGTAATAGAAAATGCATTTGCTGTTTTTGATTCTCCAACCCAAAAAATTGGGATTCCAAAACTTTCAAAACCCCCTACTTTTAAGCTCATTCCAAAAAAACGATTCATTCCAAAACCAATTTTACTGGTTCCATAACTCACTTGAATTAAGTTGTGGGGAAAGAAATATCCATTAGTTCCAAATTCTTCAACTTTCTGTTCTGCTAATTTATTAATGTGATATTCAAAACCGAAAGAAATTTGAGAAATTGAAGGTTGATTTTCTTTTTCTGATTCAGGGATAAATGTTCCGTTTAAATTCAAACGAAATTTATAATTCAATTTATAATTGAAACCAAAACCATATAATAAACTACCAAAATGTGCATTTTCATAAATTACTTTATCATTGATAGAAAAACCACTTCTAGTTACATTTGCAACTCCAACCTCTCCATAAACTGATAGTTTTTTATTTAAATTGATGTTTTGTTTTAGAGATAAAGACCAAGCATTTATCCAAACACTTCTTTCATAACCAATGTTATTTACATTGTCGTATTTAAACCAAGCAGCGGGTCTAATGGTACCAAATTGAATTGCTAAATTTGGTTTAATTTTATATCCCAATAACATGCGTCCAGAAAAATAATTTCTGCTGTAAGAATCTGTTTTATAGCCATCAATTAAATTATCATTAGAAAACGGATAGAAAATCCCGCCAAAATTAATACTGTAATAGGACTTTGACAGAAAATTAGAAGGTTGAGCTTTTGAGATTTGTTCTTCTTGACAAATTAAATTTAAACAAATGAAGAAAGTAAAAAATACAGTAGCAATTTTTTTCATGCCATAAAAATAAGAAACTTTGTGTTAAGAAAAAGTAATGGCATAAAGGTTGTGTTTATTTAGACAATAGTATATTTACATTATGGAATTAATTATTTTAGGATTGGTTGTTGGTTTTGGGGTTTCATTCTTGATTTCTCAGAAATTTTCTTTATCAAAGAAAAAAAGTTTAACAGAAAAACAATCGGTTATTTTGTTAGATAAAATTAAAAAAGTGTCAAAATTAATAACTGTTGAAGGAGATTTTTCCGAAATTTATCATCATGAAAATACCAAAGAAAAGTTTTGGGGAAGTATTGTTAGTAAGAAAAAAGCAATTATTTTAATTACGGCAAAAGCACATATTGGGTTCGATTTTAGAAAGATAAAATTACAATCTGATACTAAGAAAAAGCAAATTATTTTATCAGAATTTCCAGCTCCAGAGGTTTTGTCTATTGAGACAGATACTAAGTTTTACGATATGCAAAATGGTTATTTAAACAAGTTTGATACAGAAGATTTAACAGTTTTAAATAAAGAAGCAAAAGAGCATGTACTTAATAAAATTCCCAATAGTAATTTAATTCAATTGGCAAACAAAGAAGCTTTAGAAGCTATTTTGTTAATGGAAAGTTTGGTAGAAACTATTGGTTGGAAACTAGATTATACCGCTTTAGAAACTAGTGAAGAAAATAAAAAAATCTCGAAATAAAATTTATCTCGAGATTTTTTAAATTAAATATTTTGAATGCTTTTAAGCATTTAAAGGTTTTCCATCCCAAGCAGCTTTTGCAGCTTCTTTTACAGCTTCAGAATAGGTTGGATGACCATGACAAATTCTTGCCAAGTCTTCTGCAGATGCTCTAAATTCCATGGCAACAGCAGCTTCCATAATTAAATCTGCAACACGTGCACCAACCATATGAACTCCTAAAACTTCATCCGTATTTTTATCAGCTAAAACTTTTACAAAACCATCAATATCTCCACTTGCTCTAGATCTTCCTAAAGCTCTCATAGAAAATTTTCCAGATTTGTAATCAACTCCAGCATCTTTTAATTCTTGTTCTGTTTTACCAACAGCTGCAACTTCTGGCCAAGTATAAACAATACCAGGAATTAAATTATAATCGATATGAGGTTTTTCGCCAGCTAAATATTCTGCCACAACAACTCCTTCTTCTTCTGCTTTATGCGCTAACATTGCTCCTGCAACAACATCACCAATTGCATAAATATTAGAAATATTAGTTTGTAAATGATCGTTTGTAGAAACCTGTCCACGTTCGTTAACTTCAACTCCCACTTTCTCTAAACCTAAACCTTCTGTATAAGCTTTTCTACCAACAGCAACTAAACAATAGTCTCCTTTAAATTCTACTTCAACTCCTTTTTTATTGGTTGCTTTTACTACAACTTCATCACCATTTCTTTCAACAGAAGTTACACCAGTACTTACGTTAAATTTAATTCCTTGTTTCTTTAAAACTTTTTGTAATTCTTTAGAAACATCAGCATCCATAGTTGGCGTGATTTTTGGAGCATATTCTACAACGGTAACATCTGCACCTAAACGTTTGTAAACAGAACCTAACTCTAAACCAATTACACCACCACCAATTACAATTAAATGTTTTGGTACTTCTTTTAATTTTAAAGCTTCTGTAGATGTAATTACACGCTCTTTATCTAAAGAAATAAAAGGTAAAGTAGATGGTTTAGAACCTGTTGCTATAATGATATTAGTACCTTCAATAACTTCTTCAGCACCATCGTTTTTTGTAATTTTTACATGAGTAGCATCTTCAAAAGAACCTAAACCTTCATAAACATCAATTTTATTTTTGTCCATTAAGTATTTAATTCCTCCTGTTGTAGTTTCTACAACTTTTGCTTTTCTGTCTACCATTTTCCCAAAATCAAAAGTTGGTTTTTCAACAGAAATTCCATGCTCTTCAAAATGATGCACAGCATCGTAATAATGGTGAGAAGAATCTAACAATGCTTTTGATGGAATACAACCAACATTTAAACAAGTTCCTCCTAAAGTTGAGTATTTTTCTATAATTGCTACTTTTTTACCTAATTGTGAAGCTCTAACTGCAGAAATGTATCCTCCAGGACCAGATCCAATTACAATAATATCGTATTTCATGAGTGCGTTTTGTTTTGCGTAATCTTTAACCTTTCGGTTTATTTTATGATAATAGTTGACAAAAATACGGATATTTTCACAGAATATAGTAAGAATTTAGTAGTTTTACCTATTAGAATAATTTAAAACTTTACCAATGAAAATTCTTAAAAAAACATTACTAATACTACTTATTATTTTATTGATTTTGCAATTTTTTGGACCAGATAAAAATGAAGGAGATTTAGCTTCTGTTAATGTTTTTATATCAGAAACGAATCCACCAGAAAATGTACATAAAATTTTAAAAGAAAGTTGTTTTGATTGTCATTCTAATAAAACCAATTATCCTTGGTATAACAAAATTACGCCTGTTAATTATTGGTTAGCAGATCATGTAAAAGATGGAAAAAAACATTTAAATTTTTCTAAATGGAGTGAATATTCTTTAAAGAAGAAAGAACATAAAATGGACGAATTACATGAAGAAGTTGAAAAGAAAAAAATGCCATTAGATTCTTATACTTGGACACATTCTGAAGCCAATTTAACACAAGAACAAATTGATGTTGTGGTTAGTTGGGGTAAAAAAGTGCAAGCAAATTACAAACAACAAATGAATTCTAAATAATTGGGTAAACAACAAGTTTTAATTATTGGTTATGTTTGGGTAGAACCCAATTCTTCTGCTGCAGGAAGTAGAATGATGCAATTAATAGAACAGTTTTTACAACAAAATTGGAAAATTACTTTTGCTTCTCCTGCTCAAAAAAGCGAAAATGCTTTGAGTTTAAATTCTTTAGGAATTGAGGAAGTTTCAATTGAGTTAAACAACACTTCTTTTGATAATTTTATAAAAGATTTGCAACCAACAATTGTACTATTCGATCGTTTTATGATGGAAGAACAATTTGGTTGGCGAGTTGCAGAAAACTGTCCAAATGCAATACGAATTTTAGATACTGAAGATTTACATTTTCTCCGAAAAACGCGTCATTTACAATTAAAAAAAGGAGAAAAATTTACAAATGAAGCGTTATTAAAATCTGATGATGCAAAAAGAGAAATTGCGGCTATTTTAAGGTGCGATATGTCTTTAATTATTTCTACTTATGAAATGGGTTTATTAAAATCTGTTTTTAATATTGATGAAAGTTTACTTTATTATTTGCCTTTTTTATTAAATAAAATTGATGAAACTCAAGTTAAAAATTGGAAAACGTTTGAAGAAAGAGAACACTTTGTTTTTATTGGTAATTTCTTTCATAAACCAAATGTTGATGCAGTTTTAACTTTAAAGACTAAAATTTGGAAGGAAATAAGAAAGAATTTACCAAAAGCAGAAGTTCATATTTATGGTGCGTATGCAAACCAACAAATAAATCAATTACATAATAAAAAAGAGGGTTTTATAATTAATGGTTTTGCAGAAGATGCCAAAGAAGTTGTTAAAAAAGCAAGAGTTGTTTTAGCTCCTTTAAATTTTGGAGCAGGAATAAAAGGAAAACTTACAGAAGCAATGATTTGCGGAACTCCAAGTGTAACAACTTCAATTGGAGCTGAAGGAATGTCTGAAAGTATATTGTGGAATGGTTTTATTGAAGATGATTTTTCTGATTTTGCATTTATGTCTTCAGAGTTATATAAAAACAAATCAATGTGGAAGAATTATCAAGAAATTGGTATTGAAATTATTAACCACATTTATGATAAAGAAAAAAATGGTTCTTTATTTATCAATAGAATAAAAGAAATTCAAGAAAATTTAGAAACACATAGAACTCAGAATTTTTTAGGAAGTTTGTTGCAACATCAAACTTTACAAGCTACAAAATTTATGAGCAAATGGATTGAAGCTAAAAATAAATAGGCAGTTTGCAGTCGCAGTTCTCAGTCAGATACTTACTGAAAACTGCGACTGTTTACTATAATAAACCCGATCTTTTTAATAACGCATCAGAATTTGGTTCTTTTCCTCTAAAGCGTTTGTATAATTTCATTGGTTTTTCTGTTCCACCTTTAGAAAGTACATTGTCTTTAAATTTTGTTGCAACTTCTTTGTTAAAAATGCCTTCTTCTAAAAAGTATTCAAAAGCATCTGCATCTAAAACTTCTGCCCATTTGTATGAATAATATCCAGCTGAATATCCACCTTGAAAGATATGAGAAAAAGCAGTGCTCATACAGTTTTCTGCAACATCAGGATATAATTTAGTTTCTTTAAAAGCTTCTACTTCAAACTCTTTTACAGATTCTATATCAGATGGGTTTTGTCCATGCCATTTCATATCTAACAAACCAAAACTTAATTGTCTTAGTGTTTGCATTCCTTCATGAAAACTTGCAGATTCTTTAATTTTTTCAACATATTTCATTGGAATAACTTCTCCTGTTTCATAATGTTTTGCAAACAATTCTAAAGCTTCTTTTTCGTAACACCAGTTTTCTAAAACCTGACTTGGTAATTCAACAAAATCCCAAGAAACTGAGGTTCCAGACAAGCTATTGTATGTTGTGTTTGCTAACATGCCATGCAATGCATGTCCAAACTCATGAAACAAGGTTGTAACTTCATTAAAAGTCAACAATGAAGGTTTTGTTTCAGTCGGTTTTGTAAAATTACAAACGATTGAAACTTGTGGTCTTTCGTTAATTCCGTTTTTTATTTGTTGAGACTTGTAACTAGTCATCCACGCACCATTTCTTTTTCCTTTTCTTGGATGAAAATCAGCATAAAAAACAGCAACAAAGTTTTCATTTGTGTCTGTAACGTTATAGGTTTTTACATCTTCGTGATATTTGTCGATGTTAAAAACTTCTTCAAATTTTAAGTCGAATAATTTATTTGCAATTTCAAAAACACCATCAATTACGTTTTCTAATTTAAAATAAGGTTTTAAAATTTCTTGGTCTAAATCAAACAATTCTTTCTTCAATTTTTCTGAATAATAAGCGCCATCCCATTTTTGAAGTTGCTCAATTCCGTCTAATTTTTTAGCGTATTTTTCTAAGTTTTTAAATTCTTTTAAAGCAGCAGGTTTTGCTTTTTCTAACAAGTTATTAGAAAATTCAATCACTTTTTCTGGAGTTTCTGCCATTCTTTCTTCTAAAACAAAGTGAGCATGTGTTTTATAACCTAATAAATTTGCTCTTGTATAACGAAGATTTACAATTTCTAAAACAATCTGTTCGTTGTTAAAATCATTGTCTTTAAAAGCTTTTTTACCAGCAGCAATTGCCATTTTTTTACGCAATTCTCTATTGTCTGCATAGGTTAAAAATGGAATATAACTTGGGTAATCTAATGTAAAAATATATCCTTCTTTTACTTTTAATTTAGCAACCTCTTTTGCTGCTTCTATTACACTTTCTGGCAAACCAGCTAAATCTTCTTCATTGGTTAAATGCATTTCAAAAGCATTGGTTTCTGCCAATACATTTTCACCAAATTTTAATGATAATTTAGAAAGTTTTGCATCAATTTCTCTAAGTTTATTTTTATCAACTTTATTTAAATTAGCTCCATTTCTTGCAAAACGTTTGTATTGCTTGTCTAAAAGCATGTCTTGTTCTGGAGTTAAATCTAAATTTTTTCTAACATCATAAACGGCCTTTACTTTTTTAAACAAGGCTTCATTTAAAGTAATATCGTTTGCAAATTCACTTAACCAAGGAGAAACTTCTTGTGCAATTTTCTGAATTCCTTCATTGGTTTCTGCAGAATTTAAATTAAAAAAAATACTGGTAATTCTATTCAGTTTTTCACCTGAAAAATCTAAAGCAACTGTTGTATTTTCAAAAGTTGGTTTTACAGAATTATTTATAATTTCATCAATTTCTGCTTTGGCAATTTCAATACCTTTTTTAATTGCAGGTTTGTAATCATCATTAGAAATTTTAGAAAAAGGAGCTGTATTAAAATCTTGTAAAAGTGGATTCATTTTTTTTTGTGTGTATAGAGTTCAAATATAAATATTCTATCAATTTAATAGGTGAAATCGGTATAAAATCTCTTTTTGTCGATAGAAAATTTCGCTTCAGCGAAATTTAACTCGTTGATTTTCATTTTGATGTTACTTTTGTTTACGCTTTAATTGTAAAGTTTAAAAGAAAAACAGAATTATGAAAAACATATTAATAATATTAGTTCTAATTTTAACGACATGCTATAGTTATGCTCAAACAGAAACAGATGGGTTATATTTTGATGGAATAGATGATAATATAACAGTACCAAACACTTCAAATATTAATCAAACAACAACCAATAATAGAACTTACGAAACTTCTTTTAAAGTAATAGATGCTGGCTCTGCAACTAAACAAATTATTATGAAAGAAGGTGGAGGAACAAGAGCTGTTATTATATATGTAGAAAGTGATTATTTATATTTAGGAGCGTATAACAGAACTGATTATACACCTACATGGCAGGGTACTTTTTATAGAGAACCTATTCTTGATGATACTTGGTATCATATAGCTTTAGTTTTTGATGATGCGCAACCTGGAGTTGCTCCAATGACAGCTACAGCTAATAATGCCTTAAAATGGTACTTAGATGGCGTGTTAATGGGGCAAATTTCTGGGTACCAATTAGGTAGCCATAACTCAATAAGACTGGGATATAAAAATGAAACCCTACGTTTTCCTTCTTGTGGTAGTTGGACGGCAACAGGTCTTTCTGAATATTGTTTTGGAACCATAACTAATGATACAGGGGGAAATGAATATTATTTTAACGGATACATTTGGGGATTTAGGTTGTGGAGTGATGTAAGAACACCAACAGAAATTGATGATTATAAGAGTGATATAATTACTACTGTTGGAACAGATGGTTTAGTAGCAGCTTTAGATGGAGATACTTTTACTTATTTAGATAGTTCTGATGACCCTGTTGAAGCACCAGTTTCTGCTGCCACAACAATTATATGGAGTGCAACTGCTGGTTCTACGGATTGGAATACAGGTTCTAATTGGGAAGATGGAGTTGTACCAAATGTAGCTACAAAACAAGGAGCTGAAATACAAGTATCTGATAATTACCCTATAATAACTACTCATATTGTAACTGGAGATTTACTAGTAAAATCAGGAGCAGAAATAACAATAAATAGTGGAGCTACTTTAGAAATTGCTTATGATTTAACAAATAACGGTACTATTTCTGTTGATGATACAGGTAGTTTAATTTTAAGAGAAAAAGAAGCCTCTACAAGTCTAGGAGAATTTAGCGTTCAAAGAACGACACCTACTTACGCTGGTAATGATTTTTATTCTTATTGGAGTTCGCCAGTTATTAGTACAGATTCTAATATTGCAACAGTTTTTCCTGATGCAGAGCTTATTTATTTTTTTAATGCTATTACAGCAGGTTCTGATTGGGCTCTGAATGGTACGGCAGATTTTAATTCTGGTATAGGTTATGCAATACAAAATGAAGGAACAGGAGGACAATTAAGAACCTTTTCTGGAAACATTAATAAAGGAGATATTGTAGTAGATATATACAATACATCAAACCTTGCAGGTGAAGGAAGTGATGAAGTAGTTTGGTCTACAGAAGGTGATAATTTGGTTGGTAACCCTTATCCTGCTGCTATAGATTGGGATTTAGTTATTACAGATCCAGATAATACAGAAATAAATGGAGAAATTTATTTTTGGAATCAAAATACTGCAGAGGTTGGTGAAAACAATGTATCTGATTATCTAGTATATAATTTAACTGGTGGTGCTTCAAATACAGCTACAGGTAAAATTGGTTCAGCACAAGGGTTTTTTATAAAAACAGAAAGTTTAGAATCAGATTTAAAAATAACATTTAAAACTACACACCAAGTTCCTGGTGAAAATACAGTGTTTTATAGAAGCTCTAGCACGAATTCTAATACTCAGAAAACAGCAGGACGTTCATGGTTTTCTTTTAATCATAATAATAAAATAAATACATTATTGGTTGGTTTTTTAGAAGGAGCTACCAATGAATATGACAGATTGTATGACGCTCCTTTTGATACAAGTCAAAAATCAATAGGGTTTTACACTTTAGTAAATGGCTTGAGTAAAGCAGCAATACAAGGTTTACCAGAATTAAATGAAGATGAGGTAATTGTTGAAATGGGTTATGTTGTTGATGAAATGGGAGAGTATTCAATAGATATTAAAGAAGAGTATATTGATGAAGATTACTATATTTATTTATTAGATACCGAAAAGGAAATTACGGTAGATTTAAGACAAAAAAGTTACGATTTTACAATTGAAACTACTGGAGAAAATAATACAAGATTTAAAGTTATTTATACTAAAGAAGAAAGAAATTCTTCAGTAAAAGTATTAAGTACAGATTCTTTTTCTACTGACTCAAAAAACTTAACAGTATTTATTAATGCTGGAAAAGAACTAATAGTAGCTTATGATTTAGAAACTATAAATAAAGTGACTGTTTTTAATATACAAGGAAAAGAAGTTGCTGCTTTTTTAGGTGCGCAAACTAAAGATATTTTTAACCTGTCTAAAGGAGTTTATATTGTAAAAGCGACTTTAGAAGATAATAGAGTATTCAATAAAAAAATAGTGATAAATAAGTAGTAATTATTATTTAATTGTAATTTTTATAATATCCAAAACCTAAAACAAGTCCTGCTCCTATGTAGGACTTTTTTGATATTGTACCATACAATTTAAAACCGCTACTCATACCAAATCCAGTCTTTTTTCCTATAGGAAATAAACCAAAGAGTTTCATTTCTTCTTTATCTGTATCAAACCAATGAAAACTAACCTCTAAAGGAAGACCAATAAAATTATCGCGACTAATAATTTCTTGATCTGTGTTATTTATTTCGTTAAATCTTATAAAGGAAATTCCTGTAGAAAAAGCATAAGAAAACCCGTTTTTTATGTGTCGTCTTCCATATAAAAAAGAATTTTCTGCAACGTTTACTCCTGTGTCTAAAACTGTAAATGGAAGAAAGAAAAAAACTAAAATGCCATCATCTTCAAATTTTTTTGATAAACTCCTTTTAAAAGTAAGCAAGTTTTTATTATGCTGATAATTTAATGAAAAACCGGCATTTACACTTCCACCAGAAACTGAAGAGCCACCAATTAAGAAATCAGCATAAAAAATACTATTTCCTGCTTTTTTTTCTTGAGAATAACATAGGGTTGTAACTACAATTAAAATTGCAGTATATAATTTCTTTTTCATTCTCTAAAGATAACATTATTTCCTAACACGTTCAGAAGCTTTTTCAACTTTTAACTTTAAACCTTCTTTGTAAGCAACAATTTTATCTAAAACACATTTGTCTGAAGCTCCAATTATTTGAGCTGCTAAAATACCCGCATTTTTTGCTCCATCTAAAGCTACAGTAGCAACAGGAACTCCACCAGGCATTTGCAAAATTGACAAAACAGAATCCCAACCATCTATAGAATTTCTACTTTTTACAGGAACACCAATAATAGGCAAAGGACTCATAGAAGCGACCATTCCTGGTAAATGAGCAGCACCTCCAGCACCAGCAATAATTACTTTAATGCCTCTTTTGTGTGCGTTTTTAGAATAATCAACTAGTTTTTCTGGAGTTCTGTGAGCAGAAACAATATCTACCTCAATTTGTATGTCAAAACTCTCTAAAATATCTATTGCTTCTTGCATTATTGGAAGATCAGAATCACTTCCCATTATTATTCCTACCATAATTATTTTTTTATTCTGAACTTGTTTCAGAATCTGTTTCTTATTTATAAGAAGCTGAATCAAGTTCAGCTTTAGAGTAATTGCTATGCAATAACTCTAATTGTTTCTTTTACTTTTTGTGCTACTTTTCTAGCGGTATCAATATCATGATTTACTATAGTAACATGTCCCATTTTTCTAAAAGGACGTGTTTCTTTTTTGCCATAAATATGAGGTGTAACTCCATCAATACTTAAAATTTCTTCAATATTTTCATAAATTACATCACCAGAAAAACCTTCTTCACCCACTAAATTTACCATAATTCCAGCAACTTTACTATCTGTATTTCCTAATGGAAGATTTAAAATTGAGCGTAAATGCTGTTCAAACTGATTGGTATAACTTGCTTCAATAGAATAATGACCAGAATTATGTGGTCTTGGAGCAACTTCGTTAACTAAGATTTTATCATCTGCAGTTTGAAACATTTCTACAGCCAATAAACCAACAAAATCTAAATCACTTACCACTTTTAAAGCCAATTTTCTAGCTTTTTCTGCTACTTGAGAGTCTATTCTTGCAGGACAAATAACATATTCTACTTGGTTGGCTTCTGGGTGAAACTCCATTTCTACAACAGGATATGTTTTTGTTTCACCATCAGCATTTCTTGCCACAATTACTGCCAATTCATTTTTAAAAGGAATCAGTTTTTCAGTAATACATTCAACATTTGGCAAAGATTCTAAATCTTCTACATTTCTAACAATTTTCACACCATTTCCATCATAACCAAAACGAGCAGCTTTCCAAACAAAAGGAAAATCAATAATACTATTTTCGTAAGAATGTTTTAATTCTTCTAGATAAGCATAATGAGAAAATTCTGCAGTAGCAATTTGGTGATCTACATAAAAATTTTTCTGTCTTGCTTTACTTTGAATTATTCGTAAATCTTTAGGTTTTGGGTAAATAGTTAAACCTTCGTCTTCTAATTTATCTAAAGCATCTAAATTTACATTTTCGATTTCTATAGTTAGCAAATCTACTGTTTTACCAAAGTTATAAACGGCATCAAAATTTAATAAATCTCCAACCACAAATGTGTTGCAAATTTCTGCACAAGGTGCATTTTTATTACTATCTAAAATAGAAGTATGAATATCGAACTTTTGCGTTTCTGCTAAAAGCATTCTACCTAATTGTCCACCACCAAGAACACCTAGTTTAAAATTTGAAGAAAAATAATTTTTCACGTTGAATATTGTTGTGTTTCAGCAAAAATAAGCAACTCAATTTAACTAATCTACTAAATTAATTTCTTATTTGTATAGCATCATTACCAATTAAGTTAACTGTATACATTAACATACCACAACCTTCTTCTCCTATGAGCCTTCCGCCTTCTAAATAATTATAGCTTTTATTATGGCAAGAGCAAGTTACAGTTGGTAAATTTGAAATATCTAAAGGTGTATTACAACTTCTGTCTGGGCATTCTAAATCGAAAGCTATAAAGTTAGACGAATTGTTTCTTATAATAAAAATAGATCTACCGTTAATTGAATAGGTTTTACTAGTACCATTTATAGTTAAAGTTTGGTAACCAGGTAGTCTTGTATTTAAAACTTCATTTAGGTTTACGCCCGTAAAACAATCATTAATTTGTGTATTGTCTTCACATGAAAATAAGACGAAGACGAATAGCAAAATAGCAAACTTTTTTATCATAATTATCTTTGTTATCTTGATAACGATCGCAATTTACAAATATTTTGTACATTTGTAAGACAATCTCATTCCTGTTTAGGTAATGGGATTTTTTAAATTTAAACATCATGAGTGAAATATCATATTATTCAGCAGAAGGATTAAAGAAATTGAAAGATGAATTGTTGCAACTAGAACAAGTTGAACGTCCAAGAGTTACTACAGAAATTGCAGATGCAAGAGATAAAGGAGATTTAAGTGAGAATGCAGAATACCATGCAGCAAAAGAAGAACAATCTCATTTAGAATTTAAGATAGCAAAATTAAAGAATGTAATTTCAAATGCAAGAATTCTAGATGAATCTCAATTAGATACTTCTAAAATATTGATTCATTCTATCGTAAAAATTAAGAATGTAGCCAATGGAATGGAATTTTCTTACACTTTAGTAGCAGATTCTGAAACAGATGTTAGAAACGGAAAATTATCTGTAAACTCACCAATTGGTAAAGGTTTATTAGGTAAAAAAGTTGGCGATATTGCAGAAATTCAGGTTCCAAATGGAATTATGAAATTTGAAGTTATAGATATTTCTAGATAATTTTTTTAGAAGCTATTTCCTGCTTTCACTACTCGCTTTTTTGTTAGAAAAACAAAAAGAGCTCAAACAATAAGCCTGTCTTGAGCGAAGTCGAAAGGTTCAATCAGGGCTAAACTAGTTTACAAGCTTTTATTATTATCAATAAACTTAATAGAACTTTAAAATTATAAATTCGGGTTTTTAGCATTGCTAAAACCCGAATTCTTTTTTATATTTACTAATAACTAAAAACCAACAACTAACAACTGTTTTATATGAGCATATTCACAAAAATAATAGACGGAGAAATTCCTTGTTACAAAGTTGCAGAAGACAATAATTATATCGCTTTTTTAGATATCAATCCAAATGCAAAAGGTCATACTTTGGTGGTTCCAAAAAAGGAAGAAAACAAATTGTTTGATTTATCAAAAGAAGAATATAAAGATTTGATGGATTTTTCTTACAGAGTTGCAAAAGCGTTAGAAAAAGCTGTTCCTTGTAATAGAATAGGTATGAGTGTTATTGGTTTAGAAGTACCTCATGTACATGTTCACTTAATTCCGATTAATAAAATGTCTGAAATACAGTTTAAAGACAAAGTACAATTAACAAATGAAGAGTTTGTTGCTTTAGCAGAAAATATTGCTGATAAATTTGAGTAAATGAAAAAATCAAAAGAAATTTCTGACAGATTTAAAGAAGTTTTTTTAGATGGAACTTGGATTGCAAATACAAATTACAAACAACAATTATCTGACGTTAATTGGCAACAAGCAACTCAAAAAATTAATTCTTTAAATACAATAGCATTACTAACTTTTCATGTAAACTATTATCTAGATGGAATTATAAATGTTTTTGAAGGAGGTGATTTAGATATTAGAGATATGTACAGTTTTAATGCGCCAGAAATTAAAAATGAAAAAGAATGGATAGCTCTAAAAGAAAGTCTTTTTTCAAATGCTAGTATTTTCTCTAATCACATTGAGCAATTAACAGAAGAAAATTTAAATAGTAATTTTGTAGACAAAAAATACGGAAGTTTTTATAGAAATATTGAAGGAATGATAGAGCATGCTTATTATCATTTAGGTCAAATCTCTTTGTTGAAAAAACTAATTTTAAACCCTGTCTAATTGAATTTCAAAAGTAGTTCCTTTCCCAACTTCAGATTTTTGCACAAATATTTTTCCTTTATGATAATCTGTAACAATACGTTTAGAAAGCGATAAACCTAATCCCCAACCACGTTTTTTTGTGGTAAAACCAGGCTTAAAAATCTGTTTATATAATTTTTTAGACATTCCTTTTCCGGTATCAGAAATGGTGATTTTTACTTTTTTAGCAGTGTTTTCTATATTTAGTTTCAATTTTCCCTTACCTAACATAGCATCAATAGCATTTTTGATGAGGTTTTCTATAACCCAACCAAATAATTCTGTATTTAATTTGGTGTAAATTTCATCATCAGTAGTAGAAAAAGAAAAGGAAATTTGCTTAGAACTACGTGATTCTAAATAATCGAAAGCTTGTTTTGTGATGGTAACAATATTTTCTTTTTTTAATTCTGGTGTAGAACCTATTTTAGAAAATCGATTTGCAATTGTATTTAATCTACTAACGTCTTTTTCTATTTCTTCAACATATTTATCATCTACTTTTTCCATTTTTAAAATAGCAATCCAACCTAATAAAGAAGACAAAGGTGTACCAATTTGATGTGCAGTTTCTTTTGCCATTCCTGTCCAAAGTTTATTAGTTTCAGCAACTTTATTAGAATTGTAAAACATATAAATAACACTCAAAAACAGAAACAAAATAAGAATTAAAGCAACAGGATAATAGGTTAGTTTGTTTAATAAATCAGAATTACGATAATAAATAAGTTTTTTGTTTTTTCCTTTGTAACTAACTTCAATCGGCTCATTTTCGGCCTTCATTTTTATTAATTGTGCTTCTAAGTACTTTGGGTCTAAAGATTTAAGAGAATCTAGATTTTGAGACTCCATTAAACCGTTTTCATCAACAGAAATTAAAGGAATGTTGCTATTGTTTTCTAAAATTTTTAAAGGTAGATCAACATTAGCATTCAAATCATCATTATTACCCAATTCTTTTTGTGCAGCAGCCAGAATTTCCATTTTAATTCTTTCTTCATGTTTAAATTTTTGAAAGAATGTATAAGTATTCCAAAGAATAAGGGAAACAATAACAAACGAAACTAGAATAGTAATTCGTTTAAATAATAGTGTGTTTGAGAAAATAATCATTAAAACAAATATAAAGGTTTCCAGTATATAACTCGTTTAAAGATTTGATAGTATATTTACGTATCTAAAAATTTATGTATGCTGTCTATCAATCCAAAAGAGATTTCTACTCAAAAATTGCATGGTTATTTATTAGGTGCAATTGCACCAAGACCCATTGCTTTTGCAAGTACAATTGATGAAAACGGAAACCCAAATTTATCGCCTTTTAGTTTTTTTAATGTTTTTGGAGCAAATCCACCAATATTAATTTTTTCTCCTGCAAGAAGGGTTAAAAATAATACTACAAAACACACTTTAGACAATGCTTTGGCTACAAAAGAAGTGGTAATAAATGTTGTAAATTATGATATTGTACAACAAATGTCTTTAAGTTCTACAGAATATCCAGAAGGCGTAAATGAGTTTGATAAAGCAGGATTTACAATGTTACCATCAGATGAAGTGAAACCATTTAGAGTAGCAGAATCTCCTGTGCAATTCGAATGTAAAGTAAATGATGTTATTTTTACAGGTGATAAAGGTGGAGCAGGAAATTTAATAGTTTGTGAAGTAGTAAAAGTACATATTTCTGAAGATGTTTTATCTGATGATGGCAACATAGATCAACACAAAATTGATTTAGTAGCAAGAGCAGGAGGAAGCTATTATACAAGAGCTAGAGATGGGTTTTTTGAAATTCCGAAACCAATTTCTACTTTGGGGATTGGAATTGATAAAATTCCAGCTGAAATTAGAAATAGTACCGTTTTAACTGGTAACAATTTAGGGATGTTAGGTAATGTAGAACAATTGCCAAATGAAGAGTCTGTTAATAACTTTAGTAAAGAACATCCTGAATTTATTGGATTAGAACCCACAAAAAAACATACATTTGCGCAAGCGTATTTAAAAAAGAATGATGTAGAAAGTGCTTGGAAAGTACTTTTATTAAAATAGAAATTATGGAAGTTATTGGTAAAGTAAAATTAATTGGAGACGTACAGACTTTTGGAGCTAACGGATTTAGAAAAAGAGAATTAGTAGTTACAACAGATGATCAATATCCACAAATGATAATGATAGAATTTGTACAAGACAAATGTGATTTGTTAAACAATTATTCTGTTGGTCAAGATGTAAAAGTAGCAATCAATTTAAGAGGTAGAGAGTGGATTAATCCACAAGGTGAAGCTAAATATTTTAACTCTATTCAAGGATGGAGAATTGAAAACTTATCTCAAGCTGCATCAAGTAGTAATTTACCTCCAGTAGATCAATTTCAGCCAGCATCTAAAGTTTCTGATGCAGAACCAGATGATTTACCTTTCTAGACTATTGAATTTTTAATAGTTAGAATTTTAGATAAAAATAAAAAAAGAGTGTGATTTTTAAATTACACTCTTTTTTTATATAAAATTTTGTCTTGTTTTTTTAATCTAAAGATCTAATAATCCCAGAGTCTAAATATCTGAAACTATTTTTTTTCTCCCTTTTTTGGCATTGGTCCACGTAAATGAATAACCAATCCGTTTAAAAAGTTACGTAAAATTTGATCTCCACATTCTACATATTTATCGTGATCTTCACTTCTAAATAAAGCACCTAATTCTGCTTTACTTACTTTAAAGTCTACCAAAGCACAAATTTTTACAATATCAGTATCGCGTAATTTATGAGCTACGCGTAATTTTTTTAAAATGTCATTATTTGTTAATCCCATTTAGCAAATATAATTATTTTTAATCTGAGTTTAATCTACAACTTTAAAAATTGCCCATGCATAAATTGCAAATCGAGCAAAACGAAATAATCCAAATAAAACAACGTTTTTAAAAGGATATTTAATCATACCAGCAGCAGTACAAGAAATAGAAAAAGGCACTGGTAATAAAGCACCTACTAATATTAAGAAACCACCCCACTTTTTAGAGTTCTTAAGGTGCTTAGCCATTTTTACTTCTAAATAAGTTTTTACAGAGTCTATTCTTAAAACCATTTTCCCAATAAAGTAAGATAGTAGGCCTCCAGAATAAGAAAGAGTAGCAAGTATGGCCAGATTTAAAATTGGTTCTGCGGTTTTTTTAGTCCAAGCAATAAATATTTCTGGAGGAATTAACCCCAACAGTGTTTCGGAAGTAAAGAAAAAAGAAAAAATACCAAGTCTAGAAAACGTTTCTGTAATAGACTCTAATCCTTCATTAATATTATATACATATCTATTTACCAAAAATAGACCAATAACAACAGAGACTATTGGGATAAAAGCTTTTTTTAAGCTTTCCCAAATAAACATATAAAAACCAGTTCTAGAGTAGTAGCTGTGCATTAGCTTAGCTCTCTCTTTTTTAGTTTTTATTCTTTTTTTTCTTGTCGTTTTAGACATCTAACTTTTGTTGAAATAGTTTGCAAAAATAGTGACTTCTAATCTATAAATACTACAAATTATCTACTTTTAAGATATAGATAAATTAAATTTAATTTGTATATTTGGTTAACCAATCTGGTTATCCAAATATTTTTTATGAAAAAACTGCAATTTTACCCAAAAAAAGTAAGAAATTAAATTTTTCGAAGGCTCAATTTCTTTTCACTTTTATAATTCTTCTTACAATACAGGCAGAATTATATACACAAACCCTTTATACAAGTGATACCGATTTAAGAAACGCTGTAAATGCGGCCACAGAAGGAGGTACATTTATAGTTAAAAATGGATCTTATGATGATTTTAGTGGAACATTTGAAATTATGGCAACAGAGGAAAACCCTATTATAATAAAAGCAGAAACTGTTGGAGCTGTTACACTTACAGGAGGCTCTGGTTTTGTATTTAGAAAATCTGCGTACATAACTTTAGAAGGGTTTATTTTTGATGGTGAAGACAAAAGTACTATCATAAAGTTTGAAGGCTCAAATAATATTAGAATTACTCGAAATGTTTTCAATTTAAAAACAGATGACGACAGTACAGCAAAATGGATTTATATTGGTGGTTATTGGGATGATAAAAGTTACCCTTTTCAATGGCCAAGTCACAATAATAGAATAGATCATAATATTTTTCAGAATAAATCTAGACCAGGACATTATATAACTGTTGATGGGAATGAAGATGAAGATACTGAAATATTCTATCAATCTCAATATGATAGAATTGACCATAATTACTTTAAAAATAACAGTCCAAGAGCTGTAAATGAACAAGAATCAATAAGAGTTGGTTGGAGTGAAATGTCACAATCTAGTGGTTATACAACTGTAGAATATAATTTATTTGAAGATTGTGATGGAGATCCAGAGATTGTATCTGTAAAATCTAGTGATAATATTATTAGACATAACACTTTCTTAAAAAGTTATGGAACTTTGTCTTTAAGACATGGTGATAGAAATCGTGTAGAAGGAAATTATTTTTTTGGAGGAGATAAACCAATTAGTACTTCACCAGATGGCGCCACTCTTTATACAGGTGGAATTAGAATTTACGGAAAAGATCATGTTATTATTAATAATTACATGCAGGGTTTAAATGGTACAAGATGGGATGCCCCTATTACTCTTACAATGGGTGATGCAGTAGAAGGGAATTCTGATTTATCAGCACATTTTATTGCAAAAAATGTTTTAATTGCATACAATACCTTAGTAGATAATAGCCATGGAATTGAAATTGGTTTTAGCAATAATGGTAAGTATAGCAAAGACTTAGAAAATATTACAATAGCTAATAACTTAATAACTGGTTCAGAAAATGCATTGGTAGCCATTAAAGATGGTAATGATCAAGGAACCGATATTACTTGGAAGAATAATTTATTTAATCCAACAGGTAGTGCTACTACAATTGTAGATGCAACTACCACTTCTTTTACAGAATCTATGGTTAAAGATGAAAATCCTTTTTTAGTTTCAGAAAGTTATAATGATTATACAGTTTGGAGAACATCAGCATCTTCACCTACGTATGCAAATGCAGTTACTTCCGAAACAATAACTATAGATATTGAAGGACAAACAAGACCAACAAACAGCAATCCAGGAGCAGATCATTTTAGTACAGAGTCAGAAAGATTTATGCCTTTACAACCAGCTGATGTTGGGCCAAATGCATATGAAACAGATGATAGTTCAGAAAGTTTATATATTTCTACGATAACAAGTTTTGGTGTTCCAGAAGAGACACAAACAGTTACAGTTACAGCAAATGTAGATTGGTCAGTTACAGATGATCGTGATTGGGTAACAGTAACACCAAGTTCAGGTTCTAATAATGGTTCTTTTGATATTACAGTTACTGCAAATATTGAATTTACAGAACGTACAGGTAAAGTAACAATTACTGGAGGAGATTTAACCAGGTTGTTAAATATAACACAAGCAGCTGCAGATCCAAGGTCTACATTTACTTTAATTAATGATGATACTGCAACAGACAATGTTACTGTAGCATCTGTTTTTCATGAAGAAATAGACCCAGATAATGATAAAAATAATGTAGCTATACATAGTTTGGATAAAGATTTTGATACACAATGGTCTGGAAATGGAGTTCCAGGAGAAATTGTTTATAATTTAGGAGGCACTTTTGATTTAGCTTTAGTTGATTTTGCAACTACAAGTGGAAAAACGTATGAGTTTCAAATTTGGGTTTCTACAACAGATACTGCAGAAGCTAGTTTTTCTAATGCGTTTCCCAATGAAGGAAATACAGATGGAAATTTAACAAGTAATTCTACAGGAGAATTTAAAGCATTTATTTTACCAACAGTAATTTCTGCTGTAAAATATGTGAAAATAATTGGTTATGGTCAACCAGCAAGACCAAGTGATTGGAATACAATAAAAGAAATTGAGTTCTATAAAACTAAAACTTTATCTGTAGATAATGTTCAGCAATTAAATACTTTAGTATATCCAAATCCAACAAATAACACGCTGCACTTAAGTAATATAAATGATAATGTTACTAGTGTAAAGGTAATAAGCTTAAACGGTAAAGTAATAACTACTCAAAAAATTAAAACGTCTCAAAAAGAATTAACGATTGATACTTCAAGATTTGCAAACGGACTATATATTGTTCATATACTAAGCCCTAAGCAAGAGAAACAATCTAAAAAAATAATTATTCAACATTAAAATATTGCACCTACCTTTTCTAAGAAAAAGCCTTGTCAATTTTTGATGAGGTTTTTTTGTTAACTACTTTTACAAAATGATTTGGCTAACAGATAAAATTGAATTTCCATCATATACATTTACTACAGATGATGGTATTATTGCTTTAGGTGGAGATTTATCTGAAGAACGATTAATCTATGCTTACAAAAATGGAATTTTTCCATGGTTTTCTGAAGGAGAGCCAATAGTTTGGTATTGTCCTCATGAGAGAATGGTTTTATTTCCTGATGAAATTAAAGTCTCTAAATCGATGAAAAAAGTCATCAATAAAAATGAATTTATAATTACTGAAAACAAGGCCTTTGAAGAAGTAATCTATAATTGTAAAAACGTTGAAAGAAGTGATGGTTTTGGAACTTGGATAACTGATGATATGGAGCAAGCCTATATTAACTTACATAAAAAAGGAGTCGCAAAATCTATAGAAGTTTGGAAAAACGAAGAATTAGTTGGTGGTTTGTATGGATTAGAAATAAATAATATTTTCTGTGGAGAAAGTATGTTTAGTAAAATTTCTAATGCTTCAAAATTAGCATTTATTCATTTAGCTAAAAATAAAGATTATTCATTAATAGATTGTCAAATTTATAACGAACATTTAGCAAGTTTGGGTGCAAAAGAAGTAGCAAGAGAAACTTTTTTAGAGATTTTAAAAAGTTAATTTTTTTCAATTCTTAAGAAAAGGAACAATTTTTGATTCAATTGTGGCAACCCAAAGCTATAATATGAAAAAACTACTACCAATAATGTTGCTTTTTTTAGCAACGCAAACTTCATTCTCTCAAGAAAAATTAGGAAAACCATTTTTTACAGGTTCAGGAAATGTAACTTTATCTATAAATGAGCATTATACCTTAGATCCAGATGATGGTGAACCATTTTTGGTGCCAAATGCTATTTTTTTTAGAATGGGATTTGGTTATGAGTTTAAAAAAAGAGTTGCTTTAAGTGTAAATGGTGGTTTTGATTATCATTGGAACTATGCTGTAAGTGCGTTTCCAACTTATTTTAGTTTAAAATATAATATAACTGAAGATCAAGGAGATAATTTTTTTACAGAAGTAAGTTATGGTAAAATGTGGCGACCTTCAGTAAATTACCCAGATGGAAATTATTATAGAATAGGATTAGGAACTCAGGTTGCAGGATCAGCAAGATGGAATACAATTTTTAGATTAGATTTTCATAGAAAAGGAATTATTGGTTTTGAAAATAACAGATTAGATAGTATTTCCTTAGGAATTGGATTTTTATTTTTTTAAAAATCAGGAGCAACTGTAAAATTCATTATTTTATTTGTTGATGGATGCGAAAACTCAATAAATTCTGCATGTAAATGCAATCTGTTTTCTTTTTTTCCATACAAATCATCACCAACAATAGGCATATTTAACCCGTTTTTATGAGCAGCATGTACTCGTAATTGATGCGTTCTTCCTGTAATTGGATAAAAATAAACTTTAGTTTTACCATTTTCTTTTTTTATGACTTTCCAATGTGTTTCAGCATTTTTACCATACTCGAAATCTACTAATTGTCTTGGTCTGTCATCTAAATCTACACGTAAAGGAAGTTTTATTTCCCCGATGTTTTTAGACAAATCTCCATCTAATAAAGCAACATAACGCTTTTTAATGGTTCTTTTTATAAACTGACTTTGTAAAATTTTATTTGCTTCTTTATTTTTGGTTAACAATAAAATTCCTGAAGTAGACATATCTAAACGATGCACAATTAAAGGTCCTGTAGCTTCAGGATATTTCTCTTTAATCCTTGTGTAAACAGAATCTGAAATGTTTTTTCCTGGAACTGATAAAAACTCAGCTGGTTTGTTTATAACTAATAAAACATCGTCTTCAAAAATGATTTCTAACTCTTGTTTTTCAGCTAAATTTTCTAATAATAAATTGTCATCCATTTTTATACCATCTAACATATGAGATAAAATGGGTTTACATCTTCCTTGGCAAGCAGGATAATAGTTTTTATGTTTTCTAATTGCTGAATTTGGTGAAATTCCCCACCAAAATTCTGCCATACAAATGGGTTTTAAATTATTTAAAAAAGCATATTGCAATAATTTAGGAGCAGAACATTCACCAGAACCAGCAGGTGGTTTTATATCAGGATTATTAAAAATATCTAATAAGTTTTTTTGCTCTTTTTTTTGATTTAAGAATGCGTAATTTTTAAAAAGTGTCTGTTGTAAATAATTAGATTTCTCTGTTCTTCTTTTCTTTAGTGATTTAATTTCATTTTCAAAAACGGCTAACTCTTTTTTCTTTTTAGCAATTTTATCTTTATAATATTCTTGAAGTTCTTTATAATAAAACTGGTTGTTGAAACTTTCTTGAACTAACTTTTCATTTAGTTTATTTAAGTCAGAATCATTTAAGGTTGAAATTCCAGTTTTCTTTCTAGTTTTTCTATCTTTTTTTTAAATTTCAATTTTTCTCTTTCCAAAGTTAAATCGTCATCAATTTTTTTTGATAGTGTCTTTAAAGACTTCTTTAAATATAAGTATGTTTCATCTTTTTTTATTTGAGATAATCTTTTGTTTATTTGGTTAATTTCTTCTTCTCCTTCAAGATAAAAACTACCATTTGATCTCATATTAAATACTGGTGGAACAAATTTTTCTGGGAAACTATTATCAGCTAATTTTCCTGAAAATGAAGCTAAATAACCAATCTCATTTTGTTGGTTTTTAACAACTAAAACTCCAAACATTTTACCAATTGCTAATGAGGTTTCTTTATCCGAAAGTCCAAAATTATGTTTAAAATCAGATTGGTTTTCTAAATATCCTTGAACTTCTTCTGCAGCAATTTTAGCCAAAGGATGAGGCTCATAATAAAAAGGGAAAGTAAACTTCTTTGGAAGTTCAATGTCTTTTATTGGACTAGAAAATTTGATAAAATGTTTAAAGATCAATTTGGATTGTGTTAGCTATATGGTTTACAAAGATAGATGTAAAGCGAATAATTAAAAAGAATAATGAAACAATTGTTTTTACTTGTATGCTTGTACTGGTTTCTTAAAACAGGTGTTAATACGATGAAAATCAGCAATTTATTTTTATAGGTTTGTAGGGTAATTATTAATTGTACGGCCGTAATTTAATAATTATAAGAGGTGAAACCGAAAAACCTTTAAATAGAGTAGGGTAAAAATAAAATTTAAAATAATGGAAAATTCATCAGCATTAGCAGGAGCATATTTAACAAAAGGAACTATTGGCAACGTTGGAATGCCTGGAGCTCCAATTGCACATTTCTCTTTAGTAGTAGTGCCAGCAGCAAATAGTGTATCTGGAACAGTAGAAGTTACACAAGCAATTTCAGGCCCAAATAGTAAAATAGTTGCCCAAGTAAAAGGCCAAATTAGAGCTACAGGTTTTGGAAAGGTAACCAAAATTGTTAGTTTAGAAGGAGAGTATGTACAATCCGTACCACCACCAGCAATTGGTTCTTATTTAAGTAAATTTTCTGCTCATATGGCTATTGATAATAGTTGGAATGGACAAGGAGGGTTTTCTTATGGTAACACAGATATAGACGATGTACCAGTAAAATCTGACAACTAAAATTTAACCAGTTTTATTGTTAAAAACTAACAGAAGAAATAATTACAGGAAAATTGATGTTTTAAAAATATTTTTTTCCTGTATTTGTTTATAAGCTAAAGGTTGCACGTTGTAATCGATCATTAATAGATTTTCCTAAACCAAATTCAGGAAATCTTTCTGCAATAATTACATCTAATTTCTGATGATCTAATTCGTGTAAAGAATCGTATAATTTTGAGGCAGCTTCTTGCATAGAACCTTTTTCTGATAATCTTATTTCGGTTAAAGAAGTATCATTTAAAGAATTTTTAAATACTAGAACACCAATTTTTTTACCTAGATGTTTTTTAACTTCATCAGCAACATTATCAACTAAAAAAGTACGGGTTGAAGGAGCATAATGTCTTGCTAACATCCCTGGAGCATCAGGGCTTTCTTCTTTCTTATTTTTGATGGAAATCTTCCCAACTACAGCTTCAATATCTTCAAGTGCTAAAGCTCCTAATCTGTAAATTATAGGTTTATCGTTTTCAAAGCCAATAATGGTAGATTCAATTCCGTTTTTACAAGAACCTCCATCTAAAACCATTTGAATATCATTTTTAAAATAACGTTCTACATGTTCTGGTTTTGTTGGACTTATACTTCCAAAAGGATTTGCACTTGGCGCAGCCAAAGGAAATGGTAATTGTTTTAATAACTCTAAAGTTAGAGGATGATTAGGAACACGAACTGCAACTGTACCTTTTCCTGCAGTAATTAAATCTGGTATTTTAGCATTCTTTTTTAAAACTAAAGTCATAGATCCTGGCCAAAAAGCATCTGCTAATAATTTTGCTTTTTTAGGTACATGAGTTATAATATCTTTTAAAGATTCAACTGAAGGAATATGTACAATTAAAGGGTTGAAAAATGGTCTTTTCTTAGTTGAAAATATACTTTTAATGGCTTTTTCGCTGAAAATATTACCAGCTAAACCATATACTGTTTCAGTAGGTATTGCAACCAATTCTTCTTTTGTTAGCAACTGTATTGCTTTTTGTATGTCTTTAGAAATAATATTCATAATTCGTTTGCAAAATTACGTATAAAATTGAAGTTTTCATCAAAGTTAAATTTCATTTTTTTTGGGGATGAATGCTAGGAGAAAATACCTTAAACCACAAAAACCTTTAATGGACTAAAAAATCGATAGATTTTTCGAACGTTGTTGTGTAAGATTAGTTGCGTGTTTCAAGCAACTAATTTAATAGATTAATCACAAACGGCGAAATTCCGGAGGAATTTCTCAAGTGAGCTATAACTAGCAATAAAGTTTATACGGCTTAAGTTTGTCTTTTAATAAATTTGATATCTAATCAGAAAGAATAAAAGAGAGAATTAAGGTTAATATATACGGTGAAGCTTTCGACTTCGACAACATTGGTAATCCTCTCTCTTTTCTACTATAAATCACGTTCAGTTCTGTGAGACCTAGATCTCGTTTTCAAGTTGTTGTGAGTCCTGGTAGGTTATTCTTTCATAAATCAGTTTTTATGAATAAATATAAGGAAATTTTTGGAGTTGACATTAGCAAAGATGTGTTTGATGTTTATGGAAGTAAAAGTGGTCATAATCAATTTAAAAATGATGTATCTGGATTTAAGTTTTTTTTAAAAAGACTTCCTAAAAATTCATTAGTAATTATGGAAGCCACAGGTTATTATCATTACAGATTAGCTCAGTTTTTATACAAGCAAAGTGTTATTGTCTCTGTTGTCAATCCATTATCAATAAAGCGTTTCATTCAAATGAAATTGGCAAAAGTTAAAACAGATAAAAGTGATGCCAAAGCAATTTGTGATTATGGAAAGATAAACGAAGTTCCATTATATAATGCTCTTACAGAAGTTCAAAGTGAATGTTTACAACTCTTTAGATGGTTAGATAGTTTAATAAAAAAACGAACAGCTACCAAGAATAAAATTCATGGAGAAGAAGTCTTAGGGATTCCATCAAAATGGGTTTATCGCTCGTTAATTCGTGTTAAAAAGCATTTAGAAAGAGAGATTAAAGGTATAGAAGAAAAGTTACTTACTTTAGTAAAGCAAGAACAACAAGTTCAATTAACTCTTTTAACAAGTATTCCAGGAATAGGATTAAAGACAGCATTGTTTTTAATTGTGGTAACAGATGGTTTTAAAAAGTTTGAAACAGCTTCTCAACTTTGTAGTTATATAGGAATCACACCAACAATAAGAGAATCTGGGAGTAGTGTAAGGGGAAGAGCAAGAATTAGTAAGGTTGGTAATAGAAAGCTACGAAACCTTTTGTTTTTGTGTTCATTTACAGCTTGTAAACATAATAAAGGCTGTAGAGAAATTTATGAGCGAATTGTAAACAAAGGTAAGAGTAAGAAATTGGCATTAATTGCAGTTTCTAATAAGTTGTTAAAACAGAGTTTTGCGATTGCCAAATCTGGATTAGCATATGATGAAACTTATGTTTCTGTTTTGTCTAAATAAATAAGTTAAAAAAAAAAATAAAGCTCAAAATACCAAGTAAAAGCATTTTGAGCCTAAAATAATATTGAATAAATTTAACGAAGAAAATAGTTGTTTTTTAGCTCAGTTCTTTGTTGTACTTAGTGCTTTTTCAATATTTCTATCAATTTTGTATTTACATAAACGCTTTCTCTTCCGATTTTTTGAGAAGTTAATATTCCAATTCCTTCCATTTTTTTTAAATATCGTGAAGCCGCTTTTCTTTCTACGTTTAATTTTTCTACAACAAATTCTATTTTCGAATAAGGTTGTTCAAAGAGTAATTCAATTAATTCTTTTCTGTAAATTTTAGGTTCTTTTTCTTGTGCAAATATTATAGTTTGATCCAATAATATTTTAATTGAATTTATTTTCTCAATGGTTCTATTTGACGTTACTTCAACAGCCTTTAGCATATAAATTATATATTCAGACCACTCGTCTTTACTGTTAACTGTATTTAGTAAACGATAATAATCTGCTTTATTTTCGTTGATATATGAACTTAAATATAAAATAGGAATATCTAAAAGGTCGTTTATGATTAGGTATAAAATATTTAGTATTCTTCCTGCTCTTCCATTTCCGTCATAAAAAGGATGAATACTTTCAAACTGATAGTGTAAAATAGCTAAATTAATTAGCGGATTTAAATCGTTTTGTTTAACATTAAAATGTTCTAAGAAATTGCCTAATAAATCTAAGATTTCGTCTTTTTCTTGTGGTGGTGTATAGACAATTTCTCCAGTTTTATCGTTTTTTAGCACAGTTCCAGCCATTGAGCGAATTCCAGCATTATTTTCGATAATGGTTTTTTGAATAGTTTCGATATCTTTTAATTTTAAAAATCCTTGTTTCTGAATTAATTCAAAACCAGAAAAAATAGCACTTCTATAATTTATAACTTCTTTAACTTGAGTTGGTTGTTTTGTGTTTGTAGCTAAAGCTTTATATAATTCATCTTGTGTCGTAATAATATTTTCTATTTCCGAACTATCTTTAGCTTCTTGTAAGACAACAGCATTGATCAACATTTCTTGATTAGGAATAGTTTTAGCAATTCCTTTTAATTCTCCTAACGAATTTGAGGATTTACTCAATTGACGAAGAATTTCAATAGTTTCTACTTTTTCTCTTTTTGGTGGAAGTTTTGCAAGTTTATTGATTTGGGACATTTTATCTCTTGTAAATTATATATGTACCAAAAATACAAAAAATAGTTCAATTAAATTAAATATGCGATTTCTTGGATTCAATGTTCTAACGCAACAAAGCGTTTATGTTTTTTGATGTTACTAAGCTACAAATTTAAGTTCTAAATCCATCATTTCTTTTGGAGTTTTATATCCTATAATTTTTCTTGGTCTGTTGTTCAATTTTTCTTGAATAGTTTGGAGTTTATTTATGTCAATTTCATTGAAGTTTGTTCCTTTTGGGAGATACCTTCTAATGAGTCCATTTGTATTTTCATTTGTTCCTCTTTCCCAGGAAGAATATGGATGTGCAAAGTATATTTTCATACCTGTATTTTTAGTAATTATTTCGTGTCTCGCCATTTCAATTCCGTTATCATATGTTATTGATTTTTTATAAATAGGATTTAATTTGTTTAATATTTTAGAAAACTCATTAGCTACTTCACCTGCTTTTTTAGACTCTAATTTTACTATTAAAGTAAATCTAGTTTTGCGTTCTACAATAGTTCCAATAGCACTTTTATGATTTTTTCCAATAACTAAATCTCCTTCCCAATGTCCCACTTCATTTCTAAGTTCAATATGTTGTGGTCTGTTGTCAATGCTGACTTGATTTATAATTTTACTTCCACCACCACGTCTTTTTTTAGGAGTTCTACGTCTTGTTTTTTTACGTACTAATAGTTTTTGATTAGTTTTTTATTTAAACGAGCTTGTGGTCTAGTATAAATGTGTCTATAAATAGCTTCGTGTGAAATAGACATTATTAGATTATTAGGATACAACTCTTTTAATCTTCCAGAAATTTGTTCAGGAGTCCAGTTTGATAAAAGTCCTTTGTAGACAAAAAATTTGAGTAAAGAATAAGTGCTTATTTTATCTAAATTTCTCTTGTTTAAATAATCTTCTTTAGCACACCAATGAGCAAGTTCAGCATGATATTTATGTTCTTTTTTTTGCACCCATTTATTCACTTCTCTACCGATAGTTGAACGAGATCTATTGAGTTTAATTGCTATATAAGATTTAGACTTTTCTTCATTTAAAAGAGTCTGAATAATCACTCTTTCTTTCAAAGTTAATCGTCTATGTTTTTTTATTTCCATTTTACAAATCTATAAATTTAGATTTGTTGCGTTAAGTTATTGAATGGAGGAGTGGTTTGTATTATACTGATATAGGTTGACCTTTTTTTAGTTTAATTTATACCGTTCAAACAATTTTTTTTAGCCGTTTAGAAGGCAAAAAATAGTTTGAACTAGTTCTGTTGTTAAATCTTAAGTTCAGGTAAATTTACATTATTTTTTCGATAGGATTTGTATTTGATGTTAGGATTTAGATGGACTTCAGCAGGTTTTCTGAGATCTATGCTAAAATGAGTTCTCAAATTGTTATAAATATAGACGGCTTGATCTGTCATTTTTTGTGCTAATTCAGTGTTTTTAATGTTTTGTTTTAAACCATATTCATATTTCAAAGTTCTATTAATTCGTTCAGCTACAGCGTTTTCATAGGGATCGTATTGTTCAGTCATACTTATTATAATTCCATTTTCTTCAGCAAATGCTGTGTATTTAGGGTTACAGTATTGAAAACCTCTATCCGAATGATGAATAATTTTTTGATTGTGATACTTTCTGTTTTTAATAGCCATAGCAAGCGCATCACTGCAAAGCGATGTTCTCATATGGTTATCTATTTTATACCCCATAATTTGCTTAGAATAGGCATCTGTTACTAAGGCGAGGTAATTATGTCCATTCTCGGTTTTAATGTATGTAATATCGCTTACCCAAAGTTGTTCAGGTCGAGTAGGCACGTGGTCTTTAACCAGGTTTTTATATTTTTTGTACATGTGGTTTGAGTTTGTCGTTGTGATGTAATTTTTAGTTTTAGGAATCAAAAGATTATTAAGTCTGAGGAATCGATAGAATTTGTCTCTACCTATCTTAATATCAGCGTTTATAAAGTCTTTTTTAAGCTCAGCATAAAGTTTTATTCCACCAGTTTTAGAACCTACTTTTTTGCGGTATTGCTTAACTAATTTGATTAGTTTTTGATGGTCTACTTCTTGTTTTCGTTGTACTTTGAGTCTTTTGTAGAAGGCTTGTTTGCTAACCCCAAAACATCCATAAAGCCACTTTCTTTTATACGTGCCTTTTTCTTTAGCTCTATCTCTTTTGCTAATGTTTTGGGTAATGACTTTTTTGACATATCAACGCCTGTAATAAGTTCCATATCAGCGATAATGTCCTGTTGGAAGTCTTTTTGAAACTCAAGTTCTTCAATCTTTTCCTTTAGCTTTTTAATTTCATCGTTTTTACTCATACCTGTATTTTGTTGTACTAAGGTACTGTATTTTCTTAACCAATAGGTAATGGTTGTTCTAGGAACATCATATTTTTTTGAAGCTTGGTTATTGGATAGTTGTCCGTTAAGAATTTGGTCAACGACTAAAAGTTTGGTTTCTAAAGTTACTTTTTGATAGCTTTTTTTTCGCCAGTGTTCATTTTTTGTTTTCATAAGTGACTGTAATTAATTGCTTAATTTTTAGTCAACCTATTTCAGGAAAGTTCATTTCGTCAATGAATGGCAACGGTTTTGTGTATGATTAGTTGTGTGTTTTAAGCACTAAAGTTAGCAAATAAATCACAGATAGAAAGTCCGCGAGGACTTTCGTAAGTAGGCGAGAAGCCAGCAATAAATTATATACGGCTTAAGTTTGTCTTTTAATAAATTTGATATCTAATCAGAAAAAATAAAGCTCAAAATACCAAGTAAAAGCATTTTGAGCCTAAAATAATATTGAATAAATTTAACGAAGAAAATAGTTGTTTTTTAGCTCAGTTCTTTGTTGGGTGTAGTTTTTATTCTGTCAGTCTATTTTTTAAATCCATTCTTTCGTGTAATATTCTAATAATTTCAATTTCATTCTTAGAAGTTGAAGAATAAAATATTATATGTTTTTCAGATTTTAATCCTAGTAAATTTCTATTTATTCCGTTGTAAACTTTTCCTAAATCAGGGTTCTTTCCGATTTCTAAACAAGCAAATTTAATTGTCGCATAATATTTATCTGCTTGAATTTCAGACCAGTTTTCATAAGTATAATTCCATATGTTATTTAGGTCTTCATTTGCTTTTTGTCTAAACGAAATTTTAAACATTCTTTCGTTTTTCAGACTTTAATTTCTTTAAGTTTTCTTCGAAGTCAAAGTTTTCAACTATTGGGCTGTTCAGTCCTTCTTGGATAGCATTTCTTAAAGCAATTACCTTACTTTCTTCGTCTTCTAAGAGTCGGAGTCCTGCACGAATTACTTCACTCACATTTTTATATCTTCCAACAGTAACCTGTGAACTTACAAACTGGTCAAAATAATTCCCGAGTGATATTGATGTATTTTTCATATTTAATAAATTTACTCAAATTTACCAATTTTTGGTAAAAACTCCAAATTTATCTCGTTTTTAAATTACACCCAACGTTATTGTGTATGATTAGTGGCGTTTTTAAGCACATAATTTAGCAAATAAAAACCAAATAGAAAATCTACGAATATTTTCGTAAGTATGCGAGAACAAGCCATTAATTATACACGGTGTTGGCGGTAGTTATTATAATTCCTTTTCGTAAAGATTATTAATTGATAAAGGTAATTTCTTCATTCCAACTTTCTTATAACCTATATTTTCGTAATAACTACAAAGTCCTCGGTTTTTCGAATCGGCATAAAGTCTTAAAAATTTACAATTAAAATTTTTTGCATTGCTTGCAATTTTTTCAAGCACTTTACTTCCAATTCCTTTTCCGTTATATTCTTCCTTAATCACTAAAGAATGTATATATATTGCTTTTTCATTTTGTTTCCCCCAATACAACAAATCTTCATTTAAAATTCTAACCATCCCTATATTATTACCTTTCAGATTATCGATAAAAAAGAACTCATTATTTTGAATTCCTTCCTCAACCCATTTTATTTTTTCTTGGGGTGGATTTTTCCAATATTGCCAATGGTTAATATTCATCTTGTTTATTTTCTCTGCGGTTTCCTTAAATAAGTTCAGGACTAATTTTTTGTCTTTAATATCAATTTGTTTAAACTTAATATTCATTTATTGATTTTTTGCTCTAATTACCGACTACGGACTTGTAAATACTCCTTAATTTTTGTTAAACAGTTAGTAAGTTATGAGTTGTATACGTTATTGGTGTTAGTTTTATTATTGATTTAAGATCTTTTAAGAACACCTTTTATTAATTTTCTAGTAAGATACTTTTAAACAGTTTATCAATTTTAGCTCTACTATTTTCATCTATCGAAACCTTGTAAATTTCATCAAGTAAATCCAAAGACGTTGACTTTTTAGGATAAGCATTGTTTATCAGAAAATTTTTAAGCGCTTTGTTTACTTGATCTTCCCCAATTAAATTACTCAATTTTACCATAACAATGGCGCCTTTTGAGTAGGCTATGTGAGAATTTCCATATTTTACTTTGTAAAGTGGTTGATTTTCATAATAGCCTTTTTCGTTATCATAAATTTGCTGATGAATTTTTAATCGTTCCATCATTGCTTCCTTTCCATACATTTTTTTATACAACATCATTTCTGTGTACATCGCCAAAGTCTCAGTAAGCATTTGAGCACCTTCTCTTTCATCTGGATTTATTTGGTTATTTCCCCACCATAAATGCGAAAGCTCGTGTCCTGCCAACTCATTAATGACGTCTTGCTTTTTATCACTTTGAATATTGGTATGGAAAATCATATCCTCCGTCATAAATATAGCAGAAGGATATGCAGTAGCAGCAAAACCACTTGTGAACGATGATACCTCAGCAAAATTTATACTGTTAAAAGGATAAGCTCCAAAGTTTTCGATACAATAATCTAATGTGATTTTTGCATTATTGATGAGATGATCTACATTTTCAAAATGATTTTCAGTATAATAAATAGTAATATCAATACCTTTATAAACAGTAGATTTTTGTTGATATTCTGCAGAAGACACAGCAAAACGAAACGGAATATATTTTGCTTGATACTCAAAGTAATTTCTATTTTTTGCAGACCACTTCTTTATTAAATCTCCTGTACCAATTGCAGTTTGATTGTTGCTGGTAGAAACGGTCATTTTTAAATTAATAAAGTCATTTTTAAAAACTTCTGGTGCTTCTATTTTTTTTAATTCTGAAATTTTATCTAACTGAAATTCGTCTCGTTTTTGTGGATTGTCCAATTCAAAATAGGTATCATAACCAATGGTTGGAAAGTAATTACTAATGCGCATAAACGAACCATTGTTGATGATAGCATTAAACGATTGATGACCATTTACTGCAAACCATTTGTAAGATAATTTAAAGTTTACAGTAGCTTCTTCATTGGGTTGTAAAGGTTTCTTTAATTTAATTTCGGTTGTAAAAGCATCAATTTTCAAGTTTTCATTTGGGCTCGTAAATACTGCATTTTCAATTTTTAAATCTGGATGAAAGTTGATTAATATTTTTTCAATCGGACTATCAGTTAGATTTTTCAATAGATATTTTCCTTGAATTTTATAAGCATTGTTAGAAGGAAACAAATCAATTTCTGTAGTAACATCTGTAATGGTTGGTTGTTCTAAAAGTTTAAAACTGCTGTATATTTTTTCATAGTTTACAGCTTCCGCATTAGTTTTAGTTTCATTTTTTGGCAGATAACCATTCATAAAATAGATGCCAGTAAAAACTCCCAAAATGACTATAATAATAACCGAAATAGACTTCTTGTAATACCACACTTTTGTCTTTATAAGTCCATTTAGTAACCAAAGTAAAGCAATAACACTAGCACCAAATAGTAAGCGTTGAAAAAAGGCAAAAATGTATATTCCAAATCCGTTAAAATCGCTATATCCACCTTTAAAACCTGAAAATATTTGTAATAATGGATAAGGCAAAATCATTTTAAAAATTGGTGTAGTAAAAACAAGTACAGCAATGGTGGATACACCTAAACTAACAAAGCGATTTTTAAAAACAGCATTAGTCAATAATGCAAAAGCCGAAAATAACAACAACGGAAAGGTATTAAAAATGAACACACCAAAATAAGCCTTAAAATCAATTGTTGGATAGTTATAAATGAATTGAAAAACGATAGCTTCCGCTACTAAAAGCAACGTAAAAAACCCAATTAAAATAGTTATAGAAACTAAATGACCTTTCAGTTTATTTTTTGAAAAATAGGTACTTTTTTCTATAAATTCAAAATCTGAAGTTTGACTTCGCCAATACAAATCGTTTATAAAATACGTCAAAATCAGCATCCCAAGAAAATGAAAGTTTTTAATGATTACAGTTGCCAAAAGTCCCGAACTTGCATATTTTTCAGGTAGCCTGATGCCTTTATCTATTTCGGCATACATTTCCATACCAACATAAAATAGCAATAATAAGGAAACAGCAACTATGGTAATACTTTTAAAGAGATAAATCAAATCTATTTTGGCAAAAGAAATTACCGATTTTAAACTTGCCGATGCATCAAAATATAATTTTGAAATGACATTTTTATCTAGTTGAATTATAGAATTTTTTGGATTTAATTTTAATTTTTCACTAGTGCCTTTTCCTCTATTTAAAGAAAATGAAAATAACCGATAACTCATCCATAAAAAGAATCCTGAAACGTAAACAACCAACAATCTATTTATTAAAAGTAGATTTGACAAAGACACAATAGATGCATTTCTATCTTGTACCGAAAATGTTCTTGCTTCATAAAAATATGCTGAAATACCAAAAGGATCTAGCAATGCAGAAAGTTGTTGCACAGCTAGCGACTGTGGCAAACTGTTAGACATAAATGGCGAATTTGAAAACACCAAAAGCACCATATATAATACGTAAAGTAACAAGCCTCCAACAACTACTAACAATTTTTTTCGAGTTGCATAAGCAATGAAAAATAAAAAACTACATACAGAAAAGCAATTAAGAAATCCGAAAATTAAAAGAGGATACAAATAATGCCACAAATTGAAACCAGCTTGCATTTCGTCTCCAACGCGTAAATTCTGCCCAATAACAAAACCTAAAATCAAGAATGTAAAACATAAAAATGTCTTTAAAAAAAGAAACCAAAACTTACCTTTTAAATACGTCACTTTTGAAAATGGAAGTGCAAAAAACAGCACATCAAATTTGGAGTCCCATTCTTTAAATAAGAGTTGACTAGAAAACGGAATAGCAAAAAACAGAATCACCAGACTTAACATTCCCATCATAAAACCAATGGTATATGGCGAGTTGAGATATATGCCTTCACCAACCGTTAGATTAAATTTTAGTCCACAAAAAAGGCCAACACCTATAAGTGCCAAAGCAAATAGAATAATAACCCAATGTTTGGAACTGTGTTTTAATTCAAATTGAAAAATGGTATTCATAATTACTTATTTTGATTTAGCGTGTAAAAATAAACGTGTTCTAAAAGCGGTTTTATAGCTGTAAAACCAGTTGGCTGCTGTTCAGAAAAAACAGTAATCTGCAATTGTCTTTCAATTAGTTGCTGACTAATGATTTGAAAATTTTCTTGATAGTTTTCCAACTCATTTTGATTGATTGCTTTAGACCAAATTTTGCCTTCCAGTTCTGTAATTAATGCTTTTGGCTGTCCTGTTTTTAAAATTTGTCCTTTGTTCATTATGGTCATTTGTGAGCATAAATTTTTCACATCTTCAACCAAATGTGTAGAAAGAATAACCACAACATCTGCACTTATGTCATTTAAGAGTGTGTTAAACCTGTTGCGCTCTTCAGGATCTAAACCTGCTGTTGGTTCATCAACTATAATAATTTTTGGCTTACCCAATAATGCTTGAGCAACACCAAAACGTTGTTTCATTCCACCAGAAAACGTGTGCACTTCTTTGTCTTTAAAATCCCAAAGATTCACTTTGTTTAATAAGTATTGAATTTGCGTTTTACGCTCAACATCATTTTTAACACCTTTTAAAATGGCAATATGATTTAGTAAATCATAAGCACTCACTTTTGGATACACACCAAAATCCTGTGGCAAAAAGCCTAGGTTTTTTTTAATAAAATTAGGTTCACCTACAACATTAATATCGTTAAAAGAGATACTTCCAGAAGTTGGTTTTTGTAGTCCAACAATGGTTTTCATTAAAGACGATTTTCCTGCGCCATTAGGACCTAAAAGACCAAACATTCCGTTATCAATTTTTAGCGAAAGATTCTGTATAGCCTGATGTTTGTTTTTGTAAGTAAGGCAGAGATTTTTAATTTCTAGTGTGTTCATAATATTGAGTTTAGGCAGTATAATGTTAGGCAACAGTTTGTTGCTTTTAAAAAAATGATATGTTTTAGGATGTTATTCTTCGGTGTATTCTAAAATATCTCCAGGTTGACATTCCAGCGTTTTGCAAATGGCTTCTAAAGTTTCAAACCGTACACCTTTGGCTTTTCCTGTTTTTAAAACCGAAAGATTTACAGGTGTAATTCCTATGTTATCTGCCAATTCTTTACTTTTCATTTTCCGTTTGGCGAGCATTACATCTATGTTTATAATTATTGGCATATTAAATATATAAGTCTTGTTCGTCCTGTAATTGCAATCCTCGTTTAAAAATATTGGCGAAAAACAAACTGAAAATTCCGAGGATAAAATGGATAAATACTAAAGCCCAAATAAAGGATTCAATAACTACGAAAAAACTAGAGAAAATCACAATGGGCAATGGAACAAAAATATTAAAAAGATAAAATCGCTTTAATTCGGAAACATTTTTTAGGGTAAATAATTTAGGCTGAAAAAACACTTTAAATAATCTTGCTGCAAGTAAAAAGAAAATGCCATAAACCAATAAAGGCAATAAAAATGAAAAAATAATGTACGGAAGATTATTCTCTATATTAAATAAAGCTTCATTGGTAAAAGGATAATTTAGGTGTAATCTTTGGTTGTCTTTGTAGGGCTCAATGCCATATTCAGTTAGCAAACTAAATGTCGAAAACACAAAGCTAACAAGATAAATAGCAGCTATAGAATAGCATATATAATGTAATATTATGGAAATTATTTTGGTCTGTTTCATTTTAATGATGCTTAATTATATCGCAAATATATAATTAATTATCGTAAAACGATATTTTAAAAAAAATAATTACATAATTTCTGGAATATAGTTAATCTATCCTGACTAATTTTTTAATTACCGCCAACGTTGTTGTATAAGCTTTGTTGCGTTGTTTAAGCAATGAATTTAGTAAATAAAACACGAACGGAGAAATTCCGGAGGAATTTCCCAAGTGAGACAAAAATATAAGCTCGATCGAGCTTTTTTTTAATTAAAGAAATACACCTCGCAATTTATTTTGAGGTTTCAAATTAATTGTCATTCTTACGAAAGTGGGAAACTAAAAATAGAAGAGATGAGTAAAATTATGACAGTGGACGTATTGTCTAGTATTAAAGGAGCACAGCCCTCAGAAACTGTGAACAAATTATTTGAAGTAATTAAAAAAGCAAATACTACAAATAACTCATTTAATAAAAATCATAATAATGCTGTGTCTTTAGATGATCTAAGAGAAGATGTTGTCATTGATAGTCCACAAGCCGAAAAACAAATCATTATTGAAAATTTTCCGAAAGAAAAGAATGGCTTTTTAGTAGTTTCTAAAGTGATAGAAGAATAATTATGGAATCGCAAATACATAAAATTCATCAGCAATTGATGAATAAAGAAATTACTTGTACCCAATTAGTGCAAGAAAGATTAGATTTATTAAAATCAAACACAAACAATACAGTCAATTCACTTTTAGACACTTTAGCTTTAGAATTAGCTGCAAAAGTAGATGCTAAAATTGCAAACGGACAAGAAATTGGTTTGTTAGAAGGAATTCCTTTTGGAATTAAAGATGTATACATGGTGCAAGGAACGTATACAACTGCAAGTTCTGATTTACTAAAAAAATACAAGTCTTCTTATACTGCAACAGCAATTCAAAAATTATTTGATGCAGGTGCAATCCCGTTAGTAAAAGAAAATTGTGATTCTTTTGGACATGGTTCGTCATCAGAAAACACCATTTTTGGAGCCGTAAAAAATGCGATCAATCCAGATTTAGTTGGTGGAGGTTCTAGTGGAGGTTCTGCAGTAAATGTTGCAAAAGATTATACAGTATTTTCAATTGGAGGAGATACAGGAGGTTCTGTTCGTCAGCCAGCAGGTTACAATAATATTTACGGATTAAAACCAACCTATGGAAGAATTTCTAGATACGGTTTAATGGCGTATGCTTCATCAACAGATTGTGTAGGTCCAATTGCAAAATCTATAGAAGATATTAGAATTGTTTTAAATGTGATGAGTGGAAAGGATATAAAAGATCAGACTACTTATCAATCAGAAACAATTTTAGAAGACAATATTTTAAATGCTGATGAAATTAAAACCATTGGTTATTTTAAAAATTTCATCGAAAATGATGCTATTGATGCACAAGTAAAATCAGATTTTTTAGCATCCATAGAAAAAATAAAAGCAAAAGGAATTGAAGTAAAAGAGTTAGATTTCTTTGAATCAGATACGTTAGTTTCTACATATTACACTTTAGCAATGGCAGAAACTGCTTCTAATTTATCTAGATTAGATGGTACAAATTACGGAGCAAGAATTGAAGGAGATAATTTAAAAGATACGTATTCTATTACACGTTCAGAAAATTTTTCTGAAGAAACAAAACGTAGAATTGTTGGTGGAAATCAAGTATTATCGCAAGGTTTTTCTGATGAAATTTATTTAAAAGGATTGAATTTGAGAGATCAGATTTCTGATAATTTTGAAAAAGATTTTAAAGAAGTTGATATTATTTTATCACCAGTTACACCAAATTCTCCGCCAAAAATAGGAGACAGTTTAAGTGATCCTTTAGCAATGTATTTGTCAGATGCTTATACGGTTGGTTTTAGTTTAGGACAATTACCAACTTTAACTGTACCACAAGGAACAGAAACAGGATTGCAAATTACAGCAGCAAAAAATAATGACGAACTCGTTTTGAAGTTTGCTAACTTCTTAAAAGATACGATATAATGGAATTGGAACAATTAAATGAGCTTTTAAAAAAGCACGATTTAGAGTTAGTAATTGGTTTAGAAACACACGTTCGTTTAAATACGAATACCAAATTATTTTGTTCTTGTGCAAATCAAGAAATTGAAGAACCTAATAAAAATATCTGTTCTGTTTGTACAGGACAAATGGGGGTTTTACCATCTATAAATAAAGAAGCAATTACAAAAGCAATTTATTTTGGAAAAGCGGTAAACTCTACTTTTAAAAATGAAGTTATTTCTTGGGATAGAAAGCATTATGAATATCCAGATAATCCAAAGAATATTCAAATAACACAGTTTCATAATCCTGTAATTCCAGACGGACAAGTTTCTTGTTATAGAAATGATGGAACTCAGTTTACAGTGAGTTTAACGCAAACTCATATTGAAGAAGATGCTGCTAAATTAATGCACGAAAAGAAAGTTTCTTTAGTCGACTTTAACAAAGCTGGTGTTCCGTTAATAGAAATTGTAACAGATCCTTGTATTCGTAATATCGAAGATGCATCAACCTATGCACAGTATATTCAAAGAATTGTTCAGAACTTAAAAATATCCGAAGCAAACCTAGAAAAAGGTGAGTTTAAAAGTGATGTTTCTGTATCGCTTAGAAAGAAACATACGTATAATTTAAACCCAAGAACAGAAATCAAAAACTTAAACTCATTTAAGTTTATGGTAGATGCTTTAAAGGAAGAAGTAGAAAAGCAATTAAATTATTATATAGAAAATAAAGCGTTTAGACCAGATCAAACAACTGTTTTATGGGATGCAGATTTAAAGCAAACCAAAACAATGCGTAAAAAGGAATTTGAAGCAGATTATCGTTTTATTTCTGAACCAGATTTACCATTTGTAAACATTAAACAAGTTGTAGAAAGTATAGATGTAGATGTAAGTTCTTTACCTTTTGCTGTAGAATCTATTTTGATTAAAGGTGGAGTTTTACCTCAAGATGCAAAGTTTTTTACTGCAGATGCTTTACGTTCTAAAACTTTTGTAGAAATTAATAATGTAATTAAAGATCCTTCTTTTGTTGCTAAAACTTTAGTAAACAATCTTGGAGCAGATGAGTATGCAAATATTCATAGTGTAGATCAATTGATTGAAATTTTTCAATTATTTAAAGAGGATAAAATTACTTCTGTTTTAGTTCAAAACGGAATTACATCTTACTTAAAAGATAGAAATTTCGATTACAACAAATACTTTGAAGAAAATACCATTTCAGAAGATCAAATTAAGGCTGCTGTTTTAAAAGTAATATCAGAAAACGAAGCTATTGCAAATGATATAAAATCAGGAAACCAAGGTAAAGCAGGTATTCTTGTTGGTAAGGTAATTGGCATTATTGGTAAAGGAGCTTCAGGGAAAGTAATTCGTCAAGAAATTTTAGATAACCTTAAAGGAAATTCTACAAATAAGAATACGAATGCAAAAGTTGGTCAACCTAATAAAGCAAATGGAGATCAACCAAAGGCAAAAACTGAAGAAGAAACGCTTCCAGAAATTCCTATTGTAATTAAAGAAGAATATAGAACTCATAAAATTTCTCAATTATCAGAAGAATCTATCAAAGAAGAAGTAACTTTATCTGGTTGGGTTTCTAGTGTTAGAGATCACGGAGAGTTAATTTTTATCGATTTAAGAGATTCTAGCAATCAAATATTTCAAGTTCGTTTAAGTAGAGAAACTTTCCCTAATCTAGATGAATTGGTAAAGCTAAAACCAGAAACCGTAATTATGGTTACTGGAGTTGTAGTTCAAAGAAACGAAGATGATTATAACGCAGGTTTAAGAACTGGTAAAATAGAATTAGAAACAGCTGCATTAGAAATTTTAAACTTATCTAAAACGCTTCCTTTTGAAATAAAAAGAGCGATGAAAACGAATGAAACTACTCGTTTTCAGTATAAGTTTTTAGATCATAGAAATGATGAAGTTCGTAAAGCAATTGTAAACAGACATAAAGTAATTAAGTTACTTAGAGATATTTTAGACGAGGAAGAATTTTTAGAAATTGAAACTCCAATTTTAACTGCAGGTACAGATGAAGGAGCAAGAGAATTTATTGTTCCTACAAGAAAACAAGCAGGTTCTTTTTATACATTACCGCAAGCGCCACAACAGTTTAAGCAAATGTTAATGGTGGGTGGTTTTGAAAAGTATTTCCAAATTGCACGTTGTTTTAGAGATGAAGATTCTAGAGGAGATAGACAACCAGAATTTACGCAATTAGATATTGAAATGGCATACGCAAGTATGCAACAGATTATCGATTTAAACACCAAAATGTTTAATGAAATTGTGAAGAAAATTTATGGTAAAAAATGGATTTTACGTCCTTTTGAAGTAATAACTTACAAAGATGCTATGGATAAATATGGTTGCGATAGACCAGATTTACGTTATAGTTTAGAAATGCAAGATATTACAGATATTGTAAAAGATACAACTTTCCAAGTTTTTAGTAAACCAATTGAAGACGGTGGAATTGTAAAATGTATTAAGGTTTCTGCAGAAGAGCAAGGAAACAAACGTATGTCTAAAGGACAAATAGAAAACTTAACTGCCATTGCACAACAAAATGGTTTAGGTGGTTTGGCATATATTATTGTAAATGAAAACGATTTACAATCGCCAATTATTAAATTTTTAGGCGAAGAAATTGCAGCTAATATTATAAAAGCTACAGATGCTCAAGTAGGAGATATTGTATTTTTCTCAGCAGCAGATTATGCAACTGCAAATAAAGCATTAGATGCTGTTCGTCAAGAAATGGGAAGAATCTTAAAATTGATAAACCCTAAAGAATTAAGACCAGCTTGGGTGGTAGATTTCCCTATGTTTGAAAAAACAGACGAAGGAAGATGGACATTTACACACAATCCTTTTTCTATGCCAGCAATTTATGATTTAGAAAAGCACATGAATGGAGAAGGAGATGAAATAGGAACCATTATCGCGCAACAATACGATTTAATCTTAAATGGTTATGAAATTGGTGGAGGTTCTGTTCGTGCACACAAAGCAGATATTTTAGAAGCAACCTATAAAAATATGGGTTACAATAAAGAAGAAATGATGAAAAGTGTTGGAACGATGTATAAAGCGTTTCAATATGGAGCACCACCTCATGGAGGAATTGCTTGGGGAGTAGATCGATTAATGATGATTTTAGAAAAGAAAGCTTCTATTAGAGAAGTAATGGCTTTTCCAAAAACAGGATCATCAGAAGATTTATTATTTAATGCACCATCTATTCTTTCTGATAAGAAAGTAGAAGAGATGAATGTAAAAATAATGAGGTAATTTTTTTAGATAAAATTTGTCTAATCAAAAATCTATGTTATTTTTGTTCCATCAATGAAGAATATTTTAAACAATACATGGTGGTGGAACTCTCTTATTAAATAAGTGAGAAGTATACTATATGTAAAAATATAATAAAAAGGCTTATCTCACGATAAGCCTTTTCGCTTTTTATTAAGCGTCATTACGAGGAGTTTACAACAAAGTAATCTCTTTATAAATAAACAGATTGCCACAGCAAATTAAATTTTTGCTTCGCAATGACACATAATAGAAGAATGAAAAAAATACAATTTAAAACAATTTCTAAAACAAAAATGGCAGACACAGTTACACCTGTAGGTTTGTATTTACGTTTTAGAGATAAATACGCTAACACTTTGTTGTTAGAAAGCTCAGACTATCATAGTAAAGACGAAAGTTTTTCTTTTATAGCAATAGATCCTGTGGTTTCTATAAAAGCAGAAAATCATCATTTAAGTTTTTCTCATAAAGGAGTTGAGTTAGAAAATAAAGAAATAGGAAGAGATTTTAACGCAATTTTCGAAAGTTACAGTCAAACAATAGATTTAGATTGTCCTGCAGAATTAAAATCATTTAACGGTTTGTATGGTTATACAACCTATGATTCTGTTCAGTATTTCGAAAATATTGATTTAAATGTAAAAGAAGCTCCATCTGCAATTCCTTTAATGCAGTATAGTTTTTACAGATTTATTATTGCTATCAATCATTTTAATGATGAAATGACATTGATAGAAAATATTGAAGAAGGTACAGAATCTCGCATAAAAGAAATTCAATCAATTATAGATGCTCAGACATTTAATACGCAGAATTTCGAAATTGATGGCGAAGAAACTTCAAATATAAAAGGAGAAGAATTTATAGAATATGTAAAGAAAGCAAAATCTCATTGTAAAAGAGGAGACGTTTTTCAACTTGTTTTATCACGTCAATTTCAACAAAAATTTAAAGGAGATGAATTTAATGTGTATAGAGCATTACGTTCTATAAATCCATCACCCTATTTATTTTATTTCGATTATGGTTCTTTTAAATTAATGGGATCTTCACCAGAAGCACAAATTAAAATTTCTGCAGGTAAAGCAACTATTAATCCAATTGCAGGTACTTTTAGAAGAACTGGTGATATGGCAAAAGATATCTTGTTAGGAAAAAAATTATCAGCAGATAAAAAAGAAACTGCAGAGCATGTAATGTTGGTAGATTTAGCTCGTAATGATTTAAGTAAACATGCAGATAATGTAGAAGTTGAGGTATTTAAAGAAGTACAATATTTTAGCCACGTAATTCATTTAGTTTCTACAGTTTCTGGTCAGTTAAAAGGAAACCCAATAGAAATTGTTGGAGACACTTTTCCTGCAGGAACTTTAAGTGGAGCACCAAAATACAAGGCAATGCAATTAATAGATACTTATGAGAACCAATCTCGTGGGTTTTATGGAGGTGCAGTAGGTATTATTGGTTTAGACGGTTCTGTAAATTTGGCAATTGCAATTCGTTCATTTGTAAGTAAAAACAACGTTTTATATTATCAAGCAGGAGCAGGAATCGTAATTCATTCCGATGAAGAAAAAGAATTACAAGAAGTAAATAATAAATTAGCAGCGTTAAAAAAAGCGTTGATTTTGGCAGAGAATATTTAGGGCGTTTTAACAGGCTTTCCACTATATCTTTTTATTTTAAAAAGAAAATAAAAAGGATGCCGTTTCAATCCCTAACGCAAATTGAGTTTTAAGTCATTACGAGGAGTTTTTCCAACGAAGTAATCTCTTAATTAATAAACAGATTGCCACAGCAAATTAAAAATTTGCTTCGCAATGACAATTAGATAGAAAAATGAAAATATTAATATTAGATAATTACGATTCGTTTACCTATAACTTAGTTCATATGGTAGAAAAAATTACAGGAAATTTTCCTGCAGTTTTTAGAAACGATGAAATCAGTATTGCAGATGTAGGCAACTACGATATAATAATGTTATCTCCAGGACCAGGAATTCCAGATGAAGCAGGAATCTTAAAAGAGGTAATTAAAACCTACGCAGGAATAAAGCCAATTTTTGGAGTTTGTTTAGGTTTACAAGCAATTACAGAAGTTTTTGGAGGAACAATTATCAATTTAGATGAGGTTTTCCACGGAGTTGCTACAGAAATGAAAGTAACAGATAAAAATGCGACTATTTTTAAAGATGTTTCAGAAACATTTTTAGCAGCACGTTATCATTCTTGGGCAGCAACAGATGAAGGTTTTCCAGAATCAATTCAGGTAACTGCAAGAGATGAAGATGGATTAATTCAGGCAATTGAACATAAAGAATTTCCAATTTCTGCAGTTCAGTTTCATCCAGAATCTATTTTAACAGATGTTGGTGAGCAATTGGTTACTAATTTTATAAATAAGCACAACACAAGCCCATCCTAACCTTCCCAAAGGGAAGGAACTAGCAAGTTTGAGAAAAAAAGAATAAAAAATAAAAGAAAGATATTAACACAAAAGTGTTTTTCCCCTTCGGGGAAATTAAAAGGGGCTTTTTTTATGAAACAAATTTTAAATAGACTTTATAATCACGAAAGATTGTCTAAATCTGAAGCTACACAAATCTTAAAAGATATTGCTGCAGAAAAATACAATGATGCACATTTAGCTTCTTTTATGACTGTTTTTATGATGCGCCCAATTACGGCAGATGAACTTTCTGGTTTTAGAAATGCATTAAAAGAATTATCAATAAAAGTAGATTTATCAGATTATAATACCATTGATATTGTTGGAACTGGTGGTGATGGAAAAGATACATTCAATATATCAACCTTAACATCATTTATTGTTGCAGGAACAGGACAAAAAGTAGCAAAACACGGTAATTATTCTGTGTCTTCTCAATCTGGTTCTTCAGATATGTTAGAGAGTTTTGGCTACAATTTTACTAATGATGAAAATGTTTTAAAAGAACATTTAGAAAAAGCAAATATTTGTTTTTTACATGCTCCAAAATTTCATCCGGCAATGAAAGCTGTTGGACCAACAAGAAAAGCTTTGGCGTTAAAAACATTCTTTAATATGCTAGGTCCTTTGGTAAACCCAAGTTCGCCAAAAAACCACATGTTAGGAACTTTTAATATGGAAATTGCACGTTTGTACAATTACATTTTACAAGAAGAAAATATTAATTACGGAATTATTCATGCGTTAGATGGTTATGATGAAATTTCGCTAACAAGCGGATTTAAGTTGTTTACAAAAAACGGTGAACAAATTATAAATCCAGAAGATTTAGGGCAGAAAAGAATTCAACAATCAGAAATTTTTGGAGGAACTTCTGTTGCAGATGCAGCAAAAATTTTTAAATCTATTTTAGAAGGAAAAGGAACAGAAGCACAAAATAATGTAGTATTAACAAATGCTGCTTTTGCATTGACAATTGTTGATGAAAACAAGACTTTTCAAACAGCTTTTGCAGAAGCTAAAGATTCACTTTTTGGCTTAAAAGCAAAACAAACATTAGATAAATTAGTAAGAATGTAGATTGTCATTTCGAACGGAATGCAATGAAGTTGAGAAATCTCATCATAAAAAATAAAAGATTTCTCCATAAAGTCGAAATGACAAAAAGTAGAAAATGACAAAAAAGAAAAAAAACTTAATTCTAATTATTCCTGCTTTTCTATTAATGGGAGCAGCAATCGGAATTCAAACCAAAGAACTTTTTAAACAAACTATAATTGGTTTGGTTGTTGGAATTATCGTTTACTTCTTTCTTAAGTATAGGAACAAAAAGTTAAATAAATAATGTCTCCTCGAGCGCAGTCGAGAGGTTAAGTTAGGTCTCGACTGCGCTCGACCAGACATAAAGTTAATATAGAAATGACAATTTTAGATAAAATAATCGCATTTAAAAAGAAGGAAATTGCAAAGATAAAAGCAGAAGTTCCTGTTCAAAACTTAGTTAAAAGTCCAAGTTTTGGAAGAGAAACTTTTTCATTAAAAAAATCTTTGTTAGAAGTTGGTTCTACAGGAATTATTGCTGAATACAAACGTCAATCTCCATCAAAAGGAATCATTAATGACAAAGCAACAATTGCAGATGTTACTAATGGATATTTAGATGCAAATGTTGCTGCTCAATCTATTTTAACAGACACTTCTTTCTTTGGTGGAACAATGGCAGATTTAATGGAAGCAAGAATCATCAATGAACAAAAACCAATCTTAAGAAAAGATTTTATTGTTGATGGATTTCAGATTGTAGAAGCAAAAGCAATTGGAGCAGATGTAATTTTATTAATAGCTTCTTGTTTAACATCAACAGAATTAAAAAACTACGGAAACTTAGCAACAGATCTAGGTTTAGAGGTTTTATACGAAGTACATACGCAAGAAGATTTAGATAAAATTAATGATTTAGATAATAAAATTATCGGAATTAATAACCGTAATTTAAAGACTTTTGAAGTTGATTTAGAGCATTCAATTAAATTAGCGGGTCAAATTCCTGATACTTGTTTAAAAGTTTCAGAAAGCGGTATTTCTGATCCAAAGATTATTACAGGATTAAAAGAATTTGGTTTTCAAGGTTTCTTAATTGGAGAAAACTTTATGAAAACAGAAAATCCAGGAGAAGCTTGTTTAGACTTTATCAATCAAATTAGATAAGTATGAAACTGAAAGTTTGTGGAATGAAATATGTAGAAAATATCCAGCAAGTTGCAGAGTTGCAACCTGATTATTTAGGGTTTATTTTCTATGAAAAATCAAAAAGAAATTTTGAGGGTATTATTCCAGAATTTTCTAATTCAATTAAAAAAACAGGCGTTTTTGTTAATGAATATATTGAGATTGTAATTTCTTTGGTTGAAGAATACAGATTAGATGCAATCCAATTACATGGAGATGAAACTGTAGCATATATAAAAGAATTAAAATGTCAGTTAGAGAGCAGTCGAGAACTAAAGATTGAAGAAAATAAGCAGATAAAAAAGAAAAAAAATCAACATTATATTTCTAAAAATGACGTTGAGGTTATTAAAGTTTTCGGAATTAAAGATGAATTTAATTTTGATGTTTTAAAGCCATATTTAGAGGTTGTAGATTATTTCTTATTTGATACAAAAGGAAAAGAAAGAGGAGGGAACGGAACAAAATTTGATTGGTCTGTTTTAGAAAAATATCCTTTTGATACACCTTTCTTTTTAAGTGGAGGAATCGGATTAGAAGATGTTGAAGAAGTCAAGAAAATTATGAAATCTAATTTGCCTATTTATGCTTTAGATGTAAATAGTAAATTTGAAAGTAAACCAGGAGTTAAGAGAATTGAAGATTTAAAAGAATTTAAAGAATCTGTCATTTCGAGCGAAACAAAGTGAAGTCGAGAAATCTATAATAGACATTAGAGATTTCTCCATAAAGTCGAAATGACAATTGAACGAATATTAGAAAATATGAAATCAAAATTTCAACCAGACAAAAATGGATATTACGGACAATTTGGAGGAGCATTTATTCCAGAATTGTTATATCCTAATGTAAAAGAATTAGAAGATAATTATATTCAGATTTTAGAATCTGAAGAATTTCAAGAAGAATACAAATCTTTATTAAAAGATTATGTAGGTCGTCCAAGTCCTTTGTATTTAGCAGAACGATTGTCAGAAAAATATGGTGCTTTTATTTATTTAAAACGAGAAGATTTAAATCATACTGGCGCACATAAAGTAAATAATACAATTGGTCAGGTTTTAGTTGCTAAGAAATTAGGGAAAACTAAAATTATTGCAGAAACAGGAGCAGGGCAACATGGAGTTGCAACTGCTACAGTTTGTGCATTAATGGGCTTAGAATGTACTGTTTTTATGGGAGAAAAAGACATTGAGCGTCAAGCGCCAAATGTTGCTCGTATGAAAATGTTAGGAGCAAAAGTTATACCTGCTTTAAGTGGAAGTAAAACCTTAAAAGACGCTACAAATGAAGCCATAAGATATTGGATTCAGAATCCAGAAACTTTTTATTTAATTGGTTCTGTAGTTGGTCCTCATCCATATCCAGATATGGTTGCACGTTTACAAGCTGTAATTTCTGAAGAAATAAAATGGCAATTAAAAGAAAAAACAGGAAAAGAAAATCCGGATACAATTATTGCATGTGTTGGTGGAGGATCTAATGCTGCTGGTGCTTTTTACCATTATATGGATGATAAAGAAGTTGAACTAATTGCTGTAGAAGCAGGAGGTTTAGGTGTTGATTCTGGAGAAAGTGCTGCAACATCTCAATTAGGAGAAGTTGGTATTATTCATGGATCTAAAACTATTTTAATGCAAGATGAATATGGGCAAATTGTTGAGCCGTATTCTATTTCTGCAGGTTTAGATTATCCTGGAGTTGGTCCTTTACATGCTTATTTATATGATTCTAAAAGAGCTACTTTTTTGAATGCTACAGATAAAGAAGCTTTAACTGCCGCTTATGAGTTAACAAGAATTGAAGGAATAATTCCTGCTTTAGAAAGTGCTCATGCATTGGCTGTTTTACCAAAAATAAAGTTTAAAAAAGACCAAGTTGTGGTTGTGAATTTATCTGGTAGAGGAGATAAGGATTTAAGTACTTATATCAAACATTTAGAAGAGTAGTATCTATGATGAAGTCTTTTTTTTTATTATTCTAATGTTAATTTCCGTAACTGTATCTTCTCAGATTAAAAAAATCGATAAGGATTTAAATCTTAAAGTGAGTTATATAAAAGGGAAAGATACAATTCAAGTCAATAAAAAAATAATGATTCTTGTTAATGGCCCTTTTCCTATTGATAAGAGTGGTCATCAAGGTGGTAAAAAACAAAATATCTTACAAACTAATAAAAAAGGAGAGTTTAAATTATATGTTTTAAATTCAGGTGAATATGAATTTATTTTATTTGGGAAAAACACCTCTAAGAAAGTAAATATCCAAAACTATAAAAATTATGAACTTTTTTTTAATATTGAAACAAAAGAAAAATAAATGAATTCAATTCAAGAATTATTTCAGAAAAAAGATGAAAATTTATTGTCTATTTATTTTACTTGTGGATATCCAAATTTGGATGACACCACTAAAGTAATTACTGAATTAGAAAAAAGTGGAGTAGACTTTATTGAAGTTGGTTTACCTTATTCTGATCCTTTAGCTGATGGACCAACAATTCAGGATAGTAGTCAGAAAGCATTAGAAAACGGAATTAACTTAGATTTAATTTTTGATCAATTAAAAGAAGTTAAAGGTTCTAATAAAACGCCTTTAGTTTTAATGGGTTATTTAAATCAGATGTTAAAATATGGTGAAGATAAATTCTGTCAGAAAATAGTAGATTGTGGTATTGATACAGTTATTCTTCCAGATTTACCTATGATTGAATTTGAAAATCATTATAAAGACTTGTTTGAAAAATACGGAATTACAAATGTGTTTTTAATTACTCCTCATACATCAGAAGAAAGAATTAGAAAGATAGATTCTTATTCTAAAGCTTTTATTTATGTAGTTGCTTCAGCTTCTATTACTGGAGCTAAAGGAGATATTTCTAATAATCAAGTTACATATTTCGAAAGAATAAAAAGCATGAACTTACAAAGTAATTTAATAATTGGTTTTGGTATTTCTGATAAACAGACTTTTACAACTGCGTGTAATTATGCAAACGGAACTATTATCGGTTCTGCATTTATTAAAAACTTAGGTAAAAATGGAATTGATAAAATTGATGATTTTATAAAACCAATAATCTCTTAAAAAAAAAAGCGAAAATTATTAAGTTTCGCTTTTTTTTTTGTCATTATTTTTTTAATGTTGTACAACAATCATTTTAGAAGCACTTACATTATTAATGTCTGATAATTTCACTAAATACATTCCACTAGCTAAATTAGAAGTATTGATAGATAAGTTTGTTTTTTCAATTTTAGAAGTAATTAATTTCTTTCCTAATAAATTGAAAATTTCAATTTTACTTACTTTGTTGCTTAAGTTTTTTAAATTTAATTGATGATTAGCTGGAATAGGATATAAAGAAATTTGACTTAATTCATTGCTAATAGTAGAAGCTGTAGTTCCTTCTTTATAAAAACCTAATTCACTAATGGTGTTCCAAGTACTATCAGATCTTCCATAACATTTTATCATTACATATTTAGCTCCAGAAATAGGATATCTAAAACAAAACTTTATAAGTTAAATCTCCACTACTTACTAAATAGCCATTGCATCACCATCATTAGGAAAAGCATTTGTAAAATCTCCTGAATCAGTACCCGTTGTAGAAACCCAAATTTGAAATAAGTATAATTTAGCCACAGATAAGTATTGAATTTCTGCTAATTCGTAAGATCCATTAAGGTTTAGTATTAATGTTTCACCTCTATCTCCTGAGCTTTCTCCAGCCCAATCAGTATCTCCATCTCCATCAACAAGATGAGCAGCAGCATTATTTTTTCCAGCATCTGCATCTACTTGTTCTGCAAAGAAAGATTCTACTGTAACTCCAGAAATAAGGTCGTTACTAGTTGTTGCTGGGTCTTGTGAAAATGTATTTAAAGTCAATATAAATACGAAAGCAGTTAAAATTGCTTTTTTTTGTTTTGATAAGTTTAGAGTAATCATTTTTTCTATAGTTTTAAATTTAAAGTTAATATTTTTGGTTTACCAAAGTGGTTTACCAAATATAATGATTTTTTTAAACTTTTAAAAACCGATTATTTCATAAAATAAAAAAAAGCGAAACTTATTAAGTTTCGCTTTTTTTATGAGTTATAAACCTGCCTTTTAGTTTACGTTAATTAGTTTTACATCGAAAATTAAAACCTCATATCTTAAAGCAGAATAAGTAGAGTTAGCATAAGCTAGTTTTGATGGGATAATAAAAGTAGCTTCTCCACCTTCTTTTAGATAAGTCATACCTTCTTTAAACCCTTCAATTAGCATATCCATTTTAAATTCTATTCCTTCAGGTTTAGATTCGTCAAAAGAAATACTATCAGTATTATATCCTTTGTAATAAGTAGTTATTGTTGAGTTTTCATTGGGAGTATTTCCAGTTCCTTCTGTTTTAATGATATAATAAAGACCAGTATTACTTTTTTGAGGATTCAAATTATTATTAGAAATGTAGTCTTGAATTTCAGTTTCATTTAAAGCATCATAGTCAATAATTTCTTCTTCTATTTTAGGTTCGGAAGAAGAACATGAAACAAAAAAAATATTGAAACAAAAAGATATAAGTAAGGTTTCATTTTTTATCTATATTTAGTTTACACTAATAAGTTTTACATCAAAAACTAATACAGCCCCTCCAGGAATAGAACCACTTCCATTAATTCCATAACCTAAAGTATAAGGAATTAATAAGATTCCATCTCCACCTTCTTTAAAAAGTCGAATTCCTTCTGTCCAACCAGATATTACTTGATTTAATCCAAAAGAAATTCCACTTGAGTCACTTTCATCAAAGACTGTTCCGTCTAAAAAATAACCTTTATAAGCAACAGTTACATTAGAAGTACTTGTAGGTTGTGTACCTGTTCCTTCATTATTAACAACATAATACAAACCAGAATTAGTTCTTGTTGCATTTAAATTATTGTCTTCAATATATTTTAAAATTGAAGTTTCATTTTGAGTTTCATAATCAGGATAAGAAGCCTTAAGTTTTATTTCGAAAATTAAAACAGTACCTCCGGCAATTGTACCAGAACTATTTCCTGTTTCTCCAAAAGCCAATTCATAAGGTATCAATAAAGTTCCGTCTCCACCTTCTTTTAAAAGTTGAACTCCTTCTCTTAAGCCATCAATAACTATACTTAAATCTAATATAACAGATTCTCTTTCATCATAAATAGTACCATCTAAAAAATAGGCTTTGTAATCAACTTCTACAATGTCATTTTCTGTTGGTCTCGTTTCTGTACCTTCATTATTAATTACATAATATAACCCAGAATTAGTTTTTGTAGCGTTTAAGTTGTTCTCTGAAATGTATTCTAGGATGTCTGCTTCTGTTTCAAAAGTGGGAGAGTCATCACCAGCACAAGAAGTAAAAAGAAATATTGAGAAAAATAAATATAAATATGATTTCATTATTATGATTTTTTTAAATTTAGGCGAATATAAATGAATTATAAATCATTATAAAATTTCAAAATTGAAATTAATCATAAAATTACCTATATTGATACTCTAAAACAAAAATATGGAATTACCAAAAAGAGCAGGAAATGCACCTTTACCTGTTGAATTAGAAGAAGGGAAAAACTATGCATGGTGTACTTGTGGGTTATCTGAAAACCAACCATTATGTGATGGAAAGCATAGAGGAACAGGAATGAGTCCAAATGTGTTTACTGCAGAAAAAACAGAAATAAAATATTTATGTGCTTGTAAAGAAACTAAAAACGAACCTTTTTGCGACGGTTCTCATAAATAGAAAAAATGTCATTCCTAAGATATTAGGAATGATAATTATTTTTAAAGAATAAATCTTATCTTCTTAAAATATCTTAAGATTAAAATAAGCAACCACAATTAAGCTTTATTTAATTTTTAAAAATTAAGATATATAATCATAATTATCTTTCTCTTTTATATTTATAAAATTAGTAGACTTCCCTAAAAATACTTCTTAAATTTGTAGCTTAATTATAATTATGGTTAAAAATTTAATACGATACTTTAAAAGTCTACACTTCCTTAAAGCATTTTTAGTTGCTTTAGCAATGGCAATTCCAGTATTAGTTTCAATTTATTTTTTTGATAGTTTTGAAATTGGATTTAGTATTGCTTTAGGTGCAATTTTTTCTGCTCCATCTGATATCGCAGGTAGCTTAAAGCATAAGTTTTACGGTATTTTGGCTTCTATAATTTTAGTTTTTGTTATTACTTTATTAATAGGTTATTTCAGTAATTATCTTTTTGTAATATTCCCTTTGCTAATTAGTTTAGTTTTTTCTATTTCTTATATTTCGGTATTTGGTTTTAGAGCTTCTTTAGTTTCTTTAGCAGGTTTATTATCTCTAGTTTTAGCTTTTGCTTATCAAAGTACTGAAATTTCTCTTTTTGAACATTCCTTATTTATTGCTTTAGGAGGTATTTGGTATTTGTTTTTAACAATTCTAACTCAATTAGCATTTCCACAGGTTCAAACGGATTATTTATTTGTAGAATTACTTGAAAAAACTTCTGAATTTATAAAAATTCGAGGAAAACTTTTGGTTGAAACCAATGATAGAAGTTCATTTTTAGAGCAAAACTTTAAACTCCAAACAGAGTTAAATGAACTACATGAAACTATTAGAGAAGTTATTTTAGAAAAAAGATTAAGTTCTGGTTTTAGCAATAGAACAAGACGCCAGCAATTGATTTTTTCTAAAATAATGGAAATATATGAACTTGCTATTTCAAATACTGTAGATTATGAAAAAATTGATATTTTATTTAAAGATCATCCTGAGAAAATAGATGAGTTTAAAGTATTAATTTTTGAAATTTCGAAAAGATTAAATCATATTTCTAAAGTTATTTTAAAAGAAGAAAAACTTATTTTTAATAATAAGTTTAAAGTTATACTTAAAAAAATACAAAACCATATTGAGATTTATAAGGTAAATACAGACTTATCTGAATCTAGAGAAGGGGTTATACTTTTAATAAATTTTAAAACGTATCAAGAAAAGCAAATAAGAAACTTAGTTGATATTGCTAGAATATTAAATAAATATTCTAAAAACGATAAAATTAGAGAAATAAAAGATGCACAGCAGTTTATAACGGCTCAAGATTACGATTTTAAAAAGCTAAAAGAAAATTTTAGTTTAAAGTCGCCAATTTTTAGGCATTCGTTAAGATTGACAGTTACCATGTTAATTGGGTTTATTATTGGTTATGCTATAGAGTTGCAACAATCTTATTGGATTTTATTAACGATTGTTGTTATTATGAGGCCTAGTTATAGTTTAACTAAACAGAGGTCTAAGAATAGGGTATTAGGTACATTAATAGGAGCTGCAGTTGGTGTTGGAATCGTTTTTCTAACACAGAACCCAATAATTTATGGGTTAATAGCGGCATTGTCTTTAGTAATTGGGTTTTCTTTAGTAAAACAAAATTATAGAAATGGAGCAGCTTTTATAACGCTATATGTTATTTTTATGTACGCTTTAATTCATCCTGATATTTTAACGGTTATAGAATTTAGAGTTTTTGATACTTTAATAGGTGCAGCTTTGGCTTATATTGGTAATTATTTCTTTTGGCCTGCTTGGGAGTCAAAAAATATCAAAGAGTTTTTTATCCATTCTATTGAAGGTTTTTTAGAATTTTTAAAACAAATTGATTTATTATATCACCAAAAAGGTGAAGCATCTACAGAATTAAAGTTGGCTAGAAAAGAAGCATTTCTTCAGGTTGGAAACTTAAATGCAGCTTATCAAAGATTGGCGCAAGAGCCAAAGTCTAAACAAGAAAATATTGGAATAATTTATGAATTGATAACAATCTGTAATACCTATTTATCATCACTTTCATCTTTAGGAATGTTTATAAGAACTAATGAAACAGGTAATGTTCCAGATGAGTTTGAAGTATTTGTAAAGCACATTGTTTCTAATTTAGAAAAAACGATTGCTACTTTGAATAATAAAGATTTTAAAAATGGTTTAGCAAATGAAAGTCTAGAAATTGCTACAAAGAATTATGAAGAATATTTTCATAAAATATCAAAACAAAGAGCTAAAGAAATAGAAAATGGGTTACCTGTTACAAATGATATGAGAGTACAATTGCGTGAAACGCAATTGGTTTTTGAGCAAGTAAGATGGTTGCATAACTTGTCAGTAAACTTAGTCAAAAAAGTTAAAAATATTTAAGATTTGTTATCAATTAAAAAACTTTCTCTCCATTTAAATACGTTGAGATTGCTTTTGTTTTAGGGATTTTACTTCCTTTAACTTGCATAATATCTTGATTTAAAATCACGAAATCTGCAAATTTACCAACTTCTATTGATCCTTTTTCATTTTCTTCAAAATTAGAATAAGCTGCCCAAATTGTCATCCCTTTTAAGGTTTCCTCTCTTGTTAAAGCATTTTCCATTTGAAATCCATTTTCTGGATAATTATTGATGTCTTTTCTAATAGTTGCTGCATAAAAAGTTAAAAACGGATTTACTTGCTCAACTGGAAAATCTGTACCTAAAGCAATTTTTCCATATGTATTTAATAATCTTTTATAAGCATAAGCTCCCTTTATTCTTTCATTACCAACTCTATCTTCTGCCCAATACATATCTGAAGTAGCATGAGTTGGTTGCACAGATGGAATAATATTATCAAATTTATCAAAATCATCCTCAGTAATTATTTGAGCATGTTCAATTCTCCAACGTCTGTTTTTTGTATCTTTTAAAACATCTTTATATGTTTTAAGTAACCAAGTATTTGCAGAATCTCCAATAGCATGTGTATTCATTTGAAAATCTGAAGCAGCAATTTGTTTTGCAATTTCTTGATATCTTTCTGGACTATAAATTAAGGCTCCAAAATGATTTTCTCTATCAGAATATGATTTACGCATTGCAGCGCCTCTAGAACCTAAAGCACCATCTCCATAAACCTTAAAAGAACGCACATTTAATCTATCTGTTTTTAGTTTTCCTTTATTGATATAATAATCAATTTGTTCTTGTTTATCTCCAGAAACCATTGCATAAATACGCATTTTTAGTTTTCCTTCTTGTTGTAAGCTATCTATTAATTCAATTACATTTCTATCTAAACCAGCGTCATCAACAGTGGTTAAACCATAAGAAAAAGATATTTTTTGTGCATCTAACAATCCTTGAATCACTTCTTTTTTAGAAGAATCAGGTGTTTTAATGTAATCCATTGCAGCATCAATTAAAACACCCGTTAATTTTCCGTTTTTTTGATGAAATTCTCCTCCTGTAACACTTTTAGGAAAGTTAGTGCTAGAGAGTCCAGAATATTTTAAAGCAGCTTCATTCACTAATAAAGCATGTCCATCAACTCTTATAACAGCAACAGGAATTGTAGGAAATAATTGATCTAATTTCTCTTTGGTAGGAAACTCTTTTACTTTCCAATCATTTTGATCCCAACCACGACCTGTAATAAATGTTGCACCTTTTTCTTTCTGAAAATCTAGCAACTTTTGTAAAACTTCATCATAACTTTTTGTGCCTCTTAAATTTACTTTTTGCTGCTGCATTCCTAATCCAAAGAAGTGGCAATGAGCATCAATTAAACCAGGAACAATTGTTTGGTTTTTAGCATCTATAACATTTGAAGAAGTATAGTTTTTCTGAATATCATCCTTAGAACCTACTGCAATAAACTTTCCGTCTTTAATGGCAAAAGCCTCTGCATTATCAAAACTGTTATTTACAGTATAGGTGTTAGAATTGATAACAATAGTGTCTGCTTCTTGTTTTTTACAAAATGTAAATAAACTGATTGTTAAGAAATATAAAAATATTTTTTTCATGATTTTATTAAGGTTTTACAGGTGTGTTATTATATAAATATTTATCCATTAAGTAGATGATACTTGCCATTGAAGCACTCCCCATTTCTAACTCTCTTTTGTTTACTTTATCAAAAGTATCTGTACTTGTATGATGATAATCAAAATAACGTTGAGAATCTGGTCTGTAACCAACTAAAGTTACATTTTCTCCTTTTAATGGACCAATATCTGCACCAGAACCACCTTTGTCTAAATCGTGTAAACCATAAGGAGACAAAAGCTTTTTCCAGCTTTGTAATAATTTTGTATTTACTGCATTTGCATCAATAGAAAAACCTCTTGGGGTATGACCTCCAGCATCAGATTCTAAACCTCCAATATGATTTTCTTTATTTAGTTTAGCTAATTCAGCATATTTTTTAGCACCTCTTGTTCCGTTTTCTTCATTCATAAAAAAGACAACTCTTAAAGTATTTTTTGGTTTGATTTTATTTTTTTTGAATAAATAAGCAACTTCTAAAGATTGTACAATACCTGTTCCGTCATCATGAGCACCTTCACCTAAATCCCATGAATCTAAATGACCACCAACAACCATAATATTTTCTGGAGTTTCAGAACCTTTAATTTCTCCAATAACATTAAAAGAAGGAGCATCAGGAAGCGTTTTGCAACTTTGTTTAAAATAGAATTTTAAATTCGGGTTTTGCTTTAAATCTTCACTCAAAATATTTGCAGCTCTAGAACTAATAGCTGCAGTTGGTGTGTATTGTTCTTTAGGTAAATCTCCATAACTCATGCTTCCTGTATGGGGATAATCATCTATTCCATTTGTCATAGAACGAACAATAACTGCTTTTGCTCCAAATTCTCCACAAACCATTGCGCCAGCATAACGCTGACCAACACAACCACCATAAGCTTTAAATGTATTTATTAAAGTGTTATCGAAAGCGCCATTAAAAAATACAATTTTACCTCTCATTTTGTTTCCTAAAGATTTTGCTTCGTCTAGACTTTTAACTTCTATAACTTCTGCTGTAATTCCAGTTTTTGGAGTTGCAATTGAAAAGCCTAAAGCACAAATTGGTACATTTTTTTGCACTCCATTTGTTGTGTAATTCGCTATTTCTTTTTCCCCTCTTATCCAATGAGGTACCATAACTGGTTGCAACCAAACAGAATCTAAACCAACTTCTTTCATTAATTGTTCTCCCCAAATTACACTTTTAGCAGCTTGTGGTGATCCAGATAAACGACCTCCAATATTTTGAGTTAAATCTCTTAACCATTCATAAGATTTTCCTTGAGTAAGAGCACTATTGAATAAGGTTTTTATTTTCGTAGAATCTATTTTTTCTTCGGATGAGAAATTCGTTTTATCAACTGTTTTTTCTGTTTTGTTATTACAAGATACAAGTAGGATTGCAGATAAAAGTAGGAGAGATAGTTTTTTCATAATGAGTAGATTATTTGATTTGATAAATCTACAAAAATGAAATGAGAAATTATTTTATTTGAAAATGAATATGATCATCATGTCTAACAGCTCCACAACCATGAAATCTTATCCTAGAATTATTGAGTTTTAATCTAGATTTAAGATGAGGTTCTATAAAAAGTTTACTTACTTTATTGTTTTCTAATATTTTACGAATGAGTTTTTTTGTTGGTTTTTCTGATAGATTTAAGCTTTTATTGAAGCTTACCAAAAGTAAAATATTTGGTAAAATCATATTGCCAAAAACCTCTTTTCTTACAAAGGATGGTTTGATTGATTTCATTTTTACTAGGTTCTACAAAGATTCCATAACCACTATTTGAAGGTTTTGAATTTGTGATTTTTCCTTTTTCATCTTGATAAATAAAAGAAATGTCATTTTTTTTTCCATCATAATGACTTAAATGTGGGAGTAATGGAAATCCATCAAGAAAAGGAAAATTGGCATCTAAATAAATAACTTTTATATGAGGGAATTCTTTGTTTATTTTCAATGAAACATCTGTTAATACAGAGTGCATTTTTTTGGTAACATAGTTTCTGTTAAAGAGCTTCTGTATAAAATTATGAGCTTCTAATTTATTATTATCTTCAATTTTAACACGATCAAAAATTGGAGCAATTTTTGGTACAATTAAAAATGTTGAAACTAAATATATAATTATAAAAAAGAGCGTTCTTTTAAGTTGATAGTTTGATTTTTTATTAGAAATGAGAAGCAATGAAATTAAATATAAGATTCCGCCAATTTGAGTTATAAAAGTTAGAAAAACTGAAATTAGTAAGTGGATAATTATCCTAAGAAAAGATTTAATTTTCATTCAACATTTTTTCAGCCACAGAAAATACGCCTCTAAGTTTTCTAGAATTAACTTTCGACATTGAGTTTATTTCAGAAATAATTTCTGCTAAAATTTCTTTTGAATCTTCAATTTTATTTCTTCTAATTAAAAACCTTGCAAGCTCAAGTCTTTCATTATAATGAGAATATCTAATATCTATTTTTCTTAATTGAATTTCAGCTTTCTCAAATTCGTTTTTTTGTTCTAAAGCTAAACCATAAAAATAAACAGTTTCTTTAAAGTCTTTTTCTAAGTTTATCTTTTTTGAGCATTCAATAACCTTATCAAAATTTTGAGTTTCAAAATAACAACGCACTAATTTGTTTAATGTATGTGGATCATTTTTAAAATTACTTTCTAACGCTTTTTCATAATGTAAAATGGCATTATTATAATCTCTTATTTCAGAATAAGCATCGGCTAAATTAATTCTATTTTGAAATGTGTTAGAAAAATTTAATTCTTTTTCAAGGTCTTTAACCTTTTTGGTAGGGTTGATTATGGTCGTAATTTCTTCAATACTATTTGTAACATCTCTTTTGTTAATAACTTGAGTTAAAAGGTAAATAATACATCCGATTAAAGGAATAAAAAAAATGATGAAATACCAATAAATATCATTCTTATTTTTATAAGCATGATACACACAGTATACTTGTAGAGCAATAATGAGGTAATAATACATGAAGTAAATATAATAAAAGGAAAGTTTGATTTTATTATTTTTTACACTTTTAGAAAAAAAAATAATTTAAAAATCAAACTTATAAGTAATGCCACCTAAAACTTGAAATCCTTGTGTGTTAAAGTTTGCAAAACGTTGGTAATCTGTATTTAGAATGTTGTTTAGTTTTAGAAATGCTGAGAATTTATCATTAAAATGATAACCTCCATTTAAATTAACATCAACAAAAGAATTTAGGGTTTTAATTCCTTTAAAACTAGTTGGAAATTGTCCGTTATAAATAGCATCTTTTCTTTCGTTTACATAAAAAATATTTGCAGTAGCAAACCATTTGTTTTTTTTATATTTTGAAGAAAAAGAAGCTTCAATGGTAGGTAAGTTCCAATTTTCTAAAGCATTTTCTAAAGTGTACATATTATATGTTCCTTGAATTCCAAGAGATAAATTCTTAGAAAAATCATATTCTATTTCCGTAAACAAAGAAGTGGTTTTAACATCATCATAATAGACATTAAAAGAATTTCCATATTCATATCCTTTTAAAGTATGACCATTTACAATATTATTTGTTCCATCAGATTTTGATGCATTTCTTAAGAATAAAGGTTTGTCTTCTTCTGTAATAGAGCTAGCTTTAATATTAAAGCTTATATTACTATTCACTTTTCCATTAAAACCAATAAATAAATTAGATTTTTCGAAAGTTTGAGTTATAAAAAGGGTTGGAGAAACATATGGATTTTCTTCTGTAAAACTTTTATATGTATTTGTATTTAAATCACCAGAAATACCAGCATAAATATTTAGATACTGTTTTATTATTGGTCCTTGAGCAAACAAATCTGGAATGATAAAAATGTTTGTAGCATTGTTTTCTGAATCTAAGGATGCAATTGTTTTTAAACCTGTTTTAAAATTGAAGTTTTTAAAACTCATTTTATAATAAGGATTCAAATTTATTGTAGTGGTAGAATACTTAATTGGGTTAAAATCCTTATAACTGTTTTTAAATTCTCCTTTTAAGAATTCTACACTATTTTTTATAGTTATTGCATTTAATTCTTGACTTAAGAAACTTAAGGGGATGTCTAGTTTAACATCAAATTCTGCTAAAATTTCAGAACTGTTAAAACGATCTGTAAAGTAGGATGTTTTAATCTTTCCATAATCAATGTAAGAGTCAACAAAATTAAATTCTCCATTTAATTCAAAATAATTATACACTTGTTCTTCATTAATAAAATTGGTTGTAGGTTCTGTGAAAATGATATCTGGTAAACCATACCAATTATATAAATTTCTTTCAGAATTTAAGCTTACTTTCCAGTCGAAATATCGATCTTGTTGTTTGTAAAATGCACCAATATTGAAATTTGAAAAATTACTATTAAGTACAGAACTTCTAATATTATCTTGAGATGCTAAATACTTTGCATTAAAGCCAAATTCATTTTTAAAACGTGCACTGTGATGTAAATAAGTTTCAAAATATGGAGTTTTGTAATTTCCAAATCCAGCGGCTAAATAGTTTTTATAAATACGTTCTTTAACACCAACATCAATGCCTTTTACAACTCCACTTTTAGGTATAAAAGTTGATGCAACTGGTGCCGAAAAAATAGAATATTCTAATTTTTTCTTTTCATTCTTTTGGAGCAGTTTTATTTTTGGGTTCTTTTTAATTTTTTTAGCATCAGCAATTTTGGGGTTGTATTTGGTAATAATATTTACAACTTCTGTTTTTACAGTGTCTTTAGCTTGTTCCTTTTTTTGAGCATTTAAACTTAAAAAAACAAAGCATATTAAAAATAATGTGAAACCTTTTTTCATTAATTTTTATTCTTTTTAGAGTCTTTTTCATCTGTATCTTCTTCATTTAAAGGAGTTACAGAATTATTAGTTTTGGCTTCGTTTTCTTTAATTGTTTTTAATTCTTTTTCTGCTTCTTCAACTATATCTTTAAATTGTTTAAAGTTTTTAATAATATTTTCTAAAACAAAAGTAGCTTGATAAGCATCTTTTAAACCATAATAATTTTTACCCATTATTACATAGCTTTTTACTGCCCAATACTTATAAGATGAATAGTTTGCTATTAAATTCTGAATAATTTTATTAGAATCGGTAAATTCATTTTGTTGATTTTTAAAGAATGCATTGTAATAAAGTGCTTCTGCTTTTAACTCGCCAGATGCATTTCTTTCTACTTCTGTGTAATATTCTTCTGCAGTATAAAAGTCATCGTTTTTTAAAGAAGCACGTGCAATAATAATTTTTGCATCGTTCTCTAATTTATTCTCTAACTTATCTCTTAAAAGTATTTTTTTAGCATATTCTAAAGCAAAATCAAAAGCTTCTGTTTCATAATAGCCTTTCATTAAATTACTTTGTGCAAATAAAATATTTTCTGTGGCATAAGATTCTTGTTCTAATCTATCTAAAAGAGGTAGCGCATTGTTAAACTCATCTTTTTCTAAAAATATTTGTGCTAATTTGGCAAGAGAATCTTCACTATATTCATTTTGTTCTTCCTCTAAAATAACTTCATAATACGTAATTGCTCTATCAAACTCTTTTACTTTAAATAAGATATCTGCTAGATAATAATTTGCTTTTAGTTTGTGTATTCCATTAGGGAAAGATTGTGTGTATTTTAAAAGGGTATCTATAATATCATCACCGTTTTTAGATTCAAAATATTTTTTCTCAGCAACAGCAAAAGAAGTATTATCGAGATCAGAATTTGTAACATTAATAAATTTTAAGGTAGCTATCCAACTTATATAATCATCTAAATTACCACTATCTATATAAATGTTTCTTGCATTAGCAACAGCTTCAAAAGCATCTGGTGAATTAGGAAATTGACTTGTTGTTTTTTTGAATTTTTCTAAAGCTTTTTCATTTTGATTATCATTATAATATAATAAACCTTGACGCACTAACGCTTTAGGTAAAAAAATGCTATTAGGATGTTTTTTTATTAATCGATTATAGGCTTGATGCGCTTTTTCATTATTTTTTATTAAAGTATACGTATTAGCTAATTGAAATAAGGCATCATCTTTTAAGTCTGAAATTTGATAATCATTTACAACCTTAGTAAGTGCTTCTATTTTTGATTTATTATCTTCAGTAAAACCAAAACTCATTCCTATTTGATATTGAGCATAATCTGCATCAGAACCAAAATTTTGGAGCACTTGTTTATAAGAATTAATAGCTTTCTTATAGTTTCTTGTTGCAAAGTAACTATCTCCTAAACGTATAAAAGCATCGTCTTTTATTTGTGATTCTATAATATCTTTTTTTAGAAATTTCACAAAATACTCAGTAGCTTTTTCGTATTCTTTTAATTGAAAATAACTGTAGCCAATATTGTAATCTATAAGCGAATATTCTTCATCATTTTTAGATTTTAAAAATTTATTTAAATCCATAAATTTTGTTAAAGCTTCTCTATAATTAGCTAATCTATAAAATGCTTCTGCTTCCCAATATTGTGCTTTCTGTTGAATTTCTGAGTTCTCAGATTTCTTACTAATCTTAAAAAAAGGAAGTGCTTCTTTTAATTTATCATTATTAAATAATTGAATACCTCTGTATAAAGAGATTTCAGAAATTAAAGAACTATTTTTATTAGATTTTTTCTTAGTTAAAAAAGTTAAGGCACCAGTGTAATCTTGTTGATGAAGAAAGGAAGAAATAACCAAGTCATTAATTTCTTCGTAAGCTTTTGATTTTGGATACGCTTTTAAATAATCTTGTAAAACTTCTGCAACACTTTTAAAAGGGTTACCAGCTTCATAACTTAATTTAGCATAATTTAAAGCAGCATCTTGTTTTATGCTTTTATTGAACTCCATTTCAGAAGCAGTTTTAAATGCATTTAAAGCTTCTGATTTTTTATCTAATTTAAGGTAGCATTCACCTAAATTATAATAAGCATTTTGTGCAACATAATTTTTTTGGTCAATAATTTTATTAAAATTACTAATAGCATTTTCAAAATCATTTTGTTGGTAATAGGCAAAACCTAATTGATAATAATCAGTATTATTCCACTTTCCTTTTTTACCAGTATAGGCTTTTAAATAAGGAATTGCTTCACTGTATTTTTTTAGATTAAAATAACTTTCGCCAATTATTTTAGAAATTTCAGATCTTTCTTTTCTTTTTACTGTTTTAATAAGTTCTTCACCAACAACTACACAGCGTTCAAATTTACCCGCTTGAAAACTAATATCTAATAAATAATAAGAGATTTCTATTCGATAAGTGTCATTATCTGCAATTTCTTTTAAAGTAGATTCAGCAATTCCATAATCTTCTAACTTGTATGCAATGTATCCATAATAATATCTAGAATCATTTCCATATTTAGGATCATTTATTAATGGAAGAAATTGTTTTTTAGCTAAAGTTAAGTTTTTGGTTACTAAATAAGAATATCCCATTTTAAAATTGAGTTCTTTTCTATCTTCTTTAGAAAGAATGTCAACATTTACTTTTTGATACCATTTTAGTGCATAAGCAGCTTTTTTATTAGCAAAATAATAGTTTGCAACGTTTATAAAAGCTTTGTTTTTTTTGTTACTGTTTGGATTTTCTTCAATAAATGCTAAAACTTTTTTATCCGCTTCAGGTTGGTTTAATTTTACAGCACAAATTGCGTCATAATATGCAGCATCAGATTTTAAGTTAGAACTGGTTATTGCTGTTTCATCTATCTTTATAAATATTTTTTGAGCTGCAGCATATGCTTTGTTATTAAACAACTTTGTAGCATCATTGTATTTTGTTAAAATACTAGCATCTATTATCGTTTGTTGACTATAGCCAATAAATGATATTAGAAAAATGAAATAAGTAAAAAAACGTTTTCTTAAAAAAACAAATCTCATAAAATTATTTTTGATACTTAAAATGGATAACGAACATTTTTTAATTTTGTTTGATTGAAGAATAAAAAATGTAGAAGCATTTTAAATCAAAAGTAAGAATTGTTTAGAATTCATAGTATAAAATCGTTAGAAACTTTTAAGTTTGTAGAAACAAGTTATTTTATGGAAAAACCAGTTTTATATTTAGAAAACGCTGATATCTATCAGAGAGATAATTTGGTATTGTCTAAAGTTAATTTAACCATACAAAAAGGAGAGTTTTATTATTTAATTGGTAAAACAGGAAGTGGAAAAAGTAGCTTAATGAAAACTCTTTATGGAGATTTAAAGCTTCAAAGAGGTATTGGAAATATTGTTGATTTTGATTTAAAACAAATAAAGGAAAAAGAAATTCCGTTTTTAAGACGAAAAATAGGAATTGTTTTTCAAGATTTTAAATTGTTAAATGATAGAACTGTTTTTGGAAATTTAGAATTTGTTTTAAAAGCTACAGGTTGGAAAGATAAAGAAAAGATAAAAGAAAAAATTAACGAGGTTTTAGATAAGGTTGGTATGAAAGCCCAATATTACAAGAAAACTTTTGAGCTTTCTGGAGGAGAACAACAGAGAATTGCAATTGCAAGAGCCTTATTAAATGATCCAGAATTAATTTTAGCTGATGAGCCAACAGGGAACTTAGATCCAAAAACATCATTAGAAGTCATGGAACTTTTAAATGATATTCATAAAAGTGGAAAAACTATTTTAATGGCTACGCACGATTATCAATTAATTGTGAAGTTTAAACAGAAAACATTAAAATGTGAAGGAGGAGATTTGTTTGAAGTTACTCAGAAAACTACTGTTTAGTTTATAATCTTAAAAAAATTGAAACAAAAAAAGAAGATTTTTGTAGCCGTAACAAATGATATCTCAACAGATTATAGAGTACATAAAATATGTAGTTACCTCATTAAAAAAGGTTTTGAAGTTGTTGTATATGGTAGAATCCTTCCTAATACATTTTTAGTAAAAAGAGATTATAAAATTATTAGAAAAAGACATTTTTTTAACCATAATTTTTTGTTTTATGCAGAGTATAATATCAGGTTGTTTTTTTATACCTTATTTAGAAAATATAATTATATAATTTCTAATGATTTAGATACTTTACCTGCTTGTTTTTTTGTTAGTAAATTAAAAAATATTGATTTAGTTTACGATAGTCACGAATTATTTTCTGAAGGACCAGAATTGCAGGGTAGAAAATTTGTTCAGAATTTTTGGAGAAAATTAGAAGACTATTTTCTTCCAAAAATAAATAAATCTTACACAGTAAGTCAATCTATTTCTGAATTTTACGATGAGAAATATCATAATAGAATGGGTGTAATTAGAAATATTCCTTTTAAAAATGATAATAAAGAAATAGAGCAAGTTAGTTTTCCAACAAACAAAAAAACTATTTTATATCAAGGAGTTTTAAACCCTGGAAGAGGAATAAAACCTATGATTCAAGCGTTACATTTTATTGATAATTTAGATTTAATTATTATTGGTTATGGTAAAGTAGAACAAGAGTTAAGAGATTTTGTTATTCAAAAAAAAATGGAAGATAGAGTTTATTTTTTAGGGAGAATAGATAGAGATAAACTTATGAATTATACAAAATTAGCAACTTTGGGTATGGTTTTAGAAGAACCTTTAGGTTTAAGTTTTAAGTTTTCACTTCCAAATAAACTTTTCGATTTTATTCATGCAGAAATTCCAATAGTTGCTGGTAATATGCCTGAGATTTCAAGGATTATAAATCAATATAAAGTAGGTGTAATGGTAGATGATTATTCGCCAGAAAAAATAGCAAAAAAAATTAATGAAGTTTTAGGAGATGAATCTCTATTGAGTGAAATTAAAAAAAATCAAAGAGCAACAAAAGAGATTTTGTGTTGGGAAACTGAAGCAAAAAAATTAGATAAATACTTTAAATAAAATAATATCAATCCAATTATATCCATAATAATTCCTGTTTTAAATAATCTTAATGGATTAAAAAAAACCATACAAAGTATTGAATTTCAATCTTTCAAAAGTGTTGAGGTTTGGATTGTTGATGGTTTGTCTAATACAGATACTCAAGAATATTTAAAAACACTTTCTTTTCCTTTTCAGTATCTATCAGAGAAAGATATTGGGATTTATGATGCTATGAATAAAGGAATTTCTTTATCAACAGGTAAATGGTTGTATTTTCTTGGCAGTGGAGATGTCTTAGAGGATAAGGATGTTTTGGAAAAGGTGTTTTCAAAACCATATTCAGATGACATTTCTTTAATTTCTGGAAAGATTATTTATGAAGGAGAAACAATTCCTTTTATTTATAATAAAAATAAAAAAGTTAAAAACCCTTCTTGGAATTTCTCAATGTGGATTAGAAATGGACTACATCATCAAGGAACATTTTATAAGAAGGACTTATTTAAAGAGCAGAAATACAGTCTTAAATATCCTATTTTTTCTGATTATTGGTTTAACATTTTATTATTTAAAAAGAACTCAAAATGTATGTTGTCAGATGTTTTAATTGCTAAATGTAATTCTGATGGTGTTTCAAAAATAGGAGATTGGATTAGTTATAAAGAAGAAATAAGACTTAAAGTAGCTCTAAGTTCTAAAATATTAGTACCATTTTTTTATATGGTAATACTTCCAAAATATTTTCTGAGACAAATCATAAATAGTTATAGTTAGTGGGGTAAGTGAATGTTGTTCGAAAAGTAAGATTCAAACAAGAAATAATTTTATTATAATGGACATTTTTTTATTCATAGAGGATGTTTCAATTAAAAATGACAATAATTTTTAGAATTTGAACTAAAAAAGTATCTAAGAAATAATAATAATAAAAAGGTAAAATTTGGGTATTAAAATTATTAATCAATTAAGATAATAATACCAAAAAAAAATCAAATTTGGAGTTTTTTTTGCTATATAACTACTTTAAAACGATAGTTTTATTTTACTAAGAGCAATCTTTAATTAATTTCAAAATTATAAACAAAAAAGAACAGATTATTAAGAAAAAAACTTTAAATTAGACTGTTAATTGCATGGAAAAGTTAAAGAAGATTTATTTATTAACTTTAATTAATCCCCCTAAAAAATGTGTAAATGTCCAGAATGCAATTCTAGTACCAGAAGAAGACTAACTAGAAATTTTATTTTAAAGCTAATCCCTAATTCTAAGTTTTACAAATGTTATAACTGCAAAACAAAATTTATAAGTATTCCTTATTTATTTTCTTCTATAGTTTTTTAAAAAGGAGCTAAAAAATTTCTTAGAAAAGTTGTTAATAAAGAGAGTTTATTAGTTAATTAAAATAATAAAAAAACCTCCAAATTTGGAGGTTTTTTTGTTTTTGTGGAGACGCCGAGAATCGAACTCGGGTCCAAACAAGCAGCCAAAAAGCTTTCTACATACTTAGTTCTTTCTTAATTTTCGACTAAAAGTTGGTTAAGAACAACCTGCTTTTAGCTTATCTTCTTTAGTTTCAAAAACTTGCCAAAGCTTCAAGTTTTCTATATTTACTTTTACGATGCCCAAAAGTGAAACGCCGTAAATCAAGGCTTTTCATGGACATAAAGCTTGCACACCTTGTGTGCCTAGGCTAATCCTACTATGATTCGGATTAAGCAGCTAAAGCGTAGTTATCTTCGCCGTTTAAAAAGTTGAAATCAGTTTTACAAGTATTATTTCATGCCTTGGTATGCTTACAAATTCACTGTCCTCGCTGTCAAAACCAGTCGTCCCCTCAATGAAATAGCTAAATTTATTTAGCGTAATTGAATTAATTCCAAACTTGATTTGGAAACTCATCAATTTATTTCTTTTCATTTATAATTTGGGCGTTACTTTGCTTTAAAAGCATTTAAAGCTAAAGTCAGGCTTTACACTATATCTTTTTAACAAAAAAGTTAAAAAGGATGTCGTTTCAATCCTTAACGCGGTCTGCAAAAGTATAAAAAATACAGTTGCTTATCATTATAAATTCTAATATCTTCGAACAAATATTATACCAATTATATTATACTCATTTCAGTATTATTAAAAACACAGAAATATGAAGTTTGGCATTATTAAAGAACGTAAAAACCCACCTGATAGAAGAGTCGTTTTTTCTCCTGAAAAACTAAAAGAATTCAACAAAAAATTCTCTGATGCTACCATAAAAGTAGAGTCTTCAGAAATTCGAGTTTTCTCTGATGAAGCATATAAATCTGCAGGATTAGAAGTAACTGAAAATATGTCAGACTGCAATGTTTTATTAGGGGTAAAAGAAGTGCCAATTGAAAATTTAATTCCAAATAAAAAATATTTTTTCTTTAGTCATACTATCAAAAAACAACCTTATAATAGAAAGTTATTATTAGCAATTTTAGAGAAAAATATTGAATTATATGATCATGAAACCATTGTTAGAGAAAACGGAATGCGTTTAATCGGTTTTGGACGTTATGCAGGTATTGTTGGTGCTTACAATGGTTTTAGAGCAATTGGTTTAACAAAAGAAACTTTCAATTTACCAAAAGCAGAAAATTTAGATAGCCAAAAAGAATTGATTTCAGAATTAAATAAAATCAATTTACCAAACATAAAAATTCTTTTAACTGGAAATGGAAAAGTTGCTTACGGAGCAAAAGAAATGTTAGATGCAATGCACATAAAAGAAGTTTCTGTAGATGAATATCTAAATAACTCATTTGAAGAACCTGTTTATTGTTTAGCAGATGTTTTAGATTATAACAAACGTAAAGACGGAAAAGTTATTGATAATTTCGATTTTTACGATCATCCAGAAAATTATGAATCAGATTTTATGAAATTTGCAAAAGTATCTGATTTATTTATTGCAGGACATTTTTACGGGAATGGTGCACCTTATTTATTTACTAGAGAAGATGCAAAATCGAAAGATTTTAAAATAAAATTTGTTGCGGATATTTCTTGTGACGTAGATGGGCCAGTAGCATCAACTTTAAAAGCTTCAACAATTGCAGACCCAATTTACGGTTACAATCCAGAAACAGAAACTGAAGTAGATTATAAAGATGAAAATGCTATTGTAGTAATGGCTGTAGATAATTTACCTTGTGAATTGCCAAAAGATGCAAGTGAAGGTTTTGGAGAAATGTTTTTAGAAAACGTAATTCCTGCTTTTTTTAATAATGATAAAGACGGAGTTTTAGCACGTGCTAAAATGACAGAAAATGGAAAACTGACAGTACGTTTTTCTTATTTACAAGATTTTGTTGACGGAGAAGATTAAATGACACAAGACAAACAATTTCTAATAGAATTATCCAAAATGAAAATGCCTTTTGGTAAATACAAAGGCAGATTTCTAATTGACTTACCAGAACATTATATAGTTTGGTATAAAAATAAAGGTTTTCCTAATGGAAAATTAGGCAAACAAATGGAACTCGTTTATGAACTTCAGTTAAACGGTTTAGAAGATATTGTAAGAGAAATTAGGATTCGATTTTAAATATTTATAAAGATTTTTAATATAACAATTTTATCAATTTATCACGCTCCCTTTTTCTTTTTTTATACTTAATTCATTTAACTTCAAAAGGTTTTTCTTTGTTAAACCTTGAGAGTTTGCATTAAAAAAAGAAAGTAATAAAATCAATAATGTTATTTCTTTTAACATCTTTTTAATTTTGTTTATGTTATTCTAAGTTGTAGGTACTTAGATTTTTTAAAGGAAAAACAGGTGTAACAAAATTGCAAATAACTTTGATAAAGTACTAAACTACACAATTTGTTATATAGGGTTTTGGTAATTTGTTTTTATACTTTTATTTCAATCGAATTAGTTTCAAATTCTATATAATTTATATCTTTTCCATTTTGATAATATTTGACAATAAATTTAAAATTAGAAGTCTGTAGTGGTGCTCTTTTTAAAATTAAAGTCATTTCAGTAGGAACTTTAGGTTTAGTATATAAATAAGTCTTTAAATCAAATTTTTCATAGTAGATATTTTTTTCTATATCCAAAATTATAATATTAAAGAGTTCAACTAAATTTTGACCTATAAGATGATTAGAGTCAAAATTATTATTTGCAAAAATTTCAATATTTTCAATAATATCATTAGTCTCAACTGGAGCAGGGTCACAAGCATAGGCCGAATTTATAAAGCTTATTGAATTATTGTTATTAATAGCTGAAAAATACGATTCTTTTTCAGGTTCAATAAATATTGAAAATTTACTATATGAAACAGAATTTTGAATTATTTCAGATAAGCTTAGTTGATTATTGGGTAATTCAGAAAATGTAGCTTCATAAGTTTTCCAATCTAAATCAATTACTTTAAATTTATCATGGAATGGTCCACAACTATCTCCACAAGAAACAACTCCTAAGCATAAAAAGATAAAGTAGCTTATAATAAAAAAAATTAATTTTCTTTCTCATTTGTTTTTAGTTTTCAATTTATTTTGAGAGATTAATTACATTGTTAATACACTAAACTTAGTAAATAAATAGCACGTATACATATATCACAAATAATTTATCCATTTTATTTATATCTTTAGTTCCGAGATTTATGGAAAGGTAGTAATTAAAATCGTTGTTAGTTGTTTCGCTACTTTATATTTTAAAGATACAGAAACTTCTATATGGTTGCGTCAAATTATTTACAATACACTTCTATTAGATATAATAATTTTAAATAACCTGAAATTTAATCTGTTTTCAATATTATTGTTTCTGGAGTGCCATTTCTTTTATCAATTCCTGTGAAAGAATTATCAGTTAAGGTTATATTTTCAATTACTTGATTATTTGTACAATCTAAACTAGAGCTGTTTGTGGTAATTGAAACTTTTGTTTCTTCATTATTACACCAATTCCATTCTCCGAATTTTATATTAGATCTTATTTCATAAAAAGTGCCAGATTTAGAGAAAAGTAAAATACCTAAATCATTTTCTAACCCATTAATAGATTCTATACCCCAGATTTTTGAAATTAATGCTGTTCTTTCAGATTCCGATATAAATGAAGTTTTATTTGCTGTTAAATTAATCTGAGTATTGTCTGATAATTCAAGAACAAAATCCATTTTAAACTCTGTAAGATTGTTAACAAATATAGCTCCCAAATTTGCGATTCCTATAATATTATCATTTACAATTTCATAAATACTAAAATTAGAAAAATCAGGGTCATTAGTAACTTCTTTTTTGTTTATAAAGAATATACCTTCATTTGTGAATTCTATAAAATCATATTCTGTAGAATTGTTTATAAGCCATTTCCCTTCTAACGTGTTCAAGTTTAAATCAAGATTAAGTTTTGGTTCTTCTGTATTACAAGAACTAAATAATACTCCTATTAAAGTTAATACAAGTAACTGTTTTTTTATTTTCATTTTTTAATTTTTTTTATAAGAAAGTAAGATACTTTAGTTTAACCAAAGCATCCACTTTACTTACTTTTTTAATTCTCCTTTTTCACTTTTCTTTATATATGTTTTCTTACCAACTAAAAATCCTACTCTTAAATTAAAACTAAATAACTTGTTTTCTTCCCCTAACATATTTCCAAGTTTTATAGGTTGTTCATTATCATTTCCTTTTGTATTTCCTATATAGTAATGAAACCCAAATGAAGCATCTACAGATACTTTTCGTTGTATTATCCATTGATTTCCATATTGTATTCCAAAATGTACTAAAGTATGAGATGTTTTTTCTGTAATTGTATGTTTTTTATAATATAGTTCACCAGTACTAAAACCAACAATAGGAGAGAAGTAAGATCCACTCAAAATATGATTAGGTCTATATTCTCCTTTATTAAATAATGATTGAGTTTTTAGTCGATAATAGAAATCTAAACCGATTCCATTTCTGCTTTTTTCATTTTCTTGTTTAATTCCAAGTCCGTAAACCTTTATTTCACCCATAATAGAATGTCCAAGTTTTATGGATTTTTCATAAGCAAGTCCAAGTGTGTTGTTTGCAAAAGCGGAAAAGTTGAACATTATATTATTTATTTTGTCTTCTGTAAAGTAAAATGGATCTTCTTCTGGATTTTTAACTTCTAGTTTTTCTCCATAAGCAAATTTCACCTCACTTATTAATACTTTATCAATTGTAAAAAGAACTCCATTTGGATCATCAAAATTTACATATTTGATGTTATTCTTTTCAACTTTTTTAATAATAACTTTTAATTTTTCGCCATTTTTTTTTGTTATAATATCTTGTGCTTTTATTTTAGATATTGTTAGTACAAAAAGAATAATAATTAATGTTTTTATTTTCATAATTGTGTTTTTTTTAAAAGAACTTTGTTTTTCAAAGTTAAGGTGCAAAAAAATTATTTTTTGCTTATTAATTTTTCTAAAGCTTCAATATGTTTTTTAAATTCTAATTTACCTAAATTCGTTGTATAGTATTTAGTATTTGGTTTTCTGCCTATAAATTGTTTTTCTACTTTAATATATTGTACTTTTTCTAAAGCTTTTAAATGACTAGCTAAATTACCATCAGTTACACCAAGTAATTCTTTCAATCTTTTAAAATCAGCATGATCATTAACTGTCAAAACTGACATGATTCCCAATCGAACTCTATGATCAAATGCTTTATTTATATTTAGAATAATGTTTTTCAAATGAAATAGTTTTCGTTTATAAAAAAATTATTTTTTATCATATTTAAAATAAATAATGCTTCCATATACAACATGTACAATTCCAAAGCCAATAACCCAAAACCAAAAACTATAACTAGGAAATAATGCACAAATAAGACCAAAAATAACTTCAATTATCCCAAGGGGTTTAACTATGTTGCTTGTATGTTTAGAAGCGTTAATTAATGCTAATCCGTAGAATAACAGTATTAATGGAATAAGGTGAGTATAATTTTCTTGAAATAGATTTATTATGATGTAAACTCCACCAATACTTAAGGTTGTTAAATAAGATTTAACTAAGTTTCTTGTAGTAATACTCCAAGTTTTTTCATCAGTAAATTTACTTCTTCTAGATGTAAAAAAGATGGTTGTAATTGTTGTAGCGAAACTAACAATTAAAATAATAATAGTTATAGAGTAGACTAAATCAGTTGTTAACTGAGATGAATTATCTATTTTCTTATCAAAAGCAAAATAGTAATAACCAGCACCAATTAATGCGTAAATTCCTGCTAAAATACCAGACAATCCACTCAATGAAATAAATTTAGACGATTTACTCATTAAGTTTTTAATTTCTGATATGTCTCTTAAATAATCTTTTTGACTCATCTTTAAAGAACTTTGAAATACAAAGTAAAAGATAATTTTTTAAATGAGCAACTAAATTAGAAAAGAAATTATTATTTAACTACAACTCCGTAAGCAACATGAGCAATTCCTAAAATAGAAAGAGAAGAAGACCAATAAGTAGGAATTAAGAAACACATAACTGCTAAAAGTAAACTAACAGCTGATAAAACTAACAGGTTTTTTCTTTCTTTCTTTTTGAATAGAAGTAATAAAATTCCGTGAAAAATAAGAAAAGTAGGAGCGAGGTAGTTTGTTAATTCTAGGTTCATTAAAACGAATAGAGAAATAAAGGTAATACCAATTACGATACTATATTTTTTAACTGCGGCTTTTGTTTTATCATTAAAAAGTTGGAGTTTTAATTTTTCAACATTTTTTTTTCCTATAAAGAATAATGTTAATGTTGATAATAGAACAAATGCAACAGCAATTAGTATAATTAGGTTTTCTATCGTATTTGAAGATAGCGTTTCTAATGAAGTTTTGTTATTTAACAACGTTTCAATAGAAAACCCTGAAATAAAAAGATATGCTCCAATTAAAATGCTTGTTATACCTTTTATAGAAAAATTGACTTGAAAATTATCTTGCATAGGAATGTTCTTTATCAGATTTTTTTTTAACTTCCGCGAATATACAAAAATGAAACCTGCAGAAGCATATATTTTAAACCAACCAGAGCCTTTTAAATCAATATTAATGCATTTGCAGATATTGATTGAAACAAGTTTTCCTGAAGTTGATTTGCAATTTAAATGGAAAATTCCTTTTTATTATTTAGACGATAAACCCTTTTGTTATTTAAATCCATCAAAGAAAAAAGGGTATGTTGATGTTGCTTTTTGGGTGTCTGCACATTTAACAAAATACAATGAGTTTTTAATTTCAGAAAACAGAAAAGTAGTAAAATCATTAAGATATTTTACTATAGAAGATATTAATGAAGAAGTATTGTTAACGGTTTTAGAAGAAGCACATCAACTAAAAGACAAAGGTTTTTATAAGAGACAGTAATTATTCTGGTTTTGTGATTTTATAAGACAAAGCATATTCACCATCAAGATAGATATAAAGGTTTGTGTTTTTTTTAGGGTTATCAATTACAATATTTGTTGTGTAATTTTTACTCTTAACTGTGGGGATTTGTCTATATAGAGATTCTTCAAATTTGTAAGAAATTTCAGTTTCAGGTTTTATGTTTCTAATTTTTAAAATAATTTTTTCTCTCTCCGAAGTTATTTTTCCTTTTAAAGGTTCTATTAATTCAACATTATATTTAAAATATGCATCACTAAATATTGGTTGATAACAAAAGTTTTTAAGTTTTTTTTGATTTAAATAATTAATCCATTTTGGATTACTTGTAAAATGTGTAAGATTTAATTTTTCTTTTTCAATATCGAAATAATAATAGTTTGGTTTAGAGTTTTTTGCATTCCTTTTTAAACCATAAGTAGCATCAACTATTACCCATTTTTCATTGATTTTTACAGCATTCCAAATATGATTTTTGTTTTTAGGAATATAATTAATTTCGTTATTAAGTGTTCTTGTATAACCTTTTATTAATTCACTTTCTAAATTTAAAAGATCACAAACTTTTTTAAATGTTATAGCAATACCATAACACACAGATTTTTTTGTAGAAATTGTTTTCGAAACTAAATTGTTTTCTATCCATCTTAATCTATATTTTAAGTCTATTTCTCCGTTATGAATAATTATTTCTGGAGATTTGATATTAGTTGAAACGGAATAATCATATTGAATATTTAACGTTAACCAAGTGTATAACGCTCTAATTTTTTCTATATCAGTATTAAAATCATAATCAATTCTTTTTGCTAATTGCTCAGCAGAAGTAATTGAATGATAGGAATAAATAATTAAATCAACTTTTTTTAAATCTTGAGAAGATATGTTTAGTGATAAAAATAGAATTAAAAATATTAACTTTTTCATATAGTTTTAAAGATAACAAAAATCTTACAAACCATTAATCGTTTTTCTAATAGCTACTAAATTAGTTAAAAGACTTTCTAAATTGTCTAAATGTAACATGTTAGCTCCATCAGATTTTGCGTTTGCAGGATCAAAATGAGTTTCTATAAATAAACCATCAACATTATTTACAACTCCAGCTCTTGCAATTGTTTCAATCATTTCTGGTCTTCCTCCTGTAACACCTGCTGCTTGATTTGGTTGTTGTAAAGAATGAGTAACATCTAAAACTGTTGGAGCAAAAGCTCTCATTTCCGGAATTCCTCTAAAATCTACAATCATATCTTGGTAACCAAACATAGTACCTCTATCTGTTATCCAAGCTTTTTCAGAACCTGCATCTTTTACTTTCTGTACAGCATGTTTCATAGCAACTGGACTCATAAATTGGCCTTTTTTTAAGTTGACAACTTTACCAGTTTTTGCAGCAGCAACTACTAAGTCTGTTTGACGTACTAAAAAAGCAGGAATTTGTAAAACATCGACATACTCTGCAGCTTTTGCAGCATCAGAAACTTCATGAATATCTGTAACAGTTGGAACGTTAAAAGTTTCGGAAACTTTACGTAAAATTTTTAGTGCTTTTTCATCTCCAATTCCTGTAAAACTATCAATTCTACTTCTGTTTGCTTTTTTAAAACTTCCTTTAAAAATGTAAGGAATTTCTAATTTATCAGTAATTGTAATTACTTTTTCAGCAATTCTTAAAGCCATTTCTTCACCTTCTATAGCACAAGGACCCGCAAGTAAAAAGAAATTATTAGAATCTGTATGTTTAATATTTGGTATTAGAGATAAATCCATTTTGAAAATTTTTAGCAAAAATACGAAATAAAATTAGCTATATTTAGCCTTTTAAAACCAAATAAAAATGAAAAAACTATTCACTTTAGTATTAGTAGTAACATTCGTGTTTTCTTGTAAAACAAAACCCAAAAAAGAAGTTACAGTAAAAAAAGAAGCAACCATAGATTCTGTAACTGTTAAAAAGCATTTATATACCTTGGCTGATGATGATATGGAAGGTAGAAAAACGGGAACACCAGGAATTGAAAAAGCTGCAAAATATATAGAAAATGAGTTTAAAAGAATAGGTTTAAGTACTTATGATACTTTAACTAATTATAGACAAACTTTTACGTTTACACACAGACAAACAAAAAAAGAAATTACAACAAGTAATATTATTGGTGTTTTAGAAGGAAAAAGTAAAAAAGATGAAATTGTTGTGGTTTCTGCACATTATGATCATTTAGGAATTCGTAAAAAAGAAGGACAATTAGATAGTATTTACAATGGTGCAAATGATGATGCTTCTGGAGTAACAGGAGTTTTAACTTTGGCAGAATATTTTAAAGGAAAAGGAAACAATGAAAGAACCATTCTTTTTGTTGCTTTTACGGGTGAAGAAATGGGCTTAATAGGTTCTACACATTTTGGTAAGGGAATTGATGCTTCTAAATTTGTTGCTGGTATTAATTTAGAAATGATAGGAAAGGAACCAAGTTTTGGACCAAATACAGCTTGGTTAACAGGTTTTGAACGTTCTGATTTTGGTAAGATTGTTCAGAAAAACTTAGAAGGTTCTGGTTATACATTACACCCAGATCCTTATGCGAAATTCAATTTATTTTTTAGATCTGATAATGCTTCTTTAGCTAGGTTAGGTGTACCATCTCATACTTTTTCTACTTCGCCAATTGATACTGATAAAGATTACCATAAAGCTTCTGATGAAGCTGAAACTTTAAATATGACAGTGGTTACACAAACTATAAAAGCAGTTGCAAAAGGAACTGAAAGTATTATTAGTGGACAAGATACGCCAACAAGAGTTGTTTTAGAAGAGAAAAAATAGTGGCTTATTCAGAATATTTAGCAGACAGAGTTTCTCAATTTTTTAGAGAAAAAAGCATCCATTTTGAGCCTAAAAAAATGTTTGGAGGCTTTGTTTTTATGGTTGATGAAAAAATGTGTGTAGGTGTTATGAAAGATCAAATAATGGCTAGAATAAATCCTGATATTTTTCAAGAATCTTTAGAAAAAGAAGGATGTAGAAGTATGGATTTTACAAAGAAAACTATGAAAGGTTTTGTGTATTTAAGCGATGAAGCTATAGATTTAGACAAAGATTTACATTATTGGTTGCAATTGGCTTTAGACTTTAATCCGTTAGCAAAAGCTAGTAAAAAAAGAAAATCCTCTAAAAATTAATTTAGAGGATTTTTAATTTATTTTTATAGTTTGAACTAGAATTGGTAACGAACACTAATACCAAAGTCAGAATTTAGCTCATTTAAAGCTCCTGTTATTCCAATTTCTGGTCTATAATCTATCGAAACTAAAAATGGAGATTCAAAATTATATTCAATTCCAACAACTCCACTACCAAACAATTTTACAGAACTATCGTCACTAAAACCACCACCAACACCAGCGAACCAGTTTAATTTATTTTCAATTTTCCAAACCCATTGATATAAACCTGTTGCTTTAAGATCATTTCTTAGGCCTAAATTTACTTCTAGTCGATTATTTTCACCCATAGATTTTTGATAAGAAATTTCATTCGTTAAACGCAAACCAATTGCATGGTTTGAGATGTCTTGTGCATTTGTAGAAAATGTTGCAGCTAAAATAAAGCCAAATACTAATAATACTTTTTTCATGATTTTTTATTTAAATTTTTTACTAAAGTAATCTTTTTTTTTTAGTTTACTTTTTTGAAATATGTATTCTCACACCTTCGGAATGACTACTAAATTCTGGAGCATACATACTTTGTATAGTTGTAATTCCGTTACTAAAATCACCAACATTATTAACTCTTACATCATATTCAAAAACATAAACCCCTTTTGGTAAACGATCAAAAAAGAAATTGGTTGCTGCATCTTTTGTACTTTCATAATAGCCCAAATTGTCTTGCCATTTGTATTTAGAAAGTACATTTATTGGCTCTACACCAGAAGCTCTCATATCTTTCATATGGATAAATTCCATATTTCTGTCTGATCGTAATTCTATTCTTACAGTAATTAAATCTCCAACTTTTAGTTGTGTGTTTTCTGTAATTTCTTTTAATTGTTTTCCTGTGTCAGAATTTACTTTTAAGAATAATTTCTTATTCAATTTAAGTGGAGTTTCTGCTGAAGTTATCTTGTCTAAATTTTCAAAATATTGCCAATACAAACTTCCCCAAGCAATTCCATTTCCTTTTTTGTTGATAGTAACTGAAGCCATTTCTTTTTTAATATCGCTTCCATTCCAAGAAGTTTTAAAATAACCTGTTCCAGCTTCTACTTTTACGTTTTCCAACTTTGTTGGGTCAATTACTTTATCACCAACTTTAATGTCTACCATTTCTGTTACAGAAATCCAATCACTTCCATTTAATAATAATGCGTAAACGGCTTCTGTGGTTGCTTTGGTTGTTTTCCATCTATTTGTCTGTTTATTTTTTAATAACCAAACTTTAAGGTTGTCTATATCATTGAGATTTCTCTTCGCACTTTCAGGCTCATTCGAAATGACACCTACTTCAGAGAAAACTTCAATCATTAAAGCTTGTGTTTCAATAGGAGCTTGATAATAATAGTAACCTGCAGTGTTCGATTTCCAATACATTCCTAATTCATCAGAAGTAATACTATTTTCTTTTAAAGATTTTAAAATTTTATTTGCAGCTTCTTTTTTATCATTTCTAAATAATGATAAAGCAATTTGTCCTTTAGCATATAAATTGTAATCATTCCAATAAGTTACTGTTTGATTTCTATAATAAACAATAGCTTTTTGCAGGTTGTCATCCAAAGAAATATCATTATAAAAACTACGCATGTATAAATACTGAATGGTAAAATAACCTAAGTTATTTTTTGATAAATAATCTTTATATGCTTTTTCACCTTTCTTTTTTGTTTTTGCTCGTTGTTTAATTTCCTCAGCTCTTTTTAAAAGTTTGTGATATTGTTCTAACAATTCTCCATCTAAATATTTTACTGATTTTTCAATCAATTTTTGAGTTGATTTGTCAAAATTAGTAACACCTAATTTTTGTAAATGACCAAAACCAGTTGCAATATGTTGGGTGATAAAAGTACTTGCATATCTGCTGCCTTTAAACCAAGGGAAACCACCAGAATTCATCTGAATATCTTTTAATTTGTTGATAGCTTTTTCTTGCTCATTTTTCATTTTATTCAAATCGAACAATAAAGCAATTCTTTTCTTTTGTTCAGTTTCTGATAGCGCATCTCGAAGCCAAGGAGTTTCTTGAATAATCATTGATTTTAATTCTTGATTTTTTTCTAAATTAGATAACAAAGCATCAGAAGATTTCCAAGCATTAAATACTTCTTGAATTCTTGGATTCGAATTTGCAACAAAACTTGCCAGCGTATTTGCATAATATCTAGAGAAAGTTTGTTCTGCACATTCATATGGATATTCCATTAAATAAGGCAAAGACTGAATTGCATACCAAACAGGATTTGATGTCATTTCTAACGTCAACTTATGGTTTTTTAACGTTGAAGATGTATTATTTTGCAACTTATCTAACGTAAAAGTTTTTGTTTGATTAGAGCGAATCCACATAGGTAAAGTTTCTGTTACCAACATTCTGTTTGTTAAAACGGGTAATACGTTTTGTTCTCCGTCAGAAAAATCGCCAGCTTTTGCTACAATTTTATATTGAACAGCTTGCACAGATTCTGGAATTGAAAGATTCCAAGATACTTCTGTATTTCCATCTTTATCTACTGTGAAATTTTTGTTAGGATTTGTATTTTCTAAATCAATATCGATTTTTTTTCCAGAAATAGCATCCGTCAAAATTAATTTTGCAAAACCACTTAAAGTGTTATTTGTTAAGTTGGTAATTTTTGCACTCAAGGTAATTTTATCTCCTTCTCTTAAAAATCTTGGAGTATTTGGTACCACCATTAATTCTTTTTGAGTGACAGTTTGTAATGTTTTTGTTGCTGATTTTAATTCGGTTGTATGTGCTAATAATTGCAATTTCCATTTGGTTAATGCTTCTGGCATTGTAAAGTTGAAACTTACTTGTCCGTTTTTATCTGTTCTTAATTGCGGGAAAAAGAATGCGGTTTCTTTAAAGTTTTTTCTTATTTGGATTCCTTCTAAAGATATTTTTTCTTTTTCATCTGTTAGCATAACTGCAAAAGGAACATCTTCAACCACTTCAGATTCCTCCATTAATACTTCAACTCCAGCAACTTTGCCTTCAAGCGCTCTAACTGCACTTACAGATTTATTAAGTTTTCTTTTATCTTGATTTCCATAACCAACTACAACTACTTCATCTAATTGAAGAGAATCTTCTTCTAATAACACATCAATATTTGTTTGTTTATTTACAGAAATTTCTTGCGAAATAAACCCTAAATAATTAAAAATTAAAACATCACCTTTTTTAATTTTAAGCGAATAATTTCCATCAAAATCTGTTTCTGTTCCAAAAGTTGTACCTTTTATCATTACTGAAACACCAGGTAAAGGTTCTCCGTTTCTTTCAGAAACAAAACCTGTAATAGTTCCATCAAATTCTTTTCTACTATTGTTTATTTTTCTTTTAGCTTCTCTTAAATATTGTTGATGTTGCCATCTATTTCCATTTAAAGTAAAGCCAAACCAATTGTAAGAATTATATAAATTTGATATAAAACCATTATATCTTCTTTGATTATTACTAATATTAAAATAAGTGTTTCCAAAACTTTGATTTGCATGACTAACTCCATAAGAATAGTAAGTTGGTTTTGGAGTTATTGGATTAAATTGCCAATTATGTGGTTTAAATTCATCTAAAGAAGCATCATACATAGAAGCTAAAACTTCTGCGGCAACCTCGTTATTTTTATCATCTTTTATAGTAAAACTCCAAGTTTCATCTTGTCTAGGTTGTAATTTGTCTCTAAAAATAGTGGTTTCAATATCAATAGTTTCAATTTTTTCTGGAACATTAATTAATAAATTTCCACTTTTAAAATCATTATAATTTACAAGTTGATATTTAATAGCAAAACCACCAATATCTTCTTTGTTTACAGGAATCTTTATGGTTTTTGAAGTGTTATTTAACTTTAATAAACAAGTTTCAATAATTGTATGGTTTTTTTCAATTTGAACAGTAACAGTAATATCTTTTGAAGCAGAACCAACTGTTAATGCAACGTTATCACCTATTTTATAGTTCGTTTTATCTGTGTTTATTGTAAATAACTTATTGTCTGCAACTTGTTTTTCTTTGGTATCATGTAAAGAAATTGTTTTTTCATCTTTTACTTTTTGCCCAAATTTATCTTCACTTTCTAAAAGGACAATATATTTTCCAGAAATCCAACTTTTAGTATTTTTAAGTAGAACTTCTTTAGATTTTTGGGTGTTAAATTTTTTATTGAAAACGAGTTTGCCTTTTTCCCAATTACTATCTTCAGACTCGCTTTTAGTATAAGCATTATGTGGAAATAATTTTCGAAACTCATTTTCTGAAATATCTTGATAATCTGGAGTTGCCCAAGGTCTTTTTCTTAACGGATTTTTAGGTGCTTGTAACTTGTATATTTTAACGGTTCCTTTTGCTGGAACAAACTCGCCATTTAAGTTTTTGGTATCAATTTTTAAACTCGTTTCATTTTGATTTTTATCTATTTTATTATCAATAGAAACAGTTGCCAATAAACTATGATAACCAACTTTTACAGTTGTAGTAGCGCTTCTTGTTTCTCCATTGATGTCAGTTACATCTGCAGTAATTTCATAAGTAAAAACAGGAAGATTTTCTTTTGAAACACTTTCGTCTGGAATTGCTTTAAAGATAATTTCGAATTCTCCTTTTTCATTCGTTACAGATTCTCCTTGCGTAATTTCTTGAGAACTAGAACTAGGATTTGGTCTTCTCCAATAATACCAAGTTGGATATTGAACTTTTCGATGAACGCTATAAACTACATTTGCATCAGTAATATTTGCACCAGAAAAAGCTTTTGCAAAACCATTTAAAGTAATAGAATCGTTTATTTTATAACTTTTTGTAACAGGTTTAAAGACTGTTTCAAATTTTGGTCTTTTGTATTCTTCTACAGAAATATTTATATAGTTTTCGAATAAATCTACATTGCTTTCTAATGTAAAATTGCCCGTTAAACCATTATTAGGAATTATAAATTCACCTGAAAATGAGCCAAATTCATTTGTTTTTAATTCTAATTCTTTAATTTCTTGCCTGTTTACGTCTTTTAATGTAATAGAAACATCATTATTTGAAACAATTGTAGATTTCCCTTTATAAGTTTCAATTGTGATTCCTTTAAAGTAAACTATTTGTCCTGGTCTATAGATACTTCTGTCTGTAAATAAAAACGTTTTAATAGTTGTATGGTTGTCTCTTTTTTTATTTGGACTGTAATTTTTTGATAAATAATAATTGCTAAAAAGTGCAATATCTTTTTTAGTTTTTATTGTAATTTCTACATTATGATAATAATTTCTACTTTTAAAAGAAGCAAAACCATTTTTGTTTGTAGTTAAAGTTTTGTTGATATATCTATCTTCATGATTGCTCTTGTTTTTTAAATGTATAGAAGCATTTTTAATTGGTTTTCCAGTATTTCTGTCAACAACTTGATAATTGTGTTTTCCATCAAAAGTATTTTCTATTAAAGTTAGATTTGTTGCTTGTATTGCAGCTGTACCATAAATGGAATCTTCTTTTAAATCTTCACTTTCTGATGATACAATTAGATAATTTCCGTTTTCAAAAGCAGGAATAATAACTTCTGTTGTGTGTTGTAAATAGTCATTTTCATTTCTTAAAGTAGCATTCCAATTACTTACTTTTTCAAGAGAAGAAATCAGTTTAATTTTTTCGTTTTGTTTATATGTTTTATTGATTTTTTGTAATTGTTTAGGAGTAATTTTATAAGCAGTAAAATGAAGTTTATCTATGTTTTTATAGGTAATTAAAACTCTTGACTTTTTATTGATAGGAATAAATTTTTCTGCAGTGATAGAAAGCGATTTTGCCTTAATTTGATTTTTAAGAATAGTACAGTTTTTTGCACCTATACTTTTAGGGAATTGTTTAATTATTTCATCACAAATTGTAATTGCAAGTTTGTTTTCTGATTTGTTTCTGTGAATTTTAGCGATTTCAAAAGCGTAAATTCCACTAACTGCTTTTTTGCTAAAAAGTTTTTTTGAAGATTTTAAAGTTGATAGAAATTTAGCTTCTTTATCATTAAAACTTGAATACAGATTCACAAAATGTAACCTGAGAATATCAATATCAACCAAAGCATCTAAATTGTTTTCTTTTAAATGAAATTGAATTAATTTTTGATAGATTTTTAACGCATTAAACTGCAAAGACAAACTGTCTTTAGTTTCTAGTTTTAATTTTGAAAATGTTTTATAATCACTTAAAAAAGAAGAATTGTCTAAAACAAATTTATAAGAAGGCCTTGTAATAGCAGTTTCTGATGATTTGTAAAAATCTAAAGCATTATTTGCTAAGAAATCATACAAAGTTGGTCTGTAAATTTTTGCACCTTTTTGAATTTGTAAAATATCTGAAAACTTATAAATATCTGTATTTTGCAGTTGCTTACTATTTTCTAAAGAGGCTTCAAAATGACAATGAATTTCTTCAAATAAAGTGTCTAAATCCCATGTTCTAAAATCATTATTGTCAACTTTGTTTTCTGTTTTTGTTCGGTTGTAGAACTTGTATCTATTTTGATTAAAATATTGCCAATATAAATTTGCTAAAACATTTTCTAATACATTTTTGGTTGGGAATTCACTTTTACCAATATGTTTTTTAAAACTGTTTATTATTTTTAATTGCGCATCTTCTTCTAAGATCAAAGAAAACTTACTTTTATAAAAAAGGGCTTTTATAATTTGCGGAGAATTGTTTTCTTTTTCAGCTTTATTATAGATGTCTTCAACGATGTTTAAGGCAGATTTTGGAAGATTGTCAACTTCAAGTTTTTCTACTTCTAGCCAAAGGTTTTTAAAGGAGTTTTGAGCATTAATAAAAGAAGAAAATAAAAGAATCATTAATAGCGTTGTTGTCGTTTTTTTCATAGGTATTAGATTTAATACTTTAATAGTAATTTTAAATCAGTTTTAAACTTATATAAAATAATTATCAGCTTTTATTTAGTGATAATTATCCTTTTAATGAGTTTTGTTCTAAAGATAAATAATACTTTTTTTAAACGATACAAAAAACGAGCCAATTGGCTCGTTTTATATTTATTACTCTATTTTTTTGACAATAAATTCACATCTTCTATTTAATTCATGTTGTTCTTCAGTGCAAGAATCTTCTGTTTTACATTTTATTATGGGTTGGGTTTCACCATAACCAACTGCCGAAATTCTATTCTCTTGAATTCCTTTTTCAATAAAATATTCTCTTACAGAATTAGCCCTTTTTTGAGATAGATTAAGGTTGTATTGGTTGTGCCCTCTAATATCTGAGTGCGTTCCGATCTCAACAACCATTTTTGGATGTTTTTTCATTAAAGCAATTACTTTGTTTACTGCCGTTTTTGCATCTTTTCGTAAATACCAAAGTTTATAATCAAAATTTATATCTGCTGTTTTTATAAACAATCGATCATTATTTTTTTCGATACTTTTTTCTGAAGCTATAATTTTTTCAATTTTATTTTTCTTCTTTAACTTCACTTTTTGCTCAGCGATTAACTTCAATTTTAATTCTTTCTCTTTTTTTATTTGTAGAGCAATTTCTTTTTCTTTCTCAATTTGTTTCAAAGACTTTAGCGCTATAGAAATTTTATTGTTTTTATGTCTGATATTATCAATTATTAAAATTTTTTGTTCTTGCAGATAACCATTTTTTGAAGCAACTAGCGTGTAAGATAATTTACATTCTGTATTAAAACGGAATTTACCAACAGAATCTGTTTTCACTTCATTTAAAGTTTTGAAACCTTTTTTAATTAGAATAGTTGCGTTTTCTAATACTTCTTTTGTGTCTATATCAGTTATTAAAACGGCAATAGATTGTTCACATTCTTCTATAATTAATGGTTTTCTTTCTGAAACTTTATAAATATCATCACTACCTTTTCCAGAAGGTCTGTTTGATGAAAAATATCCTTCTTTAGTATCTGTATTTATATTAAAAGCAAAATCATCATAACCAGAATTAATAGGCAAACCAACATTGTCTGGTTTAGAAAATTGATTATTTATCGATTTACTAATAAAAACATCTAAAGAACCAAAACCTGGAAGCCCATTTGAAGAAAAATAAAGTTCATTATTTTTTGAAATAAAGGGGAACTGTTCCTTTTTATCTGTGTTTATGTTTTTTCCTAAGTTTTTAGGTTTTCCAAAATCACCATCAGCAAGAATTGCAATTTCATATATATCAAAAGAACCAAAACCACCTGACATGTCAGAAGCAAAATACAACGTTTTTTCATCGTTGCTTAACGCAGGATGTTCTGTAGAATAATCAATATGATTAAAAGGTAGAGATTGAATATTTGTCCATTCACCATTTATTAATTCTCCTCTAAAAATTTGCAGATGCGTTATATTCTTTTTGTCTTTATTTCTTTTGTTTTTTATAAAGTTGTTTCTAGTAAAATACACTGTTTTACCATCTTTAGTAAATATGGCATTTGCTTCATGTACTTTAGTATTAATATTGGCAGAAATACTTTTAACAATACTATCACCTAAATGAATTTTATCAATAGGAGTTTCATATAAATCTAAATACGGTTTACGATTCCATCTATAAGATTTCTCAAATAATTTCTTTTCTTTTTTTGAAGCAGAAAATATAATTTTATCATTTTGATTAATAGCCCCAAATTCAGAATTTTCAGTATTAATTGCTAAGTTTTTTATTTGATAACGGTTCCCAATAGCTTTAATATTTTCTAAATATTTTATAGATTCATTTAATTTTTCTAAGTTTTTTTTATCATTTTTTTTGATGTAAAAACCTTTTAAAACTTCATTAGCTTTATCATGTTTGTTTATTGCTTTTAACGTATGAATATATTTAAAGTAATATTCATCAGAAATTTGACTTCCATAAAAACCTACTAGGTATTTATAATAACGATTCGCTTTTGGCATGTTATATAAATAGTAATAACTATCTGCCAATTTTTGTACAGCTTCCATTGTTGTTTTGTCTTCCAAAACATTTTCATAAATAGGGATTGCCTCTGCATAAAAAGCTCTTTCAAAATACTTGTTTGCTTTATTAATATCAGACGATTGTGCATTGGTAATTGCTGCAAAACACAAAAAGAATATTGTAATTATTGTTTTTTTCATAATGCTAAATTTTAAAAGAATCTTGGAGATTTGTCATACCCTTTTTTGAACTCAATTAAATAGAGATCAAAGAGTAGCATTATTTCATGTGTTCCAGAATTAAAGTTTCCTAGGTTAGAGGTAGTATAATCGTAAGCATAACCAATTCTTAAATTATTTGTGGCTCTAACATTCACCATTCCGCTAAAAGAATCGTTTATTCTATAAGAGATTCCGCCTTCAAATTTATTATTGAATAATACGTTTATAGAAGTATCTAAGATAATTGGAGAACCTTTTACAGCTTTTGCCATAAATGATGGTTTAATTTTAAATTGATTATTAAGTTCGTAAACATAACCACCTGTTAAAAAGTAATGAATTTCTTCTGCACCCAATCTGTTCTGACCTTGTTTTTGCTCAATTTGTTTTGATTTTAAAAAATTAGGAGCAGAAAAACCGACATAATAATCATCTGTAAAATAGAAAGCACCTACACCAAAATTTGGTAGCATTCTATTCTGATTATTAAAAGCTTCATCGTTTGTAAGAAGTCCATCAGGAAGCTTAAAATCACTAAAATTTGTTTGAAAATTAGTAAAACCAGCTTTTAAACCTAATGATAGTTTTTGAGTTTCGCTTAATTGTAATACATAGGAAAAATCTGCATAAACATTATTTTCTTTTAAAATACCATCACCAATATTATCCGTAATAAAAGAGATACCCACTTGAATTTTTTCGGTTAGAGGTGCATGAGCAAAAAATGTATATGTTTTTGGCGCTCCAACAGCAGAAACCCATTGAGAACGATTCATTGCACCTAAATTAATAACATCTAAATCATTTGTAGCATAAGCAGGATTGATTATGCTTTGATTGTACATGTATTGTGTATATTGTGGATCTTGCTGTGAAAAGGCAAAAAAATGAAATGCGAAAATTATTAAGGGGATTATTTTTTTCATCTATTTTTTATTGTGTTATTTGCTCAAGTAAATTCTACCCTGTATAGGTTTTATGTTATCTTTATTATAGTTTAAAATGTAGAAATAAACTCCACTTGTAGCACTGTTTCCAGATTTATTATTTTTACCGTCCCAAGAAGGTTTACTTTTATTTCCTGTAAAAATAGATTGTCCATATCGATTAAAAATTTCAATACTATAATTAGGATAAAAGAGCTCTATGTTAGGTATAAAATATAAATCGTTTATAGAATCACCATTTGGAGAAAAACCATCTGGAATATAAAACCCATAATTTTCTGGATTACATTCTGAAAGACCAACAGATATCAATAAACGTTCACTTTCACAATTTGAAGTTGAACTGATACTTGCCACATAATAATTTACATTTTCTTGAATTTTTTCAGAATTATTAATTTCGAAGCCTCCTTGCAAAGAATCATACCATATTAGATTAGAATTGATGTCAGCATTTATATTTTTTTGAAAATCAAAAAGCGATAAATTATCTAAAGAGCATAATGAATTTGAACCAGTATAAGTAGGTTTTGTTAATGAAGTAATATTTACATTAAATTGCAAACGAGTATTAAATTCGCAACCATCAATACTTTCTACAGCAAAGTAATTTTTTCCATTTTCTAGAACCGTTGTTGTATTTAATAAGTTTCCGCCTGTTAAAGAATCATACCAAAGAATATTTCCTTCTTTTGCAACTGCATCTAAATTTGCAATTGAAACATTATCTATTGCACAAAAAGCAGGGCTTGTATTACTAGAAGTTATTAGTGATGGTTTATTAATTTTTACAACAACAGATGAACGTTGTTCACTTTCACAACCATTAGCAGTGTTGCTAGAACTCACAAAATAATCTTCTCCATCTATTAATAATGTAGCTATATCTAAAGAAATTAAAGTTGTGTTGTCTTCATACCAAATAAGATTTTCTCCAGATGAAACAACAATGTCAGAAATTTTTGGAGCATTTGTTGAGTTCAAACAAAAAGATTGATTTGCATCAAGACTTGGTGCATCTGGATGTCCTTTTATTGAGAAAAATGCTGTTTTTTTGAATTCAAATTCTGTTCTACAAGTATTCACATCATCTTGTACACTTTCTAGTATTACTTTATAATTACCTGCAGTTAAGTTAGAAATGTCGATATCATATTTTGCGATTCCTCCAGTTATAATTATTGTGTTTTTAGATATTATATTTGAGTTGTCAACTTCAGATACTATATAATCAATTGTATAAGTACCATTATGAAGAGTAGGAGCATCAATAACAGCTTTTATTTCTGTAGCACTACAATCATCATCAATTATAAAGTCTAATTGAATATCTTCAGGAATTAATGCTGCAGAAAAATCAAAGTCAATACATTCAAATCCATTTTCTGTAGGATTAACAATTGTTAAATTGTAATCAATAGCATTATCTGGAAAAACTGAGATGTCAACAGGTAAAATTGCTGTTCCGTCTGAAAAGCTTATTGCTTGATTTTCGACAATTTTAGAGCTATTGTTAATATAATCTTCTATAACGTAATTAATGTTATATGAATTATTTGATTGTTCTCCATTGTCATCAATTAAATTGCTAATTGTAATCAGAGCATCGGTACCATTAAAACATGACTCAGGAATAGAAGTTTCTGTGTTATAAATTACAAATTCATTTTCTAATATTTCTAAAGAGTTGCAAATAACACCATTAACATTAGATATTTTTGAGGCTGTAATTTTATATCTACCAGTTTCATTAATAGCGCCAGAAGGTAATTCTATAGAAGTTTTTTCAAGTAACACATCATTAGGATCATTTGTAATACTGGTAATTGTACCAGAGTAAACTAAATTATTTGTATTAGCATTTGTAATTTCATATTCAAGGTCATACGTAATTTTATCATTGTTTGAGTTTGTATAAAGAATTTCAATTAGTATAGGATTCTTTATACATTGTTTGTTTACTTCAAATTGCCCTTTAATTTCTGGAATAGAAATAATTACAGTCGATGTTTTTTCTACACAAACACCATGAGTTTGAAAAACGGTATAATCATATTTATAATCACCAGGGCCAAAAGTGTTATATATCTCTTGAATATTAATTGTTGAATCAAATGCATCTGAAATTTGATTAGTTCCATCGATATCTTCCCATATTCCATCATTATCTTCTTCGGTAAGTTGATCGAATAAGTTAACGTTAGTATATAATGAGAAATCTTCAGTTTTACAGATGATAATATTTTCTGGAGTTCCAGATTCTGGAGCTCTATGAACTTCTAATAATACTGTTGCAAATTTTGGCAAACAATTATCAACACTTTCTACAGTATACGTAAAAGAATAAGTTCCTTCTTCAGCTGCTTGTGCATTAAAAAACTGTCCACTTAGAAAACCTTTTGGAGTAGTAGGAGTTTCTTCCCATTCTCCATTGATATCAGCATTTAAATCTGTTAAATTATTATCTAAAAAGGTATATAAATCTACAGAAGAATTCGTACTACATGCGTTTGCACCTCCATTAATATTGTCTTCACCAGGATAACCACCTAAATTAATTGTAATTATTGCGCTTTCGTTACAATTTGAGTTTGTATATATAAAAGAGTGAACACCAAACCTGTTAATTTTCCATAGATTTACAATACCAGTAGCAGTATCTAAAGCAGTTTGATTTTGAGGATTATCACTTTTCCAAACACCTCCAGATTCTGGTGTACCAGCTAGTTGGTTAAAAAGGTTGAATGTTTGATTTGCTGCATCTAATTCTTTATCACAAATTGTAATAGAATTGTTAGATCCAGCACATTGTCCATGTAAATTATTTACAAGAAAAATTGAAGAAAAAATATATATAAAATATATTAATTTTATTTTAATTAGGGGTTTATGTAACATAAGAATTTTATAGGGGAAGGTTAAAAAATAACCTTATTATTATTAAAGTAAAATTAAGCATTTTTTTTATAATAAAATTTTAAGAAAGCTATTAAAGATAAAAGGTTAGTAAAACTTACTTTATTATCTTTACAAAAAAATAATTTAGAGATACATGAACATACATTTTATTGCAATTGGAGGAAGTGCAATGCACAATTTAGCAATTGCTTTACATCTAAAAGGATATAAAGTTTCTGGAAGTGATGATACTATTCATGATCCATCTAAATCTCGTTTAGAAAAGTATGGTTTATTGCCCAATGAATTTGGATGGTTTCCAGAGAAAATATCGGCAGAGTTGGATGTGATTATTCTTGGGATGCATGCAAAAAAAGACAATCTTGAGTTATTAAAAGTGCAAGAACTCGGATTGAAAATTTACTCTTATCCAGAGTTTTTATATGAACAGTCAAAAAATAAAACACGTGTTGTAATTGGTGGCTCTCATGGAAAAACTACGATTACTTCTATGATTCTACATGTGTTGAATTATCATGAAAAAGATGTAGATTATATGGTTGGTGCACAATTAGAAGGTTTTGAAACCATGGTGCATTTAACAGAAGAAAATGATTTTATTGTTTTAGAGGGGGATGAGTATTTGAGTTCGCCAATAGATATGCGTCCTAAGTTTCATTTATACAAACCTAACATTGCGTTATTAAGTGGAATTGCTTGGGATCATATCAATGTTTTTCCAACTTTCAAAAATTACATAGAGCAGTTTTCAATCTTTACAGATTCTATGATTAATGGAGGAATGATGGTGTATAATGAGGAAGATGAAATTGTAAAAGAAGTTGTAGAATCATCAGAAAATCATATTAAAAAATACCCATATAAATCTCCAAAGTATTTTATTGAAAACGGAATTACTTTTTTAGAAACATCAGAAGGAAATTTACCTTTAGAGATTTTTGGAAAACATAATTTACAAAACTTAGCAGGTGCAAAGTGGATTTGCCAGCATATGGGGATTGATGAAGATGATTTTTATGAAGCAATTGCCAATTTTAGTGGAGCTAGTAAACGTTTAGAAAAAATTGCAGAAAGTAATTCTACTGTTGTATTTAAAGACTTTGCACATTCACCAAGTAAGGTAGAAGCAACTACAAAAGCTGTAAAGGAACAATATTCAGATAGAATTGTTTTGGCTTGTTTAGAATTGCATACGTATTCTAGTTTAAATGCTGAGTTTTTAGCTGAATATAAGGGAGCATTGAATGCTGCTGATATAGCAGTTGTTTTTTATTCTCCTCATGCAGTAAAAATTAAACAATTAGAAGAAGTTACAGCACAACAAATTGCAAATGCTTTTGAAAGAGAAGATTTGATTATTTATACAAATCCACAAGAATTTAAAGACTTTTTATTTGATCAGAATTTAGATAAAACTGCTGTTGTTTTAATGAGTTCTGGTAATTATGGAGGTTTAGATTTTGAGGAAGTTAAGCGTTTGGTTTAGGTTTTTTTATACCAAATTGTTTTAAAAAGAAATTAAAGTCTTTAAATCGTCTAAAAGTATATGAACTATACTCTTTATCTGTAAATGAATATTGTAAAATTTTTATTTTGTCTTTAATCTTTATATAAGAGTTAATGATTCTAATTTTTTTGAGTTCTTTTTTAGAGTTTCCTATAATTTTTAGATACGATTCTAAATATTTTTTTGATTCTTTATTTATAGTGTACTCTAAACTTTCAGGTGAATTTAAAAGCTTTGAAGCGCATCTTTTATAATTATTAAGATATTTTTTTAGAGTCTTATTTTTTAGATTTCTTTTTTTTGAAGTTGTGTTAATAGACAATAAAAAACTATCATAAACATTTCTCAATGTTAGGGTTTTAGAAAAATATAGATTATCATTAATTTGTTTTTGTAAGATGGTAATTAATAGTTGATTCTCAAAAGAAGCAATATTGCAATTACTTACAGAAAATGAATTTTCTTTTAGAGTTTCATAACCTAAATTACTAGTGTAGGGCTTCTTTAAAACTTTGTTATGGACTTCTACCGCTGCAATTCTATTTTCTTTAACCATTTTAGGATAATGCCAATGAAAGTCCATATAAACTTCATTTTTTGCACTATATTTTTCGATTTTTAAAATTTCTACAGTTTTTTTAAAGTCTTTTTTAGATACTATAAAATCAATATCACCAACCATTCTTTCAGCAATATCTTCATATAAACCTTCAATTAGGTTTCCTGTACCTTTTAAGAAAATTGGTGCAATATTTTCAGCTAATAATAGCTCGTTAATTTCTTTAGCTTGCTCAATTATTTGTTGATTCCGTTCACGATTTAAATCAGTAATATGAACCATGTAATTCACCAATTCTTTTGGTAAATAATGAAGGAAATTAGCTTGTTTAAGATTGCAATATAACGCCGGAAACACAAAATGTGCAGTACTTACTTTTACAACAGGATCCCAATCGATGTTGCCTGATTTTAATTCTGTTTCTATTAAAACCTTATTTTTTATTTCATGATTTATTGTTAAACATTTTCCAATAAAAAATAAGGTTTCTTTATAGTTCATTCTCGAATATTTTAGAAACAGTTTTTATCATTTCTTCGTTTTTAGAATAGGTTAACTGGTAGCAATTTAGTGATGTAAACCAATCTAAAAATATTTGTGTATTTTCTTTTTTAGGAGATAACCAAGAATCAGGAATTAATTGCTGGAAAGCATCAATCTTCGAAATCTTTTCACAGATTAAATCAGAATCTTTTTCATATTTAATAAATACTAAATCATTGCAAGGTAAGTGACTAAAATAGTTTTTGTTATTTGGTTTTAAATAACGTACAATTTTGTTTAATCTTTTAAAATTATATTCAGCAGATGTTTCTAATTCCGGATAAATTGGTAATAATGTTTCTAAGCTATTTTTCTTTATAGAAATTGCTGAAGGAAAACTATAAACCTCTCTTTTTTCAATGTCCATTGGTACAAAATCATCTGCTAAACAAGTAAAACCATTAGCTTGTAATAATGCAAGAGAAGTGCTTTTTCCGTTTCCAGAATCACCTAAAAAAAGGATAGATTTTTTTTTATTACTTACCGCAGAAGCATGAAAAACTCCCATCCATTCATCTTCCTTTTTTTGATGAATTTTCTGTATCAATTGCATAGAAAATTTACCTTGAAAATAATGAACATTCTTATTACTCCAAGCACCTATTATTTTCTGATCAACAAAAAGAAAAATGTATTTATTATTAATAAAAACATCAAATTGATAATCAAAATTTTCAGAATTATCAATTACTAAATGAGCAAATTTTGGATGTACAAGAGATAGCTCTTTTTCACCTAAATATGATACTTTAAAAACAACATTATTAACTTTGTAATACTTTATGAATTCAAAAGATTTTGGAGCTTTTATATCTCTGTAATCATTTATCAATTCAGATTCAACATTACTTTTTGGTTGGTAAATTCTTTTTTCTAGATCCAATATAAAATCAATTGTCTTACCTATAGGAACTGAAAGTTTTTTAGATAATGCTTCAGCAATTTCATTTACAGAGATTCCTTTGCTTAATCTTTTTAAAATATCTGCAGTTGTATTTTCTAAAATTAGATATTCGTTACTGTTTTCAAACCAAACAATAGTTTTGTCTTCAACTGTTTTATATAATAAATTTGATTGTTTTTTCATAAAGAATAAAAGTAGCTATTTTATTAAATATATAAAATTAAAAACGCCTCAATTTTGAGGCGCTTTTAATAAAATATTTATATGATTGCTAGAAACCTGTACCAGGAGATTCTGGACTTTGAGCTTGTGCCTTTTGTGGACTAAGAATTAGATAGGTTCCAAGTGCAGTTAAAGCTGCATATTTACCGAAATTTCCTATTTTTTTAATTGCTTCTTTACGAGAAATATCTTGAGTATCTTTTATTTGTTTTTTCATGATGTTTTATATTTAAAAATTCTCGATTTTATTCTAAAATTATTTTTTTGTTCAATTTACCGTTTTGTGTTTCCAATTGAACAATATAAACTCCTTTTGCTAATTTGGGTAAAGAAATATATTTAGCTCCAATAGTTTTAAAAGAAGCATTCATTACTTGTTTTCCTGTAATACTAAATAACTTTATGTTAGCATTCCCTTGTGAAAATCCAATAATTTTTAATGTAGAAGCATCTGATTTGAAAATACTAATTGAATTTAAAATAGCATCATCTTTTACAGATAAAGCACTTTGAGTTGTATGAATGTAGAAACGACCAGTACCATTTAGAGCCTCTGATAAAGTTATTTTATATTCACTATTAGTTTTATCTAAACGAGTAAAAACATTTGTTAACCTATCTTCTAAAAATACTTTAGTATCTGAAGGTAAATTTAAAGCTTCTGCAGTAAAAGTAATTTCTTTTCCACTTATAGCATTTACACCAACAGGAATTACCATGTTTTCATAATCTGAATTTGGTAATGATTGAATTTGATAATTTTTATTTATGTTATTAGATAATAATTGTGTGTAAATATCAAAACTGTTAGGAATTCCTTTAAAAGTTTCACCATCAAAACCATTATCAAAGGCTTTACTACTTCCTTCTTTGTATCTTACTTTTGCAAACCTTATAGAGTTTCCATCAGTTATACTTAAAACAATTTCAGTGCTAATTGCTTTTAAGAAAGTATCAGTTTCATGACTTTGAGAGGTTTCTTCAAAAGTTAAATTACCTCCTGCAGATGCTTTTATAAAGAATCCTTGTCCTGGGGCAATTTTAAAGGCATCACCAGTCATTTTTGCAACATAATTTTTTGTTGATGAATCCCAAATCCAAATTGTTTCAGAGTCTAATAAACTAGTATTAGTTGTTAAAAAAGTTGCACTATTTATATAAGCTGTGTATGGGTTACCTACTAAATTATAACTAGTTGTGCCAGTTGTAATAGCAACATCACTAATATCTCCAGTATTTAGAGTTCCCGTAAAAGAAACATCACCAGTTGTAGTTCTTTTTATTGAGTAACCTGCCCCTGTAGCAAATGTACTTGTGGTACCATCTGAATATACCCAATTACTAGAAGCAACAGTGTTATTATAAGTTGCAATACCTCTGTTAGAAGCAGTTCCGCTAGCAATTTCATTTGTATCTGCCCAAGTTGTTCCATATGCTTGTCCTGTAACAGGAGAAGACATTAGGTGCCAACCTTCTAGTTTGTCTAAATTTGTATCTCCAGTTGTAGCTGGTGTTGTAATATTTCTATTGTAAGTTACACTACCTGTAACAGTTAATGTTGAGCTTGTATTTACAATAAAAGAATTACCTGAGGCCACACCAATATTGTTAACAGATGCATTTGATGAAACTGTATAATTATCATAAAAATATGCATCTTTTGTAGCAGTTGTTCCATCCATTGCAACAGAATTTACCCAAGCACCACCAGAATATACTAAATATTCTAACTCTCCTGGAGTTCCATCTGTAGGTGTTTCTGTTACGAAAGTATCAGTAAAAATATTTCTATAATCTTTGGTAGATCCAACACCAGTAAGTGTATCATCTATTAAAGTACCATCATCAGTATCTGCTGTTCCTCCTGTTTTAAGTTTCCATCTTCTTCCTGTTCCAAAATATAAATCTGAATGCCCACCATTAAAATTTACACTAGGATTTAAAGTTATACTATTAGCAGTATTAAAACTAGATCTGCTAGAACCTCTAGCTATAATTAAAAAACCATTCGCAGGTATTGTAACATCTACTGATGCTGTTGATTCATCTACACCAAAATCAAATGAATATTCATATGCTCCAGCAGAACTAAATCTTAATAGTTTACTTGTTGCTAAACTAACAGTTTCGTTAGAATTATTAAATAACTCAAGATAATCATTGTTGAAACCATTCTCAGAATCAAGAATTTCTGTAATAAAAACGGAACCTGCTGTTGGAACAGGAGGAATTTCATCATCTGTAATTGTTACAGTGTGTTGGCTTGTAGAAATAACCAAACCAGTTACAGAACTTGTTTCTGTTAAAGTTAAAATTACAGTTTCTTTATCAGCATCAGCATCAGCATTTATATCTAAAGAAATGTTTTGAGATTCATCTGTAGTAAAAGAAAGACTTGTAGTGTTTAAAGTAAAATCTGCTCCTTCTGCAGTTCCTGAAGAAGCGACACTAACATCTATTTGTGTTCCTGAATAATCTGAAACAGTAACGGGTATTGATACATTAAAAGTTGTATTTGTTTCTGTTTGAGAACTTGTTGCAGTATCAAAACCAATAGTTGGTGGATTTTCGTCATCATTTATTGTTACAGTATGTGTAGATTGAGAGATAACTAAACCAGTTACAGAACTTGTTTCGGTAATTGTTAAAATAATGGTTTCATCATCAAAATCTTCTGTGTCAGGAATAATGTCTAAAGAAATATTTTGAGAACCATCTGCAGTATAAGATAATGTACTTGTGTTTAATGTATAGTCTCCAGCTTCTGCAGTTCCTCCAGTTACCGAAACATTAACATCTATTTGATTTCCATCATAATTAGAAACTGTTACTGGTAAGTTTACGTTAAAAGTAGCATCTGTTTCAGTTTGAGAACTTGTTGCTGCATCAAAACCAATAGTTGGAGTAGAAGGTGCTGTGCCATTTAATATTAATTCATCTATTACGAATTGTTCATCTCCAGCTTCTCCTCTAACTGTTAATTTTAAATCCAAAGAAACTCCAGTTGATGGAATGTTTTCTGTTATAGTTTGTAATACTAAATTTAACGATGTAACACCATCTGTCAAAGCACTATTTCCACCAGGACTAGTAAAATCAAAAATTTCGGTATATGAACCAGCATCTATTTTATACTCAAGTTTAATACCTTCTCCAGCATCAAATTTGTTAGTAACTGCACCTAAGTCGATGGAAATATTTAAATTAGTGTAACCATTTATATTAATGTTAGACCAAGTTATTTCTCTAAATGTGTTTCCTCCTTCACCATTTAAATCTTCTCCGGTTAAATAATTACCAGTAATTCCTGTAAAAGACGCTAAACCACTAGGAGTATTGTTATTTGGGTTATTGTCGAAATCATTGGTTGAACCATCTGTAGGGTCTATAATTCCAAAATAATCACCAGATCCATCCGTGAAAAAGGATTCGCTTTTTGTAAATTGAGAATCATCATTAAAATGCTCTATTAATATTTGGCTAAAACCAAGTTGTGTAATCATTGCAAAAGTAAAAAGCATTGCAATTTTTAAAAAGTTTTTTTGTTTCATGTTAAATTGATTTATTATTGCAATAAAAATACAATTTTTAGTGAAACAAAAACAACTAAAAATCTATTTAACAATTAGTTAATATGAGTGTAAAACAAGGGTTTTATTTTTAACGTAAATTTAATTTTTGTTTACTTAAAAAAAACTAGTTTTTACGCCAAAAGAAAGGAGTAAATAAAATAAGTACGGTAAAGAGTTCTAAACGCCCAATTAACATTAAAAAAGAACAAAACCATTTTGCACCATCAGATAAGTGTGCATAATTATCTACAGGACTTACGCTACCAATTGCTGGTCCAATATTACCTAAGGAAGATGCTGCAGCTCCTAATGCAGACATAAAGTCTAATCCTAAAAGTGTAAGTATTACAGACGCCAAAATAAAAATAAGCATGTAAATAATAAAGAAAGAAATAATATTAAAAACAATAGACTGATTTACAGCTTTAGCATCATACCTTACTGGTATAATTGCATTTGGGTGTAATGCCTTTTTAAATTCTAAAAAACTATTCTTAAGCATCACAATATGTCTTACTACTTTTATTCCACCACTTGTAGAACCAGCAGAACCACCTGTAAAAAATAAAGCAAAGAAAATACCAGTAGCAAAAAAATGCCACATTGTAAAATCTGCAGTTACAAAACCAGTTGTAGTTACTACAGAAGTAACCATAAAAAGAGAGTGTCTAATAGAACTTTCTGCTTTTCCATAAATCATTGGATGTGCAATGGTTGTTTGTAAATTTGGGTCTTGAAAAAAGTAAATAATTATTGTAATAATAGCTGATACGCCAATAATTCCGAAAAAGTAATATTTAAATTCTTCACTTTGAAAAACTTTCTGAACCTTACCTTTTAAAGCAAAATAAGTTAGTACAAAATTTGTTCCTGCAACTAACATGAAAAAGATAATAATATATTGTACAAAAGGTAAATTATTATAGAAAGCAACACTGCTGTTTTTTGTTGAAAAACCACCTGTACTCATTGTTGCCATTGCATGATTTATGGCGTCAAACCAAGTCATACCTGCAACTTTTAATAATAAGAATTGAACTATGGTTAGTGTAACATAAATTAAATATAAACGCTTGGCAGTATCTGTAATTCTTGGATGAAGTTTATCTGCAGATGGACCTGGAGCTTCTGCCATAAAAAGCTGCATACCACCAATACCTAACAGAGGTAAAATTGCAATTGTAAGTACAATAATTCCCATTCCACCAATCCAATGTGTTGCACTTCGCCAAAATAAGATTCCTTTTGGCATAGATTCTATATCAGTTAAAATTGAAGAACCTGTTGTAGAATATCCAGAAAGTGTTTCAAAAAAAGCATTACTTATACTGGGTATTGATTCTGAAAGTAAATAAGGTAACATTCCTGTTAAAGAAAGAGTTAACCAACCCAAAGTAACAATTAAGTACCCTTCTTTTTTTTGAATACTTGTACTCTCTGGTTTGTTTAAAAAGTAAAGTAAAAGTCCAATAATTACAGTTACAATTCCTGCGCCCAAAATACCCCATTTAGCATTTTCATTATGATAAACACTAAAAGGATACGCAATAAACATAAAGAATCCGTTTAATATTGCTGTAATACCTAAGAAGCGAAATATTATTTTGGTATTTAAAGATCCCATTCTATTATTTAAATAATCTTTCTACAGCATTTATTGCTTCTGGTAAACAAAACACAATTACTTTATCACCAATTTCTAGTTGAACATCTCCAGATGGCATAATTGCTGTTTGATTTCTAATGATTCCACCAAAAACGGCTTCTCTTGGAAAACGTAAATCTTTAATTGCACGTTCTGTTATTTTTGTCTCCTTTTGAACTTCAAATTCAAAAACTTCTGCATCAATATTGTGTAGATTAGCCAATGCTAAAATTTCTCCTTTTCTTATATGTCTAAAGATATTGCTAGCAGCAATTAATTTTTTATTAATTAAAGATTGAATTCCAATAGTTTGAGAAATATCAATATAATCCATATTTTCAACAAGGGCAATTGTCTTTTTTACACCTTTAGATTTTGCTACTAAGCAAGACATAATATTCGTTTCAGAATTTCCTGTAACAGCAATAAAAGCATCAGTTTCTCTAATGTTTTCTTCTTCTAATAATTCTAAATCTCTACCATCACCATTAATAACTAAAGTATTATTAAGCTTTTCAGCTAATAACTCTGCCTTCACTCTGTTTTTTTCAATAAGTTTAACCTTAAAATTATCTTTACAAAGATTTCTAGCAGTTTTCTCTCCAATACTACTTCCTCCTAAAATCATAACATTTTTAATGTCAAATTGTTTCTTACCAATAATAGGGTAGAGGTCTTTCATGCTATAATTTGGTACACAAAAATATACCTGATCATCTAATTGATAAGTAGAATCTCCTCTAGGAATAATAGTTTGAGAAACACCTTGTCTTTTAATTGCAATTGTTGTAAAATGTACTTTTGGAAATTGTTGTTTTGCTTCTTTTACGGTTAAATTTAATATTGGAGAATTATATGTTAATGGAGTTCCCATTACATTAAAAACACCACTTTCAAACGCTACAGTATCATTAAATGAAGATTGATTTAACAACATTTTTATTTCGTTAGCAGCCAATTCTTGAGGAGAAATCATAAAGTCTAACCCGAATTGTTTGAAATCAACTTCACACTCATTTAAAAACTCAGAATTATCGATTCTTGCAATTGTCTTTTTTGCGCCTAAAGATTTACCAATTACAGAAATTGTAAAATTTGTGTTTTGGCTATCTGTAACTGCAATTAATAAATCTGCAGAATCGATTCCTATTTCTTTTAATAACTTTATGGAAGTTGCATCACCTTTTTTGGTAATAACATCTAAATGATTATTAATATATTCAAGCTTTTCACCATCAAAATCTATGATGTAAGTATCTTGAGACTCGTAAGAAAGAAGTTTAGCCAAGTGAAAACCAACGTCTCCAGCACCAGCTATAATAATTTTCATGTGTTAAATATAGAATATAAAATACAAAGATATAAAGAGTTTTGCTGGAAATAACAATAAATGAAAGTTTTCAATTTTTTATAAATGCCTTTTATTTTTTTTTTTGAAAAAAACTGACAATTATCTTTTTTTCTAGTGAATAGAAACTTTAGTTTTACTTTTACAATTTTTATAAAACACTTTCTACGTGAAATTAAGATATATTTTTACTTCAGCTTCTTTTAAAATTTCATTATTATTAATGATTTCCTTTTCGTCTTGCGATAAAAAAACAGAATACAAAGAAGTAGAAAAGGATAAAGGTGTTTTTCTTTCAGGTAAACTCATTCCAGATAGTCATTTTTTAGGTGATGAGAAATGTAAAGAATGTCATCAAGATCAGTTTAAAAAGTGGAAAGGTTCTCATCATGATAAAGCAATGCAAATTGCAGATAGTTTAACAATTCTTGCAAATTTTAATGATGAAAAATTTACAAGTCAAGGTGTAACTTCTAGGTTTTACAAAAAGGGAAAAGATTTTTATGTAAATACAGACGGACCAGATGGTAAAAATCACGATTATAAAATTGTTTACACTTTTGGTATTACACCTTTACAACAATATATTGTTCAATTTCCTGATGGTCATTACCAGTGTTTAAGAACAGCTTGGGATTCTGTTAAAAATAAATGGTTCGATTTATATCCAGATTTTAAAGTTGTGCATTCAGAATGGTTACACTGGTCTAGAGGAGGTTTAAATTGGAATAATATGTGTGCAGATTGTCATTCTACAAACGTTCGTAAAAACTACGATGAAAAAACACATAGTTATGATACTGAATTTGCAATTATCAATGTAAACTGTGAAGCTTGTCATGGTTCAGGAAAACAACATGTTACTGATGTTGAAACAATGGGAGAAAACTATGTTTCTAACGGAAGTTTTCAAATGACAACAGAAACAGGGCCTAAAGAACTGGTAGATCAATGTGCACGTTGCCATATGAGAAGAGAACAATTTTCTGAAGCTTTTAATTTTGAAGGAACTATGTTAGATCATTATTATCCTCAATTATTAGAAGAAAGATTGTATCAAGCAGATGGGCAAATTTTAGATGAGGTATATGTATATGGTTCATTTACGCAGAGTAAAATGTATCAAAATGATGTTACTTGTACTAATTGTCATGATGCACATTCATTAAAACTAAAGTTTGATGGGAATAAATTATGTGCTCAATGTCATGTTCCAGAAAAATATGATACACCAAAACATCATGCTCATCCACAAAACACAGAATCTTCAAAATGTGTAAGTTGTCATATGCCAGGGCGTTTTTATATGGGGAATGATTTTAGACCAGATCATAGTTTTAGAGTGCCAAGACCAGATTTAAGTTTAAAATATGGAACGCCAAATGCGTGTTCTGGTTGTCATAAAGACAAAGATGATGCTTGGGCTGCAAAAAACTTTACAAAATTATTTGGAGCCGTAGATTCTATTCATTACTCAGAAAAATTAGCACCAGGAATTACAATGCAACCAAATGGACATGTAGGTTTAATTGAATTGATGAATGATTCACATCAACCAGAAATTGTAAGAGCATCAGCTACAAAAGTATTGTCTAATTACAATGCACAGAATTTTGTAGAACAATACATAACACTTTTAAATGATGATTCTGCTTTAGTAAGAGGAGCAAGTGTAGATGTTCTAAGTACAATAAATACTAAAGATTACAATTCTTATTTTTTACCATTGTTAGAAGATCCTAAAAGAAGTATTAGAGTAAAAGCTTTTTTCGGATTAGGAGCAATGTCTGAAAACGAAATACCTGAAGTGTATAAAGAGAGTTATCAGAAAGTTAAAAAAGAGTTTTTCTTACATTTAAAAACAAATGCAGATTTTGTAGGAACAAGAATTAAAAAAGGTAATTATTATATTAAAGCAGGTAACTTAGAAAAAGGGATTGAAAGTTACGAAAGTGCTTTGGAAATTGATAATATTAACAATCAAATTCGTGTGAATTTAGCAACGTTATATTATAATAATAAACAATACGTTAAGGCAGAAGAAGCATTTAAAACAGTAATTGAGCAAGAACCTCAATTTGGACCAGTTTATTATTCTCTTGCCTTAATGTATGCTGAGTTAAATAGAGTAGATGATGCTATAGTTCAACTTAAAAATGCTACAAAGTTAATGCCAGAAAACATACGTGTTTATTATAATTTAGGGTTATTGTATGATAAGAAACAAGAGTATAAAAATGCTGAAAAAATTATAGTCTCAGGTTTAAAAGTAGATTCAACTAATGAAGGTTTACTATATGTTTTGGCATATGTGTACTCTAAATCAGACCAAAAAAACAAAGCAAAAAATATTGTGCAAAAACTAATTAATTTGTACCCAAATAACCAACAATATAGAAGCTTTTTAAACCAATTATAATTTTAGTTTCATTTTCGTATTTTTATAAAAAAAGAATATGGAAAAGTTAACCATTAAATCTTGGGCGCTAGATGATAGGCCAAGAGAAAAGTTGTTGGCAAAAGGAAAAACATCGCTTTCTGATGCAGAGTTAATAGCAATCTTAATTGGTTCTGGAAATAGACAAGAAAGTGCAGTTGCTTTATCAAAAAGAATTTTACAATCTGTTGATGGAAACATAAATGAACTTGCTAAATTATCCGCAGAAAAATTATCAACTTTTAAAGGAATAGGAGAAGCAAAAGCAATTACTATTATTACAGCTTTAGAATTAGGAAAAAGAAGGCAGTTAGAAATCGCTTTAGAGAAACCCAAAATTACAAGTAGTAAAGATGTTTTTAATGTAATGCAACCCGTTATTGGAGATTTAGAGCATGAAGAATTTTGGGTGCTTTTTTTAAATAATTCTAATAAAGTTTTATCTAAATTTCAAATTAGCAAAGGAGGTCTAACAGCAACAGTTGTAGATATAAGATTACTGTTTAAAAGAGCATTAGAGTTAGCTTCTGTAGGTATAATTGTGTGTCATAATCATCCATCAGGAAAATTAGAACCAAGTAATGCAGACAAACAACTTACTCAAAGAATTAAAGAAGCAGGAACTACTTTAGATATAAAACTCTTAGATCATTTAATAATTACCGAAAAAGCGTATTTTAGCTTTGCAGATGAAGGTGTTTTGTAGTTAACAAAAAATCGATACTGTAAAATCATAATACATTAAATGTTATTAGTTTACTCACATAAAGTTACTCCAAGGGTTCGTTATATTTTTAAGCATATTTTTACAAGAACGTTAATGATTCCTGTAGATTTTACGTCTAAAGTAGAAGAGTTTGTGGCTCATAATGGCCCAAAAATAACTTATACCAAAACACCTTTAGGAAATGAGTTTTTTGTAAAAAGTAATGATTTACTTTTTGAACAAGGAGTTAATGATATGGAAATAGTTATCCAAAAATGGGATGACGTTCCTTGTTTCTTTAAAACGGGACCAAAATCTGCGATTCCCTATGATATTTTTGCAGCAAGTTTTTATTTAATATCTAGGTACGAAGAATATCTCCCTCATGTAAAAGATTTTCATGGACGTTATACTGCAGAACAAAGTTTGGCGTTTAAATATCGTTTTTTAGAAAAGCCAGTTGTAGATATTTGGGCTTATAAATTATTAGATGCTTTAAAAGAAAAGTTTCCAGATTATGAGTATAAAAAACGTGAATATGAATTTATTTCTACTGTAGACATAGATAATGCATATTGTTATAAATATAAAAGTTTAGTTAGAAGTGTTGGTGGTTTTTTAAATGATTTGGCACACTTTAGACTCTTAAATGTATGGAGTAGATTTGCTGTTACATTCAATATTAAGAAAGACCCTTTTGATACTTTTCAGCAAATTATAGACATTAGAAAAGAAAGAAATATTAAAACTATTTTCTTTTTCTTAATAGGTGATTATACCACTTTTGACACCAATGTTTCAGCATCAAAAAATAAGTATAGGTTACTTATTAAAGAGATGGTAGATTATGCCAAAGTTGGTTTGCATCCTTCTTATTTTACAATGAATAATGCAGAGTTATTAAAAAAAGAAAAAATAAGATTAGAGCATATTATTAATATGCCAATTCAAAGATCTAGACAGCATTATTTACGTTTTAGTTTGCCAGAAACGTATCAAAATTTAATAGACTTAGAAGTAGAGGAAGATTATTCTATGGGATATGCAAGTAATGTTGGCTTTAGAGCAAGTACTTGTACTCCTTTTTATTTTTACGATTTAGATTTTGAAATTCAAACTCCGCTTAAAGTATTTCCTTTTGCTTTAATGGATACTACTTTAAATGATTATATGAAGCTAACTCCAAGACAATCTTTAGGAAGAATTAGAGATTTAAAAAATGAAGTAAAAGCAGTAAATGGAACTTTTATAACCTTGTTTCATAATGAAAGTTTAAGCGATTATTTACGATGGAAAGGCTGGAAACGTTTATACGATTCCATGATTAAAATAGCAATATCTTAATATGATTGAATATATAAAAAGGAAGAATCTTAATGTTGAAAAATATGATGCTTGTATAGAAAATTCTATTCAATCTAGAATTTATGCATTTTCTTGGTATTTAGATATTGTAGCAGACAATTGGGATGTTTTAGTCTTGGATAATTATAAAGCTGTTATGCCTATTCCTTGGAGAAAAAAGTTTTTTATAAAGTATGTAAGCCAGCCTTATTTTTGTCAACAATTGGGTGTTTTTTCAAAAGAAATAGTTTCAGAAGCATTACAAGAAAAGATGATAAACCACATTCCTAAAAAGTTTGTGAAAATTTCATTGAATTTTAATTCAGGTAATTTTTTGACTTATAAAATGAACTTAAAGAATAATTACCTGTTAAAAATTGAAAAAAAATATGAAAACAATTATAAGAAGTTTACTAAAAACAGAAAAAGAGATTTAAAAAAAGCCATGCTATCAACTTTAACTTTTGAAGAAAATTTAGGAATAAAAGAGTTTTACGGTTTTTATTTATTAAACGATAAAAATTTTAGAAATTATATTTCTATGAAAGAAGTACTTCAAAATATTTTAAAATTAAACTCTAATGTAGTAAGGTGTTTTGGAATTAGAAGTAAAGAATGTTTAGTTGCATCTGTTTTACTACTAGATAATGGTAAAAGAATTACTTATTTAGTACCTGTTAGTAATGATTTTGGAAAAAAGAACGGAGCTTCTACTTTACTTATTACAGAGATTATAAAAAAATATAAAAGGAAAAATTGTTTTATTGATTTTGAAGGCTCTATGATTACTGGTGTAGCAAAATTTTATAAAAGTTTTGGCTCAGATAAAGAGAGTTATAGTGTTTTAACCAAGAGTATTTTTTAATTTTTTTTTTGATATTTTTTATTATACTTTATTTTAATTATAGATTCTTTATAAGGTAAATTTTCTTTAATTACGCTACAAGGATTTCCTACTGCTATTGAATTTGATGGAATGTTTTTAGATACAATAGAGCCAGCACCAATAATTACATTATTTCCAATGTTTACTCCAGACAAAACAACACTATTTGCACCAATAAAAACATTATTTCCAATTACTATTGGTGGTGTTTTGGTGTGTTTAGAATGATTTGTATGTGAATGATTAGCAGAAATAACCTTAGAGCCAGTTCCAAAACCTACATTATTACCAATAATTAACCCATTGTTAGCTTGTATGTACACATTTGGGTTGTCTCCAGGATCACATAAAATACCTTTTTTAATATTTTTTGCAGCCAATACTTTTGAAGTAAAATGAACAGGCCAATTTGCTTTTGGGTTTAATCTAAATAATTTTTGTGGAATCCAAAAATGAAAAAATAAAATATAATATTTTTGATAACCATATTTGGGTCTAAAATAGTCTGAATATAAAAAGTTTATTAAGTGTCCAAATAGTATAAAATCTAGTTTTTCAAATAATGATGGTTTTTTCATATAATTGATTGTTTTTTTATGATTTTTAAAAAATAAAAAGCAAGAGTTAAATAACCTATACCACCTAAAAAGGAAAGTATATAAATAGTATATGTTAAATCATTTTTAACAAAGCCAATATAAAAAGCTATAATATTTACTATTAAAAGATATACATTAAAGAGTAAACTAATACTGTTTTTATCTAAAACAACCATAATATTACTAATTGGGCTAAAAGAAGATCTGCTTAAAACTAAAAAGGATAATATTAAAAAATATAATCTTAAATTCACCCAGTTTTCGGTTAAAAACATTTCCAATATATAGATGCCAACCGTATTTATTAGCACTAAAAAAGTAAACATTGTTAACATATTAAATGTTATAATTTTTTTAGTAGCTTTAAATAGCTCTTTTTTTGAGGTTTGCATTAGGCTTGTAGCTCTTTCAAAATATACAGTAGATATAGAAGATGATATAATAAAAAGTGGCATTGTTAAAATTTTTTGACTGAAGAAGTAAACACCAGCCTCTTGCAGACTAAAAAAAGCATAAATAAATAAAGGAACTGATTGAGATGTTAAATTATTTATAAATCTAGAAGGCAGTAAATAAGTTAATATAGATTTGTTTTTTTTAATATTATTTTTAACGATTGTATAATCTATTGGTTTAAAATATACTTTGTTTTTAAAACTGAAATATAAACTAACAATAAGTACAGAAATAAAGGAACTATAAACCAATCCATAGATTTTAAACTTCAGATAAAAAACAAACTGAAAAAAAATATTTATTAAAACTAAAAGTATTTTAGCAAAAGAAATTGGTGTAAATTTTTTGTAACTAGTTAAAAAATATTCATGTGTTTTATTATAGCTAAGAAGAATAGCACTTAAAATTGCTAATATTATAACACTATTTTCAATTGTTTTATAAAAAAAAACTCTATGGAGCGGTATTAAAATTACTGAACCAAAAATGGTTATTATGGGTATCAGTAAAAAAAGAAAATTAAACCAGTGATTACTAATTATTTTGTCTTTACAGGTAACAATATAATTATCTAATTGTAATGAATTTAATATAGAAATTATAGAAGAAAAACTAATATATACACTTAAAACTCCATACGCCTCACTACCATATATTTTAGCAATAAAAATTGAACTAACAACTGCAATAATTTGTGCAATTAAAGTACCTTTAAACATTACCAAAATGTTTTTAATGAAAATAGATAACGGTTTTTTATTTATTTTTAGTTTCAATTAAAAAGTTTTTTTCAAATATAATGTAAATGAAAAACATACAACACGTCTTCTTTGACTTAGATCACACTTTATGGGATTTTGAAAAAAACTCAGATTTAACTTTTCAAAAAGTTTTTAGTATTAATAATATAAAAACAGATTTAAACTCTTTTTTAAAAGTATATAAACCTATTAATTTTAAATATTGGAAATTATATAGAGAGGAAAAGGTAACAAAAGATGAGTTAAGATATGGTAGGTTAAAAAATACTTTTGATACCATTAATTACACGATTTCTGATGAAACGATAACTCTAATTGCAGAACAATATATTGAATGTTTAGCAGATTTTAATCATCTTTTTGATGGAACCTTTGAAATATTAGATTATTTAAAAGAAAATTATAAATTACATATTATAACAAACGGATTTGAAGAAGTTCAAAGTAAAAAAATGATAAGTTCTAATATTTACCATTATTTTGATAAAGTAATTACTTCAGAATCAGTGGGAGTAAAAAAGCCAAATCCAAAAGTATTTACCCATGCGTTAGATTTAGCAAGTGCAGATAAAGAAAATTCAATTATGATTGGAGATAATTTAGAGGCCGATATTAATGGAGCTTTAAGCATAGGTATGAAAGCAATTCATTGCAATTTTGAAAATGAGATTGTAAAAAATGATGGATTTATTTCTATTTCTTCTCTTTTAGAAATAAAACAATATCTTTAGCCTGTTAATCGTTTATAACAAAAATTACATTTTACAAAATGACCCCCAAAAAAATATTTCCTTTTTTATGCTGCTTTTTTTTTATAGTTTCTTGTACAGATAATTTAGATTTTTCGCAAATAGAAGATTATAATGCTACTCCAGAATATACAACATCCTTAACATATTTTACAGTTTTACCTTTTCAGTTCTTTAATCAATTAGGAGTACAAGAAAATGAGAAGACAGATATTACTGATTTTAAAATTTTTGAAAACAGTTATTTTAGAGATAATTTGGTAAAAATTGATTTTAATGTCGAAATAAAAAACGAGTTTGATAGAGATTTTACAATTCAAATAGTTTTTTTAAATCAAAATAATTCGGCAACACATACATTTCAAGAAATAAATGTTAATGCAAATAATTTAGACTATAAATTTCAAGAAACAGTTGAGGTAAGTACTAATTCAAATGTAAAAAACACAGTAAAGGTTAGAATAACTGTTAAAATTGTTAACTCTACTGTACAATTAGACCCTGCAGATACAAGTGAGTTTGAGTTTAAATCATCAGCAAAAATTTACATAGATACAGATGCATAAAATCAAAAGAATATTCCTCTTGTTTATTATTCTGTTTGTAATGAAAACATATAGCCAAAATAAGCAAGTATTATACAATTTTGCAGAGTTACCACAAACGTTACTTTTAAACCCAGGAGCAGAAACTAATTATAAATTTCATGTAGGAGTTCCTATGCTTTCAGGGTTTTCATCAGAAGTTGGTATAACAGGTTTTACAATATCAGACTTATTTAGAGTTGATAATAGATCAATAAATGATAAAGTTTCTGAAGTTTTAGAGAAACTAACTATTAGAGATCATATAAAGTTAAATTTTCAAATAGAAGTTTTAAATGGTGGTTTTAGATATGACGACAAAAACTATTTTAGCTTTGGATTTTACGAAGAGTTTGATGCTATTTCTTATTTTGCTAAAGACCCAATAACACTTCTCACAGATGGAAATTCGGCTTATTTAAACAAAAGTTTTGATTTATCTCAGATTTTATATAAAGTTGATGTTTTAGGAGTATTGCATTTTGGTGTTACTAGAGAAGTAAGTGATAAGTTAACTTTAGGAGCTAGGTTTAAAATTTATTCTTCAGCTTTAAATCTAGAAACTTCTAATAATACTGGAACTTTTACAACTGTAAATGGTTCTGATAATATTTATAGACATTATTTAGATAATGTTAATATTAATTTAAAAACTTCTGGTTTGGTTGAGGGTGATGAATATATGGATGATCCAAATACCTATTTAGGAAATACTTTTTTAGGTTCAAATTTAGGAATCGGTTTTGATGCTGGATTTACTTATCACTTATCAGAACAATTAGAATTAACGGGTAGTATTGTAGATTTTGGTTTTATCAAACATAAGAAGAATATAAAAAACTCTGTTGTTAATGGAAGTTATGTTTTTGATGGTATTGAGTTTGGGTATAACCCAACAAATCCAATAAATTATTGGGATGATTTAGATGCAGATTTTAAAGAGAAAGTACCAAGTGGTGATAATCAAGATTCATACATTTCTTGGAGGCCAACAAAATTAAATGCTTCTTTAAAATATAGTTTTGGTCAAAAAAGGAGTAAATATTGTTACGATAATACCTATAAGGATTTTTATAGAAATGCATTTGGAGTTCAATTGTATTCAGTATTTAGACCATTAAACTCACAATTAGCATTAACAGGGTTTTTCGAAAAATCTTTTTCAGAAAAATTACACGCAAAGGTTACTTATACAGTAGATGATTATTCATTTTACAATATTGGTGTAGGAATTTCTTCTCAAATAGGTAAAGTAAATTTTTATGGAATGGTTGATAATATTGCACAATTTAACGATATTGCATCTGCAAATAACATTTCAGTACAATTAGGAATTAATATAATATTTAATTAAAATGATTAAGAAAATAGTATTCAGTTTATTGTTCTTTATAACAATATTAACATATGGTCAACAAGAAAAAATTAAGGATTATAAATATATAATTGTTCCAGAAAGATTTGAGTTTTTAAAGAGTTCAGATCAATATCAAACAAGTTCTTTAACTAAGTTTTTATTAGAAAAAAAGGGTTTATTGTTTTTTTAAGTAATGAAAGTTTTCCTAAAGATTTACTTCAAAATAGATGCATGGCTTTAACAGCAAATGTTAGTGATAAATCTAGCATGTTTTCGGTTAAGAATATAATTGAATTAAAAGACTGTTTTGGTACTATTATATATACTTCTAAAGAAGGGAAAAGTAAAGAGAAAGATTATAAAAAAGCCTATCATGAAGCTATTAGAAATGCATATGCAACTATGGGAGATTTAGAATATAAGTACCAACCTAAAAATGAAATTGATGTTAAAGAAGAGAACCTTAAAACAGAAGTAACTTTGCCAATTAAGAAAGTTATTCCTGTAGAAATAATTCCAGAAGTAAAAGAAGTAGCTCAAAAAGATGAGGTTATTTCAAAAAATAATAAAATACCTTCTTCTACTGTAGAAACTTTATACGCTCAAGAAAAATCTAATGGTTTTCAACTAGTAAATACAATTCCTGCTATTATTTTTCAAGTATTAAAAACAAAAGTAAAAGATGTTTTTATAATTAAAGATAAGAACGGAATTATGTATAAAAGTGATCATATTTGGGTTGCTGAATATTATGAAAATGGAAAATTAGTTGTAAAGAATTACAATCTTAAATTCTAATAATCATATCTATTTTTCCATCTGTTTTTTAGGGTTTCTCTAAAATTATTTTCCCTTGAATTATCTCCAGGTTCATATAATTTTGTTCCAGAAATTTCATGTGGTAAAAACTCTTGGTCTACAAAACTGTTCTGGTAATTATGAGAATATTTGTAATCTTTACCATAATCTAAATCTTTCATTAATTTAGTTGGTGCATTTCTTAAATGCAGTGGTATCGATAAATCTCCGGTTTTTCTTACCAATTCTTGTGCATTTCCTATAGCCATATAAGAAGCATTACTTTTAGGTGAGTTTGCTAAATATATAGCACACTGACTCAAAATAATTCTAGATTCTGGAAATCCAATTACAGAAACAGATTGAAAAGTGTTGTTTGCTAAAATTAAGGCAGTAGGGTTCGCATTCCCAATATCTTCAGAAGCAGAAATTAACAATCTTCTTGCAATAAACTTCACATCTTCACCACCTTCAATCATTCTTGCCAACCAATATACAGCTCCATTTGGATCACTGCCTCTTATAGATTTTATAAAAGCAGAAATTATGTCATAATGTTGTTCGCCTGTTTTATCGTATCTAACTGTATTTTTCTGAATTTTTTCTAAAACTAAAGTATTGGTAATTTCAATTTCTTCTTCAGTAGAAACTAATAATTCAAAAATATTTAATAGTTTTCTAGCATCACCACTAGAAACCTGTAATAAAGCATCTGTTTCTTTTAATGTTATTTTTTTTTGGATAAAAATTCATCTTTTTCCATTGCTCTGTTTAAAAGAGCAACTAAATCATTTTTATCAAAAGAATTTAAAATATAAACCTGACAACGAGATAGTAGGGCAGGAATCACTTCAAAACTTGGGTTTTCTGTTGTTGCACCAATTAAAGTTACCCAACCTTTTTCTACAGCTCCTAAAAGAGAATCTTGTTGAGATTTACTAAACCTGTGTATTTCATCAATAAATAAAATAGGGTTTTTGGCAGTAAATAATCCGCCACTTTTTTTTGCTTTCTCAATAACTTCTCTAACATCTTTTACGCCAGAACTTATGGCACTTAAAGTATAAAAAGGTCTTCCAGATTCTTGAGCAATAATATTAGCTAAAGTAGTTTTTCCAATACCTGGAGGTCCCCACAATATTAAAGAAGGAATAATTCCTTTTTTAATTAAATTTGTTAAAACACCATTTTTACCAACTAAATGTTGCTGGCTTATATAATCATTAAGCGTTTTAGGTCTAATTCTTTCTGCCAAAGGTTCATTCATTCAGTAAAAATAATAAACATTTCTGTCAATAATTGTAAAAATTGTATTTGGTTAGATTTTTGTTATTTTTAATTCTGATGAATGATAAAAATCAATTAAAAATATCGAAGTCCATTTTTTTAATTCCAATTGTTTATGTGGTTGCAATTTGGTTTATATATTGGATTGAAATAAGTTTTAACTACAATTTTAATAAATTTGGCGTTCTACCACGAACTTTTGTTGGTTTTAGAGGTGTTTTCTTAACTCATTTTATACATAGCAATACAAGTCACCTTTTTAATAATTCGATTCCTTTATTTGTGCTTTTAAGTAGCCTTTTTTATTTTTATAAAGATGTTTCTTACAAGGTTTTATTATTTGGAGGTTTTTTTACTGGTTTTTTAACATGGTGTATTGCAAGAGAATCCTATCATATTGGTGCAAGTGGAATTGTATACCTACTTTTTAGTTTCGTTTTTTTTAGTGGTATGATAAAAAAACACTACAGATTAGTTTCTTTATCACTTATTATTATTTTTCTTTACGGAAGTATGATTTGGTATGTTTTACCCATAAAAGAAGGTATTTCTTGGGAAGGGCATTTATCTGGATTTCTTGTTGGACTTATCTTTGCAATTACCTATCGTAAAAAAGGAATTGTAAGAGAAGAGCATCAATTTACTGAAACAGAATTTGATGCTTTATTTGATGAAAACGGAAATTTTTCACCTCCAAAAGCAGAGGAGGAGTTACAAGAATAGAAAGTGTATTTTTATTTTTGCTACTGCTACTGCTACTGCTACTGCTACTGCTACTGCTACTGCTAACTGCTAACTGCTACTAATCTTTGTCGAACAGTTTCGTATAAGAAAGCGCCACAAGCAACTGAAACATTTAAGGATGCTATTTCACCTAACAAAGGTAATTTAGCCTTATAATCTACCATTTTTAATATTGAAGGGTTTACACCTCTATGTTCAGATCCCATAACGATGGCAATGGGTTGATTTAAATCAATATCATAAATAGATTCTTCTGTTTTTTCTGTGGCAGCTACAGTTTTAATTTCTGATGCTTGTAATAGAAACAAAGCATCTTTTATATGATCTACTTTACAAATAGGGATTTTAAAAGCTGCACCAGCAGATGTTTTTATGGTTTCTGCATTAACGGGAGCACTTCCATTTTTTTGAATGATAATTCCATTTACTCCAGTACACTCTGCAGTTCTAATAATTGCGCCAAAATTTCTAACATCAGAAAGTTGATCTAAAAGTAAAAATAGTGGAGTTTTACCACTATCTATTGTTTTTTCAATTAATTCTTCTAAATCATGAAATTCTACTGGAGATATTTGAGCAACAGCACCTTGATGATTATTGTTTTTAGATAACCGATCTAGTTTTTCAACAGGAACCATACTTGTGCTAAGATTATGAGTTTTAATTAACTTATTAAGTTCGTAAAACAATTCTCCCCTTAACCCTTTTTGTAAGTATACTTTATTAATGGTAGAACCACTTTCTATAGCTTCTATAATAGCTCTTATACCAAATATATTTGTTGTTTCTACTGTCTCTGTTGTCATGTTGCAAATGTATGCTAAATAAAGAGCATAAAAAAACCACCAAAAGAGAATTCTTTTGGTGGTTTTATGTAGTAGAATTAAGAAAACGTATTACTCAATAATAATTTTATGAGATATTTTACTGTCTTCTTTTCCTATTTTAATAAAATAGATTCCAGATTTTAAATTAGTTAAATTTATAACAGTTTTTTCACTTGAAATATTTAATGTTTTAGAATAAACATTTTGACCAGTTATATTAAAAACATTTAATTCAGTCTTTTCAATATTATTAAGTGATGTTATAAAAACTTCTCCATTTGATATTGTAGGAAATACTTTGATAGATGATGAAGTGAAAATATTTTTATCTACACTAAGTGATTCTGCTGTAAACATTCCAGAAAAAACACCTCTACCATGTGTAGCTGCAAAAACCATATTATCATCTCTTAGATCTAAATCTAAAACTTTAACATTACTCATCCCATTATAAGAAGTTTTCCACGTAGGGTTTTCAGCAGAAAAATTATCAGTATACCAAACTCCAAGTTCAGTTCCAATAATCACTTCTTCTAAATTAAGAGGGTTTTGTAAGATTGTTTTTACTGGTAAATCTGGTAAATTACCATCTTTTGCATTCCATGTAACTCCTTTATCACTCGTGTACCATACGTTATTTACACCGTAATTATGCATAGTAACAAAAATATCATTTTCTGTTTGTCCAAATTCAACGTCGGATACACTACCTACAAGTAAGTTTTGATCTAAACCTGTCCAAGTTGGTGTTGCTCCATCTGCATTTTCAACTAAAAGAATATCTCCTAAAACTGTACCAACAAGTAATGTAGATGATGTTGTTGTATGTGTTGATACCGTAAAAGCTGTAGGTGTTGTTGTTAATAATTCATCAATTAAATCTGTTTTTGTTAATGTTGCGTCAGATTTTATACCAGCATACCTTTTTACTATATAATTTCCATCAGCAGAATAATTAGAATATAAAATATCTAAATTAGAATCTAAAGCTTGTGGGTTTATAAATGCACCATTACTTCCATCTTCATCATTTATCTCAACATCATCACCATCAAAATTATATAAATTGATAGACCCATTATATACATAATTTGCAATTACATATCTATCAGTACCATCTTGATCAAAAAATGTGTATGCACCATCACCACCTTGAATCTCTGTTGCTTCATCTGGAGTTGTTTTGGTTCCGTTTTCAATTAACTGAGTACCATTATCTTGTAAACCACCAGCAAAATAATCTTCTGTAAATGCGGCTGTTGGTCCTACAGCAACTGTATAATACTGAGAAGTAATTAAACCATTTGTTCTTTCTTCAGTGATAGTTCCGCCATTAGAAGTGTAAGCTACCCCACCATCGTTACCAAATATTACTTTATTTGAGTCATTATGACCAAAAGCAGCTATGTGTTGATCTGCATGAACATACTGATGTCCAAAACCTCCATACCAATGTGTAAATTGAGACCAAGCTCCTGCACCATCTGTAGATTTAAATAAATCAATACCTCCAGTATATACTACTTCATCATTATTTGGGTCTACTTCTAGTAATAAATCATAAAATGCTTGTCCTCTTGTAAAATCTGTAGCATCTATACCAGTGTCTGCATCATTTGGTAAAGTTTTTGATTGTGTTAAAAATGAAAGCGCAAAACCATCTGTTGTTTTTTTAATAGAAACTCCATCAGTAGTTAACTGAGCCAAAATATATATTTTTTTAGCATCTGTAGATGAAACTGCTATTTGAGTTCTAGCACCATTTGCAACAGTATATTTGTTTGTAAATGTTGTACCATCTGTAGATGAAAAAATTTCACCTCCACCATCTCCATATAATTTACTTTGTGTAGTCGATAACCATATCGTACCATCAGCACCAATTTCTAGATCATTAGGGCAATGTTTATGATCGTTAGCTGTTAAAGGAAGTGTTAATTCTGTCCAATTAGTACCATTATCAACAGATTTATATAAACCATAAGACAAACCACCAACAGTTGTTGCTGCATTTGAAGACCCATATAAAGCATCTGCTGCCGCTACATATATTTCTGAAACACCAGCATTGTTTCTTATTTTAATGTCGTTAATGTGTTGAACACCTGGAACTACGGTTGCTGTAAAATCTCCTTCAGCTGGATTTAAAGAACCATTTACTGTACCAGAAGACATTGCTGCCTCAATAACATCCCCACTTTCTTTAGAAATCATTACTGAAGGTATTGTAATTGTAGCATCTTCTCCTCCCATTGGTATTGGTTCACCAGAAACATTATTCATCATAATGACAGCAATTGCACCTGCATTTTGTGCATTTTTAACTTTATCAACAAAACTACAATCTCCTCTTCTTATTACTGCTATTTTACCTGTAGCATCAGGACCAAAACTACTACAAGCTTCTGTAGGAATTCCATTACTATCGTTTGCTAATATAAAGTCTGCTGAAATTGTAGAAGTTATTTCAGGCCCAAAATTTGTAGTAGGAAAAGACTGATAGTCACCAGTAATTGTTGAAGGACTATCTATAGAAATCCTAGAAGTAGATACAAAGTAGCTAACTCCTGTGTTTCCACCAAAAACATTTACCCAGCTTGTACCACCATCAACAGATTTCCATATTCCATCTCCATTTACCGCTCCGTCTGTATGTCCTACATAAGATTCTCCTGTACCTACATAAAAAATATTTGTATTATTTGGGTCAAAAGTAATACTTGAAATGGCTAAATTTTCAGGGATATCAACTCTTTTCCAAACGGAATTTTCATCAGAAATATTTGTGTTTTTCCAAAGACCACCACTAACACTTCCTGCAAAAACAGTATTGTCTGTTGTGTCATTCGGATCAAACATTAATGCTCTAGTTCTACCACCAACATTATTTGGTCCCCTGTTTATCCACATATTATCAGAAGCATCTCCTGGAGTTCTTGACTGATAATTATTTTTTTGTATTAATTCTTTTTGTAATTCTGCAACTTTTATAGGAGTAGGCCTTCCTAATTCAGGATTCATTGTTAAAATCCACTGTTCTTCATTATATTTATTAGGCGTTAAACCTAAACTTTTTCTTTCTTTTTTAGATAACTTTAAAGTTTCTTTAAAAGGATTTTTACCTAAATTTTGCTTATGTAGTGTTTTTATTTGATCTATAGAACTTAATTGTTCATTAGACTTAAAATATAAAGCTAAAAAAATTAAAAGGCCAAGACCCATTAAGATTATATAAAGGATGTTTTTTTTCATAAGATTTATATGTTTTAAGCAAAACACCTCTGTAAATATTATTTACAGAGGTGCTTTTTGTATTAATAAAAGTACTCTATTTTTATAATGGAGTTACTGTAAAGTTATAACCACTCTTAGTTATTTGAGCAACAGCAAGTAACTCTTGTTCTGGTGTTGCTAAAGTTACGGCTTCACTAACAAATGACCCACTTGTGTCAAAATGTTCTTGGCTATAAGAAATAGAAACAGGTACAATTTCTGTTTGTCCTAAAGTTGCATAAGGATTACCATAAATATATAATAATACATAATAATCTCCATCAGGTAGCTCTCCCATTGATCCTGTTTCTGTACAACTACCTGTACCTCCAAGATCATAATAATTACCAGTAGCAAGTTCATACGCTAGAACATCAATATCTACACCACAAAAATCTACAGTATTTTCAGCAGTTCCAGTACTTAACTCATAAGTGTAACTTCCACTCCAAGTAGTAGAAAACTCTAAATGGTCATTAATATAATCATTTTCTATAGATGCAGAAAATGTATATGGAGTTATATTAAAGTTTGCTCTAGCTTTACCTGTAATGTCTAAAGTTTCGGTTCCTTCAATATCACCAGTTTGCATAATTTCTACATCAGCTGAAGCTGTTAATGACCCTGCAGGAATTGTAATAGTACCTGCAGAAAAATCGCTTGCACTAGCAGTACCTCCAGATTGAACTAAGTCAATTACTGCATTAACAGGTTGTGGTGATGGCAATGTTGCTGTGATAGTTACAACGTAAGTACTTTCATCATCTGCGTCAATAGCACTTTCATCAAATACAGTATTTGAAGTAGATGAAAGTGTTACAGTTGCTGGTGAATAATTAAGTAATGAAGCACCTGTATTGTCATTGTCATCTTCACAAGATGCAAAGAAAACAGCTACAATGGCGAATAAGCCAATATTTTTAATTGTATTTTTCATTTTTATATGTGTTTTTTAAATTTTTATTAAGGTAAACGAGGCATTACGATATCCCATCCATCTACACTAGTTCCACCAACTGATACAGATTCCCAAACTAAATCTCCATTTGCAGCTACATAACCAAATCCTTCAAGTTGATTACCTGGGTTATATTGGAAATCTGTCATTTTCAAAACACCACAAGTATCTGTAAACTCAAACCAGTATGCATTACTGAAAAATGGTACTCTATCAGCATAATATACTCCTGGAGATACTTCAGTTACCGTACAAGTATACACGCCGGAAGATAAAGAGATACTATAAGCAGCAGCTAAGTTAGAAGAACAATTTACAACCAATGAATAATCTCCTAATGAAGTACTGTAGTAAAAAACACTCCCATCTTTTTTATGTACTTTAGTTTTAAATGATAAATCATCGCCTATTCTAAGATCACTTTCTACAACACCTGTATCTGCTAGTAAATCAGTTAAATTAGAAATAACTATATTATATGGTAATGTTGTGCTTTCTCCTAAAGATACTTCAGCACCTCCATTAAAGGATTTTACAACTTCTATTTTAGAAATATTATCTAAATTACCTGATGATAATCTAACTGTTAAATCTAAATAAGCGTTAGTAATATTAACTTTGGCATCTTTTAAATCAACACCACCTTCAGGACTACCAAGTATAGAACTTGTTGGAGTAGTAACAACATTAATAATCATACCTGCTTCACTAGCAACTTCTGCTACAGTATCTTCATCTGTTACTTGACATGATGCAATGGTAACCATTGCAATCATAACAATTAATATTTTTTTAAATGTTTTCATTTTAGTTTTATTTTTTATTGCCACCAAAGTGACGTAGTTAATTTATCTGCTCCTTGAGTTGCAACTGCACTCGTGTAATTTACATTATTAAGAGACTGTTGTGTTAGAGGGTAAGAATATCTTGTAGGTATACTTGTTTCTACAGCATCAATTGCCAAAGGTAAAACAGGTACACCTGTTCTTCTCCATTCAGACCAAGCTTCAAAACCTTGCATATATAATGCTACCCAAATTTGTTCAGCAATTTGATTAGCTCCACCTGTATAGTCTATAACTGCAGCAACTCCATTACTAGCCATAGAAGCATCTATTCCTTGCTTAAAGTAATCAGCAGCAGCTCCACCAATTAATCCTTTTTCAGCAGCTTCTGCCATTAATAAACTTAAATGTGCATACGTCATAAAATAATAAGGTTGTTCTGCTTCTATGTATTTGGTACCAATTAAAGAAACATTATTAGAATCTCCATAAAAAGAGTTTCCAATATCTCTAATACCTGCAGGTTTACCTACATAACCACCACCAGAACCATCTCCACCAACTTCTTGTGCATAAACTGCCAATCTAGGGTCATTGTAAGCTTTCATAAATTCTACTAATTCCTCATTCAAACACCATTCTGCCGAACGACCACCATCTACTAAAGTTTCAAAAAATGGATTTGCATTTGGAGCAGAAGCTAAATAAACTAATCTTGCCTCGTCAGCATTACTAGTAAATAAATTTCCAGAAGCAACTAAAGCTTTTAATTGACTAGTAGCGTTATATCCACCAGCGGCAGCACGCATTAAAACTTTAAATTTTAAAGAACCAGCATATTTTTTCCAAAGTGTGTAATCTCCACCATACATTAAATCTTGACTTGCATCTATATCTCCTGTTCCGTTTAATAAAGACATTGCTTTATCTAGCATACTTAAAATAGCAGGATATACTACAGTCTCACTATCGTCATATATTGGTGTAATATTACCAGCATCTCCTAAAAGTGCCTCTGACATTGGAATATTTCCGTAAATATCTGTTAAGTTATGAAAAGCATTTGCTCTTAAAACTAAAGCGACACCTTCTAAGTTGCTATTACCTTCTTCGTTGGCTAACTGCTCCATTATTGAAGCGTCTTTTGCAACAACAGAATATAAATTTTGCCAAACACCATCAATAGTTGATTGTCTAGGTATATAAAGTTCATTATCATTATAAACTGGTTTTCCTAAGTGTTGTACCCAACAAGAACCTGTTTCTCCTCCATTAAAAGTACTTTGTAAAGTGTTTGCAGTACCCCTAATTATTCCAGCAAGTAATAATTCACTTGGAACTACACTTGGGTCATTAGGGTTTTTATTAACTTCTTCAAAGTTGTCATCACAACTTGTGAATACAAAAGTTTGACTTACAAGAAGTAGTAAGATTATATATTTTATTTTTTTCATTTTTTTTAAATTTAAAATTTAACATTTAGACTAAAACCAATACTTCTTGTTGAAGGTATTTGAGCATATTCTAATCCTTGTTGCCCACTTGCACTACTAAAAGCAGATTCTGGATCAATATGAGGAACTTTTTTGTATAGAATAGCTAAGTTTCTTGCTGTTAAACCGAAAGAAACTTGGTCTACGTCTGTACCTTTTATTAAAGAACTTGGAAGTGTATAGTACAAAGAAAGTTCTCTCCATTTAACAAAAGAAGCATCATATACAGAAGATTCTGCTATATTCTGGGAGTATGTTGAACTATAAAAAGTACTCGCAGGAACAACAACGTCATTGGTAACATAACCGCCATTACCGTCAGATCTAACACCTGCACCAACAATACCAGTTTCACGACCTTGAATAGTTTCTTCTAAAACACCGGCTAATTTACCCCATGAGTTTGTTTGAGAATATATTTCTCCACCTTTTTTAACATCAAATAAAGTTGTTAATCTTAAGTTTTTATAAGACATGTTTAAACCTAAACCTCCAGTCCAATCAGCATTAATATTACCTAATACTTTATTTGTTGCATCAATTTGAGCGATTCCATCTTCATAAATAATATCTCCAGATGTAGTTCTCTCAAATGCTGGTCCATAGATTGCACCTACAGCTTCTCCTTCTTGAGCTATAATATCTACATTCCATAAGCCACCCATAACAACACGACCATTATTAGTTGTTGGATCATCATCTATATTTTGAGCTTCATTTGTGTTTTTTGCAAAATTAATATCCACACCTAAGTTAAAACCATCTTCACTTTTTATAATATCTGCACCTAAAGTTAACTCAATACCTTTATTAGTAATATCTGCAGCATTGTCCCAATATCCAGTATTACCAGATGCAGGATCAATATCTTTTAACATAATAATATCAGACGTTTTTTTGTCATAATACGTAAAATCTAAACGTATTCTACTTTGCAGTAACCTAGTTTCAAAACCAAATTCTTTTTCAACAGTATCTTCATTTTTAATATTTGGATTCCATAATGTTCCAGGATAAAAAGCAACTGGAGTAGAACCCCAAGGTTGAGTAGAATATGCAAAACTTGGTTCTATACTATATGGAGCAAGAGGACCTGCACTACCTGTTTTAGACCATCCACCTCTTACTTTTAAGTAAGATATTACGTTTTTTGGCATATCAAAAATATCACTTAAAATAGCACTACCAGTAACACTTGGGTAAAAGAAACTGTTATGTGCAACTGGTAATACAGATGCCCAGTCATTTCTAGCTGTAAAATCTAAAAATAAATAATCTTTATAAGAAACACCTGCAAAACCAAAGACACTATTAATTCTTCTATCTTGTTGTTCTTGGAAAAGAGTCTGTGTAACACCGTCTCTAGTATTTGAAATGTTATATAAATTAGGGATTTGTAACTCTGGAGCAATCATTCGTAATCTATGATAGTCGTTAACCATGCTGTTTCCTCCAATATTAGCATTTACCTTAAAGTCCTCACCAATTTCAGTATTATAACTTAAAATAGCTTGTGAGTTAATTTCATATCTAGTTCTTTGATATTCCTCATAAGAACCACGGGGAGATTCATGAGTTCCAAAAGCACGTTTTTTTGTGTCTAAAGAGTTAAAGTAATCAATACCAGTTTGTGCACTAATAGAAAATTTCTCAGTCATTTGGTAGCTTATAGAAATGTTACCCATTAATCTGTTTCTATCAAATGAATTAGTATTTGTATCTAAGGCCCAGTAAGGATTATTGTTATAAGATAAATTCCAGTTTATTGGTGTAGGAATTCCTCCTGAAGAAATACCCAGAGGTAAGTTTTTATAATCTCTTAATGCATTCCAATCTACATTTCTCCCAGACCAAACTATCTGTCCTAATTGATTGTTGGAATCACCATAACCAACAGAAGGAAGATTATCACTTTCAGTTTTAATATAACTCGCACTCATACCTACAGACCATTTTTCTGATAAGTTTAAGTTTAACTTTCCACTTAAGTTATATTTAGTTAAATCGGTGTTGTATAAAATCCCTTTTTGATCCGTAATACCTGCTGAAATACGACCATTATAATTTTCATTTCCTTTAGAAAAAGAAATGTTATTATTGGTTGTCATACCTGTTTCAAAGAAATCTTTAATGTTATTTGGTTGTGATACCCATGGTAACGCTTCTCCATTAACGGAATTCCATTGAATAAACTCTAAACCAGCATCTAAAGCTGGCCCCCAACTTTCATCTGCACCAGCTCCAGTACCACCTTGAGTACCATCCACAAACTCGAAATAATTAGAACTATAACCTTGCCCGTAAGAATTTTGGTAGTCCGGTAAAATATATACATTCTCAAAACTTACATTAGAAGAAATTTCAATACCTAACTTATTGTCAGTTGATTTACCAGATTTGGTAGTTACAACAATTACACCATTAGCTCCACGCATACCGTATAATGAAGTTGCAGCTCCACCTTTTAAAACATTTAATGTTTCAATATCATCCTGGTTCAAATCTGCTAAACCATTAGGAGTACTATTACCACCTGAATTAGAAGATCCACCATAAGCAGTATTATCCATTACTACACCATCCACTACAACTAGAGGTTGTGCATTTCCACTAATAGAAGATATACCTCTAATTACGATTCTACTTGATGCACCAACAGCACCAGAAGTATTAGTTATACTAACACCAGCAATTTTCCCACTTAAAGAGTTAACAATATTTGCATCTCTAACTGTAGTCAAATCTTCAGAGCTAACCTGTTGTGTAGCATATCCTAAAGCTTTTTCCTCTCTTTTTATACCAAGAGCTGTTACAATAATTTCATCTAAAACTTCACCACCTTCTTCTAAAGAAACATTAATAGTGTTAGAGTTTCCAACAGTTTTCATTACTGTTTTGTATCCAAGGTACCTAAATACTAGAACATCTCCAGATTTTGCCATGACAGAATATTTACCATCAAAATCAGTTTCTGCACCTGTTTTTGTACCCTGAACTAATACACTAACTCCTGGAAGTGAACCTGATTTATCAGATACAGTACCGGAAATAGTCTTTGTTTGTGCAAAAGAAATTTGCACGACCAACGCTAAGAGTAGCGTTAAAAATCCATTAAACTTTGTCTTCATTGTATAATTATTTGAATTAATTAAAGCCAAAAGTCTTAAATATATCTTAAATAAACAATTTTTTAACACAAAATATCTCAAAAAAAATAACAAATTGTTACGTTGTTGTTTATTTTGGTGAGAAAATGATAGAAAATCGAGTTGAATTGTATGAAAATATATGGATAATTTACTTTTTTTTAATATAATACTTCTAGAAGTAATTGACCCAATTTACTGTTAGTTTAACGTTTTTTAAATCAATGCTTTGAGTAGTTTTTTTACCAGCAGAAACATTTAAGTTTATTTGTGAATTATTTGTGTTAAATAAATAGCCTAGGCCAATTCCTAAAAGCTTTTCAGTATTAAATGTAGTTTTAATGTGGCTAATATCTGTTATGCTATATAAATATGATTTTTCTGAAGTTAGATATCTATATTCCAAGTTAAAGTAAGAATAATTGCTGGCAAATATGCTTTGTTCATTAAAACCTCTAATACTATTTGATCCCCCAATTCTAAAAAGCTCATTGTCAATAAATGAATCAGAATTTAAGTATCCAGTCTTGTTTTTAATATAAATGCTATTGCGTAGATTTAAAACCCAGAGATATGAAGTTGAAGCCTCAATTTTAAATTGATTTGAAGTATTCTCATCTGATTTTCTTCTTCCAAAAGTTGGATTTACTTCTAAATGAAATTTATCATTAAAAAAGAAATCATTTTTAGGTTTGTTAAATTGAAATTGAAGCCCCAAAAAGTAATTGCTAAATGTTTTTACATTGTTATTTAATTCTTTTTCAAGGTTTTCAGAGGATTCAGAATTATAAGTGAAACCCAATTTAGTGTTTGGGTTTATACTGTAAAATAATTTTGAATCAAACTTTGTGTTTAAAAAGGTTGAATCTTGTTTATATATTGAAAAAGCAAGTTGAGGACTAAACTTTGTGTTAAAGATGTAGGGGGTTTCAGTTGTCAGTTTAAATTCTTGTTTTTCTTCTCCAATACTATTCCAAAATAACTGAATTTTTTCAGCGGTGTCTAAAATGTTATTTATGGATAGATCAATATTTCCATTAAATAAGACATCACCATTTTCTTTGGATGCAAAACTTACGATTCCATCAAAACTATTGTTTTGTTGTTTTTTAAGATACATATATAATAAGGTGGAATCTTTTGTAAATAATACTTCAGGTGGTTTTATTTCCTTAATAAATTGTAAGCCTTTGGAAGCTTTAGATATTTCTTTAATTTTTTGTTGATTGAAGATCGTTTTAGAATTTAACCTGTAGTAGTTTTTTAAATATGATTTTGGAAAGTTTTCATATCCTTTAATTATAACCTTGTTAATTGATCTTTTTTTTGACTGTTTAATATCTAGATGAGCAAATAAGGTTTTGTTTTTAATTTCAATATTCTTCAGCTGAATTTTTGTAAAAGATTTACCTTGTTTGTCGTATTTTTTTGAAATGTTTAATAAAGTAGTTTGTAATTCTTTTAAAGGAATAGAGATGGTGCCATTTTTTATTTTTGATTTGTCAAAATGAACCTCTGATTTGGTGTTTAATATAATTACTGCAGTTTCTATTTTGTTATTTAAAAAGAAGTAAGCGATATGTTTCTTGTCATTTTTTTTTATTTGATTTACTGTGTTAGTTAAGTACCCTGTTTTTTTTAAATAATCAGAAACCTTTTCAATTTCTTTGTTAATAGAAATTGTGTCTTTGTGTTTTTTTTGATAATCAATTTCATTTAAAATAATTAATTCTTCTTTATTGTTAGATGTTATTTTTAGAGTTAAATCTTGTGCAATAATTCCTTTAAAAGAAAATATTAAAAATATGATATATATATAATGACTATGTTTTTGTTTCAAAATGGGCTATATATTGAGTTCAAATGTAAAATAAAATCGTAAAAACTTCTTAATAAATATTGATTAAGAAAAAATAACTTACTGATATTTGTATAATTAGAAATTAATTGTACATTTGCAGACTCTTAAAAAAGAGTAAAGGTTTAATTATAAACGAAAAACAGTAATAATTTAGTATGCCAACTATTCAACAATTAGTTCGTAAAGGAAGAACCAAAATAACTAAGAAGAGTAAATCGGCTGCTTTGTCGTCTTGTCCTCAAAGACGTGGAGTTTGTACACGTGTTTATACTACAACACCAAAGAAACCTAATTCAGCAATGCGTAAAGTTGCCAGAGTTAGATTGACAAATGGTAATGAGATAAACGCATACATCCCAGGTGAAGGACATAACTTACAGGAGCACTCGATAGTATTAGTTAGAGGTGGAAGGGTAAAAGATTTACCAGGTGTTAAATATCACGTGGTACGTGGAGCATTAGATACAGCAGGTGTTGAGGGAAGAACTCAACGTAGGTCTAAGTATGGTGCAAAACGCCCAAAAAAGTAATTTAGTAACTTTTTTAATGTAAAGACATGAGAAAAAGAGCAGCAAAAAAAAGAGTCTTATTACCAGATCCAAAGTTTAATGATCAGTTAGTAACACGTTTCGTTAATAACTTAATGTGGAGTGGTAAGAAGTCAGTAGCGTTTAAAGTATTTTACGATGCATTAGAGATCGTAGAAGAAAGAAAAGGAGAAGACGAAGAGAAATCGGCTTTAGAGATTTGGAAAGATGGTTTGTCAAATGTAATGCCTCACGTAGAAGTAAGATCTCGTCGTGTAGGTGGAGCAACATTCCAAATTCCAATGCAGATTAGACCAGACCGTAAGGTTTCTATGGCTATCAAATGGATGATTTTGTACACTCGTAAAAGAAACGAGAAAACAATGGCACAGCGTTTAGCTGCTGAAATTTTAGCCGCGGCTAAAGAAGAAGGGGCTGCTGTTAAAAAACGTACAGATACTCACAAAATGGCAGAAGCTAATAAAGCATTCTCTCACTTTAGATTTTAATAGAAATGGCTAGAGATTTAAAATTCACAAGAAATATTGGTATTGCAGCTCATATTGATGCTGGTAAAACCACAACTACAGAACGTGTATTGTATTACACAGGTGTTTCTCATAAGATTGGAGAAGTGCATGATGGTGCAGCTACAATGGACTGGATGGAGCAAGAGCAAGAAAGAGGTATTACAATTACTTCTGCTGCTACAACTTGTACATGGCAATTTCCAACAGAGAATAGTAAGCCAATTGATGGTACAAAAGATTACCATTTTAACATTATAGATACACCTGGTCACGTAGATTTTACGGTAGAAGTAAATAGATCTTTACGTGTATTAGATGGTTTAGTTTTCTTGTTTAGTGCTGTTGATGGTGTTGAGCCTCAATCTGAAACGAACTGGAGATTAGCAGATAATTATAAAGTACCAAGAATTGGTTTCGTTAATAAAATGGACCGTCAAGGATCTGATTTTATGATGGTTTGTAATCAAGTAAAAGAAATGTTAGGTTCAAATGCAGTTCCTATTGTTTTAAATATTGGTGATGAAGAAAACTTCAAGGGTATTGTAGATCTAGTTAAAAATAGAGCTATTATATGGCATGAAGAAGGAATGGGCGCAACATTTGATATTGTTGATATTCCAGAAGAATTAAAAGAAGAGGCAAAATTATTACGTGCTAACCTTATTGAGGAAGTAGCTAGTTATGATGAGAACTTATTAGAAAAATTCATGGAAGATGAAGATTCTATAACAGAGGAAGAAGTGCATAATGCATTGAGAGCCGCTGTAATGGATATGGCTATCATTCCTATGATTTGTGGTTCTGCTTTTAAAAATAAAGGTGTTCAGTTTCTTTTAGATGCTGTATGTCGTTATTTGCCTTCTCCTATGGATAAAGAAGGTATTGTAGGTGTAAATCCAGATACAGAAGAAGAAGAATTACGTAAGCCAGATGTAAAGGAGCCTTTTGCTGCTTTAGCGTTTAAAATTGCAACGGATCCTTTTGTTGGTCGTTTAGCATTTTTTAGAGCATATTCTGGTCGTTTAGATGCTGGATCTTATGTCTTAAATAATCGTTCTGGTAAAAAAGAGCGTATTTCTAGAATATATCAGATGCATGCTAATAAACAAAATGCTATTGATTATATCGAAGCTGGAGATATTGGTGCTGCTGTTGGTTTTAAATCTATTAAAACAGGTGATACTTTAACTGCTGAAAAATTCCCTCTAGTATTAGAGTCAATGGATTTTCCAGATCCAGTAATTGGTATTGCTGTTGAGCCTAAAACAAAAGCAGATGTAGATAAATTAGGTATTGGTCTTGCTAAGTTAGCGGAAGAAGATCCTACTTTTACAGTGCGTTCTGATGAAGCTTCAGGACAGACTATTATTTCTGGAATGGGTGAGTTGCATTTAGATGTACTTGTAGACCGTTTAAAACGTGAGTTTAAAGTTGAAGTAAATCAAGGACAACCGCAAGTAGAGTACAAAGAAGCTATTACAGCTACAACAGATCATAGAGAGGTTTATAAAAAGCAATCTGGTGGTCGTGGTAAATTTGCAGATATTGCATTTACTATTGGACCTGCTGATGAAGGTGTTCAGGGCTTACAATTTGATTCAGTAATCAAAGGAGGTAATGTTCCTAGAGAATTTGTTCCTTCTGTAGAGAAAGGTTTCAAAGAGGCTATGAAGAATGGTCCTTTAGCTGGTTATGAAATGGATTCAATGAAAGTTACTTTAAGAGATGGGTCTTTCCACGCAGTGGATTCTGATGCATTATCTTTTGAATTAGCTGCTAAATTGGGGTATAAAGCTTCTGCAAAATCAGCAAAAGCAAAAATCATGGAACCTTTAATGAAGGTTGAAGTGTTAACACCAGAAGCTAATATGGGTGATATCGTAGGAGATTTAAACAGAAGAAGAGGTCAAGTTAACGACATGAGTGATCGTGCTGGATCTAAAGTTGTAAAGGCTATTGTTCCATTATCTGAAATGTTTGGATATGTAACAGCTTTAAGAACTATGTCTTCTGGTAGAGCAACTTCTACTATGGAATTTTCACATTATGCAGAAACGCCTTCTAATGTATCTGAAGACGTAATAGCCAAATCTAAAGGATAATCTACTTAATAATTACAAGATGAGTCAAAAAATTAGAATAAAATTAAAGTCTTACGATTACAATTTAGTAGATAAATCTGCTGAAAAAATAGTGAAGACGGTAAAAAGTACTGGTGCTGTAGTAAACGGGCCAATACCATTACCAACGCATAAAAAGATTTTTACTGTTTTACGTTCTCCACACGTAAACAAAAAATCTAGAGAACAATTTCAATTAGCTTCTTACAAAAGATTATTAGACATTTATAGTTCTTCTTCAAAAACTATTGATGCTTTAATGAAACTTGAGTTACCAAGTGGTGTTGAAGTTGAGATTAAAGTATAAGTAAATATTAACTTTCGGTTTAATTTTGTTAAGCCGAAAGTTTTTTATACTTTTGCAACCCGAAATAGAGTAGGGTGACACTATTTTTTGATTAATATTCAATAATAGTAACATGTCTGGAGCGTTTCGCGAAAGAAAAACGGAAAAAACAAAATCAGCGTTGAATTTGTTTTGCGCTGTTTTTTTTGATTGAAATTTAAAGGATGGAAATGAAACAATAGTTTCAAACAAATAATTATTAATAGACGCGCTGGGTAAATATCTATCGTCTAAAATTTTAACTAAATGTCTGGGTTAATAGGAAGAAAAATTGGAATGACCAGCTTATTTGATGAAAACGGGAAGAATATTCCTTGTACAGTAATCGAAGCAGGTCCTTGCGTTGTCACTCAGGTCAGAACCGAAGAGGTTGACGGCTATAGTGCGTTGCAACTTGGTTTCGATGACAAAAAGGCGAAGAGTTCTAACAAAGCGTTAGATGGTCACTTTAAAAAAGCTGGCACCACTGCTAAAAGAAAAGTCGTAGAATTCCAAGGGTTTGAAGAAGAGTATAAATTAGGAGATTCTATATCAGTAGATCACTTTGAAGAGGGTGAGTTTGTTGATGTATCTGGTGTTTCTAAAGGTAAAGGTTTTCAGGGTGTTGTAAAACGTCATGGATTTGCTGGTGTAGGTCAAGCTACTCATGGTCAGCATAACCGTTTAAGAGCTCCAGGTTCTATTGGTGCTGCTTCTTATCCTGCAAGAGTATTCAAAGGAATGCGCATGGGAGGCCGAATGGGAGGAGATAAAGTGAAAGTTCAAAACTTAAAAGTATTAAAAGTAGTTGCTGAAAAGAACTTACTTGTTGTTAAAGGAGCTATTCCTGGACACAAAAATGCTTTTGTAACTATTCAGAAATAATGAAAGTAGCAGTTTTAGATATTACAGGAAAAGATACAGGTAGAAAAGTTGAACTTTCTAGCGATGTATTTGGTGTAGAGCCTAATGATCATGCAATTTATTTAGATGTAAAGCAATACTTGGCAAACCAACGTCAGGGAACGCATAAGGCTAAAGAAAGAGCTGAAATTTCTGGTTCTACAAGAAAGATAAAAAAACAAAAAGGAACTGGTACTGCAAGAGCAGGTTCTATCAAGTCTGGTGTTTTTAGAGGTGGAGGGCGTATGTTCGGACCGAGACCAAGAAGTTATTCTTTTAAGTTGAATAAAAACTTAAAACGTTTAGCTCGTAAATCAGCTTTAAGTATTCAAGCAAACGACAAAAATTTAGTAATAATTGAAGATTTTAACTTTGATACACCAAAGACAAAAAACTTTGTAGATGTTTTAAAAGCGTTAGAATTAGATACTAAAAAATCTTTGTTCGTGTTAAGTAATGAAAATGCAAATGTGTATTTATCATCACGTAACTTAAAGAAGGCTAAAGTTGTGAAAGCTTCAGAGATTAATACTTACGGTGTTTTAAACGCTAATAAAGTTGTTATTACTGAAGGTTCTTTAGAAGGTATTAATACAAATTTAAGTAAATAGGGATTCATAATGAGTATTTTAATAAAACCTATTATCACGGAAAAAGCAACCAATGATAGCGAATTATATAATCGTTTTACATTTGTTGTAGATAAGAATGCTAACAAGTTAGAAATTAAAGGAGCTGTTGAAGCTGCTTATGGTGTTTCTATCTTAAGCGTTAAGACTTTAAATTATCCAATTCAGAGAAATACTAAGTTTACTAAAAAAGGTTTAGTAACTGGTATTAAGAGTGGATACAAGAAAGCTATTGTACAAGTAGCAGAAGGAGAAAGCATTGATTTTTATAACAATCTTTAAGAAAAGACAAAAATGTCAGTTAGAAAATTAAAACCAATAACACCAGGTCAGCGTTTTAGAGTTGTAAATGGGTTCGACACCATAACAACTGATAAGCCGGAGAAAAGTTTACTTGCTCCGAAAAAACGATCTGGAGGTCGAAACAGTCAGGGTAGAATGACAACTCGTAATATAGGAGGTGGTCATAAACAAAGATACCGTATTATCGATTTTAAAAGAGAGAAAAAAGGTATTCCCGCAACAGTAAAAACTATAGAGTATGATCCAAATCGTACTGCATTTATTGCTTTACTTAGTTATGCTGATGGAGAAAAGCGTTATGTAATAGCACAAAACGGTTTAACAGTAGGTCAAACAATTGTATCAGGAAGTGATATTGCACCAGAAATTGGAAATGCAATGGCATTAAGTGAAATCCCTTTAGGAACTACAATTTCTTGTATTGAATTACACCCAGGTCAAGGAGCTGTTATGGCTCGTTCTGCTGGTTCTTTTGCACAGTTAATGGCGAGAGATGGTAAGTACGCAACTGTAAAGTTACCTTCTGGTGAAACAAGATTAATCTTGTTAACATGTATGGCTACTATTGGTGTTGTATCTAATTCAGATCATCAATTATTAGTATCTGGTAAAGCAGGTAGAAGAAGATGGTTAGGTAGAAGACCAAGAGTTAATGCAGTAAGAATGAATCCTGTAGATCACCCAATGGGTGGTGGTGAAGGTCGTGCTTCTGGAGGTCATCCAAGATCTAGAAATGGTATTCCTGCTAAAGGATTTAAGACTAGATCTAAGACTAAAGCTAGTAATAAGTATATTATAGAACGTAGAAAGAAATAATAAGTTATGGCAAGATCATTAAAAAAAGGACCTTACGTTCACTATAAATTAGAGAAAAAAGTGTTAGCAAATGTAGACGCTGGTAACAAAACTGTAATCAAAACTTGGTCTAGAGCAAGTATGATTACTCCAGATTTTGTAGGACAAACTATTGCTGTTCATAATGGACGTCAGTTTGTACCAGTTTATGTTACAGAAAACATGGTAGGGCATAAGTTAGGCGAATTTTCACCAACTCGTTCTTTTAGAGGACACGCTGGTGCTAAAAATAAAGGAAAAAAATAGTAGGATATGGGAGTTCGTAAAAAAAACATGGCAGATCAGTTAAAAGCAGATAGAAAGCAACGTGCTTTCGCGAAGCTTACTAACTGTCCTACATCACCAAGAAAAATGCGTTTAGTAGCAAATCAAGTAAGAGGAGTTGAAGTTGAAAAAGCTTTACAAATCTTAAAATTTAGCCCAAAAGAAGCATCTATAAATTTAGAGAAATTGTTATTGTCTGCAATTGCAAACTGGCAAGCTAAAAATGAAGATGCATCTATAGAAGAAGCTGGATTGTTTGTGAAATCTATTTGTGTAGATAGCGCAGGAATGTTAAAAAGATTAAGACCAGCTCCACAGGGGCGTGCTCATAGAATTCGTAAGCGTTCTAATCACGTTACTTTAGAGTTAGGTAGTAAAAATTTAAGTAATTAATCAAAGTAGAAATGGGACAAAAAACAAATCCAATTGGGAATCGTTTAGGAATCATCAGAGGTTGGGAGTCTAACTGGTATGGTGGTAATGACTACGGAGATAAATTAGCTGAAGATGATAAAATAAGAAAGTATGTAAATGCTAGATTATTTAAAGCAAGTGTTTCTAGAGTAATTATAGAAAGAACTTTAAAACTTGTAACCGTTACTATCACTACTGCACGTCCAGGTATCATTATTGGTAAAGGAGGTCAAGAGGTAGACAAGTTAAAAGAAGAACTTAAAAAAATTACAGGAAAAGAAGTTCAAATTAATATTTTTGAGATTAAACGTCCAGAATTAGATGCAAAATTGGTTGCAACTAGTGTTGCTCGTCAAATTGAAAATAGAATTTCTTACAAGAGAGCTACTAAGATGGCTATTCAAGCTACAATGCGTATGAACGCTGAAGGGATTAAAATCCAAATTTCAGGACGTTTAAACGGAGCTGAAATGGCGCGTTCAGAGCATTATAAAGAAGGAAGAATTCCTCTTTCTACTTTTAGAGCTGACATCGATTATGCACTTGTAGAAGCTCATACTCAATACGGAAGATTAGGTATTAAAGTATGGATTATGAAGGGTGAGGTTTATGGTAAAAGAGAATTATCTCCATTAGTTGGTTTGTCTAAAAAGCAAGGTAATAAAGGTGGTGATAGATCTAAACGTCAACAACCTCGTAGAAGAAAATAATTTTTAAAATTAGAAATTAAAAATGTTACAGCCAAAAAGAGTAAAATACCGTAAGGTACAGAAGGCGAAAGGAAATATGACTGGTATTTCTGGTAGAGGAAATCAACTTTCTAATGGAATGTTTGGTATTAAATCTTTAGACCAGAATTTATTAACTTCTCGTCAAATAGAAGCAGCTCGTATCGCGGCAACCCGTCATATGAAAAGAGAAGGGCAATTATGGATTAAGATATTTCCAGATAAGCCAATCACTAAAAAACCTTTAGAGGTACGTATGGGTAAGGGTAAAGGAGCACCAGATCATTTTGTTGCAGTTATTAAACCAGGTAGAATTTTGTTTGAAGTTGGTGGAGTACCAATCAATGTGGCAAAAGAAGCTTTACGTTTAGCAGCTCAAAAACTTCCGGTAAAAACGAAGTTTGTAATTGCAAGAGATTTTGATATTAACGCATAATTCTAAATAAAATGAAACAATCTGAAGTAAAAGAATTATCTATAGCTGATCTTAATGAAAAGCTTGGAGCGTTGCAAAAGAATTATACTGATCTTAAGATGGCACACGCAATAACTCCTTTGGAGAATCCATTGCAATTGAGAAGCTTAAGAAGAACTGTAGCAAGAATTGCAACAGAATTAACAAAAAGAGAATTACAATAATTCTATAGTCAGTTTTAAAGATGGAAAAAAGAAATCTTAGAAAAGAGAGAATTGGTGTTGTTTCTAGTAGCAAAATGGAAAAATCTATTGTTGTTGCTGAAACTAAGAGAGTAAAGCACCCAATGTATGGAAAGTTCGTATTAAAGACGAAGAAGTATGTTGCACACGACGAAAAGAATGATTGCAACGAAGGTGATACTGTTAGGATCATGGAAACTAGACCTATGAGTAAATCTAAACGTTGGAGATTAGTAGAAATCCTAGAAAGAGCTAAATAATATGTTACAGACAGAATCAAGATTAAAAGTCGCAGATAACACTGGAGCAAAAGAAGTTTTAGTGATTAGAGTTTTAGGAGGAACAAGAAAACGTTACGCAAGTATTGGAGACAAGATTGTTGTATCTGTTAAATCTGCAACTCCAAACGGAACTGTAAAAAAAGGTCAAGTATCTAGAGCAGTTGTTGTGAGAACTAAAAAAGAAGTAAGACGTAAGGACGGATCATATATCAGATTTGATGATAACGCTTGTGTACTTTTAAATCCTACAGAGGAGATGAGAGGAACTCGTGTATTTGGTCCTGTTGCACGTGAGCTTCGTGAGAAACAATTCATGAAAATAGTATCATTAGCACCTGAAGTGCTTTAAATCATTAATAAGATGAAGAAGTTCAAAATAAAATCAGGAGATACTGTAAAAGTGATTACAGGTACTAGTAAAAATTCTGAAGGTAAAGTTTTACAAATCCTTAAAGATAAGGATAGAGTATTGGTAGAAGGTGTAAACTTAGTTTCTAAGCACACTAAACCTAGTGCTCAAAACCCTCAAGGTGGTATTGTGAAAAAAGAAGCTTCTATCCATATTTCTAACGTTATGTTAGTTGAAGATGGAGTTGCTGTAAGAGTAGGTTATAAAGTTGATGGAGATACGAAGACTAGAATCTCTAAAAAAACTAAAAAATAAGAATAATCATGAGTTACGTACCAAGATTAAAAGCAGAATACAAAGAAAGGGTTGTAAAAGCTCTTACTGAAGAATTCAGTTATAAGAATGTAATGCAAGTACCTAAATTAGAAAAAATAGTTGTTTCTAAGGGTGTTGGTGCTGCAATTGCAGATAAGAAATTAATAGATTATGCTGTAGAAGAGTTGACTAAAATTACAGGTCAAAAAGCTATTTCTACAATGTCTAAAAAAGATATTGCTGCATTTAAATTACGTAAAGGGATGCCAATTGGTGTTAAAGTTACTTTACGTGGTGATAAAATGTACGAGTTTTTAGATAGACTAGTTACAGCTTCTTTACCTCGTGTAAGAGACTTTAACGGTATAAAAGCTAATGGATTTGATGGAAGAGGTAATTACAATTTAGGAATTACTGAACAGATCATCTACCCAGAAATTAATATTGATCAAGTGAAAAAAATTAGTGGAATGGATATTACTTTTGTAACTTCTGCAGATACTGATAAAGAAGCAAAGTCATTATTAGGAGAATTAGGTTTACCATTCAAAAAAAATTAAGAAATGGCTAAAGAATCAATGAAAGCTCGCGAACGTAAAAGAGCAAAAACAGTTGCAAAATATGCAGAAAAGAGAAAAGCTTTAAAAGAAGCTGGAGACTATGAAGCATTGCAAAAATTACCAAAGAACGCTTCACCAATTAGAATGCACAATAGATGTAAGTTAACTGGACGTCCAAAAGGATATATGAGACAATTTGGTTTATCTCGTGTTACGTTTAGAGAAATGGCAAATCAAGGATTAATACCAGGTGTTAAAAAGGCAAGTTGGTAGAAATCAAAAATAAAGCTTAAAAATAAAAATAGAATGTGTATCTTTGCACGCTCTATTTTTTTTGAGTATAAGAATTTTAACTGATTATAGGTTCAATTATCACAGAGAAATCTGTAGCATAAATAGAGGTATTTGAAAACCGTAATCGCAATATAAATAAGTATGTATACAGATCCAATCGCGGATTTTCTTACAAGAGTAAGAAATGCTATCGCAGCAGGACACAGAGTAGTGGAAGTTCCAGCTTCAAACTTGAAGAAGGAAATGACTAAAATTTTGTTTGATCAAGGGTATATTTTAAGTTATCAGTTCAATGACGATAAAGTTCAAGGAACAATTAAGATCGCTTTAAAATATGACAAAGAAACAAAAGAGTCAGTAATTAGAAAAATTCAACGAATCAGTACACCAGGTTTACGTAAATATGTTGGCTCTACAGAGATGCCAAGAGTATTAAACGGCCTTGGAATTGCTATTGTTTCTACATCTAAAGGTGTAATGACAAACAAAAAAGCACGTCAAGAGAATGTTGGAGGAGAAGTTTTATGTTACGTTTATTAATCAAAGGAAATGAGTAGAATAGGAAAAAATCCCGTTAGCATTTCACAAGGTGTAGATGTAAACATAAAAGACAATGTTATTACTGTAAAAGGAAAATTAGGAGAATTATCTCAAAAGATTTCAGACGGTATTACAATTAAAATTGAAGATGGAACTATTACTTTAGATAGAGCATCAGAAAGTAAAAACCATAAAGCACAACATGGTTTAATGAGAGCTTTAATCAATAATATGATTGAAGGTGTAAGTAAAGGTTGGTCTAAAGACTTGGAGTTGGTTGGTGTAGGTTACAGAGCCTCAAATCAAGGACAAAAATTAGATTTAGCTTTAGGTTTCTCTCATAATATTGTTTTAGAATTAGCTCCAGAGGTGAAAGTTGAAACAGTATCAGAGAAAGGGAAAAACCCAATCATTAAATTAACTTCATTTGACAAACAATTAGTTGGTCAAATAGCTGCTAAGATTCGTTCTTTCAGAGCTCCAGAGCCTTATAAAGGTAAAGGTGTTAAGTTTGTTGGTGAAGTATTAAGAAGAAAAGCAGGTAAATCTGCATAATATATAGTATTATGGCATTATCAAAGCTACAAAGAAGAGCTAGAATTAAGCGTAGAATCAGAAAGATTATTTCTGGTACATCTACTAAACCAAGATTATCGGTTTATAGAAGTAACAAAGAAATATACGCTCAATTGATAGACGATGTAAACGGAGTAACATTAGCTTCAGTTTCATCTAGAGATAAAGAAGTAAAAGCAAGTACTAAATCAGAAGCAGCAACAGTAGTTGGTAAATCAATTGCAGAAAAAGCTACTAAGGCAGGTATAGAAACAGTTGCTTTCGATAGAAACGGATATTTATATCACGGTAGAGTTAAAGTATTAGCAGATGCTGCAAGAGAAGCTGGTTTAAAATTTTAAGAAATTATGCAAGGATATAAAAACGTAGAAAGAGTTAAACCTAGTGGGTTAGAACTTGTTGATAAGTTAGTAGGTGTACAACGTGTTACTAAGGTAACAAAAGGTGGTAGAGCATTTGGTTTCTCTGCAATCGTAGTTGTTGGAGATGGTAATGGAGTTGTTGGTCATGGATTAGGTAAATCTAAAGATGTAGCATCTGCAATTGCAAAAGCAATTGAAGACGCTAAGAAAAATTTAGTAAGAATTCCTATTTTAGATGCAACTTTACCTCATGAACAAAAAGGTAAATTTGGTGGAGCAAAAGTATTCATCAAACCTGCATCTCATGGTACAGGGGTTATTGCTGGTGGTGCTGTAAGAGCAGTATTAGATTCAGTTGGTATTCATGATGTATTATCAAAATCTCAAGGATCATCAAATCCTCATAATGTAGTTAAAGCAACTTTTGATGCTTTATTACAGTTAAGAAGTGCAGCATCTATTGCTAAACAAAGAGGTATTTCTTTAGAAAGAGTATTTAACGGATAAATCTAAGAACGATGGCAAAAATTAAAGTTACACAAGTAAAAAGTCAAATCGGGCGTCTTCAAAGTCAAAAAAGAACTTTAGAAGCATTAGGTTTACGTAGAATGAATCAAACTGTAGAGCATGAGGCAACTCCATCTATAGTAGGTATGGTAAATACAGTTAAACACTTAGTTTCTTTCGAAGAAATTAAATAAGATATTTAGAAAAAATGAGTTTACATAATTTAACACCAGCAGAAGGTTCCATTAAAAAAGGAAAAAGAATTGCAAGGGGTGAAGGATCTGGAAAAGGTGGTACCGCTACAAGAGGTCACAATGGTCAGAAATCTCGTTCAGGTTATTCTAAAAAGATTGGTTTTGAAGGAGGGCAAATGCCACTTCAAAGACGTGTGCCAAAATTTGGTTTCACAAATATTAATCGTATTGAGTACCAAGGTATCAATTTAGATAAATTACAATCTTTAGTTGATAGTGGAAAGATAACTGATACAGTTAATTTAGACATTCTAATTGCTAATAGATTAGCAGGTAAAAACGACTTAGTAAAAATATTAGGTGGTGGAGAATTAAAATCTAAATTAAACATAACTGTACATAAATTTACAGCAACAGCAAAAGCAGCTATCGAAGCAGCTGGAGGAGAAGCTGTTACTTTATAACATCCCGTAAATGATGAATTTTATTAATAGATTAAAAGAAATTTTTAGCATAGAAGAATTAAAGAATAAGATTCTTCTAACTATCGGTTTAATTGCAGTATATCGTTTTATGGCGGCTGTTCCTTTACCTGGAATAGACCCATTACAATTATCAGCATTAAAAGATAGTACTGAAGGTGGTCTTTTAGGATTATTGAATGCATTTACAGGAGGAGCATTTGCTAGGGCGTCAGTAATGGCACTTGGTATTATGCCATATATTTCTGCATCTATTGTAGTTCAGTTAATGGGAATTGCGGTTCCTTATTTACAGAAATTACAAAAAGATGGAGAAAGTGGACGTAAAAAAATTACGCAAATAACTAGATGGTTAACTATTGGAATTACGTTAGTGCAAGCACCTACGTATATTACTGCTATTAAAACTCAATTTGGTTTAGGACCAGAGGCATTTTTAGTAACAGGAGCAACATTCTGGATATCATCAATCATTATCTTAACGGCAGGAACAATTTTTGCAATGTGGTTAGGAGAGCGTATTACAGACAAAGGAGTTGGTAATGGTATCTCATTATTAATTACAGTTGGTATTATCGCTAATTTTCCAGCAGCATTTTTACAAGAGTTTGTTGCAAAAACAACAAATGCAGGAGCTGGTGGAATTATGATGGTTTTAATTGAAATCATTGTTTGGTTTGTAGTAATTTTATTAACTGTGCTATTAGTTACTGCTGTTCGTAAGATTGCAGTTCAATATGCCAGAAGAACAGTTGCAGGAAACGTACAAAACGTTGCAGGATCAAGAGATTATATCCCTTTGAAATTAAATGCAGCAGGAGTTATGCCAATTATATTTGCACAAGCAATTATGTTTTTACCAGTTGCTTTGGCTCAAAGGTTTCCATTTATGGCAAGCTTACAGGATATGAATGGTCTTGGTTATAATGTTATATTTGCATTGTTAATTATCATTTTTAGTTATTTCTATACAGCAATTACTATTCCTACGAATAAAATGGCTGATGATTTAAAAAGAAGTGGTGGTTTTATACCAGGTATTAGACCAGGAAAAGACACAGCAGATAGATTAGACTCTGTATTATCTAGAATTACTTTCCCTGGATCGTTATTCTTAGCAGCGTTATCTATTTTACCAGCAATTGTAGTTCAGTTTGGAGTACAACAAAGTTGGGCTATGTTTTATGGAGGTACATCATTAATAATTATGGTTGGTGTTGCAATTGATACGTTGCAACAAATTAATTCGTATTTATTAAATCGTCATTATGATGGTTTAATGAAAGCGGGAAATAGCAACAGAAAATCGAATAAATAATATGGCTAAACAATCAGCAATTCAACAAGACGGAACAATTACAGAAGCATTATCAAATGCAATGTTTCGTGTAGAATTAGAAAACGGACATATTGTAACGGCTCACATTTCTGGTAAAATGCGTATGCATTATATTAAATTATTACCTGGAGATAAGGTGAAATTAGAAATGAGTCCATACGATTTATCAAAGGCAAGAATTACTTACAGATACTAAAAAAACAAAACAGATGAAAGTTAGAGCATCAGTTAAAAAAAGAAGTGCCGACTGCAAAATAGTTCGCAGAAAAGGTAGATTATACGTGATTAATAAACAAAATCCTAGATTTAAACAAAGACAAGGGTAATGGCAAGAATAGCAGGTATTGATATTCCAAAGAATAAAAGAGGAGTTATTGCTTTAACTTACATCTTTGGTATAGGAAGCAGCAGAGCAATTAAAGTTCTAGCAGAAGCAAAAGTAGATGAGAGCATTAAAGTTCAAGATTGGACAGATGATCAAATCGCAGCAATTAGAGAACAAGTAGGATCTTTCACAATTGAAGGAGAATTACGTTCTGAAGTACAGTTAAACATCAAACGTTTGATGGATATCGGTTGTCAAAGAGGAATTCGTCACAGACTTGGTCTTCCATTAAGAGGGCAAAGAACTAAGAATAACTCTCGTACAAGAAAAGGTAAGAGAAAAACTGTAGCTAACAAGAAAAAATAAGTTAGATAAGTAATCAAGATCTAATAATAGTTTTAACTATAGAATTAGAAAACTAAATTACTAAAACTGAAAAATTATGGCAAAAGCAAGTTCAAAAAAACGTAAAGTAATTATTGATGCTATTGGAGAAGCGCACGTAACTGCATCTTTTAATAATATCATTATTTCTTTAACAAATAAGAAAGGTGATGTAATTTCATGGTCATCTGCAGGTAAAATGGGTTTTAGAGGTTCTAAAAAGAATACTCCTTATGCAGCTCAATTAGCAGCAGAAGATTGTGCAAACGTTGCAAAAGAAGCAGGTTTACGTAAAGTAAAAGTTTATGTAAAAGGACCAGGAAATGGTAGAGAATCTGCTATTAGATCTATTCACAATGCAGGTATTGAAGTAACAGAAATTATTGATGTTACACCTATTCCTCATAATGGATGTCGTCCACCAAAGAGAAGAAGAGTATAATTAAATATTTTAACTTGATAGGAATCAGATTATCGAAGGAGTAAGCCTTAATTCATAATCCCTATCTATAACAAAAAAGAAATGGCAAGATATACAGGACCAAAAACTAAAATTGCTCGTAAATTTGGCGAAGCAATCTTTGGAGAAGACAAAAACTTCGAAAAAAGAAATTATCCTCCAGGACAGCATGGAAATGCTAGAAGAAGAGGTAAAAAATCTGAATATGCAACTCAATTAATGGAGAAGCAAAAAGCTAAATATACTTATGGTATTTTAGAACGTCAGTTTAGTAACTTGTTTAAAAAAGCACAATCTGCTTCTGGAATTACAGGTGAAATTTTATTACAGTTATGTGAATCTCGTTTAGATAACGTTGTTTACAGAATGGGGGTTTCTAACTCTAGAAGTGGAGCTCGTCAATTAGTTTCTCACAGACATATTACTGTTAACGGTGAAATCGTTAATATTCCTTCTTATAGTTTAAACGAAGGAGATGTTGTTGCTGTAAGAGAAAAATCTAAATCTTTAGTAGCTATCGAAAATGCATTAGCATCTAACAGCAATGTATTTGAATGGTTAACTTGGAATTCTGATACTAAAACAGGAACTTTTGTTAAAGTACCAGAAAGATTACAGATTCCAGAGAATATCAAAGAACAATTAATCGTAGAATTATATTCTAAGTAATAAATTAATCATATTGAAATTTAGCCAAAGGGTTTATAATTATTTCTTCACATTTATAAACCGCGCAACTAAATAACAATTAAAACGAAGAAAAATGGCAATTTTAAATTTTCAAAAGCCCGATAAAGTTATAATGATTGAATCTACAGATTTTTCTGGTAGATTTGAGTTTAGACCTTTAGAACCAGGTTTTGGTTTAACAGTGGGTAATGCTTTAAGAAGAGTTTTATTATCTTCTTTAGAAGGATTTGCAATCACATCATTAAGAGTTGATGGTGTTGAGCACGAGTTTTCTACAGTTCCTGGAATCGTAGAAGATGTTACAGAAATTATCTTAAACTTAAAACAAGTTCGTTTTAAGAAACAAATAGATGAAACTGATAGAGAAACTGTATCCATATCAGTATCTGGTCAAGAGCAATTTACTGCTGGAGACTTACAGAAGTTTATCTCTGGTTTTCAAGTATTGAACCCAGATTTAGTAATCTGTAATATGGATAAATCTGTAAAATTAAATGCAGAAATTACTATAGAAAAAGGTAGAGGATTTGTACCTGCTGAAGAAAATAAAAAAGCTTCTGCACCAATAGGAACAATCTTTACAGATTCTATCTACACACCAATTAAGAATGTAAAATATGCAATCGAAAATTTTCGTGTAGAACAAAAAACGGATTATGAAAAATTAGTTTTCGATATTGATACTGATGGTTCAATCAATCCAAAAGATGCATTAACTGAAGCTGCAAAAATATTAATCCACCACTTTATGTTATTCTCTGATGAGCGTATCACTTTAGAGGCAGATGAAATTGCACAAACAGAAACATATGATGAAGAATCATTACATATGCGTCAGTTATTAAAAACTAGATTAATTGATATGGATTTATCTGTAAGAGCTTTAAATTGTTTAAAAGCTGCAGAAGTAGATACATTAGGAGATTTAGTTTCTTTTAATAAAAGTGATTTAATGAAGTTTAGAAACTTTGGTAAAAAATCATTAACAGAGCTAGAAGAATTAGTTATTGTTAAAGGTTTAAGTTTTGGAATGGATTTAACAAAATACAAATTAGATAGAGATTAATTTTTCATATTTTGCTCCTCATAATGAGTTGATGCAAGATGAAACAATAAAACAAAGGTCATGAGACACGGAAAAAAGCATAATCATTTAGGAAGAACAACTTCGCATAGAAAGGCGATGTTAGCTAATATGACTTGTTCTTTAATAGAACACAAACGTATTAACACAACAGTGGCAAAAGCAAAAGCATTAAGAGTTTTCGCAGAACCATTAATAACAAAGTCTAAAAGTGATACTACTCACAATAGACGTGTTGTATTTTCTCATTTACGTGATAAATATGCTGTTACAGAATTATTTAAAGAAATCTCTGTAAAAGTAGCAGATAGACCAGGAGGTTACCTTCGTATTATCAAGTTAGGAAATCGTCAGGGAGATAATGCTCCTATGGCAATGGTAGAATTAGTTGATTACAACGAAATCTATAACCCTAATGGTAAAAAAGCAAAGAAAACTACTCGTAGAGGAAGAAGCAAAAAAGCTGATTCTGCTCAAGTAGAAGGAAATGCATCAGAGGAAAAGTCTGAAGAATAAAAAATGAAAATTTTTTAAATTATATAAAAGGGATAAACGTTTACGTTTATCCCTTTTATTTTATATTTTTAGAGCTTTAATTAAACTAAATATTATTTCATGAAAAAAGCAACATATATTTTAATTGTATTATTATCAGTTTCTCCCTCATTTGCTCAGGGCCCACAAGGAAATTCATCTAATTTACCTTCTGGTTCCAATGGTTTTGGAGGTGGATCTAATAATTATATGAATTTTGTTAAAGGTGAATGGGTAAAAAATAAAACTAAAACGGCAATTGATGGTAGTTTTTACTTATATGATGATTGGACTAATTTGGCTCAGATCTTTGATTTTAATAATAAAGGTTACAAGTTATTAAATTGTAATTTTAACATTAAACTTAATAGAATTGAAGCTAAATTGGAGGATGGTAATAAAAATATATATGCTTTTAATTCTAAAGATATTAGTAAATTTTATATTAAAAATACAACTTTTGTTTCAAAAGACATTGATTTAGGTGTAAGTCAATTATTAGAAGTTATTTATGAAAGTGATAAACTTTCTTTGTATAAAGCTTATGTGTCTAAAATTAAGTATGCTTCAGTAAATCCAATGACTCAAAGAAAAATTGGAAAAGATAGAGTGGTAATTAATAATGTTTTATATATTGAAAAAGGGGGTGAACTAAAAGAAATCAAATTAAAAAAATCTACAATTCTAAAATTATTGTCCAATAAAAAAGGTTTAGTAAAAAAGCACATAAAAAAGAATAATTTGTTAATTAATAAACAAACAGATCTTATAAATATTTTTAATTATTATAACTCATTATGAATTAAAAGAGGATAGACATTTACGTTTATCCTCTTTTTTATATTTGGGGAATAAAAAAAAATAATTCTAAAATTCTATATTATGGCATAATTTTTGTTGTTAAGTTTTAAGTTAAATACATACTATTATGAAGAAACTAATTATTTTACCTGTATTATTTATTTTTATCAGTACTTTTTCTCAGACTATAATTGTCAACAATAGTCTTAATGGAGAAAATAGTACAGGTAATGGAGGACTTGGAAGAGGAATTTGGACCAAGAATATTGAAAACAACGATATAAAAGGGACCACGTATTTACTTACAAATTGGTTAAACAAAATGATCATTTATACAAATGATAAAAATTCTTACAGTCTTAATCGTTCTAATTTCGATTTAATAAAAAGTAAATTTGTTACTAAATTTCCTAATGATTCAATTTTTGAATTTGATAATAATAATATAAAGTATGTTGAGTTAAATAATGTTATTTATAAAAGATATTATTTTCATTCTGCAGATCATTTTTTAGCAGTTCTTTTTAATGGGAATAAAATAAGTTTTTTAAAAAAGAACATTATCTATGTTAAAAAAGGGAAGATTAATCCTATGACACATAAGGAAATGATAAAAGATACTTATGCTATCAAAAATAAATATTTTGCATTTATTAATGGCGATCTGCTTGAAATTAAATTGAATAAAAAAGATGTATTATCTCTTTTAAAAGATAAAAGAAAAGAAATTAAAAGTTTTATTAAAAAAAATAAAATTTCTTATAGAAAAGAAGTTGATATTACAAAGTTATTTAAACATTACAATTCATTATAAACTAAAAGGGATAAACGTAAATGTTTATCCCTTTTTTTATATTTTTGCACCAACACACAACAACAACAATCAATGAAATATCAAACACGAAAGAAGGCTTTAGTTTTATTAGCAGATGGAACAATTTTTTATGGAAAGTCTGTAGGAATAGAAGGAACTTCTACTGGAGAAATCTGTTTTAATACAGGTATGACAGGTTATCAAGAAATATTTACGGATCCATCATATTTTGGTCAGTTAATGGTTGCAACAAATGCACATATTGGTAATTATGGAGTAAATAATAATGAAGTAGAATCTGATGGAATTAAGATTTCAGGTTTAATTTGTAGAAACTTTAGTTTTACTCATTCAAGGGTTGATTCTGATGGTAACTTAAAAGATTGGTTTACTGAACATAATTTAGTAGCTATTTCTGATGTAGATACAAGAGCACTAGTTGCATATATAAGAGATAATGGTGCAATGAATGCAATTATTTCTACAAATGTTGATAACATTGAAGACTTAAAAAAACAATTAGCAGAAGTACCAAGTATGGAAGGTTTAGAATTAGCTTCTAAAGTTTCAACAGAAGAACCTTACTTAGTTGGAGATGAAAATTCCGACATTAAAATATCAGCTCTAGATATTGGAATTAAAAAGAATATTTTAAGAAATTTAGCTAAAAGGGGAGCTTGTATAAAAGTATTTCCTTATAATTCTTCTTTTGAAGATTTAGCTTCTTTTAATCCTGATGGATATTTTATTTCAAATGGACCTGGAGATCCAGAACCATTAATTGAAGCTCAGGAAGTTGCAAGAGAAATTATTAAAAGAGATTTACCTTTATTTGGTATTTGTCTTGGACATCAAGTTATTGCATTAGCAAACGGAATTTCAACTTACAAAATGCATAATGGTCATAGAGGTATAAATCATCCTGTTAAGAATTTATTAACTGGTAAAGGTGAAATTACTTCTCAAAATCATGGTTTTGCAATTAATAGAGAAGATGCTGAATCTAATGAGAATGTAGAAATTACACATGTTCATTTAAATGATCATACTGTTGCAGGAATCCGATTAAAAAACAGGAATGCATTTTCTGTACAATATCATCCAGAAGCTAGTCCAGGACCACATGATTCAGAATATTTATTTGATCAATTTATAGAAAATATCAAAGGATCAAAATAAGTTATATCGTAACTTTATTATTATTGGTCGAATGTTTTTGGACATTCATCTACTTTTTAATGTTTACAAAGTATTATATAACTATTTTTGAATTGTGATGTAAAAATCACATTCTTTTTCATAGCAATTTTCCCACTCATTCTGTGAGTGGGTTTTTTATTTACTCAAATTCTTCTTAGCAAACGTTTTCGTAATTAATTAAAGACAAACTATTAAATGCCTTATACATTTCGTAATTTAGCAATCGTAATTAGAAGATTTAAAATTAATTAAAAAATAATAAAATGAGTATTATAATCAGCGTTCACGCACGTCAAATTTTTGATTCAAGAGGTAACCCAACAGTAGAAGTAGATGTAACTACAGAAAATGGTGTTTTAGGTAGAGCAGCAGTTCCTTCTGGAGCTTCTACAGGAGAACATGAAGCTGTTGAATTACGTGATGGAGGTAAAGATTACATGGGTAAAGGTGTTTTAAAAGCAGTAGATAATGTTAACAACATTATTGCAGCAGAATTATTAGGAACATCAGTTTTCGAACAAAATGCAATTGATCAATTAATGATTGATTTAGACGGAACCCCAAATAAATCTAAATTAGGTGCTAATGCAATTTTAGGAGTTTCTTTAGCTGCCGCTAAAGCTGCTGCAAATGAATTAGGAATGCCTTTATATAGATATGTAGGTGGTGTTTCTGCTAATACTTTGCCTTTGCCAATGATGAATATTATTAATGGTGGTTCTCATTCTGATGCACCTATTGCATTTCAAGAATTTATGATTATGCCAGTTAAAGCAGAAACTTTTACGGAAGCTATGAAAATGGGTTCTGAAATTTTTCATAATTTAAAGAAAGTATTACATGATAGAAATTTATCTACAGCTGTAGGTGATGAAGGTGGTTTTGCTCCAAACCTAGCAGGAGGTACAGAAGACGCTTTAGAAACTATTGCTCTAGCAGTTAAAAATGCTGGATATTCTTTTGGTGATGAAATTAAAATTGCCTTAGATTGTGCTGCTGCAGAATTTTATAAAGATGGTAAATACGATTACACTTTATTTGAAGGTGAAACAGGTAAGATTAGAACTAGTAAAGAACAAGCTGATTATTTAGCTGAATTAGCTGGTAAATACCCTATTATTTCGATTGAAGATGGTATGGATGAAAACGATTGGGATGGTTGGAAATATTTAACTGAAAAAATCGGAGATAAAGTACAATTAGTTGGTGATGATTTATTTGTTACAAACGTAGAGCGTTTATCTAGAGGTATTGAAAACGGAATTGCAAATTCAATTTTAATTAAAGTAAACCAAATTGGTTCTTTAACTGAAACTATTGCAGCTGTAAATATGGCTAAAAATGCTGGATTTACTTCAGTTATGTCTCATAGATCAGGAGAAACAGAAGATAATACTATTGCTGATTTAGCAGTAGCATTAAACTGTGGTCAAATTAAAACTGGTTCTGCTTCTCGTTCTGATAGAATGGCAAAATACAATCAATTATTACGTATCGAAGAAGAATTAGGTGAGGTAGCTTATTTCCCAAAAGAAAAAGCTTTTAATATTTAAGAAAACTTCTCTTTTTATAAATGAAACCTCATAAGAAATTATGAGGTTTTTTTGTGGAATTCTTATATAATTTTATGTTATCTTAAAATATCTAAAAACTATTGCTTCAACCCTTGAAAATCCTGTAAAATATGATATCTTTGTAAAACTAAACAACACATTAAATCATCATTAAATGTCAGATACAGCTAAATTACAGATTGGAGATAATTCTTACGAATTTCCACTTGTAAAAGGAACCGAAAATGAAGTTGCCATTAATATTAAAACATTAAGAACAGCAACCAATGGAATAATAACAATAGACCCAGGTTATAAGAATACAGGTTCTTGTGAAAGCGCAATTACTTTTTTAGATGGAGAAAAGGGAATTTTACGTTATAGAGGTTATTCAATTGAAGAATTAGCAGAAAAAGCAGATTTTTTAGAAGTATCTTATGCTTTAATTTTTGGTAATTTACCAAACAAAGAAGAACTAGCAAAATTTGATGCAGACATTAAGCGTCATTCTTTAGTAGATGATGATGTAAGAAAAATTATTGAAGCATTTCCAAGAAACGCCCATCCTATGGGAGTATTATCTTCTTTAACAAGTGCTTTAACAGCTTTTAATCCTTCTTCTGTAGATATAAATTCTCGTGAAGAAATGTATACTGCAATTGTTAAAATATTTGCTAAGTTTCCTACTTTGGTAGCTTGGACAATGAGAAAGAAAAAAGGATTTCACTTAAATTATGGAAGAAAAAATTTAGGGTATGTTGAAAATCTAATGTACATGATGTTTAAACAACCTAATGAAGATTTTGTAGTAAATCCAATCATTAAAAATGCATTAGATAAATTATTAATCTTACACGCAGATCATGAGCAAAATTGTTCTACATCTACTGTTAGAATAGTGGGTTCTTCTCATGCGGGTTTATTTGCTTCTCTTTCTGCAGGAATTTCTGCACTTTGGGGGCCATTACATGGTGGAGCAAATCAAGCAGTTTTAGAAATGTTAGAAGCTATTAAAGCTGATGGTGGAGATACTAAAAAGTACATGGCTAAAGCAAAAGATAAAAATGATCCCTTCCGTTTAATGGGATTTGGTCATAGAGTTTATAAAAACTTTGATCCGAGAGCTAAAATTATTAAAGCTGCAGCTGATGAAGTTTTAAATGATTTAGGAGTTGATGATCCAATTTTAGATATTGCTCGTGGTTTAGAGAAAGAAGCATTAAATGACCCTTATTTTGTTGAAAGAAAATTATATCCGAATGTAGATTTCTATTCTGGAATAATATACAGAGCAATGGGTATTCCTACAGATATGTTCACAGTAATGTTTGCTTTAGGTCGTTTACCAGGATGGATTGCACAATGGAAAGAAATGCGTCTTAGAAAAGAGCCAATTGGTCGTCCTCGTCAAATTTATATAGGAGAAAATTTAAGACATTTTACAGAATTAGAGAAAAGATAAAAAAATAGTATTATTTTACAGAAAATTTAAAAGCTTCATGATTTATGAAGCTTTTTTTATCGAATTATAAATAATGTTACAATTAAATATAAAAAACGAAACTTCTCGGTTAAGAGCTGTGATTTTAGGTACAGCTCAAAGTAATGGAAATGTTCCTAAAGTAGAAGATTGCTATGACCCAAAAAGTGTTGAGCATGTTTTAGCAGGTACATATCCAAAAGAGGAAGACATGCTCTTAGAAATGGAGGCAGTTGCTAAAGTTTTAAATAAGTATGATGTAAAAGTTTTTAGACCAGATATAATTAAAAATTATAACCAGATTTTTTCTAGAGATATTGCTTTTGTTATAGATGATATATTTATTGAAGCAAATATTTTACCAGATAGAGAAAGAGAGTATAAGGCTATAGATAAAGTGATTTCTCAAATAAATCCAGATAAAGTTATTGTTTTACCAGAAGAATGTCATGTAGAAGGAGGAGATGTTATGCCATGGAATGATTATATATTTATTGGTACTTATTCTGGAAATGATTATGCAGATTATATAACAGCTAGAACAAATATTGATGCTGTAATTGCCATTCAGGAATTATTCCCTCATAAAATAGTGAAGTCTTTTGAGCTAAGAAAATCGAATACAAATGCAAAAGAAAATGCACTGCATTTAGATTGTTGTTTTCAGCCTATAGGAAAAGATAAAGCAATTCTTCATAAAAATGGTTTTTTAGTTGAAAAAGAATATGAATGGTTGGTTAATTTCTTTGGAAAAGAAAATATTTTTGAAATTACAAAAGAAGAAATGTATAGTATGAATAGTAACGTTTTTTCTATTTCTGAAGAAGTTATTATTTCAGAAAAAAACTTTACTAGACTTAATACCTGGCTTAGATCAAATGGATTTACTGTAGAAGAAGTACCTTATGCAGAAATAGCTAAACAAGAAGGTTTGTTGCGATGTTCTACATTACCTTTAATAAGAGATTAAGTAAGACTTTTTTTATAAATTTTTCACAATAAAAAACCGAGCAATTTGCTCGGTTTTATGTAATTATATACTATGAGAAATTATTATTTCTCGTTTGATTTTATCTTACTAACGTATTCTTCAAAACGTTTACCGTAATCAGATTTTTTAATTCTTTCTGATAGAGAACTATTTACTGTATCTAGCATTTTTAAACTGGCATCATACATTTCTGTAAGCGCAATATATGGAGCAACTTCCATATCAGCATTTGTAATAGCAAAATTAGTTGTAAACAAAACTCTTTTTTTTGCTAATTTGTTATATTCTTTCTCTAATTGAGCAACAAGCTCTGTATCATTTACTTTTTTAGCATCAAAATCTTTTTTGATAAACTCCAAACGATCGTTTTGAAATTTTCTTTTGATTTTATTATATTTATCTAAAAGTTCTTGATTTTTGGATCCATAAATTTCTGGAGTATAGCCAAACTGTTCTACTTTATCATTAATAGTAATTGTACCTTTTTCTCCAAAAAATAAGATTCTTTTATCAGTAGTATTTCCATCAAAAGTTAAATAATATAATACAGGAGATTCTATATTATCAGTTAAAATAAATTTATCACTTCCTATTAAGTTTACAGAATCTACAGATACTAAAAGTGTATCTTTCATTTTTTGCAGGTATAAAGTTCCTTTTTTAAGACCCTTAATTTGTCCTTTTACAATCATGTTTCCTTCTTTCTTAGAAGAACATGCTGTTATTAAAATTGATAGTACTAAAAGAGTAATAATTTTCTTCATAAATCTAAATTTTCGTCTGCAAATATGCTCATTTTTATTTAAAGAGTCGCTGATAATTCTAATAAAATAGTACACAAAATTGCACCTACAGTTCCTATTGCATATCCAAAAACAGCTAATAAAACACCAACTGTTGCTAAAGAAGGATGAAAAGCTTGAGCAACAATAGGGGCAGAAGCAGCACCACCAACATTTGCTTGACTACCAACTGCTAAAAAGAAATAAGGTGCTTTTATCAATTTTGCTACTAAAATTAGTAAACCAGCATGAATTGTCATCCAAACAACACCAATAGCAATTAAACCTAAATTGTCGAAAATCATAGCCAAATCCATTTTCATACCAATAGAAGCTACTAATACATAAATAAAAATACTACCTAATTTACTAGCACCTGCACCTTCGTAATTTTTTGCTTTTGTAAAGGATAATATAATTGCAACAATTGTAGAGATACTAATTAACCAAAAGAAGCCAGACCCTAAAAAGGTAAAGACATTTCTCCAGGTTTCTGATTCAATACCTGAAACTAAATTATTAAAGAAAGTACTTAAATAGGATGCAGCAAAATGACCAAACCCAACTGTACCAAATGCAATTGCTAACATTATCATTAAATCTGTTAACGTAGGGTTTCTTTTTGTTTTTTGAGAAAAGGCAGAAACTTTTTCTTTTAATTCTTCGATTGCAGAAGTATCTGCTCCAAGCCATTTATCAATTTTATCTTTTTTACCAATTCCTATTAATAAAATAGCCATCCAAATATTGGCAACAACAATATCAACAAAAACCATCCCTCCATATTTTTGAGGATTGTATTGGTAAATTTCTAACATGGCAGTTTGGTTTGCTCCACCACCAATCCAACTTCCTGCAAGTGTAGAAAGCCCTCTCCAAACCGCATCAAAATCTGCTCCACCAACTGTTTCTGGAGAAAAAATTGAGATTAATAAGATTGCAATAGGACCTCCAATTATAATTCCTATAGTTCCTGTAAAAAACATAATTAATGCTTTAGAACCTAAGTTAAAAATAGCTTTTAAATCGATACTTAATGTCATTAAAACTAATGCTGCAGGTAATAAAAAACGACTAGAAACATAATATAATTGAGATTCTTCTTTTACAATTTCTCCTACAGTATTTGTCGTTTCCCATTCTGGGGATATAATTCCGGCAGTTGTAAAAATTGCAGGAATAAAATATGCCATAAATAAACCAGGAACAATTTTGTAAAATTTGTGCCAAAAACCACTTGTTTTACTTTCTGTATAGAAAACGAACCCGAGTGATAACATTAATATTCCAAAAACGATTGCATCGTTTGTAAAAGTAGGTGCTGTCATATTTATATTGTTTTTTTTGTAAAATCTGTGTTTAAAATAATGCCTAATTGTACTCTATGAAGACTACTATTTGAGAATTTTGTGTAAAAATAGCCTATTTTTAGCTTTACTGATTCATTAATTTTTTTAATTAATCCGGCACCAGTTCTATTTTGACTAAATGCTTTTGCTGCAAATTTTATAAATATTTCACTAAATGCATAGGTTTCCCATTTTTGAAATATTGGATACTTTAAAAATAACCCATATCTTATTCTATGTTTTACTTCATCTTTTAAATTTTGCCTTTTAAACCTTTGTGCTAATCTAATTCTATGGTTTACTTGAATTGTATTCCAATTAACTTTAATATTTAAATCTTGATAAAAGCGATATTCATATAAGTCTGGTAAATCTGTTTTATAAGATGTATCTGTAATTGAATATACAGCACCACCAGTAAAATTTACTTTTTTATTAAGACTATAATTGAGCCCCATTCGATAAATTTCTTGTTGATATTCTGAAGCAAGTTCAAAATATCTAAAATGTGCACCTGTTTTAAGTTTTATATTTTTAGATAGTTTGTGAGAACCATTATACATGTACCAACTTCCTAATTTGTGTTCAGGGGAATTTTGAGCTTTTGCCACAAATGAAAACAGACTAAAACATAAAATAATAATTAATTTTCTCATTTTTTTTAATAACTACAATCTATTTAATAACATAAATTATAGGTTCTTTAAAAGGAGATATTTTAATTTTTTCAGTAGTATTTCTATATGCTTTCCATTCAGAATTAATAAATTTATTAGTTTGCTCTAAAGCTTTTTTAAATTCCATTTTAAATTGATTCATTAAAATAGATTCTGTAGAAGTTTGTTCTCCAAAACGAGAACGAATATATCTACTAGCTAAAGAAAAACGTTGATTTACAGTGACTTCAGGGTTACGTGTAATTCCTTGCCTTTTATCAACCTTACCAAGGTAAAGAGCAATTAAATTATCAATTTTTTCAATAATTTCTGTCGAAGATTTTATTTCATTCTTATACTTTTTCTTATCTTTTTTAGATAATTGAGATTTTAAGTTTGTTGCAGCATTTTTGTTTTCAACTAATTGTTTAACAACGTTGGCTATTTTTTCTTGATAGGCTTCTAATTCTTTACTTGCATCATATTTTTGATTAATTGCTGTTTGAGAAATTTGTAATCTAGGATCAAATTCTACTTTAATATTTTGCTCAGAAATAGCATCTCCATAAGTCATTTTTAATTTATAAACACCAGGTTTCACAGAAACTCCACTTGGTTCTCTTTTAGATTTTCTAATTGTTCTAGATGCTCTTGCAACTCCTTTTTCTCTTAAACCCCAAGTTGTCTTGTGAATTCCATTTTCTTTAGGAGTTTTTATTTTTAATGTTCTAATTTTTCTTACTCTATCAAATATTTCAAGTTTTATAGAATCGTATTTAACAGTATTTTCAGTTTCTTTAGAGTCATTTTCGTTTTGTTTATTATTTGTTTTTTTATCTAAAGGTGCATTGATGTAATAAGAAATAATAGCTCCTCTTTTTCGATTTTCACCTTGATATATTGCATCTGCACCAAATCTACTTCCTGTTGGTTGTTGTGTTGCAGCTTGATAAGCAACTGGTGGAGCAAATAACTCTAATCTTTTCGAAGTAATATTTCCATTTGCAATTGTTCTTAAAGGTTTAATGTCATCCAAAACCCAAGCAGCTCTTCCAAAAGTTCCAATAACTAGATCATTTTCTCTTGTTTGAATTACTAAATCTTTTACAGGAACTGTAGGAAATCCATTTGTCCATTTTGTCCATTTTTTTCCAGCATTTATAGAAATATATAAACCATCATCAGTTCCTAAAAACAATAAGTTTTTATTTAAAGGATCTTCAATTATACAAAGTGTATAGCTTTGTACATCGTTTTCATCTACAATTCGTTCCCAAGATTTACCATAATTTTTAGTTCTGTAAGCATAGGGAGTGTAATTAAAACGTCTGTAATCATTGGCAACTAATAATGCTTCACCTTTATTTTTATTGGATGCTTTTATTTGAGTAATCCAACTATTTGCAGGTAAACCTTTAATGTTTTTAGCAACATTTGTCCAAGTTGTTCCACTGTTTTTTGTAATGTGTACTTGTCCATCATCAGTTGCAGCCCACAAAACGTCTTTTTCTAAAACTGTTGGCTCAATTACTAAAATTGTACAATGATTTTCTGCTCCAGTTGCATCCATAGTTAAACCACCACTTTCTGCTTGTTTTAATTTTTCTGGATTATTGGTTGATAAATCAGGAGAAATCACAGTCCAAGTTAAACCTTTGTCTGTTGATTTATGTACAAACTGACTTCCGAAATATAAAGTAGCATTATCAAAAGGATCCATGTTGATGGCTGCATTCCAATTAAAACGTAATTTCACTTTTGCATCTGGATGTGTAGGTTTTACAGAGTAATTATTTCCTGTGATATAATCATATTTTAACACAGAACCTTGTTGACTCATTGACCAACCATAACGTGAATCATCTTTATCAGGAACTACATCAAAACCATCACCAAAACTAATTTCTTGCCAATAAGAATTTCTAATTCCTTGTGCTTTCCATACATAAGCAGGACCTCTCCAAGAACCATTATCTTGCATTCCCCCATAAACATTATAAGGATATTCATTATCTACATTTATGTGATAAAATTGTGCCACAGGAATGTTACCAATAAATCGCCAAGATTTACCTCCATCTTTTGAAATGTTTAAACCTCCATCATTTCCATCAATCATGAATTTACCATTCTTAGGATGAATCCACCAAGCATGATGATCTGGATGAACTCCATTATTTGCTCGATAAGCAGGCATTAATTGTTTAAAAGATTTACCTCCATCTTGTGATACATTTACGTAAGTAAAGACTGTATATACTCTATTTTCGTTTTGTGGATCAACATAAATCTCTGAGTAATAAAAAGGACGATTTCCAATACCTGGTTTATCATTTATTTTTGTCCATTTAAAACCTCCATCTACACTTTTATAAAGTGCATTCTTTTTAGCTTCTACTAAAGCATATATTATTTCAGGGTTATTTGGTGCTATTGCAACTCCAATTCTACCTAATTCACCTTTAGGAAAACCTTCTTTTTCTGTAATTTGTTTCCAATTTTCTCCTCCATCATGCGTCATATACAAACCACTTCCTGTTCCACCAGATTTAAAAAACCAAGGATCACGTTTGTGTTCCCACATTGCAGCAATTAATTTATTTGGATTTGTTGGATCCATAATTAAGTCTGCAGCACCAGATTTTATGTTTGTAAACAAAATTTGTTTCCACGTTTTACCACCATCAATAGTTTTATAAACACCACGTTCTTTGTGTTCTCCCCAAGGAGAACCAATTGCTGCAACGTAAACAGTATTAGGGTTTGTAGGATCTATAATTACGCGATGAATATGTCTTGTTTTTTCTAAGCCCATCGATTTCCAGGTTTTACCAGCATCTAAAGATTTATAGATTCCAAATCCACCATTTAGGCTATTTCTTGGATTTCCTTCTCCAGTTCCTGCCCAAATTACACTTGGATTTGATTGTTGAATTGCAACAGCACCAATTGAAGCTGTTAATTCTTTTTCAAAAATTGGTTTCCAAGTTGTTCCACCAGAAGTAGATTTCCAAATTCCACCAGAAGCTGTACCAACATACATTATTTCTGGGTTTGCTTCTACAACATCAATAGAAGTTACACGTCCAGACATTCCTCCAGGACCTATATTTCTTGGTTTCATGTTTTTTACCAAATCCATAGAAAAATCTTGTGAAAATAGTAGGGTAGTAGCACATAAAAAAAGTAATGTAAATATTTTTTTCATAGTATGTTATTTTGGAGTTAAGTTTAATGGCAACAAGATACAAAAATTGAAAACGCTCAATGAAAATTGAACGTTTCTTTTAATGTTTTTTCTATTTTAATATTTATGTATGAGCTTAGTTTAAAGAATCTGAATCTATTCCTCTTTCTTTTTAGGTTCTCTTTTTGCATTTTTAAGCGCTTGCATTAGCATCCATTCTATTTGCCCATTTGTAGAACGAAATTCATCTGCAGCCCATTTTTCAATTGCTTTTATCATGTCTTCATTAACTCGCAACGCGAATGCTTTCTTCTTTGCCATGTTATTCTCTTACAAATTTTACGATGGTACTAATTAGTTCTTCTGATATAGGATAATCTGGTGAAAAATACGATTTTAGATTGTCTTCATCTTTATTGATATTCTTTAAAACATGATTCATGTTTTCAATAATAATTAATTTTGCCTTTGGTTGCGCTTTTTTTTAATGTTTCAGCATCAGAAACTTGAACTTGTATGTCCTTTTTACCATTAATAATTAAAATAGGAATCGTTAGTTTTTTGATTTTTTCTAAAGGATTTATTTGCATCCAAGAAAATAAAAAAGATTGATTTTGTTTTGCGAAAACACTCATTAAAAACGGGTTTACAACTTCAATTTTTCCTTTTGTTTTTAGTGTATCAAATTGTTTTTTTGCGGCTTCACCTAAAGTAGAATTGTTTTTGCTAATTTGTTTTATAATAGTTTTATCAATCGTTTCTCCTGCTCCAGCAATAGAGATATATTTATCAGCTTTTTTTGCTGCTAACATTGCAATTAAAGAACCTTGACTATGACCAGCTAAAATGATTTTAGAAAAACGTTTTTCATAATGAAAATAATTTATGATTTCTTCAACATCTAAAGCAAAATCTTGAAGTTTTATATCTGTTAAAAATTTAATATTATTTTTATTGGCAGTTCTTTTGTCAAAACTAAAAAATGCAATTTGTTCTTTATTTACAGCATCTCTAAATTGTTTTATATAATTTGCTTTTATATTTTGTGCAGGTTGATTACCGTTTCTATTTACGGGTCCAGAGCCATGAACCCAAATTATTAAAGGAGTATTTTCTTGAGTAAACGTTAACGTTCCTGGTAATTCTATCTTTCCATTTTTAAGTAAAATTTCTTCTGATTTTACTTGAGCTAAAGAAACTGCAATTCCGAATATTGAAATTATTAAATATGCAATTATACGTATCATGTTAGTTTGTTTTTATAGGTTTCTAACACTCTATTTACTTCTTCTTTTTTTTGTGTCCCAATTAATAATTTTTCACCATTTTTTAAAACTAATTGAATGCCAATATCACCAGAAACATTAATTGCTTTTCCTCTTCCTTTATTAAAAAAGAAACCGCCTTTTAAACCCCAACCACCAAATTCACTTATAGGGAAATAGGTTCTAATTCCTGCTTTAGAAATTTCATTCCAAGCAATTAATCTCATTGAAAAATGAAAAGGAAAAAACTGATAATGAATCCCTTTTTCATCAATTCTTGTAGTTAGTTTAAACAAGAAGATGAATAGCACAGAAATTAATATTCCTGCTAATGTTAAAACAAATTCATTTGTTGTCATTTTAGTATTTTCTTTAAAATATTCTTTCACAATTATTGCAATTGGAACAATAATACTAAAAGCTAAAAGTACAATTAACCAAGTTTGTGTAAAACGTTGTTCTTCTTTAAAAACTTTCACTTTTATCTGTTTTTATTTCTTTCTAAAACAATTCTAGATGTATTTTCTGCTATATGTTTTAAAATCCAACCTTCTCTTGCATATTGGTTCAGGGTATCTTCAAGTTTTTCATTATTTCTTGTCAACCCCATTTTCCAATTTACTACTTTATATTCTTTCATTTTTAATTTCTTTAATTATCATGAGTTTCTTTTCTTAAGAAGATAGAAAGGCTTTTTAATGGCTTAAAGTTCCTGTGTTTAAAACGGGTGAAGCATCTTTATCACCACATAAAACAACCATTAAGTTACTGACCATAGCAGCTTTACGTTCTTCATCTAACTCAACAATGTCTTTTTTGTTTAGTTCTTCTAAGGCCATTTCTACCATACTAACAGCACCTTCAACAATTTTATGTCTTGCAGCTACAATTGCTGTGGCTTGTTGTCTTTTTAACATTGCAGAAGCAATTTCTTGTGCATACGCTAAATATCCAATTCTTGCCTCTAAAACCTCAATTCCTGCAATAGATAAACGTTCTTCAATTTCTTTTTCTAAAGCTTCAGAAACTTCATTTACACTAGAACGTAACGTAATATCTTCTGTGTGGCCTTCATCTGCAAAATTATCATAAGGATACATGCTAGCTAATTTTCTAACTGCAGCATCTGTTTGTACACGTACAAAGTTTTCATAATTATCAACATCAAAAGCAGCCTTGTAAGTGTCTGTAACTCTCCATACTAAAATAGTAGAAATCATTACTGGGTTTCCTAATTTGTCATTTACTTTTAAACGTTCGCTATCAAAATTACTAGCTCTTAAAGAAATTGTTTTTTTTCTGAACAGTGGATTTGCCCAATACAAACCATTATCTTTTATAGTACCTACATATTTACCAAATAATAAAATTACTTTAGAAGTATTTGGATTTACAAGGATAAATCCGAAGAAACCAATAAAACCAATTAGAGTAGCAATTAAGTAAATAGGAGTCTCTTGATTAATCGTTATTGCTATTCCTCCAAAAAACAATAGTAAAACGATTAGTAACATTAAATAACCATTTGCTGGTTTAATAATTTTCTCTGCTTTCATGTGTTTAATTTTATTATGATATTAAAATGATATCACAAAGATATATTATTTTTTTTTGATTTTACAAACTTTGTGATGATTATTTTTATAAATTTGTAGAAACCTAATTTTAAAAATTCAAGATGAAAATTAAATTATTTTTATTGATATCACTATTTTTTTTCTCAAACCCTACAATTGAGGAAACTGTATTTTGGGGGCCAACAGGACACAGAACTACAGGTAAAATTGCTGAAAAACATTTAACAAATAGGGCAAAAAGAAAAATTGATAAATTGTTAAAAGGAGAGAGTTTAGCTTTTGTTTCTACATATGCAGATGAAATAAAATCTGATAGAAAATTCAGCGAATTTTATTCTTGGCATTATATTAATATGGATTTGGATGAAAAATATGCAGATGCAGAGAAAAATCCAAGAGGAGATTTAGTAACGGGAATTAATAAATGTATTGAAGTTTTAAAAGATAAAAACAGTGCTGAAGAAGACAAAGTCTTTTATTTGAAAATGTTGGTTCATTTTGTTGGAGATTTACATCAACCAATGCATATTGGCCAACGTGAAGATAAAGGAGGTAATACTGTGCAAGTTCAATGGTTTGGTAGAGGAACAAATTTGCACTCAGTTTGGGATACAAAAATGATTGAAGAATGGAACATGAGTTATTTAGAATTAGCTGGTAATGCAAAAGATTTGTCTAAAAAACAAGTTGAGGCAATTCAAAAGGGAACTATTATTGAATGGGTTGATGAGGTTCATGAAATTACCAAAGAAGTGTATAAGTCTGCAAATGTTGGTGAAAATTTAAAATACAGATATTCTTACGACCATTTTGGAACCGTTAGAACTCAACTACAAAAAGGTGGAATTAGATTGGCAAAAATATTGAATGAAATTTTTTGTTAAACATTTATAAATCAAATAAATAAAGACCTTGTAAAATTAATTTTATAAGGTCTTTATTGTTAATAATGAGTTAATTATTTTTATTACACTCCTAAAAAATGTAATTTTAAAAAATCATGAAAAAATCAATTTTTATTCTTTTAATTTTTATAGGCTTTTCTTCATGTAAAAAAGAAGTTGTTAAAGATGATAAATTAGAGGTAACTTCTGTAAAATCTTACACATATAATGAGTTAAAACCATTGTTAGAAAAAAATGATGATAAAACATATGTTATCAATTTTTGGGCAACTTGGTGTGCACCTTGTGTTAAGGAGTTACCTGCTTTCGAAAAATTAAAACAAGAGTATGCTACTAAAAATGTTGAAGTAATTTTAGTGAGTCTAGATTTTCCAAAACAAGTTGATAAAAGATTGATTCCGTTTATCAACAAAAAGGAGTTAAAATCTAAAGTTGTTTTGTTAGATGATGTAAATGAAGATGTTTGGATAAAAGCAATAGATTCTACTTGGTCTGGAGCAATACCAGCTACTTTAATTTATAGCTCAAAAGGCCGAAAATTCTATGAGCAATCTTTTGATTATGAAAAATTAGAAATTGAATTAAAATCTTTATTATAAACTTTAAACAAGAACAATATGAAATTCAAAAAAACGATTCTATTATTATTTGTAGCTATAATAGCAACAGCATTTACAAACAAAGTAACTGAAGGTTATAAAGTTGGTGATAAGATTGAAGATTTTAAATTAAAAAATATTGATAATCAAATGGTTTCCTTATCAGATTATTCTGATGCAAAAGGATTTGTAATCATTTTTACATGCAACATGTGTCCATATTCAGTAGCAAATGAAGATAGAATAATTGCTTTAGATAAAAAGTATAAAAAATTAGGTTTTCCGGTAATTGCAATAAATCCTAATGACCCAAAAGCTTCTAGAGGTGATGGTTTTGAGGATATGAAAGTACGTGCATCAGAAAAAGGATTTACTTTTCCTTATTTGTTTGATGAAGGCCAAAAAGTGTATCCAAAATTCGGAGCAAGCAAAACGCCACATGTTTATGTTGTAAATAAGCAAACAATGAAAGTTGAATATATTGGTGCAATTGACAATAGTTCTAGAAACCCAGATAAAGTAACTGAAAAATATGTAGAAGATGTTATAGAAGCTTTGTTAGCAGGTAAAAAACCTTCAAAAACACAAACAAGAGCCATTGGTTGTTCTATAAAAGTGCAATAAGAAAAGATTAATTAATTTTTGACTATATAAAAAATCCCAAGTTTTAACTTGGGGTTTTTTCATGCTCTATTTTTTATAAAACCTTTTTGAGTTTTCAAGGAGATGTTTTAAAGTTAAATTCATTGGGATTAAATTATTTTAGTACCAACGTTTTTTCTTCTTTTTAGAAGCTTCAGACTTTCTTCCTTTTTTATGTTTACTAATTGTGTTTGGTTGCTTTTTTCTATGTTTTGGAGGAGCAATAAGGTAAGGGTGTTCAGTAATTACTTTAATTGGTTTTTCAATTAAAGCTTCAATCAATTTAATATAAGCGTTTTCATCTGGTGAACAGAAAGAAAATGCAATTCCAGATTTTCCTGCTCTACCAGTTCTACCAATTCTATGAATATAGGTTTCAGGAATATTAGGAATATCAAAATTAATAATGGCATCTACATTTGTAATGTCAATTCCACGTGCAGCAACATCAGTAGCGATTAAGATATTTGCTTTTTTATTTTTAAAATCTTCAATAGCTTTATTTCTTATCGCTTGGGTTTTATCTCCATGAATACTAGTAACTTTATATTCATTTTTCTTTAAAGAGGTTTCTAATTTATCAACTCCAAATTTTGTACGTCTAAAGATGATTATTTTTCCATTGATGGTATTTCTCAATAAATGCAAACACAAATCTGTTTTGTTTTTCTTTGGTAGATAATATAATAACTGACCAATATTTTTTGCAGTTGTTTCTTGTGGATTTATTTCAATTTTAATAGGATTTTTTAGAATCCGATTTGCTAATTCATCTATTTTTTCTGGAATTGTAGCAGAAAAAAGTAGCGTTTGTTTTTTCTTTGGGCATAAGGCTTCAATCTTTTTTATATCTGCAATAAAGCCCATGTCTAGCATTAAATCTGCTTCATCAAGCACAAAAATTTCAATGGCACTTAAATCTATGTTTCCTTGTATTTGAAGGTCAATTAATCTTCCTGGAGTTGCAACTAAAATATCTACACCTTTAGCTAAAATTTCTTTTTGAGGATCTAAAGAAACACCTCCAAAAACAGCTGTAGTGGTTAAATTTGTGTGTCTGCTATAACTTTTAAAGTTTTCTAAAATTTGTATAGCTAATTCACGAGTTGGAGTAATAATTAAAGATTTTATTTTTTTCTTTCCTTTTTCTGATGCTTCTTTATCCAGCAAAAGCTGAATAATAGGCAATGCAAAAGCTGCAGTTTTTCCTGTACCAGTATTAGCAGAAACAATAATGTTTTTTTTAGCTAAAACTAAAGGAATTGCTTTCTCTTGTACTTGAGTTGGTGTGTGAAACCTTTCTTCAGCAACTGCTTTTAAGATTGATTTATGTAAAGGTAATTCAGAAAACTGCATTGATTATTTTTTAATGCAAAGGTAGTTTAAAAGAAACTATTGTTTTTGTTGATTTTTGCATTTTAAAAAAGTAGCTTTTTATAGAATCTACTAACTTAAGATGATTATGAAGTCTGTTTTAAAATAAAAAATAAATCTACAAACGTTCTTCAATCCATTTTCTAAAACTATAAAAATTCTGTGGAGCAACTCCGTGTCCAACAGGGTATTCAGAATATACATTGTTTAAACCTAAGTTGTCTAGAAAAGGTTTGTTTTTCCTAGCCCATTCTACAGGTAAAACTTGGTCTACAGAACCATGAGAACCATAATAATCCGTTTTAATTTCTTTAGAAATAGTTTCAGGAAGTAATTCAGTATTTACATAACCGCTTAACGCAATTACATGTTGTACCTTATTAGGGTAGAAAAAGCTTAAAGAGTAGCTTAAAATTGCGCCTTGACTAAAACCTAATAAAAATGTTTTTTCAGGGTTTGTATTGTATTTTGTCTTTATTTCATCAATAAAAACAGCTATTTTATCTATAGATTCTTTTGCTTGTATTAAATCTGAAAACTTACCGTTTTTGTCATCAAAATTAATAGAATACCAAGCGTAACTTCTACCTCCCATTGGTAGAGGTGCTTGTGCGCTAATAATTAAAAACTCATCTGGTAATTCTTCTGCAAAAGAAAATAAATCTTGTTCATTACTACCATAACCATGTAATAAAATTAATAAAGGCGGGTTTTCAACTGCTGTTATTGGTTGTCTTACTAGGTATTGTAAATCGCTCATTCTTTGACTACTTTTTTAGAGATTAAATGTTTTTAAACCAATCTTGAAATTGATCACCTAAAACGGGTACACTTTTTTCTTCACCTTTTATAGCTCCTATCAAAGAAATTACCCATAAAACGAAAATAATAAATCCTACTATTGCACCTGCGGTAGATCCTATGAATTTATAAATGATCCATCCATTTAAAATTTGTAATAAGTTTAATCCTATCATTTGTCTTATGTAAAAACTCGCAAAATAATTTTTCTTACTATTATTCATAAAAAAAGCTATAATTAGTCCAATAACCCATAAATGGCTAATAATTGCTGTTGTTTTTCCTTCGTTTGCTGTATGATTTTCCATGATATTTAATTTATTATTAGTTGGTTGTTAGCGTAAATTCCATATGCTTTTCCTTTTAAACTTTTATTTAAAAAAGCACTATTTTTTGAGGTTGATAAAATATCTTTTTTGTTAAAAGTATATTCATTTTCTGGATTAAATAAAGTAATTTCTGCTTTATTTTGTTCTTTGATAGAGTAATTTTCTAAACCAAAAATTGCTTTTGGTTTTGTTGTAATAGTTTCAATAAAGTTGTCTAATTCTAAAACTGAATTTATAGCTCCAAAAGCACTTTCTAAACCAATAGTTCCATCTTTTGCTTCGCTAAATTCTAGTTTTTTATGTTCAATATCAATAGGATTATGGTCTGAGGTAATTATGTCAATAACTCCAGATTTAATTCCTTTTTGTAAAGCTTTAACATCCGTTTTAGTTCTTAAAGGAGGATTTACCTTAAAATTACTATCAAAACCATGTAATTCATCATCATTTAATGTTAAATGATGTGCAGAAACACTGCAAGTTACTTGTAATCCTTTCTTTTTTGCTTCTTTAATTAAGCTTACAGATTTTGCAGTAGAAATAGTTGGGATATGTAACTTTCCATCTGTATATTCTAATAAAAATAAATCTCTAGCAATTTGTATATGTTCTGCTAAAGCAGGAATTCCTTTGAGTCCAAGTTTTGTGCTGTTAATTCCTTCATTTGCAATTCCTTCTCCAGCAATAGAATTGTTTTTAGGAAAGCTAAAAACCAAACCATCAAAATTTTGAGCATACAAAAGTGCAATTTTCATTAAATTATCATTTGCAATGGGCTTATTGTAATCTCCAAAAGCGATGGCGCCAGATTGTTGCATGTCAAACAATTCTGCCATTTCTATACCTTTGCTTTTTTGTGTTAAAGCAGCAATAGGGTAGAGGTTTGTAGCAAAACCATTTGCTTTGTGTAATAAATACTCAACCGCAGCTTTATTATCAATTACAGGGTTAGAGTTTGCATTTATTGCAACAGCAGTAAAACCGCTCTTTGCAGCAACATTTAATCCATTTTTAATAGTTTCTCTTTCTTCAAAACCTGGTTCTCCAAAAGAAACACTAGTATCAAACCAACCACAAGAAACATGTAAGTTATCTAGCTCTACTAACTGATAGCTGTCTTTTTTTGTGATAGAATCAGCTATTTTATCAATGATTCCGTTGATAATTAAAATGTCTTTTTGTTGATTATGATATGGGCTTGAAGGGTCTATAATCGTTGCCGATTTTATAAGCGTGGTCATGGTTTATAGAATTTTAAAATCAAAATTTCTAGTAGCAAAGATACAATTGCCAGCGCTAAAAACCATTTCCAAAGCCAATGAACTTCATTTTTTTTATTTATTTCTTGAAAAATATCGGAAATAGAACTAGAAACGGTAATATTTTTATTTGCTTTTTTCAAATCATTTAAATCCATAAAGTTTAGTAAGCTTTCTTCTTTTGGATAATTATAAGCTAATTTCTGTATAGTGTCATTGTTTTTTAAAATACTATACAGGCCAGATTTTAAAGGCTGGTTTTTTGTAATGATGCTAACTTTATCCTGAAATTTCTGTTGCAAAGGAATAAAAGAAATTTCTGAGTTAGCAATTCTTAAGACCTTATCTTTATCAATGATTGTTTTAATATCAATTTTGTTTTCAGTAGCAACTCTGTAAAATAATTGAGGATGTTTAAAACTCAATTTCCCGAAGTTGTAAAAAACAGGAACAATTAATGGTGAATTAATGAAATTGCTATTTTTTCTATCTAAAGAACTTGAGATCCAATAGACGTTACTTTCTTTATTTTTAATTTGAGAAATAAAAGATGTATTGTTTTCAAATGAAACAATATTACTTGCGTTTTTTGATGAAATAGGGTAGTGGTTCTTAACAATTGGATATTGAAAATTGGTTACCTTTTTTGAAAAAACATTTTGAAATAAAGGATGGGTATAATTGATATTTGTAATCTTTAAAGTATCAATTTTTTTAGCCTGAATTTTTCCTGCATTTAATTTTTTTAGAAATGAATTATAAGAGATAATATCTAAATTTTCATTTGGAATAATAACTAAGTTTCCTCCATTTTTTGAAAACTCAATTATCTTTTTTGATACCATTTCTGAAATATCTTCAACCTCATTTAAAACAATTAATTGCTGTTTTAGTATTGAATTGTAGTTGGTGTTTTGAAGTGTAGATTGTGTAAAGTTAAAGGCTTCTTTATTGTAAATTTTTGAAAGAAAATCTGCTTTCTTTCCAATAGATAAAACATTAATTTTTTGATCGTTTTTAAAGGTGAAATAAAACACGTTGTCGAACGCAAAAGTATCGCTAAAAGTTGTTGTTATTTTTCCGTTAAATTCTTCTTGGTTTTGAATTTTAAACTCAATTATTTTTTGAGTGTCCTTTTCAAAAGAGTAGGAGCTTTTGCTAATAAGTTTGGCTTTGTTGTATATTGCTATAGGAATATTGTTTTTTGCTTCACCATGATTTTTTACAAGAACATTTAAAGTAAAATTACTTGCATTTGAGTTGCTTATAAAAACACTGTCTATTGAAATGTTGTTTTTTGTAGAAGATTCTAATTTTATGGCAGAAAAAGAGGGTGTTACATTTGTAAACTCGTTTTTGTAAGTGTTCTGAAAATCAGATATAAGTATTGTCTTATTTAAACTTTTTGTTTCATTATTTAAATTGGCGTTAAATTTTAGTAAAACTGTAGATAAATCTACTCTTTTTGAAGTTTCTTTAATGTTTAGTAAAACATTTCTTAATTCAGTTTTTGTAATTTTATCATAAAAACCTGAATTTGTCTGCAACGAATATACATCTTTTTCTGAAACATTTTCTATAATTTCTTGTGCCGATATTTGTAGTAAATTTCCTTTTTCACCTTTAGTATTTGTACTTAAGGAATTGTCTAAGTATATAAAATTATGTTGCTTTTTGTTTGATGTTTTGTTGCTAAAATAAGGTTGAGAAAATGCAAAAATTATCGCTGTAAATAAAAGCATTCTAGAAGCTAAAATTAACCACTTTTTTATGCGTGAACTTTTACGTGTTTGCTGCGCTAATTTTTGTAAAAATGCAACGTTTGTAAATGGTACTTTTATAAATTTTTGTAGTTGAAAAAGATGTACTAAAATAGGAATAATTAGTAGTCCTAAAAAGTATAAGATTTCTGGATTTTTAAATTGCATTTATTTTTTCACGTATTTTCTAAAATACTAATTTATTATAAAAATTATAAAGAGTAGACTAGTTGTTAACTACTAATTAAAACTTTTCAAAAACACCTAAACCAAATAATGCGAAGTCATATTTTACAGGATCATTTTTGTCTAATTTTCGTAAATTATTATCGAGTTCAGAAAGTGCTTTCCAGTCGTTTTGTTTTCGTAAAAGTAGTTTTAATTTTCTGGCAACATTTCCAGAATGTACATCTAAAGGACAAGATAAATTTGCCGGTTTGTGAGTTTGCCAAATCCCAAAATCTACACCCGAATTATCTTTTCTAACCATCCAACGTAAAAACATATTTATTCTCTTAGCAGCAGAATTTTTCAAGGGATCAGAAATATGTTTTTTTGTTCTTTGATGATGAGAAACTTCAAAAAACACCTGTTTTAAGTGATGTATAGCATTCTTATATGTTGTATCATTACCTTTAATAGATAATGCGTTTTCCAGCCCTTTATGGTCGCTGTAAATGTTTTTTAGTGATATTATAAACTGTTGTAAATCTATTGCGTTAAAAGTTCTATGAACAAAACCTTCTAAAGACTTTAAATCATTTTCTTGATGGTTTAAGATAAAATCATAGGGAGCGTTATCAAGTAAATCCATCATTTTAGTTGCATTTTTGATAATCATTTTTCTGTTTCCCCAAGAAATGGTAGCTGTTAAAAAAGCGGCAATTTCAATATCTTCTTTTTTAGAAAATTGATGTGGTATTTGAATTGGATCTGATTCTATAAATTTAGGATTGTTATAAAGCTTTACTTTCTCATCTAAGAATTCTTTTAGTTCAGATTTCTTCATTTTTTATAATTTAATTCCAAATTTGAATCCTAATGAATAGTTTAAAAATGATTTTTTTTCATAACTTTTAAAACGTTTATAATCAAATAACGATATATCATCAGAAAAATTAGTTTGATGGATAAGCTTATTATATTCTAAGTTTATATGTTGATATTTTTTAGTTCTTACGCCTAAGCCAGAATAAAAGTCGAAATAAAATTTTTCTCCAATAGGTACAAGTAATCCATACTTTAAATTAATTATTGTTACGGTTTTTTTAGTAGCAAAATCATCGGTTATGTACTCGTGTGTATCTATATCGTTAATTACGGTATAATTAATGTAGTCATTATATTGGCTTTTTATTGTGCGAACTTCAAGTGCTAAATATTCGTTTAAATGAACATTGTTTGTTAGGTTGATGTTATTGTAAAACTTTGTTTCAAATCTATAAGTACTTGCTTTTTCTTTTAGGTATAAAACATTAGAGTCACTATTGGGATAACTTGTATTTCTAAAACCATATTCAGCGCTTAAACTTATATTGTCTTTTATAAAATATTCTGTACCTAAGGTCCCCATAGGTATGGAAATAAAATCAAGAAACTGCAAAGGGGATGTGTATATGAAAAATTTATTTTTAGGAAGTAGTGCTATTTTTTTTTGTACTTAAAATTATTTTTTTTGTAATACTATCTGTAGCAAAATGCAAATTATGTTTATAGGTAAAACGTTTGTCTGTAGTAAAGTCAACAAGTATTCCAATACCATAATTATTAAAAATATTAAGCCAAAAGAAATTAGATAATTTTCGTTTTAAATAAAATTTTTCTTTTAAGCTATCTTTTAAAACTGTAATCGTTAACGTTTTTTTAGAACGAACAGGTTTTATAATTACTCCTTTTCTATTGATAGATAGTGTGTCTTTTTCATAAATAATTTTACTTTCTTTATCTGCTGAAATTTTAACAGAAGTCTTTTTACCATTTAATATGGATGCACAAGAATTTAAGATTAGAATCGTAATTAAAGATAGACCTAACTTTTTCATATTTGGTTAAATTATTTTTCCATCTTTCATAGTCAACTTTCTGTCTGCCATGTTTGCCAATTCTTCATTATGAGTAATGATTACAAAGGTTTGTCCGAATTCATCACGAAGTTTAAAAAATAGTTCATGTAAGTTTTTAGCAGACTCACTATCTAAATTTCCACTTGGTTCATCAGCTAAAATAACAGAAGGATTGTTTATTAAAGCTCTAGCAACAGCAACTCTTTGTTGTTCTCCACCAGAAAGTTCGTTTGGTTTGTGGCTTATTCTATGAGATAATCCTAAAAATTCAAGAATTTCTTTTGCTCTTTTTTCTGTTTCTTGTTTTGGTTTATTTCCAATAAAGGCAGGAATACAGACGTTTTCTAAAGCAGTAAACTCTGGTAATAATTGATGAAATTGAAAAATAAAACCAATATGCTTGTTTCTAAAAGAAGAAAGCTCGTTATCTGCTAGGTTGTTAAGTGAAACGTTGTTTAGTTTTAATTCGTAGTTTTCTTCCTTTTGGGGCTTGTCTAAAGTTCCTAAAATTTGAAGCAATGTTGTTTTGCCTGCTCCAGAAGGGCCAACAATAGCAACAATTTCTCCTTTTTTTATATGTAAATCTAAACCTTTTAAAACTTCTACATCCCCATAATATTTGTGAATGTTTTTACCAATTATCATACTTAAAACTTTGTAACGAATGTATAAAAAAGAAATCAGAAAAACGATGAAGCTTTTCTGATTTCTAATGAACTAAAGATATCAAAATATCTAACTAGAAAATATTTTTAAGTTTGTTATAATCTATAAAGTAAACAAATCTTACAGAGAATGTGTGTCTTTGTGATTGATCGAATAAATTATCTAAATTTTTAAAGAAATCTAAATTAGATTTTGTGTCTTCGTTAAAAATAGAATTTCTATAAAATGCAATTAATTGACTTCCAGGAGCAAATTGCCAAATGTAATTTAAATCTAAATTCCAGCTATTAAAATTAACATCATCTCCAATATATGTTGTGTTTGGGTTTAAGTTTCCATCAGAATTTAAGTTGTGATAACTATTGTAATTTACAGAACCCCAATAATGCCTAAAACTTAAAGAAAGAGAAGAGTTTGTGCTAAAACTATATTTTCCAGAAATAGTGTTTGTGTAGTTTTTTCTGTCTCTCATTCCAAAAATAATGTTTGTATCATCTTCATTTATATAACCTTGGTCGTCATAAAATTGATTGTAATTCAAACTATATTGTAAAGAAAATTGATTTGTAAATCGATAACGAGGAGAAATACTGAAACCATATCCTACTTTTGGGTTATTTGAGTACCCTGTATACCATACATCTGCATTTACTTGAAACTTTTTTTGTGAGTTTGTAGATATCCATGTATTTATATTTTTTCTTTCAGGTTGTAAAAAGTAAATACCGCTAGTTGTACCCTGTCTTGGTTCAAAAAAATCTTTACTTTCTGTTTCATAATTTATATTACCTCCAAAGTAGAAGCGATTTCTTGTTTGTGCACTTGCACCAAAACTAGCTTGATATCCTGTGTAAATTCCCGAAAAATGTTGAAATTCTGCATTATTATAAAAGTAAAAATTGTAAGAATTAAATTTTTTGGTAGGCTGTAAGGTTCTCCAACCTGCACTGCCATAAATTGTTTGTTGGTTATTGCTAAAAAGAATACCTAAATCATTTGGGTTGTAGTCTTTGTTTTCAAAATTATAGCCAATTTCCCAGTTCCAATGTCCAGAGTTGTATCCAAAACTGTTATCAAAATAATATCCAGTACCATTATTATTGACATCATCAGAAATATTACTCATTTTAACTGAACCATCTGCATTATATTTGCTGTCTTTGGTTTCAATATGCCAGTCTAAAGCTGTAACATTAGCATCTCTAAACTCACCATGTCTAGTAACATTGGTGTTAATTAAAGAAACAGTTGAGTTTTGATTAAACTGTTGATCTAGCACCATAATATTATAGTTTGTAAAAGGAGCAATTACTTCTTTTCTAATTTCGTCAGTATTTGTGTTTTTTATAGTTGCATTTGTTTTTTCTGTAATAGCATTAAAAAATCCAATACCTAATCCGCCTTTTGTTCTTCCAGAAATTTTAACTGCGTTTAACATGGTTACTTTTCCTGGGTAATCTGTTACTTCTTCATCTGCGGATAAATTTCCGTAAACATCAAATTGATCAATAGGAGAAGAGCCTATTCTTCTTGAGTAAAATAAATTTGCAATATTAAAAAGTTCAGTACCTTCTGTGAAAAACTGACGTTGTTCTGAAAATTGTTGCTCAAAAGGACCAAGATTTAATTCAACATTGTCGAAACCTACTTGACTAAAATCTGGAATTAAAGTAGCATCTAAAGTAAAGTTTTCTGATAGACCATATTTAATATCCATTCCAACACTCCAATCAAATTCAGATTGACCTTCAAATGTGGTAGTTGTAGCAGACGCATATGGGTATAAATTTAAACGTGTAGTTGGTTTAATATCTTTAAAATCGGTTATCAAACCATCATATTGTGTCCATCTTCCAACAGAATTATCAATATGAGTCCAAGTATGTTGTTGGTTTAATTTTTCTAATCTTCTGTGAAAATTAAATCCCCAAGATTGTATTGGTTCATTAGCAAAACGTAATGCTCTGTATGGAATTTCCATTTCTACATTCCATCCTTTATCTGTAATTTTTGTAGCACTTTTCCAAACGGCACTCCAATTAAAGTCTTCATTTCCATTAGAAACCTTTGCATCACCTTGGTTTCCTGTAGCCTGAACAACAAATTCGAAAGGGTTCTGGCCATCGTCATTAGGATTTATAGTTACCAAAAAGAAATCTGCAATACTAAAATTATCTCTTGTTGCAAATTCTTGAGGAATTCCTTCTGGATCAGGATCATTCATCTGAGCAGAAATGTAAATAGCATCATTGTTATAAACAACTTTAACAATGGTTTGGTATTCTGATGAAACAGGTTTGCCGTTATCTGGTCTTAAAGTAATAAAGTCTGTAATTAATTCTGCATTTTTCCAGGCTTTGTCATTTAATACACCATCAATTTTAGGTGCTTTTTTAATTCTTGTGGTTTTTATTGTTTTCCGATTTTCTTTGTTTTGTGCTGGTAACTGATGTAATGATAACATTACAAGCAGTAGTAAAATGGTTTTTTTTAACATGTAATTTTTGGTTGATTATGTGTAAACACATTGCTAAAGTATTTATCAATTGAGAGATAATTCTTAAAATCGTGTTAATTATAAGAAAGACATCTTAAAATTTGAAGTGTTACATTCTTGGAGTGTTAAATGTTTCTTAAAGAAAATTTGAGATAAAAAGAATGATAATTAATTTTTAATGAAAACTATGCATGGTTTTGTATATGAATTTGTATTTTTGACAACGTTTTTAAACATTTACAAATGAACTTACACGAATATCAAGGAAAAGAAATTTTAAGCAGTTTTGGCGTTAGAATTCAACGTGGAATTGTTGCTAGCAATCATAAAGAAGCTGTAGATGCAGCAAAACAATTAACAGCAGAAACCGGTACAGGTTGGCATGTTATTAAAGCGCAAGTTCATGCAGGTGGGCGTGGAAAAGGTGGAGGAGTTAAGTTGGCTAAAAACTTACAAGAAGTAGAAAGCATTGCCAATGATATTATTGGAATGATGTTAATTACACCTCAAACTTCTGCCGAAGGAAAAAAAGTAAATCAAGTTTTAATCTGTGAGGATGTTTATTATCCAGGAGATTCTGAACCAGATGAATACTACATGTCTGTTTTATTAAACAGAGCAACTGGTAAAAATATGATTATGTATTCTACGGAAGGTGGAATGGATATTGAAACTGTTGCAGAAGAAACTCCACATTTAATTTTTACAGAAGAAATTGATCCTTTATTAGGAATTATGCCTTTTCAAGCACGTAAAGTTGCTTTTAATTTAGGATTATCTGGTGTTGCTTTTAAAGAAATGACAAAGTTTGTTACTAATTTATACAAAGCATACATTGGATCGGATTCTTCTATGTTTGAAATTAACCCAGTATTAAAAACATCTGATTCTAAAATTATGGCTGTTGACGCTAAAGTTTCTTTAGATGAAAATGCATTATACAGACACAGAGATTATGCAGCAATGCGTGATTTACGTGAAGAAAACCCAATTGAAGTTGAAGCTAAAGCTGCAGGTTTAAACTATGTAGATTTAGACGGAAACGTTGGGTGTATGGTAAATGGAGCTGGTTTAGCAATGGGAACTATGGATTTAATTAAAGAATCTGGAGGAGAACCTGCTAACTTTTTAGATGTTGGTGGTACTGCAGATGCAGCTAGAGTTGAAACTGCTTTTGGAATTATTTTAAAAGATCCAGCAGTAAAAGCAATTTTAGTAAATATTTTTGGTGGTATTGTACGTTGCGATAGAGTAGCGCAAGGTGTTGTAGATGCTTATAAAAATATGGGAGACAAAATTAATGTACCTATTATTTGTAGATTACAAGGAACAAATGCAAAAGAAGCAAAAGAATTAATAGATAATTCTGGAATGGAAATTATTTCTGCTACAGAATTTCAAGAAGCTGCTGATAAAGTACAAGAAGTTTTAGAAGCCTCTAAGTAGTTTCTTAGAAAATATATTTAGTAAAAAAAGCCTCACAATTAATTGTGAGGCTTTTTTTTATGAGTTTCGCTAACTTAAGACGATTATGATGTCCGTTTTAATACTGAATCAAGTTCAGCACAAGTGATTTATAATCGGCGTTAGCGAAGTTAGTTTTTTTGAGTTAAAAAATCAATAGGTAAAAACACCTCTTTTCATAAAGAATTTACAATTTTTCTTTTAAAACTGCAATTTCATCTCTTAATTGGGCAGCAACAATAAAATCTAAAGATTTGGCAGCAGCTTCCATATGTTTGCGTTTTTCTCTAATACGTTTTTCTATTTCTTCTTTTGGTAAATATTGTAAATCTTGTTCTGCAGCAACTTGTTTTGCATTGTCGTAATGATAACTTGAAACTGCAGATTTAGATAGAGTGTCATCTATCTTTTTATTGATTTGAGTAGGAGTAATATTATGTTTTGTGTTGTAAGCTATTTGTTTTTCTCTTCTACGTTCTGTTTCATCAATCGTTTTTTGCATACTGTTTGTTATTTTATCAGCATATAAAATTGCCAAACCATTTACATTTCTTGCTGCTCTACCCACAGTTTGTGTAATCGATCTGTGAGAGCGTAAAAAACCTTCTTTATCTGCATCTAAAATAGCAACTAAAGAAACTTCTGGTAAATCTAAACCTTCTCTTAATAAATTTACTCCAATTAAAACATCAAACAAACCTTTACGTAAATCTTGCATAATCTCGACACGTTCTAAAGTATCAACATCAGAATGTATATATCTACAACGAATTGCAACTCTTGTTAAATATTTGGTCAACTCTTCTGCCATTCTTTTGGTTAAAGTGGTCACCAAAGTACGTTCGTCTTTGTCTACACGAGTTTGTATTTCTTCAATTAAATCATCAATTTGATTTAAACTTGGTCTAATTTCTATTACTGGATCTAATAACCCTGTAGGACGAATTACTTGTTCTACAAAAACACCTTCAGTTTTTTGCAATTCATAATCTGCAGGAGTTGCAGAAACATATATAACTTGATTTTGAACTTCTTCAAATTCTTCAAATTTTAACGGACGATTGTCCATTGCTGCAGGTAAACGAAAACCATATTCTACCAAGTTTTCTTTTCTGCTTCTATCTCCACCATACATTGCATGTGTTTGTGGAATTGTAACGTGACTTTCATCAACCACCATTAAATAATCATCAGGAAAATAATCTAGCAAACAGAAAGGTCTTGTTCCTGGTTCTCTACCATCTAAATAACGAGAATAATTTTCAATTCCTGAACAATATCCTAATTCGCGTATCATTTCTAAATCGAATTCTGTTCGTTCTTTTAAACGTTTTGCTTCTAAATGTTTACCAATTTCTTTAAAATAATCTACTTGTTTCATCATATCTTCTTGAATTTGATGAATCGCGTTTTGTAATACATCTGGAGAAGTTACAAACAGGTTTGCTGGGTAAATGGTGAGTTCTTCAAACTTTTCAAGTACAGTATTGCTTTCTAAATCGAAGGATTCTATTTCTTCAATTTCATCACCAAAAAAATGAACTCTATAACCATTATCACCATAAGAAGGGTAAATGGTAACTACATCTCCTTTTACTTTAAAAGTTCCACTTTTTATTTCGTGTTCTGTTCTAGAATATAAGCTTTGAACTAGTTGATGCAAAAATTTTGTTCTTGCAATTTGTTGGTCTACATGAATAGGAATTACGTTTTTCTTGAATTCTACAGGGTTTCCAATTCCGTATAAACAAGAAACAGAAGCTACTACTAAAACATCTCTACGACCTGAAAGTAGGGAAGAAGTTGTGCTTAAACGAAGTCTTTCAATATCATCATTGATAGACAAATCTTTTTCGATATAAGTTCCTGTTACAGGAATGTATGCTTCTGGTTGATAATAATCGTAATAAGAAACAAAGTATTCTACAGCATTTTCAGGGAAGAATTGTTTAAATTCTGAATATAATTGAGCTGCCAATGTTTTATTGTGTGCTAAAACTAAGGTTGGTTTTTTTATTTCTTCTATAACATTTGCAACCGTAAATGTTTTACCAGAACCTGTTACCCCTAATAAAGTTTGAAATTTTTCACCTCCAAGAATACTTTCTGTAAGTTCTTTTATTGCTTGAGGTTGATCTCCTGTTGGAGAAAATTCTGATACCAATTTAAATTCCATGATGTAAAAATACGGATACTTTGTATAAAAATATCCGTATTTTTTTAACTTTTAAAAAGTAATATTTATTTCCTTAATAGAGAAAAATGTCCTTTTTTATTAATAGTTGGTTTTGTAATATCAGCAGGAATTAGCTGAATATTAAACCAATAATCATCAGAAGGTAATATTTTACCATTATAGTTTCCGTCCCAACCTTGACTATCAATTGGTAATTGTGCAACAAATTTCCCAAATCTATTAAAGATATTAATGCTGCTATTAGGATAAAATGTTTTGTTTGCACCTTTAATTACCCAAGTATCATTCTTTCCATCTCCATTTGGTGTAAAGAATTTAGGAAATTGAATTACTGAAATTTGCAATTCTTCATCTGGAGTACAACCATTTTTATCATTTACAATAATAGTGTAAATTCCACCTTCAAGATTTTCAAAAAGTGGTTCATCTTGAAACCCAATTGCAGGAAACATATCTCCATAATCATCATTTCTAACAGCAAATTGATAATCTCCTTTGCCTAATGGATTTTTAACAGTATCTATAAAAATAGATATATTATCATTACTCCCAATATTGTTAGATTCGTCAATAATTGTGACAGCTTCTTGTAGCAAGGTTGCTTTTTCAGATTCTTCAACATAAATAGTTCTACTTTTGTTACATGTAGTTGTAATATCTGTTGCTTTTACAGTGTACTCTCCACCTTCACTAATGGTTAAAGTGGAATTGGTTCCTAATACAGTTCCGTTTTTATCTTCCCATTCATAATCATAACCAGCTGCAGGATTTTCTACTTCAAGAATATGTGGAGTTGTGTAGTTTAAACACAGAATTTGAGGATTATTAGGATCTTCTCCAGTAACTGTAAATTCGGGTAAAGAAATAATATTAATATTAAAAGAGAGTTGGGTATTTACACAAATAATTGGCGTGTTTTTTGTGTTTTCTACACGTACAAAAATTGTTTGATTGTTGTTGTTATTTTCAAATATATTTTCATCAATTGCTAAAGAACTGTTTCCTGATTCTGCATCAGCTAAAGAAGTGTAAAAAGTTACCGAGAAATCTGCAAATTCAGCGGGCTGATAATTGATAAGAATTTCTGGTATTTTATTTTTAAGAGAAATATCTCCATTTATACCATTATCATCATCAGCAAAACTATCTGAAATATTATCACAATCAGAATAATTAGAAATATTGATTGGAATATTAGGTTCTGGGTAAATCAATAACTGAAAAGTTGCAAAAACAGATTCACACATATTACCACCTAAATCAAATATTTTAAAGAATATGGTTTCAATTCCTGGATCATCTGTATTAAAATTAGTGGGAAATACAGTTTGACTCGTTATGTTTTGAAAATCAGTAGGATTTGTAATTTCGTTACCATTTTCAGCATCTTGTTGCGTTGCATAATAAGCAACTCTATGATTTGTTTTACCATCTAAAATTTCGATGTCTTTAGAAGTTAAATCGATATTTTGAGCAATTCGATTTCTAGTATCGCTATCAGAAGAAGTAGGGACATCACAAACTGCAAAATCAACTACAGTTGAAGAAATAGTAGGAACAGGATTTACAATTATTTTAAAAGAAACGTGGTCGTTAAAACATTGCTGAGTTCCATTTCTATCTTGTACACGCACAAAAATAGTTTGCTCACTAATATCACCTAAAGTAAAACCATTTTGAGCCGTATTTGTAAAACTGGTGTCATTAGTAATAACATCAGTATTTGTATTAGCTCCATTTGCTGTTGTGTGAAAAGAAACGATATAATCTGCTTCAGTTTGAGTTGTTCCTAAGATGTCAACAACATGATCTCTAAGATTTATATTTGCATTTTCTCCATCTGCAGTACTTCCTGATAAATCATCATCACAAAACTCTAAATTTGAAGTTGTAACAGCTATTGGAACAGGATTTACTTGTAGATAAATTTGTCCTAAACCAGAACAATCGTTATTTGATTTACTAATTAATTTATAAAAAATCGGGAATTTATTTCCAGTTATATTTGGAATATTATTGTTTCTATAATTAGAGATATTTTGCAAAAGTTGAATTTCATTTATGGATTGTGTTCTTTCTAATTCAGTTTCATAAAACTCTATTCTAATATCCGGATCGATAGAAATTTTACTTGGAGCAGTACTGAAATCGAAAAAGGTTATTCCATCTGTGTCAGAATTTGCAGCAGTATTATTTCCATCAGCATCTAAAAAATCATCACATTCTAAAAAAGTTTCCTCATACGGTTCGTTAGGTGTGTAGCTAACTGTTAAATTGATTTTGGAAATAGTATAACAACCAAATTCTGAAATTGTTCTAACCCAGGCTTCACCTGCTGTGTCAACAAAATAACTGGTTTTATCTGCTACTTGAGGTGAGCCAGTATTGGCATTAATTGCTGTTGTAAAATATTGAAAAGTATCTTTTGAATTGCTAGAAATATTACTTTCTGCTAATGTTAAATTGAAAGTTGTTTGCTTATCAGGATCAGAGTCACACTGTTTTAATTCTGTAGGATTTTCTTTTGGAATAGGTAATGGATTAACTGTTAGTTTTATTGCATTTGATGTAAAAGGACAACTATTACCAGTTCTAGTTAAAACCACTCTATATTGATAGTTATTATAAGTTAATGGAATATTGGAAACTTGTAAAGAAGTTGTAGTAACTCCATTGTAAATAGTATTATTTGTAATGTTATTAAAAACGGTACCATTATCTGTAGAAACCTGCCATTGAAAACCATCTGCATTGGAATCTATTGTTATAGTTTCAATTGAGCTTTCACAAAAAGCAACATCATCAAAAGTAGTATTTAAACTTATTTGAGCACTCGTTAAGTAGTTTACATTAGGGATTGTGTATCCATCAGTATTATTAATAACTTTTCCAAAATTATCAACTGCAAAAGTAGATGTGTTTAAAATACCAGAACCATTTCCTGTAAAACCAGCTTCAATAACATCGAAACAAGTGTCATCATCAGAATCTAATTCTATAAAATTAAAAATACCATCAGTATCTGTGTCTACAATTGTGTAATTAATAGCAAGTGTTTTATCATCTGGAGTTGTTTCTAAGTTATCAACCAAACCATTTATACCAATTTTTGAAATAGCATTATCAATAACTCCATCAAAATTAGTATCTAAATTACTATTTCCAGCTTCTACCAAATCAAAAATACCATCATTATCAGAATCTATATCTAGGTAATTTAGAATTCCATCGTTATCACTATCATTTGCTGTTTCGTAGAAATCTGGAATTCCATCATTATCAGAATCTAAATCTAAAGAATCTTCAATTCCATCACTATCAGAATCTCTTGAGAAACAGGTTAATTGAATGTTTCCGTTAAAAGTTGAGGTTGTTGTAATTCCAGTTGATTGATGTTTAAAATCAATTTGATTTACTTGATGAGCAACAAATTCATATGTACTTGTTGCTCCAGTTGTATTTGCAGCGTATTTAAACCAAATTTCTGAAGCTGATAGGTTGGTAACTCCTGCTTCAAAAACTCCATCAAAATTTGTATCAACTAAAAGCTGGTCATCAGGGTCTATAAGAGTAATATTTTTATTATTTGGGACAATTTTAATGATGAAAAATTCACCATTAGAAATAGTATGGTTTAAAGCTTTGTTTTGACTAAATTTAAAATTTATATTTTGATTAAACTTTAATTCATATTTTAGTTTTGTATCTGTTGCAGGGTTTATTACAGATGTGAAATTCCCTATGTTGTCTCCAGAAAAAGTATTACTAGTTTCAGTTTCTGTATAAACACTAGTTGTACTGTTGTTTGTTGAATTATCTTGAAAAATGATACTAGGATTATTAGAATCTGCAATATTTAATGTTGCATTGCCTATTGATTCGTTACAATTTGAAATTCCATCATTATCAAGATCATCATCGATATTATCAATAATTGTATCACCATCATAATCATCAGGACAAATACTTACAGGAACTTCTACAGACTCGAAAGTTGAACCAGAACAGGTTATTTTTCCAATTAATTTATATCTACCTGGATTTGTAGGTGTATAAGTAGGGTTTGTATTTCCTGTTGATACAAAACCACCACCATTTTCATCATCAAAAAACCATTCAAATTCATCAAATAGATCTGTGTTTGCAGCTTCTAAAGTTACATTTGGTATGCAATTTCCTAAAGCAGAAACAGTGGCATCAAAATTAATTTCTGGTGATGAAGGGAAACCTGAATAAAAGCTTCCAGAGGTGGCTGCTCCATTTTGATTAAAATAAGCACAATACAATTCGCCACTACTGTCTATAGAAATATCACCAGTTAAATTAGTTACTTTATAAGTTATATATTCTGTATTTCCATCAACATCAAAAGGGCCTGATGTTGTGAAATTTGATATTGGTTGAGAATTAATATTTACAGTAGCTCCTTTGTTGGTAACAATTGTAATTCCTCCAGTAAAAGTTACTGTTCCAATATTTTCTATATTAGGAATATTATCTACTTTTCCTCTGTTTTCACAACTTAAAGGAGGAACAAAAAATAAACCTTGATTTGCTTCACTATTATTTGCGCCAACTCCTTGATAAGCAAAAATTGGATTTGAAGTTTCTACAAGTAAATTGCCATTGCTGTTATAACTAGCACCTTCAATTAAATAATATTCCCCAGTATTTATAACTGTTGATAAATTTGCATTTCCATTAATGCGCACAGATGTATTATCTTCATGTGCTACAATTAAAACGTTTTCCCAACCATCAGAACCATCACCTTTTACAAAAATATATTCGCTTCCAATTTTATCAATTCCAACAATTTGGTCAATTCCATAATCTCTTCCTCCGCCGTTATGAAAACTTCCATTAGCAGAACCAACATTTGTAACTATGGGTTTGTCTGAGGTTATTAAAGTACCAATTAAAGCATCTCTGTTAATTGTATTATCAACTGCATTTGTAGCAACAATATAACTTTCGCCTTCATTTAAAAGGATATTTGTAATTGGTAGATTTCCTGTGTAGTTTTTAATTAATATACCTGTAGGTAAATCATCAAAAGTAACTTTTGTATTATTTTCTGTAGCCATAACAGAAATAAAGTTCAAGTAGTTGTCTTGCGGATTTTCATTGGTAAACATTCCAGCTCTAAAGGTTGTGCCTAAAGCAGAAGCACCTTTACTAACTAATGCTCCAGCTTGTGCTCCTCCACCAGCTAAAACACGAATTGAAACATAAATAACGTCATCAGCTTCTATAATATAACCTTTATCAGAATGAACTACACTTGTTTGTCTAGAATCTACAAAAAGTTGACTATCACCAGAACCAATTAATATTTCTTGAGGCGTTGAACTTGAAACAAAACCTGTAATATCACCAGAAGAATTTCCTATTTGCTTTATAGTATAACTTACGTTCTGATTATTAGGTGTAGAAATATAAAAATATTGATTTTCAGGATTTGCATTTCCTGTTTCTGCATAAGTTAAAGGCGGAATAAAATGTTTTTTACTCAATTGAGCTTGAATATTATTAACACAAATTATATTAAATATGATAATAAATAAGATTGATAATTTAGATTTCAACATAAAGGACTTAAAAAAGCAAATTGGCTGTTAAAAATAACAAGAAATCTGCAAGAAATAGATAAAGTTTTAAATTTATTAGACTTCTTGTAACAAATAAGGTTTAATTGCTACATATAATTAGAAGTAATTTTATTTTATTTCGAAATTTTTAACGAAATTGCTTGTCTAAAAATTGTTCAACTTTTAAAAAACACAAAATAACTATGTCTGATGATTTTGACTTACTAGAAACTAGTTCTAACAAAAAAACTGAAAAAGTAGATGTAAACTGGGGGAAAGCTATTGATACCATGAAATCTAAATTGGCGCAAGAAGATGATCCAGAATCTCGCCAGAAAATTTTAAACGCAACATTAGATGATGTTGTACACATGGCAGAAAAAGATAGAACTACACTTTTAGATGCCATTAAAGATTTAACAGATTATCAAGACGAAGTTGGTATTATGTTCGAGAAATTTTCTGCATTAAATCCTACAGAACAAAAAGTTATTGATGATGCCCAAAAAGCATTAGAAAGAGCAAGAGTAGAATTAGAAGATGCAGAAAACAAACCAGATACTTGGTGGAATAATCTTTGGGGAAGAAAATCTAAGATTAAAAGAGAGCAAATAGAATTTAAAGAAGCAGAAAAAGTAAGAGCAGGTGCAGATAATAAGGCAAAAGCAATGTTTCAAGAACGTATAGAAAGTGCAGACATTCAAACTTTGTTGAGTGAACTTTCATACAAATCTCAAGCAGCAGTTACGCGACTTAAAAATAGAGAAGTAGAAATTAAAGAAGTAGAAGAGAAGTTAAAAGATGCGATTGTTGAAGCTTCTAAAAATCATACAAAAGCTTTAGAAAAAAAGAAAGAAGTAGAAGATCAATTAGAAGAGCAATATGCCTTGTTAAAACAAGCTCGTCAAGAATTAGATGAAATTGCAGATAAACAATCTACAGCCTATTCAGAAGCAATTGGAAAAATGACTGGTATAGAGCAAAAAGTAGAGGAGTTAGAAGGTCTTAAAAACGCTTATACAACTTTAGCTGCAAGTAAGGATAGTTTTGTACACAAACACAATTTAACCATTAAAGTATTAACTTCTTTACGTTCTAATTTACAAACGCATAGAGCAAAATTAAAGTCAGATACAGAAGAAAGATTAAAATATTATGATGGTTATGTAGTTGCTTTAAAAGCAAGAACTGATCAAGAATTTGCCGCTATTTTAGAACATTTAGGTGTAAAAACTGATGAACATATTGGAGAAACTCTAGCATCTATGCATTCTGCAAGTGCAAGAGCTCGTCAAGAAATGATGGACAATATTCCTGTTCACGAAAAAGTAATGAAAGGTGTTTACAGTACGTATGCAGAGGCTTTACACGAAATTCGTGAAAAAGATATCGATATTCAAAAGAATTTTGCAGATAGATATGGAATCGACATGAAAGAGATTTTTGAAGATTATTACAAGGCAGATGCAAATGCACCAAAAGGAGATGATAGTGAGCCAACAGAAGCTCCAAAAAAAGATACTTCAGACGACGATTTATTATCCTAAAAAGTAAGCAGTTTACAGTAGCAGTTTGCAGTCAGTTGATTGCTGTGAACTGCTACTGAATACTGAAAACTAAAATCCTATGATTACAACACCTTTAGATTCAGCAATTTTAAATTCTAAAGAGCAATACGTTTTTTATCATAAAATGGTAGATTTTGTGCTAAAAGAATTGATTGTAAGTGTACAACAAGAACAACTATGCAATCATCAAGAGTTGCTTATTTTTAAGCAATATTCAGACTTACTATTATATTCTATTGAGGCAATGCGTATTAAATATATGTATGATGAAGAAGATAATATGAAAGTCGATTTAACAGATTCTGGTTTTCCTAATTATTTAGAATTCAGGTTTTTGTACAACGATTTAGAATTGAAGAATGAATATGTTGGTAAACTAAAAGGAAAAGAAAATTTAAAAGAGGAGTTTTTAGACACCCTATTAAAAAAGAAACAACCTATAAAAAGAGATAAACTTTTTCAAGCTTCTTCAATAGTTTATTATCAATCTGTAAAACAGCAATATATTTTCAACAGATTTGTGCAAGGTAAAATTATAGAAACCCCAAAAAATGGTCATGGAAATTTAATGACAAGTTGGAGTTTTTATGATGTAACTACAAACAGACCATATATTTGCTACATGTATTTTAATTATGATGGCAAACGTATTTCAGATGATAAAGAAAAGTTATATCAAGTATTAAAAGAAAGTGCAGATAGAGAAATGTCTTTAGATACTATGGCATATTCTATTGATAGAAAATTAGAAAACATTCAGCCAAAACATATTAAGAGAATAGATTTAGGTCCTTTTCATAATGTGTTTGCTAAAGATGAAAACGAAATTACACACGCTATTTTAGGAGGAATTGCGCGTAAGGAAATTCCTTTAGAATCGTATGCTTTATCACTAAAAATTGATGAAGTGTTTTCTGGAGATACTTTTAAAGAAGGTGGTTTTTTCTCGAAACAAACCATGCAAAAATGGAGTGATGTTATCAAACAAAAGTATGTTTTTGCACCACATAGAATTATACAGTTGTTGCACAATGTTGCGCCAGAAACATTACATAAGTTAGCAAAATCCCCAATAGAAATGTCAGATTTAAAAATTGATAAAATATAAGTTGACAGTAAATAGTTGACAGTTTTCAGTCAGCAATTTACAGTCAGCAAGATTGTGAAATAAAAAATTAAAAGAAAAAAAATAACAGGCAGAGTAATAAAAGCAGAGTGAACTGTTTACTGAAGACTGCCAACTGCAGACTAAAAAAATATGGAACACAACTCAACTTTTCCAATAAAACAGAATGAACTAGATATGCTTCGCGATGAAGCTTCTGGTTATTTAAAATCAGTTCAATGGGAGCAAAGTAATAGAGCAAAAAGTAAAGAAAATGATGCAAAAGACGATTCAATTTTATTGTATTTGTCAAGAGCAAATTCAGGATCTAATGTAGAAATTACTTCAGTTTCAAAAACTATTTTAGCCTTAAAAAAACGTTTATTACCAGATTCAATTGCAATTCCTGTGTATTTAAATCAGACTTTATATGCTGTGCAAGAAGGAATTACTTTAGGAATCTGGATTAAAGATAATTATTACGATTCATCAGGATTATCATCATTAAATGAGCGAAAATCTGCATTAGATTCTCAAGGAAAACGTGAGTTTGAAAGTAAAATGCAAACAGCAACTGCGTTTCAATTATTTGCAACAGCTTATAAAATTTTACACGATTTAAAACCCCATGCTTCAGATGATTTATCAGTTATGAAACAAAAATTTGCTGGTATTCCTGAAGTTTCTCTTTTATCACCATTAAAAGGAATTGCATGTTCTTTATTTTATTTTGATAAATATTTAGGACATCCAGAAATTGTAAAATCAGACAAAGATGTAATCGATTTTACAGTGGTTTTTTATGAAGCCTTAATTGATGAAATTCAGCTTAGAAAAAGCAGTTTAGAATACACAGAAACCATTGTAGATAGAACCTATAAATTAGAAAATTCTGAATTTGCAGTTTCTGGTTGGGAAAACGTTTTTTCTGGAACTGCAAAAAGTGTTGAGTTTAATAAAATTCAATTTGAGCAAATTGTAGGGAATAAAGATGCTAAACATTTTGCACGCAGATTAACAGAAAGAATGTTGAGTTACGATTTTGATGCAAAGAAAAATCCGTTTCAAGAATTAGGTGGTTTTATGCCTGTTTTTATGGGTTATGGAATTCCAGGAACAGGAAAATCGATGTTAATTGCAGCAATTGCAACTCGTTTAAAAGAGCATTCAGACAATTTAGACATTCCGTTTTTATTTCATCCAATGCCAGATACGTTGATTTCTACTTTTCAAGGAGGATCTGCAGAAAAAATGGTAGAATGGATGAAGCCGATGCAAGATCCAACAAAATTAATTTTTGCACCAATTGATGATGCAGAAAATAATTTACAAGAAAGAACTGCACAAGGAGTTTCTGCCGGAGTTAAAGAAGTAATTGGTGTTTTCTTACGTTATACAGAAGGAGCTTATGCCGTAAATTATGGAAATTCTTCAATAGGTTTATTTACCAATTTACCAGAAATGTTAGACAAAGCTGTTATTTCTCGTGTACAAGGTAGATTTAAAATTGACGGAGCAAGAACAGAACACGACTTCTTAGATCAAGATTATATTTGGTGGAAAAAGTTTGAAAAAACAATGCCAGATTTTGTGAATATGCAAGACCCATCAAATTACGAGTTTTTAAAAGACCAAGGTTTGACAAAAAATATGGGAGAAATTTTAAGTTCTATAGAAAAACCATCCGAAGAAAGAGTTTTAGAAGCATATGATAGAGCAGAAAGAAATCATAAATCGAATGAACATTTGTTTTTTGCGATTTTGTACAAAGAAATTCAGAAAATATTTCCATTCTTTTCGTCTAGAGATGTACGTAATATTCAATCTGCAATTTCATTGCGATTAACAGATTTTGATTTAGAAGAAGATTGGTTTTCTAATCCTGAAATTTATTTCAAACAGAAATATGAAACAAAGTTTAACATGTTGCAAGAATTGATGAAAGCAAATATGAAAGGTTTAAATTTTTCTGAAGTAAGAAGGCAAGAAGTTGTACGTTATTTAGATAATGTAGCAACCATTGCAGATACAGATTTTAAACGAAAAGTAGATGCAAAAGTGAATCAAATGAATATTGATTTAGAAGCAAGAAGAAATTTTGAGAATGAGTAATAATCGAATCAAAAATATAGAAAAGACTTTATTGTCGGATAATTATTACGCGCTTCATAAGTTTAATTTTGATTATCAAATGCCAGATGGAAGTTGGGTAAACCAAATGCGTGAAGTATACGAACGTGGCCATGGAGCAGGAATATTGTTGTACAATACAACTAAAAAGACGGTGATTTTAATCAAACAATTTAGACTGCCTACTTTTTTACACGACAATAAAGAAGGGTTTTTAATTGAAATTCCTGCTGGTTTATTAGATGAAGATAATCCAGAACAATGTGTTATAAGAGAAACAGAAGAAGAGGTTGGTATTCGTTTAAAATCTGTTAAAAAAGTATATGAAGGATATTCTTCCCCTGGAGTTTTAACGGAAAAAATGCACTTTTTTGTTGGGGAATATACAGATGATATGAAAGTGAGTGAAGGAGGAGGTTTAGAAAGTGAAACAGAAGATATTGAAGTTTTAGAAATGCCTTTTACAGAAGCTGTAAAAATGTTAGAAAACGGAGAAATTATAGATACAAGAACGATTGTTTTATTACAATATGCACAAATTAATCAATTATTAGGTTAATATGGATAAACTAATAAAAGCCAATTTATATAGAAGCGAATCAATTTCTGTGAGCGGAAAATTGGTAGAACGCTACAATAAATGTTTAGTAAAACTTGGTTTTTCAGAAACCAAATTGAAAAAATTTACGATTGATGGAGTAGGTTGGAGTCCTGAAATTGCTGAAGAAAAAGGAGCACCTTTTTACCTAAATAATGGTGAAGCAAACACACATGCAATTATAATTACTCCAAAACAAAAAGGATTGCCAGTGTATAATCCGTTTCATTCTTTTGATGCAGCATTGATGAAAGTTGTGTTTAAAAAACATGAAAAAAGTATTAATGATATTACAAGAGATTCTGCTATTTGTGTTGATTTTGATCAAAAAATTGATGCGTTTTATGAGCCATTAGATATTTTAAGATATAAAGATATTACAATTAGATTTCATTTAATAGATAACTTAAACAAGGCAAAAGAAGAGCAGTTAAAGTTGGTTGAAATTTTCAATCATGAGAATAACTTTATTGATGAAGATATTCATCAGCAACTTTTAAAATCAGCAAAAAAATACGGAGATTTAAGAGAAAGAAATCTACATTTAGAAGAGCTTGTTTTTACAACAGATTCTTTTTTTACAAAAGCTTTCGGAGGAGTATATCTGTTAAGAAACTTCATTTCGCCTATTTTAATTTTCGAAGATAAAAATGCATACAAAGAAGCTATAAATGATACTACTTTTGATGTAATGATGTTTCATATTTCTCAAACAGAATTAATAGCTCAATTAAAAGATCATGTAATTATTGAGTGTAATTTATCAGAAGAAGTAACAACTAAAAGATATGAAAGAATCAAGAAATTTATTTTTTCAGAATTTTTAAAAGAAACACAACATCCAATAAAAGAGATTTTGAATGACAAGATGTTATTTAAAAGTTATTTGAATAAAATCGACATAAATTCTCGTAAAAAAGTAATGAGTGTTGAGCGTTATATGGATAAAAAAACAATTAATAAAGACATAAAAATTAAAGATATAATTGATGAAGAATTTTATTTTTCATTGCATAAACCACATTCGTCTTTAAGAGCAAATCATCAAGATTTAATTTGGCATTTGTTAGTGAATATTGCACCAAAAGATGTGTTGTTTTTATATTGGTACGATAAAGAGCAGTTTTATGAAGTGTATAAAAATTTAGAAGATTCTACTCAAGATTGGGTAATTGAAACAATTTGTAACAATTTTTAGAAAAAATAGACTAATTTTATAGAGAACTTCAAACATTTTAAAATCATGACATTAGAAATCATCATATTTATCGCAGCAATTTTATTTGGAGTTGTTATTTATTGGCGAGAATCTCAAGGAAATAAAATCTATAGATTTTTTAATAAAATAATGAATTCAGAAGAATTACAAATGAAACCAACAGATAAAAAAGGGTTTGTTTTTAAGCAAAACTTAATTTTAAGATTGGTTTATATTGCTGCTTTTTTTCTAGTTGGAATTTTAATTATTCAATTTTTAATTCCAATAAATTACACTACAATTTCATTATTTGCATCTATGATTGTTGGAACTTTAATAGGAACCTATATTGCAGGAGCTATATTTAAATCGTCAGAAATTATAGAAGAACAATCAGATGCTATTGAAGAAAAATTTGATGAAGTTATAGAAAAAGGAAAAGATTTTATTGAAGATTTGCAAACAAAAGATGCAGAAGATGTAAAGCTTCCAAAAGAAGCACCTAAAGCAGAAACCAAAAGTGCAAGAGAAAGATTAAAGGATAAAGGATTTTTGAAATAAAGAGTAAACAGTAGCAGTTTTCAGTTAGAAGATAAAAACAAATTAAACACAGTTACTCACGCTGCAAGTTTCCTCCCTTTGGGAGGATTAAGGTGGGCTTATTTATGTTAAAAAATTATTGGAATAAAGGATCAAAACAAAAGAAAAGAGTCATACTATTTAGTATAATTTTAATTGGATTATTGTTCTTTTTAAGAGACGATTATCAGCCAGCATTATTATTTATTAGAAAATTTATTTTCATCATAGTATTGTGCTCTTTTTTATTGTTTTTAGGATTGAGAAACTTTAGAAAATCTGCAAGTACTGGTAAAAGAATCGGAATTTTATTTTTCTTATCGCTCTTTTTTGGGGTTTTATATTATGTAGGTTGGAGTATGAATTTCTACGATTATATGAAAACATATAATGTTTTTAACGATTTAAATAAAGTAGAAATTAGCGAATTACCTTTAACTCAAAACGAAAGAATTCAGCCTTTAAGAAATATTTTTTCAATGGCAAATGAATCTGTAGGAGAAACAAAAGATGTTTCATTGCCTCATTTAGTTAGGGTTGATGGAAAAAATCAATGGACAATGGCAATTCAGCCAACAGAAAAATATGTTTGGCAAGGAATTAAAGACAATACAGAAGAAGTTTTTTCTGTATCTAGTACAACACCATTTCCGCGTTTTTCATCAGAAAATAGAATTCCAGTTACATTTTCTATTGGAGAATCTTTAAAATTTAGTAGAAATACCTACAATGCAGTTGTACAACGTTTAAATCCATGGATGTTGTTCAATTACCAACCAAGTGACACCTATTACATGAAAAATGATAAAGGTGCTTGGGTAGAGGTGGTAAGTTTAATAAGATGGAAAGGTTTCTTTTTTCCTTATCCAACTTTTGGAGGTGTAATGGTTATAGAAAACGGAGAACATGATATTAAAGATTATTTAGAAAGAATTACCATTGGTAAAGGAACTTATATTTCTCCATCAGAAATGAAAAACTATGCTTATTTAACAAAGCAAAATACCTTATCAGAAAGAGTTTCACGTTTGCAAGCAGAAAGCTTAAAATTTTTAGCAGGTTTTTCAGATCCATTACCTTGGAATATGGAAAGTGCTGTAAAAATTCCAGAAGCTCCAAAAGATCAAAATGCACAACCTTATGTTACAGATTTTAATTTTTCAGATTCAAAAACAGACGCTTTTAGCGGTTTATATCATTGGTTTGGTTTAGAGCCTGTTGGTAGCGAAAGAACAAGTTTAAGTTACAGCGTTTTTATTCCTGCAGATGGTACAGATAAGTTGTATTATTACGATCATGCATCAAAAAAACAAGGTTATGCTGGTGTTTCTGCAATGCCTTTAAAAGTAAAAGAATCTAAAAAAGAATACGATTGGAACTCGAATACACCTGTAGAATTTAGACCATATATTAAAGAAATTGCGGGTAGAAAACGTATGTTCTTTTTAGGAACTGTTTCTACAATAAGTGCCAACAATCCAGAACAATTTGATGGTTCTGCAACACCAGATTTGGCTTTGGTAGATAGCGAATATAGAGATGTAGTTTGGATCAACGCTAAAAAACCAAGTACTTGGAATGAAGAGGTGTATAATCAATTAAACGAAGCTTGGAGAACAAGTGAAGGGTCAAATATTTATTTCGAAAAAGAGCATACAGTTTTAGAGAAAAACCAACAAATTTTAGACTCTATAAAGCTGTTAACTAAGCAAGAAAAGAAACGTCAAGAAATAGAAAAACTTCAGAAGCAAATAGATTCTATTAAAAATAATCAGTAGTCAGTGCTAATTTTATTTCAGGATGTCATCTTGAGCGCAGTCGAAAGATTTGTAGCTATTTCCTGCTTTCACTACTCGCTTTTTTCGTTCCTCAAAAGAGCTCAAACAAGTCGTTCAATCAGGGCTAAACTCGTTTGCTAACTTTTAGAATATTAGAGTAAGCCTTTGTTTTTTATGTTTCTATGTGTTTTAATAATTTAGAAAAATACATAGCTCTTTTTTTAAAAGAATTGATTTATGTTTCCTTGGATTTATTTTCCTTGGTAAATAAATTTTTATTTTGTAACTTTGTCTAGAATTTAAAAACATTCAAGATGAAAACAACTAAAATTATTTACTACGTTTCTACAGGATTATTAACTTTATTAATGCTTTTTTCTGCAGGAATGTACTTCTTCAATCATGCAGAAGTAGCAAGTATGTTTTCCAATTTTGGATATCCAACCTATATAATTTATCCTTATGCAATTGCAAAAATATTAGGTTTGGTTGCTTTATGGTTTGTTGTTAATAAAACAATAAAAGAATGGGCGTATGCAGGTTTTTTCTTCGCTTTTATATTTGCTTTTTTTGCACATATAATGATTAGTGATGGAGAACAAATGGGAGCAATATTGGCAATGATTCTATTAATTACATCTTATATAACAAATAAAAAAATTACAAATGGATAAAGTTAAAAACGCTGAGGTAGTTTTATCAAATAAAAACTATTTAGCAGAAGCAAAAACAAGAAATCATTTTTTAACAATAGATGAACCTGTAGCTTCTGGAGGTGATGATAATGGTCCAACTCCAGTAGAATACCTACTTACAGCAATAGGTGGTTGCGTGTCAATTACTTTAAGAATGTATGCAGAAAGAAAGGGTTGGGACGTTGGTAAAATAACCGTCAATGTTTTTCAAAAGGAAGAGCAAACTTCAGAAGGAATTAAAAAATGGTTGGAAGAAGATATTTCTTTCGAAAAAGAAATTACAGAAGATCAAAAGAAAAGGCTGTTGGTTATTGCAGGAAAATGTCCTGTTGCTAAAATGGTAAAAGGAGAAACTTTAATTGAATCAAAAATTATTTAAAATGAAAAAAGTATTAGCATTTGCAGGAAGTACGAGTTCTACTTCTATTAATAAAAAATTAGCAATATTTGCTGCAGAAAATCTAGAAAACACTTCTTTTGATGTAATTGATTTAAGAGATTTTACTTTACCAATTTTTAGTGAAGATGAAGAAAAAAATGGTTTTCCAGAAGCTGTAAAGAAATTTACTTCTTTGTTAGATAATTATGATGGTTTTATCCTATCATTAGCAGAGCATAATGGTTCTTACGCTGCCGCTTTTAAAAATATTTTTGATTGGAGTTCAAGAATTGAAGGAAAAATTTTTAGAGATAAACCTTTGTTATTAATGGCAACTTCTCCTGGAGGAATGGGAGGTAAATTTGTTTTAGCTGCTGGAGAACAAAGATTTTCAAGACAAGGAGCAAAAGAATTAATTACGTATTCTTTACCTAACTTTTATGACAATTTTAAAGAAGGTAAAATAATAAATGAAGATTTATTGGCTTCTTTGAAAGTGCAAGTAAATTTATTTGAGAAAGCAGTAAATCAGTAAAAATGGGTGATATTTCTAAAGACATAAAATCGAAGTTTGTTAGTAATAAAGTAAAGGCATTAATCAATATAAAATATACTGCAAATTGGTTAAGTAGCAAAGAAACTGAGTTTTTTAAACCTTATGGAATTTCTCCACAACAATATAATATACTTCGAATTTTACGTGGAGCAAAAGACAAAATTAAGGTACAAATTGTTAAAGATAGAATGATTGAAAGAGCGCCAAATGCAACACGTTTAATGGATAAATTATGTGATAAAAATTTAATTGAAAGAGAGCGTTGTGATCATGATAGGAGAGTAGTATATGTAAAAATCACAAAACCTGGTTTAGAATTATTATCAACAATCGATGATTATAAAAATATTTCTTTTTTAGACAATTTGTCTGATGATGAAGCAGTTATATTGAGTGATTTATTAGATAAAATAAGATAATTATGAAAAAAATAATTCATACAGCAACCTCAAGAGGTCATGCAGATCATGGTTGGTTACAGGCAAATCATTCATTTAGTTTTGCTAATTTTTATGATCCAAACAGAACACATTTTGGAGCGTTAAGAGTTTTAAATGATGATTTAATTGCTCCAAGCATGGGTTTTGGAACACATCCTCACGATAATATGGAAATTATTACAATTCCGTTAAAAGGTGTTTTAAAGCATAAAGATAATATGGCAAATGATTGGATTCCTGTTTTACCAGGAGAAGTTCAAGTAATGTCTGCAGGAACAGGTGTATATCATTCAGAAATAAATGGTTCTGCAACAGAACATTTAAGTTTGTTCCAATTATGGGTAATTCCAGAAAAAAATGGTGTAGAACCAAGATATGACCAAAAGGAATTTGATGTTAGTGACAGGGGAAATAAATTACAAATATTAGTAAGTTCGTTTAATTCTGATGATGAAAATAGTTTAAAAATACACCAAGATGCTCAAATCTCTAGAATAGATTTAGAGGAAAATCAAAGTTTTAAATATAAATTAAAATCTAAGAAACATGGTGTTTACATAATGACAATTTCTGGCAGCTTTACTATTGGTGAAACAAAAATGAGTTCTAGAGATGCTATAGGAGTTTATGAAACAGATAGTTTTACGATCAATACTTCATCTAGTTCAGAATTATTACTAATAGAAGTACCTATGTAGAAATCATTTTTATAAAATAATTTAGACCTCAAAGAATCATTTCTTTGAGGTTTTTTCTTTCCAAAAAATAAACATATCTTGCAAAGTATTATGCATGCATAATAAATTTAATTCCAAAAGACATGAAATATAAGCACATTTTTGAACCGTTAGATTTAGGATTTACAACTTTAAAAAATAGAATTTTAATGGGTTCTATGCATACAGGTTTAGAAGAAGAAAAGAATGGAATAGATAAGATTGCTACTTATTATGCAGAAAGAGCAAAAGGTGGCGTAGGGTTAATTGTTACAGGAGGAATTTCACCAAATGTACAAGGTTGGACTGCACCTTTTTCTGCAAGAATGTCTACAAATAAACACGCAAAACATCATCAAAAAATAACAGAAGCAGTTCATAAAGAAGGAGGTAAGATTTGTATGCAAATTTTACATGCTGGTCGTTATGGTTATCATCCATTTAATGTTGCACCTTCAAAAATTAAATCGCCAATAACACCTTTTAAACCGTTTAAGTTAAAAGAATCAGGAATTAAAAGAACAATTCGCGATTTTGTAAACTGTGCAAAACTGTCTAAAGTTGCAGGTTATGATGGAATCGAAATTATGGGTTCAGAAGGTTATTTAATCAATCAATTTATTGCAAAAAGAACCAATAAAAGAGCTGATTCTTGGGGTGGAGAATATAAAAATAGAATGCGTTTACCAATTGAATTGGTAAAACAAACACGAGAAGCTGTTGGTAAAGAATTTATCATTATTTACAGATTATCTATGTTAGATTTGGTAGAAAATGGTTCTTCTTGGGAAGAAGTTGTTCAGCTTGGAAAAGAAATAGAAAAAGCTGGAGCAACAATAATAAATACAGGTATTGGGTGGCACGAAGCTAGAATACCAACAATTGCAACATCAGTGCCAAGAGCAGCTTTTACTTGGGTTACCAAAAAGATGAAAGAAGAACTCTCAATTCCTTTAGTAACTTCTAACAGAATCAATATGCCAGAAACTGCTGAGAAAATATTATCAGAAGGAGATGCAGATATGATCTCTATGGCACGTCCATTTTTAGCAGATCCAAAATGGGTAAATAAAGCACAACAAGAAAAAGATGATGAAATTAATACTTGTATTGGTTGTAATCAAGCATGTTTAGATCATGTTTTTCAGCAAAAAGTAGCAAGTTGTTTGGTAAATCCAAGAGCTTGTCATGAAACAGAATTAAATTATCATCCAACAGAAAATAAAAAGAAGATTGCAGTAATTGGTGCAGGTCCTGCAGGTTTAGCAGCAGCAACAATTTCAGCAGAAAGAGGACATATTGTTACTCTGTTTGATGCTGATAAAGAAATTGGAGGTCAGTTTAATATAGCGAAACAAATTCCGGGTAAAGAAGAGTTTTATGAAACTTTGCGTTACTTTAATAAACAAATACAAATATATAATGTTGCTGTTAAATTAAATACTAGAGTTTCTATTGATGATTTAAAAGATTCAGATTTTGATGAAGTTGTAATTGCTACAGGAATTAAACCAAGAGAATTAAAAATTGAAGGCATCAATCATCAGAAAGTATTGAGTTATATTGATGTTTTAAAATTGAAAAAGCCAGTAGGAAAACGTGTTGCGGTAATTGGAGCAGGAGGAATTGGTTTTGATGTTTCAGAATATTTAACTCATGAAGGTGAAGCTACTTCACAAAATATTGATGCTTGGCTAAAAGAATGGGGAATCGATAAATCGCTAGAAGCAAGAGCAGGTATTGAAAACGTAAAGCCAGAATTTGAAGCTTCACTTAGAGAAGTCTTTATGTTTAAAAGAAGTAAAGGAAAGTTTGGTGGAAACCTAGGTAAAACAACAGGTTGGATTCATAGGTCTACATTAAAAAAGAAAAAAGTTCAATTTATTGGTGAAGTTTCTTATACTAAAATTGATGATAAAGGTTTGCATTATATTCAAAATGAAGAAGCCAAAATTCTAGAAGTAGATAATGTAGTAATTTGTGCAGGTCAAGTGCCTTTTAAAGAATTATATCAACCATTATTAGACTTAGGTAAAAATGTACATGTAATTGGTGGTGCAGATTTTGCTAGCGAATTAGATGCAAAAAGAGCTATTAACCAAGGTGCTAGATTAGCAGCTAAATTGTAATTATTTTTAGTGTTATTAAACTAAAATAATTTGCAAGTTTTTTAGAATAGTTGCATCTAAACAAATAGTGTTTATCTCAAAATAATATCAATAATGAAGAATGTAATTTTTATTGTAATAACTTTTTTATCTTTTAATGTTTTTGCTCAACCTCCAGGAGGAGGTGGTAGAAGGCAACAAGGCCAATCTCCACAATCAAATCAAACACAAAAAGAAGTGAAATTTAATGCTAGTAATATGGCTGGTGTTTTTTATTACGACATAAAAGAAGTAATCAAGAAAACTAAGGTTAAAGGAGATAATAATCAGTTTTTAGTGAGTAAAGAATTGAAAAATTATAATTTTAAAGTGAAAGAGATTTCATTTTTAAATTCTAAAAAATTTACAGATTTGGATGTGGTAGTAAACTCGATTTCTAAAGGAGGTGACATGGAAGCAAGAAAAAACCTAAGAAAAAAGGTAGATGAATTAATCAAACCTGTAAGAGATGATATTCATGAAATAGAAAAAGAGTTAAATGATAATTTAGAGAAAATTTTATCAGAAAAACAATTTAAAAAATGGTTGAAATATCAAAAGAAAAAGAAAGAAAGCTTTCAACCGAAAAGACCTCAAAATAACCAGAGACAAGGCCAGAGACAAATGCAGAATGGTGGAGGAATGAGAAGACAATAAAAGATTAACTTCATAAAAATCCTACTTAAGTAGGATTTTTTGTTTCTAAGACTCATCAAAAAAAGGTTAAAAATAAAAACGCTATTTTTAGCAAAACATAAAAACTATATATGAAATTATTTACTGCTCAAGAAATTACAACACTGATTAATGGTGAACTTATTGGAAATTGTAACGATCAAATAAATGCACCAGAACAAATTGAAAAAGCAGTAAAAGGCAATATTACTTTTATAGGAAATTCAAAATACGCAAAGTTATGGGAGAATTCTCAAGCAAGTATTGCTATTGTGTATGAAGGCATAAAAATAACTCCAGAAGAGAATAAAGCTTTTATAAAAGTAAAAAATCCTGATTTGGCTATGGCAATTCTTTTAGAAGCATTTGAGCCAGAATCACCTTATTTTGAAACAGAAATTCATCCAACTGCAGTAATAGATAAAACCTCAAAATTAGGAAAAGGTTGTAAAATTGGTGCAAATTCTTATATAGGTAAAAATGTAGTTTTAGGAGATAATGTAACAATTTACCCAAATGTTTCTGTTTTTGATGATACAACTATTGGAAATGAAACTGTCGTTTGGTCTGGAACAGTGATCAGAGAAAGAAGTATAATTGGAAGTCATTGTATTTTTCATACAAATGTTAGTATTGGTGCTGATGGTTTTGGATATAGACCAAGTAATGATGGCAGAGGTTTGGTTAAAATTATTCATATTGGAAATGTTGTAATTGGAAATGCAGTAGAAATTGGTGCTAATTCTTGTGTAGATCGTGGTAAGTTTAGCTCTACAATTTTGGGTGATGGTTGTAAGATTGATAATTTAGTTCAAATTGGACATAATTCTGTTTTAGGAAGATGCTGTATAATGGCAGGAAGTAGCGGTTTAGCAGGTTCTGTAACTCTTGGAGATGGAGTAATTATTGGAGGAAGTGCTTCTATAAAAGATCATGTTACTATTCATTCTGGAGCAAAAGTTGGTGCAGGATCTGGAGTTATTGCAGATGTTGCTGCTGGTAAAACAGTTGTTGGTTATCCAGCTTGTGATTCTAGAGAAAAAATGAAACAATGGGTTGCTTTACGAAAGCTTGCAAGAAATTAGTATTTAATTCATTTTATATAAAAATTTCAAATTTACGATTCAATATTTTATTTTTTTGGCATTATTACTCTCTTATGTATTAATTTAATAAGATTTTTTACCAAATAAATACGATATTTGCGAATCAAACTAACTAATTACGAATTATGGGAATGAATAAGAATACAGTGCTTGGATTGGCAACTTTAATAATGATAGTTGTAGGATTGGGACTAATAGCAATCGGTATTTTTAAATACAGAGAAGTTTCAGCATGGGGATTTGCAGCTGTTGGTGTTGGTTTTTTTGCAATTGCTTGGGTATTTAATGCCTTAAAAGGAAGAGTATAACAAAGTCTACAGCTTTCAGTAGCATTTTTTAAATTAAATACAATTATATTATAATGAGCGACGATAAGAAAGTAATCTTTTCGATGAATAAGTTGTCTAAAACTTATCAATCAACAGGAAAACAAGTTTTAAAAGATATTTATTTAAGCTTCTTCTATGGAGCAAAAATTGGTATTCTAGGTTTAAATGGATCTGGAAAATCAACTTTATTAAAAATAATTGCGGGTGTAGAAAAGAACTTTCAAGGAGATGTAACTTTTTCTCCTGGTTATAATGTAGGATATTTAGAGCAAGAACCTCAATTAGATCCAGAGAAAACAGTTTTAGAAATTGTAAAGGAAGGAGTTGCAGAAACAGTAGCAATTTTAGATGAGTACAACAAAATAAACGATATGTTTGGTCTAGAAGAAGTATATTCTGATGCAGACAAAATGGATAAATTAATGGCTCAACAAGCAGAGTTACAAGATAAAATTGATGCTGCTAATGCTTGGGAGTTAGATACCAAATTAGAAATAGCAATGGATGCTTTAAGAACTCCAGATTCTGATAAAAAAATTGGAGTACTTTCTGGAGGTGAAAAGAGACGTGTTGCATTATGTAGATTGTTATTACAAGAACCAGAAATTTTATTATTAGATGAGCCAACAAACCATTTAGATGCAGAATCTGTACATTGGTTAGAGCATCATTTAGCACAATATAAAGGAACTGTTATTGCTGTAACGCATGATAGATATTTCTTAGATAATGTTGCAGGTTGGATTTTAGAGTTAGATAGAGGAGAAGGAATTCCTTGGAAAGGAAATTACTCTTCTTGGTTAGACCAAAAATCTCAGAGAATGGCTCAAGAAAGCAAAACTGCTTCTAAACGTCAAAAAACATTAGAACGAGAGTTAGATTGGGTTCGTCAAGGAGCAAAAGGTCGTCAAACAAAGCAGAAAGCACGTTTGAAAAATTATGACAAGTTAATGAGTCAAGACCAGAAAGTAGTTGATGAAAAATTAGAAATTTACATTCCAAATGGCCCTCGTTTAGGAACAAATGTTATTGAAGCTACTGGAGTCTCTAAAGCTTATGGTGATAAATTATTATATGATAATTTAGAATTTAATCTTCCTCAAGCAGGAATTGTTGGTATTATTGGTCCAAATGGTGCTGGTAAAACAACAATTTTTAAAATGATTATGGGAGAAGAAACTCCGGATAAAGGGAGTTTTAAGGTGGGTGAAACTGCCAAAATTGCTTATGTAGATCAAGCACACTCAGATATTAACCCAGAAAAAACAATTTGGGAAAATTTTTCTGATGGACAAGATTTAGTAATGATGGGAGGAAAGCAAGTAAATTCTCGTGCTTATTTAAGTCGTTTTAATTTTTCTGGAAGTGAGCAAAACAAAAAAGTAAATACGCTTTCTGGTGGAGAAAGAAATAGATTGCATTTAGCAATGACATTGAAAGAAGAAGGAAATGTTCTTCTATTAGATGAGCCAACAAATGATTTGGATGTAAATACTTTAAGAGCGTTAGAAGAAGGTTTAGAAAACTTTGCTGGTTGTGCAGTGGTAATTTCTCATGATAGATGGTTTTTAGATAGAATTTGTACACACATTTTAGCTTTTGAAGGTAATAGTGAAGTCTACTTCTTTGAAGGTGGTTTTTCTGAATATGAAGAAAATAAAAAGAAACGTTTGGGTGGTGATTTAATGCCTAAACGAATTAAATATAGAAAGTTAATTCGATAAATAATCAGGTTGCTTTTGTTTAATTATTGTTGAGTTATGATAAAAGTCATAGTTGAGATATAGGGTAATACATACCTTTATTTCATTGTATAAAACGTACAATTTTAACAATAATTAAACAGAAGTATTATGAGAAAATATTTTTTAAATTTTGCATTTTTAATGCTATCAGCTTTAGTTTACGGACAGGCAGGGCATATTATGCAAGGAGTTGGAGCAGTTAATATGTCTATGGGTGGTGCATCAACAGCACAACCGTTAGATATTAGTGGTGCTTTACAATGGAATCCTGCAGCAATATCTGTATTCGATAATAAAATAATAGACTTTAATATTGGAGCTTTCTTTTCTTCTCCAGAATTGAGTTCTACATATGGTACTATGTCAGGTGTAACTGAAGATGATAGAGGTGTTTCTCCAATGCCAGCATTTGCTATGGTTTGGGGAAAAGAAGATAGTAAACATACTTTTGGAGTTTCAGCATTTGGAATTAGTGGTTTTGGAGTTACATTTCCAGAAAATTCTAATTATCCTCAAGATCGTATGGGAAATGGAAACCCTAATTTTGATCAAACACAACCGGTAAACCCAATTAGTTTTCCTCAAATGGCAGGAGGTTTTGGTCATTTAGAGTCTGATTATATGTTGTTACAAGTTGGTTTCACTTGGGCTTATGAAATTTCTAATAACTTTTCATTTGGTATACAGCCAACAGTTAATTATGGAGCTTTAGAATTAGCACCGAGCCCAATTTCAGCTCCAAGTCAAACACTTGGATATCCAACTACTGATAAAGCATCTGCTTTAGGTTTTGGAGCGCAATTTGGTATGTTTTATAATTCACCAGGAGGAATTAAATTAGGAGCATCATACAAAACTGGGCAATCATTTGGGGATTTAGAGTTTAAAAACACTTATTTAGATGGTTCAGTAGCACCTGAAACAACTTTTAACATGGATTACCCAGCAATATTATCATTTGGTTTAGGGTATTCTAAAGGAGATGTTGATTTTGCATTGGATTATAGACATGTTGATTATGAAAACACAGATGGTTTTGCTGAGGAAGGATGGGTAATAGCTGAAAATGGATTTCCAACAGGAGCTGTAAAGGGTTTTGGGTGGAAAAACATTAATATTCTTTCAGTTGGACTTCAGTATAAAGGAATTGAAAAACTACCTTTAAGAGTTGGTTATACGTACAGTAGTAATCCAATTGATGATGAATTGGCTTTCTTTTCAATACCTGCAACAGCAGTTATTGCAAATGCTTTTCAATTTGGTTTTAGTTATCCATTAACAGATAATTTAATGTTAAATGGTGTGTATCATTATGGAACAAGTGATGGGAAAACAGAAGGAACTTTGCTTAACCCTACTCCAGATGTTATGGGAGGTCCTTGGAATGCAACTACAAATCCACTTGGGAAAATCCCTAACAGTAAAGTTGGTTATGAAATGACAACAAGCATGATTCAGTTTGGTATTACTTATAATTTTAAAAAGTAACTAGATAAGAATCGTTAATTAACGGTTTTTTACTGATATTATATTTTAAAAAAAGCAGCTAATTTTATTAGCTGCTTTTTTAGTTTACAATAGTTTTATCGCTCTTTTCTGTGAAGATATATTTATTAATAATGTATTCTGTAATTGGATCTAATTCCTTTAAGGTTTCTGGGTGTATGCCTCTTTGTGTAAAATACTCCATTTTTCCTGATACAGATTTCCCATACCAAACTAGTGGTTTTCCATTTTTAAAAAAAGGAAATTCTTTGGAAACTTTTATTTTTTCGAACTTCTCAATATTGATATTATAAATAGAATTATCGATTGCATTTTTTATTGTACAAGCACTCTTTTCAAAATGAGTTTCTTTCCAAATAATACAAGTTTCTGAATTATTAGTATTGTATTTATTGATGAAAAACAGTAACGTAAAAGTGACTAATATTGAAACACCAATAATGGGTTTTTTATATTTTTCTAGAAAAGATTCTTCTTCAGTGTTTTTAGGAATAACTTTTTCTTCAATAATTTCTTCTTTTGATTCTTTTTTAGATTGATATACTTCAAAGTCTGTACAACCCAAATACTGAGACATAAAGTCTAAAAGATATTTATTTGGCTCTTTAACAATTACATTTTCTCTTTCTTCAACATATTTATTATATAAACGTGTTGCTTTTCTAACACTGATATAATTTTTATGAATAGAGGTAACTTCTTGCAGTTCTTCTACCCAAAAAGTTGCTTGCGCATTTTTATTCTTCTTAAGTTCCTTTTTTTCAATCTCATTAAAAAAATCAGTTACAAGTGCTTTAATCATAGTAAGTTGTTTGGTTGTCCAAAAGTAGACAATTTAGACAGACCATCGTTAAAACTGTCTAAAATTAGACAATTTATAGTTGGTTCTAAATTGTCCAAATGTTGGCTACTGCTAACTTTAAATGACTTCCGATATTTGCAGTAGAGATAATTTTCTAAAAAAAAAAAGAAGAGAATTATTACTAAAAAAGCAGAATGCTATAGTGGTGTTTTTTTGATTGGGAAAACAAGATTGTTACGCTATTTCATTCTACAATTTCCCGCTAAAGAGGCGCGCGACTCTTTTAAATTTTTATGTGTTGTGAACAACAAACAAGCTGAATTCTAAAATTCGGATAGCAACACTATTGTTTAATTTTTAAAAGAACTATTATGAAAAAAGTATTTTTAGTATTCGCAATATTACTTGCAAACAGTGTTTTTACATCTTGTACAGATTTAGATGAAAACTTAGAAAAGGAACCAGTAAAATCTGAAATATCAGCCACAGGAGGAGAAGATGGGCAATTACCAGAGGAAGAGGAAGATCCAGCTAATGGAGGTTAATATTATTGAATTTTTATAGTACTTTAGAGGAATGAAACTAGTAAAAGTTACATTCCTCTTTTTATTTCTATTATGTTTTTCTTCCTGTGAAAATAATAAAAAGAACTTATTAGAAAATAATATTTTAGATAGCTTGTATACAATATCAATAAAGAAAGATTATAGTTATAGAAAGCGTTTAGAATTATCAAAGAAAATAATAAGAGAAGAAAAAGTAAATGACTCTGTAAGGTATTTGATTCTTAATAATTTAAGTTTTTTATATAATAAATTAGGTTATGTAGATAGTGCTATTTTTTGTACAAAAAAAATGTTCTATTTGGATTTTTTAAATAAAAAAGAAGGCTTAAAAGGAAAAATTTTCTATAAGTTAGGATATTATAATTACAGGAAAAATTTAAAAGATAGTTCATATTACTATTACATAAGTTCAAAAAATGAATTTTTAAAGATAAATGATAGTATAAATATTGCAAATAGATATAGAAATATTGCAATTATTGAATCTGATTTTGGAGATTATACAAACAGCGATATTTCTGCTGTTAATGGGTTGAAATATTTGAATGGTAAACAAGATAAATCAATAATTTCACTTTATAATTGTTTGGCAATAAATTCAAAAAAACAACAACTTTATAATCAAGCAATTTATAATTATAAAAAAACATTGTCATATTCATTAACTGAAAATCAAAAAAATACTATTCAGAATAATATTTCAAATGTTTATAAAGAACAAAAAGATTATTCAAAATCAATTTCAACTCTAGAAAACTTATTAAAAGATACAATTACTAATCTAAAAACAAAAGCAAGAATTATCGATAATTTAGCTCATATAAAATGGTTGCAAAACTCAAATAAAAAAGTTTTAAAAGATTTATTATTAGCAAAATCAATCAGAATAAATGAAAATGATACTAACGGACTGATTGCAAGTTACGGTCATTTATCTGAATATTTTTTTAAAAAGGATAAAAGTAAATCATTGTTTTATGCAAATAAAATGTATGTAATATCAAAACAAGAAAAAAGCCCTCAAGATCAAATAGAAGCAATCGATAAAATTGTTGCACTTCAAACATCACAAAAATCTATTAAGTATTATAAAGAAAGTATTCGTTTAAGAGATAGTTTAAAAGAAGCAGAAACAAAGAGGCAGTACAAGTTTGCTAAAATTAAATACAATTACGAAGAAGAAGAAAAGCAAAAATTAAAATTTAAAACATTGGCCACTGAAAATAAGTTAATTGCAGAGCAAGAAAATAATCAGAAGAAAAATGTTTTAATTATAGGTATTCTACTAACATCTGGTTTGTTGTTTTTAATATATAGAAGAAAGCAGCAACATAAAAAACAAATTTTACAGGAGAATTATAATACTGAAACAAGAATAGCCAGGAGGTTACATGACGAGTTAGGCAATGGAATTTATAATGCAATTATAAAAGTTCAGAACCCAAAGTTTGAAAATGAAGAAATTATAAATGATCTCGATAAAATATATTTGAAAACCCGTGCAATTTCTCATGAAAACGACGCTATTGAAACCGGTATCGACTTTGAAAACTATTTTAAAGACTTAGTGTCAAGTTATAATTCAGTTACTTGTAAGATCATTTTAAAAGATTTATCTTCTTTAGATTTAAATAATTTAAACAAAGACAAGCAGATTGTAATCTATAGAGTTTTTAATGAATTATTTGTAAACATGAAAAAGCATAGTAAAGCGAGTTTAGTCGTTTTATCTTGTAAGAAAAAAAATAAAAGTTTAGAAATAATCTATGTTGATAACGGTGTAGGATTTAAAGAAAATACAATTGTTTTTAAAAACGGACTTAAAAATATGGAAACCCGTATAAAAACTATTAATGGAACAATTAATTTTGAAAATAAGCCAGATAAAGGTTTAAAAGTAAGTATCCATTTTAAAAAGTAAACGATGTTTCAAAAAGTTTTAATTGCAGAAGATTTTGATATTATAAATAGTGGGTTGAAAGCTGCTTTAGAAGAAATGAATATTTCTAAGATTGCACATGTTTCTTATTGTGATGAAGCGTTATTAAAATTAAAAAAAGGAAAGTTAGAAGGTGCTGAATATGATTTATTAATTTCAGACTTGTCTTTTGTAAAAGATCATCATCACCAAGAACTAACTTCTGGTGATGTTTTAATTGCAAAAGTTAGAGAAGAGTTTCCAAACCTAAAAATTATTGTTTTTTCTGTAGAAGACAAATCATTTAGAATTCAGCATTTATATAAAACCCTAAAAATTAATGCCTACGTTTGGAAGAATAGAAACGGGCAAAAAGAACTAAAAAAGGCAATACAGCATATTTATTCTAACGAAGAATTTTATATTTCAGAAGAATTAAGTTCTGCAATTCACCCTAAAAAAGCGATTGAAATTACTGAATACGATATTTTTTTAATTGAAGCGCTATCTAAAGGACTTTTACAAGAAGCAATTAGTGAAAAGTTAAAAGAAAAAGAACTATCACCTTCTAGTGTTAGTGCAGTAGAAAAAAGATTAAAATTTTTAAAAGAACATTTTGATGCTAATAATCCTACACATTTAGTTGCTATTGCTAAAGATTTTGGGTTGATTTAAAAACATTTTAAGTATAAATTATTCAGACTACGGAAACCCGTAGTCTTTTTTTGTTTTAGAGAATTAGTTTTGAAAATAATTTAAAACAAAATAATATGTCAAACTATGATTTAATTAGACAAGCCATTTTAGATAGAGAATGTATAACTTGTTCTTATAATGGTTATGTAAGAAAAATGACACCACACGTGATTGGAACAAAAAATGGAAATAAGCAAGCGTTATTTTATCAATATGGAGGTAACTCTAGTTCTGGATTAAGTTCAAACCCTTTTAAAAATTGGAGATGTATTGAAATAAGTAAAATTAAAGATTTAAAACTTAATTCAGATTTATTTCAAACAGCAAATAATCATTCAAAAAAACAAACTTGCGTTGATAATATTGATGTAGAAGTAAATTGTTAAAGTTCAAATTATGGAATATAAAGTAATACCATTTGTACCGTCAATAAATAGAAATAAAGAAAACTCTACAGAAGTCGCTTTACAATTAGAAGATATTATTAAACATCATTCTAATCAAGGTTGGTGTTATGTTCGTTTAGAGAGTGTAGAAACGTTTATTCAACCAGATGCAGGTTGTTTTGGTTTAGGAGCAAAACCTGGTTATACAACTTCAAGACAAATGATTGTTTTTAGTAAAACAAAGTGAGACTAATTTTAATTTACTTTATTAAATTCTATTGGGTTTTAAAATCAAAAGAAAAACCTCCCTGTTGTATTTTTAGAAAATCTTGTTCTCATTATGTATATGATAAAACGTATAAAGAAGGATTTATATCAGGGTTAAAAGCATTAAAATTTAGAATTAGTAACTGTAAATATGGTTTTGAGTTATTTATTAATCCCATTAATAAAAAAACTTATATGATTCTTCCTAATAAAGAAATAATTAATGAAGGGGAAATTGCTAAAAGACTATTAGAATAGTCAATAACCTTACGAATTTTCGTAAGGTTTTGTTTTTAAAGAATAAATTATGAAGTATTTTTTATTTTTAGTTATATTTTTTCTGAGCTTTATTATAAAGGCTCAGAATGTTTATAAAACTCCATCAGGAAAAAAATACCATTTGTCTTCATGCAGAATGGTTAAAAATGTTTCAAAAAAGTTATTAGGTAAAAATGATATTTCAAAATATAGCTTAACTCCATGTAAAATTTGTAAACCGCCTGTTTTTAAAGATTTAGTAAAAACTAATAATTTTACAAATAAAGCTATTGGCTCTTCTAAATCTGTTAGATGCAAAGGCATTACAAAAAAAGGAACAATATGTAAGCATTTTACCAAAATAGCAAATGGCTATTGTTACCAACATACAAGTCAAGATAAAAAAAAGAGTGTTAGAAAAACTTATTTTTCTTCTTCAAAAAATACTACAACTCTTTGTGGCGCAAGAACTAAATCTGGTAAGCCGTGTAAGCGAAAAGTAAAAGGTGGAGATTTTTGTTATCAGCATAAATAAATCAAATAATTTTAGTTCTTACTGATTTCCGTAAAGTTTTGTTTAATAGAGGAGGTATTTTTGGTTAAATATTAATTTAAAAATAAAAAAGATGAGTTACCCAAAATTTGTAATTAGAAAAAGTAGTAATAATAAGTATTATTTCAATCTGTATGCTACTAACTTTAAAGTTATTGCAACTAGTGAAATGTATGAAACTAAAAGTGGATGTAAAAATGGAATTGAGTCTGTTAAAGAAAATGCTTCAAAAGCAGGAGTAGATGAAGATTTGTAACTACATTTTTTTAAGCCTTACGGAAACCCGTAAGGTTTTGTTTTTTATAGAGTTTACTTTTGAATTAATATTAATTTAAAACTTAAAATTATGGCAGTAGAACATACAGAACACAATGGAAAAGTACATAAAGGGTTTAAAGGTGGAAATACAGGTTGTGGAATAGACACAACTGAAAAACCTACACACTGGAAAAATACTTATAAATCAATTTCTTGTAATAAAGATGGTTGTAAAAATTAAGTAATATGAAAAAGCTAACCATCATTTTTATATTTCTAATTAGTGTTTCAAGTTTTATCTCTTGTGAATCAGAAGAAGATAAAGAATGGACATGTGGAACTCATAATGGAAAAACATTATATACAGGTCCAGAAGGAGGTTGTTATTATTACAATAGTAATAATAACAAAACGTATGTAGATAGATCTGAATGTAATAATTGTTAATTATGGGGTTCAGATATCAAAAAAGAATAAAACTAGGAAAAGGTTTTGGGTTGAATCTCAGTAAATCTGGAATTTCATCAAGCTTAAGAACCAAAAAAGGAACAATTGGTACAAAAGGGTTTTCTGTAAGAACTGGTATTCCTGGGTTAACGTTTAGAAAAACGTTTTCTAAATCTTCTGGTGGTTGTTTAGGTTTTTTTTTATTACTACTCACTTTCAGTATTTCAATATTCACATTAATTAAATAATTATGATTTCAACCGAATTAAAAAGTCATTTTCTAAGATTGTATCAAATGGCATTTTCTGATGATAATTTTGATGTTTTAGAAATGCAAATGCTTTATAAGTTTGCAGAAGAAAGAGAAATATCAAAAGAACAATTGAACGAAATTTTATTAAACCCTTTTCATGATTCTTCAATACCAGAATCATTAGAATTAAGAGTTGAATATTTATATGATTTAGCTGTAATGATTTGGGCAGACAAAGAAGTTACAGAAGATGAATACACAACACTAAAAAAGTATTGTAAAAAATTTGAGTTTTTAGATGAAAACATTACTCAATTAGCAGACTACTTATTGGATTCGGCTAAAAAAAATATCAGTAAAGAAGAAATTATTAAAAGTGTAAATTCATAAAAATGGAAGCAATTAAAAATTTGTTTAAACTAAAAAACAATACTGTTTCTAAACAACAAACAGAAATAGGAGAAGACACAGAAGAGGCAAGAGAGCAAATGAGAGTTACTTACTACCAAAGTGGTTATGGAGCTTCAACCAAAGCATCTGGAGGTGCACTTACATTTAGTGTAGGTCTTCAAAATTTGTACAATAGTTTTGAGAATTTATGTAGAAAACAATTAAATGAACAGCAAATACTAAAACAACCTTATGCTGAAGAACAAGAAAAACAAAGAACAGAACTAAAAAAGAGGGATACAGCATTGTCTATTCATGAAGAACAAAAAGAAACTATTAAAAAAGAAATTGACAATTTAAAATTTCAAATGATAGATGTCAAACAAAATCCAGAAACCTATGGTATTGATGCAGATAAAAGACCAAAAGCACAGTTTTACATAGGTCTTGTGTTGTTATTACCAATTACAATCTACTTGTTTGTTTTTTATGTTTCTGCATCTTATTCTGCTTTTTTTAAAGATTTTGAAACTAGTAGTTTAACTGCAGCAATATTTGCCCCAAATGCATTAACAAATGCTATTTCAGATGGTTGGTTAGAAGCTGTTTTTGTAGGGACAATTCCATTTGTTTTTATGGGGTTAGGATATTTAGTTCATATGTTTCAGAAAACAAAAGGTGTTTCCTCATTTATAAAATTAGCGGCTTTATTTGTGCTTACATTTATTTTTGATGTCATATTAGCTTATTTAATTGAAAAAAAGATTTTTGATTTTGAAAGGGTATTAGGTGAAAGCTTTTCTCCTTCAATAGCAATAAGTAGTGTGAATTTTTGGGGTATTATTTTTGCTGGTTTTATTGTCTATATTATTTGGGGATTAGTCTTTGATTTTGTTATGAAAGAGCATGAAAATGTTGATAAAATAAGAGCTTTTATAAGCGCTAAAAAAGAAGAAATCAAAAACTTAAATAGTAATAGTGTTGAATTAGCAACTAAAGTTGAAGACTTGAAGCATGAATTGACATCCATAAAAGGAAAAATCTCTGAATTACAATCAAAGATTGATGGATTTATCTTTCCTGTAAAAGAATATTTACATTATCACTATCAATACAAAGAAGGTTGGTATCAAGCTATTAATTCAGAATTAAAGTTTCCTCAAAAACAATTAAATGAGTTAAAAAATGAATGTGAAGAAGTTGCACAAAAACATTTAAGTGAATTAAAATTACTAGATATGGATTTTCAACAACTAGTATTTTCTAAAAGCTAAATAATGAAAACGATAAAAAACATAATTTCCATTTGTACTTTATTTTTTCTTTTTTTTTCCTGTGCCAAAGGCTCAATAAAAAAAGAAGAAGTGAAAATTATACAAAATAAAGATTCAGGACAGAACACAAGTAAACAGAATTTAAATATTAGTTTTCTATTGGATCTTTCTGATAGAATTGATCCTAAAAAATATCCAAATGAATCCATGGAATTCTATCAGAGGGATATCGCTTATATTAAATCGGTTTATGAAGCTTTTAATATGCATTTACGAAACAAAAGAGTGCGACAAATGAATGATAGGATACAAATGTATTTTGATCCAGCTCCATTAAATGAAAATATAAACAGAATTTCGAGTCAATTAAAATATCATATTTCAAGAGACAATGTAAACCTAGAGTTGTTAGATGAAATCAAAGAAGTTTATAGTTTTAGACCAAAAGAAATTTATGAGTTAGCTATTGAGGATAATCTATACATTGGCTCAGATACTTGGCGTTTTTTTAAAAATAAAGTCAAAGATTATTGCATTGAAGAAAATTACAGAAATATTTTAGTAATTTTAACAGATGGATATATTTATCATAGAAATACCAAAATAATAGAAGACAACCAAACAAGCTATTTAACGCCACAAGATATTCGAAAATTCAAATTAACAAGTAGAAATTGGAAAGAGAGAATTGAGAAAGAAAATTATGGATTTATTCCTGCTGTTGAAAATTTAAATAATTTAGAAGTATTGGTTTTAGGTATCAACCCAGACAAGAAAAATGCTTATGAACAAGATGTTATTGTTAAATATTGGAATGATTGGTTTAAAGTCATGAAAGTGAATAAATATGAAATTAAAAATGCTGGACTTCCATCTAATATGGATAAAATTATCAAAGATTTTATTCTTTAGAACTAATTGTCATTAACTGAAAAAAATGCAAAAAATAATTTTTTTATTGTTTTTAACAATCTTATTGAGTTGTCATAATAATTCTGTAAACCGTCAAAACTTAAATGAATTTACAGCAAAAGTAATAGGGATTAAAGATGGGGATACAATTGAAGTCTTATTTGAAAACAAACCAATTATTATTCGTTTAGAGCATATTGATTGCCCAGAAAAAAGACAGCCTTTTGGTAAGAAAGCAAAACAATTTGTATCTGATAATATTTTTGGGAAACAAGTAATAATAATTTCAAAAGGTAAAATAGATAGGTGGAAAAGGCTAATTGCTGTTGTAGAATTTGAAAATGGAGAAAACTTGAATAAATTACTTGTGTTAAATGGATTAGCAATGCACTTTAAAAAATATTCAAAAGATATTAGCTACAACATAATTGAAAAAGAAGCAAGACAAAATAAAGTAGGTATGTGGTCTCAACAAAATGTAATAGAACCTTGGAATTTTAGAAATAATTAAAAAAATGACAAATACAAAAAAACTACTTTTAACTTTTAGTCTTTTTATTTTTTTAACTGCCTTTCAAACACAAGAAAAGGAAGTTTTTATTTGTACTACAAAATCAAGTAAAACGTATCATTTAAAAAAAGAATGTAAAGGTTTAAAGCGATGTAAGTCTAAAATAAAAAAAATAACAAAAAAGAAAGCTGAAAATGTAGGGAGAATTTTATGTAAATTAGAGAAGAAAGAGATTAAAACTAAAGAAAAATCATAATAGATAAAAAGCCTCATTTCTTTAACGAAATGAGGCTTTTAACTTCTACTTTTTCTATCACAACTAATTAGTAGTTAGTTGACATTTAATTTAAAAATTGATATTACAAATTTAGAAAACTACCTTGACAACAAACCGCGTATAAATACCTGTTTTTTAACTTCTTCTTTTTCTTTCAATCGTTTTCTTTGTATCAACCTTTCTTTTTGTAGATCTATTTGTAGTAGTTGGTTTTCTGTTAATACTTTTCTCAATTTTATTTTTAGAAACTGAATTTCTGTTAGTATTTACATTAGATCTTCTAGTAGTAGAATTTGTGTTTCTTTTTTCAGTAATAACTTTTCTATCAGAATTTACAGAAGTTGGTTTTCTATAAGTTGTATTGCCTCTTCTTGTATTCGTTTTAGTTGAATTCTTTAAAATAGTTGAAGCTGGTTTTCTTCTTCTTAAAGTTTTACTTCTTTTACCAATATTAGCATTAGGGTTCGCTCTATAGTAATAATAGTTTTTGTCTTCTCTAATTTTAAAATAATTTCTTCTAAAATCATTTCTATAGAAATATGCATCATTGTAATTAAAGATATCTCCAATATTCAGATTAATTCTAAAACCATTATAGTTGTAATAATTATTCTTTACATTTCCGTAAAAAGTAGGATTTCCCCAATAGTTATACCTCACTGTTAAGTTACCTACATTGGTTAATTTACCTCTATAGTATCTCATAAAAACATTTCCAATTCTGGTTACATTTCCATTTCTATCGTAGTTAATAAAAGAGTTTCCAATTCTACTGATTCTTCCTCTATAATCTCTATCAATGTTAATACCGCTTTCTCTTCTGGTACGATTACCGTTATAATCGTAATAAGTATCATTATAATGTGAGTTAAAATCAAATTCACCGTTTGTGAAAATGAAGAATTCAACTCCACGTTCAACAAAATTTACAGCATTGTTGTAAGAGTAACTAAACCCAATTCTGTTTGGTAATTCGTTGCCGTTTTTGGCTTCAACAGTAGAAACCATCATGAACATTCCTAATAATATAAGTACACCTTTTTTCATAATTTATGGTTTTAAGGGTTTTGCCTACTCTAAATACTTTTCGGCTTCCGTATTTGATTATCATAATTTCAAAGAGTGTGCCAAAAAAATACAAGACTATTAATAAAACGTATTATGCTTTAAGTATAATTGTGTATTTTGTTGATTTTTAATGAATTAAAGTTAATGGTAATTATTTTTTAAATAATCGATAAGAACTTGTAAATTGAACAAAATTTTAACGACTTAAGAAAATCAAAAAGAGATTTATGATTGATGCCATCGAGAAAAACCTACAAAGAGGAATAAACTTATTAAATACGATTTCAAACGAACAATATTCAGATGCCTCTGTTGCTCCATATTATTCTAGTATAGGATGTCATATACGTCATGTTTTAGATGTATTCTCTTGTGTTTTTGAAGGATTAGAAGCAAATAAAATTTACTTGAATAAAAGAAATAGAAATGAATTGCTAGAATTGAATACCAATTTAGGTATTGAGTATTTTAATGAAATTATTCATAAACTTAAAGGAATAAATCCAACAGAATTTACCAAAACGATTTCAGTTACAGACGATTTAGGAGCAGGTTTAGAATCAGCAGATTATACATTATCAGCAATTTTAATGCAAGCGCATAGTCATGCAACACATCATTTTGCTAGTATTGGTTATATAATATATCAATTAGGAATTGAATTACCAGATACAGATTTTGGTTTTAACCCTACAACTCCAAAAATAAGAGCAGAAAGAAATTGAGAATAATTCTCTTTAGTTTAATTGTAAAATATAAACGGTATCATTTTGCTTTACAAAAACTTCAGAACAGTTTGTAGGATGTAGAAATTGATATTCTTTTTGATGATTAAAACATGTTTTATCTATACAAAATAGAGCTTCAAAGTCTTTTGTTCCTTTAGAATTATATCTTGATATTTTATAAGTTTCAATATCGATTTGTATTTCTATTATAAACCAAGCACCACTTCCAATTCCACCTAACCAAGTTCCTTTTTTTAATTCAAAAACTTTTTTATTGGGTAATTCCGTTCCAATTAAATTGGGCTCTCCTTTAAATTTTTTAAAAAATGAAGCTTTGTATTCTTTTGTAATAGATCTGTTTTTGTAATTTTTAATTTGTTGATTGTAAATAGTGTAAATACAATTATTTGTACTTCCTTTTATTACATTTCCAATAGGACTTGGAGTAAATAAATTAGATTGTTTTAGTTGCTTAGTAATTTTTTCATTTGTAGAAGAAGCAATAATTGTATCTGTAACAAAACGAGCACAATTAGTTCCGTTTTTTATAAAAGCGCCATAAGGAATTTCCTTTTCATCTATAAGTTGATGAATAAAATTTTTAGCTTTATTAAAGTCGATTTTTTCATTTGTACTGGCAACTAATCTACCATCACCATGTGTTTTTTCTGGATGTTTTTCAATCCAAAGTAAAATTTCTTTTAGATTATTTAATTCACCATTTTCAAATGTAGCTTTTATACCAACTTCTACATCTGGGTCTGTTTTTTTAGAGCGAACACGTCCATTTCCATAAGTAGTAATGTATCTTCCAAAATCGAAATAATTGATTTCTGAATTCCCTTTTTGTATCAATAACAATGCAGCATGACCAGCTTGTACAGCATGTTTGCCTCCAATACCTATTTTTGGCCAAATCTTACTAGATTTTTCCCAATAAGCAGGCCTCACAACTGTATCTGGATAAGAGAGAATTACTATTATTCCGTCAGAATTTTGCATTCTTTTAATTATTAAATAAGGCTTTTAATAAAATTTTAAAAGTTTTAAACGCAAAGTAAATTGTAAAAACCACTAAAACTCCTGCAACAAATAAAATCACATAAGACAAATACTCTTTAGGTGTATTTTCAAACTTTTTTAAAGCTTTAAAACCCATTGTTAATGTTATGGGAGAAGCAATAAATAGAAAAATTAAAAGGCCTAAATATTTTAATCCTTTGCCTAATAAATTTACATCTGTACTCATTTTACATAGTTTTTAATGGCATTTCTTACATTACCAAACTCTTGCAATAAACTTGCAGCTTTTTCTTGGTCGATATTTAATTCTTTAGCTAACATTTTCTGTCCTCTTTCTACCAATTTATTGTTAGAGAGTTGCATGTCAACCATTTTGTTGCCTTTAATTTTTCCTAATTGAATCATGGTTGCTGTAGAAAGCATGTTTAAAACTAGCTTTTGAGCAGTTCCTGCTTTCATTCTAGAGCTTCCTGTAACAAACTCTGGGCCAACAACAACATCTATAGGAAATTGAGCAGTATTAGATAAAGGACTGTTTTTATTACAAGAAATACAACCCGTAATAATATTGTTTTCATTACATTTTTCTAATGCAGCAATTACATAAGGAGTTGTGCCAGAAGCAGCAATACCAACAACTACATCTTTGTTTGTAATTTTATGATCTTGTAAATCTAACCAACCTTGGTTTTTAGAATCTTCTGCAAATTCAACCGCTTTTCTAATGGCAATATCTCCACCAGCAATAATCCCAACAACCAATTCATGAGGCACACCAAAAGTTGGCGGACATTCAGAAGCATCTACAACACCTAATCTTCCAGAAGTTCCTGCGCCTAAATAAAATAATCTTCCTCCATTTTGCAATTTATTGACAATCTGTTCTGTTAACGCTTCAATTTGCGGTAAAGCCTTTTCTACAGCTAATGGTACTGTTTTGTCTTCGTTATTAATATTCGTTAATAAATCTGCTACAGACATCTTTTCTAGATGATTGTATTTAGAATCTTGTTCTGTGGTTTTTATAAAAGTCATCATTCAAAAATACAGAATTCTATGTTAAATTCTGTATTATTTTTTGGGCGTTTTAACGGGCTTTCCACTATATCTTTTTATGCTGAATTTATTTCAGTATATACATAATCTTAACAAATTAAATTATTTACTAAAAATATTATTGCGAGTTTAGCATAAAAAGGATGCCGTTTCAATCCCTAACGCAAAGGCAAGTTTAAAAATGAATTTAATTTTTTTCTACTAAATCTATTATATAAGTGTCAGTTTCAGAAATATGAAAATAACCTAAAGGAAAGTTTTCTTCATTAGTTGTATTTATCATATTACCTAATAATGATGAAGGAACAGTTTGAAAAGGACCTCCACCATTTTGTCCACTTTGATTTTGAAGTATTCTAAAATAAATAAAATATTCTTTAGTTATACCTGAAAGGGTAACAAGCCTTTTTGATGGTAATTCTGTTTCTTCACTTTCTAAATAATAGGAAAAATTGTATTCAGAGCCATTTAAAAATCGATCTTCAATTGTTACAAATAAATCATTAGTAAAATCAAATAAGTAGTAATTTTCTAAAGCAGCATCATCTTTAAAAGAAATTTCTAATTCTATTTCATCACCAGAAAACAGTGTATCATCACCTTGTTGAATTTCATTTATCACTGTCGATTTTACTTTTGTAGCTTTTCCTTTATAAGTCTCATTATTGTATATAATAGTTAACTCATATTCTACATCATCCTCTGGAATAAAATTTGAATTAAAATTTGGCATATAATCTCCGTCTGAATTTAACTCAGAAAAATTAATAATACTATTGTCTGATAAGTTGGTTAAAAACACAGTTGCATTTGTAACTACTGGAATTTCTTCATCAAAATAATCTTTAGATAAACTAAGTTTTACAACGGTATTTGCAACTACGGGGTTTTGGTCAAACAAAACTTCAAAAGAAGCATCTATAATTAGTTTAGGTTCAATTGAAGGAACATCAACATCTATTACTTTTTCACAACTGATAAAAAAGAGTATTGCTAAAATTGGAAGTAAATATATCTTTTTCATCTTGTTAAAATTTAAAATTATAAGTAACAGAAGGCACCATTCCAAAAATAGAAGTTTGTACAGCTTCATTTCTATAAGTTTCTCTATTCTGAGAAAAACTAATAGAAGCCGCATTTTGTCTTCCATATAAATTATAAATACCAAAAACCCATTCTCCTTGCCATTTTCTGTTTTTATTTTTTTCTGGAGTTAAAGTTGCAGAAATATCTAGTCGATGATAAGCTGGTAATCTGTCTGCATTTCTTCTATTATCATCATAAATAGGTACATTTAAACCTTGTATCTCATATTGACCAACTGGATAATTTGTTGGTTGCCCAGTTTGAAAAACAAAATTGGTATTAAACTTCCATTTTTCATTTAATTCATAACTAGCATTAATTGAAAAATCGTGTGTTTTATCATATGGTGTGTTATACCATTCTCCACTATTAATTCCTGGTTCATTAACAGTTCTACCTGCTGTTAATTGCTCTGATTTAGATAAAGTATAAGCCAACCAACCTTTAAATCGCCCTTCATTCTTTTTAAGCAAAACTTCTAAACCATAAGCTCTTGCTTTTCCGTTTAATATAACTGTTTCAATTTCGTTATTTGCAACTAAATTTGCACCATTTATATAATCTATTCTATTTTGAATGTCTTTGTAAAAAGCTTCTGTTTCTATAGAGTAATCTCCCTCTTTTAATGTTTTAAAATACCCAATTGCATATTGATCTAAAAGTTGAGGTTTTATATATTTTCCACTTGGTGACCAAACGTCTAATGGAGTAGGAGAAGAGGTGTTAGAAAGTAAATGTAAATACTGTGCCATTCTATTATAACTAGCTTTAATAGAAGTGTTTTGGTCTAAAATGTAAGACATAGAAACTCTTGGTTCAAAATTATTAAAACTACTAATAACATCACTTCTTTTAAAAGATTCTGTGCCAATTGCTTCTGCAGATTCGTATTTTTTAAATTCACTATTATAAATAACAGCTTCATCATTTGTATACACATTTAATTCACTTTGTCCTAATCTTGTAAAATTACTAAAACGAATTCCATATTGTAATCTTAGTTTGTTGCTAATTTTATGTTCTGCATCTAGATATGCCGCAAATTCATTAGCATATTTATCAATTAATTTTTCAGCAATAATACCAGAATCTTCTCTGTTGGGTTTAATTTTACCCGGATTAAATTTACTGTGTATATTATTAATACCATAACTCAATTTAAAATCACTGGTTATGTAATGTTTAAAATCATATTTAAGGTTATAATTTGTAATTCCAGAATCCCATTCAAAACCAACAAAATCAAGTATTAATCCGTAAAAATAATCAGAGTAGATTAAAGATAAATTAGAAAATAATTTGTCTGAGAATAAATGATTCCAACGTAAATTGGCAACAGTATTTCCATATTTATTTACAAAACTATCACTAATTCCAAACACATCTTTTCCAAAATATCCAGAAAAGAAAATGCTATTTCTATCATTAATTCTATAGTTAATTTTGGTGTTTAAATCGTAAAAATAAGCAGTGTTGTCATTATCAAAAAGTGGTAAAAATATATGTGCATATGAAGATCTACCACCTACTAAAAATGATATTTTTTCTTTTTTGATTGGTCCTTCAATTAATAATCTTGAAGAAACTAAGCCAATTCCACCAGTAGCTTTAAACTTTTTGCTATTTCCTTCTTTTTGATAAATATCTAAAACGGATGATAATCTTCCTCCGTATTTTGCAGGAATTCCTCCTTTATATAATTTTACATCTTTAATTACATCAGGATTAAAAACAGAGAAAAAACCAAATAAATGTGAAGAATTAAAAACGGTTGCTTCATCTAGTAAAATTAAATTTTGATCTGCAGCTCCACCTCTTACATTAAAACCAGAAGCACCTTCTCCTGCACTTGTAACACCTGGTAATAAGATTAAAGATTTAATAATATCTGCTTCTCCTAACACTACAGGGATTTGTTTGATTGTAGCTGAAGTTAGTTTGTTTACACTCATTTGAGGAGTTCTAACATTCAAATTTTCAATATTACCTTCAATAATTATTTCATCTAAACTTTCTGTCTCTTCTTTTAATTTGAAGTTTTTGGAAAGTTTTTCTTTAAGATTAATTGTTTCTATAATAGTTGAATATCCCAAATAACTTATTTGAATTTTGTAAGTTCCTTCTGGTAAAGTAACAGAATAGAATCCATATTCATTGGTTGTGGTTCCCGTGTTTATTTCTGGAAAGTAAATAGAAACTCCAATTAAGGTTTCATTATTACTATCATCATAAATGGTACCACTAATGGTGTTTTTTTCTTGACTAAATAATGAAAAAGTCAAAAATAATAACAAAGAGAGTAATTTTTTCACAGACAATTTTTTGTTTAATAATTGGGTTGATATTTTAAACAAAAATACAACTCTAAAAGATAATAAAATGTTAAAAAAGAAGTTTTTTAAAATAGTTGTTAATAACAATAAAAGCCGATGAAAAACATCGGCTTTTATTAAAAATGTATTTGTTTTAGAAAATTAAATCGATTCTAAAACTGTATTTAATGTTGCGTTTGGTCTCATTGCTGCATCTGCTAAACTATCAGTTGGTTGATAATAACCACCAATGTTGTTCGCGTTTCCTTGGATTTCATTTAATTCTGAAATAATTTTAGCTTCATTGTCTTTTAAGTTGTTTGCTATTTTAGTAAAAGAAGCTTTTAAATCTGCATCTCTATTTTGATTGGCTAAACCTTCTGCCCAATACATTGCTAAATAAAAGTGACTTCCTCTATTATCTAATTCTCCTACTTTTCTTGATGGAGATTTATCATTTTCTAAGAATTTATCTGTTGCGTCATCTAAAGTTTCAGCTAAAACTAAAGCTTTAGAGTTGTTATTTGTAGTTCCTAAATGTTCTAAAGAAACTGCTAATGCTAAAAATTCACCTAAAGAATCCCAACGTAAATGATTTTCTTCTAAAAATTGTTGAACATGTTTTGGGGCAGAACCTCCAGCACCAGTTTCAAACAATCCTCCACCATTCATTAACGGAACAATAGATAACATTTTTGCAGAAGTACCCACTTCTAATATTGGGAATAAATCTGTTAAATAATCACGTAAAACGTTACCAGAAACAGAAATTGTATCTTCTCCTTTTACAATTCTTTCTAAAGTAAATTCAGTTGCTTTTATTGGTGATAATATTCTAATATCCAAACCAGAAGTATCGTGGTTTGGTAAATATTTGTTTACTTTTTTAATGATTTCTGCATCATGAGCTCTATTTTCATCTAACCAAAAAACTGCAGGTGTTTGTGAAGCTCTTGCTCTAGTAACTGCTAATTTAACCCAATCTTGAATTGGTAAATCTTTAGCTTGACACATTCTCCAAATATCTCCTTCTTCAACAGTATGCTCTAAAAGTGTATTTCCAGAAGCATCTTCAACAACTACTTTTCCTGCTGAAGCAATTTCAAAAGTTTTATCATGAGAACCATATTCTTCTGCTTTTTGTGCCATTAAACCAACGTTAGGGACAGTTCCCATTGTTGTAGGATCAAAAGCACCATTCTTTTTACAGAAATCTATTGTTGCAGAATAAATACCTGCATAAGAACTATCTGGTATTACTGCTTTAGTGTCTTGTAATTCTCCTTTAGAATTCCACATTCTACCAGAAGTTCTAATCATTGCTGGCATTGATGCATCAATAATTACATCTGAAGGAACATGTAAGTTTGTAATTCCTTTATCAGAATTTACCATTGCTAAATCTGCATTTTTTGCAAAAGCAACATCTATATCAGCTAAAATTTCAGCTTTCTTTTCAGCAGAAACTTCATCAAGATTACTTAGTAAGTTTCCAAATCCATTATTTACATCAACTCCAATTTCTTCAAAAGTTGCTGCATGTTTTTTAAATAAGTCTTTAAAGTAAGTTTTAACTGCGTGCCCAAAAATAATTGGATCAGAAACTTTCATCATTGTTGCTTTCATGTGTAAAGAAAGTAACACTCCTTGTTCTGTAGCATCAGTAAATTCTTTGTCTAAAAAGGCAAGTAATGCTTTTTTACTCATTACTGTTGCATCAATAATTTCTCCATCTAATATGGCAATCGATTCTTTTAAAGTAGTTTTAGAACCATTAGTTGCAATATGCTGTATACTAACAGTAGTAGCGTTCTCTACAGTAACAGATTTTTCATTATGAGCAAAATCTCCTGCATTCATAGTAGCAACATGTGTTTTAGAATCAGAACTCCAAGCTCCCATAGAATGTGGGTTTTTACGAGCATAATTCTTAATTGCTTTTGGAGCTCTTCTGTCAGAATTACCTTCACGTAAAACAGGATTTACTGCAGAACCTTTTACTTTATTATAAAGGGCTAATATTTTTTTATCTTCATCTGTATTTGCTTCTTCTGGATAATCTGGTAAGGCATAACCTAATGCCTGTAATTCAGAAATTGCAGCTTTTAATTGTGGTACAGAAGCACTAATATTTGGTAACTTAATAATATTAGCTTCTGGCATTTTTGCTAAATCACCTAAAAAAGCTAATGCATCTTCAACTTTTTGTTCTTCAGTTAAATAATCTGAGAAATTAGCAAGAATCCTTGATGCTAAAGAAATATCTTTTACTTCAATTTCTATATTAGAAGATTTTGTAAAAGCTTTTACAATAGGCAAGAAAGAACGTGTTGCTAAAGCAGGAGCTTCATCAGTCTTTGTATATACAATTTTAGCTATTTTGCTCATTTTAAGTTATTTTTTTTAGATTTTATTTAATTTCTACGAAATGGTTTTCGTGAAAAAAGCGAAGCAAATTTATGAATTAAAAGTGATATTTTTATTGATTAATTTTTATTAATTACCTCATTTTTATAGGTATTTAATAATAAATAAAGGGTATTTGTACGAATATGAGTTTATCGCAAAATAAAAGCCATATCATACAATTTCTTGCAGTGATATGGCTTCCTAGAAATAGTATCCTGTACTGTCTTGCATTGCTGCAATGTTCAAATAAAAGTTGCCTTTTATATTTCTTTTTTAACAAAGAAATTACTTTTTACTACCTCTGTTTTGAAACATCCTTAATTTTAAAGAAGCATTCAACTTTTCTAAAATTTTTATTAATGTTTCAATTGTTTTTTTCTAAACCTCTATACTAATCTATATGCTTATGTAAGTTTATTCTAACTTAGTTATTGTAAAAAGCCTTTATTTTAATTAAGTTACCTTTATTTATCTCAGAGTTTCCATAAATTTTCATCCATGTTTCCTTTGTTATGTTTAAAGTTCCCTTTTTAAATTAAAAGTTATCTACTATAATTTGTCAATTTTCGACTTATATAAATAAACCAATCTTTAGTTTATGAGAAAAACAATATATAAAGAACGTTACTTTATTGTATTTACTTGATAATTATATTAGTTTTTGAAGACTTAATACTTTTAATTAGCTTGTAAATCCTATGTAAATATAGATACGTTTTTCGAATTTGAAAAATTTTTAACTAATTAGAAATCAACACAATATTAACTACGGTTATTAACATTTGTTCATTAAAAAAAAGCGTTGTGAAAATTCACAACGCTTTTTAATACTTTTATGTAAAAGAGATTATCTTCTTTTTTCAGTAATTCTAGCTTTTTTACCAGTAAGACCTCTAAAGTAGTATATACGAGCTCTACGTACTTTACCTCTTTTGTTAACTTCAATTTTTTGAATAGAAGGTAAGTTTACAGGGAAAATTCTTTCAACACCTACAGTACCAGACATTTTTCTGATTGTAAAAGTTTCTGAAGCGGCAACTCCTTTTCTTTGAATAACTACACCTCTAAAAAACTGAGTACGTGTTTTGTTTCCTTCTTTAATTTCGTAATAAACAGTGATTGTATCACCTGCTGCAAATTCTGCAAATTCTTTTCTTGCTACAAATTCGTCTTGAACAAATTTTACTAAAGATTCCATATCTTTTAATTTAATTGGTTTTGTAAAGCAACGTTCACGATTTTTTCGTCAGAGGTTAATTTAGCGGTTGCAAAAGTAAACAATATTTTTTGTTGAAAAAACTAAAACTAATTATTTTTTTGCTTGATAGTTAGTACAATAGAAAATCCAGAACTTTCTAGATTCTTTACCGTTAATTTTAATAATAATTGGTTCTAATTCTGTTACTTTTTTAAAATGATTATTTAATAAAGGATGATAATCTCCTTTAAGGTTTTTATTTTTAAAACGTTTGTCAGAATCTATAAATAAAGCGTTTTTGCTATTTAAAGCTGATAAATTATCACCTAAATAATCGAAATGCAATGCAGGTAAACCTATAATGTTTTGAGCATACACTTTATCATCCATAAAAAAGTTTAAACACGCAGATGTTTTATAATTATCATTAGAAAACACAAAGGTATTTTGATATTTCTCCTGTAATTTTTCGGTTTCTATGGCTAATTCTTCCCAACCAACCCAAGTATCATCACTTTTAATAGGCACTAAATAGAATAATACTTGCAGGCTAACCAATACATGAAATACAATAGAAATTATAATTTGAGTTTTTAGTAGTCTCTTATTGATAAACATGCCTGCTAAAATGATTCCTGTAATATAAGAAGGCATCATCCAATTTAATTTTACCCAATAAATAGGAGTAAGGCTAAAAAATCCAACAAAATTTGGAACAAAAAATGCCAACAAAAATAATGTTTTAGCTTGTGGAATTTTAAATTTTAATAACGCCCTTTTTACATATTTATAAGTAAATGTGATAAAAATTAAAAATAAAACGGGCAATAATAAAAACATTTGATGCCCAATTGCACCAAAGAAGTTTTTAGGAGAAATTTTAAATTCTGAAATAGAACTTGTTCTTTCTGATGATTGAAAAGCAAAAGAGGCAAACTCGTTTTGATAATTCCAATACCAAACAGGAAATGTTACTGCAACAGAAATTACTAAAGAAATCCAAAACCATGGAGAAAGTAAAAGTTTTCTGTATTTGTTCGAGAATACTAGAAAAGCAATTAGTCCTATTTGTAATAATAATGCTGTGTATTTACTGTTAAAGGCTAATCCCATTGCAATTCCACCTAAAATCCAAAATAATTTTTTTTCTTCAAAAATAGCTTTGTATAAACAAATTAAACTCAATGTCCAGAATAATAATAGTGGAACATCTGGAGTAGAATTAAACGATAATATGGAAACAAAAATGGTAGAAGCTAATAATATTAGGGCTTTTTGTAGTTTTTGTTTTGATAAAAAATAAGAAGCAAGTTTATAAAAACTCAATATTGTTAATGAGGTAATTGTAAAATCTGCAAATTTGATTGCAAAAATAGATTGCTCAAAAATATCTGTGAAAATTCTTAAAATGTATCCAATCATTCCTGGATGATCAAAATAAGAAAGTGACAAATTTTGTCCGTATAAATAATAATAAGCATCTTGAGGCATTAAACCCATAAAAGGTAATAATATCAACCTAAAAAGTTGAAATCCTAAAACCCAAGAAATGGCTTTGTTGTTTTTTGTGAATGATAAAAACTTAGTCATCTAATAAGTCTGGTCTTATTTCTTCAGTTCTTTTATACGCTTGATCACTTCTCCAATCATCAATTTTAGGGAAATTACCAGATAGTAAAACATCAGGCACTTTCATTCCTTCAAACTCTGCAGGTCTTGTATATACAGGTGGTGATAATAAATTGTCTTGAAAAGAATCTGTTAAAGCAGATTGTTCATCACCAATAACACCAGGAATTAAACGTACAACAGCATCAACTAAAACAGCAGCAGCTAATTCTCCGCCAGTTAAAACATAATCTCCAATAGAAATTTCTTTGGTAATATATTTGTCGCGAATTCTTTGATCTACTCCTTTATAATGCCCTGTAAGAATTAGAATGTTTTCTTTTAACGAAAGTGTATTTGCAGTTCCTTGGTTTAAGGTTTTTGCATCTGGAGTCATGTAAATGATTTCATCATACGTTCTCTCAGTTTGTAATTTTTTAATACAATTTGCAATTGGTTCTATCATCATCACCATACCTGCGCCACCACCAAACTGAGTGTCATCAATTTGTTTGTAATTCCCCAAACCATATTCACGTAAATCGTGAATTATAATTTCTGCCAAACCTTTGTCTTTTGCTCTTTTAACTATAGAATGATTAAAAGGACTTTCTAATAAGTTGGGAGCAACTGAAATAATGTCTATTCGCATATTTGCAAATGTAACATTTTTGTTCGTTTTAGAAATATTCTATTTTGCTTAGAATAGAATTCTTTTTATTGATTAATTTTGTTTTTATATGGAAGAATTAACATTAACAACACCGGCACTTTTATTTTCTGCAATTTCATTAATTATGTTAGCATATACGAATCGTTTTTTAGCATATGCAGCAGTTATAAGAAATTTACATGGTATTTATTTAGAAAAAAAAGACACCTCTTTATTAAGGCAAATTAAGAATTTAAAATTACGTTTAAACTTAACAAGATGGATGCAAATTTTTGGCATTTCTAGTCTGTTGTTCTGTGTTTTAACAATGTTTTTGATATATGTACATTTACATACTACAGCAGTTTGGGTGTTTGGTTTTGCTTTAGTTTTACTAATAGTTTCTTTAGCTTTATTAATAAAAGAGATACAAATTTCTGCACAAGCTTTACAATACCATATTGCTGATATTGAAGAACATTTGGAAAAGAAGTAGTGAATTTTTCGCTAACACAATAATATAAAATCGTTTTAATATTTTACATCAGTAGTAAGCGAAGTTATATTTTTTTGCATTTAGAAACAAACTAAAAAAGTAAGCGTCGTTTTTTACAAAACGACGACTTACCAAGTAAACTAATAAAACCAAGTATTAGTAACTATTATTAGAGTTAGCTATTCTAATAAATTTTTATTCTGAGTAGGGTTTATGGTTGTAACTTAAAACCCTTTTTAATTTCCATTGATTCTTTTCAAGAATCCAAAGATGTGTAAAATCTGCAATCCCAACAGTTTTAAATTCTGAATTTTGTTTTTGTAAAAATGTGTGTTTTCCCTTTTGTATGGCTCCATATAAAACACCATTATTTTTTAATTGATGTACTTCTAAAGAACCAACAACTAATTGTCTTTTATTGTTTCCAGGTTTAGAACAAAGACCATCTTTAATAGCTTTTATAAACCCTTCTCTATTCTGTATACCTCCTAAATCATGATAAAATTCGAAATTATCAGCAATAATAGCATCTAGTTTTTCAACTTCACATAAGTTAAAAGTTCTTTCAAAAATGACACTGTCATTAGACTTTAATGTTTTGTACAAGTCAGAATTTTTATCAACTTGTGCATTTAAGACAAAGTTATAAAATAACATTGCTATAAATACAATCACTTTAAAAACAAATGAATTTCTAAAAGGTTCTAAAAAAGAATTCATAATTATTGGTTGGTTAATTTTGGTTGATTTCTTATAAAATCTTGAGGTTGTTTCCAACCTCAAGAAATTTGGTTTTTGGTTGGTATCGTCTTTTGGTGAAATTATTTTCTAGAGACGCTTCCCCCAGAATTAGATTTTTTATTTACTGATTTAGGATTTCCTTTAAAATCAATATCTCCACCGCTATTTGCTTTGGCTTCTATTTTTTCTGATGCATAAACATCTATGTCTGCTCCACTTGTAGCTTTTGCAATTACATTTTTACTTTCTAATTCGTAAGCATAAATAGAAGAGCCACTTGTTGCGCTAGAAGCATGATTAATAGTGGTTCCAGAAATTCTAATATCAGATCCACTTGTAGAACTTGTTTCTACACTTGTTGCATCTACCGTAATTTTTATATCTGCACCACTTGTAGCAGCAATAGAAATTTCATCAGTTTTAATAATACCTTTTCCATAAACATCACTTCCACTTGTGGCTTTAAGTAATGTTAAATCTTTTATAGTAACATGTACTTTTCTAGCTTTAGCTCTCCAAATACTTTTTTCTGAATACACTTTTAAAACACCATCTTCTACTTCTGTCATAATAATATCATGCAAGTTTTCATCAGCTTCTACAATAATTTTGTTTTTTTCGCCTTGCGTAATATATAAATCAATTCCTGTACTGACTTTTATGCCAGAAAACTTGCTAGATGTTTTTCTTACTTCAGAAATAACATTTTTATTACCATTCACTCTATTAAACATATCTACACTGCAAGAAGTGAAAATAGTTGCTATAAATAATATTGTAATAACTTTTGATATTGAATTTTTCATGAGTTTAGTTTTAATTAGATGATAAATGTCTTTTATTAGACGCTTAAAATCAAAGGATGGTTACTCAATTGTTGATTTTTATAGTTGAATTGTATTAAATACTTTCTTGTTCAATAATTTCATCATCTTTTAATTCTTCGATACAGTCTGTACATTTTAGTGTTTTATCTGTCATTTTAAAGTGATGATTTGCCATGTCTTTATCATAAATATCTGCTTCATTATCTACATTGTATAAGAAGTTTTTCACAGAATGATCAAAATAAACAGTGTTTCCTTCTGGAATATAAAACGTGATATTTATTTCTTCATCTTTCCACATGTTTTTATATTCTGATAAATAGTAAGCATCTAAAACAATAGTGTTATCAATAATTTCAAATTTATATTCAACTTTTTCAGCATTTTTACTTGCGCTACTTTTACTTTTACCTTTAGATTCTTTTTGAAGTATTAAGTAAGCTTCGTTAGAATTACTCTTTTTAACATCAACTTTTACATAGTTAGAATATACTTTTGGTGTTCCATCTACATCAACTTCATATTTATGCGAACTTCTTCTTAAATTATGTCTGTAATAGATTTCATCATCATTTACCATTTTTAAAGTTAAAGTATCTTTTTCTGCAAGGTTTATAGTTGTTTTCTTAACAGATTGACCATAATTTGCATGAGATGTACCAAAGTCTAAACCTGTAAAAATCATTGTTAATAAGGCTACAATCCAAATACCCAATAAGGTTAAAGATGTTGCTTTTGTAAATTGTTTTACACTGCTAGATAATATTCTTAACCCTAAAACAAATAGAATTAAAAACGGAATTCCAATCAATAAAAACATTGCTAATGTTAATACCCATCTAGGTAAAACAGCGTCATAGAAAAATGGTGGATATTGTAAAAATTCTCCATCAACATTTAACCATTCTAAACTCCCAACAGAAAACCCACTAATGATTAGTGATAAAATAACAGCAGCGGCAACAAATACTAATATTGCTCCAATAAATTTACCAATCACTTTAAAAAACACAAGAATAATCTTGCCTAATGTATCGATAAAATCTTGTAACCCGTTATTTTTTCTTGTCTTTCCCGAAAAAGTTTGATTCATTTTTTCTGAAAATTCATTTGCACCATCTTTTATTTTTTCTGATGCTTTATTTGCTAAAACAGAAACGTTTTCTGAAACATTATTAAATTCTTCACGGATCTTTTTTTCAATGTTATCGATGTTTACTGGCTCACCTTCCATTTGCAATTTTTCTGCAGTAGTTTTAGCTTCTGGTAATAAAATCCAAAGGATAATATAAAGGATGATTCCAAAACCACCACCAAAGAATAAAGCTAATAATCCAAGACGAATCCAAATAGTATCTACATTAAAATAATGAGCAATACCAGCAGCAACTCCACCTATAAATTTATCATCTCCATCTCTAAACAATTTTTTTCCAGAAGTACTATTTCTTTTATAAGAATAGCTTGCGTCGTTATATTCTTCTTCGGCTTCTGCATAATCTTCTGGTTGTCCCATAATTTTAATGATATCATCAATATCACCTTCATTTACAACTTGTCTTGCATCCGTAATTTTTTCAGATAAAAGTTCGCTAATACGTGCTTCTATATCTGCAATAATTTCGTTTTTTCCTTGCGGATCATCGCTTAACGATCTAGAAATCGATTCTAGATATCGTTTTAATTTCTGATAGGCAACTTCATCTATATGGAAGAAAAACCCGCCTAAATTTATGTTGATAGTCTTATTCATTTTTAGTTGTTTTTGTGCTAATTACTTGGTTAACTGCGTTTACTAAATTGCTCCATGTTTTATCTAATTCTTTTAAAAACATGCCTCCGTTTTCTGTTAAAACATAATACTTTCTTGGTGGTCCAGAGGTTGATTCTTCCCATCTATAAGTTAGTAGGCCTGCGTTTTTTAAACGTGTTAATAACGGATATATGGTTCCTTCAACCACAATCATTTCAGCACTTTTTAGCGTTTTTAGAATTTCAGAAGTGTATGCATCTCCATTTTTTAAGATGGATAAAATGCAATATTCCAAAACACCTTTTCGCATTTGTGCTTTTGTGTTTTCTATCTTCATTTATTGTGGTTTTAAATGATTATTTAATAAATTTTATTGTAAAAGGGTACTTGTAATTTTCTCCTTCTTTTGCCTTTAATGCGGCAATAATTATCAATGCTACTTTTATTAATCCAACAATTCCTGCTAATGAAGCTAAACCAATAACTCCAAAAAAGTTATGAGAATCAAAATCGATATTTATATGATTAAAATTATCAAAATTGTCAAGGTTTCTAAAAATTGAACCAATAAAAACTGGAACAAAAGACATTGTTAAAATAAAGATGTATAAAGAATAACTGATGTTAAAGTTTACTGCTTCTTTACCTTGTTCATCTAAAAAAGCACTTCTGTCTTTTAAAGTTTGCCATGCAATTAATGGCGTAATTATATTTCCGAAAGGAAATAGAAATCCTGCAAAAGCAGAAATATGTATTAAAAATGCATTGGTGTTTTCGTTATTTTGTTTCATAATTTCTAAACTATATAATACTTTCTTATGCAAATATATATCTTTAAGAAGGTATTATGCAATACATAGTACTATAATTAACATTTTTTTAACATTTGTATTTGTATTTAAATTGATTTGTAAAAGCTTTGTATTACTTGTAAACATTGAGTTTTTGTTTAATTTTATTTTAGCTATATTGTCATCCCAAAGATTTATTGTTAAAATTATTTAAAACATAAAAATGAAATTTACACCTAAAAAAGTCAATCTTTTTAACCTTATAAAGCTTCCATTGGCGTATTTAGGAGGTATAAGAGTTCGTTCTATAACAGATACAGAAGTTGTAGTTTCTATAAAACATAGATGGATGAATCAAAATCCGTTTAATAGTATGTTTTGGGCTGCTCAAGGAATGGCAGCAGAAATGCCAACGGGTGTTTTAGTTATGAAGGCAATAACAGACTCTAAAAGAAAAGTTTCTATGTTAGTAACAAAACAAGAAGCTGAGTTTTATAAAAAAGCAACTGGTAGGATTTTATTTTCTTGTAAAGGTGGGAATGAAATTCGTGAAGCAATTCAAAAATCTATAGAAACAGGAGAAGGACAAGTTATTGTTTTAACTTCTGAAGGTGTTAATAAAGATGGAGTAGTAGTTTCTAAATTCCAATTTCATTGGAGTTTAAGAGTAAAACCATAACCTATTTTTTCTTTTTATAAAGTTGAGGTCTTTCTTCATTATAATCACAATCTTGAAAAATACCACAAGATACATTTGTACGTGCCAAAGATTTTGTAATTTCATGTTGTTTAGATAAAGCTTCAATTTCTGGAGATAAATACTTCATAATTACTTTTTTTAATGAGTAGGTATTTTTAGTTTTTTATATACATCAAAAATAAGGATTAATATTAGAAATTAAGTTTAATTAATTTTTGTTGATGTAAAATTAACCTAGAGAATGTTGTAACAAAACTGTAATCAAATCATCTAATATTATATAATCATAAAACAAACTATTATGTATCAAGATAACTTACCTCAAAATTCATCAAATAGAAATGCACACGAAATAGATTATAAAATTTTTGGAGAAGAAATGCAGTTTGTAGAAATAGAATTAGATCCAGAAGAAGGTGTTGTTGCAGAAGCAGGGACTTTTATGATGATGGACGATCAAATTAAAATGAATACAATTTTAGGTGATGGATCTAATCAAGAAAAAGGACTTTTAGGAAAGATATTTTCTGCGGGTAAAAGAATTTTAACAGGAGAAAGTTTATTTATGACTGTTTTTACGAATGCAGGAATTGGTAAAAAACAAATCTCTTTTGCTTCTCCTTATCCTGGTAAAATTGTACCTATTGATTTAATGGAGTTTGGTGGAAAATTTATTTGTCAGAAAGATGCATTTTTATGTGCAGCAAAAGGAGTTTCTATTGGAATTGAATTTTCTAAGAAATTAGGAAGAGGTTTGTTTGGAGGAGAAGGTTTTATCATGCAAAAAATGGAAGGTGATGGATTAGGTTTTATTCATGCAGGAGGAACCATGGCAAAAAAAGTTTTGCAACCTGGAGAAGTTTTAAAAGTTGATACAGGTTGTATTGTTGGTTTTACACAAGATGTAGATTATGATATCGAATTTGTTGGTGGAATTAAGAACACCGTTTTTGGAGGTGAAGGACTATTTTTTGCAACTTTAAAAGGACCAGGAACAGTTTATATACAATCTTTACCATTTAGCAGATTAGCAGGTAGAGTTTTAGCAATGGCGCCAAGAACCGGTAATGGAAAGAGAGGAGAAGGCAGTGTTTTAGGCGGAATTGGAGATTTATTAGATGGTGATAATCGTTTTTAAAATCGATTAATTTTTCAGACATTTTATTGAAATTTAAAATTATAATACAAATTCAATATACTAATACGTATATTTCATTTTTCTTATAATTATTAAAAACATATTTTATGTCTAATACTGTTCAGAATTCTGATAACTCAAAAAATAATACACTTGTACCAATAATTATTATTGCAGGTTTATTTTTTATTTTCGGTTTTGTAACTTGGATTAATGGAGCATTAATTCCGTTTATGAAAACCATAAATGAACTTACAGACGCTCAGTCTTATTTAGTAGCCTCAGCATCCTATATTTCTTTTGTTGTTATGGCTTTGCCAGCATCTTATATTATCAATAAAATTGGATACAAAAAAGGAATGTCTTTAGGTTTAATAGTAATGGCTATTGGAGCATTATTATTTATTCCTGCCGCTAATGAAAGAACTTATTGGATGTTTTTAACTGCAATTTTTATTCAAGGTGCAGGTATGACTTTATTGCAAACGGCATCAAATCCTTATATAACAATTTTAGGGCCTTTAGAAAGTGCTGCAAAAAGAATTGCAATTATGGGAATTGCTAATAAAGTTGCAGGAGCTCTTGGTTCTGTAATATTTGGAGCTATTTTATTATCAGGAATTGCTGAAATAAAAGAAAAGTTAACCATTGTTGATGAAATCGAAAAAGCAGGTTTGTTAAATAGAATGGCAGATAGTGTAGTTACACCATATATTGTAATGGCTGTAGTTTTATTTTTGTTAGGAATCTTAATAAGAAAAGCGCCATTACCACATGTAGAACCATCAGCAATTGAAGAAACTAATTCTGATGTAAAAACAAAAACAAGTATTTTTCAATTTCCACATTTATGGTTAGGGGTTTTAGCGTTGTTTTTATATGTTGGTGTAGAAGTAGTTGCTGGAGATACTATTATTGCCTATGGAATTTCATTAAATATTCCTGTTGAAGATGCTAAATTTTTTACATTATTCACACTAATGGCAATGGTGGTTACTTATGCTTTAGGTGTGTTTTTAATTCCTAAATATATGAGTCAGTCTTTTGCTTTAAAAGCGAGTGCAATTTTAGGAATTATATTCTCCTTCTGTATTGTGTATACAACTGGATTTACTTCTGTGCTTTTTGTAGCTGCTTTAGGAATTGCAAATGCATTAGTTTGGCCAGCTATTTGGCCATTAGCTCTAGAAGGATTGGGTAAATTTACTAAAACAGCTTCAGCTTTGTTAATTATGGCAATTTCTGGAGGGGCAATTATTCCTCCTTTATATGGTGCTCTAGTTGATAACAAAAAAGAAGCATTAATTTCTTCTGGAATAAATGAAAGTAGTGCACTTATTGAAGCTTCTTCTTTTGGATATTGGATTTTATTGCCTTGTTATATCATCATTTTATATTTTGCTTTTTGGGGACATAAAGTTGGTTTAAAAAAGTAAAATAAAATTATTTATCAAAGACATGAACTCTATTCTTTAACTCATTTCTGTTATTCACATTAATCTTAGTGTAAATATTTCTAATGTGATATTTAACTGTGTTTTTAGAAATAAAAAGCAGCTCACTAATTTGATTATTTGTTAGTCCTTCGCAAATGGCTTTTAAAATATCAAGCTCTCTTAATGTAAGTGGTTTTGATGATAAATTATTTTCTTTTAAAAGAGTATGATATGGGATTGTTAAAGTGAGTGATTTTCTGTTATTAATTCCACCATTAGAGTTCTGAATAGTACTTTGTAAAAAAGCAATTGTGTTTATGTTTTTTTCATTTTGATTTTTCATTCTAAAGGTTAATGCAAAGGTGAATACAAACATATCCAACCAACTAGCAATTTTTATAATCAACATTTCGCCATTGACTTCCCAAAGGCCAAATGGAAAGCCTATCATAAAAAAAACAGCTAAAGGGATTAATAATAAGTAACCTAAAACATAAAACTTAGCGTAAGGTATTTGTTTTAAATAATAAATGCCAAATAGCCATAAAATGGGTAAAAGTGTTATTCCAAAAGCATCACCAATAGCAGCAATAGTGAAATTATTTGTAGCAAAATAAAAGATGTAAAAAATTGTAATTCCAATAGGAAATATATAGAGTAGTTTGGTTTTGAATTTATGTCTAGAATTAAGGTTTAAAAATTTAATTGAGAACAGCATAAACCAAATTGCTGCAGATAGGTGAATTAAAAACTCTATTTTAAAATAAAATGTATTGCTTCTAAATAGATGTACCAATGAGCCATCATATAATAAAAAAATGAACATTAATGAAGAAAGAAAAAGAAGGTAGTACAGGTAGTTTTCATCTTTAAATTTAATATAGAAGAATAAGTTTAGAAGTATAATTACGATACATGTTCCGTAATAAAAACTGTTTAGTACTTGTTTGTTTGATGTAAAAGTGACAAATTCTTTTTCAGAAATAATTTTTAATGGAAAATTAGCTTCTTTTGGGAAATTTACTTTTAGATATAAGGTTGATTTCTGTTTAGCGTTAATTTTAAACGCTGGAAACTTATAATTTACAGGGAGTTGTTCTCTTTTTATATTATTCCCTGTTGATGAAATGTAATTTAATGTATTGTGTTTATATTCATAAATATCAATTTTAGCAATATTATGTGTTGGTATAAAGGCGATAAAATTTTTATATTCTGTTGATTTATTAATAACTAATCGAAACCAATACTCACCATTTACAACACCAAAACTGTTACTTTTTGGCATCGTTTTAAACTCTTTAAAAGTAATAGTCTTTTCTGAGTCTGAGTTTGTTGTTCTGTGATATAATATTGTATAATCAATTAAGTTTTTATCTTCTTCTTGTATGTAACTAAAGCTTTCGGCATTAAATTTAAGAGAATAAAAAAAGCATAATATAACTATAAATAGATTTAATTTAACAGGCTTAATCAATACTGGGGAATTAAATTAATTTTATAAAAATATATATTCTGGAGTTTTATTAAAAATCAAAAATTTAAAGTATTCCGATTCTTAAAATGAAAATATATTATCCTCCTAGTTAAATGATTTTTCATGAGATTTTGTTAGTTGATTTACTGTAAAAGTAATAATAATATAACAAAATTGTTAAAAAATAACGAAATTAGGTATTAATACGCGTTTTTGTCATCCTGTCATTACCAAACAAATCTTTCTTAAGTTCAATGTTTTTAAATCCTTTTTGGTTTAACATTTCTTTAGTCTCTTTTCCTAAATATTGATTGATTTCAAAAAATAAAAGCCCATTTTTAGCAAGATATGTTTTGGCTAAGTCTGCAATTTTTGAATAAAAAATTAAAGGATTTTCATCATCAACAAACAATGCTAAATGTGGTTCGTTTTCTAATACATTATTTTTAATTTCAACCTTTTCTAATTCTCTAACATAGGGAGGATTTGAAACAATAATATCATATTGTTGAGGTAACTTTTCAGCAACCAAAATATCCATTTCTAAAAATGAAATATCTACATTGTTTAAAATTGCATTTTGTTTGGCAGTTTTTAATGCTTCAGAAGAAACATCAATTGTAGAAACAGTAACGTTTTTTAAATTTTTAGCTAAAGAAATAGGGATACAACCAGTTCCTGTTCCTATATCAAGAATAGAAAGAGATTTCTCCTTATTCTTTGTCGAAATGACATCCGTATTAAACTTTACTACTTTATCACTTTGCCTCTTTGTAACTTCTTGAATAATCCACTCAACCAATTCTTCAGTTTCTGGTCTTGGAATTAATGTATTCTTATTTACTTTAAACGGCAATCCATAAAATTCAGTTTCACCTAAAATATATTGTAAAGGTTCTTCTTTTTGAAGTCTATTAATAATGCTTTTTAATTCTAATAAAACTGTTTCATTAATAAGAAAATCTGGTTTTAAAACAGTGTCAATTCTTTGTAAGTTTAGTTTATCTTCTATCAACAAAAAAAAGAAAGAATCAATCTCTGTTTTTGGATAGATATCTGATAATTCATCAGAAAAAAAAGTTTTAAATTCTTTTAAAATCATAATTCTTTTATCATCCAAACATTACAGGAATAATGCCCCGTGTTTCCCATTGGTTTATCAAGATTTGCAAAACCATTCTTTTTGTATAAAGCTCTTGCAGCTTCCATATAAGGCATGGTCTCTAAATAACAATTTTCGAAACCTAAAGTTTTTGCTTTTTCTAAACAAGTTTTTATCAATTTAGATCCTAAACCTTTGCCTCTAGCTATTGGCAGAAAATACATTTTTTGAAGTTCGCAAGTAGTTCCTTTAAAATTATCTAATTGAGCAATTCCTGCTCCACCAACAATTTTGTTTTTATGTTCTACAACAAAATAAAATGATGTTGGTTTGTCAAAATTTTCGAACATTTTATCAGTGGCTTTATCTTCATAAGCAGTTCCTGTTTTAGGAGCACCCATTTCTAAAATAACCTCTCTAACTACAATTGCTAATTGTTCATTGTCTTCTGGTTTTATTTCTCTAATGATAAAATCTTGATTTGTCATTTAATACTGTATTTTTGCATGAGCAATTTACTTATTTTTTTAATTATTTTAGATGAAAAACTTTTTATATTTTACCATAATAATTTTCGTTATTTCTAGCTGTTCAGTAAATAAACAACCCGTATTTGTTAATGTTGATAACGTAAAAGTTACTTCTTTTAAAGGAGATACTATTCGTTTAAAAGCAGAAGCTTTTTTTAAAAACCCAAATGATGTTGGTGGCAAAATTTCTACAGATGAAATTAAGGTAATTGTAAATGGAGCAGAGGTTGCACAAGTATCTTCAAAAGAATTTAAGGTGCCTGCAAGAAAAGATTTTACAATTCCTTTAAATGTGGTAATACCAGCAAGAAAAGTGTTTGAAAATAACAAAAATGGAATTTTAGGAGGATTGTTAAACTCTGTTTTAAATAAATCTATTAAAGTACAATTTATAGGAGATATAAAGTACAAGGTTTTTGGGTATTCTAGTGTTTATCCTGTTGATCAAATTCAGGAAATTAAATTTTAATTTTTAGCTATCAATCACGAAACTTACATAAAACGCTGTTTACAAATTGCCAAAAACGGAATTGGATTTGCACGCCCAAATCCTTCTGTAGGAGCAGTTGTTGTTCATCAAAATAAAATTATTGGTGAAGGATTTACAGCTGCTTATGGTGGAAATCATGCAGAAGTAAATGCTATAAACGCTGTAAAAGATACATCGCTTTTAAAAGAAGCAACAATATATGTAACTCTTGAACCTTGTTCTCATTTTGGAAAAACACCACCTTGTGCAGATTTAATTGTAAAACATCAACTAAAAAATGTTGTTATTGGATGTGTAGATTCTAATAGTTTGGTTGCTGGTAAAGGAATTGAGCGTTTAGAAAAAGCAGGAATTAATGTAACTGTTGGTGTTTTGGAAGATGAATGCAGAGAACATCACAAACGTTTTTTTACTGTTCAAGATAAAAAAAGACTTTATATTATACTAAAATGGGCAGAAACTAAAGATGGTTTTGTTGCTCCATTAACTAAAGATGAGCAGAAACCAGTTTGGATTTCTAATCAATATTCTCAACAATTGGTACATAAATGGAGAAGTGAAGAACACGCCATTTTAGTGGGGACAAATACAGTAATTGCAGATAATCCTAAATTGAATGTAAGAAGTTGGTCTGGACAGAATCCGATTAGAATTGTTTTAGATAGAACTTTAAGATTATCTAATAATTTAAGTGTTTTTGACGGAAGTGTAAAAACAATTTTTATTACAGAAAAGCAAGAATGTCAGTTCGAGCGCAGTCGAGAACTAATTTTTGAATCTATTAATTTTTCAAAAAACATAGCAAGTCAAATTTGCGAAGTTCTAATGAAACATCAAATTCAATCTGTTATTATTGAAGGAGGATCAAAAACTTTACAAACATTTATTGACGAAAACTTGTGGGATGAAGCTCGAGTTTTTGTTGGTGAAACAGAACTTAAAGAAGGAATTAAAGCACCTAAATTTAATAAAGTAATTAAAGAAGAAATAAACATCAAAACAGATGTTTTAAAAATATATACAAATGATTAAAAACATCATTTTCGATTTTGGCGATATTTTTATCAACCTAGATAAACCAGCAACATTAAGAGAAATGGCAAAATTAGGTGTTACAGAAATTTCTGATGAAATGGTTGCTGTGTATCATCAATATGAAAAAGGACTAATGTCAACAGATACGTTTATCAAATTTTATCATGAAAAATTCGGAACTAAAAACGAAGATTTAATTTTTGCTTGGAACTCTATTTTATTAGATTTCCCAAAAAAACGTTTAGAGTTTTTAAAAGAATTAGCTGCTAGTAAAAAATACAGATTGTTTTTATTAAGCAATACAAATGATTTGCATATTTCTTGGGTGATAAATAATTGGGGAGTAAAATTGTACAATGAGTTTAAAAACAATTTTGAGCAATTTTATTTATCTCACGAAATTAATTTTAGAAAACCAGATTCAGAAATTTACAAGTTTGTTTTAAATGAAAATGATTTAATTGCGGGCGAAACTTTATTTGTAGATGATTTAAAAGAAAATACAGATTCTGCAAATTCAATAGGAATTCATACTTGGAATTTAATTCCAGGGCAAGAAGATGTTACTCAATTATTCACCAAAAAAGAAATTCAATTTTGATTTATTTACTATTAAGCATTCTTTTTGCAACAGGTTTATTTGTTATTTTTAAATACTTTGGTATTTATAAAGTAGACATTTTAAAGGCGATTTTTATCAATTATATAGTAGCTTTTATAATTGGATTTGCTTTAGCAGAAAAAAGTATTGCTATTACAGAAATTCATCAACAACCTTGGGCTTTGGGAGCTGCAGTTTTAGGGGCGTTATTTGTTTCAATCTTTTTTGTGATGGCAAAAACTGCTCAAAATAACGGAGTTTCAGTTGCTTCGGTTGCAGGTAAAATGTCTGTTGTAATACCTATTTTATTTGGTGTATTATTGTATAATGAATCAGTAACTCCTTTAAAAGTAGCAGGAATTGTAATTGCATTAGTTGCAGTTTATTTAGCATCTGTAAAAGAAGAAAAAAGTAATTTAGAGAAAGCAGGATTGTTATTTCCAATTTTACTTTTCTTTGGTTCTGGCGCAATAGATACAACGCTGAAATATGTTGAGGTTAATTTCGTGCCTAAAGAAGAAGTTTCTATTTTTTCTGGTAGTTTATTTGGTTTTGCAGCCATTTTTGGCTTCATTGTTTTAGCAATTAAAACCATCAAGAAAAGAGAAGCATTTGGATTAAAAAATATTGTTGCAGGTATTGTTTTGGGAGTTCCTAATTACTTTTCAATTGTGTTTTTAATAAAAGCTTTGCAAACAGAAGGTTTCGAAAGTTCTACACTTTTTACAGTAAATAATGTAGGTGTTGTAATCGTTTCTACATTGGTAGGTTTGTTGTTGTTTAAAGAACATTTTAGTACAAAAAACAAAATAGGTGTCGCATTAGCAATTGTAGGAATCATATTAGTAACTATTGCGTAATATGTTAGAAGATGTTTATAAAACTATCGAAAAGCCTTCAAAAGAAACACTTTTTAAAGAAAAAGGAAGTAAATTTTTTGGATATGCTTTTCCTGTTTTGTCTGAAGATGATGTAAAAACTTTTTTGGATGATTTGAAAAAGAAACATCATTCTGCTCGCCATTGGTGTTATGCGTATCAATTAGGCATTGAAAAAACAAGATTTAGAGCAAATGATGATGGTGAGCCAAGTAATTCTGCAGGAATGCCAATTTACGGTCAAATACAGTCTTTTGAAGTTACCAATGTTTTAGTAGTTTCTGTAAGATATTTTGGCGGAACAAAATTAGGCGTTGGCGGTTTAATCTCTGCGTATAAAACTTCAGCACAATTAGCATTAGAAGCATCAGATATTTTAGAAAAAACAATTAATATTCAGTATAAATTAATTTTTAATTATGATATGATGAATGCTGTGCAAAGAATTGTGAAAGAAAAACAATTAGAGATTGTCAATCAAAAATTAGAAATGAATTGCGAGTATATTATTTCTGTACGAAAAAAAGATGCGGATTCAATTTTTAGTATTTTTGAGAACTTATATAAAGTAGAAATTAAAGCTTTAGATTAAACTTAGAACATGTTATACGTCAAATTCAAAATAAATGAAACCGAAAAATTTAACGATTTTAAAAAATTGTACAATCATTTAGTTGCTGTAAGACAACCTGATTTTGATTTTGGAAATGAGGAGCCAGATTTTGATTGGAATAGCATGAGTCAAAAAGAAATGGAAGAAGCGTTTATAAAAATAGATGAAGCTTCTGATAAAGTTGCATTAGAACTAGAGAGATGTCAAAATACGATTCCAGAGTATGCAACTTCATTTTTAAAAAAATATCTTAAAATTGATAATGACAAATTAGGACAATTAGGAACCCAAAAAGTATTATCAATATTTAATTACTTAGAATTTGGTTTCGAAGTAGATTTTAATCACCTTGAAATAAATGCTACAAATGGAATTATAGAATTTTCTACAGGTAATTTTCCTTTTGGAGGTTTAGAGCGTTTTTTTATCACATTAAAAGCCTTTAATATGATTCCTACAGAATGTTTCGATGGTTTTTCTGTGAATGAAATTCAATGGGAATCTGATTTTGAATATGATTTTGTTGAATTGAAAAATGAAACAGAAGCTTATATTCAAAAATTTAAAAGTTGATAAAAGGGGAGTTTTGTTAATTAATACCCTAAACTTTTCAATAAATAATCAGGACAACGTGTTGGTTTCATTGTTTTACTATTCATAAAAGCCAAAGTTGTATTTCCTGTACAAATTAATTCATCATTTTGGTTTACAATTTCATAATCAAACTCAATTTTAACCATAGGCTTTTTTTTAAGAATTGTTTTAATCGTTAAAACGTCATCATATAAGGCTGATTTTATAAAATTACAATTTAAAGAAATAACAGGAAGCATTATTCCGCTGATTTCCATATCTTTGTATGTGACTCCTAAAGAACGTAACCATTCTGTACGTCCTAATTCGAAAAATTGAGCGTAATTTCCATGATAGACAACGCCCATTTGATCGGTTTCTGAATATCGAATTCTAGTTTTTGTTGATGAATTTTTCAATAGTAGTGAACAATTAGATTTATGGTATTTTACGTAAAAAATAATTAATAATCAATAGCAAATTGATTTTTTTATCCTGTTTTTTATTCACACTTTTGTATAGCTTTAAAAAAAGGAATAGAAAGTCCATTTTTAACCTAATATATTAACCTAATAATTCACTTAAATTAATGACTGTAACTGCTGACTCAGTTTGGAATGAATGTTTGTCTTTTATAAAGGACAATATCAAACCACAAGCTTTTAAAACTTGGTTCGAACCAATAAAGCCAGTAAAACTTTCAGGAGAAGCATTAACAATTCAGGTGCCAAGTAAATTTTTTTATGAATGGTTAGAAGAACACTATATTAAATTATTACGTGTTGCATTAGTAAGACAATTAGGAAATGATGCCAAATTGATTTACGATGTGAAAATGGAAAACAATTATAGCAGTAACAGACCGCAAATTGTTAAAATACCTAGTTCTAATAGAGATCCTTTAAAACCTCAAAGAGTTACAATTCCTTTAGAATCTAATAAAAGAGAATTAAGAAATCCGTTTGTAATTCCAGGATTACAAAAAGTAAAAATTGAATCTCAATTAAATCCTAATTATAGTTTTGTAAACTTTATTGAAGGAGATTCTAATAGGTTAGCACGTTCTGCAGGTATGGCAGTTGCTAATAAGCCTGGAGGAACCTCTTTTAATCCACTATTAGTTTATGGTGGAGTAGGTTTAGGTAAAACACATTTAGCACACGCTATTGGTGTTGATATCAAAGATAAATATCCAGACAAAACAGTTTTATATATTTCTTCAGAAAAATTTACACAACAGTTTATAGATTCAGTAAAATCGAATACTAGAAATGATTTTATTCATTTTTATCAAATGATTGATGTGTTAATTATTGATGATGTTCAATTCTTATCAGGTAAAGCTGGTACACAAGATGTATTCTTCCATATTTTTAACCATTTACATCAAAATGGAAAACAGGTAATTTTAACTTCGGATAAAGCGCCTGTAGACATGCAAGATATAGAACAACGTTTATTATCTCGTTTTAAATGGGGATTATCTGCTGAGTTACAAGCACCAGATTACGAAACTAGAATTTCTATCTTGCAAAACAAATTGTACAGAGATGGTGTAGAAATGCCAGAAGAAATTGTAGAATATATTGCTAAGAATATAAAATCTAACGTTAGAGAATTAGAAGGTGTTATTATTTCGATGATTGCCCAAGCTTCTTTTAACAGAAGAGAATTTTCTATAGAACTAGCAAAACAGATTGTAGATAAGTTTGTAAAAAATACGAAGAAAGAAGTTTCTATAGATTACATTCAGAAAGAAGTATCTAAATATTTTGATATGGATGTGGCAACTTTACAATCTAAAACTCGTAAACGTCATATTGTGCAAGCAAGACAATTGGCTATGTTTTTTGCTAAAAGATTAACTAAAACTTCATTAGCAAGTATTGGTAATCAAATTGGTCAAAGAGATCATGCAACTGTGTTACACGCTTGTAAAACTGTAGACAACTTAACAGAAACTGACAAACAGTTTAGAAAGTACGTTGACGATTTAACAAAAAAGTTGACTTTCTAGAAACTACATTTTTCAGAAAACTTATTGATTTTACACACTTAAACTTTTTAAGAGAAGAATAGTTTCTTATTTTTAACAAAATTATTTTATGAAAAAAGTATTGATGGTCTGTTTAGGGAATATTTGTCGTTCTCCCTTAGCAGAAGGAATATTACAGTCTAAAGTTGATTCTGAAACTGTTTTTGTGGATTCTGCAGGAACTGCTGCTTATCATATTGGTAAAAAGCCAGACGAACGTTCTATTGATGTTGCAGCTAAATATGGTTTAAATATTAATAAGCAAAGAGCTAGGATATTTGAAGTTAGGGATTTTGATATTTTTGATATTATTTATGCAATGGATGAAAATAATTATCAAAATATACTTTTGTTAGCAAGAGATGAAGAAGATATTCAAAAAGTAAAAATGATTTTAAATGAATCAAATCCTAATGAGAACTTAAGTGTTCCAGATCCATATTATGGAGGAAATCAAGGATTTGAGAATGTATATAAAATGTTAGATGAAGCTTGCGATTTCATCACTAAAAAATTATAAAAATGATTGGTAAACTCTATTTAATTCCCACTACTTTAGGTGAAACTGAACCTTTAGAAGTAATGCCTTTATCAGTTAAAAAAGTAGTTGAAGAGATAGATTATTATATTGTTGAAAACGAAAAATCTGCAAGAAGGTTTATCAAAAAAATTTCACCAAAAAAATCACAACCCTCTTTACAGTTAATGTTATTAGATAAATATGCTGAAGAGATTGAAACTGCTAAATATTTAGATGTTTGTAAAGAAGGAATAAATGTTGGTTTATTGTCTGAAGCTGGGGTTCCTGCAATTGCAGATCCTGGCGCAAGTATTGTTAAACTTGCACACGAAAACAATATTAGAGTGATTCCTTTAGTGGGGCCAAGTTCTATTATAATGGCAATGATGAGCTCTGGAATGAATGGGCAAAACTTTGCATTTAATGGATATTTGCCAATTGATAAATCTGATAGAAAAAAAGCGATTAAAGATTTAGAGAAATTATCAAAAGATAAAAATCAATCTCAAATTTTTATAGAAACACCTTATCGTAACGAAAAAATGTTTGCAGATTTAAAAGCTGCATTAACACCAACAACTAACTTATGTATTGCTGCAGATATAACTTTGCCAACAGAATACATTAAAACAATGACAGTAAAAGATTGGAAACATCAACAGCCAGATTTACATAAAAAACCAGCCATTTTTATTATACACAAGTAATTAAACGGTTGCGAATCTATTTGCCTTAATAATTGAAACATCATAACCTTCAAATTTCTTTAAGTAAGATTGAATAGTTGCTCCATAAGCATCTGCAAATCGAATTGCACCATTACTTCGTAAGAATTTTTTAACGTTTCCAGCACCACTTAAATGAGCAGCTGCTAAAATTCCTGATTCTGTAATTTTTACACCGTTTATAGTTTTACCAACAGAACGCTGAATGTCTTTTCTTAAAATCCATTTATTTACTTTACATAAAGCGATAAAAGCTTTTTCTTGTAATTCTGGATTATTTAAAAAGGCTTGCGTGTTGTAAATTTTAAATCTTTGCAAAGTTGTTCTTCCAAATTGATATTTTCCTAAATAACCTAAAGTATTTACAGCTGTATATTTTCCTTGAGATTCTTTAAAAGCCAAAGCTTCTTTAAAACCGACAAAGTCTTTTTGTAAATACGGAATGTTATAATCAATGAATTTTGGAAAAGTAACTTTGTTATGAGTACCTATTTTTTTATCAATAGTAGTTGCGTTGATAAATCCTAAAAATACGATACTTAAAAATAAAAACTTTTTGATAAATTAAATCTTTCTGTTTTGCACTGCAAAGTTATAATCATTTTTTAAATATACTGATTACCAATGTATTAAATTTTATCAGAAATACAGATAATGAAATTTTAAACCACCTTTAGTATTAAATTCTATAGTTGGTGCAGGTATTTTTATGAAGTTTACAACAGAAAAGACAGATTTTAAGAATTCCGAATTTGTCTTAATTTTTGTCAAATCTAGGTCTAAACTCAAGTAGAATTGTCTGTAAGGATTCTGTAGCATTGCGTTTCCGGTGTTTGAGTTTCCATAAAGCATTCCATCTGCTCCATAACCTAAAGCAAGATTTAACCATTTTGGAAAGCTACTTTTCTTGTTAAAAGACCAAATATTGGCAGAAAGCCAATAAGTTTGTCCATTATAATCTTTTAAAGCTTGTTGTAAATAATTTTCTCCTAAAGTATTGGGTCTTTGTTTTGCAAAATCTGTTTGATGAAATGAGTATTTTACTGTGATTCTTTGTTCGTTCCATAGTAATTCTTGTCCAACTAATAAGCCAGTTCCAGCTGCGTTTGCAAGAATATCACCAGGAGAAGCTCCCCATTCATCAGAAAAACCATCTAAAACTTCAACAGCAGTTAAAAAAGCAAAACCATAAGTTGCTCCGTAAATTAATTGGTTTTTCTTAGAAACTCCTGCCCAATCTAAAACTTCCATTCCTACTTTACCAACATAATAAGAAGTCATAAAATGACCAATCTTATCCATTTGTTTCCAGTCATTATTATCATTCTTAAAATGAAAACCAGAACGAGGATAATCTTTATACCAAAGTTGATTCAAAGCAATTAAAGCACCTCCAGCCATTACACTTTCTGTAATCGCGATTGCATTTCTTCTTTTGGGATTTAAAGTATCAGATTTTTTATAAAATGAAGATGTTTGTGTAAAAGCAGAAATAGAAAATAAAGTAATAGCTAAAAGAAAATACTTTCTAATCATTATCTATTTATTCGTTGTTTATTAAGCCATTGGTGATATTTTGCTGCATTTCTATTGTGTTGTGATAAAGATTTAGCAAAAGCATGATAACCTAATTTATCAACATTTACACACATATAATAATAATTGTGCTTTTCTGCGTTTAAAACACCATCTATTGCAGAAATATCTGGCATTGCAATTAAAGTAGGAGGCAAGCCTCTATTTTTATAAGTATTATAAGGAGATTTAATTTCTAAATCTGCCGTTAAAACTCTTTTAACAACATAATCTTGTCCTTTTTTTTCTTTGATACAATATATAATTGTTGGATCTGCTTGTAAAGGCCAACCTTTTTTTAATCTATTTAAATACAAACCTGCAACAATTGGTCTTTCAATTTTTTTGGCAGTTTCTTTTTGTACGATTGAAGCTAAAGTTATGACTTCACTTTTAGATAAATTTAAGGCTTTTGCTTTAGTTAATCTGCTTTCATTCCAAAAACGATTGTATTCTCTAAAAATTTTATCTCTAAACTTTTCAGCAGAAGTGGTCCAATAAAACTGATAACTATTAGGTATAAAAATTTGTAAAACAGATTTTTCGGTCAAATTGATTTTTGATAAAAAATCCTTGTCTTTAAAAGAATTTAAAAGAGAAACTGAATCTGTTTCTAATTGTTGACTAATTCTGCCTGCTAATTTCTCTAAAGTATCCTGATTGTTAAAGGATAATTTTATAGGAGTTTGATTTCCGCTTCTTAAAATGTTAACAAGGTCATTGTTAGACATGCCTTGTTTTAAAATATACCTTCCACGTTTAGGTTTAGAAAAATTCTTTTTTGCAGCAACTAACAAAAATGTATTAGGATGTTTTGAGAAATTTTCTAATTTTTCTTTAATATCCATTAAATTATCTGTAGATTTTACAAAAAGTTCACTGTCTTTTGTAATAGTAGTGCCAAATATTTTTTGATAATAATTGTAGCCAATAATTCCACAACCTAAAAGAATTGTAGCGATAACTGCGTATATAAATTTTTTACTCAAAGTATTTTAATTTTTTAGAATTGCAAAATTAGTCTTTTATCAATTGAAATAAAATTTCATCTTTAAATTTTCCTTCGGATAAAATCCAATCTTTTTTGATGCCTACCTTCTTGAAATTATGTTTTGTAAAAAGTGAAATGCTTTTAGAATTGTCTGAAGTAATATTTGCAAATAATTGATGTAAATCTAAAATAGAAAAAGAATAATTAATTAAAAGTGATAATGCTTCAGTAGCAAAACCATTTTGTTGAAAATCAGGATGAATTAAAATACCAATTCCTGCTCTTTTATGAGAAGGGTTAAAATCAAACAAATCAATCATACCAATTTGTTTTTTTGTTGATTTTTCTTCAATTAACAAACGTAATTGTTTTGCTTCAAAAATATCTAAATGCGTATTTTCTAAATATTGTTTCAAAATATATTTAGAAAACGGAGTTTGAGTATGACTTACTTCCCAAAATGCTTCATTGTTTTCTATTTGATATAGAAAATCTAAATCTTCAGGTTCTAAAGCGCGCAAGTTTATTTTTTGACCACATAGGCTCATAGAAATCATAGTTTAATTTGGTAATTCTCTAAAAAAATCATTTATAAGAGTCTTTTGGCCCTCTTTAAAAATATTCAGGCAATTAAAGTTTACTAAAATTCCTTTTCGAGCTTTTAATAAATGCATATACGTTAGTAACTGTGCTTCAAATATAGGTTGAATTTCTTTTACGGATTTTAATTCAACAACTAAACAATCTTCAATAAGTAAATCTGCTCTTAATTTTGCTTCTATTTTTTTACTTCTGTACGTAATAGGAACCTCTAGTTCTGATAAAAAAGAAATTCCTTCATATTTTAACTCTTCAATTAAACACTGATGATAGACACTTTCTAATAAACCTGGTCCTAATTCTTTATGAACATTTATACAGCATCCTAAAAAAGAATAAGTAATATCATTTAAGTATTGTTTTGTTATTTTTATAGTTTTTCTCACAATTTAGTGAAAAATATAAAAACCTATGATTTCTATGTGCCTACGTGGTCAATTTATTTAATATTTAAGAATTATAGAGATATTTTTCCACTAAAAACAAAAGTAGCAGATCCTTTTAAAAATACATTTGTATAAACACCATTTTCTTCAGTAAAGGAAACTTCTAAATTTCCACCTTCTACAGGTAATGAAATTAAGTTGCTATCTGTTTTTTTAGTTTTATGCATTGCAATGGCAACAGCTGTAACTCCCGTTCCACAAGCTAAAGTTTCATTTTCAACACCTTTTTCATAGGTTCTAACCCTAAAAGTAGTATCATCAATTTGTTCAACAAAATTTACATTACTTCCAGGTTCACAATAAGAATATCTAATTTCTTTTCCTTTTTCAAAAACAGGAAAAACATCTAAACTGTCTACCAATTCAACATGATGTTGAGTGCCTGTATAAGCAAAAACAGAGTTTTCTTGAACTTTAATTTCATCAACATCTATCATTTTTAATGAAACAATTCCATTTTCTATCGTTGCTAAATGTTCTCCATCAACAGCAATAAACTTCGTTTCAGAACCAATAATTTCTAAATATTTCGCAAAAGCAACTGCACATCTGCCTCCGTTTCCGCAGAAAGTCTGACTACCATCTGCATTAAAGTAAATCATTTTAAAATCGTAATTAGCATCATTTTCAATTATAATAACGCCATCAGCACCAACACCAAAATTTCTATCACAAAGTTTAGAAATAATAGCGATGTTTTCTTTTGGAAAAGTTTTTGATCTGTTGTCTATCATCACAAAATCGTTTCCTGTTCCTTGATATTTATAAAAGTCTAAATTCATTAGCGCAAATATAAGTATTATATGAGTAAAAAAGGATTGTTAAAAACCGGTTAAAATCCGTTAAAATGAAGTTAAACAGATTTTTTGAAAATGTTAATATTGTATATTTGAGTATTAAAAAATGAAGAACATGAAGAAATTTTTAAGCTTATTAGGAATGGCAATCTTAGGAGGTGCCATAACATTAGGAGGATACAAAATTCTTTTTAATGAAAATGTTATTGTTGAAAGAACAATTACCCAACCAATAAAAACGGTTACAGCAAATTACAACCCTGTATTAGATAAAATTAATACGGTTACTAACTCTATAGATTTAACAGTAGCTGCAGAAAATACTATACATGCAGTAGTGCATGTTAAAAATACAGCAGTTAGAACACAATCTAATCCTATGGATATTTTCTTTGGAAACGGAAATGGGACCAGAAAATTTGAACAAGTTGGAACAGGAAGTGGTGTGATAATTTCTCAAGATGGATATATTGTTACCAATAATCATGTGATTGATGCTGCTACAGAAATTGAAATTACTTTAAATAATAGACAAAAGTATAAAGCTGAATTAATTGGAACAGATAAAGACAATGATATTGCTTTGTTAAAAATAGATGCAGATTTAGATTTACCTTATATTCCATTTGCAAATTCAGACAATATTAAAATAGGTGAATGGGTTTTGGCTGTTGGTAATCCTTATAACTTAACATCAACCGTAACTGCAGGTATTGTAAGTGCTAAAGGTAGAGATTTGGAAGGGAATTCTGCTATTGATTCTTTTATACAAACAGATGCAGCCGTAAATCCTGGAAATAGTGGAGGAGCTTTGGTAAATACGCGTGGCGAATTAGTTGGTATTAATACAGCTATTACATCTAAAACAGGTTCTTTTATTGGGTATTCATTTGCTGTACCTTCTAACATTACAAAAAAAGTAATTGATGATTTATTAGAATTTGGAGCTGTACAAGAAGCAATTTTAGGAATCAATATAGATCAAAGAGAAGCTGATATTGATGGAGTAAAAATTGCAGGTGTAAGTGATAAAGGTGGTGCAGAAAAAGGGGGGTTAAAAACAGGAGATGTTATTAAAAAAGTGAATAATGTTAAGATTTCTAAATTCTCTGAGTTAAGAGGACAATTAACTGCAAAAAGACCTGGAGATTTTGTAGATATTACTGTAGATAGAGATGGAGAAGTTTTAACCAAAAGTGTAAAACTAAGCAAAAAAGACTCTTATGTTTCAAATAGTTTAAATGTTGTTTTAAAAGATTTAGACAAAAAAGAAATGAAAAAATTTGATATTACTGGAGGAGCAAAAATAATTACAAATCAAAATAAAAATTTAATTTACTATGGTGTTAAACAAGGTTATATCATTACTAAAATTAATAAAAAACCAGTTTTAAATGCCAGTGAAGCTGTTAAAGAAATAGATGCATCTTTTGGTTCTGGAAACCCTATTTATTTAGAAGTTATTAATTTAGAAGGAGAAAGAGAGCGTTATGCTTTTAGATAGAAAATAATAAATATTATAATTGAAAATCCTGATAAATTATCAGGATTTTTTTATTTACGAAAATTTAACGAAATCGATTTCGTATATTCGAAAAAAGAAATACTTTTGCAGCAAATTTTTAAATTAGTTACACAACTATGTCAACAAACTTAAATTACGAAGAAGAAGTTTTAATACAAGCTCAAAACAGAAGAGCTACTGTAGAATTTATTACAATTGTTAACGATTTATGGTATGATAAATCAATAGAATTAGTCCTTTTTAGAAATCCTTTAGTGGATAAAAGAGCAAGTGAGGTTTTAAATTTAATAAGCTACGCAAAAGAATTTGTTAGCAAACCCATTTCAATTCAAGATGCGCTAGATATTGCAAAAGCAATTCAACAAATAGACTTGCCATCATCAAAATTAGATATCGGAAAATTGGCTTATGAATGTCATTTAAACCCTAAAAAAGGAGCAGACAAAGTAGCTTTTGTAAAAAACAAATTAAAAGGAGCAACAGAATCAAAAGACATTCAGCCAAAAGATGTTGTTTTATATGGATTTGGTAGAATTGGTCGTTTATTGGCTAGAGAACTCATGTCTAAAATGGGTAAAGGATCTCAATTGCGTTTAAGAGCCATTGTAACTCGTGGAGAAATTAATGAAACTGTATTAGAAAAAAGAGCTTCTCTATTAAGTATAGATTCTGTGCATGGAAATTTTTTAGGAACTGTAGAAACTGATGCTGAACATAATGCTTTAATCATAAATGGAACAACTGTTCATATGATTTCTGCCAATAATCCAGAAGATATAGATTATACAAAATACGGAATTAAAGACGCTTTAATAATTGATAATACAGGTGCTTTTAGAGATGATGTTGCTTTAAGTAGACATTTAAAAGCAAAAGGAGCAAGTAAAGTTTTATTAACTGCACCAGGAAAAGGTATTCCAAATATTGTGCATGGTGTAAATCACAAAAAATACAACCCAGATTCTGTAGATATTTTTTCTGCAGCTTCTTGTACAACAAATGCAATTACACCGGTTTTAAAAGTTTTAGAAGACAATTTCGGAATTAAAAAAGGGCATTTAGAAACGATTCATGCGTACACAAATGACCAGAATTTGGTAGATAATATGCATAGTAAATATAGAAGAGGAAGGGCTGCAGCTTTAAATATGGTAATTACAGAAACAGGCGCAGGTGCAGCAGTTTCTAAAGCAATTCCGGCTTTAAAAGGTAAATTAACTTCCAATGCAATTAGAGTTCCTGTTCCTAATGGATCTTTGGCAATTTTAAATTTGCAGTTAAATACAATAGTTTCTAAAGAAAGTATCAATTCAATTATAAAAAAATACGCTTTAGAAGGTGATTTGGTTGAGCAAATTAAATATTCTTTAGACAATGAGTTGGTTTCTTCAGATATTATAGGTTCTACTGCACCATCAATTTTTGACAGTAAAGCAACAATTGTAGACAAAGAAACTATTGTAATTTATATTTGGTATGATAATGAATATGGCTATTCTCATCAAGTAATGCGTTTAGCAAAACATATCGCAAAAGTAAGAAGATATACATATTATTAATAAATTTATTATTGCAAGGCACGCAGCAATTTTAAATTAACCCAAAGCAATAATTTGTTTTGGGTTTTATTTTTTTTGAAGCTATTTCCTGCTTTCCACTATATCTTTTTATGCTTAATTTACTTCAGCATCTGCTTCTTTTATCAAAATCATTTTTATAATTTAACTGAAACTAAAACAAGTTAAGCATAAAAAGGATGCCGTTTCAATCAGGGCTAAACTAGTTTGCCAATTTCTTAGTAATAATTCTATTTCAGTTCTTTAAGTTTTACTATTTTTATAAAAATTTTTCTTTAGAAAATAGTATACAAATTCAATGACAATTCAGCAAAAAATAGAATCGATTCGAGAAGAGTTACGTCAACATAATTATAATTATTATGTGTTAGATAATGCAACAATTTCAGATTTTGACTTTGATATCAAGCTAAAAGAATTAGAAAAACTAGAAGCAGAAAATCCTGAGTTTTTTGATGCAAACTCACCAACACAGAGAGTAGGAGGAGAAATTACCAAAAATTTTGAAACGGTTACTCATAAAAACAGAATGTATTCTTTAAGTAATTCCTATTCTAAAGAAGATTTGTTAGATTGGGAAAAACGCATTCAAAAAATGTTAGGAACAGAAGACATAGAATATACTTGCGAACTTAAATACGATGGAGCTTCTATAAACCTTACGTATGAGAATAATCAATTTGTAAGAGCTGTAACTAGAGGAGATGGTTTCCAAGGCGATGATGTAACTGCAAACATTAAAACAATACGTTCAATACCTTTAATAATAAAAGGAGACTTTATTTCAGATTTTGAAATACGAGGAGAAATTATTTTACCTTTAGAAGGGTTTAATAAAATGAACGAAGAACGTATTGATATTGGAGAAGAGCCATATAAAAACCCAAGAAACACAGCAAGTGGAAGTTTAAAATTACAAGATAGTTCAGAAGTAGCAAAACGTCCTTTAGACTGTTTGTTGTATCATTTGGTTACAGATAGTAGAAAATACAAAACACATTTTGAGAGTTTAGATAATGCAAGAAAAGTTGGGTTTAAAATCCCAGAAACATTTCAAATTACAAAAACAATTGATGATGTTTTTGAGTTTATAACTTCTTGGGATAAAAAACGCCATAATTTACCTTATGAAACAGATGGGGTTGTAGTAAAAGTCAATAATTTGCAACAACAAGAAGAATTAGGTTTTACAGCAAAAGCACCTCGTTGGGCAATTGCTTATAAATTTAAAGCAGAACAAGTTTCAACAGTTTTAAATGAAATCACATATCAAGTTGGTAGAACAGGCGCAATAACTCCTGTTGCAAATTTAGAACCTGTACAATTAGCAGGTACAACTGTAAAAAGAGCTTCGCTTCATAATGCAGATCAAATAGAAAAATTGGATATTAGAGTAGGAGATACCGTTTTTGTGGAAAAAGGCGGAGAAATTATTCCTAAAATTATTGCAGTAGATTTTACAAAACGTCCAGCAGATTCAAAACCTACAGTTTATGCAACTAATTGTCCTGAATGTAATACAGAATTGGTAAGAACAGAAGGTGATGCAAAACATTATTGCCCAAATGAGTTTGGATGTGCTCCACAAATAACGGGTCGAATTCAACATTTTATTAGTAGAAAAGCAATGGATATTGATGGTTTAGGAGGAGAAACTGTAGATTTATTGCGTAAAGAGGGATTAATTCAAAATTATGCAGATTTATATGATTTAACTGTTGAGCAAGTAACTCCATTAGAAAGAATGGCAGAAAAATCTGCTCAAAATATGATTATTGGAATTGAAAAATCAAAAAAAATTCCATTCGAAAAAGTATTATTTGCTTTAGGAATCCGTTTTGTAGGAGAAACAGTAGCTAAAAAACTGGCTAAGCATTTTAAATCAATTGATAATTTAATGACTGCAACTTTTGATGAATTAATAAATGTTGATGAAATTGGAGATAGAATAGCGCAGAGTATTCTCGATTTTTCTTCCGATTTAGGGAATATTCAACTAATAAACCGATTAAAATCTTACGGAGTTCAATTAGAAGTTTCCGCAGAAAGTTTAGAAAATCAAACTGACAAACTAGAAGGACAAATATTTGTGGTTTCAGGTGTTTTTCATCAAATGAGTAGAAACGAATTGAAGAAAGCAATAGAAGATAATGGTGGTAAAGTCAGTTCATCCATTTCTAAAAAGACAACTTTTATTGTTGCTGGTGATAATATGGGGCCATCAAAATTGGCAAAAGCAGAAACTTTAGGAATAGAAATTATTTCCGAACAAGATTTTATAGATAAAATAAATTAGTTTTTTTTATGGATAAATTTAATGTTTCGGTTAAAGATTATGTTTTTATAGATTTTAATTTAAGTAGAATTACTTTTTGGTTTAAAGGTATCCCTAAAGACACTCACTTCACATTAGCCTTTAATAAAAATAGTGATTACATAAATTTTCATATTACAAGACACATACCTGCTAATGATATAAAAAATAATCCTAAAATTGAAATAGTAAGAATAGAAAAGAAATCAATAGAATTGTTAGAGTATGATATTGCTTTTATTTTTTTTAATTTATTTTTTTCTGAAATTGAAATTAAAAATTACGAATCTAATAGCTTTATGTTTATTTCAAGTAAAGATAAAGAATCAGATGATTTGTCTATAGCATTTTTAAAAAAGATAAAACCTTTTTTTAGTCTAAAGCAAAAATCGAGGTTTAAATTACAAGGTGATATAAAAGTGAAAATTAAAAGTTTATTAGAAGAAACAGAATTAAGATCTTTTTATAATAACAAAAAAAAATAACTTCACAAAGCATAGAAATTGTTGATAGTGGTTTTCTAATTAATAAAAAAGATGATTCTATTGCTGTATTAAAGATAAAAGATAAATGGTTTAAATTCAATGATGAATTAAATTATAAAGCATCTGATTTCTTAATACCAATTTTTGGTTTGGAAAATTCAGGTAAAATAATTTCTAGAGTTGAAATGTCTTTAAAAACTATTAGTAATTTAAATTCATTAAATGAGTGTGAATCACATAATATAGAATCAATAATTTTAAAACTCAATGATGATTTCAGAAGTAAGTTTGATTAAAAAAAAGTATTAATTTTAGGCTTTTTAAAATCATAAAACAATAAATCTATGTTTTTCTAATGTGCCTATGTGGTAAAACTAAAAATACTTTGGTATTTAATTTATAGTCATTTACAGAAACCAATAAAACAATGTTTTTCTATTATACCTATATGGTAAATAAAATAAAAAATTGAAAAAAATACTCTACATATATATAATAACAATTTCATGTATCACTTTTTCACAAAAGAGAGAAGTAGATTCTTTACCTATTAATATAGACGATTATGTTTTTGTAAAACCAGGAGATACTTTAACAGTAAACCTTAATGAGTTTTCATTATTACCAAAACACAAGTTCAAATCTAGAAACGATATTCGTTATTATTTATGGTTTCGTAGAAAAGTTTTCAAAGCCTATCCATATGCACAATTGGCTTCTAAAAGGTTAGATTCTTTAAATGTTCGATTAGAAAGAATTCAATCAAAAAGCAAAAGAAGAGCGTATACAAAATTAGTTCAAAACTACATAGAAGGTGAGTTTACAGATCAAATTAAGAAAATGACAACTACAGAGGGGCGCATTCTTATAAAATTGATTCACCGTCAAACAGGAAAAACTGCATTTAAAAACATTAAGGTTTTAAGAAGTGGTTGGAAAGCCTTTTGGTATAATACAACGGCAAATGTTTTTAAGCTTTCATTAAAAACAGAATACCATCCAGAATCAGATAATGAGGATTTTTTAATAGAAGATGTTTTACAACGCGCTTTTCAAGACGATAAACTCAAAGCTCAAACATCAAAGTTAACTTTCGATTTTGATGAAATCATTGCAAAGCGAAAAGCAGAAGTTAATGTAGAGGTTTACAAAGCAATGTTTGCAAAAATTAGAAAAAAGAATAAACGTAAAAAGAAGAAGTAGTTTTCTTCGTGTGTTCCTTTTTTTTAGTTCAGTATTCATTTCAGGATTTCATTATATAATAAGGTATTCATAATTAAATAATGTTATTTCAAAAAAAAAAGGTCGGGCTTTCCACTATATCTTTTTATGCAAAATAGCTTGTAAAAAGGTTTATTCACACCATAATACT
>NZ_JPDS01000003.1 GCF_000766795.1 Polaribacter sp. Hel1_85
TTTCGAATTCGGAAGGCTTTATATATTTCTAAACAACAACCTTCCAACCCTAACAATTAGGATTATTGAAATTACGATTGTTATTATTGTTTGTCATTTTTGTTTTATTGCTGACAAATATAGACAGAATATATCTTATAAAAACTTCTTTTTTAAGATTTTGTCTAAGCTTTAAAGTATTCTTAAAAAATCAACTTTATATTATGAATACATTAAAAAATCTCTAAAAAGAAATATTTAATTCAATTTATTTTAAAGATATTTGATATTGCATTACAAACATTCCTTTGTAATCTTTCTGCGTAATTGTTGCAGCATCAAAAATAGGTCTATGTTGATATCCCAAACTTAACTTTCTACCATGTTTACCATCCATTAAAAAGTTAACGGTAAAATCATAAACTGTCATTGTATCATTTAAAACATCCCAATTAGAGCTTTGAACTGCAATATTAGGTTGAATTACCATTGGATAACTTAAAATTTTAGATTTTTTAAAAGCATATCCAAATTGTGTATACCAAGTTGTTCCAGTACCAATCATTGGAAAAGCAACACCAGCTCCATTAAAGTCAGATCCACCTCCAGATGTAGGATTGTTAGCTCCTACATTTCTAATATAATCTTTACCAAAATCATAATCATAGAAACCTAAATATGCAGTAATTGCTCCTTCATTATTTAAAGGCAAGTTTAAAAAAGAATCTACCGCCCAATGGTTCATGTCATACAAATTAGTCCCTGCCAATAAAGCATCTCCATCACTCATCGCTTTTTCTTGAAATTGAAATCCAGCTCCTATGTTAAAAACTTTTTTATCCTGTACATATGTCCCTGTTTGATAAGCAGATTTATTAGACTCATGCTCAAAAAACTGATATTTAACATATGATGAAGTTTTAACTCTTGGTCTGTTATTAGCAAAATCAACTCCACCAGTTGGTATACTAGTTACAGCTATTGGATTTCCAAAACTTATTCTATAATCAATTTTACCTACCTGTCCTTTTGCCCAAACACCAATAACTCGACCAATATCATCTGTTTTATTTACTGTGTTTAAAGAAAAAAGAGGAGAGTCTAATCCCATTAATGTTTTATTAGAACGGACATTCCACCTATTTAAACCTTGCCATCCAGATTTTCCCACACCTACTTCAAAAGCCTTACTGAAAGCATATTCTGCATATAAATCCAAAATTTGCATTGGAAAATTTTTAGATTTAAAACTATGATTATTACCACCTATAATTGAATAAAAATATAGTTTGGGAGTTAACTGAGAAGTAACAGGAATTCTCAACCTTCTTATAGAAACATCGGTATAACTACTTGTAGACTCTCCATTTACCAAAGAACCTTCATTTAAATCTGAGTAACGCATCCATAATTGTGCTCTCACATTCCATTTAATAGTTGGCTTAAACTCTTTCTTTTCTTGTGCATTTACAAACATTGATGACAATAAAATAATTGCTATCAAAAATTTATTCATGTTACTCTGTACTAACTTCATTTTAATCTTATTCTTAAATTAGGTGCAAAACTATGGTGTTCTTATTTTTAATAAAGTGACAAACATCATGTTTCATTATTAAATTTTAACAAGATTGATGCTTTTATATATTTTCTGATAAATTTAAGAACGTAAAATTAAACAATTAAGAAGTTTTATTCATTCTATTTCTTGCGACAAATAAAAAATAATTAAAATCCTTATTTAAAGTCTTTTTTAAGCGATTTAAGACACTTTTAGAATTATTAACAATTTCACTATTTATCAACAAAAATCATTTTAACCTTATGTTTTTATCTATATTTGAGAGGTTGTATTTTTTACAATTATCAAATAAATCCAGAAAATTTAAGACATATATAATGAGCGAAGAAAAAAAGAATTATGATGCTTCCAGTATTCAGGCATTAGAAGGGATGGAACATGTAAGAATGCGCCCTTCTATGTATATTGGAGATGTTGGAGTGCGTGGTTTACACCATTTAGTATATGAGGTTGTAGATAACTCTATTGATGAAGCAATGGGTGGTTATTGTGATACTATTGAAGTTACTATAAATGAAGATAACTCTGTTACAACTAAAGATAACGGTCGTGGAATTCCTGTTGGAATTCACAAAAAAGAAGGCGTTTCTGCATTACAAGTTGTAATGACAAAAATTGGTGCTGGAGGTAAATTTGATAAAGATTCTTATAAAGTTTCTGGTGGTTTACACGGTGTTGGTGTTTCTTGTGTAAATGCACTTTCTGATCTTTTAGTAGCAACAGTTCATAAAGAAGGAAAAATTTGGCAACAAGAATATTCACAAGGAAAAGCATTGTATCCAGTAAAAACAATTGGAGAAACTGATTTTACAGGTACAATTGTTACTTTTTCACCAGACAAAACAATATTCACACAAACTACAGAATATAATTACGAGACTCTTGCGACTCGTATGCGTGAATTAGCGTATTTAAATAAAGGAATTACAATTACTTTAACAGATAGACGTATTACAGATGATGAAGGTAATTTTATTTCTGAAACATTTCATAGTGATGAAGGTTTACCAGAATTCATAAAATATTTAGATTCTACTCGTGAGCAGTTAACAGCGAATATCATCTCTATGGAAGGTGAAAAAAATGGCATTCCTGTAGAAGTTGCCATGGTTTATAATACTTCGTATTCAGAAAATTTACATTCTTATGTAAATAACATTAATACACATGAAGGAGGTACACATTTATCTGGTTTTAGAAGAGGATTAACACATACTCTTAAAAAATATGCAGATGAATCTGGATTATTAAAAAATGTAAAATTCGAAATTGCAGGTGATGATTTTCGTGAAGGATTAACAGCTATTGTTTCTGTAAAAGTTGCAGAACCACAATTTGAAGGACAAACAAAAACAAAATTAGGAAACAGAGAAGTATCTTCTGCAGTATCTCAAGCAGTTTCAGAAATGTTAACTGATTATTTAGAAGAAAACCCTAATGATGCTAAGACTATTGTACAAAAAGTAATTTTAGCAGCAACTGCAAGACACGCAGCACGTAAAGCCAGAGAAATGGTGCAACGTAAAACTGTAATGTCTATTGGTGGTTTACCTGGTAAATTATCTGACTGTTCAGAAACTGATCCTGCTCAATGTGAAATTTTCTTAGTTGAGGGAGATTCTGCAGGTGGAACAGCAAAACAAGGACGTGATAGAAACTTTCAAGCAATTTTACCACTTCGTGGGAAAATTTTGAACGTTGAAAAAGCAATGCAACATAAAGTTTTTGAGAATGAAGAAATCAAAAACATGTTTACAGCTTTAGGTGTTTCTATTGGTACAGAAGAAGATCCAAGAGCTTTAAACTTATCTAAAGTACGTTATCATAAAGTAGTTATTATGTGTGATGCCGATGTGGATGGTTCTCACATTGCTACTTTAATTTTAACATTCTTCTTTAGATATATGAGAGAAATGGTAGAGCAAGGTTATATTTACATTGCAACGCCACCGTTATATTTAGTGAAAAAAGGACAAAAAAGAGAATATGCTTGGGACGATAATCAACGTGATTTAATCGCTCAAAAACTAGGAGGAAACGTAGCTATTCAACGTTATAAAGGTCTTGGAGAGATGAATGCAGAACAACTTTGGGATACAACAATGAATCCTGAGTTTAGAACTTTACGTAAAGTTGTAATTGACAATGCAACCGAAGCAGACAGAGTTTTTTCTATGTTAATGGGAGATGAAGTTCCACCAAGAAGAGATTTTATTGAACGCAATGCAAAGTACGCAAATATTGATGCCTAATCATTCAATTATCTTTAATAATATTTATTTTAAACCCCAACATTTTTGTTGGGGTTTTTATTGAAAAATAATGGGTGTTTACACGGTATTTTTACCAAAACAACAACTTATTCTACAATACTTTAACATATTTTTATATATTAGCCTACACAAACACTAACTTTTAAACAAATATTAACCAAAAACTATTAACAAATGAAAAAGTGTATTTTAATTTTTATAGGTGTATTCGCCTTAACTTTTAACACAAAAGCACAAGAAGGATTTGAAGCTATTCTTCTAGCTGATGCAGCAGATTCTAAAAAATTGATGCAATCTTATTTTGCTCCAGGAATGGAAGGTTTTATCAATGCCATGAACAATGGGTGGTATCATACAGCTAAAGTTCACAAACCTTTTGGTTTTGATTTAGCTATAGGCTTAAGTGGTGCAATGATTCCTACTGAAAAAGAATTATTTAACATTTCTGCCTTAGGATTAACATCTATAACTTCCTCTGCAACAACTGCTTCAACATTTGCTGGACCAAGTAACACTACATCAATGACTGTTAACACAACAATTAATGGGCAAAACGTAACTGCAACTTTTGATTCTCCTGGTGGAATTCTATCTGACTTACCAGCTAAAGCTGTACCTGCTCCTATTGTTCAATTAAGTGTTGGATTACCTTGGAAACTAGAAGGTATGCTTAGATTTGTGCCTGAATTAAGTATTGGTGAAGATGATGGTAAAGTGAAAATGCTCGGTTTAGGTGTTAAAAAAGAAATTACAGATTGGTTTGGTCCAATGGAAAAAACTCCTTTACATGTATCTCTTTTAGCAGCGTATACAACAATGGATGTAAGTTATGGTATTGCTGACCAAAATTCTGGAGAAATTCAAGTTCAAAATGCTTTAACAGAATTTAATTTAAAAGCATTTACTGTTCAGGCAATTGCTTCTTTAAATTTTCCAATTATAAATATATATGGAGGTATAGGATATAATAGTGGTAGCTCTAGTTATGCAATGTCAGGTACTTTTATTGGTGAATTTACTGACACTACAAGTGGGCAAAAAGTTACAAAAAACTTAAGCGTTCCAACTGATTTAGAATTTGATTCAAGTGGGTTTGCAACTACTGTTGGTGCTAGATTAAGCTTAGGATTCTTTAAAATATTTGCAAGTTATGCTTTACAAGATTATAATACTTTCTCAGCTGGAGTTGCATTAAGTATTAGATAAGAAAACAATAAAAATATAACAAAAAAAGACATCTCGTGTAGATGTCTTTTTTTTGTTTTCAAGAAGTTAATCCTTGTGTAATTTTTGTACTTTTGCATTTATCAAATTTGAATATAAATATTAAAAATAAAAGATATGAAAGTTACAGTAGTAGGAGCTGGTGCAGTAGGTGCAAGTTGTGCAGAATATATTGCAATTAAAGATTTTGCTTCAGAAGTTGTTATTTTAGACATTAAAGAAGGTTTTGCAGAAGGTAAAGCAATGGATTTAATGCAAACTGCTTCTTTAAATGGTTTTGACACAAAAATTACAGGAAGCACAAATGATTATACAAAAACAGCTGGTTCTGACGTTTGTGTAATTACTTCTGGTATTCCTCGTAAACCAGGAATGACTCGTGAAGAATTAATTGGAATTAATGCAGGAATTGTAAAAACTGTTTCTTCTAATCTAATTGAACATTCTCCAAATACAATTATTATTGTAGTTTCAAATCCTATGGATACTATGACTTATTTAGTTCATAAAACTACAGGATTACCTAAAAACAGAATTATTGGAATGGGTGGAGCTTTAGATTCTGCTCGTTTTAAATATAGATTAGCAGAAGCTTTAGGAGCTCCTATTTCTGATGTTGATGGAATGGTAATTGGTGGTCATTCTGATAAAGGAATGGTTCCTTTAACAAGATTAGCAACTCGTAACTCTATTCCTGTTTCAGAATTTATTTCTGAAGAAAGATTAGAACAAGTTTTACAAGACACTAAAGTTGGTGGAGCAACATTAACTGGTTTGTTAGGTACTTCTGCTTGGTATGCTCCTGGAGCTGCAGTTTCTGGAATGGTACAAGCAATTGCATGTGATACTAAAAAAATATTCCCTTGTTCAACTTTATTAGAAGGTGAATTTGGTTTAAATGACTTATGTATTGGTGTTCCTGTTGTTTTAGGTAAAAACGGAATTGAAAGCATTGTAGAAATTAATTTAAGTGATGCTGAAAAAGCACATTTACAAGAATCTGCTGTTGGTGTTTCTAAAACAAATGGTTTATTAGAATTATAAAATCAAATTACTATTTAGTAATTTTTAGATATTAAAAATCCAGCTTAATGCTGGATTTTTTTTTATTTCTCTAAATATTCTTTTAACCTGTTTGCAAAATAATTCCATCCACCAAGACAACTTTCTCTTGTAAATTCAGGTATATTTTTAGGCAAACTTTCCAAACCAAAGCAACTAATTGTTAAAATTGATTTACCATCAACATCTTCAATCTCAAAAACAGATAAAGATTCTCCAATAATGTCTTTATAATTCCAAGCATAAGAAATCCTTTCATAAAGCATAACTTCTTTAACCTTCCATTGATGATAAAAATCTCGAGTTGTAGATTTTACATTAAATGAAGTTTCAAAACCGACTTTGGCTTCAAAATCTGGAATTTTTTCAAAAAACCATTTTGTCATTTGATTGACTTCAGTTATTGCTTGCCAAATTTTTTCTTTGGAAGCATTTGTTTCTATTTTAACAACTATTGGAATCATAATTTAAAATTTAAGACAATCCAGAAATCACTCCATTATTATCAATCGTCATATTTTCTGAGGCAGGAATAGATGGCAACCCAGGCATTCGCATCATTTTTCCTAAAATAGGAATCACAAATTGTGCTCCAGAAGCAATTTCTATCTCCCTAACTGTTACAGTAAATCCTTCTGGCCTACCAATTAAAGAAGCGTTATCTGAAAATGACTTCTGAGTTTTTGCCATACAAATTGCAAAATCATCAAAACCTAACCTACTAATTCTTCTTAGATTTAATTGAGCCTTCTTACTATACTCAACATTCTTAGCTCCATAAATTTCTTTCGCAATTATTTCAATTTTATCTTTTATTGGAGATTTCCAATCATACAAAGATTTGTAATGAGTTGCTTTATTTTCAACCACATTTACAACTGCGGTTGCTAAGCTTTTTGTACCTTTTCCTCCATTTCCCCAACCTTCAGATAAAACTGCTTCAACACCTAATTTTGCACATTTTTCAATTACAAAATCAGCTTCTTCCTTCGAATCAGAAATAAATGAATTAATTGCAACTACTGGCTCAATATTAAACTTTCTAATATTCTCTATGTGTTTTTCTAAATTGATAAACCCTTTTGATACTTTTTCTAAATCAGGAATATTATATTCTTCTGGCTTTGCTCCTCCATGATGACGTAAAGCTCTAATAGTAGCAACCAAAACAACACATTTTGGATTTAATTTTGCAAAAGTAGATTTAATGTTTAAAAACTTTTCTGCGCCTAAATCTGCTCCAAAACCAGCTTCTGTAACTACATAATTAGACAATGACAATCCCATTTTAGTTGCAATTATGGTGTTTGTTCCTTGAGCAATATTTGCAAAAGGGCCTCCATGAATAATTGCAGGGTTTTCTTCTAAAGTTTGCACCAAATTTGGCTTTATTGCATCTTTTAGCAAAATTGCCATCGCATTTTCCGCTTTTAAATCTCTAGCAAAGATTGGTTTATTATCAAAAGTAAAACCAATAAAAATATCACCTAAACGTTTTTTTAAGTTTTCTAAATCAGAAGCCATACATAAAATAGCCATAACTTCTGATGCAGGTGTAATGTTAAATCCATCTTGCCTTGGAACTCCATTCATAGTTCCTCCTAAACCAATTGTAATATCGCGTAAAGCTCTATCATTCATATCAATTACACGTTTCCAAAGAATTGTTCTTGGATCAATATTTAAATTATTGGTTTTACTTTGAATATTATTATCAATTAAAGCAGACAACAAATTATTTGCTTTTTCTACAGCGTTAAAATCTCCTGTAAAATGCAAATTGATATCTTCCATAGGAACAACTTGCGAATATCCTCCTCCAGCTGCTCCTCCTTTAATTCCAAAAACGGGTCCTAAAGAGGGTTCTCTTAAAACAACAGTTGCTTGTTTTCCTATTTTATTTAAACCTTCTGTTAAACCAATAGAAACCGTTGTTTTACCTTCTCCTGCGGGAGTTGGAGTTAATGCAGTAACTAAAACTAAATTATTTTTCTTAACTTTTTCATCATCAATTAAAGACAACGGAAGTTTTGCTTTGTATTTTCCATACATTTCTATATCATCTTCATCTACTTTTAATTTTTGAGCAATTTTTTTAATATGAATAAGTGTCTTTGATTGAGCAATTTCAATATCAGATAGATGTGCCATATTTAGATTTTAAAAATTTATTTTTACGAATTTAAACGAATAAATATAATGATTTTTAAGAATCAATAAAATAATATTGTTATTTACTTAAAAAATTACATATAATTAAATTAAATAAGATTAGATATTTCAGAACTATAAAGCAATCTTTTTATATATTTGACACATGAAAGTAAAATGGTACATCAGTACTTTATTCTTACTATTTATTTGTTTTGGAGCATTTCAAGAAGAGGTTACAATCCCTAATCAAGAAATTGTTCTAGAATTTGTTGATGCTAAAATCAATAAAAAAAATATTGAAAATACAATTACTGATGTAAAAGAAAAACTGCTAAAAGTTGGTGTTACTAATATTAAAATTAGTGAAACGCAAAACGGTACTTTAAAAATTTCTTACCATAGTGATTTTCATATCGATAACATTAAAAAAGAGCTTGCTAAAGAGAATGAATTAGTTTTAAATCAGCATTCTGAAAATCAACCAAAAAACAAAGATTCTTCTAATTACAATCTTGATATTTATGAGTTAACAAACGAAACTGATATATCAAATTCAGATTTTAAATTTGTATTTGAGGTTAAGTATAATTCTGATAGATTTACAACTTATAATTATTTTGCTTTTCTTAAAAAAATAGATCAACACAAAGCTGATCAACTTTTTAAAAACACATATAAAACAAACAAAAACAATCCTTTTATAAAGGATCATTCTTCACACAAAGAACCAGAAGTTAGAGCAGGTCCCAAAAAACACTATAGTTAAAAAATGTAATTATTTACATTTTTCTATTACCGCTTAACATCATGAGTTTAAACTCATAATATCAAATAAACAATCAACAAAAATAATTGTCAGGTTTTACGAGAAGCTATATATTTGCTCGTTTTAAAAACCTTGACTCTAAAATAAATATAAAATGCAAAATAAAGGACTTATAAAATTATTTGCAATCCTTTTTGGATTGGTAAGTTTATATCAATTATCATTTACGTTTTTAGCTAATAAAGTTGAAGACAATGCTGTAAGTTATGCAGAAAGCAAAGGATCAGATTCTGATGCAAGACAAAGAGCTACTTTTGAAAGAAAGTACTTAGATAGTGTTGCCAACAAAGACATTATTGATCTAGGTGTTACTAAATACAGCTACAATGATGTTAAAGACAAAGAAATGAATCTTGGTCTTGACTTAAAAGGTGGTATTAATGCAATCCTACAAGTATCTGTAAAAGAAGTTTTAAAAAGTTTATCTAACGATTCTAAAAACGAAGTATTTAATCAAGCATTAACTGCAGCAGATGAAGCTCAGAAAAATGACAATGCTAATTATTTAGATTTGTTTTTTGAAGAGTTTGAAAAAATTGCAGGAGACACTAAATTAAGTGACCCTTCTATTTTTGGAACAAAAGCTTTAAGTGACAAAATTACTTTTAACGAAGATAATACAACTGTAAAAGAAACTTTACAAGATGAAATTAACAGTTCTATTGGTACTGCATTTGAAGTATTAAGAAGTAGAATTGATAAGTTTGGGGTTACACAACCTAACATTCAAAGAATTGGAAATTCTGGAAGAATTCAAATTGAATTACCAGGAGCTAAAGATATTGAGCGTGTTACAAAGTTAATTACTAGTAAAGCAGAATTACAATTCTGGGAAGTTTATACAAATGCAGAAGTACAAAACTTCTTTTTCTCTGCAAACACTAAGGTTGCAGAATTATTAAAAGATACTACTGTTTTAGAAAAAGCCGTAGATTCTACAAAGAAAGATGATATTGATGATTTATTAGGTGAAACTACAGATTCTACAAGTGTAGCTCAAAAAAATCTTTTTACTTACTTTTTTCCTAATGTAGCACAGTCTCAACAACAAATGAGTTCTTTAGTAGGACAAGCTAAAGTTTTAGATACTGCAACCGTAAACGATTTATTAAACAGAAAAGAAGTAAGAGCTTTATTACCTAATGAATTAAAGTACGTTAAGTTTTTATGGGATTACAAATCTAACAAAAGTGCTGATGGTACAACTGAGTTAATTGGTTTATACGCAATTAAAGGTAGTAGAACAGGTAAAGCTACTATTGAAGGTGATGTAATTTTAGATGCTGCTCAAGTATTTGACCAGTTAAACAAACCAGAAGTTAGTATGACTATGAATAGTTCAGGTACTAAACAATGGGCTAAAATGACTACTGAAAATCAAGGTAAATTTGTTGCTGTTGTATTAGATAACTATGTGTATACTGCTCCTTCTGTTAATTTACCTATTACAGGTGGTAGAACTTCTATTTCTGGTGGAAGTATGACAATTGCAGAAGCTGAAGATATTTCTACTGTTTTAAAAGCAGGTAAATTACCAGCTGCTGCTAGAATTATTCAAGCAGAAGTTGTTGGACCATCATTAGGTCAAGAAGCAATTGATGCGAGTTTCTTATCTTTTGGATTAGCAATTTTATTAGTTTTACTTTGGATGATTTTATACTATGGTAAAGCAGGTTTATATGCAGATGTTGCCTTAGTAGTAAACATCTTATTCATCTTCGGAATTTTAGCTTCATTTAATGCTGTGTTAACATTACCTGGTATTGCAGGTATTATATTAACAATTGGTATGTCTGTTGATGCAAACGTTATTATCTTCGAAAGAATTAAAGAAGGATTATTCAAAAAGAAAGGATTAAAACAATCTGTAGAAGAAGGATTCTCTGTAAAAGGAGCTTTGTCTGCAATTATTGATGCAAACATTACTACCTTATTAACAGGTATTATTTTATATGTTTTTGGTACAGGACCAATTAAAGGTTTTGCATTAACATTAATGATTGGTATTGCTACTTCTTTATTTACAGCTGTATTTATTACTCGTTTGTTAATTGACAGATCTGTAAACAAAGGAAATAACTTAACATTTAATACTTCTATCTCTAAAGGGTGGTTCCAAAATATAAATGTAGAGTTCTTAAAGAAACGTAAAATTGCTTATGTAATTTCTGGTGCTATTATTGTTGCTGGTATTGTTTCTATTTTCTCTATTGGATTAAAACAAGGAGTTGACTTTAAAGGTGGACGTTCTTATGTAGTTCGTTTTGATCAAGCAATGAGCGCAACAGATGTTGCAGGAACTTTAAAAGATGCTTTTGGTACTGCTCCAGAAGTTAAAACTTATGGTTCTGATCATCAATTAAAAATTACAACAGTTTATAAAATTGACGAAGAAGGTACAGAAGTAGATGACCAAGTGCAAAGTGCTTTATATACAGGATTAAAATCTTATTTAGGAGATACTACTTATGAAAACTTTAAACCAGGTTTCGAAAAAGAAGGAGCAGGCGTAATGAGTTATATGAAAGTAGAACCAACAATTGCAGATGATATTAAAACATCAGCACTATATGCAGTTTTAGGTTCTTTACTAATAGTTTTCTTATACATTTTATTACGTTTTAGAAAAATATCATTCTCTATTGGTGCTGTAGTAGCAGTTTTCCATGATGTATTAATTGTATTAGGTGTATTCTCTATTACTTATAGTTTTATGCCTTTTGATATGGAAATTGGTCAATCTTTTATTGCAGCAATTCTTACTGTGGTTGGTTATTCTCTGAATGATACCGTGGTAATTTTTGATAGAATTAGAGAGTTTACAGGCATACATACTAACTGGAAATATAGTGAGGTTGTAGATAAAGCATTAAGCTCTACTTTAGGTAGAACAATAAATACCTCTTTAACAACTTTATTAGTAATGTTAGCCATCTTCTTATTTGGAGGAGATTCAATTAAAGGATTTATGTTTGCTTTAATTGTGGGTGTAGCAGTTGGTACGTATTCATCATTATTTGTGGCAACACCAATTATGTATGATACTTCTAAAAAAGAAGAAAAGAATAAATAATTTTATTTAAAAATAATTTGAAACCGTTTTTAATGCCTGACTTTCAGATTAAAAACGGTTTTTTCATTAAACATATACTATTATATTTGCAATCTGATGAGCATAATTAAACTTCAAGACCTTTATTTTAAACCTTATATTAATGAGGCAGAAATTGCTACAATTGTTAAACAATTAGCATTACAAGTAAAAGCAGATTTACCAAAAGAAGAAGTTCCTATTTTTGTGGGAATTTTAAATGGATGTTTCTTATTTGCAGCAGATTTTATTAGAGAATTTAATGGAGATTGTGAAGTTTCATTTGTAAAATTAGCTTCTTATAGCGGTACTTCTTCAACCGAAAACGTAAAACATTTGGTTGGTATTAATGAAGATTTAACAGGAAGAACTGTAATTATATTAGAAGATATTATTGATACTGGAAACACGCTTCAGGAAATTTATAATATCTTTAGAGATAAAAATTTAAAACAACTAAAAGTTGCGACGTTATTTTTTAAACCAGATGTATTTAAAAAAGAATTGCCAATTGATTATATCGGAAAAAGTATTGAAGATAAATTTATTGTTGGTTACGGATTAGATTATAATGGTTTAGGTAGAAATTACCCAGCAATATATCAACTATCAACACAACCGAAAATGAAAAACATAGTATTATTTGGCCCTCCAGGAGCCGGAAAAGGAACACAAGCAGAATTCTTAAAAGACATGTACAACTTAGTGCATATTTCTACAGGAGACGTGTTTCGTTTCAATATTAAAAACCAAACTGAACTTGGTTTATTAGCTAAAAAATACATGGATGAAGGAGATTTAGTTCCAGATGAAGTAACGATTAATATGCTAAAAGCAGAAGTAAATAAAAATGCTGATGCTAATGGTTTTATTTTTGATGGTTTTCCAAGAACACAATCTCAGGCAGAAGCTTTAGATGCTTTTTTAGCTGAAAAAGGAGAACAAATAAATGGAATGGTAGCTTTAGAAGTTCCAGAAGATGTTTTAGTAACTCGTTTATTAGAAAGAGGGAAAACTAGCGGAAGAACAGATGATACTGATGAAAGTAAAATCAGAAATCGTTTTAACGAATACAATACAAAAACTGCAATTTTAAAAGACTTTTTTGATGAGCAGCAAAAATACTATGGAATTAATGGTGTAGGGTCTATTGAAGACATTACACAACGTATTGCAACAGTATTTGATACACTATAAAACGTGTAACTGTGTAAATGTTTAATTGTGTAAACTTTTAAATACTATTCACAGAATAATTACACAGACAAACAATTACACGATTAAACAACAATAATGACTGAAGGAAATTTTGTCGATTACATAAAAATATATGCTTCTTCTGGTAAAGGCGGACAAGGTTCTATGCATTTACATAGAGAAAAGTTTATTACCAAAGGTGGACCTGATGGTGGAGATGGAGGACGTGGAGGACACATCATTTTACGTGGTGATAAAAATATGTGGACATTATTTCACTTAAAGTTTAAACGTCATTTTAGAGCAGAAAGTGGTGGTGGTGGAAGTGCTAGTAGAAGTTCTGGTGCAGATGCAGATGATATTTATATTGACGTTCCTTTAGGAACTATTATTAAAGATGCAGATACTGATGAAGTAATTGTAGAAATTACTGAAGACCAAAAAGAAGTTATTTTATTACGTGGTGGAAAAGGTGGACTTGGAAACTGGAATTTTAAATCTTCTACAAATCAAACACCAAGGTACGCACAACCAGGAATGGAAGGTTTTGATGGTTGGTTTAGATTGGAATTAAAGTTATTAGCTGATGTTGGTTTGGTTGGTTTCCCTAATGCAGGAAAATCTACTTTATTATCTGTTTTAACAGCTGCAAAACCAAAAATTGCAGATTATGCTTTTACAACTTTAAAACCCAACTTAGGAATTGTAGAACACAGAAATCATAAAACATTTGTAATTGCAGATATTCCTGGAATTATTGAAGGTGCTGCAGAAGGAAAAGGTTTAGGACATCGTTTTTTACGTCATATTGAGCGTAATTCTGCGCTATTATTCTTAATTCCTGCTGATAGTGATGACATTAACAAAGAATATGAAATTCTTTTAAATGAACTTAAAAAACACAATCCTGAGTTGTTAGATAAAGCTAGATTATTAGCTATTTCTAAATCTGATATGTTGGATGATGAATTACAAGAAGAAATTAAAGCTGAATTGCCAGAAGGTGTTGAAGCTTTATTTATCTCTTCTGTTACTCAAAAAGGTTTGCAAGAATTAAAAGACAAACTTTGGGAAATGCTGAATTAGTGAATAATTAGCTTTAAAACAAAAAATAATAGATCAAAAACTCAAACAAATTCTGTTTGAGTTTTTTATTCTTTTAATTGTATTCTAATTGGTAACTGATACTTTGTAGTAACAGGAATTCCTCTCTTATTTGCAGGAAATATTTGAGGTAAATTTTGAACGCTAACTTTTAGCAAACTATCTAATTGAGGCAATTCTTTTTTTATGTTATTTGAAGACTGAATAGAATCCAAAATAAAAATCCCTTTAGAATTAATTAGCAAATCAACATAAATAATTTCGTCTATTGAATCTTTAATCGTAAATAAATTCTTTTGCAACTCCTCTCCTATTTTTTGATGAATTGTATTTCTAAAACAATCAGATTTTTTTGTTTTATCAATAATAGAATCACAAGGTTTAAATGAAGGAAAAGTATCTACGGAAGAGAAATCTACAATAGTATCTAAAACTTGAATATTTTTGTTTTTTGATAAAGAAATTTTATCACACGAAGTGATAAAAAATATAATTAATAAAAAAGAAAAAATACGTTGAAACATGAAAACCTAATAATAAGTGAAAATAGTAAATTAAAAGATTAGTTTTTGTTTTTTTATCCATTCTTTCTTTTTTCCTTCTCGCTTTTTTTTGTGATTTTGTTTCTTCTACTAAAATTGTAAAAGGTATTGAATATTTTACAGCAACATTTTCTCCTTTTACTTTACCTGCAATCATTTTAGGTGATAAATTCATAACTCTCTTAACCTCCTCTTTTAATTTTGGATGCGGTGCTCTTACAACAACATTCACAACGTCTCCAGAAGCAGTTATTTTAAAACCTATAAAAACTCTATACTTTCCTTCTTTAAGAAGTAATTGATTAGGTAAATCTGAATCAAAGTTCTCAATAAATAATCTTTGAATACCTTGACTAAAGCAATTTTTTAAATCTTGTTTACTTCCTTTACACCCAGGATAAACAGGCACCTCATCAATAATCAAAAAAGAAACTTCTTTTTCGGCTTTCTTATCCTGAGAAGAGACCGTTAAATTAAAGGACAGAAATACAATTATAAAAAAACAAAACTTTTGCAGCATTTTTAACAAGTTAAATAAATATTATTAATACGTGAAATTACAAAACTTTAATGACTTCTGTTCTAAACTTTTTACCTCAAAATACAACTCATTTTTTAGATATTTAAAAAGCTGTTTTTAACAACAAAAAGGTCGAAGTTTGCGCTTCGACTTTTAATATTGCAAATAATAATACAAGTAAAATTTTCTTTTTCATAAAAATCTATTTGGTTTTATCTATATGCAAAGTAAATGGAATTGAATACTTTACAGCTACTTTGTTACCATTATCTTCTCCCGGAATCATTTTTGGTAATGTACTCATAACTCTTATAACTTCTGCTTTAAGTTTTGGGTGTGGTGCTCTTGCTTTTATTTGTACAACTTTACCTTCTTTATCAATTTTAAAAGCGATAAAAACTCTTTTCTTGCCTGTTTCTAAACCCAATTGGTTAGGTAAATCTGCATTAAAATTTTTACCAAAATGCATTTGTACCATTTTAGAAAAACAATATTTATCTCCTGTTTCGCAACCGGGAAAAGTTGGTGCTTTATCTATTGTCATAAATGAAACTGAACCATCTGAATTTATTCTTTCTTCACCACTCTCAGATAGTTTTTTTTCATATAGTTTTCTCTTAACAAACTCATTCATCTTTTCATTAAGTTCGCTTTCCTTATTTAATATAGTTATAGAATCTTTTAGTTTTTTATTAGCTAGAATAGCAGCTTCCAACTCTAAATTTTTAACTTTTAAGTTATTTTGTGCAAGTCTTTCTGATTCTGTAAGTTTATTAACAGTTGCTTTTGAAGCACAAGAAGTATAAAATAGCATACACACTAATACAGGAATCAATACTAAATACTTTAACTGATTCATTTTTTTGGATTGATTTTTCTTCATCATAATAATTCTTTTTTTAATTAATGTTTGTTTGTAAAATTGGTTGACAAACGCAATGTTTTCAACCTGAAAAAAGTTGGATAGCAAATTATTTATATAGATTTCTCTGGTTTCTGATTTTGTAGCAATATCATCAGAAATGTATTCGTGTATTAAAGTGATTCTTTTTTGATAAAAGAAAATCATAGGATTAAACCACATGACAATTTTTAAAAATTCAAAGAACAATAAATCTAACGAATGTTTTTGTTTACTGTGTACTAACTCATGTGCTATAATTTGTTCTTGTTGGTTTTTAGGGATTTCTTTTCCTAAAAATATATAATTGAAAAACGAAAATGCTTTGGTTTGTTTAGGTATAAAAACTAAAGTAAATTGTTGTTTCTTATCAACTTCATATTTTCTAATTAATGTGGCTATTTTAAATAATTTGACTAGAAATAGTATGGTAAAAATACTTACGCCAATCCAAAATAAAATGCTTAGATAATTGACTACAGAAACTGATTGATAAATTTCTGTTTGCTGAATTACTTTTTCTGGTGATAAAACAATTTCTGGTAAATAAATAATAAACTCTTCTGGAACTGCTTTTTGAAACGTCGGAATTTTAATAAATGGTAAAATGAAAGATAAAACTGGTGTACTTATTAAATACCATCTGTTTTTAGCAAAAAAAGTTTCTTTACTAAGGAAGAAATCATAAATAGCCAAGAATAACACTTGGAATAAAATTACTTGTAGAATATAATTTATCATATTTTTTATTTTTATTTTAGATTTGTCATTTCGACCTTGTGGAGAAATCTCAATTTAAAAGATTTCTCAATTTCACTACGTTTCATTCGAAATGACAAGGTTTTACGAAAACTACAACTGCAAACTGCTTACTAATTTTTCTTATTTACTTCTTTTAAAATTGATTCCAATTCAGAAACATCCATTTTGTTCTCTTTTACAAAAAAGGAAACCATGCTTTTAAAAGAACCATCAAAATAACCATTCATTAATTTATGTAAACTTTGGTTACTATACGCTTCTTTTTCTATAATAGGAAAATACACAAACCCTCTCCCAACAGGTTTATGATTTACAAATTCTTTAGTTTCTAAAATTCTAATAATAGTAGAAACTGTGTTGTATGCAGGTTTAGGTTTTGGTAATTTATCAATTACTTCTTTTACAGACGCTTCTTCTAGAGTCCATAAAACTTGCATTATTTGTTCTTCTGCTTTTGTTAATTGTTTGCTCATAATTTTATTTTTTACTTAACCAATATATTAGGTTTCTTATAAACTCAATATTATTTGGTGCTTGTTCAGAATGAAATCCAAACTTATAGGTTCCTGAATTATTAGTAACAGTTTGTGCTGTAAACATTGCAGCTTCTCCAAAAACTGCTAATTTTCCTTTTCCAAAATTTAAGATTGCCCCTTGAAAACTATCTTTTAAATCTGTATTTGGTGTATTCTCTAAAAATTGCCAAGCAACTTCTGGTGCTAAACAACAATCTCCCTTTTTAAATTTTAAAATTCCTTTTGCTTTTTTAGGAATAGAAAAAGAAGAGCCTGTAAATGTTGTTATTTCATCTAATTTTTCACCCAAAAAGCCATTGGTTATATTTGTATTTAATAAACGTTTATTTGATATTGAAAAAACATCTGGCGAATTTTCTACTTCTTTATTTAGATATGCAAAACCATCACAAAAACTAAATCCAAAAGCATTAGCTAAACCATTACTTGCTCCAGAAAAAGGCATATGATCTGCAATTAACAAAAGTTTACCTCCATTTTTCACCCATTCTTTTAAATATAGAATTTCATCTTTTGTAAATGCTTGGTGAATAGGTTTCCTCCAATTTCGTAAATTATTTACATGAATTGGGTTAGCAATAACTAATATATCTTCATTTTTTAACTTTTTTAAATTAATAATACTATCAACTTTATATCCATCAGAAATTAACAAATCAGAAAACGGTTTAAATCTACCTGATTTTTGATGAAAATTTTGATGGCTTTGATCTATATAAAGGTTTGGTCCTTTACCCTTTTGAAATCTTGGTTTACTAATTTTCGGAATTTCTACCACATCTGCTCTTTGTTGAGAAAAGCCTACGATTGAGATAAAAAACACTATTAATATCACTATTTGATATACTAATTTATTCATGATAGGAATTTTAATCACACAAATATAACTAAAAAATTAGTTTAAACTAATTTTTTAGTTGAATATATTTGTAACAAACAATTCAATTTTTCGTCTTATATTTAAAAAACTGGCGCGATTATTGACTTTAAGCTAGTATAATTATTAAAAAACAATGGATATATTTTTATTACTCTTAGGCTTCGTATTTGTTTGTCTAGGAATTATTGGCTCTTTTTTACCCGTTTTACCTGGACCATTAACAAGTTGGTTTGGTTTATTGCTATTACATACAACCAAAATTATTCCGATGGATTGGACTTTTTTAGGAGTCACTCTAGGATTAGCAGTTCTAATTTGGATTCTCGATTATTTTATACCTGCAATGGGAACAAAACGTTTTGGCGGAACTAAATATGGCGTTTATGGAACCATAATTGGTTTAATTGTTGGTTTGCTCTCTCCTATTCCTTTTGGAATGTTAATTGGTGCTTTTTTGGGTGCATTTATAGGTGAAATGCTATTTGACAGTAAAGACACAAATAGAGCAATTAAAGCTTCCTTTGGTGCATTTTTAGGCTTTTTAGCTTCAGCAACTATTAAATTTTCTATAGCTGCCGTGTATTTTGTGCTATTTATCATTCAGTTTTGGGAATATAAAAGTGTTTTCTTTTAGAAGCTATTTCCTGCTTTCACTACTCGCTTTTTTTTATGCTGAATTTATTTCAGCATAAAAAAAGAGCTCAAACAGACCGTTCAATCAGGGCTAAAACTGTTTGCCAACTTATCACAACTTTAATATACTAACTGATTTTTTAAATACTTTTTAGGGGTTCTTGCCTGCGCAGAAATGACAAGCAATTAATAAATTATAAGATTTACAAAAAAACAACAAACAAGTCTAGCCCTGATTGAAACGACATCCTTTTTACTGTCAGTTCGAGTGAATTTGTGAAGAATGAGTAAATTTGTATCGAGAACAGTAGTAAAAAGATACAGTGTAAAGCAGGAAATAGCTTCAAAAAAAAAGTAAAATAAAATCCTGAAGTAAATTCAGGATAAAAAAAAAGCGACCCGTTTCAGGGTAGCTTTCCATTGGTTAACAAAACCACGACGCTTTTACTAAAACGCCAAAACAACACAACTAATACTGCCCTAACAAAAAGCAGCTGGCAAATATACAACGTTTTTAGATATTCGCAAATTTTATAGCTCTTTTTTATTTTATTCTCAATTGTCTATTAAATCAAAGCATTGTATCTTTGCATTCTTTAATAAATAACAGAAAATAAAGACATTAAAATGCAATTATCAGAACAAGAAGTTGTACGTAGAGAAAAGCTTGTAAAGTTACGTGCTTTAGGCATCAATCCTTATCCTGCAGATTTATATCCTGTTGATTCAAACTCAACTAAAATAAAGGAAAAATTCTCTGAAGGAAAAAAGGTAATTATTGCTGGTAGATTAATGTCTATTAATATACAAGGAAAAGCTTCTTTTGCACAACTACAAGATGGTGAAGGTAGAATTCAAGTCTATTTTAATCGTGACGAAATTTGTGCTGGAGAAGACAAAACGAAATACAATGATGTTTTTAAAAAATTATTAGATTTAGGTGATTTTGTTGGTATAGAAGGTGAGTTATTCACTACTAAAGTAGGAGAAAAAACAGTACGTGTTAAAGACTTTACTTTATTAAGTAAAGCTTTAAAACCTTTGCCTTTGCCAAAAGAAAAAGATGGTAAAATTTACGATGCTTTTACAGATCCTGAATTACGTTACAGACAACGCTATGCAGATTTAGTGGTAAACCCACATGTAAAAGAAGTTTTTGTTAAGAGAACAAAATTATTTAATGCAATGCGTTCTTTCTTTAATGACGCTGGTTATTTTGAAGTTGAAACTCCGGTTTTACAACCAATTCCTGGAGGAGCAGCAGCAAGACCTTTTATTACACATCACAACTCGTTAGACATTCCATTATATATGAGAATTGCTAACGAATTGTATTTAAAAAGGCTAATTGTTGGTGGTTTTGATGGAGTTTATGAATTCTCGAAAAACTTTAGAAATGAAGGAATGGACAGAACTCATAATCCTGAATTTACAGCCATGGAAATCTATGTTTCTTACAAAGATTACAATTGGATGATGGATTTTTGTGAGCAGCTTTTAGAACATTGTGCAATTGCTGTAAACGGAACTTCTGAAGCTACTTTTGGTGAACACAAAATAGACTTTAAAGCGCCTTACGCAAGAGTTACCATGGCAGATTCTATTAAACATTTTACTGGTTTTGACATTACAGGAAAAACAGAAGATGAAATTAGAGAAGCTGCAAAAGGAATGAATATTCCTGTTGACGAAACAATGGGTAAAGGAAAATTAATTGATGAAATTTTTGGAGAAAAATGTGAAGGAAACTACATACAGCCAACTTTTATTACTGATTATCCAAAAGAAATGTCTCCACTTTGTAAAGAACACAGAGACAATCCTGAATTAACGGAGCGTTTTGAATTAATGGTTTGTGGTAAAGAAGTTGCAAATGCATATTCTGAATTGAATGACCCAATTGATCAACGTGAGCGTTTTGAACATCAATTAAAATTGGCTCAAAAAGGTGATGATGAAGCTACCGAATTTATAGATGAAGATTTCTTAAGAGCTTTAGAATATGGTATGCCTCCAACATCTGGAATGGGAATTGGAATGGACAGACTAATTATGTTTTTAACAAACAATCAATCTATACAAGAGGTTCTTTTCTTTCCGCAAATGAGACCAGAAAAGAAAGCGCCGGCTGTAGAATTAAATGATGAAGAAAAAGCAGTTTTAGCAATCATTACAAAAGCTGAAAAAATTGATTTATCTGAATTAAAAACACAATCTGGATTATCTAACAAAAAATGGGATAAAACCATTAAAGGTTTAACTAAAAAAGAAGTTGCCAAAGTTTCTAAAACCGATGACGGTTTGTTTGTGGAAATTGTTTAAAAAGTAATTTTTTAATAAAAATTAATAGAAGGAATTACAGCAATGTAGTTCCTTTTTTTTGATTTAGACTTTCTGTTGTTTTGTAAACTATTTTCTGATAGATTTGTTAAATAATAAAACATCAATGAAAAATTATAAAAAAATTATTGAAGACATTTATAATGACGTTAAACAAGTTGATGACATTGGTAAAGTTGCCAATTACATTCCTGAATTAGCAAACGTAAATGAAAATAATTTTGGAGTACATATAACCACTATTAATGGAGAAGAATTTAGCATTGGAGATGCTGATAAAAAATTCTCAATTCAAAGTGTTTCAAAAATTTTAACCCTAACATTAGCTTACAAACTAATTGGAGAAAAAATTTGGAATCGTGTAGATGTTGAACCTTCTGGAAATCCATTTAACTCATTATTACAATTAGAAGCAGATTTAGGGAAACCTAGAAATCCGTTTATAAATGCTGGAGCAATTGTTGTCTGTGATGTTTTAATAAGTGAATTAAAAAACCCGAAAGAAGATTTTTTATCATTTTGTAGAAATATTACCAACAACCAATCTTTAAATTATTCTGATAAAGTAGCGCAATCTGAAAAGAATACTGGTTTCAGAAATATTGCGCTTTGTAATTTTATAAAATCGTTTGGAAACATTAAAAATGATGTTAATCGAGTATTAGATTTTTATTTTTACACATGCTCGTTAGAAATGAGCTGTAAAGAATTATCTGAAATATTTCTTTATTTGGCTGATGACAATTATAAAAATGATAAAGAAGAAACCATTTTATCTACAAGTGAAGCTAAGAGAATAAACGCAATAATGTTAACTTGTGGTTTTTACGATGAATCTGGCGAATTTGCTTTTAGAGTTGGTCTACCAGGAAAAAGTGGTGTTGGCGGAGGAATTATTGCAATTCATCCAGATGAGTTTTGTATAACTGTTTGGAGTCCTAAATTAAACCCAAAAGGAAACTCTTATAAAGGAATGTTGTTTTTAGAAAAATTCACATCAAATACAGAGAATTCTATTTTTTAAAAAAGATATTTTATATATTAAAAATTATGATGAAGCTTCAACATTTCATCACTACCAAAAGGTTTGTATATTTTAACAATTTCTGACTTAGAGAATAAAGATTCTAAAACTTTTAAAATTATTAAAGAATAATAAAACTTCGCTAACTTTGGTAAAAGTCATTAGAACGACATTATTTAATTATTAAAAGTTAAAATTATTATGATTCATTTATCTGATACTGAGAGTCAAATTCAGAATGTCTTAAATTTTCAAGACCTAATTTCTACACCTTTTCAAGGAGAAATTAATGCAATGTGCTGGAATCGTAATCTTATAGGTGATTTTTCTGAGATTGTTAAAAAGATAGAATTAAAAGAAAATATGATTGAACTTGATTTAGAAAAACTTCGGGAACTTCAATTAAGTGAACAAGGACAATTAGCTCGTAAAATTCTTTTAAATGACTTTAACTTACTAAAAGAACATGGAGCATCTCCAACTCTTAATATTATTAAAAATTATGAAAGAGATGACGCCTTTCCATTTTTTCCAACTGATGTGTATTCTTATCATGTAGATCGATCTCCAATACCAACAGCTACTTTTTTATGTACATATTATGGAGCATCGAGTGATATTTTACCAAATTCACAAGCTACACAAAAAGTATTGATTCCAGAAATACGTGCAGAGCTCAAAAAACTACATGGTGAAGATGAAAAAGGTTTTGAATCTTTTTTAAGTGAATATTTCTTTGATTTACATTATCAAGAAAAACCTAAATCGCAACCCATTAACTTAGGAATTGGTCATTTATGGAAACTAGCAATTGATCACCCAGAAAGTAAAGTACTTCCTTGCATTCATAGAGCCCCAAATGAAAAACACGGAGAGAGTCGATTATTATTAATCTGTTAAAGAAAGGTTTTCAAGTATTTAAAGAAGAAATAAAAAATCTATCCTTTATATTTCATCGCTAAGTGAACCACTTTTTTAGTTTCAAAAAAGTCTTCCTCAAAATAATCTGTTAAATTATAAATAGTTGCAGATGTGTATAATTTTAACTCTTCTGTTAAATCACCACCTTTTAAATATAAGATTCCGTTTTTTAACTCATGGTTTTGCTTTTTAGCAATTTTTCCTTTGTTCCAACGTACAAAAGTTTCCATTTGAGCAACTGCTCTACTTACAATAAAATCATACGTATCTTTTACTTCTTCTACTCTACCATGTGTAGTTTTTACGTTTTCTAAACCTAAACCAGCAACAACTTCGTTTACAACTTTTATCTTTTTACCAATAGAATCTACCAAATGAAACTGAGTTTCTGGAAACAAAATTGCTAACGGAATTCCAGGAAATCCTCCTCCTGTACCAACATCCATTACTTTTGCTCCAGGTTTAAAACTCATCACTTTAGCAATTCCTAAAGAATGTAAAACATGACGTAGATATAACTCATCAATATCTTTTCTAGAAACCACATTTATTTTTAAATTCCAATCTTGGTATAAATCTTGTAGCTTAGAAAATTGTTCTATTTGAGTAGTTGTTAAATTTTTAAAATATTTGTGTAATAATTCCATAGAAAAAGTATCAGCTGCAAAAATAGTTATTGTTCACAAACAATTAGCAACAAAATGATACGTTTGTTACATAAAGCTGTTTTAAAAATCATATTTTTGTAAATTATAGATAGATAAATGAAAACAATAAACTTTTCTAGAGTAGATAAAGCCAAGTTCTTTAGAACTCTTAATAAAAGAGTAAATACATATTTTAAAGAAAATAAGCTAAAAAGAACAGGTAATTGGAAACTGTATACAAAGGCAATTATTATGTTTTCTTTGTTCTTAGTTCCTTTTATATTAATATTAACCGTTTCGATGCCTCAATGGGTTATGGCTTTATTAATGGTGGTTACAGGAATTGGAATGGCTGGTGTTGGTATGAATGTTATGCACGATGCTAATCACGAATCTTTTTCTAAAAGAAAATGGGTAAATAAACTCATGGGAAGCAGCATATACATTTTAGCTGGTAACGTTTATAACTGGAAAGTACAACACAATGTTTTACACCATACTTTTACAAATGTCGAAGGTCATGATGAAGATATTGATGCTGGTAGAATTATTCGTTTTTCTCAACATTCCAAATGGTTTAACATTCATAAATTTCAAAAATATTATTCAATTTTCTTATACGGATTATTAACAATTAACTGGGCAATTACTACAGATATAAAACAAATGCACCGTTATTTAAAAAGAAAGTTATCTTATGGTAAGTTCCCAAATCCTGCTACAGAATGGACAAAGTTGGTAATTTCTAAAATTGTTTATTATTCGCTTTGGATTGTTTTACCAATCTTAGTTTTAGATATTGCATGGTGGAAAGTATTTATAGGTTTTTTTGTAATGCATTATACTGCTGGTATGATTTTAAGTTTGGTTTTTCAACTAGCTCATATTGTACCAAATACAGAAATGCCAATTCCTGATAAAGAAGGAAATTTAGAACACACTTGGGCAGTCCACCAATTATACACTACATCTAACTTTGCACCTAGCAACTGGTTGGTAAATTTCTATACTGGTGGGTTAAATCATCAAGTTGAACATCATATTTTTCCACACATTTCTCATGTACATTATGATAAATTAGCTAAAATTGTAAAAGAAACTGCCAAGGAATTTAATTTGCCTTACAATGAATATGACACAATGCGCAAAGCCATTGTAGAACACTTTAGACATTTGGGAGTTTTAGGTAAAAATCCTGAAATAGCATAAGTAAAACAACAATACAACAACAACTAACAGTAAAAATGAAACATCCATTATCGGACAGAATTAACAGTTTACCTGTATCTCAAACTTTAGCAATGGCTGCTAAAGCAAGAGAATTAAGAGCGGAAGGAAAAGATATTATCGGTTTAAGTTTGGGAGAACCAGATTTTAACACACCAGAGTTTATCAAAGACGCTGCCATTGAAGCTATCAACCAAAATTACAACTCATATTCTCCTGTAGACGGATATGCAGATTTAAAAGAAGCCGTTTGTAAAAAATTTAAACGCGATAATGACTTAGTTTACAAACCAAGTCAAATTGTAGTTTCTACAGGTGCAAAACAATCCATTGCAAACATTGCACAAGTTTTATTAAACCCTGGTGATGAAGTTTTATTACCAGCTCCTTATTGGGTAAGTTATTCTGCAATTGCAACATTATGTGAAGCAAAATATATAGAAATCCCTTCTTCTATTGACACTGATTTTAAAATTACACCAGAACAGTTAGAAGCAGCAATTACGCCAAAAACAAAAATGATTTTCTTTAACTCACCTAACAACCCAAGTGGAACTATTTATAGTGAAGCTGAGTACAGAGCGTTAGCAGCAGTTTTAGAAAAACACCCACAGATTTACATCTTATCAGATGAAATTTACGAACACATAAACTACGATTCAAAACCTTTTAGTTTTGCAGCTATAGAAAGCATGTACGATAGAACAATTACTGTTAACGGTTTGGCAAAAGCATTTGCTATGACAGGTTGGAGAATTGGTTTTATTGGTGCTCCAGAATGGATTGCCAAAGCTTGTACAAAAATGCAAGGCCAAATTACATCTGGTACAAATTGTATCGCTCAAAGAGCAGCAATTACAGCATTATTAGCACCGGTTTCTAAAATTCAATTTATGGTAGATGAGTTTAAAACTCGTAGAGATATCATTATTGGATTGTTAAGAGAAATAGACGGATTTAAAGTAAACGTACCTGAAGGAGCTTTTTACGTTTTTCCAGACGTATCTGCATTCTTTGGTAAAACAATAGACGGTGTAAAAATTGAAACAGCTAGTGATTTTTCTTTATTCATTTTAGAAAAAGCAAATGTAGCAACTGTAACTGGTGATGCTTTTGGTACACCAAATTGTATTAGAATTTCTTATGCAGCATCTGAGTTACAAATTAGAGAAGCAATCAAAAGAATTAAGACAGCATTAAGCTAAATAACTGCTTTTGTTAGTTCGAGCGCAGTTGAGAACAAAAATTAAATCCATCTTTTTTAGATGGATTTTTTTTGACTTTATTTTGGCGTGTTTTTGAAAAAACAAAAACCGCGCTTTTCACTATATCTTTTTATGTTGAATTTAATTCAGCATCTCAATTTTCAAAAAAAGTATTTAATTATTTTAACAAATTCTAAATCGAGTTAAGCATAAAAAGGATGCCGTTTCAATCGCTCACGCAAGCTTGTTTGCAAACTAATAGCCAATTATTAGTTAGATCTTTTTTAAGAAGCAATTAAAATAATAGCAACTACAAATAAAGAAACTTGTAAGATAGTACCTGCTTGACTTTCTATTTTTTCATGATGATTTAAAATCATAGATTTAATTTTAGATACAGATTTAGATTTCTCTATTCTCATGTGCTGTTTTATCTCTTGTTTATAAGCAGAAGTTAAAATTCCTCTTTCTTTTACGGATACTGTTTGTAAATATTTCATGGTATTTGGTTTTGTTGATTATATAAAGTAGACGACAATTAAAATATTTTGTTACAAAAAAAAATCAGAAACACCTAAAAAAAACAAGCATTTGCAGTACTGATGGTTTACGACAATATGAAAAAAAAAGTAAAAAAAAATCTCATAATTAAATTCATTATGAGATTTTTTAATAAAATTTAGAGACTTTTTTTTTTAATTTACAACCAATTTTATGGCCTTATAATTTCTAAAATCATTTCTAATTTTCACAAAATACATTCCAGGTTTTAACCCTTCTCTTTGTAAAGAAACTTTGTTGTTTCCAATAGCTGTATTTTCTTCTGTTCTTCTAATTAAAGCTCCTGTTAAATTATAAACTTCAATTTTTGTATTTGAATTTGTTTCAGCATAAAAACTTAATTCAGAACTTACATGCATCGGATTAGGCATTAAAATAGCCTCATTTTCTGCAATCACTTCATTTCCCACACTAAGTACTTGTTGTGTAAACTGAATATCTTTTAAACTCATTTCTTTATTTAAAACCTCTACTCCATCAGAAGACATTGTAAAAACAATATTTACTGCATCATTTAAATCTAAATCACCTCCTGCTACTGAAACAAAGTGTGCAAAAGGAATTGCAAAATGACTCTCTGTTTCGTTTAATTTAATAGTAGTTCTGTATTGGTTTTCCCAAGCATCAATACTTTCTTTAACAATCGTAATTTCTACATCTCCTGTTCCAAAAGCATCTAACTCTAATACATCATAGTCAGATAAATCTATAGCTGTAAATCTTGGAGTAAAAGATCTAAAAGCAGATACATATTCACTGGTAGTTGCTTTTAAAGAAATATTTCTCTCTACTCTATAACCACTTCCCGCATAAATATTATCGTTTTGAGTTATAGAAAACTCATTTACTGTTGTTCCTTCTGGCGAATCATCATTACCCCAAACTCCATCAGACATAAATAAATCGTCTGGTGTTAAATCATATTCATTTTCTATTCTAAAACCAATATCAAAAATGTTTCCTGTTTCAATTACTAAAGATTCTATATAATTACCTGTTAATTCTACAGTATTATTAAAATACTCTGTATTTGAAGTTTCAGTTCTTTTAAAACCTGCATCAATCACAACGCTTTTAGTTCTTCTAACGTTTATTAATTCTAACTCTAAAGTTCCATTTACGTATTTTCCTTTTTTAACAAATACAGGTGGTGGAGTAGATGTATTATAGTTTGATACTGGCCTTTGAATATCAAATAAAGCAATTGCCTCATGACCTAAAGTTAATAAATCATCTACACTATTAGACCAAATTTGAAAATTATAATACGTAGCACCTGCCTCATATTTATCAATATTCCAATGACTATCTATTTCAAAATTTTCTTCACTATTAATTAACCTTCCAGAAAAACTTAAAACAAATTCTTTAGTACCATTACTGTTTTTTATGATTGACTTAATAAATTGTACTCCTTCTACACCTTCGTCTTCTCCTTCTTCTCCAAATAACTCAATTGTAGAAACTGATAATAATTCTGCACCTAATAATCGATCACAAATAAACTTTGTATGCTCATATACACCATTTTCTGTTTTTGTTGCTAATACAACAGCTATTGTTTCATCATCTTTTACATAATCTACAGAATACAATTCTGTTGCATTTGTAATAGCAATTAAATCTAATGGAGAAGACTCTACGGCTGTTGCTCCAGAAAGAACATCTAAAGGAATTAAATCTTTTAATTCAAAAGTAGTAGATTTAGATTTAGCTAAAGTCTTTTTATAACTTTTAGTCTTAATTACTTTCTTTGCTTTTAATTTATCAAATTTAAAATTAGATTTTTTTCTTAAATAATTTCTTTTATTAATCTGTTGAGAAAGACGATCATTACTTTCTAAACCTCCTTCATTACCACTAGAAACCTCTGGAGTTATTACAGGGCAAGCCGCAACACCAGAACAAGCAGGGTCATCACAATCTACCAATCCATCACCATCATCATCAATTCCATTAATACAATCTTCTTGAGGAACTGGTGCTGTAGGACATCTAGCTCCATCATTAGAACTACTAGCAGGACCAAAAGCAAAAAGATTAGACTCCATTTCACCTCCAACTTCTAAACCTTGTACATCTTTAATCATATAAACAGTACCTGTTTGATTTGCAGACACGTAAAAACGACCAGAAGCATCAAAATAAACGGCTCCAAAATGATAATTTAATCCTGTTAATATTGGCACTTCACCTAAATCTATAATTTCACTTGTTGTTGCATTTATTCGATATAAATGATTTGTACCTTTTTCTACAGTGTATAAATGTCCATCAACAGAATTAAATGCCCAATCATGAATACTTAAATTTAAAGAAAATGTTCCTTGGCTTATAAATTTTGTATAATTTTCAGATTCTGGATTTAAATCAATTGTATAATATTTTGTTCCTGCTCCTTTTAAATAATAGATTCCTTCTGAACTAACATCACCAATATAAATACTAGAAGTAGGCAGTTCATCTATATAAAAACTTTCTACATTAAAACTCTTTCCAATTCTTACAATTGTTTGAGAACCGTTAGTTAATGCTCCCCAAATGTATCCATCTGCAGGGTTATAACCTACAGCATTAATATTGCCTTCGGTAACATCTTCTTTTACTAAATAAGAACTTCCTGAAGCTAAATCTAATGCATAAATATCATTTCTTTGAAATAAATATGCATTATAATCACAATTAAAAGGTTCATTTTGCGCACTCAAAGAAATGCTTAAAATTAGAGTAAATAAAAATAAAATTCTTGTCGTTGATTTTTGTAAATGTGTTGTCATCTGTGCTATTTTTATGTAAAAGTATTATTATTTAACCATTAAGAATTACAATTCAAGACAAATAACAATAAAGTATAGACGAATTGTAACTTTAAAATGTTGAGTTAATTTTTCTATAATAAAGAAAAAGCCACATCTACGTGTAGACATGACTTTTTGGCTTTAGGGGTTACCTCTTAAAATATCTAATCTACATTATCATGTAAAAAAGAATTATTCAATTTTAATTGAATATCATCATTTTCGGTATTTAAAGTAGTTTTAGACTTACTCATAGAAGCATTTGTTGCATCTAAATCTACTCCCATTCTCTTATATGCTTGCTAACGTTCTATTTCATCAATGTTTTTATTCATTTGATATGTGAACTTATAATTGAATCCTTTTATCTTTTGATGAAACTATTTTACCTAAAAACTTCTGTTTTTTTTTACATTTACAACTTCTTCTTTAAAACTTAATTCCTAAAAAAAAAGATTTAACACTCAAAAAACACACTTTTATCCCTATTATTTGTTATTAAGGTATATCATTATTAGTTTTAGCCTTATATTTAATTTCAATTTTAAGTCTTTTAAAGATAAATGCAATCATTTTTAAAAATAGCGCTAAATTTTATAATCTTTTTTTTTCTTTCTATATCTTATAGTCAATCATTAGATTCACTTAAAATAAGTATAACTGATGTTGAGAATAAAAACGATTTTAAAGAGGTTGCATTGTTTTTTAAGGAAGTAGAAAATCAGAAAACGAATAACAACTTTAAGTTATTAGAAGAACATTTAATACTTGCTCAAAAAAACCTTATTTGGGCAGTAAAAGAAGGAACAATTGAAGAACAATTATTAGCGAAGTATTTTATCTTCTTATATTATAATAGTAATAATAATGAAGTTGAAATAATAACAAGAGGTAATGAGCTAATTTCTATACCTGAATTCCTTAAACTTCCAGAGTCAATTTTTACACTATTTTGTTTAAAAGCAAGTTTAGAAAGAACAGACCAATTTAATACTCTATTACAAATTCTCCCATTATATTATAAACATATGGAAGATTATGGCGCCGTTTTTGGAGTAAAGTTAGAACAGTTAGTGAGATTTTAACAAATAAAGATGTTGAAGTATCAAATACTGAAACCGATTTATTGGCATATTATCAATTTAATCAAGGTGCAGACGCTGCAAATAACTCAAGTGTTACAACGTTAACAGATAATAGTGTTAACAATTACACCGGAACACTCATCAATTTTGCTTTAACGGGTGCAACTTCTAATTGGCGTTCTTCAAATACTTGGACAGGAGCAACTGATACAAACTGGGCAAATGCAAGTAACTGGAGTTTTAATACTATACCATTCGCTTATACTAATTTAGTAATACCAAATGTAACTAATAAGCCAGTTGTTAGTTCAAGCACAGGAGCTGTTGCAAATGATATTACAATAGACGCTTCTTCTTCTGTAACTGTAGAAAGTGGAGGTTCTTTAATTATTGAAGGAACTGCTACTGTAAATGGAGATTTTAATTATAATGTAAATGTTGCAGATGATAAATGGCATTTAGTTTCTTCTCCTGTTGTAGGAGAACAATATGGTGATATTTGGAACACTGCAAACAGTATTGATCACAATCTACCAAATGAAGCAGTAGCTCGTTATATAAATACAAGTGATACAGATGGTGATTGGATCTATTTTCAAGATTCGGGTTCATCAACTACGTTTGGTTCTGGTTCTGGATATTCATTAAAAAGAACTGCTGCTGGTAATTATACCTTTACAGGTACTTTTCCTGCACCGCCTGTTAATCCAACAATTACTGCAAATGACATTGGTGGAGGTGCTGAAAACAGATGGAATTCTGTGGGTAATCCTTTTCCTGCACATATTAACATTGCTACTTTTTTAGCTGATAACACAACTCCATTAACAGATACACACGAAGCTGTTTATGTTTGGAATGCTACTGCAGATGAATATCAAGATTTAACAACTGGTCAAATTCATCCTGGTCAAGCATTTTTTGTTAGTTCTAATGTAGCTTCTACTTCCGTAACTTTTACTAAAGCAATGCAAAGTGACCAAAATGGAGTTACTTTTTACAGAACTACATCAAACCCAAAATTAACCTTATTAATGGCTGATGATACCAAAACAAAATCTACAGAAATTAATTATTTAGAAGGTAAAACTACCAGTTTAGATCCTGGTTTTGATATTGGTACCTTTACAGGTCAATCATCTAGCTTAAATATTTATACTCATTTAGTTAGCAATAGTGAGGGTGTAGATTTTAAAAGACAAGCATTACCAGATACTAATTTCGAAAACATGATTATACCTGTTGGTGTTTCTGTTACAGCTGATAAAGAAATTACTTTTACTGCAGAAGGCTTAAATTTACCATCGGGCATTAAAATTTTTTTAGAAGATAGAATCACAAATACATTTACGCGTTTAGATGAAGCCAATAGTAATTATAAAATTATTCCATCTGAAAATTTAAACGGAATTGGCAGATTCTATTTACATACAACCAACAGTGCACTAAGTGTTGATAATAATGTAGCTTTAGAGAATGTTAGTATTTATAAATTAGACAAATCTACTTTAAGAATTGTTGGTTTATCACAAGAAAAAACAACAGTTTCTATATTTAATTTATTAGGAAAACAAGTGTTAAATACTTCTTTTACTTCTAATGGTGTTAAAAATATTGATTTACCAAACCTATCTAAAGGTGTTTATCTGGTTCAACTAAAAACCAATTCTGGCAAGTTGAACAAAAAAATAATTTTAGAATAATCTAACTTTTAAAAGACAAAACATCATGAAAAAAAATATAGAAAACAAACAAGACATCACAAGAAAAGAAGCAATTAAAAAAATAGGAAATTACGGTAAATATGCAGCTTTAACTGCATTGGGAACTTACCTAATTTTAAATCCGCAAAAAGCTCAGGCTTCAAGTCCTGAAGCGCCGGGAGAAGGGTTCTAATAATCAAGCTTAATTTTATAGTATTCATAAAAAAATCACATCTATATCTAGATGTGATTTTTTGGTAATCAAGGGGTAAGCATACGTAAAGGGTAATGTTTTTCTATTATCTTATTATCGTTATAAATACTTTTCTAACTTACTATAAAGATATTATTACTTACTCTAAATAAATAAACTATTAGACAAACAAGCAAAAACAATAGACGAACTGTTACAGTTAAGTCGTTAACTTACATTTTATTAACAAAAAAAAGCCACATCTACGTATAGACATGGCTTTATGACCTTAGGGGTTACCTCTTAAATATCTAATCTACATTATCATGTAAAAAAGAATTATTTGATTTTAAACTGATTTCGTCAGTATCTTTTTTAATCGATGTTTTTGTATTACTAATAGAAGTATTTGTATCTAAATCTACTCCAAGTCTTTTATATGCTGGTTGACGCTCAATTTCATCAATATTCTTGTTCATTTGATCGTTGAACTTATAATTGAAACCTTTCATCTTTTTTCTTCTCTCTTCTGCTCTTTTTTGTAACTCAGTAATTGTTAAATCTAAAGGAGAAACTTCTTCACTTTGTGTTTCAATTTTATTAATCTCTACTTGTGGAGTTCTAGTCTTTAATTCAAACTGAACTTCTTCTTCTTCTTCAACTTTCTCTTCAACAAAAGCAGAACTTTTACCAATAGTTGGTTGTGCATCAAACTCTTCTAAAACATAACGTTTTTCAACCTCTTTTCTCTCAAAAACAATTTCTTCAGTGCCTAAAACTTCAATCTCATTAACATTTACTTTTGGCTCTTCTTGCAAACTAAAACGAATTTCTTCCTCTTCTTTTACTTCTGTATAAGAATTTAAAGGTAAATCAAACAATAAATCTGCTTGTATTTGCTTAGGTTCTTCAACAACTTTCTCTTCTTGAACTGGTGTTGCATCTGTAATTACAAAATCATCCTCAGAAACAGTTTCTATTTGAACCTCTTCAAAAAGAACAGACATATTAGCAATTTCATTGGTAGTTTTTACCAAGTTTGCTTTAGGAGTAACTACTTCTACTTCATCTTCTAGTGTGTGTACAATTTTCTCCTCAACTTTATTTGTTAACGGCTCATCTAACGTTGGTGATTTTGTGATTTTTTTCTCACTAAAATCATAAGTCGCTTTTTGTTCATCTTCTAAAGTATGTACAATCTTCTTAACTTCTGTATTGGTAATTGTACTTTGTTGATCTGCTGCAAAACCTGTAGCCACAATAGTTACAGCAATAGCATCACCTAAATCTTCATCTTCTCCAATTCCCATAATGATGTTTGCATCATAACCTGCCTCATCTTGTATATAGTCATTAATTTCTCCAATTTCATCTAATGTAACTTCATTAGTACCAGATACAATTAATAACAATACATTTTTAGCTCCAGTAATTTTGTTATCATTTAACAAAGGAGAGTCTAATGCTTTTACAATAGCATTTTTAGCTCTAGTTTGTCCTTCTTCTTTTGCAGAACCCATAATTGCTGTTCCACTATTAGAAAGTACAGTTTTGGCATCGTGTAAATCAATATTTTGCTTATAGTGATGTGTAATAACCTCTGCAATTCCTCGAGAAGCAGTAGATAAAACTTCATCTGCTTTAGAAAAACCAGCTTTAAAACCAAGGTTTCCATAAACTTCACGTAATTTATTATTATTAATTACAATTAAAGAATCTACATTTTGGCGCAGTTGGTCGATTCCTATTTGTGCTTGTTTTGATCGTCTTCTACCTTCAAAAGCAAAAGGCATTGTAACAATACCCACAGTTAGGATATCCATATCTTTTGCAATTTTTGCAATTATTGGTGCTGCTCCTGTACCAGTTCCACCACCCATTCCTGCAGTTATAAATACCATTTTTGTTTGGGTATTTAACATTTGCTGAATTTCTTGCATGCTTTCTTTAGCTGCTTGTGCACCAACTTCTGGATTTGCACCAGCACCTAAACCAGATGTTAAGTTTGCTCCTAATTGAATTTTATTAGGAACAGGACTGTTTTCTAAAGCTTGTGAATCTGTATTACAAATTACAAAGTCTACTCCTTTAATGTGTTGCGTAAACATGTGGTTTACTGCGTTGCTTCCTCCACCACCTACACCAATTACTTTAATGGTGTTAGATTGTGTTTTTGGCATGTCAAATGAAATGTTATCGAATTCTGCGCTCATAATAACCTATCTATTGTTTATTATTGATTTTTGTTTTTGTTTCTTATTTACAATTTTTACTCTGCGTTGTCTAGAAAATCTTTAAGACCTTCAGTAAACTTTTCAAAAAACGACTTCTTTTTTGGTTTTGGCTTTTCTTCAACAATTGGCTGTGTTTCCTGTTGATTTTCTTCTTGATTTTCATCAATAACTTCTTCAACAATCTCCGCAACTTCCTCTTCAGTAGAACCTTTTTCTAAACCTTCCATTAATAAACCAACAGCTGTTGCATAAGAAGGACTAGATAATGTCTCATCAGAATCTCCAGCTAAATGTTCATTAGGAAAACCAATTCTAGCATCCATACCAGTAATATATTCTACTAACTGACGTAAATGTTTTAATTGAGAACCTCCACCTGTTAACACAATACCTGCAATTAATTTTCCCTTTGCAGTTTCATGTCCATAATTTTTTATTTCTAAATATACATGCTCAATAATTTCTTGAACTCTAGCATGTATAATTTTTGATAAATTCTTTAATGTTATTTCTTTTGGCTCTCTACCTCTTAATCCAGGAATCGAAACAATTTCTGTTTCTTTATTTTCCCCTGGCCACGCAGAACCAAACTTAATTTTTAATAATTCAGCCTGTTTTTCTATAATTGAACAACCTTCTTTAATATCATCTGTAATTACATTTCCTCCAAAAGGAATTACAGCCGTGTGTCTAATAATTCCGTCTTTAAAAATAGCTAAATCTGTAGTTCCACCTCCAATATCAATTAGTGCAACTCCGGCTTCTTTTTCTTCTTGACTTAATACAGCTGATGCTGATGCTAATGGTTCTAATGTAATTTCACTTAAACCTAAACCTGCACTTTTTACACAACGTCCTATATTTCTAATCGATGAAACTTGCCCAACAACAACATGAAAATTCGCTTCTAAACGACCTCCATACATTCCAATTGGTTCTTTAATATCAGCTTGAGAATCTACTTTAAACTCTTGTGGCAACACATGAATAATTTCTTCTCCTGGCAACATTACCAACTTGTGAACTTGATTTACTAAATTTTCAATATCGTTTTCATCAATAACTTCATCTGCATTGTTTCTTGTGATATAATCACTGTGATGTAAACTACGAATATGTTGCCCAGCTATACCCACAACAACTTCTTCAATCTTAACACCAGAAACACTTTCTGCCTCATCTACAGCTTGTTGAATAGATTGTATAGTTTGTGTAATATTACTAACAACACCACGTTTTACACCTAAACTTTTTGCTTTTCCAATACCAACAACCTCAATCTTATCGTATTCATTCTTACGACCAATCATGGCAACAATTTTGGTTGTACCAATATCTAAACCAACTGCTATTTTATTGTTTTCCATTTTGATTTATTTTGTGCACACAACTTGGTTGTGATATTTTACATTAATCGTTTTATAATTCTGTATCGTTTTATCTTCAAATGTTTTGTTATAAAACGCTTTTAACTTCTTAAATTTCACTTCCATTTTGGTTAATTTTCCAAAATCAATTTTATAATTTCCACTTCTCACGGAAAATTGATACTCTTCGTCTGCGAATTTCTGAATTCCTACCACTTCTTTTTGCAAGAAATTATCTTCCAAAATGAACGATATCAAAGGCAATATTTCATTAATTTCTTCACCACCTTCAACACCAGAAACCAATAGTACTCTGGCTGAATAATTACTAGACAAAGGTATTTTCACCCCTTGTTTATCAACATAATAAGAATCGTTCTCATTTACAATTCTAGCAACAGGAGTTCGCTGTTTTATGATTGATTTTAATGTACCAGTAATGGTTAAAAACACAGATGCATTTTCTACATATGGATTTTTAGAAACCGTTTTTTCCAAACTGTATAAATTTATCACAGATTTTGCTTGGTTTTTCACACTTTCATCATTTTGTATTAACAATTTATCAACCATAGAATGTGTTAAAAAATTATTGTCTCCAGCTTCAAATTCAACGACAACTTCATCTACATTTTTTTTCAAATTTCTACTTGAAGAAAAACTATACAAAAAACCCAAACAACCTATTAACAAAAGGAATGCTATATATTTTAAAAACTTCTTAAACTTCATTTTCAATAGGCTTTAAAAGTTGATTTGTTACTTCATTAATCATCACTCCAATGTCACCAGCTCCTAACATTGTTAACACTTTTGCTGATGAATTCTTAATATCTTTTATTAAATCCTTTTTTTGAGTCAATTTTTTATGTCTAGTAGTAATTTTACTCAACAACCACTCAGAATTCACTCCAGAAATTGGTTCTTCTCTTGCTGGATAAATATCTAACAATAAAACTTCATCGAATTTTGACAAAGCAGAAGCAAAATCATCTATAAAATCTCTTGTTCTCGAAAACAAATGTGGCTGAAAAACAACCAACACCTTTTCATTCGGATACATTTCTCTTACAGAGTTTTCAACTGCATTTATTTCTGTTGGATGATGTGCATAATCATCAATCAACACAAAATCTTCTGTTTTAATTTTATATGAAAACCTTCGTTTTACACCTTTAAAAGTTGATAAACGTTGTTTAATATTTTCTAAAGAGACACCATACACATCTGCCATTGCCAATGCAGCTAGAGCATTCATCACATTATGCTGACCTGGTAAATGAAATTCAATATTTTTAATTTCTGATGATGGTGTTTTTACATCAAAAACATACTTACCGCTTTCTATTTTTAAATTGAATGCTTTATAATCTGCATCTTCATCAACTGCATAGGTTAATCCTTTTAAAGGCAACCCTTTTGCAATTATTAATGTATCCGTTACTTTATTTGAAAACTCAACAAAAGACTCGTTTAAAGCTTCAGAATCTCCATAAATATCCAAATGATCTGCATCCATAGAAGTTACACACGCAATATTTGGACTTAATTTTAAGAAAGATCTATCAAACTCATCTGCCTCAACTACACTAATTTTATCTTCTCCTAAAATTAAATTCGAATTATAGTTTTCTGCAATTCCACCCAAAAATGAAGTTGCATTTTCTTTAGCCATAATATGACCTAAAATAGAGGAAGTTGTCGTTTTACCATGTGTTCCTGCAACTGCTAAACAAAAAGTGGATTTCGTTATTTCTCCTAAAATTTCTGCTCTTTTTAAAACTGTAAAATTATTATCTAAAAAGTAATTTAATTCAGTATGATTTTTAGGTATTGCAGGTGTATACACCACTAACGTTTCTTCATTGTTCAAAAAAGAAATAGGAATATTTTTTAACGCATCTTCAAAATGAATTTCTACTCCTAATTCTTCTAATTCTAATGTAATCTGAGAAGGAGTTTTATCATAACCAGCAACTTTTTTCCCATTAGACGCAAAGTAACGAGCAATTGCGCTCATTCCTATACCTCCAATTCCGACAAAATAAATATAAGCCCATCCTAAATCCTTCCCAAAGGGAAGAACTTTCTTACTCTTGTTTATATTTTTATCTTTATTACTCATATTATTTTCACTTTCTTAGCACCACACTTTTCTCAATCGTGTTTCTTCCCTTTGGGAAGATTAAAGATGGGGTAATAATTTTTCTACTTCGTTAACAATATCTGTTGTTGCACCAGGTAATGCCAATTCATTTATATTTTCTGATAAATACTCTTGTTTTCCTTTGTCTTTTATTAAAGTTTCAAAAACAATTGGAAACGTATCTAATTCACTTTCTCTTAATAAAATTGCACCATGTTGATCTGCAATTGATTTTGCATTTTTTGTTTGATGATCTTCTGCCACATTAGGAGAAGGAATAAAAATTACTGGTTTCCCTACGATACATAATTCAGAAACCGAACTAGCTCCTGCTCTAGAAATAATAATATCTGACGCTGCATAAGCAAAATCCATTCTGTTTAAAAATTGATGAACTTGAATATTTTCTAGTTCATTATATTTTTTATAATCCTCAAAATATAATTTTCCACATTGCCAAATAACTTGAACTTCTTGAGTTTTAAAAAAATCTAAATTATCTTCTATAAGCTGATTTATTTTTCTTGCCCCTAAACTTCCTCCTAAAACTAAAATAGTTTTCTTCTTTTTATCTAACTTAAAAAAGCCTTTTCCTTCTTCTGTTTTTGAATGAATAGATAATAAATCTTGACGCACAGGGTTTCCTGTTTTTACAATTTTATCAACCGGAAAAAAACGCTCTAAATTATCATAGGCAACACAAATTTTATGTGCTTTTTTACTCAATAATTTGTTCGTAATTCCTGGATACGAATTCTGTTCTTGTATCAGTGTTGGAATTCCTTTTCTGCTCGCCATAATTAATGTTGGTCCACTTGCAAAACCTCCAGTACCAATAGCAACATCTGGCTTAAATTTTTTGATAATTTTAGAAGCTTTCCACAAACTACTTATCATTTTAAAAGGGAATGATAAATTCTCTACCGTTAATTTTCTTTGAATTCCAGAAATCCACAATCCTTTAATTTCATATCCTGCTTGTGGAACTTTTTCCATTTCCATTTTATCTTTTGCACCAACAAATAGAAAATTCGCATCAGGATAACGCAACTTTAATTCATTTGCTATTGCAATTGCAGGATAAATATGACCTCCTGTTCCACCACCAGAAATTAAAATGTTAATCGATCGTTTCATGAAGTATGTCTAAAGGGTTATCATCTAAAATATCTTCTTCTGTTTCTTCTTTGGATGCACTTACACTTAGAATCATTCCTAAAGCAAAACATGTCATCCAAATAGAAGTACCTCCACTACTAATTAGCGGTAAAGTTTGACCTGTAACTGGAAATAAATTCGTAGCTACTGCCATATTAATAGTTGCTTGAAAGATGATTGGAAAACCAACACCTAGCACTAATAAAGTTCCAAAAATTGTAGTTGTTTTTTTAACAACAACAAAAATTCTAAATAGTAATAAAAAGTAAATGGATACAATTAAAAACCCACCAACTAAACCATATTCTTCAACAATTATTGCAAAAATAAAATCTGATGTTGATTGTGGCAAAAAGTTCTTTTGCACACTTTTCCCAGGACCAACTCCAAATGTTCCTCCGGTTGCAATAGCAATTTTAGCCTTTTCTACCTGATATGCTTCTTTACCTCCTTCTTCAGCAAAACTTTCTATTCTACTTTGCCAAGTTTGTACTCTATTTGGCATTGCATCTGGAAATGCTTTTGCAATCAAAACAAATATTGATAAGGCTACAATGCCTGCTCCTAAAATAAATGCTATATATTTTATTGGATAACCTCCTATAAAAGTTACCATTAAAATCATCACAAAAATAATAGCTGTTGTAGAGAAATTTGCTGGTAAGATCAAAATTAAAACAGCAGCCACAGGTAACCAAAGTTGCCATAAACTTTCTTTAAAATTGATTACTTTTTCTTTATTCTTAGCCAAATACCTAGCTACATAAACCATTAAAACCAAACCTGCTAAAGTTGATGTTTGAAAACCAATTCCACCTATTCGTATCCATCTACTTGCATTTGCTCCTCCAATTGTGGTTCCTTGTGCCAACGTAAAAATCAACAAAACAATAACAACAGGAAGCATTAAAACGGAACCTCCAGAAAAATATCGATAGGGCACTTTATGCACTCCATAAATAATTGCAAAACCCATAATTAGCAAAACAATATGCTTTACTAAATGACCTAAAGTAGACCCAGAACCAACAACGTACACCAAGTTTGTGCTTGCACTATAAACTGGCATAAATGAGAATATTGCCAAAACAGCAACAATTGCCCAAATGGTTTTATCTCCTTTTATATGTTGAAAAATGGTTTTCATAAGCCTCTCTTAATCTCTCCAAAGGAGAGAAACACTCTTGTGTTTATCTTTGTTATTTATTTTTATTCTTTTTTAATACGACCAACTCACCTCCTAACCTCAAACATGCTAATTCCTTCCCTTTGGAAAGGTTGGGATGCGCTACAAACTTCTTACAGCTCTTTTAAATTGACGTCCTCTGTCTTCATAGTTTTCAAATAAATCGAAACTAGCACAAGCTGGTGATAATAAAACAGTTTCTCCTTTTTCTGCTAACTTATGAGAAACCTTTACAGCTTCTTCTGCTCCTGCAGTTTCCACAATAATATCTACTACATTTCCGAATGTATTTTTAATCTTATCATTATCAAGACCTAAACAAACAATTGCTTTTACTTTTTCTCTTACTAATGGTAATAAATCATTATAATCATTCCCTTTATCTACACCACCAACAATCCAAACCGTCGTTTTATCCATGCATTCTAACGCGTAATAAGTTGCATTTACATTGGTTGCTTTAGAGTCATTAATATATTCTACACCTCTAACTTTAGCAACATTTTCCAAACGGTGTTCTGCTCCTTCAAAATCTTCTAAACTTTCTTTAATCGTTTGCTTTCTAACTTTTAATAATTGCGCAGCCATAGATGCTGCCATAGCGTTTTTTGTATTGTGTTTTCCTTTAATTGATAAAGTTGATAATGGCATAGTAAGTTTATCTTTATTGATGTTGATTATAATATTATTGTTTTCTAAAAAGGCTCCGTACTCTATTTTTTTTTCTACAGAAAACGGAACTAATTTTGCTGCTGTTTTATTTTCTTTCAACCAATTATTGATAGCTTCATCATCTGCATCATAAATTAAATAATCGGTTGCTTTTTGGTTTTTTGTTATTCTAAATTTTGATGCGATATACTTATCAAAATCATACTCATATCTATCTAAATGATCTGGTGTAATATTGGTTAAAACAGCAATATGACTGTTAAATTCCTCAATTCCATCTAACTGAAAACTACTGAGTTCTAACACATATTTATCAAAAGAATGTTCTGCAACTTGTTGCGCAAAACTGTCTCCAATATTTCCTGCAACTCCAACATTTAATCCTGCATTTTTTTAAAATATGATGCACTAACAATGTTGTTGTTGTTTTTCCATTAGAACCTGTAATTCCAATAATAGTAGCATCTGTAAACTGTGCTGCAAATTCAATCTCAGAAATAACAGGAATTAAATTCTCTTTTAGTTTTTGAACTAAAGCTACTTTATCAGGAATTCCAGGACTTTTCATCACTACATCAGCATTTAAAATTTTGCTTTCTGTATGATTTTTCTCCTCAAAATCTATTTCATTATTTAAAAGAACTTCTTTATATTTTTGTGATATTTCACCTTTATCAGAAACAAAGACTTCATATCCTTTTTTCTTTCCTAAAAGCGCTGTACCAACTCCACTTTCTCCTCCACCAAGAATTACCAATCTTTTCATTTATCTCAATTTCAAAGTAACTATCGCAAATACTGCTAATAAAATTCCTACAATCCAAAAACGGACTACAATTTTACTTTCGTGATAACTTAATTTTTGATAATGATGATGTAATGGCGCCATTCTAAAAATCCTTCTACCTTCTCCATACTTCTTTTTAGTAAACTTAAACCAAGAAACCTGCATGATTACAGATAGATTCTCTACAACAAAAATTCCTGCTAATATTGGAAGTAATAATTCTTTACGGATTGCAATTGCAATAACTGCTATAATCCCTCCTATAGTTAAACTACCTGTATCTCCCATAAAAACTTGTGCTGGATAGGTATTATACCAAAGAAAACCGACTAAAGACCCTGCAAATGCTAGTATAAAAACTGTCATTTCTCCAGAATCTGGTATATACATTACATCTAAATAATCGGCAAAAATAATATTACCAGAAACCCATGCAAAAATGGCGAGTGTTATTACAATTATTGCTGAAGATCCTGCTGCCAAACCATCAATACCATCTGTTAAATTTGCTCCATTAGAAACTCCTGTTACAATAAAAACAGTGATAAAAATAAACACTATCCATCCGTATTTCTCATAACCTTCTCCTAAAAAACTAAACGCTTTTGAATAGTCTAATTCATTATTCTTAAAAAACGGAACAGTTGTTTTAGTAGATTTATGAGCTTCTCCAAACACAATTTTTCTTCCATCTTTATTTACAACCTGTTGTTCTTTTGGCAATTGTTCTTTTATAGTAACTCCATCATTAAAATATAGCATAGAACCTACAATTACCCCTAAACCAACCTGACCTATAACTTTAAACTTTCCACTTAAACCCCCTTTATCTTTTTTAAACACTTTTATATAATCATCAACAAAACCAATTAACCCCATCCAAAGTGTAGTTATTATTAGAAGAATTATATAAATATTATCTAATTTGGCTAATAATATAGCAGGAATTAAAGTTGCTAATATGATAATAATCCCTCCCATTGTTGGAGTTCCTGCTTTTTGAACTTGACCTTCTAATCCTAAATCTCTGATAGATTCACCAACTTGCTGTCTTTGTAAAAAACCGATGATTCTTTTACCATAAATTGCAGAAATTAATATTGATAAAATAAATGCTGCTGCTGCTCTAAATGTGATAAACTGAAACACACTTGCACCTGGTAAACCAAATTGACTCTCTAAATATTCGAATAAATAATACAGCATTCTTAGTTATTTTTTTAATTGATTGAAACAATTTCTCACTTCTTCTAAATCATCAAAATGAGATCTAACTCCATTTATTTCTTGATAATTCTCATGTCCTTTTCCTGCAATTAATATGATGTCTCCACTTTCAGAGAATTTACAAGCTGTTTTAATTGCTTGTCTTCTATCTAAAATTGATAATGTTTTCTTATAGTTCTCAGAAGCAACACCAACTTCCATTTCATCTAAAATGGATTGTGCATTTTCTGTTCTTGGATTGTCTGATGTAAAAATTGCCTGATTACTTAATTGTGAAGCAATGTGTGCCATTTTTGGTCTTTTTGTTTTGTCTCTATCTCCACCACATCCAACAACTGTAATTAGTTTTTCATTACCTGTTCTAATGTCATTAATAGTTTCTAAAACATTTTTTAAAGCATCTGGAGTATGGGCATAATCTACAATCGCAGTAACACCTTCTTCAGAAACAACATATTCAAAACGACCACTTACATTTTCTAATTGACTGATAATTGTTAAGGTTTCTAGCTTTTCTAAACCTAATAATTCTGCAGTAGCAAAAATTGCTAGTAAATTTGAAGCATTAAATTGACCAATTAACTTTGTCCAAACTTCAGTATCATTAATTTTTAAAAGTGTTCCAGAAAATTGTTTCTCTAAAATCTTCGCTTTGTAATCTGCTACTGTTTTTAAAGCGTATGTTTTCTTTTTTGCTTTTGTGTTTTGCAACATAAAGTTGCCATTTTTATCATCAATATTTGTTAGCGCAAAAGCTGTTTTTGATAAAGAATCAAAAAAAGATTTCTTTACATTTCTATACTCAGCAAAAGTTTCATGATAATCTAAATGATCATGTGATAAATTGGTAAAAATTCCACCAGCAAAAGTTAATCCTTCTGTTCTTTTTTGATGAATTCCATGAGAGCTTACTTCCATAAAACAATAATCAATACCAGCATCAATCATTTTATCTAAATAAGAATTGATTGATACAGAATCTGGAGTTGTATGTGTTGCTTTAAATTCAGTTTCATCAACTAAAATTTTCACCGTAGACAACAACCCAACTTTATAACCTGCTTTTTTAAATAATTGATATAAAAGTGAAGCGATTGTCGTTTTTCCATTCGTCCCTGTTACTCCTATAAGAGGCATCTTTTTAGACGGATTATCATAAAAATTAGAAGCCATAATCGCTAAAGCAATATTTGCATCTGCAACTTGAATATAGGTTACTCCTACTTTTTTATCTGTAGGAAAGTCTTCACAAATAACTGCAATCGCGCCTAAACTAATTGCTTTTTCTATATATAAATGACCATCAACTGTGACTCCTTTTTGAGCAACAAAAACATCATTCTTCTCAATCTTTCTAGAATCGAAAACAACATTATTCACCTCAATATTTGTAAGCCCAAATACTTGATTAATGGAAACCTGATATAATATGTCTTTTAAATTTTTCAGTTTATGAAAGTTTTAAAATGATAGTTGAACCTTTTATTAATTTATCTCCTTTACTCAATGATTGAGATTTTACTTTACCTACACCAGTAAATTTAACTTTGAGCCCAATATTTTCCAATAAGGACAATGCATCCATTCCTGACATTCCTCTAACATCTGGAATTTCTTGATACTCTTTGTTTAATTTAGTATTGTATTTTTCATACTGACTACCTATTGAAGCAAACTCTACTTTATCATCAACAGATTGATTATCTACAGGAGTTGTAGTATATATTTTTTGAGCAATTTCTTTAAAAACTGGCGCAGCAACTGTAGCACCATAATATCCTTTTTCTTTCTTAGGATCATGAATCACAACAATGCATGAGTATTTTGGATTATCCGCTGGAAAAAAACCAGCAAAAGAGGCTACATAGTGTTTTGTTGAATAATAACCACCTTGCCATTTGCCATTTTGATCTTTTGTTCTTGGAATGTATTTTTTTGCTGTTCCTGTTTTTCCTGCCATAGAAAAATTAGATGAATATATATTATCCGCAGTTCCTTTTATTACTACGTTTTCCATCACTTTTTTAATTTTATCTAAAGTTTCTGCAGAAGCTATTTTAGAATTTAAAACCTCTGTTTCAAAAACTTTTTCAGTTTTATCTTGCCTTCTTAATTCCTTAATAAATCTTGGTTTTACCATTACCCCATTATTAGCAACAGCGTTATAAAACATTAAGGTTTGCATTGGCGTAACAGAAACTCCATAACCCCAAGCCATCCATTCTAAAGAAATTTTATTCCAACGTTTTTTATCTTTTGGCTTCGGTACATAAGGCCTACCCTCTCCTTTTATTTGAAATCCAATAGGTTTTGTAAACCCATATTCTTCTAACTTATCTATAAATTTCTGAGGCTTATCATCATAATGCTCTTTAATCATTTTCACGATTCCTACATTAGATGAAACTTCAAAAACTCTTGCAGCAGAAATTTTACCATAACCACCTCTATGAGAATCTTCAACTTTTCTATTATGAATATAAATCTTACCTTTTTCTGTATCAATTACTGTTGACGTATCTATAACTTTATCATCTAAAGCTATCATTAAACTTGCTAATTTAAAAGTAGAACCTGGCTCATGACTTTCCCAAACAGCATAATTTCTTTTTTCAAAATAAGTTCCTTTTGATGTTCTTCCTAAATTTGAAATCGCCTTAATTTCTCCTGTTGCAGTTTCCATAACTACAGCACAACCATGATCTGCTTCAAAATACTCTAACTTACTCAACAACGCATGATGTGTAATATCTTGAATATTTACATCTAATGTTGTTATAATATCATGTCCATCAATTGGCTCCTTCTCATTTACATCATTAATTGGTTTCCATTGGTTTTTAGCAATTTTTTGTTTCCAACGCAAACCATTTTCTCCCTCCATATAATCTGCAAAAGCTCCTTCTATACCAGCACCTCCTCTATAATCATCATAACCAATGGTACGTTCTGCAATTTTACCAATTGGATGCGCACGTACTGTTCTGTGTTCAGCGATAAAACCACCTTTATAAACGCCTTTATTAAATATTGGAAACTGTCTCATTTTTAGATAATCCGTATATCCAATATTTCTTGCAATCAATAAATACCTGCTTTTTTTGTTTTTTGCTTTTCTAAGTTTATCCTGATAAAAAGCAGATGTTTTACCCAACATTTTAGAAAGCTCTTTTGACAAACCTGCAATATTTTTCTCAAAAACACCACTATTAACAGCAGCAACAACATCCATTCTAATTGTAAATTTCGACATTGATGTTGCTAGCAAATTTCCATCTGCAGCATATACATTTCCTTTATTAGCGTAAATAGTATCTTGCTTAATAGTTAGCTCCGTAGATAATTTTCTGTATTTTTCTCCTTCTGAATACTGAATTGCAAACACACGAAAAACAACAGCCAACAAAAAAAGCGTCATAAAAGCAGCCACCAAGTAGAATTTTGTAAGTATGCTTTTTTTGTGAGTTGCCAATTTTATTAATCTTTAATAGTTACTTTTATTTTTTTTGGAGGGGACTGTAAAGGTTGCAAACCTCTTATTTTTGCTTTTTCTCTGATATTAGATTCCATTTTCATTCTCATTAAAATAGTACCTGTATCTACATATTCTGCTCGTAATTCTCTTTTCTCTTTATTCAATTTTGATATCTGAATCACTTTTTTATCAGCCTTATGCGCACTTGTAATCATAATTAAAAGCAGCACAACAACAAAAATGATAATTCGCCAGTTTTTAAAAGCAGATTCATCTGTAAGGAAACTTCCTCTTAGAAAATCATAGACTCCTTTTTTAACTTTAGACATCTTACTTCTTTAAAGTTGCTATTCTTAATTTAGCACTGCGAGCCCTATTGTTTAGTTTAATTTCATGCGGGGCAGGCACTATTAACTTTCCAACTTTCTGCAAGGGCACATCACTGTTTCCAAAAAAATCTTTTTCGGGCTCGCCACTAAATAATCCTGTTCTAATAAATCTTTTTACCAACCTATCTTCCAATGAATGATATGAGATCACACTTAACCTACCATCTTCTTTCAATAAACCTGGAGTCTGAAGTAGAAATTCTTTTAAAACTTCTAATTCTTCATTTACCTCAATTCTAATCGCTTGAAATATCTGAGCAATTATTTTATGCTCTTTTGCTTTTGGCAAATACTTCTGCAACACTTTTCTTAACTGAAAACTTGTATCAATTTTCTCTTCTTCTCTTTTCTCAACAATTGTTTTTGCTATATTTCTAGAATTCCTCAACTCTCCATATAAAAACAATATTTCCGCTAACTTTTCTTCAGAATACTTATTGATGATTTCTTTTGCTGAAACTTTAGACTTCTGATTCATTCTCATGTCTAAATCACCATCAAAACGGGTAGAAAAACCTCTTTCCGCTTCATCAAACTGATGAGAAGAAACTCCTAAATCAGCCAAAATCCCATCAACTTTTCTCACACCATGAAACCTTAAAAATCTTGAGATATACCTAAAGTTCTCTGGAATCAAAACAAAACGTGCATCATCAATACTATTTTCTTGCGCATCTGGATCCTGATCAAAACCAAATAATTTTCCTTTTTCACCTAATCTTTTCAAGATTTCTCTTGAATGACCTCCACCACCAAACGTTACATCCACATAGATACCATCTTCCTTAATAGCAAGACCATCTATACTTTCGTGCAATAAAACCGGATTATGATAATTCATCTAATTCTGTATTTCCCATTACTTCTTCAGCCAAATCCGCAAAATCATCAGACGCATCATCAATAGCTTTTTCATACTTGTCTTTATCCCAAATCTCAATAATATTTACCGACGAAGACATTACTACTTGTTTCTTTATCCCTGCGAATTCAAATAAATCTTTCGGAATTAAAATTCTTCCAGTAGCATCTAACTCCACCATCTTTACACCTGCTGTAAATCTTCGAATAAAATCATTATTCTTTTTCTTAAACCTATTTAGTTTGTTGATTTTTTCCATCATCAAGTTCCACTCACTCATTGGATACAACTCTAAACACGGCTGAAAAACAGCTCTCTTTACCACAAAACCATCTTGCAAAACAGAAGACAATTGCTTTTTGAAAGCTGATGAAAACATCAATCTTCCCTTAGCATCTGCCTTACACTCATATGTCCCAATTAGGTTTATCACTCTAAAAATTTATTAATTGAAATCAAAAATAGATAAAATCTACCACTTTTTACCACTTTTTACCACATTGTTAATAAATAACGTATTTGTTAACAACTCATTGCCTTTTTTTCTCTAAAAAATTAAAAACCCGAAACCTTAAAATCATTATTTAATTCATAAAAAAGGTTTACATTTGCTTTTAAGCGAATTGAAAAATCAATGACTGACGAGTTAATTACTGAAGGAAAATTTAAGTATGCAGAAGCTGGAGAAGGACCTGCAATCATTATTTTACATGGTTTAATGGGAGCTTTAAGTAACTTTGGTTCTACTTATGAACATTTTTCTAAAAATGGTTATAAAGTTTTAATCCCTGAACTACCACTTTACTCTCTTCCTCTTTTAAAAACCAATGTTAAAAACTTAGCAAAGTTCTTAAAAGAATTTATGGAATTTAAAGAATTGGATAATGCTATATTATTAGGAAACTCCTTAGGAGGACATATCGCTTTATATTTTACAAAACATTATCAAGAAAAAGTAAATGCATTAGTGCTTACAGGTAGCTCTGGATTGTACGAAAACTCTATGGGAGATAGTTACCCAAAAAGAGGAGACAGAAACTATGTTACTCAAAAAGCACAAGATGTTTTTTACGACCCTGCAATTGCAACTGAAGAATTAATTGATGATGTTTATGTTGTAATTAATGACAGAAATTCTCTAATTAGAACTTTGGCAATTGCAAAAAGCGCTATTAGACATAATATGGCTAAAGATTTACCAGAAATGAAACTCCCAGTTTGTCTTATCTGGGGAAAACATGATAAAGTTACGCCTCCAGAAGCGGCAAATGATTTTCATAAATTATTACCAAATTCGGAATTATTTTGGATTGATAAATGTGGACATGCTGCAATGATGGAAAGACCAGAAGAATTTAATGAAGTTCTTGAAAATTGGTTGATTTCTAAAAATTTAAAATAGCCATGAAAATAAAATCGGCGGAGTTTATTATGAGTAACAGTAATGTTACCAAGGCACCAAAAGATAGAATGCCAGAATATGCATTTATTGGACGCTCAAATGTTGGAAAGTCTTCATTAATTAACATGTTAATGGAACGAAAAGATTTGGCTAAAATTTCTGGAAAACCTGGAAAAACACAACTCATCAATCACTTTAAAATAAATGATGAGTGGTTTTTAGTTGATTTACCTGGTTATGGCTATGCTCAAGTTTCAAAAAAGAAAAGAACAATTTTTCAGTTTTTTATTGAAAACTATTTTAAAGAAAGAGAGCAACTAGTATGTACTTTTGTTTTAATTGACTCTAGACACGATCCTCAAAAAATAGATTTAGAGTTCATGCAGTTTCTAGGTGAGAATCAAATTCCGTTTTGCATTGTTTTTACCAAAGCAGATAAATTAGGAAGCTCTAAATTAAACAAGCAAATTACTTCTTATAAAAAGAAATTATTAAACACTTGGGAAACGCTTCCAACATCATTTATTACTTCTTCTTCTTCAGGACTTGGTAGAAGAGAATTTTTAGAATTTATTGATGGTGTAAATGAAGATGTTGCCAAAGATTTTAAATAACTTCTAATGCATTCTACCAAAGAAAATTTACAAATTTTATTTGAAGACAATCACATTATCATTGTAAATAAACGCGCTGGTGATATTACACAAGGTGATAAAACTGGTGACAAACCTTTAAGTGAAGTTGTAAAAGAATACATTAAAGACAAATACAATAAACCAGGAAATGTTTACTTAGGTGTTGTACACAGGTTAGACAGACCTACTTCTGGTATTATAATTTTTGCAAAAACTTCTAAATCTTTAGAACGACTTAATAAGATGTTGCGTGACAAAACAATCAATAAAACATATTGGGCTGTTGTAAAAAATCATCCGAAGAAAGAAAAAGACACATTAATCAATTACTTAAGAAAGAATCCTAAAAACAATAAATCTACAGCTTACACCAAAGAAATTAAAGACAGCAAAAAAGCCATTCTTCATTATAAAGTAATTAAAAAACTAGACAACTATTCTTTACTAGAAATTGATTTAGAAACAGGCAGACATCACCAAATTAGAACACAATTATCTAATATTGGAAGCCCTATAAAAGGCGATTTAAAATATGGTTTCGATAGAAGCAATAAAGACGGAAGTATTCACTTACATGCTCGAAGAATTCAATTTACACATCCTGTAAGTAAAGAACAAATAAACATAACTGCACCAACACCAAATGAAGTTATTTGGAAAGCTTGTTTGTAATTTTTGTACTTTGTAACTCTTTTACAAAAAGAGTCGATTTCTATTTCATTTAAAAAACTAAAACTTATGTCAAAAGAGAAAACAGTATCTGAAGCTATTAATTATAGACGTTCAGTTAGAATTTTTGATACTGAAAAACCAATTGATAAAAAAGTTGTAAAAAAATGTATAGAACAAGCTGTTTTAGCACCTAATAGTAGTAACATGCAATTATGGGAATTCTACCATATTACATCTAAAGATATTATTGAAAAGATTGCCCCTCTTTGTTTCAACCAAAATGCAGCAAAAACAGCGCAACAATTAGTTATTTTTGTCACCAGAAAAGATTTATGGAAAAAAAGAGCAAATGCCAATTTAGCTTATTTAGATTCTGTTTTTGGTAAGAACAATCCAAAAAAAGAACAATCTAGCAGAGAAAAAGTAGCCAGAAACTATTATGGAAAAATCATTCCTTTTGCCTACTCTGAGTTTTTAGGAATTTTAGGTTTCTTTAAATATTTAATGATTTTAGGAATTGGAGTTTTTAAACCAATTTACAGAGAAGTTAGAAAAAGTGACATGAGAATTGTTGCCCATAAAACCTGTGGATTAGCTGCACAAAACTTTATGATTTCTATGGCAGCAGAAGGATATGATACTTGCCCCATGGAAGGTTCTGATACTTGGCGAATTAAAAAATTATTAGACTTACCATTTGGCTCAGAAATAAACATGATTGTTTCTTGTGGCGTTAGAAAACCAGAAGGTGTTTATGGCGAACGTTTTAGAATTCCTTTTAATGAAGTTTATAAGGAGGTTTAATTATTTTGGAGAATAGAATATCAACAATTTTTTAACTTTAAATTAAAAAGAAACTCTTTTTTTACCAGACACAAATTCATAAAAAATACCAACGGTAAAACCTATTGTTATAAAATAAAACATTTCTGTTAATGGAATATTTAAAAAGGTTATGTCGTATTTTGTGTTTGCTAGTAAGTAGTACTTTTTCCAATAAGTAGGACTAAAAAAAGTAAACAATGGTATGTAAAAAATTATTTGAATTACCCAGCTTAACAAACCAGTAATTAAAGATTCTTTTATCATACCTGATCTAAAGTACAACATAATAATTCCGTAAAAAATATAAATTCCACTGTAAACAAAAATTGAATTTATCTTTAAAACACCTGTCAGAATATAAACAATAATAAAACTTGCTATAAACATTGCATAAAAAATACGTTGTAATTTTTTTTCTTTTCTATAACTAATCAACTTTAAATTAAATACAGTTTCATAGATAGTTGCAACTACACTTATTATTAATGCCCCCATTAAAACATCTTCAAAATAAGCATATTTAAAATTCAAAATAGATGGAGGAACCCAATAATCTCTGAAGTGAAAATAATCTGTAAAAGGAGCTACAATTCCACCAGCAATTGATGTTCTAACTAATTTTTTCCTTAAATCTTTTCGTTTAAAAAAAACGTATAACCAAATAGGCATATAACACAAACACAGATAAAAAAAAGCATATTCTTCTTTCATAAAAAATATTTTACATTGGTTTAAAAATCAACACATTTTCACTTTGCTCAATTTCAGATTGATTTAACCTCATCTTTACAAACTCACCATTTAAAAATTTTTGCGTTTGGTCTTTATAATACTCACTAAACACATTACCAGATTGACCAGTAGGTATAATTGCTGAACTGTTTTCAATATCAGAGAAATCGATAATTCTTCTTGTTGATGGGCCCGCATTTATTTTATAATAACCTGTACTATCCAATTTAAAAATCTGATTATTAATCACTTCATTTCCTCCAATGGTTTCAAAAGGACCAACATTAAAAAAGCTACGCAACAAACCTCCTGCTTTTCCAATGGCATGTTCATATTCTACAGAAACAACTCTATTCCAAGTCCAATCATCTATATTTTCTCCTAACTGATTTTGTAAAAAAGAAATCGCTTTTTTAAATGAAATTTGAACAATATCACTTCTTGTTTCAATTTCATCTTTTGTATCAATATCATCCCACCAAACAGAATTAATTCTATTTATTTGAGTTGGCAATACTTGATCTTGTAATTGCGAATTTATAAATAATTCAAAACCATCACCCAATTCATCATTATAAGTTGCTTTTAAAAATTCGTATAAAAAGCGATTATAAATTGTTGGACCTATAGAGGTTTTTAAGTGAGTTCCATTCCAGTTTTCTAATACAGAAAATACTTTTCTTTCTGAAGCAGTTAATTTAAATGTATCAACATTTTCTAATAAATCTGCACTAATTTCAGAAGCTGTAGAAGATTTTACATCATAAATCATTTCTACAACATCTTCTTTTGTAAAATCATTTTTATCACCTAAAAATTCAACAATTCTTTTTGATCTATCTTGTGGTTGATAATATCCTGGGTACAATTTACCTCTCACAGAATCTATTTGATGATTTGCAGAATACACATAATTACTTCTTGGATTTATAGCTTGTGGATTTTCATCAAAAGGTAAATACTCAATAATTTCATCATTTCCAGAAGCACCATTTAAATAGGTTTTAGAAGACAAACTATCTCTTAATTGATACAATTTAGCCGATGAAAACCAAGCAATATTATCTTTTGCATCTCCATACATTACATTTAAACCTGGAGCATGAATTCTTGAAACAGAATTTCTAAAATCATCCATTGAATTCGAATGAGAAATTCCATAAGAAACTTCTAACATTTCATTTGGTAATTGGGTGTAAATCCAATTCATTGCAATGGGTCTTTCATCTATAATATGCTCTACCAACCCATTCATTATTGGCCCATGTTTACTTACCTTTACTTGAAAAGAAGTATCAATTTCATTTTTTATACGGATAGTTTTCTCAATAATTTCATATTTCTCATAACCTTCAGGAGTTTTATATTCTAAAGAATTCTCAGGATTATTTTCTTCAATATAAAAATTCAAATCATCATTTGCCAACATTGTCAAACCATAAGCATATTCTCTATTATGCCCTAATAAAGGAAATGGCATTAACGCAATATTGAAACCATAAATTTCAAAATGGGGTGTTTTTATATGATTTTGATACCATACAGAAGGTTGTGAAAATGCAATATGAGGATCATTTGCAAAAATAACTTTTCCATTCTTCGTTTTTTCTGGTGCTATGACCCAAGAATTGCTTCCTATAAATGGCGAAACTGGTAAATCATCCATAATAGAAGCTACCGTTTTAGAGAATGACGCATCTATTTTATCAGGAATACTAGTTCTATTAATTGTTAAGTTTTCGCTATAAGAACTTAACAATTCACTTAAATAAGAATCTCCTAATTTTTCTTTTATTTCTGTTAATAATGGATCTGTTTTATGAGCAACCGCAAAACTAAAAGACATGTAACCAAAAACATTATATACATCTTTTAAGGTATATTTTTCTTTTTCTACTCCAACCATTGTAAACTCCAAAGGTGTTTTTCCTTCTTCTATAAACTGATTAATTCCATTTAAATAAGCCTGTGTTAAAACATAAGCTTCTGAAGTAGTATCTATACTGGCAATTGTTTTCTCTGCAGCTTCTTCAATTCCTAATCCTCCAAAAAACTGATCAACCCTTACCAAGTCTTTTCCAAAAATTTCTGCCAATCTACCTGCAGCAATTCTTCTTATCAATTCCATTTGCCACAACCTATCTTGAGCTTGCAAATAACCTAATGCTACATAGGCATCTTTTTGATTTTGAGCATTAATGTGAGGCACACCAATATCATCAAAATAGACTGTAACTTCTTCAGAAATATTTTTCAAATCTAACTCACCAGAATAATCTGGATGGTACATTTTAGAATACGACCAACCACAAATAAACACCAATACAATAATAATTAATAGAATTCTTAACGAACGTCTCAAAAACTTCATGAAAATTGATTTTTTTCAAAGATAACAGAAATATTATTTACGGATAACTACAAAGAAAATGAAAGGAAGTTCGTATTTTTGGTTTGCAAAATTTTTTATATGAAAAAAATTCAAATGGTTGACCTACAAGGTCAATATAAACAAATAAAAGAAGCTGTAAACACTTCTATTGATCAGGTTTTAAATTCTTCTGCTTATATAAACGGACCTTTAGTTCATGAGTTTCAAGCAGACTTAGAAAAATATCTAGATGTAAAACATGTAATTCCTTGTGCAAACGGAACTGATGCATTGCAAATTGCAATGATGGGTTTAGGTTTAGAACAAGGTGATGAAGTTATTACAGCAGATTTTACTTTTGCTGCAACAGTAGAAGTTATCGCATTATTAAAACTAACACCAGTTTTGGTAGATGTTGATGCAAAAACATTTAACATAGATATTGAAGCTTTAAAAAGAGCAATTACTCCTAAAACAAAAGCCCTTGTTCCTGTTCATTTATTTGGACAAGTTGCAAACATGGATGCTGTTATGGAAATTGCAAAAGAACATAATCTTTTTGTAATTGAAGATAACGCCCAGGCAATTGGCGCAGACTACACGTTTAAAGACGGAACAAAAAAGAAAGCTGGAACCATTGGAAATGTTGGAACAACTTCTTTCTTCCCTTCTAAAAACTTAGGTTGTTATGGAGATGGTGGCGCAATTTTTACCAATGATGATGCATTAGCACACACAATTCGTGGAATTGTAAATCATGGAATGTACACTCGTTATTATCATGATGTAGTTGGTGTAAACTCTCGTTTAGACTCTATACAAGCAGGAGTTTTAAAAGCGAAATTACCTCTTTTAGATAGCTATTGTGATGCAAGAAGAAATGCTGCTCGTTTTTATAACAAAGCTTTATCAGTATCAGAACATATTATTACACCAACAACAAGTGCTTGTGGAGAAATCTGTGACACTTGCGATTGCCACGTTTTTCATCAATATACATTACAAATTACAAATGGTAAAAGAGATGATTTACATAAACATTTGTTAGAAAAAGGAATTCCAAATGCAATTTATTACCCAGTAGCATTGCATTCTCAGAAAGCATATGTAGATGCTCGTTATAAAGAAAGTGATTTCCCTGTAACAAATGGATTGATAAAAACGGTGATTTCTTTACCAATGCATACTGAGTTAGACAACGAACAATTAACATTTATAACGAAAACGATTTTAGATTTCGTTAATTAAAACAACACAATGAAAAAAATATTAGTAACAGGAGGATTAGGTTTTATTGGTTCTCACACAGTTGTAGAATTACAAAACGAAGGCTTTGAAGTTGTAATTATTGATGATTTATCAAATACCTCTATTGGTGTTTTAGATAAAATTACAGAAATTACTGGAACAAAACCAGATTTTCATCAAATTGATTTAAGAGTTAAAAATGAAGTGAAAAACTTTTTCGACAACAATAAAGTAGATGGAATTATACATTTTGCTGCCTTTAAAGCTGTAGGAGAAAGCATGCACAAACCTTTAGATTATTATGAAAATAATTTAGGCTCTTTAGTGTATTTATTACAAGAAATGAGAGACAGAAAACTAGACAACTTTATTTTCTCTTCTTCATGTACAGTTTATGGACAAGCAGATGAATTGCCTATTACAGAAAATGCACCTGTTAAGACAGCTGAATCTGTATATGGTAATACAAAACAAATTGGAGAAGAAATCTTAAAAGATGCAAGTAAAGCTCATGATTTAAATATTATTGCTTTAAGATACTTTAATCCTATTGGCGCGCATCCTTCAATAAAAATTGGTGAACTTCCTTTAGGTGTTCCTCAGAATTTAATTCCTTATATTACTCAAACTGCTGCTGGTATGCGTGATCAACTATCTGTTTTTGGTGATGATTATGATACAGTAGATGGAACTGCTGTACGTGATTATATTCATGTAGTAGATTTAGCAAAAGCACATATTGCTGCTTTAAAAAGGTTGATCAACAAGAACAACAAAAAAGCATTCGAATATTTTAATGTGGGTACAGGTACAGGAAGTTCTGTTTTAGAAGTTATAAAAGCTTTTGAAAAAGCTTCTGGAAAACCATTAAATTATAAAATTGTTGCAAGAAGAGAAGGTGATATTACAGCTGCGTATGCAGACACCACTATTGCAAACAAAGAATTAAATTGGAAAACAGAAAAAAGCCTTGAAGAAGCTTTAGCATCTTCTTGGAAATGGCAATTACAACAAAAATAAACTCACGCTATAAAAACTCCAATTTTTAAAAATTGGAGTTTTTTTTATTTTATAGTCTATTTACTCTTTAAAATAAACCAATAATTAATTATCAACCCCTATTCTTAATGAAATTCTCAGGGAAACGTTATTTAGATTACGCTTCATTTATAAAACTAACTTTTGGAGAAAGAGTTCAAAAAATATCTTTAGATATTGGTTTCTCTTGTCCAAACAGAGATGGATCTAAAGGTTTTGGTGGTTGTACCTATTGCAACAACAATACTTTTAATCCAGATTATTGTGAACCTCAAAAAGGTATAAAACAACAATTAGAAGAAGGAATTTCTAGATTTTCTGCGAAATATAAATCTCAAAAATATCTAGCTTATTTTCAAGCATACACAAATACATATTCTGATTTTGAATCCTTAAAAAGAATGTATGACGAAGCTTTAAGTGTGCCAAATGTTATCGGTTTAGTGATTGGTACAAGACCAGATTGTATTGAAGATGAAATTATTGATTATCTATCTTTATTATCCAAAAAACACTTTATTTCTCTAGAGTTTGGTGTAGAAAGCACATTAAACAGAACCTTAAAAAAAGTAAACAGATGTCATTCTTACGACGACACTATTGCAGCTTTTGAAAAATGTAAAAACAGAGGATTTCATTTAGGAGCACATTTAATTATTGGCTTACCAGGAGAAACCAAAGAAGATCTATTAAACCATGCCATTGAAGTTTCTAAATTACCAATAGACACTCTAAAATTACATCACTTACAAATTGTAAAGCAATCTATCATGGCTTCTCAGTACAAACGAAATCCTGAAAATTTTGATCTTTTCACTTCTGAAAGTTATATCAATTTTATTATAGAATTTGTTGCTTTATTAAGACCCGATTTAGTAATAGAGCGGTTTATTAGTCAAGCTCCTTTTGATTTATTAATCGCGCCTAATTGGAACGGATTAAAAAATTTCGAAATCGTTTCTAAAATCGACAAACAAATGGAACTCGAAAATACTTGGCAAGGAAAAAATCATCAACCTTCATAAAAATTAACAACCAAAAAGTATAAAACATCCGAAAATCTGTATACGTAAATAAGACTATTGCTACCTTAATTTTGCCTTATAATTGTTAATCATAAAAATAGGTGAAATGAAAACAAATCAATTTGGTGAAAATGGTTGGACACCAAACAGAATTGGAAATTTAAATAGCAAAATATACCTCATTACAGGTACTACAAGTGGAACAGGTTTTGAAGCTGCAAAAATATTACTTTCTAAAGGTGCTAATGTGGTAATGCTTAATAGAAATATAAAGAAAGCAGAAAACACCATAAATACTTTACAACAAGAATTAGGTAATTCTATTAATGTAACCAACATACAAATGGATTTATCAAAACAATCATCTGTAAAAAAAGCTGCAGAAGAAGTTCTTAATACAGTTACTCAAATTGATGCACTAATTTGTAATGCTGCTATTGCACAAGTACCTAAACAAATACTAACAGAAGATGGTTGGGAAAGTCAAATGGGAACAAATTACTATGGAAACTGGACCTTACAAGCTTTATTATTTCCTCTTATTGAAAAATCTAAAGGACGAATTGTAACAGTAGGAAGCATGGGATATGATATGGGCCTAAAAACTATCAAATTTGACGATTTAAATTGGGATAAAGATTACACGCCTAATGATGCATATAGTCAAAGTAAATTAGCTCAAATTATGTCTATCTACGAATTACAAGACAGATTAAAAGCAGCAGAAAAATCAACTGTAAAAGCATATGCTTGTCACCCTGGTTCTTCAAAAACCAACTTAATAAATACAAGTGGTAGTTTTATGATGAAATTAATTTTTAATATCATGAAAATTTTCCCAATTGTACAATCTGCAGAAAAAGGTGCTTATCCACAATTAATGTGTGCAACAGAACCTAACTTAGATCAAAGTGGTTTTTATGGCCCTACAGGAAACAGAAATTGGGTTGGACCTGTTGGAGCACATCATATAGAACCACATGCTAAAGATAAATCCGTTTCTAAAAGACTTTGGGAAGTTTCTGAAAAAGAAACTGGTGTCGTTTGGAATTTGTAATTTTAACAATGCGAATCTTAAAAAAAATAATGCTAGGAATCTTTTTTATCATCATTACTATTGGTGCAGTTACTTTTTTGTTCTTAAACACAGAACGTTTTGGTAAACATCCATCTGGAGAGCGTTTAATTAAAATAAAACAGTCTCCCAATTATAAAAATGGTAGTTTTCAGAACCTGAATCATACACCTACTTTAACAGAGGGAATTAGCATTAGCAAAGTGATGTATGAATTTATTTTTTCTGCAAAACCTAAAGAACCTTCTGCAGCAATCCCTTCTATTAAAACTGAATTAAAAACTCTTAATCCAAATGAAAATGTACTCATTTGGATGGGGCATTCTTCTTATTTTATACAATTAGATGGTAAAAAATTTTTAGTAGATCCTGTTTTAAGCGGCAACGCATCACCATTATCTTTCACTACCAAAGCTTTTAAAGGAACTGATATTTATAATACTGATGATTTACCAGAGATAGATTTTTTATTTTTATCTCATGATCATTGGGATCATATGGATTATAAAACACTTAAAAAATTAATTCCGAAAGTTAACAAAGTAATTACTGGCCTTGGTAATGGAGCTCATTTAGAGTATTGGGGATTTAATCCTGAAATAATTTTTGAAGGCGATTGGTATGATACTTTTACTTTTAAAAATGATTTTAAAATTCACATCACTCCAGCAAGACACTTTTCTGGAAGAGGTTTTAAACGTGCAAAAACACTTTGGGCATCTTTTGTATTAAAATCTTCAACCACTACTATTTATATTGGTGGTGATAGTGGTTACGATTCTCATTTTAAAGATATTGGTGATAAATACGGTCCAATTGACTTGGCTATTCTTGAAAATGGACAATATGACCATAAATGGAAATACATTCATATGTTACCAGGAGAGCAATTCAAAGCGGCTAATGACTTAAAAACTAAAAATATTTTGCCTGTACATTCAGGTAAATTTACTTTAGCAAATCATGATTGGAATGAACCTTTCAATAAAATTACAAATCCAAGTAATTCATCAACAATAAAAGTAATGACACCTATGATTGGTGAACAGGTTAATTTAAAAGATAGTTTGCAGCAATATAAACCTTGGTGGAATCTAAAAACGTTAAAAAAATAACCAATATGAAACATTTTAAAACATTATCATCATATCTAGATTATTTAAAACTTCCTAAACCTGAGCATCCTATGTTAAGCGTTTTCAGTTCAAAAGGAGATGGCAACTTACCTTGTCCAAGAGAAAGCTCGCCACCAATTACCAATGATTGTTACACCATCAGTTTTAAAAAATTTGTAAAAGGAGATTTAAACTATGGTAGAACTAAATACGATTTTACAAATGGTGCTTTAATTTTTATTGCACCAAGGCAAGTTTTACAATGGGATGAAAGTGTGGTTTTTGAACAAAAAGGATTTTCTATTAACTTTCACGAAGATTTTTTAAAAGGAACTGAATTAGCTCATCAAATAAAAAAATATGGTTTCTTTTCTTATTCCGTAAATGAAGCTTTACACCTATCACCAAAAGAAGAAAAGCAAATTGAATCAATTGTAGAAAACATAGAAACAGAATATCATAATAATCAAGATGCGTTTAGTAAAGAGATTATTATTTCTCAATTAAATACTTTATTAAAATATGCAAATCGTTTTTATGAAAGACAATTTTTAAATAGAGAAAAAATATCTAACGATTTATTAGAGCAGTTTAATATGCATTTAACTGCATATTTTGAATCTGGTCAATTGCAAGAAAAAGGCATTCCTAGTATAGAACAGATTGCAAATAATATGTTAGTTTCTCAAAGATATTTAAGTGATACTTTAAAAAAAGAAACAGGCAAAACAACTACAGAACATTTACAATTGCATTTAATAGACGAAGCAAAAAATATTTTATTACAACCTAGTAAAAGTATCTCAGAAGTGGCTTATGAATTAGGGTTTGAATATCCACCCTATTTTTCTAGATTATTTAAAAAGAAAGAAGGGATCAGTCCTACTAAATATAGAGAAAAATACAAACTAAATTAAATTATGGAAATCTTAAAACTAGCCACAGAGTGGGCAAAATCAGAAGTCTTTTCTACACGTTTTTTTATCATTTTTGCTCTTTTATTTTTAATTGCTAGTGTTGGATTTTGGCAATTAGGAAAAACAGATTTAGCAAAAGCCTATACCATTCCTACTTTGGTAGCAGGCCTTTTGTTAATGACTATAGGTCTTGGTTTATTTTACACGAATAAAACAAGAATTGTTCAATTTGAAAAAGCCTATAATAGTGATGTCTCTTTGTTTTATCAATCTGAAATTGAACGAACAGAAAGTACTTTAAAAGAGTATAATGTTGTATTTAAGGTCATTCCTATTTTAATTATTGTAGCTGCATTAATTTTGCTATTTATAAATATTCCTATCTGGAGAGCCATTAGCATTACCACAATTGCAATGTTAATTGTTATCTTATTGATTGATGGAACAGCATACTCAAGAATGGGAGTTTACCACAAAGAATTGAAATTATCAACTATAGAAAATAGCTATACATAAGCCTTTAACAAAACCAATCATAAAAAAAAACGCGAACTTAATAAGTTACGCTTTTTGTTATTTATAAGTATATCTAATTCTAGCTTATTCCGCCAAAGCAGCTCCACTTGCAGCAACAGATCTATCAATCTTACGCATTAAACCTTGTAAAACCTTACCTGGTCCAACTTCAATAAATTCAGTTCCACCATCAGCAATCATTGCTTGTACACATTGCGTCCATTTTACTGGCGCAGTTAATTGTGCAATTAAATTTTCTTTAATTTCATCAGGACTCGTAACTGCTTTTGCAACTACATTCTGATACACAGCACAAGTAGGCTCACTAAATTCTGTTGCTTCAATAGCAGCAGCTAATTCTTCTCTTGCAGGCTCCATCATTGGTGAATGAAATGCACCACCAACTGGCAATAATAAAGCTCTTCTTGCTCCTTTTTCTGTTAAAACCTCGCATGCTTTTTCAACTGCAGCAATTTCACCAGAAATTACTAATTGACCTGGGCAGTTGTAATTTGCAGCAACCACAACTCCATCAATTTCAGCACACGTTTCTTCTACAATATTATCTGCTAAACCTAAAACTGCAGCCATTGTACTTGGTGCAGCTTCACATGCTTTTTGCATTGCCAAAGCACGTTTAGAAACCAATTTTAATCCATCTTCAAAAGTTAAAACGCCATTAGCAACTAATGCAGATAATTCTCCTAAAGAATGTCCTGCAACCATTTCTGGCTGAAAAGAATCTCCTAAAACTTTCGCTAAAATTACAGAATGTAAAAATATTGCAGGTTGCGTCACTTTCGTTTCTTTCAACTGTTCTGCAGTTCCTTCAAACATAATATCTGTAATAGAGAATCCTAAAATATTGTTTGCTTTTTCAAAATATTCTTGTGCCAAAGGCGATTTTTCGTATAAATCCAATCCCATTCCTGTGAATTGCGCTCCTTGACCTGGAAAAACATATGCTTTCATGTAATCGTTTTTTGTTGTTGTTTGTTTCGACAAAAATAATCATTTTTATTGGAAGCTATTTCCTGCTTTCCACTATATCTTTTTTGCTTTGTTCTCGATATAAATTTGTTCATTCTTCACAAATTCACTCGAACTGACAGCAAAAAAGGATGCCGTTTTAATCAGGGCTAAACTTGTTTGCCAATGAATAGAAATCTTAAACTAATAGAATATTTAGTAAATTCGCCACATGACCATAAAAGACAAACAACTAGCAAACAATATTTATTTAATTCTTGCTGCACTATTTATAGCTTCTTTGGTTGCTTCGAATTTAATTTTTCAAAAATTCTTTTATTGGGAACCTTTTGGCATCTATCGATTTGAAATCTCTGTTGGTATTTTACCTTATCCAATTACATTTTTAATCACAGATATTTTATCAGAAATCTACGGAAAGAAAAAAGCGAATCAAGTTGTTGTTGCAGGTATTTTTGCCTCTTTTTTCTCAATGCTTATTATTTTGATTGCAGATTTTGCACCTGCTATCAATAATTCTCCTGTCAATGATCAAACCTTTCATCAGGTATTTGGTTTATCTCCTTTAGCTGTATTGGCTTCTATGATGGCGTATTTATTTGCGCAGTTTATAGATATCAGAATATTTCACTTTTGGAAAAAACTCACCCATGGAAAACATTTATGGTTACGTAATAATTTTTCAACATTTGCTTCTCAATTTATAGATACTTTTACAGTAGTTTTTTTATTATGTTCTTTTAAAATTCTTCCTTGGAGTATTTTTACAAGTTTGCTAATAAGTGGCTTCCTTTTTAAAATAATAATTGCTGCTTTAGACACACCTATTTTATATGGAGTTGTATATCTTTTTAGAAAAAGATTCAACTTAAAAGTGGGAGAAGAAATTTTGGAGTAATTAAAAAATGTATTTCGATGTTTCTAACATCGAAAGTTCAATTAAAATTGTCATTCCCGTGAAAACGGGAATCTAAAAAACATAATTTCTGTTTAGTCTCTTATAATAAAAGAAATTATAGTTTTTTTTTGTAATCAATAGAAAAAGCTTTCGTCTAAAAAGTTAGAAATAAAAAAAATGAAGAAAACAGGAATACTTTTAGTAGCAATTTTAACTTTAACGCAAAGTTATGGGCAAACATCAATATTTAACGAATTGTTACAAAAACATGTTACAAAAACAGGAATTGTAGATTACAAATCTTTTAAAGAAGATACATCAAAATTAGATGGGTATATCTCGTATTTAGAAAAAACAACTCCAGATAATTCTTGGTCTACAAACAAGCAAAAAGCTTTTTGGATAAATGCTTACAATGCTTACACTATCAAATTAATTTTAGAGAATTATCCTTTAAAATCAATCATGGACATCAAACAGAAAGGAAAATCTGCTTGGAAAATTCCTTTTGCCAAAGTGGGTGGTAAAACCTATACTTTAGATCACATAGAGCATGAAATCTTACGTAAAAACTTGTTCGACCCTAAAATTCATGTAGGTGTAAATTGTGCTTCAGGTTCTTGTCCTAAATTAGGAAACAAGGCTTTTACAGAAGATAATATTGAAGCAGAATTAACGCAATTGATGAAAGACTTCATCAACGATACAACAAGAAATAAACTTTCTAAAAAGAAAGTTCAAATCTCTTCAATCTTTGATTGGTTTAAAGAAGACTTTACAAAAAACGGTTCTGTTGTCGATTATTTAAACAAATATTCTGATACAGAAATTAACAAAAAAGCTAAAATTAGTTTTCTAAAATACAATTGGACTTTAAACGGAAAATAGTACCTTTATTCTTCATCTGAAATAACACAAAAACAATGTCGAAAAATTATTATGATGCTGCCGATTTAAGAAAATTTGGTAAAATTACAGAATGGAGTGAAGAGCTTGGAAACAAGTTTTTTGATTATTATGGAAAAGTGTTTGAAGAAGGTGCTCTAACAGCTCGTGAAAAAAGCTTAATTGCTTTGGCTGTTGCTCATACAGAACAATGCCCATATTGCATAGATGCCTATACAAAAGACGGTTTACAACGTGGAATTACAAAACCAGAAATGATGGAAGCAATTCATGTGGGTGCTGCCATAAAAAGTGGTGCAACTTTGGTTCATGGAGTTCAAATGATGAATAAAGTAAACAAACTTGACGGATAATAGTTAGCAGTATTCAGTAGCAGTATTCAGTTAAACGTCTACTGTAAACTGAGACTGTAAACTGTAAACTTATAAAATGGCTACAAAATCACTAAAAGCAAGAAATAACGATATTGCAAATACGGCTCGTCAACTAGAAATTCTTTCAGGAGGAATTTTTGCGAATGGAGAATTACCCACTTTTGCTGATAAAATTAAAGAAACCAATCAGTTTCCTTTACGTCCTAAAAAATTAGAAATTTTACAAATAAACTTAGGTTACATGTGTAATCAAGTTTGTTCGCATTGTCATGTAGATGCAGGTCCAGATAGAAAAGAAATTATGACTATCGAAACCATGAATGAATGTTTGGATGTCATCAAAAAAACGGAAGCACACACCTTAGATTTAACAGGTGGCGCTCCAGAAATGAATCCTAATTTTAGATGGTTTGTAGAAGAAGCATCCAAAGCAGGAATTAAAGATTTTATTGTGCGTTCTAACTTAACAATTATTAGAGCGAATAAAAAATACCACGATTTGCCTGAGTTTTTCAAAAAACACAATGTCCATGTCGTTTCTTCTATGCCTCATTGGACACGTGGAAAAACGGACAAACAACGTGGAAACGGTGTTTTTGATAAATCTATAAAAGCTTTGCAAGAATTAAATGCTGTTGGTTATGGAATGCCAAATTCCGATTTAAAACTAGATTTGGTATACAATCCTTCAGGAGCATTTTTACCTGGAGATCAAATGGCTTTAGAAAATGATTTCAAAAAAGCGTTGAAAGCTGATTTTGATATTGATTTTCATAGCTTATTTGCAATTACAAATTTACCAATCAGTCGTTTTTTAGATTATTTAATTGCATCAGAAAACTACGAGGATTATATGTACTCTTTAGTGGAAGCTTATAATCCTGCAGCTGTAGAAAATGTAATGTGTACCAATACACTTTCTGTAAGTTGGGATGGAAATTTATACGATTGTGATTTCAATCAAATGTTAAATTTAAAAGTAAATTCTAAAGTAAAGCACATTTCAGAGTATAACGAAGCCTTGTTGCAAGACAGAAACATTATCATCAGTCAACATTGTTATGGTTGTACTGCTGGCGCAGGAAGTAGCTGCCAAGGAGTTGTTGCCTAACAATATCAAAATTAAAAATGAAGTCTGAGTGATTATTTCACTTTAGCAAAAAATAAAATATATGAGTTATTTAGAAACTACACATAATGTATATAAAGAAGCAGCTTTAACACCAGATGTTGGTTTGTGCTGTACTACAAATCCTATTTGGGAATTACCAGGTCTTAAGATCCCAAGAATTATGCAAGAAATGAACTACGGTTGTGGTTCTACAGTGCATGCTAGAGATTTAACCAACAACCCAAAAATGTTGTATGTGGGTGTTGGAGGTGGAATGGAATTATTGCAATTTGCTTATTTCAACAGAAATAAAGGTGGAGTAATTGGTTTAGATGTTGTTGATGAAATGCTAGAAGCTTCTCGCAAAAATTTCAAAATAGCTGAGGAACAAAATGATTGGTTTAAATCTGATTTTGTAGATTTACGAAAAGGTGATGCTATGGATTTACCTGTAGAAAGTAATTCTATTGATGTTGCTGCTCAAAACTGTTTGTTCAATATTTTTAAGTCAGATGATTTAAAGAAGGCTATTGCAGAAATGTACAGAGTTTTAAAACCACATGGACGTTTGGTAATGAGTGACCCTACTTGTGAGCAACCTATGAATGATGAATTACGTAATGACGAACGTTTACGAGCTTTATGTTTAAGTGGTAGTTTATCGATTGCAGATTATGTAAAAGCGTTAACAGATGCTGGTTTTGGAACGATTGAAATTAGAGCTAGAAAACCGTACAGAATTTTAGATCCAAAGAATTATCCAACAGACGAATTAATTTATATAGAATCTATTGAAGTTGCTGCAATTAAAGATCCAATGCCTGCAGATGGACCTTGTATTTTTACTGGAAGAGCTGCTATTTATTTTGGTGATGAAGATTATTTTGATGACAATGCGGGTCATGTTTTATTAAAAAACCAACCTTTAGCAATTTGTGATAAAACAACTGCGCAATTAAAAGCTTTGGGTAGAGATGATATTTATTTTTCAGAATCTACTTTTCATTATGATGGTGGTGGGTGTTGTTAAGTCGTTTTTAGTTAATGGTTGTTAGTTGATAGTTTGTCATTTTGAGTGAAATGAAATGGAGTCGAAAAATCTATAATCAAATAGTTAAATAGATTTCTCCACAAGGTCGAAATGACAATCTAAAATTTAAATGAGTATGAAAAAAATTCTTATCCTTTTTCTTTTAATTTCATCCGTTTCTTTTGGGCAAAAGAAATTAGATAAATTACTGAACAAATTCAACAAGAATAATGTTCCTTATATTTCTGTAGATTCTTTGGCGACTACAAATGCAATTTTGTTAGATGCAAGAGAAACCAAAGAATATAAAGTAAGTCATTTAAACAATGCCATTTGTGTGGGTTATGATTATTTTGATGTTACTAAAACTTTAGAAAAACTCCCGAAAGACAAAAACGCAAAAATTGTAGTGTATTGTTCTTTAGGAATTCGATCAGAAATTGTGGCCGATAAATTGATAAAAGAAGGATATACCAATGTGTATAATTTATACGGAGGAATTTTTGAGTGGAAAAACAATAACTACTCTATCATTGATACTTTAGGAAACAAAACTGAAAAAGTCCATACTTTTAATAAAGATTGGAGCAAGTGGTTGAAGAAAGGAAAGAAAGTATATTGAAAAAAGTAAGCAGTCTCAGTTTTCAGTTATCATTGTTGTGATAAAAAATAAATCCAATGTCATTTCGACCTTGTGGAGAAATCTAACTAAAACCTAGATTTCTCCACAAGGTCGAAATGACAAATAAAAATATATTTTGAAAAAAAACTTACTATTAATCTTCACAAGAAACCCTGAATTAAGAAAAGTAAAAACACGTTTGGCAAAAACTGTTGGAGAAGAAACAGCTTTAGAAATTTACACCTTTCTACTTCAAAAAACATGTAACATTGCATCCAGAGTAAACGCTGACAAGGCTGTTTATTATTCTGTAAAAATTCGTGAGAATGATATTTGGGATGCCAACGTCTTTCAAAAACACCAACAAGTTGGACAAGATTTAGGCATTAGAATGTTAAATGCTTTTAAAAATGGTTTTACAGCCGGTTATGAAAAAGTGCTAATAATTGGTAGTGATTTGTACGATTTAACATCAGAAAATATCGAAAATGCTTTTCTTCAATTAGACACCAATGATGTGGTTTTAGGTCCTGCAGTAGATGGTGGTTATTATCTTTTAGGTATGAATACTTTACAAGAAAAGGTGTTCAAAAATAAAAATTGGGGCACAGAAACGGTTCGGAAAGACACTTTAAATGATTTAAAAGATAAAAAAGTGAAATTATTAGCATTTAAAAACGACATAGATGTATATGAGGATCTATTAGACATCCCAGAAATAATGTCAACGTTCATCAACCAAAAATAATTAACCATGAAAAAACTACTACTTTTTATATTTCTTACTTTTTCTATCATTCAATTGAATGGGCAATGTTCTGAGGATTTAAGTGGATTTGGAAACAACCCAGACAATGCATCTTACAATATTACCGGCGATGTTTCTATTACTTTAAATACGAATACTACAGTTACTTTAAATTTAGAAAATAATTTTAGCACAACTGCAGGACCAGATGTAAGAGCCTATTTAGTAGCATCTAATGGAATTTCAGATGCTGTTTTAGCAACCACATTAATTGCAGATCTAAATTATATTGAGTTTGGCTTAACGCAAGCTAGTGGAGAACAAACTTTAACGACTACGATTCCTAATGAACAAGATATTACAGAATTTGACAAAGTCTTTTTCTATTGCTTAGAGTTCAATCATTTTTGGGATTTAGGTACTTTCACTAATTTTACTTCAAGTAATTGTGCTGTTTTAGATGTTGATAATTTAAATACTGATAAAATTACTTTCTATCCAAATCCTGCAAAAAACAAAATTCATATTTCAAATATTGATGGGTTTTCTTCTGAAATTCGTATTTTTAATGTTTTAGGAAAACAAGTTTTTCATCAGAAAAATATCACAGAAAAAACAATAGATATTTCAGCTTTTAATAAAGGAGTTTATTTAGTAAAAATAGATGTTGATGAAAAATCGAAAACACAAAAATTAGTTATTCAGTAATTAGATACTGAAATAAAATCAGCATAAATGAAACAACAGCAATTAACAGAAACGATCGATTTTTTAAAATCAAACGGAATTACAAATCCTGAAATTGGTATCGTTTTAGGAACAGGATTAGGCAAACTAGTCGATGAAATTTCCATTGAAAAAGAAATTGCCTATTCAGAAATCCCTAATTTCCCTGTTGCCACGGTAGAGTTTCATTCTGGTAAATTAATTTACGGAATATTAGCTGGCAAAAAAGTTTTGGTAATGGCAGGTCGTTTTCATTTATATGAAGGCTACAATGCTTGGGAAGTTACTTACGGAATTAGAACAATGCATGGTTTAGGCATTAAAAATTTATTAATTTCTAATGCTGCAGGTGCCATTAATTTAGCTTACAAAAAAGGTGATTTAATGCTGATTGAAGACCACATTAATTTACAAGGAAGTTCTCCTTTAGCTTTTAAAGGAGCAAACAAATTTGGTAATATTTTTGCAGATCTGTTAGAACCGTATTCTAAAGAATTAAACACTAAAATTAGTGCTATTGCAAATCAAGAAAACATTTTATTACACAAAGGGGTGTATGCAAGTGTTTTAGGACCTCAACTAGAAACCAGAGCAGAATATAGAATGCTGCAAATTTTAGAAACCGATGCTGTAGGTATGAGTACTGTGCCAGAAGTGATTGTTGCCAAACAACTCAACTTGCCTTGTGCTGCTATTTCTGTGTTAACGGATGAATGCGACCCTAAAAACTTACATCCTGTAGACATTGCAGAAATTATTGCTATTGCTGGTAAAGCAGAGCCAAAAATGATTGCTTTGTTTAAAGGAGTGATTGAGGTATTGTAAAAAACTAACAACGTCAGTTTGTTTCTGCTTGTCATTGCGAACGCAGTAAAGCAATCTTTTTGTTTATAAATGTCATTGCTAATGAAATGAAACAAGCTGTTTATGAGTAGTTACAATTTTATGAGATTGCTTCGTAAACTCGCAATGATCTGTGTTAAAAAACTATTATTTTTAGTTATTTTTTTTTTAATTTATGCAATATAAACTTTGATGGTTTTCATTGTAATATTTTTTGTTTTTTGCGATAGCAAAAATCTGTTTTATTAACTTATTTGCTATTGCGATTTTAATAACTCTCTCGGGTTTTCCTTTTTCTTTTAGTCTCTTATACATTTCCATACACGTTTTATTCACTCTTTTTGCAGACCAAGAACACAAGTATAATAACTTTCTAATTTGTGGTTTTCCCATTTTACAAATATGTCCCTTTCCCTTTACACTTGTTCCTGATTGATATAATCTTGGGCTAAAACCTACAAAAGCTGTGAGTTGTTTATAATTTTCAAATTTTGTAAAATTGTCTGTAATAACACTCATCATAATAGCCGTTTTCAGCCCGATCCCTGGAATTGTTTTTATTCTTTCGACCGTGTCTTTATAGGCTAATTTCCCTATTTGCTCTATCTTTTTCTCAAACTTATCTATGCGTCTTATTAATAATATTAGTACTTGTTTTAATTCTTTTCTAAGATCAGGACTCAACAAACCTGTTACTTCAAAGGATTCTAGTTGTCTTTTTGTTTGATGTTTTTGTTTTTTTAGTAATTCTAAAGCTGTGTAAAGTTGTTTAATCTCTATACTAGGTTTACTCTCTGGGCACCATCTTTTTAACTCATATTGAGCACCATATTCGGCAATTGTCTTTGCGTCTTTTTTATCCGTTTTTGCTCTATATAATCTTGTTTGACTATATCTTCTAATTATCAATGGATTTAATACACATACATTAAAATTAGATGCATGTAAAAAAGTTGCTAACTGAACATAATAAGGACCACTAGCCTCCATTACAATCCAGTCTGATGTACCAATCAATTTAGTAAATTGCTCAAATCCTCTATTTTGATTTTTAAAAATTTTGTGTATCAATTTATCTTTTTCTAAATAAGAAACATCAAAGGTTTGCTTACTAATATCAATTCCTATAATTTTACTCATATCAAATGTTTTTATAGAAAAATTACTACATTTACTTATCAATCCTAAATACAGACTTAGACGTCTAATGATCTGTTCAAGTTTATGTAGTAAGAGGTAAAGTGATTAGCATTGCGAACGGTCTTTAATGACAAATGACGGACTATAATCTTTTCCTTTACCCTTACTTTTCTTGTTAAATATTAAATCTAATTTAAACTTTTTTAAAACAGATTATTATATTTTACAAACATAGGATGACAGGTTGCATTCGTCATTGTGAATGGAATGAAACAATCTGTTTGTTATTAGTTTCAATTTATAAAATTGCCACGTCCTTTGTCTTTGCAATGACAGTATACTACCATAATGATAAAAAAAACCAAATGTCATTTCGAAATGAGTGACCATAGGAATGATTGAGAAATCTCTAGGATTCTAGTGCTTATACATGAGATTCCTCGTCGTTCCTCTTAACAATGACGGAATCTATTTAACTTTCAAGAAAATAAATTTAAAAAACATTTACTACATCGATTTCGCTCACTATCTTTAGCAACAAAAATATTCCTAAACACTAAAAACACGTTTCATAAGATGAAAATTGAAAAAGTATTGGTTGCCAACAGAAGTGAAATTGCTATCAGAATTTTTAGAGCTTGTACAGAAATAAATGTGAAAACAGTAGGTGTTTACACCTTTGAAGACCGATATTCTTTACATAGATATAAAGCGGATGAATCTTATCAAATTGGCGAAGACAATGATCCTTTAAAACCGTATTTAAATATTGATGAAATTATTAAGGTTGCTTTAGAAAGTGGCGCAGATGCAATTCATCCTGGTTATGGTTTTTTATCTGAAAATGCGAACCTTGCTCAGAAATGCGAAGACAATGGTATTATTTTCATTGGACCAAAAGTATCTGTTTTAAAATCTTTAGGCGATAAAATTACAGCAAAAGAAGTTGCTGTTGCCAATAACATCCCTGTTATTAGAAGCAACGAAAAACCGTTAGAAAATATTGAAATCGCTTTAAGCGAAGCAGAAATAATCGGCTATCCAATTATGTTAAAAGCGGCTTCTGGTGGTGGTGGAAGAGGCATGCGAGTTATTCGAAAAGCCGAAGAATTAAAACGTGCTTTTAATGAAAGTAAACGAGAAGCTTTAAATGCTTTTGGAGATGATACTGTTTTTCTTGAAAAATTTGTAGAAAACCCAAAACATATCGAAATTCAAATCGTTGCCGATAATTACGGAAACACAGTGCACCTTTTTGAACGTGATTGCTCTGTGCAACGTCGTTATCAAAAAGTAATAGAATTTGCTCCTTCATACGATTTAAAACAAGAAACAAAAGACGCACTTTACAAATATGCCATTGCTATTTGTAAAGCGGTTGATTATAATAATATTGGAACCGTAGAATTTTTGGTTGATGATGATGGTGCTATCTATTTTATTGAAGTAAATCCAAGAATTCAAGTAGAGCACACCGTTACAGAAGTAGTAACGAATATTGACTTGGTAAAAACACAATTATTTATTGCGGGTGGATATCATTTGTCTGATCAACAAATAAAAATACCAAATCAAGCGTCTATAAAAGTAAATGGTTATGCTTTACAATGTAGAATTACCACAGAAGACCCGCAAAATGATTTTAAACCAGATTATGGAGAAATCTCAACGTACAGAAGTGCTTCTGGTTTTGGAATTCGATTAGATGCTGGAAGTGTGTATCAAGGTGCAATTATATCGCCTTTTTTTGATTCTATGTTGGTAAAAGTCACTGCAAATAGTAGAACTTTGGATGGCGCTTGTAGAAAAGTTCGTCGTGCTTTGGCAGAATTTAGAATTAGAGGTGTAAAAACAAACATGCTCTTTTTAGATAATATTTTACAGCACGAAACTTTTAGAAAAGGAGATGTTACTGTGAACTTTATCAAACAAAACCCTGATTTATTTATTTTTAAAGCACCAAGAAATAGAGCGACTAAATTGGTAACGTATTTAGGCGATGTAATTGTAAACGGAAATCCGGATGTTAAAAAAATTGATCCAACAAAAACATTTGTAAAACCAATTGTTCCTAAATTTGATATAAATGCTACACATCCAAAAGGAACTAAAGATTTATTAACAGCATTAGGTCCAGATAAGTTTTCGCAATGGTTAAAAAATGAAAAAAAAATTCATTTTACAGATACTACCATGCGTGATGCGCATCAGAGTTTATTAGCCACCAGAATGCGAACTTTTGATATGCTAAAAGTTGCTGAAGGCTATGCTAAAAACAATCCAGAAATCTTTAGTATGGAAGTTTGGGGAGGTGCTACTTTTGATGTGTGTATGCGATTCTTACAAGAAAACCCTTGGGAACGCTTGCAATTATTACGCAAAGCAATGCCAAATGTATTGCTACAAATGTTAATTAGAGGTTCCAACGGAGTTGGATACACAGCATATTCTGATAATTTAATTGAAAAATTTGTAGAGAAATCTTGGGAAAATGGTGTGGATCTTTTTAGAATTTTTGATTCTTTAAATTGGATGAAATCCATTGCACCTTGTATAGAATATGTGAGAACAAAAACGGATGGTTTAGCTGAAGGTTCTATTTGTTATACGGGTGATATTTTAAATCCAAAAAACACAAAATACAACCTTAAATACTACACAACTTTAGCAAAAGATATTGAAAATGCTGGTGCACATATTCTAGCAATTAAAGATATGGCTGGTTTATTAAAACCTTATGCCGCTTACGAATTGGTTTCTGCTTTAAAACAAGAAGTGAATATTCCTATTCATTTACATACACATGATACTGCATCCATACAATCTGCAACGTATTTAAAAGCAATTGAGGCTGGTGTTGATGTTGTAGATGTTGCATTGGGTGGTTTATCTGGATTAACATCACAACCTAATTTTAATTCGGTGGTAGAAATGATGAAATTCAACAATAGAGAAAGCAACTTAAATATTGATTCTTTAAACGAATATTCTAACTATTGGGAAACTGTTAGAGAATATTATTATCCTTTTGAATCTGGTTTAAAAGCTGGTTCTGGAGAAGTTTTTAAACATGAAATTCCTGGTGGACAATATTCTAATTTAAAACCTCAAGCACAAGCCTTAGGTTTGGAAGATCGTTTTCATGAAATCACTAAAATGTATGGTGATGTAAATCATCTTTTTGGAGACATCATAAAAGTAACTCCAAGTTCTAAAGTGGTTGGAGATATGGCACAATATTTAGTAAGCAACCATTTAACGGTGCAAGATGTTTTAGAACGTGGTGATACCATTTCTTTTCCTCAATCTGTAGTGAGTTTCTTTAGAGGAGATTTAGGGCAACCTGTTGGTGGTTTTCCAAAAGATTTGCAGAAATTAATTTTAAAAGATGAAAAACCTTTTACAGACAGACCCAATGCACATTTAGAACCTATCAATTTTGAAGAAGAATATAAAGAGTTTAGAAAAGTATTTGAAAATGGTTTAGGAAGGGCCATCAATTTTACAGATTTCTTATCCTATAAATTATATCCAAAAGTATTTTTAGATGCCTTTAACAAACATTTAAAATATGATAGTTTAATCAATTTACCAACTAAAAACTTCTTCTACGGAATGGAAAGAGGAGAAGAAATAATCATCGAATTAGAAAAAGGAAAAACACTTTTAATTACGTTAGATTCTGTTGGAAAACCAAATGAAGATGGCATGGTAACCGTTTATTTTAAAGTAAACGGACAAGGTAGATCTGTACAAATAAAAGACGCATCTATAAAAATTGATAAAGTTGAACACCTCAAAGCAGATAAAAATAACGTGAAAGAAATTGGTGCACCTTTACAAGGAATGTTGTCTACTATTTTAGTTAAAAAAGGGGATCAAGTAAATAAAAATCAACCTTTATTTATTATAGAAGCCATGAAAATGGAAACTACGATTACTGCCATAGAAGCGACAACCATCAAAAAAATCAATTTAAAAGCTGGAATCATGGTAAATGCTGATGATTTAATTTTGACTGTAGAATAATGGGATAAAAAACCGGTTTTTTGAGGTACAAAACCAAATTGTCATTACGAGGACGTTAGGACGAAGTAATCTGTTATTTATAGTTACAAATCTTGAGATTGCTTCGTAAACTCGCAATGACGAAATATACCAAAATGTCATTTCGAAATGAGTGAAGTATGAACGATTGAGAAATCTTAATAATTCTAGTTCTTAAGCATGAGATTCCTCGTCGTAAACTCGCTCGGAATGACAGTGTGCATTCGTCATTGCGAAATGTATTTACTTATTTCTCCCTATTTCATTTGGATACAAAGAAGGCAAATTATCACTTTGAAAATACGCTTTTGTATCAATATTCATTCCAGTAACCTTTCCTTTAAAAGCAGCACCAGTATCAATATTCCAAACACTTTCTATGTTTATTGGTGAAGATTCATCGTAATTGGTTGTTGGTGTATGCCCAATGTAAATTTCTTTATAATGCTGTAATCTTTTTGGATACAAAATAGAATCTCTTGGAATACTTCTATCCATTACTAATAACATTTCCCACAAAGATCTATCCGTATAAAAATATTCTTGATGTTTCTCCTTTTCTACACCATGTAAAGAAGTAAAACCTGCATGTAAGAATAATCTATTTTTAGCATCTAAATGATATAAGGGTAAGTTTTCGAAAAAGGTAAGATGTAGTTTTTTTTCTTCCTCAGAAAAACTCTCATAACTTTCCATCGTTTCTTTACCTCCATGAATGTACCAAGAAGGATTTACATCATTTGTGTCTTTTAACCAGTTTTCACACCAAACATCATGATTTCCTTTGATGAAAACACAATCGAATTTCTGAGAAAACTCGATTAAAAACTGAACAACTTGTGCAGATTCACTCCAACCATCTACATAGTCTCCCATGAAAATAATTTTATCTCCTTCTTTAATTTCTAGTTGATTTAAAACTTGAATTAAAGCTTTTAAGCCTCCATGAATATCACCAATTGCAAAAGTTCTCATCTATTTTTTATTTTCTGCAAAACTAAAAGATTCTTTTAAAAAGAAAAGAAATCAATATTAAATTAACTTTAAAAATATTGCCCAATACCAAAGACCAATCCACCTTTAGAGTTCTCACTATTTCTAGAAACTTTAAATCCGTAATCGATTCTAAAAGTAGCATTGTATATTTTTTTACTGATAAAACGCAGACCAACCCCAGAATAGACTCTTAAATTTTTAGGTTCAATAAAGTCTTTTAATTCTCCTCCAGGATTACGCCAAGTACCAAAATCAGTAAAAACATTGGTTTGAACTGCAAACCATTTTTTGTCATAAACAGTGTGTCTGTATTCTGTATTCCAAACAATACTTCCTGTACCTCTATCTACTAGAATACCAACACCTCGTAAATTAACGTTGTTATCTAATGCAAAAGGTGCAAAAGGAGAATTTTGATTTGAAGACAAACCTACACGTACTCTATTTGCCCAATTCCCTTTATCTCCATGTCTTTTGTAGTAAAAAACATCATTCCAAGCAATAAAGAAATTTTCTTGAAATTTATTATTGGCAGTTACAAATTGAGTCTGTAATACATTTCTAAATCCGCTTAAATACTGATAATGATGTTCTAAATTATTATGTGTGTAAATAAATTTATAAAGTACTTTATTTAGATCTAGTTTTTGTGGAACTTCTGGTGCAGTTGCACCTGATAAATATTGGTATTTCTCATTAAAAAAAGTTACCCCAAATTGAAGTCCGTTTTTTAAATTAATTCTATGCAAGCCTAATACTTCATAGGAAACATTATTATATAAATAATTGGCAGTTTCATTACCAAAATACAGTGGTTCTTCACTTTTCCAGTTTTTAAAATTCAACCCTAAACCCCATTTTTTAGAGAACAAAAAAGGAGCTCTAAAATTTAGTGCATACGAATCGAAACCATTATTTTGATAGAAACCACCCAAGGTGATATGTTTTCCAAATAGATTGTATTCATACAATCCTATTTTATAAGAAAACAGTTTATTGGTGGTGGTCCAAATATTAATATTCGGAATCAAGGTTCCATTTTCTTCTACATGAAATAAAACAATAAGTGTATTATCTTCTCTTGCTTCAACTTTAAAATAGGCATTACTTATAGCTGGTAACCTTTTGAGCCTTGTTACATCTTTTTGTAAAGAAATAGAGTCTAAAACTTTCCCTTTTTTAGTTCTTAACAATTGCTTTAAGAATACTGTATTTGTTTTTTTAGCTCCTTTAATTTTAACTTCATCTATTGTTTCTTCTTGCGAAAACAGAAGAGATGAAAATGATAAAAAAAGAAAAATGAGAATGTTTTTAAATGCCACTACTCCGCTATAAATGATTGTTGAATGATCAAATTTACCCAATTATCAGAACTTAATCCCATTAAGGTGAAATTATATTCATCATCAAAAATTAATTCTGGTGGTGTTTCTGTATTAATGTTTGAAGTTGTATTGGAAAGGTCATAATACTGAAACGTTTTATCTGTTGTAAAAGTCCCTGATAAAAAACTGCTTTCACTATCTGTAAATACTTGAAGGTATCTAACAGAATCATCATAAGTTCCGTCTATCCAAGTAAATTTTGGTTGTAATCTTTCAGAAGAATCTATAGTAACATTTTCGTCGGTTAACCATTCTGTTGGTTTTTCATCAATATTAATTTTTATTGGATTTGATTTGTACAAAATATCTCCAATAACATAGGTTATAATACTCCAACACTCTTCAGTATCTGTTCTAGAATACCTTCTAAACTTAGCTCCCAAAACAGCTCCATCGGTTAAAGTTTTTCTTCGATATTCAGAAAAATCTGTTTCATCTACAGAAGTTCCTACTGTTTCATAATACCTCATATCTGAAGCACCAACTAATGGATAATAATAAATATAACTTAAACTAGATGATCCACTTGCGCTTGCAGCAAAAGCAGTTGCAACCTCAACAGTTTTTGTTGCGTTTACCTCTAAATATTCTTCTAAATTTCTTGGTATAAATGTTTCTTCAATTACTGTATTAACCCAATTATCTTCACTAACAGCCATCATTGTAAAAAGATATTCAGTATCTTCTACCAAATCTTCTGGAGTTTCATCTACATTAATGTCTAGAACAACATTTGTATTATCAAGATATTTAAAAAAAGTATCATTAGTATATGTCCCTGAAAGAAATGTTTCATCTTCACTTTCTGAAATTACTTCAAAATAAATTTCATTGTCTTCTCCAAAATCAGACCATGTAAATTGTGGCATTACTGTTTCTGGAAACTCAATAGTTACTTCATCCGTCCAAGTTGTAGGTTCATTTACGTTTTTTAAACGAATTGGATTTGATTTATGCAACTCTCCATTTAATTTATAGGTAACCAAACACCAGTTTTCTTCAGTATTTGATCTTTCAAACCTTTGTAGCTTTCCTCCAAAAACATCTGTAACAGTTAATATTTGTCTTCTATATTTAGAGAAATCTGTTTCATCTACATCTAAACTATCTGCTTCATAATATCTAATATCTGTTGCTCCTTCTTCTGGATAATAAAAAACATAAGATAAGCTGGTACTTCCTTCAGCACTTGCTGCACAAGCGATAACTTCTCCAAAATCTTTTGTTGACGAGGAATCTATATACTCTTGTAAATTTCTTGGAACTGTAACATCATTATCTTCTGTACAAGAAAAGAAAAAAAGAGAAACAAAAAGAGCTATCAAATAATTTTTAAAAGTCATGTATTATTTTACATTTTTAAAGTCATAATTGGCAAGGTAGAATGATTTGTTAAATCTTCTGCAATACTACCTGCAAAAATATGAGATAATCCTTTTCTACCATGTGTAATTACAGAAATTAAATCTGCACCAACAGCATTAGAGAAATTTAGGATTCCTTTTTCAATAGATCTATCACAAACATAATTTACATTAATCAATCTATGAGAGTCTCCTTCTGCTTTCATTAAAAAATTATTTGCCATGGTTTCCATTTCTGAAGTTGTTTTAAAATCTTCATTAGGCAAGTTTACATATAAAATATGCTTTTGAGCATTTAAAAAATCCAGTGAATTTATCATTTTTTTAAATGCAGGAATACTTTCATCAGAAAAATCTGTTGCAAGTACAATATCTTCAAAATCTACATTTACCATTTCATTTTTAATCACTAAAACCGGTAAACTTGAATATCTAACCACTTTTTCTGTATTAGATCCTACAAAGAATTCTTTTAAACCACTTACCCCATGAGAACCCATAATAATTAAATCGGCATTTACTTCTTCGGCAATTGCATTTACTTCACTAAAAACTTTAAAGTGTTTTATAACAGGTACTATCTTTATGCCTTCTAAATAATCTTTTACCAAAAAATCTTTAAATTTTTGTTCTGCTAATTTTAAAAAAAACATTGCTTTTTCTTGCTGATTTATTTCACTTTCAGTTAAAGACACCTCTTGTATATCTAGCATATGCAAAGCATAAACAGTTGCATTGTGTTTATGAGCCAATAAAGCTGCAGTTTTTAATGCATATTCTGAATGTTTAGAAAAATCTATTGGAACAATTATTTTATTCATTTTGATGATTTAATTGGTTATAACGCAAATTTAAGCCCTAATTTCAAAAATATATAGGACATTCGTCATATTTTTTGATTTCTATTTTTGTTGATATAATTTTCGAAGCACTTCTTCTGCTGGTTTATTTTGTACTGTAAACATATGGTTTTTTTCGCCTCCAACTTTATCGTGAACATGAAACCATTTCCACAGAAAACCACCGGCAAACCAATCTTCTTTCCAAAATTGATTGTGTATTGCGTGCAATCCATTTACTTGAGCTTGTAAATTAACTTCGCCTAAATCTCTATCATATTTCCAAGGCTCTTTGCCTGTAAAATCTACACTTCTGTAACCAAATTCTGTAAATAAAACTGGTTTCTTAAATTGTTTTTGAACTCTTGAAATTTCTTTTTTATGTGTTTGCCAACCTAATTCTAATTCTTCAATTGTAGGTGATTTTTTATCACTTAAAGGAAAATATGCATCAATACCAATGTAATCTATTTCTTTCCAAAAAGCGACTCGTTTAAATTCATCCCAATTTGCTGCGTATGTTAATTTTCCTTTATAAATTTTTCTAATTTCTGAAATTAATTTTTGCCAATATTGTGGTCTGTTTACAACGAATTTTTCTAACTCAGTGCCAATACATAAAATATCTGCTTTTAAATCTTGTGCTGCTTTTGCATAGGTTAAAATAAACTCTGAATAAGTGTTTTCTAGTATTGTCCATTTTTCTTCAGAATCCATTTCAATAAAGCCTGTATATTCTCCTTTCCAAACCCAAATCTGAGGTTTTACCATAATTTTGACTTGTTCGTTCTGAAAAAGTTTTGCGTATTGTAACAACCCTTTTTTAGTTTCTCCAAACCATTGTCTGTTGGTATTATGAATTATTTTTGGTGATGATAATTCTCTTATAAAACCAAAAGGCATCAATGCAACATAATTGCCTTGTGCCTTTATTACCGGAGAAATATGTTTTGTATTAATCGTATCTCTAGAAGCCACAAAACTAATTCCGTTTATTTTTTTATGTTGACTATTGCATGATAATTGAATTATAATCAGCAATAAAAAAAGGAGCTTATTTGTTTTCATAAATCTCCTAAAAATAGTTTTTTATTAAAACAATGCTCTTAAACCAATGTTAAAACTTTGTCCAAGCCCAGTATCACTACCTCTAACAAACTTACTATACAATACTTCTAAGTTAAGAGTTGGGTTTAATTGGTATTTACCTCCAAAACCTAAAGATGTAAAATCTTGAGAAAAATCTCCAAATCTTTGATAATGTTGTAAAAAACCTAATATCGTAGATTTATCACTTGGAAAATAACTCATAAAAACACCAGGAGCAAGTACAAAGGTTTTGTTTGCAAAACTTGCCTCTTCACCAAAATTGTATTCTGTATTTAACTCTGTAAACAATTGCCAGTCTCCACTAGGAAAAGTATGATCAAAGAAAAATCTATTTTGAAAAGTATAGGCTGTTTGATCTAAATAAACCTCATTAACATCTTCTTCTTCTGAGATAACTGGAATGTGAAATGCAGATTGAATAGAGAAATTACCAATACTTTCTATTGGTTGCCATTTTAAAGCTGGCGCAAAAGAAGACAATCCGTTTCTAGAATTTACATCATCTTTAAAACCAAATACCGATGTTGCACTTTTTCCTCCATTTGTATTAGATCTATATTCTAATAACAAACCAACATTTAACCTATTGTTATCTGAAATTCCGGTAAAGATATCTAAAGTAGATGTAAAATAATTTTCTCTAGCTTTGTCTGCTTTTACACCATTATATCTTCCTTTCGTTTCGCTATATAAATTATTAAAAAACTTAATATCCCATTGCCCTTTATCTAATAATTTTGAAGGTGTATATGTTTGTATATTACTTTTATCAACTTTCACTTCTTCTTGTCCATAAGAATATAGACTGATAATCAATATAAAAGCAAATAGAATTCTAGATAGATTTTGTTTCATTTTATTAGGTTCAATTAATTTTAATATAACCTAAGTCTATACATTTTACTACAACTTACAAAAATTTACAAGAATCATTATTTAAAACAATTCTAAATTAAAGTTTGCGTTTAAGTTCTTAACTTTATCTTCGACATAATTTGCAACAATCAATCAACTATGGACCATATTGTAATAATTGGTAATGGAATTTCTGGAGTTACTGCTGCAAGGCATATTAGAAAAAACTCTGACAAGAAAATAACAATAGTTTCAGCAGAAAATAAATACTTTTTCTCAAGAACTGCACTCATGTACGTTTACATGGGCCATCTAAAATTTAGTCATACACAACCTTATGAAGATTGGTTTTGGGAGAAAAACAGCATAGATTTAAAACAAGGTTTTGTAGGCAATATAAATACAAAAGAAAAAGTTTTAAATTTTTCTAATGGAGAAAACCTTACGTACGATCAATTAATCATAGCCACAGGATCTAAACCAAATAAGTTTGGTTGGCCTGGGCAAGATTTAGATGGCGTTATGGGAATGTACCATAAACAAGATTTAGAAAAATTAGAAAAATATGCACCCAATAATGACATTTGTAAAAGGGCTGTTATTGTTGGTGGTGGATTAATAGGAATTGAATTGGCAGAAATGTTAAGGAGCAGAAAAATTCCTGTTACTTTTTTAGTGCGTGAAGCAAGTTTTTGGAACGGAGTTTTACCTGCACAAGAATCTGCAATGATTAATGAACACATTAAAGAACATCATATCGACTTACGTTTAAGTACAAATTTAAAAGAAATTAAAGCTGATGAAAACGGACGTGTAAAATCAGTAATAATTGAAGAAACAGGTGAAGAAATCTATTGTGATGTTGTTGGCTTAACTGCTGGTGTAACTCCGAATATTAATTTTCTAAAAGAATCTGGAATAGCATTAGGGCGTGGCGTAAAAGTAAATCGTTTTTTAGAAACAAATATAAAAGATATCTATGCAATTGGAGATTGTGCAGAACAACATGAAGCCATTGGCCAACGCAGAAACATTGAAGCTGTTTGGTATACCGGTAGAATGATGGGAGAAACTGTAGCACAAACTATTTGCAATCATAAAACAGCATACAAACCAGGACATTGGTTTAATTCTGCCAAGTTTTTAGACATCGAATATCAGACCTATGGTTGGGTTTTTAGTGAAAGAGGAAAAAAAGAAAATGAAGCATATTTTCAATGGAGACACCCAAAAGATAATAAATGTATTACCATTTCTTTTGATAAAAACTCAAACAAATTCTTGGGTATAAATACCTTTGGAATTAGAATGCGTCATGAAATTTTTGATAAATGGCTAACTGAAAATAAATCGATTGAACATGTTTTAGAATATTTAGCTGATGCCAATTTTGATCCAGAGTTTTACAAATTTCACGAGGCTGAAATTATTGCTAAATTCAATCAAGAAAATAACACTAATATTCAACGAAAAAAGAAAAGCTGGAAACGCATCTTTAGCAAAGCATAATATATGAAATTCATAAAACAAACAGGTTTAATTATATTTTTATTAGGATTATTTTTCTTTATAGGAACGATTTTTACAGGTTCTTTCCGATTAACTCAAACAGAATTAGACAATTTTATTCAAGAAAAAGGATATAAAAGTGATGTAATTAAATCGCAACTTACAAATGCAATTGTAACCGATAAAGACTTAAATATTTTTGAATTTTCAAGTCGTGTTAGAAATGCATATAACATGTCGAACAAACATTATGATAAGTTAATTGCTAAATATGATGCTGAAAAAAACTGGGACAAAAAAGCAGCACAATTTCAGTATAAAATATTTGGCAAACCTCATAGTTTAAGTTTTTCACTTGCTAAAAAAGCAGGCAAAGGACTTTTGGTTGAAAACACTGGACTTATGTGGTTTTTAACTTTTGGATTGGGAATTATTGGTGCACTGATGTTTATTATTCCTGATGTAATTTTATTAGGAAAACCAGGAATAAAAAATGATGGAATTTTTCTAAATGCAGCTACAAATCGTGGTTGGATTGGTTGGTTTGCCTTTATCTTTTTAGTTACTTTTTACATTCTCCTATATTTTTATCCAGATTTAATAGTAAACTGGGTGTATTTGGTAGATCCTATTAGCAAATCTATTAGTGGTAACCCTGCAAGTCAATGGTTTTTATATGGTTTTTTATACTGCGTTGTAATGGCTGTGATGGCTGTGAGAATGTATATAAAATACCGTCATAATAAATATCAAATTTTAAGAACTACTTCTGTTTTATTCTTTCAAATTGTTTTTGCTTTTTTAATTCCAGAGATTTTAGTACGCTTCGAAAAACCTTGGTATGACTTTAAAAATGCATTTCCTTTAGATTATGATTTTTTCTTTAAATGGAATTTAGACGAACTGCTTTCTAGTGGAGGTTTTGGTTTATTCATTTTAGTTTGGGGAGTAGTTTTAACAATTGTAGTTGTACCTGTAATGGTCTATTTCTTCGGAAAAAGATGGTATTGTTCTTGGGTTTGTGGTTGTGGAGGATTAGCAGAAACTTTAGGAGATCCTTACAGACAACTTTCAAGTAAAACCTTACTTTCTTGGAGAGTAGAACGCATTGTAATTCACGCTGTACTTGTTTTTGTTTTAGTGATGACAGGTTTTGCTCTATATACATTCTTTTCTGGTGCTGATCAAGCTTTAGGAATTAAGACACAAACAATTCAAGATATTTATGGGTTTTTAATAGGATCTATTTTTGCAGGTGTAATTGGTACTGGCTTCTACCCTATTTTTGGTAACAGAGTTTGGTGCCGTTTTGGTTGTCCTTTAGCAGCTTATTTAGGTTTTATACAACGTTTTAAATCAAGATTTAGAATTACTACAAATGGAGGTCAGTGTATCTCTTGTGGAAATTGTTCTACATATTGTGAGCAAGGTATTGATGTTAGAGCTTACGCACAAAAAGGAGAAAATATTGTACGATCTAGTTGTGTTGGTTGTGGTGTTTGTTCTGCTGTTTGCCCAAGAGGAGTTTTAAAGTTAGAAAACGGACCAGAAGAAGGTAGAATTAATCCTACCGAAATTTTATTAGGAAATGATGTAGATTTAATGGATTTGGTAAACAAAAATTAATGTTTAAATACACTTTCTTCATTTTCTTTTTTCTTTTGATGAGTTTCTCATCCTTTTGCCAAAAAGAATATCATAAAGAATACTATAAAAACAAACAAATAAAAGAAGAAGGATGGCTTTTAGATGCTAAAAAAACAGCTTTTTGGAAGTTCTATTACAAAAATGGAAATCTAAAAAAAGAAGGCCATTTTTCAGACAATTTAGAAACGAATTATTGGTATTTTTACAACAACGATTCCTCCAAAAAAAAAGAGGGTCATTTTAAAAAAGGAACAAAATATAATTGGTGGTTATTTTATGATGATAAAGGTTTTATAAACCACAAATGTCAATTAAAAAACAATCAAAAAAATGGATATTGCTTAATATATAAAGAGGAAAAACTTATAAAAGCATCCAAATATAAAAAAGGTAAAAAAATAAAAGAATGGACAGACTTTTCATCCTTTAGAGTTGAAAACAGTCTCAATGATTTAAGATAATGGCCCCAATAATTAAAGTAATTATACCTGCTTATAACGAGCAAGATTCTATAACAAATGTAATTAACGATATTCCTAAAATCGTTGATGAAGTTATTGTAATTAGTAATAATTCTACTGATAATACAGAAATAAACGCAAAAAACGCTGGAGCAACAGTTCTTAAAGAACATCGTAAAGGCTATGGTTATGCATGTTTAAAAGGAATGGAATACATTTCTAATCAAAAAATAAAACCAGAAATTTTAGTTTTTTTAGATGGAGATTATTCTGATTACCCAGAACAATTAACAGAAATTGTTGCACCAATAATTCATAACAATATCGATTTTGTAATTGGTTCTCGTGTAAAAAAATTGAGAGAAAATGGTTCTATGACGCCCCAACAAATTTTTGGTAATTGGTTAGCAACATTTTTAATGAAGCTGTTTTTTGGAGCAAAATTTACAGATTTAGGTCCTTTTAGAGCTATTAAATACAATACATTACTGGCTTTAAATATGGAGGACAAAACGTATGGCTGGACTGTAGAGATGCAGTTAAAAGCTTTAAAACAAAAATTGAGTTACGTAGAAATTCCAGTGAAATACAGAAATAGAATTGGCGTTTCTAAGGTGTCAGGTACTGTAAAAGGAAGTATCTTTGCAGGTATAAAAATATTAGGTTGGATTTTTAAATACAGTTTTAAATAGTGGTTATAGAATACATCATCATTGTTATTTATTCAATATCGTTATTGCTTATTTTTATGTATGCAATTGCGCAATTAAACTTACTTTTTAATTATTTAAAAGCAAGAAAAAAGGAAGACAATTCAGATAAATTTGATTTTTCAAAGAAAGAAGAAATTCCTTTTGTAACCATCCAATTACCTGTTTATAATGAATTGTATGTTATGGAGCGATTGTTAAAAAACATTGCCAAATTAACATATCCAAGAGCGAAGTTAGAAATTCAAGTTTTAGATGATTCTACAGATGAATCTGTTGAAATTACAGCAAAACTTATCAAAGAAATTCAAGAAGAAGGAATAGATATTCAGCATATTAGAAGATCTAATAGAGAAGGTTTTAAAGCCGGTGCATTAAAAGAAGGTTTAAAAACGGCAAAAGGAGAATTCATTGCCATTTTTGATGCCGATTTTTTACCGAAATCTAATTGGTTGTATCAAACTGTGCCTTATTTTAAAAATCCAAAAATTGGTGTTGTTCAAACAAGATGGGGACATATCAATAGAAATTATTCTACGCTTACAAAAATACAAGCTTTTGCTTTAGATGCACATTTTACTTTAGAACAAGTTGGTAGAAATAGCAAAGGTCATTTTATAAACTTCAACGGAACAGCTGGTGTTTGGAGAAAAGAATGTATTTATGATGCTGGTAATTGGGAAGGAGATACACTTACAGAAGATTTAGATTTAAGTTACAGAGCACAATTAAAAGATTGGAAGTTTAAATATTTGGTTGACGTTGAAACTCCTGCAGAATTACCGGTAGTAATTAGCGCTGCAAGATCACAACAATTTAGATGGAATAAAGGTGGAGCAGAGAATTTTCAGAAAATGATGAAGCGAGTAATTACTAATAAAAATATTCCTTTTAGAACTAAAATACATAGTTTACTGCATTTATTAAACAGCTCTATGTTTACTTGTATCTTCTTAGTGGCAGTTTTAAGCATACCCATGTTATATATCAAAAATGAACATGAACATTTAAAATACTATTTTTATATAATGAGCTTTTTTGTAGTAAGTTCACTCATATTTTTTATTTGCTATTGGTATATGTTTAAGACAATTTATGGTGGTGGCTTTGTAAAATTCATTAAATATATTGGTTCTTTTTTTACGTTTTTTTCTATTGCGATGGGCTTCTCTTTGCACAACACAATTGCCGTTTTAGAAGGGCATTTTGGTAAAAAAAGTGAGTTTATTAGAACACCAAAATTTAATATTAATACGATAAAAGATGGTTGGAAGAACAACAAGTATATTAAGAAAAAACCATCTATTCATGTTGTTTTAGAAGGATTGTTAGCAATCTATTTTGTCTTTGGAATGTACAGTGCATTTATAGTTGGAAATGAAGGTGGAGATTTTGGTTTATTCCCTTTTCATTTTATGCTTTTTGTAGGTTTTAGTTACGTTTTTTTTAAATCAATATTTTCTAAAGCCTAATGTCTTTTTTCACAAAACATAAAGATGTTTTATTAATACTAGTAAGTACACTTCTCTATTTTATTTTTGCTTATTTTTTAGAAAGAACTGAGTTTTATAAACTACTTTTTTTATGGTTTGCACTTTTTGGTTGTTTCTATTTATTGATAAAAAGCAAAACCATTCATACTTCAACTTTAATTGGTTTAGTAATACTTTTTAGGTTAATTTTTCTATTTTCAATTCCTAATTTATCCCAAGATTTTTACCGATTTATTTGGGATGGACGAATGATTCTAGAAGGATTTAACCCCTATTTGTCATTACCAGAAACTTTTATTCAACAAGGAAAACAGCCAATTTCTGAAGCCTACAATTTGTATATTGGAATGGGAGAAATGAATGGAAGTCATTACACCAACTATCCACCAATAAATCAACTTTGTTTTTTAATTGCAGCTTTATTTGCAAGCAAAAGTGTATTTGGATCTGTTATTGTTCTAAGAGTCATCATTATTTTAGCTGATGTAGGAATTTTATATTTTGGGAAAAAATTATTAGAACGCCTAAACTTGCCTATAAAAAACATTTTTTGGTACGCGCTAAATCCTTTTATAATTATTGAAATGACAGGTAATTTACACTTTGAACCAGTCATGTTATTTTTCTTAGTTTGGAGTTTTTATAAATTGCATCAACAAAAATGGATTTGGGCAGCAATTCTAATAGCCTGTTCTATCTCCGTAAAATTAATTCCATTGTTATTTTTACCTTTATTTTATCAATGGTTTGTGAAAAAAGAACAAAATTGGTTTACAGGTTTTAAAAAACTAAGTTTATTTTACGCTATTACTTTAAGCACAGTTATACTTTTATTTCTTCCTTTCTATTCCTCAGAATTTATTACTAATTACTCAGATTCTGTAGGTTTATGGTTTAGAAATTTTGAATTTAATGCAAGTTTTTATTATATTTTTAGAGAAATTGGATACTTATTTAGAGGTTGGAATGAAATTGCAATTATTGGAAAAATTACTCCGATTTTAACAATTGTATTTCTAATAATTATTACTTTTTTCAGAAAAAACAATTCCATGATTCAATTCATAACTGCGTTATTATTTGGTCTTTGTTTTTATTATTTTACAGCAACCACTGTTCATCCTTGGTACTTAGCAACTCCTTTAATTTTATCCGTTTTTACTAAATATCGATTCCCAGTTATTTGGACTATTGTTATCATTTTCAGCTATCAAGCATATGCAAATAATCCTTGGAAAGAAAACTTATGGCTCGTAATTTTAGAGTATTTGTTACTCTATGGATTCCTAATTTTCGAGCTTCGAAAAAATGATCAATATTATAAAATTGTAAAATAGTCAATTTTTTCATCCATAATTAAGGGATTTTTGTATTTTAGTCATTAATATTTGAATTAAAATGAAAAGACTTACCATAAAAGACATTGCCAAAGAATTTAGTGTTTCTATTTCTACAGTGTCTAAAGCTCTGAATGACAGTTATGAAATTAGTGTGAGTACTAAGGAGAAAATCCAAAAATATGCTAAAGAAAAAAATTACAAACCTAATTTTAATGCTTTAAGTTTAAAAAATAGGCAGACCAAAACTATTGGAATTATTATTCCCAATATGTTAAACTATTTCTTTGCTCAAGTTTTTAATGGAATAGAAAAAGTAGCCAACGACAGAGGTTATAAAATAATTTCATGTATTTCTAATGAATCTTTTGATAAAGAAGTAGAAACAATCGAGATGCTTTCTAATGGAAGTATCGATGGTTTTATTTTATCTTTAGCTGAAGAAACCGTTTCTAAAAACAATTTTAATCATTTTCAAGAAGTTTTAGATAATGGAACTCCTATTGTTATGTTTGATAGAGTTGCAGATAAAATAAATTGCGATAAAGTTGTTACAGATAATTTTGACAGTGCTCGAAGTACAGTTGCATATTTAGTGAAATCTGGTCATGAAAACATAGCTTTTATTTCTACCATGAACAGTTTAGAAATTGGAAGAAGAAGACAATTAGGCTATTTAAAAGGTTTGGAAGATTATAATATTAAAGTTGAAAAAAATCTAATTATAAATATAGATGACGACTATAAAAATTATGAAAAAATCTTAGAGCCAATATTTAAAAATAACAATATAGATAGTGTTATTGCAACAGATGAATCTTCTGCAATTGCTGCAATGAAAGTTGCTATAAAAAAAGGACATAGAATTCCTGAAAATTTTTCTGTAATTTCTTTTTCTAACGGAATTTTAGCAAGACACTCTAGCCCAAGAATGACCACAGTTAGTCAACATGGAGAAATTATGGGAGCTACTGCAGCTGAAATGCTTATAAATAGGTTAGAAGACAAATCTGAAGACAAGAAAAAGCCAGAAACAATTGTTGTTAAAACAGATTTAGTTGAAAGAAATTCAACAAAAAAAATCTTATAATTTCAAAAACTACTTTTAAGAAACTATGAACCTATCTAAAGTAAAATTAGTAGTTTCTGATATGGATGGAACACTACTAAACTCAAAAGGAGAAGTTAGTGATTTGTTCTTTGATTTGTTTCAACAATTAAAAAATAAAAACATTCATTTTTGTGCTGCAAGTGGAAGACAATACAATAGTATTGTTCATAAATTAGCTCCAATAAAAGATGATATTTTTGTAATTGCTGAAAATGGTGGAATTGCAAAAAAGAAAGATAACTTATTAGTATTAAATGCTCTTTCACCTGTTAAAATTAAAAAAATAATTCCTGTTTTAAGAACCATAAATAATGCACATGTGGTTTTATGTGGAAAAAATGGTGCTTTTATCGAATCTAAAAATCAAGAATTTATTAATCTTTTTCAAGAGTATTATCACACCTATGAAATAGTAGATGATTTAACGGCAATTGCAGATACTGAAGACTTTTTAAAAATTGCAATTTATCATTTTACTTCATCAGAAGAATATATTTACCCAACAGTAAAAGAGTTTGAAAGTGAAATGCTTATCAAAATTTCTGGTAAAAACTGGCTGGATATTTCAGATGAAAAAGCCAACAAAGGGAATGCTCTAAGAGAAGTACAAGGTTTGCTTAAAGTTACCAAAGAAGAGACAATGGTTTTTGGTGATTATCATAACGATATAGAAATGCTAAAAGAGGCAAATTTTAGTTTCTCAATGAAAAATGCCCACAAAGACATTACCAAACTTGCTAATTATTCAACAGAAAGTAATGACAATTTGGGAGTAGAAAAAATATTGAACCTTTTGATAAAAAGCAACTCTAACTTATAGACTTTAATGCGTTAACAAATGTTGACCAATTGCAATTGTATTGCTTTTTAAACCATTAAGTTCTTTTATTTTGGCAACTGTAGTATTAAACTTCTTTGCTATAGAATACAAAGTATCCCCTTTTTCTACTTCATAATAATTACCTACAGAATATTCTGGCTTTACTTCTTTTTTAGTTTTCTTTACTGTTTCTTTCTTAAACTTAAAGTCTTTCTTTTTTACTTTATCAAATTGGTATAAATTATAATCTTCAATAATTTTAATAAGTTTATTAGGATATTTTTTATCAGTAGCATAACCTGCCTTTTTTAAACCTTTTGCCCATCTTTTATAATCCTTAGAACCATAATTAAACAAGAAAGAATATCTTTTCCTTTTAGTTAAAAATGCTGAATGATCATCATAAGAAGTAGCTACATATTGATATTTTCTAAAACATTCTCCTTCCTCATCATCATCATGATACACACGTTCTCCTTTCCATTGAGTATGACATTTTATACCAAAATGGTTGTTAGATTTTAAAGCTAATTCACTTCTTCCTTTACCTGACTCTAAAATTCCTTGTGCTAATGTTATACTTGCAGGAATTTTATGTTTATGCATTTCCTTTACAGCAATTGGCGCATATTTTCTAATATAAGCTATTGTGTGTTTATTTAGTTTCGGGTTTTTCTTAACTAACTTTTTAGTAATTTCTTTTTGGTTAACAGAAGGTAATTTTTCTGGTTTAGACTCATTTAAAACAACACCAGGATTTTTCTTTTGTTGACTCGTTTTTTTGTGAGACCCACAACTTGATAATACTAATAAACAAACACAATATAAAACAACCTTTAACTTCATTAGACTTCTATTAGTTGTTGATTTTTACTTTTCAACATTTGGTTAAACCCCTCAATTCCTTGAATTCCTCCTGTATGAATTGCTACTATTTTAGTTCCTTCTTTAAAGGTATCTTTCTTAATTAAATCTATAATTCCAAATATCATTTTCCCTGTATAAATAGGATCTAACAAAACATCAGTATCCTTTTTAAAGTTATTGATAAAAGTAATTAATTCTTCATCATATTTTGCATATCCACCAAAATGATATTTTTTCTGCAAACTCCAAGTAACATCTTTAACTACATACTTTCTAATCTCTTCAGATAAAAAATTCCCTTTTAAAGCAGGAAAACCGATAACTTTCTGACGTTTCTTTTTTGATTTTATCAATCCAGCAATTGTTCCTCCAGTTCCTACGGCCGAACAAATATAATCGAACTTAGCATCTTCTTTTGTTAAAATTTCTTGACAACCATCAACCGCTAAACAATTTGTTCCTCCTTCAGGAATTAAATAAAAATCGCCCCATTTATTTTTCATTTTCTCAATAAAGCCAAACGAAGATTTTTGACGATATAATTCTCTAGAAACAAAGTGAAACTTCATACCGTTTTCATGAGCTTCTCTTAAAGTAGCATTTTTTTCTAAGGTTTCTTTTAAGTTTTTACCTAATTCTTCACCTCTAATAATACCAAAAGTTTTAAAACCTGCCAATTTACCTGCAACTGCTGTTGCAGCAATATGGTTAGAAAATGCACCACCAAAAGTAAGAAGTGCATTCTTCTTTAATTTTTTAGCCTCTAGTAAATTGTATTTTAATTTTCTAAATTTATTACCAGAAACAGAAGGATGAATTAAATCTTCTCTTTTTATAAAAAGTTCAACCTTTTTTTCTTCTAAAATTGGAAGAAAAACTTGTTGATTTATGGAAATAAAATCGGTGTCGAAAAAAGAATTACTTGTGTTACTCAATATTATAAATTTGCTACTACAAAAATAACAGATAATAATTTGATAACATGCAAAAGCTAGTTATAAAAATAAAATAAATTACTTTTACTAGTATCTCTAATTTTAAATTTACTTTAACTCACTAATTGTAATTACATTATTTCATAAATTGTAAAATTATGAACAATGAAGACTTAGGATATAACTCTTCTTTTGAGGATTTTAGAATTGAACAAAACCTAACTTCTTTTGATGTTGCTAGAGTAATATCAGAACATAAAGATAGGTATACTGTTAAGAATAGCGCCAATGAATTTGAAGCTGAAATTATAGGGAACTTAAGATTTAACTCTATCAATAGAAAGGATTTACCTGCTGTAGGAGATTGGGTAGCTATTTCTGAATATGACAAAAACAAAGCTTTAATTCATGCCGTATTTCCAAGAAAAGCTATTTTAGAAAGAAAAGCTGTTGGTAAATTAGGACAGACTCAAATTATTGCGACCAATATAGATTTTGGAATTATTGTGCAATCTGTAAACAGAGATTTTAGTATAAATCGTTTAGAACGATACTTAACAATTTGTAATGCCTCTAAAATTGAGCCAATAATTGTTTTAAGTAAAATAGATTTAATAGATAAAGATGAGCTGAATGAAGTATTAAAAACTATTGAAAAGCGTATTAAAAACGTTCCTATATTTACTATTAGCAATCAATCTTTAGTTGGAATTGAAGAAATTAAAGCATCATTAATTAAAGGAAAAACCTATTGTCTTTTAGGTTCATCTGGCGTTGGTAAATCAACTTTAATAAATATTTTAACAGGGACTAATTTAATGGACACTGGAGCAATTAGCGAAAGTATTGACAGAGGGAAACATATTACAAGTCATAGAGAATTAATTGTTTTTGATAATGGTATTTTAATTGACAACCCTGGAATGAGAGAAATTGGAATGACGGATATTTCTCATGGAATAGAAATGACTTTTGAAGAGATTTTAGAGCTAGCAAAAGATTGTAAATTTAGTGATTGCTCACATACAAGTGAAAGAGGTTGTGCTGTTTTAAAAGCATTAGAAAATAAAGAATTAGATAAAGATTCTTTTAATAACTTTCAGAAAATGGAAAGAGAAAGAGATTATTTTGAATCTACTGTTACAGAGAAAAAACAACAAGGTAAAGACTTAGCAAAACTCATTAGGCAAAACAAAAAAAGAAGAGATAACAATAAATATTAGATGCATGCTTTAACCTAAAACATTTTATCTTTACGCAAACAAATTGTATGATTACCACAAAAAGACTAACGCTAAGACCTATAGAATTAAAAGACAGTAAAGATGTTTATTCATACAGATCAGATGCAGAAACAAACAAATATCAAGGTTGGTCTCCAAAATCAATAAATGAAATTGAAGAATTTATTTCTAAAAATCCAAAAGAATTTAACAAACCCACAACTTGGTTTCAATTTGTAATTTCAGAAAACGATTCACAAACAATTATTGGCGATGTTGGAATCCATTTTATTGATAAAGATCAATGTGAATTAGGCATAACTTTAGCCAAAAATAATCATGGAAAAGGTTTTGCTACAGAATCTTTAAAAGGTGTCATTGACTACCTATTCAATTCTTTACATAAACATAGAATTATAACATCAATTGACCCTAGAAATGTAGCTTCTATAAAACTTGTAGAAGCTTTAGGTTTAAGAAAAGAAGCACATTTTAAAAAGAGCCTTTTTTTTAAAGGTGAATGGGTAGATGATATTATCTATGCAACGCTTAAAAAAGAATGGAAATAAAAGTTAACAATTAACTTCTATTTCCATTCCGTAAATTTTAATATAAACTATAAGAATTACTTAAAGTTAGCAACTTCTGCTTCAATTTTTTCCCAATCTTCCATTAAAGTATCTAATTTTGCTTTTTTAGTTTTGTATTTTTCAAAGAAATTTGGTCTTACAGAAACTTCATCATAATTCTGTGCCAATTCTAAATCTATTTTTGCAATTTCTTTTTCTAAATCAGCAATTTGAGTTTCTATATTAGAAAGTTTGTTTTTCAACTTCTTTAATTGTTTTTCTTGCTCTCTAGACATTTGATATGCTTCTTTTTTATCAGAAGTTTTATCAACTTTTACAACAGTTCTTTTTTCTGCTTCTCTAAGGTTTTCAATTTTATGCTGCTCTAAGAAATAATCAATATCTCCTAAATATTCTTTAATCACTTTATCTTTAAAACCATAAACTGTACTTGTTAACCCTTGTAAGAAATCTCTATCATGAGAAACCAAAATTAACGTTCCATTAAATTGTTTTAAAGCTTCTTTTAAAACGTTTTTAGAAGCTATATCTAAGTGATTTGTAGGCTCATCCATTATTAACACATTAAAAGGTGATAATAATAATTTACACAATGCTAACCTGTTTCTTTCTCCTCCAGAAAGTACTTTTGCTTTTTTATCTACTGCATCTCCACCAAATAAGAAAGAACCTAACATGTCTCTAACACGCATTCTGTTTCCATCTGTTGCAGCATCTTCCATTATTTCTAACACCGTTTTTTCTGGTGGTAAATGTTCAGATTGGTTTTGAGCAAAATAACCAACTTCTACATTATGACCAAGCTTAAGATTTCCTTCAAAAGGAATTTCTCCCACCATCATTTTTGCTAAAGTAGATTTTCCTTGTCCGTTTTGACCAACAAAAGCAATTTTACTATTTCTTTCAATTAATAAATCTACATCTTCTAAAACGTGTTTATCACCATAACTTTTGCTTAAGTTTTCTGCTTCAACAATAATTTTTCCTGGTTCTTTAGAAATTGCAAAACGCACATTCATGGCAGCATTATCATCTTGATCAACTTCAATCAATTCAACTTTATCTAGTTGCTTCATTAAAGATTGTGCCATAGATGCTTTACTTGCTTTGGCTTTAAATTTGTTAATTAAATGCTGTTTCTGTTTTATTTCTTTTTCTTGATTTTTCTGTGCTTGTAACTGCTTTTCTTTAATTTCTCCACGTAATTTTAAGAATTCAGTATATGGTTTTTTGTAATCATAAATCTGACCTAAAGAAATTTCTATAGTTCTATTTGTTACGTTATCTAAAAACATTTTATCGTGAGAAACCAACACAATGGCACCAGCATAAGATTTTAAGAAATTCTCTAGCCAAATAATAGATTCTATATCTAAATGGTTTGTTGGCTCATCTAATAAAAGAATATCATTATTCTGTAAAAGTAACTTTGCCAATTCTATACGCATTCTCCAACCTCCAGAAAAAGTATCTGTCAATTTATCAAAATCTTCTCGCTGAAAACCTAAACCTTGTAAAATTTTCTCTGTATCACCTTGATAATTATAACCACCTAGTAATTCATAACGCTCAGTGTTATCAGTTAAATCATGAATTAAATCGCTATAACCTTCACTTTCATAATCGGTTCTAGTTGCTAATTGTTCATTAATTTCATCGAGTTTTAGTTCAATTTCCTTAATTTCTTCAAATGCTTGATATGCTTCTTCTAAAATGGTTCTTCCTTCTACAAAATCTATATCTTGTCTTAAAAAACCTATTTGTACATCCTTATCAAAAGCCATAGTACCACTACTTTCGATGTCTTTAGATAACACCTTTAGAAGTGTAGATTTTCCTGCTCCATTTTTCCCAATAAGACCAATTCTATCTCCTTTGTTTAGTTTGAAAGTAATTCCTGAAAATAAATCAGTTCCCATAAAAGAAACTGACAAGTTATGTACGTTTAGCATGTATTGTAATAATAGTTACTTAAAAAAAAGTTTAAAACTTTATATTTGCAAAAGTATACAAATTTATATTCTATTATGTTTAAAAAGGGAACCAAGTTGTACAGTATTGTAAATGCCAAATGCCCAAGGTGCCATGAAGGAGAATTCTTCAAATATAAATTTACTTACAACCCAAATAAAGTAACTAAATTACATGATAATTGCCCAAAATGTAATTTAAAATACATGATGGAACCTTCCTTTTTTTATGGAGCTATGTATGTAAATTACGGAATAATTGTAGCTTTATTTGTTGCCATTTTTATCATTTGTAAAGTAATTTTAGACTTAACAATCATACAAAGTTTTGCTACTATAATAGTGGCCTCTTTGGTTTTAGCGCCAGTAAACTTAAGATTATCTAGAATTATCTGGATAAATATGTTTGTAAGTTATCAAAAAAAACAATAAAGAAAATTTATTTAATTTTTTTTTAAGGGTATTAACACCCGCTGTTTTATTTTTTTTTTTGCGACTTTTACATATTTTTCAATTAAAAAAATCCCCCCACATGAAACAAATAAATATTTTATATTTATGTCTATCCCTATTTTATTCTTATTCAATTTTTTCCATAAATAAAAATAGTATTTATAATACTAACTTTAACTTAACAAGACAGAGTAAAGAATTACAACTAAGGTCTCTAGATAGTTTAATTAATAAAACAAAAGATGTAAAGTCTTTTAAAAATTATACATTACAGTATATAAACATTGTACTTAAGCAAAACAAACACAATATTGCTGCCTCCAAAATTTTAAATTGGTGCTCTAGACTTGAAGTTGAATTTAATGATTATGATTTTGCAATTCTTTTATTAAATAAATTAGAAAAGCATAAAAAAAATATTAATAACACCTACCTTTTAGGTGGTATTTTTCAACAAAAGGCAAAAGCTTACTTCAATAAAAATAATTTCAACAAAGCCTTTGAAAATTGTAATATTTCTATAAAAAGTTACGGAAAAAGCAAAAAAGATTCTCTTTATAAAGCAGATGCAATATTTTTGAAAGGTCAAATTTTAGTGAAAAAAAATAATTTTATTGAAGCTATTAAAAATTATGAATTAGCCTCTATTTACTACGAAAACTTAAACGACTTACATTATACTTTTTTTATTAAAACAGCTATTATTTCTATTTATAGTAAAATTGGCTTAAATGAAATAGCTATTGAAAAACTTTTAGATATTATAGATAAAAAAAAGTCTTTAAAATATAATATTGGTTTAACTTCTAACTATTACAATTTAGCAATTAATTATAGAGCTATTGATGATACAAAAAAATATAAAGAATATTTAGATAAAGCTCTACTAAATAAAGAAATTAGTAAAGATAACGATGGTTTTATCCCTTATTACCAAACTGCAATTGCAGAATATTATTTACAGTATGACTCCTTAAATAAGGCCGAAAAATATTTAAATAAAGCTACTATACAAATTAAAAACTCTAATGCAAATTCTTTAAGTATCGATTATTTTAACAAAACAAAAAGCTTTTATCTATATAAAAAGAATCAACTAAAAAGCGCATTATATTTAGCACAAAAAACACTGTCAGAAATTGAAAATAATGGAGATATCAATTCGAAAAAAGAGTTAAATAAATTAATTTTTGATATTTATTTAAAAAAAAATGATTCTAAAAATGCCTTAAAATATTATCTATCTTATACACAAACTAAAGATTCTATTGCTAAGATTAATACAATAAGTGTTGTTAACTATTATCAAACTTTGTCGGAAAAAGAAAAAGAAGAACAATTAAAGAATGACAAAATAGTTCTCTTAAAAAAAAACAATAAAACGAAACAACAATTAATAACAGCTATCGTCATCTTTACCCTCCTTGTATTTATTATTATATATCTATATTGGAATCGACTCATTTTTCTAAAAGAAAAAAAAATGCAGGTTGATTTTTCTCAAAAATTATTATTAGCACAAGAAGAACAAAGAAAAAGAATATCTAAAGACTTACATGATGGGTTAGGACATAGTTTATTGTTAATAAAAAACAAAATATTATCTACAAATGACCTATATACAGTGAACTTAATTAATGAAGCTTTAGAAGAAATGCGAAGTATTGCTAGGATATTATACCCTTTTCAATTAAAAGGAATTGGCATAACTAGTGCTCTAGAAAACCTCATGCGCAAATTTGATAAGAATAGTGATACATTTATTTTTGGCGATATAGATAGTATAGATAACCTTTTAAATGTAGAACAAGAAGTAAATGTTTTTAGAATAGTACAAGAGTGCCTTTCTAATATTATAAAACATGCTCAAGCAAATTCTGCGAGAGTAACTTTAAAACTTATAAAAAAAAATCATATATACATTAAAATTCAAGATAACGGAATTGGTTTTAATTATCTTGAAAAATTAAATGAAGATAAATGTTTAGGGCTAAAAACAATAAATCAGCGAGTAGATTTCTTAAAAGGAACTTTAAACATAAATTGCTTGAAAAAAAATAATACTGTTATTAAAATTTTATTCCCCTTAAAATGAAACAATCTATTTTTATAGCAGACGATCATCCAATATTAATAAAAGGTTTAACTGAGTTATTAATTGAAAAAAAAATGAACATAATTGGTGTTGCTTCCGATGGACGATCTGCTCTTAATTTTATTTATAAAAGAAAACCAGAAATTGCAATTTTAGATGTAGAAATGCCTTATTTAACAGGAATTGAAATTGCAAATGAGTGCAAAAAAAACAATATTTCAACTAAAATTATTTTAATTACGCTTCATAAAGAAATAGATCTTTATTTAAAAGCTAAAAAACTAAATATTTACGGTTACTTATTAAAAGAATTTGCATTAGAAGAAATAGAACTATGTATTAATTCTGTAAAAAACAACATTCCTTATTTTAGCAAAAAAGTTAAAGAATACATTGGTTTTACAGATGAAGATGATCGTATTTTAAAAGATTTTTCTTTAACAGAAAGAAGAATATTAAAGTTAATTTCCCAATATAAAACCAATAAAGAAATTGGTCATTTACTTTTTATATCTCATAGAACGGTAGAAAAATATAGAAGTAAAATTATTATTAAATTAAACCTAGACCCACAAACAAATACTCTTGTTAAATGGGTGCAACAAAACAAACACCTTTTTACTATTTCAATAATTATAGGGTATTGATACCCTATGAGGTTTTAAATATTTTTATTTTCTTTGATGTATAACTTTTAACCCCCACATTATGTTTAAAATATATAATTTTATTTTTAAAAAGCAATCAAAAAGCATGGTCAACGATCTAGAAGATGATCAAGTACAACATTTAAATTATAACGAAGAAATAAATATGTTTTTGAGTAGTGTAAATAAAAACGTAATACATTAACTTATAATACAAAGTAGGTAATTAAAAAAAAATTACTATACTTTAAAAGCACTCATTTTTTGAGTTTTATTCCCCCCAAAAAAAGCAACCTAATTCATCTGAAAAAGGTTGCTTTTTACTTAAAACCTATTTATATTTATTTCACTATCTAATTCTTCATCATTTTCTAAATGATGAAAGAGGTTTTTAGCAATGGTTGGTGCAATCATTACTCCACGAGTTCCTAAGCCATTTAAGACAATTAACTGTGTATATTTTGGATGCATACCAACCAAAGGTCTTCTACCAGCAACTGTTGGTCTAATTCCTGCAGTTTGATCAACAATTGTATAAGGCACATTAATTACTTTTTTTAATTTTTCTACCAGCTCTTGTTTTCCTTCCTCTGATGGATTTGAAGTTTTATCTGTCCAATTAAAAGTTGCCCCCACTTTATACAAATTATCTCCTAAAGGAAGTACAAAAAGTGTTGATTTTAATAAAAAATCAATATTTAATTCTGGTGCATAAATTGTTAGCAACTCTCCTTTAGCTTCATTTAATGGTAAGTAATTAAAATACGGATTTTGCTTTATTCCAAAACCTTCACAAAAAACAATTTTAGAAGCATTAATGTCTTTGTATTTTAATGATTCTTCATCAATATTTAATTCTTGATGTTCAAAATTTTCGAACCTGATGAAACCTCTTTCTTTAAGATATGCTCTATAAGATTCTACTAGTTTTTTTGTATCAATTCTACCAGTTTCTTTTACATTTCCAAAACTAAAATCAGCGATAACTCCTTTATAACTTTTAGTATCTAATTTAGGGTCTAAATAATCTACTAATTTTGGTTTGTCTAAAGCTGTAAACCAATTGTTTTGATCTTCAATTGATTTAAAAGATTTTTTGATTACAAACTTTTCATCAATTTTAATATGTAGCTTTTTTTCTAATCTCTGATAAAAAGGAATTGCAACTTCTAACTGTTCTTTACCATTCCAAACAGGTGTAAACCTTTTTAAAATAACAGGATTATATACGCCTCCAGCAACTAGAGAAGAAGTTTGAGAATCATCTTCAAAAACTAAAAATGATTTTTTTGCTGCAATTAATTCTTCTACAAAAGCTAAACCTGCTAAACCTAAACCTACTATTATGTAATCTACTTTCACAGGTTAAAAATAGTTCTTTTAAAACAAAAAACGTTCCAAAATTGGAACGTTTTTTTATATTTTAAATTGAAGAACTTTAATAATTCCACATATCCATTTCTCTGTTTCTAATACCTTCTTTAATCTTATTAGCTTCTAGTAATTGGAATAAAGAATTACCTCTTACATAATCTGAAATAGCTCTATTTCCATAGATATTTTCTTCTCTAACAATTGTACTGCTAAATCTTCGTGCGTTTAACATGTGATCAAAAGAAATCGGATGTGCTACGTTTTTAGGGTTAAATACTTTTGCATCATGCAAAACATCTCTTGTTGAAGGAAAGAAAACCCAAAATAATTCGTATAACTCTTCGTCTTCAATATCTTGAACACCTAAAGTTTGCACATCTTTACCCATTGGAGCTAATGCCAACAATCTATATTTTAATTCACCTTGACGTTTATCAAAATACCACATTCCTTTAATCATGTATCCTTCTACATCTTGTGTTTGCAACCTAATGGTATCGCTATATCCGTTTTCTTCTCTAACACTAGTTAACCTAGAATCAATTTCGTTCTGAGTAATTTTTGATGTAAAAAAAGAATCTGAATATGCTTCTTGAATTTTACCTTGTTTAATTCCTTTAATCAATGTGTCAAATAAAGATCTTCTATCTGAAGAAATATTTGTTGTATCGATAGGAAAATAATAAGGTAAATTTATTTTTTGATTTAAATCTATAAACTCCCAAACTACTTTAGACCATAATACATCTCTATCATCTACATATCCATAAGGAATAGGAGCATCATTATCTGCTGCTATTTGTTGCTCGTTTTTCTTTCCTATTTGATCAACTTTTTTTGCATTCAATAAATTTGCTTGCGCATTTATTGAACCACTTATCATCAAAGCGAAAAATAATATTAAACAATTTTTAAACATATTTTATTTTTTAACTTCTAGTTTGTTAATTCTATATTAACTGGTAATACTTTTTTAAGATTATACCCATTAGCAGTAGCTTTAATACCATAAATATTAATGATATCTCCCCTTTTTGCTTTAGACAATTTTTGTTTTGCAGCGGCATTTAATTTAGATCCGTTTACAATAATTGTCAATTGTCCTGGTACTTTAATTTTAAAACTCTGAACTTTAATTTTTAAATCGAATTCAAAATCTGGTAAACCTGCTGCAATTGGTGCATTAGGCAACCCTGATTTTGGCATTCTTACAGTTCCATATTGACCTCTAACAGATCCCATAGCAGCTGGTATATCTTTAATTCTAAAAGTAGCTTTAGAATTTACTGTTTTACCACTACTTAATTTAGCGCTTACATTAATAACTGCAGTATTACCTGCACTTGGTTTAAGTACATATTTACCTCTACTACCTGATAAACTCCCACCAGTTGCAGAAACTCTTAAGTTATTATCACTAACACCAGGTAAAGAAACTGAAATAGGGTTATTTAATCCTCTATAGACCACATTCATTTTATCTGCAGAAACTACTGCATTACTAGGTTCTGGTATCACAGAATAAGAACTTTCAAAATCTACATTAACTGGTTCTCCATCTTGTGTAAATGTTATCTGTCCTTTAATATCATGATTCCCAACATTCCCTGCTGGCATATCAATAATTACTTGTCCATCTTTAATATTAGTATAAGGTCTTCTATTTAAAGTAACTTTATCTGGAACCATTGTAGCATCATAACGCCCTAAAACAATTTTACCTGTAACTTTTTCACCAGCGAAATACGCGTTTTTATCTAAAGCTACAATTCCTTTATAATTATCTAATGATAATGCTTCTTCTAATTTACCACCCAATAAATCTGCAACAATATCTGCTTCTGTATTTTTAATATCAGCCTGCATTTGCGTTAAATTTGTTAAAGAAGCAATTAAAGGAAATCCTTTATATCTATAATCTAACCAAGGTCTAGGTTTTTTTGGAGCATCTTTCTTTTTGGAAACAACTGGATTTGTATTAAAACGTTTTTCAATCGCACTAATAAACTTATTATCACTACCCAAAACTGAAACTACATTTGTTCTATAAGCATTAATTTTATCCAAAAACTCTTGACCTTCAGTCGTATATTTATCACCTTTAAAGAAGTATTCATCTAAAAAAGCTGTTTTATCCATAGATTCATAGTCTTCCTTATCTTCGACATCTGCTGTCATTTTACCTTTTAAATCCTCTAAATAAGAATAAAAGTCTGTTGAGTATCCTTTAATTTGTATAGCTTGTTTATTAAGTTCACCAAATTTTGCTGCTTGCTCTGAAGCCTTTGTTGCTAAATTAGCATACGCTTCTTTGTTTTTTGTTGTTGTTGAAACGTTGTTTTCAGCTAACTTTTCATTCATAAAACCAAAAGCAGATAAAACCTCTTTACTCATATTTAATGCTAACATTGCAATAAATACCAGATACATTAGGTTTATCATTTTCTGTCTTGCGGACATTTTTCCTCCTGCCATTATAATTAGTTTTTTAAGTTAAATTTATATTAGTTAAACTAATTATTATTTAGACATTGCAGAAAGCATACCACCATAAACTCCGTTTAAAGAAGATAAGTTTTGTGCTAAAGACTCCATTTGTTCTTTTAATTTTTCTGTATTTTCTACTACAGCACCATTTAATTCTGATTGCTTTGTAGTATTTTCTACTTGTACTTTATACAAGTTATTTAAAGTTTCCATTTGTGCAGCTGCCATAGAAACTTGCTCATTATATTTATTTGTTGATGAAATAGATTCTGATGCAGCAGATAAACCTTCTGCAGCTCCTTGAAAATTCTTCATGCTTGTTCCTAAACTTTCCATTAAACCAGCATCAATATTAGCTTCTTGTAATAAAACATCTAATTTCTGAGATAATAAACCTTGTGCTCCAACTTCATCTTTTTCAACAGTAAAACCGTCTTCTCCTAATTCAGGATAAACTTTAGACCAATCAAAATCATCTTCAGGAGTATCAAATGCCGAAATTGCAAATACTATTGCTTCTACTACTAATCCAATCGTTAACATTATTCCACCAGTTAACGGTCCTATAGAAAAATGCTGAATTTTGAATAACGCTCCAATAATAACAACTGCTGCTCCCATTCCGTAAACGAAATTCATTGTCTTCTTATAAGTTCTTGATTGTGCCATAATTTTTTTTATATTTTTATTTAGGGGTTTAATTTTTTGTTGTTAATGTTATTGTTTACTTATTTGCTGTACCAATATAGTTTTGTACAGTTCTAAAACCAATGTAACTTCTTGCTGTATCTGCATATTCATAATCTCTAGAACCAACTTCTAAAAAGTATGCTACATCTTTCCACGAACCTCCACGTATAATTTTTCTTTTATTTTTTCTATCCTCAACATTCGGGTTCATCGTAGAAGCCATTTGATAAGAAGATAAGTTATAGGCAGTGTTTGTCCATTCTGAAACGTTACCTGCCATATTATACAAACCATAATCATTCGCATTAAAAGATTTTGCTTCCATTGTATACAAAGCACCATCAACTGCATAATTACCTCTAACTGGTTTAAAGTTTGCTAAGAAACAACCTCTATCACTAGTAGTACCTCCAGTACCCCAAGGATAAGTTGCGAATTCTAAACCACCTCTTGCTGCATATTCCCATTCTGCTTCTGTTGGTAATCTAAAATCTGGAACAGAAGTTGCATTTTTTCTACCTTTTAAATAATCATTTTTCTTTTTAGTTCTCCAATTACAAAAAGCATTTGCTTGTCCCCAAGTTACACCAACTACAGGATAATCTCCATAAGATTGGTGATTAAAATAATCTTGATGCATTGGGTCATTATAAGAATAGTTAAAATCTTTTACCCAAACTGTTGTATCTGGATAAATATTTAATACTTCTGTTTTAACAAAATCTTTTCTATTACCACCTTTTCTTGCTGCGTTATCTCTATCAAACCAAGTATATCTATACTTTAAGTATTTAGTGTTAAATGTTCTAACTCCATCAACAGCTTCTTCTCTGGGTATATATAAAGAATCCATTACTTCTACATAATCTACATCTGGGTATTCTTCTTTATTCCATATAATATCAGTTTCTTTATTCAATGGCTTTATAGAATCTATACCATCTCCTAAACTATAATAGTTATCATACATATATTTTTGATACGCACTAGCATCTGTTGTATCTGGCACTGCAAAAGCATAATCATGAATTCCTCCAGATAAAGGTGTTCCATCTGGATTAGAACCTAACATTGCTGCAAATTCTTGTTGATAACCTAACCTAGTTCTTACAATAGAATCTTTTACCCACAACACAAACTCTTTATATTCATTGTTTGTAACCTCAGTTTCATCCATATAATATGGTCTAACAGTTACCGTTTTAGTTGGAGCATTCATAGTACCAATTATATCTTGATCTTGCTTACCCATAGTAAAAGAACCTCCAGGAATTAAAGCTGTTCCAAATGGTTTTTCTGAAAACCATTTTTTCTTAGACTTCACCCCTACCAATTCTCCTCTATCATTAGAGCCACAACTGTAAAAAACCGCTATTAAAAGTGCAAATATTGCTGCTTTCTTCATATTATAAAATGTCTTTACTAAAAAGTCCGTAAACCTATTATTTTTTTTGCTAAAAAACAATACTCAAATTGCATTTTAACGTTATGTTATTTCAATATATATATTTATTACACCAATTTACTCATTGCTTTATACCATTTTTCTGGAATAATTTGCTTTGTAGCATCTGTGTAGTCACTATAAGTACATGGTATTAACGCATGTCTTTTGTATTTATTATCTGATAAAATTTTTATCTCTATCCACCATCTACCAGATTTATTACTTTTATAAAATGTTAAAGGATCATCATCCTCTAATAAAACTGTAAATTTTTGATAATTTTCCTTTCCTGAAAACGGATAATCTTTTACTCTAAAATTTACTCCCTCAATAAAATACCAAATCATTTGTGCTATTAAATGTGCTGTTTGATGATTGTTATCAAGCATAGAATTATACTCATAAATTCCAAAAGAAGATACTTTATCACTTAAACCTGCATACCTAGAAATAGCGCAAATTTCTTCTCCATAAAACCCATTTGGAGAAGCATTATTATTTGCTGGAGCTTCACTTTGTCTTACAGAACCTAAATCTATAGAAACAATATCTGCGTTTCTAAAAACTGGCTCAATATTTTCTAGTTCTTTTGCTTTTCCTAATCGATGAGCATCAAAAAACAAACTATCTAATAACTGAATTTCTTCTTGCGAATTAAAATACGTTTGATAACCAACATTACTATAATTAAACAAGTTGTTAGGTTCTTGCATAATTATTTTACTTAAGTAAGACTGTGAGGTTAATTCATCATCTAAATTACCTAAATCAAAACGACTGTCTACAGTAGCGATATTAACTGTTTGTTCTAGAGAATCATATGCTCTATAATTTACGTAAGTAATATCTTGACCACCACCAATAATGATAGGAATAATATTTTTTTTAAGTAAACCTGTTATAATTTCTGAAACAGCAAAATAAGTATCTGTAACTGAATTTCCTTTTAATACATTTCCTAAATCAGCTATTTGAGTATTCCAATTTCCAGGAAATAATCCATATAACTTTCTTCGGATAAAATGTAAATCTTCTCCACAACCAAAATTATTTTCTGAATTTCTATCTTCTTGAACTCCTAAAATTGCTATTTGAACGTTTTCTAAATCAGGAAAACCTTCTTCTTGTGTATGAATTTTAAAAGTTTTCCCTAAACATAAATTGGACTGCAACGATAAATACGCTACAACCGATTCTTTTACAGGGGTTAAGAAATCTTGGTTCATTAATTTTTTTTAATAGGAATGCAATATAACAAATCCCTACTTCTTTTTCGTTGTTTTTTTGGCAGGAGTTTTTTTCTTTACTGCTTTTTTCTTTGCAACTTTTTTCTTTGGTGTTTTAGCCTCAATCATTTTAACAGCTTCGGCTTTAGATAATTTTTCTATTTCTGTTGTTTTTGGTAACTCAATTTTAATTTTTCCTTTTAAAACATTAAAACGTCCCCATCGTGCTTTCTCCACACGAATACCAACATCTTCCCAATTATGAATAACTTTATCTATTTCCTTTTGTTTTTTAACTTCAATTAATTCAACAATATCGTCATCAGAAAGGTTATCAAAATCGTATTTTTTATTTACGTTGATAAACATATTATTCCACTTTATAAAGGGTCCAAAACGTCCAACACCCTTTTGTACTGGTAATTCTTCGTAATGATAAATTGGTGCATCTGCTTTTTGTTTTGCAACAATTAATTCTTCTGCTCTAGGCAAATCAACTTCCATAGGGTTTTCTCCCCTATCAAGAGATACAAACATTTTCCCAAAACGAATATATGGTCCAAAGCGTCCATTAGAAACAATTACTTCTTCACCTTTATATGTTCCTAAAGTTTTTGGAAGCAAGAATAATTCTAATGCTTCTTCCATGGTAATTGTACCTAAATGTTGATCTTTATTTAAGCTTGCAAATACTTTTTCTTCATCTTCTGGAGCTCCAATTTGCGCAATTGGTCCAAATTTACCCAAACGAACTAAAACTGTTTTTCCTGATTCTGGATGTTTTCCTAAAATACGCTCTCCACTTTCTCTATCAGCATTTTCTTTTACGTCTTCTACGGTATCATGAAATTTGTTATAAAAACCTTTAATCATTTCTATCCAATCTTCATCACCATGAGAAATATCATCAAAAGAGTTTTCTACTTTAGCTGTAAACCCAAAATCTAAAATATTAGAGAAATTCGCTACTAAAAAGTCGTTAACAATATTTCCAATATCAGTAGGAATTAATTTATTTTTATCTGTACCTGTTTTTTCAGTCAAAGATTGACTTTTTACAATTCCTCCAGACAAAATCATCTGTTCGTAAGCTCTTTCTACACCTTCATTTTGGCCTTTTTCTACATAACCTCTTCTTTGTACTGTAGAAATTGTTGGCGCATATGTAGAGGGTCTACCAATACCTAATTCTTCTAATTGTTTTACCAAAGAAGCTTCTGTAAAACGATAAGGCGGACTTGTAAATCTTTGTGTTGCGTTAATAAAAGTATAGTCTAAATGTTCACCAACTTTTAATATTGGTAACATTCCTGCTTGTTCTTCATCTTCATTGTCATTTCCTTCTAAATACACCTTTAAAAATCCATCAAACTTTATCATTTCTCCATTGGCAGTGAAAATTTTTGAGTTTTCAGAATTCTCAATTTTCATATTTGTTCTTTCCAACTGAGCATCACTCATTTGAGAAGCCAATGTTCTTTTCCAAATTAAATCATACAATCTATTTTGATCATATTCAGATGAAATAGAATGTGCTTTCATATTTGTAGGTCTAATGGCTTCATGGGCTTCTTGAGCTCCTTTTGCTTTCGACTTAAAAACACGTTGTTTACTATACTCTTTTCCGTAATAATTTGTAATTTCTTCTTCAGCTGCATTTCTTGCATCTACAGATAAGTTTACACTATCTGTTCTCATATATGTTATTAAACCTGCTTCATACAAACGTTGTGCAACTTGCATTGTTTTTGCTACCGGAAAACCTAATTTCCTAGAAGCTTCTTGTTGTAACGTAGAAGTTGTAAATGGTGCCGCTGGCGATTTTTTTGCTGGCTTTTTAGTTAAATCAGCAATAGAAAAATCGGCATTTGCACAAGAATTTAAAAAACTTTCTGCCGCTTTTTTAGAATCGAAATTCTTAGGTATTGAAGCTTTAAAAGTTTTTCCTTCGTTATTAGAAAATTCTGCAACTACTTTATAATGTGTTTCAGATTTAAAATCGTGAATACTTCTTTCTTTCTCAACAATTAATCTTACAGCAACAGATTGCACTCTCCCTGCAGACAAACCACCTTTTACTTTTCTCCATAAAACTGGCGATAATTCATAACCAACAAGTCTATCTAAAACTCTACGAGCTTGTTGTGCGTTTACCATATTATAGTCGATATCTCTAGGATTTTCGACTGCTTTTAAAATGGCTTTCTTTGTAATTTCGTGAAAAACGATACGCTTTGTATGCTTGTCTATTAAATTTAGTTGCTCTTTTAAATGCCAAGCAATAGCTTCTCCTTCTCGATCCTCATCACTTGCTAACCAAACTGTTTCAGCTTTTTTCGCTAAAGCTTTAAGCTTTTTTACGACTGGTTTTTTATCATCAGAAATTATATATTTTGGACTAAAATCTCCTTCTACATCTATTCCTAACTCTTTGGATGGTAAGTCTGCAATATGACCATAACTAGATTCTACTTGAAAATCTTTTCCAAGAAATTTTTCGATGGTTTTTGCTTTTGCTGGTGACTCTACAATTACTAAATTCTTTGCCATTTATCTTTCTTTAATCACTAAAAACGCTCTAAAAACGTATTATTTTCATTTGCAAAAGTAGACAGTTTTTTGTAAAAAAAAATTATTTCGTCAATTTTCAACAAAAAATTATTAGAATTACTAAATTATTTTTTCTGCCAATTTGTCACAAAAATTCAAATTTGGTTGTATCTTTGCACACCTTCAAATGATAAATTGATAGATGGAACACGTAGAAAAAATCATAGACGATAAAATACAAGGAAAAGCACTTGTAACTGAAAATAAAAAAGATAACACTAAAAAACTATTCATTGAAAGCTATGGCTGTCAGATGAATATGAATGATAGTGAGATTGTCGCTGCTATTTTAGACAAAGAAGGTTATAATACAACTCAAGTTCTTGAAGAAGCAGATTTAGTATTGGTAAATACCTGCTCAATTAGAGAGAAAGCAGAAACATCGGTTCGTAAAAGATTACAGAAATATAATAGAGTAAAAAAAGAATCTAATAAAAAAATGAAAGTAGGCGTTTTAGGCTGTATGGCTGAACGTTTAAAGGAGAAGTTTTTAGAAGAAGAAAAAATAGTAGACTTAGTTGTTGGTCCAGATGCATACAAAGATTTACCAAATTTATTAGAAGAAGTTTATGAAGGTAGAGATGCTGTAAACGTAATTTTATCTAAAGAAGAAACCTATGGAGATATTTCTCCTGTTCGTTTAAATTCTAACGGAGTTTCTGCTTTTGTTTCTATTACTAGAGGTTGTGACAATATGTGTACTTTTTGTGTGGTTCCTTTTACACGTGGACGTGAAAGAAGTAGAGATCCAAAAAGTATTTTAGAAGAAATTCAATCTATGGTTGATAAAGATTTTAAAGAAATTACGCTTTTAGGACAAAATGTAGATAGTTTTCTTTGGTTTGGTGGTGGTTTGAAAAAAGATTTCAAAAAAGCAACAGAAATGGCGCAAGCTACAGCTGTAGATTTTTCTCAACTCTTAGACATGTGTGCTACAAAATTCCCAAAAACACGTTTCAGATTTTCTACATCTAACCCACAAGATATGAGTTTAGATGTAATTCATACCATGGCAAAACACAAAAACATTTGTAAATACATTCACTTACCAGTACAAAGTGGAAGCAATGCAATGTTAAATGCTATGAACAGACAACATACTCGTGAAGAATACATGGAGTTGGTTGATAATATTTTTAAAATTATTCCAGAAATGTCTTTAAGTCAAGACATGATTGTTGGTTTTTGTGGAGAAACAGAACAAGATCACCAAGACACTTTAGCATTAATGGAATATGTAAAATACGATTTCGGTTTTATGTTTGCATATTCCGAAAGACCAGGAACATTAGCTGGAAAGAAAATGGATGATGATATTCCTCACGCAGTTAAAAAAAGAAGATTACAAGAAGTTATAGATTTACAACAAAAACACGCTTTATACAGAACGCAACAACATTTAGGTAAAACCGAAGAAGTTTTAATTGAAGGAACTTCTAAGAAAAACCCTAATGAATGGAAAGGAAGAAACACACAAAATACTGTAATTGTTTTTCCTAAAAAACATTATAAATTAGGAGATTTTGTAAATGTAAAAGTAGAAGATTGTACTTCAGCAACTTTAAAAGGAACTGCTGTTGGGTATTCTGATAATAATTAGAAGCTATTTCCTGCTTTACGCTATATCTTTTTTTAAGAAAAATAAAAAAAGGATGTCGCTTCAATCAGGGCTAAACATATTTATATAAAACATAGCATTAAAAGAATTAATTGCCTTTCTAAAATAATTTAAAAAAGCAACAATAATTAACTTTGCAACTGAAAAAAATGGAAAACTTACAAGCATTAAAACAACGTTTTGGAATTATCGGAAACGATATTCATTTAAACAGAGCTTTAGAAAAAGCAGTAAGAGTTGCTCCTACAGATATTTCTGTTTTAGTTACTGGAGAAAGTGGGGTTGGTAAAGAAAGTATTCCTAAAATTATACATTCTTTATCTCACAGAAAACACGCAAAATATATTGCTGTAAACTGTGGTGCAATTCCAGAAGGAACTATAGATAGTGAATTATTTGGGCACGAAAAAGGTTCTTTTACAGGTGCAACACAAGACAGAAAAGGATACTTTGAGGTTGCAGATGGAGGAACCATCTTCTTAGATGAAGTTGGCGAATTACCTTTAACTACTCAAGTGCGTTTGTTACGTGTTTTAGAAAATGGAGAGTTCATAAAAGTTGGTTCTTCAAAAACACAAAAAACCGATGTTAGAATTGTAGCTGCAACCAACGTAAATATGCAAGCTGCAATTCAAAAAGAAAAATTTAGAGAAGATTTATATTATAGATTAAGTACTGTAGAAATTAACTTACCAGCATTAAGAGAACGCAAAGAAGACATACATTTATTGTTTAGAAAATTTGCTTCAGATTTTGCTCAAAAATACAGAATGCCCTCTATTCGTTTAGATGAAAATGCTGTAAGTCTTTTAATGAATTACCGTTTTCCAGGAAACATTCGTCAGTTAAAAAATTTAGCAGAACAAATTTCAGTTATTGAAGAAGATAGAATTGTTTCTGCTACAAAATTACAACAATATTTACCGAACAACAATGGTAATTTACCTGCTGTAATTGGTGGTAAAAAGGAAAATGATTTTTCTACAGAACGTGATATTATGTATAAAATATTATTTGATATGCGTAATGACATCAACGATTTAAAGAAGTTGACACTAGATTTAATGAAGAAAGGAAATATTGAAGAAGTTCAGGAAGAACATAATCAATTAATTGAAAAAATTTACGGAGACAAAGAGGTTCAAGACAATAATGTAGAAGTCTTAAATATTCCTCAAAATTCATCAGCAGAAAAAGATTATGATTTTATTGAGACTATTGAGGAGGATGAATCTTTATCTTTACAAGACAAAGAAATTGAAATGATTAAAAAGTCTTTAGAAAAAAACAGTAATAAACGTAAATTAGCCGCTAAAGAACTCGGAATTTCAGAAAGAACTTTATACAGAAAAATTAAACAATACGATTTGTAATTTATGAAGAAAATTCAATTCATTATCTTATTTTCAATAACTACATTAGTTCTTGTTTCTTGTGGAGCTTATTCTTTTACAGGAGGAAGTACTGGAGATGCAAAAACATTACAAGTAGATTTTTTTCCAAATCAGGCACCATTAGTTGAGCCAACTTTAAGTCAACGTTTTACAAATGATTTGTTAGATCTATTCACAAGACAAACTAATTTAACCTCAGTAAAATCTAACGGAGACTTATATTTTAGTGGAGAAATAACTGGATACAGAGTTACACCAATGAGTGCAACTTCAAACCAAACTGCTGCACAAAATAGACTTACAATTACTGTAAATGTTCGTTTTGTAAATAAGTTAATAGAAAAAGATGATTTTGAAAAACAGTTTTCATTTTACTCTGATTTTGCTGCGGATGCTCAACTTACTGGAGGTGTTTTAGAAGCTGCTTTAGATGAAATTATGGAGAGAATTACACAAGACATATTTAATGCTTCTGTAGCAAAATGGTAGTTTCAAAATTTATAGACATATTAGAAAAGAAACAAAATATTCAGCAATTAGAAACTGCTGAGTTAAAATCTATCGTTGAAGAATTTCCTTATTTTCAAGCAGCTAGATCTTTATATTTAAAAGGATTAAAAAATCAAGATAGCTTTAAATACAATAATGAATTAAAAATAACTGCTTCTTACACAACAGACAGAACCGTTTTATTCAATTATATAACTACAAACGATTTCAATTACCAGAAAGAAGATATCCATCAACAGATCTCTGAAAAAATTTCTGAAGAGAAATTAATTGAAAAACCTATTAAAGCTATTGAAATTCCTTCAGAAAAAACAATGGATGTAGTAGAAAAAGTTATTGAAACTAAAATTATCCAAGAAGTTAAAGAAGAATTAGAGATAGGAAAACCTATTTCATTTTCATCTTCAGAAAGTCATTCTTTTGGTGAGTGGTTGCAGCTATCAACCAGAAAACCTATTGTTAGAAAAGAAGAAAAAACAGTTAAGAATCCTTTAAAAAAGGAAGCTTTGATCGATAAGTTTATCGAAAATAATCCTAAAATTAAACCTTTAGCAAAAGATAAAATAATTGCTGTGCCTGTTGCAAAAAATCAACAAGACTCTTCTTTAATGACCGAAACTTTGGCAAAGGTTTATTTAGAGCAGAAAAAGTATGAAAACGCTATACAAGCTTATCGAATTTTAAGTTTGAAATATCCAGAAAAAAGTGGTTTCTTTGCAGACCAAATTAAAAGAATACAAATTTTACAAAAAAATAAATCATGAGTTACACAGCATTTTTAATTCTAATTTTGATTGTAGCCATTGCATTAATCTTAATAGTGATGGTACAAAATCCTAAAGGTGGAGGATTATCTTCTTCTTTTGGAGGTGGAGGAGCACAATCTTTAGGTGGTGTGCAAAACACTAACAATTTTTTAGACAGAACAACTTGGACTTTAGCTATTGCTATGTTTGCTTTAATTTTATTAGCAAATTTTGCAATTCCAAGAAGTGGAGACGACAACTTTCAGTTAAAAAATACTTTAGAGGGTGTTGAAACTACAGCTCCAGTTGAAAATACAATTCCTACAACTAACGATAGTTTAAAATAATTATCCGTTAGAAACAACTTAAAATGCCAACGTAAATGACACGTTGGCATTTTTTTTGCTAAACATTTAACAAAAATATTAATCAAAGAAAAATTGTCAGTTTTATTGTAATGGCATAATTTCTGACTATTTACTGAAAGTAAACAATAAATTAATTATCAAAAAATATAAAAATGGGATTAAACATTAAGCCTTTAGCAGACAGAGTTCTTGTAGAACCGGCTCCAGCAGAAACAAAAACAGCATCTGGATTAATTATTCCTGACAATGCAAAAGAAAAGCCTCAAAAAGGAACTGTTGTAGCAGTTGGTAATGGTAAAGTTGATGAACCTTTAACTGTAAAAGTTGGAGACACTGTTTTATATGGTAAATATGGTGGTACAGACTTAAAATTAGATGGCGTAGATTATCTAATGATGCGTGAATCTGATATTCTTGCAATTATTTAAAAGTATTCAATTTTCAGTTACAGGTTAGTAACAGATAAACGAATAAACAATTAAACGAATAAACAATTAAAGAAAATGGCAAAAGATATAAAATTTGATATTGAAGCAAGAGACGGACTAAAACGTGGAGTTGATGCTTTAGCAAATGCAGTAAAAGTAACATTAGGACCAAAAGGAAGAAACGTAATTATTTCTAAATCTTTTGGCGCACCAACAGTTACAAAAGATGGAGTTTCTGTAGCAAAAGAAGTTGAGTTAGAAAATGAGCTAGAAAACATGGGAGCTCAAATGGTAAAAGAAGTTGCTTCTAAAACCAATGATTTAGCTGGTGATGGAACTACAACTGCAACTGTTCTTGCACAAGCAATTGTAAAAGAAGGGTTAAAAAATGTTGCTGCAGGTGCAAATCCTATGGATTTAAAACGTGGAATTGACAAAGCTGTTCTAGCAATTGTTACAGATTTAGAAAAACAAGCTAAAAAAGTTGGTAATTCATCAGAAAAAATAAAGCAAGTTGCTGCAATTTCTGCAAATAATGATAATACAATTGGCGATTTAATTGCCACTGCTTTTACCAAAGTTGGTAAAGAAGGTGTAATTACAGTAGAGGAAGCTAAAGGTATGGAAACATATGTAGATGTTGTTGAAGGTATGCAATTTGACAGAGGTTACTTATCTCCTTATTTTGTTACTGATGCAGATAAAATGATTGCTGATTTAGAAAATCCTTATATTTTATTATTTGATAAAAAGATTTCTAACTTACAAGAAATACTTCCAATATTAGAACCAGTTTCTCAATCTGGAAGACCATTATTAATTATTGCAGAAGATGTAGATGGACAAGCATTAGCTACTTTAGTTGTTAACAAACTAAGAGGTGGATTAAAGATTGCTGCAGTAAAAGCCCCAGGTTTTGGAGATAGAAGAAAAGCAATGTTAGAAGACATAGCAATCTTAACTGGAGGAACTGTAATTTCTGAAGAAAGAGGGTTTTCTTTAGAAAATGCTACTTTAGATTTATTAGGTACTGCAGAAGGTATTACTATTGATAAAGACAACACAACAATTGTAAATGGTTCTGGAAATGCAGATTCTATTAAAGCAAGAGTTGGTCAAATTAAATCTCAAATAGAAACTACAACTTCAGATTACGACAAAGAAAAATTACAAGAACGTTTAGCTAAATTAGCTGGTGGTGTTGCAGTTTTATATGTTGGCGCTGCTTCTGAAGTAGAGATGAAAGAAAAGAAAGATAGAGTTGATGATGCTTTACACGCAACGAGAGCTGCTGTTGAAGAAGGTATTGTTGCTGGTGGTGGTGTTGCTTTAGTACGTGCTAAAAAAGTTTTAGAAAAAATTACTACAGATAACTTAGATGAAACTACAGGTGTACAAATTGTAAACAAAGCAATTGAAGCTCCTTTAAGAACTATTGTTGAAAATGCTGGTGGTGAAGGTTCTGTTGTAATCAATAAAGTTTTAGAAGGTAAAAAAGATTTTGGTTATGATGCAAAATCTGATCAATATGTAGACATGTTAGAAGCTGGAATTATAGATCCTAAAAAAGTTACTAGAGTTGCATTAGAAAATGCTGCTTCTGTTGCTGGAATGATTCTTACAACTGAATGTGCCTTAATTGACATTAAAGAAGATGCTCCTGCAGGAATGCCTCCAATGGGTGGTGGAATGCCAGGAATGATGTAGTGGCAAATATTGACACTAACAATATTTAACTTGCTCAAAAAAAAGTTTTAAGAGCAATTTTACTCACTCTATCTAATTTTTGGGTGGAAAAATTATAAAAATACGCTTCTCAAAATTATTGAGGAGCGTTATTTTATATTTGAATTAAATTAATCTACAATCTATCTTTAGTACTCAACTCTATAATATCATAAAATAAATTGCCATTATCATTCATTCCATTTATGAATAACTTTATAATGTCATGTTTTCCTTTATAAACTTTAAGAGAATTTGTTTTATTTGGCAGGATATTAAAATAAGGAATCCAATCTAAGGTTTCATAAAACTGTTGAGAAATTAAAGAGCTAAATTGAAATGGATAATTTCCAAAAAATGGTTTAGAAGTAGTAAAACCTAAATCTGTTTCACTAGTAAAATAATTATGGTTTGTTTTTAACTTATTTTTTTCATTCCCTTTTTTTAAATCAATAGAAATAACACCTGCTCCACCACGCATACCGTAACCAGCACCACTAGCATTTACAGCTATCGAAGCTATTTGATTTAATCGCATTTGATATAATAAATCTAAGTTTGTAGTAGGGAAACCATCAATTAATAATAAAGGCATACTTGAACCGTAAAACGTACTAACCCCTCTTTTAATCCTAAGGTATACCGAGCCAAATTTTTCTTTTGCATCAATATTTACTTGTCTATCTAAATATTGAACTACAGTTAAAGTTAGGGATTGAACCTCACTAATACGTAATTTTTTAGTAAAACCACTCCCTAATAAACCTGGAGTGTTAGGGTATAATGATTCTGGTACTGTTCCCTCTTTTTTTATTTGTGCTGTAACTATCACTTCATCTAACTTTTGAGCATCTTTATATTCCAAAAAATTATAATCAATATTTGTTTCTACATTCTCTTTTTTAGCTGAAATAAATTCATCCTTTTTATATGAAAGCAAGCTATCTACTTTATAACTTTGATTTTGTTTATAAATATAAAATCCTGACTTGAGCAATAAACCCTTTTCATTCAATAAAGCCAGTTTATAATTACTATTATCTTTTAATATTAAATTTGAAAAAGAAAATTTTTTATCAGGTTTTATTTTTGTTACCTCTAAAATTTCACTTTCATTTGAACTTAGTAACACTTTATAATTTTCTTTAATTTCAGCATTAATAGTACCATTTATTTGCAAACCAGTTTCTGGAGCGAATATTGGTTTTTTATTATTTATATGATGACTTTTAAAAGAACTTAATTGAGTTTGCAACAACATATCTAAATCATTATTAGACATTTTATGCGTTGCAGCTACATTTTTATTAATATATGGAGCTAGTAAAAAAGCATCTAAAATATTGATTGCATTATTATTTAACTTAGTATCTTTTGGTAGTACCGAGATGCTTAAATTAGTATTTTTTAAACTGCTTTTTAAGTAAAAATCAATAGTTAATGAATCTTTTGTAATCTCACCATGTTCAGCTATAATATTTATTTTCGACTTAGTTTCTGAATAAAAATGACGCCCAGAGATTGGTTTATTTTCTTTATTAAATAGGGTTAAAGTATTAAAACCGTTAAACAAATTTTCTTTATTAAAAGCCAACAAGTATTTAGTATCTTTTTTATTTATTTTAAATGGTAAAACATATAACAACTTATTATTACGGTGAATAGTTGCAAAAAACGATTGTTCATTATATGTTTTTAATACATCTTTAGTAAACTCTACTACAAAATTTTGTGTAATATTATTTTCTTGATTGTGTTTTTTATGAATAATAACACCTGAATCTTTAGCTGGATCTAAATCGAAAGTATATGTATTATTTTTATAATTTAATGAAGCTGTATAATTATGCATAGGTTTACTTAGCAAAGAAAATTTAGCCTGACCATTTTTGTTAGTTTTTGCTTTAGCTACTATTTTATTAGTTTTATTATCTAATATAGTTATCGGTTGTTCTGCTATAAAAACTCCATTATTTTCCAAATTTAAATAAACCCAATTTACAGTATTATTAAGCAAGGTGCCACTTTCTGGATAAAAATTGAGATTTAAATTATCGGCATTTTTAGCTACAGAATTTTTAGCTGTGACCACATTTATTTTAGGATTAATAATTTGTATAGGAAGCACATATTTTTCCATAAAATTTTTATTCCAATGGGTATCTAATTGTATATAATATGTTCCTGAACTTAAATTTTTTGCCAACTCAATATCTCCATGAGCCATTCCTTTTTCACAATAAAATAAATTATGAGAGATTAGTTTTTTATTTGCATCATAAAAATTAACATATAAATTTGTTGTAGTGGTTGGTTTATCGCTTAAATCACTTACTATATAAGCTTTCCACCAAATGGTTTCACCAGTTAGATAAGTTGTTTTATTAGTATGTAAAAAAAACTTTTCTTGTTGTAGATCGTGAAAAAAATTGGTCTTATCCAATAAATCCTGACTAGGGTTTTGCGAAAAGACAAAACTCGTGATGAAAAGGAAAATAAAATAAAAATTTTTCATTTAATGATAGTTTGTTTTATTAAAGAAATAAAATATTATATCAAAGCAATACCACATTTTTTCTATTTTCTAAAAAACTAAACTATCGCCTAACGTTTTGTAAGATAGTATTTTTAAACAAAAAAAACAATTCTTTTCTTAAGGTACGTAGTAAAATTATTTTTCCTAAAAAAAGTTTATACTCTATAAACCTAAGCACAAACTACTTTTTTTTAACAATAGCGACATTGTCTTTTTTACCTTTTATTTTCTTAAAACCAATTGACTTTTGCTGTTCTATACATATATCATTTAAAGAACTACCTAAATATATAAATAATTTATTATTGTTTTATTGACAAATAAAAACTAAAAATAAATGAAAAAAATATTTTATACTGCTATTTTTCACACTCTTCAGCACATTTAAACATGATTCTTCACAAGTACGTACTACAATAATCATATTATCATGTTCACTAGATTACTCTATACACTATTTAAATTATTAACAACAAAAAAATCATTCATTCATACTCAACTAAGTTGTCATATTAACCAAACAATGAACTTTCCTGAAATAGGTTGACTAAAAATTAAGCAATTAATTACAGTCACTTATGAAAACAAAAAATGAACACTGGCGAAAAAAAAGCTATCAAAAAGTAACTTTAGAAACCAAACTTTTAGTCGTTGACCAAATTCTTAACGGACAACTATCCAATAACCAAGCTTCAAAAAAATATGATGTTCCTAGAACAACCATTACCTATTGGTTAAGAAAATACAGTACCTTAGTACAACAAAATACAGGTATGAGTAAAAACGATGAAATTAAAAAGCTAAAGGAAAAGATTGAAGAACTTGAGTTTCAAAAAGACTTCCAACAGGACATTATCGCTGATATGGAACTTATTACAGGCGTTGATATGTCAAAAAAGTCATTACCCAAAACATTAGCAAAAGAGATAGAGCTAAAGAAAAAGGCACGTATAAAAGAAAGTGGCTTTATGGATGTTTTGGGGTTAGCAAACAAGCCTTCTACAAAAGACTCAAAGTACAACGAAAACAAGAAGTAGACCATCAAAAACTAATCAAATTAGTTAAGCAATACCGCAAAAAAGTAGGTTCTAAAACTGGTGGAATAAAACTTTATGCTGAGCTTAAAAAAGACTTTATAAACGCTGATATTAAGATAGGTAGAGACAAATTCTATCGATTCCTCAGACTTAATAATCTTTTGATTCCTAAAACTAAAAATTACATCACAACGACAAACTCAAACCACATGTACAAAAAATATAAAAACCTGGTTAAAGACCACGTGCCTACTCGACCTGAACAACTTTGGGTAAGCGATATTACATACATTAAAACCGAGAATGGACATAATTACCTCGCCTTAGTAACAGATGCCTATTCTAAGCAAATTATGGGGTATAAAATAGATAACCATATGAGAACATCGCTTTGCAGTGATGCGCTTGCTATGGCTATTAAAAACAGAAAGTATCACAATCAAAAAATTATTCATCATTCGGATAGAGGTTTTCAATACTGTAACCCTAAATACACAGCATTTGCTGAAGAAAATGGAATTATAATAAGTATGACTGAACAATACGATCCCTATGAAAACGCTGTAGCTGAACGAATTAATAGAACTTTGAAATATGAATATGGTTTAAAACAAAACATTAAAAACACTGAATTAGCACAAAAAATGACAGATCAAGCCGTCTATATTTATAACAATTTGAGAACTCATTTTAGCATAGATCTCAGAAAACCTGCTGAAGTCCATCTAAATCCTAACATCAAATACAAATCCTATCGAAAAAATAATGTAAATTTACCTGAACTTAAGATTTAACAACAGAACTAGTTCAAACTATTTTTTGCCTTCTAAACGGCTAAAAAAAATTGTTTGAACGGTATAAATTAAACTAAAAAAAGGTCAACCTATATCAGTATAATACATAATCTTGAAATACTCATACACAGAGGTGTAATTTATTTACATTCAGTAAATAATAAATTTACCGAAAATACCACATCTAATACAAGCATTTTCATTTTTATTATTATTGTTTTTTCTGTTTTTTCAATCCACCTTCATGATCTAGTACTATTTCTTCATCTCTATATTTACAACAAGGATGTACAGAATTATAAGCTTCTTCTGTTGCTGCTATTTTTTGTGCATCTAAACCAACAACATCATGACCAACTTTTAAAATATTTTTTTGAACTGTTAAAACATCGGTTTTACGTTCATCCATAATGAGATTTAATTGATGAGAACTAACATCCCAAAGGGCAAACTTTACACCTTTAGTTTTTAAAGCAGCTGTTTCTATTCGCTTTTTACACATACCACAAATTCCATCAACTTCAAAAGTTACTTTTGCGTTTTTCTTCTTTTTTATTTCTTGTGATTGAACCGAAAATCCAATTAAGAATAAACTGAATATGAATATTATTTTTTTCATTTTATAAACTTTTTATCATTTTAATTAACCCCACTTTGTGGGTTATTTTATTTTAAATCGTAAACCTGCATACATTGCTCTTCCAAAAATTGGAGAATACAGAATGGTACTATCAAAATTTGAACCAAAAGGAGCATCACTTGCTAAAATAGGATTTTCTTGCTGAACATTTGTTAAATTCTCTGCCCCTATATATACTTCAAACTTGTTAGAAAACACTTTTGTTATTTGTGAGTTTAACATTTGATAAGCATCTGAATATTCTGACAATTGATATTGAACAGGATTAGAAGCTGTTTTTGGCAAACGCTGTTTACCGATACTATTAAAGGTTGCATCAAACTTCCATTGAGAACCATTTTCTTTTGCAACAGTTTCATAAGAAAGGTTTGCAAAAAATCGGTTTTTAGGTTGAATCGGTTTTTGCAAATTTTCACTTTTATAATCTATGGAAATATCGAAATACTTATAAGCTGTTCTTAAATTAAAATTTTCAGCTAGAGTATAACTTAATTCAACCTGAAAACTATTTGCAACACTTTTTCCATCTAAATCATAAAAAGAAATTTCTTGCGGATTTTCCCAATCTACAATTACTTGATTTTGAAAATCTGTTTGATAAAAATCAAACGTAATATCTCCTTTTTTATCAAAAACATTGAATTTCTGCATATAAGAAACTCCATAATTCCATGCAATTTCTGGATTTAATCCGTAGATATTACCACCAACATCTTTAACATTAATCTGTCTTGAACTTGCAAATAATTGTTGATTTTCAGCAAAAATATTTGCACTCCTCTTCCCTCTTCCAAAGGAAGCTCTTACTACACTATTTTCCCAAGGAACATATCTTAAATAAAAACGTGGCGTTACAAAAGTTCCTAATAAATTATGAGTATCAATTCTTAATCCTGCAGTAAAACTAAAATCATCTAAATTATCAAATCCATATTCAAAGAAAGCTCCTAAAGAATTTTCTTTTCTATCATAATTAGTTATGTTCACCAACTCATCAAATTTATCATATGTAAAACTAATTCCGGTTTTAAATTTATTTCTAGTATCACCTATAATTGAATTGAATATCAAATTAGAATAAATGCTTTCATGTTCAATATCATAAACATTCAAACCAAAATAAGAATCTTGTTGATGATTACTATATGCCATTTGAAAGCCAATACTTTGAAAAGGCAATTCTGGAAAAACATATCCTAATTTTGCTGAAGTTTCAAAACGTTTTGTATCAATTTCACTTCCCCAAGCATTGGTTGTTCCTTTATCTAATTCTGGATTAAAATTGATTTCTCCTGTTTGTTTTTCATCATTTAAAAAACGAACATTTATAAAACTAACCCAACCTTTTTTAGCATCTGTATATTGCCAACGATTCATTACGTTTATTTGGTTTGCAAGAGGATTATCTAAAAAATTATCATTGTTTTTATCGAATTTTTCTCCTCTATAATTCCCATGAATGTAAATCCCAGTTTGCCATTTATCTGAAACTCTTTGATTAAAATGGGTGTTTAATTCTAGTCTTCCATTTAAAGAAGAGTAAGCATTTAAAAAGAATTTATTATCAGAAAAAGGTTTTACCAATTCTGCATTTATTTGACCAGAAATACTTTCATACCCGTTAACAACAGATCCTGCTCCTTTTGTAATTTGAATACTTTCTACCCAAGTTCCTGGAGTAAATGTGAGTCCGAAAACTTGTGAAGCTCCTCTTACAGAAGGGATGTTTTCTTGAGAAATTAACAAATACGGACTTGTTAAACCTAACATTTGTATTTGTTTTGTGCCTGTTAAAGCATCAGAAAAACTAACATCTATAGATGGATTTGTTTCAAAACTTTCTGCCAAATTACAGCAGGCTGCTTTTAATAACTCTTCAGAATTAACAGTAAACATATTAGCTGTTGATAAAAAGGATTTATAAGTGGCTTTCTTTTTAGTTTTTACAATTACTTCATTCAGTTCACTTTTTAGTGTTAAAAAATGATGAATTGGTTTTAAACTTGTTATTAAAATGGTATCTGTTTTATATCCTAAATAGCTAACTACTAATTTCTTATATTCAGTTTTATAAGGAATTGTAAACCACCCTTTTTTATTTGTAATTGCACTAACATTTGTATGTAACCAATGTACACTTACATCTTCTACACCCAAATTATCTTTGGGATTGTTTTTGTCCATAATCATTCCCTTAAAAGTTGTTTGAGAGAAAATTATAAACGGAATTAGTAGTAAAAAACTACTTAATATGTATTTTTTCATTGTTTTTGATTTTAATAATTATACATCTTAGCTTCTTTGTAAAAAGAAACTTTCTAGAGACAATAATTATAAAATCAAATTAAAAAAGATTGGTATAAAACCTGATAATCTATAGGAATATCTGGTGGAGAAAAGTCTTTGTAATATGTTTTCTTTGATTCGTTTTCAACAAATAAATCATTAAAGGAAATATGAAAAGCAACTAGAAATTGTTGTTTCGATATATCAAAATCATCAATAGAAACTTGTTGTAACTCATCTTGACCTTCAATGTGATGAATCTCATCTTTACAACAATTTTTCTTTTTTGCTGATTTTATTTCCATTTCCATTCCACAATTATCAGCATCACCTGTAAAAGAAACGTCCATCAAAAACTCACCACAATAATGTTTTTCTACGGTAAAAGAAAACGTAGAAAATAACACCAGAAGTGCTAAAGAAAAGGATGCTATTTTAGAAATAATATGTTTCATTGCTTGTGCAAATTTACAATAAGAAAATCTAACTTTTTGTTAAATTATCTATTACTCAACTTTTGATAATAAAATGCTGGTAGCAAAATCAGTAAAAATATTGGATGAATTATAAATCTACGTATATAAAATGGTAGTAAATAACCGCTTTCAAAATCATCTCTTATCAGTAAAACAAAGACAACAATAAGTATCATAAATGCTAACATTAAGAAAAAACCAGAAAACTTTAGATAATCTTTTCTTTCAAACAATACCCATATTAAACCCAGTGATATTAAAGAATTTAACGTGTATCTAAACAACAAATTCACAGTTAAGCGCCAAACATCAATATTATAAATATATTTATATAGATAATCATTTTTAAAATACTCTAACAAAGGATCATAAAACAATTTAGACTCAAATGCTCTAACCATAAAAAGCAGTAAAAAAAGTATTAAAACGAGTACTATTTTTATGTATTTGTTCATCTTTTATAATTAGAAAATTTATTAACCCAAACAACCCAAAGTAAAAAAACAGTACCATAAATGATTGCTGGAAACAGTAAATCGTGTAAAATTCCTATTTGATTTGGAAACTTATAAATTAGAACTGTAAGAAAAGCAATTCTTATTACATTAACTACATAAATAAAAATACTTCCAAAAACAGAAAATAAAAACGTTGCTTTTATTGAACCAGAAAAGGCAATAATAAACGAAACAAATAAAATAATTAAGCTTATAGAATTACAACCCTCAATAACTCTTGCAGTATATTTTCCTTCAATTATCAATTTTACTGACATTTCACTTTCATTCTGTACAGCATCTACTCTATAACCAAAAACATCAAGTACTTTTACTGTTTGATTAGCAACAGCAGTTGTAATTGATGAAGTTTTATATACATTATCTTTTTGTTGAGATTTTTGTAAGTAAGTATCATAAATTGTAACTAACAAAAAATAGGTGATAAAAAACTTAATAAGAAAAATGATAATGTTTTTATGTTTTTTCACAATTATTTTTAATTTAATTTTGCAACTTATTTACATCACGAATATACAAAATGAATATAGATATTATACAACAAGAAATTGATACAATTATTTTATCCAATAAATCTAAGGATGAAAAGCTACAAACTATCTGTGATTACTTAGAAAATGAAATATTTTATTATGATTGGGTTGGTTTCTATTTTAAAAACGGTGATAAGGAAGAATTAAAATTAGCACAATATACAGGTGAAGAAACTGACCATGTTATTATTCCTTTTGGTAAAGGTATCTGTGGGCAAGTTGCAGTAAGCAACCAAAACTTTGTTGTACAAGATGTTTCTGAGCAAGATAACTATATTTCTTGTGGTTGGAAAGTGAAATCAGAAATAGTAATACCAATTTTTGTAAATAATGAAAATATTGGTCAAATTGATATAGATTCACATACTGCTAATATTTTTACAGAAAAAGACGAACAACTTTTAGAATACATTTGCAAGAAAGTAGCAAAAATTTTATCGTAAAAGTTGTTTAATTACTTATTTTTCACTACGTTTGTTGAGTATAAAACACATTTTAATCATTCTATTAATCATTAATCCCCTAAGTAATGAGACAAAAAGAAGACACTACCTACGTTACATCCAGTAACAAAAACTCAAATCTCTATAGAAGCAAACCCTCTATTTTAAATCAAATTACAATTTGGTTTAGAGATTTTATCGAAAATGCAGAATAATTTTTTTAATCCCCCTAATTATGAAAAAACAACCAAACAGTATTGTACTGAAAGTACTTCCATTTTTACAGAAAAAACAAGAAAAAAAAGTTTATCGAGATTATGCCACTTTAGTAAGACATTTTAAATCTAGAGTTCAAATGGAATAATTGTTAACTATTTGCTTGTTTTGTTACTATCTTTTATTGTCTCACAAGATTGCTTTTATTAAATTTGCACGCTTAACAAGACAACACTAAATGAGCACTTCAAAAACAATTAAATCCGCATTAATTTCGGTATTTCACAAAGATGGTTTAGAACCACTTGTGAAAAAATTAAATGAGTTAAATGTAACCATCTATTCTACAGGAGGGACAGAAAAGTTTATTAAAGATTTAGGGATAAACGTTGTTCCTGTAGATGAGGTTACTTCTTATCCTTCAATTCTTGGCGGTAGAGTTAAAACACTTCACCCCAAAGTTTTTGGAGGAATTTTAAACAGACAAGACAACGAAAGTGATGTTGCTGAATTAGCAGAGTTTGATATTCCGCAAATAGATTTAGTGATTGTAGATTTATATCCGTTTGAAAAAACAGTTGCTTCTGGAGCACCTGAACAAGATATTGTAGAAAAAATTGACATTGGTGGAATTTCTTTAATTAGAGCGGCTGCTAAAAACTTTAAAGACACATTTATTGTTTCTTCTATGGATCAATATGATCGTTTCTTAAGCCTTATTTCTGAAAATAATGGAGAAACTACTATATCACAAAGAAAGAAATTTGCTGCTAAAGCATTTAATATTTCTTCACATTATGATACAGCAATCTTCAATTATTTTAATGAAGATGAAATAGTTTATAAAGCTAGTGAACAAAAATCTAAAGTTTTACGTTATGGAGAAAATCCTCATCAAAAAGGATATTTCTTTGGAGATTTGGAAGCGATGTTTGACAAACTTCATGGTAAAGAATTAAGTTACAACAACTTATTAGATGTTGATGCTGCTGTTAATTTGATTCAAGAATTTAAAGGAGAATCACCAACTTTTGCTATTTTAAAACACAATAATGCTTGTGGTTTTGCACAAAGAAAAACTATAAAACAAGCTTATATAGATGCATTAGCAGGAGATCCAGTTTCTGCTTTTGGTGGAGTTTTAATTGCAAATACAGAAATAGACAAAGAAACTGCAGAAGAAATTCATTCTTTATTTTGCGAAGTTGTAATTGCTCCTTCTTTTTCAGAAGACGCTTTATCTATTTTAAAAGGTAAGAAAAACAGAATTATCTTAATTCAAAAAGAAGCTAATTTACCAACAACAACTGTAAGAACTTGTTTAAATGGTTCTTTAGTTCAAGATAAAGATAATATTACAGATAGATTAGAAGATTTAACATATGTTACAAACAATAAACCAAGCCAAAGTGAGTTAGATGATTTATTGTTTGCTTCTAAATTGTGTAAAAACACCAAATCTAACACTATAATACTTGTAAAAAACAAGCAATTGTTAGCAGGTGGAACTGGGCAAACAAGTAGAGTTGATGCTTTAAATCAGGCAATAGAAAAAGCCAATTCATTTAATTTTGATTTAAATGGTTGTGTAATGGCAAGTGATGCTTTTTTCCCTTTTCCAGATTGTGTAGAAATTGCAGATAAAGCTGGTATAAAAAGTGTTATACAACCTGGTGGATCTATTAAAGATCAACTAAGTATTGATTACTGTAATGATCATAATTTATCTATGGTTATGACAGGAACAAGACATTTTAAACATTAATAAATAATATGTATTTTACACTTAGATTTTTAGTAAGTTTGTAAGAATACATCAAAAATAATACAATAAAGATATTTTATGGGTTTTTTCGATTTTATGACGGAGGATATTGCGATTGATTTAGGAACCGCAAATACATTAATAATTCACAACGGAAAAGTGGTTATTGATAGTCCATCTATTGTTGCAAGAAACAGAATTTCTGGAGACATCATTGCAATTGGTAAAGAAGCCAATTTAATGCAAGGAAAAACCCATGAAAATATTAAAACTATTCGTCCTTTAAAAGACGGAGTTATAGCTGACTTTGAAGCGTCGGAACAAATGATTAAAGAATTTGTAAAACAAATTCCATCAATTAAAAAGAAGCTATTTCCACCTGCATTAAGAATGGTTATTTGTATTCCTTCTGGAATTACAGAAGTAGAAAAACGAGCGGTTCGTGATTCAGCTAAACACATGAATGCTAAAGAAATTTATTTAATTTATGAACCTATGGCTGCGGCAATTGGTGTTGGGATAGACATTATGGAGCCTAAAGGAAATATGATTATTGATATTGGTGGTGGTACAACTGAGATTGCTGTTATTGCTTTAGGAGGTATTGTTTGTGATCAATCTGTAAAAGTTGCAGGAGATTTATTTACAAATGATATTATGTATTATATGCGTACTCAACACAATTTACATGTTGGAGAAACGACTGCTGAAAAAATTAAAATACAGATTGGAGCTGCTACTGAAGATTTAGAAACTCCACCAGATGAAATGTTGGTTCAAGGAAGAGATTTACTAAGTGGTAAACCTAAACAGGTTCAAGTATCTTATAGAGAAATTGCAAAAGCATTAGATAAATCTATTTTAAGAATTGAAGATGCAGTTATGGAAACACTTTCTAAAACTCCACCAGAATTAGCTGCAGATATTTACAATACAGGAATTTATTTAGCAGGAGGAGGTTCTATGTTAAGAGGTTTAGACAAGCGTCTTTCTAGAAAAACAGATTTACCTGTATATATTGCAGAAGACCCTTTAAGAGCTGTAGTTCGTGGAACAGGAATTGCTTTAAAAGAATTAAAAAAATACAAAAATGTATTAATGAAATAGCAGTTTTTAAGTTCTAACAATGCAGCAGATTATCTATTTTTTTCAGAAGTTTAAATATTTTCTGTTTTTCATATTGTTAGAGTTTATTGCGCTAACATTCACTTTTAATAACCTTAATTTTCATAAAAGTAAATTTGTAAACTCTGCAAATTCAATAACTGGCGGTTTTTATTCAACTCTTTCTAACTCAACTGAATATTTAGATTTAAAATCTGAAAACGAACTTTTATCAGAAGAAAACACGCGTTTAAAAAATATATTAGAAAAAAATATTACTGTAAGTTTTGATATTGATTCGACAGTAATTGATAGTTTAAAGTATCAACAAAAATATACTTTTACAAACGCAAAAATCATTAACAACAACTACTCTAAACCTTTTAATTTTCTGACTATCAATAAAGGTAAAAACCAAAAAGTAGATAAAGAAATGGCTGTAATTAATAGCAAAGGAATTATTGGAATTACAGAAAACTCATCAAGTAATTACACGAGAGTTCAATCCATTTTAAATAAAAATAGTGGAATTAATGCACGTCTTAAAGGAAATACTTCTTATTACGGAACTTTAAAATGGGATAGTAAAGACTATAATACTGTTCAATTACACGACATTCCAAGACAAGCTCCATTAAAAATCGGAGATACTATTGAAACTGGAGGTAAATCTACTATTTTTCCAGAAGGAATTCCTATTGGAAGCATCTCGAAAATAAACCAAGGAAACACTGCAGATAACAAAGTAGATGTGCTACTTTTTAACGATATGAGCAACCTTGGCTTTGTTTATGTTATTAAGAATTTACATAAAGAAGAAATACAATCTTTAGAAAACACTAACAATGAATAAAAGCTTAAATCAAAGTTTATTTTTTTTATTCTTGCTGTTTTTGCAAGTTCTAATCTTAAATAATATTAATTTTTTAGGATATATTAACCCATATCTATACATCTCATTTGTTTTTCTATATCCCTTAAAAGAAAAAAGGTTTTCATTTCTGTTTTTTAGTTTTCTTTTAGGCCTTTTAGTTGATTTTTTCTCAGACTCAGGAGGAATTCATGCTTTTTCAACTTTATTTATTGCTTATTTTAGATTGTTTTTTGTGAAAGTGTTTTTCAGAAAAATACCTGCTGATTATCCTTTTTTTAACATAAAATCAGAATCTTTTGGTAAAGTTTTTAACTATGTGGTAACTTTAACAATAATTCATCATCTTATTTATTTTTCTTTTGCTAATTTTAGTTTTCAAAATTTATCAATGGTTTTTCTAAACACATTATATGCTAGTGTTTTTACATTGATTTTATTTTTTACAGGAAACTATATTTTTACTAAAAACGAATAATGCAAAGAAGTTTTTTACTCTATTTTCTAATTACAATTATTGGAATAATTTTTATTGGAAGACTTTTTCAACTTCAAATAATAAGAGGCTCTAATTATGATCCAATTCATAATTCTGCTGTAAAAATTGAATATGATTACCCAGAAAGAGGATATGTATATGATAGAAACGGAAAACTTTTGGTTGCAAATGAGCTTTCTTATGATGTTATGGTGCAACCTAACCAAGTTAAGCCTTTAGATACTTTAGAATTTTGTAATCTTTTAAAAATCGATAAAGATAGTTTCTTAAAAAGATTTCAAAGAGCAAAAAATTATGCTTCTTACCTTCCTTCACCTTTTTTAAAACAATTAGCAAAAGAAGATTTTGCTTTTTTACAAGAAAAACTGCATAAATACAGTGGTTTTTTTATTCAAAAAAGAATTATTAGACAATATCCAATAAATGCTGCTGCAAATGTTTTAGGGTATATTGGTGAGGTAAATGAAACATTGGCAAAAGAAAACGACTATTATCAAGCTGGTGAATTAATTGGTAAAGATGGTATTGAAAGAGAATATGAAAATTATTTGAGAGGTAGAAAAGGAAAAAAATACTTACAAAGAAATAACCTAAATAAAGTTACAGGATCCTTTTCGAATGGAAAATATGACACATTACCAGAAAACGGTAAAGATCTCTCGTTAACTTTAGACATAGACTTACAAGTATTTGCACAGAAATTAATGTCTGGAAAAAGAGGTGGAATTGTAGCGATAGAACCTTCGTCTGGAGAAATCTTAGCTTTGGTAACTGCACCTTCTTACGACCCTAACATGTTAGTGGGAAGAAAACGCTCTAAAAACTCTACCATACTATTTAATGACACTATAAGCAAACCATCATACGATAGAGGTTTATTAGCTGCCTATGCTCCAGGTTCACCTTTTAAAATGATGAATGCTTTAATAGGTCTTCAAGAAAACGTTATTAATGAGCAGACATCTTTTAAATGTTACCATGGATATAAATATGGAAAAAGGACAAACGAATTTATGGGTTGTCATTGTGGAATTATTGGAAGACCTATTAAGTTAAAAACTGCTATTGCTAAATCTTGTAACAGTTATTTTGCTAATACCTATAAGAGAATTGTAGAAAAAAACAACAAACCTTCCGAAGGTTTAGATAATTGGCATAAACACATTTCAAGTTTTGGCTTAGGAAATTATTTAGGGTATGATTTACCTGCAGGAAGTCCAGGTTTTATACCAAAAGGAGCAACATACGATGATATTTACAAATATTCTTGGAATGGTTCTACGACAATATCTAACGCAATTGGTCAAGGAGAAGTTTTAACAACACCAATTCAATTGGCCAATTTTACTGCAGCTATTGCTAATAAAGGGTATTTTTATACACCACATATCTTAAAACAAGTTGACAAAAAACCTATTGATAATCCTAAATTCACAATTGCTAAACAAACCACTATTGACGAAAAGCATTTTTCTCCTGTAATTGAAGCCATGCATGAAGTTTTTAAAACAGGTACAGGAAAATGGAGTCAAGTAAAAGGTATAGAAATCTGTGGAAAAACAGGAACTGCTGAAAATTTTGCAAAAATTGATGGGCAAAAAATTCAGTTACCAGATCATTCAATTCTTGTTGCATTTGCTCCTAAAGAAAACCCTAAAATTGCCTTGGCTATTTTTGTTGAAAATGGCGGTTATGGGTCAACAATTGCTGCTCCAATTACAAGTTTACTTATTGAAAAATATTTGACAGGAGAAATATCTAAAGCAAATAAATACAGAGAACAGAGCATGTTAAACTTAAGTTTACAGGACATTTATGACAAATTAAATCAAAAACCAAAAGAAATTGCGTCAGGAACGAAATAACATTTTTGCACAAATCGATTGGATTTTAGTTTTTCTATTCATTACTCTTGTTGGTTTTGGTTGGATGAATATTTATGCGGCTTCTAAAACGGAAGAGAATAATCAAATATTAGACTTTTCAACTAAATACGGAAAACAAATTATCTGGATTGCTTTAAGTGTTCCGTTAATAATTATTATCCTTTTTTTTAATTCAAAATTTTACGAGCGATTTTCCAGTATTTTTTATGTTATTTCATTAATTGCTTTGGTCTTGTTATTTCCTCTTGGAAAAGAAATAAACGGCGCTAAATCTTGGTTTAACTTTGGCGCTATGAGTTTGCAGCCCTCTGAATTTGTTAAAGCTTTTACAGCTTTAGCTGTTGCTAAACTTTTAAGTGACAGACAATACAATTTAAAGCTAATAAAAAATCAAATAAAAGCTTTTATCATTGTTTTTACTCCTGCTCTTTTAATAACATTACAGCCCGATGCAGGTTCTGCATTAATTTATCTTTCGTTCTTTTTTGTTTTAAACAGAGAAGGCTTAACACTAAATTATATAATTTTTGGGTCCTTACTAATCATTCTTTTTATTTTAACAATTTTCTTTGGATACATTCCCATCCTACTATCTTTATTAATTCTGATTACTATTGGAGTTTTTTACGCCATTTACAAAGGCGGAAAAAGGTTTATTCGTTTTAATTGGTACAAAGTATTAACTATTTATTTAGTTTCAACACTTTTTATGTTTGTAACAAATTTTACCTACAATAAAGTTTTTAAACAACATCATAGAGATCGTTTTGAAGTTCTATTAGGACTTAAAACTGACAAAAAAAACATAGGTTATAATTCCCACCAATCCGAATTAACAATTAGTTCTGGTAGTTGGACAGGTAAAGGTTTTTTAAAAGGTGACATTACTAAAGGAGATTTTGTACCAGAACAACACACAGATTACATTTTTAGTACTGTTGGTGAAGAATGGGGCTTTCTAGGAAGTAGTTTTGTAATTATTCTTTTTATGTTGATGCTATATCGCATTATCTACCTCGCAGAAACTCACAACAACAAATTTGGACGAATATATGGTTATGGAGTAGCTTCTATTCTCTTTTTTCATATTATTGTTAATATAGGAATGGTTATTGGCTTATTACCTACTGTTGGAATTCCTCTTCCCTTTTTTAGCTATGGAGGCTCTTCTCTTTGGGGTTTCACAGTCTTGTTATTTATCTTTATAAGATTAGATGCTCATAAAAACTACGATTGGTAAGTTCTAACTACAAATCAACTAATAGCTTTATTCGTATTTTGATAATGTCTTTTAAATACAAGTTGATTCTTCAAAAATTAGTTAATTCAAAATAACCTTATAATATTCTTTAAAATTAGAAGTACAATTTTAGCCAATACAACTATTTTATTTTTCTAACATTGAAAAACAGTACCAAAAAGATATATCAACACTTTATATTATAAATTCAGAAAAAAGAAAATTAAAACTTTACTTTTAAAAATAAAAAAAACTCTGAATTTTCATTCAGAGCTTTTAAATTTTATGATAATATAAAAATCTTACATTGCAGCAACGTGCTTTGTTAATTTAGATTTTAAATTAGCAGCTTTGTTTTTGTGGATAATGTTATTCTTAGCTAACTTATCTAACATAGAAATAACTTTACCTAATTTCCCTTCTGCATCTTTCTTATCTTCTGCAGAACGTAAATCTCTTACAGCATTACGAGTAGTTTTATGCTGATATTTGTTACGTAACCTTTTAGCTTCGTTACTTCTAATTCTCTTTAATGCTGACTTATGATTTGCCATAATTCTTAATTTATTAGTTTTTTATATTAAAACTTGTAGTCCGTACGGGAATCGAACCCGTGTTACATGGATGAAAACCATGCGTCCTAACCCCTAGACGAACGGACCATAACAATTAAATATGTCTCAATTGCGGGTGCAAATATACAACGTTTTTTAAATTCTGCAAGAATTTTGTAAAAAAAATCACTTTTTTTTTCAAAATTAATAAGCCTTTGCAAAAAGCACTCTTTTTGTTGAAGGTTTACCCGTTAAAACACAGACTCCTACCTCCTCTTTTGCATCATTTGGAATACATCTAATAGTTGCCTTTGTATATTCTTTAATTCTATCTTCAGTCTCTTCTGTACCATCCCAATGAGCTGAAACAAAACCGCCTTTATTCTTTATTACTTTTTTAAATTCTTTAAAATCATCTACAACAGTAGTATGCTCTTTCCTAAAACCAATTGCTCGATTAAATAAATTATCCTGAATTTCTTCTAAAAGATTCTCTATAAATAAAACTGCATCATCTTGTGCAACAGTTTGTTTCTCTAAAGTATCTCTTCTTGCAATTTCTAAAGTTCCGTTTTCTAAATCTCTGTTTCCAATAGCAACTCTAACCGGAACTCCTTTTAATTCATATTCTGCAAACTTTGCTCCGGGTCTAAAAGTATCTCTAGTATCAAACTTTACTGAAATTCCTTTTTTGCGCAATTGTTTTACAAATAAGTTCATTTTCTCTGAAATAGCTTCCAATTGTACTTCACCTTTATAAACAGGTACAATAACCACTTGAATAGGCGCTAACTTTGGAGGAAGCACTAAGCCAAAATCATCAGAATGCGTCATAATTAAACCACCAATTAAACGAGTAGAAACTCCCCAAGAAGTTGCCCAAACATATTCTTTTTTTCCTTCTTTAGAAGTAAACTTTACATCAAAAGCTTTTGCAAAATTTTGACCTAAGAAATGGCTTGTTCCTGCCTGTAATGCTTTACCATCTTGCATTAAAGCTTCTATAGTATATGTATCTTCTGCACCTGCAAATCTTTCGCTATCAGATTTTACTCCTTTTACAACGGGCATTGCCATAAAGTTTTCTGCGAACTCAGCATAAACATCTTGCATTTGTCTAGATTCTGCTACTGCTTCTGCTTTTGTAGCATGTGCTGTATGCCCTTCTTGCCATAAAAACTCTGCTGTTCTTAAAAATAAACGTGTGCGCATTTCCCAACGCACAACATTTGCCCATTGATTAATTAATAATGGTAAATCTCTATAAGATTGAATCCATCCTTTATAAGTATTCCAAATAATTGCTTCAGAAGTTGGTCTTACAACTAGCTCTTCTTCTAATTTAGCTTCAGGATCTACTCTTAATTTTCCTGGATTATCAGGATCATTTTGTAAACGATAATGTGTAACAACTGCACATTCTTTTGCAAAACCTTCTGCATTTTTTTCTTCTGCTTCAAACAAGCTTTTAGGTACAAATAACGGAAAATAAGCATTCTCATGTCCTGTTTCTTTAAACATTCTATCTAGCTCTGCTTGCATCTTTTCCCAGATTGCAAAACCATATGGTTTTATTACCATACAACCTCTCACTGCAGAGTTTTCAGCTAAATCTGCTTTTACTACTAATTCATTATACCATTTTGAATAATCGTCGGCTCTTTTTGTTAAATGTTTGCTCATAGTTAAAAGTTTGGCACAAATATTGTTACCTTTAAAGTGAAAGTTTTGTTAAAAAATTAGTATCTATTTTACAAAAACGATACAAAATTACTATAATTTAAAGAGTTTTTAGCAAGATTTAATTAATAAAATAAGTATTCATCTAAATATAATCATCATGAAACTACAAAATATAAACCTTAACACAAACCGACTATTATTATTACTTACAACAAGCTTGCTGTTGGTTTCTTGTGGAACTTATCAAAATGCATCTAATGATGATGGCATTTATGGTGATGATACTGCCGTAAAAGAAAAAAAGAAAGTAGTTATTGTTGATGAAGAAGAATATAAAGATTACGAAGACAATTATTTTTTAAACAAATTAAATAGTTTAGAAAATATAGATAATAATGATGTTTTTACAGAAGTAGATGATTATAATACTGTAGACACCATTTATGTTGATGAAGAAATAATAGATGAAACTTTAAATTATAATCCTAATCAACCTTGGGGACAAGGTGAAAATAATGACGTAGTAGTTCATATAAATTTAAATACAAATCCTTATTGGAATGATTTTTATGGTTATGGATATTATGATAATTGGGGTTACAGAAACTGGAGAAACCGAGGTTATGGTTGGAATTACAATCCTTACTGGCATCCATATCATAATTACTATGCATGGAACGTAGGGTTTTATACACCTTTTTATTACCAACCTTACTACTACGGATATTCAAATCCTTATAGAAATTATAACAACAGATACAATAATAATTATTACAGAAATAGAAATTATAGTAGAAGAACTGCAAACAATAATACTTACAGAAGAAATAGTAGTGTAAATTCTAGAAATAGAAGTACAACTAGCAGAAGAACAAATTCTTCTGTAAATAGAAAACCCACAACTTCTTCTAGAAGAAGTAGTAACACTTCAACTTCTCCTAGAAGAAGTTCTACAACAAGAGGAACCTCTACTACAAGAAGAAGCACATCACCAACAAGAAGTACAAGAAGTAGCTCTTCTACAAGAAGCAGTTCTGGAAGCAGAAGAAATATTGCAAGTGTAGACGCATCTAATGCAAATATTAGAAACCATAGACAAGTTGTTGTAGTAAGAAGATCTTCAACTCCTTCAACTTCTAGAAGATCTTATAATTCCACAAATAGAAATTCTAATACTTCTACAAGAGGAACTGTAAGAAGCACAACAAGAAACAACTCTTCAACTAGAAGTACTACTAACAACTCTTCAAGCAGGAGCTATAATAATTCTTCTAGAAGCAATAATAATTATAAACCTTCAACCAGAAGTTCTTCTTCTACAAGATCATCTTCATCTAGAAGTTCATCAACAAGAAGTACACCAAGTAGAAGCAGCTCTAGAAGTTCATCAACAAGAAGCTCTAGTTCAAGCAGAAGTTCGTCATCAAGAAGTTCTTCATCATCTAGAAGAAGAAATTAATCTAAATTAGAAAAACATTTAAAATGAAAAAGTTTATAACAATAGCGATTTTTTTCGCAGCAACAATTACGTCTTATTCGCAATCTTTAGGGTATCAAGATTTAGGTATTTTATTTTCACAAAATGATGAAAATGGTTCTGCACGTTTTACAGCAATGAGTGGTGCTTTTGGAGCATTAGGAGGAGATGTTTCTGCAATGAGTATTAATCCTGCAGGTATTGCAATATTTAAAAACAGCTCTTTTTCTGGCACATTTAATTCTAGAAATTCTGATATTATTGCTGATTATTATGGAAAATCATTGACAACACAAAATCAATTTTTTAATCTTTCTCATGCTGGTGCCGTTTTAGTTTTTGATAGCGCTTACAATTCTGAATGGAATAAATTTGCAATTGGTTTTAACTATAGAATTACAAAAGATTTTTCTAATAATTTTTTAGCACAAGGAAATAGTGGTGTTGCTACTTTTAGAGATTCACCTTTAGATAACAGTGTTCCTGCCATAGATTTTAATATTGCAGATGAACAACGTTTTTCTAATAATTATAATGGTGAAATTTCTGAGTTAAATATTGCCTTTTCATCTGTTCATCAAAAGAAATTATATGTTGGATTAGGATTAAACTTTTATGACTTAAACTTTAGTCAACAAACACTTTTAACAGAGTTTAATAGTGATGTAAATGGAAATGAATTAGATGTAGATTTATATCAAGAAAACATTACAACAGGTACTGGTTTTTCTGCAAATGCAGGATTTATTTACAAAGCACATCCTAATTTTAGATTTGGTTTAGCCTACCAAACACCAACTTGGTATTCAGAAATTTTACAAGACACCAATTTTAACCAAGATAATGATATTGATATTGGAGAAACTACATTTTATCAAGGAAGCCAAGATTTAACAGAGTATAATGAATGGCAATACATCAGCTATAGTTTAAAAACACCAAGTAAATTAACTGCAAGTGCTGCGTTTATTTTTGGAAAAGATGGTTTAATAAGTTTTGATTATATCAATAAAGGGTACCAAAACATGAAATTATCTAACGGTGTTTTTAATGATGAAAATCAGTTTTATCAAAATGAATTAAGAAACACGCATTCTTACAATGTTGGTACAGAATGGAGATTAGATAGATTTAGTGTTAGAGGTGGGTATAAATTTGAACAGAGTCCAGATATACTAGCTTTAGATTCTGATAACTTAAAAGGATATTCTTTAGGTGCAGGATATAACTTTGGAAGTTTTAAATTAGATTTTTCTTATACTGATAATAATAAAACTAGCCCATATAACTTCTACCCTGGCTTTAATGTAAATCCAGCAGAATTACAATTAGACAACAAAACAATTACGGCTACAGTTACTTTAAATCTGTAATTTTTAAACGCTTAAAATTAAATTCCGCTTAAACAGATAAACACTGTCTTTAAGCGGAATTTTTATTTAACATATCAAAAACATTTCTGTTTCCCTTTTTTCCCTTAATTTTGCAATTCAATTTTTTCAAGACAATGAAAGACGTAAAGATCACAATTCAAGAAACTACCAACAATACAATTATAAAATTTAACACCAATCAAGTTTTAATAAATGGTGGAAGTTATGAATATAGCAATATAGACGAAGCAAAGAATTCGCCTTTAGCACAACAGTTATTCTACTTACCATTTGTAAAGAAGATTTTTATAACAGCAAATTTTATTGCTATACAACGTTTTGATATTTTAGAATGGATAGATGTACAAGAAGAAGTTAAAGAGCAAATTGAAGCTTACTTAAATGACGATGGTGTTGTTGTAGAGGAAAACCCAACATCAAAAAAAGAAGCAATTGAGGTATATTCTGAGGTTACACCAAACCCTTCAGTAATGAAATTTGCAACCAACAAAGCGCTAACGCAAACAAATGTTGAATATAAAAACATTGATGAAGCGAGCAAATCTTCTCCTTTAGCACAAGCTGTTTTTAATTTTCCTTTTGTAAAAGAAGTATTTATTTCTGATAATTATGTTTCTGTTACAAAATACGACATGGTAGAATGGAGTGATGTTTTTGCAGAAGTAAGAACTTTTATTCGTGAGTACTTAGTTTCTGGTAAGGCGATAATTAAAGAACTTCCAACAGAAAAGAAATCTACTAAAGAAGATAAAGTTGAAGTACCTAAAGTACAATTAGAAGGAATTGAAGCACAAATTGTAGATATTTTAGATGAATATATAAAACCTGCTGTTGCTAGCGATGGAGGAAATATAGCTTTTCGCTCTTATGACGAAGAAAACAAAATAGTAAGTGTTATTTTACAAGGTGCTTGTAGTGGATGCCCTTCTTCTACTGCTACTTTAAAAAACGGAATAGAAAACTTACTAAAAGAAATGCTACCAAATCAAATAAATGAAGTGGTAGCAATTAACGGTTAATAGAATGTCAGCAGAAAAGATAAACCCATACAAAGGTTCTAAACTTGGTAAGAAAGAGCAAGTTGCTAAAATGTTTGATAACATTTCTGAAAATTACGATGGTTTAAACAGAGTTATTTCTTTAGGAATTGATGTAAAATGGCGTAAAAAAGTAGTGAAGATTGTTGGGCAAAACAATCCGAAACAAATTTTAGATATCGCCACAGGAACTGGAGACTTAGCTATAATGATGGCTGCTTTAAATCCTGATAGAATTGTAGGTTTAGACATTTCTGAAGGAATGTTAGAAGTTGGAAAACAAAAAATTGCAAAAGAAAATCTATCAGACAAAATAGAAATGATTGTTGGCGATTCAGAAGAAATGCCTTTTAAGGATAATACTTTTGATGCAATTACAGTTTCATTTGGAGTTAGAAACTTCGCAAACTTAAACAAAGGAATTAAAGAAATTGCTAGAGTTTTAAAACCGACAGGTGTTTTGGTTATTTTAGAAACCTCTAATCCAACCAAGTTCCCTTTTAAACAGGGCTATAAATTATATACTAATTTATTTTTACCAATTGTAGGCAAGTTATTTTCTAAAGACAAAGTTGCCTATTCATACTTATCAAAATCTGCAAATTCTTTTCCTTTTGGAGAAGCATTCAACAATATTTTACAAAAAAATGGGTTTACAAATACAGAAGATAAACCCGTAACTTTTGGAGTTGCTACAATTTATACTGCATGTAAATAATGATGAGTAAAAAATTTATAATTTTCAGTTTTTTCCTTTTAACTTCAATTACTTTTTTTGCACAAAATGAAGGGGTTGAATATCTACCAACTTTTGATAAAAGAAAATTACATTATGGCTTTTATTTAGGTCTAAACCAAAATGATTTTAAAGTAAGTTTAAAAGATGTTCCTTCGGTTCCAAATGCAAGTATAACTGTAGAACCTACTGCTGGATTTAATGTAGGTTTAATCGCAGATTTACGATTGCATAAAAATTTAAACTTACGTTTTGAACCTGGTTTAATAACCAATGCTAAAAAAATATATTTTAATCACTTAGCAATACCTCAAGACAGTGTTAGAGAAGCCAGTTCTACTTATTTACACATTCCGTTATTATTAAAATTTAGTACAGATAAATATAAAAATATTCGTCCTTTTCTATTAGCTGGTGTTTCATATAACTACAATTTTTCTAGTAGTGAAGACAACCAAGATGATAATTTTGCAGGACAATTTAGAATGAATACAAGCAACTTTATGTATGAAGTTGGTGTAGGTGTAGACTTTTATTTATACTTCTTTAAATTCTCTCCTTCTATTCGTGGAATTTTTGCAATAAACAACGAGATTAAATATGACAATCCTGCAAATGGAACAAGTCAGTGGACAGCTCCTGTAAATTATATGGGAACTCGTGGTGTATTTCTTACTTTTGCTTTTGAGTAGATATTAGTTGTAAAGTTTTAAAGTAAAAAAGTTGCAAAGTTTAATGCAGCGATTTTTAAAGGTATTTTTTCAAACTTGCTAACAAAAACTAACAACCTCGTTTAAACTCACTTAATAAAATAGCAGTAGCTGTAGCTACGTTTAAACTTTCAGTTTCTTGTATTTCTCCAAATCTTGGTATCGAAATTTTATTAGTAATCAACTTTTTTATTTCATTAGAAACTCCATTAGCTTCATTTCCCATAATAAGAATTCCTTCTTTTGGTAAATTCGTTTTGTATACGTTTTCACCATCCATATCTGCAATAAAAGTTGGTAAATTAGTTGCTGATAAATATTCAGCTAAATCTACATAACGTATAGAAATTCTTGTTAAAGACCCCATACTTGCTTGCACAACTTTTTGGTTAAAACAATCTACGGTGTCTTTTGAGCAAATTAACTCCTCAACACCAAACCAATCACATAAACGAATAATGGTTCCTAAATTTCCAGGATCATTTATAGCGTCTAAAGCAATAACTAACCCTTTGTTTTTAAAAGCTTTTTCATCAGGAAACTTAAACAAACCTAAAACTTTATTGGGTGTTTTTAAATTACTTATTTTCTTTAAATCTGTTTCAGAAATCCGAACTATATTTTCATCAGAAATATTCGTAGAAAAATCATCAGTACAAAAAAGTGTTTCAACTTCAAGAGAAGAATTCAATAATTCTTGCACCACTTTTATACCTTCTGCTATAAATAATTTATGCTTTTGTCTATACTTTTTTTGAGATAAACTTGTTATTAATTTAAATTGATTTTTTGATATACTCATTAATTGATTGTAAATAGAAATAAACCGTCGAAAAATACTATTTTTGATTTTGATAGCATTGCTAAATTAATGAAAAAACTTTCTTTATCATTTTTATTCTTACTCATTTTAGTTTCATGTAATTCCACAAAACATGTTGCTGAAGATGAACACATGCTTACGCAAAATTATATTTTTGTTGACAGTGTTAGAAATAAAAGCAGTGATATTCAAAAATATATACTTCAAAAACCAAATCCAAGGTTTTTAAATTTCCCTTTTGCTTTGTACTTGCACAATATTGGTAGCTATAAAAAACCAAAAACACCATCAGAATGGGGTAAAAAAAACCCACGTTCATATAATTTTATCAAAAATATCTTTTCAGAAAAACAAAGTATTGGATATGCAAACTCCTTTATTGGTTTAAATAATTGGTTTTTAAAATATCAAGGGCCAGAAATCATTAATAATAGAAAAATAAAAAGAACTGCAGATAACTTATGGGCATACTACAAGACTCAAGGATATTTTAAATCTAAAGTAGATACTGTTGTAAACTTATATAAAGACAAAAAAGCCACTGTAGAATATCATATTACAAAAGGAAAGCCAACTCTTTTAGACACCATAAACATTAAAATAGAGTCTCCAGTTTTAGACTCTATTTATAAAAACTCTAACACTTCTTCCATGCTAAAATCTGGAAGTCAATACAATGATAAAACATTTAGAAATGAAGCTAGTAGAGTCTTAAAACTATTTAGAAACAATGGTATTTACAACTTTACAGAATCTTCATTAGGTTTTTATGTAGACTCTACAAGGGCTGATTACAAGACAAATGTTGAGTTTTTAATTTCTGGAAATAGATTAGAAGATAAAAATGGTAGTTATATTAATACTCCTTATAAAATAAAAAAAATAACTGAAGTTAATGTAACTACAGATTATTCTTTTACAAAAAAAGGAGAACCTTTATTAGACTCTTTAAATTATAAAGGGATTAATTTCTTTGCTCATGGAAAAATCAAGTACAACCCAAAATTTTTATCACAATCCATTTTTTTAAAACCGAATGGAATTTACAAAGACACTTTAAGGAACTTAACAAGAAATCATTTAAAATCACTTAAAAACTTTAAGTCTACAAATATAAAATTTAGTGAAATACCTGGAACTGACAATGAACTAAAAATGGACATTTTATTAGCACCAACAGAGAAATATACACTAGGTTTAGAAACCGAAATAACACATTCTAATATTAGAAATATTGGTTCTTCTGCAAAATTTTCTATAACAAATAGAAATGCTTTTAGAGGTGCAGAATTATTAAAACTTTCTTTTTTAGGATCTTATTTTAATTCTAATAGTGGTCCTGGTTGGGAAATTGGAGCAGATGCTTCTTTAGAAATACCAAGATTAGTTGCCCCTTTTGGTTTAAGTAAATTAGTTCCAAAAGAAATGTCTCCAAGAACATTATTTTCTATAGGATCTAGCTTTCAAAAAAACATAGGTTTAGACAGGCAAACATTTACATTTTTATCTGATTACAAATGGCAGTTTAACCCAAAAAAAACAATACAATTAGAAATATTTAACACTCAGTATATTCAAAATTTAAACATTAGTAGCTATTTTGATATTTATAGTTCTGAATTTTCTAATTTAGATGATGTTGCTGAAGTATATGATGCAGCGAATACCTCAACAACAGACCCAAACTACCATCCACTTTCAGATAAAATAGAAGACCAAGTGACTAAGGCAATTATTTTTATGACTAAAGTTTCTGATAACAATAGTTTTAAAACAACAAACCCTGACGATTACAACACTGCTTTAAATATTTTAAATAGATATAATATTATAACATCCGATTTCTTAATTCCCGTTCTAGCTTATTCTTACACTTATAATAGTCAAACAAAGTTTAACGACAATAATTTTTCGTTTTTTAAAGCAAGAATTGCTAATTCTGGAAATGTTTTAGGATTAATTTCGAAAAACACGAATGCAAATGGTAAAAAAACATTTGCTAAAATACCTTTAGCACAATATTTTAAAACAGATTTAGAATACAAACGTTTTTGGGATGTTGGTGCTAATTCAGTTTTAGGTTTCAGAACATTTTTAGGTGCAATTATTCCTTATGACAATTCAGATATTCCTTTTACTAAAAGTTACTTTGCTGGTGGTTCTAATGATATTAGAGCTTGGCAAACTTATGAATTAGGTCCTGGAAGTAGAAACACAGGGTTAGAGTTTAATGTTGGAAGCCTTAAATTTCTTACAAGTGCAGAATACAGATTTGATGTTGTAAGCAAGTTAAAAGGAGCTTTATTTATTGATGCTGGAAATATTTGGGACATTACTGGCTCAAGTTTTGTTGATGAAGATGCTAAGTTTAGTAGTTTATCGTCATTAAAAAACATTGCAATTGGCTCTGGCTTTGGAGCAAGATTAGATTTTAGCTTTTTAATTCTTCGTTTTGATATTGGCTTTAAAACCTATGAACCTTATTTAACTGGTAACAAATGGCTTAAAAACTACAACTTTGCCAATGCTGTTTACAACATAGGGATTAACTACCCATTCTAAAAACAACGAAAAACCTATAACGTTTTCGTTATTTTATTCATATTTTAAGACCTATTTTTAGTACTTTTGATGAGTAATTAATGATTAAAAAAAACAAACATGAGTCATAATATAAAACCAGGTGTTGCAACTGGAACAGAAGTTCAAGATATTTTTAATTTTGCAAAAGAAAAAGGATTTGCTTTACCAGCAGTTAACGTAATTGGATCAGATACAATCAATGCTGTTTTAGAAACTGCAAGAGATTTAAACGCTCCAGTAATCATTCAGTTTTCAAATGGTGGTGCACAATTTAATGCAGGTAAAGGGTTATCTAACGAAGGTGAAAAAGCAGCTATTGCAGGTGCTGTTGCTGGTGCAAAACACATTCATGAATTAGCAGTTGCTTATGGAGTTCCTGTAATTTTACATACTGACCATGCTGCAAAAAAATTATTACCTTGGATTGATGGTTTATTAGATGCATCAGAAAAGCATTTTGCAGAAACTGGTAAACCTTTATATAGTTCTCATATGATAGATTTATCTGAAGAGCCTTTAGAAGAAAATATCGAAATTTGTAAAACATATCTAGCTCGTATGAGTAAAATGGGTATGACTTTAGAGATTGAATTAGGTATTACAGGTGGTGAAGAAGATGGTGTAGACAATTCTGATGTAGATGCTTCTAAATTATACACACAACCAGAAGAAGTTGCTTATTCTTATGAAGAGTTATTAAAAGTTTCTCCTCAATTTACAGTTGCTGCAGCTTTTGGTAACGTTCATGGTGTTTATAAACCAGGAAATGTAAAGTTAACTCCAAAAATCTTAAAAAATTCTCAAGAATTTATCACAAAAAAATATGGTGTTGAAGAAAACCATATCGATTTTGTATTTCATGGAGGTTCTGGATCTTCTTTAGAAGAAATTAGAGAAGCAATTGGTTATGGTGTTGTAAAAATGAATATTGATACAGATTTACAATTTGCTTTTACAGAAGGAATTAGAGATTACATGCAAGGAAAAGCAGCTTATTTAGCTACTCAAATTGGTAATCCTGATGGAGCAGACCAACCTAACAAAAAATACTACGACCCAAGAAAATGGTTACGTGAAGGTGAATTAACTTTTAAAACACGTTTAAAACAAGCTTTTGCTGATTTAAACAACGTAGATACTTTATAATAAGCATCTTTTAAAATAAACGAAAAGCACTTTGATATAATCAAAGTGCTTTTTTTATGACTTTAGATGTCAAAAAGGGAACTTTAAAGAAAAAACTTTTACATTTGTATTTCTAAATTTTTAGATGCAAATTTAGAAACAACCTAAAACAAAACAACTAGTATGGCTTGGTTTAAAAGAACGGATAAAGGAATACAGACTTCTACAGAAGATAAAAAAGATACTCCAAAAGGGTTATGGTATAAAACTCCTAGTGGAAAAGTAATAGATACAGAAGAATTAAAAAGAAACTTATATGTAAGTCCAGAAGATGGTTATCATGTAAGAATAGGAAGTAAAGAATATTTCGAATTATTTTTTGATGACAATAAGTTTAAAGAATTAGATGAGAAATTAACATCAAAAGATCCTTTAAAATTTGAAGACACAAAAAAATACCCAGACAGATTAAAAGCTGCACAGGAAAAAACAAAATTAAAAGATGCTGTTAGAACTGCTGTTGGGTTGTCTTTAGGGAAAGAGATAGTAATAGCTGCTATGGATTTTGCTTTTATTGGAGGCTCAATGGGTTCTGTAGTTGGAGAAAAAATAGCAAGAGCTATTGATTATTCAATAAAAAACAAAATTCCTTTTTTAATGATTTCTAAATCTGGTGGTGCACGTATGATGGAAGCTTCACTTTCATTAATGCAATTAGTAAAAACATCAGCAAAACTAGCACAATTAGCAGAAGTTAAAATACCATATATTTCTCTATGTACAGATCCAACAACTGGAGGTACAACTGCATCTTATGCAATGTTGGGAGATATTAATATTGCAGAACCAAATGCATTAATTGCTTTTGCAGGACCAAGAGTTGTAAAAGATACTACAGGTAAAGATTTACCAGAAGGTTTTCAAAAATCTGAATTTGTATTAGAACATGGGTTCTTAGATGCTATTTATGAACGTAAAAACTTAAAAAAGCAGGTAAACTTGTATATCGATTTAATACAAAATATACCCATAAGAGCATAATATAAAAAGCCAGCAATTGCTGGCTTTTTTATTTTTAGAGTAAAACTACAAAAGAAGAACTTTGGTTCCGTTTTTATTCAAAAAAATAATTATATATTTGCAGCTTCAATGAAACAATCATTGATATACATAATAATCATTTAAATAATATTGGAATGTATTTAACTAAAGAAGTAAAAGAAAGCATCTTCGAAAAACACGGTAAAGGAAAAAACGATACTGGTTCTTCAGAAGGTCAAATTGCATTATTTACACACAGAATTAACCACTTAACGGAGCACTTAAAGAGAAATCGTAAAGATTTTAACACTGAGCGTTCGTTAGTAATGTTAGTAGGTAAGCGTAAAAGTTTATTAGATTATCTTAAGAAAACGGAAATCAATAGATATCGTGCAATTATTAAAGAATTAGGAATTAGAAAATAATTCTTACAAAAAGAGGCTCTATAAACGTGCCTCTTTTTTATTATGATAAATTCTTGTAGCTAGCTACAAAACAATAATTTATCTATCTTGCGAAAGCAGGAATCAAAAAGTATTTAATTCTGACTAACAAACAGAATCTATATAAAAAAATCAAAAATAGTAACAGCATTTTTGAATTTCCATTGCAACAACAGACAACAACACAACAAAACAAAAATTTAAAATTTAGAATTAAAATTTATGATTCCAAAAGTATTTAGAGAGGTAATAGACCTTGGAGATGGAAGAACTATCTCATTAGAAACCGGTAAATTAGCAAAACAAGCACACGGTTCAGTTGTTGTTCAAATGGGTAAAGCAATGTTATTATGTACTGTAGTATCAAGCTACAAAGCAGGAACAGTAGATTTTTTACCTTTAACAGTAGATTATAGAGAAAAATTTGCGGCTGCAGGTCGTTATCCAGGAGGATTCTTTAAAAGAGAAGCAAGACCAAGTGATGGAGAAGTATTAACAATGCGTTTAGTAGACCGTGTTTTACGTCCATTATTTCCAAAAGATTATCATTCAGAAGTACAAGTAATGATCCAATTAATGTCTCATGATGAAGATGTTATGCCAGATGCATTAGCAGGTTTAGCAGCATCAGCAGCTATTCAATTATCAGATTTCCCATTCGAATGCCCAATTTCTGAAGCACGTGTTGCAAGAGTTAATGGAGAATTCGTTATCAACCCAAGTAGAGCTCAATTAGCAGAATCTGACATCGATATGATGATTGGAGCATCAGCTGATTCTGTAATGATGGTGGAAGGTGAAATGGATGAAATTTCTGAAGAAGAAATGGCAGATGCTATTAAGTTTGCACATGAGTCTATTAAAATTCAATGTGCTGCTCAAGTTAAATTAGCAGAAGCTTTTGGTAAGAAAGAAACAAGAGAATACGAAGGAGAAAGAGAAGATGAAGAATTAGCAGCAAAAATAAATGACTTTTGTTACGATAAATGTTATGCAATTGCTAAAAAAGGAACTTCTAAAGTAGAGCGTACTAATGCTTTTTCTGAAGTAAAAGAAGCATTAAAAGCTACTTTTTCTGAAGAAGAATTAGAAGATTATGGTGATTTAGTTGGAAAATACTTCAACAAATCTCAAAAAAATGCAGTTAGAGAATTAACTTTAGCTGAAGGTTTACGTTTAGATGGTCGTAAGACTGATGAAATTAGACCGATTTGGTGTGAGGTAGATTATTTACCATCAACACATGGTTCTTCTATTTTTACTCGTGGAGAAACTCAGGCTTTAGCTACAGTAACTCTTGGAACATCTAGAGATGCAATAAAAATAGATATGCCATCTTACGAAGGTGAAGAAAACTTCTATTTACACTATAACTTCCCTCCTTTTTGTACAGGTGAAGCTAGACCATTAAGAGGAACATCTCGTAGAGAAGTTGGTCATGGTAATTTAGCTCAAAGAGCATTAAAAGGAATGGTTCCTGCAGATTGTCCTTATACAGTAAGAGTTGTATCTGAAGTATTAGAATCTAATGGTTCTTCTTCTATGGCTACTGTTTGTGCTGGTACAATGGCATTAATGGACGCAGGAGTTCAAATGACAAGACCAGTTTCTGGTATTGCTATGGGATTAATTTCTGACGGAGATCGTTACGCTGTTTTATCTGATATTTTAGGTGATGAAGATCACTTAGGAGATATGGACTTTAAAGTAACTGGTACTGCAGAAGGAATTACTGCTTGTCAAATGGATATTAAAGTAAAAGGACTTCCTTACGAAATTTTAGTAAATGCACTAAAACAAGCTCGTAATGGTCGTTTACATATTTTAGAAAAATTAACTGATACAATTACTACTCCAAACGAAGAAGTAAAAGATCATGCTCCTAAAATGATTAACAGAAGAATTCCTAATGAACTAATTGGTGCATTTATTGGACCAGGTGGTAAAAATATTCAAGAATTACAGAAAGAAACAGAAACTACAATTGTAATTACTGAAGACCCTGTAACTGAAGAAGGAATTATTGAAATTTTAGGTACAAAACCAGAAGGAATTGAAGCTGTAATTGCTAAGATTGAATCTATGTTATTCAAACCAGAAAAAGGTTCTGTATATGAAGTTAAAGTAATTAAAATGTTAGATTTTGGTGCTGTGGTAGAATATACTGAAGCTCCTGGAAATGAAGTTTTATTACATGTTTCTGAATTAGCTTGGGAACGTACAGATAATGTTTCTGATGTAGTTAAAATGGGTGATATTTTAGACGTAAAATATTTTGGAATAGACCCAAGAACTCGTAAAGAAAAAGTTTCTAGAAAAGCTATTTTACAAAAACCAGAAGGATTTGTTGAAAGACCACCAAGAGATAATAATCGTGGAAGAGACAACAGAGGTAGAGATAATCGCGGACGTGACAACAGACGTGATGATAGAAAACCTAGAGAAAACAAAAAAGAGGATTAATTTCTTTCAACTATAAAAAAAAATCCATAAAAGATTAAATTTAATCTTTTATGGATTTTTTTTATATATTAAGAACAAGTTTCTAAAAAAAACAACATCTAATACATTAACTACAGTAATAAAAACAATAATTATGAAATTAAAAATGAAACCTCATTATTTATTTACCTGTTTTTTTTCAATCATTATATTAACTACAACATTACAATCTTGTAGTTCTGATGATAGTACAGAAGAAATAACAGAAGAAGAAGAAGAAGAAACAGAATGTGTTCAGCAAGAAATCGTCGAAAATAATGCTACATGTGACAATGAAGTAGACATTACTCAAGAAAATAGTTTTGTTATTGACGGTGACAATAGAAATATTACCACAAATAATATTCCTAGCCACTTAGTTGGTGAATTTAGGAATGCTGATATAAGTGCCCAAAATGAAACTTATACTATAACTACGAATCCTGTGTCAACAGGGAGTTTAACATCACTTCAAGGAGATAGCGGACCAGAATACATGTTCGGAGTATTACTAAACGGTGTAGAATTAGACCCAATTGCTGCAGAACCTTGGCCTCATAGTGATTTAGGTATTATGGATCCAGATGCAAACTGGGACTGGAATTTAGAAGCTTTAAGTGTACCTATTGGTTTAGATTGTAATTATGCGCATGTGCAACCATCTGGTAAATACCATTACCATGGTTCTCCAACATTATACGATTTAATTTTAGATTCAGATGGAACAGAAATGGTTCAAGTTGGATGGGCAGCTGATGGTTTTCCAATTTATTATAAATATGCATATAGTAGCGCAAGCGATAGTAGCTCAGATGTAATTGCAATGACATCTAGCTATCAATTAAAAGAAGGTGACAGACCTGGTGATGGAGTAACTGCTCCTTGCTCAGAATATAACGGAGCTTATTCTGCAGATTTTGAATATATTGAAGATTTAGGAACACTAGATGAAACCAATGGTAGAACAGGAGTTACTCCAGAATTCCCAAATGGCACATATTATTATGTATTAACAGATGGAGATGAATTTCCAAGCATACCAAGATATTTTAGAGGGACACCTTCTGATGATTTTCGTCAAGGTGGAAACTAAAAATACATAAATAATGAATAAATATTTATTAGTAAATATATTTAGCTTCATGTGTATACTTTTTGGGTATGCACATGATACTGATAAAGCATATTTTGATATTGTAACAAAAGGCAATAATACAGTTGTACACAGTGAGTTTCCTTGGACTATACGAAATGCTTTAATAGCATATGACCCAGACTTTAACTATGCAAAAACAGAAGAAGAAATCAATGCTATTTTTTTTAATTATGCTAAAGACAAGCTTAAACTTTATAAAGCTAATGGAGAAGAACTTTCTTTATTAGAAGTTATTCTTGAGAAGGATAATACGCATAACCATGCAACAAAGTATACACTTATATATAAAGGTACCGAAGTAGAAAAAGTATATAACATTATTATGCTAGATCTAATGAAATCTCAAAAAAATTATAATTGGTACACAAATTATAAAGGTGAAAAAATTGAATTTATTACAAGTAAATTATCCCCTAGCTTTAACATAAAGGTTAAAAATAACACCAAAATATATACGTATTATATACTTATTTTTGGGTTTATAATACTATTAGCTGTGTTGTATTTCTTAAGAAAAAAAAGACCTATTATATTAGATAGAAGTTGATAAATAGAACTACCTCTTTTATATAATTTAACTAATATTAAAAATCGTCAAAATAATTTGACGATTTTTTTGTTTAAAACCTAATAATATAAATGCTTTTATTTTCTTTGTAACTCTTTATGAAAATACAACGCATTACATATTTATCATTAGGTACAAATCAAGGAAATAAATTTGAAAACCTACAAAATGCTATTAATTTAATAGACCAACAAGTAGGGGAAATCAAAAAAATTTCATCTATATACAAAACCCGATCTTGGGGTTTTGAAGGAGAAGATTTTTTAAATATTTGCATTAAAATCTCCACTCATCAGCAACCAGAAACTTTAATGAATTCTTTATTAGAAATAGAGAATGAATTAGGTAGATTACGCACTTCTGAAGCAGGGTATCAAAATAGAATTATTGATATTGATATATTATTAATTGATGATCAAATAATATTATCAAAAAAGTTAATTGTTCCACATCCTAGAATGTTACAGCGAAAATTTGTAATGATTCCTTTGTCTGAAATAGCAGGTACAGTTTTACATCCAATAGAAAAGAAGCAAATTTCTACTTGTTTACAGAGTTGTAATGATAGTTCAGACATAATATTAACAAATGAAAAGCTAAAAAGACCGATACCACTTACTGAAAAATACAACTATATTGCTATTGAAGGAAACATAGGTGCTGGTAAAACATCTTTAGCAAATATGATTTCAAATGAATTTAATGCAAAAACAGTTTTAGAACGTTTTGCAGAAAACCCTTTTTTACCAAAATTTTATGAAGACAAAGAAAGATATGCTTTTCCACTGGAAATGAGCTTCTTGGCCGACAGATATCAACAGTTAACCGATGATTTAGCTCAATTTGACTTATTCAAGAACTTTATAGTTTCTGATTATTATATCTTTAAATCTTTAATTTTCGCACAGGTTACATTACAAAAAGAAGAATATTTATTATATAGAAAAATGTTCGATTTGATGTACAAAGAAATTACAAAACCAGATTTATATATTTATTTATTTCAAAATACAGAGCGTCTTTTAGAGAACATAAAAAAAAGAGGAAGAGATTATGAGCAAAGTATAGAAACCTCCTACTTAAAAAGTATTCATAATGGTTATAAAAGTTTTATAAACACTGAAAAAAACTTAAATTTGTTAATCATTGATGTGTCAAAAATGGATTTTGTAAACAATATTGAAGATTACAAGTACATTGTTAATAAAATAAAGCATTTTTAAAAAAAAAATTATATTTTTGCAGGAATAAATAATTCCCCCAATTGTTTAAAAAAAAAACATATTAAAATGAGGAGAATTTTTTTATTTCTTTTATTGGGTAGCTTAATAGTTGCTAAATCATATAGTCAATTTACTACAGATGAAATTACTTACGGAAACAGAATTGATTTAGAAAACAGTAATAGTTGGGCTGTTGGTGGTGGTTTCAGTAACTTTATAATGCATGGAGATTTACGTTCAATAGGATCAGGTGATGATACAAATTATTTGAATTTCGGAGTATTTGGTTCTGTAAACAAAATGTTCAATCCTTTATTAGGGTTAGAATTTAAAGCTACTTATTCTAAAATTTCAGGAGGTGCTCAATACTTTTCTACAACAAATGAATACAAAGTATTATACACTAATAGTACTGTACTTCAAGACAATATATATTTTAAAGGTATAGCTTATGGAGCTGAATTAAACTTAATTTTTAGTTTTACAAATTTATATGAAACAACAGCAAGTAACTGGAATGCCGCTGGTTATTTTGGAGTTGGTTATCATTCATATGATTCTGCACTTTATGAAATAGATGTAACAGGAGCAAGTCCTGATAAACTTTTAGTGGATTTTGGTTATAACCCAGCTCGAAATAGTGTAAACCAAGCAAGTTCTATTTATTTATCTGCACAATTTGGTATGAAAAGAAGAATAAGTAAACGTGTAGACCTAGAGTTTAGAACTGGTATGTATTTTAACTATGAAGACCATTTAGATGCAGCAATATCTAACAAACAAGATTGGGAAACTTTTTTTGTAAGTAGTGTTGGTGTAGTTGTAAAATTAGGTAAGAAAAAAGTATTTACTATTTGGGGTGATAAAAATGGTGGTGGAGATAAATTTAAGATCTTAGATACTGATAAGGATGGTGTAATGGATCAATTAGATATTGAGCCAAATACTCCAGCAGGTGTTATGGTTTATGGTAATGGTAAAGCTGTAGATTCTGATAAAGATGGTTTACCTGATTATAAAGATAAATGTCCTTTAAAATATGGACCTATATCTAATGAAGGATGTCCATTGAATGTAGATTCTGATGGTGATGGAATTATGGATGGAGAAGATTTATGTCCAAATACTCCTGGTGTTGTTGAAAACAGAGGTTGTCCTAAACAAGAAGTAGCATCACCAAATAATGTTACTCAACAAATTGGATTATTAGCAGCAAGTATCTATTTTGATACTAATAGTGATAGAATTAAATCGATCTCTTTTGCTACTATTGATAAAATTATCAACTTAATGAAAAAAATACCAAATGTTAAATTTGTTATTGAAGGTCATACAGATGATAGAAATAGTGATAGATATAATTTGTATCTATCTCAAAGAAGAGCAGCAAGTGTCAGAAAATACATGATACAACAAGGAATCGTAAGTGAAAGATTAGAGTCTAAGGGTTATGGTGAAGCAAGACCTAAATTCTCTAATGATAATGCAGGTGGTAGACAATTAAACAGAAGAGTTGAAATTAAACCTGTAGGTTCATTAGATTAATAATTCTTAAAATTAATAAACAAAAAAAGACTACTTAGAAAGTAGTCTTTTTTTTGTTCTCTACTAATCTATATTTGTTACAAAAAAACACATTTAATACCAATATTTTTAAATTATAGAGCCTCTTAAATTAATTTAAGAGGCTTTATAACATACTTATATAAGAGTAAGTATTATTTTTTAATTTCCAGTTTTTCAGCGAAATAATCACAAAAATCACGCATTGTTGCACTCATTTTTTGATCGTCTGTTGCTCGCTCAAATGTATCTGCCATAGAAACTAAAGTTTGATGATAAAATTGCTTCATTTCATCTACAGGCATATCTTTTGTCCATAAATCCATACGTAAAGTATCTTTTTCCTTATGATCCCAGACAGAAATCATAATAGCTTTAGAAACTTCATTATTTATCCCTCCATCTTTTGCTGTCCAAGAAATTTCTTCTGGCACTTTGTTTTCATCTAAACCAATTTCAAAATTAATTTGTGAATTATGTTTTACTGACATTATTTTTTAGGCTTGTATTTTGATTTTTTGAATAAAACTTCTGAATCAATTGTTAATAATTCTTGCAAAGATACATCATTATTTTGCATAAAAGACTTCACTATTTGCCATCCTAACCATATACCAATTCTTCCAGGAGACTGATTGTCACTTTGTAAATAAAACTTAGAAAATGGAGCATTATCTAAAAACCTTTTATTTAATTTAGTATCTGTACTAAACAATAATTTTCTTTCAATAAAATACTTCCAGATTTCTACTTCATTATTAATTGCCCAGTCAATTTTTTCTTCAGAATATCCTATTTTTAATTTATCAGAAATAGAAGGCAAATACATATCCAATAGATACATTTTTTTTCCTTCATGTATCATCTTACCTATAAAACTTCTATTATTAATTGATAATAATTGCTTGTCTATTATAGAATTTGCAACATCAACAATAATGTTTTCTTTAGTATTATTTTCTTTTACATATTTTGGATACTCTGAATAAAACTCATGCTCTTTCCCTAGATATACATCCAAAGAAATAAGCATTAAACTATCTGCATAAATAACTCTACTATCATAATCTATATTAGATATCATAGTAACAACATTAGGTGTTTTAAATTTAGAATTATAATATTTAATATGCTTAAAAAGAGATATTAATTGAGTTTCTAATTCAGAAATATTACTATATAAGTTTTGAGTTTCTTTATATAAATTTTGCTCATCTTTATCATTAATTTTTGCTATTGCCAAACTATCTGTAAATGATTTTGGAAACAAGTAAGCATATTTCTTTTTTAATAAGGGCAACTTTTCTTTTGAAGCATTATAAAAATCTACTTCATATCTTTTTATTGAGAAATTTAAATCAATATTTGAAACATCGACAGTTTTTTCTTTATTTGATTTACATGAAAGGAAGCTAAATAAAATAAAAAAAACTATTATAAAAAATCTCATAAACTTTGTATCTTGCTATTAGAATTATAAAACGATAAAAATACTAAAATAGTTTATCAATGAAAACCGAAAAAGTTGCAGAACATATAATAAAATGGTTAAAAGAGTATGCCGAAAACGCAAAAGTAAAAGGGTTTGTTGTTGGGGTTTCTGGAGGAATTGATTCTGCCTTAACATCAACATTATGTGCAAAAACTGGTTTCCCTACTCTATGTGTAGAAATGCCAATTCATCAAGCAGAAAGTCAAGTCACAAGAGCACAAGAACATATTAATCAATTAAAAGAAAATTTTAATAATGTTTCTGATGTAAGAGTAAATTTAACTTCTACTTTCGAAGATTTTAAAAATGTAGTTCCCAATACAGAACCTTCTGCTAAAGTAGACTTATCTTTAGCAAATACTAGAGCAAGACTTAGAATGACAACCTTGTATTATCTAGCTGGTTTACACAGTTACTTAGTTGCAGGGACAGGAAATAAAGTTGAAGATTTTGGGGTAGGTTTTTACACAAAATATGGAGACGGAGGTGTTGATTTAAGTCCTATTGCAGATTTAATGAAGTCTGAAGTTTATGAATTAGCTGCATTTTTAGGTGTACCAAATTCGATACAAACTGCACAACCAACAGATGGACTGTTTGGAGATAGCAGAACAGATGAAGATCAAATTGGCGCTTCTTATGACGAATTAGAATGGGCTATGAACATGCAAAATAAAGGAAAATCTGAAGATGAATTTTCAGGAAGAGAAAAAGAAGTTTTTAAAATTTATTCAAGATTAAATAGAATTAATCAGCATAAAATGATTCCAATTCCGGTTTGTGAAATCCCAAAAGAGATTAAATAAAAAATAAAAAAGCCTTAATTTAAGAATTAAGGCTTTTTTATTTTTAAAGAAAATTGGCTGAAATCATTTTTTTCTTAATTCTTACGTATGCTTTTTTCTTTGATCCTTTTATAATTTCAAAAGGGAGAAGAATAAATAAAAAAATAATTTTTAAGAACTCAATTAATCTTTTCATTTTTTAAATTTTTATCAACACTTATTTAGACACACAAATAAAAAAAAGTCACATATTTAATATGTGACTTTTTTTTAAGATTTTACCAAAATAATTAATTAAAGCAGGTTTGCTGCAACCATCATTTTTTTAATCTTCATGTACGCTCTTTTCTTAGAACCTTTTGAAATTTCAAATGGTAAAAAAATGAACAATTGAATAATTTTAAGTAATTGTAATAGTCTTTTCATAGAACTAAGTTTTTCTTTTAGCGTGTGCAATATACAAAAAAACTATTTAAACCTAAAAAATTCCTATGGGTGTAAACACCCTTTTTTACAATTTCTTAATATTAGACAACTCTATTTAATTTTTCAAAAAGCCTCATTTTTAAGTTGGTATAGTTCCTTATAACTTCTAAATCTATTGAAACTCCCTGATCTTTTACTGCAGCATTCATCAACTCTTCAATTTTTTCTCCTATTAAAACTCTTCTTAAATTATATACCACATCATTCACTCCTTTTGCTAATACTTCTAAAGCAGATTTTACTTCAATATTTTGTCCTTCCCAATCACTTAGTTGACGATTAGGGTTTTCTTTCTCCATTAAAATGGATGTTACTATTGTAGCTATTTCAGGGTTTTTATGGTTAATTAAATCATCAATATTTAATTTTTCTAACTGATTTAACTGATGAATAATTTCAGTATAAATTTCTTGAAAAATAGCATTAGAAAACTCTATTTCATCTTCGTGCAAATGCACATAAATTTCTGCCGAAACAGTATTTTCATATTTTCTTAACGCAATTTTTTCTCTTCCTTCATCATCAACATTAATAACCTCTTCAATAAATTCTATCTCTTCGTTTCCATATAAAAGTAGAATTTTAATAATTTCGTTTTCTAAAATTGAGAGTTGATCAATTTTTTGAGAAGAAACTGGGCCACCTTTAACCAAGCCCATTTGAGCTTGTTCTTGTTCCATAAAATATTCTGGTGGTGGTTCATTAGGATCTTGCTGAGGACTATTTTGATAATTTCTATTTTGTTGCCTATTTGTTTTACTCTTTTCTTGTATCCCTTTTTTTAATAACTGCGCTAATTCGCTAAATAAAACTCGCTCAGAAATATCCATAATTCTAGAACATTCTTGCACATAAACTTCACGCTGAATTCCATCAGGAATTTTAGAAATACTCGTTACAATATCTCTAATTACTCCTGCTTTTTTTATAGGATCGTTATTAGAATCTTTTAATAAAAGTGAAACTTTAAAGTTGATAAAATCTTGCGCAGAATTTTCTAAATACGCTTTTAAATCTGCATCTGAATTTGCTTTTGCAAAACTATCTGGATCTTCACCATCTGGAAATTGAACTACTTTTACGTTCATTCCTTGTTCTAGAATTAAATCGATTCCACGAATAGAAGCTCTAATTCCTGCTGCATCACCATCAAATAAAACGGTAATATTTTTTGTAAGTCTGTGTACTAATCTAATTTGATCTGAGGTTAAAGCTGTACCAGAAGAAGCCACAACATTCTCTACTCCAGATTGATTGAAAGAAATTACATCTGTATAACCTTCTACCAAAAAACAGTTGTCTTGTTTTGCTATTTCTTTTTTAGCTTGATAGATTCCATATAGAATTTTACTCTTGTGATAAATATCACTTTCAGGTGAATTTAAATACTTTGCTGCTTTTTTATCGGCAGTTAAAATACGTCCTCCAAAACCTAAAATTCTTCCAGACATAGAATGTATAGGAAACATTACACGTCCTTTAAAACGATCGAATTGCTTGTTTTCTTTTACAATTGTTAACCCTGTTGCCCCAAGATATTTTAAATCATAACCTTTATCTAAAGCTGCTTTTGTAAAATTATCCCATTCATCAATACAATATCCTAATTCGAATTTTTTAATCGTTTCATCTGTAAAACCACGTTCTTTAAAATAAGACAATCCTATTGCTTTTCCTTTATTGGAATTCAGCATTAAATCATGAAAATAATCTTTGGCAAAATTAGAAACCAAAAACATACTTTCTCTTTCATTCATCTGAGCTTTTTCTTCTGATGTTTGCTCAGTTTCTTCAATTTCTATATTGTATTTTTTAGCCAACCATCTTAATGCTTCTGGATAAGAAAAATGTTCATGTTCCATTAAAAACGAGACTGAATTCCCTCCTTTTCCTGTAGAAAAATCTTTCCAGATTTGTTTTACGGGAGAAACCATAAAAGAAGGAGATTTTTCGTCTGTAAAGGGACTTAAACCTTTAAAGTTACTACCTGCTTTTTTAAGTTGAACAAATTCACCAATAACCTCTTCTACTCTTGCAGATTCGAAAATACGGTCTATGGAACTTCTTGATATCATTAATTGGGTTTATTGGAAAGTAATAACAAATATAGGAATTAGAATTTTTGTTTTAAAAGTTCTAAAATGAAAAACTTCAAAGATTTTTATTCTGGTTAAATTTCAGAACAATTGTCTTTGAAGTTTTTATAAATTCTAAAAGAAAATTTTACAAACTTCCTTTTTTAGTGAGCATTACGCGTTAAGGATTGAAACGACATCCTTTTTTCTTTTTCAGAAAAAAGATATAGTGAAAAGCCTGACCTGAAAAGGAACGCCCACAAAGATTTAAGAAGCCGCTTTTAACTTCTTTAAAGTTGTATTTGTTAATTTTGCTTCTGCGTATTCTTTAGTTACATTAAATTCTTTTTGATCTGAACTTGGTAAATCGAACATTGCATCCGTAAAAATCGCTTCACATAGAGAACGTAAACCTCTTGCGCCTAACTTATATTCAACTGCTTTACCTACAATGTAATTTAATGCTTCTTCTTCAATTGTAAATTCTACATCATCCATTGTAAACAACTTAGCATATTGCTTAATAATAGAGTTTTTAGGTTCTGTTAAAATTGCTCGTAATGTTTTTGCATCTAAAGGATTCATATAACTCAATACTGGTAAACGGCCAATAATTTCTGGAATTAACCCAAAAGACTTTAAATCTAAAGGCGTAATGTATTGTAATAAGTTTTCCTCATCTATTTTATCTTCTTCTAAAGAAGCACCAAAACCAACTGCTTGTCTGTTTAAACGTTTGCTAATAATTCTATCAATTCCAGAAAAAGCGCCTCCTGCAATAAATAAAATATCTTTAGTATTTACTTCTATAAATTTTTGTTCTGGATGTTTTCTTCCACCTTTAGGTGCAACATTTACAACAGAACCTTCTAATAATTTTAATAAAGCTTGCTGAACTCCTTCTCCAGAAACATCTCTTGTTATTGATGGATTATCACCTTTTCTGGCAATTTTATCAATCTCATCTATAAAAACAATACCTCTTTCTGCTTTTTCTACATCGTAATCTGCAGCTTGTAAAAGCCTACTTAAAATACTTTCTACATCTTCACCAACATAACCTGCTTGCGTTAAAACGGTTGCATCTACAATAGAAAAAGGTACATTTAACATTTTTGCAATTGTTCTTGCAACTAATGTTTTTCCAGTTCCTGTTTCACCAACTAAAACAATATTAGACTTTTCGATTTCCACATCATCTTCATCATCTTTATCTTGTAAAAGACGTTTATAATGATTGTAAACAGCAACTGCCATTGCTCTTTTAGTTTCATCTTGACCAATGATATATTGGTCTAAAAAGTTTTTAATTTCAATAGGTTTTTTTAGCATTAAATCTTTAGACAAACCATTAGATTTTGAGTCAGAAATTTCTTCCTCAACAATTCCATGCGCTTGTTCTATACATTTATCGCAAATATGAGCATCCATACCTGCAATTAGCAAATCTGTTTCCGCTTTTTTTCGTCCGCAAAACGAACATTCTAAGTTTTCTTCTTTCGACATTTTATCAGCTTTATTCTTTTAGCAATTAACCTATGATTTTCTAGCTAAAACTTCATCAATCATTCCGTAAGTTTTTGCTTCTTCTGCTTTCATCCAGTAATCTCTGTCTGAATCGTCATGAACTTTTTCTATAGTTTGTCCTGAATGACTTGCAATAATTGCATACAATTCATCTTTCAATTTTAAAATTTCTCTTGTTGTAATTTCAATGTCTGAAGCCTGACCTTGTGCACCTCCTAAAGGTTGGTGAATCATCACTCTAGAGTGAGGTAATGCAGAACGTTTCCCTTTTGCACCTGCACACATTAAAACGGCTCCCATTGAAGCTGCCATACCTGTACAAATTGTTGCAACATCTGGTTTAATAAATTGCATAGTATCATAAATACCTAAACCTGCATATACTCCTCCTCCTGGAGAATTAATATAAATTGAGATATCTTTATTGGCATCTACACTTTCTAAAAACAATAACTGAGCTTGTATAACATTGGCTACTTGATCGTTAATTCCTGTTCCTAAAAAGATAATTCTATCCATCATTAAACGAGAGAAAACATCCATTTGGGTAATATTCATTTGACGTTCTTCCATAATATATGGCGTTAAACTACTTGTTATTTTACCTAAATATGTACTGTTGATTCCTTGATGTTTTGTTGCGTATTTTTCGAACTCTTTTCCGTAATCCATTTTCGTGATTTTGTTTTAAGTTTAATACTGTAAATATAAGAACTATTTTCATACTTCTTTGTTACATATAGTCGCTAAAAAAACCTGAATCTAACAATTCAGGTTTTTTTTATGAGATTTCTCGACTTCGCTCGAAATGACAATTTCTAAAGCTAAATTCGAAAAAATAGTCTTTACTTTTTATTTATATACTTCTTTTACGAAATCTTCGTAAGAAAGTTCTTTAGATTTAAAGCTCATATTCTCTTTGTAAAAAGTCAATAATTTTTGACTAATTAATTGAGACTGTAATTTTTGAGCTTCTTCTTGGTTTTGTAAGATTCTACCAGCAATATCATCCAATTCTTTTTCTTCTGGATTCATATTACCAAATTGCGCCATTTGTTGACGGATAAATACCTTAGCATAGTCTACCAATTCTTGATACTCTAATTTGATGTCATTATCTTTCATAATCTTACCTTCGATTAATTGATAACGTAAACCTTTTTCAGACTTGTCAAATTCAGCAGCAGCTTCTTCTGCAGTTAATTCTTTTTCTCCTGCAGTTGCTAACCATTTCTTTAAGAAATCAGCTGGTAAATCAAACTTAGTGTTCTCTACTAAATGCTCTGTTACAGCATTTAATAATTGTTGATCTCCTTGTTGTAAGAATTGCTTTTCTGCGTCTTCTTTAATTTTTTCTCTTAATTCAGTTACAGAGTTTACACTTCCGTCAGCAAATAATTTATCAAATAATTCTTTGTCTAAATCAGCTGGTTCTGTTTTTGTAATTTCTTCTACAGTTAAAGACACTTTTACATCTAAATCATGAATTACATCATGAGATACACCTAATATGTGTTGTAATTTATGATCGTCTTCAAATAATTTCTTAGTATCTAACTCAATTACATCACCAACTTTAGCTCCTATTACTTTCTTTTCGTTTTTCTTCCCTTTAAGGTCGTTTACTAAAAAAGTTGATTTTTTGTTAATTTCACTTTCTTCATTTACAAAAGTACCAGTTACATTAGAATGCTCTGTAGCCTCATCTAAAGGACTCATTTTTCCATAACGAGTTTGAATATTCTTAACTTCTTCGTCAAGTAATTCTTCTGTAGCAATAATATTATATTGAGTTACTTTCTTTTTAGATTTTAAATCCACATCAAATTGTGGTGCTAAACCTAATTCGAATTCAAAAGAAAAAGTTTCAGCATCCCAATTAAAATCTTCTTGCATTCTAGGAATAGGATTTCCTAAAATTTCTAATTTTTCTTCAGTGATAAAATTATTTAAAGAACTCTGTAAAAGCTTGTTAACTTCATCTATCATTATAGATTTACCATACTGCTTTTTAATCATTCCCATTGGCACGTGTCCTTTTCTAAAACCAGGAACATCAGCCTTTTTACGATAATCTGTTAATAATTCTGTTACTTTTGCTTGATAATCATCAGCAACGATATCAACTTTTACAACTGCGTTTAACGCATCAATGTTTTCTTTTGTAATATTCATTTCTTGTTCTCTTATTCTTTAAAAAATCGAGTGCAAAATTAATCATTTTTATTGATTGCACAAATGTTTAAATACTTCTATTTCAGTATTTTTGTTTAGTTTTTAATTGATTTCTTATCTTCTTTTAATAAAGAAAATAATACTGACCTAAAAATGGACAGTAAAACGCTGAATAATAGCGCTGCAAAAAAAGCCTGATACTGCAAAACCATCTACCAATTTATCTGCCAACAATACAATACAAGCATTAATAACAAATAGGAATAAACCTAAGGTTACAATAGTTGCTGGCAAAGTAAAAAAGATTAAAAGTGGTCTTACAAACATATTTAGTAGCGAAATTACAACTGCAACTATAATTGCAGCAGTATAACCAGCTACAGAAATACCAGGTAATATATTAGCCAAAACAATTACTGCTAAAGCCGTTAGTAAAATTTTTAAAAATGTTTTCATAATATGTATTTTAGATTTCTGTATTCTCAGGAATAGTAATTTTTATTATCAAAAGCGAAAACTATACCAAAAGAAAAAGCATGAAGTTTTGGCAGGTTTTAAAACATCACTTCTTTACAATACGCTTATTTACTATACCTAAATCGCCCAAAAATCTAAAATTATAAATTCCTGATTTTAATGTAGAAATATCTATACTGCTATCTTGTACAGTTTTTTTTATAATTAATTTCCCTAATTGATCGTAAACAAATACAGTATTAAAAGATTCAAAATTATTTATATTTATACTATTCTTTGCAGGATTTGGCCATAATGTAATATTCTCTAAATTAGAAAAATTTGAATCAACATTTAAGGTTGTAACTTCAAAAACTCTTAGTTCTAATAAACTTACCCAAGAACCTGTATATAAATCTGCACCTGTTACTGTTATTTTAACAAAACGTGCATCTATTCCTGTAAAAACATCTACTATTGGGCTAGATTCTGTACCAGAAGTTGCATTATTAGATCTATCTACAATATCTGTATAAACACCATTTTCTGTATCAGATACTGAAATTGTGTACTGATATGCTCTGTCTGAATAACAAACTACTTCTGTTCTTTCTATTGGATAACTTTCACCCAAATCTACAATTGCAGATTGTGGAAACCCAGAAACAGACCATCTTGTAGATGTTAAACCATCTACTAAATTTTCTACAGCATTATCACCATCATGAGTTCCTGTTCCGGCAACAGATTTATTTAACGCTAAATTTTGCCCAAACGCATCTTCATATATAGTAACCATACTTGTATCTTTAAAACCTCCTTCATCTGTAGTAACTGTAATTGTAGCTGTTCCGGTAGATTTCGGTGTTACAATTCCGCTTGCACTAACAACAACTATTGATTCATCTGAACTGCTATAACTCACGCCTTTATTTGTTGCAGCTTCGGGTATTATTGAAGCTGTAAGTTGGTAAGCACTACTTTGGGAAAGACTTAAAGGATTTGGCGACAATGAAACTCCTGTTACAGCAACTGCATCATGTACAACAGAAAAATCATATACTAAAACCTCTCCGTAATTATTTGGATCATCAGTATCTGTCTCTTCTTTCTCTGCATTACTTTGCGTATAGTTTCCTATTTTAAAATAGGTTTCATCATAGTTTAAATCCATCACATAATCATTAGCTCCATCTTTAATTAAGTACGACTCTGCAGTTCCATTATTATAAGCTGCTAATAAATTATTGTCTTCTGAGTAATAACAATAATGTTTACCATCTTCTACCACAAAAATCACTTCATGTTTTGTTCCTAAAATATAATTGGTTTTTATGGTGATACCTTCTCTTAACTTACCTCCATTAAAAGATAAAAAAAGATGGTTATCTTCTAATCTTAAAACCATAGAATCATCTATACCATCATCTTTATTACCATGTATTTGTGTTGCTACTAAATGAGGTTTGTTAATTGGCAAATGCGTAATTGCTTGTTTTACATAAACCATGTGTTTACCCTCTGTAGTCCAATAAATATCACTAGAACCATCTGCTTCTCTTTCTCTTAATTCTGAACGGATGTAGCTTGAGTTTGGAGTCGTTCCGTTATCACTTCTAACAGGCGCATTAAATACAATAGCATCTCCAGTACTATTCACATAAAAATATTCATTATTTTCTTCTGTACATAAAGTTTTAACTTCATCTCCATTAGGGTAAGTTATTTTCCATTGACTACAATTTGCCATTAAATCTGCCGGTTTTTGGGCAAAAGAAGGAGTTATAAAACAAGTTAGTAAGAAGCAAAAAAGGAATAAATAACGAGAATTTTGTTTGTTAATTTTCATGTATTCTTAAAATAGTTTTGTACTAAAAAAATAAAATTGGTTAACCAATTTTATTTTACGCAAATTAAGAATAAAAAAAGGAATTACAAAGAATTGGTTAACCAATTTATAATTAACAAAATAAGCATAAAAAAACACCCAAAGCAATAATTGCAATGGGTGTTTTATATTTTGAAATTAAATTTCTATCCACATTTAGAAGAACCACACTCTTGACAGGTTAAACAACCTTCTTGATAAATTAAATCTGTAGAATCACAATTATCACAAGTTTGCCCTTTCGCTTTCGTACCATCTTCTACATAACGTTTTAATGCTCTTTGAACTCCGTTTTTCCATGTATTAATAGATTCTGAATCTAACTGTAAACTTTGTATCAATTCTACAATTTTATCAATTGGCATTCCATGACGTAAGGTTCCTGAAATTAGTTTTGCGTAGTTCCAAAATTCTGGATTAAACTTATGGCTCAACCCTTCAATAGTGGTTTTATAGCCTCTTTTGTTTTGATATTGAAAATCGTAACGAGAAGAACCATCTTCATTTCTACTTTTAATAATCAACCCTTTGTCTACCCAACGAGGAATTAAAATTCCATCTTCATCATCTATTAAACCTGTAAAAATTTCGTAAGGTTTATCATCAACCAAACCTACAAAAGCAATCCATTTTTCTTTTTGATTTTGAAAACGAACAACATCTGCTTCTAAGATTAGAGGACGTTTTTTTGGCAATCTAGAATTAATAGTTTTCTCATCCTTTTTTTCATCCGCAGAAATTAATACTCCAGAACGAGAACCATCTCTATAAACAGTTACTCCTTTACAACCTACTTCCCAAGCTTTTAAATATAATTCTCCAACCAAATCTTCTGTTACATCATTTGGTAAGTTAACTGTAACACTTATAGAATGATCTACCCATTTTTGGATAGCTCCTTGCATTTCTACCTTACTTTTCCAATCAATATCATTTGATGTTGCTTTGTAATAAGGAGATTTTTTTACCAATTCATTTATTTCTTCTTGCGAAAAATTCTTGCTAGAATCTATATTATTTACATCCATCCATTGTTTAAAACGATGATGAAAAACTACATATTCTTCCCAAGAATCTCCAACCTCATCAACAAAATCTACACGAATTCCTTTATCATTAGGATTTACTTTTTTTCTACGTTTGTAAACTGGCATAAAAACAGGTTCAATTCCAGATGAAGTTTGCGTCATTAAACTCGTTGTTCCTGTAGGTGCAATGGTTAACAAAGCAATATTTCTACGTCCATGTTCTAACATTTCATAATACAGCTTGCTATCGGCTTCTTTTAATCTTAAAATAAATGGATTTTCTTTTTCTCTATCTGCATCAAAAATAGAAAATGCACCCCTTTCTTTGGCTAAATTCACAGAAGCTCTATAAGTTTCTATCCCTAATGTTTTATGTACTTCTGTAGAAAATTTATTCCCTTCTTTACTTCCATAACGAATTCCTAAAGCAGCCAACATATCTCCTTCTGCAGTAATCCCTATACCTGTTCTTCTACCTTCGTATGCTTTTTGTCTGATATTTAGCCACAGGTTTTTTTCTGTTGCTTTTACATCATCTTGTTCTGGATCTGCATCAATTTTTGCTAAAATTCCATCAATTTTCTCTAATTCTAAATCAATGATATCATCCATCATTCTTTGCGCAATAACAATGTGCTTTTTGAATAATTTAAAATTGAATTTTGCTTTATCTGTAAAAGGATTCTCTACAAAAGAAAACAAATTCATTGCCAATAAACGACAAGAATCATAAGGACATAAAGGAATCTCTCCACAAGGATTTGTAGAAACTGTTTTATAACCTAAATCTGCATAACAATCTGGTACAGATTCATTGATTATTGTATCCCAAAACAAAATTCCGGGTTCTGCAGATTTCCAAGCATTATGTACTATTTTTTTCCAAATTTTAGTCGCTTCAATTTCTTTCGTATAAACAGGATTATTACTAAATGTTGGATATTTTTGAGTGTACTTTTTATCCGCTTTTACGGCTTTCATAAAAGCGTCATCAATTCTTACAGAAACATTCGCTCCGGTAACTTTTCCTTGCTCTAATTTAGCATCGATAAAATCTTCTGCATCTGGATGATTGATAGAAACAGACAACATTAAAGCTCCTCTTCTACCATCTTGTGCAACTTCTCTTGTTGAGTTAGAATAACGTTCCATAAAAGGAACAATTCCTGTGGATGTTAATGCAGAATTCTTTACAGGAGAACCTTTTGGACGAATGTGTGATAAATCGTGACCAACACCACCTCTACGTTTCATTAATTGAACCTGTTCTTGGTCTATTTTCATGATTCCTCCATAAGAATCTGACTCACCATTATTACCAATTACAAAACAATTAGACAAAGAAGCAATTTGAAAAGGATTACCAATTCCTGCCATTGGACTTCCTTGAGGAACGATGTATTTAAAATTTTTAATTACATCAAAAATTTCAGCTTCTGTTAATGGATTTTTATATTTCTGTTCTACTCTTGCAATTTCTGAAGCAATTCTTTGATGCATTTCATCAGGTGTGCTTTCATAAATATTATCGGCAGAATCTTTTAAAGCGTATTTATTTAGCCATACAGAAGCAGCTAATTCATCGCCTTTAAAATAGTTTAGAGCAGCTTTTAAAGCCTCATCTCTAGAATATGTTTTTTGAGGAGTGAGCACAGTTTGGGATTTCATTATATTTTTAGATTATTTAAATTGAATTGATTATTGGAGTCCTAAATGTCACAAAAAAGCACAAGGAAAAAGATGATAATTGTCATAAAGTTTCCAATAAAAAAGTTAAAACACTTATTTTTAGAATCTTATTGACTTATCAACATTAAAAAGTTAACAAATAATTTGATTTTTTTTAAGAACAGAATTTAATATTCAAAAACACCAAACTCACTTTTAATAGTCAGTTTTTTAGTTTCTGATGCTTCTACTCTTCCTACAATTTGAGCATCTACATTAAAAGATTTAGAAATTTTAATGATGTCTTCTGCAATTTCTGGAGAAACATATATTTCCATTCTATGACCACAATTAAATACTTGATACATTTCTTTCCAATCTGTTTTAGATTGTTCTTGTATCAATTTAAATAATGGCGGAATTGGAAACATATGATCTTTTACAATATGTAAATTATCTACAAAGTGCAAAATCTTTGTTTGTGCACCTCCAGAACAATGAATCATTCCGTGAACTTGATCCGAAGAAAAATTAGATAAAATTTCTTTAATAATTGGCGCATATGTTCTTGTTGGAGATAAAACTAGTTTACCTGCATCAATAGGAGAATTTTCTACTTTATCCGTTAATTTTATATTACCAGAATACACTAGATCTTCTGGTACAGCAGCATCAAAACTTTCTGGATATTTTTCTGCTAAATATTTATGAAAAACATCGTGTCTTGCAGACGTTAATCCGTTAGAACCCATCCCTCCATTATATTCAGTCTCATAAGTTGCTTGTCCAAAAGATTCTAAACCAACAATTACATCACCTGCTTTTATGTTTGCATTATCAACAACATCGGTACGTTTCATTCTTGCAGTTACCGTAGAATCTACAATAATTGTACGCACTAAATCACCTACATCTGCTGTTTCTCCTCCAGTTGAATGAATAGTAACTCCAAAGCCTTTTAAGTCTTCTATTAACTCTTCTGTTCCGTTTATAATTGCTGATAAAACTTCTCCAGGAATTTTGCTTTTATTACGACCAATTGTAGAAGACAACATAATATTATCTGTTGCACCAACACATAATAAATCGTCAATATTCATGATTAAAGCATCTTGAGCAATACCTTTCCATACAGAAACATCGCCAGTTTCTTTCCAATACATATAAGCTAAAGAAGATTTTGTTCCTGCTCCATCTGCGTGCATGATTAAACAATAATCATCATCATTTGTTAAATAATCTGGAACAATTTTACAAAATGCTTTTGGAAATAAACCTTTGTCTATATTCTTAATTGCATTGTGTACATCTTCTTTGGATGCAGAAACACCTCTTTGTGCGTATCTTTTAGAAACTTCTTGACTCATGTTGTTGTGTTGTTGAGTGCAAATTTAGTTTTTCTAAATTTTATATCAATAAAAAAAGCGAACGTTTTTTTATCGTTCGCTTTTAATTTTTTTGTTAGATCTTATTCCCAATCTGGCATAGTTGCGTCAGAAAACATAACTGTCCTTTTAATATTTCCTGATAAATTAGTTGATGTAATCCTTTTTTCTGAAATACCATCATTAGATGTGTTTACAAAAATAACACTCGCTTCATTTGGTGAAAAACGAGGATCTAAATCATTAGTACCATTTTCTTTTTCATCTTCAGAAACATCTATAAAAGTATAATCGGTAAAATTATAAATAAACAACCTTGTATCTAATTGTCTGTAATTAGATGCTTGATGATTAGAAACATCTCTTGTAAACAATAATTTATCACCTGAAGTGGATAAATTTAAACCACCTAAAGCTCCTTGTACTCCAGAAACAACATTTACTAAAATAGTACCATTTAAATCAATAACTAAAATAGCCCCATTGTATCCATTAGAATCGTTTGTTTTAATAGCTACTTTTGTTCCATCACTACTCCAATCACATTCTGATATTAAACTACCATCTAAAGTTTCAAATACTTTATGCAATCCACTTCCATCTTTATTTATAGCATATAGCTTATTAAAAGAAGCGTATAATAATTTACTGCCATCTGGCGACCATGAAAAATCCATTTCATTTAAGCTAAAACCAGATAATGGAATTGTTGACGTTATTTTATTAACGTCATCTCCATTCGTTTTCATAGTAAACAAATGAGCTTCATTGTCTTCTATTCTTAAAAATGCTACTAAGTTTGATATATTATTTCTTCTAGGTCTCCAAGAATTTAAGCTAGAGTTTGTTAATTGTACAGTATTAGAAACTTCACCGTTTTCTTCATTAAAACTTGAAGAATAAATTACATTATTTCCTCCTTCATTTTTTACATAAAAAAACCGGTTTGCTGGGTCATTTATAATTGCAAAGGAACTAATACTACTTATCACCTCTGTATTAATACCATCATTCACTTCAATACTCCAAAAATATTTTGCTCCATATTTTAAATCAGATAGTGTATAACTTTCTTCTGTTAAATCTGTAATTCTGGTGATTTCATTATTAAAATCATTTCTAATTTCAATGATATATAATAAATCATCATCATCTGGATCTGTAGATTCCCAAGTCAATTCAACTTCATTTGGTAAATCTATTTCTCCATCAATAGGCGAAACAAGTTCTGGTTTTGTTGGCGATTTATTTAAAGACGTTGAAATTTCCATTTCTAAAACAATATTTATAACTCCATCTACAACAACTGTTGCTCCCTCATACTCATCTAAATAACCATCTTTAACCCCTTTTACAGAGTACTCTTGCGTTTCTATTCCTTCAAATAAAAAAATTCCTTCAGCATCAGTAAACACTGTATTATTAGTGGGTGACAACACTATTTTTACATTTTCTAAAGGAAGGTAGCCTTCTTTCTCAACAACTTTACCCGATAAGTCTCCATATTCTATTAAACCAATAGTTCCATCTTCTCCACAACTAGCAAAAAAGAGAGTTATGAATAGTATACTTAATAATCTAATTTCTTTTTTCATCTGAATTTTGTTTAAAAATAAAAATTAACACCAATTCCAAAACGCCATACTAAATCATTTTTCTCTCCTACAACTTGTCCATCTAAACCATCACTTAGCAGCATATTATTTTCACCGTTTACAAAAAGTCCCACCTTATTTGAAACTAAATATTCAATACCCAATCCTCCTTGAAATTTAAAATAAGTATTACTCAAGCTTTTTCTAGACATTGTTCCAACTCCAGCATATATATATGGAGTAAATTTTTCATAGGGCAAAATCGTATATTCAAGATTAAGACCTGAGGTTATAAAAGTTTCATGAAAAATATCTTTATTATCGAGTTCAAACCTTCCAAAAGTTCCCCAAAAATTAAATTTTGGATCTTTGAATGTATGTTTTAACTTAAGATCAAAACCAAACTGACTTGTAGAGTTTGCATAATCTCCTTTTATTTGAGACATTCCTAAACCTACCCCTGCAGCAAACTTTGCACGTCTCTTTTCTTTTTTTCGATTATAAAGTTCAGTTTTATCTGCATTTATTTCTTCCTTTTTATAAACTTCTTTAACATGCTTTATTACTCCTTCACCTCCACTAGGCCTCCAAACACCATCAATAATTCCTTCAACAATTAATAAATCTACTGCTTTATCTATTGCTTCTTTTACAGCTAATTGAGAAGGTTCATTTTTAGTAACTCCTGTTTCTACCTCTAACAATCTTTTTAAAGATACGTAGCGATATAAGTTAGCAGAAACACCTTGAGATAAAATTGTTTTTGACACGTATACATTCTTTAATATTTCTCCTGTTGATGTAGATACCACTCTTAAATAAACAGTAATTCTATCTTGACGATATTGATTTGACATACCTGCTCCAAAATAACGCAATCCAGAACCCCCTGTTATAATATTTGAATCATAAGAAACTACGCCTCCTTCAATAATTGTACCTGCAAAAAGTAAAGGTGGCATTGTTACTTTTTGTCCATTTGCATATTCTTGACGTGTATTTCTAATTATTTGTCGTTCATTTAAAAGGTTTCCAATATTTTCTCTTTCAATAGGTCTAAACCATCCAGATTCTTCAAGTGATTTTAGTAAAATTGTAGTTCCTCCTTGTGTTACAGCAGTACTGAATGTAGAACCATTTTCTGCAGGTTTATATTGCCCTGTTTGATCTCGAAACTTATAAACACCTACAATAATTTTCTCTTTAGGAAGAAATTTTTTAGCTAAAAACTCGGGTGAAGTATTCTCTCCAATTCTAGCTTTTGTCTGAGTAAAAGGTTGATTAAAATAAGCGCCGCAACTCGTTAAAACACTAATTATTAACAAGTAAATAATACTTATAGGTTTTTTCATAGTGATTTTAATTGCTATTAGGGACTGCTATCAGGGTTTGCTCACCAGTTGTAATATTAAGTATATTAACATTTAAACCGTTTGTTCCAGGAGTTATTTCAACTACCAAATCACCAAAAGTATAAGTACCAACAGTTAAGTCTGTACTACCTAATTGCTCTTGAAATAAACTTTGAGATAAAGAACTAAGTAATCTAGAATTTAAACTATTAGTAAAACTTTCTAAAGCTGTTGTCACCTCTATTTCTGCACTTTCTTCAGTAAAACTATTTTGAGCTGATACAGATGCCAAAATTTGCTGATAATTAAAAGTACTACCTCCAAAAAATGGACTTATAGGCGTGTATACCAAATCTTGTGAATACACAAAACCAGATATTAAAATGAATATATATATTAATTTATGTTTCATAACGAATAGAATTAAATGATTTCTATAATTTATTACTAAAAGTGGTTTTTCTTTTTTGACTGTAAGCTCTTAATTTCATCATAGCACTTGATACATTTGCTTTTAAATAATCTTCATTAGGTCTTGAAAAGAACTCATGAATTTTATTTCTATCAACTTCAATTGATATAATACTACTCCTCCCCATCGCTGGTTTTTCAATTATCTTAACTATAAATGGATAATTTTTACCCGTTACTAAATATTCTTTGTAAAAAAAATCATGATAATCTCTACCTATCTTTGTCATAGATTCGTCTATAACAATACCTCTTATTAAAAACTGTTCTTCACCAACTTCTTTTTTAACTACTTCTTTATCTTTGATAAAAAATGTATCCCTATGTATTAATTTATTTTTGTACTTGATAAATAGGTATACTTTTAGTTCTTCATCTTTCTTTAAATTGATTTTAATTACTGATAATTGCTTTTCTTCATTTGGTTTTAATGAAAAATCATTGGACTGATTGTTTTTAGATAAATTTCCAGAACTCCCTTTTTTAAGAACTACAAAATTGTAGTAAAGATCGTTTATGAAAAATGATTCTTCATTTATAACTTGAGCTCTAAGTGTTAAAAAATCATCTATTCTAGTTAAATTAATTTCCCCTTTAACTTCATATTTATCAAACTCTTGGGCGTAATAAAAAGTTGTGAAAAAAACATTTACAAATAATAAAACTATAATTTTATTTTTCATAAAAGTGTATCTAACTAATAGTTAATTATACTCATTTTAGCGCCACCAAATTGATATATTTGAAGGTTCTGGAACATAGAATTTGTTCCAACTATTTTTAATAAATTATCATTTCCTGCTTGTAATACACCCAAATTAATTGGTTGACTACTATTATTTAAAAATTGATAATTATTTCCATCTCCAATTTGAAACAAAGTATGTTCTCCATTGGTGTATTTACTGTTAATATTAGCAATATTTTCGTCACCTATTTGCTTTAATGAAATGGTACTAAGAGTTTTTTCTTTATTAACTTGAAAACTATTTGAAATATCACCTTGTAATTGTTGCGTATTTAATTGTAATTGTTCTGAAAAATAATTAGGTAATTTTTCATCTTGAGCACTCACTAAAAGAGAAAATAAGAAAAGAAAAATAATTGATATTTTTTTTATTGATTTCATCTTTCTGCTTTTTAAATTAAGAAAATGAAGTGAGAATAAAATATTCTCACTTCATTTAAAACATTAGTTAAAAGATACTATTTGTTTGGCTTACTTGAGCCGTATTATTGTCACCGAATTGCTTAACACATGAAGCGTTTTTACCTCCTAAAACTGCAGTTTGATTAACTAAAGAAGAGTTATCGCTACCAATTTGGTTAACACAACTACTATTACTTGCTAAATCAGCATATTGAGTAACACATGATATATTATCATTTCCTACTTGATTAACTGTAGAAATATTCATTTCTTCCTCAAAATATCCTATCATAGTTTGAGTTTCAACAGATGTATTTCTATCTCCTGTTTGGTAAACAGATGCAAAATTTTCAGAACCTAATTGTACTTGTTGCGCACCATTATCATTTCCTACTTGGTTAACAAAAGCTACACTTCCACTAGATTGGTTAGGACCACTATTTTGATCTTGAACTACAGTATTTCTATCACCGATAGTAATAGCTGTTGCATCGTTATTATCATAACGTTGTTTTTGAGAAGTACTATTTTCATCTCCATCTTGTTTTGCATAAGCTAAATTACCTTCTGATTTCATTGCTGTATCACTTCCTACATCTTGGATTGCGTAGTTATCGTCTCCTAATTGATGGATACGCCCTTCATTACCTTCACCAAACTGTTTGATATCTGCACCATTACGAGATCCAATCTGCACTGTAGATGCTAAGTTACCTATTTCACTTGGAAGGAAATTAGAGTTATCTTGTCTTATTAAAGACATATTACCAATACCCTCTTGAGTTCCATTTGCTTCATTGCTATCACCCATTTGTCTAACAGCAACTTTATTTCTACCATTTTTTACAAAATCTTCAGGCATTATTACTTGATCTACTTCACACACTGCAGTTGCAGGTGCTCCATCTTGTACAAAAGTTACTACTGCATCTGGAGTTCCAGAAGTTTTTTTAATAGCACCTGTTTGTCCATCAGTTAATATTAAATTTTGAGAAAATGTGATTCCTGTAGCTATACACATAGCCATAATTAATAATTTTTTCATGATATATAATTTTAAAATACGTTTATAAAATTTAGCATATCAAATTAATATTCGATATGTAGCATATCAAATATTAATTTGATATAAATTCAAAAAGAAATGCTAGAATAAATTTTTAGGGGTACTTAAAATTACTGGGGAAAATGTAATTTATAACTTACATTTTGATTCGACTCTCAAAGACGAGAGTTGTAAATATCTATACTAATTCAATCGATCGTTGTTTAAACATATCAAATATAAGAAATTTATATATAATATACCAATAAATAACGCTTATTTTTCTTGTTTTTTAGACAAAAAATTAACCACTGTAAATAAGCATGTTACATGAAAAAAAATAGAGAAAAGTAAAAAATAAATGAAAGTATATACCTATATATATACTTTCATTATTGGAAAAAATTATAATTGACGATTTGCTATCTTGTAAACAATAACTCTCTATATTTTGTAAGTGGCCATAAATTATCATCAACCATACTTTCTAATTTATCACAATGATATCTTATGTCTATAAAATAAGGTTTTACTTTCTTACTGTAATGTTCTGCCAGTTTTAAACCTATATACTTATTCGCTTTAGATTTTTCTTCTTCCATTTTAATTACCAAAGCATTGATCTGTGTAATATGATTAGAAATAATCATTATTAATTCTATTTGTTCTTTAGCAATAATCTTATATTCACCTCCAAAAATTTCTTTTAAATTCTTAGTGTTTTCTAATAATGTATTCTGATAAATTATAGCTGTGGGTACAACTTGATTTCTTGCGATATCTCCTAAAACTCGGCCTTCTATTTGAACCTTTTTAGTATAAGATTCTAAATCAATTTCATAACGAGCATCAAGTTCTACTTTACTCATAACTTCCATTTCTTCAAAAAGAGAAATTGCTTTATCAGAAACTTTTACTTTTAAAGCATCTGGGGTTGACTTATTATTACTTAAACCACGTTTTTTAGCTTCCTTTTCCCAAGCTTCTCCATAACTATCTCCTTCAAAACGAATGGCCTTAGAGTCTTTAATATATTCTCTAAGAATATTAAAAACAGCTTCATCTTTTTTAAGTCCTTTTTCATCTACTAATGTATCAACTTCAATCTTAAATTGTTTTAACTGTTTTGCAACAATTGTATTTAAAACCGTCATTGGAATTGCGCAATTTGCCCAAGAACCCACTGCTCTAAATTCGAATTTATTTCCTGTAAATGCAAAAGGAGATGTTCTATTTCTATCTGTATTATCTAATAATATTTCTGGAATTTTACCAATAATATTTAATTTTAAATCTGTTTTCTCTTGAGGAGATAATTTTCCTTTGGTAACATTTTCTAATTCGTCTAAAACTGCAGACAACTGACTTCCGATAAAAACAGAAATAATTGCTGGAGGCGCTTCATTTACACCTAACCTATATTCATTACTTCCAGAAGCAATAGATGACCTTAACAATTCTTCATAATTATAAACAGCTTTTATAGTATTTATAAAAAATGTAAGAAACTGTAAACTCTTCATTGGCGTTTTACCAGGACTTAATAAATTAGTTCTATTATCTAAAGATAATGACCAGTTATTGTGTTTTCCAGAACCATTGATTCCTGCAAATGGTTTTTCGTGAAATAATACCTTAAATTTATGTCTTCTAGATACTTTCTGCATTACATCCATCAACAAAGAATTATGGTCTACTGCTAAATTTGCTTCTTCAAAAATTGGAGCAACTTCAAATTGATTAGGAGCAACTTCATTATGTCTTGTCTTTACAGGAATACCTAACAACATACATTCTTGCTCTAAATCTTGCATAAAACTCATAGCTCTTGCAGGAATTGTACCAAAATAATGATCGTCTAATTGTTGTCCTTTTGCTGGAGTATGACCTATTAATGTTCTACCAGTAAGTTGTATATCTGGTCTAGAAAGTGCTAAAGCATCATCAATTAAAAAAAACTCTTGCTCCCAACCTAAAGTTGCACTTACTTTACTTGCATTTTTATCAAAATACTTACAAACTGCAGTTGCATGTGTATCTATTGCTTGTAAAGCTCTTAACAATGGTGTTTTATTATCTAAAGCCTCACCTGTATAAGCCACAAAAATTGTAGGAATACACAATGTAGTTTCATAAATAAAAGCAGGTGAAGTAGGGTCCCAAGCTGTATAACCTCTTGCTTCAAAAGTATTTCTAATTCCTCCATTTGGAAAACTTGATGCATCTGGTTCTTGTTGTACCAGTTGCTCTCCATCAAATTTCTCCATTGCCAAACTTCCATTGATTGATTCAAAAAAAGCATCGTGCTTTTCTGCAGTTGCACCTGTAAGTGGTTGAAACCAATGTGTATAATGAGTTGCACCTTTAGACATCGCCCAATCTTTCATACTAACAGCAACTTGATCTGCAATTTTTCTATCTATTTTAGTTCCAAGTTCTATTGCATTCATTACACTTTCATAAGCTGCACGTGTAAGATACTGTTGCATAGCATGTTTGTTAAAGACATTTTGACCAAAAAGTGTCGATCTTTTTTCATTCTGAACTACTTTTATAGGACTTCTATGTAGTGTTTCTTGCAAAGCGTTGAATCTAATCCTTGACATATTACTAATATTTGCTACTTATTTTTAATTTTAAACAAAGATACCCTTTCAAAATTAGGGATAAAATTATTTTTTAATGATTTTCAATATTTTACCCCTCATTTTTTTGATATGTAGGTAAAATATTTGATTTTTGTAGAACGAACATCACACAAATTATAATATATTATGGCAAAAATTAAATTAGAGTACATTTGGCTTGATGGTTACAAACCAACACAAAACCTAAGAAGTAAAACAAAGGTTGAAGAGCATGAAAATTTTCAAGGAACAATTGAAGAATTAGGAGATTGGTCTTTTGACGGTTCATCTACAAAACAAGCAGAAGGTGGTTCCTCTGACTGTTTATTAAAGCCAGTTGCAATATACCCTGATCCTGCTAGGATAAATGGATATTTAGTTATGACTGAAGTTTATAATGCTGATGGTACTCCACACGAATCAAATGGACGTGCAACTATTGATGATGATGATAATGATTTTTGGTTTGGTTTTGAGCAAGAATACTTTTTAATGGATTCTAGAACTCAATTACCATTAGGATTCCCTATTGGAGGATATCCTGGACCACAAGGAATGTACTACTGCTCTGTTGGTGGTAAAAACACTTGGGGTAGAGAATTAGTTGAAGAGCATGCTAATTTATGTATAGATGCAGGATTAAACTTTGAAGGAATCAATCAAGAGGTTGCTGCTGGACAATGGGAATTCCAATTATTTGCAAAAGGAGCTAAAAAAGCTGGTGATGAAATTTGGATTGCGAGATATTTATTAGATCGTTTAACTGAGAAGCACCATTATTATATTGAGTATCATCCAAAACCAGTAAAAGGAGATTGGAATGGTTCAGGAATGCACGCAAACTTCTCTAATACTATTTTAAGAGAATGTGGTTCTAAAGATAAGTACGCAGAAATTTGTGAAGCTTTTCGTCCTGTAACTAAAGAACATATTGAAGTTTACGGAGAATACAATGATGAGCGTTTAACAGGTTTACATGAAACTGCATCTATTAATGATTTCTCATGGGGAGTTTCTGATAGAGGAGCGTCAATCCGTATTCCAATTATCGCTGTAGAAAAAGGATATAAAGGATGGTTAGAAGATCGTCGTCCAGCTTCAAATGCTGACCCATATAAAATTGCTGCAAGAATTATCAAAACTGTAAAACCAGTTAAGTAATATTAACGCTTATATAAAATAAAAAAACACTAACATTAATTTGTTAGTGTTTTTTTTATATGAATGTCTCGTCCTAATATAGTGTTACACTTAAATTCTAATTATTTATGAAAATCAATTATCTGTTTTAATTAAAGTTAGTTTTCAAATAAAAAACTTAAAAACGTTTCATCAAAAATAGATATAAAACATTCATTAAAACTGAATGAACTTATATAGTGAAATAAATAAACAACCCATAAATAGCCAAGAGAACTATACCATCTTTCCAGTTTAAACGCATTCCTTTTGGAAAAAACACCAAAGGAAGAATTAGTAAAGAAACTCCTAGCATCCAAAATATATCATTATTGAGCAACCCCATATCTGTAACTGCTACAGGCGTAATCATCGAGGTAACTCCTAAAACAGCCAAAATATTAAATACATTTGACCCTATAAGGTTTCCTAAAGAAATTGCTTTTTCTTTCTTTAAAACAGCTACTACAGATGCAGCAAGCTCAGGAATACTAGTTCCAATAGAAACTACTGTTACTGCAATTACACGTTCTGTTACACCAAACTCTAACGCTAATGCTGTTGCCCCCTTAATAAGTAATTCTGAGCCTCCCCAGAGCCCCAAACCCCCTATAGTTAAGAAAAGAACAATTTTATATAATGGTAAAGGTTCATCATCTTCTGGAAGCTCATCTAAAATCGCCGTTTTTTGAAAACGCAAAAGATATACAAGAAAAATAATTAGAAATGAAAATAAAATTACCCCTTCATATTGCACAATAACCTTATCACTAATTAAGAATAAATACAACATTGCAGAAGCAATCATCATTACTGGCCAATTTGTTTTATAAAAACTTTTTTGCACCTCCATACTACCTAATAATAAGGTAATCCCTAAAACCAATCCTAAATTGGCAATATTAGAGCCAATAACATTTCCTAAGGCTAAATCTGGTGCTCCACTTAATGCAGCATTTATACTCACAATTAATTCTGGGGCCGAAGTAGCAAAAGAAACTACTGTCATACCAATAACAATTTTTGGTATTTCTAATTTTAATGATAAGGCAACTGCAGATTTTAACAACCAATTACCACCTAAGATCAACAAAACTAAACCCGCAATTATTAATAAAAAATTCATGAATTTTATTTTTGGCGAAGATACATTTTTATCACTTTAAGAAGAAAACAAAAAATGAAAAGCATAAAAATTGGACTTAAAAAAATACATTTTCCTTTACATTTCAAAAACAAACAAAAAACCCCCTTTAAAAACTAACATATTTATACAACATAGCTATTTATAAGTTTAAATAATAAACCTAATAAAAGAAAATAAAGTTTCATATTATAATAAAAATAATTATTTGTATTATAAATAGTAAATCAAATTAATTAATAATTAATATTCCATTTGGTAATCATCTCTCAATCACTATATATTGATAAAACAATATAAAAATTAACCCATTTTACGAACCCAAATACCCAAAACCACTATGATTATTATCTTAATTAAATTTATCAAAACGTTGTCTGAAATTATATTTCAAATTCTATTTTAATTCAAAAATAAAATTCAAAAGAAATAATTAAAGAACAGAAACAGAGAAAGAAAAGTAACTTAGCTTTAAACAACTCAATCTTTAAGGAGAGAGTTGTTTATTTTTAGTAAATTTAATAACTAATTTACGAACAATGAAAAAACAGGCTTTTAAAACTCTTGCAAAGATTAATAAATTGATCTTACCTTCCTTCACAAAAAAAGGACTGGACATTTCTAAAGCATCAAAACTTCAACTAGCTATTGTTGGATGGAGAGCTTTTGTAACTAAAAATTCGTTAAACTAAAAAACAAAAATTATGACAGAAGAATATACAAAAGTATTTACAGAAAGTACAATTATAGTAAAAAGACTTCATACCATATTAAAAGAAGCAGGAGTTTCTTCTAGATTATCAGACAGGGTTGAATCTGCAAGACTAGGTGGTTTTGGAGTTCCTCCAAATTCAGTTGAATTATTCGTATTAAATGAAGATATAAAAAAGGCACAACCTATTATAGATTCTTTTAAAGAAAAAATAAATTCATAAAAAATTGAAATAGCCTTTCTGTTTTCAAAAAATGCTATTATATTTGCACCCGCTTTAAGGCCATGTGGCGCAACTGAATAGCGCACTTGATTACGGCTCAAGAGGTTCTAGGTTTGAATCCTAGCATGGTCACAAAAAAACTCATCTTTTTAAGATGAGTTTTTTCTTTTTACAATATTCTGTAAATGGAAAAGACCCTGAATAAAAATTCAAGGCCTTTTCGTCTAACCAAACTTAGTATAAAAACTAACTACTACTATCTTTAATGATCTTTACAGATCCAAATATTATACCTATTAGAAATAATATTCCTGACAAACCATCTATAGGCAAACCTGGAGGTGGTGGAGGTGGTACTGGAGGTGGAACCATTTGTCCAAATCCTAAAGCCGGAAGCAAAAAAATTATTAAAATTGCTATGATTTTCTTAATCACCATTTATTATCTCACATTTATAAGACTCTTATTCTTTCTAAAAGTCACTACAAATAAATAATAAATCTGACTTTTCTGTAAATCTTTTCGACGAATGACGCTTTAATGAAGATATTGTCTTTAGTTTAGACGATATTTGGAAATGCTCTAATTGTATTTACAATCAAATAAAACTAGCATTTAAAGGACTTTCACGCTAATACACCTTAAATACTTTTTCTTTCTTCAGTTAAAAATTGAAAAAATAAAATCTATATAATATTCCTAAATAAATTTAAAGGATGAGTTAAAATTTAAAGAGAAATTAATTAGACTGACCATATAACCAATTCTTTCTTGGAGTAATCTTATTTTTTTAATGATGGAAATTCTCTTTGCTGAAGGAAATTATTTTTTATAGTGATACTCAAAAAAAATCTAGCATAAGAACAGTTTAATCTAAATACTGCTTAATAGCAATACGATGTTCTGGAATACTTTTATCGTAATTTTCTATCAACAATTCTAGAATTTCTGGTGATTTTGAGCCGATATCTTTTTTATGATGATATCTTGATACATACAAGTTGTAAGATTCTCTATTTTTTTCGAAAATTAAAAAATGTGTCGCATTTAATTCTGTATAGCTAATTTCGTTTCCAGAAAAAGCATCTGATTTATCTACTATAAATTCTGAAAACTCATAATACTTAAAAACGTTTTCCATAATTACACCAATTCAGCAGATAAACCTAGTTGTAATAATTTAGAACATCTTGGTTCTAAATCTTTAAGTTCACCTGATTTAACAGTACATTTTCCTTTGTAATGTACTAAAGTTGCACACTGTTCTGCTTGTTCGAAGGAATGATCACAAACAGAAACTAAAGATTCTATTACATGATCAAATGTATTTACATCATCATTATGCAAAACTATTTCATGCTGAAATACTTCTTGCTCTAAAACATCAACTTCTTCTTGGATTTTTTCTTTTGTACTCATACTATAAAAATAGAAAATATTTTTTATTCTTTATTATATTTTAACGCAACCCAATTATTTCTTTCAATAAATGTTTCTAACTTTAAATTATATTTAGAAACCTCAGCATCTATTATTGGAATATCTTCTTGATAAAATCCACTTAATAGTAAAACTCCATTTTCATTTAAACAATTTGCATAAACCTTCATGTCAATCAATAAAATATTTCTGTTGATATTGGCAATAATAACATCATATTTTTTATTGATTAAAAGTGATGAATCTCCTTCATAAACGGAAATATTCTTACAATTATTGCGAGAAACATTTTCTAAAGAATTCTCATAACACCAATTATCAATATCTATTGCATCTGTAGGATTTGCTCCTTTCATTTCAGCAAAAATTGCTAAAATTCCGGTTCCACACCCCATATCTAACACTTTTTTATTTTCTAAATCTAAATTTAATAAATGCTGAACCATCATGTGTGTAGTTTCATGATGACCTGTACCAAAACTCATTTTTGGTTCTATTACAATATCGTATTTTAAATTTGGATTTTCATGAAATGGCGCACGAATACTCACTAAATCATCCACCTGAATAGGTGTAAAATTCTTTTCCCATTCTGCATTCCAGTTTGTCTGAGCTACTTCATTTTGATTATATTCAATAGAAAACTCATCAGAATTTAAAACAAAAATATTCTCAAGAATACTATTATTCCAATCTTCTTTTTGAATATACCCTGTAACTCCGTTTTCATTCTCAACAAAACTCTCAAAACCAACATTACCCAATTCTGCAATTAGAATTTCTGTGGCAGGTTCTTTTGGTGTTACTGTAAAATTGTATTCTATATAAATGTTATCCATAAATTTATTGTAAAAAAAATGCATCAAGATTTAAAATCTCGATGCAAATTTATTGTAAATATCTTTAAATACTATATTTAAATAGCTTTAATAATTCCTGTAAAATCATCAACATTTAAAGCAGCTCCTCCAATTAAACCACCATCTACATCTGGTTTAGAGAAAATTTCTTCTGCATTTGCAGGCTTAACACTTCCTCCGTATAAAATAGAAACAGCGTCTGCAACTTCTTTATTGTATTTTTTCTCGATAATACTTCTAATAAAAGCATGCATTTCTTGTGCTTGTTCTGCACTTGCAGTTTCTCCTGTACCAATTGCCCAAACAGGTTCGTATGCTAAAATGATACTTTTCCAAGCATCTGCTTCTAAATGAAATAATGCATTTGTTAATTGACTTTCTACTACTTTAAAATGATTTTCAGATTTTCTATCTTCTAATAATTCTCCAAAACAAAAAATAGTTTCTAAATCATTTTCTAAAATTGCATCAACTTTAGCCGCTAAAGTTTTATCTGTTTCATTAAAATAAGTTCTTCTTTCTGAATGTCCTAAAATAACTGTTTTAATACCGATAGCTTTTAACATATCTGCTGAAATTTCACCTGTAAAAGCACCACTTTTTGCTTGGTGCATGTTTTGTGCAACAACTTCAATCTTAGATTTTTTAGCGGCTCTTATAGATGCAGATAAGTTTACAAAAGTAGGAGCAACAATTACTCGAGTGTTTTTTAATTTCTCTTCTTTAATTGCTTTCTTTAAATCTTTGATAAGTTTTTTACTTTCTTTCTTATCATTATGCATTTTCCAGTTTCCTGCTACTATTTTTGTTCTCATAATTTTTATTTTATCACCAAAAAGGTTTGTATTAATTTCTGTTTAATTATGATGTAAATTTAAGAAATGGAAAAACAAAAATCGTTGAGAAAAACAAATAGTTACTAAAACGTTTTATATAGATTTTTTTAATGCTGTAATTATATCATTATCTGATGCATTAGTGGCTTTAAAGAGTATTATTTCTCCATTCTCATCAAGAACTATATATCTAGGAATCCAACTAACATTTAAGAAATTTACCAAATCACCATCTTTCATTCCTTTTGGCAAATTAAAATGTTCTCCTTTTAAATTGTATTTTTTTACACCTCGTTTCCAAGAACCAATTCTTTCATCAACAGATAAAAACAAAAAAACTACTTCTGGAAACTCTTTTTGTAATTCTTTTACCTTTGGCATTCCTGCTAAACAATCTCTACACCAAGAAGCCCAAACATCAATTAAAATTTTTTTTCCTTTATGTTCATCTATAACTTCTTTAAAAGTCGATGAAACATCATTTAAACTAAATATTTTTTCATTTAGTGCTTTTTCTGAAAATTCTGTTGGAGTTTCGAAATTACAACTCACAAAAAACAGTAGTAAAACTAAAATTGATAATTTTTTGAACATAAATTTATTTTTTACTTTTTGTCATCAAATATATCTATTACTTACAATTTGACTCTTTATTTAAAAACAAAAATACCTACTTTTGCCTAACTTTTAGAAAACAGATGAGAACACAAGAACTTATTGCCCAAATTAAAAAGAAAAAATCATTTTTATGTATTGGATTAGATGTGGATTTAAACAAAATTCCGTCGCATCTTTTAAAAGAAGAAGATCCTATTTTTGAATTTAACAAAGCAATTATTGATGCAACTCATCATTTATGCGTTGCTTACAAGCCTAATACCGCTTTTTATGAAGCTTATGGCATTAAAGGTTGGCAATCATTAGAAAAAACGATACAATATTTAAACAAAAATTATCCAGAAATTTATACAATTGCAGATGCAAAACGTGGAGATATTGGAAACACCTCTACCATGTATGCCAAAGCATTTTTTGAAGACTTAGCGTTTGATTCTGTTACGGTTGCCCCTTATATGGGGAAAGATTCTGTAGAACCTTTTTTAGCTTTTGAAAATAAACATACTATTATGTTGGCATTAACTTCTAACGAAGGTGCTTTCGATTTTCAAACAAAAAAGGTTGATGGAAAAGAGTTATATAAACACGTTTTAGAGACTTCTAAAGGATGGGAAAACTCGAAGAACTTAATGTATGTTGTTGGTGCTACAAAAGCTGAATACTTTAAAGAAATTAGAAAAATTGTACCTACTTCTTTTTTATTAGTCCCTGGTGTTGGTGCTCAAGGTGGTAATTTACAAGACGTTTGCAAATATGGTTTATCAGAGAATATTGGTTTACTAATTAATTCCTCACGTGGAATTATTTATGCTTCAAACAACACTGATTTTGCTGTTAAAGCGGCTTTAAAAGCTGAACAATTGCAAAAAGAAATGTCAGCAATTTTAACTGAAATGTAATAATATAATAACAAAAAAAGAGGCTATATTTATTAAATACAGCCTCTTTTTTTGTTATTATATTATTTCTATTTATTGTCTTGCAAAGCAAATACTTGCTTTAACAATGCTGTATCTCTTAATCCTACTTTTTCACGAATTCCTTTTTCCTCAACTTCAATCATTGTAAAAACTCCTTTTAAAGCTTGGTTTGTTACATATTGAGTTAAATCTGGATTCACTTTATTAACAAAAGGAATTGAATTGTATTTAGAAATTAAATTACTCCAAACTTTATCTGCCCCCACTTTACCAAAAGAATTTTTAATTACTGGACTAAAACTTGCCGTTAAATTATCGGTTGTTTTTCCTTGCAAATACGTTGTAGCTGCATTTTGATCACCTAATAAAATATTTTTAGCATCAGCAAATGTCATATCTTTTACTGCATTTACAAAAATTGGAGTTGCAGTTTTTACTGCATCTTCTGCTGCTCTGTTTAAAACTTTAATTCCTTCATCTGCTAAATTACCCAAACCAATTTTACGCAAACCTTTATCTACAGCTTGTAATTCTTCTGGCAATAAAATTTTAACTAAATCATTTTTATAAAAACCATCTGTAGATGTTAATTTAGATACTTGGTTTTTTATTCCATTGTCTAAAGCTTGTTTTAAACCATTACCTATTTGTTCTTGAGACAAAGCTCCTCCACTAGGTAAACTACTAACTACTTTTTGTAATTCTGCACATCCTACAAACTGAAGTACAACCACTAAAACTAAAATTCTTTTTATCATTTTTTTTTACTTATTTATTATTATGAAACTATTTTCTATATAAAGTCACTTTATTATTTAAAAGTATCTGTTTTTTTATCATAACCAAAAGGACAATGCTTACATCCACTTTTACAACAATATCCTCTTTTTAGATGGTACTTTTCTGTAAATACCCTATAACCTTGTTCATTTAAATAATAATCTCCTTCTTCTAATGGAATTCTTTGATTATACATAACACATTCTATTTAACCATAAAATAGGTGTTGCAAAAATAACTTTTTAATCCATAAAAAAAAGCGTTCATAAGAACGCTTTTTAAACTTTTATTTTTCTTGCCCTGGAGGAAACCTAGAAATAATTTCTTTAACAAACTCTTTAATTCTTACTTCCTTTTTCTCTCTATTCTGAAGTTTTAAAGCTCCAGTACCAATTCCTTGCCAAACCAATTCTTTCTTTTCTTTATCAATAAAATCGATAAATAAAGTTCCTTCTGTGTATTGGCTCACATTTACACTCGTATTCATTCCTCCCCACCAAGGGTTCCAACCCCAACCAAAACCTACATTATTTTGATTTTGATTTACATTTACTTTCTCTCTAGATTTTGTAAAAATACCAACCAACATATCTGGGTTTGAAGATTTTGTAAATCCTTTTGCTAACAATTCTGTTTCTATAGCTCTTAAAATTCTTTTTTTGTCTAAATCAGAAATTTTAGCTTTATCAATTTCTGGTTTATAAAAAGCAAAGGTTTTGTATTTATTAAAATCTACTTTAGAGTCATAATCTGTAACCACTTTTACCGAGTTACAAGAATATAATAAAACGATACTTAAAATTAAAAGAATACCTTTTTTCATAATAATTAGTTTTTAAGTTATTAAATCTATTAAAGCATCATCTACAGTATTTGCAAGTGTAACTTTTAAGTTTTTTTCTGCTTTCATTGCTCTTTTAATTGCAAAAACAGCTTCTTTATTTCTTGCCCAACTTCTTCTTGAAATCCCATTATTTACATCCCAAAAAAGCATTGATTCTAAACGCTTTGACGCTCCTTTACTACCATCAAGAAGCATGCCAAAACCACCATTTATAACTTCTCCCCAACCAACTCCTCCTCCATTATGAATAGAAACCCAAGTTGCACCTCTAAAACTATCGCCAATTACATTCTGAATAGCCATATCTGCTGTAAATTTAGATCCATCATAAATATTAGATGTTTCTCTATATGGAGAATCTGTACCCGAAACATCATGATGATCTCTTCCTAAAACAACTGCTCCTATTTTACCTTTTTTAATAGCCTTATTAAATGCTTTTGCTATTTTAATTCTTCCTTCTGCATCTGCATATAAAATTCTTGCTTGCGAACCTACAACCAATTTATTTTCTTGCGCTCCTTTAATCCATTGAATATTATCAGCCATTTGTTGTTGAATTTCTTTTGGAGAATTCTTTCTGATTTTTTCTAAAACTTTACACGCAATTTCATCTGTTTTTGCTAAATCTTCTGGTTTTTGAGAAGTACAAACCCATCTAAATGGACCAAAACCATAATCAAAACACATTGGTCCCATAATATCTTGCACGTAAGAAGGATATTTAAACTCTTTTCCTATTGTAGGATTTTGACTCATAACATCTGCTCCTGCTCTACCTGCTTCTAACAAAAATGCATTTCCATAATCGAAAAAATAAGTTCCTTTTGCTGTATGTTTATTAATTGCTGCAACATGTTTTCTTAAAGTTTCCTGTACTTTTTCTTTGAATAATGCTGGATTTTTAGCCATCATTAAATTCGCTTCTTCAAAAGAAACATCAACAGGATAATAACCTCCAGCCCAAGGATTATGTAATGACGTTTGATCACTTCCTAAATCAATAAAGATATTTTCTAAATCAAATTTCTCCCAAACATCAACAATGTTTCCTAAATATGCAATTGAGATTGTTTCTTTATTTTCTTTTGCTGATTTTACTCTTAAAACCAATTTATCAATATCTGATATAACTTCATCAACCCATTTTTGTGAATAACGAGTTTCAACTGCCTTTTCATTCACCTCTGCACAAACAGTAATACAACCTGCAATATTTCCTGCTTTTGGTTGTGCTCCAGACATTCCTCCCAAACCAGAAGTTACAAATAAGTTCCCTTTTGGTTCTTTGTTTATTTTTCTAAATCCGTTTAAAACTGTAATTGTTGTTCCATGTACAATTCCTTGTGGACCAATGTACATATAACTTCCTGCAGTCATTTGTCCATACTGAGAAACACCTAACGCATTCATTTTTTCTAAATCATCTGGTTGCGAATAATTAGGAATTACCATACCATTTGTAACCACAACTCTTGGTGCATTTTTGTTGGATGGAAATAATCCCATTGGATGACCAGAATACATTGTTAAAGTTTGTTTATCAGTCATTTCTGATAAATATTGCATCGTTAATAAATACTGTGCCCAATTCTGAAAAACAGCTCCATTTCCTCCATAAGTTATTAATTCATGTGGATGCTGTGCCACAGCAACATCTAAATTATTCTGTATCATTAACATAATAGCTTTTGCTTGCTCAGAATTTCCAGGATATTCATCAATATCTCTTGCTTTCATTTTATAATTTGGTCTGAATCTATACATATAAATTCTACCATATTCTTCTAATTCTGATGCAAATTCTGGCAATAAAACCTTGTGATGTTTTTTATCAAAATAGCGTAATGCATTTTTGATTGCTAACTTTTTTTCATCGAGAGATAAGATATCTTTTCTTTTTGGTGCATGATTCAACTCTAAATCATACTCTTTTGGTTTTGGTAAAACAGCTGGAATTCCTTGTTGAATTTCTTCTTTAAATGTCATTACTAAACTTAATTTGTGTGGATTATCAAATATATTTATTTTGGACTGATATTTGTTTGACTACTATTATGATTTTTATTTCTAAATATATGGTTCCAAATGGTTTTGTTGGAATTACGCTTTTTCCTTTTATCTTTCTAAAAAAGGTACACTTAAAGCAAGATAAAATTCTTATCAATCATGAAAAAATTCATTTAAAACAGCAAAAAGAGTTATTAGTTCTATTTTTCTATATTATTTATGTTTTAGAATGGATTTTTAAATTTTTTATTTATAAAAATAGTTATCTTACTTATCAAAACTTAAGTTTTGAACGTGAAGCTTATCAAAATGAAAGCAATCTACTTTATCTAAACAGTAGAAAACCTTGGGATTTCATTAAATATTTTTAATTAATTTAAAGAATCTTTGTGTTTTTTAATAATTCCGTAAATTGCAAGCCTAAAATTAAACATTTATTACGAATGACACAAATTACACCTTATAAACCTAAATATAAAGTACGTATTGTAACTGCTGCTTCTCTTTTTGATGGACATGATGCTGCCATTAATATTATGCGTAGAATTATTCAATCTACCGGAGTAGAAGTTATTCATTTAGGTCATGATAGATCTGTAGAAGAAGTGGTTAACTGCGCCATTCAAGAAGATGTAAATGCAATAGCTATGACTTCTTATCAAGGAGGACATAATGAGTATTTTAAGTACATGTATGATTTATTACAAGAAAGAGGTGCAGGTCATATTAAGATTTTTGGTGGCGGAGGTGGTGTAATTCTTCCTGAAGAAATTAAAGAATTGATGGATTATGGAATTACACGAATTTATTCTCCAGATGATGGACGCGAATTAGGTTTACAGGGAATGATTAATGATTTGGTTGAAAAGGCTGAAGAAGCCTCCCTTACCCCTACCAAAGAAGGGAAACACTCTACTGGAAAAGTGTGTAATGAAGATGGAGGTTGGTTGTTGGAATTAGGTAATGAGAGGGTTTTAGAAAATTTAAAAAACAAAGAAATTAATACAATTGCAAGATTAATATCACTTGCAGAAAATAACCATACAGATTTCGCAAAGATTTTTTCCCCTTTGGGGAAATTAAAAGGGGCTTCTGTTCCTGTTTTAGGAATTACAGGAACTGGTGGCGCTGGTAAATCTTCTTTAGTTGACGAATTAGTGAGGCGGTTTTTAATTGATTTTCCAGAAAAAACAATTGGGTTAATTTCTGTTGATCCATCAAAAAGAAAAACAGGTGGTGCACTTTTAGGAGATAGAATTCGAATGAATGCTATAAATAACGCCCGTGTTTATATGCGTTCTTTAGCAACTCGTCAATCTAATTTAGCATTGTCTAAACATGTAAATGAAGCCATTGAAGTTTTAAAAGCTGCAGAATTTGATTTGATTATTTTAGAGACATCTGGAATTGGACAATCTGATACTGAAATCATAGAACATTCTGATACTTCTTTGTATGTAATGACACCAGAATTTGGAGCTGCAACTCAGTTAGAAAAAATTGATATGCTAGATTTTGCAGATTTAGTTGCCATCAATAAATTTGATAAAAGAGGAGCTTTAGACGCAGTTAGAGATGTGAAAAAACAATATATGCGTAACAATAATTTGTGGCATATCAATCAAGATGATTTACCTGTTTTTGGAACAATTGCATCACAATTTAACGATCCAGGAATGAATACTTTGTACAAAAGTATTATGGATAAATTGGTTGAAAAAACTGGTGCAGATTTAAAATCAAACATGGAAATCACCAAAGAAATGTCTGAAAAAATCTTTGTAATTCCACCAAAAAGAGTTCGTTATTTATCTGAAATTGCAGAAAACAACAGAGATTATGATAAAAATGTTGATGAACAAGTTATTGTTGCTCAGAAATTATATGGAATTTATCAAACTATTCTATCTTTAACTGATGTCATTTCGACTGAAATGGAGAAATCTCTATTAACAAAATCTGGATTAAATATTGATGAAATTTTTCGACAGGCTCAAAATGACAAATCAGTTGTCATTTCGACAGATGAAGGAACGACTGACGAGAAATCTCAAACTTTTTTCCTAAAATTATTACTTGCTCAATTTGAAAAAGTAAAACTAAACTTAAATCCTTATAACTGGGAAGTAATTTTAAACTGGCAAGAAAAAGTTCAGAAATACAAAAACCCAATTTACACATTTAAAGTTCGTGATAAAGAAATAAATATTGAAACGCATTCAGAATCACTTTCACATACACAAATACCAAAAGTAGCATTACCTAAATACAAAGCTTGGGGAGATTTATTACGTTGGAATTTACAAGAAAATGTTCCTGGAGAATTTCCTTACACAGCAGGATTGTATCCGTTTAAAAGAACTGGAGAAGATCCTACAAGAATGTTTGCAGGAGAAGGAGGTCCAGAAAGAACAAATAGAAGATTTCATTATGTAAGTTTAGGAATGGATGCAAAACGTCTTTCTACTGCTTTTGATTCAGTTACTTTATATGGAAATGACCCTGGACACAGACCAGATATTTATGGAAAAATAGGAAATGCAGGAGTTTCTATTTGTTGTTTAGATGATGCAAAAAAACTGTATTCTGGTTTCGATTTAAGTCATCATATGACTTCTGTTTCTATGACCATAAATGGGCCAGCACCAATGTTGTTAGGTTTCTTTATGAATGCTGCTATTGATCAAAATTGTGAGAAATATATCAAAGAACATCAATTAGAAAATCAAGTTGAAGCTACTTTTATAGAAGTTTATGATTTAAAAGGATTAGAAAGACCAAAATATCAAGGACAATTACCAGAAGGAAATAATGGTTTAGGTTTGATGTTGTTAGGTTTAACTGGAGATCTGGTTTTACCTTCTGAGATTTATCAACAAATAAAAAAAGACACTTTAGCACAAGTTAGAGGAACTGTACAAGCAGATATTTTAAAAGAAGATCAAGCGCAAAATACGTGTATTTTTTCTACTGAATTTGCTTTAAGGTTGATGGGAGATGTTCAAGAATATTTTATTGAAAAACAAGTTAGAAATTTCTATTCCGTTTCTATTTCTGGGTATCATATTGCTGAAGCTGGCGCAAATCCTATTACACAATTGGCATTGACTTTATCTAACGGATTTACGTATGTAGAATATTATTTAAGTCGCGGAATGGACATTAATAAATTCGGTCCAAACTTATCATTTTTCTTTTCTAACGGAATTGATCCAGAATATTCAGTAATTGGTAGAGTTGCTCGTAAAATTTGGGCAAAAGCGATGAAATATAAATACGGAGCAAACCCAAGAGCACAAATGTTAAAGTATCATATTCAAACTTCCGGACGCTCTTTACACGCGCAAGAAATCGACTTTAACGATATTAGAACTACGCTTCAAGCTTTGTATGCAATTAACGATAATTGTAATTCTTTACATACAAATGCCTATGATGAAGCCATTACTACTCCAACTGAAGAATCTGTTAGAAGAGCAATGGCTATTCAGTTAATCATCAATAAAGAATTAGGCTTAACAAAGAATGAAAACCCAATTCAAGGAGCATTTATTATTGAAGAATTAACGGATTTAGTTGAAGCTGCAGTTCTGGAAGAATTTGATAGAATTACAGAACGCGGAGGCGTTTTAGGTGCTATGGAAACTATGTATCAACGCTCTAAAATACAGGAAGAAAGTTTGTATTACGAAACTTTAAAACACAATGGAGATTTCCCTATTATTGGGGTAAATACATTTTTAAGTTCTAAAGGATCTCCAACTGTTCAACCAGAAGAAATTATTAGAGCTACAGAAAAAGAAAAGCAATTTCAAATTCAGACTAAAGAAAATTTGAACAAAGCAAATCCAACGAAAGTTGAAAAACAAATTGCAATTTTACAAGAAGCTGCTATTCAAAATGAAAACTTATTTGAGAAATTAATGGAAGCAACGAAAGTTTGTTCTTTAGGACAAATTACACAGGCTTTATTTAAAGTTGGTGGACAATATAGAAGAAATATGTAGAAGGCAATGCCTTCAGATAATTATAAAAACCCACTCAATTTGAGTGGGTTTATCTTTTTAAGAATAATCCTTTGTAAGTAAATTTTGTTCTTTTTTAAATTTCAAATTATTCTCCTTACTTGCTTTTCTTCCTTTTAAAAAGAATACAATAAAAAGTATCATTACAATTCCTAAATAGATTGAAAAACCACCAATTTTTGCACTTAAAGTTTCTACTAAATCTTTATATCCAGATAAACTATAAATTGATATAATTCTTAAAGCAAAACCAATGTTTAGTAGATAAAATCCTATTTTAAATAATTTGTTTGTTGCCATTGCTATTTCTACTTTCTGATTAAAAATATCCAACATAAAAATCTTACTATTTTTAAATAAATGTTGAGATACAAAAGTGGTTAAACCAATAGCAATTGGTAAATAAATGATGTACGCAATTAATTCTAATGAAGTGTTCATAATTATTGATTTTAATATTAATTTTAATTTTCCTTAGTCATTATTCCTAAGTTTATTTTTTCTCCTTTTGCAAACGTAATTTCTCTTACTATACCCATGTCTTTCCATAAATAATTACTTCCTTTTAATCTTTTTGTTTGTCTAATTCTTCGTTGAAAAGCGCTGTATTCTTTTTCTGTAGCTTCTCTTTTTATTCCTAATTCTCCATATAATTTTATTGCAGGATATTCAGAAAAACTCATTTTAAATAATGATTTAAACCAAAACCATTTGTTACTATTAACTGCTAAAACACAAATATTTTTATTCATTTTTGAGTTGATATTTAATTTTGACGCAAACTTTTCAAAGTAAAAACCAGTCTGATTATTATTTAAAAATAAAGAACCAATGGGTGTAATTGTTGGTTGATGATTCTCATCAACAGAAGCAATTGAAACATGCATATTTGATCCAAAGGATTTACTAAAATGAATTCTTATTTTTTGCCAGTTTTCTTCTAAATTAATTTTCATTTTGATTGATTTTTAAAATGTTTCTGAATTAAATACACTGTATAAATATTGATAAAATGAAGCGAAGCAATGATCAATAAAATAAAACTTAATCTGCTACTAATTTCAAGAATAACCTCAACAGAATTCTTGATTTCTCTCATTGAATGTAAACTCCAAATTGCCAAACCAAGGTTCAATAAATAGTATGCAATTCTTAGTAATTTATTGATTCCGTTTCCAAAATTAATATCATTAGGAAAGTAACTTAATATGTAAACTTTTCCATTTTTGTAACACCAATTTCCAACGAGAATTACAATTGTACTTGAGAGTAGAATGTATAGTATGTATGTAATTTGGTTCATATTTGTTTTTTTAATGATTCTAAAATAAATGTCCAAAGAAGCGATAGTATAACTGGTATCCCAAATAGTAAAAAGATTATAAGTTCCTCAATATTATTCAATTTAAAATAATCAAGAATGAACCAAATAAAAAAATAAAACACAACTGATAAAATATAAGTGAATAAAAATTTCCTTGTATTCTTATCTATTCTCTTAAAATAAAAAGAGGTTAATAACGATGAAAATACTTGAAAGCAACAAACAGCAAAAGCTATATACATTGAATAAAAAATGTAATTAGAATACATTAATAATATTAACAAAGAGATTATAAACGGAACCATTAAAACTCTGTTTATCCAAGTCATGATTGAAATATTAATTCCCATATTTTTTTATTTTAAAACTTTCAGAAATATTTGAAAGTTTGTTTGCAAATTTTTTACTTTTTAATTATTTTTGTAAAGTTAGATAACAACCAATGTTCATCGGCTTTAATAGCATTATCTAAAATATTATTTACAGTATTTGTTACTGAAGACAAATCAGTAAGCACTTTTTTAAATTGCATTCCATCTTCAGTATTATCATCAACTTTTTGTAAATCTTCTAATACTTTTAAAACAGGCTCAATTTCTCTTTTCTTGCGTTCTTTAGTTATTTGTTTAAACAATTCCCAAATATCTTTATCCGCAACAAAAAATTCTTTTCGCTCTCCTACTACAAATTCTTTACTTACAATTCCCCAATCAATTAAAGCTCTTACATTCATGTTTACATTTCCACGAGAAATCTTTAAAGTCTCCATAATACCTTCTGCAGAAAGTGGTTTTATAGAAACTAATAACAAAGCATGTACTTGTGCCATGGTTTTATTAATACCCCAAGAAGTTGCTAAACTCCCCCAAGTTTGAATGTATTTATTTTTTGCTTCATCTAATTTCATACACCAAATGTACAACAATTTTCTAAACTTTCAATAATTATTGAAATAAAAATAACATAAACAAAAATTCTCACGATTTGTAAGGTATTTTTGTTTATGAATTAATTACATCACTAATAATCTGTAAAGATTCTTTTACAGCATTTTCAGCTACTTGTTGAGCTTTTAACAATTCATCTTCAGAATTTACATCTGTTTTCATGTTTTCTTCTGAGTCTATGGTTTTATTGACTTCTTCTTTTTGGTTTTTGTCTAAATTGTCATCTGAATTACTCATAATTTATGATTTTAGAATTTTATCTCTGTTCATTATTAAGTTCATTTATTAAACCTTGTAATTCTTTAATAGAAGTTGCTGCATTATTATTTTTCATTACCTCTTCCATTAATTTTACAGCTTCTAAAGGGCTTGTTTCTAACATCGCCTTAGCTGCAACAGTGGTAACAGTGTTTTGTAACATAAATAATTGCTGTTGTTGATTAACAACATTCAACATTGCCATTCCTGTAGCCTGTGTTAATATTTGACTTGAGATAGAAGTTAAATTAGAACTCCCATCTTCAAGCAAATTATTAATCTCTTTAATCGAATCAATTACTTGACTATTGACTGTAGAATTTTTAGAAGAATTTCTATTTTCTGCTTCAACATTCATTATTTACCAATTAAAGTTTCTATACATTTAGTGGTTACTGCTTGTGCAACTGCATTAGAATTCTGTTGCTGACTTACTGAGTTTTGCATTGCTATGCCCATTGAATTTGCCATAGATTGGTATAAAGAACCCATTGCCATTGCTGGTGCTTCACTTAATACTTGAACGTTTGATTGTGTAACTGCATCTGTAATTTGACTGTTAACTGCTGTTGGAAATGCCATAATTTTTGTATTTAAATTGATATTTATTTATTTTTTTTACCTAAAATTTTATCGATACTTATTGCTGTTGTTGTTTGTGCAACAGTATTATTGTGTTGTTGATTTGAAACTGCATTTTTAAATGCTAAAGAAATTGCACTAGATGTAGTTTGATATAAAGTACCCAAAGCAACTGCAGATGCATTACTTAAAACTTGTACATTAGATTGTGTTACTGAATCCGTTATTTGATCGTTCTCTGATGTTGGAAATGCCATTTTATTTTATTTTTAATTCTACATTATAAATGTAAAAAACCTATTAACAACTTTATTTATAATTACTCAAAATCAGGTGTTTACACCTACAAAATCAGTAAGTAATACCTACCTAAAAATAAAAATTATTGCTATTTTTTTCATCTTTTACCTAAAATAATCGTCATATAAAAAAAACTACATGACACAGCAATTATTAAGATCAGAATATCATAAACATTTAGAGTTAGGTAAAAAATTAATGAAAATAAAAGACTACAAAACTGCTTTTTATCATTTTGAAAATGCACATATTTTGGGGCAAAAACATTTATGGAAACATACAGTGAGTCATTACTGGATGTTGATTCTTGGTATAAAAACAAAAAATAGTAAGGAAATAGTAGGTCAAATTTTTAGAATTTTAGCTTCACTTCTATTCACATTAATTTGGGTACCTAAAGGAAATACTGGTGGTACAAACATATCATCCATGAAAGAAATTCCTATTAGAAAAGAATTAAAACAATATTTTAGAGAATAATGCATCTTTTTAAACTTTTTTCTGTCTATTAAATGAGCATTAAAAAATAATATCATGAAAAATAAAAAATGTACCTGTAATTGTGATGGTTGTATAACAGGAAGTTGTGCTAATTGTACTTGCGAAAACTGTTCTTGCACAAATTGCAATTGTTAATTCAACTATCTGTTAACCGATAACAGAAATTATTCATAACTTTATAAAGAATAATTTCTGTTTTTATTTCTTTAAAATGACTACAAAACAAGTTTGGACAAAATATTCTGAAGATTTAAAACGATTTATCATCAGCAAAGTAAAAGATACAGTTATTGCTGATGATATTTTGCAGGATACTTTTATTAAAATTCACACAAAACTGCATACTTTAAAGGACCTCAAAAAATTAAAATCTTGGTGTTTTACAATAGCTAGAAATTCAATTTTAGATTATTGGAAATCTACAAACAAGACTTTTGAGATTGCTAATTTTGAAACAGATTCAACTATTGAAGAAAATCTTCACACAGAACAAGATTGCTTAAAAGGAATCTTAATGAACCTGCCAAAAAAATATAGAGATCCTTTATTTTTATCAGATATAAAAGGATTAAAACAGCAAGAGGTTGCTAATCATTTGAAACAATCTTTACCAACGACAAAATCTCAAATTCAAAGAGCAAGAAAGTTAATTGCCCAAGGGTTTATGGATTGCTGTGGATTTGTAATGAACAAAGAAGGGAACTTAGTTGGAGAAATTCAAGAAAAAGAAGATTGTAAGGTTTGCAATTAAACAACTACTTTTTCAGTATTTATAAATAAAAAAATAGCTTAGAAAAGGATTTTATAAGAACCTTTTCTAAGCTATTTAATGAATTTAATTTTTTTAAGCTTTTGATTCTGGTAAATGAACACCTTGTTTTAATAATACAACACCCATTGTTAACAACCAAATAACTTTAATATGGAATACAGGTTTGTAAATTTCATAGTTATCTGGAATGGAAATAATAATACCCATTGCTATAAAACCTAGTATCATCGTAAACCAACCTAACCAAGTACTTAGTATTTTCCATTTAATAAAAGCAGCACCTAAAAGTATTAATCCAACACCAGAGAAAATACGTCCAAAACGTATAAAACAAGTAACATACTGGTTTGTAAATAAAATACTATCAATAAATTCAGCCATTTCAACAGCTGTCATTCCCGCTGTTTGTCCTACACCCCAAGCACCAAAATTATAATAATAGGCATTAGCTATAGCTAAGGTAAAAGTACCAACTACAATCATTCCTATTCCAGGATATACAACTACTCGATAAGGCTTACCTGTAGTTATAGACATCAATGCAAACATTGAAATCCCCATAGCAACCCATCCAAAAATATGAATACGATACATCCAAATCCAGTACCAAACATTTTCACCAATTTTCGTAAAATCTGAAGCCACTATATACTCTCCAATATGATGGGGAGATAACGCCCAACCAAACCAAAGCAATACTGCTGCTAAAATAAAAGCCCAACCAGTAAAACTAGTTTCGAAATCTTTTTTCATTAGTCTCATAAGTTCTTTTGTGTTTTTTATAATTGTGTAATGTTAAAAATATCTTTTCTATTTTTATGTAACATATGTTACAGATAAAAAGAGTTAATCGGCGTAATTTGTTTCGGTATAATATTTAACCAATAATTTTATCATTTTGGAAAGAAGATCCTTTATAAAAAAGACAGTATTAAGTTCATTTACAGCTCTTATAGGTGCAGAAATTGTTTTTGGCTCAAAAATCCAAAATGGTTATACTCCTTTAGCTTTACAAGATCCTGACCCTTATAAGTTATTCAGTAAAAACAAGGACATGGTTATACTAAATGACAAACCTTGGAATATTGAAGCGCAAGCTCATTTACTAGATGATAAGATTACACCTAACTCTTCTATGTTTATTCGAAACAACGGAAGAACTCCTGAAAAAATCAATCCAAAAGATTGGTTACTAACTATTGATGGAGAATCTGTTAAAAGTAAAAAAACATATACTTTAGATGATTTAAAATCTAAATTTCAAAAACATACATATCAATTGACATTAGAATGTGGTGGTAATGGAAGAAGTGAATTTGATCCACCAGCAAAAGGAAACCAATGGACAATTGGAGCTGTGCATTGTGCTTCTTGGACAGGTGTTCGTTTAAGTGATGTTTTAAAAGATGCAGGCATAAAAAGTAATGCTGTTTACATTGGATATCATGCTTTTGACACTCATTTAAGTGGAGACCCTAGCAAAGAACCTATTTCTAGAGGTTGCCCAATGTCTAAAGCATTGCAAGACGAAACTCTTTTAGCTTTTGAAATGAATGGTAAAGACATTCCACTTATTCACGGTTATCCTGTACGTTTAGTTGCAGGTGGCTGGCCAGCATCTGTTTCAGGAAAGTGGATAAATAGAATTAGTATTCGTGATAGAATTCATGATGGTACAAAAATGACAGGTACAGCATACAGAATTCCTTGTAATCCTGTTGCTCCAGGAGAAAAAGTAAAAGATGAAGACATGTGCATTATAGAATCAATGCCTGTAAAATCTTTAATTACATATCCAAAAACTGGTGCGACTATAAAAGAAGGAAAATCTTTAAATATTAGAGGTCATGCTTGGGCTGGAGAACTTGAAGTTAGTAAAATGGAATATTCAATTGATTTTGGTACTACTTGGACAACTTGTCCTATAGAAAAACCATCGAATCGTCTTGCATGGCAACATTTTTCAGCTAAAATAGATTTTCCAAAAAAAGGGTATTACGAAGTTTGGGCAAGAGCTACAGACACAAATAATACTGCACAACCAATGCTTTTACCTGGTTGGAATCCTAAAGGTTATTTAAATAATGCGTGTCATAGAATTGCTGTAAAAGTTATCTAATGAGTAATGATAAAGAGTTTGAAAAGAAAATAAAAAAAGCTGAAAAAACTGCTTATCTAGCCTTGTTTTTTTCACTTATAGCTTCTATTTTGCTTCTTTTTGCAGTATATAATCCTTCACTTTCAATTTTTGGAAGTCAAAAATCAGATGCTATTTATAGCGAAGTAATTGAAGATGAAGATAAAATTGAAAACGGAATTCACCTTAGAACGGGTCTAATTGAGGCAGAAGGTTTAATGACGGTTGTAAATAATTGTACCAATTGTCATTCAGCAAAACTGGTAACTCAAAATAGAATGAATGCTGAACGTTGGAACACAACCATAAAATGGATGCAAGAAACTCAAAACCTTTGGGATTTGGGCGAAAATCAAGAAATTATAGTAAATTATTTAGTTACAAATTACCCTGCAATTGCCAAAGGCAGGCGTATGAATTTAAAAGATATAGATTGGTACACTTTAAAAAATTAAAAAAAAATAAAAAAATGGGAAAATATTTAGATGCATTTATAAATGCTTTTACTGGAACTGTAGATTGGACATGGAAATCTATCATATTTGAAGTGCCTTGGTACACAAATTATTTTTGGGGACTAATTGTAATTTCTCTCTTTGTTTGGGGGTTAGAAATAGCCTTTCCTTGGAGAAAAAATCAATCAATTTTTAGACGCGATTTTTGGTTAGATGCATTTTATATGTTTTTTAACTTCTTCGTTTTCTCTATTGTAATTAGTGGTTTTTACGAGGTTTTAGGTTTACTTTTTGGTGAATTTAATATCACAGCAAAAAGTTTAACTCTTTTTGACATTTCTCATTGGGCACCTTGGCTACAACTATTAGTATTCTTTATTATTCTTGACTTTGTTCAATGGTTTACACATGTATTATTGCATAAATATTCTTTCTTGTGGAAATTCCATAAAGTACATCACAGTGTAAAAGAAATGGGTTTTGCTGCACATTTAAGATATCATTGGATGGAAAATGTTATTTACAAACCTCTAAAAACCTTTGGAGTAATGATTCTTGGTGGTTTTGAACCAGAACAAGCTTATATTGTTCACTTTATTGCCATTACTATTGGTCACTTTAATCATTCTAACATTAAAATTACTTGGGGAATATTTAGATACATTATCAACAATCCTGTAATGCACATCTATCATCATGCCTATGTTTTACCAGAAGGAAGATATGGTATGAATTATGGAATTAGTTTAAGTCTTTGGGATTATATTTTTAAAACAGATTACATCCCTGAAGATAGTGGAACTGTAGAAATTGGTTTTAAAGGTGATGATAAATTTCCAAAAGATTTTATACATCAAAATCTCTATGGATTTAAAAAAGGACAGAAATAAAAAAAAGGCTCATACAAATGTATGAGTTTTTTTTTTGTAAATGTTCATTTTTTTTAATTATATTACATGAAATCTAAATTCCAATAAAATGGCAGCACTTAAAAAAGAAGATATCAGTCAAGAAGTTTTTGATTTATATGATGATTATGCACATAACAAAATAACAAGAAAAGAGTTTCTACAAAAACTATCATTATATGCAGTTGGCGCTATTACACTGCCTGCTTTGTTGAGTTTTATTTCTCCCAATTATGTCGATTCTATTTTAGTAAAATCAGATGACCCAAGATTAAAGTCAGAAACTATTCATTATGAATCACCAAAAGGTGGAAAAAAAATGACAGGATTATTTTCGATCCCAAAAGATTCAGAAACAAAACTACCTGGAATTTTAGTGGTTCATGAAAATCGTGGATTAAATCCATATATAAAAGATGTGGGTAGAAGAGCAGCTTTAGAAGGTTTTGTAACCTTGGCTCCAGATGCACTTTCTCCTTTAGGAGGTTACCCTGGTAACGATGATAAAGGTAGAGCAATGCAAAAAACTAGGGACAGAAATGAAATGTTAGAAGATTTTATTGCTGGCTATAATTACTTAAAAAATCATAAAGATTGTAATGGAAAAGTGGGCGTTGTAGGTTTTTGTTTTGGTGGATGGATTTCTAATATGATGGCTGTAAAATTACCAGATTTAGGTGCTGCAGTTCCTTATTACGGAAGACAACCTTCTGATGAACAAGCTGCTAAAATTAAAGCTCCTTTATTACTACAATATGGAGAGCTAGACAAAAGAGTAAATGCAGGTTGGCCAGCTTTTGAAAAAGTACTAAAAGCAAATAACATTGAACATGAAGCACATTTTTACCCAAATGTAAATCATGGTTTCCACAACAATACAACGCCAAGGTATGACGAAGCTGCTGCAGATTTATCTTGGGAAAGAACCATTGCATTTTTCAACAAACATTTAAAATAACATATCCTTCATTAAAAACGATTTAAGAAACTTTTTAAAATGATCATTCTAAGATTAGAATGATCATTTTATGTTTTATATTATTTACTTTTATCTTTTTAAAATTATAAAGTGAAAAAGAAACCTCTTATCAGCAAAGAATTAGAAAACTTTTACAACAAAGCATCAGAAGAAACCAGACTAGAAAAAGGAATGGGGATTTTTGAATTTGAACGTATTAAAGATTTAATTAAACAACATATTTCTAAGCCAAATTCAACTATTATAGATATTGGTGGTGGAACAGGAAAATATAGTGAATGGTTGGCAAAAGAAAATCATGCAGTTCATTTAATTGAGCCTGTTTTAAAGCACATTAAACTAGCTGAAAAACGAGCTAAAAAACTAAAAAAACCTTTTTCTGTTGCCATTGGTGAGGCAAAAAGGCTACCATTTAAAGACAATACTGCAGACTTGGTAATTTTACACGGGCCATTATATCATTTACAAAAAAGAGAAGATAGAGTTGCTGCAATTATTGAGGCAAAAAGAGTACTTAAAAAGGATGGAATTATTTTAGGCTTCGCAATTAACGCAACTGCATCTACTGTTGTTGGTTTAATGAATGGAATGATTCATGCTAACTCATTTTTTGACATGTGTAAGAAAGAACTTACTACAGGAATTCATGATGCTCCAAAGGATTTTCCTTTTTTATTAGCGGATGCTTTTTACCACAAACCAAAAGAATTAAAGTCTGAGTTTTTAGATCAAAACCTCAACTTTATAAATCTGTTTGCTGTAGAAGGAATGATTTGGTTAGACAACGAATATTTTGCGAATATGTTAGATAAAAAGAAATCGAAAACTTTAAAATCACTACAAATTCTTACTCAAAATGATGAGTATTTATTACCTTTTAGTCCACATATGATGATTGCAGTTAAAAAATAGTTTTGTTATTTTTTAAACTCAAAAACTGATTAAATATAAAGTAGGTGGAAAAGAAGGAAGAAAATTGGATTATTTGTCAGAAATGCAAAGGTCAGGGAAAAAAAAGAAAAAGTCTTCCTAAAAAAGCACGACTTAACTATCAAACTGAATTAGACTTTTTTCAAAAAAATAATTTTAAAGGAACTGCTCCAATTCGTCCTAAAGGCAAACTACAAACATGTTCTAATTGTAAAGGTTCTGGTTTAGTTCATTCTAACATTCAACCTGTTGTAAATAAAGAAAAATATCCACATGTTGCCATTATTGGAGGAGGAATTGGAGGAGTTGCACTTGCAGTAGCTTGTTTACATCGCCAAATTCCTTTTACTCTTTATGAACGAGATAACAATTTTGAAGCTCGCTCTCAAGGTTATGGACTCACTTTACAACAAGCAAGTAAAGCCATTACAGGTTTAGGTATTACTTCTTTAGAAAAAGGAATAACTTCAACCAGACATGTTGTTCATAATTCCGAAGGAAAAATTATTGGAGAATGGGGAATTAGAAAATGGGGACGTTCAGAAAAAAAAGCATCTCCAAAGCGTAAAAACATCCACATTGCAAGACAATCTTTACGTTTAGCGCTTCTTGAACAATTAGGTGGACATAATAAAGTGAAATGGGGACATCAATTGTTAAGTTTTAACGAAAATGAAGACAAAGACGTACAGCTAACATTTAAAGTAAAAAATGAAATAAAAAATATAAATACAGACTTAGTGGTTGGAGCTGATGGAATTAGAAGTACTGTTAGAAAAATTTTAATTGGCGAACAAACTTCACCTCTACATTATTTAGATTGTATTGTTATTTTAGGTATCTGTCCTTTAAAACATTTAAAAAATATTGAGAGTCCTTTATTAGATTCAAAAACCGTATTTCAAACAGCAAATGGCAATGAACGTATTTATATGATGCCTTTTGACCCAGACACTATTATGTGGCAACTTAGTTTTCCTATATCAGAAAAAAAAGCAAAAGAATTAAATAAATTAGGCCCAAAAGCATTAAAGAAAGAAGCTATAAAGAGAACGCAATGGCACAGTCCCATTCCTGAAATTGTTGCAGCTACTCAAGAAAGTGAAATTTCAGGTTATCCTGTGTATGATAGAGAATTACTCAAACCTGAATTGTTAAAAAAAGGATTAAGTGTTACATTAATTGGAGATGCCGCTCACCCAATGAGTCCATTTAAAGGACAAGGTGCAAATCAAGCATTACTTGATGCATTATCACTTGCTAGAGAAATATCAAAAGGATGTAGCTCAATTTCTAAATGGAAAGAAATTGGTATAAGAAAAAGTGTTCTTAATAAATTTGAATCAAATATGATAGAACGAAGTGCTTCTAAAGTAAAAAGTTCTGCAGAGGCTGCTCAATTATTACATACCGAAATTGTACTTAAAGAAGGAAATGGTCCTAGAGGGAAATATAGAAATGAAGATTAAAATATTTCACAAATAGTTTATCTCATTTTCTTTTTCATTGGGGAATTTTACTCATTATTCCAGCGTTTAATTCAAAGGAAACGAGAATATCAAAAGTTTTACTAGTTTCTTGTACAAACATGTTGGTTACTTAAAAACACTATAACACTTCTTTTCTTCTCACTTTAATCTTCATTGCTCCATCAATAGGTTTATCTGAAACCAAGATTAAATATCCTGCTCCTCCAGCTCCTGCTAATTTCCATGCAAGTGCTTTTGTTTTATACTTTTCTATTTCTTTAAGAATTCTGTCATTTACCATTGCAGGAAACATTTTTACCTGAGCATTAAATGATTTCAGAAATCCTTCAGAAAATTTATCTAAATCTTTATTCTGTATTGCTTCCCAAACTTCTTCAGAAGCATTTGCTAAAGATTTTACATTTTCTTCATTAATATAAGTTTCACTTAACAAATCTAAACCTTGTTCTCTAGGCCATAAAAGTACCATTTGAATATGATCTTCTAACCAACCAAGTATAGATTCGTCATGTTCAGATTCAAATTTTGTAGGCCAATAACCATCACTATAATAATGTCTTACAAGACCTGGCATACAAATACCTATTGCATCTTGAGCTCCTGAAACCATGGTAGAACCTGGTGTATTTTCAAATTTAAAAAGTATTTCTGCTAATTTTTCTGGTTTATCTAAAGGCAAATAATGAGGCCATATTTTTTTTGCAGCATTTCTTGTTGAAGTAGACATTCCACAACGTTCATTATACTCAATAATAGGTTCTAATGACAATGTAATTGCCCATCCTGGATGATATTTAGAAACATAAGGTTGATCTACCCAAGTACCTCCAAGATCTATTCTATATGGTAAAGAACAATTTCCTCCTGTTCTAATGGCCGTCGTTGATCTTTCAGGAAGTCCTGCATCAGGAATTCTTTTCAAGTTTTTTAACTCAATATTTAATTCGCTACATAATTCTTCTTTAGCTGGAGAAAAACCATCTTCATTTACAATAAAATAATCTGGTTTTAATTCTATTAGATCTTCTTTAAAATCTAACATTCCAGAACCAGAATTTACAAAAGCATTTTTTACATATTTAATTGCATTGATCATATAAATTCTTTCTTGTTCAGAATTTATAGTTTGCCGTCCTTTTAACTCAGAAACAGTTTGATCAGAACCAATACCTACATATAAATCTCCATAAGTAGAAGCTTCTTTAAAAAACGCAATATGCCCACTATGTAACATATCAAAACAACCTGATACAAATACTTTCTTTTTCATTTATTTATAAATATTTTGGTATATTTAATTCAATTCTAACAACAAAAATACTTCATTTATTTTAGACCTCCAATTTCGTCAATTGTTAGTAGGTAAAGACTTTAAAGAAGTAATACCTTCTAAAGTATTCTTTTTTTTACTTGTTTGCTCATTTCTAATGAACTAATTTTCAGTGAAATTAGAAAAATTATTATAAAACATTACAATTATCTATATTTTTCATGTCACTTTTTATCATTCTATGTGTCCAATAGATAACATAAATTAAAATATAATCATGAAAAAAACACAATTCCTATTAACTTTAATATTCTTTTTTAAAGGTCAAAATCTTCTAGAGTTTGCTGATCGGTTTAAAACGGATGAAGATTGCAAGAAATACTTGGCTGATATTAAATGGAAAGATGGATATCAATGTGTTAAATGTGGTCATAAAAAGGCTCAAATAAGAAAAGATTTTTCACGTACTTGCAATATTTGTTCTCATCAAGAGTCATCTACCTCAAACACACTTTTTCACAAGGTAAAGTTTGGTGTTAGAAAAACTGCCTTGAAAGACTTTAAAATAAAATGGGAGCTAAATATTCTTATGCCATTATAAATTGAGAGAATGACTGGGATAAACTCACTGTGTTCTTTAGTTTTCCTATTGAAATAAGAAGCATTATTTATACCACTAATCTAATTGAAAATCTAAATAGAAAAATAAACTCTCTTTTCCAACAGATGATGCAGTAATGAAATCTGTCTATTTAACAGTGAGAGAAAGTACTAAAAAACGGAAAATGCCAATTAGAAATTGGAGAATCATTCTAGACCAATTTTTAGCTATATTTGAAAACAGGATTAAACTATAAATAATTTAACCCTGAATTTTTAAACTTACACAGTTTTTAGGATAGTGTCTAAGCGACAGCTATTTCATGTTAATAATTGTTTGGATCAATTAAATTATAACTATTTGTAATTGAACCAGTTCTTACACAACTACCTACGTTGTCAAGATATAGAATTCTCACTTCATCATCCGTGTAGTTACTTGTGTCGTAGCAATACATACCCATTTTGATTCCTACAACTGATGTTTCTGCATCATCATTGCTATCAAAGTTTCCAAAACCAAGATTAATACTCTTTTTATTTAATTCAACAACATCATCAATCATTACTGTAATCGTTCCATGATTGGTTCCTGAAAGTACAGCTCTAATCTTAAATGCTAAATTTGTATTAGTCGCTATATTACTTTTAACCAGTACTTCGGTAGCAGTTACACAAGCACTACGATAACTTAAGTAAAGGTCATCGTTTTTTAAGCTAAGGTGGGCTGTCCAATTACTACATCCATCTGTGTTCCAGTTGTATAATTGCCAGATGATGGTGTTTTTATTAAGTAAGTTATTACTTTGTCCCGAAGGAATAAAGAGGTGAAAACCAGTATAAATAGCACTATTGTCATGAACATTCAACTTAATTTCATGCCCTCTCTCTCTACGTGTACCATCGTATTCAGATTCTTTCCAAGTAAGCTTAAGTCTTTTACCTCCAAAATAGCCATTTTGAAAACTCATCCCTTCTCCATAAATTGCAGAGCCTGTATAGCCTTGGTCTTCAGCAAATGTTGACCCAAGACTATTATTATCAAAATCATGTACAGCTAATGTAGATGTATTGACGGTTCTAGATGCATAAGTATTTGTAATTTCTTCTTTTAAAGAACTTGCAATTTCTTCCTCAGGTAAACTTGTAATTCCTTCCTCCATACAACTTGATGTAAGTAGTAAAACTGTTGAAAAGAAGATTCCTTTTAAAAGGATCGTAATTTTGGTGTTGAAAATTTTCATTGTTTATTTATTTAGGGTTAATTTCATTATTTACAAGAAACAATATTAACACCAATATGTTATTTTTAATATAAACTATAGATCTTTATTAATAAAACATAGACCACATTAACAATAAAATACTTTTTAATTTAAAAATATGATAAATACAATTTTTTTAGACACTTTAACATTGTGTTTTTAGGGTTTTGAAATTAATAGGTATGAACGAAGCTTTTAATTTGATCACCAATAGAGTCCTAAACGTTTAAAAAGAGAAAGGGAAATTTGTTACATTAAGATTACCTTTGTGATACACCACAAAAAACATCTTTCTCAGATACTAAATCTATATGTAAAAATTGATTTACATATATGGCTCGATAATCTATTTAAAAAGTTTCACAATAAATTATTTGGGAAAATTTTTGGTGATAAAAAACTATATTAGTAAAGACTTGTTCGAAAAGTTATTTGTAGATGGAATTCACCTTATAACTAAAGTTCGTAAAAACATGAAAAACAAAGCAATGGATTATATAGATAAGGTAATTCTTAGAAAAAGAGCAATTATTGAATCTATATATAATGTACTCAAAAATACTTATCAAATATAATCTCTAGACTTATAGCTTATTTTTTTTACCTAAAAAACCATCTATCAAAATACCTAATCTATTGCCAAATATTGGTCTCGCTAAGGTAGAACTCAGATTCAAAATATCATCTTCTTCTTTTTTTACTAGAAGTTCTAGTAGCCTTTTTCTTTCTCTTATTAAAAGGAACAGGAACAGCATCATCAAAAGTATTCTTAGTTTCTTTTGCTTGCTTGTTCTTTTTCCAAGAATTATTTTCTGGCAATAATTTTTGTAATAAATCTTGTCTTCCAACTTTGTTTAGCGTGTTTTTAATCCAGTCTTTATTTTCTTTTTTATACCAAAAGAAAAACTTATGTTGGTCCTCACGTTCCTTTTTAGTTTTAGGAGTTTTAGTTGGTTTTAATGTATAAGGATGATATCCTGAATAATAAATTACAGTAGCAACCGTCATTGGCGTTGGTGTAAAACCTTGTACTTGTTCTAACTGAAACCCCATATCTTTAGTTTCTGCAGCTAAGTTTGCCATATCCTCTACCTCACTTGCTGGATGACTAGAAATAAAATACGGAATCAATTGAAGATTCAATCTTTTCTTAACATTTATCTTATCAAAGCGTTTTTTAAATAAGTGAAAATATTTAAAAGACGGTTTACGCATCAACTTTAAAACAGGATCAGAAGTATGTTCTGGCGCAACTTTTAGTCGACCAGAAACGTGTTTTGTCATTACTTCTTCTGTATACGCATCCAATTCTTTTGGATCTGCATTTTTATTGAATTCAGGCACCAACATATCATGTCTAATTCCACTTCCAATAAACGATTTTTTAATCTTCGGATGTTTATCAACTGCTTGATATAATTCCGTTAAAGGTTTGTGAGAAGTATCTAAATTAGAACAAATTACTGGCGAAATACAACTAGGCGCAACACATTTATCACAGATAGATTGTACTTTCCCTTTCATTTGATACATATTTGCAGAAGGCCCTCCAATATCTGACAAATAGCCTTTAAAATCTGGCATATTTGCCACTTTATCTATTTCTTTTAAAACAGATTCTTGACTACGACTCGCAATAAACTTTCCTTGATGAGCAGAAATCGTACAAAAACTACATCCACCAAAACAACCTCTATGAATGTTGATCGAAAATTTTATCATTTCAAACGCAGGTATTGGTCCACGTTTGTCATATTTTGGGTGTGGTAAACGCGTAAAAGGCAAATCGAAAGAACCATCAATTTCCTTTTCAGTCATTGTTGGGTAAGGCGGATTTATCACCAACGTCTTTCCTTCAACTTCTTGTAAAATTCTTCTCGCTTTTAACTTATTAGATTCTTGTTCTATCGTTTTAAAATTAGAAGCAAAAGTTTTTTTATCTTTTAGACAAGCTGCATGAGAATTAATAGTTACATCTTCCCAATCATTTACAACAGGTAATTTATCTTTTTTCTCATCAATAAAAACAGCTGTCTGTTTAATGTTTTTTAAGCTAGAAAACGGAACACCTTTCTGCAATAACTCTACAATTTCACGTAAGGGTTGTTCTCCCATTCCATACACCAACATATCTGCATTAGACGTTTCTAAAATAGAAGGCAATAACTTGTCAGACCAATAATCATAATGCGTTACACGTCTTAAAGAAGCTTCAATTCCGCCAATTAAAACAGGAACATCTGGAAACTTCTCTTTTAATATTTTCGAATACACAGAAGTTGCGTAATCGGGTCTAAAACCTTTATCACCATTTGGCGTATAAGCATCTTTATCTCTTCTACGTTTACTTGCAGTATAATTAGAAACCATAGGATCCATACAACCACCAGTAACCGCAAAAAACAAACGCGGTTTTCCTAATTTTTCAAAATCTTGTAAATTATCATTCACACTTGGTTGTGGCACAATTGCCACTCGCAAACCATAACTTTCTAGAATTCTACCAATTACAGCTGGTCCAAAAGACGGATGATCTACATAAGCGTCTCCACTAAATAAAATTACATCCAATTCTTCCCAACCACGGATCTTAACTTCCTTATTTGTAGTTGGTAACCAATCTGTTAACTGATGTTTCTTCGTGCCTTCCATATTTTGCAAAAATACATCAATTTTAATAGAATAAAACACTTTTTTTTAGAAGCTATTTCCTGCTTTCCACTATATCTTTTTAATTTTATTCTCGATACAAATTTGTTCATTCTTCACAAATTCACTCGAACTGACAATTAAAAAGGATGCCGTTTCAATCAGGGCTAGACTTGTTTGCTAGCTTCTTGTATAATAAAAGAAAGCTTTTCAACAAACAAACAAACAAACAAACAAACAAACAAACTGTGTACCTCTGTGACTTTACAAGAAAAAAAACTCAAAACTCATCATCAAAAGGATTGTTAAAAGGCAAATCATCGTCAATGTCATAATCGTCATAATTAACACCAGGAGGATTAAAAAGTCCCCATCTGTCAATAATATAATTCCATTCATCAAACGTTTTTACCCATTCTGCGAATAAAATTCGAAACTCTTCTACCTCATTTCTAATCAATTCTAAATAATCCAATTCTTTAAATCCACACATTTTTAAACCAGAAGTTGTTGCCAAAATAATTCGTGCTTCTTTCCTAATAATTGCAGCATTTTGCATTTTAATGTCATACAAGGTGTTTTCCTTATATGCACCCACAATTTTTGCAGGAATAATTAAAGCACTTTCATTCAATTGATTCTTATAGTCAACTAATATGTTGTTTTCAAAATCTTCTTTGTCTACATTTTCTTCTATCAACAAAGAAACTTTCTGTATCAACACATAAATCTCTTCTGCTTTTTTAAAAAGCGGAAAACTATATAATTTTTCATCCATAATTACTCAACAATTAAATGCGGAACATCATCAACATTCCAATCAATTACTAAACCACCGGCTAAAGATTTTGCAATTTCTTTTCCGTATAAAAATTCACATAAATACAAAGCTGCTTCAAAAGATTTTGCACCACCAGCAGAAGTAATATATTTTCCATCATGGACAAACAAAACATCTTTTCTAATATCTAAATCTGGAAACGTTTCTCTCATTTTATCAATATCACTTGGAAAAGTTGTAGAAACCTTGTCTTTTAAAACTCCTGCTTTTGCTAGTACAAATGCGCCATCGCAATGAGATGTTACATAAGTAGCTTCTTTATCAACTTGTTTTACAAAGTTAATCATCGCTTTATCTTCTAAATCTGTATCTAAATGATGTTCTGCAGATGGAACTACCAAAATATCAATTTTTGGTAAAGAATCTTTTAGATAATTATAATCTGGTAGAATTCTCATTCCTTCGAAAGTTGTTATTGGTTTGTCTGTATTTGCAACCGTAAAAACATTCATTGCTTTTATATTTTTTCTAAAAATGGTGTGCTGAAAAATATCAAAAGGAGCTGTTAACTCTGTATTAAAAGTTCCGTCCATAATTAAAAAAGCAACATTGTATCTGTCTTTTTCTAATTTAGGAAATGTTTTCTGTTGTGGAACTTCTTTTATAATTTCTGTATTCTTTTTTACAGGTTTAGAATTACAACTTACTAAGGTAATTAATAACAATACTAAAAATGTTCTTTTCATTTTTCTATCTTTTTAATAAAGTTTAAATGTATTTAAAATGATTATAACAACCCGTTTTTAAAAAATCTTTTTAATTTTTGGTTTTATAAATGACTTTTGCAAACAAGTTTAGCCCTGATTGAAACGGCATCCTTTTTTGATGAAAGAAAAAAGATATAGTGGAAAGCAGGAAATAGCTTCAAAAAAATCATTTTAACAGTAGTAGTTTTAGTAACTCTTTTTTGTTTTGTAGATTTAGCCTCATCTAAAACCAATCTTCAATGAAAAAATATTTTATTCTTTCAATTTTCGTTTTCCTAATTTTTACTTCTTGCAAAACATCAACAGAAAAAAAGCAACAAAAAGAAACTTTTGTAGAGAAAAACTACACAAAACAAGAGGTTGACATTACAATGCGAGATGGCACAAAACTACACACAACTATTTATTCTCCTAAAGATAAAAGCAAAACATATCCTATTTTAATGCAGCGAACGCCTTATAGTTCTAGACCTTATGGCGAAGGTAAAATGAAAACCAAAATTGGCCCCAATATTCATTTAATGAAAGAAGGAAATATTGTGGTGTACCAAGATGTTCGTGGTCGTTGGATGAGTGAAGGTGTTTATGACAATATGCGTGCTTACATTCCTAATAAAAAAGTAGACCAATCTGATGAAGTTTCTGATACGTATGACACCATAGATTGGTTGGTGAAAAATGTTGAAAATAACAATGGAAATGTTGGTACTTGGGGAATTTCATATCCTGGACATTATGCAACCGTTTCTGCAATTGACGCACATCCTGCTTTAAAAGCGGCTTCTCCACAAGCGTGTATTGGGGATTTTTTCTTTGATGATTTTCATCATAATGGCGCATTTTTATTAAGTTATTTTAGAGCAATTTCTTTATTCGGAACTTACAAAGACACACCAACAGATTCTGCATGGTATTCTTTTCCTAAAATGAATTCTCAAGATCAGTACCAATTTTTCTTAGACAAAGGTCCTTTAAAAAACTTGAATGAATATTTTCAATATGACAAATTAGATGTAAAAACTACAGAAAACAAAGACAGAATTGATGATTTTTTCTGGAAAGAAATTGTTGAGCACCCAAATTATGATTCTATCTGGAAAAGCAAAGGAATTATACAGCATATGAACAAAGTTCCATCTACAGTAGCAACTATGATTGTGGGTGGTTGGTTTGATGCAGAAGATTTATACGGACCTTTAGAAACGTATAAAGGAATAGAAAAACATGGAAAAAACAATTACAATACGCTTGTTTTTGGACCTTGGGATCATGGAAAATGGGCAAGAAACAATGTAAAAAATACGGTTGGAAATTATTATTTTGGAGATTCTATTTCGTTGAAATTTCAAAAAAATATTGAAACAAAGTTCTTTAATCACTTCTTAAAAGGAAAAGGTGATAAAAACTCTGGTTTGCCAGAAGCCTATGTTTTTGATTCTGGAAAAAAAGAATGGAAATCTTATGATTCTTGGCCTCCTAAAAATGTTGTAAAAGAGAATTGGTTTTTGAACAGAAATCAAGGTTTAGCAAAAAAGCATGATGGAAAATTAACACGTGAAATTAATTTTATTAGTGATATTAAAAGACCTGTCCCTTATTCTGAAGATATTAAAACGGTTTTTACACCAAGAAAATACATGACAGATGATCAGCGTTTTGCTGCAAGAAGACCCGATGTTTTGGTTTTTGAAACTGATATTTTAACGGAAAATCTTACACTAGCTGGAGATATTTTAGCAAAATTAAAAGTAGCAACTACTGGTTCTGCTGCAGATTGGATTGTAAAAGTAATTGATGTACATCCTTCTGACACAAAAGAAAATAACGATAAATTACAAGATCATTTAAAAATGAGTAATTATCATTTAATGGTAAGAAGTGAAGTTTTACGTGGACGTTTTAGAAATAGTTTTGAAAAACCAGAACCTTTTACTCCAAATAAAAAAACAGCTGTAAATATTAAGTTACAAGATGTTTTTCACACTTTTAAAAAAGGACATAAAGTTCAAATTCAAGTTCAAAGCACTTGGTTTCCTTTAATCGATTTAAATCCTCAAACTTATGTAGACAACATTTACAAAGCAGAAGAAAAAGATTTTAAAACGCAAACTCATACAGTTTTTACAGATTCTAGTATTGAATTTTCTGTATTGAAATAGTTTATATTCGTAAATGTTAAACTTCTAAAAAAAGTAAATGACCTGTAAAAATTGTAATACTCCATTAGAAAAAAATGCGCTATTTTGTGATAATTGTGGTGCAAAAGTTGTTACAAGTAGAATTACATTTAAACTTCTTACAACAGACTTATTTGTTAATGTTTTTGGAATAGACAGTAAATTTTTCTTAACCTTAAGAAAAATGTTAACTCACCCACAAGAGGTGATTAACGAATATATAACGGGTGTAAGGAAACGTTATGTCAATCCGTTTGCATTTTTAGCTATAGCTGCCGCAATTTCTTTATTAATATTTAATTATTTTGCTGATGATTTTATAAGAATTCAATCGAATGTAAATTCTCAACAACTAGAGAAATTTAAAGAAGCTGCAAATAAAGACATTAATAGCTTATCAAATATCTCTGATAAAGAACTTAAAAAGTTGAAATCAGAAAAAAAAGTTGCTCAATTTCAGTTAAAACTAGTAGATAATATGCAGCAGTTTATGCTTCGTTATTATAACTTATTAACTTTTGTTTTTCTATTTATTTACGCCATATTGAGTAAGTGGACTTATTGGAAACCTCATAATTTTGGTGAACATATTGTTATTAATGCTTATACATATGGTTTTGCAACATACTTTACAACTATAGCTTTTTTAATTGCAATGATTATCCATCCTTCAATTTATGTATATAGTATGTTTATTTACATCATTTACTATCTTTACGTTTTTGGAAAACTATACAAACAAGGGTTTGGAAAAGGAATATTAAAACTATTAAGGTTTATACTTGGTTTACTAATTTTTACAGCCATAACGATACCTATAATTGCTCTAATAGGTTTTCTAATTGGAATATTTGGTTTTATTTAAATTAACCTTTTCTTTCTTTAAAACTCTTGAGAGATATATCAATATTAAAACTCCTAAAAGTGCAAAAGCTGTTACTACATACCATGTAGTTTCAAAACCAAATTCAGCCACCATTTGCATACCAACATTATGACTAAAAATATGTGATAATGAAAATGAAATACCATACAAAGCCATATATTCTCCTTGATTTCCTTTTTTAGCTCTTTCTATTGCAAAGGCATTCGAAAACGGAAAAGCAATCATTTCTCCTATTGACATCAATAATATTCCAATAATTAAAATACCAACCCAACCTGTTAAGTTTAAAATAACAATACTTAAAGCTACCAAAAACAGCCCAAAAGCAATTAGTTTTACGTGCGATTTTTGAATTTCTTCTAACCATTTTATCAAAGGCATTTCTAATAAGAAAATAAAAAAGCCACTCAATCCCATTAGCAAACCTATCTCAAATTCTGATAAAAAGTGATCCTCTTTATAATACAAAGGCATGGTAGAAAAATATTGCATAAATACAAATCCGAAGATAAACATGGCTATAAAGAAAACCCAGAAAGCTTTGTCTTCATAAACAGACGAAGGATTTTCTACTTTTACTTCATCTAGTACTTTTACTTTCTTCGGATGTAAAACTTTTAATAATAAAATAGCTGCTAATACACATGTAATTCCATCTGTCCAAAATAAACCTTCATAACCAATTCCTGTAATTATTAAACCTCCAATTGCTGGTCCTGCAGAAAACCCCAAATTAATTGCCAAACGAATTAAAGTTACAGAACGTGTTTTATTTTCTGGTTTACTATAAGCACTTAACGCAACAAACATTGCTGGTCTAAAAGAATCTGCAACCAACATTACAGCAAAAATACCTAAACAAAATTGATTAAAAGTTGTTGCATACTGCAACAAAACAAACAAAATTCCTGTTAAAATTAAACTCACTAACATTACTTTGTAATAGCCAATAATGTCTGTTAATTTCCCTCCAATCCAAGTTCCTACAACAGAACCCAATCCAAAGAAAGACATAATCCAACCAACATCTGTTAGAGAAAAATCTAAACTTTCTGTAAGATACAATGACAGAAACGGAATTACCATGGTTCCTGATCTATTGATAAAAGTGATGAGTGATAGCCACCAAACTTCTATAGAAAGTCCTCTAAAAGTGTTTATGTAATTGTTATATAATTTTTTCATGGTTTGGTTGTTCTTTAAAAATAAAAAAGTCCGACGGTGAAGTCGGACTTTTTTAATTGCTTGATTTTATATTGATATCATCAAAACATATATACAGACCGATTTCTTCGTGATTTGCACGATAACTTGGTAATATATGTAATGACTTTCCTCATTTTGTTTTCTTAATTATGGGTTAAAACTACATAAAATATTTGAATATTGTATTTTTGAGAAGTAAATATTTATAAATATGAATTTCAAGAAAAGAATTTTATACGCTGTTTTAATTTTATTGATGCTATACATTGCCAATATTTTTATTTCAACTGGTTTTTTCAGAACCATAGAAAATAGTTTTGAAGGTCATATTTTAAAAGAAATAAACTTACCTGGCGCAGAAGATATTACAATAAGTCAAATTGATAGTTTTGCAATTGTTTCTTCTACAGCTAGAAATAAGTTTCCAAACACAAAACAAGAAATTGGCGGCTTGTATTTTATCGATTTAAAAGATAAAACATACAAACCAACTCTTCTTACTAAAAACTTTAACAAATCTTTTGCTCCACATGGAATCTCTATCTACAAGAAAGATAACATGTATACAATTGCAGCGATAAACCACACTAAAGAAGGTGAATTTATCGAAATATTTCAAATGAAAAACAAGAAATTAATCCATTTAAAAACATTAAAAAACGATTTTATATATAGTCCAAACGATATTGTTTTGTTAGATGAAAATCGATTTTATTTTACAAACGATCATAAATACAAAAAAGGGATTCAACGTTTAGCAGAAGATTATTTAGGTTTGGCAATTGCCAAAGTTATTTATTTTGATGGAAAAAATTACACACAAGTTGCAGATGGAATTGCATACGCCAATGGAATTAATTTTGATGCAAAAAGAAATTTGCTTTTTGTGGCTTCACCAAGAAAATTCTTGATTAAAGTCTATCAAAAAAACAAAGACAACTCTTTAACTTTTATTGAAGATATTGATTGTAAAACTGGTGTAGATAATATTGAATTTGATACAGAAGGAAATTTATGGATTGGCGCTCATCCTAATTTAATGTACTTTGCTTCTTATGCTAAAGGTGATAAAGAAATCTCTCCATCAGAAATTATTAAAATAAATTACAAAGGAAAAGGTGATTATACAATTAAACAAATTTATATGGAAGATGGAACAAGAATGTCTGCTTCTACAGTTGCTGCAACTTTTAATAATCTTATTTTTACAGGAAACGTGATGGATGATAAATTTCTAATTCTTGAAAAAACATCAAACTAATTTTATACATTCGTAAAATGAAAAAGCTCTTTATAATTTCTTTTAGTATTTTATTTTTTATCTCTTGTGGAAGTGGAAAATCTTTTCAAAGTTTTTTTAATGATCATAAGAGAGATTTAGGTGTTACTGCTTTTCAGGTTCCTAATTTCATGAGAGCATTGTTAACCAATATCTCTCCTGAAATAAACAACCTTTTTGGTAATGTTAAAGATTTTAAATTTATCACTTTTAACGATATTACAACCGTAAAACAAAATACTTTAATTCAGGAAATGGATTTAGTAACCACTAATAATTTTACTGATATTTTAAGAACAAATACTGTAGAAAAGACAAAAATAGTTTCTGTAAAAGAAGATGGTGATGTTGTTACACAAGCCATTATCTTTAATTCTACATTAGCAAAAACATCTGTTATTTATTTAAAAGGAAGGTTTGATCCTAATAAATTAAAGCAACTTTCAGAAACAGATCAATTTGAAAACTTATCGAATAAGTTAATTCAGAATTACCAACCTAAAGCAATTACTCCTGGGTTTAATCCTAATTAAAGATGAAAAAACTCTTATTTATACTTTCTGCACTTTTAATAATGATGTCTTGTAATTCACAAGGAAAACGTCCTTTAATGGGTGAAACCGACTATCAAAAAGAATTAAACGCTAGCTACAAAGACGCATCAAAATCACCTTTAAAAAAGAAAGATTTAAGAAAATTTAATGGATTAAAATTTTTTACTGTAGATTCATCATTTATTGTAAAAGCAAAATTCACTAAAATAGAAAATGCGCCAACTTTTGAAATGGCAACTACAACAGAGAGAAAACCTTTGTATAAAGAATATGGTTTATTAAATTTTACGTTAGATGGAAAACAACATGAATTGACTATTTATCAAAGTCAAGATGATTTACGAGACAAAAAGTACAAAGACTATTTATTTTTACCTTTTACAGACGACACTTCTGGCGAAGAATCTTATGGTGGTGGACGTTATATGGATGTAATGACCACAGATATAACAGCAGAAAATACTGTGATTTTAAATTTTAATAATACTTACAATCCTTATTGTGCTTATAATGATAAATACTCTTGCCCTTTAACTCCAAGAAAAAACCATTTAGATATTGAAATAAAAACAGGAATTAAAGTTTTTGAAAAGCATTAAACCAGTTATTACTTCATCTTTTTATTGTAAAAGCTTTCTATACTAGATATTAATCTATAGTTTCACACCTTAACCATCAAAATGTTTTTTATGAAGAAAAAAATAATTTTAGCAAGTATTCTCTTTATACTTATTACTGTTTCAAGTCAGTATATTTTTTATTTAGATATAAAAAGGCAATCTTATGATGCTAAAATTGTAAATACTTCTGGAAAACAAAGAATGTATAGTCAGCAAATTTCTAAAATTGCTTTATATACCAATAATGTTAATGATTTATACAAAAACTATATAAGTTTAGATTCAATAACAAATATTATTGATGATTTTACTCAAGATAATTATTATTTAAAAAACATTAATACTCAGAATTATAAGAATCCTGCTATAGATTCTTTGTTTTTAAAAAATCAGGTTTACTTTAAAAGAATAATTAAAGCTTCAAACGAATTAATAGACAACCCTAATGATCAAGGTTTTTTTGAAAATTTCATCACTAAAATAAATGAAAATGAGGGGGATTTTTTAATATCTATGGATACTCTTGTTAATGAATATCAAAAAACTTCCGAAAGAAAAATAAAGGGTTTTAAAAAAATATTAACACTCTATAGCTTAGTTACATTGTTTTTTTTAATTCTTATACTTTTGTTTATTATAATACCATTATATAAGAAAACTAAAATTTTGGATTCTAAATAATTTAATTATTACTTCATCTTTTTATTAGTAACATACAAACCATAAAAAACACTAAAAACAACTTTAAACCCAAAAAAGTTTTTCCATTTTCCATTGGCAAAATTAGTTTCTGAAACTTTATTAAAATCTCCAGAAAAAATATCGCTAAAACTAGCCATTAAAAGAGAAATTATAGTAACTATTATAAAAAAAGGCAAGGCTACTTTTACAAAGTTAGACCAAAAAAGAGGTTGTTTTATTTTATCTAGAAAACTCATTATTTTAATTTTTTATTGTTGTGATGACGATCGTGATCGCGTTTTGTTTTAATATCTAATTTCTTTTCAAAAGCGTCTTGTAAATCGATTCCTGTTTGGTTTGCCAAACATAAAACTACAAACATGACATCTGCTAACTCCTCTCCTAAATCTTTATTTTTATCAGATTCTTTTTCACTTTGCTCACCATAACGTCTTGCAATAATACGTGCAACCTCACCAACTTCTTCTGTTAGTTGCGCCATATTTGTTAACTCATTAAAATAACGAACTCCATGATTTTTAATCCAATCATCAACTTGTTTTTGTGCGTTTTCTATGTTCATTTTTCTTTATTAAGTAATGAAAATAATTAAATTAACAGGTTAGCAACTACTTCAAAAAAGCAGGCTTTTATTTATTCTGTAATTCTGTAGCTTTTCGCTCTAATTCCGCTTGAAATTCTTCCATAACAGGTTTTACAGTACTTTCTGGTATATCTGCTACTTTAATGTACATTAAACCATCTACTGCATTGTTAAATTTTGGATCAACATTAAACGCAACCAAACGTGCATTTTGTTTCACATACTTTTTAATTAAAACAGGAATTCTTAATGCTCCAGGCTCAATTTCGTCAATGATTTTGTCAAATTTTTGCATATCTGCTTTGGTAGCATCAAACACAAAATCTTTATCTCCGTCTTTTAATTTTACTTTGTATTCTTTCTTCGGATAAATATATTGCGCAATATATGGATCGTAATAATGAGATTTCATAAACTCAATCATTAATGATTTTGAGAAATCAGAAAACTGATTACTAATAGAAACACCACCCATTAAATATTTATATTCAGGGTAACGTAATGTAACATGTACAATTCCTTTCCACAATAAAAATAATGGCATTGGTTTTTGTTGGTATTCACCAATAATAAAAGCTCTACCCATTTCTATGGTATTACTCATCATTTGATGCAATTCTGGTTCAATTCTAAATAGCGTATGTATATAGAAACCATTAATACCATATTTTTTATAAATTTTCTTCCCAAGTCCCATTCTGTATGCACCTACTAAACGGTTTGCAACCCTATCCCACAAAAACATGTGATAATAATACTTATCGTATGTATCTAAATCTATTGCTTTGTTTGTTCCTTCACCAACATCTCTAAAAGTAATTTCTCTTAACCTACCTATTTCATGCAATAAATTGGGGATTTCTTTTGCATTAGCAAAAAATACTTCGTAATTCTTACTTTCTAATAACCTACCATCACCTTCTCTTAAAGCATTTACTTCTTTAACAAATAAATCTGAATTTCTTTGAGCCGTAATTTTTTTTGCAGGTTTTTTTGGTATTTTTAAATTCTGAGTTGAAATTAATTTATGTGCTTTCTCAAAAGGATTTGCTAACATGTACGTTTTCTTTCTGATAAACTCATAAAAAGCAGGAATCTCTTTAAACTCATTTTGATCTTTAACCGAAATTGGTTTCCCTATTCTAACTTTAATTACCTTTCCTTTTTGAGACATTAATTCTGAAGGTAATTTTGCCGTTCTTAAAGTTTCTGAAATGTTTGATAAAAAGTAAAAAAGACGACTGTTTTTTGCATGAAAATAAATAGGAATTACAGGCACTTTTGCTTTTTTAATCAACTTAACAGCACCTTCTTCCCAAGGTTTATCAACGTTAAGTTTACCTTCTTTATATGTAGAAACTTCTCCTGCTGGAAAAATCCCTAAAGGATTTCCCTCTCTTAAGTGTATTAATGCATTTTTAATTCCTGCAACACTAGATTTTGCATCCTTTCTATGTTCAAAAGGATTAACAGGCATAACGTATGGTTTAAGCGGCTCTATTCTATGCAATAAAAAATTAGCAATAATTTTATAATCTGCTCTTTTTTCCATTAACAATTTAAGTAATAAAATGCCATCTATTCCTCCTAAAGGATGATTAGAAATAGTAATAAAAGCTCCTTCTTTTGGAATTCTTTTAAAATCTTCTTCAGGAATTTCAAATTTGATATCACAATCATCCAAAACACCGTTTAAAAAATCTAAATCTGACTTGTTTTTATTATTGTCATAGATTTTATTTACTGCAGAAATACGAAGTATCTTTAATAAGATCCAACCAATAAAAGTTCCAAAAAAACCAAGTTTTTGTATACCAATTACCTGTGCAATTTCTTTAGATGTTACTAATGCCATTCGTTATTATTAAAGCGAACTGCAAACATACTAAAAAAACATATATGCAAATATTAATTTGTTGCTAAAACGATCTGAATCGTCTCTTTATTTACTTGTGTTAATAAAGATTCTCCTTTAACTTCAATACTTGAAACGGCAGCATCATCAAAATGACGAACTGTAAATAAATCTACATCTTTTTGAACTTCAATTTTAAACTGAGTTTTTAGCTCATCATAAAAAGCATCAAACTTGTTAAATTTATTATCAATACAAACAGAAAAACTAATCGCAGAATTCTGAATTAAGTTTACTTTTAATTGATAATCGTGTAATTTTTGAAAGATATAACTAATATTATTTTCTACCATAAAAGAGAAATCTAACGCAGAAATTGACACTAATATTTGATCTTTCTTCACAATAAAACAAGGTATGTAAGGTACTAATCTTGTTCCTTTAGAAACTCTTGTTCCTGTTTCTTTAGGGTTTACAAAAGAACGTACTAAAAGAGGAATTTCTTTTCTTTCTAAAGGCTGTAAAGTTTTAGGATGAATTACAGAAGCTCCGTAAAAAGCCATTTCAATTGCTTCTTCGTAAGAAATTTGCTCTAACAATGTTGTATCTGTAAATACTCTTGGATCTGCATTTAAAACACCAGGAACATCTTTCCAAATTGTTACATTTTCTGCGTCGAGACAATACGCAAAAATACCTGCTGTATAATCAGAACCTTCTCTACCTAACGTTGTTGTATTTTCTGTATCATTTGCAGCAATAAAACCTTGAGTAATATTTAATTTTGATGCATCTAATTTATTACTAATTATATTTTGAGTTAAATCCCAATCTACCTTTGCATCTCTATAATTACTGTCTGTTTTTATATAATTTCTTACATCAAACCAATTATTTTCTACGCCACTTTTTGATAAATAAGCACTTACAATTCTTGTTGATAAAAGCTCACCAAAACAAATAATTTGATCATAAACATAATTATACCTTTGTGATGTATTTCTGGCTAAAAACCAACTTAATTCACCTAAAAGAATATCAATTTCTTTATAAATACCGTCATTTTCATCAAACAAATCATTCATTAAGTTTTTATGAAAATCTTCAATAATACCTAATTTTTCAGATAATTTATCTGTCTTATTATAATATGCATCTATAACTTCTTCAAAAGCATTTGTAATTTTTCCCATTGCAGAAATTACAACTACAGTATTTTCTGTCCCTTCGCTTTGTAAAATTTGAGTTACATTTTTTACACTTGCTGCATCTTTTACAGATGCTCCTCCAAATTTAAAAATCTTCATTTTAACTATTTTGAATAAATTTCACCAAATTCTCTTTGTTCATTTGTACCACAGACCAATCATTTAAATAAGTGGCTCCTGTACTTTTATAAAATTCTACTGCATTGGTATTCCAATCAATTACCTCCCAAGCTACTCTATTATAATTATTATCGTGTGCATATTTTAAAACAGCTGTATACAATGCTTTTCCTGCTCCTATTTTTTGCTTTTCTTTAGTAACAATTAAGTCTTCTAAATGAATTGTTTTTCCTTTCCAAGTAGAATATCGTTCGTAAAACAAAGCAATACCAATAATATTATTTTCTTGTTCTGCTACAAAAATTTTAAACTGTGGGTTTTCAGAAAAACCATCTCTTAATAAATCTTCAACTGTAATTTCTACAGCTTTTGGTTCTTTCTCAAAAATAGCCAACTCTGTAATTAAATTTAATACAGATTGCATGTCTTTTTCTTTTCCTAGTCTTACTATAAAATCCATGTTCGTAAATTTTGTTCAAAGATAGTTTTTTTGATTTCGACCAAAAGTATTTGAAGATTTTACACAATTATTTTTGATTTGTTTAAATTTTTAACGAAAAAAATAAAGAACTAAAACGTTGTAGTAAGTGAAAAAAGTTTAGATATTTGTTGAAACCATCAATATTAAAACATAATGACAGGAAAAAATCAAACTTTAGGTGAATTTATCATTGAAAATCAACATGCTTTTAAATATAGCTCTGGTGAATTATCAAGTCTTTTAAACTCTATTAGGCTAGCTGCAAAAGTAGTTAATCATGAAGTAAACAAAGCTGGTTTGGTAGATATCATTGGCGCTTTTGGAGACACAAACATTCAAGGAGAGGATCAACAAAAATTAGATGTTTACGCAAATGATAAATTTATTCAAACTTTAACAAAAAGGAATATTGTGTGTGGTATTGCTAGTGAAGAAGAAGATAGTTTTATCACCATAAATAGTATTGATGAAAACCACCAAAACAAATATGTTGTTTTAATTGATCCTTTAGATGGCTCCTCTAATATTGATGTAAATGTTTCTGTAGGAACAATTTTTTCTATTTACAGACGTGTTACTCCAACTGGTACTCCTGTTCAATTAGAAGATTTTTTACAAAAAGGAAGCAAACAAGTTGCTGCTGGTTATGTAGTTTATGGTACCTCAACAATGCTGGTTTACACAACTGGAGCTGGTGTAAATGGTTTTACATTAAACCCAGCTATTGGTTCTTTTTACTTATCACATCCTAATATGGAGTTCCCTGAAAATGGAAGTATTTACTCTGTAAATGAAGGGAATTATTTAGATTTTCCATTAGGTGTTAAAAAATACATTAAATACTGTCAGGAAGAAGAAGGAGACAGACCTTATACAAGCAGATATATTGGTTCTTTAGTTTCTGATTTTCACAGAAATATGATAAAAGGAGGAATTTACATGTATCCAAAAGGCTCTAGAAATCCTGATGGAAAATTACGTTTATTATATGAATGTAATCCAATGGCATTTATTGCAGAACAAGCAAATGGTAAATCTTCTGATGGTTACACAAGAACTATGGATGTTGAACCTACAGAATTACACCAAAGAGTTCCTTTTATTTGTGGTAGCATAAATATGGTTGAAGAATTGGAAGAGTTTATGCAGAAATACGGAGAATAAATCTTTCTTATACCTTAATCAATTAACAAAACATAAACTTCTTGTAAAATCATTCATTAATGGTTAATTTTACAGTCGTAAAAAACAATACTAACTTTTAAAAAAATAAAAATGGCTTTTCAATTACCAAAATTAGGATACGCTTATGATGCGTTAGAACCAAATATTGATGCAAGAACTATGGAAATTCACCATACAAAACATCACAATGGATATACAACAAAATTAAATGCTGCAATTGCAGGTACTGATTTAGAAGGAAAATCTATAGAAGATATTCTTGCAAATTTAGACATGAGCAATGCAGCTGTAAGAAATAACGGTGGTGGGTTTTACAACCACTCATTATTCTGGACAGTGATGAACCCAAATGATAGAGGTTATTTATCTGGAGAATTAAAAGACGCTATTGAAGCTGCTTTTGGTTCTAAAGATGCTTTTATTGAAGCTTTTTCTAAAGCTGCTGCAACTCAATTTGGTTCTGGTTGGGCTTGGTTATGTGTTTTACCAGGAGGTAAAGTAGAAGTTTGTTCTACGCCAAACCAAGACAATCCATTAATGCCAGGTGTAACATGTACAGGTACTCCTATTTTAGGGTTAGATGTTTGGGAACATGCTTACTACTTAAACTACCAAAACAGAAGACCAGATTATATTAATGCTTTCTTTAATGTAATTAACTGGAATGAAATTGAAAGACGTTACGCAGAAGCTAAATAAATGCACAGCCTTTTTTTTTAGTATCTCACTAATTAGTAAAAAAGTGAGTTTATAAAATAAATTAGAAAAAGCATCCTAAAAATAGGATGCTTTTTTTTACATCTTCTTATAGGTGAAATCACGTTCTATTTTAAACAAGCTATTACTTTTATTTAAAAAAAATATAAACACTTAATTTTTAGATAAGTACGAAAATACATTAATTTAGAAATGATAAAGAATTAAATTCAACAATATTTTGATTATAAAAAAGTGCATTTTTTTTATAAAAAAATACGAAAAGTATTTGCGAGATAAACAAAACTTACTATATTTGCACCGCTCTAATAATTAGATGTTGTTTTTCATCTTAAAGCGAGAGTAAGTTCATAAAATAATGACTGCGAAAGTAGCTCAGGGGTAGAGCATCACCTTGCCAAGGTGGGGGTCGCGGGTTCAAATCCCGTCTTTCGCTCTATTCTAAAATATACCAATGCTGAAGTGGTGGAATTGGTAGACACGCTGGACTTAAAATCCAGTGGTCAGTAATGGCCGTATGGGTTCAAGTCCCATCTTCAGTACAAAAACCGTAACATTTATTTGTTACGGTTTTTTTTTACTCAAATTTTAAAGTTTGAGCATAAAAAAAAGCTGATATATTATATCAGCTTTTTTTAATTCAATCTATAAATCCCCCAACTTATGATTGATTATTTTTAATTAACCCATAACTATGATTATCAACACAATTACACTGTAAATCTACATTAGATTTAAGCTTAAAAATTTAACTTTCGTTTAAAGAGTGATATACATCGACGAATGGATGAATATTGTAGTTAAATGGATTAAAGTAAATTTAATCTTTTCATAAGTTCACTTTTATTAGATCTACTTATTGGAATAACACTTTTCTGAATTAAAACACTATTATCTTCAATATCAATTATTTGAGAAATATTAATTATAAAAGATCTATGAATTCTTAGAAATAGTCCTTGAGGTAGTTTATCTTCTATCTTTTTTAATGTAGAGTGTACTATGTAGTTTTTTGTTTGAGTTTTAATACTAATATAATCTCCCTTTGCCTCAACAAAATATATATCAGGTATATTAATTTTTATCAACCTTCTGTCTACACTTACATATATAAAACTTGAATCTTCTTTAGAGGAATATGAATCATTAGAAACTTTTGCTTCTTCTAAAGAAGCTAATTTATGTAATGACTTATTAAATCTTGCCTTAGTAATTGGTTTTACTAGGTAATCTACTACACACTCATACTCAAAAGCTTGCAATGCAAAGTTTTTATCAGAAGTAGATAAAATTATTTTTGGTGGAGATTTTAAGGTTTGTATAAAGTCAAAACCAGAAAATGTTGGCATATGTATATCTAAAAATATTAAATCTACTTCATTAGAATTAAGATATTTTATAGCATCTATTGCAGAACTAAATTCTTCAACTACAGAAACTTGCTCAGAATTACTACATAACTGCTTAATAATTAATCTAGCAGTTGCATCATCATCTATTATAATACAATTCATAACATTTTTAGGGACATAATTAAGCCACTAAATATACATGAATTTTGTTTAAAACTTTAACAAAATCATTATATAATTTTGTTTCGCTGTTTTTTAAATCTTTTTCAAACTTAGAAGCTAGTTCTAAACCTTTCTTAAAACCTAAAATGCTTATTTTATGTTTTAATTTATGTACATTATTTGAAGCCTCTAAATAATTCTTTTTTTCAAAATTATTATTAAAAAGTGTATATTCTTCAGGAAACTCTTTCTTAAGAACACTTAAAATACTTTCCTCAAAATCTACATCTCCTCCAGAAAGTTCCTTTATATAATTTAAATTTGGTGTTTCCATTTCATTTATATTAAAGTGATTTTATGAAAATAGTTATTCAGAAATAAGTTCATTCTTCTTCCAATATTTTAACAATGATCTTACTTTTTTAGCATACTTAGTGTATTGAGCTGGTTTTGTGAAATAGCCAGAAATTCCAAAATCATAACATTTTTTTAATTCACTATCATCTTCTGAGTTAGACATTATGATAATAGGTATATTCTTAAACTTGATATTTGCTTTTAATTTTTCTAAAAGCTCAAGACCATTCATTCTAGGCATATGCAAATCTAAAATAATAATATTGAAGGTATTTTCAAGGTTATTTAAAAAACCTAAAGCCTGTTTTCCATTTACAGCTTCTACAATAGAGCATGGAAAACTAATATCTTTACAAACTTTTTTAAATTTCATTCTTTCTATTGCATCATCGTCAATAAGTAATATAGAGAGGGATTTCATTTGTTTATAACATTTTTTATTTAGAGTACTGTAAAAATGAAACAAAAAAAGAAAAGAAAAATATTTGTTAGTTTATCTGCTTTAAAAACTCGTTAAATGGTTCGTTTTTAGTGTTCAATTTATTACTTAGACATGTATCTGTCTATCTATTTGTTGATTGAGCGAAATAAATGATTCAAACTTAGAAACACCTTTTATCACTTTTATCTTAGAATTTAAAAGCCTCATAAGATCTTCATTATCTTTACAAAGTACTTTAATAAAAATTGTAAAATTCCCTGTTGTGTAATGACTCTCTATTACTTCAGGAATTTCTTTGAACCTTTTTACAACAGAAGTCAATACTGCTGAAGATTCTAAATAAACACCTATAAAAGCAGTTGTAGAATATCCTAAAGCCTTATGATTTATGTTCATTTGATAACCATCAATCAAATCAGATTTTTCAAGCTTTCTTAACCTTTGGTGAATAGCTGCACCAGAAATACCAACATCTCTTGCAATACTTAAAATAGGGATTCTAGCATCTTTTATTAAACTTCTGATAATTTTCTTATCAATTCCGTCAATTTTCATCTTTAGATCTTTAACTATAAAGATAAAAAAAATAGAGAACACAAATTGTATTCTCTATTTTATTATTAATTTTTAACTAAATTTAAAATATTTATTTCATTTCGAAATCTTCCATAAACTTAGTTGTATAATTTCCTGCAATATAATCTGGATGATCCATTAACTGTCTATGAAAAGGAATTGTTGTTTTTACACCTTCAATTACAAATTCATCTAAAGCACGTTTCATTTTATTAATTGCTTCTTCTCTTGTTTGAGCAGTAGTAATCAACTTAGCAATCATAGAATCGTAATTTGGCGGAATCATATACCCTGCATAAACATGAGTATCAACTCTAACTCCATGACCTCCAGGAGAATGAAAAGTTGAAATTTTCCCTGGAGCTGGTCTAAAATTATTATAAGGATCTTCTGCGTTTATCCTACATTCTATTGAATGCATTTGAGGAAAATAATTTTTTCCAGAAATTGGAACACCTGCAGCAACTAAAATCTGTTCTCTAATTAAATCGTAGTTTACTACTTCTTCTGTAATTGGATGCTCTACCTGAATACGAGTATTCATCTCCATAAAATAGAAGTTTCTATGTTTATCAACCAAAAATTCTACAGTACCTGCACCTTCATATTTAATAAATTCTGATGCTTTTACAGCAGCTTCACCCATTTTATTTCTTAAAGCATCTGTCATAAAAGGAGAAGGAGTTTCTTCTGTTAACTTTTGATGACGACGTTGCACAGAACAGTCTCTTTCAGATAAATGACATGCTTTTCCAAAAGAATCTCCAACAATTTGAATCTCTATATGTCTTGGCTCTTCAATAAGCTTTTCCATATACATATCATCATTACCAAAAGCTGCTTTAGATTCTTGTCTTGCAGAATCCCAAGCTTCTTTTAAATCTTCAGCTTTCCAAACAGCACGCATTCCTTTACCTCCACCTCCTGCAGAAGCTTTTAACATTACAGGGTAACCAGTTTCTAAAGCTACTTTTTCACAATCTTCAAAGTCTTGAATAACACCTTCACTTCCAGGAACACAAGGCACGCCTGCTTTAAGCATAGTCGATTTAGCATTTGCTTTATCTCCCATTTGGTCAATCATGTCTCCTGTTGCTCCAATAAACTTAATATTATGCTCTTCACATAATCTTGAAAATTTAGCATTTTCTGATAAAAAACCATATCCTGGATGAATTGCATCTGCATTGGTAATTTCTGCAGCAGCTATAATATTAGACATCTTTAAATATGATTCTGAACTTGGGGCTGGCCCAATACAAACTGCTTCATCTGCAAATCTAACATGCAAACTTTCTTCATCTGCTTTAGAATAAACTGCAACAGTTTTTATGCCCATTTCTTTACATGTTCTAATAACACGTAAGGCTATTTCACCCCTATTGGCAATTAATATTTTTTTAAACATCTTTGTTGAATTAGTTATTAAGTTAATTTGAAAAAATAATAGTTAAAAAAAGAAAAAATCTAATTCTTAACTCTTAGTTTCTAATCTAACTATGATGGATCTACTAAAAATAAAGGTTGATCAAATTCTACAGGAGAAGAATCATCAACTAAAACTTTAATAATTTTACCTGAAACTTCAGATTCAATCTCATTAAATAACTTCATTGCCTCAATAACACAAACTGTATCTCCTACAGAAATATCAGTACCTACCTCAACAAAATTAGGTTTATCAGGTGAAGGTTTTCTGTAAAATGTTCCAATAATAGGAGATTTTACTGTAATGTATTTAGAATCATCACTTTCTGCTTTTGATGCTACTGCTTCAACAGTTTTTGCTTGTTCTTGCGCTACAGGAGCAGCAACTTGTGGCATACCAACCATTGGAGCTGCTTGCACTATAGTTGTTTCTGTTTTATTAGAGCCAGTTCTAATAGTAATTTTTACATCTTCCATTTCTAACTTTACCTCGCTAGCGCCAGATTTCGCTACAAATTTTATAAGATTTTGAATTTCTTTAATATCCATACTCATAATTATTTAATTGTTTTATTTTATGAATTATATGCCCATTTTAAGTATGCAGCTCCCCATGTGAAACCACCACCAAATGCAGCAAAAATTAAATTATCTCCTTTTTTTAATTGACTTTCGTAGTCTGCTAATAATAATGGTAAAGTAGCTGATGTTGTGTTACCATACTTTTGAATATTCATCATCACTTTTTCTGACGACACTCCTACTCTTTTAGCGGTTGCTTCAATAATTCGTTTATTAGCTTGATGTGCTACTAACCATTGAATATCTTCTTCTGTAAGATTATTTCTGGTTAACATTTTTTCAGCAACATCTGCCATGTTAGAAACCGCATATTTAAAAACAGTTTTTCCTTCTTGATACACAAAATGCTTTTTACCTTCAACTGTTTCTTTTGTTGCTGGCATTAAAGAACCTCCTGCTTCTATTCTAAGAAAATCTCTTCCTACTCCATCACTTCTTAAGTATTCGTCTTCTAAACCTAGCCCTTCATAGTTTGGTTCGAACAACACAGCTCCAGCTCCATCTCCAAAAATAATACAAGTAGCTCTATCTTTATAATCTATAATAGAAGACATTTTATCTGCTCCAATTAATAGTACTTTTTTATACCTACCAGATTCTATATAACTAGCAGCTGTAGACATACCGTATAAAAAGCTAGAACAAGCCGCTTGTAAATCATATCCAAAAGCATTTACCGCTCCAATTTCTGAAGCTACATAAGCTGCAGTTGATGCAACTGGTAAATCTGGAGTTGCAGTACCAACAATTACTAAGTCTATTTCTGTTGGATCAATGTTTGATTTTTGCAACATTTCTTCTGCTGCTTTTATAGCCATGAATGAAGTACCTAAACCTTCTCCTTTTAATACTCTTCTTTCTTTGATACCTGTTCTACTAGTAATCCATTCATCATTGGTATCTACCATGGTTTCTAACTCTTTATTTGTTAGAACATATTCAGGAACATATTTCCCAACTGCTGTAATTGCTGCAGTGATTTTTGTCATAATTATAGTTATTTTCCTTGTGGTTAGGAAAGTCAAAAGTAGTGAAATTTATTTCACTACTTTAAGTAAAAATCATCAAAAAAGACAATTTTTACTTAAAAAACGCAAAAAAACCCTCATAATTGAGGGTTTTTCTAATAATTTTCGATTTCTACTATGCTTCTGCTGCTGCAGATTCTAATACTACTTGTCCTCTGTAGTATAATTTACCTTCATGCCAGTGAGCTCTGTGATATAAATGCGCTTCTCCTGTTGTAGGATCTGTTGCTATTTGTTGAGAAGCTGCTTTATAATGCGTTCTCCTTTTATCTCTTCTAGTTTTAGATATCTTTCTTTTAGGATGTGCCATTTTATGTCTTTTTTTCTGTTATTAAATTCTTTAATTTATCCCACCTTGGGTCTGTCTCTTCAACAGTTTTTACTTCTTTTATTTGTAATTCTTTTAATTTATCTAATGTTTCAGAATCCATTGTTCCGTCTAAAACTTTTGGATGAACTCTTTTATTTGGAATTGATAATACTATCATTTCATAAATAAATTGAGCAACATTAAATTCATAAGCTTCATGAGGTAAAATTAAAATCTCCTCATTATCATCATTAAATTCTGGTCCAAAGTTTACTATTAATGGTAAAACTGATTGAACATCTTGCTGATAAAGCTCATTAGTAACATCACATGGTACTTCTACAAATCCACTTGCAGTAAAAGTTAAATCAAACAATGTACTTTTCTTTATAAAATTTAATGACACTTTAATAGATGAACTTTCAAATTCATCATAATTAAAGGCTTCAAAGAACGTATTATCAACATCATATTCAAATAAATGAGTTCCTTCCTTTAATCCTACAAACTGTATGTTGAATTTCTTTAAGTCTTTCATTACCAAACATCAATTGAGCGTGCAAAGATATAAAAAAATATTATTTTACAATCTTTTCTTTTAAAAGTTTTTTACTTTACTAAAAGTGGGTTTTTAGAAAGCTCTTTATATTCTTTTCTTGTTTTAAAAACTTGAATTCCAGTAAACAGTGCTTCTTTAAAAGAAGAAGGGTTTGCAGTATTTTTTCCAGCAATATCAAAACCTGTACCATGATCTGGCGAAGTTCGTACCTCACTTAATCCTGCTGTATAATTTACTCCATTACCAAAAGACAAAGCTTTAAAAGGTGCTAAACCTTGATCATGATAGGTTGCCAAAACCCCATCAAACTGCTTATATGTTTCTGATCCAAAAAAACCATCTGCTGCATAGGGTCCAAAAACCAACTTACCAGACGCTTTAATTTCATCAATTGTAGGCTTTATAATCTCATCATCTTCCATACCTATAACACCTTTATCTCCACAATGAGGATTCAATCCTAAAACAGCAATTTTTGGTTTATCAATTCCAAAGTCTTGCACTAAAGAAGTATACATTGTTTCAACTTTTTCTTTAATTAAAGATGGCGTAATTGCTTCTGCTACTTTAGATATTGGAATATGCCCAGTAATAAGACCTATTCTTAGTTCATCCGTCATTAATATCATTAAACTCTTTCCTTCAAGTTTATCTTCTAAATATTCTGTGTGACCAGGAAAGTTAAAAGATTCTGATTGAATTGTTTCTTTATTGATAGGAGCAGTTAATAAAACATCTATTTTTTTATCCTTTAAATAAGTAACTGCTGTTTCTAAAGATTTTGCTGCATACTCACCAGATTCTTTAGTAGCCTTCCCTAATTCAATAGAAACATCTTCTTTCCAAATATTTAAAACATTAATTTTATTATGATTAATTTGGTTTAAAGAAGTAATACCATGAACAGGAGTTTCTATTTTTAATGCCTTTTTATGATAAGAAACAACTTTTGTACTTCCAAAAATAACTGGAGTACAAAAATCTAACATTCTTTTATCATGAAAGGTTTTTAGAATAACCTCTATACCTATTCCATTTAAATCCCCTATTGAAATACCAACTATAATTTTATCAGATTTATCCATAGTAACTCTTGTATTATTCCTATTTTTGAATATCACAAAAGTAACTAAATTTTACAGATATGTTTACCGGAATTATAGAAACACTTGGTACAATTACAAATATTACTAAAGAGCAGGGTAATACACATTTAACTATAAAAAGTAATTTCACTAATGAATTAAAAGTTGATCAGAGCGTTGCTCACAATGGCGTGTGTTTAACTGTTGTAAATATTGAAAATGATGAATACACTGTTACAGCAATTAAAGAAACCTTAGATAAAACTAATATTGGAAACTTATCGATATCTGATTTTATTAACTTAGAAAGAGGAATGAAACTGGGAGATAGATTAGACGGACATATTGTACAAGGGCATGTAGATCAAAAAGCTATTTGCACAAACATAAAAAAAGAAAATGGAAGTACTATTTTTACTTTCACCTACGATCCTTCAAATAATAATATCACAATAGAAAAAGGCTCTATAACAGTAAGTGGTGTAAGCTTAACTGTGGTAAATTCTAAAAAAAATGAATTTAGTGTTGCAATTATACCTTATACAATAGAAAATACGACCTTTAAATATATTGAACTGGGAGATGCTGTAAATCTAGAATTTGATGTTATTGGTAAATATATAAGTAGATTAACTAATTCTTAAGTTTCTTTATTCCAAATAAAATACCTGTAACAATTAAAAAAAGTAAACCTCCATCTACTGGTAAACCAGGTGGTGGTGGTGGTGGCACAGGTGGTGGTACAATTTGACCACTAACTATGCAAGTGAATGCAAGCATTATAAAGAATGCTAAATATTTTTTTCCTTTCATTTTTATCCCCCCAGATTAAAATTTTGAAACTATTTATGCTTAATATAGAACAAATATAAGTCTTTTATTGATAATAAGCATAAAAATAAAGTGGTCCCACTTGGGCTCGAACCAAGGACCCTCTGATTATGAGTCAGATGCTCTAACCAACTGAGCTATGGGACCAAAATAATTGGCTGCAAATGTACTGTTTATTTTGAATAATTAATACATTTTTTTAAAAAATAATTACACACTTCTATTCATAAGCCAAAGTCCAAAATTCTTTAAGCCTTGCTTATTTTCTTCAGTGATATTCATAACAGATAAAGTACTGAATGCCTTATCTGTATAGTTTTTAATCTGTTCTTTAATTAAAACAGGAATATCATTTAGTTCAAAAATTCTAGTTACTTCAGAAATTTTGATTGAATTATCTTCTAATTTTTGATTGTAAAAAAATTGTAATTTCTTACTATCTTTTTCATTAGCAATCTCTAATGATTTTAAATACAAATACGTTTTCTTATTCTCTATAATATCACCTCCAATTTGTTTTCCGAAAGTTTCAGAATCCCCAAAAGTATCTAAATAGTCATCTTGTAATTGAAATGCTAAACCTAGATTTAATCCGAAATCATAAATTAGATTTGCATTTTCATCTGTAGTTTCTGCAACAATTGCTCCCATTTTTAATGCAGCAGCCACTAAAACTGATGTTTTTAATCGAATCATATTAATATACTCATCAATAGTTACATCATTTCTAGTTTCAAAATCAACATCCAACTGTTGTCCATCACAAACTTCTAATGCAGTTTTACTAAAAAGTTGTGCTAATTTCTGAAAAACAATAGGCTCATAATTTTCAAAATACTGATATGCTAAAATTAACATGGCATCTCCAGATAGAATTCCGGTATTTAAATCCCATTTTTCATGAACCGTTTCTTTCCCTCTTCTTAGAGGAGCTTCATCCATAATATCATCATGAATTAAAGTAAAATTATGAAATACTTCAACAGCTAAAGCAGCTGGCATTGCCTTTTCATATTCTCCAGAAAAAATATCTGCCCCCATTAAAGTTAAAACAGGACGCATTCTCTTACCTCCCAATTTAAGAATATAATCTATTGGTTGATATAAATTCTTAGGTTCTTTAACCCATTTTTTAGACTCTAAATAATCTATGAAATCTTTTTGATAATGTAAAATGTCCAAATCTGTAATTTTTTGTAAAAATAACGTAAAGAAATTTTACTTTTTAATTCAAATGTTAAAAAATCATTAAAACTTTGGAAACTATTTTTGTTTCTAAAGTTTCCATTACTATATTTGCATTCGATTTATGAAAGATAAAATATTAGAAAAAGCGCAACAAATGTTTTTAAACCTAGGGTTTAAGAGTGTTACTATGGATGAAATAGCTAGTTCTTTAGGGGTATCAAAAAAGACAATTTACAAGTATTTCAAGAACAAAACTGAACTTGTGGCTGAAGTGACAAATCTTATGTTTAGTTCAATTTGCACTGGAATTGACAGTATCTGTGCACTGAAAAAAAACCCTATTGAAGAGGTTTTTGATATTAAAAGGCTAGTTATGTCTAATTTAAAAGACGAAAAATCTTCGCCTCAATATCAATTACAAAAATATTACCCCAAAATTTATGCTTCAATAAGTAAAAAGCAATTTGAAATAATGCAAGTATGCGTTATAGAAAATTTAAATGAAGGTATTCAGCAAGGTTTATATAGAGAAAATATTGATGTAACATTTATTTCACGCATCTATTTCTCTGGAATGATGTCTATTAAAGACAAAGAACTTTTTCCTTTAAATAATTATTCTATGAATACATTAATGAATTATTATTTAGAATACCATTTAAGAGCAATTTGCACAGAAAAGGGATTAAAACAATTAGAAAACCAATTAAAACAGAAATAAAAACCACATGAAAAAAATAATTCTGGTATGCATTAGTACCTGTTTTTTCTTAATTACAAATGCACAAGATAAAACAATGAACTTATCTCTAAAAGAAGCAATAAGTTTTGCCATAGAGAATAGTTACAATACAAAAGCATCTAAAAACGATATAAAATCTGCAAATAAAAAAGTATGGGAAACAACCACAATTGGTTTACCTCAAATTAATGGTACTATAGATTATCAAAACTGGTTAAAACAACAAATTTCATTATTACCAGCAGAAATAACAGGTGGAACTCCAGGTACTTTTATTCCAGTAACCTTTAGTACAAAACAAAATATAAATGCTTCTGTTACATTAAAACAATTACTTTTTGACGGTTCTTATTTAGTAGGTTTACAAGCTTCAAGGACTTATCTAAAAATTTCTAAACAAGCAAATGAAAAAACAGAACTATTAACAAGAGAAGCTGTTATAAATGCATATGGTAATGTTTTAGTATCAGAAAATAGTATTACTATTTTAGAAGGAAATATAAAAATTCTTGAAAAGAATTTGAGTGATGCTAAAAAAATCTATGAAAACGGATTTAATGAAGAAGAAGACATTGAGCAATTAGAAATTACTTTAGGAAATTTAAAAAGCCAATTAAATAGTGTTAAAAGAATGAAAGACATTGCATACAAAATGCTAAATCTTTCTTTAGGCAACCCAATAGAAACTCAACTTATATTAACGGACTCTTTAGATTCTTTAGCAGAAAGTAACATTAACTTAAGTTTAGTGTCTGAAGATTTTATTTTTTCTAATCATATAGATTTTAAGATTGCAGAAAACGACCGAGAATCTAAACGGTTATTAATGAGACTAGAGCAAAGTAAAGCTTTACCAACCTTATCTGCTTTTGTAAATTATGGAACACAAGGATATTCAGAAACTTTTTCCTTTCATAAAAGTAACCAAGAATGGTTTAACTCTTCTTTATTAGGAGTTAGTTTAAACATCCCTATTTTTAGTAGTTTAGGAAGAAGCTCTAAAACTGCACAAGCAAAAATAGCTTTAGAAACTGCAGATATAAGATTAGAAGAAACTAAACAGCGTCTAAATTTATTAGCAGAACAAGCAAAAAGCGAATATCAATTAAGTATAGAAAACTACAGTACAGCTAAGAAAAATGTTGGTTTAGCAGAAAGGATAGAAAAGAAACAACGTATTAAATTTTTTGAAGGAATTTCTTCTAGCTTCGATTTATTACAAGCACAAAACCAACTATACTCGCAACAACAAAATTACATCCAATCTATGTTAGATGTAATTGCTAAAAAAGCAACCTTAGAAAACGCATTAAACCTACCAATCAAATAATAACCAGGCATGAAAAAAATATATTCATTATTAGCAATTACTCTAGTTTTAATCTCTTGCGGAGAGAAGAAAACGACTTCTATAGAAGATTTAATTTCTACAGGAAATTTAACAGAATTAACAGCAAAAAAGAAAGAAATTACAGCAAATTTAGATGCTATAAATGCAGATTTAGAAGCTATAAATAATGCAATTTCTAAAAAAGACACCATAAAAAAACTTCCTTTAATCACAACTATTTCAGCAAAAGAAGAAGTTTTTAAACATTATTTAGAAATTCAAGGAAATGTAAAAACAAAACAAAACATTTTAATTTATCCAGAAATGCCTGGAATTTTAAAAAGAATTTATGTTAAAGAAGGACAACAAGTTTCTAAAGGACAATTATTAGCTACAATTGATGACGGTGGACTCAGCAATCAAGTTGCACAATTAGAAGCTACAACTCAATTGGCAAAAACTACTTATGAACGTCAAAAGCGTTTGTGGGAACAAAAAATAGGTTCTGAAATTCAGTTTTTACAAACAAAAACTAACTACGAAGCTCAAAAAAACACTTTAAAACAATTAAAAAGTCAGCAAACAAAAGCATCAATTAGAGCACCATTTTCTGGTGTTATAGATGATGTTATAAAAGAAACAGGAACTGTTATTGCTCCTGGTCAAGGTTCTGAAGTTTTTAGAATTGTAAATTTAAAGAATATGTATGTTGAAGCAGAAGTGCCAGAAAGATATATTACAAGCATTCAAAAAAATAAAGAAGTAAAAATTGAGTTCCCTGTTCTTGGATCAACAGTAAATAGTACAATTAGACAAGTTGGTAGTTTTATCAACCCAAATAATAGATCATTTAAAATTGAAGTACCAGTTGCAAATAAAAGTGGAAACGTAAAGCCAAATTTAACTGCAAAACTTCAAATTAATGATTACACAGATACAAACGCAATTTTAATTCCACAAAGTATTATTTCTGAAAACGCTAATGGAGAACAATTTGTTTATGTTATTAAAGACAAAAACTCTAACAACGAAGCAGTTGCAGAAAGAGTTATTATTATTACAGGTAAAACACAAGGAAACTTTATTGAAGTTTTAGAAAATCTACCTGTAGGTACAGAAATAATTAAAGAAGGTGCACGTAGTGTAAACAATGGACAAACTGTAAAAGTTATCAATAAATAAAAATAGTAGAGATGACAAAACAAAAAAAACAGGTTGACAAAGAGTTTAAGTTATCTGCTTGGGCAATTCATAACAAAACAACCATTTATGTAATAATGGCTGTGTTATTTTTCTATGGTATTTCTGCTTATTTAAGTATGGCCAGAGAAAATTTCCCTGAGGTAAAAGAAACAAAAATCTATATTAGTACTCCTTTCCCTGGAAATACTGCAGAAGATATAGAAAAACTGATTACTGATCCTATTGAAGACAAAGTAAAAACGGTTAGTAATGTTGTAGAAGTGACCTCAACATCTCAAGAAGATTACTCTATGGTAATTGTTGAGTTTGATGAAAATATTACAGTAGAACTTGCAAAACAAAAGATAAAAGACGAATTATCTACAGAAACTGCAAGTGAAGATTGGCCAACATTTAACGGTGCTAAAATAGAACCTAATGTTTTTAATTTAAGTATGTCTGAAGAAATTGCAATCTTAAATATAAATATTTCTGGAGATTACCCTGTTTATAAACTAAAAGAATTTGGTGAATATTTACAAGATGAAATCGAGGATTTAGCAGAAATTAAGAAAGCAGACATTCGAGGAGCACAAGAAAAAGAAGTAGAAGTTGCTGTAGACATTTATAAAATGATGGCTGCAAAAGTGAGCTTTAACGACATTACTTCTGCCATTAGTAATGGAAACGTAACCATGTCTGCAGGTAATTTTATTACAAGTGGGCAAAGAAGAACTGTTAGAATTATTGGTGAAATTGAAAAACCTTCAGCATTAGAAGATTTTGTAATTAAATCTGATAATAATAATCCTATTTATTTAAAAGATGTAGCAACAGTTTCTTTTAAAGATAAGGACAAAACAACTTTTGCAAGAGAAAAAGGAAAAGCAGTTGTAATGTTAGATGTTAAAAAGAGAGCTGGTGAAAATATGGTTGCAGCATCAGAGCAAATACATTTAATTGTAGATGAAGCTATTGAAAATCACTTTCCAAAAGATTTAAAAGTTACCATTACAAATGATCAATCTTCTCAAACAATTGGTCAAGTAGATGATTTGGTTAACAATATTATTTTTGGAGTTTTCTTAGTTGTAACTGTTTTAATGTTTTTCTTAGGATTTAAAAACGCAGTCTTTGTTGGTTTTGCTATACCTATGTCTATGTTTATGTCATTAATGATATTAAACTTGCTTGGTTACACAATGAACACCATGATACTTTTTGGATTAATTATGGGATTAGGAATGCTGGTTGATAATGGAATTGTGGTCGTCGAAAACGTTTATCGTTTAATGGATGAAGAAGGAATGAACAGAATTGAAGCTGCAAAAAAAGGAATTAGTGAAATTGCTTTTCCTATCATTATTTCTACAGCAACAACTGTAGCTGCATTTATTCCTTTAGGTCTTTGGCCTGGTGTAATGGGAGATTTTATGGTGTTATTACCAATTACTTTATCTACTGTTTTAGGTTCATCTTTATTAGTTGCAATTTTCTTTAATTCGGTTTTAGTATCTCAATTTATGAGTGTAGAAGATATTGATATGCCTATTAAAAAAATTGTTATTCTAACAAGTGTAATGACAGCATTAGGAATTATAGTTTTATTAACTGGTGGTGCTTATAGTGCTTTGGGTACTTTAATGATATTTACTGCCATCATGCTTTGGATTTATAGATTATTCTTAAGAGGATGGGCAAATAGTTTTCAAAATAAAGTTTTACCAAAATTAGAAAGCTGGTACGAAACTAGATTACGAAAAGCTTTAACAGGTAAAACTCCTTATGCATTAGTTGTTTTAACTTTTGTATTATTAATCGCTTCATTTATGGCTTTTGGTTGGTCTTTAGGAACACAAAGAACTAAGGTAGAATTCTTTCCAGACAATAAACCAAATCAAATAATTGTTTATATAGAATACCCAGAAGGAACAGATATTCAGAAAACAAATTCAATTACAAAATTAATTGAAGAAAAAGTAACAAGCGTTTTATATAATAATGAATATATGGATGGAGACTATAACTTTATGGTAGAAAGTTTAGTTTCTCAAGTTGGTGAAGGAGCAGGAAACCCTCAAACCGATGGTGGTTCTGCTGCAGAAATGCCTCATAAAGGAAAAATTACAGCTTCTATGAGAGAATATAAATATAGAAGAGGTTTAGATAGTGAATTAATGCGCCAGAAAGTACAAACAGCATTGGTTGGTATTTATCCTGGAGTTTTAATTTCTGTTGAAAAAGATGCAAATGGACCACCTGCTGGAGCTCCAATTAATATTGAAATTACAGGTGATGATTATGCAGAATTAATTCATACTGCTCAAAGAATGCGTGATTTCATAAACACAAAAAGTATTTCTGGTATTGATGAATTAAAGATTGATGTGAACAGAGACAAACCAGGAATGGAAGTTTTAGTTGACAGAAAAAAAGCTGGAGAATTAGGCGTAAGTACTGGTCAAGTAGGGCAACAATTAAGAGCTTCTATCTTTGGAAACAAAGCTGGTGTTTACAAGGAAAATGGTGAGGATTATGATATCTATATTCGTTTTAACAAAGAAGACAGGTATAACAAAAGCGCCATTTTTAACCAAAATATGATTTTTAGAGATCAGGCTTCTGGTAAAATTAAAGAAATTCCTGTTTCTACGGTTGCAAGTCAAAAAAACAACTCAGGTTTTAGTGCAATTAAACACAAATCTGTAAGAAGAGTAGTTACTGTTTATTCTGCTTTATCTCCAGGAGAAACAGATGCAGGTGCTGTTGTTGGTAAAATTCAAAACGAAATGAAAAGTTTTAAAGGTTTACCAAAAGGAATTAAAATTGATTATACTGGTCAAATTGAAGAGCAAAACAAACAAATGTTATTCTTAGTTGGTGCATTCTTTACTGGTTTAGCCTTAATTTTCTTCATTTTAATATTCCAATTTAACTCAGTTTCTAAACCAGGAATTATAATGTTAGCTATTTTCTTAAGTTTTATTGGTGTTTTTGGTGGATTGGTTATTTCTGGAAATGCTTTTGTTATTATGATGACAATGATGGGAATTATTTCTCTTGCAGGAATTGTAGTAAACAATGGAGTTGTATTATTAGATTATGCACAATTATTAATAGATAGAAAGAAAGGAGAATTAGGTTTAGAAGAAGATGAATACTTAGATAAAGAAACCTTATTCGAAGCTATTGTAAGAGCTGGTAGAGCACGTTTAAGACCCGTATTATTAACTGCAATTACCACCATTTTAGGATTGATTCCTTTAGCAATTGGTTTAAATATTAACTTCTTTAGTTTATTTACAGATTTTGATCCTAATATTTATTTTGGAGGAGACAATGTTGTTTTCTGGGGACCTTTAGCTTGGACAGTTATTTATGGTTTATTAATTGCTACTTTCTTAACACTAATTGTGGTACCTGTTTTATTCTTCTTAATTACACAATTTAAAATGTGGTTAAAAAGTAAAACATCAACTAAAAAAATGATTCCACAAGAAGTATTTAATATGGATAAAAGATTAGATGAGAAGAACCAAATCTAATTAACAGAAAAATTACTTTAATTCAAAAAGGGTTGACATCATTATAATGCCAACCCTTTTCTATTGCCTACCCGCAAATTAATTTTTAATTATCTTGTTTATTATAACTTCACCAGTATCTAACAAAGTTTTTACAATTAAAAGTGAATTAGATTTTAGTAATACTGATTTTAATTCTATTTCTGAGGATTTATTCTCTTGAACTAAAATTTCTTTTCCTAATAAATCATATACTACAACTTCTCTTATTACACTATTATCTAATGTTCTTAGTACTAAGTTATTTGGAGAATTTAAAACCATCAATTTAGAATTGTATTCTAAATCATCAATATTTAAATTTTCTTTATTCGTATATATAATTAATTTAAACCTGTTATCAAAAGTACCTGTTTCTGTCATGTTAAAATTATAATCAGAAATTTTTAAATTATGATAAATATCTAAAAGTTCGTCTCTAACATAAACAGATGAATACTCTAAATTCCCTTCATAATGATCTATACTAATGGTATAATCTCCAGCAGAATTAACTTTAAACCCTAAAGGAAGTACTTCTTGATTTTTTAACAAAGTTTTCCCTTGAATAGAATAAGGTTTTTCATCAATTAAAGTGTAAAAACTTGCATTTGTCCCTCCATCTAATTTTGCTCCATCGTACAATCTATCTACTCCATCTGTAGCTCCCTCTATAAAACCTACTAATATTTGATTAAATGATATATCACTAGATAAGTTAAGCCAAATTTTATCTTTTTCTACTGGGGCGCTTCTATAAAAATTATTATTATTTTGATTAACTCTTATCGTATTTGAAAAAGTGATTGATGTTGCTGCTAATGCTTGCACAAAAAAGGCTTGTCCTGCAGCAATATTACCTGTAGGTGCAATACAACCAGAACAACCAGCTATACTTCCAGTTCCGTTCCAAGAAACATAATCATCTTGAGTAAAATTAGAACTAGCACTTCTATCTGTATTATGTGTCCAAAAATAAATGGTACCATTTAAATCTAAATTCTCAGATAAAAACAAACTTGCATCAATTGCAGATGGGTAAGGATTTCCTACTAAATTCCAATTATCATCAGCTCCTGCGGTTACAGACTCTCCTAAACTTGAAGTTACAGATATTTCTCCGTTATTAAATTGAGAACCTGTAAATTCTGCAGTATAACTTCCAGGATAAGTATATCCTGCATTTGGTCCTTCTACAATATATCCAACACCAGGTGTCATTGCTGTTGCAGAAGTAGCCCAAACCCAATATTGAACGGCTGGATCAAAAGCATAATATAAATCTGCATCTGCAGCAACATCTGCTAAAGTAGAAGATGCTAAAGGTGATGACCAATATGTAAAAATATTCCTTGAAATTAAACTTGTTGTATTTCTTTTTACTGAATACTCACCTGTACCTGAAACACTAGAAGAATTTGAAACTTGAATTAAACTTCCAGAATCTTCAATAATGATGTTTCCGTTATTAATTAAGTTATTTTCTATTTTCACATATTTATCTGCAGTAATTGTTAATGTGCTACCAGATTTCACTTCACATTCACAAGTTTCAAAACTTGGTTCTGTAGTCATATCGTAATCTGTTTCTAATATTGTTTTTACATTATTTGCTAATGCTGTTCCCGTCCAACTTCCAGACAACCAAGTTGCTATAGATTCTGAATCTCCAATGACTTTTGCATCATCGATTACCCAAAATTCATCAGAATTATTATTCTTTAATTCTATTTTTATTTTTAACAAAGTAGAAGAAGGTAAAGAAGAAATACTTAATGTACTATATCCATCTGTTGTTCTTGCTCCAGTTCCTGCAGGTGCATAAGATTCTGTAATATTATCTCCATCATAAACTGCAGTTGCAACTCCTGTCCCACTAGTAAAAGACCATCTTGCATTGTTTGCAGAAGCTCCTGTTACAGTTAATTCTTCTGAATAAGAACTTCCATTATCTTCACTTACAAAAACTTTTACATAATCTGTTGCTTCGGCACCATTACCACTTGTTCCTGAAAAAGAAGCTAATCTTACTGAAAATTCTAAATTAGAATAACTAGTACTATCAAATGTAGCAAACTCTACTGTACCTGTTGTATTACTAACCTGTAATCCTTGAGAACCTCCTGAATACTTTGGATCTGATGGAGTATTACCATTACCTGATGCAACACTAGTTCCTGCACTTGTATAGGTTAATATTGGACTAGCAGGAGAAGCTTCAAAGTCTTGTTGAAATATAGTTGCTCCACTACCAGAAGCACAAGGTATTGCGCCAGTTGTTCCTATACCACTAATATTAAATGTATAAGTTGCTTCATCTACATCATCACTTAAAATTGTAATTACAGCATTTCTAGTACCTTCTGCACTTGGGTCAAAAGTAACATCAAATGTTGTAGAACCAGATGCACTTAACGTTAAACTAGGACTAGTAGTTAATGTAAAATCTGCAGAATTAGTTCCAGAAATTACCGGAATTCCTGACAGCGTTAATAAAGAAGTACCACTATTTAAAATTGTAAAAGTTTTTACAATTGTACCAGATGAAACACTTATAGAGCCAAAAAAGGTATTATTAGATGATGATGTAGTTGTTGTACCATCTAAAATAGCATTTAAATTTCCTTGAACATCTATTTCAGGACCTGTAACACAACTTACAGTATGAGACCCTAAACCACTAACATCATCTGCAGTTGTACAAGACCATTCTGTATCTGTTGTAAATGCATTTGAACCATCTGTGTCACCTGAACCTACACTAGCAATCCTTCTTAACGTATTACCTTGTGTAATACAACTTCCTGCCCAAGTTGTCCCTGGATCAACACCAATTTGTCCAATAACATCTATAATTGTACCCGATTTTCTTAAAGCTACCACATCATCTCCACTAAAATCCATAACTCCTGCTGTTACAGATAAATCTGCTGTTACAGAAAGATTTTCCATATCATTTTCTATAACAAATGTACTTAAAGATGCTATTGTACCTGATAAGGCTAAAGTTTGTGAAACTGATGCTGAACCATTAACATAGGTAACAATATCATATGTTGATAAATCTATAGATGCACCTGTAGGATTGTATATCTCTAAAAATTTATTTTGCGAAGAACCTTCAATATATTCTGAAATAAACAATTCTGAACCACATAATGAACCTCCCATAGTTCCTGTTCCACTTATATTAAAAGTATAAGTTCCTTCGTCTGAATCGTCACTAGAAACTGTAACCAATGTTGTTCTTAAACCATCTAAACTTGGATCAAAAGTTACATCAAATGTTGTGCTTCCTGATCCTGCAACTGTTAAACTTGGATTAACAGAAACTGTAAAATCTGATGATTCTCCTGTTGTAATTGTTGGATTACCTGATAAAGTTAATGCTCCTGCACCCGTATTTAAAATAGTAAATGTTTTTACAACAGTACCAGATGCTGTATCTATTGAACCAAAATCTGTATTATTAGTTGTAGATGTTGCTGTTGTTCCACTTGCTATGGAAACTGAGTTTCCTTGAATATCTATTTCTGGTGCCGATGCTCCCGCATAACAAGTCCAAGAAATATCATCTAATATAACTTGTTTTGATAAAGCATTCCTAATTTCAATAATAATATCTCCAGAAATATTTATTCCTGTCACCGAAAATGTTTGAGTTGTAGTGTTATCCCAGGCAATTGACGTTCCTTGTAATATACCATTTATCCAAAGTGTAACTTGTCTGTTACCTCCACCTGTAAAAGCTTTTTTCAAACTCATTGTAAAGTCTCCAATACCTCCACCTACTGTGCTAGATGTTACTTTATAACTAGTGTCACCTCCCAACATTAAACCTTTTCCTGTAATTTCATATCCTTCATCATCTCTACCTCCAACATATGTCCAAACGACACTGTTATCCCCTGTAAAACTACTACTAGCATATGAATTATTAGCATTACTGTTAGTAAAAGTTTCTGATCCACAAGCTGAAGAGGGACTTCCAGTAGTTCCTGTTCCACTTATATTAAAGGTATATGTTCCCTCATCTGAATCGTCACTAGAAACTGTAACCAATGTTGTTCTTAAACCATCTAAACTTGGATCAAAAGTTACATCAAATGTTGTGCTTCCTGATCCTGCAACTGTTAAACTTGGATTAACAGAAACTGTAAAATCTGATGATTCTCCTGTTGTAATTGTTGGATTACCTGATAAAGTTAATGCTCCTGCACCCGTATTTAAAATAGTAAATGTTTTTACAACAGTACCAGATGCTGTATCTATTGAACCAAAATCTGTATTATTAGTTGTAGATGTTGCTGTTGTTCCACTTGCTATGGAAACTGAGTTTCCTTGAATATCTATTTCTGGTGCCGATGCTCCTGCATAACAAGTCCAAGAAATATCATCAAAAATCACCCTATTACTAGTACTACTATTTGTATCTATAGTTAAAGTAACATTTCCTGAAATATTAATACCAGAAATAGTTGTTGTAGTTTCAGTTGAAGAATAAGGAATACTACCAACCTCAACTCCATTTTCTTTTAGTTTAAACGTTCCTGAACTACCTGAAAAAACAAGTTTTGTTGTAATTGTAAAATCTCCAATTCCACCACTTGTTAAAGGAATATTGATTTGCCCATTTCTTACTGTTATTGCTTTACCATTTAATGTTTGGTCTGTTCTTGCATCTGTTGCAGACCACGATAAAGAATCATCTCCTGTCCAATTAACTGTTGCATAAGAACCTGAAGAGGCTCCTATATTTGTAAAAGTCTCTGATCCACAATCTGATGAAGGAGCACCTGTAGTTCCTGTACCACTTATATTAAAAGTATAAGTTCCTTCATCTGAATCGTCACTAGAAACTGTAACCAATGTTGTTCTTAAACCATCTAAACTTGGATCAAAAGTTACATCAAATGTTGTGCTTCCTGATCCTGCAACTGTTAAACTTGGATTAACAGAAACTGTAAAATCTGATGATTCTCCTGTTGTTATTGTTGGGTTTGCTGATAATGTTAAGGTTCCTACTCCAGTATTTAAAATTGTGAATGTTTTTACTACTGTACCAGATGCTGTATCTATTGAACCAAAATCTGTATTATTAGTTGTAGATGTTGCTGTTGTTCCACTTGCTATGGAAACTGAGTTTCCTTGAATATCTATTTCTGGAGAAAAACAACTATTTACATAACTACCTAAATCTGAAGTATCATCAGTTGTAGAACATGTCCATTCTGTATCTGGATCAAAAGCATCAGTTTCATCATTATCTCCAGATTTAACTGAAAAATTTCTTCTTAATACTGCTCCTTCTGTTCCTAAAGTACAAGTAGTTCCACTCCATTGAGTTCCTGGATCTGTCCCGACTAAACCAATCACATCTACAATTGTAGATGAATTTCTCAAAGCAATTGCATCATCTCCATTAAAAGTCATTACTGTATTTGACGTTGATAAATCTGCAGTATAACCTAGCCCCTCAGAACTATTTTCTATTACAAAAGTATCTCCAGAAACAAGAGTTCCACTTAATGTTAAAGTTGCAGAAACTGTAGCACTTCCATTTTGATACATTACTATATCATAAGTAGATAAATCTACAGCAGAACTTGTTGGGTTATAAATTTCTAAAAACTTATTATTTCCAGAACCTTCAATATATTCTGAAATAAAAAGTTCTGAACAATCTGCAAGTGAACCAGAAAATAATTCTTCTGCCTGTGCACCTCCCCAAATTGTAGTTGCAAAACCTGGATTATCAATAAAAGGATTTCTATTTCCTTGTTCTGTTTCTAAAATTGTATTTCTATTTTTTTCGTATTGAGAAACAGGGTCGGCAGCATTCCAATCTAATAGTAAGTCTATCATATTAGCGTCAACAGCATTTGTAGTACCAATTGCAACATTTGATGGTAAACATACAGTACCATAACGTATGTACATATACATCATCATTCTTGCAACATCACCTTTCCATTCATCTCCAGGATACCAACCTGAACCAGAAGTGCCTGCAACACCAGAACCGGTAGCAAATCTTAAACTACCTCTATTACTATTTAAAGCAACATCTGTTGCTCTTAAATGATGTACATCTGCTCCTGGACCAGAAGTACCTAAATTAGGGTTTCCTAAAGATTTTGGATAAGTATGTTCTCTATTCCAGTCTCCAGAGTTACCTCCATTACTGTTTACACTTCTAGTTCTATCTGTTAAGGTATTCCCATCAGAATCGTTAGAACCATAAAGCAATAAAACTGTTGAATTGGTTACATCATCTGGATCTAAATCAGTTTGTTGAATAACTGGCCATCCATAAGAAAGTGTTGTTGTATGCGTATTTATAACTTTTGTTGCAAGTTCATCTCTTAAGGCAGTACCTGTTAGGTTTAAATTTACATCGTTATAATATGCTGGAATTTGAGAATAAGTGGCAAAAGAAATTACCAAAACAACTATTAGGGATAGCTTTTTTAACATTACATAGGGGGTTTAAGAATACAAATATACATTTTTTTTAAAAATGCATAAATTTTAATTTTATTTTCTTATTAACAATTACTTTTGCATAAAAAAATATGATTAAAAAAACTTCTTTTACTATTGATGAAATTAAACGCAAGATTGAGCAATATTGTGTTTATCAAGATAGATGTCATAAAGAAGTGGAGCAAAAAATGAAGGACTACAATTTAATACCTGAAGCTAAAGAAATGATACTTTTAAGTTTAATGCAAAACAATTTTTTAAACGAAGAGCGTTTTGCTAAAAGTTTTGCTCGTGGAAAATTTAGGATTAAAAGCTGGGGAAAACAACGAATTGTTAGAGAACTAAAATTTAAAGATATTTCTGCTTACAATATTAAAACAGCTCTAAAAGAAATTGATGAAAATGAGTATATAAAAACTATTTATAGAATTACAGAAAAAAGAAATGAAGTGATAAAAGAACCTAACTTTTATAAAAGAAAGAAAAAACTCATCGATTTTTTAATGAGAAAAGGTTTTGAATCCGAATTGATTTACAAAACAGTAAATGAAGTAGTTTGTTAAAAACTAAAAGTTAGCAAACTAGTTTAGCCCTGATTGAACGGTTTGTTTGAGCTCGTTTTTATGCTAAACTCGATTGAACAAATTTTGATAAAATAAAATTATTTATTACTATTTGTAATTACTGAAATAAATTAAGCATAAAAACAGCGAGTAGTGAAAGCAGGAAATAGCTTCTAATATTAATTTTTAAACCTTGATAAAAAGATAGAATCGTTTTTTTTCTTTGCTGCGATTACTACTTGAACATCATCATTTGGAATTTCTACAGACAACACATAATGCTTAATAAACCAAGTATTGTTCTTTTTCTCTAAAACTCCAGAACCTCTACAGGTTCCCATCCAAGTATCTAACAACTCATCAAACCAGACAAAATTTCTAGCATCATTTACATAAACATTTCTTTCTAAAGCTTTAAAACTCCAAGCTTTTCCTTTATCAAAATATGGTTTACTAAAACTTTCGAATTGTTTTTTAGTCCAGTTTTCTGTAGCATCTGTTCCAATAAAAACAGAAATACTATCCATTTTACCAAAATAACCTTGGTAATTTGCGTCTGACGCTGCTTTATGCCAATCATCTAGCAAAGTATTTACATTTGTTTTAATTAATGAGATTGTTTGTATTGGCGCAATTTCTTTTGCTGGTTTGCAACTTAAAAAAGAAACTGTTAATACTAGAGCTAAGAAATGCTTTGTCATATTTTTTTCGGTTTAAAAAGCTTACTTTTAACAGGTAATCGCTTCTTTTTTAACAATTCTTCTTTCTTTATAAGATTGATAGATTTCTTGGAAACACTATCCATTTTTGTAGAATCTATACCAATATAATCTATTTCAATATCAATAGCGTCTTCAAAACGTTTTTTAGAAAGTATGGTATTTATTTTTGAATTTACAGAAGAAAATGCTGCTATTGTTTTATCTACTTGTAAGTTAACTTCTTCTGAAGTTATTGCTGGTATAAGTGTTAAATCTGCCAAACGTAATGTTTCATTTTGCAAAACATTTACTCTTGCTTCAAAAGAAGGAACATCAAAAATTGTTGGTTTTACACTGTCTTTTAAACTTTTTACCAAATCTCTTAATTCTAAAGCATTACTTAAAGCTTCATTAGGTGATACTTTATTAAATTTCTTTAAAAAAGTATTTACTGATTTTAACTCTTGCCAATTGGCTATTTCCTTCTCAAAATCTGAATTTACATTTATTAAACGCACATGTTGTTTTGCAACACTTCGTTGTGGTATTTCTTGAGTAGGTTTAGGAGTTTCTTTTTTATTATTTCCACAAGAAAATAATATTACAGAAAGTAAAAAATATATTATTTGTTTCACAACTTATTATTATAAATGGTAAAAATACACATTTTAAGAGCACATTTTCTCTATTTAAGAAAATTGTAACAAACAACTGTTTTTATAAAAAAATATTATTGAATAATTATTTTAATGATTTTATTTTACGAATAACAAAATTAAGTACCTTTGTTATTGTTAAAATCATAATTTAAAAATATGAGTGAAATCATTCTAGTTTTAGGTGCAAGTGGTCAAATAGGCAATGAGCTTACACAAAAACTCCGCGTTTTATATGGTAACAACAATGTTATTGCTTCCGACATTAGAGAAGGCAATAAAAATATGATGGTTTCTGGACCTTTTGAAATTATTGATGCTACAGATAAAGAAACTATTCTAAAAATAATTAACAAATATAAAGTAACTCAAGTTTATTTACTTGCTGCCATGTTATCGGCAACTGCAGAACAACAGCCACAAAAAGCTTGGGATTTAAATATAAATTCTCTTCTAGCTGTTTTAGATTTAGCTAAAGACAAACATATAAAACAAGTTTACTGGCCAAGTTCTATTGCTGTTTTTGGGCCTAAAACACCTAAGAAAAATACTCCTCAACACACAGTAATGCAACCTTCTACAGTTTATGGAATAAGTAAAGTTGCAGGCGAATTTTGGTGTAATTATTATCATGAAAAATTTGGAGTAGATGTTAGAAGTCTTCGTTATCCTGGTATCATTTCTTGGAAATCTAAACCTGGTGGAGGCACAACAGATTATGCTGTAGACATTTATTTTAACGCCCTTGAAAAAGGTTCTTACCAATGTTTTTTATCAGAAAATACCCGTTTACCAATGATGTATATGGATGATGCTGTAAATGCCACCATTCAATTAATGCAAATTGATGCTAAAAAAGTTAAAAACAGAACGGGTTATAATTTAGCTGCAATGAATTTTACTCCAGAAGAAATTGCGTTAGAAATTAAAAAGCATTTCCCTGATTTTAGTATTTCTTACCAACCAGATTTTAGACAAGCAATTGCAGATAGTTGGCCAGAATCTATTGATGATTCTGAAGCTAGAGAAGATTGGAATTGGCAACACAAATTTGATTTATCTTCTATGACTTCAGATATTTTAAAAAATTTATCTTCCTTAAAATAAGTTTGTAAGTTCTTTTTAAACAATGCGTCTATATAATTGATTAAAAAAATAATGGCTATCTGTAACATAGGTTACTGTAAATTTTAATCAATAAAAATACCTTTGAACAAAATATTAGGAGATGAAAAACATCATTGAAAAGAGTTTAGAAAACTCATATACATATCAAGAATTTAGAGATTTAGTAAGCAACTTATTAACTGAAAATAAATCTACTGGCCATATACAATCTGAAGCTTTAACTGGTTTTAGCATGTTAAATGACAGAAGAATGAAACGTTTAGATAAGACCATTAAAATTTCTGACACAACATTTACAGAAATGAATTCAATTGACGAACCACAAACTTGGTTGGTAATTGCAGAAGGTTGGTGTGGTGATGCAGCTCAAAACGTACCTATTATTCATAAAATTGCAGAAACTAGTAATCTTATCGATTTTAAAATAGTTTTAAGAGATGATAATGAGGAATTAATGGATTTGTTTTTAACTAATGGAGGTAAAGCAATTCCTAAATTAATTGCCTTAGATAAAGACAATAATGTAATAGATACTTGGGGACCAAGACCAACTGTTGCTACTAAAATGGTTGCAGACTACAAAGCAGAACATGGTGTTATAGACGCACAGTTTAAACAAGATCTACAGGTTTGGTACAATAAAGACAAAGGGCAAAGTTTACAAGAAGATTTTGTACAATTGGTTAAAAACATACAAACAAAAGAAGTTTAGTAATTAGGTTAATTCATATTTTTAAACCGCAAATTAATAATTTGATTTGCGGTTTTTCTTTTCTGTATATTTGCACCGAAAATTTCATAAAATGTTAACAGATTATTCTTTAATTCCTGAAAATGCAAAAGTTTGGATTTATCCTTCTAGCAGAAAATTTTATCCAAATGAAATAGAAGGAGTTGAAAGCAAAGTAAAAGCCTTTTTAGAAAGTTGGAAGTCTGATAACGAAAACTTTAAAACATCGTACAAAATTCTATACAACAGATTTATCGTTCTTTTTGCTGATGATGAAAACTCACCCCTAACAAATAAAGATATTGATGCTTCTGTTTCTTTTATTTTAGCACTTCAACAAGAATATGAAGTAGAATTGTTAGATAAAATGAATGCTTGTTTTAAACAAGGTGAATATGTACAATATAAAGATTTAAAAGACTTTAAAAAGTTACTAAAAAACAAAGCTGTTACTGCAAAAAGTATCATTTTTGATAATTTAATTACCACAAAAGTTGATTTTGACAACAATTGGGAAATTCCAATTGAAGACAGCTGGTATAATAGATACTTATAAAGTTTTATTTGTCTAGAATCTCAGCAATATTGGGTTTAAAATAGTTAGGCCCTTTTAAAACTTTTCCATCTTCTCTGTAAATAGGTTTACCATCTTCACCTAACTTACTCATATTACTACGTTGAATTTCATTGAAAACCTCTTCAATTTTATCCTGCATTCCATGTTCTATAATTGTTCCACATAAAATATAGAGCATATCTCCTAACGCATCTGCAACTTCAACCAAATCATTATTATTAGCTGCATCTAAATATTCTTCATTTTCTTCTCTCATTAATTTATAACGAAGCAAATTTCTATTTTCACCAATATGTGCAATTGGTTCTTGATTCATATTTAATTTAAAAGCTGTGTGAAATTCGGTAACTGCTGCTATTTTATTTTTCATGTATATTTTATATTGTTTTATTATTTCTGATTTAATTTATTTACAAAGCTTTTTTTAACAACCTAGCTGGAGAAACTTTTAACACCCAAGCTACTAGTTGCCAACGTTTAGAAACATAAGCTACTCTTTTTTTCTTTTTAATGGCACTATAAATTTGTTTCACTGCTTTTTCTAAAGGAACCAACCAAAACACTCCATCTTCTAAAGTGTCTGCCATAACAGTATCTACAAATCCTGGTCTAATTTCTGTAATAAAAACCTTTTTAGATTTTATTGATTTTGTTTTTATATACAAACTTTCTAAATATGCTTTTTGATATGCTTTGGATGCAAAATAAACTGGAGCAGAACGATTTCCTCGAATTGAAGCTATTGATGAAATACCAACTAAATGCCCAAATTGTTGTTTTCTAAATAAATTATAAGCTAAAGTATACAACCTTGTAACACCCAAAACATTCGTATTTATACTTTGTTCTTCTTTGTCCCACTCAAACTTAGGATTTACATGAACAACACCTGAAGACTGAACAATTAAATCTATTATTTCAAATTCTTCAAGAATTTCATTAAAAACTTTTTCAACTTCTTTTACATCTTGAATATCATTTTGTTTGATTAAAATTTGATTCGGATATTTATTTTTAAGTTCTTCTAATAAGGCAATTCTTCTTCCTGTAATAGCAACTTTATATCCTTCATTTACTAAAATTTCAGTTAATGATTTTCCTATTCCAGAAGTTGCTCCAAAAACGATGGCATTCTTCATTTAATTTGTAATTTTACAAAATCAAATTATATTGATTTTAGATAGACAATATATAGAAATTTTCTGAAGAATAAATACTTCTATTTTGCTTTCAATTAACAACTTATAAAGAACACAAACTATGTTTTTAGGCGCTTATTTTACAACTGGAAGAATCGTTTTTATGATTTTATTTGTCATCGCTTTTATAGCTTTAATGATTTACAGCTACAGAAAAGACATTAAAAATCATGAACGTTATTATAAAGGTGCTGGAAAAAAAGTGTTTATTTATGGAACTTTAATTATAATTATTTTTATTGCAATCCGTTTTTTATTTGGTAATTAAAAAACCAACTCATTTCTGAATTGGTTTTTAACTAATTTTATAAAAAGATAATATCTCTTTTTATTTTATAATATTTCTCTCATCTATTCTTTAATTTTTTGTTCCTAAATAATTATAATTTTTAGAGTAGAATAACATCTGCTCTTCAAAACTCTTAGGTTGTTTCACTTTAATGTCTGAAATAGTTCCGTTCTCACTTAAAGATGTTTCTAAAACAGGATTTACAAAACCACTATAAGGCGCAGATTTAAATTGTTTATTTCTCTTAAGAACTTCTTTATGAATTTGCTGATCTACTTTTACTCCATAACCTTCTACTAATGCTCTTGCAGCGGCAAAATCTCCTTCAGATTTTATACGTTGTGTTTCTTTTAATAATCTTCCAAAAATTTCTCTTAATTTTTCATAATTAGTAATATTGAAATACGTTTTACCATCTTCTTTTAAAACTTTTTCAATCACATTTTCTTTCTCACCTTGCTCAAATGACCAAGCTGAAACCCACTGACGATTCACCATATGATCTTCCTCAATATCATCACCTAAATTAATTCTTATCAATTGGGTCATTAATCCATTTCTGATATAACTATCATAAGCTGCCATTCCTAGCTCTTTATAATTATCTGTTAAACTAAGTTCCTGTAATTTTGGATCCATCAAATAATACAAACCAACTAAATCTGCACGACCTTCTTCCATTGTAGAAGCATAATTTTGAAGTGTTTCTTTTGGTTGCCCAATACCTTCATTTATTTTACCTGATGCATGACCTACAACTTCATGTAAAGCTGTGTGTAATTTATCTGCAATTTGTCCGTACTTTTCTTCCAATCTAATTTCTTTTTCATCATTTGCAAATTCTTTTAAACGTCCTGTTCCTCCAGCATTATTATAAGCTCCAATAATGTTACCAAGAGAAACTGATTTAGAACCATGTTGTTGACGAATCCAATTATTATTAGGTAAATTTACTCCAATTGGTGTACTTGGTGATGCATCTCCAGCTTCACCAGCAACATTTACCGTTTTGTAAGAAACACCTACAACATTTTCTTTTTTATGAGTTGGATCTAAAGGTGCATTATCCTCAAACCATTGTGCATTATCAGATAAAACTTTCATTTTACGAGACATGTCAAAATCTTTAATTTGAACAATAGTTTCATAAGAACCTCTATATCCTTTAGGGTCATTATACACTTCAATAAAACCGTTAATCCAATCTATATTTCCATCTGTAGATGTTGCCCAAGCAATACAATATTTATCCCAAGTATCTAAACTACCTGTTTTGTAATATTCGATTAATAAACCTAAAGCATTTCCTTGTTTTTCATTTTCAGCAACTTCTTTTGCTTTTTCTAACCAACCAATAACGTTGTCTATTGCAACCCCATACATTCCTCCAGATTTCCAAACTTTTTCTACCAATTTACCATCTTCTCTAACTAATTTAGAGTTTAAACCTGCTTCAACTGGCATTCCTTTTGGTCCTTTGTAAGCCGTTTTATAAAACTCTACTACATCTTTATCTGTAATATCTGGTGCATAGAAATTAATTGCTGATGACAATACATTGTCAACTCCAGATTTCTTATTTACTTTTTTAGTATCAGTATCATTAAAAATCACCTCAACAATTTCTGAAGCTAATTCGGTATTAGAATTTTTTAACAAATCGTTTGTAAAATATTCTTTTGTGAATTCAGGTTTAATTTTATCATTTGAATAATGATGATGAATTCCGTTAGAAAACCAAATTCTTTTTAAATAGGTTTTAAAAAATTTAAAATCTTCGCTTTCTCTATCTCCTTTATAATTTTGGTTGATATTTTCTAATGCTTTTCTAACACTTAAGTTGTGGCGATAATTTTGATCCCACATAATATCTCTACCAGACAAACCTGCTTGTGTTAAATAATAAACCAATTTTTTCTCTTTTAAAGTAAGTTCTTCAAAACCTGGTATTTTGTAACGTAATACTTTAATATCTGCAAATTGCTCTACAAAATGATTAAATTCAGTTGTTACTTCTGCTTTTTCACTCTTCTTTTCTGAGGTACAAGAAGCTAATAAAATAGCAATTGAAAAGGCATAAATTATTTTTTTTATTTTCATTTTAATTCATTTATAATTGATGGATAAATATACAAATTTTAAGTGTGAGTGTCATCAATATTCTTTAATCCTAAACAAAGAATACAAAAAGACAATTCATCAAAAAAAAGTATTTTAAAAATTAAAAATCAGAATCTTATAAACTCACATACTTACAATCTCTAAAATTTATCTAACCTTATTAATGTGGATACTTAAAACAATCTGTAGTATGATCATTTACCATTCCAACTGCTTGCATATAAGCATATATTACAGTTGAACCTACAAACTTAAAACCTCGTTTTTTTAAATCTTTAGAAATCCTATCAGACAAATTTGTTGTTGCTGGTACATCTGCTCTTTTTTGAAATTTATTGACAATCGGTTGGTCATTTACATAAGACCAAATAAACTTAGAAAAAGAACCATATTCCTGCTGTACTTCCATAAATAATTGAGCATTTGTAATTGCGCTCTTTATTTTTAATTTATTTCTAATGATTCCTGCATCTTGTAACAAAGAATCATATTTATTCTCAGAGTAAACTGCTATCTTTTTGTAATCGAAATCATCAAACGCTTTTCTAAAATTTTCTCTTTTATTTAGAATGGTTATCCAACTTAAACCTGCTTGAAAAGTTTCTAAAACTAAAAACTCAAATAAAGTTTTATCATCATAAACAGGTGTTCCCCATTCTTTATCATGATATTTTTTATACAACTCACTATCTGTTACCCAAAAACATCTTTGTTTCATCCTTTTTTTTAAAACTGAAAAATAATGTTAAAAGTATTAAAAATCAACCATTTTTGGAATAATTTTTGCAACTTTACTATTATTAAAACTATTGATTATGAAACTATTAAAACAAATTCTTATCTTAATTTCTTTTGGATTATTTTTATATGCTTGTGGTTCATCTCCAATAAAAAACAAAACTATTCAAAAAGAAGAACCAGTTATTATTGCTAATGATAGTTTAGAATACCAAATTATAATTATTGATATTGGTTTTAATACTTTTTTAAATTCTATTGCACAACCAGAAGGTTACTATTCTCAAAACTATTTAGAAGCAAGAAATAGAGTTTGGGTTTTAGAATGGAATAATAGAGTTAGAAATCCAAATCAATTTAACACTAATATTTACGAAAACATCATAGATTATCAATCTACAATAGATTATGGATATGAAGTGAATTATAAATTGTTTAATTACTTTTTATTTGCTCAGCAAAAATATAAAATGAATTTAGGTGGTGGTTTTAGGTCTGGTAGAATTAGATAGCTTTTTTTTGAAAGCTTACAAAACTGTAATCGAACTTATTCTTTTCATCTGCTTTAAAATCTTCTCTACTTTTCTCTTCCCAAATATCTAAATCTATTTCTGGGAAAAAAGCATCGGCTTCAAACTCATGGTGCACTATTGTAATATCTAATTGATTAACTAGATCTTTTTTAATAGTTTCCTTATAAACTTGTGCACCACCAATAATAAAAATATCGTCATCATTTTCTACTAATCCGATTGCCTCTTCAATACTGTGAGCAATTAAACAACCATCTTTAAAATAATTTTTATTTCTAGTGATAATAATTGAAGTTCTATTTGGTAAAGGTTTTCCAATAGATTCAAATGTGTTTCTACCCATTAAAATATGATGACCAGTAGTAATCTTTTTAAATCTTTTTAAATCTGCAGGTAAATGCCAAATTAAATCATTGTCTTTTCCTAAAGCATTGTTCTTTGCAATTGCAGCAATAATTGTAATCATAAAATCTAAATATTTTGAACAAAATTAAAGTAATTCTCTGGAGATTTGACGTTTTTGACCTTTTTTAAGACAATTTTATAGGTTCACGAATACGTTTTCGAGCGAAAAACCCTGAAAATCAAGCTAAAAGAAATGGCGACTTTTTTAAATAAAACATAATTTAGAATCCCTTTTATTTGAGAATATCAATATTTTATATTAGCATTTTAGCAAACTCATAATTCTTCAAAATTCTTATAAAACTATGTTTGTCATAAACTTATTCTTATATACATTTACTTAAAATTTTGAATTAAATAATTATGGCAATTAAAAAACAATTTTTGAAAAGTAAACCAGTTTGTAAAGTAACTTTTACTGTACCTGCTGAGGAAGCTAAAAAAGTAGCAGTTGTAGGAAGCTTTAATGAGTGGAATGAAAAAGCTACACCTTTAAAGAAATTAAAAAACGGATCTTTTAAAGGAACTGTAGATTTAGAATCTGGAAGTTCTTACGAATTTAGATACTTAGTTGATGGTACTTATGTAAATGAACAAGAAGCAGATAGTTTTGCTTGGAGTGATTATGCAGGTGCAGAAAACAGCGTATTAAATATATAACAGAAATGTTATGAAAAAGAAAAAAGAGCTTTCAAATAATTATTATTTGAAAGCTCTTTTTTTGTTTACACGGCTACTTTACCCTTTATATGTGGGTGAGGATTGTAATCTTGTAGCTCAAAATCATCAAAAGTAAAATCGAAAATACTTTTTACTTCTGAATTGATTTTCATTTTTGGTAATGGTCTTATTTCTCTAGATAACTGTAGTTCTAATTGTTCTATATGGTTATTATAGATATGAGCATCTCCAAAAGTATGAATAAATTCTCCTGCTTCATAACCACAGACTTGTGCTATCATCATGGTAAATAAAGCATAAGAAGCAATATTAAAAGGAACTCCTAAAAAGATATCTGCACTTCTTTGATAAAGTTGACAAGACAACTTACCATCTGCAACATAAAACTGAAAAAATGCATGACAAGGAGGTAAAGCTGCTTTTCCGTTGGCAACATTTTCTGAAAAAGAAACTGATGTATCTGGCAAAACTGAAGGATTCCAAGCAGAAACTAACATTCTTCTAGAATTAGAATTGTTTTTTAAAGAATGAATAACTTCCTTTAATTGATCTACTTCATCACTGTTCCAATTACGCCATTGATGACCATAAACAGGTCCTAAATCTCCATTTTCATCTGCCCAAGAATTCCAAATTTTAACTCCGTTTTCTTGTAAATATTTAATATTTGTATCCCCTTTTATAAACCAAAGTAATTCATATATAATAGATTTTAAATGTAGTTTTTTTGTGGTAACCATTGGAAAACCTTCACTTAAATCAAAACGCATTTGATGTCCAAAAACACTTTTTGTTCCCGTTCCTGTTCTATCTCCTTTTTCGTTTCCGTTTTCTAAAACATGCTTTACTAAGTCATGATACTGCTTCATATTCTTTCTAATTTTAGTGGTAACTAAAATAAAAAAAGCTTCAACCTAAATAGATTGAAGCTTAAATTTATATTATAAAGTTATCAACTTTTTTTGATAACCAATTTTGTGTATTTATCCTATAATCATACCAGCAATTGTAGCAGACATTAAAGAAGCAATTGTACCTCCTATTAAAGCTTTCATTCCAAATTCTGATAAAACTTTACGTTGCCCTGGCGCTAAAGAACCTATTCCTCCAATTTGGATACCAATAGATGCAAAATTTGCAAACCCACATAACATATAAGTTGCCATAATTATAGATTTATTAAACGTTAAATGCGTTGCACTCGCTACATTTTTTAATTCGGCTAATTGTATATAACCTACAAATTCACTTGCTGCTAATTTAATTCCTAGCAACTGTCCCATCATAGAAATATCTGCAGTTGGCACACCAATTAACCACATTAATGGAGCAAAAATTGAACCTAAAATAAATTCTAATGACAATGCAGTATATCCTGTATTTTCTGCAATAATACTATTTAGAGTTGTTACATCACCAACCCAACCCAAAATACCATTTAACATTGCAATAATTGCCACAAAAACTAATAACATTGCACCAACATTAACTGCTAACCTTAAACCTTCTGTTGTTCCGTTTGCAATAGCATCTAAAATATTAGATCCTATTTTTTCTTGAGAAACAGTAACATCAGAATTTACTTCTTCAGTTTGAGGGTATAAAATTTTAGAAATTACAATTGCTCCTGGAGCAGCCATAACAGATGCTGCTAATAAATGTTTTGCAAAAACCAATTCTAAAGCTTTATCTCCACCACCTAAAAAGCCAATGTAAGCTGCTAATACTGCACCTGCAACTGTAGCCATTCCACCAATCATAACCAATAACATTTCTGACTTATTCATTTTTTCTAAATAAGCTTTTATTAAAAGTGGCGCTTCAGTTTGTCCTAAAAATATATTACCTGCTACAGAAAGGCTTTCCATACCAGAAATTCCTAAAAACTTAGAGAGTACTATTGCTAAAACTTTTACTACTTTTTGAATAATTCCTAAATAGAATAATAGTGAAGTTAATGCCGAAAAGAAAATAATAGTTGGTAAAACTTGGAAAGCAAATATGTATCCAAATTTATTCATATCTCCAACAATACCTGCAAATAAAAATTCACTACCTGCTTTTGTATACCCTAATATTTCTATAAATATTCCACCAACAAATTCGAAAATAGTTTGAATAAACTCAACTTTTAATACTCCTATAGCTATTAAAAGTTGTAATAAAATACCTATACCAACTTTTTTCCAATTAATCCCTTTTTTGTTTGCGCTAAACAAAAAAGCGATTACAATTAGCGAAAACATTCCTAAAGCTCCTCTCCATAAACTACCCAATGAAAAACCTTCACTTGGTAAGATTTCTGTAACTGTAGAAACCGTTTCTGGGTTTTGGGAAAAAATTGAAATTGAGAATAAACAAAAAACTGTAATAAGTATTTTTTTCATAATCTAATAGTATAATATTAAGAGCGTTTGCTTATTTCGTCTCTAATTTTAGCAGCCAACTCATAATTTTCATCATTAACTGCTTCATTTAATTGATTGTGAAGTTCTTTTAAAGATATATCTGAAAAAGGGGTTTCCTTTTTAACAGCTAATTCTTCTAAGTCTAAAGAGTCTTCTTCTAATTCTTTTGGTTCTTTAATTCCTAACTCTTCCTCTATTTTAAGAAAAACACCAGCTTTTTCTAAAATATTTTCATAAGTATAAATTGGCGCTTGAAAACGAACTGCAATTGCAATTGCATCTGAAGTTCTTGTATCTATTACCTCTTCTACTCCTTCTCTTTCACAAACTAAACTAGAAAAGAAAACACCATCTACTAATTTATGGATAATTACTTCTTTTACTGTGATTAGAAAACGGTCTGAAAATGTTTTAAATAAATCGTGTGTGAGTGGTCTTGGAGGTCTAATTTCTGTTTCTAGCGCAATTGCAATAGATTGTGCTTCGAAAGCTCCAATAATAATAGGCAAAGTTCTTGTTCCTTCCATTTCACTCAATACCAATGCATAAGCACCACTTTGAGTTTGGCTGTAAGAAATACCTTTTATAGTTAATTGTATTAAACTCATAAATCTATATACATAAAATTAAAAAATTTGTATTAGCTTTTGAAGTTGCTTTTATATAAACTTTTTAGAGGGCACAATTTAATAAAAATAATAGCTTAAAAACTTATATTTCTATAAAAATGCTGAATATTATTTGATTTGCTTGCGTGAAGGATTGAAGCATTTGTTTGAGCTCTTTTCTTTTATGATTGAAATGAAAGAAAAGAAAAAGCGAGTGCTGAAAGCCTGACGAAATTATTTGACTTTAAATAATGTGTATTAAAAAACCTATCAAAAAAATTAATTTCTGATAGGCTCTTATTTATGTGTACTTCAAATAATTTGGGCACGCCCAAAAAATATTACGAAGCTTTAAAAGCTTTTAACTTTTCTATTAATTTTGGTACAACTTCGAAAGCATCACCAACAATACCATAATCTGCAGCTTTAAAGAAAGGTGCTTCTGGATCTGTATTAATAACAACTTTTACCTTAGAAGCGTTAATACCTGCTAAATGCTGAATTGCTCCAGAAATTCCGATAGCAATATATAAGTTTGAAGCTACTGGCTTACCTGTTTGACCAACGTGCTCTGAATGTGGACGCCAACCTAAATCTGATACTGGTTTAGAACATGCAGTTGCAGCTCCTAAAACATCTGCTAATTCTTCTACCATTCCCCAGTTTTCTGGTCCTTTTAAACCTCTACCAGCAGAAACAACAATATCTGCATCTGCTATAGTAACTACTCCTGTTGCTCTTTCTACTTTTTCTGATTTTACACCTGAATCTACAATTGCAGCATCAAAATTTTCTGTAGTTCCTGAAACCGCATTTTCATGAATTCCGTAAGAATTTTTAGCCAATCCAATAACTTTAATATCAGTTGAAATTACAGTATTTGAAAATGCTTTGTTAGAAAATGCTTTTCTTTTTAATGTAAATGGGCTGGTACTAGAAGGTACATCAACTACATTAGATGCACAACCAGCTTCTAAACTCACTGCTACTATTGGGGCTAAATACAAACCATCTATGCTAGAGTCTACAACTACAACCGTTGCGCTTTCTGCTTTTGCTACTTCTGTAACAACTGCTGCATACTGTTTTGCATTAAAAGTGGTTAAAGAATCGTTAGAAACTGAAACTACTTTTTCTGCACCATAAGTATATAATTCTGATGAATCACTTACGTTTATTGTTAGTGCAACAACATTAGTACCCAATTGTTCTGCAACTTTTTTTCCATATGAAACTACTTCAAAAGCAGATTTCTTAAATTTTCCTTCCGATGAATCGGCAAAAACTAAAACAGACATATTTTTTATTTTTTATCCTGAACTTGTTTCAGGATCTTAATTAATATTTGATAAGATTCCGAATCAAGTTCGGAAAGATTTAATTTTCTTGTAAGAATTAAATCACTTTTGCTTCGTTATGTAATAAGCTAATAAGCTCATCTACATTGTCTGCATCTACTAATTTTACTGCTCCTTTTGGCGCTGGTTTTTCAAAAGATTGAATACTTGTTGATGTACCACCTCCTGAAGCTTCTACTACTTGTAAAGGTTTTTTACGAGCCATCATAATACCACGCATATTAGGTATACGTAAATCTTTTTCTTCTACTACTCCTTTTTGACCTCCTATAACTAAAGGTAAACTTGAAGATAAAGTTTCATTCCCACCATCAATTTCTCTTGTTGCAGAAACACTTGTTCCTTCAACTTCAAGACCTACACAACCATTTATAAAGTTGAAATCTGTTAAAGAGGCTAACATTCCAGGAACCATTTGACCATTATAGTCTGCAGACTCTTTACCTGCTAAGACTAAATCAAAACCTCCATCTTTAACAACTGCTGCTAATTCTTTTGCAACTTGAAAACCATCTGTAGGATTTACATTTACACGAATTGCATTATCTGCTCCGATTGCTAAAGCTTTTCTTAAAGTAGGCTCTGTTTCTGCACCACCAACATTTACAACTGTTACAGAAGCTCCTTGTTTTTCTTTAAACCACATTGCTCGAGTTAAACAAAATTCATCAAAAGGATTAATTACAAACTGAACTCCATTCGTGTCAAATTTCGTGTCATTTTCTGTAAAATTAATCTTTGATGTGGTATCAGGAACGTGACTAATACAAACCAATATTTTCATAAAATTCTATTTTATACTTTTTTATCGGCAACGAAATTACGGTTTTTTTTTAAAAATACTATGCATGCATAGTATTTTTTTATTTATTTAACAGTTTATGAAGAATTTAAAGTAGTAATACTATTAGTATAAAAGAAATTTAAAATGGTCTAAACCAGCATATAAATATATAATTTAAAAGTAGATTATCTATCAATATTTCAAATAACAAAAAAGAAACTTTTATATCAAAAACTAAGAATCTGTTCAAATTTTAAACTTCTTGTTTTTTGAGATAAAAGTATATTTATTTTACTCATAAATGCTTACTTTTGCCTGTAAAATTACTAATAACAATTATACTAGATGAAAACAGTTCAATTCAGAGAAGCAATTTGCGAAGCAATGAGTGAAGAAATGCGCAGAGATGAAAGCATTTATTTAATGGGTGAAGAAGTTGCGGAATACAATGGTGCATATAAAGCATCTAAAGGTATGTTAGATGAGTTTGGTGAAAAACGTGTTATTGATACACCTATTGCTGAACTTGGTTTTGCAGGAGTTGCAGTTGGTTCTGCAATGAATGGTAATAGACCTATTGTAGAGTACATGACCTTTAACTTTTCTTTAGTAGGTATTGATCAGATAATAAATAATGCTGCAAAAATTAGACAAATGTCTGGTGGTCAATTTAATTGTCCTATTGTATTTAGAGGCCCAACAGCTTCTGCAGGACAATTAGGAGCAACACATTCTCAAGCATTTGAAAACTGGTTTGCAAATACTCCTGGATTAAAAGTTATTGTACCTTCTAATCCTTATGATGCAAAAGGTTTATTAAAAGCTGCCATTAGAGATGATGATCCAGTAATTTTTATGGAATCTGAGCAAATGTATGGTGACAAAATGGAAATTCCAGAAGGAGAATATATTATTCCTATTGGAGTTGCAGACATTAAAAGAGTTGGAACAGATGTAACAATTGTTTCTTTTGGAAAAATTATAAAAGAAGCCTATAAAGCTGCTGATGAATTAGCAAAGGAAGATATTTCTGTTGAAATTATTGATTTAAGAACAGTTCGTCCAATGGATCATGCTGCAATTATTGAATCAGTTAAAAAAACAAATAGGTTAGTTATTTTAGAAGAAGCATGGCCATTTGCAAGTGTATCTTCAGAAATAACATATAGAATTCAAGATGAAGCATTTGATTATTTAGATGCTCCAATTAAGAGAATTACAACTGCAGATACACCTGCACCTTATTCTCCAGTTCTTTTTGAAAAATGGATTCCAAATAAAAATGATGTGATAAAAGCTGTAAAAGAAGTTTTATACGTTTAATAACCATCTAATAATAAAATATTACCAAGCCTTTTTCTAAGAAAAAGGCTTTTTTATGCTTATAATTTAAAGCAAGTATCCGAAAACCATTGCGTAAATTATACTTTAAAAACAGTTGATAAACCTTATATATTCATTATTTTTACACCCTATTCAATATAAAAAGAAGACAATGAGTAAAGAACAAAAAAAACAAGTAACATTTGATGTACTTATAGAAATACCAAAAGGAAGTAGAAATAAATATGAATACGATTTTGCTCTTCATAAAATTAGATTCGATAGAATGCTTTTCTCTTCAATGATGTATCCTGGTGATTACGGGTTTATTCCTGAAACATTAGCATTAGATCAAGATCCTTTAGATGTTTTAGTTTTAGGACATCAACCTACGTATCCAATGGTTGTTATGGAAGTTAGACCAATTGGTGTTTTTTATATGACAGATGAAAAGGGACCAGATGAAAAAGTAATATGCGTACCAGTATCTGACCCTATATGGAGCAATAAAGAAGATATTGCCGATTTAAACCCTCATAGACTTAAAGAAATTGAACACTTCTTTCAAGTTTACAAAGACCTAGAAAAGAAAAAAGTTGATACTGGTGGTTGGGGTAACGCTGCTGCTGCTGTTAAAATTTATAATGAGTGTGTAAAACGTTATGATGAAAGTGAACATAAGAAAAAAAGAACGTTTACTATATAATTAAACACTCAAAAAGTAAAAAAGCATCTTAATTTAAGATGTTTTTTTTGTTTATAATACTCCTTTTATTTTTTTAATATAAACTATAGCTATCAATAATTTATTTTCAATATCAAAACTCAATTGTATATACAAACAAACCTGATATAAGTCATAGTATGAATAATATAATTAATAACACCCTAAAATGTGTTATCTTTAATTTACATAGGCTTTTTTTGTCACATATATTTTATTACTTTAGCTTGTCAAAAAATTTAAATTAAATAACTAAACAAGTATGGAATTAATAGTAAAATTTTTACCCCTTTTTGGTGTATTAGCTTTGATTTTCGTTTTTCTAAAAAGCGGATGGGTTTCTAAGCAAGAAGTTGGTGATGAAAAAATGTCGCGTATTGCAAAAAACATTGCTGAAGGAGCAATGTCATTTTTAAAAGCAGAATACAAAGTTTTAGCAATTTTTGTGGTAGCAGTAGCAATCTTACTTTTCTTTAAAGGTTCTTCAGAAGCAGGATCTAGTGGTATGGTAGCTTTATCTTTTGTTATTGGTGCAATCTGTTCTGCTTTAGCAGGGTTCATCGGTATGAAAGTTGCAACAAAAGCTAACGTTAGAACAACACAAGCAGCAAAAACATCATTAGGAAGAGCTTTAGAAGTAGCTTTTGCAGGAGGTGCAGTAATGGGATTAGGTGTTGTTGGACTAGGTATTTTAGGGCTTAGCACCTTATTTATAGCTTATCAAACTATGTGGCCAGGAGCAGAAAACTTAACTTTAGTATTAAATGTACTTTCTGGTTTTTCTTTAGGTGCTTCATCAATTGCATTATTTGCAAGAGTTGGTGGTGGTATTTATACAAAAGCAGCAGATGTAGGTGCAGATTTAGTAGGTAAAGTAGAAGCTGGAATTCCAGAAGATCACCCTTTAAACCCTGCAACTATTGCAGATAATGTTGGTGACAATGTTGGTGATGTTGCTGGTATGGGAGCTGATTTATTTGAATCTTATGTTGGTTCAATTATAGGTACAATGGTTTTAGGAGCTTTTATTATAACACCAGAATTTGATGGTTTAGGAGCTGTATATTTACCTCTAGTACTTGGAGCTATAGGGATTTTAATGTCTATTTTAGGTACATTTTTCGTTAAAGTAAAGGATGGTGGAAACCCACAAACGGCATTGAATATTGGAGAATTTGGTTCTGCTGGTTTAATGGTAGTTGCATCATACTTTATTATTAATGCAATGCTGCCAGAAACATTTACATTTAGTGGAATAGAATATACATCAACAGGTGCATTTTTAGCTGTTATTGCTGGTTTAATCGCTGGTTTAGCTGTTGGTAAAATAACTGAATATTATACTGCTACAGGAAAAAAACCTGTAATGTCTATTGTAGAACAATCTAAAACTGGAGCTGCTACAAATATTATTGCTGGTTTAGGTGTTGGTATGATGTCTACTGCAATTCCAATTATTTTAATTGCAGCAGCAATTATTGTATCTCATCATTTTGCAGGTTTATATGGTATTGCAATTGCAGCTGTTGGTATGTTAGCAAATACAGGAATCCAATTAGCAGTTGATGCTTATGGACCAATTTGTGATAATGCTGGTGGTATTGCTGAAATGGCAGAATTACCAAGTGAAGTTAGAGAACGTACAGATAAATTAGATGCTGTTGGTAATACAACTGCAGCTGTTGGTAAAGGATTTGCTATTGCTTCTGCAGCATTAACTGCATTGGCTTTATTTGCTGCATTTATGAAAACTGCTGGTGTTACTGCTATTGATGTATCTCAACCGAAAATTATGGCTGGTTTATTAATTGGTGGTATGTTACCATTTGTATTTTCTGCATTATCTATGAATGCTGTTGGTAGAGCTGCAATGGCTATGATTGAAGAAGTTCGTAGACAGTTTAGAGATATTCCAAAATTAAAAGCTGCATTAGAAGTAATGAGAGCTGTAGATTCTGATATGTCTAAAGCAACGAAAGAACAAAGAGCAATTTTTGATGCTGCAGATGGTGTTGCAGAATATGATAAGTGTGTTGATATCTCTACAAAAGCATCAATTAAAGAAATGGTATTTCCGGGTTTATTAGCTATTGCTGTACCTGTTGCTGTTGGTTTTATTGGTGGAGCAGAAATGTTAGGTGGTGTTTTAGCAGGTGTTACAACTTGTGGTGTTTTAATGGCAATCTTTCAATCTAACGCTGGTGGAGCTTGGGATAATGCTAAGAAAACTATTGAAGAACAAGGTAGAAAAGGAACTGAAGAACATAAAGCTGCTGTTGTAGGTGATACTGTTGGAGATCCTTTTAAAGATACTTCTGGACCTTCTTTAAATATTCTTTTAAAATTAATGTCTGTTGTTGCGTTAGTAATTGCTCCAAGTATTGCTGTAAATAGTAATGTTATGACTGATTATAACAATAAAAAAGAAGTAAAAGTTGAAATCACTCAAACTTCTGGTGAGCTAGCAATGGCTACAATTACGACTACCAAAACAATTGATGGAGTTGTAACTGAAGATGTTCAAAAAATAGAAGGAACTGTTGCAGAAATTGAGCAAAAAGCTAAAGAATCTGGAAAGATAGTTTCTGTAAATGTTACAAAAGACAAAAAAGAAATTACAGAGAAAGTTGAAGTATTTGTTCAAAAGAAAGAATAAAAGTTCAATTCATATAAGTTAAAAAAGCATCCAAATTTGGATGCTTTTCTTATACTTTTAAATCTAAAAAATAAATAAAAAACAAAAAACTACTAAAATGCATAACGTTGTGGTCCGCCCCTACGGATTTCTTCGTTTGCAAATTCTTCAAATTGCTTAAAATTATGTCTAAATGCATTCGATAATTTGAATGCTGTTTTATAATATGCTTCATCATCATTCCAAGTAGACCTAGGACTTAACAATTCTGTAGGTACACCTGGACAACTTCTAGGTTGTGCAACTCCAAATACAGAATGAATATGATAATCTTCGTATGTATAATCGCCTAATTTACCATTTAAAACTGCAGTAATCATTGCTCTAGTATATTTCAATGGCATTCTTCTACCAACTCCATATTTTCCACCTGACCAACCTGTATTTACCAACCAAACATTAACCCCAGCTTCTTTCATCTTTTCACTTAACATTTCTGCATATTTTGTTGGATGCAAAGGCATAAAAGGTGCTCCAAAACAAGCTGAAAAACTTGGTGTTGGCTCTTTAACTCCTGCTTCTGTACCTGCTACTTTTGCAGTATAGCCAGAAATAAAGTGATAAGCAGCTTGACTCGGCGTTAACTTAGAAATTGGAGGTAAAACCCCAAATGCATCTGCAGTTAAAAAGAATATATTTTTTGGATTTTTCCCTATAGAAGGTACTTGTATATTATCTATATGATTTATAGGGTAACTTACTCTTGTATTTTGAGTGATAGAAGTATCTGCAAAATCGACAACTCCATTTTTATCCATAATGACGTTCTCTAGAATCGCTCCTTTTTTTATGGCTGCATAAATTTCTGGCTCTTGTTCTTGTGATAAATTAATAACTTTTGCATAACATCCACCTTCAAAATTAAAAACAGTATTTTCTGCTGTCCAACCATGCTCATCATCACCTATTAAACTTCTATTAGGATCTGTTGATAAAGTCGTTTTCCCTGTTCCAGATAATCCAAAGAAAATAGCTGTATCACCTTCTTTACCAACGTTTGCAGAACAATGCATTGGCAATGTATTTTTATAAACTGGTAGAATAAAATTTAATGCAGAGAAAATTCCTTTTTTAATTTCTCCTGTATAACCTGTACCACCAATTAAAGCAATCTTTTTTGAGAAATTTAAAATTGCAAAATTATGTTGGCGTGTTCCATCAACTTTAGGATTTGCCATAAAACCTGGAGCATTAATTACAGTCCATTCTGGAGAAAAATTTTCTAATTCTTTTGCAGTTGGACGTAAGAACATATTGTAAGCAAACATATTACTCCAAGGATATTCATTTACAACTCTAATATTTAATTTGTAATTTTCATCAGCACAAGCATAACTATCTCTAACAAAAATTTCTTTTTCAGATAAATAATTAACAACCTTTGTATATAAAGAATCAAACGTATCTGACTCAAAGGGAATGTTAATATCACTCCACCAAATTTCATCTTTGGTAACATTATCTTTTACAATAAAACGATCTTTTGGAGAGCGTCCTGTAAACTCTCCTGTATTCACAGCAATTGCTCCTAAAGAAGACACAACACCTTGCCCTTTTTTAACAGTTTCATCATGTAACTCATCTGAAGTTAATTGATAGCGAACTGTTGCATTTTTGATTCCTAGACTATTTAACGAAATCGATTTCGTATTTGTATCTACCATATCAATATTTTTAGTTATGTATATATTAGTTGCATGCAAAATTACACATTATTTTCATATAGCATTAATAATTACATTAAAATTAGTAAATTATTTGCTTTTAAGTAATTTCTTTAAGAATATGATAATCATCAAAAACCAACCAATTATCAAAGTTAGTCCTCCTAATGGGGTAACAAACCAAATAGATTTTGCAGAAACAGATGTTAAATGAATCACATAAATAGAACCAGAAAAGAGAAGAATTCCTAAAAAGAAAACATAAGTAATATAGTTCTTTTGTTTTGACGTAAATCCATCATAAATATTTACAAATAATAACACAATTGCATGATACATTTGATATCTAACTCCAGCCTCAAAACTAGATAATTCTGTGGTAGATAAAACATCTTTTAAAGCATGCGCTCCAAAAGCTCCTAAAACAATGGCAATCAATCCTAAAAAACAAGCAATAATTATATTTTTAAACATTTTTAGTGGTTTTTGTTAAATTTTAAACAAAAATAGTATCTTCGTATTACTACAAAAATAGGTTATTATTGATGAAAAACATTCTAATTATTGGAGCAGGAAAATCAAGTTCATATCTAATCAAATATTTACTTGAAAAATCAAATGAAGAAAAACTACACCTAATAATAGGCGATATTTCTACAAAAAATGCTGACAAACTTATTAATAATCATAAAAATGCAGAAAGTTTAATTTTTGATGTTTTCAATTCTGAACAACGTCAAAAATTAATTAAGAAAGCAGATATTGTAATTTCTATGCTACCTGCTAGATTCCATATAGAAGTTGCCAAAGATTGTATCACTTATAACAAAAATATGGTTACAGCTTCTTACATTTCTAAAGAAATGAAAGAGTTAGATAAGGCTGCAAAAGCTAAAGGTTTGATATTAATGAATGAGATTGGTGTAGACCCAGGAATTGACCATATGAGTGCAATGCAAGTGATTGATAGAATTAGAGAAAATGATGCCAAAATGTTATTATTTGAATCTTTTACTGGTGGATTAGTTGCTCCTGAAAGTGATAACAATTTGTGGAATTATAAATTTACTTGGAATCCAAGAAATGTAGTTTTGGCAGGAAAAGGAGGAGCTGCAATGTTTATTCAAGAAGGCACATATAAATACATTCCTTATCATAAATTATTTAGAAGAACAGAATTTTTAAATATTAATGGAAGTGGAAAATTTGAAGCTTATGCAAATAGAGATTCACTTAAATATAGAGGTGTTTATGGTTTAGAAAACATTCCTACAATGTACAGAGGAACTATTAGAAAAATTGGTTTTTCAAGAGCTTGGAACATTTTTGTTCAATTAGGAATGACAGATGACTCATACACAATAGAAGATTCTGAAAATATGAGTTACAGAGATTTTGTAAACTTATTTTTAGCCTATTCTCCTTCTGATTCTGTTGAATTAAAATTACGTTCCTATTTAAAAATAGACCAAGATGATATAATGTGGGAAAAGTTAATTGAACTTGATATTTTTAATCCGAAGAAAAAAATTGGATTGATAAATGCAACTCCTGCACAAATCCTACAAAAAATATTAGAAGACTCTTGGACTTTACAAGAAGATGATAAAGATATGATTGTGATGCAACATCTTTTTGGGTACGAAATTAAGGGAGAAAAACGTCAAATAGAAAGTAGTTTGGTAGTGATTGGTGAAAACCAAACTTATACAGCAATGGCAAAAACAGTAGGTTTACCTGTTGGAATTGCAGCTTTAAAAATTTTAAAAGGAGAAATTAAAACTCCAGGAGTAAAGAGGCCAATTACCAAAGAAGTCTATGAACCTATTTTAAAGGAATTGTCTGCATATGGAATAAAATTCTCAGAAAAAAAAGTGCCTTATTTAGGATACAATCCAAATCATATAACTGGATAATTACATTTTTAAATAAAAATCTTTTGTCAAATCAATGTATTCTTTTGTGTATTGATGACGTTCAATTTCTATAATTAAACTTTCTTCTTTTATTTCTGTTTGATCAAAAGAAAGCACCGTTCCCTAGTATCTAGCAACAAAAAAAGCAGAGAGATAATGTTTCTATTTTAAAATTAAAACACTATAAAATCATAATACTCAAGGGACAGATATAACCTTTGAATAGGAAATAAATAATGAGAAAACCATTGTTTTTACAAAAAAAATTACCTTTTATATTAATATTTCAGGTTGTGTTGAATTACATATAGGTAAAAAATCCAGCGAAGCAACAACTAAAGAAGCCCTAAAACGGGTACATATAGCAATTAGTAATGCATAACGAAATTTCACAGATAATTATCATAAAATTAAGAAGAAATATTTGATAGGCTTTAATTGCTAATATTAAAGAATTATGAATATACGGTCTATTATCTTTGAAACATCTGTCTATCTGAATATTTCTAAAAAAAAACTAAAAATCAATTAAAAAAATATTGATACGCTAGTTATTGAATAAAAAACCAATTACTCTAAAAACCAATTATTTACGATATCAATTTCAACTGGTTTTATTGTTTTGTGAATAAATTCATTTTTTAATACATCGTATTCATATTCTTTTCCCCATTCAGTAACATTTTTAACAGTTTGTTTGATGCTTTCACATACAAAAAGTACCTCTGCATTAGTTATTGTTGGGTGAATAGACATTCTAATCCATCCTGGACGTTCAACCATACAGCCTTCTGATATTTGCTTTTCAATACTTTTTGAGACTTGTTGATTTACATTCAATAAAAAGTGGCCATACGTACCTGCACATGAGCAACCTCCTCGTGTTTGAATACCAAAACGATCGTTTAATAATTTTACGATTAAGTTGAAATGAACATTTTCAATATAAAATGAAAATATACCTAATCGGTCTCTATGTTGTGCTGCTAATATTTTAAGGCTTGGAATTTTCGATAATTTATCAAAAACTATTTCATTAATCTCATGCTCTCTTTTTAGCATCTTTTCAACACCCATTTTTTCTTTAAGCTGAATAGCGAGTGCTATTTTAATGGTCTGTAAAAATCCTGGCGTACCTCCATCCTCTCTGCTTTCAATATCATCAATATAATCATGATCTCCCCATGGATTTGTATAACTAACCGTTCCTCCTCCTGGGTTATCAGGCACAATATTTTTATACAATTTTTTATTAAAAACTAACACTCCTGAAGTACCTGGACCTCCCAAAAATTTATGTGGTGAAAAGAAAATAGCATCTAAATATGAATTTTCTTCACTTGAATGCATATCTATTTCTACATATGGGGCAGAACAAGCAAAATCTACAAAACAAAGCCCATTATGTTGATGAATAATATTTGCAATCTTATGATACTCTGTTCTTATTCCTGTTACATTTGAACAGGCGGTTATAGAAGCAATTTTAATCGGTCTATCTTTGTACTTTTCTAATATTTTTTCAAAACTGTCAAAACAAATTAAACCTGTTTCTTCACACGGAATTATTTCAACATCTGCAATCGTTTCTAACCAAGATGTTTGATTAGAATGATGCTCCATATGTGTAATAAAAACAATCGGTTTTAACTCATCAGGAACATTTGTATGCTCTTTAAGATTTTCAGAAACTTTTAATCCTAAAATACGCTGAAACTTATTAATAACACCTGTCATCCCTGTACCATCGGTAATTAGAATATTATCTTCATTTGCATTTACATGCTTTTTGATGATATTTCTAGACTTATGATACGCCAATGTCATTGCTGAACCAGTAATAGAAGTTTCTGTATGTGTATTGGCAACAAAAGGACCAAATTGATTTAGCATTTTCTCTTCAATAGGTCTGTATAATCGTCCACTTGCAGTCCAATCTGTATAAATAATTTCTTTTTCACCAGAAGGAGAAAGAAACATTTGATGATTACCTACAATATGTTTTTTAAATTGTTGAAAATAAATCTCTAACTCAGAAGGTGTACTTTTAGAAAGTGCTATATCCTGAACAGGTTTTTCTTTTGAAAAAATATTAGATAAAAAACTCATTTAAATTAATTGTATTTATTTTTTAATGTAAGCTATAGAGAATAAAAAAATTATATTTTTAAACCTTCAAATAACACTTTTAACTCTTTTGAAGAAGGCCTTGGGGCATTCACTGAAATAATGTTCCCTTTTAAAGTCTAGTAAAATAAAACGAGGAATTCCTAATCTTATAAGTTTTTTTTGAAATTTAAAACCCCATCTACTAACCATTTATTATATTCTTCAACATCTGGTGTGTAAGCAGTTGGATCTATTAAGTTCTCTTCTTTATGATCCATTAAAACATAAAAAGGTTGTGCATTGGCTCGGTATTTAATCGTTTGAAATTCACTCCATTTCTGACCAATATATTTTAACTTTTTCCCTGGCCTTAATTTTGATGCTATTTCTTCTCCTTCTGGCAAAGGTCTCTTATCATCTACATATAAAGAAATCAGTACCACTTCATTTTTTAAAATTGAAAGTATTTTATCTTTTGGCCAAACATTTTGTTCCATTTTACGGCAATTTACACACGCATATCCTGTGAAATCTAACAGTACTGGTTTTCCTATTTTTTTTGCATACGTCAATCCTTTATCATAATCATTAAAAGCCATAATATCATGCGGAGCCATTAAATGTGCGCCATCGGGTATTCCTGAATGATGCTCATTACCTTGTGTCCCTCCTGTTCTAGAAAATCCAACTCCATAAGGTGATTCACTATAACTTTGTGATGGTGGAAATGCGCTAATCAAATTCAATGGTGCACCCCATAATCCAGGGATTATGTAGATGGTAAATGTTAAGGAAAGAATCCCTAAACTAAGTCTTCCTACAGAAATATGTGATAAAGGAGAATCGTGTGATAATTGTATTTTTCCAAATAAATAGAAAGCTAATACTCCAAAAATAGCAATCCAAATCGCTAAAAACACTTCACGTTCTAACCAATGCAATTGCAATACTAAATCTGCATTTGATAAAAATTTAAATGCCAATGCCAATTCTAAGAATCCTAAAACAACTTTAACGGTATTTAACCAACCACCAGATTTTGGCAACGAATTTAACCAACCAGGAAAAGCTGCAAACAATGCAAACGGAATTGCTAAGGCTAATGAAAAACCTAACATTCCTACAATAGGTCCTACTTGACTACCTCCTGCAGCTGCTTCCACTAATAAAGTACCTACAATTGGCCCTGTACAAGAAAAAGAAACAATGGCTAAGGCAAGTGCCATAAAAAAGATCCCTATTACTCCTCCTCGATCAGCTTGTGCATCTACTTTTGTTCCCCAACTACTTGGCAATACTATCTCGAAAGCGCCTAAAAAGGATACTGCAAAAACGATTAATAATATGAAGAAAATAATATTAAACCACACATTTGTGGATAAGGCATTTAAGGCATCTGCACCAAAAACAGCACTGACAAGAATCCCTAGTAGCACATATATAATAACGATAGATGCTCCATAAATTACCGCATTTTTAATACCTGCAGCTTTACTTTTACTTTGCTTGGTAAAAAAACTTACCGTCATAGGAATCATTGGAAACACACATGGTGTTAACAATGCTGCAAAACCAGAGAAAAAAGCAATGATAAAAATAGTTAACAAACTTTTATCTGATGATTTTGATGTTTCATTTTTCGTTACTTTAGTTTTCTTCTCAGTTACTTTAATATTATTTTTAGCTATTGTTGAACTTGCTCCGTTTAATTTTCCTTTAATTGAAAACTCTAAATCAACAATGGTTGGTGGCAAACAGTTAGCATCATTACAAACCATAAATTCTACTTTACCTTCAATGTTCATTAAATTTTTGTTGCGTACTTTTATCCGTTGTTTAAACGTTGCTTTATTTGCGAAATATTTAATTTTCATTCCAAAAGTTGGATCATCAACAATATGCCCCTCTTCTTCTAAAGTATTTCCTACTAACTCAAAATCAGATGATTTCGTAAAAGAAAAAGTAGTTGCTATTGGACCTCCTTCTGGTACTTTCTGAGAGTATAAATGCCAATTCTCTTCAATTGAAGAAGTAATTACCAAATTGTAGTCCGTCTTTGAAATCTTTTCAACAGAGGTAGACCAAGATACTGGATCATGAATTTGTGAATACCCTAGAGAATAGATAAATAAGGCAAGTAATAAAATTATTTTTTTCATTGTTTTTGTTAATTTATTATTTTGGTTTAAATACAACTTCGTAAGATTTCCCTCCTTTAAGCACATGTTTCGCAATTCTCTGGATATCCTCTTTTGTCATTTTTTTTACAATGTCTTCAAAGTTTTTAGGATCGTTCATATTTTCATTGTATCGAAAATATGCCTTAAGTACTTGCATGTCATACCTGTTTTTATCTTTTGCTTGTATTCGTTCTTTTATAAAGTTTGTTCTTGTTTTATTTATATCTTCTTCTTTAATATCTCCATTGGCTATTTTTTGTAGTTCTGCATTCACAACATCAACTAGTTTATCCGCCATATCTGGGTTGCAATCAAATCTAAAAGACACCGTAACTTTTGATTTTGGTTCTCTAGTAAAACGAGCATTTGCCCTTGGACTATAAGCTCCACCTTCAGCTTCTCTTACCGTTTCGGTTACTCTTAATTGAAGAATATCACCTAAAGTATTCGTATAAATAACATTCCCTTTTGTATATAACATCTCTTTGCTGTAGGCAATATTAATAGTTGCCTTGGGATCCTCCATCTCTAAATAGATTTCCTTATTTATTTTATTTGAAACGCGTTCTGATGTATTATCTATAAATGTTTCATTCGTATTTTTAGTAGTTAAACTAGCTACATAAGTTTCTAAAAGAGGTTTTAATTGATTTTCTTTAACATCTCCTACAATAAAAAACTCAAAGTCTGATGCATCTGTAAAACGGTCTTTGTAAATGGTTTTAATTTTTTCAAACGAAATATCACTTGCAAAATCTTGATTAAAGATGCGCTCTTTAGGATTGTTTTTACCATAAAGAGTTACCGTTAAACTATCCCTCATTTTTTCTCCAATATTGTTAGTTCTTCTAATAATATAATTATCAATATTATTTTCAAGAACTTTAAAAGCTTGTTCGTCGAAACGTGGTTTTACAAAATACATATGAACCATTTGTAACATCGTTTCTACATCTTTTGTATTTGACGATCCAGAAAGCCCTTCAGTAATACTCCCTAAACTAATATTTACATTAGCTGTTTTTCCAGCTAAAACCTTCTTTAAATCAATAGCATTAAAATCTCCTAATCCAGACGTTCTAATTAAGTTTCCAACCAAACTAGCAGAAGGTAAGTCCTCATCACTTAGTAATGATGTTCCTCCATAGCTCATGGCACTTAAAGATATTTTATCTTTTTCTTTATCTACAAACTTATAGTGTACTTTAATACCATTATTTAAGAGGTAGGTAGTAGCTCCTGTTTCTTTATTTAAAGTTGTTGTTTCAATACTTCCTGCTTCAATATTTAAACCCGATATTAATGTTTCTCCTCCTATTGATTCGCTATAAGGTTGAATTTCAGAATTGTTCTCTACCGATGTAATAATTTGTTTTGCATCGTCCTCTGTTAAATTTTCTTGTGATGCAACACCTGTAATGCTTAAAGTTCTGTTGTTTTTAGAATACAATCGTTTCATAGTTTCATGGAGTTCTTCTTTAGTTAGACCATTAAATATTTGTTTTACAGCTTCATATTTTTTTTCTAAATCCGATATACTCTTATTTTCTAAAAAATTATTTTGAATGTCTCTAATAATTGTTCTATGCCCTATAGCAGCTTTTTTAGCAATTCTATTTTCATATGAGCTTTTTAACTGGACAATTTTTCTATCCATTTCAGATTGAGTAAAACCAAACTTTACAGCTCTTACAACCTCTGTTAGTCCTTCTGTAAATGCCTCCTTTTGTAGGTTTGGTTTAGGGCTTATTCTTAAACCTAAACTATTTGTAGTTCTTGTCATACCACGATAACTTACTCTAGCACTTAAAAAAGCGGTTTGTGGTTTTTGCTGTTGTTCAGAAATTCTGGAATTTACCATACTAGTTGCCATAGACTCTAATAAAGACCGTTTTAAATAACCTACTGTATTTATACCTTCTGTTTGTTTTTTATGACGAATACCAAAGCTAATACTTGCTGTAGAAATTTCTGGATCCATACTTAAACTGTACAGCATCTCATCATTCCCCGGAATATCAACAATAAAACGTTCTCTAGGATTTTTAACTGCTGGAATTTTTGAGAATTTTTTAATGATTTTTTGTTCAGTATCTTGTACATTTATATCTCCTATAATAGCGATAGCCTGTAAATCAGTTCTATACCAATCATGATAAAAATCACGAAGTGCCTTATAATCAAAATTTTCTACAACAGACATTAAACCAATAGGCAATCTATTCACGTATTTTGAATGATTATATACAGTAGGCATTGAGGTTTTGAATAACCGCATACTCCCACTTTGTCGAGTTCGCCATTCTTCTTTTATAACTCCACGCTCAGCATCAATTTCTTCTTCTGTTAATAATAAATAATTAGACCAATCATTTAATATTGTTAAACAGGTATCTACCAAACCATCTTTAGTAGGAATATTACTTAAATTATAAACTGTTTCATCGAATGAAGTATAAGCATTTATGTCTTTTCCGAAAACAGCTCCATGCTCTTGCAAAGTATTTAAAAGGCTTTTTCCTGGGAAATTTTTAGTACCATTAAATGCCATGTGCTCTAAAAAATGAGCCAAACCTTGCTGGTTATCATCTTCTAAAATAGACCCTACGTTTTGAATAATATAATAACTTGCAGCACCTTTTACTACATCAGTATTTTTTATATAATAGGTCATTCCATTAGGTAATATGCCTTTTTTAATGCTAACATCTTCAGTTAAAGGCATATTTAAGTTTAAAGATTGACAACTAGCAGAAAAACTAGACGACAACACAAGTAATAATAAAATAAAATGTTTCATATATTTATATATAGTTTAAAAAATTATTGTAAAAATGTTAGGAAAACACCTTAACATCCATTAGAAATAGTATTAAAAAGGGCTACTTATATAAATAACCCTTTTTGGGCTCCATTCAGAATTTTATTTTTAACTAATTCAAATAAGTTGTATTAAAAAACAAAGAAAGAGGCACAAGTAATATTGTTTATTCCTACTATAAAGAATATTAAATCTGAAGTTCATCAAACAAAGTGATTAATTCACTTTTAGAAGGCCATGGAGCATTCCATGATACAATATCCCCATTTGGATCTAATAAGATAAAACGTGGTATACTGTTAATTTTATAAGCTGTAATAAAGTCCGAACTCCAATCCTTATCTACAAGTAATTGAACGCCACCTAATTCTTTATCTGTTATCATTTTACTCCAAGCCTCTCGTTTATCTTGTGTATCTATAGAAATACTTATAAATTCTATATTCTTATCATGATATTTCTTTTCAACTTTTTCAAGGAAAGGTACCTGTCCTAAACATGGTCCGCACCAAGTTGCCCACACATCAATATATACATATTTTCCTCTAAAATCGCTTAAAGAACTTGTACTTCCTGCATTATTAATATAATCTGTAAAAACGGGAGAAGGTTGACCTTTTGATAGTGTCTTTAATATTTTATACTTTTCGGTAAAAACTTTGTTGTTTTTTTCTGAAGTAGAAACAGCAATAAAGGTCTTATAATACGTATCAATATTATCTGTATAAGCGATGTCATATTTTGCTGATGAACTTAATAAATCATTTTTAATATGTTCATTAGGGATGTCTCCAAATACTTTCAATTTCACTAAGTATTCATCAAGACCATCTTTGTCTGCTAATTGACGTGCTTTCAATTCAAAATATTGTTCAACCAAATCTTTATAATAACCCCTATGTTTATAAGCTTCTTCATTAACGTAATCCAATCCTTCTATTGGTTTAAAAAAATCTGGTGAAACTCTAAAATAGGGTTGCTCAATAAAATGTCCGTGTGTAGATTGGTATTTAATTATAGATAAAAGATAATAATTAATCAATTCCTGACGCTCAAACTGAGCAAAATCTTTGGGAAGATCTGGAAAACTATCCAAATACTTTAAAAGATTTTCTTTAATCATTAAAGCTTTAGCACTAAAATCTGACTCATTTAACAAACTATATGATTTATAATCTCCTCTTAAACTGTCTCTTCGAATATTGGTAGTAAGTAAATATTTAGTAGCATTAGAATCTGGCCCGGTTAATACAGAGGTCTTTCTCATATCTTTACCATTGGCTGTGAGGGTATATTCTCCTCCATTGGTCAAGTAAATATTAATTCTATTCATTCCTTTACCACTAAACCTGTAAGTACCTGTTCCAGAAAATATGGTATCGCAAATAAACGAACCATCTTCTGCCGTTTCAACAGTATACCTACCTCTAGCATCTTGATGAGATAGTTTAAATTTTTTCGATGGGGCATCTGAAATGGTTCCAGATAACAAAATATAATCTTTGGGAGCTTCCTCTTTACAAGAGATTATTGTTATCACAAAACTTAATACATAAATTATTTTTTTCATTTTTATTTTTTCAAAATTAAAAACTCTACTAAAAACATTCTTTTTTGTTTAAATACCTAGTTCATTAAATAACGTTATTAATTTACTATCAGAAGGTCGCGGAGCATTTGCGTTTACAATGTTACCTTTTGGATCTAATAAAATAAATTTAGGTATACCATTAATAACGTAATCCTTCATAAACTTAGATTTAAAATCGTTGTCTGCGAACAATTGTACGCCTCCAAGTTCTTTATCTTTAACCATCTTTTTCCATTTTTCATAACTACTTTGTCTATCTACAGAAATACTTACAAATTCTATATTTTTACCATGATATTTTTTTTCTATTTCTTTTAAAGCAGGTATTTCACCTATACAAGGACGACACCAAGTTGCCCAAACATCTATATATACATATTTACCTTTTAAATCATCTAAAGAAGTAGTTCCTCCTGCATAATTTACGTAGTTTTCAAATTTAGGAGATGGATTTCCTGCTTGAACCTTTTTTAAGTTTCTGTAAGACTCTGCTATAGTCTCTTTTTGTTTTTTATCAGTAGAAGCAGCCATAAAAAGGTTGTAATATTCATCAAGATGTTCCGTTCTAGTTATACTAGCTATAGTTGAACTTAATAAATCATTTTTAATGGTTTGGGTTTTAGCAGTTGAAAAAGCTTTTAAAGCTGCAATGTCTTCAGAAATATTTTCAGAGGTTTTAATTTCAGCAGCTTTATTCTTATAATAATTACTAACTAAAGATTTATAGGCTCTGGAATTTATATAATCTTCTTCGTTATCATAATCAATATTCTCTAAATCATTTAAGAAATCTGAAGGAACTTTAAAATCTTTATTCTTTGTATAATAAGCATGGTTAGATTCAAAGTTGGCCATCCTATTGAGATAGGTGTATTTTATATCTTTTTGCTGCGCTATTCTAAAACTTTCTGAAATACCTTTTGTATTACCTAATAGTTCAGTAAGAGAAGAAATGCTTGTATTCATTTTATCTTTAAATACGTCTTGCTTCAAAGTATAAATTTTTTCAGCACCATCTATTTCTTTCGCTTTTTTAGTTCTAGCTCTTAAGAAATTATTTTCTTCTGCTCCATTTCCACTAATAGCGACAGTACTATCTAATGCTTTTGAATCTGCATTAAGCGTTAAATCATAACCTTTTTCTAGATGAATATTGGTTCGCATCTTATTATATATCATTTGATACAATCCTTTTTTACCTCTAATAGTATCTTTAAAAGATCCATCACTAGATACTTGTATTGTATCTTTAAATGATCTATCATTAAAACTTAACAAAATTATTTTTTTATCTTTATTGTTTAAGAACTTACCAGAGATCAGCGCATAATCTACAGGATTTTCTTTCTTGCAAGAAACGGTAAGTATAGCTATTCCTATTATAAATAATATTTTTTTCATGAGTTTAATTTTCCTAATTTAGGTGTTAAATGAATGATTGTTATTTGTTTTTTAAACGAGTATTAAGGATTCCTGTTTCAGTTATTTTGTTTTGCTTAATTAATATCTTTTAGATAAAAAATATATCAATGTTTTCTAAAATAAAATTTTAAGCACTTTAGTAATTAAATTTTTAATTCATTAAAGAGTTTAATTAATTTTGAGTCTGAAGGTCTAGGAGCATTTGCACTGATTATATTACCTTTTGGATCTATTAAAATAAAACGTGGTATACCACTAATTTCATAAGCTCCAATAAAATCACTTCCCCAAGCTTTATCTGCAAGTAACTGAACACCTCCTAAGTTTTTATCCGTTACCATTTTTCTCCAAGCATCGAACTTAGATTCTGTATCAATAGAAATACTTACAAATTCTATGTTTTTACCATGATACTTTTTTTCAACCTTTTTAAGTGATGGTACTTCTGCTAAACAAGGTCCACACCAAGTTGCCCATACATCAATGTATACATATTTCCCTTTAAAATCAATTAAAGAAGAGGTTCCCCTTGAATGATTTACATAATCAGTAAAAATTGGTGAAGGTTGCCCTTTTACAAGTTTCTTTATGGAATTATATTTTTTTGTGATAATTTCATTATTCGTTTCTGAAGTAGAAACGGATAGAAAAGTATTATAATATTCTTCTGAACGATCTGTATATACTATATCCTTATGTACAGCCGCTAATAAGCTGTTTTTTATAAAATCATTAGGGATTTCTCCAAATACTTTCAGTTTTGCCAAGTATTTATCAATATTATTATTGTTTGAAAATTCTTTAGCTTGCGCTTTAAAGTGTGCAGCAACCAGCTTAGTATAAGAACCTCTACGTTTATAGACATCTTCTTTTACATAATCTATTCCTTCTAATTTCTTTAGAAAATCATCTGAAACTTTAAAATCAGGTTGTTTAGTGTACCTTCTATGTAAACTCTCATAATTAAGTAAAGTTAACATGTTGTAATAATGTAGTTCTTCACGTTCTAGCTCTTCAAATTCTTTAGGAATATTTGAAAAACTATCTAAATAACTAACAAAATTCTTATTAAGTGTTTTTTGTTTCTCTACAAATTCTGATTCGTTTAACGAGTTAAATTCAGCATAACCTCCTCTAGCTCTAATAATGTTACCTATTTTAGACATTAAATAGTTGGAAGCATCAGGATCAGTACCTGTTAATTTTGCAGTGTTTCTAAATTTTTCTGAAACAGCTGTCAAATCATACTCTCCTCCATCAGTAAAATAGAGCTCCGCACTATTTCTACTATCGGTAAAAAGATAACGTCCGGTTCCACTGATTATGGTATCAGAAATAAAAGAACCATCATCTGCTATTTTAAGATTAATTCTATTTCCGCCTCCACCTCTTTTAACAAGTCTAAATTCTTTTTTTGTCGCATCTAAAATCGTTCCAGAAAACAAAATATAATCTTTGGTTGCCTCCTTTTTACAGGATAATATTGTTAATACAATACTTAATACATAAAATATTTTTTTCATCTTTATTGTTTCTAAATTACAAATTCTACCTAAAAACCAATGGTGAGATTTTTCAACACTTGATAATGTGTAAACTTATAATTAAATTTATGCTATTCTTAATTGATAGGTTTTTGATTAATCACTAACTAGAAGGTCTTAGTGTATTATATGATACAATGTTTGCTTTTGGATTTAATAACCAATAATAAAGCCACTTCTCCAATCCAAATCTGTAATTTTAATATGATTCTATTTCCGTCACCATTTCTTTTATCTAGTCTAATTTCTTTTTTGTGGTATCTTAAATAATTTCAGAAAATAACATATAATCTTTGATACTCTTATTACCAAGACACAAAAAAATAGATAGAAAAATCAATTAATTTTTAGATATAAAAAATTTTAATTAAAAATGATTCCTTAATTACAAAAAAACTTTTTTAAATAAAAGCTTAGCCAAATAACTAGCTCGCTATTTAAAACAGGGAAAATTAATTCCCTGTTTATTTAATTTATAAATAATATAGAATTATTATTCAAGTCTAATACCATCCAAACAAAACATAGGAGCATATACCATGCTTCCATCAGCGTGAACATAATCTGAAGACACATTAAATAATACCTTATCTACACTTCCTAAAGAGGTTAAATCTACTTTTTGCCAATCACTTAAAATATACTCATACTCAGGATTTAAAGCATCAACCTCTTCGTTTACAGCTAAATACCACTCTACCGTTCCTGTAGAACTTCCGCTTAAAAATCCTTCTATTGTCAATTTTACATAACCTTTATGTACGCTATCAAAAGCAGCATCATAGGCATCATCATAAGCAGCATAATAAACATCATCATAAGCATCGTCATAAGCTTCCTGCACCTCTTCTGGCGTCAAGGCTGGTATTTCAGCAAGAGCCGCAGTTCTTGCAACTTCTCCTGCTGCTTCTGCTGCAGGTACTACCGCTAATCCTGCCGCTTCTCCTGCTGGTTCTGCTACTTTACGTCTTTCTAAAGTTTCATAACCTCTTAACCATACGGCTTCATAACCACCTGGTGCAGGTAGCCAAAACCTACCATAAAGATCAGTATCTGGATTTTCTATATTAGTGTTTTTTGTCTTTCCTCCATCAATTAAATAAGATTGCGTATCAGACTCATAATCATCAGAAAACACAGATCCATAATCGGCTAAAAGATACGTGTAAGACGTATTTGCAATAAGTACATGTGCTACCGTACCAGGTGTTTCTAAAGTAAAAAACGCATTATCTCCAGTGGTATTCCCAACCAGATAATTTTCTGTTTTATTTGGTTCATCGGTATAAACACTAAAAGCTGTTGTATTTATTTCTTCTTGTTCTTCAGCAGCTGTTAGCCCACCAACTGGAGCAAAATCTGGGCTCAAATTCCAAGGAAAAGATCGAAAATTTTTATTTGAGAGTGCAAACCCACTATAACTATCACCAGAACCTGTTACGTTTACAGTAATAATTCCAGATTCATTATCACCAGCAGTAAACGGAGCTGTTGGAATCTGATAGGTAAACCTATCTAAGGTTAGTTCATTAAACGTAATATCATTTGGGTAAGGTACTCTAAGTACAGAATTTTCCTCACAAGAGTTCAGCAATACTAAACCAATTACGGCAGCTGTAATTCTTAAATATTTTTGTATAAATTTCATCATAGTATAAATTAATTATTCGTATTGATCGTTTTGGTGCATTAAAGAATTCGCATTAATTTCATTAATTGGAATAGGGTAACATAAACGGAATAATTCTAATTGTCCATCATCTCTTAAGTTCTCTATCCAACGTGCACCAGAAGCATCTCTAAAGCGTGTAGAACCAAAGTATGCACTCTCATTTTCTATAAACGTTTCTATAAAATATTCTTTAAAGATAGACTCCATCAATTCTTGTTGCGTTGTAGGATTTAAACTAGGTATTATAGGATTTGTTCTAATACCTCGCATGGTATTTATCGGTGCTATTGCCGCTGTAATAGTAGCTCCAGTTCTTGCTAGTAATTCTGATTTCATAATATATAACTGAGGATACCTGAAGTAGTAAGTGTTGTATTTATGAGGTGTTGAGGAAGTATTATTATCTTCACCATAATCTCCTAATCTTGCTACCTTTGTAAAGGTAAAAGTCTCTCTAGTTCTTTTACCCCATGCAGTACCTGTAACAACATCCCAACGTGGATCGACAGAAAACCAATCATACCCTCTTCGTAAACCTGCATCAAGAGTTTCAGTAGTTGTATGAGGATTTCTATTTCCCTCATAAAATGGCAAACTAAACTTATAAAAATAAGAAGCCCAATTCCCTGCTCTATTATTTTCTTCTAGATAACCAGAAAATAAGTTTTCTTGAGAGTCCCATGAATCTTCATACACTTGTGCTAAATCTCCTTGCATAGCAAAACCAGGTATACTAGTGTTTAATACTTCGTTTACCAAGGTAAGCGCTTCATCTAGCCCTGTTGTTTCGTCATTAAAACCAGCTCTATACAGTAGTGTTTTTGCTTTTACAACTTTGGCATATTCTTTACACATATATCTACTACTAGTAAAGCTTGGCGCATTAGCAATAGCATAATCAAGATCTTCATATATTTTTAAATAACTATCACCAACATTTAATCTAGCCTTTGTAATATTCGCTAAAGTAACTACTTCATCACGAAACAAAAGACCATCAGGGTCACTATCATCATTAGTCCACCAATGTCCAAAACTGTGAAAAATTTGAAGATGAGCCCACGCTCTTAGCAACCTAGCTTCACCAAGTAATTCTTTTTTAAGTTCTGCATCTATTTGATCATCATTTAGTCTTTCAATCCCACTTATAGCAAAATTAGATGCATTCACAGTTTCATAAGGAAATTGCCATGGAGCATAACTAACAGAGCTTGCCGTAAATTGGTTTGTTAATTCTGAACTAGTCCAATCTGTAAATCCAGCTCTAGCCGTTAATTTTGAAAAGTAACTACCCCCAAAGCTAGAACTAATTATAGTACTATAAATTCCACTAACAGCTGATCGTGCATTTATCTCATTAGTAATTCCATTGATGTCATTTAGTTTATAACTTGGTTCTACATCCAAATTATCCGAACAAGCACTTATCAAGAAGATAATCGCAATTAGCGGTATATAAATTATTTTTTTATTTTTAACATGTCTATATTTTTTTTAAAGTTTAACTTTTACACCAACACTATATACTTGTGCAGAAGGGTAGGTACCATAATCAATTCCATCTGAAGCAAGAACTTGATTCGTTCCATTTGTAGTAGTTGCGGTATATCCACCAGTAGGGCTAAACCCTGGATATTTAGTAATTGTAAACAAATTAGTACCTTGAAAAGTTAACTCTACACCATTTATTGTTGAGTTATTGAAAATTTCATTAGGAAGTTTATACGCTATATTTAAAGAATTTAAACGTATATAAGATGCATTGTATAAATACAAATCAGATATCTCATCATTATTAGAGATTCCAAAATCACCTAATCTTGGATAGTCTGCATCATAAGGACTTAATAGTGTAGCACTTTGTCCTGCTACTAAATTACTTTGATTATAATTTCCAACACCACCTATATCTGCCCTTGGTAAATTCCATAATCTCTTGTGCCCATAGGCATAAGAAAATGTTGTATTAACTCGAAAACCTTTGTATGTGTAAGTAAGACCAAAGCCACCATACCCTTTAGGCACAGAAGTTCCAAGATCTACTTTATCATCATCAAAATCAATAACGCCATCTGGACCTCCAACTCCATCTTCTCCAGCTTGATCAATATAGATAATGTCTCCTGTAGATTCTGTATAGCTTCCATAATGAGTTTGTTGACCAGAAGAAGTAGTGTTATCTGTAAATGAATACGCATCCTCAGCATTTACAAAAAAACGTCCTGCAGTTTGTAATCCTAACCATCTACCTACAATATCACCAGCTTTTAATATTTGAGCTCCTCCTATTAATAATTCTTGATCTGCAGCATTAATGGATAGTATTTCTGTTTCATTTTTAGCCCAATTAAGGTTAAAGGTTAATCGATGATTTACATTACGAATAATATCATAATTAAGATTAAATTCAATTCCAGAATTTAGTGTTGAGGCTACATTTCCACTAACTGTTCTATATCCAGAACTACCAGGTAAAACTTCTCTATATATTAGATTCGTACTTTCTTTTTCGTAATATCCTACCGAACCAAATAAGCGATCATCTAATAAGCCAAAATCTAAACCTACATCAAACAATGCACTCTCTTCCCAACCTAAATTTGGATTTCCAAGACCATCAGGTAAAATTGCAGGTGATTCATTATAGGTTGTAGCATCTACTAAAGTTATCCAATCAAAATTACCATTAGCTGGAGTACCTGTTATTCCATATGATGCTCTTAACTTTAAAAAAGAAATATATTTTTTAACCTTCTCAGATTGCATAAAATTTTCTCCAGTAACTAACCATGCTGCAGATGCAGAGGGAAAAGTACCATAACGATTGTTTGGGCCAAAACGAGATGAACCATCTCTTCTAATTGTTCCGGCCAGGATATAACGTTCATCAAATTTATATTGTACACGTGCAAATTGTGAGACTAATCCGCTTTCTGTTTTATCTTCATCTATATTAAGTATCTCTGCTTCAGATCCAAAATTATTAAGAATTTCATCATCTGGAAAATTACTAGCTTCCATAAGATAACTACGCCTAATACGACTCTCTGCACTATATCCTAATAAAGCTTGAATATCATGTTTATCACCAAATACTTTAGAATACGCTAAGGTATTATCCCAAACGTTTGCTGAACTTTTTGAATTAAAAAACCTTCTTTCTCCAAGACTTTGATCATCAGAACGAATAGATCCTTGTTGATAATAACGTAAACTTTCTGAGTCTGAATAGCTATTAGAAAAAGCGGTCTTTAATTTTAAACCATCTACTATTTGATATTCTAAAGATCCAGTTACACTAAGAGTAAGTGACTTTGAGTGATTGGTGTTACTTAAAGTAATATACGGGTTTTCTGTGTATTGATCTTCTGTATAAAAACTACCATCTTCATTAAAAGCCTTAATATCTGGGCGTATTTTTCTAAATGACTCTAACAGCTGATCTTTATTATCAGCATCTCTTACACCTCCACTTACTCTCAATTCAAATTTTAGATCCTCATTAATTCTTGTATCAAAATTAAAACGACCACTATAGTTTTCCGTTTTACCTCCTTTAATGACACCTATTTGATCTATATATTTAAACGATGCAAAATAGGTACTTTGCTCAGACCCACCACGTACAGAGAAGTTATGATCTACACTTATAGGTGACTGTGAAAATTCTTTTAACCAATTATTCTCGCCATCATAATATGCATCAGGGTTTTGAACCAAATCAGACATATCCCATTCACTAGTATTTAAATCAAAAAAAGCCTGTTCGTCTAACCATTCTTCAGCACGAGTATCAAAAGACCCTCTAGCCCAAGTATCTTGTTTATGCATTGCTTGCGTAAAGTTTATATAATCATCTTTTTCAAAAAACTCATAGCCATTAAAATCAGGATCACTAACTGATGCACGCGTAGAGATTTCAAACGTAGGTTTTTGATTAAGCTTACCTCTTTTAGTTGTTACTAATATCACCCCACCGGCAGCTCTTGAACCATAAACAGCAGATGCTGAGGCATCTTTTAAGATGTCAATACTTTGAACATCATCAATATTTAAATTAAAAAGAGTATTAGCGACATCACCACTAGTAACCTCAAGGGCTTGTGGCACACCATCAATAACCCATAAAGGTTGATTATTTCCTGTTAGAGAAGATGCTCCTCTAATAATTATATTTACATTTGAAGTTGGCGATGCTGAATTAATTTGAACATTTACACTTGCAGCTCTACCTTCTAGTAAACTAGAAACACTTGCCCCCATTGGTGCAGTTTCAATCTCTTTAGCTGTTAGTCTAGAAATTACACCTGTTGCGTCTTTAACTTTAGTAGTACCATAACCTATTACTACCACTTCATCTAATTTAGCTTGACTAGGAATCATTTTCACATTAATAGTAGTTTTAGAGCCAACTACTATTTCTTTTTCTTCAAAACCAAGATAACTAAATATTAATACAGTTTTTTCATTAGCATTACTTAATTGAATTTTGTAGTTACCATCAAAGTCGGTAAAAGTTCCACGTTTAGTGCCTTTCACAGATACACTTACTTCAGGAAGTGGCTCTCCCGTCTCATCTAACACCACCCCTTTTACAACTTGTTGTTGCATTTTTACGTCTTTAGCAGCCTCAATAATTAATGACGGTTTATTTTTAATCGAGATTGTTTTGTCTGCTGACAACTCAGAGATAAAATTACCATGAGACAAAACTTTTTTTAAGAGTTTTTCTGCTCTAATATACCCTTTCTTTAATGAAATTTCACTATAATTTTCAAACAAATCTGCCTTATAAATAAAAGTGTAATTTGTTTGATGTTTAATCATTTTAAACACTTCATCTACTGTAACTATTTGATCAGTTTCAATTTTAATCTTTTCATTTTGTGAAAAGACTTCTTTAGGTGTAAAGCTAAAAAGAGTAGTGCAAAAAAGTAATAAGCATGTTTTCATAATTGCGGTTAATACCTTTTTTCGAAATAAAAAAAGAATGTTTGTAAAGTTTTTTTTCATAAATTTGAATTTGGGTTAATTAATTAATTAATCTGACTATAGGGAATAAAACGAACTGTGAGAGGTTGTGTTTTTTATTCCCTTTTTTTTATTATTAAATTTTTATTATTAAAACTATATTCCATGTCAATTGCACTTTTAATTTCTTGTAAGACTATTGATATAGGTTTTTTCTTACTTAACATTCCTGTAAATCTTACATTTTCAATTTCGACATCAGTGATAAAAATCTCTAAATCATACCAGCGTGATAAAACAACCATAATTTCTTTTAATGGTTTATTTGTAAAACTAAACATCCCATTTCTCCAACCAATTTCATCCTCTACATCTACTTTATAAACTTCAAACCTATTGTTTGTCTGAAAAATTTTGGATTGTTCACCTGGTTTAATAACTTTCTTATAAACACTATTAGATAAAGCAACACTACCTTCAATTAAGGTCGTTAAAACTACTGTTTCATCATGATATGCTTTAATATTAAATTCCGTACCCAAAACTTCTACATTTTGCATTTTCGATTGAACTACAAATGAGTCACCATTATGCTTAGAACTAGAAGAAACATCAAAATAAGCTTCACCATAAATAAGTTCTACCTTACGTCTTTCCCCATCACTAAAATTTACTGGATACTTTAGTTTTGATTCTGAATTTAACCAAACCTTAGTTCCATCTTCCAATTCTATAAAAAATTGCCCTCCTCTAGGAATCGTTAAATAATTATAAACTATTTTTTTTTCAGTCTCATTAGACCCTGATTCGTAAATAATTTTTTTTCCATCAGAACTTATTTTTTTACTCTTATACTTTTTTCCTTTTTCTAAAGCAATTCTAGAACCATCTCCTAAAGTTAAAATAGCTTTATCTGTTCCAACAGTAATACTTTCATTAGTTACAGTTTTAAAAGTTGTTTTAGTTAAAAAATATCCCGTTGCAATTAATACAATAATAGAAGCTGCATATTTAAAGAAGTTGTATTTAGATTTTGATTGTATTTTCCCAATCATCCCTTTTAAAGGCTTTTTATAATCGAACTTAATTTTTGAGTTAAGCAAATAATGGAGTTCAACATACTCTTCAAAATAGATTCTATTTTCTTTTATCTCTAAACGATTCCTTAATTCAACTTGTTCTTCTAAAGTTGCTTTACTTTCAACAAATTTTATTATTAATTCATCAATGTTTTTAGTATTCATTTTCATATTATATAAGTATATGTAGTAATAATAATTAAAAACCCTCTATAATAATTGTTTTTTTTATTAATATTGCAATTCAATAATAATTCTACAGCAATTTTCAAACAAGACGTAAATAGTGACCAAAAAAAGCTAAAAGAAGGGAACCCTCTTTACTTCAAACAGTTATACACTTTATATTATAAAAAACTGTGCGTCTATTCTTTAAACTACACAGACGACAAAGATCTTGCTCAAGATATTGTTCAAGATACATTTATGTACATTTGGGACAACAGAAAGAAAATTATTATAACGACTTCTATAAATAGTTTTTTATATAAAATTGTTTATAACAAAATTATGGATCACTACAGAGGTAAGAAAAAAATAGACAAATCTCTTTTAGCATATTATAATGACGCAATTGAAAAAGTGATTGATTCTAATAGTGATTACCAAGATTTAAGATTAAAAAAACTTGAAGAATGTATTCAGTTACTCCCTAAAAGGTGTAAACTCGTATTTTTAGAGAAAAAAGTTTCTAGGTTAAAAAATAAGGAAATTGCTAGTAATTTAAACATCTCTTTAAAAACAGTTGAAGGTCATATTGCTAGAGGCTATAAGTTTTTAAAAGAATGCATAAGTTTACGAACTTCTTCTTTAAGTTAATTTACAACTTATCAAGTATGTTCTTTTATAATTTATAATAAAATGTTTCTGAAAACAAGCTATTTAAAATTAAATTTACTCTTTACAGTAATAGGCTTAACTATTATGATCGTTTTAACAATTCTAAAGACAATCTTTTCGAGTTTTCTAGTTAAACTTACATTTTCAAATAAAAATCTTTTGTCAAATCAATGTATTCTTTTGTGTATTGATGACGTTCAATTTCTATAATTAAACTTTCTTCTTTTATTTCTGTTTGATCAAAAGAAAACGCTAATAAGCTCCTTTTAATTTCTGATGACGGATTTCCCTGAACTCTACAAACCTTATTTAAAAATAAATTATTTTCTATTGCTAAAGCAATAAAATTAGCTTCTTCTTTAAAAGGAATAACAATAGCAAAAATTCCGTTTTCAGACAAAATTTTTGAAACCCCAACAATCAATTCTTTAAAAGAAAGCGAAGTTGTAAAACGAGCTTTATTTCTAGCTTCATTTTCCGTTTCAAATTCATCAGTATAAAAAGGCGGATTAGAAACAATTAAATCATAAACCTCCTCTTCCTCTGCTATTTCATCAGCAAATTCCTGAAAAGTAGCATTATAACAATACAAACGATCTCCCCAATCTGACTCTTCAAAATTGGCAACAGTTTGTTCATACGCATTTTCATCAACCTCAACAGCATCAATTGTCATCGCATCAGACCGCTGTGCAATCATTAATGAAATAACTCCAGTACCTGCACCAACATCTAAAATAGTATCAGGATAATTATCAACAGAACACCAAGCTCCTAATAAAACGCCATCTGTTCCAACTTTCATGGCAGTTTTATCTTGATGAATCGTAAACTCTTTAAATCGAAATGGTTTGCTCATTTTATTTTTTAATCACTTTTAAGGAAGTCTGAATTCTGAAAAAAACATTTAACAAAACAGTTATTGTAAAGAAAATTAAAACACAAATAATCCAATGCTGGAACTCTAAGTTTTCAAAAAATAAAAAATAAATCAATAAAAACAAAAGCCCAACAAAAATATTTATGGATAAAAAAAGATTACTAATTACACTATTTGCATAATCTGTAATTTTATTTTTATTTGCTAATTTAAATCGTTTATGAAATAATAAATGATAATTAGATAATGGCATTTTCTTTTTCCTAGTAATAAAGAATAATACAAACTCAATTACCAAACCTACACTTTGTTGCAATAAAGCAATAGCAATAATTATACACCAAGTTAAAACATTTAACTCGTCTATTTGTGTTAAATACGCTGTCTGAATTATAGAACTAGGGTTTAAAATTAATAATAAACGCCAAATTCCATATGTAAACATTCCTGGAAGCATTATAGTCACTAATACCCATAAATTTTTAGCTAAATATTCAAACATAATTCAAAATCTAAAAACTGATATTCAAAGTTAACTAACTAAAAATCGAAAAACAAGTGAAACTTAAAGTTAAAAAAAAAGACGCATTACAAACTAAAAAAACCTTCAATATAATTTTGAAGGTTTATGTTTTAAAAATATTTTTTCTTGCAGAAAGGAAGGGATTCGAACCCTCGGTACCGTTGCCAGCACACTACCTTTCCAGGGTAGCTCTTTCGACCACTCAGACACCTTTCTAAATATACAAAGCTATCAAACCTTCTGGAGTCTCAACTTGTATTATTTTGTTTTCTCTATCAACTTTTTTAATGAAATCATCAACCATAGGAATAAAAATTTCTGTTCCATCTCTATCAATTTCAAAAAGTGGTTGCGCAGCTTTGTCATTTATATGTACAATTGTACCCACTTCACCAAAATTTGCATCAACAACAGTAAAACCAATAACTTCGTGATAATAAAACTTATCACCAGTTAATTTTGGCAACATTGTATTTGGTAAATATATTCCACATTTTAAAATAGCATCTGCTTCTTCTTCAGAATACACGTCTTCAAACTGAACACGTAACTGATTTCCTTTATGAAGTGAACTTTTATCAATAAAAAATGGAACCAAATTTGCGCCAATTTCGACGTAAACTGATTCCATTTCTTTGTACAACTCAGGTTCGTCTGTATCTAATTTGATAACAACTTCACCTTTAAAACTATATTTTGTAACGATTTTGCCTAAATAAAAACAATCTTCTTTACGCATCTTCGAAAAATTTATAATTTATTCTGTTGCTTTTGCTTGTGCATCATCAATTGTTTCTGGAGCTGCTTCTACTGCTTCTTCAGCATCTGCAGCTACTTCTGCAACCTCTTCAACAACTGGTTTAGCTGCTTCAATTCTTGCTTCGTTTACAGCTTTTTCTGCTGCTAATGCTGCTGCTTTAGCTTCAGATTGTGCTTTAGATAATCCAGCTTCTTTATCAGAAATCTTAGTTGCTTTTTCTTCTAACCAAGCTGCAAATTTAGCATCTGCTTGCTCTTGAGTTAAAGCACCTTTTCTTACACCACCAGCTAAATGATTCTTTAACATTGCACCTTTATAAGATAAAATGTTTTTTGCAGTATCAGTTGGTTGTGCACCATTTTGTAACCATTCCACAGCTTTATCAACGTTTAAATCAATAATTGCAGGGTTAACGTTTGGATTGTAAGTACCTATTTTTTCTAAGTATTTACCATCTCTTTTTGCACGAGCATCAGCGGCAACGATCCAATAGAATGGTTTACCTTTTTTACCGTGTCTTTGTAATCTAATCTTTACAGACATAATTTGTTAATTTTTTTAGGTTCTCGACCTCGATTATTAATAGTCTTACCATCTCGTAGTAAGTGGGCGCAAAAATACAAAACCTTTTTAAACTAAAACCCTAATTATCAATATTTTTTATAGCGTTCGAGCGGGCTTTCACTACTCGCTTTTTTTCGTACCTCAAAAAGAGCTCAAACAAGTCGTTCAATCCCTAACGCACTCACTCTTAACCCATCAACAACCGTTAATAACTTATACTCATAAATTCCATCAAAAAAATGTAAATTTACAGTCCGTTTTAAACGAATAAACTCATCAACAAATAAACATTTTCCATGTACTTAATTTTTGATACTGAAACTACAGGTTTACCTAAAAGTTGGAATGCTCCAATTACAGACACAGACAACTGGCCTAGGTGTATTCAAATTGCATGGCAACTACATGATGAAATGGGTAATGTATTAGAACACAACAATTTTCTAATAAAACCAGACAATTTTAATATCCCTTATGATGCAGAAAGAATTCATGGTATTTCTACTGAATTAGCAGCAGAACAAGGTATTTCTTTAAATGAATGTTTAACTTTATTTAATGAAGTTTTAGGTAAAACCAAATTTATAGTTGGTCAAAATTTAAATTTCGACCTTAATATTATGGGGTGTGAATTCCATAGATTAGGTGTAGAAAACAAAATGCTTTCCTTACCAGTTTTAGACACTTGTACAGAAAAAACGGCATTAATGTGTCAAATCCCTGGAGGTCGAGGAGGAAAATTTAAACTACCAACTTTAACAGAATTACACAATCATTTATTTGGTGTTGGTTTTGGTGAAGCTCACAATGCAACTGCCGATGTTGAGGCTACAACTCGTTGTTTTTTAGAATTAATTCGTTTAAGAGAATTTACCAAAGAACAATTAGATGTTGATGCAGATTATTTTAAAAATTTCTCTGAAGCCAACCCAAAACCAATTCAAGTAATTGGTTTAAAACATATTAATCTTAAGAAAGAAAGCGATAAAATTCGCCAACGTCTAGAGAAACTAAAAAACACAGAGACTACAAAATCTACTTCTGTTGGTTTAGAAGAATTAAAAGATGTACAATTTTCCCACTTACACAATCATACTCAATATTCTGTTTTACAATCTACCATGCAACTTGGTAATATTGTAAAAGCCGCAGCAAAATATAACATGCCTGCAGTTGCTATGACAGATACTGCAAATATGATGGGTTCTTTTCACTTTGTAAATGCAGTTTTAAATCATAATAAAAACGCAGAAACTCCAATAAAACCAATTATTGGTTGTGAGTTTAATATTTGTGAAGATCATAAAAATAAATCGCAAAAAGATAATGGTTATCAAGTTGTTTTACTTGCAAAAAATAAAAAAGGATATCACAATTTAGCAAAAATGTCTTCTGCTGCTTTTGTCGATGGATTTTATTATGTTCCAAGAATTGACAGAGAACTTGTAGAAAGATATAAAGAAGATATTATTGTTTTAACAGGTAATTTATATGGTGAAGTACCTAGTAAAATTCTTAATCTTGGAGAAAAACAAGCCGAAGACGCTTTAATCTGGTGGAAGGAACAATTTAAAGATGATTTATATATTGAGTTGATGCGTCATGATCAGCAAGATGAAAAAATTGTAAATGAAACTCTTCTAAAGTTTTCTAAAAAGCATGATGTAAAAGTCATTGCAACAAATAACACTTTTTATTTAGATAAAAAAGATGCAAATGCACATGATATTTTATTATGTGTAAAAGATGGTGAAAAACAAGCGACTCCAATTGGAAAAGGTCGTGGTTATAGATATGGTTTGCCAAACCAAGAGTATTATTTCAAATCTTCGGATGAAATGAAAACACTCTTTTTAGACATCCCAGAAGCAATTATCAACATTCAAGAAATTGTAGATAAAATTGAAATTTTTACTTTAGCTCGAGACGTTTTATTACCTGCTTTTAATATTCCTGATGAATTTAAAGATGTAAAAGACAATGAAGATGGAGGAAAACGTGGAGAAAATAATTTTTTAAAACACTTAACTTTTGAAGGTGCTAAAAAACGTTATGGAGAAATTACAGAATCTATAAAAGAACGTTTAGATTTTGAGCTAGAAGTAATTGAAAAAACAGGATATCCAGGTTATTTTTTAATTGTAGAAGATTTTATTCGGGAAGCAAGAAAAATGGATGTTGCTGTGGGTCCTGGTCGTGGTTCTGCAGCTGGTTCTGTTGTTGCCTACTGTCTTTGGATTACCAATATAGATCCTATAAAATACGATTTACTTTTTGAGCGTTTCTTAAATCCAGAACGTGTTTCCATGCCCGATATTGATATTGATTTTGATGATGAAGGTCGTGGTAGAGTTATGGATTATGTAATTGATAAATATGGTGCAAATCAAGTTGCGCAAATTATTACATATGGAACAATGGCTGCTAAGTCTTCTATTAGAGATACTGCCAGAGTTTTAGATTTACCTCTTTTTGAAGCCGATAGAATTGCGAAGTTAATCCCTGGAATTAAACTTAAAAACATCTTTGGTGAAGATGCAAAAAGTAAAGGTAAAGTTGATGGTTTACGCGCAGAAGAAAAGCAATTAGTTGAAGAGCTAAAGAATATGTCTTATGGTACAGATTTAGTTTCCGAGACCATAAATAAAGCAACAATTTTAGAAGGTTCTGTTAGAAATACAGGTATTCATGCCTGTGGTGTAATTATTACACCTGGAGATATCACCAATTATGTTCCCGTTTCTTTAGCAAAAGATTCTGACATGTACGTTACTCAATTTGATAACTCTGTTGTAGAAGATGCAGGTTTATTAAAAATGGATTTCTTGGGATTAAAAACGCTGACTTTAATTAAAGACACTGTTAAAATTGTAAAAGCCAGACATAATGTTGTTTTAGATCCAGAAACTTTTCCTTTAGATGACGTAAAAACATATGAGCTCTTCCAAAGAGGAGAAACTGTGGGTATTTTTCAATATGAATCTCCAGGAATGCAGAAGCACATGCGATCTTTAAAACCAACTGTTTTTGCAGATTTAATTGCAATGAATGCCTTATACAGACCTGGTCCGATGGAGTATATTCCGAGTTTTATCAACAGAAAACACGGAACAGAAGATATTGAGTACGATTTACCTGCCATGGAAGAATACTTGGCAGAAACTTACGGAATTACAGTTTACCAAGAGCAAGTGATGCTTTTATCACAAAAATTGGCAGATTTCACCAAAGGTGAAGCCGATGTTTTACGTAAAGCCATGGGAAAAAAACAAATTGCGGTTTTAGATAAAATGAAACCAAAATTTGTAGAACAAGCTGCTGCAAATGGCCATGATGCAGAAAAATTAGAAAAAATATGGAAAGATTGGGAAGCCTTTGCTAGTTATGCCTTTAACAAATCTCACTCTACCTGTTATGCGTGGATCGCTTATCAAACAGCCTATTTAAAAGCTCATTATCCTGCAGAATATATGGCTTCTGTACTTTCTAATAATATGAAAGATATAAAAGCTGTTTCCTTCTTTATGGAAGAATGTAAACGAATGGGCTTACAAGTTTTTGGTCCAGATTTAAATGAATCTTATTTAAAATTTTCTGTAAATGACGAAGGTGCTGTTCGTTTTGGAATGGCAGCTGTAAAAGGTGTTGGAGCTGGTGCAGTAAGAGCAATTATTAAAGAACGAAAAGAAAACGGAAACTATACTTCTATTTTTGACTTAGCAAAACGAGTAGATTTAAGAGCAGCAAATAAAAAATCTTTTGATAGCCTGATAAAAGCTGGTGCTTTCGATTCTTTTTCTGACACACATAGAGCACAATATTTTGCTACCGATGAAAAAGGCTTGACCTTTTTAGAACGTGCTATGAAATTTGGAAGTAAGTTTCAAGAAAATGAAAATTCTGCACAAGTTTCTATGTTTGGAGAAGCTTCTACAGTTCAATTTCCAGAACCAGATATTCCAGAATGTGAAACTTGGGGAACCATGGAACTTTTATCACAAGAAAAAGAAGTTATTGGAATTTACATTTCTGCTCATCCTTTAGATGACTTTAAAAATGAAATGATTTTTTGTAACTCTACTTTAAGACATTTTAAAGAAGACATTAGTAAATATGTTGGTGTAAACTTAACTTTTGCAGCAATTATTACAGATGTTCAACATCGAGTTTCTAAAGCTGGTAAAGGTTGGGCAATGTTTACTATGGAAGATTATGGAGACAGTAACGAGTTTAGAATTTTTGGTGAAGATTATTTAAGAATGAAACACTTTTTAACACCAAATTCTTTCTTATTTGTTCGATGTACTATTCAACCAGGTTGGACAAACAAAGATGGTGCTACAGGCGAACCTCGTTTAAAATTTACCGATTTTAAATTGTTACATGATATTATGGATGAGTTGTGTAAAAAAGTAACTATAAAAATTCCGTTGCAAGAAATTAAAGAAGACACTATTTTAAATCTTGAAACCATTTTAAAAAACACACCTGGAAAGCAAAATTTACATTTTACTATTTGGGATGCCAAAGAAAAAATAGAAGTGAGTTTGCCTAGTAGAAATACCAAAGTTCACATTTCTAATGAATTACTAGCAACATTAAAGAGTCAGAATATTGATTTTAAGTTAAATTAGTATATAATACCAAAACAAGTACTCTAAAAAAAGAGGATTGCTTATTTTTGCGATCTCTTTTATACAATAAATGAATCAAGGTAAAAACGGTGTTTGGGCAAGTTGGAACGAAAATCTTATACACAAATACAAATCTCTTTATAAAGTTACTTCTGAAGAAGAATTACAAGAGGTTATTGGAAATTCAGAAAAAATTCGTGTTTTCGGAAGCAAACAATCATCTGCAGATATTGCATCTGGTGTCGAGACTTTAATTGATATTAAATCTTATAATAAAATATTAGCTTATAATGATTTAGAACACACAATTACAGTTCAATCAGGAATTATTTTAGGTGATTTAATAGAAGCTATTGAAGCAAAAGGGTGGTGTATTCCCTGTTTACCAGACATTAACACAGTTACAATCGGTGGAGCTTTGGCAACAGGAACTCATGGCACAAGTGGAAAATTGTTATCAGAATATATGATTAAATGTAATCTTATTTTAGCTGATGGTTCTGTTAAAAAAATTACTGCAATAGACGAATTAATTGATGCTGTTAGAGTTTCTTTAGGAGTTTTAGGAGTTTTATCTGAAATTACTTTTCAATGCGAACCAATTTATACATTACACGTAAAAGAAGGTCCAGAAAATGATACTATTTGGTTACCTAAAATTGAAGATCGTTTAAAAAAACATGATTTTCTAAGAATTCTATGGTTACCTCATACTGATAAAGGCTATGTTATAACTGGAGATAAAATTGATCCGAATACAGAGATTAAAGAAGATTTAGGTCCTGATTTTTTAAAACATAGAAGAACAGCTTCTAAAGTATTATATAAATACACTCATATTTTTCCTTGGTTTACAGCAATTGCCAATAAACTTTTATATAGAGGATTTTTTAACTCAACAAAAGAACACAAAGGATCTTTATACCAAGCAACAGTAACAAAATCTAGAGGATCTACTTTAGAATTAGCAGAATGGACAATTGGTTTAGATATGTTTCCAAAAGTTTTTGAAGAATTAAAAACTGAAATCAACAAATGGTCTAATAAATCTTTTATTCACATTCCGATGGATATTCGTTTTGTATATAAAGACACATCTTGGTTAAGTTATGCTTACAAAAAAGACATTGTTACTATGGGATGTGTTTCTAGAAATGCAGCTACTGCAGATACATATGAAGCTTTTAAAAGTATAGAGAAAATATTTTTAAAACACGGAGGAAAACCTCATTGGGCAAAACGTTTTACAGCTAAAGATACTGAGCTATCTAAAGTATATGATAAATGGGAAGATTTTAAAATATTAAGAAAAAAACTAGATCCAACTAATAAATTTTTAAACCCTTATTTAACTGAATTATTCAACGAAAAAACAAACAACTAATGGCATTACCTAAGGGATTTTTATTTGATTTTGATGGAGTTATTGTAGATAGTTTTGAAAGCCATTATGCTGCTTGGACTTCTGCTTTTAAAGAATTATTTGATAAAGAAATAGCACCTTTTCCAAAAAGTTTTTCAGGAAAATCTCCAATGATAATTTCTGAATACTTCTGTAGTGTTATTGGTAAAGAAAAACATAAAGAAGATTTATATCATTTAAAAGATCAGCATTTAGATACTCATTTTAAAGTTCCTACATTATTACCTGGAATTCATGAAATTACTAGCTTTTTATCCGAAGAAAAAATTCCTTACGGAATTGCAAGTAACGCTACAAAACAGTTTTTAAAAAATAGCATTCATCATTTAGATTTAAACTTTTCTGTTGTTTATGGATTACAAGATTATGTAAAACCAAAACCTGCACCTGAAGCTTATATTTCTTTAGCAAAAGCTTTAAAGTTTAAAGAAGAAAGTTTTAAAGATATTTGGGTTTTTGAAGACAGTTTAACAGGTACAAATGCTGCAAGATTAGCAGGTATGACCCCTATTGGAATTACAACGAATTACTCTCAAAAAGAACTAAAAGAAGTAGGAAGCATTCTTACATTCCCAACTATTTTAGAAGCTTATCAATATTTAATAAAATAAAAATCAGGAAGTTGTAACTTCTCTAAATAAGGTTTCTAAATTCTTGTTATGTGTATTCAAACCAAGAATTTTTAAACCGTTTTCTTGGGAAAAATCAAATACTGTTGATCGCATATCTTCATCACTTTCAAAAGTAATATACCAAGTATTGTCGTAATTGTTTTTATATGAAACTACGTTTGGCAGCCTATTTATAAACTGCTCCTCAATTTTATAATCAAAAGTAACTTCTATTATTTGTTGATTATTCTCTTTAAGTTCTGTTAGTTTCTTATCAACTAAAACTTCCCCTTTTTTTATGATGATAACACGATCACAAACAGCTTCTACCTCTTGCATAATATGTGTAGAAAAAAGTACTGTTTTATCTTTCCCTAATTCTTTTATTAATTCTCTAATTTCTACTAATTGATTAGGATCTAAACCTGTTGTAGGTTCATCTAAAATTAACACTGATGGATTGTGTAAAATTGCAGCTGCTAAACCAACTCTTTGTTGATATCCTTTAGATAATTGATTGATTTTTTTGTGAGCTTCAATTGTTAAGCCTACTTTTTCAATGCAATTTTCAATTTGACTTTTATCAACTTTAAAAATGGATCCTTGAAATTGTAAATACTCACGCACATACATATCTTTGTACAAAGGATTATGTTCCGGTAAATATCCTATCGTTTGTTGTGCTTCTAAAGGGTTTTGTATCACATCAATTTCGTCAACAAAAACTGCACCAGAACTTGGCTTTATAAATCCTGTTAAGATTTTCATCATTGTTGATTTCCCTGCTCCATTTGGACCTAAAAAACCAATAATTTCTCCTTTATCCGCAGAAAAAGAAACCTCATTTAATGCTTTTTGCTGATTATATAATTTAGAAACAGAGGTTACTTTTATCGACATTTTATCAACTTTAGTTTTAAAATAGTTCTCAATAGATTTTTATATAAAAAATTATTCGAACAGACTTTTTATAAAACGAAATTACTACTTTATTATTTTACAGAAGTGTTAGTTTGTAAACGAATTTTTCTAACATTTTTCATTCTTTTCCATGCTATTTTATGTCGTTTTTTATAAAACCATAAACATCCTAAATCTAATCCAAAATAAAAAAAACTAATTCCACTTGGTGGGTTTGCACTTGGTAAAAAAGGTATTTTATTCCATGCAGTTTTTGGCCACCACCAACAATCATAACTTGTACCAATAATTTCTAAATATGCAACAGCTAAAAACATTGTTAAATAAAACATTCTCTCTCTTGGCTTTTTTCTTAAAATTAATAAGGTTAACAAGGCTAAAACAAAACCAAAAACATCATTTTTAAAGATTAAAAAGTAAGTTGAATAAAGGATAATTATGGTAGTAAAAATAGTTACTAAAAGTTTTGTATTACTTTTTGCATAAGCCGTTTTTGTAAAGTATAAAACACCTGCATATACCAAAGCATGTCCCATAGGTATGTAATGTGGAATATTTTCTAACCTATAGGTATACATTCCCATTCCTAAAGAAAAAGCATATTCTCCTGCAATTGCAATAATTACAGCATACATCATTTGTTCTCTTATTCTTTTATTTACTTTATAAAGAGTTATACTAAAAATTATTACCATGATTATGTTTGCTAACCACTGTAAATCTTTATAATTCTCTACTACATAAACACTATCTAGAAAAAGACCTAAGAATATGTATAAAAACAATATTCCTAAGGTTTTTAAGAATGCTGGCAAAAAAGTTTTTGTAGTTGATAAACTCATTTTGTAAAAATAAACAAAATAAAAAATGGCTCAATAAATTGAGCCATTTTTTTTAAATTTTTAAAAACTGATATTATAGTTGATATCTTACTCTTAAACTTACAAATCTTGGTAAAATAAAAGTTTCATTTATAGAGAATAGAACATTACTCGTATTCACTGAAGCTCTAGAACCTGTGGCTAAAAGATTACTACCCACTAACTCATATTCCCATTTTGCATCTTTATCTTTTCTGTAAGATAAAGTGGCATCCCAAATTTTAAAAGAATTTGCAACTACTCCGTCTTGTTTTACTTCATTATAAGAAAAATCTGAACGAACTGTTAACGAATTCCATACATAAGCGTCAAAACTTATAGATGGTGCCTGTGTAACTCCTTTAATATCTGAAGCTCTTGCACTGTTGCTTTGATCTGTTAAACCTAACCTATATTTTAAAGTAACATTGGGTGCTTTTGTAAAGTTAGTACCTAAACTCGCTGAATAATTTTGTGAATTAAGTGTATTTGTATTTTCTATTGTATTTAAAAATTGATAGGTTTTGCTATAATTATAACTAGCACCTAAAGAAGCTTTAAACTTCTTAATTGTTTTACCAAGTCTTGCATTTGCACTAAAACTCTCATTATCAAAAGGTGAATTTAATGACGTACTACTAGATACTACAGAACCAGGTTCAAAATTTACATTTTTGTTAATTTGATCTATCGTTTTTCTATAATTTACTCTTGCAAATACATTTGTGTAATTAAACATGTTAAAACTAAAGTAATTTAAATTCAAATTATGAATATGCGCATTCATTAACTCACTATTTCCATAGTAAAATGAATCGTAACTATTAGCAACTATTCCTCTTGCAAGTTGATTAACATCTGTAAAATTTACCTCTTGTTTATATGAAAAACGCAAGCTTTCACTCTTTTTAAACTGAGCTATCACAGCAAGTTCTGGAAAGAATTTTTCAAATTTATCTTCAAATAATTCAGTTTCATATTGCGTATTTTTAACAGCATAAGAATGCAGGGTAAAACCAGGTGTAAAAGTAAAAATACCCGATTTTAAACGATATCTTAATCCTGTATAAATATCTGAAAATGTATATTCTGTATCATTCGTTGTTTGTGGGTCTGTATTTCCAGGAATTGTAGGTGTAGGATTTAAAGTATTTTCGTTATCTAAAATCTGAAAAAACTTAGAATCAAAATTCTGCTTACTTTGTATCGTTCCCAAAACCAGATTTAAATTACTCTTATCATTTAAAATATTATAGTAATCTAACTTAACATCTAATTGATTTGATTTTACACGTCTATCTTGTTCTAAGTTATAATATTCTAAACTTCTATCTAGACCTAATGTTTTTGCTGCATTATCAAAACCATCATTATCTGTATCATCATTATTAGTTGGATCATTTTCTAGTGAAGCTACATAAAAAGGATCTTCATCTTGCAACAAATGTTTCGCTTCTAAAGCAAAAATATTCTTTTCATTTGCTGTATAAAAATAACTTAATTTTTGATTGATTTTATATGGTGTTGCTCTTTCACTCTCACTAATATCACTTAAAACTCGTGAGTTTACATCATCTGTTCTATATTCATTTGAGAAACGGCCAATAATATCATAATCTAATTGATTGTTTGCGTCCTTTTTATAGTTAGTGGTAAACTTAAATAAACCTGTATTACTGGTTTGATCTGTGATACTTTGTGTAAAATCATCAGGAATTGTAGGATCTACATAATCGCTAGTTACATTGTTTTGTTGTCCATTACTATTACTAGAAAAAATTAAAAAACCACTTAAATCTAATTTAGGATTTGGAGAATAACTAAAATTTAAAGCTGTTAATTTTGTTTCAATTCTATTTGCATTTCTTGCATTTGCATTTAAAAAACCAATACCAGCACTTCCTAAACTAATATTTGTTCCGTTAGAAGGGCTTTGACTTCTAAAACCTCCACTAAAATTTCTAATATCACTTCTATTTAAAACAACTTCACCCATATTATTAATATCTCCAATAACGTTAATTGTGTATTTTGGAGAATAATAAAATAATTTTGGTTGTAAAAGATACAAACTTTCGTCTGGGGAATTACCAGAACCAGCAGTGATATCACCAAACCAAAAATTCTTTTTTCCTTCTTTAAGTTTTATATTTATAGCAACTCTATCTTCATTATTTTGCACACTTTTAAGTTGACTTACATCTCCGAAATTTTTTAAAATTTCAATTTTATCTACTGCATTAGATGGTATGTTTTTGGTTGCTAATTTAGTATCTCCGTCAAAGAAGTCTTTACCATCAACCATTATCTTTTCTACAGTTTTACCTTCAACTTCAATTTCTCCTGCATCATTAATTTCTACACCAGGTAATTTTTCTAATACATCTTCTAACTTTCTTTCAGAACCATTTTTAAAAGAATCTGCATTGTAAACAATGGTATCTCCCTTTATGGTAACTGGCATTTTAGAAACAATGTTTATTTCATCTAAGGCATTATCATTAGCTAAAACAACATTTTTAATTATATCTTCTGATTTTGTTTCTACAATAAAATCTGCAGATTTCATACCAACATAACTAATTTTAATATTAAAAACAGCGTTTTTATCTAAGTCTAATTTATACCTTCCTTTTGCATCTGTAAAACCATAAGAAGCCATTTTTTTTGTTGTTTTATTAATTGCTAAAACATTAGCCATTTCTAAAACTTCTCCTATACTATCTTTAACTGCACCAGTAAGTTTCACTTGGGCATTAGAAATCATTGTAACCATAAAAATGGTTAAGAGTAGTATTTTTTTCATAAGTGTAAATATTTTTTTTTAGGGATTAATGACGTCCTCCTCCATTACCTCTACCTCTTCTGTTTCTAAACATCTCTCTCATTTCTTCCATCTTCTTTTTAACAGTAATTGTATATTCTTCTCTATTAATTTTCTTTCCTTTTGTTGGCGCTTTTATTGCTTCTTTTTCTGAAGGATTAATAACAATCTCTGTACATAAAATTGTAGTTCTACCAGAATTGATTTCTAAAATTAACCCAGGTAATCCCCAATATTCTCCTGGCCCATTACTAACTGGTATTTGTGGTGTATACCAAGCAGTAACAACTATTTGTTTTGGCATTTCAATTTCTTCAGAAACTTTAATTACTTTAGAAGAATCTTTTTTAACTCCATCTTTTTTATCATCATCTCTTCTTCTTCTCATATTAGCAAAATCTAAAGGATCTACTTCTTTAACCAGAGTAGCTTTAAAACAAGTATAGTTACCAATTTGTTTGGTTTCACTACCTAGTTCCCATTCTGGGGTTTTCATTTCATCAGAAACTAAAAATTTTTTTCCAAAAAACTCAGTAGATTCAAGAGCAACTTTATCTTTTGTGTTTTTATATTTAATACCACTTCCTCCCATCATTCCCATAAACCTAGAACCTCCTCCTGCAGTTGGTGCTGCTAATTTGGCATCTTCCTTATAAATAGATGATATTTTATCGAATGTTAAAATGAATGTTTTTTCTAACATCGATTTCATTCTTTCTGCAATTTGTTTTTTTCTTGCTTCGGTCATTTGGGGACCTCCAGGTCTACCAAAGTTATTCATGTCCATTGTTGTTTTAGACATGTAAGTTGCTTTTCCTTGAAAATCTTTTTGCGAAAAAACAGTAATAGTTACTAATATTAAAATGAAAGTAAATAGTGGTTTCATATGTTTTAAGTTTAATTTTTTGAGTAAAAATAAATCTAATTATATTAGATAAGACTTAAAAAAAACCTAAAAGTTTAATCAACTTTATAAAAAAAAGTATAATAATTAACCACCCATCTTAATGTTTATACCATTGCCTAAATCAACTCCTTTTCTACTTTTAAACTTCTCCAACATTTCTTCAGTTTTTTCTTTTTGAATTTTAGTAAACTTTTTTTGCGAAACAACTTTTCCTTTTTTAGGTTCTTGAATAATAATTTTTTCTGAAGGATTTAAAATGATTTCAGTACAAACAATAATTTTTTTTCCATCATTAATTTCTAATATTAATCCTGGCAAACCTTGATATTTTTTTGGTCCATTACTTATTGGAACTTGGGTGGTGTACCATGCAGTTGTTGTAATAATTTCTTTCTTTTTTTCTTCAACACTTTTTCCATTCTTTATAGCATGTTGAATACTTTCTACTTCTTTAGAAAACGTAGCTTTGTAACAAGTATAATTTCCAATATTTTTAGTTTCTGATGATAACTCCCATTTATGTTCTAGTAATTTATCTTTTACTAAAAAACGTTTTCCTTGAATTTCTGTTTGATTTGCAAACCTATTTTCTTTAATATTTTTATAATAAATATCTCCGTCTCCAGAACCTCCAAAAGACATTACCATAACTCTACCGCCACCAAGTTGAGGTTTTGGAGCATCTAATTTTACATCTTCCTTGTAAATTGATGTATACTTATCAAACTCAAGAATAAAAGTTTTCTGATTCATTTTTTGAAGTCGTTTCTGCAATTCTTCTTGCATTTTATCAGTCATCCCTTTATCATTATCTCCAAATTTAAGAGTTGATTTACTACTCGTTTTATAAATTGCTTTTCCTGTAAAATTTTGCACATTTGTTGAAAAAACAAATAAAAATACTAGTGTTGAAATAATTGTTTTCATAATTTTCTGTGTTTGTTTTTTTAGATAAGACAAATATGCAACCTATATTTACTTTACAACGTTAACTAACGTTAACGAGTGTTAACAAGGTATTTAAAATAAAAAAAGAAACTACCTTTGGTATATGAATACACAAAAATACAGATGGATTCTCTATTTAATTGTAACTACAATTATTACTACAATTACAGTACAAGCCTATTGGAATTATAAAAATTATAAAGAAAATAAACAAAGAGTTACTAATGAAATTCAATTGAGTTTAGATAATGCTGTAGAAGAGTATTATTCTTCTTTAGCTAAAAGTGATTTTCTTACCATCGTAGAAACTAGTGGTAATAATCATAATAAATCATTTGAAAATAGTGAAATAAGTAATATTCTAAACAAAATAAAAAAGAACGAATCTAGAAATGAAAAACCTAGAATTACTATTAACAATTTAAAATTTACAACCGACGAAAATTTATCTAAAGAAAAAACAGATTCTATGATGAATTCAGCAAAAAAAATTGTCACAGAAATTAATTCAGGTTTTGATTCACAAAAAAGTAAAAGTACAGATACTATAAAAGTGTTCACACAATTTACAGATAAAAAAAATGGTTACACTTTACACAAAAAAGGAAGAAAAACTGCCGTAAAATATTTTAAAGGTAAAAAAGCAGCAGATAGTTTAAAATTTATAACAAGTCTAAAACCTATTTTTATTTCTTTTTTAGACCAATCTGTAGAGTATAAAAAAATTGATTCGCTTATAGAAAATCAATTAATTCAAAAAGGAATACATATAAAAACAAACTTTCAACATTTAAAAAACGACACTTTATTTCATCAATCAAAAGATTCTTTTTTAGGTAGTAAAACATACTCTTTAAGTTCTAAATCTACTTTCTTAAAAGAAAACGAAACCTTTCAATTACTTTACGGCAATACTAATTCTGAAGCTTTAAAAAGAAGTTTTTTTGGTATTTCCCTATCGTTGTTACTTTCTTTGGCAGTAATATCTAGTCTGTTTTATTTATTAAAAACAATCAATCAACAAAAAGATTTAGCTGCTATAAAAAACGATCTTATTAGCAATATAACTCACGAATTTAAAACACCAATTGCCACAATATCTACAGCTATAGAAGCTATAGAAAACTTTAATGTTTTAGAAGATAAAGAAAAAACTAATAAATATCTTTCTATGTCTTCTATTCAATTAAAAAAACTGAATCAAATGGTAGAGAAACTATTAGAAACTGCCACTTTAGATAGTGAGCAGTTACTATTAAAAAAAGAAACTACAAATATTGTTGAAATTATAGAAAGACTGGTTAACAAACACAAATTATTAGCTAATAATAAAGAGCTATTATTTTCTACAAATACAAAACCAATTTATGCTAAATTAGATGTTTTTCATTTCGAAAATGTGATTTCTAACTTAATTGATAACGCTATTAAATATGGTGGAAATAATATAGAAATTAATATTAATTCTATTTTAAAATCGATTGAAATTACAATTGCTGATGATGGAAATGGAATTGAGAAACAACAACAAGAAAAAGTTTTTGATAAATTTTACAGAGTTCCAAAAGGTAATACTCATGATGTAAAAGGTTTTGGAATTGGCTTATATTATTCTAAAAAAATTATTGAAAAACATAAAGGATCTGTAGCTCTTTCATCAGAAAAAAACAAAACCATTTTTAAAATAACCATCCCTAATGACTAAGGTAAAAATTTTACTTGCAGAAGACGAAGCTAGTTTAGGGATGATCGTTAAAGAGAGTTTAGAAACAAGAGGTTTTATTGTTTTTCATGCCATAAATGGTGAAGAAGCACTTGATCTATACCAAAAAGTAAATCCTGTTATTTTAGTTTTAGATGTAATGATGCCTTTAAAAGATGGATTTACTTTGGCAAAAGAAATAAGATTAGAAAATAAAAATATTCCTATTATTTTTCTAACAGCAAAGTCGCAAACAAGTGATGTTTTAGAAGGTTTTAATCATGGAGGAAATGATTATCTTAAAAAACCTTTTTCTATGGAAGAATTAATTGTTAGAATCAATTCTTTATTAAATAGAATTGAATTAGCAAGTAATTTAGAAGAAATAATAATTGGCGATTACTTATTTAACTACACTAAACAAACACTTATCTACTTAAAAGAAACAGTACAATTAACGCACAGAGAAGCTCAACTTTTATTTCATTTACAACAAAAGAAAAACGAAGTTTTAGACAGAACTTTTATTCTAAATAAGCTTTGGGGAAATGATGATTTTTTTAACGCAAGAAGTATGGATGTTTTTATAAGTAAACTTAGAAAAAAATTAAAAAGCGATTCAAATATTCAAATTATAAATGTGAGAGGATTTGGATATAAATTAATCTGTTAAGCCTTTTCTATTTATTATTTTTACTATTTTAGCATCCCTTATAATCTTTTTACAATTAAAAAATATGCACGTTGCAATTGCAGGAAATATTGGTGCTGGTAAAACCACACTAACCAAACTATTAGCCAAACATTATAAATGGAAACCTCATTTTGAATCTGTTGATGAAAATCCATATTTAGACGATTTTTATACAGAAATGGAACGTTGGTCATTTAACCTTCAAGTTTATTTTTTAAATAGTAGATTTCGTCAGATACTTGAATTAAGAGAATCTGGTAAAAATATTATTCAAGACAGAACCATATATGAAGATGCTCATATTTTTGCACCAAACTTACATGCAATGGGTTTAATGACAAATAGAGATTATGGAAATTATAGCTCTTTATTTGAATTAATGGAGAATTTAGTGACTCCTCCAGATTTATTAATTTACTTACGTGCAGATATTTCTACATTAGTGGGGCAAATTCATAAACGTGGTAGAGATTATGAAAACTCTATAAGCATCGATTATTTAAGTAGATTAAATGAACGTTATGAAGCTTGGATAACTACATATACAAAAGGAAAACTGCTAATAATTGATGTTGACAATTTAGATTTTGTAGACAACCAAGAAGATTTAGGATATATTATAGACAGAATAGACGCTCAAATAAATGGGTTGTTTTAAAATACAAAAAAAATAAAAAGCAAAAGAGACTGTTTTCACAGTCTCTTTTTTTTGTGATATATCACAATGATAGATTGTCCCCCAACACTCTATCAAATCTTAAATACTATTTATCTTTTTTTTGAAATTTCTTCACTGATATAAAAATCAGAAAGCGTACCAGGATATTGTATTAGAAATAAATCTGCAATATCAAAAGTACGTCTTATCATATTAATGTCATCAAGAATTTTATTCTTAAGAACTTTGGGCACCTCATGATTAGTGAGGATTTTTTTAAAAGAGTTTTTCATAATTATTACAGCTCATCATAAATTTTTACAACTTTTGCTTTTGCTCTTTTAACTCTCATTTTAACGGCACTTTCACCAACTTGTAATGCTTCCATAATTTCCTTAATACTCATATCATCTTGATATTTCATTAATAAAATCATTTTTTCTGCTGGTTCAATTAAAGTTAAAACCTTTGCTAATTTATCCGATTTTAATTCAAATAAAGTAACATCGTCAATTTCATCAAAAACATTCTCATCTTTTATTTGATCTGTAACAACAGTAATTTTTTCTTTTTTCTTGTAGGCGTTTCTTTGAACATAGTTTACACAAAAATTATATGTAAAAGAATACAACCATGTAGAAAACTTAGAATTACCTTTAAAGGTTCTTAGCTTCACAAATAGCCTAATAAAAACATCATGTGTTAAATCTTCTGCTTCTTCTCTACTTTTAGAAAAACCATAACATTTATTAAAAACTACTTTAGAAAATCTGTCATACAATTCAGCAAATAATGCAGCATTATTTGTTTCTACAATTTTAAAGACTAAATCTTCGTCCGTTACGTTTTTTAATACAAGTGTTTTCAATTCGGTTATTTTTATGACACAAAGAAATAGAATAAGTCACATTCAAAATAAATAAAAAGATTAACTGTCATATTAAGTCGGTGAATGGTAAAAAATCATCTTTTAAAAAAAATGTGAAACTTTTTGTAACATTTATTTAAACTCTTACGTATAATAAAATGTGACATCATATTAATCCTTAAATCTACCTAGATAATTAAATGAGACAACTTAAAATTACCAAGCAGGTTACTAATAGAGAAACTGCATCGTTAGACAAATATTTACAAGAAATTGGAAAAGTAGACTTAATTACTGCTGATGAAGAAGTAGAATTGGCACAGCTTATTAAAGCTGGAGATCAAAGAGCATTAGAAAAATTAACGAAAGCAAATTTAAGATTTGTTGTATCTGTAGCGAAACAATATCAAAATCAAGGATTAACTTTACCAGATTTAATAAACGAAGGAAACTTAGGTTTAATTAAAGCAGCAAAACGTTTTGATGAAACTCGTGGTTTTAAATTTATATCATACGCAGTTTGGTGGATTCGTCAATCTATCTTACAAGCTTTAGCAGAACAATCTAGAATTGTACGTTTACCGTTAAATAAAATTGGTTCTATCAATAAAATTAACAAAATGTACGCTTTCTTAGAACAAGAAAACGAAAGACCTCCTTCTGCAGAAGAAATTGCTAAGAAATTAGACATGACTGTTAATGACGTAAAAGAATCTATGAAAAATTCTGGACGTCATGTATCTATGGATGCTCCGTTAATTGAAGGTGAAGATTCTAACTTATATGACGTTTTAAACTCTGGAGAATCTCCAAATCCTGATAGAAAATTATTACACGAATCTCTAAGAATAGAAATTAATAGAGCTTTAGAAACATTAACTCCAAGAGAGGCAGATGTTGTAAAATTATACTTCGGTTTAGGTGAACACCAACCAATGACTTTAGAAGAAATTGGTGAAACTTTCGATTTAACTCGTGAGCGTGTTCGTCAAATTAAAGAAAAAGCAATTAGAAGATTAAAACATACTTCTAGATCTAAAATTTTAATGACATATCTTGGATAATCATTAATCTTAATAAAACTTAAAACTCTCGAATTCATTTTCGAGAGTTTTTTTTTGAAGCTATTTCCTGCTTTCACTACTCGCTTTTTTTACTTTTGTTCTCGATACAAATTTTTCATTCTTCAAAATTCACTCGAACAGACAGTAAAAAAGAGCTCAAACAAACCGTTTCAAATGCGGAGCATTCAACGACTCAAAAAAATATTAGAGCGGAGTTAATCAGGGCTAAACCTATTTATAAACTTTTCTACTTAATCAAACAAAACCTATGTTTTCTATGTTTCTATGTGGTCAGGTTTTTTAAAATCAAGTATCTTTGCAAAAACAACAACATTACAACAACAACATTACAACAACAAACTAATGAGTAATTTAATTGCACCTTCAATTTTAGCAGCAGATTTTGCTAACTTACAAAGAGACATCGAAATGGTAAACAATAGTGAAGCAGATTGGTTTCATATTGATATTATGGATGGTGTTTTTGTACCAAACATTTCTTTTGGAATGCCCGTTTTAAAAGCAATTGCAAAACACGCTACAAAAACAATAGATGTACATTTAATGATTATAAATCCTGACCAATACATTCAAACATTTGCAGATTTAGGTACAAATATTTTAACGGTACATTATGAAGCTTGTACACATTTACACAGAACAATACAAGCAATAAAGGCAGCAGGAATGAAAGCTGGAGTTGCTCTAAATCCTCACACACCAATTGCAGTTTTAGAAGATGTAATTGAAGAGTTAGACTTAGTTTGTATTATGAGTGTAAATCCAGGTTTTGGCGGACAATCATTTATAGAAAACACATATAAAAAAGTAAGTCAATTAAAACATTTAATAGATTTCACAGCATCTGATTGTCAAATAGAAATTGATGGTGGAGTTACCAACCAAAATGCAAATAAATTAATAGAAGCTGGAGCAAATGTTTTGGTTGCTGGTAGTTATGTTTTTGGATCAGAAAATCCTACAGAAACAATTGCAGATTTAAAAAATATTATTGCATAATTGCTATACACAGTAATAGACATAGAAACAACAGGAAATGGATATAAAGGTTCTAAAATAACCGAAATATCCATTTTTGTTTTTGATGGAAAAACTGTAGTTGATGAATTTACTTCTTTGGTAAATCCAGAGCAAAATATTCCTCCATTTATTACCAATCTAACAGGTATTACAAATGCCATGGTAAGAAATGCACCTAAGTTTTATGAAATTGCAAAAAAGGTTCAAGAAATCACAAAAGACACCATTTTTGTAGCACATAATGTCAACTTCGATTATAATATTATTCACGAAGAATTTAAAAACTTAGGTTTCGATTTTAAACGAAAAAAACTCTGCACAGTTCGTTTATCAAGAAAGATAATTCCTGGTTTAAATTCTTATAGTTTAGGTAATATTTGTACTGTAGAAAAGATTCCTATTAATGGAAGACACAGAGCAAAAGGAGATGCAGAAGCAACCACAGAATTATTTAGAAGATTAATAGAAAGAGACAATAATTTTACAATCAACTCTTTTTTAAATCCAAAATCTAGACAAGCAACTTTACCACCACTTTTAGACAAAAAAGTAGTAGACAATTTACCAGAAACTTTTGGTGTTTATTACTTTAAAAATTTAGCAAAAGAAGTAATTTATGTTGGTAAAGCTAATAATATAAAGCAGCGTGTTATCAGTCATTTTTATGATAAAAAGAAAAAAGAGCAAACTATGTGTTTAGAAACTGCCGATATTTCTTACACAAAAACAGGTAGCGAATTGTTAGCGCTTTTACATGAATCTGCAGAAATAAAACATCTCTATCCAAAATTTAACAGAGCTCAAAGAAGAGCTGGAGAAGCTGTTGGTTTATTTTCTTACGAAGATCAAAAAGGAATTATTCATCTGGCTCACAATCGATTAAAATTAATTCCAAATCCATTAATAAAATTCTATTCTGTTTCAGAAGCAAGAAACTATATAGAAGCACTTTGTAAAGAATTCGAACTTTGTCCTAAATATTGTCATTTACAAACAAATGTTTCTAGTTGTTTTCATTATCAATTAAAAGAATGTAAAGGTATTTGTTGTGATAAAGAATCTGTAAAAGATTATAATATTAGAGTTTACAAAGCAATAAAATCTATTGGTATTGGAGCAGAAAATTTAATAATTAAAGAAACGGGAAGAACAGAAAACGAAGTTGGTTTTGCTTTAATTTTAGACGGAATTTATCAAGGTTTTGGTTATATTGATGTTCATCAATCTAAAGAATTAGACAATCCAGAAGATTATCAGTTTTTTGTAGAACCTAAGAAAGACAATAGAGATATTCAACGAATAATCGCGGCTTATTTAAAGACAAAAAGTAACCTATAAATTAAAATTTATAATTTAATCCAATTTGAAAAACTCGATTAAACCTATTGTGTTTATACTCTCCTTTATTATACTCTCTATTTAAAATATCTATTAAACCAAATAAGTATTTAGCTTCAATACTAATTTTCTTATACAACCTATATTCTACTGAAGCCAATGCTCCAAAATCAAAATTACTATAATTGTTTTCATCTTCATAGAAATAATCATCTACAAAAACTAAATACCCCAAATAACCTCCAAGTCCAACAAATAAATTATCAAATAATACTGCTTTAATCCTAATTGGTAAATTAATCTGGTTTATTTCATCGAAGTTCTTTTCATTGTTAAAATCCTCTACAAAGTTTCCTTGTTGAGAATATTGTAACTGTATATTTAATGAAAATTTATCGGATTTTGCAATTTTAACAGGAAATTCAATTCCTCCACCTAAAAAAAAAGAAGTTCGATTATCTCGATTCCATTTTGATATATCACCTTTATGATTAATTGATAATTCTAGATTTGAAACACTTAAACCTCCGACTATTTCATAAGAAATAGACTGACTAAATGAGTTTAAAAAAAAAGATAATAAAAATATAGGTAGTAAAACTTTTTTTATATTTTTCATAAGCAACCAAATATATTAAAAATAGTTTCTAAAAAAAATATTTGAAGATAAAACTTAAATGAAAAAAGAGGCCTTATAAAAGCCTCTTTTCTTACTAACTAACCAATATAAAAACCACTATAATTTCGCTACCAAATATTTTACTAAATCCCTTGTAGTAACTATTCCTACTAACTCAGAATCTTCAACTACTGGTAAAGCGTGAAATCCTTTTTTTGTAAGCAATTCTGCCGCATCTTTAATAGATGTATAAGGAGGAATTGCTATTATTTCTTTTGCCATAACTTGCTCTATAGAAAATGCATTGTATACAATACTATCTACATGAGTTTCATCTTCACTTACATCAGAAAAACTAACTCTTTGCATGTCTGTGTTACTCAACATACCTATAATTTCTTTTCCTTTAACTATAGGAATGTGTTTAATCTTGTATTCTGCAAATAATTTTTCTGCTGTAACTAAATCATCATTAACACATAATGTAACTAAATCAGTTGCCATTATTGCTGATACAGGTTCATCTCTTCTCATAATGTATGGCTTTAAAACTTATGTCAAATTTCGATATAAAAACGGCTTTAAAAGATGATTTTTATCAGTTTTGGTTAAAAAATATTTTTACCTATTTGCGCTACACTTCTACCCCCTTAAAAATAAAGATGTTATCCCTTGTAATCTATTTTAACCATACAAAAAAGTATTTCATCTACACTTTTAAGTGAATCCACTTTTTAAAAAAATTCCTTTAAGTAAAAATAATAAATTTGAACTAAACCCCTCATATACAACAATATAAACAAACTTAATCATAGTGATTTATTTTCTTAAAACAACAAAAATGAAGACCCCTTACAAATTTATTATTAATTTTGTCCTAAAAATAATATTAGGACTTGTATTTCTTATTAATAGTAATTCCCTTGCTCAAACAATTTTCTTAGAAGATTTTGGACAAACTACCACTAGACAAACATCTGCTTATATGCCAACTGGTTCTTTTACATTTGCAGACCCAAATGGAACATCTAATGAAAAGCAAATAGAAAATAATCATTATGCTGTAATAGACCCTACACATATTCAAGATGCATATCCAAGTGATGGATATTGGTTCTGGTCTGGAAACATACCTCCTGGTGTTAGCTCTGGTGTAAATAGTCCAGACACTGATGATCATACAACTGGTGATATTAATGGTGCTGTAATGGCAATAAATGCTGGAACAACATTAGACTATTTATACGTAAGGTCTGTAAGCCTTAATGCAGGAGATTGTTATAGAATTTCATATTGGATATACCTTGTAAATAATGATGCACAAATTGAAGTAGATCTAAGAGATACTTCTAATCAATCTGTTTTAAATAATGATAACGATTACCAAACAAACCTTATAACAATCATCGATAATTGGGCGCAATATTCAATAGACTTTAAAGTTCCTAATACATGTACAAATACAGATTTTGAGGTAACATTAAGAAACGATTATCCATTAAACTCTGGTAACGATTATTATGTAGATGATATATTTATGGAAAAACTAAGTACATGTACTGCTACAGAAGTTGCTAATTGTCCTTTAGGCGTATCTCAAACAGATAAAGATGGAGATTCTATACCTGATATGGATGATATAGATGATGACAATGACGGAATTTTAGATACCTTAGAAAGTAATGGAAACAACCCTGATGGAGATGAAGATGGAGATGGAATTCCTAATTTCAAAGATAATACCGATGGAACACTTGGTAATGGTAGTCCTGGAACCGATTACACAGACACAAATAATGATGGTATTCCAGATGTATATGACTTTGATGATGATGGTATCTCAAACCATTTAGATTTAGATGCTGATAATGATGGAATTTATGATATTTTAGAAGCAGGAGGAACAGATTCAAATAATAATGGAGTTGCAGATGATTTAAGTGATTTAGACAGTGATGGTTTAGTAGATATTTATGATGATACTTGTCAATCTCCAGCTATTCCTGCGTCCAATTATTATGCGACAGACGTTACAGCTTCACAACATTTTAATAATACTAATAATGCATTAGGAGCTCCAAGCAATACTTTTTCTTCAGGACCCACTGGTTGGCCTGGATCAAACCCTTTTTATGTTGTATTAGACTTTACAGAAACTTTAACTGTAGGAACAGAACTAACAATCCATCTAGGAACAAATACAGGAACGGCAAGTGTTAGAGTAAGGCAAACAGATGCTTCGGGGACTGGAGACACTAATTATGTAGCATATAATGTTACAGGTACAGATCCAACAACATTTACTTATACGATAACCTATTCAAATACAGATTATATTAAAATACAAACTTATGATTACAATGTGCGTGTTTATGGGGTAGAATATGGCACAGCAGCTTCTGGAGGTGAAGATTGTGCAGGATCTGCTCTTTCACCAATAGAAACAACTTTAGGAACAGCAGATTTTTTAAATCTAGATTCTGATGGAGATGGTTGTTTTGATGTTTTAGAAGCTGGATTTACAGATGCAAACATTGATGGTGAAATAGATGGAACAAGCTATTCCACTAAAGGTATTGTTATTGGTAGCGATGGATACACAGGTACAACATCAGCTGTAACAGATAACTCTAATTCTGCTGCTTGTCAATCACTAATAGATAGTGATAATGACGGAAGTACTGATTTAGATGATTTAGATGATGACAATGATGGGATTTTAGATACAATAGAAAATAATCAATGTGGTATTGGAGGTAATATTGTTACTACAATATTTACCGAAGATTTTGGGACACAAAATACATCAAACGGAACTAAAAGTAATACTTCAGAATATACCAATTATAATTATTATGAAGCAGAAGTAGGTACAGTACCTACAGATTGGATGGATGGTAGTTCTGCTCCACAATCTCTACAAGATGGTAGATATACAATATTTAATGATATACAATATACAGCAAGTTGGGCTGCTACTGATTGGCAAACAATTGGAGATCATACTACCGGAAGTGCAACTCCATCTTCTGGTAGAATGGCAATCTTCAATGCAAACGAAAATATTGCCGGTTTAGAATTTTACAGAAGAACTTTAAAAAACATAGTTGCAGGTGCACCAATTAACGCTTCATATTGGGCTATGAATATTTATACAACTCCAGGAGGTTCAAGTGTTATCAAACCCAATATTACAGTTCAGTTCATTCAAAGAGGAAACGAAGTATATTCTTTCAATTCAGGTGATATTGATCCTGTAGCTGCTGGAAGTACTGCTGCTTGGTCTCAATTTTCAAATCAAACAGTTTTTATACCAACTTCAAATGACCCAATAGAAATAATATTTATTAATAATACTATTGGAGGTGGTGGAAATGATTTAGCCATCGATGATATTTTGATAACTCAAAGCTTCTGTGATGAAGATGGGGATGGAATACCAAGTTATTTAGATTTAGACTCAGACAATGATGGTATACCAGATGTTATTGAAGCTGGTGGTACAGATGTTAATAGAGATGGTTTAGCTGATGATGATGACAATAACGTAAATAACTTTGCAACTAATGGAATTCCTACAACTGCAGGAACTGGTCTAACAGCGACAAATACAGATGGAGATAGTTTACCAGATTACCTAGATATCGATGCAGATAATGATGGTATACCAGATAATATAGAAGCACAATCATCTAATAGATACATAGCTCCAAGTAGTGTTGGTGCAACTATTATTGACACGAATAATAATGGAGTTGATGATAACTACGAAACTGGATCAATAGTAGGATTAAACCCTATAAATACAGATAGCAGCAATGATACTATACCAGATTATTTAGATTCTGATTCAGACAACGATGGTATAAATGATGTTTTAGAAAACGGAGATACAGATAATATAGCTTCTGGTTTAGATACTGATGGTGATGGTCTAGATAATGCTTTTGATGACAATGATGATTCTAGTATTACTGGTTCTACCATTAATGATGGTTTAGGTATAGGAAATAAAGTAACTGATTCTTCTTCTTTAGAATCAGCTTTCGGAGATGAAGATAGTGATTTTAACCCAGGAACTGGAGATTTAGATTATAGAGATTCCTTTAACCCACAAGGAACTCCAATGATTACGCAAGTATATCAATTCGGAACAGAAAAATGGATAGAAATTACAAATATTAGTACTACTAATTCTATTGAAGCAAATCTAATTAAAATTCAATTATACTTAAATAAAACTGGAGACCAAACTGGTGTAACACCAGATGTAACTTATACCGTTACTTCTGCACTAATTCCTGGTCAATCTATTATTATTGGTAATTCTGCAAATTCAATTATCAATACTAATGCTGGTGCAATAACTGTAACCAACGATGCTTTAACAAATATTGATGGTGCTAATGATTTAATCACATTATCAACTACAAATGATACAACCTCTTTTGCTAACAGATATGATGTTATTGAATCATCTTCTAATAAAACATCTTTTGTTAGAATAGATGAAACTCTAACTCCAAACTCAACTTATACGGTTAGCGAATGGGCGGTGTTTATTGATGATGCTTTAGATCCGTATCTTTTATTAGGTGCTGGTGGTGCAGAAAGACATCCTCATGATCCGTTAATCTCAGAAATTGAAAATGCGAATGCTCAAGCGAATATTCAATTAGGTTTGCATAGAATTGATATTACTAATAGAGTGGCTGCTTCTGGTGGTAGTTGGGATAATGGATACCCAGATAGATCTCGTTATGTTATTATTGATGAAGATTACAATCATACAACTGATAGATTAAGTGCTAGAAAACTAACAGTTAACACTTCTAAAAAGTTGTCTATTACAGATAATCTATTAGCTGTAACTAATGATATTCTTTTAAATGGTGAAGTTCGACTAATTGGTTCTTCCCAATTAATACAAACACATACTGCTGCTAGTTTAGTTACTGGAACAGGTATATTATTAGTGGATCAAAATTCTACGGTACCTAGTAAATATAGATATAACTATATGGGATCTCCTGTTAAAAATAGTACAGGAGCAGCCAATTATACTGTGGCAAGTATTTTTAAAGACGGTACAAACCCAACAAATCATACAGGTATTATTAATACAAACATTGCCAAAGATATTACTTGGATTGGTGGCTATGATGGAGACACAACAGATCCTATTTCTCTTGCTGAACATTGGATTTACACTTATGCTGCTAATGGAGGTTCTAGAGCTAGTTGGACTCAAAAGTTTAGTGCTGGTAATATTCCAAATACTGATGGTTTTATTTTTAAAGGTCCTGGAAGAGCTCAAAATTACACCTTCTCAGGTATTCCTAAAGACGGGCTAATCACAACTTCTATTGGGGCTAATGAATCTTATCTAGTTGGTAATCCTTTTGCTTCAGCAATTAGTGTAAAAGAATTTATTGAAAATAACAATGCTTCTATTTCTGGAACGCTTTATTTCTGGGAACATGCAAGTGAGCAAACTACTCAAGAAGGATCTAGTGTAGGGCATAATTTTGCAGGTTATATTGGTGGATATGCTACAAGAACTATTGCAATGGGGGTTAATGCTAAAACTGCTGCAAATACAGGTACTGTAAATACAACTTTAGAAGCTGAAAATGCGAATACGATTAATGGAACTTCAGAACAAATAGTAGACAATAGTGTAACAATAGATGTGGTCCGTTTTAACGCAACAAATAATTTTATCGAATTTGAAAATATTGTTAAAGGTGTAGATACTTTAAAAATTAGATACAAAGCAGATCTTGATAAAAACATTATTCTTAAAACACAAGGTGACGTTTTAAAAACAATTAACATTACTTTACCTCAAACTAGTGGTGAGTTCAGTATTTTTGAAATTAAACATTGTGCAGAACCTTCAGACAACATCACAATAACCTCTAATGATACTAATCTTTTATATATAGACCACTTAAATTTATATGATGGTGATGGTCTTATATCTTGTGTACCAAATGTTGGTGGTGATCAAATAACATACACAGAACCAGAACCTTATATTGCAATTGGTCAAGGATTCTTTGTACAGGGAGATAATGTAGATGGTGGTCAAATTATATTTAACAACAGTCAAAGAGAATTTAAAACTGAAGGAACGGGTTCTTCTGTATTCTTAAAATCTAATGCTAAAAAAACTACAGATAATAACTCTATTTTAACCCTACCTGTTATTAAATTAGGGATGAACTTTAATAGTACAGATGACAATAAAAAGTATCATCGTCAAATTGGAATCTCTTTTAGCAATTATACTTCTTTTAGTTACGACAAAGGGTATGATGCTGAAATTTATGATGTTGGAAATACAGATGTTTATTGGAAATTCCCTGACGATGAAAGAAAATTTATAATTGCTGGGGTACAAAATATTACAGATGATTTAGAAGTTCCTCTAGAAATAACAATGGGGTATTCTGGTGAAATTGTTTTAAAAGTTGATGAAATGAAAAACATTAGCAATAATATATATATTACAGATAAATTAACAGGCAACTCTTATGATATATTAAACAATAAAGCTATGTTAAATTTAGAGCAAGGTCTCTATACTGATCGTTTTGTATTGGCATTTGCTCTTACTAATGCTTTAAATATAAATGATGAGATAATTAAACAATATGCCACTGTTTATGTTGATCATAATAATGCACATTTAGTCATTACTAAAAACCAAAACATCAACATAAAACAAGTTTCTTTGTATAATATATTAGGTAAAAAAGTAGGCTTTTGGAACATTAAAGAACAAAATCAAAAAACAAAATTATCTTTCAATAAAAGATTAGCTACAGGTCTTTACATCACCAAAATAAATACTGATAAAGGTCAATTCTCTCAAAAAATTATTATTGAGTAACTATAAAAAGGTAAATCATATAAAACACTTAAAAGTGTCTTTTAATCTGATTTACCTTTTAATATTGTGACTCCAGCAGGATTCAAACCTGCAACCCTCAGAGCCGAAATCTGATATTCTATTCAGTTGAACTATGGAGCCTTTATATATAATATTTACATTAAATTCTTTTTCACCAAACTAGATATCAACTTACCTTCAGCTTGTCCTGCTAATTCTTTAGAAACAATTCCCATCACTTTTCCCATATCTTTCATTCCTGATGCTCCTAATTTTTGAATAGTAGCAACAACAACTTCTTCTACCTTTTCTTCAGATAATGCTTCTGGTAAAAATTGTTCTAGAATAGCAATTTCAGCCAATTCTGGGTCTGCTAAATCTTGTCTACCTTGTTTTATAAAAATAGCTGCACTATCTTTTCTTTGTTTAACTTGTTTCTGAATAATTTTGGTTTCCTTTTCTTCAGTTAATTCAGCCTGAACACCTGTTTCTGTTTTCGCCAATAAAAATGCAGATTTTACAGCTCTTAAAGCTTGTAAAGCAACAGTATCTTTTGCTTTCATTGCTTCCTTCATTTTATCCATTACTTGTTTTTGCAAACTCATATTTTATCTATTTTAAATTAATTATTTTTTTGCCTTTTTTAAGTACAAAACATTTTTATTATAATCTATAAATGCTTTTCCTTTTTGTAAAATATCAGCTCCAATAATACCATGAACCTCCTTTGCATTGTGTTGTGTTAAAGCAGTATTTACATGTGATAAATTAAACAATACTAAATGACACTTATTTGTTTTCCAACTGCCAATTTTTAATGAATTATTATCAGATTGAAGAGTTTCCATGTCTGTAGCTCCAGCACCTGCAGCTTTGGTTTCACTTTCTTGAGCATCCAATTTAAAATGTTCAATTAAATCTAAACCTACACAAGAATTTGAAGCTCCAGTATCTAAAATAAAACGTCCTTTTACACCATTTATAGTTGCTTTCAACTCTAAATGATTTGTGGCCATCTTTTTAAGTTTTATTTTGATGTATTTTTTCTTTTTAAAAAATTTTTCTAATCGTTTCATGCAATAAATCTATCTGAGATTCAAAAATACAATTTATAAAATTCAGAAAATACTAACGCTCTAAAATTTCTTGAAGCTTTTCTTTATAAATAGCAAATTCTCTAAGGTTATGATGGGTTCCTCCATCAATTTCAATATGTTGGTTTTTGGTTGAAGTGTTTAACTTTAATAATTTTTTTGACCCTATAAACGAAGTTGTTTTATCTTCACTTCCATGAAAAACAGTAATTGGAGCAGTAACTTTTGGAATATCATTATTGGTTTTAAATTGATATTTAAGTAAAAAAGTTGGAGCAATTCTAGAATAACATTGAAAGGCTTTTTTTAAGTTATAAAAAGGAGCTTCTAAAATAAGTTCCTTTGGTTTATTTTTAGATGCAATTTTTGTGGCAAAAGTAGCGCCTAATGAAAAACCATACACAACAATGTTTTCTTCTTTAAAATCCTTCTTTAAACTATTATATGTCGATAAAGCATCATTATACATTTTTTCTTCATTAAAATCCCCAGTACTTTTTCCATAATTTCGATAATCAAAAACTAAGACTTCATAATTATATTCTAAAAAGTAATCAACTCTATTTCCCCATCTTGTTAAATTCCCTTTGTTTCCATGGCAAAACAAAATAACTCCTTTTGGGTTTGGTAATTTAAAATGGAGTGCATTTATTTCATTATCTCCATCAGTTTTTATAAAAATTTCTTTGAATTTATTTGAAAAACTGTATTGATAACTTCTATCTAATTTTTTCCAATTGATAAAAATAAATTTATCTTGAAAGAAGTAGAAAAAAACCAATCCTATTATCAATAAAAAACTAATGGAAGTTATAATTCTCTTTATCACTTTTTCTTGCTCTTTTTAGTTCTAATAAAATCAATACTGGTTTTTTCTCTGTCTATTTCCAATTCTTCTTTGGGTGTTAAAATCTCATGTAGTACTTTATGATAACTCTCAAAATTATGTAAATCTTTATGCCCACCACCAATTATTGGAAACAATTTAGTTTGATTTGGCTTCATCTTAGAAAGCCGAATACTTGAAGCAAATTTAATTACTTTATCATTAGTACCATGAATAATTTTGATTGGACATTTTACATATTTAATCCATTTATAAGTTGGCATAGAATAGCGCATTACTAATCCTAGAGGAACAAAAGGTAAATATCTTTTTACGTTTTTTTTCATACTAAAATAAGGACAAGCCAACACCAACATTTTTGGGTTGTTCATAGATGCTACTTTGGTTGCCAAACCTGTACCTAAAGAGCGTCCATAAATTATTATATTCTCTTCTTTTACTACTTCTTTTAATTTATTATAAACATACAAAGCATCATGCTTCATACTTTCTTGACTCATTTTACCTGTGCTTTTTCCAAAACCCCGATAATCTATCATTATTACATCGTAATTATGCAGTGTAAAATCTACAGCAAATTTACCCCAACCTTTTATGCTTTTAGAGTTTCCTTTTAAATAATACACTAATCCTTTAGAATTTTCTGCTTTAAAATGCAATCCATTTATAGTAACTCCATCTTTTATTTTAAGATTGTATTCTTTTACTTTTTGATTTTCATATTGAAACTGAAAGTTTTTATGTAATTTTTCTGGATGAAATAAAAATCGTTCTTGAAAGAAATAAAGAACGATACTAACTACAACAACAATACTTGCAAAAATTAGAAGGTAGGTTGTCCAGTTCATTACTATTATTTAGTTCTACTAAACTACTGAATTTTAAGGAATAAAAAAACCGACACAATTGTGTCGGTTTAATATTTTAGATTTCTGTCGTTAAAAGAATGACAATTATTGTCTACCCTCCAAAATCGTCAAAACGAATATTCTCATCAGCAAGACCAAAATCTTCACCCATTTTCTGAACTGCGTTATTCATTAATGGTGGTCCACAGAAATATAATTCTAAATCTTCAGGAGCTTCATGATGATTTAAGTAGTTTTCTATTACACAATTATGTATAAATCCTACAAAACCATCTCCTGCTTCATCGTTAATATCTTTTTTCTTTACCCAATTATCTGCATCTGTAGGATCAGATAAAGCAATATAAAATTTAAAATTTTGAAAATCTTTTTCTAAAGCTCTAAAGTGTTCGATATAAAATAATTCTGCTTTAGAACGACCTCCATACCAATAAGTAACTTTTCTACCCGTTTTTAATGTTCTGAATAAGTGGTATAAGTGAGAACGCATTGGCGCCATACCTGCTCCACCACCAACATAAAGCATTTCTGCATCAGATTCGTTGATAAAGAATTCACCATAAGGTCCAGAAATTACACACTTATCTCCTTTCTTTAAATTAAAAATATAAGAAGATGCAACTCCTGGATTTACATCCATCCATCCACCTTTTACTCTATCAAAAGGAGGTGTTGCAATACGTACATTTAACATAATTTCTCTTCCTTCTGCAGGGTAAGAAGCCATAGAATATGCTCTTTCTACAGTTTCAGCATTTTTCATTACTAATGGTCTAAGTTTAAACTTATCCCATTCAGCTTCAAACTTATCTGGTGTATCATGTTCTTCTGGGTGAGCTGTAATGTCCATCTCAGAATAATTTACTTCACAAGCTGGAATTTCAATTTGAATATACCCTCCTGCTTTGTAACCCATATCTTCTGGAATCTCAACCACAAACTCTTTAATAAAAGTTGCTACGTTATAGTTTCTTACCACAACTGCATCCCATTTCTTAATTCCAAAAATTTCTTCTGGAATAGAAATATCCATGTCTTGTTTTACTTTTACTTGACATGATAAACGCACACCATTTGCTAATTCTTTTCGAGTAAAGTGAGGTGTTTCTGTTGGTAAAGCTTCACCTCCACCAGAATTTACATGACATTCACATTGAATACATGTTCCTCCTCCACCACATGCAGATGGTAAAAATATCTTTTCGTTTCCTAAAGTAGATAATAAAGATCCACCTGAAGCAACTTCAATTGTTCTTTCTCCATTAATGGTAATCTTTACAGGACCAGATGGAGATAGTTTTTGTTTTACAAATAATAACAATGCAACTAATAACAAAGTTATTACTAAGAATGCAGCTACTGTAGCTACAATGGTTCCTAATGTACTTGCGGCTAACATCATTATTCTATAATTTCTTTAGTGTTGTTCGCTAATTCTTTATTGTTCATTTCTTTAGCTTTTACCTCTTCTTTAACTTCAATAACAGCTTCTGTTTTTGGAGCATCCTTCTCTTCTTCATCACCACCTGTTAACATTCCACCAAAGCTCATAAAACCTATTGCCATTAAACCAGTTACAATAAACGTAATTCCTAGTCCTCTTAATGGAGCAGGTATGTTAGAATATCTAATTTTTTCACGAATAGCTGCAATAGCTAAAATAGCTAAAAACCATCCGATTCCAGATCCAATACCATAAGTTGTTGCTAACCCTAAAGTGGCTATCTCACGAGATTGCATAAATAATGATCCACCTAAAATTGCACAGTTTACTGCAATTAATGGTAAGAAAATACCTAATGAATTATATAAAGAAGGAGAGAATTTCTCAACTATAATTTCTACCAATTGTACCATTGTTGCAATTGTTGCAATAAATAGAATAAATGATAAGAAACTTAAATCGTATTCTGCATATTCTGCACCTAACCAAGATAATGCTCCTGGTTGTAATATGTATTGATCTAATAACCAGTTTAAAGGAACTGTAACAGCTAATACAAAAATTACTGCTGCTCCTAAACCTACTGCTGTAGTTACTTTTTTAGATACTGCTAAGTAAGAACACATTCCTAAAAATGTAGCAAATACCATGTTATCTATAAAAATTGACTTGAAAAATAATTCTAAATGTTCCATATCTTTTTAGTTATCTTCAATTAATGCTTCATTTCTACTACGTTGAATCCAGATAATAATTCCAACAACTATTAATGCCATTGGTGCTAATAACATAAATCCGTTATTTTCATATCCTATAGAATACAATCCTGTTTTTTCAATTGGATCTCCTAAAACTTTAAATCCTAATAAAGTACCAGAACCTAATAACTCTCTAAAGAAACCTACAATAATTAGGATAACTCCATAACCAACTGCATTTCCTATTCCATCTAAGAAAGATTTCCAAGGTCCGTTTGCTAAAGCAAAAGCTTCAAAACGTCCCATAATAATACAGTTTGTAATAATTAATCCAATAAAGGCTCCTAATGTTTTACTTAATTCATACTGAAAAGCTTTTAGAACTAAATCAACAATAATTACTAATGTTGCAACAACAATTAACTGTACAATAATTCTAATTTTTGAAGGAATAATGTTTCTCATTAAAGAGATTACCACGTTTCCTATACCTAACACAAACAATACAGAAACTGCCATTACAATAGATGCTTTTAATTCTGCTGTAATTGCTAATGCAGAACATATTCCCAGTACCTGAATAGTAATAGGGTTATTATCTGCAAATGGATCTGTGATTAATGCTGCGTCTTTTTTTGATAAAAGTCCCATATTAATTTGTTTTTAAAGTGTTAAAATATGATACGTATTTTTTCAACTCAGATTTAATCATTGCTGAAACTCCATCACCAGTAATTGTTGCACCGGCAATTGCATCTACTTCGTTATCTGTTTTTTCTATGTTCTTTGGATCATTATTAGATTTAGAAATTGAAATTCCTTTAAAATCTCCATCTTTTAATAAATGTTCTCCAATAAAATCATCCATAAAGTAACGTTGTTTAATGTTTGCACCTAAACCTGCCGTTTCTCCTTTGTGATCAAAATATGCTCCTTGAACTACCATATTGGCATCCATTGCAACATAAGCCCAAACTGCATCCCAAAGACCTTTACCTCTAATTGGCGCAATGTAAAATGTTTTACCATCTTTTTCTCCAATAAATAAAGGTAACTTTCTTTGTTTACCTTCTTTGGCTGCTGTTTGTTCTTTCTTAATATCAATTAAATATGCATTTGCATCTTCAGAAACTTTTGTCCCTTCAATAACCAATTGTTTTTTAATATATTTAGAAAATTCTGCTGCAACTTTGCCTTTAGAAACAAAGACGGCACTAGTTTCATCATTTTCGTTTACGCCCATTGCGTATAATATATTTTGTTGCTTTTCTATACGTTTATTTTCATCAATCGTAGGTTTTAATGACGATGCGAAAAACGCTAATATTGCTCCTACTATTATCACCATACCTGTGGCGAATAATATTGTATATAAATTACTATCTGTGTTTTTAGACATAACTAAGCAGTTTTGGCTTTTAAACGTTTCTTTCTTCTTTTTACATTTCCTTGAACCACATAATGATCAATGGTTGGTGCAAATACATTCATTAACAAAATTGCTAACATTACTCCTTCTGGATATGCAGGATTGAAGACACGTATCATAATTGAGATAAACCCTATTAAGAAACCGTAAATCCACTTTCCTTTATTTGTTTGTGATGCTGTTACAGGATCTGTAGCCATATAAACAGCTCCAAAAGCAAAACCACCAATTAATAAATGATGCCAAAAAGGTGTGTTCATCAAACTATAAAACTTACTACTTTCAGTAATAATACCTGCATCTGCAATTTGATTGAATATTAAACCCATTGCTAAAGCTCCTAAAGTAGCACTTAACATGATTCTCCAACTTCCTATTTTTGAAAATATTAAGAAAAGACCTCCTAATAAGATTAATAAAGTAGATGTTTCTCCAACAGAACCAGGAATAAAACCTACAAACATATCCCAAGCAGAATATACGATCTCTTTACCTTGTGCTAAACTTCCTAAAACAGTTTCTCCAGAAATAGCATCTGCTGTTCCTGCTGTTTCTACTGCTCCTGTTACCCAAACTTTATCTCCAGACATCCAAGTTGGATATGCAAAAAATAAGAAAGCTCTAATTGTTAAAGCTGGATTTAAGATATTCATTCCTGTACCTCCAAAAACTTCTTTTCCGATAACAACACCGAAAATTACAGCTACAGATAACATCCATAATGGCGTATCAACAGGTACAATTAATGGAACTAACATTCCTGTTACTAAATACCCTTCTTCAACTTCGTGTCCTTTTATAATAGCAAAAATAAATTCTACTCCTAAACCAACACCATAAGAAATAATTACCAATGGTAATATTTTAGCAGCACCAATTAGTAAGTTTCCAAAGTTCCAAAAGTCTCCGCTAAAGAAAGACATTCCTGAAGCGAAATTACCATTTACTGCTACATTATGTTGAAAACCTGCATTAAACATACCGAATATTAAACATGGCACCATTGCCATAATTACAGTATTCATTGTACGTTTTAAATCGTCTGCTGCTTTAATATGAGTTCCTCCATGAGTCGTCTCATTTGGCAAATATAAAAAGGTATGGATTGCGTTAAACGCAGGAGCCATTTTTGTCCCTTTATATTTTTCTTTTAAATTATGTAAATTTTGTTTTAAGCCCATAATCTTATCCTAATTCTTCTCTCATTAAATCTAAACCTTCACGAATGATTTTCTGATGAGGTTGTTTTGATACACAAATAAATTCTGTTAGTGCAAAATCTTCTGGTGCTATTTCATAAGCACCTAAAGCCTCCATTTCATCTAAATCTTTATACATACATGCTTTTAACAATTGCATTGGATAAATATCTAAAGGAAAAACATCCTCGTAAGAACCAGTAACTACAAATGCTCTATGTTCTCCGTTTGTATTTGTATTTAAATCGTATTTTTTCTTTGGGTTTAACCAAGAAAAAGTTAACGCTCTAGTAGTTGATATTTTATTGAATACTGGAGCTGTCCATCCAAATAATTCATAATCATCTCCTTCTGGAATCGCAGTTATTTGATTATCATAATACCCTAAGAATTCATCTTCTTTTACTTGCTTTCCAGAAAGTACGTTTCCGCTAATAATTCTTGTATTATCGTTTTCTAAATTACTTGCAGTTACATCACTAATTGTAGCTCCTGCAATTGCAGATACATATTGTGGTTTGCTAAATTTAGAACCTGTTAATGCTACCATTCTTCTAGCATTAAACTTACCTGTTAAAAGTAACTCACCAATGATTACTAAATCTTGTGGTGTAATTACCCAAACAACTTCTCCTTTATTAATAGGATCTATGTTTGCAATTTGTGTACTCACATTTCCTGAAGGATGTGGTCCTGAAACTTTATGAATTTCTATTCCTTTTAAACTTGATAAAGGTGAATTAGAATTTGAACCTACAGAAACATGAACTTTACCATTAGTAAGTTTAGAAACAGCTGTAATTGCTGCTTGCAATTCTGCTTCTTTACCCGCTAAAGTAAAATCTAAATCTGCTGCTAAAGGTGCACTTGCATATGCTGATACAAAAATAGCTTTTGGTGCTTGGTTTGGATTTGCAACAACATCATAAGGACGTTGTTTTACAAATGGCCAACAACCCGAAGCAAATAAATGATTTTTTACTTCTTCTGCAGACATTTTTGCTGCATCTTTAGAACCAAAATCTTTATATTCTTGCGTTGAATCTGCTGCAATTTTCATTGCTAACACTTTTCTTCTTGCTCCACGAATTATCTCTACTACTTTACCAGAAACCGGACTTGGAAATAAAATGCGTTCGTCACTTTTTGAATAAAAAAGTGCTTCTCCAGCTTTTACTTCTGAGCCTTCTTTTGCTATAAGTTTAGGTGTAATTCCGTGAAAATCTTCTGGCTTAACTGCATAAACACTACTTAAAGAAACCTTAGTAGTTGTTTTTTCTGCATTGCCAACAAGCTTAATATCTAAGCCTTTTTTAATACGAATGTCTTTTGACATAGTAAATTGGAATTGTTAGTTATCTTAAAAAAATCATGCAAATTTAGGGTTTTTGCTATTTATGACAGGAACATTTTAACTTTTATCTTGGCTAAAAAATCTTATTTATAATTGTTCTAAATAAATATTTATAAAGAAAACGTTGTAGTTTTAAATTTTGGCTTAAATATTGATAATTCAAATAAATGTATCCTATTTTTGTAATATGTTTAAGAAATTATTAATTCCTTTTTTTATCCTTTTTTGCTTAAATGTTTTTTCACAAAACATAAAATCTATCCAATTAAGACCTCTACAAGAAAACAACTTTTCTTCAATTGTTCCTTTAGGTACTGTTTTAGAATTATCTTTTGATGATTTAGATGCAGACAGTAAAGACTATCAATATAAAATAGAACACATGACACATGATTGGCAATCTAGCAGATTATCTTCTAGTCAATATATAGATGGGTTTGAACAAAATACAATCATAGATGTTACTAACTCTTTTAACACTTTTCAAAATTACACGCATTATTCTGTTCAAATACCTAATATTAATACCATAATTACAAAAAGTGGAAATTATCTTTTATCCGTATTAAATTATGATGATGAAGTTGTTTTTACAAGACGTTTTGTTTTATATGAAAGTGCAACTACAATTGGTGTAACCGTAGAAAGAAGCAGAAATACAAAAACCTTAAACACACAACAAACAGTTCAATTCTCTATAAATCATCCAAATATTAGAATTAACAATCCAAGGCAAGAAATAAATGTAGTCGTTTTAAAAAATAATAATTGGAATGAAAAAACCACCAATCTACAACCTACGTTTTTCAAACCAAATCAATTATTATACACTTACACCAATAAAACCAATTTTTGGGGAGGAAACGAATATTTCAATTTTGATAATAAAATAATTAGAAACAGTAGTTTAAATGTTGTAAAAGTGATAAGGAAAGATATTTTTCATCACTATTTATATCCATTTACATATAATAAATACAGAAATTACAAATACAACCCAGATATTAATGGGCAATTTGTAATTAGAACTTTAGAAGCAAATGATAATGAAACAGAAGCAGATTATGCCATGATGCATTTTTCTATTTTGGTTGATGAACCCTTTACAGAAAAAGAAATCTATGTTTATGGTGCTTTTAATGATTTTACAATTTCTGAGGAAAACAAAATGTATTATAACCCCGAAGCAAATGCTTACCAAGGAAACATTTTACTAAAACAAGGTTTTTACAATTACACTTATGCCACTAAAGATGCTAACAATAACATAAACACAAATGATGTAAATGGCTCTTTTTATGAAACCGAAAACGAATACTCAGTTATTGTTTACTACAAACCTTTTGGCAGTTTTTACCAACGTGTAATTGGTGTTGGCAAAGGTTACTTCAATCAAAATAGATAAAACTTTTTTGAATTTCTTAAATGAAATAAAAAATCATTTGTGGTTTATATTCAAAAAAACTACATTTACTTGCAATGGTAAATCAAATTACAAAAGGAATTAAAATTTCTGTTGAAACTAAATACAATGGCACAAGCTATAGAAATTATAAGTTGTATCATATTTTTGGATATGTAATTACTATCGAAAATAAATCTTTAGAAACAGTAAAACTAACAGATCGATTTTGGAAAATTTTTGACACCCTTAATAATACAGAGATTGTAAGTGGAGAAGGTGTTGTAGGGCAAACCCCAATTTTAAAACCAAATGACACATACACATATAGTTCTGGTTGTTTTCTAGAATCTAACATAGGTGCTATGAAAGGTTTTTACACTATGATAAACACCGAAACTTATGAGCAATTTAAAGTAATAATACCAACATTTCAACTTACAAACCAAACGATATTAAACTAACTAAATCCAAAAAAAAAGTAGCTAAAATTAAAGACCCTAAATGTTTAAATTGTGGTCATCCATTTTTTGGACAGGAAAAATTTTGCCCAGAATGTGGTCAAGCAAATAAAGGAGATAAAATTTATTTTAAAAATTTTATTTACGAAATGTTTAATGGGTTATTCAATTTTGATGCGAAATTTTGGAAAACATTAATACCGCTTTTAATTAATCCAGGTAAAGTCTCTAAAGATTATAAAGAAGGTAAAAGAAGTAGATATTCTAATCCTTTTCGATTTTATATAACAGTGTCTATTATCTTTTTTTTGATTATTGGATTAATAATGAGTAAAAAAAGATTTGATGAACTAACTAAAAGCAACAAAGAAAATATTGTTGAAGTTGTTAAGGACGATAATACTAAAGAAATAACACAAAAAGAAATTGATTCATTAAAAACGTTAGTTTCAGATAAAATAGATGCTGCTATTATTCCAATTCCAGAGGCAGCCAAAAACCAAATTTTAAAAGAAATCGAAAAAGAAGCCAAAGACACAACTGCTATTAAAATGTCTGATGGAAACAGAATTTCATTTAATGGGGGCTCTAGATTAGATAAATTTGTTAAGTATCAAAAAAAATATCCAGACTCAAAAATAGACCAAGCATTAGACAGCCTAAATTATGATAAAAACTTTACAAACAGATTTTTATATACTAGGGCAAAAGCGGCAAACTCAATGGTTAAGAAAGACAATAGAGATAAATTTATTAGTGAGTTAATTTCTTACGCTTCAATTTCTTTATTTATATTCTTACCAATTTTTACATTATTTTTAAAACTGTTTTACATAAGAAGAAAATATACTTATGTAGACCATTTAATTTTTGTTTTCCATACACAAACAGTTTTATTTATGTTGTTAACAATATTTTCAATAATTACTCTTTTTATTGCAACGGAAAATTTTTGGATTTTTATACTCTTATTTTTATTATACCTGTTTTTAGCAATGAAAAAATTCTATCAACAAGGTTATTTTAAAACCTTTGTAAAGTTCATTATGTTAAACTTTGTCTATCTATTATTAGGAACATTAGGTGTAACGATGGTTGGCTTAATTTCTTTTGCTTTTTATTAATTCAATAAATCTAAATACAACATATTTACTGTTGAATTTTCTTTTTGTACAGATGTAACACTTACCGTTTCAACAAACTCTCTTTTCATTTTTGGTGAAGTTTCAGCAGTTCCTAGTTTTTCATTTTGATGAAATCCAATAATTGATTCTTGACGAAACCTTGTATTTTCCTTTAAAAAATCAGCAAACCATTTTTTTCTTAATTGCTTCATTTCTTCTGTATACAAAGTTGAAGAAGACCAAATTTTAGGTTCTTGAGGTAATTTATTAAAATGCTTTTTTTCTCCATCCCAAACCAATTCATAAGTTTCTAATTGGTGTTTCCAATCTACCAGAATTAATGTAAAAGGCTCTATATCGGTAAAATCAAAATTATTTATATAAGAAACTCCATCATCTGCAGATAAAATATTTTTTACAATAATTCCTCTACTTATTTTATACAAACTCTTTCTTACATGTATTTCAAAGGCCCCATTTAAGAGACAAACCAAACGTTTCTTATCACTCAAACCAATCCAAGTTCCACCAGCTAATTCATCTTTTGGATACGTTAACTCTACACCGTTTTCTAGATATTTCTGTGGATAAATCGTATTTCTCAATGGGGTTTCATCTCTGTTAGAAGTTAAAATAAAATTATTATCGCCTAAAGGCAAATAGGTTACTGTACACATATTCTCACTACTTATTTATGATAAATTTCATGTTTATGTAAATTCTTTGAATTTAATGCAACAAAAGACATTAAATATCCATCAAATTTATTGAAACAAAAATTGTAACTTTGAATCTCAAAATTAGTCGATAAAATTTAAATAACATACAATATGGCAAGAGGATTTTTTAATGTTCCAAAAGCAGTAAATGAACCTGTAAAAGGTTATGCTCCTGGCTCTCCAGAAAGAGAAGAATTATTAGCTACTTATAAAGCAATGTTTAACAGTAATATTGATGTGCCAATGCATATTAATGGTGAAGAAGTTAGAACAGGTAATACTAGAAATATTACACCTCCTCATGATCATAAGCATGTAGTTGGACAATATCATACTGCAGATAAATCACATATAGACACGGCAATTTCTACTGCTCTAGCCGCCAGAGAAGCTTGGTCAAGTGTTTCTTGGATGGAAAGAGCCTCTATTTTCTTAAAAGCTGCTGAATTATTAGCAGGTCCTTATAGAGCAAAAATGAACGCTTCAACAATGATTTCCCAATCTAAAAACGTACATCAAGCAGAAATTGATGCAGCTTGTGAAATGATTGATTTCTTCCGTTTTAACGTAGAATATATGACAGACATTTTTAAAGATCAACCAGCATCTGCACCAGGAATCTGGAATAGAGTTGAATACAGACCTTTAGAAGGATTTGTGTATGCTATTTCTCCTTTTAACTTTACATCTATTGCTGCAAACTTACCTGCTGCTGCTGCTTTAATGGGTAATGTTGTAGTTTGGAAACCTTCTGATCATCAAGCATATTCTGCACAAGTAATTGTAGATTTATTTAAAGAAGCTGGTTTACCTGATGGAGTAATAAATGTAGTTTATGGAGATCCTGTTATGATTTCTGACACTGTTTTAAGTTCTCCAGATTTCTCTGGATTACATTTCACAGGTTCTACCCATGTTTTCAAAAACTTATGGAAACAAATAGGTAACAACATTCACACATATAAAACATATCCAAGAATTGTTGGAGAGACTGGTGGAAAAGATTTTATTTGGGCGCACAACTCTTCTAATCCATTACAAGTTGCAACTGCAATTGTAAGAGGTTCTTTTGAGTATCAAGGTCAAAAATGTTCTGCCGCTTCTAGAGCTTACATTCCAGCTTCAATGTGGGAAGAAGTTAAAAAACATGTAATTGCTCAAACTAGCGAAATTACAATGGGTTCTCCAGAAGATCCATCAAACTTTGTAAATGCAGTGATACATGAAGCTTCTTTTGATAAAGTTTCTAGTTTTATTGATGCTGCTAAAGCTGATAATAATGCAGAAATTATTGTTGGTGGAAACCACGATAAATCTGTAGGTTATTTTATTGAGCCAACTGTTATTTTAGCAAAATCGCCAACATACGCAACAATGACAACTGAATTATTTGGACCAGTGATGACTGTTTTTGTATATGAAGATGCTGAGTGGGAAGCTTCATTAAAACTAGTTGATGAATCTACAGAATATGCATTAACTGGAGCAATTTTTTCTACAGACAGATATATTGTTGAAAAAGCTTCTAAAGCCTTAGAAAATACTGCTGGAAACTTTTATATTAACGACAAACCAACAGGAGCTGTGGTAGGTCAGCAACCATTTGGAGGAGCAAGAGCTTCTGGAACAAATGACAAAGCTGGTTCTGCTCAAAACTTATTACGTTGGACTTCTGTTCGTTTAATTAAAGAAACATTTGTAACTCCAACAGATTATAAATATCCTTTCTTAGGATAAGAAAATCAATTTTACATAATAATAAAGCCTCATCATTTAAATGATGAGGCTTTATTTATGAACTACACTTTGTTTAATTCGTAGTAAACTTCCAAGTTTGACCAATAGATTTTGCTCCATTTTGATCTACAACATTTACTTTCCAATAATAAGTCTTTCCTATTTCTGGAATAACAGTATAAGATTCTGAAGTTAAAGAAGTTTCTATTAATGTTGGTGGTGAAGTTTCACTAAAATAAAGTTCATAAGTTAAAACGTCTCCAAAATCTGCATCAGAACCTGTCCATTTTAAATCTAACGAATTAGAACTAATAATGCTATTATCTAAAGGGGCTACCAATTTAGAAGCAAATGGTGCGTAATTTACTATTCCGTCTCCTTTTGTATAAAGAGAAAAAATTTCTGAATTACTTTCTTCATTATTTTGAGTGTTTACAGCAATTACTTTCCAATAATAAGCTGTTGCCTTATTTAAAGTAACTGTAATTTTAGCTTCGTTTACTATACTATTTTCTACGATATCTAATAAAGCTCTATCTTTTGCTATAATAATAGTATAATTTATTGTGCTGTTTTCAGATTCTAATTCATCACTCCATTCAAAAGTTATAGTATTCTCAATACATAAAAAATTATTTGTTGGAAATGATAAGTTAAGCACATCTGTAGTTGGCATATTTAATCCATCAGCATTATTACAACCATAGTTTAACAAAATAAAACTTGCTAGCACAACAAAATTTATTACTCTTTTCATTGTTTTATAATTTTAATAGGTTTAGAATTCTCTATAGATAACTTTAAAATATAAACACCTTTAGCGACATAAGAAAAAGGGATTGATAAATTATTATTTTCTTTTTTTATTGATTTGTTAAAAATAAGTTTTCCATTCATATCAAAAACCATAGCATTTACAAACCTTTCTCCTAAGTTAAACGGCAAAACTAACTCTACAGCATCTACAACAGGGTTTTGTTTTAAATAAATATTACCTATACTTGTTTTAAATGATCCTTCACAATCTTTTACTGTTTTTACCTCTAAGTTTCCATTCTCTTCTAATACAACTTCAAAAATATTTTCTTCAGAAACATATACTAATTTTTCATTAAGAAATACTTTATAGGGAGCTGTACCACTTGAAATGTTAAATGAATAATTTCCAGCTGATCTTTCAGCCACTTTTAATGCTATTTCTTCAGATTCTTCAATTACCACTTCAAAACATTGAGTTTGATTTATTTCTTGGGCAGTTATACAAACTTCATAATCTCCAGGTTCTAAATCTGATAACGAATAATTATCACTAGTTAGTATTTGATTTACATTTGTTGATGGACCAGTAACAACTATTTGAGAAGTTAATCCAGTTTGATTAATATCTACATTAATAATTCCATCATTTTGATCTACACAAGTTTCAGAAGTTGTTTGAATTATATAACTATTCGAATCTACTCCAATTACTATTATTGTATAATCCTCTGTTTCACCCCATTCTGTTAAATGATCTTCATCACAAGCTCCTTCTCCAAATCCATCACTCGGGTCTTCATACTCTATAATAACCCTCATTCTTGTGCTACCTATTTTAGCATCACTGGGTACATTAATATTAAAACTTGCAGTTGCTACATCATCTACTTCACCTCCAAGATCATATCTTTCTGTTGTATTGTCAAAAATATAATCTTGATTCCAATCAATAAATACATAGCAATGATCTTGATAACCTCCTGTATCTAAAGTCACACTAATTTGATGTGATTCACCTCTTTCTACAATTGTATTTATGTTTGTAAAATCTTCATAACCATCTTCAGTATCATTTCCTGAATTATTATTAATGGTATTAAATGAAACATTAGTTATATGCTCTGAACCATTAGCTTCATCTGTAAAAGTTGAAGTACAATAAGAAGGTGTAAACGTTGTAAAACTAAAAATACTAGAATAAGGGCCTTCACCACAATTATTCTTAGCTTTTACTCTCCAATAATAAGTTGTATCTGCAGAAAGGTCATTTATGAAATATGAATTTGTGATAACATTTCCACTAGATATAATAAAAGTAAAATTATTATCTGAAGCTACCTGCACATCATAAGAAACTGCATTAGAATCTGCATCCCATTTTAATTCTTCTGACAAAGCAACACCTGTTGCCCCATTTACTGGAGATGTTAATGTTAATACATCAAAAGTAGAAGTTGTTAAATTTAATTCAACATCTATGTTTTGATTAACTGTTACTGCTTCTCCTTTAATATTAATACTATAATTTTGAGGTGTTAATCCATCTAAATTAGAAACTTCCATAACTACATCACCACTTCCACTTATTGAATTTGGTGTAAAAACAATAGTAGCACCCGAAGGTTGACCTGTTGTCGTAAAAGTTACAGGTTCAGAAAAACCATTTAAAAAATCAAAATTTAAAACATAGCTTACTGTTTGATTTCCTGAATTACATGCAGATTGAACTCCACTTGTATTACTCATTAAAAATGTTGGAACAGTAGAATTTATTGTAAAATTTGTTGAATTTACATTATAAAAAATATTGTCTGCAGCTTCAATTATTATTCTAGCAGTAGTAGTTGCATTATTTGGAATAACAACATCTTCAGTTCCATCATTTGGTGTGTTAGACTTTATGGTTATCGGAAAAGTCAAACCTCCGTCAATAGATAATTTAATATTTACATTTTGGCAATTTATAGGAGCTACATCAGTGGTTCCTTTATTCCATGTAATTGTTTGTGTAGAACCTGTATCCCAAGTAACTGCAGAATTAGGAGTTGAAACAACAAATGCTTCTGCATCTGTTACTGTAATTTCCATATCATCTCTAGCCGTACTTCCTCCTCCTGCATTGTTATCTCTAACAAGAAAAGAAAAACTCATATCTCTTGCTACAGATGGCAAGACTTCCCAAGTTGTAGCAGTACTACCTGCAACAATTGTTGCTAATTCTGGTAAATATCTATTTGGTGATGTTTTAGATGGTAATGACCTAAACAATGGCCCTCCTGTATTTGTTGACAAAGGTGGCATTGATGCAACTCCATTATCTATCTGCTCCCAATTGTAAGTTAAACTAGAAGTACCATCAACATCTGTTGCCATTCCTTTTAAAACAAAAGGAGTAGATTTTGGTATATTATAATCAGATCCGGCATTAGCTATTGGTGCTGAATTACTCGTATCTGTTAACGTGGCACAATTTGCAGAAGATTGAATAGTATTCCACATTTCAGTAATACTAACAGTATGAAAATAATCATCACTTTGGTTTTGTACGTTTGGCGAACAAATACCTGCATAACCCATAATTGTAGATGCACTTCCTGGTTCTACTGCTGTTGCATTATTTCTATTACAATTATTATTTTGAGTATGATTAGCCCCAAATTGATGTCCAATTTCATGCGCTACAAAATCTACATCATATGCATCTCCAATTGGCTCACTTCTACCAGTTACTCCTTTTGCCTTCTGGCCTGTAACACAAACTACACCTCCACCTGCTAAACCATCTCCTCCAATACTAAAAATATGGCCAATATCATAATTAGCATTTCCAATTTTTGTGTCACAAATAGTTTGAACTTCATCAATCATTGTCTCAGGATCTCCATCTGTAATTCCATCAGTTGCAGCGTCTAAAAAAATTACTTCATCATTATTAGCAACTAAAACCATTTTTACAGATAAATCTCTTTCATAAATTCCATTAATTCTTGTTAATGAAGTATTCATTGCTGATAAAACAACTGCTTTTTTTTCTGCATCTGTAGCTGTGTCAGAAGTACCTTGTCTTTTTAAATGAAATTGTGCATATTCTGCACTGCAAACAATTGCAAAACGAAATGTTCTTAATTTTCCATCGTTTGCGTTTCTAGCTAAATTTTCTGGCTGTAAATTTTTACTTACAACTTCCTCTACTTTACAACTAAAGTCTTTTTCATCTTTACCTAGATTACTTCTCTTATAAACAATATAATCTTTATTGTCTTTTGAATAAGGGTCTATATATATCGTTTTTTCGTTTCCAGAATATACAACTGCATGAAAGCCATCGATACCAACACTTATTTTAGCCACAGATGTAGGATCATCTATACCTTGTGCTGAATAAGATTTTATTGTTGGGAATTTAGCCGATAAATCTGATTCAAAATTTGAAGTTTCTTTAATACTAAACCTCAACAATTCTCCTTTTTCATTTGGCAATACTATAATCTCTTGCTTTTTCTTTAAGTCAGTTTTTAATTCATTAATATTTAATGACAACAATTTATACTTAGAAGGAAAATTTTTGTTTTTATAAATTTCTTTTCTTTGTAATGAAGAATTAGTTTTCTCTAGTTTTTTCCAAAACTTTTGAGCATTAACCTCTCCTACAGATAAAAAAAACGTAGCAAAAACAAAAACAAAGGTTAATCTAATTTTCATGAATTATAATTTAAAATAGAAATTTTTAGTCTTCAAATATAAACAAATATTTACCTTTGTTGTCGAGATTATGAATAGAAACATATTACTAAAAGACTTATCTGTAAAAGATTATAAAGAAACTTGGGATTATCAAACTGAATTACTACAAGAAACTGTAGCTGTTAAGATTGATAATCGAAGAAACAACAACAAGAATGATACCAAAAATCATTTTTTATTTGTGGAGCATCCTCATGTTTATACTCTTGGAAAAAGTGGTGATTTTAGTAATTTATTACTAAATGAGAAACAGCTTGAAGAAAAAGGTGCTACTTTTTACAAAATAAATCGTGGTGGAGATATTACCTATCATGGTCCTGGACAAATTGTTGGGTATCCTATTTTAGATTTAGAAAATTTCTTTACAGATATTCATAAATACTTACGTTTTTTAGAAGAGGCAATTATTTTAACGATTGCAGAATATGGAATAAAAGGAACTAGAAGTGAAGGCGAAACTGGTGTTTGGCTAGATGTTGGAACGCCTTTTGCTCGTAAAATTTGTGCTATAGGAATTCGCTCTTCACGTTGGGTAACTATGCATGGTTTTGCTTTGAATGCAAATGTAAATTTGGGTTATTTTGATAATATTATTCCTTGTGGAATTAAAGGTAAAGCAGTTACTTCTATGGAAGCTGAGTTAAACAGAAAAGTTGATTTAGAAGAAGTAAAAACTAAAATTTTAAAACATTTTAAAGCTTTATTTGAGGTTGATGAGTTTTTGGTTGATGGTTTATGAAAATTTTACCCAACTAACAACTAACAAAACTACTTTTCTTCGTTAAAATACACTTTGTAATATTTCATTTTCTTTTCTTCATCATAACCTCTTTCTAAATATTCTGAAGCGGCTTCTGGTGCATCTACATCTAGCTTTATACTAATATTAGTGTCTAATTTAATTTCTGTTTTAAGCTTGTTCTTCTCTTTCTTTAAAACAACTCCAGAAACATCAAAATTATTTCTAACTAAAACATCGTTTAACGTTTCGAAATGTTTTTTATACTCATCAAACTTTTCTTTATGTTTCTCTTCTTCAAAGACTTCATCTTTAAATGTAGCATAATCTACAGTTTCATTTTCTTTAAAATAATCTACAGTATTTGCTAAGAAATTTCCTTGTTCATGCATTCCTAACTCTGGCTTAATTACTTCTTCTGAAAATTCTTTACACAACTCTAAGTAATTCTGTGTATGTGAATTATAATCGTCTGCTAATTTTACAGACAAGAAGTTTTTAATCCAATATTGAGCATCATAATTGTTATTATCTACCGAAAGTACAATAGTACCTTCTGTGTCTGAAGTATTTAAAATTAAACAACCTTTGTCTATTCTTTTTGTTGAAATTCCTTTTTGTACAACTACATCCCAACTTTCGTTATCGTCTAAATAGGTTTGAAAAAAGTCGACTTTATTTTCTATTTTAAAAACTCCAACTGCTTCTGTTAAAACATCTTTATACTCGATACCTTCTATAAAAACAACCAACACATCTCCTGTTTTTATCTGGGCAGAATTAGATTGTTCATATAAATGATTTACAATGTTTTTTGAGTATTCTACAAATGTACTTTCTTCTTTAAAAACTTCTGAAGCGTAATTATTTAGTTCATTTAAACGAACATCTGCATGATGAGAAAATCGGTAACTTTGTGTTAAACCACCAAAAGGTTTTAGTAAAAACCCTTTCATTAAATCGTAACTTTCTTGATCGAAACGAATTAAGTCTTCAGAAAAAACATTGCTTCCGCTATTAAATTTGTTTGCAACTTTATGAAGGATACATTTTGTAATTTCTGCTCTGGTTTTTTTAATCATCACTTAGAATTTTGGAGCGTAAAAATAGAAAAACTTTATGTATGAATTTTAATAAAATGAAATTAGTGTGAAACTATTTTTTATTCTTTTTCTTTTTTCCATTGATGAAAAAAGAAACAAAAAAATCTAGACTGATTTTAATTTTCTTGAATTCAATATTTTATTCCACTATCACATCCAGACCACTTCGTTCTTTGGATGTTTTCCGTTTCATAAAACGTGAATTCTTACTAAAATTAAAAATAGGTCATTAAAAAGAGGAAATTTAAAAATTTATTATAAAAATTGGTGAGTTAGTTTAGCCCTGATTGAAATGGCATCCTTTTTTTTTCATAAAAAAAGATATAATGGAAAGCAGGAAATGGCTTCTAAAAAAGGATTTACAAATCTAATTTTATTTGTTCTGGCAATAGCTTAAATGTTTTTCTGTGGTAATTTGTTGCTCCAAATTCTCTAATTGCATTTCTGTGTTCTTTGGTAGGATACCCTTTATTTTTTTGCCAATTATACATAGGAAATTCTTGATGAATTTTTGCCATATAGGCATCTCTATACGTTTTTGCCAACACAGAAGCTGCTGCTATACTTAGATATTTTGCATCTCCTTTTACTATAGTTTTGTGTGGAATATCTTTATAATCTCTAAATTTATTACCATCTACAATAATATATTCTGGTTGTGTTTTTAGCATTTCAATTGAGCGATGCATACCAGTTATAGAAGCTTGCAAAACATTAATTATATCTACTTCTTCTTGCCAAACAAACGAAACACCAAAAGCAATAGCATTTTCTTCTATAAAAGGGCGTAATTCATCTCTTTTCTTTTCTGATAATTGCTTTGAATCGTTTAAAAAAGGATGTGTAAAGTCTTTGGGTAAAATTACTGCTGCTGCAACCACTGGCCCAGACAAACAACCTCTACCAGCTTCATCTGTACCTGCTTCTAAAGAAAAACCACTAAAATTTGATGTTAACATTTTACAAAGAAAAGAAAACTTTTTCTTTTAAATTGCTGTTAGCCCAATCTAGTTGAGCATGAATTTTACGGGAATGACACTTTTTAAAGATTCTTTAAATAAATTTACTTTAATTAACAGTTTTCGTGATAATTATTAACAATTATTTTCGTTAAATTATTTTACATTTGCCATTGCAGAAACAATCTATGAACAAATCGTTATTTTATCTTTTGATACTTACTTTTTTAAGTGTAAACACATTGTTTTCGCAAAAAACTCTTAAATCGTTTCAAAATGGGAATGGTTTTAGCAACATTCAAAACGATTCTCTTAGAAGTTCTGGTGAAATTACCGTAAAGTTATCTGGAAAAACAAAATATACAGATTATAAAATCTTTTCTCACCAAAGAGATACGACTTATATTGATACGACTTTAACGATACAAAAAGATTATAAATTCAATTATTTAAGAACAGATAATTTTGAATTATTAGCTTTTCATAATCAAGGTCAGACTTTTACAAATTTAGGATATAATTTTAGTAATTTAAAACTATTTCCGGATATTGGTTTTACAGCAAAACAGTTTAGTTATTTAGATATTGATGAAATAAAATATTACGAAGTTCCTACAACAACTACAGAAATAACTTACAGAACTGGCTTGCAACAAGGACAGGTTTTAGATGCTCTTTTTACATTAAATTTTTCACCAAGATTAAATGTTTCTCTTTCTTACAAAGGGATTCGCTCTTTGGGAGCTTACAGAAGATCTTTAGCAAGTCATGGTAACTTTAGAGGGGCTTTTCATTATAGAACAAAAGAAAATCAATATGAAATTCGTGGTCATTTAACTTCTCAAGATTTTTTTAATCAAGAAAGTGGTGGATTGCCACAAACAGAAATTGAGAAATTTCAAAGTAATGATGACAACTACACAACAAGGGCTAGATTGGATGTGAATTTTACAGATGCCGAAAATCAATTTGAAGGAAGAAGAGTATATTTAGAGCATAGCTACAAGTTACTAGCTAGTAAAGACACTATTAATAAAAAAGATTTTAGCAATTTAAAAGTTGGACATGTTTTTACAAATGAAACTAAAGAATATAGTTTTACTCAACCAACAGTTTCGTCTATTTTTGGAACTGCAACAGACTCTGGAGCAAGTGATAATGAAGCACAAAACACAATTACTAACAACGAGTTAAACCTAGAATTTAATTCAAAATATGTTCTTGGTAAATTTAAAGCCAAAGTAAATATTGTAAAATATTCTTATGGATATGATACTATTTTAAACAGTAATAGTAACATTTCTAAAATAAAATTAGAAGGTAGTGCTATTTCTTTTGGAGCTGATTGGAATGCAAAGATTAAAAACTTTCAGTTAAATGCTACAGGAAATTTAAGCCCAGGAAGTGGTAGGTTATCTGGTAATTTTATACAAGGTGAAGCACTTTATAAAAAGGACAGTGTTTTTGAATTAAAAAGTAGTTTATTAATTAGTTCTAAATCTGCAAATTTTAACACAATACTACATCAAAGTAAATATGATGACTACAATTGGCAAAATGATTATAGCTCAGTAAATACAAGAGATTTAGGTTTTGCATTTAACTCCAAATGGGGAAATGCTACACTTAATTTTACCAATATAGATAACTATACATATTTTGATGAAAACAACAAACCTCAGCAGTTTGCAGATCAGATTACATATTTAAAAGTAAAGGCAAATAAAGAGTTTAGATATTGGAAAATTGCTTTAGACAATACTGTAATGTACCAAAATGTAAGTAGTGGAAGTTCTGTTTTTAGAGTTCCAGAACTAGTTACTAGAAACACTTTATATTATGAAGATTATTGGTTTAAAGGAAAACCAATGTTGGTAAATATTGGAGCTACCTTTAATTACTTTACAAAATATAAAATGAATGCTTATAATCCGTTATTGGCAGAATTTACATTGCAAAACGACGAAGAAATAGGTTTTCCTTCTGTTGATGTTTTCTTTAATGCACAAGTAAGAAGAACACGTTTGTTTTTTAAAATTGAGAACGTAACTTCTAGCTTTACAGAAAAAAATTATTTTTCTGCTCCTAATTATCCTTATCGAGATTTTGTAATTCGTTTTGGTTTGGTTTGGAACTGGTTTATTTAAAAAGAAGCCCATCCTAAATCCTTCCCTAAAGGAAGGACTTTTAGCTTGTTTATGAAAAAAAAATTATGACATTAATTTTTGCTTTTTTTACAATTTTATTATTTTCAAGTTTCGCTAGTTTACTTCTCTTCGCTAGATGGAAAAAACTGTCAACATTTATATTTTTGAATATATCACTAATCATAATATACTTATTCTTAATAATTATAATTAAAGATGATAAATATAGTTTTGGTTTTTATTTTAAAATTCTAACTTACATAACTTTTCATTCTTCAATCATTTTTATATTTTCTATTTATAAATTTTTTACTCTTGGAAAACATGAAAAATCAACTTAAAAAAAACTGCAAGCTCTTTTTAATAGCAAGTTTAACTTTGGGATTAGCTCCTTTTAATCCTCCTCATATTATAGGTAAGATTCAATGGATTTTAGGTGGTAATGCTTTTTCTGGAGAAAATGCAATGCAAGCTCAAGATTGGTTTGATGTTTTACTACATGGAAGTCCTTGGTTGCTTTTATTGATTTCTATTGTTTTAAATCTTTTTGCATTATTGGCAAAAAACGACCAGAAATAGAACTTTCTTTTCTATCTATTTGATAAAATCCTTTCGACTTATAAAAAGGTACCGCATTTGGGTCTGCTAATAATGTCATTGAGTATACATTCAATTTCAACGCTTTTTCAAATAAATGTTGTAATAGTTGTTTTCCTATTCCTTTGCCAATAAATTGAGGCAACATAAACAACATTTCTAATTCTATGGTTTTCTCTTTTGGTGAGTTTAAGACATAAAACCCTACAATCTCATTGTTAACAAGAAATTTAAAAATCCCACAATTAGAAATCATTGCAGAAGTAACTGTTAAATCATTTCTCCAACTCTCTATCAAATCATTAGAATACCCCCAAAAAGCTTTCGATTTTAATGCAATTTCGGTAAGTTGTTTTGCATCAGAAAAAATAGCAGGCACAATCATATTATTTCTTTACTAACTGTCTTATTTTAATATTTAAGGCAGCAAAGAATAACGTTGTAAAAGGACTTAAGTAATTAAAAATCGCATAAATAGCATAATCTGCAACAGAAACTCCTAATACACTAGATTGGTAAGCTCCACAAGTATTCCAAGGAATTAAAACAGAAGTAACAGTACCAGAATCTTCTAAAGTTCTACTTAAATTTTCTGGGGCCAATCCCTTATCTTCATAGGCTTTTTTAAACATTTTACCTGGAATTACAATTGCTAAATATTGATCTGAAGCAATTGCATTTAAACCTAAACAACTTACAACTGTACTTGCAAATAAACCAAACACAGAAGTTGCAACAGATAATAAACTCTTGGTAATTTTTGCCAATGCACCAATTGCGTCCATAATTCCTCCAAAAACCATCGCACAAATAATTAAAAAGATGGTCCACAACATTCCATTCATTCCTCCTGCAGAAAATAATTCAGATAATTTTTCATTATCCGTTTCTATATTTATGTCTGTTAAAACTGCATTAATTATAGATTGAAATTTAGACGTTGATAAACTATCTAAAATATCACCTTGAAAAATAAATGCAAAAATTGCTGCTAAAACAACACCTGTTCCTAAAGCTATTAATGGTTTTGTTTTCATTAAAATCATGGCAATTACAATACCAGGAACTAAAAATAACCATGGAGAAATATGAAATGTATTATCTATTGTTACTAACAAATTGCTAATATCTGCACTACCTGATGTGTCTATTGTACCACTTAAAAATGCAAATACAATTAAAGTAATTATAATTGTAGGTACTGTTGTAATAGACATGTATTTTATATGTGTAAATAAATCTGTACCTGCCATTGCTGGCGCTAAATTTGTAGTATCAGAAAGTGGAGACATTTTATCACCAAAATAAGCTCCAGAAATTACAGCTCCAGCAATCATCCCTGTAGGAATACCTAATGCACTACCAATACCAACTAACGCAATACCAACTGTTGCAGAAGTTGTCCAAGAACTTCCTGTTGCTATAGAAATAATAGCTGCAATTACTACAGAAGCTGGTAAAAATATTTCTGGACTTAAAACCTGTAATCCATAATAAACCATAGCTGGAATAATACCACTTACCAACCAAGTTCCTGCCAAAGCTCCTACTAAAAAAAGAATCATAATTGGCACAAAAACACTTTTCCAATTCTCCCAAACTTCAGCAATCATTGTAGAAAAAGATACTTTATTAAAAAAACCTACAGCAGCTGCAACTAAACCTCCCATTAAAAGAATATACTGATTTGTATAACCTCCAAACCATTCTTGTCCATCAACAAAAAAGATATTATAAGCTAACAAAGCCATTAAAATTACAACTGGCACTAATGATTCAAATAAATTCAGCTCATTATTATGAATTATTTTTTGATCTTCTATATTAATTTCTGAAAGATTTTTGTCTTCTGGCATATGTATCTTTTTAGTCTTGTAATGTTACGATTTTACAAAATGTTATGCAAATGAAAATGGTTGCTTACATTTGTGTCTATGGATTCGTTAACTCAAATTGTTTTAGGTGCTGCTTGTGGAGAAATTGCACTTGGCAAAAAAATCGGCAACAAAGCTTTACTGTTTGGCGCTATTGGAGGTACAATTCCTGATTTAGACGTTTTTGTTGGAAAATTTTTATTTAACAATGAAATACAAGCAATGGCTTTTCATAGAGGGTTTATGCATTCTTTTTTATTTGCAATTTTAGGTTGTTTTCTCTTCGGATTTATAATTTTTAAATTATACAATTCTGGAAAACGTAAAGAAACTACTACTTTAAAAAACTGGATTTGGCTTTTCTTTTTATCCATTTTTACACATCCTATTTTAGATAGTTTTACACCTTATGGAACACAATTATTTGCTCCCTTTTCTGATTATAGAGTTGCTTTTAATACTATTTCTGTTGTAGACCCTTTTTACACGCTACCTTTTTTAATCTGCATGATTATATTGCTATTCTTTAAAAGAACAAACCTAAAAAGATTAAAATGGACAAAAACAGGAATTTATATTAGTTCCTTTTATTTGGTGTTTACCATTGGAAATAAATTATATATTAATACTGTTTTTAAAAAATCTTTTGGAAACGCTAAAATTACTGTTGATAGAATTAGAACGCAGCCAACAATTTTTAATAATGTTCTCTGGTATGGAATTGCAGAAACTAAAACGGATTATAAAGTTGCCTATTATTCTTTATTTGACAAAAAAAATACCGCAGAAAACATTATTAGTATCCCTAAAAATCATAATTTATTAAACATGCATGAATCAGATTTAAATACTTTAGCATGGTTTAGTGATCATTTTTATCAACTTGAAAAGCTTGAAAATCCTTCAAAACGATCTTCAATGATTTACGTTACGTTATAATGAACTCTAAAACTTCTGTAAATTCTGTTTTGAATTTTGAAATACAAAAAAAAGATTCTCGTTGGATAACAAAACCATATTCTAATTTTGAGCCTTCTAGTAAAATATTTAGTGATTTGTGGAAAAGAATTAAAGGAATTTAGTCTAAATAACTCCCACTTCTTTCATACAAGATTTCATCATTTTATATGTTCTTTCAATATCATTATCTAAACCAATCGAAAAACGCACTAATCCATTTGAAAGTCCCATTTCTTTTTGTTCTTCTTCAGGAATTTCTGATGAAGTTGAACTTCCAGGAGCAGAAAACAATGTTTTGTAAAAACCTAAACTCACTGCTAAATATCCAAGATTATGGTGTTGCATCAATTCCATTAATTCATTTGCTTTTTCTAAAGAACCTACATCGATTGTTAACATACCTCCAAATCCATATTCTGCATTCATCATCGATTTAAAAAGATGATGAGAAGGATGAGATTCTAAACCAGGATATACTGTTTTTAATCCATCAGATTCAAACTTATCAGCTAAAAAAGCAGCATTATAACTGTGTTGTTTCATTCTTATATGTAGCGTTCTCATATTTTTTAAAACAGATGAAGCTCTTAAACTATCCATTGTAGCACCTAATAACATGCTTGCTCCATCATTTACATTTCGTAAATCATTTATAAACTCCTGAGTTCCACAAACTACACCTCCAACTGTATCTGAAGATCCGTTTATAAACTTTGTTAAACTATGTATTACAATATCTGCACCTAATTTGGCTGGTGAAATTGATAATGGTGAAAACGTATTATCTACTACTAATTTTAAATTATATTTTTTCGCTAAAGCGGATAAACCAGCAATATCTGCAACTTCTAACAACGGGTTACTCACAGTTTCACAATACAAAACCTTCGTATTTTGTGTAATTGCAGCTTCTACAAAATCTAATTTTGTAATATCAACAAAAGTTGTTTTTACATTAAATCTTGGAATAAAATTCTTTAAAAATGCATAGGTTCCTCCATAAATTGTTCTACTAGATACAATATGATCTCCAGCACCACATAACTGCATTAAAACCGGTGTAATTGCTCCCATTCCAGATGCAGATACATTTGCAGTTTCTGTTCCTTCCATTGCAGCCAATGCTTCACCTAAATGCAAATTACTCGGTGTAGAATGACGTGAATATAAATAACATCCATCTGCATTTCCTTCAAAAGTATCAAACATTGTTTTTGCTGATAAAAAGGTGTAGGTTGATGAATCTGAAATGGATGGATTTACACCACCGAATTCTCCAAAATATTGTAAATCTTGAATTTTGTCTGCAGGATTGAATTTCATAATTGATCGTTTTAACTAACACAAAACAACAACATAAAAGAAAATATATCAATACTTTAAAATAATTATAGTTTATTTTTCCTTATTAATTATAATTATTAGTTTTAAAAACTAAAATATTAATATAAATTGCTATTTTACCGAAAATTTAAAATTATGACTTTAGATTCTATTGATAAAAAACTCATCAATTTACTTCAAAATGATAGTAAACAAACTACCAAACAGCTTTCACTTCAATTAAATTTATCTGTAACTGCTGTTTATGAACGAATTAAAAAGCTAGAAAATCAAGATGTAATTAAAAAGTATGTAGCTATCATCAATAAAAACAAAATTGGAAAGTCTTTTTTAGTTTTTTGTCACATAAAACTCATTCAACATTCTAAAGAATATGTCACCACTTTTGAACGTGAAGTTTTAAAACTAGAAGAAGTTTCTGAATGTTTCCATGTTAGTGGAGATTATGATTATATTTTAAAAATTTACGTAAAAGATATGGATCAATACAGAGATTTTATGGTTACAAAGTTAACAGCAATTGCATATATTGGAAGTACTCACAGTACTTTTGCAATTGAAGAAGTAAAAAACACAACTGTAATTAAATTGTAAAAATTATTTTTTCACAAAGACAATTTTCTCTGTTTGCTTTTTTACCATTTGTCCGTAAAAATCTTTTAAAGAAGCATAATATTGTGGAGAAATAATACCGTTGTTAAATTGTAATATTGACATGACACTAATTTTATTTCCTTTTTGTAATACCTGATATTTAAATACACCTAAATTATCTGGCAAACCAATTGCTAATGGTTCTGGCAATTTTTCAACTTTATAACCTTCTGGAATACTAATAGCTACTCTATTAACATCTTTCCAAGGTGTTGCAAAATCTACAGGAAATTTTCTATCTTTTAATTTAAAAGGATTATTATGTGTCGTTAAAAACAATAAAGGTTCTACATAAATTTTCCCATTAATTTCTTCTATTAAATCTTCACTTAAAAACTTAACATTTCTAATAATTGGTAAACTTACTTTTTCTTTATTTATAACTTTATAATCTTCTATTTCTATGCTATATTTTTCTTCTAATTTAGTTCTTAAACTTTCTTCTTTTATATGATTCTTATTTTTCCTATAATTTAACGCGCTTAGATTCAAAAATTTAGACCTAAACAAACCTTCTACCATCATATCTTCTGTAATCTTTACCATTAAATTATGATCATAAACAGAATGCTTAGTAGATGTTAATTTAACCCAAGAAGAAACTCCTTCTTTAGTTACTTTTCTACCATTCCAATTCAATGCTCTAGTTGGCAATAAATTTGGTAAACTAAATGGCTCTGTAGCATCTAATAAAACATAGGTACCATCTGCAAATTCTACCATAGAAATTACATAATTAAAACCATTAAGTGTTGGAAAAAACGGTACTCCATTAGATCTTGTACTTACCAAAACTGGATTTGCTTTTAAACCTGCAGAACGTAACATAGAAGTTAGCATTAAATTAATATCTGCAACACTACCTGCTCTATTATTAAATGCTTTTTTTACACCTTCTCTTGTATATTTACCATAACGACCATTCCATTTAACTTTATTTTTTAAAAAATTAAATATAGAATTGATTTTTTCTGAATCTGTTTTAGCAGTTGCTAAAATTACTTCTAATTCTTTTTTATAGTAATTTGTTTTATTTAGTTCTGTACCAAATCTTGAAGACTTATAAATCTGTTTACTAACTGTTTCCCAAGTATTAGAAAAGTTTTTAACATCTCCCTGAAGAGATAAAAAATTTATCTGAGTTAATTCAAATTTCAAACCTCCTCTATAATTATAAATACTACTTATAAAAGGTTCGTCATCTTTTAAAGCAGGAATATTATCTGCCTTATAAGAAAAAACATCTATTCTGAAATTTATAGAACCAATAGTACCATTTTTTGAAGTCTTTTCCATTGGAATACTATAGTAACCTTTAGATCTTTTATTATACGTATAATACTCTGGTACTTCAACTCTGTAAGACAACTTTTTTACAGGAATTCCATATTGAAACTCTAAATCATCAATAGAATTAGCATAAGGTGAAATTAACTTATACTTTATCTCTATTACTGTACCTATTTTAATATTAGGCATTACGATTTTCTTAATACTGTAAGATCTATTTTTCTTTTCTTTAAAAATACTTTTTTTAGATAATTTTTCTTTGTTTACCTTACCATCAATTAAAGAATAGGTATATCCTTTTATAGAACTTACATCTTGATCTTCTCCATGTTCTGGATCATAATATGCTATAGATTTTGTAGCCAAATCAAAACCATTTTTGGTGTAGATTTTAATACGTTCATGAATTTCTGTTACCGATTGAAAACCAACGTTAGTAACATAATGAGAATAAGTTCTCCTACTTCTATACAAATAAGCAGCATTTGCAGTAGAATCTAATGGATAATACTTTTCTTCTAATTCTTCTTTTGACACTTTACCAAACTTATAATCTTGTGCAAAAGTTGATAACTGTATAACTATTAAAATCGTAATGAGGGATAACGCTTTTTTCATAATTATTTTTGTTTATTTTTTTAAAATAGCAATTCTTAAATTTTCATATTTGGCAATACTTCTTCTAAAATTTCTATATTTTTTGTAGTCTTCTTTCGGATAAACACCTTCTTTAATTAACATAGATTTATTGTATTTAAAAGTAGTGTCATCAATTTTAGTAAAAGTGACTTTATAAGTTCCAAAATTTGAAGAGAGGGTTTTCTCTGATGGTAATACTCCTAAAACATATCCTTTAGGAAGTGTAAATTCATACGAATCAACATCTTTAAAACCTCTTGGAATTTTTAACGGTAATTTTCTAGTTCTATATCTCTTTGGTACAAAACTATTTTTATTAAAAACATTTACTCGAAACAAATATTCTTGCTCATTTACAGATGCATAATTTTTAATCGAAACTTTTAAATCTTCTTTAAGAACAACTTTCTCTTTATCATTTATTATATCTGTAGAAGTAATTTCTAAATTGTTATTATAACTCCAAACGTTAGATTTGTATCTTTTAATTAATTCTTCTTCATTTAAAGTTTCATAAAAAGATTTATCATCATATTGAATTCCTTTAGAAACTCTATTTAAAGTAGCAGTTAAATTACCGTTTTCTTCTAATTGAATTTTACCATTTATTTCTTGAAGATTTGTCTCATTTTTATAAGATGGCGTTCTTTTTATTACACCTCCTTCTGGCGTCATTACTAATACATTTCTATCGTCTGTAAAATCTCCTAAAAACCCAAAAGGTATTGTTTGACTTGTACATTCTAACCAAATGTCATTTCCACTATTAGGAATGTTTAATATAACATGGTTTCCTTGAGCTAAAGATGCAAAATCATTTTCAAATGAAACTTTATCATTTCTATTTGCCTCTACATGAACATAATTTGATTTCACACCAACCACATCTAAAAGTGCCTTTGTATAGTTAGTTAAACCTTTACAATCACCATAACTAACCTTATCAACTTGGTTTGCAGCTATTGGCTGAATCCCACCAATACCAACTTGCACACTAATGTATCTCGTTTTATTTTGCATATAATCATATACAATTTTAGCTTTTTCAATAGGATTATCTATTCCTTTAACCAAATTTAAAACTTTGAGTTTAGTAGCTTCATCCAAATCAGTCTTACCATATAAAATTTTATCATTCATCCAAGACCCTAACTCTTTCCAATTTGAATAACTTCCTTTTACTCCATCCGTTTGAAAATCTTTAGGAACAACCAATAATAAAGGCATTATTTTAGAGAAAGAGACACTATTCGCTTCATATTTAATTGCTGGCTGACTTTTTATAACACTATTTAACTCGTAATCTAAATGGGAGTTTTCAATAGAATAATCACTAAAGTTTTTTTCTTTCTTATGAATTGTAATACGTTTTGGATTCACTAATTTGTATTCACTTTTTTCCACAGAAACAGAATATCCAGAAATTGGATACCAACTTGGTATAAAACCTGTTGTAGATGTTTTATACTCAGATTCAAAAACTATTGTATATGGATAAGAAACAGGAGTATAATCTACATATTTAACTCTAGAATCCGAGTATAATGTACCTCCATCAACTGCACTTACATCTAAAAATTTGTTTTTTGAGTATTTCTTAAGCTGACTTCCAAAAGCATCATAAATAATAGCAGAAAGTTTCGTTATTTTAGTATGATTATCATAATATTCAGACATAGAAACATTTCTATCTCCTAATTTATTTAAAACAGTTACAACTTTTCTGTTACGAACAACCATTTCATCAACATCTTCAATAGTTATTTCTATTGAATTGTCTCTAATTACAGCATTTGCGTTTTCTTTTAACTCAACAGGAATTAATAATGATGAATAATTATTTTTTTGACTAAAAGTAGCTACTATTGAAAATAGGGAAACTAATAAACAGAGGGGGATAATTTTTTTCATACAATTTTTTGATAGCCTTCCAAAGTTAAAAAAAAGAAAATGAAAAGAGGCTAAAAACAAAAGTTTTTAGCCTCTTAAATAAAATTTGAATTAATCTAATTTACGCTTTCGTTTTTACAACAAAAGATAATTCCATTATATCGTTTATAAATTTATCTTTTAAACCTTCAAAGAATTTTTTAGAACCATATTTTACATTAAAATCTGCTCTATCTACATTAAATGTTTCACTTGCAAAAGTAGTTATACCAGTTTCTGTAGAAATTGTTGCAGGTATTATTATGCTTTTTGTTACATCTTTTATTTGTAAATTACCTGTTACAGCTAATTTACCTTCTACTTCTTCTACTTTAGTAATTACAAATTTTGCTGTTGGATATACAGCAATATCAAAAAAGTCTGCATTTTTTAAATGACCTTCTAATTTTCCTGCTCCATCAGATCCTTGCATATCTACATTTGTAATTGTACTCATATCAATCACAAACTCACCATTTGTAAGTTTACCATTCTCTATTAACAAACCTCCGCTTTTTAAAGCTACGGTTCCATTATGAGCACCTGTTGGTTTTGTTCCTTTCCAGTTTAATACAGAAGTAGCAAGATCTACATTATTTAATTCAGCGACATTAACTGCAACTTTCACAGCTTCTTTAACTTCTACTTTTTCTTTTTTATTCTCTTTACATGCAGTTAAAACTGATGCTACTAAAACTAATGATAAAACTATTTTTTTCATTTTTGATTTGATTTAAATTGATTTTTAAATTTTATTTTCCATGGCAAATATATGTAATTCATTTTCCTTGGAAACTATTATTTTTACTTTTTTGATAAAATTAACAATTTAGCAACTTTAAAATTTTTTATTCTTTGATTTTAGAATCGATAATTATAGTTACTGGTCCGTCATTTATTAAAGATACTTTCATATCTGCACCAAATTCTCCTGTCTGAATTTTTTTGCCTAATGCTGTTTCTAAATTGTCTACAAATTTCTGATAAAGTGGAATTGCCACATCTGGTTTTGCTGCTTTTATATAACTAGGTCTATTGCCTTTTTTAGTAGATGCTTGCAATGTAAACTGACTTACAACAATAACTTCTCCTTTTTCATCTAAAAGAGAATTATTCATTACATTATTTTCATCATTAAAAATACGAAGATTTATTATTTTACGAACTAACCAATTAATATCTTCTTGAGTATCTTCATTTACAATACCCAACAAAACTAAAAGTCCATTTTTAATATCTGCAACTTTATTTTGATTGATCGTAACACTTGCTTCTGAAACTCTTTGAATAACAACTTTCATTTTAAATGCTTTTTGCTGCTTACTATTAGTTACTCGTTTGTGTTGTTATAACCTTATAAACATTCAACCTTAAATTTTAATCCTCTTCTTCGTTCCAAACATCTGTTCTGTAATGTTCAGATTCTTCATCTCCTTCTAAAATTTGCAAGTAACTTTTATAACGAGACCAAGAAATTTTACCTTCTTCTAAAGCTTCTTTTACAGCACAATGTGGTTCTTTTGTATGAATACAATTGTTAAACTTACAATCTTGTTTTAAGGCAAAAAACTCAGGAAAATAATCTCCTAATTCGTATTTATCAATATCAACAACTCCAAAACCTTTAATTCCTGGTGTGTCTATAATTCTTGCATCGAAACTTAAATCGAACATTTCTGCAAAGGTTGTAGTATGTTTTCCTTGATTGTGTTGGTCTGAAATTTCTTTGGTTTTTAGATTTAAAGAAGGTTCTATTGCATTTACCAACGTAGATTTACCAACTCCAGAATGACCAACAAACATAGATGTTTTACCAATCATCATTTCTTTAATTGTATCTATATTTTTTTTCTCTTTTGCAGAAACCTCAACACATCTATACCCAATTGCTTCGTATATATCTTTTAAATATAAAATTTCTGCACGTTCTTCTATTGCATAAGAATCTATCTTATTAAAAACTAAAATGGTATCTATTCTATACGCTCTAGAAGAAACTAAAAAACGATCTATAAATGCAGTAAATGTTGGTGGATTGTTAATAGTAATCAACAAAAAAACTTGGTCAATATTTGCTGCAATAATGTGTATTTGTTTAGAAAGATTTACAGATTTACGAACAATAAAATTTTCTCTTTCTAAAATCTTTTTAATGACTCCTACTTCTTCATCTCCTTTTTTTTCTACATCGAACACTACTTTATCTCCAACTGCAACTGGATTGGTACTTTTAATACCTTTTATTCTGAATTTACCTTTTATTCTACATTGATAAAAGACACCTTCTTCAGATTTTACTTGATACCAACTTCCTGTAGATTTATATACGATTCCTGTCATTGCTGCAAAGATGCAGAATTTTAAATAAAAACGAGAATGTCTGTTCGAGTGATTTTCGAATTTATGAGAAAATTGTATCGAAAACTTCTCGATACAAAATTTCTGAAAAAGAAATTTTACTCGAAGTGACAATGTATTTCTATATAGGTGTGTAAAATTTAATTCTGACCACATAGAAACTTAGAAAACATAGTTTTAATACTAAAAAAATCCTTCAGGTTTTAAAACTTGAAGGATTTGTATTCTATTGGTAATTTTTAAAGAACTTTCTAATGTAAACTAGCTCTTTGCGTTAAGGATTGAATGGTTTGTCTGAACTCTTTTTTGTTTCTTAAAAAACAAAAAAAGTGAGTAATGAAAGCCTGACCCTTGGGTAACGCCCAAAAATTATCCGTTTATAATTTTTTCTTGGTGATTGATAGATTCTTGGTGAATTGCTTTAAACATTTTTAAAACAAACTCTTCACTTAAACCTCTATTACTACCTTCTAAAACCATGTTTCCTAAAATCTCGTTCCAACGACGTGATTGTAAAACAGCAACGTTTTCATCTTTCTTTAACTGACCGATTTTGTCTGCAACTTGCATTCTTTTACCTAACAAGTCGATTAACTGATCATCTACAACGTTAATTTGAGCTCTTAAGTTTTCTAAAGGTTCTCTGTAACTAATAGCAGTTTCAGTTTCTTTTTTAACTTTTAAGTCTTGCATTATTTGCTTTAAAGAATCTGGTGTTACTTGTTGTGCAGCATCAGACCAAGCATTTTCTGGATCGTAATGAGTTTCAATCATTAAACCATCAAAGTTTAAATCTAATGCAGTTTGACATACATCAAAAATCATATCTCTATTTCCTGTAATATGAGATGGATCGTTGATTAAAGGTAAATCTGGAAATTTATTTTGAAACTCAATAGCTAATTGCCATTCTGGAGTATTTCTATATTTTGATTTTTCGTATGTTGAAAATCCTCTATGAATTGCTCCTAAATTTTTGATTCCTGCAGTATATAATCTTTCGATACCACCTAACCATAAAGCTAAATCTGGATTTACTGGATTTTTAACTAAAACAATTTTATCTGTTCCTTGCAAAGCATCTGCAATTTCTTGCATAATAAAAGGTGATACTGTAGAACGAGCACCAATCCATAATAAATCTACATCATACTCTAAAGCTAACTTTACATGTGCTGCATTTGCAACTTCTGTACAGGTTTTCATGCCTGTTTCTTCTTTTACTTTTTGTAACCATTTTAAACCTAAAGCTCCAACACCTTCAAAATTTCCTGGTCTTGTTCTTGGTTTCCAAATTCCGGCACGGAAATAATTTACATCAGAATCTTTTAATTCGTGTGCAATTTTTAAAACCTGTTCTTCGGTTTCTGCACTACAAGGCCCTGCTATTACTAGTGGATGCGCTAAATTCATATCATCCAACCATGTTCTTAATTCTTTTGTATTCTCCATTTTTCTACTTGTTTTGGCTTTTATTTTATGCCGTTTAAAATTTGTTTAATATAATTTGTGTTCTCCATTTCGTTAAAAATTTCAGAGAAATTATCTTGTTGCATCAACTCTTTAAATTGTTGTAAATTATTGATGTATTCTTCTAACGTTTCTATTACGTTTTCTTTATTTTGTTTAAAAATTGGTGTCCACATTGCTGGTGAACTTTTTGCCAAACGAACAGTTGAAGCAAAACCAGAACCTGCCATATCAAAAATATCACGTTCATTTTTTTCTTTATTGATAACTGTTTTACCCAACATAAATGCACTAATGTGAGATAAGTGCGAAACATACGCAATATGCTTGTCATGAGAAACAGGGTCCATGTAACGAATACGCATTCCAATGGCTCTAAAAAGCTCTAAAGCTTTTTCTTGAAGCTTAAAAGTTGTCTTTTCTACTTCACAGATAATGTTCGTTTTCCCAACGTATAAGCCAGAAATAGCTGCTGTTGGTCCAGAATTTTCTGTTCCAGCAATTGGATGACATGCTAAAAAATTTCTTCTTTTTGGATGATGTTCAACCGCTTTACAAATTGCTTCTTTTGTTGATCCAGCATCTACAACCAAACCATTATCTGATATTTTATCTAAAATCGTTGGCAATAATTTTACAGTTGCATCTACAGGAATTGATACAATTACCAAGTCTGCATTTTCTATATCATCTAGAGTTGCTTTTTTGTCTATTAGTTTTAATTCTAAAGCCTTATTTAAGGTTTCGTCTTTTCTACTAATTCCATGAATTACAACATCTGGATTGTTATTTTTAATATCGATAGCAAAACTACCGCCTATTAAACCAATACCAATCATGTAAATATTTTTCATAATCTATAATCTTGATATTGCTTCTTTAATTATTTCTGAAGTTACACATAATGAAAATCGGATATATCCTTCTCCTTGAGAACCAAAAATAGTTCCTGGAGTAATAAAAATATCGTTATTGTATAAAACTGAATCTGTAACTTCTTCAGATTTTTTTCCTTCAGGAATCTTTGCCCAAACAAATAATCCTGTTGCGTTTTTATTATACGTTGCATCTAATTTATCTGCTAATTGCCAAATTAGATTTCTACGTTCTTCATATATTTTATTCTGATCTAAAAACCAATCATCAGATAATTGTAATGCTTCTATTGCTCCTTTTTGAATTCCGTAAAACATACCAGAATCCATATTAGATTTTACTTTTAATATTTCATTGATATAAGTGGCTTTTCCTAAAACCATACCTACTCGCCAACCAGCCATATTAAACGTTTTACTTAAAGAATTTAATTCTAAAGCAATGTCTTTTGCACCTTCAACTTGTAAAATACTAATAGGATTATCGTTTAAAATAAAACTATAAGGATTGTCATTGATGATTAAAATATTGTGTTTTTTTCCAAAAGCAACCAATTTCTCAAATGTTTCTAATGTTGCGTCTGTACCTGTTGGCATGTGTGGATAATTTACCCACATAATTTTTACATTCTCTAAATCTTGGGCTTCTAATTCTTCAAAATTAGGTTGCCAATTATTAGCTGCATCTAAATTGTAAAATAAAGGCTCTGCACCTACTAATTTTGTAACAGAAGTATAAGTTGGATATCCAGGATTAGGAATTAATACTTTATCACCTTCATTTAAAAAAGCCATAGAAATATGCATAATTCCTTCTTTGCTTCCCATTAAAGGTAAAATCTCATTTTCTGGGTTTGAATCTACAGAAAACTTATTTTTATAGAAAGTAGAAATTGCAGTTCTTAGCTCTGGTAATCCTTGATAAGATTGATATTTATGCGCATTTGCATCTCCTAAACTTTTAGAAATTGCTTCTAAAACTTTTGTTGGTGGTTGCAAATCTGGAGATCCAATTCCCATATTGATAATTGGTTTTCCTGCAGCAACTAAACCTCTAACTTCTCTTAATTTTTTAGAGAAATAGTATTCTTGAACTGTGTCTAATCTTTTGGCTGGTTTAATCATATTATTTTGAATGAGATCCTGAAACAAGTTCAGGATAGCTGCGCTATTTTCTACCGTTTTTATAGGTTCCTAATATTTTAAATTCTTCAGCCATTATTTCTATAATTGCTTCTGCTTTTTTGTAATCTTTATATTCATCAAAAGTTATATCAACAAAAAACGAGTATTTCCAGGGAGTTTCTATAACTGGTAAAGATTGAATTTTAGTTAAATTCATTTTACAATCGCTCAACACATTTAGTATTGCTGCTAAACTTCCTCTTTTATGATTCAATTGAAATTTTAAAGAAGCTTTATTTACTTCTTCATCAATTTTTGGTTCTTCAGTTTGTACAATTACAAATCTTGTAGAGTTATCTTTTATAGTCTGAATTTCATCTTCAAGAATTTCTAAACCAAAAATTTCTGCTGCTATTTTTGGAGCAATTGCCGCAATACCAACTAAATTTTCTTTCGAAATTCTTTTAGCTACTTCTGCTGTATCTACATCTTCAACTAATTTAATATGAGAATGCATTTTAAAGAATTCTTTACATTGTAACAATGCCATTGGATGTGACCAAACTTCTTTAATATCTTTAATTTCCTGACCTTTTAATGCCATTAAATGATGATGAATATTTAAATATTCTTCATTTGTTATATGCAAATTGTGTTTATCAATTAAAGCGTAATTAGGAATAATTGAACCTGCAATTGTGTTCTCTAAAGCCATCACTCCAAGATTTGCAGAACCCTCTAACAAACTATCTACCAACTCATCAAAAGACATACATTCTTTTAATTGTATTGAAGTTCCGTAAAAGTCGCGAGCAACTTTATGGTGATTTGAGCCTTCTGCTCCTTGAATGGCAATAGTTTTATTCATTAGTTACAAATAATGTCAAAAAAAAAGCCTCGAATTAAATTCGAGACTTTATATTATATGAATGCTTCTTAACAACATGATACAAAGTCTCTGCTTTTATTGTAAAAATAAAAGTAAAAATAGAAACGAGTAAAAGTGTTATTTAACATTTGTATGCTCTTTGTTTGAGAGACAAATCTAAAGATTAAATTGAAACAAACAAATTATATCTCCCTTTTTATCAAAGAATTGACATATCATTAAAAATTAGATTGAATGCACCGTTGGTTTTATGAAATTCCTCAACTAAAAAGGAATAAAAAAGATAATTCTAAATTTTAAACCATTCTTTTACCAATTGCTTTTCTATGGGAGCTACTGTTTTGTGGCTATAATCGTTTTTAATTGCTTCATATTGATAGTCTTTAGACCATTCTTCTATATTTTTCGCCAAATCTTTTAAAGATTGACAAATAAAATTTAGTTCTTCATTTGCTATTGTTGGGTGCACAGATAAACGAACCCAACCTGGTTTTTGAGTATTGCAACCATGCAAAATTTCATCTTTAATTCTATTAGAAGTTGCATGATCTACATTTAATAAAAAATGTCCATAAGTTCCTGCGCAAGAACAACCTCCTCTAGTTTGAATTCCAAATCTGTCATTCAATAATTTTACAACGAGATTAAAGTGATATTTTTCAAAATAGAAAGAAAAGATACTCAAACGTTCTTTATGATTTGGTGCTAAAATTTTAACTCCGGATAAATTTTCTAAAGTATTAAAAACAATTTCATTAATTTCTTCTTCTCTATTTCTAATATTTTGAACACCCATTTTTTCTTTCAATTGTATTGAAAGTGCAATTCTAATGGTTTGTAAAAAACCAGGTGTACCACCATCTTCTCTTGCTTCTACATCATCTAAATAATCATGTTCTCCCCAAGGATTTGTGTAACTTACTGTACCTCCTCCTGGATTATCTGGAATTGTATTTTTATACAGTTTCTTATTAAAAACTAATACTCCAGAACTACCTGGACCTCCTAAAAACTTATGAGGAGAAAAGAAAATAGCATCTAAATACTCATCTTCATTCTCTGGATGCATATCAATATTTACATAAGGTGCACAACATGCAAAATCTACAAAACACAAACCATTATAACTGTGGATTAATTTTGCTACTTCATGATAAGGCGTTTCTATGCCTGTTACATTTGAACAAGATGTAATTGAAACAATTTTTATTTTTCTATCCTGATATTTTTGAATGCATTTTTCAAACTCTATCAAACATAATAAACCTTCATTATTACAAGGAACAACTTCTACATCTGCGATCGTTTCTAACCATGAAGTTTGATTAGAATGATGTTCCATATGACTTATAAAAACAATTGGTTTTAAATCTTCTGGAATTGTTGTGTGATTCTTTAAGTTTTCAGAAACTTTTAAACCTAAAATTCGTTGAAATTTATTGACAGCACCAGTCATACCTGTTCCAGAGGTAATTAAAACATCATTACTATTTGCATTTAAATGACGTTTAATAATATTTCTAGCTTCGTGATATGCTAATGTCATTGCAGCTCCAGAAGTAGAAGTTTCTGTATGTGTATTTGCAACAAATGGTCCAAATTGATGCAGCATTTTATCTTCAATTGGTCCGTATAATCGTCCACTTGCTGTCCAATCTGTATAAATCAATTTTTGTTCTCCATAAGGAGATTGAAAAGTTTGATTAATTCCTACAATATTCTTTTTAAATTGATTAAAATACTGTTCTAAATCTGACTTTAAACTGTTTTCTTTTGTTGAAATCATACTTTACAAAGCTTCAAATTCGTTTACCAAAAATAGGATTTTAAAATTACTCTTTATTGTTGTTTTTAAAAACCTCTAAACCACATTCCAAAAACTTTGCGTAGTCGTTTTCATCTGGAGTATAACCTACAGCTTGATTTAGAATTTTTGTACCATCAGAATTTAATAAAACATAATATGGTTGAGAGTTTGTTTTAAAAAACTGTGTTTGATAATTTGCCCATTTATTTCCATAAGTTTCAAGCTTTCTTGTTCCACCATTAATTCTATTTACCAAAATTTGTTCTTCTTTTGGTAATTCCTTTTTGTCATCAACATATAAAGAAATTAGCACATAATCATTTCTTAAATAATTATCAATCTTTTTATTTGGCCAAACATGTTCTTCCATTTTTCTACAATTTACACATGCATATCCTGTAAAATCTAGCATAATTGGTTTGTTTACTTTATTAGCATATTCAATTCCTTTTTTTAAATCTTTAAAGCAATCTAAATTATTAGGACAATCATTTGGATATAAAAAACTATAACCAACTGGAGGTGCTAAACCACTTAATAAAGTTAATGGGGTAAATGTTTTTGTCTCTTTATTTACCATAAAACCAGAAGCTAAATAAACTACAAAAGAAGCTACTAAAATACCACCAGCAATTCTAGAAAATGATAATTTTTTGATTGGAGAATCATGTGGAAATTTAATTTTACCTAATAAATATAATGCTAAACCTGCAAAAATCAGAATCCATAATAATAAGAATGGTTCAATTTTAAGAAGGTTCCAATGTGCAACTAAATCTGCATTTGATAAGAATTTAAATGCTAAAGCCAATTCTAAAAACCCTAAAATCACTTTTGTTGTATTTAACCATCCACCAGATTTTGGTAGGGCATTCATCATATTAGGAAACATTGCAAACAAAGCAAAAGGCAAACCCAATGAGACTCCAAAACCTGCCATACCAGCAGTTAATTGCCACGCGCCTCCATCTGCAGTTAAAGAACCTGCTAATAAAGAACCTAAAATTGGTCCTGTACAAGAAAATGAAACGATCGCTAAAGTTAACGCCATAAAAAATATGCCAATAAAACCTCCAGAATTTTCTCCTTGAGTTGTTTTATTTGTCCAGCTTGCAGGAAGTGTTAATTCGTAATATCCGAAGAAAGAAAAAGCAAAAAACACAAATATGATAAAGAAGATAATATTTAACCAAATGTTAGTTGATATCTCATTCAAAATATCTGGATTTACAGAATCTAACAAATGAAAAGGTACACTTAAAAGGATATAAACTGCAAAAATAAAGAAGCCATACAAGAGTGCTTTTGATATTCCAGCGCCTTTATTTTGTCCGCTTTTCTTTGTGAAAAAACTAACTGTTAAAGGAATCATTGGAAAAACACAAGGAGTTAACAACGCTAATAATCCGCCTAAAAAGCCAAGTCCAAAAATATTCCAAAGAGATTTTCCTCCACTTTGTATTTCTGATGAATTACTTTTTATTTCATCTTTACAGGTATCAGAAGAAAAAGACAATCCATCTGTGTTCATTCCATAAAGAAGGTTATTTACAGATGTATTATCAACTGATGTAATTATTGAATTTTCATTTTTTCCGTTTAATAAAAAAGTAAAATCTTCATCTATTTGAATGCAAACTTTTCTACAAACTTGTCCTGTTAAATTTAAAGTAACCTTAGAAATATCTTGGTTTTTTAACTTTATTCTTTGCTTTAAGATTGCTTTATTATCAAAATACGTTTCTTGTACATCAAAAATTTCATTAAATTTTTTAATCGTATCACTTTCTACTGCTTTTCCTACCAAGTCATAAGCATCCTTTTCATTAGATTTTGTGATTTCTATTGGCAAGGCACCTCCATCTGCAGTATGTTGAGAATATAAATGCCAATCGGCATCAATTTCTGCCGTTATTACTAAGTCATATTCAACTTTCGAAATTTTTTCAATGGAAGTTTTCCATTTTACAGGATTTAATAGCCCTTCATCTGAATTAAAAGGATTCTCAGATTCATTAGGAATATTAAATTTTAAATCTATTTCTGTTGGTGCTAAACATTTAGAATCGTCACAAACCATAAATTCTACAACACCATTTATTGTATTTATGTCTGATAAAACCTTCACTTCCTGTCTGAAAACAGCTTTATTTTCAAAAAACTTAATTTTCATTTGAAAAACAGTATCGTCGATTGTATGCCCTTTTTCTTCTATTGTTTTTTCTATTAAAGAAAAATTTTGTTCAGAATCATCAAACGTAAATGTTGTAGGTACTGGCCCATCTTCTGGAACATTTTGAGAATACAAATGCCAACCTTCTTCTATAGTTGCCGTTGAGACTAATACAAACTCACTGTCAGAAATTTTTTCCACAGAAGTAGACCACTCAATAGGATCTTCTATTTGAGAGAATACCCCTAAACTAAAAGTTATAAATAAAAATATAAATATGTTTTTCATGCTTTAAAATCTATTAAAAAAGAATGATAAACAGGTAAATCCCTACTTACGTTTCTTTTAAAAATCAAAGATAATTAAATCAATAAGACTGAGTTTAACTAAAAAGTTAATTTTGGTTTACATAAACCAAAAACATTTGAAAAAAACCAAATAAGTTTTATTTTTAAATCATAAAATAAGAACTCTAAGCAGATAATTTATGGTATCTTCAATTTTATTTTTTATACTAAAAATCAGTTTTAAATATGAAGTTAAATTTTGAAACAGTTAGTACACTATTGTTTGTTTTTATATTGCTCTTAATTACTTCATGTAAAGAAAATTCAAAACATGAAACTATTTTTGTAAAAAATAATGCTGAACTTAAAACAGCAATTACAAATGCAACTCCTGGAACAAATATTGTTTTAAAAGACGGAATTTATAAAGGTGCACAGATTAAATTTTACGCAATTGGAACCAAAGAAAAACCAATTACATTAAAAGCAGAAAATCCTGGTAAAGTGTTTTTTGAAGGCAAATCTTATTTGCATTTAGGAGGAGAATATTTAATTGTTGATGGATTATATTTTAGGAATGGTTACAGTCCAGAAATTAGTATTCTTAGATATAGAATAGGTAAAGATTCAACTGCTTTTCATAGCAGAATTACAAATACCGTTATTAAAAATTTCACCAAACCAAGTAGACTAACCAATGATCATTGGATCGAATTTTACGGTAAACACAACAAAATAGATCATTGTTATATTTCTGGAAAATCTAACGACGGAGAAACCATAAGAGTTTTTCAAGACGGAAATAAAAACGTTAGTAACTATCATCAAATTGTACATAATTATTTTGGACCAAGACCAAGAAAAGGTGGTCCAAGAGCAGAAACGATTCGTGTTGGAGATAGTAAAACTTCAATGAGTTCTGGTTTTGTAAATGTTTCTGATAATTATTTTGAAGCTTGTAATGGAGAAGTAGAAATAATATCAGACAAAACAAACTTCAACACTTTTAAAAACAATATTTTCTACAAATGTGAAGGTTCTTTGGTGTTAAGACATGGAAGTTTTTCTACTGTAGATAGCAACATTTTTATTGGTGATGATGATTCTGATTTTTATGGAGGAATCAGGTTGGTAAGTACAGGTCATTTTATAACTAACAATTATTTCTATAAAATAAATGGCTCAAAATTTAGAAGTCCGTTAGCAGTTATGAACGGTATAAATATGTCGCCAATTAATAGATATAAACAAGTTACAGATGTTGTTGTTGCTTATAATACTTGGGTAGATTGTAAATCTCCAATTCAAATTGGAGTTGGTCAAAACGTAGCAAGTGCTGGAGTTTTACCTAAATACGAAATTCGTTCTGCTCCACCAATTCGTTCTGTAATTGCCAATAATTTAATTTACAATCATCAATCAGATGCAAAACCTTTTATCAATCATGATAATATGGAAGGAATTTTGTTTCAAAACAATATTCTTGATAATAACGGAAGTGAATTTACAAAGTATGAGGTTTTACAGAATGAAACTGTTAAAATGAAGCAAATTAATGATTGGTTATTTGTTCCAGAAACAAATCATTCAGAAGCTTTTAATGAAACCTATATTGGTTATGAATTTGATAAAATAAAAACAGACCTTTTTGAAAGTTCTAGAGCTGATAAAAACAATGTTGGTGCAATTACAAATTTAGCAGCAGCAGAAAAGTTTAAAATTGATACCAAAAAATATGGTCCTTCTTGGTTTTCAACTGATAAAATAAATCCTGAAGCAAATCTTATAAATGTTTCTAAATCTGATGATTTAATCACTAAAATTTCAGAAGCAAAAAGTGGAGATATTATCAATTTAACAGACAAAGTTTATACATTTAAAACTTCACTTAAAATTGATAAAAACGTTACAATTCAATCAAAAAATAAAGCACAAATTATTTTTACGGGTGATAAAAACACTCCTGCTTTTGTAATGAACCCTTATGGAAATTTATTTTTAGAAAATATTGATATTAAAAGTAAAACCAATCAAATCACTTTTGAAACACTGAAAGGAAACATGTCTGCAGCTTATAATATCACTGTAAACAATTGTACTATTTCTAATTTTAAATCAATCATTGAAGTTTCTAAAGGTTCGTTTGCAGATAATATCACTTTTAAAAACACTAAAATAAAAGATTGTAAAAACGGAATTATTTTAGCTTCAGAAGAAAAAGGAGATTATAATGCAGCAATGATTGTAATTGATAATTGTGAAATAACAAACATTCAACAAAATGTGATTCATTATTATAGAGGTGGTTATGATGAATCTACCATTGGAGGAAGTTTAAAAGTAACAAATAGCACTTTTAGAAACTCTGGAAGCAAAGAAAAAAGTGGCATTTTATTAAAAACAAGAGGAATTGTAAATGTTGATATATCAGGAAATACATTTCAAAATAATCCTATAAAAAACATTGCTTTCTTATGGGGAGAAAAAAATAATCATCACAAAGAAAATACTGTAATTCATTCTGGAAAAATAAAAGTTGAACAACAATTGAAGCTGGATATTCTTTATTAAATTTCAGAAACGAAATTTTTAAAAACCATATATATAAATGAGTACTTTTATATTCAATCACATAGCTCTTTCTGTAAAAGATGTAGATAAATCCATAGCCTTTTATCAAAAAATATTTCACTTTAAAGAAATTAAGAATACAGCTTCAGATTCTAAAACGAGATGGTTATCTATAGGAGAAGGCAAACAACTTCATTTAATTCCTCGTCCTAATTTTGAAATAAAAGTAAATAAGGCCGTTCATTTTGCTTTATCAACAGCTAAAATAGATTCATTTGTAGTTTATCTAAAAGAACTGAAAATTGATTATTCTGATTGGATTGGTTCACAAAATAAAGATTACGTTCGGAAAGATGGTATTAAACAAGTGTATTTTCAAGATCCAAATGGTTATTGGATTGAAGTAAATGATGCTATTTAATAAATATTAAAAACTATTTCCACTTAATACCACAACCCATACTTGGTTTTTGGTTTTCTAAAGCAGGTTTGTTTTCCAATAAATTATCAAGAGAGTTTCGTAAATCACTTCCTGTAACTGGCATTCCATTTCCAGGTCTAGAATTGTCTAATTGCCCATGATAAATAGCTTTTAAACCAACATCAAAAACATAAAAATCTGGCGTACAAGCTGCATTATATGCTTTTGCTACTTCTTGGGTTTCATCATACAAATACGGAAATGGAAATTGTTCTTTTTTTGCCAATTTCTTCATTAATTCAGGAGAATCTTGTTGGTAATTTTCAACATCATTAGAACTAATTGCAATAAAACTGATTCCTTTTTGTTGATATTCATTTGCCATTTTAACCAACGCTTCATTTACATGAATTACAAACGGACAATGATTACAAATAAACATAATTACAGTTCCTTTTTCTCCTTTTACATCTTTTAGAGAAATTAGCTTGTCATCAATTGTATTTATTAAAGTGAAATCGGGCGCTTTTGTTCCTATTGTAAATTCGTTAGATTCTGTTAATGCCATAATTTGATTAATTTCAAACCAAAAATAAGGAAATATTTGAAAGAACTAAATGTTGTTTTTCTAATTATTTTCGAATAACTTGCTATTTCATTCCAAATAAAACTTAATGAAACTTTTATCTTCCCTACTATTTGTATCTGTTTTTTCTATACTTTCAAATTTAGCACAAGAACAATTAATTCAGAATGTTTACCTCAGAGAAAGTACTTCTCTTAACGGAATGTGGAAATATATTGTAGACCCTTATGAAAACGGTTTTTACAATTACAGATTAGAGCCTTTTGAAAAGCAAGAAAAACCTCAAAAAAGTGCATTTTTTAAAAATGCTAAACAAGAAGATAAAACAGAATTATTAGAATATAATTTTGATAAAAGCGATTCTATTTCAATTCCAAGCGATTGGAATTCTCAAAAAGAAAATCTGTTTTATTATGAAGGAACAGTTTGGTTTAAAAAGTCTTTCAACTACAACATCAAAAAAGAAAATAACAGAGTTTTTGTACATTTTGGAGCATCAAACTACGAAACTGATGTGTATTTTAATGGAGAAAAATTAGGAAAGCATATTGGAGGCTTCACTCCTTTTAATTATGAAATAACACATTTACTTCAAAAAAAAGACAATTTTTTAGTTGTAAAAGTTGATAACAAACGTAAAAAAGAAGGTGTTCCTACCTTAAATACAGATTGGTGGAATTATGGAGGAATTACAAGAGATGTAAAATTAATTGAAACTTCATCTACTTTTATTAATGATTATTTTATTCAGCTTAATAAAAACGATAGAAATACAATTAATGGTAAAATTCAGTTGAATGGAAGTGATATTTCATCAAAAGAAATACAAATTAAAATTCCTGAACTAAAAATCAATAAAAAAATAAAAACAGATAAAAATGGGGTTACAACTTTTAAAATATCTTCAAAAAAAATAAAGTATTGGTCAAATAAAAACCCACATTTGTATGAAGTTTTTTTAAAAATAAATGATGATATAATTAAAGACAAAATTGGTTTTAGGACAATAAAAACTTCTGGAAGTTCCATCTTATTAAATGATGAAAAAATTTATTTAAAAGGAATTTCAATTCACGAAGAAAGTCCTTTTAGAGGAGGAAGAGGTTACACAAAAAAAGATTCTAAAAAGTTACTTACTTGGGCAAAAGAATTAGGCTGCAACTATGTACGTCTTGCTCACTATCCTCACAACGAGCACATGGTTAGATTGGCAGATGAAATGGGTATTTTAGTTTGGGAAGAAAACCCTGTTTATTGGACAATTTCTTGGAAAAATAAAGAAACTTATAACAATGCTAAAAATCAATTAGCAGAAGTAATTAGTAGAGACAAAAACAGAGCTTCAGTTATTATTTGGTCTATGGCAAATGAAACTCCTACAAGTAATGCTAGAAATGCTTTTTTAACCAGTTTAGCCGAATTCACTAAAAAAGAAGATCCTACAAGATTAATTAGTGCTGCCTTAGAACAAAGTGATTATAAAAACAGTAAAACAATTAGAACTATAAATGATGATTTTGCAGATATTGTAGACGTATTAAGCTTTAATCAATATATTGGTTGGTATGATGGTTTACCAGAGAAAACTGAAAAAATTTCATGGAAAATAACTCAAAATAAACCTGTGTTAATTTCTGAATTTGGCGCAGGTGCTAAAAAAGGTTTTTATGCAGACAAAAACACACGTTGGAGTGAAGAATTCCAAGAAGAAGTGTATGTAAAAACATTAAAAATGCTCGATAAAATTGATCAACTCCAAGGTTTATCTCCATGGATTTTAGTTGACTTTAAATCTCCAAGAAGAGTATTACCAGAAATTCAGGATGGGTATAATAGAAAAGGCCTTATTTCTGAAAAAGGTGAAAAGAAAAAGGCCTTTTTTGTATTGCAAAAATTTTATAATTCTAAAGATTAAGTACAAATATTAAAATTACTTTTTAGAAAAATAAAATTAATAACTATGCCTTCTTCATTTTTCCTGTCCAAGTTCTTCCTCCTAAAGTAGATTCATAGTAAACGTTATTATGTTTTATCTTTGTAATATGCATCGATAACTTTGTACCACTTTTAAATGGAAAATTTGGTAAGTTAGATTCTATAATAGTCATTGTGCATTCATCTTTTGAAACCCAAGAGATTTTAGATTTTATATAATTTTTTTTATTATTAAAATATTCTATATGCTGAGTTTCACTAAAAATCACTAAAACTTCTTCTCCATGATACTTATAAGTAAACTTTTGATTTTCTATTAAAGGGGAAAAAGTAGAATTATTTGTTTCAGTAGAATCATTTTCTTCAATTTCAGCAACAGTATTCATTGCGTAATCTTGAGCATAAAAGTTTAGCGATAATAAAATTGTTAGACTTAAAAATAATATTTTTTTTAATTTTTTCATAATGGAGGAATTTATAAAGTTTAATAAATTTGTTTGTATTTCATACCCAAATCTATGACTTTTTCAAGCACTTGTCAATCCCCAAAAACAGTGAAATTTTTACATAACTGAAAACAGTTAGTTCTCTAACTGAAAACAGTTAGAAAGATTAATTTTCAATAATTGCTTGCGCACAAATATATCCTCCTGTCCAAGCATTCTGAAAATTAAAACCTCCTGTAACCGCATCAATATTAAGAACTTCTCCTACAAAAAATAAATTTTTATGCTTTTTACTTTCAAAACGCTTAAAATTAATTTCTTTTAAATCAATTCCTCCAGCAGTAACAAATTCATCTTTAAAAGTAGTTCTACCATTTGCATTAAAAACACCTTTTGTTAGTTGGTTTGCCAAATGTTCTAATTGAGCATTATTTAAATCTGCCCAATTTTGATTTATTCTAATTTCAGCAGCAATTACAAAACGCTCCCACAATCTTTTAGAAATTTCTGTAAATGGCGATTTTAAAACCACCGTTTTTCTAGGCTCTTTCTTTTTTAAGTTTAAAAGAACATTTAAAACTTTGTCTGTTGGTCTAGACAACCAATTAACTTGAACATTATATTGGTATTTTTTATCAGCTAAAACTCTTGCTCCAAAAGCAGATAGTTTTAAAACTGCTGGCCCACTCATTCCCCAATGTGTAATTAATAAAGGCCCTGAAGCTTCTAATTTTGTATTTACAATCTTTACAGTTGCATTTGGCACAGAAGTACCTAATAAATCTACCAATCGTTTATCATTAATATTAAACGTAAATAAAGAAGGAACAGGTGCTACAATAGAATGATCTAAAGTTTCACATAATTCCCATACTTTTTTAGAACTTCCTGCTGCAATTACTACTTTATCAGCTTCAAAATTTTGGTTTTTAGTGTTGATAATCCATTTGTTGTCTTGTTGATAAACTGAATTTACACCACAGTTTGTCAACACTTTTATTCCTAACTTATCAACAGCATTTTGAAAACAATCTATAATTGCTTGACTTGTATTTGCTTCTGGAAAAACACGATTGTCGGCTTCAATTTTTAAAGGAACTCCTCTTTCTTCAAACCACTCAAAAGTATCTCCAGTCATAAATTGATGAAAAGGACCCAACAACTCTTTTTTTCCTCTTGGATAAAATTCTATTAAATCTTTAGGAATAAAACAAGCATGCGTTACATTACATCTTCCACCTCCAGAAATTTTAACTTTCTGTAGAACATCTTTTCCTTTTTCTAGAATTGTAATATCTAAATCAGGATTATTTTCTTTGGCATTTATTGCTGTAAAATATCCTGCTGCTCCTCCTCCAATTATGATTACTTTTTTCATTTTTTATGATGTCAGTTCGAGTGATTTTGATTTTTTATCAAAATTGTATCTAGAACTTTTTATTAAATCATCTCGATACAAATTTATTTCATTCTTCAATAAATTCAATCGATATGACATTGTGTTATAAAACCATTTCTGAATACTTCAGAATTGTTTCAAATCCTTTATTTTTAAAATATGTGGGTGTGTCTTTATTTCCTGTAACTAATACAAAATCTCCACCCCAAGCTCCTAAACTTTTTATTTGACCAAAATAGTCTGGAAATAAGTTTTCTTTTACGGGCTTCAATTTAATGATTGAACTAATAATTTGTTCGTGTTCTATTATTAAGTCTTCAAATATTTCTAACGATTTTGCACTTAAAAATGCATCAGAAATCTCTGAAATTCTTTTTATTTCTTTATCAAAATTGATATTACTTTCTCTAAATTTAGCAATACCTTCTTTAGAATCTTGTTTCTGATTTAAGTGTACAAAAAACAAATTGTCTTTAAAATCAGAATTAAATTCAACCTTTTCTATTTTTGGTGTCATTTCGAGCGCAGACGAGATTGTTTTTTCAATTTGATAAAAAACTGGAACATTATTTTGTGCACACGCAATATCGTATCCACTTCCTTTAAAAGAGTTCCAAAGCAATTTAAACGCGTCTACTTTTGCCCAAGTTGCAATAGAATTTATTAATGTTGATGAAGTTCCTAATCCCCAATTTCTTGGAAAAGTAAGATTTGTTTTTACTACAAATCCGTTTTCTGATGCTAAAAAATTTGGGTTTAACTTTTTTGCTTCTTTTAAAATTTCTAATAACGTTTCTGCAATAACTTCACTACTTCCTTCTTTATCAGAATTAAAAGTACAGTTTATCAAACGTAGTTTTTTTAAATCAAAAACAGCTTCAAACCAACATTCTCCTGTATGTGTAAAACTTCCCCAAATAATTTCTGGTTCTTTTATTTTTTCAACAACTAAATCTTGTCCAAATTTTGTAGGAATCGCTAAAGATTTTGCTCCATCTAAAACAAGATACTCTCCTGTTAATAAAAGTTTTCCGTTTGAGTAATAATTTTTCAAAACTACTTTGTCTGGTCGAGCGCAGTCGAGACCTTTTTTATGATAACTACTTTTTATGACCTCTCGACTGCGCTCGAGGAGACATTCTAATTATATAGTTTTCTGCATTTACAGAAAAATCAACCTAATTATAATAAGTTGAATTGTTTAAAATGATGTGTAAAATGCTTTACGTGGAATTTTTTCCAATATTCATAATCTAATTCTCCAAAAAATGGATGATTTTCTGCTTTTGCAGTTTTAAAATGTGTGTTAAAATCATCTATCTGATGAAATAAATCATTAATTGCTTCTCCAACAGAATTAAATTTCAATTCATTTGGTTCTTCAGATAAAATAGGCGTTTTAAAACCAACTTGTAATTCTCCTTCTGTATTTAAAAAAGGTTTTCTTCTTGCAGATTTTTCATCAGAAACATAATAATCTGCATCAACCTTACCATTAGAAATTTGTAATAAGAAACTTAAATGTTCAATCATTTGTTGCCCATTCATTTTTCCAAAGATTGGTTTTGCATCTTCATTTAACATCGATAATTTAGATCTCACCAAATTTTTATCCAAAAAATTAATCCAATTAATAGTTGGTTCTCTTAAAGCATCTATTTTTTCTACAACTGCAGAATGTGTCACTGTTCTTTTATCAAAATAGGCGGTAATTATTTCTTTTTCTTCTTCAGTAGCGTTAAACTGATTTAAAATATTTTGCAAATGCATTTTCATGTGTCCATGCTGAATTCCCTTAGTAGTTAATGCTCTTAAAGCTGCAAAATTCTGAGCTAAACCTGCTGCTGCCATAATTTGCATTAAAGTTCTTGCAGATGGCTTTTGCAACATTTCTAGAGATAATTTTGCCATTGGATGCAAAGCAGTTAACCCACCAACAGTTCCTAAAGCTAATGGAATTTCAATCCAGAATTTAAAAATTCCATTTGAAATATCACAATGAGATAAACTAGCATATTGACCAGATCTTGACGCATAAGCATGTGCCCCAGCTTCTACAGCTCTAAAATCGTTACCAGTTGCTAGCACAACAGCATCAACTCCGTTCATAATTCCTTTATTATGGGTTACAGCTCTATAAGGTTCTATTTCTGCAATTTTTATTGCTTGCTGAAATTTCTCTGCAAATTTCTGTGGATTATCTCCACCTAATTCTTCAATCTTACAACTTACTTCTGCTCTTACTAAACATTCTGGAACATAATTAGAAAGAATACTCATCACAATTTCTACATCTTCTTTTTCAAACTTTTTTGCAATCGCTTCTAAACAAGAATTTATAAAATTTGCCCCCATTGAATCTTTCGTTTCAAAAGTTACATGCAATTGATAATAGTGCTTTAATTTATCAGTTTTATCAACTAATTCAATATCTAAAATTCCACCTCCACGTTTTTCCATATTTTTAGTAATGGAAGAAGTCGCTGCAAATAATTCCGTTTTATTTTTATTGAAATAATTTTCTAATTCCTTTTTATCACCAGCATACATAAAATGGACTTGTCCAATTTTCGTAGTTCCAATAACCGTAGTTTTAAAACCTCCTCTTGTACTCCAAAATTTACCAACTAAAGAAGCAGCTGCTACAACAGAACTTTCTTCTACAACCATAGGTATTACATAAGCTCTATCATTTATCACAAAATTTGGTGCAATACCAAAAGGCATATAAAAATTAGAAATTGTATTCTCTATAAAGTCATCATGAAGCTGCTGTAAATCAACATCATCATTCCAATATTGAGTAATAATATTTTCAGTATCTGGTTGATTATGAAAATAATTTTTAGTTAACCATTTAATCTTTTCAACTTTAGTTAACTTAGAAAAACCTGAAATAAGTTTGTTCATTTATTTGGGTATAAAACTATCAAGAACAAAGATAAGTCAAACTATTAAATTAGTAGGGTATATTCAATATTTCTGATTTTTTAAGACATTTTTTGCTGATTTTTCCGTAAACTTGGCAAAGTTTTATTAAATATAAAGTCTGAATGAAACAAATATATATTTTAGCAGCAATTGTACTTCTTATAAGCTGTAAAGAAAACACCTCTACAACATCAAATTATACAACAGGAACTAAAGAAATTACCCTAGAAGAAATTTGGGATGGAACTTTTTCATCAAAAAGAATGAATTCTTTGAATTCTATGAATGGTGATTTTTATGCTGTACTAAATACTGACGAGGAAACAAAAGCAAAAACTGTAGATAAATACAGCTATAAAACTTTAGAAAAAGTTGAAACTATTGTGAATAGTAATGACATTAAAGGTTTAGATGGATTTTCTTCTTATAGTTTTAACAATGATGAAACGAAATTAATTTTAGGAACCAATTTCGAAAAGATATTTAGACGTTCTTTTAAAGGTACTTTTTATGCTTATGATATTGCTTCTAAGAAATTAACAAAAATTGGAGACGAAATTCAAGAACCTGTTTTTTCTCCAGATAATAAAAATGTAGCATATGCAAAAAACAACAATCTTTTTATAAAAAATGTTGCTTCAAACAAAATAACTCAAGTTACTAAAGATGGTCAGAAAAACAGTATTATTAATGGAATAACGGATTGGGTATACGAAGAAGAGTTTGGTTTTGTAAGAGCGTTTGAATGGAATAAAACAGGAACTCACTTAGCTTTTTTACGTTTTGATGAAAAAAGTGTCCCTACTTTTTCTATGGATATGGTTGGCAAAGAAAACTATCCTAATCAACAAGTTTTTAAATATCCCAAAGCAGGAGAAAAAAATGCAGATGTAACACTACATATGTACAATATTTCTGCAAAAAATAGTAAGAAAATTTCTTTGGGAGATTATGAGTATATACCAAGAATTAAATGGTCTAATAATGATGCTATTTTAGTTGCAACTACATTAAATCGTCATCAAAATAATTTAAAATTACATAAAGTAAATGCTTTAAGAACAAGTACTACTTTGTTATTAAACGAAACCGACAAAGCGTATATTGATATTACTGACAACCTTACTTTTTTAGATGATAATAGTTTTATTTGGACAAGTGAAAAAGACGGTTATAATCATATTTATCATTATGATTTTAATGGAAAACTAATCAACCAAATAACAAAAGGAGATTGGGAAGTAACAAGATATTATGGTTATAATGATAGTAAGAAAACTATTTATTATCAATCTGTAGAAAACGGTTCTATCAATAGAGGTGTGTATTCAATTGACTTAGAGGGTGAAAATAAAAAATTATTGAGTAATGAAGATGGACAAAACACAGCATCTTTTAGTAAAAATCTAAACTACTTTATTAACACATATTCATCCACAGAAATTCCACCAGTGTATTCTTTATATACAGGTGAAGGTGAAATGATAAAAGTGGTAAAAGATAATGTTGCTTTAAAAGAAAAATTATCTGAATACAAAATGAGCCCTAAAGAGTTTTCAACCATTAATATTAATGGAAATGACCTAAATATGTGGATGGTTAAGCCTGCTAATTTTGATGAAAATAAAAAATACCCAATGTTAATGTTTCAATATTCTGGACCAGGTTCTCAACAAGTTGGAAACAGATGGAATGGAAGCAATGACTATTGGCACAATATGTTAGCCCAAAAAGGAATTATTGTAGTTTGTGTAGATGGACGAGGAACTGGTTTTAAAGGTGCTGATTTTAAAAAATCTACTTATTTAAACTTGGTAAAGTATGAAACTGAAGATCAAATTGCTGCAGCAAAAAAACTCTCTAAACGCTCTTATATTGATGAAAATAATATTGGTATTTGGGGTTGGTCTTTTGGCGGACATATGAGTACAAATGCGCTTTTAAAAGGAAGTGATATTTTTACAACTGCTATAGCTGTTGCACCAGTAACTTCTTGGCGTTTTTATGACACTGTTTATACAGAGCGTTTTTTAAGAACTCCACAAGAAAACCCTGGAGGTTATGATGACAATTCACCTGTAAATTATGCAGATAAATTAAAAGGAAACTATTTATTAGTTCATGGAACTGGAGATGATAATGTACATATACAAAACTCTTACAGAATGATAAATTCTTTAATTGAAGCCAATAAACAATTTGATATGTTTATTGTTCCAGATAGAACACACGGAATTTACAAAGGAAAAAATACACGTTTAAATTTGTATACTAAAATGACAAATTTCATCGAAGAACATTTAAATAAAGAATCAACTAAATCAATAGAAATAAAAGGATAAATTATGAGTAATACTGTTAAATTACCACATCAAAAAGAACTTTTTGGACATCCAGTAGGATTATATGTTTTATTTTTCACAGAAATGTGGGAACGCTTTTCTTATTATGGAATGAGAGCATTGTTAGTTTTATATTTAACATCAAAAACTACAGATTTAAATCCTGGTGTTGGTTGGTCTCAAGGAGATGCACTTGTTCTTTATGGATGGTATACTGCATTAGTATATATAATGTCTATTCCTGGAGGTATTTTGGCCGATAAATTTCTTGGTCAGAAAAAATCCGTTATTCTTGGAGCAATTCTTTTAGTAATTGGTCATAGTGTTCTAGCCTATGAAGCAATGTGGGCATTTTATACCGGACTTGCATTTATTATTCTTGGTGTTGGATGTTTAAAACCTAATATTTCTACAATGGTAGGTGGTCTTTATAAAAAAGGAGATGTAAGAAGAGATAAAGGGTTTACAATTTTTTATATAGGTATTAATGTTGGTGCTTTCTTATCTGGAATAGTTGTTGGTTATGTTGGAGAAGTTCATGGTTGGCATTATGGTTTTGGTTTAGCAGGAATATTAATGGTTTTAGGTTTAATTCAATTTTTAGCTGGTCAAAAATACCTAGTTCATGTTGGTAATTATTTAGGTAAATCAGATAAAGCTGAAGATCAAGAAGCTTACAAAAGACCACTTAATAAAGTTGAAAAAGATAGAATTATAGTTTTACTAACTTCTTTTTTATTGATAATTGCATTTTTCGCTGCTTTTGAACAAGCTGGTGGATTAATGAATATTTATGCTAGAGAAAAAACAAATAGAATGTTAATGGGTTGGCAAGTGCCAGCTACTTGGTTTCAATCTTTAAACTCATTTTTTATAATAACTTTAGGTGTTGGAATCGCTGCTTTTTGGGCTAAAAGAAAATTAAAAGGGACTGAAGCCTCTTCATTATATAAAATGATTCTTGGTTTAGGTATTACAGGTATTGGGTTTTTATTTATGTCTGCTGCTGCTTCAGAATATGATAGCACAGGAACTTCTGCAATGTATTGGTTAGTTCTAGCTTATTTATTTCATACAGTTGGTGAATTATGTTTATCTCCAGTATCTCTTTCATTTGTTACAAAATTAGCACCTGCAAAATATGCGTCAATAATGATGGGAATCTATTTTGCAACAACCGGTTTAGGAAACAAGTTTGCTGGAATGCTTGGTGAATCTTCTACAGTTTTTGGAGAATATAAAGTTTTTACAGGAATTGCAATTTTCTGTGTAGTATTTGCACTGTTAGTATTTATTTTCTTTAAGAAATTAAAATCACTTACTCATGGAGCAGAAGACAATGAAACCGATTTTAGCACAAAAGAAGCAGAAGGTTTCGAATTAGCAGACAATTAAAAATAACATAAAAAAACCTCATAAATTTTATTTATGAGGTTTTTAGATATATATAATTTAAAACTATTTTATGAATACAGACATAGAAAATCTATTTAAAGACAAGGTAATTGGACATCCATCTGGATTATTTGTATTATTTTTTACAGAAATGTGGGAACGTTTTTCATTTTATGGAATGCGTATTCTTCTGGTATTATTTTTAACAGCTCCTTTAATTGGTGATAACCCTGGTTGGGAATGGCCTAGAGAACAAGCTTTAGCATTAATTGGTACCTATGCTTCCCTTTTATATTTGACCCCAATAGTTGGTGGTTGGGTTGCAGATAAAATTACAGGTTATAAATGGGCAGTTGTTATAGGTTGTTTTATTATGATGTTAGGTCATGCCTCAATGGTATTTGAAACACAATTTTCTTTGTATTTAGGTTTAGCTTTATTAGTAATTGGTACAGGTTTTTTTAAGCCGAATGTTACTTCTATGATTTCTGAAATGTATAAAGGAAAAGAGTCTAAAAAAGATGGAGCTTACACCATATTTTATATGGGAGTTAATGCTGGTGCATTTTTTGGAATGATGCTTTGTGGTTATTTAGCTGAAAACATTGGTTGGTCTTGGGGATTTGGTCTTGCAGGAATTTTTATGTTTTTAGGAATGTTACAATTTTGGTTAGCTAAAGGTTTATTTGGAAGTATTGGAGAAAAACCTTCTAAAATACATGAAGTAGAAATCCCACAAAACATTAATGAAGTTAGCCCAGTTGAAGAAAATCAATCAGAAGGGAAATTAAATCCATTTACAGGTTTAGATAAAATTTTAATTGTGCTTTCCGCTATTGGAGGTGTACTCTATTTATTTAATGATCCTATGTCTAAAATAGGGAATATTAATATTTTAGATTTCAAAATTGGAAGTTTAGATGGCTCTAATGTTACAATACTTACTGCTCTAGTTTTATTCTTATATTTAATAATAACTAGAATTTCAAGATATACAAAAGTAGTTCGAGACAAAATTATTGCTGTTTCTGTTTTCGGAATATTTACAGTATTTTTCTTTGCTGCTTTTGAGCAATCTTTAGGGTCAATGACCATTTTTGCTAGAGATTATACAGGTAGAGCATTATCTGGTTCTTCTGCAATGGTTTTTAAAATTATAGATTTAATTTTAACTGTAGGTCCATTAGCCATTATTACTTGGGTTTTATATTTGTTATTCAAAAAAACATATTCTAAAATACCATTATCTAATATTATTTTAGCACTAGCATTTATTTCACTTTGGGGGATTGTTGTTTGGAAAGTAAATAGAGAATTTAGCAAAGATGCTACAGAAGTAGGTGCTTCTTGGTTTGGTATTTTAAATTCTTTCTTTATTATTACGTTAGCACCATTATTTTCTAAATGGTGGGAAAGTAAATACAACCCAAGTGCAGCCATGAAATATGGTTTAGGTCTTATTCTTTTAGGTTTAGGATTTGGAGTTTTAGTTATGGGAACAATGGGTATTGAGCAAGGAGCAAAAACAGCTTCTGTAAGTATGTTCTTTTTAATATTTGCTTATTTATTTCATACTATGGGAGAACTTTGTATATCTCCAGTAGGCTTATCTTATTTAAGTAAACTTGTACCAGGTAGAATGATTGGTTTTATGTTTGGAATTTGGTATTTAGCAATTGCAATTGGACAAAAAGCAGCTGGAACAATGGGAGGAATGATTGATAAAATTACTGAAGAATACTCCTTAAGTACTTTCTTTTTAATATTCACTTTAGTACCAATAGTTGTTGGATTAATATCAATTGTATTAAATCCTTTGTTAAAAAAATTAATGCACGGAGTTAAATAACAATAAATCCATTCAAATAATTAAACAAAAAGAGCTTTATATAAAGCTCTTTTTGTTTTTTTGTAAATTTGGTGTATAATTTTCGACAGATTTAGCATGAATAAATTTTTATTACTTTTTTCATTTACACTCTTTCATTTAAATTTAAATGCACAAGAAAGTGTAAAATGGTTGTCTTTTGAAAAAGCTATAATCCTCAACAAGAAAAATCCAAAACCTATTTTAATTGATGTTTACACAGATTGGTGTGGCTATTGCAAAAAAATGGATTTAAATACTTATGCTAATAAAACAATTTCAGATTATATTAATGATAATTTTTACGCTGTAAAACTAGATGGTGAAGAAAAAAAAGATATCATTTATAATGGTCATACGTTTAAATTTCAAAAAGAAGGAAGACGTGGTTATCATCAATTGCCTGCCACTTTAATGGATGGTAAATTATCTTATCCAACTACTATTTTCCTCTCTGATAAAGAAGAATTATTAGACAAAATACCAGGTTATTTAGATAAAAAAATTATGGAAAAAATATTGGTTTATTATTCTGATGAAATCTACAATACAAAAAAATGGGAAGAATTTGTCAAAGATTTTAAAAGTAAATTATAAACTTTTTCCTAAATAGTTAAAGCTCTTTTTTATCTGCAAGAATTTAAAAAAACATTCTAAAGAAGTCTACTTTAAATATATTAAATTATCTGTAAATTTGGCATGTCATTTGCAACTTGAATACTATGAAAAAAATAATACTACTTTTAACAATATTAGCTTTTAGCATTCAAGCTGAAGCACAAAAAATAAATTGGCTTTCTTTAAATGAGGCTTTAGAACTTCAAAAAGAAAATCCAAAAAAAATAATGATGGATGTTTATACCAATTGGTGTGGACCTTGTAAAATGTTAGACAAAAATACTTTTCAAAATAAAGATGTTGCAGACTATGTAAATAAGAATTATTATGCTGTAAAATTTAATGGTGAAGGTGATGAGGCTATAAATTATAAAGGAAATTCTTATGCAAATCCTAATTACGATAAAACGAAAGCAAATAAGAGAAATAGTTCTCATGAGTTTGCAAATCACATAGGAATTAACGCATACCCTACAATTGTCTTTATGAGTCAAGAAGGGAATTTAATAATGCCTTTACGAGGATACCAAAGTCCAAATCAATTAGAATTATATTTAAAATTATTTCTAAACGATGAGTATAAACAAATAACTACTCAAGAAAAATTTGAAGCTTATAACAAAGCTTTTAAGCCAGAATTTAAAAATTAACATTATTCATTTTTTATTATATAAGCTCCTTTTTGGCCTGTATAATGAAATGGAATCTGATTTTTTAAACAAATCTTTTCCCAACGAATTACATAACTTTTATAATTAGAACCATCTGCAATAATTTGTGATGGTTTTATTTTTTCTATCAATCTTGATAGATTTATTTTTGGCGAATATTGTAAAACTACAACTGGCTCTATCAAGCCAGAAACATTATAAACACCCAAACTGTCTATTAATAAAATATTTTTATCTGAAAACCTTATATAGTTTTTAAAATCACTTTTTTCAATTTTTGTAATTCCTTCTGCAACTCTAAAAGATTTAATACTGTTTTCTTTTATCAACTTTGAACTATCTAAATCATGTTGTAAAAAAAGTTTTTGCCCTGTTCTTTTTCCGATGATAGAAAATCTACTTTTATGAAAAATAATGATTTCTTCTTTTGATTTACTTTCATCCAATTCTAACCAAAAAATACCTTGAACTAATAGAATAGAAATCAAAAAATAAATTAACTTTTTTGATGACTTTTGAATAAAAAAATAAACACCTAAAAAGATGAAAACATACCAGCATATCATCGCATTAAGTGAAATAGAAATCTCCTTAAGCAAGAATTCTTCTTGATGAGAAATCCAACTTACAAAAGCATTCATCCTAGAAATTATTTTTCCATAGAAATGGGCTATAAATTGTGGTAATATGTTTAAAAGTGATGTAATAATCACCAAAACTCCTCCAACTAAAATAGCACCTAAAAAAGGAATAATAACCAAGTTTGAGGCTAAAAACAATCCTGGAAATTGCTGAAAATAATAAATACTTAAAGGTAAAATACCTATTTGAGCGGCTATAGAAACTGTAAATAATTGCCAAAAGAAATCAACAACTTTTATTTGAGGTTGCCAAATAGCATAAATTTTAGGTTGTGTCCAAAGAATTCCAAAAACAGCTAGGTAACTTAGCTGAAAACCAACATCAAACAAAAACATAGGTTTTATCAACAATAAAAAAAACATGGAAGAAATAAATGAGAATTCTACTACATTTTTTCTTCTAAAAGACATTCCGATTGCTAAAAAAGTAAACATGGTAACTGCTCTTACTACAGATGCAGAAAGACCTGCAACAAAGGCAAACATCCATAATAAAAAAACGATAATGACAGTTTTTAAAAAATTTCCATATTTAATTCTTTCAACAGGTTTAAAAATAAAAGACAAAATCAATAAAATAACACCTACATGCAATCCAGAAACGGCTAAAATATGGATTGCTCCTGCTCTTTGATAATCGGTAATTAATTCTTTAGAAATATCTTGTCTTTGCCCTAATAGCAAGGCATTAATTACTGACAATTCATTATCCTTAAAATTGTATTTCTTTAATGATTCTTGAATTTGAATTCTAAACTTTGCTGACAAACCAAACAAAGTCGTTGTTGTTGAATTTAAACTTAAAAACTGATGCTGTTCAATAAATAATTGATGATGAATTCCTTGTTTTGCTAAATAAGATTTGTAATTAAATTGATGGGGATTTAAAGGTGGAATTAACTCTTTTAAAGCAGGTTTTAAAAGCAGTTTATCATCAACACAAAAACCATTTAATACACTATCATTTTTTACATTTACAAGAACCGTTCCTTTTGTTTTATAATTATCAACTTTAATAACTTTAGCTTCAAATTTTTGATAATAATTTCCAGGTTTTAGAATTTTATGTATTTGCAGAATTACTGTTGAATTATCTTCTAAATAATGTTCATAAAACGATTCATAGTTCCGATCATCATTAATACAAACTGATGAAATCCCAATAAAAAAGAATAAAATAAAAGCAATAAATGTTCTAAGAACTCTATTCTTAAAAATCAAAATAAGAATCGTTAAAACACCTAACAACAAAATTGTTTCTACAAAGTTGAAAGTCCAGAATTGAGTAAAAAATTGGAAACATATTCCAAAAATTCCAAGCACAACAAAGTGCAAGGGCAGATAATTATATAACCTTTTCATAGCAAGTTAAAGTTAATCAAAAAAAATTAACTGCTAATTACAAGATTTTTGTGGCTTTTACGAATGCTTTTTTCCAGTATTTTTCTGATAACGAAGAAACAATAACACCTTTTGATGTAGTTGCATGCACAAAACGAATTTGTCCATTTTTATGAGAAACTACTAAGCCAACATGATTAATACTTCTTCTTCTATTTGAAGTTCTAAAGAATAGTAAATCTCCTTTTTTAACTTTATTTAAAGTGGTTTTTCTTCCCTTTTTAGCCATGTCTCTAGAAACCCTTGGTAAATGAATATTTTCATTTCCAAAAGCAACAAATACAATTCCAGAGCAATCCATTCCACTTCTTGTTGTTCCACCAAATCGATAACGAACTCCTTTATATTTTAAGGCATTAGCCACAATTCTATCAACCTTGGTTGTTGGCTTTTTTTTGTTTTTAACAACTGTTTTAGAAGATGAGCAAGCACTCAACACCAAAGAAAAAACAATCAATAAAAACACTATTTTTTTCAATCTAAATTCTATTTTAAATTACTAACAATTTCTTTCGCTACTTTTTCTGAAGCTCCTTTTCCACCTAATTTAGATTCTAAGTCAAAATATTCTAAAAATAATTTTTCTCGATGATTATCATCTAGAATCTTAGTTAATTCTGCTTTTAAGTTTTTAGTGTTAAAATCATTCTGAATCAACTCTTTCACAACTTCTTTATCCATGATTAAATTCACCAAAGAAATAAATTTTAAAGTAATAATTCTTTTTGCAATTTGATAAGAAATATTGCTTCCTTTATAACAAACAACTTGTGGAACTTTAAACAATGCTGTTTCTAGAGTTGCTGTACCAGAAGCTACCAAAGCAGTATAAGAAACACTTAATAAATCATATGTTTTATTGTTGATAAAACTCACTTTTCTGTTTCCTATAATTTTATTGTAAAAACTTAAATCTTGACTTGGAGCCCCTGCAATTACAAACTGGTACTCAGAAAAATCATCAATTAAAGATAACATTACAGAAAGCATTTTGGTTATTTCTTGCTTTCTACTTCCTGGTAAAAGTGCAATAATTGGCTTATCATTTAAATTATGTTCTTTCTTAAAAATAGATAAATCGACTTGTTTTCTACCTGCAATTCCATCAATTAAAGGATGCCCAACAAAATTAACTTCGCAACCATGTTTTTTGTAAAAATCCTTTTCAAAAGGAAGAATCACAAACATTTTATCAATATCTCTTTTTATATCTTTTACTCTACTCGCTCTACTTGCCCAAACTTGTGGAGAAATGTAATAATTAGTTCTAAAATGGTGTTGTTTTGCCCATTTTGCAACACGTAAATTAAAGCCTGAATTATCAATAAAAATAATAACATCTGGTTTAAATTGGGCAATATCTTTTTTACAAAATTTAATAAAACCTAATACTTTAGATAAGTTCATTAAAACTTCAAAAAAGCCCATAAAAGCTCTTTCTTTATAATGACTTACTAAAGTTCCGCCAACATTTTTCATTAAATCTCCACCCCAAAAACGAATATCTGCATTTGCATCTTCTTTGTACAATGCTTTCATTAAATTTGAGCCATGTAAATCTCCAGAAGCTTCACCAGCAATGATATAATATTTCATAAATTTAATACTTGTCAGGTCGAGCGCAGTCGAGACCTTAATAAACCTCTCGACTGCGCTCGAGGAGATGTTTTAATTCTTTTAAATAAATTTTAAAAATAAAGTTGTTAATGCAATCAAAATGATTGCTAACAATACCCCTTTTGCTCTGTTATCTTGTTTCTTTTTGATAAAAATAAAAAATACAAATAAATTAGGTATTGCTGCCAAAGACAATACTTTTCCGTATAATTTTCCTTCTTTAATTAAATCGATAGTTTCATAAAAACCAAATTTAGAGATGTATTCTAAATACAAGAAAATGCCTCCAAATGTTGCAAATAACGAAACTAAAATCCCTATTAAAATGTTCTTTTTTACAGTTCCCAAGAATTTAATTTTTGAATCATATGATGTGCAGTCATGTCAAACTGAACAGGAACCAAAGAAACATATCCATTTTCTAATGCAAATACATCTGTATCTTGACCTTTATCTTTATTAATAAACTCACCAGAAAGCCAATAATATTCTTTGCCCATTGGGTTTTTACGTTTATCAAAAATCTCTTTCCAATAACCATTTGCTTGTCTACAAACTTTTACTCCTTTAATTTCTTCTTTCTTTAAATTAGGAATATTTACATTTAATATAATGCCTTCTGGAATGCCATTTAATAAAGCATTTAAGGTAATATTTTTAATATATTCTTCTGATGGTTTAAAATCTGCATGCCATTTAAAATCTAATAAAGAAAATCCAATTGCAGGTATTCCTTCAATTCCAGCTTCGATTGCAGCACTCATTGTACCAGAATAGATTACACTTATAGAAGCATTAGACCCATGATTAATACCAGAAACACATAAATCTGGTTTTCTATTTAAAATTTCATTAATCGCCATTTTTACACAATCTGCAGGCGTACCAGAACAAGTATATTCTAATTGCGGACCTTCATCAATAGTAATAGGATTACAAGTTAAAACATTATCAACCGTTATTGCATGTCCCATTCCACTTTGTGGACTATCTGGCGCAACTACAACTACTTCACCAATTTTATTCATTATTCGAATTAAAGCTCTTAAACCTGGAGCTGTAATTCCATCATCATTTGTAATTAAAATTAATGGTTTGTCTTGCATGTTTTAAAATTTTAATACAAATGTAATTGATTTTATACTATTTTCTTTTTAACATTTTGTAAAGAATAAAAATTCTCTTTTTTATGTAATTTTGTAGTAGATTGAGACTGTATTTTAGGTTTATAAGGTTAAACACAAATGGAAATTATTTCTATATATTTTAAAGGAATACATACTTAATAAAAAAATTTGGCATTATTTTAGTAGTTTAGCAAAGCACAACTAGTAATTACAGCATTAAAATCACGACATAAGTTTTATGAAGACGAAATATAAGATTACCACATTTTTATTAGCAGCACTAATATTTGTAACTAGCATTCAAACTCAAGCATCTAATACAGTTAAAAACTCAGATCCAGAGAAAGATAAAATCTTAGTTTATATTCTAAGAAATATTCTTACAAGAAGTCATTTTGTTGTAAAAGATATGAATGATGATTTTTCTGAATATGTTTTTACTGAATTTATTGATGGTTTAGATCCAAATAAAAGGTACTTCACTCAAAAAGATATTAAAGATTTTTCGGAGTTTAAATATGAAATTGATAATCAATTATTAAAAGAAGATGTTTCCTTTTATAATTTGGTTTATGAAAGATTTACCCACAAAATTAAAAATGCAAAATCATATTATGGAGATTTATTAGCACAACCTTTTAACTTTAAGAAAAAAGAAACTATTGATGTAGATTATGAAAAAGTACCCTTTGCAAAAAATGAAAACCAACTTATAAATTACTGGCGTAAACAATTAAAACTAAGCACCTTAATTAGAATTCAAGATAAAATTGAAAAACAAAAAGGGAAAGCAATTAAAGATGAAAATTTTAAAGTTAAGAATTTTAAAGAGTTAGAAAAAGAAGCACGTTTAGAAGTTCTTAAAAACATGGATGATTTATATTTAAGAATTGAAGAATTAGAACATGAGGATTGGTTTTCTACTTTCTTAAATAGTGTTGTTGGTGCTTTTGATCCACATACAACTTATATGGCGCCAAATATAAAAGAGCGTTTTGATCAAGATATGTCTGGTAAATTAGAAGGAATAGGAGCTAGATTACAGAAAAAAGGAATTTATACCCATGTTTTTGAATTAGTTTCTGGAGGTCCTGCATGGAAACAAGGTGAACTAGAAGCTGGTGATATTATTTTAGAAGTTGCACAAGGAAATAAAAAAGCTTTAGATATTGTTGGTATGCGTTTATCTGATGCAATTAAATTTATAAAGGGCAAAAAAGGAACTGAAGTTAAACTTACAGTTAAGAAAAAGTTAGATGGTTCTACTAAAGTGATTTCTATTATTAGAGATGTTGTAGAGTTAGAAGAAACGTTTGTAAAATCTAGTATTGTAGAAAAAAATGGTAAAAAATATGGAATTATAGATTTACCGAAATTCTACATAGATTTTGATGAAAAGAATTATAGAGATTCTGCCAAAGACATGGAGAAAGAAATTGAAAGATTAAAAAGTGAAGGTGTTACTGGTTTAATTGTCGATTTAAGAAATAATGGTGGTGGTTCTTTAAAAACAGCTATAGAAATTAGTGGTTTATTTATTAATGAAGGCCCAATTGTACAAGTAAAATATAGAGGTGAGAATCCTATCATAAAAAAAGATATAGACCCAAAAGTTCAATGGGAAGGAGCTGTTGTTGTTTTAGTGAATGAATTTTCTGCTTCTGCATCAGAAATTTTTGCAGCAGCAATGCAAGATTATAAAAGAGCTGTAATTATTGGTGGAAATCAAACTTATGGTAAAGGAACCGTACAAAGTGTATTACCAATCAATCAGTTTACTAAATATGATAAAAATTTAGGAGCTTTAAAAATGACCATTCAAAAATTTTATAGAATTAATGGTGGCTCAACTCAAATTGAAGGTGTTTATTCAGACATTGCAATACCAAGTAGATATAGTTATATGAAATTTGGTGAAAGAGATGTAAATGGAGCTTTAGTTTGGGATAAAGTGGATCAAGCTGAATATTCTCAAACAAACTCTTATGAAAATTTTTCTGATGTAATTTATAATAGCAAGCAAAGAATTGCTTCTGACTCTAAATTTAAATTGATTAACGAATATGCAAAATGGTTAAAGGAAAATCAAGATGACACTTCTTATTCACTAAACTTTAAAATTTTCGAAAAAGAAAATGTAGCTCATGAAAAAGGAGCTGAAAAATTTAAAACTGTTTTTGATTATAAATCTGATTTAACTTTTAATTCGCCAGATTATGAACTTTCTCTAATTAAGAAAGACACTGCATTAGCTGATAAAAGATTGGCATGGCACAAAAATTTATCTAAAGATGTTTATGTTTTTGAAGCTTTAAATGTGTTAAGTGAATTAAAATTAAGACCAACAAACGTTTTAGTAAAAAATTAAAAAATAATTATTTAATTATAATAAACCTGATAATATAATATTATCAGGTTTTTAAATACCCAAAAAATGAGCTTTACAGTAACATTTCACACAAAATGGTCTGACTTTGACCCAAACAGACACATGCGTCATACAGCATATAATGACTATGCTGCAGAAGTAAGAGTAAGATATTTTAGAGATCAAAACTTCTCTATAGAAGAATTTACAAAACACAATATTGGGCCTATTTTATTTACAGAAGAAACATCCTTTAGAAAAGAAATTCATTTAGGAGAAAACATAACGGTAGATTTTAAACTTTCTGGTTTATCAAAAAACAATGAGCGTTGGAAAATAACACATCAAGTTTTTAATGAAGCAGGAAAATTATCTGCAATCGTAAAAGTTTACGGAGCCTGGATAGATTTAACTAAAAGAAAGCTAACAGTTCCGCCAAAAGAAGCGCAACATCTTTTTGATGATGCTGAAAGAAGTGAAACTTTTGAAGAAATATTATTAACTAGAAGTTAAAAAACAAAAAACCGCCTAAATAATTTAGACGGTTTTTTTATGCTTTGTTAATCCGTAATTTCTACCAGAATAAAGAATATAATACTGCAAGTATAATACACACTGCAATAGAACCAATATTAAATAATGGTGTTGTTTTAAATAATTCTTTTGAAATTTCAATTCCTTTAGGGTCATCTGCACCTTTATTTTGCATATTACTCATTACCATAATTATAACTAAAGTTAAAACTGTGGTTATTCCCATTTGATGCATCCAAGGCTCAAAAACTGGAATAGGAATGAATTTTAGAGCAAATGCAATTGGAATTGATAAAACTGCTCCCCAAATTGCAGCATTGTTTGTAGTTTTCTTCCAAAATAAACCTAATAAGAAAACTGCTAAAATACCAGGACTTACAATTCCTGTATATTCTTGTATAAATTGAAATGCTTGATCAATCCCTCCTAATAAAGGTGCAACAATAACAGCAATTAATAAAGCAACTGCTGCAGAAATTCTCCCCACATTTACTGTAGTTTTATCATCTGCATTTTTGTTGATGTATTGCTTATAAATATCCATAGTAAATATGGTTGACGTAGAATTTAACATAGAAGCCAAAGAAGACACAACTGCTGCTGCTAGTGCAGCAAAAGCAACACCCTTGAGGCCTGTTGGTAAAAACTGTAATAACCAAGGATATGCTTTATCCGCTTGTTCTGCAGAAGGCATGTTTAACATACCTGCTTCTCCTAAATTAGCCATAATAGAAGGGTCATTTACCATTACATAAGCTGCAATTCCAGGAATTACAACTATTAAAGGAATAATTAATTTTAAAAATGCAGCTAATAAAATCCCTTTTTGAGATTCTTTTAAAGATTTAGCTGCTAAAGTTCTTTGAATAATATATTGGTTGAAACCCCAATAATATAAGTTTGCAACCCATAAACCACCTACTAATACCCAAATACCAGGTAAGTTTACATAATTATCATTAGATTCTTCTAATATCATATGAAACTTTTCTGGAGCAGCTTCTAACACTTTAGAAAAACCAGCTAAAACTCCTTCTCCTCCAGAAACAGTATTTAAAGCTAAATAAGTAGTTACTAAACCCCCTAACACTAAAAACACAACCTGTATTACATCTGTCCAAGCAACGGCAGACAAACCTCCATATAATGAATATGCTGCTGCAAATAAAGCCAAACCAATGATTGCATACATCATATCTACTCCCATAATAGTCTCTATTGCTAATCCTCCTAAATATAACACAGAAGCAAGATTTACAAAAATGTATAAGGCTAACCAAAATACAGCTAAAATTGTTTTTAGATTTGTTGAAAAACGTTTTTCAACAAACTCAGGAATTGTATACAATCCTTTTTCAATAAAAATTGGTAAAAAATATTTACCAACTATAATTAAAGTTAAAGCCGCCATCCACTCATAAGAAGCAATTGCTATCCCTAAAGCAAAACCAGAACCAGACATTCCTATAAACTGTTCTGCAGAAATATTTGCTGCAATTAAAGAAGTACCAATAGCCCACCATGGTAAAGATTTACTTGCTAAAAAGTAATCTTCTGCATTCTTTTGATGTCCTTTTTTATCACGGGAAACCCATAATCCTACACCTAAAATTAAAATGGCATAAGCGATGAAGACAACATAGTCCCACATTTCAAATCCTGCTGTCATAATTGTTATTTTTTATTAAGTTAATTTTATAATGTTCAAATATATATATATTATTTTAAGAATAATAAAAAAAAACGCTCTTTTTTACAACTAGTAGGTACTAGTGGGTTTTTGTAATATAATTTGTATATTTGTAAACTATATGATTCAAGTTAAAAATAAAATAGGAGTTCCTAAATACAAACAAATCATCCACAATATTGAGGATGCAATAAATAATGGAAAACTAAAAAAAGGAGACAAACTACCTTCTGTTAATGAAATTAAAAAACTCAATAAACTTTCTAGAGATACGGTTTTAATGGCTTTTAACGAATTAAAAAATAGAGGAATCATTCAATCTGTAGTTGGTAAAGGATATTATGTTTCTAGTGAAAATATAAATGTACAGCAAAAAATATTTTTGCTTTTTGATGAATTAAATTCCTTTAAAGAAGATTTGTATAATTCGTTTTTAGAAAATTTAGAAGAACATATTCAAGTTGATATTTTCTTTCATCATTTTAATGAAACTATTTTTCAAAAACTGATTCAGGATAATGCAGGTGATTATAATTCTTATGTAATTATGCCAGCAAATTTTAAAAACACTAGCCAAACTATTCAAATTTTACCAAAAGACAAAGTGTATATTTTAGATCAAATTCATGAAGATTTGGAAAACTACTCATCTATCTATCAAAATTTCGAAAAAGCTATTTATACCAATTTAAATACGATTTCAGATTCAATAAAAAAATACCATAAACTTAATTTTATAGCTTTAAATCATAATCAACCTAAAAGTTTAATAAAAGGTTTTGTTCAATTCTGTGAAGAAAAAGAAATCCCTTTTGAAATAGTCGAAAAAACATCAGAACAACCTTTAATAAAAGGAGAATTATTTATAATTCCAGATGATAAAAGCTTACTAAGAATTATCAAAAAAATGAAAAGACAAAGCTTTGTTTTAGGTAAAGATATTGGTGTAATTTCTTATAATGACACTTTATTAAAAGAAATTGTTGAAGGTGGTATTACAACCATAACTACAGATTTTAATGAAATGGGAAAAAACTTGGCTCAAATGATTTTGAATAAAGAACAAGAAAAAATAGAAAACCCAAACAAACTTATTATTAGAAACTCAATATAAAAAACTGTGTATACAATAAACCACAACTTAGAGGCAAATATATTAGAAGTAAAAAATTCTGATAATACTGTTTTTGGAAAAATCTTCTTAAACCAAGGTGCTAGTTTACAAGAATTAACCTTAAATAAAAAAGCAATTATTCAAGATTTAAATCCATTAACCTATGATTCTACTTTTGCTTCTTCAATTCTATTCCCTTTTGCTAATAGAATTAAAGACGGAATTTATTCTTTTAATAATGAAGAGTTTATACTAGAAAAAAATCAAGAAGAAGAACAAAATGCACTTCATGGTTTTGTTTATAATAAAACGTTTAAAATTTTATCAAAAAACACTTCAGAAACAAAAGTAAGCATCACTTTAGAATATATTGAAAATGTAAAAACAAAAGGATTTCCTTATAAATACTCAATTTTAGTAACCTATGTTTTTAGTGATGACGCTTTAAGCTTAAAAGTTGATGTTAAAAATACTGATGACAAAAATTTCCCTTTTACTTTAGGATGGCATCCTTATTTTATTAGTGATAGTTTATCTGAAAGTATTTTAAATTTCGATTGTAAAGAAAAGCTAATTATTGGAAAAAGAAATATTACAACAGGTACAGAAAATATTCAATCTAAAATATCATTAGATATTAAAGACAAACAATTAGATGATTGTTGGGCTTTAAATTCTGATAAAGTTCAGTTTAAAACTCCAAAATATCAATTAAATTTTTCTTCTTCTGTAAAAGAGAACTTTTTACAAGCTTACACTCCACCAAGATTAAATACAATAGCTATCGAACCTACAACTGGAGTTTCTGATAGCTTTAATAATAAAATAGGCCTACAAACTTTACTACCAGGCAAAGAATTCTCTATTACTTGGAAAATAAAAATTAATAATATTTAACGAAACTAAAATGAGTGCAACACTAATTAAGGATGTTAAAGATACATTCATCAAGAAATTTAAAACAGAACCTTTATTAATTTTTTCTCCTGGAAGAATAAATATTATTGGAGAACACACAGATTATAATGATGGTTTTGTATTTCCTGCTGCAGTAAACAAAGGAATTGCAGCAGCTGTTCAAAAAAGTGATTCTGGTAACTCTACAGCCATTGCTTTAGATTTAGACAGTACAATAGAATTTGAATTAGACAAATTAAAACCTTCTAAAGAAGGAAGTTGGGAAAATTATGTTTTTGGTGTTGTTGCAGAAATTCAAAATAGAAATAAAATTGTTGGAGATTTCAATATTATTTTTAAAGGAAATATTCCTGGAGGAGCAGGTATGTCATCTTCTGCAGCTTTAGAAAATTCTGTTGTTTTTGGTTTAAATGAATTGTTTGATTTAGAACTAACAAAACATGAAATGATTTTAATATCACAAAAAGCAGAACATAATTATGTTGGTGTTAATTGTGGAATTATGGATCAATATGCAAGCATGTTTGGAATTAAAGACAATGCTTTGCATTTAGACTGTAGAACTGTAGCATCTAAACCATATAAAATAGATTTTAAAGATCATCAATTAATGTTAATTAATACCAATGTAAAACACAGTTTGACTGACAGTGCATATAATGATAGACGCTCTGCTTGCGAAAGTATTTCAGAATTATTAGGAATTAAAGCATTAAGAGATGCAACTGAGGCAGATTTAGAAACTGTAATAGACAAGGTTACGCCTACTAACTATCAAAAAGCCTTATATGTTATTCAAGAAAATGCTAGAACTATTAAAGCTGCTAAAGCTATTGAAGAAAATGATTTAGAATTATTAGGATCTTTAATTTATCAATCTCACGCAGGTTTATCAGATCAATACAAAGTAAGTTGTGATGAATTAGATTTTCTTGTTGCACAAGCAAAAAAAAACAAATATGTTTTAGGTGCAAGAATGATGGGTGGAGGTTTTGGTGGATGCACCATTAACTTAATTGCAAAAACGGAAGCAAAATCTTTTGCTGAAACTGCTTCTAAAGCTTACAAAAATAAATTTAACAATGAATGTTCAGTGTATTTTATTGAACTTTCTGAAGGAACACATATCGTAAAATAATTTACTTAGAAACAAAAAAATGAGCAATACAAACTTACAAGATTATTCGCACAAGCGTTTTAATATTCTTACAGGAGAATGGGTTTTAGTTTCTCCACACAGAGCAAAAAGACCTTGGCAAGGACAAAATGAAGAAGTAAATAACGAGAAAAGACCTACACATGATCCTTCTTGTTATTTATGTGCTGGTAACACAAGAATTAATGGTGAAGTAAATCCTGATTATAAAGATGTTTTTGTTTTTACAAACGATTTTGCTGCTTTACAAAACGATTCGCCAACATTTAATGTAAATGACGGGCTTTTAAAAGCGCAAAGTGAAACAGGTATTTGTAAAGTAATTTGTTTTAGCCCAGACCATTCAAAAAGTTTGGCAGATATGTCTGTTTCAGAAATTCAAAAAGTAGTTTTTGCTTGGCAAAAAGAATATACAGAATTATCTGAAAATCCTAAAATCAATTATGTTCAGATTTTTGAAAATAAAGGGTCAGTAATGGGTTGCAGTAATCCACATCCTCATGGACAAATCTGGAGTCAATCTTCTTTACCAAACGAAGTCGCTAAGAAAAACATGCAACAATTAAACTACTTCAACAAAAATAACAGTAGTTTATTAGGAGATTATTTAACACAAGAATTAGAAAAACAAGAACGTATAATTTTTGAAAATGATGGTTTTGTTGTTTTAGTTCCTTTTTGGGCAATTTGGCCATTTGAAGCTATGATTATTCCCAAAAGACATTTGTCTAATATTTTAGATATGACTGAAGAAGAAACTTTACAATACTCTGAAGCAATTGCAGTTTTAACAAAGGCATATGATAAAATTTTTAATACTTCTTTCCCATATTCTAGTGGAATTCATCAAGCTCCAACAGATGGTAATGAAAATAAACACTGGCATTGGCACATGAGTTTTTATCCACCATTATTAAGAAGTGCTTCTGTTAAGAAATTTATGGTTGGTTATGAAATGTTTGGTACTCCACAAAGAGATATTACTGCAGAACAAGCTGTAAAAATGATAAAAGACTGTTTGTAATCTTAACAAACTTCTTTGACCCCTGAAAAATATTACAGGCATAAATATAAAAAGGTAGTAATTTAAAATTACTACCTTTTTATATTTATATTATTTTCTTTTTAAGATTTTTGTATTTAGTTCACAAAAATTAGACAACTGCCGTATAAGGTTATTTTCTGTTTTTAAAGATTAATCAACATTTAAAAAAGTTTCTTGACTAAAAGTAAAAACATCAGAAGGTGTTCTTGCTTCTTGAAAAAGAGATTCAATTTGTTTGACAACTTTAGGAAACTGTGCTGCAACATTATTTTCCTCACCAATATCATTTGAAAGGTTATAAAGTTGCATTGGCTTATTTGGTGTTTTTAAAACATTGTATTTTACTGCTTTCCAAGCACCCATTCTAATAGCCTGTCTACCTCCTTTTTCATGAAACTCCCAATATAAATAAGCATGTTTTTTTTGATTTTTATCATCCCCTAATAGTTCTGGTAAAAATGATATACCATCAATATTGTCAGGAACTTCAACACCTGAAATACTTGCAAAAGTTGGAAAAACATCCCAAAAAGCAGAAATATGATTTGATTTGCTTCCAGCTTTTATTTTTCCTGGCCATTTTGCAATCATAGGTACTCTAATACCACCTTCATACAAATCTCTTTTAGTTCCTCTTAAATTTCCATTACTATTAAAGTATTTAGGATCTGCACCACCTTCTTTATGTGGTCCATTGTCTGAAGTGAAAATAATTATAGTGTTATCCGCTATTCCAAGTTCAGTTACTTTAGCCATAATTTCCCCAACCTGTTGATCTAATAAATCTATCATAGCAGCAAATGCAGCATGAGATTCATTTTGAGATGCATAAGATCCTTTTCTATATTTAGGGCCATCATCAACACCTATAAATTTTTTCTCTGGCAAAAATTTATTTCTATATTTTGTCATTAATTCTTCCGGAGCTGCAAGTTCTGCATGAGGAATAATTGACGCAACGTATGCGAAAAATGGTTTTGATTTGTTTTTTTCAATAAATTGTAACGTTTTATCATGAATTAAACTTGGGGCATATTCTTTTTTTGATAACCCAGAATTTCCATTTAAAACAATAGAATCTTTATTAGACCATAAATGATCAGGATAATAATGGTGTCCTAAACGTTGACAGTTATAACCGTAGAACTCATCAAAACCTTGACTTATTGGATCACCTTCAGACCCAGGAAAACCAAGCCCCCATTTACCAAAAGCTCCAGTTGTATAACCCGCTTTTTTCAATACTTCTGCTAATGTATACGTATCATCTGGAATAGGATATTGACCTTCTGGTTGAATTTCTTTATTACCTCTAACTACAGTGTGCCCTGTATGCATCCCTGTAAGCAACGCTGACCTTGAAGGCGCACAAACAGTGCTCCCCGAATAATATTGAGAAAACAACATACCCTGTGTAGCAAGCCTATCTATATTAGGTGTTTTAAATTTTTCTTGTCCATAACAACTTAGATCTCCATAACCTAGATCATCTGCAAGAATATATATAATATTTGGCTGTTGCTTTTTAACCAAACCTTGACTTATTGCTGTAGAGCTACTCTTCTTTTTTTTACTTAAAAAATTACACGAGACAAAGAGTATAGCTGAAGCTATAAGTATTATAGGTAAAGAAAATTTAAACATTTAAATTAATTTTTATAATAATAATTGAGAAAAAACTCAATCTATATTTAATTGATTAAAAATTGAAATAATATAATTATTATGAAATTGATATTGACAAAACTTATTTCTAGAATAACAAATTTTATTAAATTTGCTTACCTACTTATTGCTTTTTTCGATATCATTGCCTCATGTAATCATGTTATGTAACTTATTACATCAAAACTACAAACATAGACAGAAGCAAGATTCTCTTTTGTTACTTAAATTTGTTGCAAAATTCCTTTATGAAAGATAAAAATCTTAATTTGCAACATAATTACCCTTAAGCCACAACATGTTGAATCTATAATGGCTTAGTGGCTTTAAAAAAAAAAAAAGATATTGTGTATTCGTTAAACCTTTGTTTTTAGACAGCTTTAACACAATGTTTAAATTAAACTATACCCTTATAAATTATTAGATGATGCAACAAATATTTTTTAGCAATAAAATTTATATATCCGTTTTTATTTTCATACTAAGTTGTACTTGTATTTACTCACAATCAGACAAAACATATTTTCATGAACTAGAAATACAAGGTGTCCCTTTTAACAAAAAAGTAAACACATTATTTGTAGACAGCTTCGGGTACCTATGGATTGGAAGTGATACAGGTTTATATAGATACGATGGAAACAACTTAATTTCATATCAATTAGATGCATTTGATCCACATTCTATACCTAATAATAGTATTAATTCTATTATTGAAGATGATAATAAAGACTTATGGATTGGAAGTGAAAGTTATTTAATCCATTTTAATAGAAAAGAGAAAAAATTTAAGTGGTTCTACAAAAACATTACTTCTGTTGTATTAAACAAGACTGCTAATGGTAACATTTGGGCTAACTTGAGAAATACAGGCTTGGTAGAAATAAAACCTAGTAAAGACTCTGAAAATGTTAATTTTGACACCCAATTTAATTATACAGATAATTCAAATTTAATTAAATTTAAGAGGCAAATTAATTCTTTTGTAGAAGATAGTTTTGGAAGACATTGGTTAGGAACTCCAAGGGGAATTCTAATATTAAACAGCAAAAAGGAATACATTCAAACTAATTTCACAAAAAACATTAAATCAATAAAGCCTTATGAAAATAATAAGATTATAGCATTAACTGAAAAAGGTCTTTATATTTTAGGTTACAATAAATCAGATTTTAAAGTTGAGGTTTTAGAGTATTATGATGAATTTATTAAGTCTATCCCATCAAAATCAATATCAACTTCATTAACAATAGACTTAAAAAGTAATAATATTTGGGTAGGAACAACTGGAGGATTGTTTAAAGCAATTAGAAAAAATAATACTTATGATTTTGTCTCCTTTACAAAAGGAACTTCAAAAGGAGATTTAAAGAGCAATCATATTAGCACCTCTACATTTGACTCAAATGGAAACCTATGGATTGGCTCCTTAAAAGGAGTAAACAAAAACATAGACAGAACTTCTATATTTAATTACAAAGAGTTAAAAACAACTAATAATAATGAAAATTTTAGTGCAAAAAGAATTTTTTATCATTCAGAAAACACTATTTTAATTGCAATGAATGATGGTCTCTACAGCTATAATCCAAAATTAAATGATTATTCCAAAATAAAAACTAAACTTAAAAACATCAGTCATATTTCATATAATTTTGAAAAAAACAAACTTATGTTTTCAAGTGGGACTGTTTTGTATACAACAGAAACTTCTATAAATAAGAAAAAAATACAGTTTACTAAAATAAAAAAGTTTAAAAACATAATAACAGACATAGCAATAGTTAGTAAAAATGAAACTTGGGTTGGACTATGGAATGGTGGTATAAAAATTATTAATTCAAAAAACCAATTATCAAAATTCAAAAAAGGAGTAGAAAAAAAGCTTGCAAATAATCATACATCTACTTTACTTTTTACAGAGGAAAATAAATTGTGGATTGGTACTCGTGGAGAGGGGCTTTTTAAGATTGATTTTAATAATGAATCAATAGAAGAATACTTACCAACAATAAAAAACGGATTAACATCAAATGCAATCTTAAGCTTACACGAAGATCGTAAAGGAAATATTTGGATAGGAACTAGAGGAGGAGGATTAAACAAGTATGACAAAAAATCAAACAACTTTAAAAACTTTGGAAAAGCAAACGGGTTAATCTCAAATACAATCTCTGCTATAGAAGAAGATAAAAATGAAAATTTATGGTTGAGTTCTCAAAATGGGTTAATTCATTTTGATTTAAAAAATGAAAGATTTAGAAATTTCGGTATAGAAGACGGTATAAAAGAGAGTCAATTTGTGTATAATTCTAGCTCGTCAAACACATTACAAAATAACATATATTTTGGTTGCCCTGGTGGGTTTTATACTGTTTTTACAGATAAATTCTCTAAAAACACTAAAACTCCCACAACAGTTATAACTAGCTTTACTACTCTAGGTGCAACAAAAGCGGATCAAACAAACTCAGCATTAAACTCATCTACAGATATTAATATTGACTCAAAAAAAGCAATTACTTTACCATACAAGCAAAATAATATTGTAGTTAATTTTTCTTCATTAGACCTAACTTCACCAATCAAAAATGAATATGCTTATAAATTAGAAGGCTTAAACAATTATTGGGTTTATACAAATGCAACAAATAGAAATGCAAATTATAACGACCTTTCTCCAGGTTCATATACTTTTAAAGTAAAGAGCTCTAATAGTGATGGTGTTTGGAATGAGGCTCCTAAAGAATTAAAATTCACTATTAAACCTCCTTTTTGGAGAAGTAATTTGGCGTACTTTGGTTATTTTGTTATTTCAATAATTTTACTATTCATAGGTGCAATTTTAATTAGAAGATGGTATCGTTTAAAAAAGAATTTAGTAACAGAGACAATTAGTAGAGAAAAGGACAATGAACATAATAGAATGAAAATGGTCTTTTTTACCGATATTTCTCATGAATTAAGAACTCCTCTTTCTTTAATTTTTGGAACGATTGAAAAAGTTATAAAAGAAAAAGATTTCACATTAAACCCAATAACTTCTCAACGTATTTATAACAACACTCTTAGAATGAGAAGGCTGATAAATCAAATAATGGATATCCGAAAATTTGATGGAGGAAAATTTAAACTAAGAATCACTAAAAATGATATTGTTAAAGACATAGACATTATAAAAAATGCCTTTAATGATTTTGCTAAAATGTCTAATATTAAATACGATTTCATCACTAAAGAACAAAAAATAAAAGGTTGGTATGATGTTGATATCTTAGAAAAAATACTCTTTAATTTATTATCTAATGCTTTTAAATATACGCCTGAAAAAGGAAAAATAAGTGTTAATTTAGAATTAGTGGTGGTTAATGTAAAGAATTCTAAAAACCTCAAATTAGAACAAGGAACTTATATTAAGTGTTCTGTTAGAGATAATGGTATTGGTATACCAGAAAAAGATTTACCTTTTATTTTTGATAGATATTATCAAGCAACAAAAACTTCTGGAAATAATATCCCCGGAACAGGAATTGGTATGGAATTAGTTCAAAAACTTATTGAAAGACATCACGGTATAATTTCTGTTGAAAGTGAAGAAAACTCATATACCAAATTCACTTTTATACTTCCAATAGACAAAAATAAATATAGTGAAGATGAACGTTTTGAAATATCTGAACCACTTAAAAAGAACTTCATTAAAAATTCAGAATTCCAAGTTATAGAGGAAGTTTCTTTAGCACATGATGCTAAAGCCAAAACAAATAAAAATAAACCTAAAGTTTTAATTGTAGAAGACAATCCTGATTTAAGACAAATGTTAAAAGACGAATTGGAAAACAACTTTTATGTTAAAGAAGCTTCTAATGGAAAAGAAGGGTATGATGCAGTTGTAAAAGAAAAACCACAGCTTATAATTAGTGATATATTAATGCCTATTGAAGATGGAATATCAATGCTAAAACGTATCAAGAAAAACCCAGAGATAAACAAAGTTCCAATATTTATGCTTACAGCTAAAAACTCTGAGGAAACAAAAATTGAGTGTTTAAGCTTAGGAGCAGATGATTATATAGAAAAACCATTTAGTCTAGAATTTGTAAAATGGAAAATTAAAAATGTATTAACTTCTAGAAAACTGCTTAAAGAAAAATATAGCAAGCAAATTAATATTGAACCTTCTGAAATTGAAGTTGATTCAAATAACGATAAATTCATTCGTAAATTGGTAACGATTATAGAAAACTCAATGAATGACAATCTATTAAGTGTAGAATTCCTTGCATCTGAAGTAGGAATGAGCAGAGCTAATTTGTATAGAAAACTACAAACTATTTTAAATGACACACCTGTAAATTTCATCAAAAAGATCAGGTTAAAACGTGCAGAACAACTCTTAAAGAAAAACGAACTTTATCTATCTGAAATAGCTTACATGACAGGTTTTAACAATCAAAAATATTTTGGAAAGTGTTTTCAAAAAGAATACGGAATGAGTCCAACAGAATATATAAAAAAACACACAATTTAAATAAAAATCATGCCTTTAAAAGCTAAAAACCTCCTATTTATACTTCTGCTCCTATTCATTATAAGCTGTAAAAAAGAACAAGAAAAAAAAATAAGAAAACCAAATATTATTTTGATTAATGTTGACGATCTTGGCTGGAAAGATCTTGGTTTTATGGGTAGTACTTATTACGAAACTCCAAATATTGACGCATTATCAAAAGAAGGGCTTGTTTTTAATAATGCTTATGCAGGCGCTGCAAATTGTGCTCCAAGTAGAGCTTGCTTAATTTCAGGTTTAAATACACCTAGACATGGTGTTTTTACAGTTAGTCCTTCTGATAGAGGAAACATAAAAACTAGAAAACTAGTTCCAATAAAAAACACAAAACACCTTAACAATACTATTTATACACTACCAGAAATGCTTAAATCTGCTGGATATATAACTGCTAGTTTTGGTAAGTGGCATGTAGGTGATAATCCTTTAAAACAAGGAATTGACTTTAATATTGGAGGTAGTAGTAAAGGAAATCCAGGTAAAGGAGGGTACTTCTCTCCATATAATATTGATTTTATTAAAAATGGCCCAAAAGGGGAATACCTAACTGATAGACTCACCAATGAAGCAATATCATTTGTAGAAAAATTTAAAGACTCAACATTCTTTGTTTACTTGCCATATTATACTGTACACACTCCTATAATGGGAAAAGAAAAATTGGTTGAAAAATTTAAAAACAAAAAAGGCTTCAAAGGTCAAAACAACCCAAAATACGCTGCAATGGTTGCTTCAATGGATGAAAATATTGGTAAGCTATTGACATCTATAAAAGCAAATAACTTAGAGAATAATACGTTAGTTATTTTCACTTCAGACAATGGAGGTATTCGTGCTATTTCTCATCAAGATCCTTTAAGAGCCGGAAAAGGATCTTATTATGAAGGAGGAATTAGAGTTCCGTTAATTATAAAATGGCCAGATAGTATTGTACCAAATACGTTTACAAATCAGAATGCTTCAAATTTAGACTTTTACCCAACATTGCAAAACATAGTTCAACCAGAAAAAAGAGCAACATTATTAGACGGTTTAGATTTAAATTCAGTGTTAAAGGGAGAACAAATAATCGATAGAGATATATTCTTTCATTTCCCAGTTTATCTTCAAGCTTACAAAAAAGGAAAAGACGAAAGTAGAGATCCTTTATTTAGAACAAGGCCTGGTTCTGTTATTATTTCAGGAAACTGGAAATTACATCATTATTTTGAAGATGATGCTATTGAACTTTATAATTTAAAAGATGATATAAGTGAAAAAAACAACATTACTGATTTACATCCTAAAATAACAAACGAACTTTATGAAAAGTTAGAATATTGGCGATTTAAAACAAATGCTCCTATTCCTTCGGAAAAGAACCCTAGTTATTCTTTAAAATTTGAAAAAAATAAAATAAGTAATATCAACAAAACAGATCTTTAATCATAAGTAATTGTAAGCCCTTTTAAACTTAATTCTAATGAAAATCAACCAATAAATGCAATTATTTATACGGTAACATTTTCCAGTACAGCAAAAGAATGAAATATTAGAAGTTATTAAATTAAGAAGAAATAAAAAATTAAATTAGTATTATTTAAAATCTGATTTAATAAACACTGGAATTATAAAACATACGCCTTTATAGGCTTAGCTTTATAATAATGCAACATTTTCACCCACAATATGATACCATTTTAGACTAAAAAAACTAAGTAATTTTTTAACTTTATACTTTATAAATTCTAATCTTAAAATATAAATAAAATGAAAAAAACATTACTATTATTTGTTACAATATTATCTGTAACATTAACGAAGGCACAAGCTATAGGTGATACATTTACAGTAAATGATATTAATTATGAAGTAACCGCTATTGACCCTACAAACGAGGTACAAATTGTAGGAAATAGTGTTACTACAGATGCATTAACGATACCAGCTACTGTAGATGATTCAGGAACTACCTATAACGTTACCTTTATCAAAAATAAATCATTTTCTAATGTAGCAATTACATCTTTAGTTGTTGAAGGTGATACTGAAATTGATTGGCAAGTGTTTAACGCTTGTCCTAACCTTGTAAGTGCAGATCTTTCTAATATTACTTCAGGTGTTGGTTTAAACTCGTTTGTAAACTGTCCTTTATTGGAAACAGTAGATCTTAGTAAAGCAACATATATTGGTAAACTATCTTTTAGTAAATGCCCTAAATTAACAACAATAGACCTTAGTAACTTAAAAGAAGTTGGTATACAAGCTTTTTTAAGTGCTACTTCACTCACATCTATAGATTTACCTGCAGCAACTGTTCTTGGCGGATTAGCGTTCTGGAAATGCACAAATCTTAGTGATATAAATATACCTGTAATGGATTCAATTGCTCCAGGTGCTTTTAATGCTACAGGAATTACAACTTTAACGTTACCTGCCACACTAAACTCTCTTCCAGGGACTAATACATTTAGAAACATTCCAGCTTTAGAAGAATTAATTGTAGAATTTGAAACTCCTTTTGTTCTTGAAATAGACGAAGATGGTCTTGATATGTTTTCTCATCAAGCTTTGTACGCAACGGCTCCTAAATTAATTGTACCTTTTGGTACTTCTACAGCTTTTGCTGCTGAAAACGGATGGGATATATTTAATATTGTTGAAGCAGATGAAATATTAAGCTTAGATTCTCAAGCTAAAATATCTTTAAATGCATATCCAAATCCTGTTGTAGATAAATTATACTTTTCTACAAATGATGTTTTTTCTGCAGAAGTTTATAATATTTTAGGAGCTAAAGTAAGTTCTCAAAAAGTTACAGATGGTGTAGATTTATCTCAACTTAATAAAGGTATTTATTTTGTAAAAGCTAAAAATAATGAAGGTTTAGATTTCAAAACGATTAAAGTTATTAAACAATAATTAGTTTTTCTTTAAAATAAGAAGGAGTAACTTTATAGAAAAGTTACTCCTTTTTTTTATGCCTTTACTTTGACTAATTCAATTTTATAAAGTATAATTACTTATGCAATTGGCAATCTTAACTAATAGAAATCATTTTAAATCTATCTAAGACATACAAATAATAATTATTAAGAAATACTTTTATTATATATAGATCATCTCTTAAAGGTTTAAAAGCCCCCGTTTTTAAATTCACCAACAAAACCTAATAATGGAAGAATAAGACAATCTTATTAAAGTAAAGACCTTCATATAAAAATTGAAATTATCTAAACATTACAGAATAAACAAGTTAATTTTGGAATTATAAATCATTCCAATAATAATTATTAATATAAATAGTGTTCTTCTCATCTTTATTATATATCTATATAGATGTTAGTTCCCAAAGTCCTTTATAAGGCTGTATCATTCCTTCTGCATTGGGGGTAATCTCTTAAAGATATTGAAGACTTGATAACGGTTCCTCTATTAAATTCACCGCCATAATAATAGCTGACTTATTTTTAAGCGGAGCAATTACTTTAAAAGCTTTTTTACCTACATAAGGATCTTGTTCTAAACTTTCTGGTAATGGAACTCCAGGAGCCAATGTTCCTATAATTTCTCCATCTTTATACATTAAAGGATTAAGATACGTGTCGTCAATATTTTTAGTTTCATCTGATAGATAAAATAGGTCCTCCAGAAATTGCTCTAGAAACAGCCATTAAACGTGCTGTTTCTTTAAAACTTGTATGAAACATATCTTGATCTAACCAATGTACATGCCCCAACCAAAGTGCATTGGTAAAGTTTTGTACAATAGTTAAATCTGTACGATTTAAATCGGTTTTATAATCAACGCTTGATCTAATTACATTGCTATATGTTTTATTAAAAACATTAAAATTCTGAAACATTATGAAACCAAAGAGCCTCCATTCTATTTCATGAGGCTTTTACTTCAGAAAAAGGACGATAATACATCCCTTTTTGATATTCTGGTAATTTTAAAACAATATCAGCAATAACACCGCTATTATTGGGCGTAAGTAATTTTTTTTCTATAGTAAAAACCCCATTTCCTGAAAGATTATTTAAATCTAAAGATTTTGGGATTTCTATTAACTTGTAATTGCTTATTTCCTTTTTATACTTTTTTTCATCGCAAGCATTCAAAAGAAATATTGAAAATACTATCAAAAAGATTCTCGAGTTGTTGCTAAAAATTATCATAAAAAATCTAATTATTTTTTCTTCTAATATTTTAACACATAATTATTTGTACCATCACTACCATCTAAAGCCACTCCACTAGGGCAATAAAGATATTCAGGTTCATTATTTGCATCCATTAATAACTGAGGTCTTTCTAACTTCACCTTTTTACCTCCGTAACGTACATTCGCTTCTCTTGGAAAATTGCCTTTCAAATAAAAATCTTGATAATTATGAAAACCTGATAAAGGTTCGGCGTTAAATTGAAGTCCATCTTCTGATACCCAAAGTAAACCACCACCTTTTTCTAATATTCCATGATTGTCTGTAGTCATTAAGCATATTTTATTTCTCCATAAAAAAGCATTCCCATCTTCTATTCTGACTTCATTAGTAGTAATTGGGTCTGGTTGGATAACATACGGTCCTTCTAACTTGCTAGAGATAGCAACTCCCATACTCACTTTGCCTTTAGTACCAGATTTCGCTTTAAAATACAAAAGGTATTTTCCATTAGGATGTTTTATCAAACTAGGGTTGTTAACACCAAGTCCACTGTTTGCACACCAAATAGCAGTATCGCTAGGAGGGCTAAGTAAAGGTGTGTTCTCATTAGGAACTGCATTCCATGGTCCATGAATACTATTACTTGTTAGCATTCCAATTCGCTGACTTGGTCCATGTTTTTTTGCGCCATCATTAGCTATAAAAACTAAAACGTATTTATGGTCTATTTTTTTAATACTTGGATTGTGAAAACCAGCAGCATTCCATGTATCATTACCTTTTCCTTTTGCTACAACTTCTACAAATTGAAACGGTCCTTCAGGTTCTTTTGATACATAATGTGCAATTTCACTATTGTAACGCCATGCTTTTTTAAACGGTGTTTCTGAAGACCATCTTGCAGAAAAAAGATGAACATTACCTTGCTCATCTCTTATTGGAGAGCTTCCCCAAACGTCATAACCAGGTTCATTGATTGCTTCACCAACAAACTTCCATTGATCAGACATGGCAGTTGGAGAGGCTACTTGTTTTATTGCTTCTTTTCTATTATTTTTTTGTGATTGACAAGAAACAATAAATATTGAAAGCAGAATGGTGCTTACTATTATTTTTTTCATTAATGATTTATTAAAAAAGTTTAGATTATTTAATTCAGAGCAAACTAGTGCTGTTTTATTCTGTTATCTTAAATGAAACATGGGTAAATGAACCTGTTGTTATGTCTATAAGAAATTGATTTTCTTCTATAGGTTTTATAACAAAAGATTCTCCTTCAGGTTGATCATCATCATCCCATTGTGTTACAGTTATATTACCATCAATTTTAAAACCATCTAGAATCCCTACAGGGTATTCTTCGTAAAAAGGTGGTATAAAAGTTTTACATGGACTCACAGTGTTAATAAAAAACACATTTACTTCGTTACCTCTTATATAGGCTCTACTATGAAGCTTCTCCCTACTTAGTACTTCTTCACCATCATGATCTAACATTCTTATAGGTTGTGAACCAATCAAAGCTTCAGTATATGCTCTGGTAATATAATTCCATGGAGCATTACCTCCAGATAGAGGGTAATCCCACCAGCTTACTAAATCTAATCCAAGATCAGTCCAATCAAACATACATCCAATAGCAAGTTCAGAAGTCCAAATTTCTCTATCTTTATTGTGGTCAGCACTACATCTAAGAGCATCCCAATGCGCTTCAGTAGCCCAAGCTTCACGATGTTTATCACTTTGAGCTAGTTCATATTCGTATTTTAAATCTGGATGATTAGTTGTATTATGATGATTCAAATAATAATGATTTCCAAATACGTCATAGCTATCTTGTCCATTAATATTGTATAAATCATCAAAAGATCCAGCTTGCCCCAATGGTTTATAGAATTCTGGAGCCACAATTTGTGGTACCACATAACCAAGTCTTGCTGTTCTTGCTCTTAATGTATCAACAGCTATCGTAAAATCTGTAACATCCATTCTAGCAGCCTCTTTATCAAAAGCAACATAGTTTACTTCGTGTCCATGTTCATGCATAAACTCAACATAGTCAACAATCAATTGTGCATATTTTATAGGATTAGGCACAGTTGGCGCCTCTGTTGTTACCCAATCAGGAAAATACTCAGCTTTGTCTGATGTTAAAACTTTTAAACCTAAAAAAATCATAAAAGGTTCCGTACCATAATAAGATGCTTTAGCATTTTCTATAGATGTTAAAAGAGTTGTGTAAACACTTTCTACCACCTCGCCTTCTGCAGGATGTCCTCCATAGGCATCACCACAATATAATGGAACTCTAAGACCATTCATTTTAGCTTGACCTTCACCTTGACCAAAAGCTAATTCTGCATTACTGATATTACCTAAAGTTCCAGCGTTATGATTTAAATCTAACATATGGTGTTTTGTAACCCTCCCAAATTTTTCAAGTGGGGATATGGTTGCTTTATTTACATATGTTGCCTCTTCATAATCAACAATTTCCACAGTGTAATCTTCAAAACCTTCACTAGAATGAAGTCTAAATTTTTCTGTAATGCTCCATTGACCAATTCTTGTATTTGGATTTGGAGTTATTATTGAAACATCATCTGAATATTTATAAGTAACAGACGTAATTTCTAACGGATCTTTTACATCGGGTAAGGATATCATTTTAGTATCATTATCTATAACTCCAATAGATTTTTCTCCAGATAATAATGTTACATCAAATTGAGTGAAATTCAATTCAATGTTGTCTATTTCCTCATTGTCTGATTCAGGTTTACTACAGTTTACAAATAGTAAAATCATGATGATTAACAGATAAATTTTTCTCATTATATAGTGAGTTATTGTACTATTTTAAATGTAAGTTGAGTTACAGAACCTGTAGGCATATCAATAAGTAGTTGATTATCTTCTACAGGTTTTATAACACTATACTCTCCTTCAATACTAGTATCATAGTCTGTATTTTCATCATTAATACTCTCTCTCCATTGCCTTGAAGTTACATTCCCATCAATTTTAAACGAATCAAGAATACCTATAGCGTAATCTTCATAAGACATCGGTACTAAACCTGCAGTGTTGGGGTTTATAACGTTAAGTAAAAACACATTTACTTCGTTACCTCTTAAATAAGCTCTTGTATGAAGTTTACCTTGAGTTAAGGTACTTTCGCCATCATGGTCAATCATTCTAATAGGGGTAGATCTATGAATAGCATCTGAAAATGCTCTCATAACATGATGTCTAAATTTAGAACCTCCTGATATTGGATAATCCCACCACATAAATGCTTCCATTCCAAGATCTGCATGATCAAACATTATTCCAAGTGCAGACTCTGCAGAAAAAAGGTCACCATCACCATTCCAATGTGGTTCTGTAGCCCATGCCGGACGTGTTTTATCCTTTTGTGAAAGGTCAAATTCATATTTGTATTTGGCAAAACCTTCTTCATTATGATCTCTTTGATAATAGTGATTTCCAAAAACATCATATCTGTCTTGATACCCTTTATCATATAGTTCATTCATCCAACCATTATTAGTGTCTCCTTGAGGATCCAAAAGTTCTGGAGCTACAATCTTAGGCACTACATATCCTAATCTTGCTGTTTTTGCTCTTAAACTATCTACAGCTATTTTAAAATTATCAACACTCATTCTAACTGTTTCTTTATCTATAGCAACAGCATCTATAGTATGTCCTTTTTGCCCCATAAATGTGATAAAATCAACAATTAATTGCGCATATTTATCAGGATTTGCTACATCAGATTCTTCTGTTGTAACCCAATCAGGGTAAATTTCATCTTTATTTGATGTTAATACTTTAATTCCTAGAAAAATTATAAATGGCTCACTTCCACTATAAGCCGCTTTGGCATTAGTTAATGATATTAAAGGTCTTTCATAAACACTTTCTATTACAACACCTTCCTCTGGATGCCCACCATAAGCATCTCCACAATAAAGAGGAAACCGTATACCATTCATTCCCTTCTCTCCAAAAGCAATATTTGCAGTAGCAACATTTGATGCTTTAGTTGCATCTCCGTTAAGATCTAACATATGGTATTTTATATAAGTCCCAAATGTCTCAAGAGGTGCTATAGTTGCTTGATTTTCATATGTAGGCTCTTCATAATCTGATATTTCTACAGTGTAATCTTCAAAAGTTTCACTAGAATGAAGTCTAAATTTTTCTGTAATTTCCCATTTACCAATCCTTGTATTTGGATTTGGAGTAACTAAACTAACATCATCTGAATATTTATATGTAACAGATTTAATATTAATAGGGTCTACTATACCAGATAGAGATATGTGATTGTTAACATCATCGATAACCCCTATAGATTTCACTCCAGAGGTTAATGTTACATCAAACTGAGTAAATTTTAGATCAGCATTGCTAATTCCTTCATTTTCTGTCTCTTTACTGCAACCTACAAATAGGAAAACGGATGTAAGTAATATATAAATTTTTTTCATTTTTGGTTTTATTCTTTGTTTTATTCTTTAATTTTAAACGTAAGCTGAGTAAAAGTACCTGTTGGTATGTCTAAGAGGAATTGTTTTTCTTCAATTGCATCTACTAAGATAACTTCTCCTTCAACTTCTGAACCAACTACTGAATCATCTTGCCATTGTCTCACTGTTACTCTACCATCAATTTTAAAACCATCTAAAATCCCTACCGCATAATCTTCATAAGACGCTGGTACTATACCTGCAATATTTGGATTTACAACGTTAATTAAAAACACATTTACTTCATTACCTCTTAAATAAGCTCTAGTATGAAGTTTACCATTCGTAAAAGTTTCCTCTCCATCATGATCAAGCATTCTAATTGGTATGGAACCAAGTATGGCTCCTGAGTATGATCTCATAATAGGTGATTTTATTGTAGTACTACCCTCTATTGGATACCCCCACCACATAAATGCGTCTAATCCTAGATCTGTATGATCAAACATTACTCCAAATGCAGATTCTGTTCTAAAAATACTTGAATCATTATTCCAGTGTGGCTCTGTGGCCCACTGTGGACGTGTTCTATCACTTTGAGCTAAATCGAACTCATATTTTAATTTAGCAAACCCCGCAACAGTATGATCTCTTTGATAATAATGATTTCCAAAAATATCATACCTGTCTTGATATCCTTTATCATATAGCTCATTCATCCAGCCATTACTAGTGTCTCCTTGAGGGTCTAAAAGCTCTGGAGCTACAATCTTAGGTACTACATATCCCAATCGTGCTGTTTTTGCTCTCAAACTATCCGCAGATATTTTAAAGTTATCAACACTCATTCTAACAGACTCCTTGTCAAACGCAATTGCATTTATTGTATGTCCTTTTTTGTCCATAAACGCTATGAAATCAACAAGTAACTGAGCATATTTATCAGGAATAATTCCATCATCATCAGTTGATACCCAGTCAGGATAATACTCATTTTTATTAGAAGTCAAAACTTTAATTCCTACAAAAATCATAAAAGGTTCACTTCCACTATAAGCTGCCTTTGCATTTTCAAGAGATTTTAAAGGTTTTGCATAAACATCTTCTACTACTACACCTTCCTCTGGATGTCCTCCAAAAGCATCTCCACAATAAAGAGGGAATCGGATACCATTCATTTTTTGATTACTAAAAGCTTCAAAAGCAGTGCTTTCTTCTTTAGCTTTATCAGGGTCGCCATTAAGATCTAGCATATGGTATCTTACAGTAGTCCCAAAAGTTTCTAGTGGAGATATTGTTGCTTGATTTTCATATACAGGTTCCTCAAAGTCAGGAATTTCTACAGTGTAATCTTCAAAGCTTTCACTAGAGTGAAGTCTGAATTTCTCTGTAATTTCCCATTTACCTATCCTTGTATTTGGATTTGGAGTAATGATTGAAACGTCTTCTGAGAACTTATATGAAACAGATACAATTTCTAAAGGGTCTTTTACATCATATAATGAGATGTGTTTGTTATCATTATCAATAACTCCAATAGATTTTTCTCCGGATGATAATGTTACATCAAATTGAGTGAAATTTAATTCAATATCACTTATCCCATCATTATCGGGTTCAGCTTTGCTACAACTTATAAAAACAAAAATGGTTATAATTAAGATGTAAATTTTATTCATAATTGGTTAGATTTTTTAAACGAAATTAAATTGTGAAAACACTATACTTATTAATCGACTAAAATATAATAATAGAGAGATATCCTTATCTCAAAAAAAGGGGGGGAAATGTTGCATTTTTAATAATTAAATTCACCTTTTGTCGTTTCTATCTCTTTTAATTCATGAACACAAAAAGTTATTACCATAATTAATACAAATACACTATTCAGTTCGTGACCATATATAACTATCATTCAAAAGTTCTTTATATCTTATTTCAAGTTCTTTGTACATACGATCAAATACTTCCGGATTTTTGAGAACCAAATCTTCTGTCTCATTAACATCTTGTTTGAGATTATACAACACAAAATCGGTTAGTACTGCTTCTTTTACAAGATTTTCATTTCCATTATGTATGTTTCTCAACTTAGGCAAATAGCCATCTTTATTTTTAAGTTGAGCCATAATTTTCCAATCTCCATCGCGCATAGCAATCACCTGACTGTTTGTAGCATTGTAAAAACTCCACAATAATGGTTTTTCACGTTGCATATCTCCCATGTTTAACAATTGAGTTATTGATTCTCCATCCAATGCTTTCATTGGTAAATTAGCCCCAGATAACTCTGAAAAAGTAGGTAAAAAATCTAATGCAGAAATCACTGCGTTAGAAGTTCCTACAAAAGTCTCTTTTCCTAACCAATTGATAATACAAGGGACTCTAAATCCCGCTTCATTAGTCCATAATTTCATTCCTTTTAAATTGCCCGAAGAGCCATAACTTTTGTTAGCCTTGGCGTATCTATTTAAAGTTTCTGGGCCATTATCGGAAGTAAAAATAACAAGCGTGTTCTCATCATATCCATTACTTTTTAGATATGAGATTAGCCTTCCAACAGCAATATCTACATTTTCTACATTTGCAAAATATTCAGCTTCCTCTCTGGTAGTTGCATACTGAAGATATTTCTCTACCAGAATTTCAGGTGATTCAACAGGTTCATGTGGTTCATGAAAGGCTACCTCTAAGAAAAAAGGATTGTCTCCTTTCTTTTGTTCAAGCCAATCGATAGCTTCATCTACAACTATTTGACTACTAAAACCATCTAAAGCACCCACAACTTCACCATTTCTAATAAAGTTATTTGGGTTTTTATGTGTTGGAGATGCATTATTATGAGTAGCAAACCAATGTTCAAAACCGAAGAAATCTGGTTGTGGCTGTTCTACAGAATTAAATAAAGAACTACCATGCCATTTTCCTACTAAACAGGTGTTATAACCAGCTGCTTTTAGGAGCCCTGGAATAGTTTCCTCTTCAGGCCGTAAATGCACAAGATCCTTTAAGTCACCTCTTTGATTTCCCCCACCAACAATAAAATCATACACACCAGCTCTATTTGGACTTCTTCCTGTTAATAATCCTATGCGAGAAGGAGAACAAACAGGAGATGTGCTGTAAAAGTCCGTCAATTTAATACCTGAAAGTGCTAACGAATCAATATTTGGAGTTTTTATATGTGGATGCCCATAAGAGGTAAGGTCACCATATCCCAAGTCATCGCATAAAAACAGTATAATATTGGGATGCTTGGGGTTTTCTATAATAATATTCGGCTCTTCCGAATCATCGTCTATTGTATTATTTTCCACATCTGTTTCACACGAAACAAATATTGAGAAAAAGATACTTATTATAACCCTTTTGAAATAATTCATTGATATATTCATATTGGTTTAATAATTAAATTCTAAAACCTCTCCTTTTTTAGTATCTATTTCTTTAACGTCATTGTTATATCGTAAATTTAAAGTATTCCCCAACTTAGATTTAATAGTTAAAGTTTTCAGTTTCCCTAACTCCCAGCTCATATCAATTTCAAACCCCTTTTTAGCAACGATTCCTTTAATACTTCCCGATGCCCAAGCTGAAGGTAAAGCAGGCAATACATGTACTTCTCCATTATGACTTTGCATTAGCATTTCTGTAATTCCAGAAACCACTCCAAAATTCCCGTCAATTTGAAAAGGAGGATGCACATCTAAAAGGTTTGGCAATGTAGATTTTCTTTGCAATGCTAAAATATTTTCATATGCTTTGTTCCCTTCTAATAAACGTGCATAAAAATTAATAATCCAAGCTCTACTCCAACCTGTATGACCACCACCTTTAGATAATCTTCCTGCAATTGTTTTTTTAGCAGCTTCAAACAATTCAGGTGTCTTTGTTTTCGAAATTTGATTTGATGGATGTAAAGCATACAAATGTGAAATATGTCTATGTCCTGGTTCGGCTTCTTTTAGCTCTCCTACCCATTCCAATAACCTACCATCTTTACCAATTTCAAGAGGAGGCATTTGTTCTATTTTCTGTTTTAAGATAGCACTAAAATCTTGATCTATATTTAAAATTTCTGCAGCCTTGATACAATTATTAAATAATTCAAAAACAATTTCACGATCCATGGTTGGCCCCATATTCAAAGTAGCTTTTTTACCATCTTTGGTTAAAAAATTGTTTTCTGGAGAAACAGAGGGACCTGTAACTAAAAGTCCTGTTTTAGGATCTTTCACCATAAAGTCAACAAAAAACAAAGCAGCTTCTTTCATAATAGGATAGGCATATTCTTTTAAATATTCGTTATCTTCGACATATTCATAATGGGTAAATAAATGTTGACAAGCCCAGGCGGCTCCCATAGGCCACATACCATATCTTGCCTTCCCAAAAGCAGCTGTAGCGTGCCAAATACCACTGGTGTGATGTGCTACAAAACCTCTAGTATTATATGTCTTTCTTGCGGTAATACGCCCCATTTCACGTAGGTTACCAATGTATTCTAAAAATGGCTCATGGCACTCCGCTAGGTTTGCCATTTCTGCCATCCAATAATTCATTTGAACATTGATATTGGTATGATAATCTGAATTCCATGGCGGTGTAAATCCTTTTGCCCAAATTCCTTGTAAATTAGCAGGTAAAGTACCCGGTCTAGAACTACTAATTAATAAATAGCGTCCAAATTGATATTGCAATTGTGTTAAGTAATTATCTGTAGCTCCCTTTTTTACTTTTTTTAAGCGTACATCTGTAGGAAGCTCGTCTCCATGACTATCAGAAATATTAAAAGAAAGTCTGTTAAATAAAGATTGATAATCAGAAACATGTCTTTCTAATAACTCTTGATAAGAAGAGTTTGCCATTTTATTGAATGTTTTATGATTTTCCTTTTCAGGATCTAATCCGCGATAATTACTAGAAGCAACCACTTTAATTAGGACTTCATCTGCATTGGAAATTATTAACTTTCCGTCTTTAATTTCAGAAGTTCCTCCGTTGGTTTCAAAATGAACAGTGGCATGAAATTTAACTCCATGACCATTTCCGACATGTTCAGAAAAATCAATACTATTTTCTGATAATGAAATTTTAGTTTGTTTATTTCGTTTCACCCAAGAAGAGATGTTTATTTTCCCTTGTTTATCTGCAGTGAATTTATACACCATCGCTTTATCAGAAAAACTAGAAAAATACGTTCTTGTATATTGAACATCATCATTTTTAAACTTTGTTGTAACAACCGATTTATTAATATCTAATTCTCGCTTATAATTACTAACAGCATCTAAATCAGTAGTTTCAATAAATAAATTCGCTAACATTTGATACGAACTTGTTCCTGTTGGCAAACGATCTGCTAAAATTTTATCTTGTACCATTGCCTCCGCTTCCATATATTTCTTATCGAATAGCAATTTTTGTATGGCAGCAATATGTTTACCTGCATCTTTTTTGTCTCGGTTATAATCTTTACCACCTGTCCAAATAGTTTCTTCATTTAAACAAATGATTTCCTTTTTAGGCGTACCATAAATCATGGCTCCTAAATTTCCATTTCCAATAGGAAGTCCTTGATTCCATTTAGTTGTTGGTTGGTTGAACCAAATTTTTAAAGGAGAAGTTTCTTTTACTTCTTCTGTTTGATTACAGCTAAAAAAAGTAAAAGCTATTAAGATTAAATAAGCAAACTTCTTTATAAATTTATTGTGGATTGTTATCCAATGTATTTTCATTCTGATTATTTATTTAGTTGATGTTCCTTTTTATTTTTCATAATTTATGTATTGAATCAAAAGTAAATAAAAGTACGCTCTACCAAGAAGTACAACGGTATCATACTTAGTGTAATAATGTTGCATATTACCCCAAAAAAGTAAACTCACCCTTAATTAACTACAGTTAGAACACTGTTATTACGTCATTCAAAAACTTAATTAGTGCTTTGTAGTGGTATAAAAATAGTATAGGAATCTTTTCCTTTTTTTATAGCAAGACACAAAACCGTTGGTTGATTATTTTCTAAATAAACAAAGGGACGTTCCATTCGGTTAGGAATTAAAAAAGAACCATCTTCAAGTTTTATTTTTTTAATAGCAATTTTATAATGCTCTGCTTTTTTCCAATTCAAACCATCTAAAGAAGTCATTAAACCAATATAAGAATGAGCATGAAAAACCGCATAAAAAACAGCTTGTTCTTTATCATACCACATCGAAACATCTTCTGTGTCTAAATTTCCTATAACAGGATTCGGTTGCATTACAAAATGACCTTCTGGAGATTTAGAAACGGCAATTGCCTGATTTCTTATAAATCTTTTCTCATTAGGTTTATCACCTTTAATTATTAAGTAATAATTGCCATCTTTTCCTTGACTAATTGCAGGGTTAACCGTAATATTTGCAATTGGCCCTGAGGGTTCTATCATGGCTTTGTCCATCCTTTTCCATGGACCATTAATCGAATTAGAAACTGCTACTCCAGTTCTTTGGTTTTTACGAAGCATTCCTCTATCAGTATCTTTTAAAGATTTTGTACTTAGCCTAACTAAATCATGATGCGTAAATTCTTTACCTCCTAAATTTGTAGCAATATAATATAGATAGTATTTCCCTTCAAAATATTTAATTTTAGGATTATGAGCCGTAATTTCATCCCAAGAACCATTATGACTGCCTTTCAGAACGGTTTCTTTATATTCCCAAGGTCCAATAGGTGTCTTTGAAACTGCGTGTGCTATTTCTGAAAAAGTCAACCATCCATTAAAAGTATATTCTCTTTTCCACCTTGAATAAAATAAATGATATTTGCCTTTTTCTCCCTTAATAATTGAGCCACCCCAATTGTAATACAAAGAATCACGAAAAATTCCTTCTTTTTTTAAAGGTTTAATTATTTTATTAATATCAAGGGTGTCTTTCGTTTTTTTCTGACTAAAAATCCAGTTGATCAATTCCTTCTCTTTCCAAGCCAATTCATATGAATTATGTCCTACATCTTTATAAATTGTTAATCGAGCTTTGTTCTTCTTTTGTTTATACAAAGACGCTATCATATCAGTTGATCCAGAAAGTGGCACTGTTGGGTCTTTATCTCCATGAAAAGCCCAAATTGGAATTTCATTTATTTTTTGTGCTATGGATGGATCTCCTGCTCCACATACTGGAACCGCCGCTGCTACAATCTCAGGATAATTCATAACAAAATTCCATGCACCATAACCTCCCATTGAAACTCCCATCACATAAATACGTTCTTTATCTACTGAGTTTTCTTTTACAACTTTATCAAATATCTTTTTAACTAATTTCATTGGTTTGCTAAGCGGAATATCTTTAAGTTTATAAGAACCTTTTTTCCAAGGGACATTTACCCATTGCTGTTTTTTAGGGCATTGTGGCATTAGAATAATACACGGGTTATCTTTTTGAACATCTTTGTCTATCCAACCTGCAACCCATGGTCGTAATTGTTTTAAGTTGTCATTTCCCCTTGAACCTGCTCCATGAAAAGCAAGAAGCAATGGATACTTTTTTTGAGGATTATAATCCGGTGGTAAAAATAATCTATAAGGCATTTTCTCACCATTTTCATCTGTATAAATATAGGCAGTAGAATTCTCTGCATAATAATCCTGATGATGTTGTTTAACAACCTCTTTATCTTCAGAGTTTAATCCATCTGAATAAGTAGTTTGAGCAATTGCAAACTGTGTAAATAGGTAAAGTAATAAAACTGTATTTTTTTTCATATTTAAACAACCTTATTTCTTAGCTTGAGTAGCCTCTGTCCAATTATCAGTTCTAAAAGAAGATGCTGGTAAAAGGTTTGTGTCATATAGAGTTCCATTAATCCAATTACGCCACGCATATCTAACAGCTACAGGATTTGTTACTTTATCACTCTTCACTAAGACTTTTCTTCTATTCACAATTTTTGATGTGGCAGGATAAAATACTTTATCTGCTCCTGCAATTTCAAAACCTGTTAACGCATCATACGCATACAAACCTTTCTCTGCGTTTTTAAAACTCAATAGGATTCCTTCATCTTTTTTCTCTAGTGATTTATAAATTGGACCACCATAATCTACAGTCTTATAACCATAGGTTTGATTTAGAGCATTAAATAATAACCTGTCTGCCACTTCTCTCTTTTTTGGTGGATGAATGCTTTTTTCATCACCAATATCCATTGTAATCGCAATTCCCGAATTCGGAATTAAATCTAAACATTGCAATTGTGCTTCTCTAATAAATGCAGTATTATCATTGGTTTGAAATACATCATTGTTATTGTATAAATAAGGCGCAATTTGTACATAATAAAACGGAAAATCTCCAATTCCCCAACGTGTTCTCCAATCTTTTACCATTGCTGGTAAATACTTTTTGTAATTATTAGGTTCCATACGATTACTCTCTCCTTGGTACCACAATGCACCTTTTATGGTATAAGAAGTTAAAGGGTTTATCATTGAATTATACAAAAGAGTTGAGACTTGATGTGGTTTTTTCTTAATATTTACATTCTCTAAATTAATCGTTTTAAAAAGACTAATTGCTTCTTTACTCATCCAAGATTCAATTTTACTTCCTCCCCAAGAGGTATGAATCATTCCTACAGGGCAATCTAATACTTCTTGTAATTGCTTACCAAAAAAGTAGGCTATTGCACTAAAATTTAATACACTTTCTGGAGAAGAATCTTGCCAACCAGAAGACTTTTTAAGTTTTTCTAAAGGTGTTTTTGACGCAACTGTACCAACACTAAAAAAGCGTAGATTTTTATTATTTGACTTCGCAATTGTTAAACCTCCTCCGTATGTTGGCTGACCATCATACCCCTTAAAAGACTGAAACATATTAGATTGACCTGAACACAACCAAACTTCACCAAATAAAATATTCTCTAATAAAATATCAGATTCTTTGCTGTTTATATTGATAAATTGAGGCTCTTTACTATTAGTCGTTTTTACTTCAATTCTCCATTTACCTTTATCATTAGCTTTAAAACTAATCTTCTTTTTTAACCAAGAAGTTTTTATGGTAATCTTCTCATTTGCATCTGCCCATCCCCAAAGAACAACCGTAGTATTACGTTGCAAAACCATATTTGAGGATACAATTGCAGGAAGCTTAACTTCTGCTTTAATTGATTGTTGAAATAATAAATTGAATACTATTATTATGACAATTAAAATAACTTTTCTCATTTGTTCTTTTTTTGATAATATGATATAACAACTAATTCTTACGAGTTTCTATATTTTCTATTTAGTTAAATTATTCTTTCATTTCAAAGCGAACTAAATAAGCGAATCCTTTCTTTTGAATCATTGAAATTCCCCAACCTGGAACTTCAGTTTTCAAATGCCCTTCTTCTAAATGTGGACGATATAACCCTGGTGCTTTCGGTATTCTTTTTAGGCTGTCTTGCAAAACTGAATAATGCTCACCATCTTTAGCATAATTTATTGTTGCATTAATAGAGGCAAGAGAAGCTATTCCTCCGTCTTTTTGCCAAATTAATACTTCATGACTTTTGTCTAACAAGTAGCCTTTATGTTTTTTAAAATGACCATCAGGTTTGTCTGCATACGCCACACTCATTTTAGTACGACTTGGTCCTTTCGTTCCATCAATAATTGATCTTCCTTTATAGAATAACCATATTTTATCATCTCTAACTAATAAACTTGCATCATCAATTCTAAAGCTATCAAAATCAGAAGCTACAGTACTAATCTCTAAAACCGGATTATTTTCAACTCTTACAAACGGACCATTTGGACTATCTGAAACTGCAAGACCAATAGCAGTAATATCTGTTGTAGAGTTACCTTCAAATTCCTTCTTTTCATTTCCTGGAGTTGGTTTTACACCTGTATAATATAAGTAATACTTGCTATTATGAACTAAGATATTTGGCGTAAAAACAGAATGACTGTCAAACGTGCCTTCTTTACCTAGGTCAAGCGCCATTCCTTGCTCTTTCCAAGTATGTCCTTCATCTTGTGATGTTGCATACCAAATAGTACCCCAATAACCAGATGTTACAGGACTATCCATACGAGTGTACCACATATAATAAGTATCATCTACCTTAATAATATCACTATTATCGCGTCTATTATGTACAGTATCTACACCAACTCCTGTTATTTTCTGATATGTAAATTTTACAGAACTTTTTTCAATTGCAACTTCTTTACGAACCTTTGCCTCTTTTTTAGAAGGTTTACAAGAAATAATGAAACAAACTAATGCTATTAGAATTCCAATTTTTAATTTCATATAATAAATAATTTAACAAGTAATTTATTTGATTTCTTTAGCTATTTTTTTTGCTAAAATCTTATATCCTTTTTGATTAAGATGAATACCATCAACAGTATATTTATATGCTTTTTTCATTAATTTATTTACATCAATCAATTTAACATTTTGCTCCTCTGCAATTTCTCTAATGATAGGAATTACCCAATCATATAAATGTTTGATACGTTTTTTTATTTCTGGGTCTCTACTTTTTGCGTGTTCATAAATTGGTAACGGAGTTAAAACATATATCTCTGCATTTTCATTCTTACGTTTATAAGTATTTATCAGTTTAATATATTGACTTTTAAACTCCTCTTGCGGTGTACCAATAAATTTTGTTTTTCTTGTTTTATCTAAACACCATTTTACATTTGCATCGTTTGTACCAAACATAATTAAAACAATATCTGGTGTGAATTTTAATGAATTCTTATATTCTTTCTTTTTAAAGTATGGATGATTTGTTCCTTCAATTAATGTTGCCCCACCTTTACCAAAGTTTTTAACCTGATAATTTTCTCCTAATTTTTCTTGTAAAAATTTTGGATACGTGGCCTCTGTATTACTATCTCCTATGCAAGAAACTTGTTTAATATTTTCAGCTAGCGTTGGTTTCTCTTTTAAATAACAAAGCTTTTCTAAAAACACATCCGTTTTATATGCAGTTAAATTGAAATATTTATTCCCTGTTCCTTTTCTAAAAAAATCGCCATTAAAAAACCCATGTCCCATATTATCTACAGCAACTAATTCACAGTCATTTCCTGCTTCTTTCATCAATCTTGTAAAACGTTCTGCATTTTCAAAAGGCACCGTTTTATCTTTTGTTCCATGAAAAATTAACATTGGTGGCATGTCTTTTTTTACTTGATCCGTTGGGGAAATTTCTGTTTCACGACCAACCACTTTTTTAGAACCATACCCTTTTAGGGTAGTGTCTGAAACAGGGTTATAAGCAACAACTGCGTTAGGCACAGAACTTACAGACAAATTCTCATCAACATTTTCTAAACCTTTTATTAAGGCTGTAGTTAATGCAACATGTCCTCCCGCAGAACCTCCACTTGCAACAATTTTATTAGGATCAATATTTAATTCTTTGGCATTTTCTCTAACCCAACGAATAGCAGATTTTCCATCTTCCACACACTCAAATGGAGAAGTACCATGTGTATTTTTCACTCTATACTCTGCTGATATTGCCAAAATACCTCTAGATGCAAAATATTTGCTTTGTTGATAAAATTGTTTTGGATTTCCTCCTACCCAACCTCCACCAAAAAAGAAGACTATTGCCGCTGTTGGTTTTTTAGAAATTTCAGGTTTAAAAAGGTGCAGATACAAACTATCTCCATTTACTTTTTTATACAAGACCTTACTGTCTGGAGTAATATTCTGAGCTCCAATATTAAAAATTGTACAAACTAGAATTAAAAACGTTACTATTACTTTTTTTGAATTCATTTTATTATTTAATTTTTTTATCGATTTATTTCTCATTAAGTATTCTAATTACTTCAGCAAAAGAAACTATAAAATCTAAGGTTTAAATGAATCTGTTCTAAAAGGGTAAGCAGGTAAATTAACTTCGTTTACCAAATTAACATTTGGTTTCCCTGTAAACGCATACCGAATGTAAAGTGGCTTCTCTAATTCTGGAACATTCAATATAACTTTCTTTCCTTTTATTTTAGCTTTTGCAGGAAACCATTTTCCTGAAGCATCTGATAACCAAAAACCTGTTGGAGCTTTACCGTCAATTGTTTTTAATTTTTTAGCATTATCAAAATAGACTACAATAGTGTTCTTTTTTATTTTCACCTTTTTAATAGTTGGTCCAAGCGCTTTTACTTTTTTATTTAAAACATCATGAAGCGCCATTAAAGACAAACGTTTACCTACGGGTAATTTATCTTTTGGATGAATATTTTTTTCATGGCCTAAATCAACAGTATTTATTACAGATGTATATGGTAATTCAATAACTTTTAATTGAGATTCTCGCATCCAAGCCCAAGAATGAGCATTTGGACTTTTAGGATTGATATTTTTACCAGAATCCAACACTTTACCATAACCAGGAAGCATCACAATTTGAAAATACATCTCTTCATTTTCCCAACCTTTTCGAAAGCGTTTAATCCATTCTTTTAATGTTTCATCATATTTTAATATCCCAGAATTTCTAGAAAACCAAGGTTCTTTAACCATACCATACATAGATTGTGTATTTCTTTCTCCCTGATACCAAACTAAACCTCTACAGGCATAAGGAATTAATGGATGCATCATTGCATTGTAAAGAACATTTGATTGTCTTCTTAAAAAAACATCATCAGCTTTATTCCAAGGTTTTGGTCCGTCTAAAATTGAAGTTATTTTATTTTTAGTTTTTGTATCTTCATCAAACTCATCCATCATAATTTTATAATGCGGTACAGTTTCTGTCATATCTCTAGGCATCCAAGCTTCTATAGATGAACTCCCCCAAGAAGTTAAGATAATACCCACAGGAACATTTGCAGATTTCTCTAAAAAATAAGCAAAAGAAAATGCAACAGCACTATTTGGGTGTTTAACTTCCCAAATACCTTCGCAAGTTTCTTGAGGTTCTAATGCAACCGTATTCTTTACTTTAAAGCTTCTTATATTTTTTGCTGATGGAACTAATTTCTTTACTTCTGGAGCACCATTTACAGAAAATTGCATGTTCGATTGCCCTGAACAAATCCAAACTTCACCAACTAGAATATCTGATATTGTTTTAACTTTTTCATTTAAAGAAGATGAAACAATCATTGTTTTTGGATCAAAACTTGCTTTTAAGGCACCAAATTTAACACTCCATTTACCATTAGAATCTGTAACTGTTTGTTTTTCTGAATTACCAAGCTGAACCTTAATAGTTGCTCCCACTTCTGCTTTTCCCCATACAGGAATTAACACATTTTGTTGCAACACCATATGATCTTTAAAAAGAGACCCTAATTGAAATGTTTCTTTAAAGTTTGTTTTTAAAGTTGACTTTGTTTGTGCAAGACTAGATTTATGGATTAATAAAACAAATAAGATTGATAAACAACGAATCATAATGCTTTTAAAGCTAAATTTTCTGTTCATCGATTTTTATTCAAAACTTATTTTAAAAACATGAGAACTACTTCCATAACCTGGTTTTGTTTGAACACCTGTAGCTAAATATAAATATGCAGGTTTATCATCGATAAAAAGAATTTGTGCACGTTCCATATGACCATCTTTTTTCCCTCTGTACGAAATAGCTTCTTTCAAATGTTCTTCACCTACATAATGTAGTAAATCTTCATAAGCACGTACTGTTTTTTCAGCAGGAAAAGAAAAACCATCTCCAGATTTCCATAATAAACCACCTCCTCTATTTCCTAATGAGCCTCTAAAATCTCGACTCATAAGATATACTGAATCCTTCATTGTAAATGCATACGCATCTTCTAGAGGCATTTTTTCTTCGGTTACTCTTGTAGGTTTTTGATCATAAGGCCCTTCAACTTTATCAGCAATAACAACACCATAAGAGTATACATATCCTTTAGGTTGTTTTCTTACTACAGATTTATGATATAAAAGATATTTACCTTTGTATTTTATTAATGATGGATTAGAAACTCCTAACCTAGCTGTATAGTTCCATACTTCAGGGTTTTTCGTTTGTCGTAAAATTGTTCCGTCTTCTTCCCCTCCTTTTGCAGGTCTCCAAGTATCGTTTAAATCATCGGCAACATACATAACTATACGTTGCGTTTTTAAATTATTGTTTTCGTTGACGATAAAACAAAGTTGGTATTGCCCATCTATATTACTAATGGTTGGGTTGTGTGGAGAATTGAAAAGACCATTTTTGTCTTCTACAGCAACTCCTACATATTTAAAAGGTCCTTCTGGATTATCACTAACATAATGACCAATTTCACAATCTTTAAACCAGCCACTAAAATTTTTCTGGGTTGATGTTGACCATTGTGCTGCATAAAGGTGCGTTTTTCCTTCCTTATCTTGTATTGGAGAAGAACCCCACACATGCATCCCCGCATTATCTGCAGCTCTACCTACATAATCAATTTTCATTTTTTTATTTTGCACACTACAACTGAAAAATACAGACAGTAATGTGATTAAAGCGATTTTTAGTAGTTTCATTTTGATAACCATTCTTTTAAATTATTCTTTAAGTTATTTATCGTTTAATTGGGTAAAGTAGGTGCCCAACCTTTAATTCTTTTCTTTTGAGTTTTGATAAATTTATTCGTTGTTTTAGAATTAAACAACTTATTCATTGATAGTTTACCAAAGTTTATAAGAATTCCTCTTGATAAAAATTTAATCTCTTTATTTGTACTATGCTCTGCAATGTATTTAATATCATCAATAAAAGGCACGACTAAATCACCTAACTCTTCTAAAGAAGAAAGAGAAAGTTGGTTACCTTTATTCGCTTGCTGAATAAGAATGGAAATACCTTTTTCTGGTTGCCCCGCTAAAGTAAGTGCTTCTGCAGCTGTTGCCGCTACTGAATTCCACTGGTCATCACATGCTTTCAGTAATTCTTTTGGAATCGTTTTTAAGTTTCCATAATATGCCATAGAAGCTAACCCTGAAGCTGCCCAGAAACGGAATTCAGGTCGTTCATGTTTCAAATACTTTATAAACACAGCCTTATCTAAAGTCTTTCCTAAAGATGCTTTCTCTACCAGATTATAAAGTTCATCTAAAGGATAATTTTCTGTTCTTACCCATTCATAAAGTGAAATACCACGACTTACAAATTCATCTCTCACAGCCTTTGGGAAAAACCCTAAATCTCGGGTTTCTATAATCTGTTTTGAAGCTTGCTTTCGTAAATTGATTAATATTTCGGCATAAGCTGGATCATCAGCTAAATTATTCATATTCCAAGGATCATTTTCAGAATCAAATAAAGCCTCGTTTGTTTTCGGTTCATAATAAGATTTGTGTTCTGGTTTGCAATTACCTTTGTGATATAAATCATCCCAAGCATTTTGAGATGGCATTCCCCATTGAAATGATTGTTTTAAACCATGAACTTTATAAGGCGTATAAAATTTTATGTAATGAAAATCTCCATCACTAATTGCACGAGAAGGGTCAAAATGAATACCTGTGTTGGTTCTAAAACAATGTGCATATTCACGTTTTTGCGCATTTGGCCCCATAAAAGGTTTCCCTTGCATATGTTCAGGTATTTTAGCTCCGGCAACATTCAATAAAGTAGGTCCAAAATCAGCAAATTCTACAATCTGATCGCTTTTATTACCTTGTAATGCAGGCAATAAGTGTTTCCATTTTTCTGGTGCTGATATGATTAATGCCGATCGAAAACCTGTTTCATAAGGAAAAGCTTTTCCTCGAGGTAAACAACCACCATGATCCGAAAAGAAAAAGATGATAGTATTCTCAAGCAATTTTCGTTTTTTTAAATCATCAATAAAAAAACCAACCCATTTATCTGCATCCTGTACACCATCTAGGTGTAATGCATAATCTGCTCGCATTTCTGGTATATCTGGCACATGAGGAGGAAGAACTACATCTTTCGGATTAATTCTTGATGGCTCTCTATTATCTATAGAAACAGATGTAATGCGACTCATATGAGTTGTCATATTATTAAATTGAGCAAAAAATGGTTTCCCTTTTCTATCTGCATCATTATAACTAACATTGGGTTTATCTTTAGACAGGTATCCACTCATTTTATCCCAAACCAACGGATAGTATTTTTTTTGAACTCCCTTTGTGATATTGTAATCGGTTTTACCAGCATTTACACAAAAATACCCCTCCTCACGTAGGTATTGAGGGAAAAAATATTGTTGTGGAACAATATGACTATTTCGATGCCAATCATTTCCGTAGGTAGTTGCATAACTACCACTTATTAAAGATGAACGAGCAGGAGAACATTGTGGTCCATTAGCAAATGCATTGTTAAACACCACCCCGTTTTTTGCCAAATAATTCAGATTAGGAGTTTCTATTGTTTTATTTCCATAAGCAGGGAAAAGATAAGGAGAACTATCCTCAACAACAAGAAACAAAATATTTGGCTGATTCACATTTTGAGCCTTGCTCCAAATACAAGAAAATACCATTAGTAACAAAGCAAACTTTAATTTAATTTTATAGTTATTCATAGTTTCTTATATGTTATATAAATTCTTTTTGAAGCTATTGATATTCCTTAATCAAAAAAATAGATTATTACTTATTATTAAGATAATGTTTGTTTTTTACCTACACCTTTAGTTTCGTACTTAAAAGTATTGCGAGAAATAATGTTAAACTATCCATATTAGATGTAATTTGATCTTTCATTTATTGATTTTACTTGAGATTATCTCATCTTTCACTTAAACAATTATAAAAAATCACTACTTAGTTTTATAGTTATTTCTTTCTGATTTCTAATTATTACAACTTTATTACTTCCTTTAGAAGTATTTTTATCAAAAATGTTTAGGAAATTTGATATATTTTTCACTTTCATATTTGCAAAACCAACAATAACATCACCTGCTCTAAGAGAAGATTTTATCAATTTACTGTTTTTATTAATCTTAACAATTATAACACCATCTAAACTGTGTGTTCCAAAAGAAGATTGTTCTTCAATGGTTTCTATATTCTTAATTGTTGCTCCTAACCATTGTTTGGTTTTTACTTCTTTTTCTTTTTCTGATTGAATTTTTAAATTAGGAATTTTAGGTTGTTTTGCAATTGCTTTCAATTCAGATTTTTGAACACCAAATTTATCCATAGGAAAATTTTTAAAGCCGATTTTTAATGCTGGAGAATCATCCTTGACTCTAAAATCTCCTTCTTTTGGATTTATAAACAAAGGATTTCCAAATAAACTATTTGCATCTGTTTTATTACGTTGTGCTTTTAATAAAGCTTGTTTGTTTGGAAACAAATTATAATCTATGTCTTTACCCCAATCTTTGATACGAACATTAGCATATCTCCTCATTACAATATTATTGGTAAACACATCTCCGCTTTTTGTAAACCACACATGTGGATGAAAAGTATTATTCACCATAATATTATTTTTAACCGTTCGATAATATCCTTCACGTAATTTTATTCCTCTATTCAAGCATAAATTATTATAAATCTCATAATTTGAAGAACCATCATCTAAATCGATATCCCAACCATGATCACATTTAAATCTATTATTTCTAATAATAGTTGTATGCATCGCATCCCACAAAGGCATTTTTGGGTTTTTTGTTACTAATTGACTTGATATTTCTCTTTTAGGGTACCAAAAACGGTCACGCCCCCAAGAATTAAAAGATCCATGATCACTCGTTTCTAAAACGGTATTAAATACATCATTATATTCAATAATATGTCCCCCCCAAGTACCTTCACTTACATTAATCCCTCCACGAGGCACATCATAAATACTATTATTTTTAACGTGAATTTTCATTGCCATAGAAATCTGAACACCCGCAACTTGCTTCTCAATACGCCCTATTCGATGGATCAAATTATTCTCTACAAGACTGCTAGAAGGGTATAGTTCGTTTTTTGGACCAACAATAGTATCCATCTCTTCGATGTCTATTGTTTCAAAATATTGAAATAATGGAGAACGCACTGCTGAAGAATCTCCAACAAAAGAAATGGCTGATGCTCCTGAATCGTGAATATAATTTCCTTTAATTTTTGTGTTTCTGTTATATCCGTTTACAAAAATAACGTTACCACCAAGGTTTGTAAATTCACAATCATTAATTGTACTATTTTCTGTTGCATCCAGCAATAAAGCTCCTCCTCTATAAATTGTCCAATCACTTCTTAACAGTGGTTCGTAGGTCTCCATAAAAGTTCTTGAAGCGTGTTGAAATTTTATTCCTGATATACTTATATTTTTTACAGGATTTTCTAAAGTTCCTTTAATTTCTATTAAATGTTTTAAAAGAGTTACTTCAATTTTAGCTTGATTAACATCAATCTTATTACTTTTCCAAACATATAGTTTATGATTTTTTTTATCTAGATACCACTCTTTTTCACTGTCCAATTCTTCAAAAATATTTTCTACCATTCTATATTTTGAATGCATTTCTGATGGACGATTATTTTGATGACCTCCTATCAAATTTAATTCTCCGTTTTCTTTAACTGATTCTATTTCATAATGAAAACCACCCCAACGCCCTTTATGTAAAGCGTGTACAAAACCACCTATCGGGTTTTTCCATTTTGAAATACGATCTTTATCAATTGCGTCAGCTGCAAAACCCTGCCAATAACCTCCGTTTTCATCATAGTTAGGATATCTTGCTAAGATTTGTTTTTCACCATTTATAAATAATTGATTAAAATCTAAATTTTTATCAATAGTAGTTACCAAAATATTGTCAGAAAAATGCTCCCATTTCGTTTCAATAACTTTAGATCCTTTAATAGAAACTTTATCCAATCCATCACCAATAATAGAAAGGTTATTTAATTGAGGTGTTATTTCTAAAGTTGAAGTTAAATGATAATCACCTTCTAAAAGATGAATATTGATTTTATCGTTTTCCTTCTTTTTAATTGATTTAGCACTTTCTAGAGCTTTTTCTATCGTTTTAAAGGGTGTCTCTTTCGCTCCATTATTTGAATTATTTCCTAATGGACTCACATAAATATCTATTTCTTGGTTTTGACAACCAAAACAAATAATAACCAATAAAGACAATACATAAAAAGTTGATTTTTGCATAATATTTTTTTGAAGAACCTTGTTTATTTAATGCTATTTATTTTTACTTCACTACCCCACCAATCTTTATTTGGCTGCCAATTTGGAGAAAGCATTTTTTTACGCTGCCTTTCTTGTCCTGCTAATGACTTCGTTCTTTGTCTTTCTAACCATTTTTCACGAGCAGCTTTATCCCACTCAGCATCAACCTCTGCATAATGCGTATCCATGGATTTTAACCAGTCTAAAAGTTGAGTTTCCATTTGTTTTGCAATTTCAGGGTTACTTGCTGAAACATCATTTCTCTCACCTAAATCTACTTCTAAATTGTACAATTCAGCATTCAAATTCTCCCAATAATAAATCAACTTCCATTTTCCTTTTCTAATGATAGAACTTGGTTCTCCCCCTTGATTCCCATAATGAGGGTAATGCCAATACAATGGTCTTTTATCAATATTCTCACCTAATAAAAGTGGCTTTAAACTTACACCATCTTTATGCGCTTCTGGTTTTAATGGCAAGCCAGATAAATCTAATAATGTTGGAAATAAATCTACTCCAGATACAGGTACACTAATACTTGCTCCAGTTTGTTTCATCCAAGGAACATCAATAAAATATGGAATTCTAGTTCCTCCTTCCCATTGATATCCTTTTCCACCTCTTAAAGTCAATTGATTGGTCGAAAAATTATCACCAGAAGTAACACCTCCATTATCCGAAGTAAAAACAACAATGGTATTTTTATCTAATTTTAAGTCTGTTAATGTTTTCATTACAGTTCCAATAGCTTCATCAACATGCTCTATTAAACCAGCATAAACAGGGTTATCTTGGTACTTTCTTGCAGGTAAAACGCGTTCCATTTCAAATCCATCTTCATGGATTCCCATTTTTTCTGCTTTGTTTCTATACTTTGTCCATTTTTCTTTAGTTGTTTGAATACCTCCATGAACTGCATAAAAAGAAAGGTAAGCTAGAAAGTGACCATCCTTATTTTTTGTTATAAAGTTACTTGTTTCTTGCGCTAATTTCATAGACAAATTCAACCCTTTTTCTTCCGGTAAATTTGGTAAAAATGGATTCTTGTATGGAGAAAAATACCCTCCATTTGGGCCTCCAGCGTCGTATCCTCCTATATTAACATCAAAGCCATGATCTGTAGGTAATGACCCTTGTTTTTTACCACCTAAATGCCATTTACCTGCAAAAAAAGTAGCGTAGCCTTCCTCTTTAAAAGCTTCTGCTAATGTAGTTGTGCTTGTATCTAAATGATCTTTATATTCTGGTGGCAACAATTTAGTATAACGTTTACGTTCTTTCCAAGCTTGTCCACTATTTCTTTTTCCTTCAAACTGTGTAATTCCGTGTCTTGCTGGGTATTGCCCTGTCATTAAACTTGCTCTAGAAGGACTACAAACTGTACAAGCTGCATATCCGTCTGTAAAAACAGTACCCGTTTTTGCAATTTTATCGATGTTGGGCGTTTCATAATACTTACTCCCCATAATACTTAAATCTGCATACCCTAAATCATCTACCAAAATGAATAAGATATTAGGTTTTTTAGGAACTTCTACTTTTTTGTCATCCTTTTTACAAGATGAAAACAAAAATAATACTACAATTATTGAAATTATATTTTTCATATCTTTAATTTAATTCTGGTCTAATCCACATACAATGACCTCCTCCTGGAGCCATTATTGCTTTAATGACATCTCCTTTTTTAACGTTTCCTTTTCTTATTTGATAAGCCTCTGGGTTTTTCATACCATGAGTCTCTTTTGTGTCTTCATAATAAATAATAGTATAATTTTCTCCTTCAGCTAAAAAGTCTAAACTTATGTCTAAAGAAACTCCTTTTTTACTAGCAACAGAGCCAACAAACCACTCCTCACCAAATCTTCTTGCTGTAGAAATATGATCATCGATTTTACTACTTAAAACTTTACTTTCATCCCATTTACCTACTGGCATTTTCTGAATAAATTCGAATAAATCTGCTTTTTTGCTATATGCTTCTGGCGCATCTGGCAGACAAACCAATCCACTAAAAACAACCAATGTTCTTGCTGCTTCAGAAACTACTGTTGAGAAATAGGTGTTTTTCTTTTTCGGCCCTTTTAATCTATCACCTTTATTAATACCTATTAAATCGAAGTTTCCATTATTCATATCTAAAGCCCCCTGAATTGCATTAATTAATGCCATTTTAATAAAAGTTTCTGGCGTAAAGGCTTTTCTAGAATCTTGTTGTGCATGACAGTATTCTCTAGTAATTGCATTTGGGAATGTTCTTTCTATTCCTGTAAAAGGAACAGGTGAATCATGAAAATCTACTAATAAATGGTTTTTTGCACTTTTTTGAATTGCATCACTTGTAAAAGAAACATTATTCCCCATAAAGCCATATTTAATACCACTCATGCCTAAAGACTCGAAGTAAGAAAATAATTCATCATCACCAAAATTACCTTTATGTCTATCATAATACAGAATTAGCTTGACGTCTTTTGTTTTTGCATATTTAGATACCTTTTCAAGATCTAACTTATCAGTAACATCAAAATGACCTTTTGTTACTTTTGTATACCAATTTGCATCAATTAAAAAGTATTCAATATTTTTTTCTGAAGCAAAATCAATAAATCTAATATAACTCTCTGTGTCTACTCCGTATACAAAACCATCTGCTGTTTTATAATCATGTACTCTCCAATCCCAAAGCGCTTTACCTGGTTGTATCCAAGAAGTATCTTCTATTTGATTAGGAGTTGCTAAATTAAGAGGAATGGTGTTGGTTACTAAATCTCCAATTTTTTCTTCAACTAAAATAACACGCCAAGGTGTTGTTACTTTTGTCCCTTTTAATTTTGTTTTATTTGTAGCAGCAAGTATGTTTTTATCTTTATTGAACTTAAATTTTATAGTTCCAAATTCTGGAGCTACATATAAATCTGATTCTAATATGGATACATAAGAATTATTAGAATTCTTAACAACCAAAGGGGTTTTTAACTTTGGTTGCTTTTTAACTTTACTTAATTTATCGATAGAAATTGGCCCTAATGGAGGATTTTCTCCATTTGGGGAATACAGTTTATTAGTACTATTTAAATTATACTCACAGTAAAAAGTTGCTTCTGTATCTTCATTAAATCCTTCTAACTCATATCTAAAACCAACTCCATTATTAAAAGCACGTACGTATAATTTGGCTTCTACTTTTTCTAATAAAACATCTAAAACAAGCTCATTATACTGATTTTTAATTTCGCTAAACTGCCCCCAAACTGGTTTCCAGTTTTCGTCTACACTTTTTATTTCTGTGTTAATTATTTTAGCAGAAACATTTGGCAATATTGATATTACAGAAGTATCTACAATTAGTTTATCTTGCCTATATAATTGATACACTAAATTACCTTCTACTTCCTCTAATACTATATTAATGGATGCGTCTGGAGATTTAATTTGCTTCAATTTTTCTTCTTTGACGCAAGAATTTATAAAAAAAACAATTCCGAGTAAAAATAAAAAGACAGTAATTTTTGATTTTATTTTATCCATTCTAATTTTTATTTCTATTTTCAATTGCTATTAATCAACAATAACTTTTACTTGCTTCCAACCTTCCATACCTTCATTTGTTTGAGTGGCTCCATTAGTACTTCTTCCTTCTAAAATAATTTTCTTTAAAGCCGCTTTTAATTCTGCTGCTTTTTTAGGATTACTAGCAATTAAATTTTTAGTTTCACTTATATCATTTTTGATATTAAACAATTGCATTGCCGGTAAATCTAATTTTTTCTTTCTAATTTCTTGAGGTTTTGGATAACTCCAACCAGCAGAACCTTGCGTTAGACACAATTTCCAGTCTCCGTGTTTTATTGCAAACGAACCATCTATTGAATGATACACAATATATTCTCTTATTTCTTTTGTCTTTTTATTGTTTAATAACGGTAACATGCTGTAACTATCTTCACCTTCTGTATCTTTAATTTTATAACCAGCGATATCTGCACAGGTTGCAAAAAAATCTGTAGTACCAATTGTTTTATCTGTACTTATATTTTTTAACGCATAGTTAGGCCATTCAACAATAAAAGGGACATGATGACCTCCTTCATAAATATCTGCTTTCATACCTCTAAAAACATAACTAGGATCGTGCTTAAACTTCGCTAATTCTTTAAAATCTGCTTTTGGAGAACACCCATTATCACTCGTAAAAACCAACAATGTGTTTTCTGAAATCCCCATTACTTGTAGTTTTTTTCTAATTTGACCAACCACATCATCTACTTGCATAACAAAATCGCCATACTCATTGGTATTACTTTTTCCTAAAAATTCATCCGAAGGTAAAATAGGTGTATGAGGCGCTGGTAAAGGAAGATATAGAAAGAATGGTTTATCTCCACTTGCATTATTTCCTATATAATTAATGGCTCTATCTGTTAAATCTTGTAATACCGTTTGATGTACAAAATCATCTGAAGTTGGGCCTTTTCTCCACACACCTTTTGGATCTTTATTTTGTGTCATTTTTGTAGGTACCATAGTTGGTATATCATTTTCTACATATACATAAGGAGGCATATCTAAAGACCCACAAAAACCAAACGAATAATCAAAACCATGTGTAGAGGGTCCGTTTTTAATAGGTTTTGTATAATCTACATCCTGAATTGTATGTAAATTATTTATGGTTCCTTTTTGCACTCCATTAAGAGCCCAATCCCATCCCATGTGCCATTTACCTATATAGGCAGTCTTATATCCTTGATTTTTTAAAACATCAGCAACTGTTGTTCTGTTTGGTGTAATTAATGATTTTGAATAGCCACCTAGTACACCTTTTTTCAAACTACTTCTCCAATTATAACGACCTGTTAAAATACCATATCTTGTTGGTGTACAAACTGCAGAAGAGGTATGTGCATCTGTAAACATAACCCCATTTGATGCCATTTTATCTAAATTAATAGTTGGTATTTTACTTTCTGGGTTAAAACTTTTGACATCTCCATACCCTAAATCATCTGCTAAAATATAAACAATATTAGGTGCTGTATTTTTAGTTGTGGTATTATTCTTATCCTTTACATTTTTACTTGTATTACAAGAAGTTGAAATTATTATAATCAATAAAAAAAGTACTCTTTTCATTTCGTTAAATTTAATCTGTTTTAATATTTCTATGTGGTAATTTACTAAATAGACTTTTCCCATTTGTATTGACAAATGCTTTTAATGCGTATTTTGATTTTTTATTTAACACCGAATTAGGTATAAACACTTCAAAAGTATTTGTTTTTTTCGATAAATTTCTTCCTTCAATTTTATTTTCCTCAACCGTTAAATAAGATATATTTTCTATTTTAAGTCCATAAGAATAATCGCCATCTAATAAAATATTTTTAAATTTTATCTTAAGTAAATATCCGTCTTTTTGCTTTTTAATACTCTTAATTTTAATAGAATATTCATCATCCGAACTAAATAATGTTGCTGTATTCGGATAAAAATTACTTTCACCTGCAGAGGTTTCAGCTTTCACTGTATAAAAATAAATTTCATCCTTTTTAGTTGAAGTATCTTTAAAAGAAGATTTTTTTATTCCACTTGCTATTTTATGGTATTTATGAAGTTCTAAACCTCTATACACATTATAACTTGTTTCTGGTAAAATCGAATCTTGTTCAATCCATTTTACAGAGACACTTCCACTTGGTTGTCTTATTGCTGATACATTTCTTGGACTATAAGGAACTTTTTTAGACAAACTAACTGTCTTTGTCTTTGAAAATTCTCCCAATCCATTTCCATTATAGGCTACTACAGAAAAATCATAAGGAACATTGTATTCTAATCCTTTTAATCTATAACCATAAACATTATTCGTTTCAATAATGCTTTCTTCCTTTGTATTTTTATTGATATATTTAATCTTATATCCTGATGCTTCTGCTACACTTTTCCAAAAAATGGTAGCCGTATTATTTCTTCTTGATATTTTAAATATTTCAGGAATTTCTGGTATATCATTTTTTATCAAAATTTTATTTGAAAAATCACTTACTCCTTGTTTATTTTCTGCACTCATTTTAAAATTATAAGTTGCTCCTTTATTCAAATTTGGAATCTCAATTGAATTTTCTGTTGCATCAACTTTAATTTGTTTGATGACATCACTAGAAACTTCTTTATAATTGATTGTATATTTTTTTACGTTTTCAATTGGCCCCCAAGTTAGTTTAATACTCCCTGATAGTATCTCTCCTTTGTAAATTGTTGGATTAGCAGGTTTGGTTACCAATTTAGATTTCCATTTAGCTACCGATACACTAAATGATGGAATATTAATTTTCCCTTTACTAAAAGTAACTTTCCTAATTTCTGTATTTTTAACCTTTATCGAATCTGCTGATATGAAATTTACTTCAATTTCTTTATTCAATTGATGACCATCAATTTTTATATCAAAGTCTTTTGATTCTTTTGTTCTGTTTGTAAAGACTAAATAGTCATAACCATTAATACCTCTATAAGCTTGTGTATAAAAACCAGTTTCAATTGCTTTTTTTAAACCCGGAGCTTTAAATCCGTTTGTAACATTAGAGTCAAAAATAAAATCTGAATGATTGGTTACATCATGATAAATCTCATACGCTTTTCCTTCTAATGTTTTATTTATTCCGGTTAAAACACTATCCGTATTTAGCTTTATTCCGTTTTTAAAAGCATCCTCAATTTGTTCATTTATATTTTTCTTAGGAGCATATTTACTACTTACTTCATGTGCTCCAACATACCAGGTATTTTTATGATTTAACTGACGCATTACATATTCAATATTATAAATACTAGAATAGATACCGTTTAAAGGTCTATTCCAAACACCAAATTCTGTAATAACCATTGGTACATCTTTCCAACTGTAATCTTCAATCTCTTGCATTGCGTTTGCTGAAGTAGCTTCTAAAAGTTTTGTATTTGCTCTCTTATATGCTTTTTCTACTGATTCTTTTTTACCAATATGCGGTGCATAAGAATGTTTCGAAAACACATTCCAATAAGCACCTTGCTCTTTTTGGTACTTATTAATTTCTTTCATAAAACCCCAAATACCATCCCAAGTATTATTTAAAGCAAGAAATGCATCAGGATAGATTTCTTTAATTGCATCTGCATGAGGTTTCATTTTTGCAGCATAATCGTACCCATCATTCCACCAATAACGTTCTCTATGAGGCACATAAAAATAAGGTTCGTTACAAAATTGCCAAGTAGCTACTTCAATATTGTTGTTCTTACAAAATCGTGCAAGTTCACGAGTCATTTCTGGAGTTTCCGTAAAACCATTAATTGTGATTACGAGTTTACCATTAATTTTACTTAACAATTGATACAAATCAATAATACGATGAGCACCTTTTACATCTAAAAAACTGTATCCTTTAAGGTATTCTTTAGGATGATCGAACATCATTGCATAATCAAGATCATAATGACCAGTTGCACTGCTAAAAGCGTCTCCCATTGTTCCTGAAAAATAACGAAGCCAACCTGGTTTTAATAGATGAACAGCTTTTCTAAAATCTGGGTGTAAATAACTCCAACTTTTATCTGCAATTCTAACATTAAATCCACTAGAACCAATTTTAATAGCGTGCCCGTTTTTAGTATCAATATTTATGACACCTTTATTTTCTTGTGAAAATGATACTTGAAAAAGTGTAGTCATAAAAAGTAGTAAAAATAATTTTCTACTATCCATTTTTTCTCTGGTTAATTGTTTTTAAAATTGACTTTAAGACACTGTTGTCTTTTGATAAAAAGGTGTTTTTTATTCTAACTCAAAAATATCAATTTTTAAAAAATTATAATTCTCATTTGAGACCTCTAAATGTTGCACTATTTTAGTTAAATATTTATTAACAGTGTTTTACACAGAATTCTTATAAAAAAAAGACAGCATCTATTGAAGGTGCTGTCTTAAAAAGTTGAAAATGATTTTCTATTTATTCTTTAATCACTTTATATGTTTTTGAAAAATTAATACCAATAAACTTTATTAAATAGATACCTTTTGATAATATGCTTGTATCAATATCAATCTCTTTAGAATTCGTTTCAACCTTGTTATTTAATATTTCTTGTCCATTAATATTGTAAATGAAATAATTTTTAAAACTTGCATTTGGAAAAGTTATTTTTAAATTATCTGAGAATGGATTTGGAGACATAATTACTTTGATATCTTCATAATTTTCTACGGATAACTGTACTGACTCATACACTTCTACCTCAGCTAAATTCAATGCTCTACCATCTGTAGAATCTGATTCAATTCTAACAATTCTCCCTGATTGATTTACCTCCATAGTAACAGATGGATCTGGATAACTTGTATAGGTTTTAGAAAAAGTAATTGCTCTATTATTATCCATAACATACACAGTAAAATTCTCTAACCTATCCTTACAACAATTATCTGTTCTGTTATATATTCTAATAAATCCTATTTCTTTATCCCCTCCTAAATCTACTTCCCAGTAAGGAGGTGAATCACTACCACTAATAATTGATAATGAATTATCTGTAAGAAGTCCATCAGTAATTCCATCAATTGCTTTATCTGCTGTAGCTCCAGAAAATCCAACAGAAGATTGTGTTGCCGTTCCATCAGGAGCAATATTAACTCCTAAATCAGATTCAGTTTCATCTTTTAAATACTTAGACATGTATGTTTCGTTAAGCGAAGTTAAAGCACCACTATCTTTAAAGATATTATTCCCTGAATTATATATTACTAAACCATCTACTTTATTAGCTATAGCAGCATCTATTCGTGTTGTTGTATCTCCATCTCTACCAATACTGTTATTTACTTCAGAATCCCAAACAGGTAAAGGATTAGAAACCCCACCTGTTGTATTATTATTAGCCGCTGCAATAAAAGTAGCCCAAGAAGAATCGTTAGATCCTAAATTATGACTTGATGCGACTGTAATATATTCTCCTATATTCGAATTATTTAACATATCTATAGATGCTGGAATTCCCCAAGAACATGGACCTATTAATTCAGGTACATTTGGAATTTGTCCTGCAGCAAAATAAGATTCCATATTTGTTTTTACACTACTATATATTTCATTTATTTGAGCAGCTGTCCATGCACCACCAGGTCTTCCATCTTCATTAAATGGATTGATCCACTTAAGACCAGGATAATCCAAAGCAAACTGAGAAACAGTACTAATTACTGTAGCAGTTGCTGCAGCATTATTGTTCGTTGCGATAAGATCTGCACTCAAAAGCGTACCACTGGCTATTCTACGTGCACCCCCATCTTGTGCTGGGTTTGCATAGATTAGAAAACCTTGTGCTTTAGCTTGTGTAAAAAAGTATTGCATTATATCTTCATCATAATCCCAACCTGCAGGGAAAATTGGAAGGCGAATACCATTTACTTTCATAGTGGTAAAACCTTTTAGTAAATTATCGGCCTCTGCCTCTGTTGTAATGTCCTTAGTTATAAATCGTTGTTTAACATCTCCAAGAACGTAGTCCATGTCATTGGTATAAATAGTTTGACTAAACGCAATACTATTCATTCCAATAAACAATAAAATGAAAAAACTTTTAACAATTTTAATTCTTAGATACATACTTTCTATTTAATTAATTCTTAATTACCTTGTATGATTTTGAAAAAACATCACCATTTAACTTCACAAAATAAATACCTTTAGATAAATTACTAGTATTTATATTCACCTCTTTTAAACTATCATCAATTTTATTACTTAAAATTTTCTGTCCGTTAATATTGTAAATTATGTACGAGTTAATACCTGTATTTGGAGAAACTATTTTTAAATTATCTGAAAATGGATTTGGATACATAAAAACATTAACATCTTTATAACTTATTGTAGACAAAACTTCATCAGATCCAAAAACCTGTACCTCTGCAAGTGTTAAAGGTGCTGTAGCATTTAATTGAATTTTAACAATTTTTCCAACAACACCTTCTGTATTAACTATAATTGAAGGATCTGGAAATGATGTAAATGTTTGTGTAAAAACTTCTACACCGTTATTATTAATTACAGATACTGTAAAATTTGACATATTTGCTTTACAACAACCATCAGTTCTATTAAATACTTTAATATTATCGATTGTTTTATTTGCTCCTAAATCTACCTGCCACCAAGGATTTTCCTCTACATTTGTAACAGTAACTGAACCTCCTCCATAGTTACCATTTGTATCTCCATCAATAGCAAGAAGTGCTTCTTTGTTAAATGATGGGTTTGTAGAAGACTGTGTAGCTGTTCCGTTAAGAGCAAGGTTAATTTCTGGTATTAAATAAAGCTCCATCGCTTTTTCTCCTGTTGCATTTACAGAACCAGTAGTTAAACTAACTGTATTCCAAGAGTTGTATAAAACCAAACCGTCTACTTTATTTTCAATTGCTCTCTCTAAACGTGTTCCGCTTTTTACAGCATCATCTGGAAACTTATCATTATGATTTACTTCAGAATCCCAAACAGGAAAATTATCTTTATCTGCTTCAGCAATAAAATCATCCCAAAGATTATGATTAAATCCTAAATTATGTGCAGTAGCAACAGTTATATAATCTGCTATGTTTGTTTTTTGAAACATATCTATACCCGCAACAAGACCCCAAGTACAAGGACCTATCAATTCAGCTCCATTTAAACCGTGAGTATAAAGTCTTAGATATATTTCATTGATTTGACTGATACTCCAAGTACTACTAGTTGCTCTTCCATCCTCATTAAAGGGGTTAATCCACTTACAGTCTGGATATTCATTTGAAAACTCTATAACTCTATTAACTAATTCATCAGTTGCTGCTTGAACTCCATTTACAGCAACATCTTCTCCCTCATTAGCCCCATTTCCATTAAGCATATTATTTGCAACTCTTTTACCTCCACCACCTTGAGCTGGATTTGCAAAAATAACAAAACCTTGAATTAAAGCTTGAGCATAAAAATAATCCATCATTGGTTTATTAGGATTCAAATCGATCCCATCTACACCTCTTCCAAAAAGAGGAATACGAATACCGTTGGCTCCCATATTTTTAAACCCTAACAAAAGATTATCTGCTTCTGTTTCTGTTGTAATTTTATTAGTAATAAAAGCTTGCTTTGTATCTCCCAAAACATAGTCCATATCATTTACATACTTTTGACTAAAAGCACTAAGATTAAAGAAACAGATTATTAAAATAAGAATTACTTTTTTGAAAATTATTTTGCAGTTATTTTGTATCATTTGTTCTATATTAATTAAGCTCATCGCTATTAATTACAATATATAAATCATTTTTTGTATGTCACAAAAACAATCCATTATTTCAATTACAAAATAAACACTTTTTTCTTTTGTAAAATTCTCATTTAGGGAGTTCATTTGTTGCTAAAAAAATCATATTAAACTGATTTTAAACACAGAAGAAAATATCTCACAAACAAATATAACAGCATATTTATAAATGCTGCTATATTAATATAATTAGGTATTAAATAAATTTTAGATGATTAAACATCTTATTAATACCTTTAAATAAAATAGTTAAACTTATTAACCTTATCAATATCTATTCAATAATAATTTTCTTGGTAAAATACCCTAAATCAGAATCTATTTTCACAAAATATAAACCACTAGAAAGCTTACTAACATCAATTTTTGTAGTTGAATCTGATACTTTTTTCACCAATTGTCCTGCTGTATTATATATTGTTAATTCTATACTTTCATTTTTAAACTCACTTGAATATTTCAAGTTAAAAATCCCATTTTCTATTACTGAAGGATAAATTAAAAATTCTGAAGAGATTGAATTATCTTCCACTGATAACACTTCACCTTGTTCATAAATTTCTTGTGTATATGCAATAGGTGATTGATGATCACGATACATAATTCCAGAACTACTTAAAGTTACAGGGTTACGAACAGTCATTAATGAATAAATAGGTTTGTCTGGTTGCCAAGTAAACACAGCATAACGCTCTATAAAATCAGTATCATCTAACATATTTATATAAGATTCTAATCCATCACCTGCTGCTTCATTCGAGGCAGGTTGACCAGTCCAAGTAGCACCATAATTAAATTCTTTTATCCAGATAGGTCGTTGCCATTTATCATGAATCGCTTTTAGCCAATTATAAAAATTTGTTGGTGTCGTTTTTTTGTAATAATGCACAACAATATAATCTACACGATATCCTTTTGCTAACGCCTTTGTCATAAATTCATCACGCCAAACACCACCATTTGCATTGTCTTTATTCGCCGGTGAACCTAAACGCAAACCAGAAGCCAACATTGCTTCATATTTTTCAATAGCCTTATCAACAGTCATATTAGCTTGACTAGCTCCATCAGGTTCGTTGAACGCCATATAATGTGCGATATCCATTCTATTACCTAAAATTATTGCATTTGCAACAGAACCTCCACTCCACTGATTAGGTACAAATTTGGCATCACCCACATCTTCACCTGAAGTACCCCAGTTATAATGCCATGAATTGTCAAATTCTACGATTACATCTGTACCTTTACCTGCCATTCCTTTCTTATGAACATCAAACCAAGGAGAAACACGGATAAATGAAACTTTCTTTTGTAAATCTACGGGTAGAATAATTGCTAAATCATTATCAGCAGCTACATATACTTTACTTGCACCCGTACCATTTATGTTCTCTGCAAAAGTTACCATATATCCTTTTTCTAAAGTAAAAGATGACACCCAATTATCATAAGCACCTAAAGTACCATTATAGTAACCAGCATATATTTCATATTCCTCTCCTGAAAAATTATAATCAGAATAAATTTTAAGAATAGGATCGTTTACCAAGGATGTAGTAAAAATATCTTGTGCATTATTAAGCTCTAATATTGCATCATCAATTATATTAGCAGCCGAATTACAATCAGCAAGTATTGTATTTACATTATCTATTACCAACTGAAAAACATCAGCTGAAGATTGCGGATATTGATTATAACTATCTCCTATAATAGCAGCAGAAAGTAAACTTTCTGCTATTTTAACATCACTTGTTAACAATAAACGATTTTCTTCGCCACTTAATAAAGAAATATTATCAAAATAGAATTGACCATTATTAGCATACATATAAAGTAACTGAATATCAATTTTAGCAATATCTTCAGCATCTTCTAAAAAAGGAACATCCGCTATCATTAGTTCTCCATTAACATAAATATCAACTTTATCTAAAGCAAAATCAATTTGAGTAGAAATTGTAAAGTTTGTATTTGCAGGAAATCTCGTTGCAGGTTCTCCAGCAACAAAACCACCAGGAACTCCATTCTCCATTGAAGTTGCATATTCAATGTTAGCATTTCCATTACCTAAAATAATAGTAGATAAATACTTACCTGTAGATGAAATTAAATGCACCCTACAATCCACTGAGGAACGTGTAGCAGAAACATCAAAAGAAAAAGAAGAATTGTCAGAAGTAGGATTAAAAGTATGATACACCGAAGGCATATCTATATTATGATCAAACTTTAATTTTCCATCAGTAACGGTAACTCTCCCAGAAGTATTGTATTCTGTCCAACCAATAGACTGAGTAGTGCCGCCTTCAAAAGTATCATCAACCACACTTCCACAAGAACTTGTTTGCGCATAATTATTTGTAGCAAAAAGAAAAGCAATTATATATAAAAATTTTAGTTTCATTTCTTTTGAGTTTAAAGTTTAGTAATCTTTTTTCGATAGAAAAAGAACATTTATTGTATAATAATCTTTTTAGTAAAGCTTCCTAAATGAGATTCTATTTTAACAATATATAATCCACTAGAAAGTGTTTTTACATCTATTTCTGATTTTAATCCAACTATTGTTTTTACCAACTGTCCAACAGTAGAATAAATATGTATGGTACTATCTTTAATTTCTTCTGAATATCTTAGGTTAAAAACACCTTCTGTTATTACCGTTGGAAACATTAAAACTTTAGATTTAATCAATTCATCATTTACAGATAATTGTGCTCCTTGTTCATATTCTTCTTGAGTATATGAGGGGTTTTGTGATTCAAGATCTCGATAAAATTGCCCTGTAATATTTAGCTCTCCATCAGTAACACCACCAATACCTGTATTTTGTCCAAAGAAATAATACCAATTGTAACGTTCTATAAAATCTGCTTCTTCAAGGGCTTCTGTTAAACCTTTTATATTAGAATAACCTTGTTCTACTGTAAGATTTGCAGATCCAAAATTTGGGTTACCATAATTATATTCTGTAACCCAAACAGGAAGATCGTATCGATCATGAAGTGCCTTAAAACGTTCTAAAAAGGTAGACTTAGAACGACGTACATAATCATGTGCTGGTATAAAATCTACTCGATAACCACGTTCTACACAACCGTCCATAAATTCTTGAATCCAAGCACCATCATTAAAAGAATCACTTGTTGCACTATATTGCACGTTCTCTACTCCAGGTGCACCCAATCTAAGGCCTGAAGCTAACAGTTTTGGATAAGCTTCTAGAGCTTCTGCTACTGTCATATTGGATTGACCTTCGTTATCAGGTTCATTAAAGGCTAGAAGATGATTGAATGACATATTTTGCCCAGTTTCTTCCATTATTTCAAGTGATGTTCTAGAATCACCTCCACTCCAAGACATTGGAACAAATTGAACTCCTTCTGCTTTCTGATCGGCTAATCCCCAACTATAATGCCAAGTTGTGTTATAATTATCTGCTGAACTCCATTTTATATCTCCTCCTAAGCTTCCTTTTTTACCCACAGGATACCAAGGACTCACTCGTATGAATGAAATTGTATTCTGTAAATCAGCAGGCAAATTGATTTCTATTGCATTATCTTGAGCAATATATATTTTACTAAAACCTAACCCATTAATATCTGCTGCAAAAGTTGCCATGTATCCTTTTTCTAAAGTAAAGGAAACGCCCCAATCTTCGTAAGCACCTAATCCACCATTATAATATCCACAATAAACTTCGTTTACGCTCCCTGTAAAATTGTACTCACTGTATATTTTAAGAACAGGATCATTTATCCTAGAAGCTTCAAAAACATCTTGTGCAACTTGAAGTTCTGAAATAACAGTATCTATTGCTGTAGATACTGAATCACAATCAGAAAATATTGTATTTGCATTATCAATTACCAGTTGAAAAGCATCGGCAGCAGCTTGTGGATATTGATTATAAATGTTACCTATAGGTGCAGAACCTAATAAACTTTCAGCAGCGTTTATATTACTTGTTAAAAGCAAACGGTTTTCGTCTCCACCTAATAAAGAAATATTATCAAAATAAAATTGACCATTATTAGCATACATATAAAGTAACTGAATATCAATTTTAGCAATATCTTCAGCATCTTCTAAAAAAGGAATATCTGCTGTCATCAACTCTTCATTAACATAAACATCTACTTCTTTAGAAGCAAAATCAATTTGAGTAGAAATTGTAAAGTTTGTATTTGCAGGAAATCTCGTTGCAGGTTCTCCAGCAACAAAACCACCAGGAACTCCATTCTCCATTGAAGTTGCATATTCAATGTTAGCATTTCCATTACCTAAAATAATAGTAGATAAATATTTTCCTGTTGAAGAAATCAAATGCACGCGGCAATCCACTGAGGAGCGTGATGCTGACACATCAAAAGAGAAAGTAGCATTCTCAGAGGTTGGACTAAAAGTATGATAAGCCGAAGGCATATCTATATTATGATTAAATTTTAATTTACCCGACTCAACCGTAATTCGTCCAGAAGTATTGTATTCTGTCCAGCCATTAGATAAGGTTGTCCCATCATCAAAAGTATTATTTACAGTTACTCCGCAGGTATTGGTTTGCGCAAAGCTATTAATAGAAAAAAGTAATGCTATTATGTACGTGTAATTTAGTTTCATTGGTTTTAATGTTATAATTTAAACTTAATAGTAACCTAACACTTTTAAAAAATGTTTTTACATCTTACTTGTAACAAAATAAAGATTTACAATTAGTTTAAAATTCTCAATTAAGGAGTCAATTTGTTGCTGAGATTTTAAAGAATTACCTTTTATCAAAAAGATATTTACATTGATCGATAGCTCGTTATTTACCAATACTGATGGATAAATCTTATCCTTAGCAACCATTCTTAATTTCAAATTATTGAAAACAGTATTTTACTATATAATCTAAAGGTTTTAAAATATCTATTTAGATTTTTATCAAAAAAATGCAACATTGTTCTTAGAAAATTTATCTAACTTTTTATTACAAGTCTAAAATAAACTCAAAAGAAAACAATCTAAAAACAAAAAAAGGTAGCAATTTAAAATCACTACCTTTTATTTATTAATTCTGTAACGTTATTTTAGTGGATTAAATTCTATTGAACAAGAATTTTCCCTCTTTCCATTGATTTAATATTTTGAGCATTCATATAAGTGGCATGAAAAATAAAAATACCTTTTTGTTTTCTTGACGGAACCCATGCTTCCTCCATATTAGATGTAGTGAATATAAGTTGTCCACTTAAGCTATAAATATTCAAAGTATAATTAGATCTATTTTCTAATAATGTTAATGGTTCAAAATTAGGATTTGATGAATCAATTAGACTTGGGTAAAGTAATCTTGATGTTGTTAACGTTTCTATTTCAACTTTTTTTAAAGTAGAACTTTTTGATTGGGTACTAAATCCTGAACTATCATCATTAACAGACGTTAATTTCCACTGTACAAATGTACCATTCCAACTACTTGGACCTACTGAAACTTCTTGAGATCCATTTATATTTAACCTTGTGTTGAGTTGTCTATTCTGAATAAACCAGTTATCTCCTATAGGTATTAGCTCCCATTGTACCAAATTACCAGTAAACGAAGAGTTTATGATTCTAACAGAAGCTTCATCATTTACAGTAGTAGACATTGCTTGTAACTTCAATCCATTAGCAACATTCTGTATATAATAATAACCATTACCTGCATCTATAATATCCCAAAACCCTTTCCATCCAGTTACATCTGTTCCTGAAGTTAATACATCTGTATCTTCATCATTAGTTCTTAATCTTACGTCTGTAGCAACATGGTCTATAAAAAATCTATTAGGTTGGCTAACAGGTTCAAATTCCCCTTCGTATACGTCTTGAGTATATGAGGGGTTTTGTGATACCAAGTCTCTATAGAATTCTCCAGTAATATTTAGTTCGCCATCTGTAATACCACCTATACCTGTAGATGACCCAAAGAAATAATACCAATTGTAACGTTCGATAAAATCAGCCTCTTCAAGAGCTTCTGTCAAGCCTTTTATATTAGAGTAACCTTGCTCTACTGTAAGATCTGCAGATCCCATGTTTGGATTTCCATAGTTGTATTCTGTTACCCAAACTGGAAGATTATATCTGTCATGAAGGGCTTGGAAACGTTCTATGAAGGACGATTTGGAACGACGTATATAATCATGAGCTGGAATAAAATCAACACGATAACCACGTACTACACATGAGTCCATAAATTCCTGAATCCAAGCACCATCATTAAAAGAATCATTTGTTGAGCTATATTGTATATTTTCAACACCAGGAGCACCTATTCTAAGACCAGAGGCCAATAGTTTAGGGTAAGCCTCCAAAGCTTCTGCTACTGTTAAGTTCGACTGATCCGAGTTGTCGGGTTCATTAAAAGCCAAAAGATTATTAAAATTCATATTCTCTCCAGCTGACTCCATATTTTGTAGCGATGTCCAACTGTCAGCTTTACTCCATGCCATTGGCACAAATTGTAGATCTTCTGTCTTTTCTTTATCTAATCCTAACCCCCAATTGTAGTGCCATGTGGTATTATAATATTCTGGTTCAGTCCATTTCACATCATTTCCTAAGGCTCCTTTTTTACCTACAGAATACCATGGACTAACACGTATGAATGAAATAGAATTTTGCAAATCATTAGGTAAGTTAATTTGCAAGTCATCATCTTGAGCAATATATATCTTACTAACACCTAAACCATTGATGTCTTGTGCAAAAGTAGCCATATACCCTTTTTCTAGAGTAAATGATACAGCCCAGTCTTCATAGGCTCCTAAACCTCCATTATAATAACCACAATAAACTTGATATTCATCACCAATTAAATCAGATCCATTATACATTTTTAATACAGGATCATTAACTCTAGAAGCTTCAAATGTTTCTTCCGCTGTTTGTAGTTGAGCAATTGTACTATCTATTGAAGTAGAAGAAGCATTGCAGTTAGAAAGTACTGTATTTGCTGTGTCAACTACCAATTGAAAGGCATCTGCCTCAGATTGTGGATATTGATTGTAAATAGTACCTATAGATGCGCTACTTAGTAGGTCTTCTGCCAATGATACATCACTTGTTAGCTGTAAACGATTTTCCTCTACATTAAACAAAGATATATTATCAAAATAAAACTGACCACTATTGCTATACATATAAATTAATTGAATATCAATTTTAGCAGCATCGCCAGCATCTTCTAAGAATGGAGTATCAACCTTAACAAGAACTCCATCAATATAAAAATCAACTGTTTTAGAAGTAAAATCTATTTGAGTAGAAATAGTGAAATTTGTATTACTAGGGAAACTCACAACGGGGACTCCTTCTATAAAGCCACTTGGGACATCACTTTCCATTGTGGTTGCAAATTTTATAGTTGCATTTCCTTTACCCAAAGCAACACTAGATATATATTCTCCTGTAGAAGACAATAAATGTACTTGACAATTTACAGCTGTACGCGTAGCTGATACATCAAAAGAAAAAGAAGAATTTTCAGATGTTGGTGTAAAAGTAGTATAAGCAGAAGGCATTGTTGAATTATGATCAAACTTCAATCTATCAGAGTCTAATGTAACTTGACCTGATGTGTTGTATTCTGTCCAATTTGAGGGTAATGCTCCAGTACCATCAAATGTTTCGTTGATAATTGTTCCACAATCATTAGTTTGCGCAAAATTGTTAATGGTGAAAAAAATGACCATTAAATAAAATAATTTTTTCATATTGGTAAAAGTTTAAGTTAGCATTATAATCAACAACTGTATTAAACTGATAATCAGAGTTGAATTATAAATATTCTTTAAATTAAACATTTATAAATGAAGTAAAAATATCAATTTAGGGGTAAATTTGTTACTATATAATTGTAGATTATTATATGTTTTCGTTTGAATATTTACAAAAAACACCTTCATATATGGCATTAAATGTATTTAACAGTATAGAAACATAAGTTATTTACATCAAAATAAGCATTTAAAAACGAGTTAAAACTCTTAATTAAAAGAGTCTTTTTGTTGCAAGAGATTTAATAACTTAAAATATAATGAAGATCATTACATAACTGATTTACTTTTATTATCTAAAAATTAGTAAATAATTTTCACATTATAAATATCTATTTTTAATTATTTTATAATAAATTTTAGCAAATTTGAAGTTTGATTATCAAATGTTTTCAAAAAATAAACACCTTTTTTTAAATTACTAGTATCTATATTAAACGTCTTTGAACTATTCTTTGGATACAATGAAGTATTTAACACTATTTGACCTAAATAGTTTATTATCTGAGCATCAAGTTTTTCCGAACTAACTTTTGAATTTAGTTGTAACGTAAGCGTATCTCCTATGTTTACAGGATTAGGGTAAACAAACATTCCTATTTCCTTTTTATTTACAATACTCACACTTAAACTCTCCTCTTCCTTAAGCCTATCGTTTATAAAACCAACCATTTCAATTAAAACATCTTCATAAGCTGGTTTTCCTTCATTAAAAAAAGCATGAACTTCTCCTGGGTAAACAACAGTTTCTCCATTTCCTCCTTTAGCATTTATAGCATCTGTAAACAGAGTGCTTTGGCGAATATCTATAGTTGTATCAGCATCTCCATGCATTAGTATAGCTGGAGTTGGTGTATCAGTTAATTGATTGATTGGTGAGTTGAACACCTCACTTGGAATGTTTTGTTTGTAATTGTTATTTGTACCAAAATCCCCTGCATCATTCACAAAATCATAGATTCCGTTAAAACCAATAAATCCAAGTACATTATTTTCTTCTGCTGCTATTGCTGCTAATGGAGCACCGGCAGATCCACCACTAAAAAATACTTTTGTCATATCAAAATTGTAAGTTTCTGCATTCGCTAAAGCCCAATCATAGGCAGTTTGTACATCTTCTCTAGCTAAAGAAAAAGTACCACTAGAACCAGAACATCTATAAGAAATAGACAATGTTGCAATCCCTAAATTTTCTGCTAAATAATCTCTGTGAGGAGAGTTTGCAGCAAGAGATGTTTCTTGAGACCCTCCAGACCAACCACCACCATGTACCCAGATATGCACAGGGAATTTTTCAGTTGTATTTTCGTCAATTACAGGTGTAGTTAATTTTAAAGACAGTTTATGACCAACTATAGGGAAATCTACAGTAGCTATTGCTTCCAGTTCTATGGTATTATCAAATTCAAAAACTTGATCAGCTTCCACAATAAAACTAAATGAATCTCCTTGCTCTAAACCAATTGCAATGTCATCTACAGATTTAAGAGTTTCTTGTATTTGAACAGATACAAATCCACCAGCTGGCCAATTTACATCAGGTAAAAAAGTAAGTATATTAGACGGAGATAATGTCCAAGTACCGCTAGTTTCAATAGTACTTTTGTTTACATAAACTTTAGGATAATTTGAAGTTATTACTTCTACATCTTGACTAAACGATATTTGTATAGCTCCATTTTGGGGTAAATTGGTACGACTCTCAGGTAAAACCTCAGTTATTGAGAATTCTGCTGTCACAAGCTCTGCATATTCTGTAGCTAGTCTATTGTATTCATTCTGAAACGTTGTTGAATCAAGATTTTCGTCATACATTGTTAATTCTACAACTTCCGTATGGTTGTACGTTTGTGCACCTGCTACTTCTTCAAAAATATTAAATTTAAGATCTTCATTAGCGTTGGTACGCATTGTTTTTGTAATAGTACCTGAAGTTACGATAGGAGAAGTGCTATCGAAATATTGATAATTTCCTGAGGCATCCATTGAAAATCCAAAAAAGAAATAAGCATCTGCAGGTATTTCATTTGCTCCTATATTTACACGAGTATAGTTTGGTCTTGCATAATCAAATCCAATCTTACCATCTTGTAATCTTACAAATCTAATTCCGTAACAATTAGCAAATCCTCCACTCATATCATAGTTTCCTAATAAAGATGCTGGTTTGCCTGTGTTTATATTCTCAGCTTTACCAACATAAAAAACACTATAACTATTGTCTGAAACATAGGTGCTGGACCCTTCAAGCTCTAGAAAAGAACCGTCTTTATTAAAAAGAACTGTTGTTTTTCCAGGGTAAGTTTCCTGTGACTCTTCGGCACCAAGGTTAGTGTCACTTTGTGTAGCACTCCCATAACCTACAATTTGATTTTCCCAAAGAGTAACAGAACCTAAATTGTCTGCTACAATTCCTTTAGCATTCTCTAAAGACAATACTTTTGTTTGACTAAACAAACTTGATGTTGAAAGAATGAATATAAGAGTGAAATGTGAAATGTTTTTCATCATTTTTTATTTAATGATTTTAAACTTAAATTACTGAATTACGAATTTTAAAGTTTTTAAGTTGTGATTATCAATTATATTCAAAAAATAAATCCCTTGTTTTAAATTACTAGTATCTATATTAAATATCTTTGTCCCATTTATTGGGTACAACGATGTCTCTAGTACAGTTTGACCTAAATAATTTATAATTTTAGCTGTAATTATTTCAGAATTAAAATCTGATTTTAATTGAAGATTATCTCCTTTTTTAACAGGATTAGGATATATTATTCCATTAATCTCTTTATTTATAGTACCAACACTTAAAGATTCTGCTTTTTTAAGTTGTTCTGTCATAAAATTAGCCATCTCATAAAAACACTCTTCATGGTATTTTTTATCTCTACTAAAGAATGCATGAACTTCTCCAGGATATATGATAGCCATTGCATCACCTCCTTTAGCATTTATAGCATCAGCAAAATTTATACTTTGATTATGTGAGATTGTATTATCTGCATCACCGTGCATCAATATAGTTGGAGGAGGATTGTCACTTAAATTAAAAATAGCAGAGTTTTCAGTTTCACTAGGTACATCTTGCTTGTACCAATTTCCTGCACCAAAATCTCCTGCATCATTCACAAAATCATAAATTCCATTAAATCCAATATATCCTAGAATGTTAGGTAATGTTTGAGAGGCTAATGCTGCTAAAGGAGTACCTGCAGAACCTCCACTGAAAAACACCTTTGTCATATCTAGATTGTAAGTTTCTGCATTGTCTATAGCCCATTGGTAAGCGGTATATACATCTTCTAAACCATAAGAAAAAGTACCTCCGGCACCTACGGTTCTATATGATATAGATAGAGTTACAAACCCTAAGCTTTTTGCTAAATAATCTTTATGTAAAGAATAATCAGCACCAGAACTTTCTGCTGTTCCTCCAGCCCAACCACCACCGTGCACAAAAATATGAACAGGGAATTTTTCAGTTGTATTTTCAGTTATAGTAGGAGTCGTTATTTTCATTGTTAATTTATGACCCACTATAGATTCTCCTGTTCTAGCTATATAATCTATGATAGCTATTGGTTCTTCTAACTCATAACTTTCAATAGGAAAAGTTTCCACTGCATCTACTATAAAACCATAGGAATCTCGTTTTGCTAAACCAATAATAGCATTATCTGTAGATCTAAGCCCTTCTTGTATTTTTAGGGTAACTAATGATCTAGCTGGCCATCTTTCGGTAGGTGTAAACGTAAGAACATTAGAAGGTGATAAAACCCAATTACCAGTCGTTTCAGTTTCACTTTTGTTTATATAAATTTTTGGATATTCTGAAGTTTCATCAATAGCTTGATCAAACGTTACTACAATTGGAGCATCTCTTGAAATACCTTCTCGAAAACTTTCATCATTAGGCAATACATTGGTAACTTCAAATTCAGTAATCACAAGTTCGGCATATTCAGTAGCCAATCTATCGTATTCATTTTGAAAATCCGTAGTACTAAGCACATCATCATACATGGATACTTCTACAACCTCTGTGTGATTATAAGTATGTCCTCCATCTCTTTCTTCAAAAAGATTCAATTTAAGGTCTTCGTCTTGACTCGGAACCATTGTATCGTTAATCTTTCCTGTTTTTATTGATGGATCGCTACTATCAAAATATTTATAATTTCCAGAAGCATCCATGGTAAATCCAAAAAAGAAATAATCATCACCGGGTATATTGTTTAAAACGACACGAACATAATTTGGTTTTGCATAATCAAAAACAATACTACCATCGGCTAATCTTAAAAACCGAATTCCAGAGCAACTGTTAAAATTTCCAGGAACATCATAATTCCCTATTAAGGATGCTGGCTTCCCTTCTGGATTAGCTTTACCTGCATAAAAAACACTATATGTATTGTCTGAAATTGACGTATTTGAACCTTCTAATTCAAGAAAAGAACCATCTTTGCTAAAACCTACATTTACTTTTCCGGGATAAGTTTCGAATAATTTGTCACCACCTAGAGCTGCATTACTTTGTGTAGCATCTCCATATCCTTCAATTTGATTTTCCCAAAGGGTTACAGACCCTAAGTCATCTGCTATAATTCCAGTATTATTTTCTAATGATACTACTTTGGTTTGACTAAAAATACTTGAAGTAGTTATTATTAGTACGTAAAAAAAATGTAATTTATATTTCATGATGTTTTTATTAAGTTTTTTGAATCTATTTTATATTTGATAGTTATTTTTTTAGCTTTTTAAAAAGCTGAATCATTTCTCTTAGCTTTTCAGGATTTTCGTCTGCTAAGTTATTTTGTTGACCCATATCTTTTTTAACATTGTATAATTTGTATTCTGGGGTACTTCCTGTTTCTGTACCAACTTTTTTATTGATAGATTTTCCTTTATACGGAGGAATCATCATCCAATCTCCACTTCTTAAAGCTGTTTTAGAATTTGCTTCAATAATTAAGTGATCTCTACCTTTTTTATCTTGCCCTAGCAAAGTGCTTAATAATTCTTGACTATCTGTTGTAGTTTCTTTTATATCCACTAAATTTCCTAAAGAGGCTAATAAATCCATTTGACAAACAATGGCATCAGATACGTTGGGTTTGATATGATTTTTCCAATACGTAATAAAAGGTACACGAGTACCAGCTTCAAACAAACTGTATTTACCACCACGTAAACCTCCTTTAGGATCGTGTTTTCCTAATTTTTCTACAGCATCATCATAATAACCATCGTTTAAAACAGGACCGTTATCGCTAGAAAAAACAATCAATGTGTTTTCTAAAATTCCTTCTTCTTCTAAAGTTTTTACAAACTCACCAATACACCAATCGGCTTCTAAAATAACATCACCTCTTGGTCCCATTCCAGATGTTCCTACAAAGCGTGGGTGAGGAGTTCTAGGTACGTGTGGTTGTTGCATTGCATAATAAAGGAAGAATGGTTTTTCTTTATGTGTTTTTACATAGGTCTGTGCTTTTTTCAAGAAGTGATCTGCCATATCGGTATCTGTCCACTTTGCAGCTTCACCACCTTTCATGTATCCAATTCTAGGAATTCCGTTTACAATACTATTATTGTGTCCGTGATGCCATTTCATGGTTACCATTTCCGGATTAGATTTTGCTGTAGGTTGTCCTTCAAAGTTCTTTTTATAGTTTACTTCAATAGGATCATTTTTATCTAGGTTTACAACGTTTCCATTTTCAATATATACCGTAGGAACTCTATCTTGTGTGGCTGCCAAAATATAAGATTCATCAAAACCAACTTCGTTTGGACCTGGTTTTACAGTTTCATTCCAGTTTACAAATCCATTTCCTAAACCTAAATGCCATTTTCCAATAATAGCGGTTTCATATCCTGCTTTATAAAGTAGTTTAGGTAAAGTTTGTTGTTGAGTATCTATTAATAAAGGAGCATCACCTGTTAATATTTTCGCGTTTTTATTTTTCCAAGGATACATTCCTGTTAGCATTGCATAACGACTTGGTGTACAAGTAGCAGATGAAGCATATCCATTTGTAAACTTTATCCCTCCTTTTGCTAATGCATCTATATTTGGAGTCTCTAATTCTGTTGCCCCATATGAGCTTAAATCACCATATCCTAAATCATCAAGATATATAATAACAATATTTGGTTTTTTATTTTCTATATCGTTCTTTTTTAAAGAATCCTGATTTTTACTTTTACAACTTATATTAAAAAAAAACATAGAAGCAATTGCTAAAAGTGATACTGAAAATTTTAATTTTATCATTTCCTTTTAAATTGAAAATTGTTTAATTTTTTAATATCTGATTTTCATCAGAAACGGCAAACTAATGTACTTGCCACAAACTTAACCTGTTTATTTGTTATAAACTTCTCAATAAAGGGGGTAAAATGTTACGCTTATCTATTTTTTTTATTAAAAAAACAATAAAACAACATATATTGTCCGTTTTACAAAAAATTTACTCTTTTGCAACATTAGTAGGTACATTTTGGAATTCAATAAGGTTCTTTAATTGATACTTTTGTTTTTATTATACTAAAAAGACAATAAACAATGAGCTTCAAAAATTTTACATTCCTTTTTTTTCTCAGCTTTCTCATCTCAGGATACGCTAATAACAATACCCCTAAAAACGATCCCCTAAAGAGACTTAACTTTGACTCTAATTGGAAATTTATTCAACAAGACGTTTCAGGTGGAGAACAGATTAATTTTGATGACACTTCTTGGAGAACTTTAGACCTACCGCACGATTGGAGTATTGAGGGAGAATATAATGAAAGTAATCCAATGGGAGCACAATGTGGGTATTTACCAGCAGGTTTCGGATGGTATAGAAAAACAATTACGGTGCCTCAAAATTGGAAAGGAAAGCATATAGAAATTGCTTTTGATGGTGTATTTATGAACAGTACTGTTTGGGCAAATGGAAAAGAATTAGGAACTAGACCTTATGGTTGGGTTTCTTTTGCTTACGATATTAGTGAAGCAGTAGCAACATCAAAAACCATAACCTTTGCAGTGCGTGTAGATAATGATAAACAACCTTCTGCTCGATGGTATACAGGTAGTGGAATTTATGCTCACACTTGGATCGATATTAAAAATAATATTCAAATAAAAAGAGACGGAATCTTTGTAAGAACAGAAGGTGATAACGTTTTTGTAGAGACAGAATTATTTAATAAAAACGATAACTGTGAAAAAGTAAAAGTAATCACCTCTATTGTTGATGAAAATGGAAAAATTATTACTTCTACCAAAAGTAAAATCAAACTAGAAGAAGACGCTCTTGTAAAAACGAATTTAGAAATTCAGAGTCCAAAACTTTGGTCTACAAAATCTCCATATTTATATACTTTAAAAACGGAATTACTAGTAGGTAAAAATGTAGTAGATGTTATAGAAACTAAATTTGGGGTTCGTGATATTGAATGGAAAGCAGAAACAGGAATGTGGTTAAATGGTAAAAACATAAAACTACAAGGTGTTTGTAATCATCAAGACGCCGGTGCATTAGGATCTGCGGTACCTTATAAAATTCTAAAATTTAGAATTCAGCAATTAAAAGATATGGGTGTAAATGCTATTAGAACAGCACACAACCCACAAACACCTGAGTTTTATGACATCTGCGACGAACTAGGAATGCTAGTAATGGATGAGATATTTGATGGTTGGCACAAAAAAGCAAAAAATGATTATGGAGCTCATCATTTTGACAAATGGTGGAAACAAGATTTAACAGATTGGATTAAAAGAGATAGAAATCACCCATCTATTGTTATTTACAGTGTTGGTAACGAAACTCGTGGCAAAATTGCTAAAGATTTGGTAGCAGAATGTAATCTTTTAGACCCTACAAGACCTGTTACTTCCGGGCATTCAGGATCTGAATACATGAATGTTTTAGGAGTTAATGGAGGAAGTGAAAAGAAAGGTTTTTTACAAAACTTAGAGAAACATCAGAAAGGAAAAGTATTTATCGGTACAGAAAACACTCACACTTGGCAAGTAAGAGGTTATTACAGAACTAAAACATGGTTTAGAGATGGTTTTCCTAATAAGAACCAAAGACCTTATTTTATTGCTGACTTAACAGAAAAAGAAGTTTTTACACACGATTGGATTGACCAAGCTAGCAAAAAAAATAGAAAACAAATTTTTAACTCAAGTTACGACAATGCTACTGTACGTGTTTCATCTCGTTTAAATATTGAGCAATTAAGAGATATTCCAGCGTATGCAGGTTCTTTTCGCTGGACAGGTCATGATTATATTGGAGAGGCAGGTTATGTTCATGGAGGTTGGCCATTTAGAGCTTTTATGGGAGGAGCTATCGATTTAGCTAATTTTGAAAAAGACCTATTCTACTTATACCAGAGTCAATGGACAACCAAACCTATGGTACATATATTACCACATTGGACACATCCAAAAATGAATTTAGGAACTGAAATTCCTGTTTGGGTGTATTCTAATTGTGATGAAGTAGAGTTGTTTTATAATAACACATCATTAGGAAAACAAAAACCAGGAAAAAACTGGGAAGAAATGCAATGCCAATGGCTAGTAAAATGGCAACCAGGAACCTTAAAAGCATTAGGGTATAAGGATGGAAAAGTTGTTTCTGAAGAAATTATAAAAACAGCAAATCAACCTGCTAAAATTCAATTATCGATTGATGGGGCGTCATTAAACAACATCAAAAATGATATTGTTCAAGTTCGAGTATCTTCAACTGATAATGATGGGGATTTTTATCCTTATGGAGAAAACAGAACTTATTTTAATGTATTTGGAGCAGGTAAAATAAAAGCATTAGATAATGGAAGCCCTGTAGATGTAGAACAACACGTAGGCCCTAATCACAGAAAAGCATTTTATGGATTGACTCGTGCTTACATTACTAGTACAAACCAATCAGGAAACATTAATTTATTGGCAAGTAGTATTTTGGGAGAAAAAAAATTAATTACTTCTAATAAGATAAGTATAGATACTAAGATTATCAACTTAAGAGGTACTAAGATTACTCCTAAAATAGATATTTATTACACTACAAATGGAGAAACTCCAACAGTAAGATCATTACCCTACAAAGGAAGTTTCGATATTGAATTAGAAACAACTGTAAAAGCATTGGTAGTAGTTAATGGAAAACCAACACAAATATTAGAAGAAAGATTTAGTAAAAAAGAAGGTTTTACTTGGAACAAAACCGTAGAAAATAATGGTTTAATAGGAGAACAAGCAGAAGAAGCACTATTACACAAAGCTATCATTTCATCTAAAGGAGCAAACTTTAAAGGTAAAGGATTTGTAAGTATGACTCAAAAAGGAGCTTCTATTTTTTGGTATCAAGAAAATGATGGAGGAGCTGGTAATGCAGATTTAAACATTCGTTATAGTTCTAAAATAAAAAATGCTTCTGGAAATTATATTAAGATTACTATAAATGATAAAATAGTGAAAAACAAGTTCTTTTTACCAAATACAAAGGACATAGGAAAGTCATGGAATAACGTAAAATTTACCATAAAAATTAATCGTGGTGCTAATACAATAAAACTAGAGTCATTAACGGATAAAGATCTTTTAGTTGATGAAATAATAATTAATTAATTTTAACTAGAACATTTTTTTTAAGAAAAAACACCAATATTACAACAACTTGATTTACTGTTATTTAAGCATATCATTAAACATTTTCGTAACATTTTAACCCCTTATTTGAGAATAAAAAAGCACATAAATAAGTTAATTTTGTACACATGATAATCAAAGGAGATTTTTTAATAGGTTTAAATAAACTAAAAACCCAAAAACTAAATAAATTATGAAATTAAAGATAATTACACTTTTTCTATGCTGTTTTAGTCTTGTTTCGGCTTGGTCACAATCTGTTGTTTCAGGTAAAGTGACAGATGAATCAGCAATGCCACTACCCGGTGTTAGTATTATAGTTAAAGGCACCACAACTGGAGTCTCAACTGATTTTGATGGTAATTATAAAATTACTGTTAAAAAGGGACAGATACTACAGTTTTTGTATTTAGGTTTCAAGAATCAAGAAATTACTATTAGTTCTCAAAAAACTATAAATATAGTAATGAAAGAAGATACTGATCAATTAGATGAAATTGTTGTGGTAGGTTATGGAAGACAAAAAAAAGAAAGTGTCCTTGGAGCTATAAGTCAAATAAAGGGTGCTACATTATTAGAATCTGGAACTACAAATATTGTCAATGCACTAAGTGCTATTGCACCGGGTGTTAGCATTATACAAACTTCTGGTCAACCCGGAGAAGAAGCGGGTGAAATTTTTATCCGTGGTCAGTCAGACCCTTTAATATTAGTTGACGGAGTTGAAGTTGTAGGTGGATTTAATAACATAGACACTAGAGATGTTGAAAATATAAGTGTCTTAAAAGATGGTTCCGCTACAGCAGTATATGGTATTAGAGGAGCAAATGGTGTAATTATCATCACAACTAAAAGAGGTAGGATAGGAAAACCTAAAATAAGTTTTTCAAGTGAGGTTACAAGAAAAAACATCAGTAGTACTCCCGATGTACTTAACTCGTTTGATGCTCAGACAGCGCTAAATTCTGGTATCTTAAACGATCAAAACTACGGGGCTGGCTATACCAACGAAACGGATTTAGCTCATTTTAAAAGTGGTGAATTCCCATACCTATATCCTGATACGGATTGGCAAGAGGTATTATTTAAAGAATATACCACTAGTCTTAACACAACTCTTTCATTACGAGGTGGAAATGATTTTGTTAAATATTATGCTTCCGCTGGATATCTGCAAGAAGGAGATCTTGTGAATACAGATCAATACCATAATTACGATCCTGAATATAAATTTCAAAAATTTACTTTTAGAGGTAACTTAGATTTTACACTCTCTAAAACAACAGAATTAAAAACAAGTGTAAGTAGTCGCTTAGAAGTCAAAAACAAGCCATCTAATACCTTTGCTAACACTCCTGAATTTTTCGCAATATACAATTCAGCTCCTGGAGGTGTAGTACCAGTATATCCTGCAGAGGTTTTAGAACAATATATAGATCCGCTTTATCCAGGTCTTGTAGAACCAAGATTCGGATTAGGACCTAATCCTTATAGAGACGTAGTTAACAACGGTTTAAACGTAAGCAATAAAACTGTATTTAATGTAGATTTAGAATTGACAAAAAAGTTGGATGCAATAACCAAAGGATTAACCTTTACACTTAAATATAATTACAATAGTTTTTATAATACTACTAGACAAACTAGTTTTGATGGTGACACAGGAGCAGAAACTTTTACTCTAAATAGAGATGGAACATGGACTGCTCTTCAAACAACAGATTGGGAAAAATCTGACTATTATATTGAAGGAAGCGAAGGTGTGAATGACAATTCAAATATTGAATATGGAAGAGCACAGATTAATTATGCACGTTCTTTTGGAAAACACAATGTTACTGCTGTTGGTCTTTTTAGCCGTAGTAAAAGAGTAACAAGAACAGAGTTTCCTTATTATAACGAAGATTGGGTTGCTAGAGCAACATATGATTACGACGCACATTATTTCTTTGAAGCAGCTGCGTCATATAATGGGGATGAAAGTTTTTATCATGGTTCTCGATTTAAACTTTTCCCTTCATTTTCTCTAGGTATTAATCTAGCCAAAGAAAAATTTATTGCTGATCATATTCCTCAAATAAATAATTTCAAGCTTAGATACTCATACGGTCAAACGGGTAATAAAGCAGGGTTAAAAATACCAAATACAACTCCTACTCAATATCTAAGGTGGTTGTATCAAAGCAGTTATGCCTATGATACTAATGTTGCAACAAGTAGGTACTTTTTTGGTGAAGAAGTGGATAACAATCTTAGAGTTATAAAAGAATACGAAATAGGAAATGATGTATTAACCTGGTCTACTGCAACAAAGCAGAATATTGGTGTTGATTTTGGTGTTTTTGATAATAAAATATCAGGATCTCTTGATTTTTTCAGTGATAACAGAACAGGTCTTATAGCTACTCCTCAGGTTCCAATATATTTTGGTAATAACGCAATATTGCCTAAAGCGAATGTAAACGAAACGAAAAGTCATGGTATGGATGTAGCATTGACCTATAAAAACAAAACTTCTGGAGGCTTTACTTATGCTGTAACAGGTATTTATGGCTTTTATGAAAACAGGGTTGTTTCAAACGCTCTAGATTTTCCAGGTACTCCTGAATATGCTAAACTTGCTGGAAAAGCAATTGGAACTACCAACCTGTTACAAACGGATGGTTATTTTCAATCTATAGATGAACTTGTAAATTATCCCTCATACGTTGGTAATCCAGGCTTAGGAGATTATAGATATATAGATTTTAACGCTAATGGAACCATTATTGGAGACAGTACAGAAGATCTAGTACGATATGATTTACAAAAAGCACCTAAACATACCTACAGTTTTAGATTTAACTTCGGATATCAAAATTGGTCATTAAGTGCTTTATTGAATGGTGTTGCAGGATATGAAAGAACAATTGATGCAAGATTAGCCTATGCCCTATATCAAGGTATAGCTGCTGGAGTTTACAATCAATTAGATACATGGACCCCTGATAATACAGATGCTGCATATCCCGCATTACATAGCGATCCTGCCAATACTAATTTAACAGATAATAATACTGCTAGAATTATTAATTTAGACTATCTAAAACTACGTAGTGTAAATCTTGGTTATAATTTTGACATGAGCAATAGTAAAAAAATAAACAAACTAAGGCTGTATCTTTCTGGAAATAACCTTTTTACTTTAACTAAGTTTGAATATGGAGATCCTCAAGGAAACTCTCCGGGGAAATATCCCCTTTCAGCTAGGTATACTTTTGGATTAAATATGGACTTTTAAATTAAATTATGATGAAAACAATTAAATATATTTATATAATAACAATCACTGTTCTATTCTTTAGCTGTGAGGATTATCTAGATAAATCTTCCGATACAGACGGGTTAGATCAAGAAAGCGTTTTTTCTGATGTTGTATTGGCAAAATATTTTTTAGATGGAGCATACACTAAATTAATAACTGAAATAAGTTCTGCTCAGGATGCTCCTGATAATTTACCAGGAATGGTTATGGGTTCTGAAGGGTATCCAGGAAGAAGGATTTGGGGTGTTCCTGAAACGTATAATGTATTTGCTCAAGGTAATTATTTGAGTCTAATGAATGGTGCTGTTCCAGTTCTTAGAGCTCAGAGAACAAATATGACAACTAGATATACACAATCTTGGCAAGGAATTAGAATTGTTAATGAGTTTCTTGAAAATGTTGATTTAATTTCAAATGCAAATGAAGAAGAAATTAACCGATTAAAAGGGCAAGCTTATTTTTTAAGAGCGTTTCATTTTCATCTTCTAACAAAACGACATGGAGGTCTTGTGTATTTAAAAGAAAACTTAGCACTAAATGAAGAATTAACACAAATAAGAGAATCTTATGAAAGTAATTATGAGAACATATTATTGGACATAAACCTTGCTATTGACTTACTTCCAATATCATGGGAATCAGAAGATGTGGGGAGACCTACGAAAGGGGCGGCATTGGCTTTAAAATCTCGAGTAACTTTATTTGGCGCTAGTCCTTTAGTAACGACAGATCAGACAAGATGGAAAGAAGCCGCAGAAGCAGCATCAGACTTAATTAATTTTGCGAATAATAATGGATTGTATTCACTTATAAATGCTAGTTCTGCTAACTCGATAGATGTAGGACATAACGGTACTGATCTTTTTACTGCTGAACCAGCAGCATTAGAATCTTATAGAAGTATTTTTGTTGGTCCTGGAATTACAAAAGTTCTTCCTTCTGAAGTGATTTATGCAGAAGTAAATAGAAAGTTTTTTGATTTTGGTGGAATCTTAAATCCGGCTCATAATCTAGCTTTAACAGCAGGGTTTGACATTATGAGAGGAAATACGTCACCACAGGGAATCGGAGCACTTCCTGCTTTTGTGGATAAATTTGAAACAAAAACAGGGTTGCCTATTACTGATCCTGCTTCAGGATACAACCCGCAAGAACCATTTATCAACAGAGATCCTAGATATTATAATGCTATATTATTTGATGGAGTAAGCTGGATACATACAAACGGAGCAATTAATAGTACTGGAAAGACTGATTTAGCAGTTCTTAATGAAGAAGGTAAATATGGATCAGGGTTATACCCAAGCGATGTTTCAGCTAATACTTTATGGCAAGTGAGATGTGAAACAGGGTATCGTATTCGAAAATGGATACCAAACGGCGCTAAGTGGTTCGGTGGTACTAGAGGTGAATTTGATTTCCATATCAATAACAATATCTTCAGAATGTCTGAAATTTATTTAAATTATGCTGAAGCAACTAATGAAGCATATGGGCCAAACGCTGCTGCTCCTGGAGCAACTCTTACTGCTGTTGATGCTGTAAACATGATTAGAAACAGAGTTGGTATGCCAAATGTAGCTGCTCAATTTACAGGAGATAAAAATGCCTTTAGAGACAGAATTAAAAACGAACGTGCAGTTGAACTGTGCTTTGAAGGAATTAGATACGATGACTTAAGAAGATGGAAAGATCTTGAGAAGGAAGAAAACAAAAAAGTAGAATTTTTAGAGATGCGTTGGCAAGAAGGTGGAGTATCTACTACATACCCTACTGGTTTTAGTTACTCTATAGAAGAACAACCTTTATTAAAAAAAACATTTGGAGCACGTAATTATTGGTGGCCAATTCCGAGTAGTGAAACTGAATTAATACCAGAATTTCAACAAACACCTGGTTACTAGAAATAATTATTCAACAGAATGAACACAAAAAAATAAAGAAACAAATGAAATTAACCATAACAAAATTGAAATTTTTTGTTTTCTGCTTACTTAATTATTTAGCAATTAATATAAGCTTCGCACAAAAAACAACATTAGATAATTTAGTAACTTCAGACACTATTAAAGTAGTGAATGAGGATGAAATATTGAAAACCCCTTTTGGTGTTTTTAATCTAAGTCAAACTACAGGATCTGTATTTAGAATTTCGGGTAAAGAATTAAGAAAAACATCTGGTGACAACCTATCAGAAGCTTTAAGAGGTAGAGTACCCGGATTGAGAGTAGTAAGAACAAGTAATGTTCCAGGAACAATAGATATTGAAAATCTGTATAGTTATTCTTTAAATGGTGGTACCCCATATGTATTGGTTGATGGTCAACCTAGAGGTTTACAAGTAGACTTAAGAGAAGTTGAAGAAGTTATAGTACTTTCTGACCCTACTTTTAACTCTCTCCTTGGTAACTTTGGTGACAACGGACTTATTTATGTAATCACTACAGGAAATAAAATAGGAAAACCTGTAGTTGAAGTTAATTTACAACAATCTATAAATATTGTTACACGTTTGCCTGAATTATTATCAGCTGCAGAGTATGCTCGTGTACTCAATAGAGCCTCTAACAACGATGGTTTTGGAGATGTTTATAGTCAAGAAGCTATTGACGCTTATGAAAACGGATCAGATCCAATTAATTATCCTAACATAGATAGACAAGATGTTTATTTAAGCAATCTATCTCTTTCAAATTATGCATCATTAAATGCATATGGAGGTACAGAGAAAGTTGAGTACAGTGCTTTTGTTGGATATTCTGACTGGGAAGGATTGGAAAAGGTAGGAGCCAAGATTGAAGGTAAAAACCTTACTTTTAGAACAAAAATTAACACACGTGTTACTGAATTAATAAGAGCTCATGCTAGTGTTTATGGAAAATTTGGAACCAACGACAGACCTGTTCTTGGAGCAAATGCAATGATGTGGGACATCAATAGAATCCCTGCGAATGAATTTCCTTTAAAAGTTGGAGATTCTGCCTATATTGTAAGTAATAACTATGGTGAAAATACATTATCAGAATTAGAATTAGGTGGTCAAAGAAGTGATTACAATTCTAATATGGTTTTTGATATGGGATTAGACTTCGATTTCAAAAATTATGTTCCAGGTCTTAAATATGACACCTATGTTTTATTAAAAACATATAATCAACATACCTTACAGAATAATAACACTCCAGGTTTGTATACACTTGAAAATTTACAAGATGTTGATGGTTTAGATTCATTAGCTGTAAAATTATTCAGGCAAGAAAACTTAGTGATTAATGCAAGTAGAATATCTACCGGAGTACAAAGAACGTTCACTTATGGAGGTAATTTTAGTTACTTTAAAAAGTTTAACGAATCAACGTTAAATTTAAACCTTAGTCACTTATTATATTACAACCTTGAAAGTGCTAATACTAGACCAGATAGTAGAAATTTAACATTTAACTTAAATGGTTCCTATGCCCTTAAGAACAAATATATTCTATATGCAAATATGAATATGAGTAGCAGTTCTAAGTTTTTAGACGAAAATAGAACAAGATTATTCCCTACTGTTGGTGTTGCATGGATAGCTTCTAATGAAGATTTTCTGAATGATAATAGCTTTTTTGATAGACTTAAATTTAGAGCTTCATATGGAAAAATAGGAACAGAATATCCTACTACTAATAATTCATTTTTATATTTGGATACCTATGGTACTGGTACAAAAACATATCTAGGATCAGAGATAACAACACAAAACACAAACTCATACCAGACAACTCAGACTGGTAATAAGGATATTGATTGGATAATCTTTGATCAATTTTTTGCTGGTACAGAGGTTCAATTTCTGAAAAAATTTAAATTAGACGTTAATTATTTTAATGTAAAAATTAGTAATCTAGTGACACAAGCATCCGCTTTATATGCTTCATCATTAGGAAGAAATGCTTATTTACCTAATATAAATTTCATTGAATACAGAAATACAGGATTTAATTCAAATATCACTTTTAATGACAGTAAAGGTTCTTTTAGATATTATGCAAGTTTTAATGCTGGCTATAATAAAAGAATAAAAGAGAAACTCGCAGAAGTACAATATCCTGATGAATATAGATTGCAAGAAGGTCAGGCAACAGACAACATAGTAGGTTACCTTTCTGATGGTCTTTTTACAACAGATAATATTGATGATGCATTACCTCAATTTGGAGAAGTACAAGTTGGTGATATTAAATATGTTGATCTAAATGGAGATAATGTAATTGATACAAGAGATCAAACTACAATTGGTAATAGTATACCTCGCTTTAATTATGGTATTAATCTTGGGGTTGAATATAAAGGCATCAACCTTGATGTCGTAGGAATGGGAGTTGCTAACTATGATTTCAATCTTAATGGTAGAGAATATTTTCAACCTGTTGGATTGAGAACTTATTATGGAAGTGTTAATAAAGATCTTCCAAATGGGAATTCGAACCCTAGGTTAAGTACTATTCCTAGTTTAAATAATTTCACCAATTCTGATTATTGGTTAGTAGATGGTAGTTATTTTAGAATTTCTAATGCTGAGTTAGGATTTACATTACCAGAATCAGTACTTGGTAATGGAGCATTTACAAATGTGAAATTATTCTTAAGAGGTAGTAATCTAGCTCTATTTAGCAAAATAAAAGATTTAGATCCTGAAGATATTAACGCAGGATATTCAGAATATCCTATGATGAGATCATTTGTTTTCGGAGCAACTATGAATTTTTAATAAGGAACATTAAAAAATAAAAAGATGAAATTAACGAATAAAATAATAACAATTATTACACTAGCTCTTGGAGCTACAGGTTGTAGTGACTTTTTAGACGATGATGTACAGTATACCAGAGAAGAAGTAATTACTGAATCTAGAGCACGTTCAAGAGGGTTTATTGAAAATATATATCCTGATTATGATTATGAATTCAACAAGGATTTTGGTGTTGAAGTTCTTACAGATAATGCAGTGCAAAATATTACAGAAACACCAGCAGCTGCAACCGGGTATTGGAGTCCAACCTATAATCCTTATGGATATGTTTGGCAACAATCTTATGATAATATAAGACAAGTGTACCAATACATAACACTTGTACATGATACAGGTTTACCGTTTCAACTAACTGATGCAGATGGTGAAGATAATCCAACAAATATAAATACCCTAAGAAGATATTATGGTGAAGCTTATTTTTTAAAGGCATTTGCAGAATGGGAATTATTAAAATATTTTGGAGGGCCTTCAGAAAATGATGAAATGTTAGGTTTTCCTATTGTTAATGAAATTCTCGAGAATGAAGACTATATAACGTTAAAAAGAAACACCTATCAGGAATGTTTTGATCAAATCATGAAAGATTTAGACACTGCCATTGAATACCTTCCTCTCGAGTATAGTGGTACAGGTATTTCAGATGGTACAACAGCTATAGAAACAGGTAGAGCAAGTGGTATGGCGGCATATGCATTAAAAGCTAAAGTAGCTTTATTTGCAGCAAGTCCAGCATTTAACCCTACTAATGATATTGAAAAATGGGAATTAGCTGCCACGTATGCAGAAGATGTAATAACACAAAATGGAGGTTTAAGATCGTTACAAGCATTTAATTTTTCTAACGACAGTAACTCAGACCATTTTTGGAGATTACGAAATACTTACCAAAGCAATGATCTTGAAAAAAGTTATTACCCTCCTACTTTATATGGGGCAGGGATAATAAATCCATCTCAAAATTTAGTAGATGCATTTCCAGACTCTCAAGGATATCCAATAACTGATGGTACTAGTAGTTATGACCCTTCAACTCCGTATGCGGGTAGAGATCAAAGATTTTACAAATTTATTTTTTATAATAATGATGAATGTTTTGACACTGAATCTTGTACAGATTTTAACCCTCTGGAAATTTATCGAGGAGGGTTGGATAATTATGGAGGGTTCAAGAATTCTGTTGGAACAAGAACAGGTTATTATTTAAAAAAATACATGAATAATCTAGACTTTGATCCATCTTCACTTAGTGCAACAACAACACAACCTAGAGTATATGTTCAATTAGGGCTTACTGAAGTATATTTAGGGTATGCTGAAGCATTGAATGAAATTCACAATGATCCAACGACAGCACCAGCGGGACATAATTTTTCTGCAAAAGAAGTTCTTCAAAAAATAAGAATAAGAGCAGGTTATACATCCTCAGATCCACACTTAGATAATTCATCAAGTAATCAATCAGATTTCGAAGTACTTTTAAGAAACGAAAGAAGAATAGAATTATGTTTTACAAGTGATCGCTTTCATGATCTAAGAAGATGGAAAGAAATTGTGAATATTGAAGATATAAAAGGTGTTAAGGTTACTAAAAATGAAGATGACACTTTTTCATATGAAGACATCATTGTAGAAGAAAGAAACTATGAAGAAAAAAATTATTATTTACCTTTACCATATGGAGAAGTAATAAAAAGTACTATTTTGGAACAAAATAAAGGATGGTAAACAAACTAAACATAAAGATTATGGATACAAAAATATTAAAATCTATTACTAAAATAGTTGCATTATCATTTGCATTACTTTTAACCTCATGTTATGAAGATGCTTTTCAAGAAAATTTCGACTACACTTCTGTGTATTTAGCTCACGAAACAATTGACCGTACTTTTATCATAGGAGAAGGAATGCAAATTGGTGTTGGTGTAACATTAGGAGGGACAATAAATAATACTAAAGACATAGAAGTTACTTTCTCTTTAGATGATGATTTAGTAACAAATGCCGGTAAATCTGTATTACTTAACAACTATTATGAATTGGTAGATAGTGAAGGAAATCCAGCGAATAACAAAATTATTATTCCTGCGGGAAAAGTACAAGGTTTTGTTTACGTTAAGGCTAATGAAGATGAATTCCTTGCTGATTCAGAATCGTTAAATCATAATTATGCACTTGGATTTACATTAGAAAGTGTTATAAATGCGGATATAATTTTAACAGATCCTGAAGATGAAGAATCAACAAAATATAAATCATCAGTAATATCATTTTCGTATATAAATCAATTGTATGGTAATTATGTTCAAACTGGTCAATATACAACAACCATTGGAGGTGTAGATGAAACATCACAATATTCAGGTGGTATTACAGACGTTGATGCGTTAGAATTAACTATGATTTCTCCTACTACTGTAGAATGTAATGGTGTTGCTAATTTAAGAAATTCTGACACAAAAATGAATATTGTTTTAGGAGATGACAACACAATAACATTAGAAACGGCTGCAGGAGGTGTAACTATTGTTGATGATGGATCAACTTATAATCCTGAAACAAGAGAACTAACCCTTAACTATTCTTTTGAATCTGATGGAATAAGCTATAAAGCTACCGATGTATTAGAATTTAGAAACAGAGTTGTTGATGGTGTAAATCAAATAGGTATATAATATATAACCAAACTTAGAATTAGAAAGCCTCTCATAAAATTTATGAGAGGCTTTTCTTATTATAATGAAAAATACAATACCCGAATAATAAAAAAAAGATTATAAAACAGGTGTATTTGGGAAACCAATATCTTAAATCTCTAAATAAAATAACACAAATCAGCATTAACAAATAAGTAATTTTAACGATGGATGTGTTACTTACTTTGTTAAATTTTATTGATCATAACCCACTAAAAATGATTTAGACGGTATAAGTATAATAATTAAGACACAACACCTACTTACTAAAAGAGAGGTGTTTTTTAGTTTTGGAACTAACCTTTAATAAGAATTGAAAATTAATTAGTAAGAAAACAAAAAATAGTGAAAAATTAGAATTATATAAACTTATTAGATGATTTACAAGAGAAAAACGAACTCAGTTTAAAAAAACCCGAATTGGTAAATAAATTATCTCAGAAGCTTCAATTATGGAAAAAAAGAAGTAACAGAAGGAGTAATTACAATATCTGAATAAAGTATAAAACAAGTATTATAATAAATAATAAAGCCAGTGAATTTAAATTCACTGGCTTTATTTAGTTAACAAGTTCTTTTGATAATTTTTATTTTAATAATGAACTAAAATTGAACTTTCATAATAACATTCTTAACAAAACTTTTTACTATGTAATTATTTTAAAGGGCTAATTTTATAAGAATATTTTAAATCTCCTGGCATTACTCTAAATTCTTTATGTGCTAAACCTTTAGGGCTCCAACTATTATCACCTCCTACTCCCGTTTGTTTATAATCAATATTAATATTTACAAAATCTCTTTGTGGAATATCTGTTGTATGACGTTGTTGTTTAACTTTACCTGTGTCAAAATCATTATTGTATTGATGATGTGTACTAAACCCTAATAATTGAAGACCTTCAATTTTAATACCTTTTCCTGTATCATTTTTAAAAGTAATCCAACGAACATCTGTTCTGTATCCGTTTTCTTGCGGACGAATGTATGGAAAATACAAATCTGATACTTTTGCTTTATAATCTCCTACAAAAGCAGCTGTATTTCTATCATTATAATTCTCTTGTGGTCCTCTACCAAAATATGCTACATTTTGATACTCATTTTTTATGATGAAACTATTACCAAACCTTGGTAAATGAGGTAACTTTTTAGCTAAATTACTTAGTGTATTTGTTACCGTAATTTCTCCTGTAGAATTAATAGTATATACAACTGAAACCTGACCTTTAACAGCTGGTAAATCAAAAATAGTTTGAATACGTACTGCTCCTTTTACTTTTGATGGATCTGTAACTGAAACCTCTTTATTATTACTAAAAATCTTAATTGATTGTAAATTTTGAGTAGTCGTTGCTTTCTTCCAAACATTTAATTTTTTTGGAGATTTAGCTCCAAAATCATTATCAGTTATTGGTCTCCAAAAATTAGGTGTTAAACTTTCAACGATAACATTTCCATTTCCGTAATCTAAACTTGTGATTTTTCCAGTTTTTACATCAACTTTTAAATCAAAGTTATCATTTGAAATTTTAGTGATGTTGTTTTCTGAAGTAATAGAAATAGAATCCTTAGAAATCGTTGATTTTACATCTAAATCTGAACTTTGTAATTGAAATTGCTCAGAAGCAACCACATAATTATTAGGAACTAAATCTGTTTCATTTCTATTTAAAGCATAAACATTTAAATGATATTCTGCATTTGAATTTTTAAGTTTAGGTAAATTAACTTTTACTTTTTTAGTTTGATAAGAAGCAATATCTAATTGAGGTAAATCACCACTACCAATTTCTTTACCATCTTCTAGCAAGATCCAAGTAAACTTATACTCACTTAAATTAGTAAAATCATAAATGTTTTTAATTTCAATTTCACCCTTCTTTAAATTTGAAGCTTTAAATTTAATATATTGATATACTTTTTTAACTTCAAATAATGCTGGATGCGCTGTTCTATCTGGATTTACAACTCCATTTAAACAAAAGTTGACATCACTTCTGTAAGCATCTGCACCTAAATCTCCTCCATAAGCCCAAAATGGTTCTCCTGCTTCATTTTTGGTCAATATTCCTTGATCTACCCAATCCCAAATAAAACCACCTTGTAAGATGTCGTACTTTTCTATAGCATCCCAATATTTTTGAAAATTACCAGTACTATTACCCATAGAATGTGCATATTCACATTGTATTACAGGTCTTGTAGGGTTGTTTTCTGCATACTTAATCATTTTATCAATTGTCCAATACATAGGCGCCTGAATATCTGTATTTGCATAATTTAATGCGCCTTCATATTGCGTTGGTCTCGTTGAATCTTGTTCTTTTAAATATTTATAAGTTGCAAAAAAGTTATCTCCATTTCCTGCTTCATTACCTAAAGACCAAGTTACAATGGATGGATAGTTTTTATCACGCTCAAACATTCTAATAGTTCTGTCCATATGTGCGCCTTTCCATTCTGGCTGATAAGCTGGATGTATTTTTTGCGCCTTTTTGTTTTTATCCAAACCTTGGTTTGTAGCTCCTAAACCATGCGATTCTATATTTGCTTCATCAACAACATAAAAACCATATTTATCGCACATTCTATAAAAATGAGGGTCTTTTGGATAATGACTACAACGTATTGCATTTAAGTTATTTTGTTTCATCACCTCTAAATCTTTTAGAGTTAATGCTTCAGAAACAGTATGCCCTTCTGTATCACTATGATCATGTAGATTAGCTCCTTTAATCAATACAGGTTTACCATTTACTAAAAACTGATTATTTACAATTTTAACATTTCTAAAACCTACTTTAATAGAAGTTGCTTCTATCGTTTTATTATTAGCATCCTTTAAATGAACAAGTAATGAATACAAATTTGGTTTTTCAGCATTCCAAGTTTTTACATTTTTTAATACTTTATTAAAATCAACCGTATTTCTACCTGATTTTAAAGCAACTACTTTAGATTCTGAATACACTTCATTTGTACCGTCTAATAACTTTACTGCAATTGTATTATTTACATCACTATTCGTATTATTATCTACTTTTAAACTTGCTTTAAAAACACCATCTTTATAATTGTTTTCTAAATCTGAAGTAACTCTAAAATCTCTAACGGTTACTTTATTTAACGCATATACATAAGCATCACGTTCAATTCCACTTAATCTCCAGAAATCTTGATCTTCCATATAACTAGCATCAGACCAACGCAAAACTTGAACTGAAACATTGTTTTTACCATTTTTTACATAATCTGTAACTTTAAATTCTACAGCAGTTTTACTTCCTTCATTATACCCAACTTTCTTTCCATTTACCCAAACATACATCGCTCCACTAACTCCTGCAAAATGAAGATAAACATCTTTGTCTTTCCAATCTTCTGAAACTTCAAAATCTCTTTTATAACTACCAACATTATTTATATTGTGAGGTATAAAAGGAGGGTTTGTAGGAAATGCATAAATCCTATTTACATAAATAGGAACTCCAAAACCTTTCATTTCCCAGTTAGAAGGCACGTTAATTGTGTCCCAACCTTTTAAGCTAAAGTCATTTTTATAAAAATCTGCTGGACGTGTAGAAACACTATCAGCAAAATGGAAATTCCAATTACCATTTAAAGAAGTGTACATTGTTGATTTCTTCCAGTCATCATTTTTTAAAGCTTCTTTTTCTGAAGCATATCTGTAAAATGAAGCTGTTGGTTCTTCTCTATTGATTTGAAATATTTCTGGGTTTTCCCATTCTGGATTTTCCCATTTTTCATTGGAATATGTTGGCTTTTCGTTTGAAGTATTACAGGATAAAACTAAAAAGGAAATTACTAAAAGATAGAAATATTTATTCATTTATAAATTATTTATTTGATATATTGAGTTTGATTTATTTGAAAATCAAACAGTATTCTCTATTTCAAAATTATACTAAAAGTAAGAAACTGCTTTATCATAAAAGGGGTTAAAATGTTGCATTATTAGTAAATATACTTTTAGTTAAGACAATAAGAGATTTATAGCGCAAAGAAATCAACGTTTTCTATACATAAAGTATACAAATGTCTTTATTTATGGTAAATAATAAATCAATTTAAAAAATTAGATTGCACATCTAAAAGACTTGTAGTACTATTATACTAGGAACAATAAATAAGGTTGCTCCCTTTTTTAAAACAAAGAATTACTTCACTTAAACTGCAAAAAGATTAAAGGTATGTTTAGATATTTAAGATTGATACAAATTACAATTATAACATGTGCTATTTTTCTAATAACACATTCTTGTAAAAAAAACAACTCTAAAAATATTGCTTTAGAAAAGAATATTGAAACTCAAAATTCATCTCCTAAAAAACCAAATATCATCGTTATACTAATAGATGATGCTGGTTATGTAGATTTCGGTTTTATGGGTTCTAAAGATTTAGAAACTCCAGAAATTGATAAGCTCGCAAAAAATGGTGTTGTTTTTACAGATGCTCATGTAAGCGCAACTGTTTGTGCGCCTTCTAGAGCAGGAATAATGACAGGTAAATACCAACAGAGTTTTGGTTTTGAAGCAAATGCAACTGGTTATGGTGACAGTGGAGATATTGGGTTAGCAGATAAAGTTATTACAATTGCAGACGTATTTAAACAAAACTCATACAAAACAATTGCCTTAGGTAAATGGCATTTAGGCGCCACAGAAACAGATCACCCCAACAAAAGAGGTTTTGATGAATTTTATGGGTTTTTAGCTGGAGGAAGATCTTATTTTCCTGTAAAAAACCCTTCAAGAGAACACATGCTGCAACACAATGGAGATAGAGTGAAATTTGATGGGTATTTGACAGATGTTTTAGGTGATTATTCTGTGAAATTTGTAGAACAAAACAAAGACAAACTTTTCTTTATGTATTTAGCATACAATGCTGTACATACTCCTATGCATGCAAAAAAGTCGGATTTAGAAAAATATAAAAATCATCCTAGACAAAAGTTAGCTGCAATGACTTGGTCTTTAGATGAAAATATTGGTAAACTGACAAAAAAACTAAAAGACTTAAATCTACTTAACAATACACTTATTTACTTTCTGAGTGATAATGGTGGGGCAAAAACAAATACTTCAAAAAACGGTTATTTAAAAGGTTGGAAAGGAAATAAATTTGAAGGAGGACATAGAGTTCCTTTTGTAATGAGTTGGCCAAATAAAATTAAAGCCAACACAACTTTTAATGGATTAACATCTTCTTTTGATATTTTCTCTACTTCAATGGCTGCTGCAAATATCCCCGTAAAAGAAAACTCAAATCTTGAAGGAGTAAATCTATTCCCATTTTTAAATGGCGACAAATCAGGAAATCCTCATGAAAATTTATATTGGAGAAAGTTAGAGGAATCAGGTACGCGTCATAATAATTTTAAATTGATAAAGTTGAAGAATTTCGGACATGTATTATATGATTTATCAAACGATATTGGTGAAACGAAAGACTTATCAACAACAGAACCTGAAACATTAAAATTATTAGAGACGAATCTTTCTAATTGGGAAACGAAAATGATGCAACCGCTTTGGCAAGAAGAAAAAGAATGGATGGATGTTACGTATCACATTCATAAAAGGTTGATGAAGAATAAAAAAGCGCAATACACAACGCCATCACAACAAAAGAAATTTTTAAAAAGTAAAAAATAGAGTTTATTCTTTTATCAAAAAAAAGAAAAAAGTATAGACTTCATTTTGAAGTCTATACTTAATAAATAGTACACTTTATTTTGTCGCTTTGTTTTCTGTACTTATAATTTTATTCATACTCATACAGAAACCAATCTATATCTACATATCCAGATTCTTCTTTGTCGTTCCAGCAGAATACACCTAATCGATCACCAGACCAACGTCCAAAACCTAGTTCAAATTCGTTACCAAAATCATCAAAATGTTTGTTATCGTAGCTATATTGAAATCTTGCTACTTTACCAATATTGGTGGTTTTAAAATAGACAATATCTTTCTCTACTTTAGGACCAACTATTTCAGTACCCTTATCATCCATAAAAAAAATATTTTGGCTTCCTTCTTCATCCATTTTAACACCTATAACATGGCTAATTCCTCCAAAACGAACAAACCCTGCTTTTTGCCCTTTTTTCATTCCTGTTACATCAAATTTAGCAATTGCTGTACCAGATTTTGTACCCATAATTCGTTGACTTAATGTATTACTAGCTCTCCAAAGAGGTGACCCTTTATGAAATCCATATTTTGTTAATGGAGCTAAAGAGCTTGCTTTTAACCTCAACCAACCCTTTCGTTCGGTTAAAGACCAATGAGAATTACGAGGATTGTGATTCCATTCCCATTGATGTCCTAATTTTGATTCAGAAAAATCATCTGAGGTTTGTATTTCTAATTTTTTAGTTGCTTTTATATTTGGCATTTTAGACCTTCTTAAAGGTTCTCCTATTCCATCATTATCAATATCTTTTCCAATAATAGGCCAACCATCTATCCATTCAACAGGTTGTAAACATTGTGGTCTTCCTTGAAAAGGATCTTCTGTGTTTTGAATTAATTGATGATAATACCACCAAGAACCATCTGGCGCTTGATTTAAGGAGCCTTGGCTACAACTACGTTCAAAACCATTCCCTTTTTCTAATAGTATTTTTTTATCATAAGGGCCATAAATACTATTTGTTTTAGAACGCAAAGCAATTTGTTTTCTATCTTCTTTTTCTCCATTTGGTTTAGTAGACCATTCTGATAAAAAGATAAACCACTGCTTATTAATTTTATATATTTTAGAAGCTTCTGCACCAGTTCCTTTATAAAAATCGGTTCCTTCATCTTCTAAACTCATTCCATCCCAACTCATTTTAAAAATTGCATTCTTAAATAGATATTTATCTTTATCTTCTTTGGTTCTGCTTCTACCTATGTTTGCAATTAACCAAGCTTCTTTGTTTTCATCATCCCAAAATACACTGGGATCGTCTCCAACCTTTTTTTGAGAAAGCATTTTTTTAGGCACACTCCATTTTCCATAAATATCTTTTGTTGTGGTTACAAACAATCCATGACTAGGATCTATTACATAACAATACCAAGTACCATCATGAAATGCTAAATCTCCAGCCCAAACGCCACGTTTATAACCTTTCATTTTATCCCAATTATATTCGTCTCCCCAAGTTATTTTATCATAAACATGATTAATTATTTTCCAGTTAACCATGTCATAAGATTCAAGAATTACCATACCAGGAGACATGTGTTTTTTTGAAGAAATCATATAAAACTTATCTCTATGACGAACCACATCAGAATCTGGATAATCTGCATTCAAAATAGGATTTACATACGTACCATCTCCCTGGTCACCAAACGAATGCCGTTTTATTTTTTCTGGAAGTCTATTGCAACTAATCGAAATAACAATCAAAAAAAGAATTTTAAAAATTTTCATAGTTCAATAATAGATAAGATTATAATATCAATTTTTTGTAATTTTTAGCAAAAATATTTTCTAAATATTAGTAAATATAAAACTCATATTCTTTATAAAAAGAAATACCCACAGTAAATAAGTACTGTGAGTATTTTCTTAAAAAAATCGGGGGATAATTCTTTAAAACCCAGTTCCAGGAGCTTCTGGGCTTTGTGCCTGCGCCTTTTGAGGATTTAATACCATATATGTACCTAAAGCAGTTAAAGCTGCATATTTACCGTAATTTCCTATTTTTTTGATAGCGTCTTTACGAGAAATTTCTTGAGTATTTTCTGTTTGTTTTTTCATCTTATGTTGTCTTTAAATTCTCGTTAATTATTCTAAAATTATTTTCTTGTTCAATTTACCGTTTTCAGTTTCTAACTGAACAATATAAATTCCTTTTGCTAAATTTGATAAAGAAACATCTTCACTTCCACTTGCTTCGAATGAATTTTTTATAATTTGTTTACCAAGAATATTAAATAACTTCACTGTTGCTTGTCCTTGAGATAAACCAACAATTCTTAACGTAGATGAATTTGACTTATATACACTTACACCTTCTAAAATAGTATTATCTACACTTAATGCACTATCAGTAGAAGTATGAATAAAGAATCTACCCGTACCATCTAATTTATCAGATAATGTAACTTTATATATAGAATTTGCTTCATCTAAACGTGTATATGTATTTTTTTGTCTGTCTTCTAAAAATACATTAACTCCAGAAGGTAAATTTAATGCATCTGCAGAAAAAGTAATTTCTTGTCCAGCTAAAGCTTTTAAACCAACAGGAATAACTGTAGTTTCTATATTAGTATCTGATAATGCTTGTTTTGTAAATGCAATCCCTTCATTATTGTTTACTAAATGTGTATATACTCTTAGGTCTGAAGCAACACCATTAAACATTCCAATATCAAAACCAGGATCTAAACCTTCAGTTTTCCCTTCTAAATAATTAATACTTGTAGTTTTATTACTTGTACCATCGGTTATGTTTAACTTAATAGAAGTTATGGTATTAGAACTTTTAAGAAAAGTAGTACCTGTTTGATGACTTTGCATTGCTGTTGTAAAAGAAGCAGTTGTTCCTGTAGCACTTGCACTTACAAAAAAGGCTTGTCCTGGATAAACATAACCAGTAGTTGTCGCTACATAAGCACTTCCATTCCAAACATAAATTGACTGAAAAGCACTTCCAAAATTAGTAGAGTTTGCTGTAATAAATGCTGCAACATCTAAATAAGAGGTATATGAATTTCCTATTAAATTCCAATTGTTAGTATTTTGACTAATAGCTGGACTTATAGTTGAAGTATTTACTGTACCTGTAAAAGAGAAATTTCCTGAACCAGTACTACTTAATAATGAATAACCAACACCATCTCCAAAAGTTCCACTAGCACCACCTTGTAAATAAACCCAGTTTCCTGTTGTTACATCTGCTGTTCCGTTTTGGTAGGTTGCAATTCCTCTATTTGCACTAGACACAGAACCTGTAGCAATTGAATTGGTAGAAACCCAAGTATCATCATACCCTTCTCCAGAAACTGGTGAAGTTGCTAAATGCCAGTTTGTATCTGTTACAGCAACATTGTAAGTTACATCTCCTGAAGAAGTATCATTTACAATTAATGACCCTCCACTTTCTACTGTTAGTGTTGCTCCAGAATCTACAGTTAAGCTACTTAACTCAACACCAGTAGTAGCATTTATAACAGGTTGACTTGGCATTCCTGTTGGTATTGTAACAACACTTATAGATGTTGGTACATTACCTGTACTCCAGTTATCTCCATTTGTCCACTCTGAACTCTCACTTCCGTCCCAAGATACATTGGCTATGGTAAGCGCACTTGAAGGTGTGGCGTCTATTGCTGTTACTTCTGCAGCAGTAAGTGCTCTATTAAACACAGTAATATCATCAAATCTTTTTTGAAGATCTCTATTTCTTGGCGTAGAATTAGGATCAAAATTTGCTTCAGGAAACTCACCTGTTGTAGCATCTTGAGTTCCTACACCTCTAAAACCTAAATATATTTTTCTATTTGTCCATTCTCCAGCAGTTATTTCAGACGCAAATTTTTTATAAAGCCCATCTACATAAGCTGTAAATGTTTGCGTATCGCTACTATACGTAAGAGTAAATCTTACATATTTTGGAGTACCTACATGGGCAAACCCACCAATATCAAAACCAAAATCATCAATTCCTTTTATATAACCACCTGTTCCCCAATGACTTAACCTTGCCACTTTCCAAGTATTACTATCTTGTGAGTCTTGACCAATTAAAGTAACCATCCCTTGAAAACCTCTATTCACCCCACTTCCAAAACTTTTATAATCATATGAAATAGTAAAATCTCCATCGCCTAAAACTTCTTCAGTTAAAAATACATGACCTGTATGATCTAACTGCAATGCCTTGTCAGAATCATCAGAATCCGTAACCACTTCATTTGCAAATTGGTCATGCGTGTATAAACCCGATGCTGTTCTTTTAAGAAGATCTCCAGAAGTATTACTAGGGTCTATTATGTATGTTGAAGTAGTTGTACCTGCAGTAGATTCGAGAGGTCCTATATCTCCTGGCTCACGAAGCTCTATTCCGTTTATACTTGTAAAATCTGTAGTAAGTGCGTTTGCACCATCAAAGCTCATATAGACTTTCGCGTTTTGCGCACTTGTTACTGTTATTGTCAGTAACATAACTATTAAAAATAGTACTCTTTTTTTCATTTTGATTAATTTTAGTTAAATATTTGTTCCCTCCAAAACTAAAAGAAATGTTAAAGTTTTAATTATCAAATATGGGGTAAAATTGTTGCACTCGATAGAGATAAATTAGGAAACCTTTTTTTTTAGAAAGAATAAATAAAAAAACACAACACCCTAACAAACAGATATGTAAAATAAAATTATTTTAATTAAAACAACTCTTACCTTAAAATTTACAAAATTAAAAACTATGCTATATTACCACTTATTATTTTTTAGATTATTTATTATACTTTAAAATCTTAAAGTAGGCTATATGTTGATACTTTAAAACAGGTTTTAATTAATAAAATTTTGATCAATGGTATAAAGTTAAAAGAAAAAAATAATGGGAAGAGAAGCTATATTAAAATCTGTAAAAGAAAATAAACCAACAGGTATTCCTTTACCAGAAATAAATTTAAATAATTTTATTGAAGACATCAATTTATTAGATGAATTTAAAGAGAAAGTACAATTAGTTGGTGGTAGAATTAAAGAATTATCACCTACAGAAACACTTGAAATTGAAATAAAAAATCTATATCCAAATGCCAAAGATATTGTTGATTGTAGTAACAAAAACCTTTCTTTAGCAACGACATTTATTTCTGAAGACACAAACCCAAAAGATTTACAAGGTATTGATTTAGCAATTATAAAAAGTGAATTTGGTGTTGCTGAAAATGTATTTCCTATTCGAGTTTTACCTTTTATTTCAAATGATTTGGTTCTCGTTTTAGAAAAAGAAAAAATATGCCAACATATGCATGAAGGATTTCAATTAATATCAGAAAGAGAGAGAACATTTGGACTTTTTATTTCTGGCCCATCAAAAACTGCAGATATAGAACAGTGTTTAGTAATTGGGGCACAAGGAGCAATGACATTATCTATTGTTTTAGTATAGAATACACAAACTAAACTATAAAAGGAGTAAATCGATATTTGTTGTACCAACATTTTACCCAATAAAAAACCTCAACTATAAAAGTTGAGGTTTTTCTTTGTACAGGCGGAGAGACTCGAACTCTCACACCTTGCGGCACTAGATCCTAAGTCTAGCGTGTCTACCAATTCCACCACGCCTGCTTAATCAGCAGGTAAACCTGCAACTTTCCAATTAAATTGGGATGCAAATATAAACAATCCTTATAAACTGCAAAGGAGTTCATAATTATTTTTCTACTTTTGAATAGAAATAAAAATATCTCAAATGAATACAATACAATCATATATAAAAGACAACAAACAACGATTCTTAAATGAATTAATTGAACTACTTAAAATTCCTTCTGTAAGTGCAGATTCTGCTTATAAAAAAGATGTTTTATTAACAGCCGATTTTGTTCTAAATAGTCTAAAAAAAGCAGGTTGCGAAAAGGTAGAAATGTGTGAAACTCCAGGGTATCCAATTATTTATGGAGAAAAAATTATTGATAAAAACCTACCAACTGTTTTAGTTTATGGTCATTATGACGTACAACCAGCAGATCCCATTGAATTATGGACTTCTCCTCCATTTGAGCCAGTAATTAAGGAAACAGAAATTCATCCAGAAGGAGCAATTTTTGCAAGAGGATCTTGTGATGACAAAGGGCAAATGTATATGCATGTAAAAGCATTAGAATACATGACATCAACAGGGAATTTACCTTGTAATGTGAAATTTATGATTGAAGGTGAAGAAGAAGTTGGTTCTGAAAGTTTAGCTTGGTTTGTACCAAGAAACAAAGAAAAATTAGCGAACGATGTTATTTTAATTTCTGATACAGGAATGATTGCCAACGATATTCCTTCAATTACAACAGGTTTACGTGGCTTAAGTTATGTTGAAGTAGAAGTTACGGGTCCGAACAGAGATTTACATTCTGGTTTATATGGAGGTGCAGTTGCAAACCCAATTAATATATTAACCAAAATGATTGCTTCTTTACATGATGAGAATAATCATATAACCATTCCTGGTTTTTATGATAATGTAGAAGAGTTATCAACTGAAGAAAGAGCAGAAATGGCCAAAGCTCCTTTTTCTTTAGACAAATATAAAGATGCTTTAAAAATTGATGAAGTTTATGGAGAAGAAGGATATTCTACAAACGAGAGAAATTCTATAAGACCAACTTTAGATGTTAATGGAATTTGGGGAGGTTATACTGGTGAAGGTGCAAAAACAGTAATTGCAAGTAAAGCTTTTGCTAAAATTTCGATGCGTTTAGTACCAAATCAAGATTGGAGAAACATCACTGAATTATTCAAAAAGCATTTTGAAAGTATCGGTCCAAAATCTGTAACGGTAAAAGTAACACCTCATCATGGAGGACAAGGTTATGTAACGCCAACAAACAATATTGCTTATAAAGCAGCAAGTAAAGCTTATGAAACTAGTTTTGGTAAAACTCCAATTCCACAAAGAAGTGGTGGAAGTATTCCTATTGTAGCATTATTTGAACAAGAATTAAAAAGCAAAACTATTTTAATGGGCTTTGGTTTAGATTCTGATGCAATTCATTCTCCTAACGAACATTTTGGAGTTTGGAATTACTTAAAAGGAATAGAAACAATCCCATATTTTTATAAATATTTTACAGAGTTATCAAAATAAAAGCAGCAAAAAAAATCAAATGAAATATCGATTTTACATCTTAATTTTACTAGTTATTGCTTTTTCTTGTAAAGATAAACCTAAAGATTTGTTGCATGTAAAAAATGATTTTACAAAACAAGATACTTTAAGAGGGTCTATTACTCCAGAAAGAATTTGGTGGGATTTAACGTATTATCATTTAGATATTGAAGTTCATCCTGATAAAAAATATATTTCAGGAAAAAACACTATTAAATACAAAGTTTTAAGTGCAAATAAAACACTGCAAATCGACTTACAAAATCCTTTAGTAATTACTAAAGTTACGCAAGATGCTAAAGAGTTAAAAGTAATTCATGTTGGAAATGCACATTTTGTTCAACTTTTAAAAAATCAAAAAGTTGGTAATACAGAAAGTATTGTTGTGCATTATCAAGGATATCCAAAAGAAGCAAAAAAGGCTCCTTGGGATGGAGGTTTTTCATGGAAGAAAGATGAAAACGGAAATCATTTTGTAGCAACTTCTTGCCAAGGTTTAGGCGCAAGTATTTGGTGGCCTTGTAAAGACCATATGTATGATGAAGTAGAAAGTATGAGAATTAGTGTTACAGTTCCAGCACATTTAATGGATGTTTCTAACGGAAAATTAGAAAGTATAGTTGATAATGGAAAAACTAAAACGTATAATTGGTTTGTAAACAACCCAATAAATAATTATGGTGTAAATGTAAACATTGGCAATTATGCTCATTTTTCTGAAATTTATAAAGGAGAAAAAGGCGATTTAGACATGGATTATTATGTGCTAAAAGACAATCTAAAGAAAGCAAAAGAGCATTTTAAAGATGCTCCAAAAATGATGACAGCTTTTGAGCATTGGTTTGGACCATATCCTTTTTATGAAGATGGTTTTAAATTGGTTGAAGTGCCTTATTTAGGGATGGAACATCAAAGTTCTGTTACTTATGGAAATCAATATAAAAAAGGATATTTAGGACGTGATTTATCTGGAACTGGTTGGGGTTTAAAATTCGATTTTATCATCATTCACGAAGCAGGACATGAATGGTTTGCAAATAATATTACCAATAAAGATATTGCAGATATGTGGATACATGAGAGTTTTACAAATTACTCTGAAAGTTTATTTTTAGACTATTATTATGGAAAAAAAGCAGCATCTGATTATGTTATCGGTTTAAGGGAATCTATCAAAAATAAAAGTACTATTATTGGTAAATACAACGTAAACAATGAAGGTTCTGGAGACATGTACAACAAAGGAGGAAACATGTTGCACACTTTAAGACAACTGATAGATAATGATGAAAAATGGCGTTCTATTTTAAGAAAAATGAACAAAATATTTTACCATCAGACAGTTAACACTATACAAATTGAAGGTTTTTTAAGTTCAGAAACTGGTTTTGATTTAACACCTTTTTTCAATCAATACTTAAGAGATATTAGAATCCCTACTTTAGAATATTCTATTAAAAATAAGATTTTAAATTATAAATGGACAAATATTGTTGATGATTTTAAAATGCCAATAAAAGTTACAATAAATGATAAAAAACAATGGATTTATCCCACAGAAGAACTGAAAAAAATGAATTTAGAATTTGAAAATTCAGAAATAAAAGTAGATCCAAATTTTTATATCTACACAAAAAACTAAATAATAAAAGCTGCATATAGCAGCTTTTATTATTTTATAAAATATGCTTTAATAATGTAATCTACTTTTGGGTATTTCTCCCTTAAAAAAGTATTTCCATCTTTATTAATTTTATCTTGTTGTCTCCCTAATTGATCACCATAACCACTGTAAAATTTCAACACATTTTCTTTACCTTCAATTACTTTTGCAATTACAGGAAAACCAGAAACACCAGAATACGTTAATTTATCTAAACGATAATTATCTTTTAAATTGATAAAAACCTGATTCGATCTTGTTGCTACTCCTCCTCTAGCAAATGCTAGTGTCATTGCATCATTTTTCTGAATTACTGGTTCGTCTTCAATTCCTTTTTGCCAACTTTTATTGATTAAAGAATCATTGTGAATTCCGAATTGGGCAACAAAATCTGGTACAACTCTAAAAAGAGCAACATCATCATAATATCCATATTTTATTAATTGATAAAATCGATCTACACCTTTTGGCGACCATTCTCTGGTTGCTTCAATATCAAAATTTCCTTGTGTAGTTTCAAATCGAGCTTTAAAAGTTGCTGGTGCTTCTTTTTCTAACCATTTTTCTTTGAATTTTTTAGTCGCACAAGAAATAAAAAGGATAACACTTGCTATTAATAGAATCTTATTTTTCATTTTTCTATGTCTATTTTCTCTTTATAACTAGACAAATATACCAAAATGAAGTTTTAAAAATGAACTCTACATTTGTAGAATTCATTTTTTTATTCTATGTTTGTAGAGTAAAAAACAACATACGATGCAATTATCTAAAACCGAAGAACAATTAATGCAGTATTTATGGAAACGTAAAAAAGCATTTTTAAAAGAATTATTAGAAGATTTCCCAGAACCAAAACCAGCAACTACAACTGTTGCTACTTTGTTAAAAAGAATTTCTGATAAAGGTTTTATAGATTATAAATTGTTTGGTAAGTCTAGAGAATACTTTCCAATAATTAAAAAATCAGATTATTTTTCAAAACATGTAAACGGATTGATAAAAAACTTTTTTAATGATTCTGCAAGTCAGTTTGCTTCCTTTTTCACTAAAGAAACCAATCTTTCTACAGTAGAACTAGAAGAACTTAAAAAGGTAATTGACAACCAAATTAAAAAACAACAAAAATGATGATCTACTTACTAAAATCTGCAAGTTGTTTGGCGCTATTACTTTTCTTTTATCATTTTATATTAGAAAAAGAAAAAATGCACAACTTTAATCGTTTTTATCTTTTAGGAAGTGTTTTAGCTTCATTTTTGGTTCCTATGGCAACTATTACAATTGAAGCTACTCAAGAAATAATTCCAGAAACTGCAGCAGCAATTCAATCTTTTGTAGCACCAACTTTTATTGAAAACGCAACAGCTATAAATTTTGAAGAAAATATTAATTACACTCAATTATTAATAGGGTTTTACTTGATAATATCTACAATACTTTTAATACGATTTATTAAAAACTTATTTAAAATTATTAGAAAAATAAGCGTAAATGAAAAGGTAAAGTATAAAAAAGCGACTTTAATTTTATTGAATGACAACATACTTCCTCACACATTTTGGAACTATATTTTCATCAATAAAAGCGCTTATAAAAATGATAAAATTGAGAAAGAACTCTTTACACACGAACTAACACATGTTACCCAGAAACACACTTTAGATGTAATTTTAATAGAGATTTTACAAATCGTTTTATGGATAAATCCACTGTTTATTTTCTTAAAAAAGGCAATACAATTAAACCATGAGTTTTTAGCGGATTCAACCGTTATTAACCAACATAAAAACACCTTTCAATATCAGCATTTATTATTAAACAAAGCTGCTTGGAAAAACGAATATTACTTGGCCAGTAATTTGAATTATTCACTTACTAAAAAAAGATTATTAATGATGACAACACAAAGTTCACACACAAAAATCTTGTTAAAAAAACTAGCGGTTATTCCGTTATTAGCAGGATTCATTTTTCTCTTTGCAGAAAGAGTTGAAGCGCAAAATGACAATACTATTGAAACTATTTATGAAGAACCTGATAATATTAAAACTAAAAATTTAAATAAAAAACAACCTTTAGAAACTATTAAAGAGGTAAGTTTTACAAATCAAAATGAAGCTATAAATACTGGTTTCAAAATTATAAAAGGAAATAGATACTATTTTGTTTCTGTTGGAAATAAAACAAAATACTATAATAAAGATGGAAAACTTGCAAATAGTTTTGGTAAAATTATTTCTTTTGAAAAAGCTAAGTCAAGCACAATTATTCCAGGTAATTATGTAACAAAAACATATTTTGAAAATAAGGTTTTTTGTGAATTTATTAATGATAAACCTTATGTTAAAAATGATACAATTCCTAAAAAAACCTCAGCTACAAAAGCTGAAATGAGAGAGTACAAAGCATTATTAACAGAAGGAAAAAAGGGCAAGATATTTAAAGAAAGAGACATTGTAAGAATGCAGTATTTGTACAACTTAATGTCTAAAAAACAAAAAAGATCTGTAGAAAATGTTTTTGAATTAATTCCTCCTCCACCTCCTCCCAAAAAGGATTTAGGGGAAATAAATATTACACCTAAAAAACCAACTTATATTCATCAAAATGTAAAAAGAAAGTTAATTAGTCAAAACGATTTAGATCTTATAAATCCTAAAGAAATTGCTTCTATGAATGTAATTAAAGCAAAAGATACAGATAGCATTCATATAAATTTAAAGAAAGAACATAAAAAACTAAAAACAAAGTATTTATATTTAATAAACTATTCTAAAGAAAAGTCAAAAAATTTAAATTCAGAGAATGTTCAATACTATTTAGATAATAAACTAATTAGTAAAAAAGAAATGAAACTTTTAGATACAGATAAAATTAAATCTGTAAACGTGAAGAAGAATAAAGATGGTTCTGGAATTATTTATATCACCAGTAAAAAGAATTAACTACAAAACAACCTAATGTTAAAAGCCTCACAATGTGAGGCTTTTTTTGTAACATTTAAGTATTCTTTTCGTTGGTATATTATACCAAATGTTTAAATAATGCTTAAAAAATTCTTTATTACCTGTTCTGGAGTAGATAAAACGATTCTCAATAATTGTTCTGATGGTGAGCAAAATAAATATGTTGGTATTGGTGCAACTGTATTTTTTACAGCTGTTATGGCAACAATTGCTGGTAGTTATGCTTTATTTACTGTTTTTGATAATTTGTATGCTGCCATTTTCTTTGGACTTATTTGGGGTTTATTAATCTTTAATCTTGATAGATTTATTGTTTCTACCATTAAAAAATCGGATTCTAAATGGAAAGAGTTTTTACAAGCTTCACCAAGAATTTTATTAGCGATAATTATTGCAATTGTAATTTCGAAACCTTTAGAATTAAAGTTGTTTGAGAAAGAAATCAATCAGGTTTTGTTAACGGAAAAGAACCAAATGACTTTGGATAATAAAACGCAAATTGCCGAACAATTTAGTCCTGAAATTGCAAAAATTAATTCAGAAATTGATGTTTTAAAAACTGAGATTTCTACAAAAGAAACTAAAACAAACGCTTTATATGAAACCTATATTGCAGAAGCGGAAGGCAGAAAAGGGACTAAATTATTAGGAAAAGGTCCTGTTTATAAAGAAAAGAGAGAAAAACACGATGCTGCTTTAGCAGAATTGAAACAACTTAAAAAAGACAATGCTGATAAAATAAGCACAAAAGAAACAGCAATTATAGACTTACAAAAAAATCAAAAATTAAATGAGACTAAAACTCAACCCATTATTGCTAATTTTGATGGTTTAATGGCAAGAATAAATGCGCTTGGTAAATTACCTTGGTTGCCTTCATTTTTTATATTCTTATTGTTTTTAGCAATAGAAACATCGCCAATATTTGCAAAATTAATTTCGCCAAAAGGCGAATATGATTTTAAATTAGAGAATGAAGATTCTGCTGTAAAAACTTGGGTAAAACAACAAGTTTTGCAAAGAGAAGAAATGCTACAAGCAGATATTATTGTAAATAATAAAGTGTACAAAGACATTACAGAAGAGGAAGAATTGTATGCTTATAAACAAAAAATAGCTCGCGATTTAATGAAATTGCAAGCCGATTCTTTTTATAAAAAACAACAAAAAATGTTGTAATGCTATTTGCTGGCAAACGAGTGTGTTAGCGATTGAAACGGCATCCTTTTTATTGTCAGTTCGAGTGAATTTTGAAGAATGAAAAATTTGTATCGAGAACAAAATAAAAAGATATAGTGTAAAGCGCGACCTGAAAGGAAACGCCCAAATATAATTAGAACTGTAATGTCATTTCGACTTTATGGAGAAATCTTTTTCTTGAGATTCCTTAATCATCTAAAAAAACTCATTTCGAAATGACAATTTATAAATTCTACTCTTTTTCTGCCATTTTCTTAACGTAATCTGTAATAATTACAATTTGCGTTGGCCCAACTTTACCTTCTATATATTTTGCATTTTCATGATCTAAAGAAATTCTACGAACTGCTGTACCTTGTTTGGCAACCATACTAGAACCTTTTACTTTTAAATCTTTAATTAAAACCACAGAATCTCCTGCTTGTAAAATAGCTCCATTTGCATCTCTATGAATAATCTTTTCACTTTCATCTAAATGATCTCCAGATTCTTTTGCAAAACGTAATTCTTCATCTTCTAAATACATCATATCTAGTAAATCTTGTGGCCAACCTTCGTTTCTTAAACGAGATAACATTCTCCAAGCAACTACTTTTACAGCTCTGTGCTCAGACCACATAGAATCGTTTAAACAACGCCAGTGATTTGCATCTGTTGTTGCAGCATCTTCTATTTGAGTAACACAAGTTTCGCAAGCAAGCAAACTTCCATCTACTCCACCTCCACCAGTGATGGTTGGTTTTACTTCATAAACGGATAAATTATTTGTTGAAGCACATAATTCGCATTGATTTCCACTTCTGTTTTCTAAATCTTGTTCTAAACTCATGTTTTAATTTTTGTTATACAAAAGTACATTTTTAAAGTAAAACTCATTATTTTTATTGGATGAAATTAGAAAGCGAAAGACTTATTATTAGAGATTTTACCTTAAAAGATGCTTCTTTTTATTTTGAATTATTTAACGACCCAGATTGGAAAAAATTTATTTCTGATAAAAACTTAAAATCTGTTGATGAAACTGAAGCTTACTTACGAAAAATGCAGATTGAAAACTCTAAACTTGGTGGTTTAGGTTTCTTTACAGTCATTTTAAAAGAAACCAATAAAGCTATTGGAACCTCAACAGCCTTACAAAGAGAAAAATTAAAATTTATAGATATTGGTTATGGTTTTTTGCCAAGATATAGAGGAAAAGGATTTGCTACAGAAGCCACAAAACTAATTATAGCATATGTTCGTAAGAAGTTTCAGCAAGAAAAAGTATTGGCTTTTACAATGCCTGAAAATGTGAATTCTCAGAAATTATTAAAAAAATTAGATTTTCAGTTTAAAGGCTATCAAGTTATTTTTGATGACGAAGAAGATGCTGTTTTTGAGTATGTTTTTTAATTTTATTTGAAGCTATTTCCTGCTTTCCATTATATCTTTTTTCTTATGTTCTCGATACAAATTTGTTCATGCTTCACAAATTCACTCGAACTGACAGAAAAAAGGATGCCATTTCAATCAGGGCTAAACTTGTTTGCTAACTTTTTGACTTTAATAACAAACTATTTGTCATTTCGAACGAAACGAAGTGAAGTTGAGAAATCTCATAAATGAGATTTCTCCATAAAGTCGAAATGACACTCAAACTTATAAACCTTTCACTTTGCAACTTTGATACTTTGATACTTTGATACTTTGAAACTCAAAAACTACTCTATTTCTAAAGAAGTAAATTTAAAAGAAGCTCATCGGTTTGTCATTCCCGAGAAATCGGGAATCCATAACAAATACATCAAAAAAGTTAAAAACTAATCCATTAAAAGATCATCGTACCAATCATTCGCTAAATCTTGCCAACCTGGATTTTCTTTCTCAAACAATTCAATTTTCCAACTTCTATTCCATTTTTTCAACTTTTTCTCTCTATCAATTGCTTCTTCAATATTTTGAAATGTTTCAAAATAGACTAATCGGTTTACCCCATATTTAAAAGTGAAACCTTTTTTAATTCCCATTTTATGCTCATAAACTCTTCTTTGTAAATCATTTGTTACACCAATATACAAAGTACCTCTTATTTTACTAGCTAAAAGATAAACGTAATATTGATGAATGGATTTCATATTTAATTTTGAAGTATGGATTCCCGATTTCTCGGGAATGACAAAATTTTTACTTTATTTCTAAAGGAGTAAATTTAAAACAAATTACTTTTAACTTGTCATTCCCTTGAAAAAGGGAATCCAGACTGTTTCTTTTTAAAAAACTAAAATATTATTCTTAACAGACTTCAATATTAGATTTCCTATTTCTCGGGAATCCATAACAAATGTATCAATAACAATAAAAACTAATCCATTAAAAGATCATCGTACCAATCTTTAGCCAAATCTTGCCAACTTGGATTTTCTTTCTCAAACAATTCAATTTTCCAACTTCTATTCCATTTTTTTAACTTTTTCTCTCTATCAATTGCTTCTTCAATATTTTGAAATGTTTCAAAATAAACTAATCGGTTTACCCCATATTTAAAAGTGAAACCTTTTTTAATTCCCATTTTATGCTCATAAACTCTTCTTTGTAAATCATTTGTTACACCAATATACAAAGTACCTCTTATTTTACTAGCTAAAAGATAAACGTAATATTGATGAGTGGTTTTCATATTTAATTTTGAAGTATGGATTCCCGATTTCTCGGGAATGACAAAATTTTTACTTTATTTCTAAAGGAGTAAATTTAAAACAAATTACTTTTAATTTGTCATTCCCTTGAAAAAGGGAATCTAGACTGTTTCTTTTTAAAAAACTAAAATATTATTCTTAACAGACTTCAATTTTAGATTTTCTATTTCTCGGGAATGACAAAAGTTCTACTTTATTCAATTTCTAAAGAAGTAAATTGAAAAGAAGTTCCATCAAATAAACCTTTGTCAGACAATTTTAAAGACGGAATTACCAATAACGCCATAAAAGACAAACTCATATAAGGTGCTCGTAATTTGCTCCCCATTTCTTTGGCCATTTTATCTAATTCTGCATAGGCTTTCCCTATTTCTTCTGCTGATTTATCAGACATAATTCCTGCAACTGGTAAAGAAACTATTTTTTCTTCTGTTGCATTTACAGCACAAACTCCACCTCTATTTTCTATAATTAAATTTACAGCTTTACAAATAGCTTCATCAGAAACTCCAACTGCAATAATGTTATGAGAATCATGACCAACAGAACTTGCAATGGCACCTTCTTTAATTCCGAAGTTTTTAATAAAAGCTATTGCTGGCTCATCATTTTTATAACGATTTACAACTGTCATTTTTAAAACATCAGTTTCTGTATTTGAAACTAAATTCCCATCAACAATTAAAGAATTTGCTTCAATTTGATTAGTAACTAACTCACCATCTAAAGCTTCAATAACTCTAATTTTTTCAACGTTAGAATCAAATCTAAAATCTACTACTTTCTTTTTATCAGTGTCAAAATTATTCAACACTTCAAAATCTACAGATTTCACAAAACTTTCTCCGTTTTTAGCAACTAACTCTCCATTAATATAGGTTTCTAAAACATTGAATTTCTCTAAACTATCAACTAAAACAAAATCTGCAAAATCTCCTTTTTGTAATAAACCAACATCTAAACCATAATGTTTTACGGGATTTACACAAGCTGCTTGTAAAACTTTAAACACATCAATTCCTTTAGCAACTGCTCTTCCACAAACTTGATTTATATGCCCCAACAACAAATCATCTGGATGTTTATCATCTGAACAAAACATCATATTTTCGAAATATTCTGGTAATAAATTGATTAAAGCTTCAAAGTTTTTAGCTGCAGAACCTTCTCTAATAATTACTTTCATTCCTTTTTGCAATTTTTCTAAAGCTTCATCATAAGAAAAACACTCATGATCTGTAGAAATTCCTGCAGAAATATATTTGGTAACATCATCTCCTCTTAATCCTGGAGCATGACCATCAATAGGTTTATTGTTATTTTTTGCATGTTGAATTTTGGCTAAAACCTCAGCATCATCAAACAAAACACCTGGATAATTCATCATTTCTGCTAGATATTTAATGTCAGGATTTTCCATCATCAACTTAATATCATCAGCATCTATAATTGCGCCAGCGCTTTCAAAAGAAGTTGCAGGCACACAACTTGGAGCGCCAAAATTGAATTTTAACGGAACTTTCTTTCCGTTTTCAATCATAAATTCTACTCCTTTTACACCTAAAACATTGGCAATTTCATGCGGATCAGAAACTGTTGCAACTGTACCATGTTTTAGAGCAATTTTTGCAAATTCTGACGGAACCAACATAGAACTTTCTATGTGAATATGTGCATCTATAAAACCTGGTAAAATGTAATTTTCTTGATTGTGATTTTCTTCTTTTATCGAAGAAATTTTTCCGTTTATAACTTCAATTTCTCCTTTAAAAATTCTTTTATTTTGTATATCAACTATATTTCCTTGTACAATCATTTTTCTACGGTTTTATTAAAATATTCTCGATACAATTTTTCTTCCTTTGTCAGAAAAATCACTCGAACTGACATGCTGAATTCTTTTTTCAGAAATCCATATCAGGTCAAGAAATTTTGCATTTTTACAAAATTTTATTGAAGTATTTCTAAAACAAATTTACAAAGAAAAACAAGCGAATTAAAGTTTATTTAGGATAGATTACTTGATGTAAAGGAATATCAAATTGGTTAATATCTTCAATAACATCAATTGGTTGAAAGAAGTTTAATCCAATTGTTTTTACATCTTTTCTACATTCCGCTAAAAATCGATCGTAAAAACCTTTTCCATAACCAACTCTGTACTTTTTTTCATCAGAAATTAATAACGGAACAAATACTAAATCTATTTTTTTTGCGTCAATCTCTATTCCGTTTGAAGGTTCTGGAATTCCGAAAGAACTTACTTTCAGCTTAGTTTTTCTATCAAACAAAAAATGAGTTAATGTATTTGTAGAAAAATCGCTTACACTAACAACAATCGCTTTATTTTTTAATAATAAAAAATCGATAATTGGATTTGTATTTAGTTCTAACAATCTTTCTATGGTTAGAAAAATATGAACTATTTTTATTGAAGAAAAGTCGAATTCAAAAACTTGCTGATAGATATTTTCTTGTAATTTTTCAACTTCAATAGTTGATAAATCTCGTCGTTTTTGTTTGTATATTTTTCGAAGTTCTTGCTTTTTCATTTTACAGTTCTTCTAATTCTTTTTGTAGTTTTTTGGTCAATCCTTTTACTACTAAATCGTAAGAATGATTAATGAGTTCTCTTGCTAAATCATCTGAAACATCACTAGAATTTAATGTAACTGTGTTCCAAAGTCGTTTGTTCATATGCCAACCAGGATTTACACCTTCATATTCTCCACGTAATTCTTCAGACCATTCTGGATCGCATTTTAAATTCATCTTCTGCTCACCTTTTTCCCAATTGTTTAAACCTGTAAGTAAAAACATTTTATTCATCACTTTAAAAACAAGTGTTACATCATCAAAAGGAAAATGCTCTGTTACACCTTTTTTTGCAATACAAAAATCTCTAAGTTGTTCTATGTGCATTTTTAGTTTTTAGTAAAGTTGATTAAAAAATTATCTTACAAATTATAGAAAATAACAAAAAATCCATCTTGCAGATTACAATTAATAAAAATGCTTCATATTATAAAAAAAAGTATCTTTATCTATCAAATTTACAATTATTTTTTATGATGGAAAATGAGTTTTTAGATAATACAAACATAATTAGTTATTCTGCAAATAATTATGAAAAGACTGATTTCTCTGATGTTTCTCAGATAACTTTATCACAAGGCACTGATACTATTGAATGGTTAAACACCTATGGTATAAATTTTTATGATGACTTTAAAAAAATAATTTATCAGAATAAATTAGATGATTTTTTAATAAAACTTTTAAGTGAAGAAGAACATTCTAATAAAGTAATTTTATTAGATGATTTATTATTTATAACAACTCGTGTATTATTAACTGAAAATAACAAGTTAGATTCTGAACAGATGATCTTTATTGCTTCTAAAGATTTTTTATGGTCTATACAAGAAAGATCTGGTGATTATTTTGGGTGGATTCGTGAGCGATTAGAAGGAAATAAAGGAATTGTAAGAAAGAAAAAAGCAGATTATTTGTTATTTTTATTATTAGAATCTATTATTGATAATTACCAAGATACCTATCAAGAAAATGCAGAATTAAGTGCTCACAAGCTAAATTCTACACACATAAAACCTACTCCAGAATTCACATCACTTGTAGAAAAAAGAAAGCAGGAACTATTCAATTTTAAAAAAGCAACATTAAGCTTAAGAGATACCATTATTAAGTTAGAGAAAATGGAAGTTGAAGGTTTTGATGTAAAGTATTTTAGCGAATTAAAAGAACAAACGAGTAACTTAGTTTCTAATATTGATTTTGAATTACAAGAGCTAGAAAGTAAGATAAATTTGATTTTTAGCATACAAGGTCACAGACTAAATGAAGTGATGAAAACCTTAACTATTTTGTCTGTAGTTTTTATTCCCTTGACTTTTTTAGCTGGAATTTACGGAATGAATTTCGAAAATATTCCTGAATTAAAATTTGAGTATGGTTATTTTATTCTGTTAGGAGTTATGATAATTATTACTATTATTTCTGTTTGGTATTTTAAACGAAAAAAATGGTTTTAATCATTCAAAAAACTCATTAAAACCTGTAAACTCTCTTCTGGATTTTCTTCCATAGGAACATGACCAGAATTTTCTAAAATAACTAATTTAGAATTGGGTAAAACAGCGTTCATTCGTTTTCCGTTATCTAAAGGAATCCAGTTGTCTTTTGCTCCCCAAATTAATAATGTTGGTGTTTTTACGCTTTTTAGTTTCTCTAAATTTGCTTTTGCTCCTAGTTTAAAGTCCATTTTTGCTCTATCTATAAACGCTTTTCTATTACCAACTCTTAAAGCCATTTTATGAAAGCGTGTAACTAATTTATCCGAAATTTTTGTATCATCTGCATATACTTCTTTCACATTTTTTTTGATTATAAATTTTGGAGTTACATATAAAAAAAGTGAGTTTAAAATAGGCGTTTTTGCCATCTTAAAAATTGCGGGTTGTGGTCTGTTCGTTGGCAATCCACTTGCATCAACTAAAATTAATTTTTTTATTTCTTCAGGATATTCAGCAGTATAATTCCAAGCAATATTTCCTCCTAAAGAATTTCCAATTAAATAAAATTTATCAAGCTTCATTTTTAATAAAAACTGACGCATAAAACGAGTGTAACTCTCTATAGAATAATCTGCATCTTTATTGGGGCCGGTAATTCCAAAAGCAGGTAAATCCATTCTAATTACTCTAAAGTCTTTTGTGAGTTCTTTTGTCCAGTCATTCCAAGTGTGTAAAGAAGATGCTGTTCCATGAATTAAAACAACAGGAAAGCCTTTTCCTTCATCTCTGTAATGCACCTGCATTCCATCTATTTCTATAAATTTAGAATGTTCATTGGCATATTCTTTTTTTAATTCTTCGACAGAAATATCTGCATAAGAATTACTGTAAATCATAACCAAAAGAATGATTATTATTCCGTAGAAAAATCTTTTTATCGTAAAGATTTTCTTCATAAAACTACTTTAAAATCTTATATAAAACTGGTTTACTTGGCGTTGCATCATTTTCAAACGGAGCGATCATTAAGTTTAATAAATACTCACCATCTTCTACTTCATTTGGCACGTATATAAACTCTGTAATTGTTGCATCCATTCTTACATCACCATCTGTATTCCAAAATGCATTATGAGATAAAAGTCTCCCTCCATCTTTTTCTTTATCTACAGAAGGTAAATCTATCAACAAATGTTTAATACCTTTTTCTCTTAAATAAATAGCTGCTTTTTCAGAAAGATAGGTTGGGTTTGTATTTGAATAATCCAAACTCTTTTTTTCTGCTAAATTGGGTAATGTACGAATTACAACTGCATCTCGTTTTTTATTTCCTAAGGCTGTTTTTAATTGTTTTACACCAATTAAAAAATCTCCATTATGAAACAAAGGAGCAATGGTAACTACTTCTGCTAAAAAAATAAAATACTTTAAATTCTTGTTTACAGAATGAACATCTTTGGTTATATGACCAACACATTCTGTATGTGTTATATGCGAATGCGGATTAAAAGTAATATTGTTAAAATTAACAACAGCTCCATTTGCAACACTTATTTCATATCCTTCTTGAGTTTCTGCAGAAATTTTTGGTCCTTCTGTATACCACGCATTTACATTTTTTTTAGAAATATCTATTGGGATAGAAATATCTATTGGATGTGATATATCTACTGTTATTTTTCTTGAATTATATTCTACTACTGCTTTCATTTACGCTAAACTATATTTCTGTTTAATTAATATGATAAAACTAATTTATCATGAATAAATCTGATGAAATTCCATCTGATAAAAACTTCCCTTTTGAGGTGGTTTTTAATATTCCGTTTTCAAGATACAACAAATCTTGCTGAATATATTTCTGAGATTGATTTTCTAAATAATTTTTATATTTTTCACCAAAATCACGCTCAATTTTATCGAAAGAAACTCCCCAAATTGTTCTTAAACCTGTCATAATATATTCATTATAACCATCTTTTTTTGTTAAAGTTTCTCTTTCTATTGGAAGCGAATTTTCTTGAATTGATTTTATATATTTTGTATTATTACTGATGTTCCAACTACGTTGTTTTCCGTTAAAAGAATGTGCAGACGGTCCAATTCCTAAATAGGATTTACCTAACCAATAAGACGAATTGTTTTTACTAAAAAATCCTTCTTTACCAAAGTTAGAAAGTTCGTAATGTACAAAATTTACTTCCGTTAATTCTTTAACTAAAATATGAAATTGCTCTTCTGCTTTTTCATCATCAACATTTTTAATTTTTCCTTTTTTAATGAGCGTATCTAAAGCTGTTTTTTCTTCTACTGTTAAAGCATAACTAGAAATATGAGGCACACCAAAACTCAATGCAGTTTGTATATTCTCTTTCCATTCTTCATTGGTACAATCTGGAATTCCATAAATTAAATCTACAGTGATATTCTTAAAATATTGCGTAGCAATTTGTAAACATTTTTTTGCTTCTTCAGAATTGTGAGCACGATTCATCAATTTTAAATCTTTCTCAAAAAACGATTGTACACCAATACTCAATCTGTTTATGGGCGATTTTGAAAGTTCTATAATTTTTTCTTCTGATAAATCATCAGGATTTGCCTCTAAAGTAATTTCTGGATCATTAATTACACTATGATTTTTATAAACAGTATCTATTAATAACTGAATTTCATCAACTGATAAAACACTTGGAGTTCCACCACCAAAATAAATGGTTTCAATAATTTCATTTTGCAACTCATCTTTTCTAATTTCTATCTCTTTTACAAGTGATGAAATCATAGCTGACTTCTTTTTTAAGGAAGTTGAAAAATGAAAATCGCAATAAAAACATGCTTGTTTACAAAACGGGATGTGAATGTAGATTCCTGCCATGATATAGTATTCAGTTTACAGTTTCAGTTGGCAGTTATTAAACTCCAAACTTGCTTGGGTTATGAATCATATAATTTATTAATTTTCCAACTTCTAAATTTTTCTTCGGATAAAGTATCAAATAAATTTTTATCTATATAATTACATTTTAAGGCAAACATTAACCATGTTAACGTTTCAGAGTTTTCAGCATCAGAATCACTTAATTTACTTGCAAAATGTTTTGGATATTGTCTTTTTCTATACGCTTCAGAAATATTTGCAGATACACTTCTAGAAGATCTTCTTATTTGATCTGTTAGAGAATATTTTTCTTCTTTTGGAAAAGATTTTGAGATTTCAAATATCTTCATTGACAAAGAAAATGATTTTTTAAATGCTAATAAATCTGTAAAACTCATAATTATTTATATTTACTGGATACTGCTACTGCTACTGCTACTGAAAACTAAATTTCATTTCTTAAAAAAACTACTTTTTAACTCTCTTTTCATTTTGCTTCACAAAACTTGCCCAACCCGTATAATTTTTTCCTCCAACTACTTTTCCTGAATTGTAAAAATGACAAACTGCTGCAGCTAAACCATCTGTAGCATCTAAGTTTTTAGGTAAAGTTTTTAAATTTAAAAGCGATTTCAACATCATAGCTACTTGCTCTTTACTTGCATTTCCATTTCCAGTAATTGCCATTTTTATCTTTTTGGGCAAATATTCCGTAATCGGAATTTCGCGAGATAAACCTGCAGCCATAGCAACACCTTGTGCTCTACCCAACTTTAACATAGATTGTACATTCTTACCAAAAAAAGGTGCTTCAATAGCAATCTCATCAGGATTATAGGTGTCAATCAACTCAATTGTACGCTCAAAAATGAGTTTCAATTTTAGGTAATGATCATCATATTTCTTCAACATTAATTCATTCATTTGAATGAATTCCATTTTTTTACCGACAACTTTTATGATTCCAAAACCCATAATTGTTGTTCCGGGGTCAATTCCTAAAATGATTTTTTCTATTGCCAAAATAGTCAGTTGTTTTTGTATTTATCATCAAACATACTGATGATTATTTATTACTTTGCAAACAATGTATAATTCGCTTAATTACAAAACTAAACAATTCTTTTGGTTGATAATAAAACTATCGATTGTAATTGGTTGTGGATATTTTATTTATACAAAACTGACAGAAAACGAACAATTAAACTTTACTGTTTTTTATCAAAATTTGATTAAAAACAAAGTCTTTTCTCCAAAAAACATTGCTTTTTTGCTAATTTTCAGTCTTTTTAACTGGTTTTTTGAAATTCTAAAATGGAAATCGCTTGTTAATTTTATTAAAAAAATTTCTTTTTCGAATGCCGCAATTCAAAGTTTAGCATCTTTAACAACTTCTTTAATTACACCTAATAGAATTGGAGAATATGGTGCAAAAGCCTTGTATTTTGAAAAAAAACATAGAAAACAAATTTTAGGAGTAAACTTAGTTGGTAATTTTTATCAAATGCTAATGACTCTAATTTTGGGGATTATTGGTTTTAGTTATTTTGTTTACCAACACCAAGTAGAAATTGATTTTCATCGAATTTTTAGGTTTTTATTGTTAGGTGTGGTTGTAATTTCTGCTTTCTTTTTTGGTGCAAAACATTTTAATTATAGAGGATATTCTGCAGAAAAAGCAAGAGGTTTTATCAAAAAGATACCATTGAATTTAAATATCAGAATTTGCTTTTTTTCTTTTTTAAGGTTTGTCCTTTTCTCTCATCAATTTTATTTTTTACTATTAATTTTTAACATTGACATTTCTTATATTGATGCAATTTCTGCAATTACTTCTATCTATTTAATTGCGTCTATTGTGCCAATGTTATCTTTGTTTGATGTTGTTTTAAAAGGAAGTGTTGCTATTTGGGTGTTTTCTTATTTTAATATGCAACCGCTAACAATTTTATCGATAACAACATTCATGTGGATTTTAAATTTTGTTTTACCTGCAATTATTGGCAGCTATTTTGTTTTGACTTTTAAACCTAATTTTACAAAATGATTTGGTTCCTAATTTTTACATTCATTTTATATGCAATTCTAATTATTGCTTTAACTATTGGGTTTTATAAAGTTGAAGAATTTAGAAGTAAAAGCAATAAAGAAGTAACTTCTTTTTCTGTGGTAATTCCTTTTCGGAATGAGGCAAAAAACTTACCTGCTTTATTAGAATCGATTTCTAAAATTAATTATTCTAAGGAACTCGTAGAATTTATTTTGGTTGATGATGATTCTTCTGATGATTCTGTTGAAATCATTGATAATTATGTTTCTAGTCAGTTAAAACCTCTTGACTGCGCTCGAGGAGACATTTTTGTTATAAAAAATAAAAGAATATCAAATTCCCCAAAGAAAGATGCCATTACAACTGCAATTTCTAAAGCTAAAAATAATTGGATTCTTACTACTGATGCAGATTGTATTGTTCCTGTAAATTGGTTAAACAGTTTAGATTCTTTTATTCAGCAAAGAAAACCTAAAATGGTAGTTGCACCTGTAAACTATAAAGTTGAAAACAATTTTTTAGAGCAATTTCAATTACTAGATTTTATGAGTATGCAAGGAACTACAATTGGTGGTTTTGGAATTCAGTTTCCTTTTTTATGTAATGGTGCAAACTTTGGGTATAAAAAAGACGAATTCTTAAAACTAAATGGTTTTGAAGGAAACAATAATATTGCTAGTGGAGATGATATTTTTCTGTTTGAAAAATTTATAAATGCTGATAAAAAAAGTGTGGGTTATTTAAAATCTAAAGAAGCCATTGTTACTACTTTTCCTATAAAAAACTGGACTGATTTAATAAATCAAAGAACAAGATGGGCAGCAAAAACAAGTAATTTTAGTTCTTTAAAAGTAAAATTGATTGGTGTAATTGTTTTACTCACAAACTTCTTTGTTGTGTATTATTTAGCAATTAAACCTGTTAGTTTTTTATTTATTCCTTTTGCGGTAAAAATGATGATAGATTTGTTTTTATTATTGCCAACAATCAAATTTTTTGGGCATAAATCTTCGTTTTTTAAATGGTATATTTTTGCGAGTCTTTTGTATCCATTTTTTAGTTTAGCTGTTATTTTAAAATCGATTTTTTTTAGATATCATTGGAAAGGAAGACGTTTTAAAAAATAACTTTTATTTTAGCAACTGAAATTAGTTGGCAAAATAGTTTAGCCCTGATTGAACGGTTTGTTTGAGCTCTTTTTTAGTTGTCAGTTCGAGTAAATTTGCTTTTTCAGCAAATTTGTATCGAGAACAAAACTAAAAAAAGCGAGTAGTGAAAGCAGGAAACAGCTTCTAAAAAAATATTTTATACATGAGTTTATTAAATTTACGCACATCTAACCCTGCATTTGCTAGTTATTTTTGGAATAAAAGCAAGAATAGTTCTGCAAAAATGTCTTTAAGCGGAATTATATTAAAATCGGTAATTATGTTGTGTTTGGTTGCAACTACAGCACTTTATACTTGGCAACTTTTTTTTAATGGAACCAATATAAAATGGTACACAACCATAGGAATGTTTGTTGCAATTGTAGTGAGTTTATTTATTTCTTTTAAACACAATCTTGCCAAATATTTATTGCCTGTTTATGCGTTGGCAAAAGGGTTCTTTTTAGGCGGAATTAGTGCGTATGCTCACAAAAGATTTCCAGGTTTACCAATACAAGCCATTGGAATTACCCTATTGACTTTTTTGGTGATGTTATTTTTATTTCAAACAAAAATTATAAAAGTTACCAAACAGTTTAAAGCTGTTATAATTACGGCTTCTGTAACTATTTTTACAATTTATATTATCTCTTGGGTTTTGTCTTTCTTTGGAATAAAAGTGCCTTTTATTTGGGGAACTTCTTGGATTGCCATTGGCTTTAATGTTGTTGCTGCAATTATTGCTTCTTTAAGTTTATTATTAGATTTCGACTATATAGACAGACAAGTTGGTAAAGCGCCAAAAGAGAAAGAATGGCTAGCAACCTGGGGTTTTTTAATCACCTTAATTTGGTTGTATGTAGAAGTTTTACGATTACTAAAAAAGTTAGCAATTCGTTTTTAGAATAATGCATTCATAATATCTTCTGCTTTATACCAAAGTAGGATTGCTGCAGCTAATAAAATGACTAAAAGAATGCCTTTTGTAGGTTTTGATTCTTTTTTTCTTCCAAATTTTCTTTTGAATTCCATATAAAAGTAAGTTTTTAGTGATTAGTTTTGAGTGGTTAGTTTTGTAGCTCTTAGCATTTCTCTTTTTCCTGGAGGTCCTGGTAAGCGTTCTACTGTAAAACCAACTTCTTGCATTGCTCTTCTAACACTTCCTTTTGCTGAATAGGTTACTAAAATTCCGTTTTCTTTTAGTGATTCAAACATTTTACGGAAAATTTCTACGGTCCATAATTGAGGTTGAACACGTGCGCCAAATGCATCAAAATATATTAAATCAAAAGCTTCTTTATCTTCAATATCTTCAAAGAATTGTTTTCTTTTTGTAAGCGCAAATTTATCAGAAATCTGATGCTTTTCTTCCCAAGAAACTTCATGTATTTTTTCAAAAGTAGCTTTCTCTTTTTCTGCATTTAGGATAGAAATAAAGTTCATTTTTTCTACTTCTTCTGGGGTAACAGGATACGCCTCTACACCAACATAATGAATTTCTTTTTTAGCTTCTAAGTAGGTTATAAAACAGTTTAAACCTGTACCAAAACCTATTTCTAATATAGAAACGGTATCAGAAGTAACCTGTCTCAATCCACTATTAATAAAAACGTGGTAAGACTCATTAATTGAACCGTTTTTAGAATGATATTGTTCATTTAAATCTGGTAAATTAATGGTTGTAGAACCATCTGAAGTAATCAAAATTTCTCTTTTCATATTTACTTAATCAATAACTTTTTAATTCTTGGAATTGGACCTACACAAGTGGTTTCATGACAAGAAATACAACTATTAACTGCATCGTTATGTTTTAAAACAAGCGAATCTTTAGGTGCATTAAAAACCTTTTGAAAACTGTATAAATAAAAATCTGAAAAGGCATTAAACTGGGAATTTCGATTTGAAGGATCTGTTAATTGAGCTGTATGAATATTTAAAAACTCATCAGGAAAATCTTTTGGTGTTTCTCCTTTTAAAACTAGCTTTTTGTTTTCTAGGTTTTTATCATACATTTTAAGCATTAAAGCAGCCATTTCTGACTGCTTCACTGTTTTACTTTCAATAATTACAACTTCTTTTGTTTCACTTTTTTTACAAGAGAAAATTGAAGTTAATAAAAAAACTATGCATATTTTTTTCATTATTGTTTCATTAAAACTCCATCTGCTTCAAAAGTGTATTCTACTTTAGGCGCTGTAATTTTTGCAATTTCCTCTTTCGATTTTCCTGCATCTTCCGCATAATGTTGTAATTCTTTTACAGAAGTTTCTTTTATAAATGCTTTACCATTTAAAACCACTTCTCTTCCTTTAGAATCTAAAGGCATAAAGAACCCATAATCTTTAAAGCGCACCATTGTCTCTTTGTCTTCACCTAGTGGAAGTTTCATCCAACACCCTTTTTTAGAGCAAACTTCTTTTATAGTAGAAGCAAATTTTATATGAAGTGTATCCCCAGCTTTCATCCCTTCAAACTTTGTTAATAATTCTTCTGAAGTAATTGCTTTATCCAAAGTTATTTTTTCTCCAAAAGAATCATAAACAACTTCTTGCTTAATTTGTTCTACTTCTTTCTCAGCTTTTTTGCCTTCTTTACAAGCAGTAAAAACCAATAGTGCAACTGCACAAAATCTAATAATTAATTTCATCGTATAAAATTTAACAATTTCTGAACAAATGTAATAATTTAAACAAGAAAACCAATTATTAAGTCTATTATTCGATTAATAATTTATGTACATTTGCTCTTCAATTCAATTAACAAACAATGAAATCTAATATAGAAATTCAACGTATCGAAAAATCGAAGATAGACTCTGTAGATTTTAATAATTTACCTTTTGGTAGCGTATATTCTGACCATATGTTAGAATGTGATTTTGTAAACGGAGAATGGCAAACACCTGTTATTAAACCATATGCACCAATATCTTTAGATCCAGCTGCAAAAATTTTCCATTATGGGCAATCTATTTTTGAAGGAATGAAAGCCTACAAAGATGCAGAAGGAAATACCATGTTATTTAGACCTTTAGACAACTGTAAACGTTTAAACAAATCTGCAGAACGTTTGGTAATTCCAGAAGTCCCTGAAGATATTTTTATGGATGGATTAAAGAAATTACTAGAAATTGACAATGATTGGATTCCTACAAACGAAGGAAGTTCTTTATATATAAGACCTTTTATGTTTGCTTCTGGGATAGGATTTCATGCTTCACCTGCAGATGCTTATAAATTCATCATTTGTACAGCTCCTTCTGGCGCTTATTTTGCTGGAAAAGTAAAAGTTTTAATTGAAGAAAAATACGCTCGTGCAGCAAATGGTGGTGTTGGTTTTGCAAAAGCTGGTGGTAATTATGCTGCTCAGTTTTACCCTACACAATTAGCTATAGAAAAAGGCTATAATCAAGTAATTTGGACAGATGATAATTCGCACGAATATATTGAAGAAGCTGGTGCGATGAACATTTTCATCAGAATTAATGATACGTTAATAACAAGTCCTACTAGTGATAGAATTTTAGATGGAATTACACGTAAAAGTGTTATTCAAATTGCTGAGGATATGAATATTGATGTAGAAGTAAGAAAAATTACAGTTTCAGAAGTTATTGCTGCCGCACAAAGTGGTAGTTTAAAAGAAATGTTTGGAGCAGGAACTGCTGCAGTTATTTCTCCAATTGCAGGTTTTGGTTATCAAGGTACAGATTATGATTTACCAGAATTAGAAACTCCTTTTGCTGAAACTTTAAAGAAAGCAATTACAGATATTCAAACTAATAAAGCAGAAGATCCTTATGGATGGAGAGTGATGCTTTAGAGATAAAAAAACGTTATAAAAAAAGCATCAAAGTTAACTCTTTGATGCTTTTTTTATATATTTACTTACACAACAAGAACAATTAATTTTTCATAGCGATGATTGCTATACTTACCAAAATTTTCTTTTTAATTGCAGTTTTAGATCCTATAGGTTCTGTACCCGTATATTTAGAAGCTACAAAAGAACTTACTAAAGTTGAAAAAAAGAAAGTAGCCGTTAGAGCTTCTGTAGTTGCTTTCTTGATTTTGTTATTCTTTATTGTAATTGGCCAACTTATTTTGGAAGGAATGTCTGTTACTTTAGATGCTTTTCAAATATCTGGAGGTGTTATTTTATTTCTATTTGCCATTACTATGATTTTTGGAGATGGAAAACCTACTAGAGAAAAAAACCAAATTACAGATTACAGACATGTTACTATTTTTCCAGTTGCAATACCTTCAATAGCGTCTCCTGGGGCTATAATGGCAGTAGTGCTGCTAACAGACAATCACTTATACACGATAAAAGAACAAACTATTACCACATTATTAGTACTGTTTGTAGTTGCTTTAACATCGCTTTTATTATTAATTGCTAATAGTGTTCAAGAAAAAATTGGAACCTATGGTATTACAGTTATTAGTAAAATAATGGGACTTATTTTAGCTTCTTATGCAGTACAGAGTATTTTAACAGGAATTAGTGGATACTTTTTTAAATAATGATACAAATTCGATCTTTTTTAACAATCTTTACCTTAATTATTTGTTGTATTTCCTGCACAAATAAACCAACAAAAAAAACGATTGCCCTCCATAAACAATACATTACTATTTTAGGAACAGCGCAAGATGGAGGCTATCCTCATATTGGGTGTCAAAAAAAATGTTGCGCAAATTTTTACAGCGGAAAAAACGACAAAAAAAGCGTGGTTTCTTTAGGTTTGGTTGATCTAGAAAATGAACAAAAATGGTTGTTTGATGCGACTCCAGACATGCATACGCAATTAGCAGAATTAGCGCAAAATCATCTTAAAACAGCAAACATTATTGAGGGTGTTTTTTTAACGCATGCTCATATTGGTCATTATACAGGATTAATGTATTTTGGAAGAGAAGCTTTTGGTAAAAAAAACACCACCGTTTATGCCATGCCAAAAATGAAAAACTTTTTAGAAACAAATGGACCTTGGAGTCAATTAGTTTCTTTAAAAAACATAGAGCTGCAAAACTTACAACACGATGCTACCATCGTTTTAAACAACAAACTAAAAGTAACTCCTTTTTTAGTTCCTCATAGAGATGAATTTTCTGAAACTGTTGGTTATAAAATTGAAGGAACTAAAAAATCTGCATTATTTATTCCAGATATTGATAAATGGCACAAATGGAATCGCAATATAATTGAAGAAGTTAAAAAAGTAGACTATGCTTTTGTAGATGCTACTTTTTTAAATCAAAAAGAGGTAAAAAGAGCAATGACAGAAGTTCCTCATCCTTTTATAGAAGAAACTGTAAGCCTTTTTAAAAATGAATCTTTAGCAACTAAAAACAAAGCAATTTTTATTCATTTTAATCATACAAACCCTACACTTCAAAAAAATAGTATAGAGAGACAATCGATTGAAAATCTTGGTTTTCGTTTTGCGAATGAAGGTAATAATTATAAATTATGAACTTTAAAAAAATCCCTCAACTATTTTTACTAATCGTATTAATTTCTTCTAATCTTATCAGCCAAACTAGAAAAACGATAGAACTTTCAGAAAACTGGACTTTTAAAAAAGGGGAAAGTAAAAATGCAGAAAAAGTAACTTTTAATGATAAAGACTGGCAAGAAGTAACAGTTCCTCATGATTGGGCAATTTATGGCCCCTTTGATAAAGAAATCGATAAACAAGTCGTTGCAATTACTCAAAACGGAGAAAAAGTAGCTACTGAAAAAACAGGTAGAACAGGCTCTTTACCTCACACAGGAACTGCTTGGTACAGAAATAAGTTCGATATTTCTAAATCTGACCTCAACAAAAAAATAATTTTATTGTTTGAAGGTGCCATGAGTGAACCTGAGGTATTTTTGAATGGAAAAAAAATTGGAGAATGGGCATATGGTTATAGTTACTTTTACTTTGATATTTCTAAAGATTTAATTGCCGGAAAAAACACGTTAGCGGTAAAACTAACCAATAAAGAATATGCTTCACGTTGGTATCCTGGAGCAGGTTTATACAGAAAAGTAAGTCTAATTATAAAAGAAAAAGAAAGTATTAATCAATGGGGAACTTTTATTACAACCCCTATTATAAGTAAAGATGAGGCTAAAGTTAATATAAAAACAAAAGTTTCTGGTGAATCTGGTGTATTATTAACTACCATTTTTGATGCTAATGAAAATGTGGTAAATGAACTCAAATCTAACATTCTTTTAAACAATGAATTCGACCAAAACATCAAAGTAAAAAACCCTGTTTTATGGAGTCCAGAAAACCCATATTTATATAAAACGGTCTCAAAACTTTATGTAAATAATGAATTAAAAGACGAAATCACCACAAACTTCGGAATAAGAGAAATAAAATATGAACCTAAAAAAGGGTTTAGTCTTAACGGTAAAATAACAAAATTTAAAGGAGTTTGTTTACATCATGATTTAGGTCCTTTAGGAACTGCAATAAATACGGCAGCTTTAAAAAGACAGCTAACAATTTTAAAAGACATGGGGGTAAACGCAATTAGAAGTTCGCACAATATGCCTTCTTTTGAGCAACTTCAACTTTGTGATGAAATGGGTTTTCTTTTTTTAGCAGAAAGTTTTGACGAATGGGCTAAACCAAAAGTAAAAAATGGTTACAATCGTTTTTTTGATGAATATGCAGAAAAAGATATTGTTAATTTAGTTAGAGCTACCAGAAATCATCCATCAATTGTAATGTGGAGTTCTGGAAATGAAGTACCAGATCAATGGGGAGAAGAAGGTGTAAAACGTGCAAAATGGTTGCAAGATATTTTTCATAGAGAAGATCCAACAAGACCTGTTACAGTTGGTATGGATCAAGTAAAGGCAGTTATGGCTTCTGGGTTTGGAGCAATTATGGATATTCCTGGTTTAAATTACAGAGTACACTTATATGATGAAGCTTTTAAAAGATTTCCTCAAGGATTTTTATTAGGTTCAGAAACAGCATCAACCGTTAGTTCTAGAGGAATTTACAAATTTCCTGTAGAAAAAGCATCTATGAAAAAATATGATGATTTTCAAAGCTCTTCGTACGATTTAGAATATTGTAGTTGGTCTAATTTACCTGAAGATGATTTTATTTTACAAGATGATAAACCTTGGGTTATTGGTGAGTTTGTTTGGACTGGTTTTGATTATTTGGGAGAACCTACTCCTTATGATGAAAGCTGGCCGTCTAGAAGTTCTTATTTCGGAATTAACGATTTGGCAGGTTTGCCAAAAGACAGGTATTATTTGTACAGAAGTAGATGGAATACCAAAGAAGAGACTTTACACATTTTACCTCATTGGAATTGGAAAGGAAGAGAAGGTGAAAAAACACCTGTTTTTGTGTATACTAATTACAATAGTGCAGAACTATTTGTTAATGGAAAAAGTATGGGAATCCAAAAGAAAGATAATTCTAGCCCACAAAACAGATATCGCTTAATGTGGATGAATGTAACGTATGAACCAGGAACTTTAAAAGTTGTTGCCTTTGATGAAAAAGGAAACCCAGTTTCTGAAAAAGAAATTCATACTGCTGGCAAACCAGCAAAAATAGTGTTGAGTCCAGATAGAAAAACAATAAAAGCAGATGGTAAAGATTTATCTTTTGTTACAGTTTCTGTAGTAGATAAAAACGGAATTGAATGTCCAACAGCAACCAATCAACTTAAATTTAAGGTAAAAGGGAACGCTAGCTATAGAGCTGCTTGTAATGGAGATGCCACTTCTTTAGAGCTGTTTCACCTACCAACAATGAAACTTTTTAGTGGTAAATTGGTGGTCATAGTCCAAGCCTCAAAAAAAGAAGGAAATATAGAATTGTCTGTTACCGGAAAAGGGTTAAAAACAGGAAAACTTAGTTTAAATTCTATAAAATAGATTTTTAATTTACATGTGATAAATAGGATTTATCACATGTATTTTTCTTTGCTACTTTACAAACCTATACGTTGCTTTTATTAAGAAAGTATCTTCTAAAGGTTGATCTATAATTTGATTTCGTAAACTTCTTGATAAAGATCTTTTAGGATCATCATAACCAACTCCTCCTCTAGCCCAAACAAAAAACAACTCAGAACCAGGTATGTATTCCCATCTTGCAACTAAGTTCGTTCTAAATTGTACGTATGAAAAATCTGGGTTTTCAAAAGCATAATCAGAAACTCCATTTTGATGATCATCAATTAAATAACCTCCGTCTGAATAATCAAAATCTAATGTTCCATCATTATTAGTATCTAGAGCAATGGGTTGGTCTGTATAAGAAATTTGGTTAGTATTGTACATACTTACTCTATCATTTACACTTGCTGCTGTTGCGTTGGTTACATAATTAAAATCAGAATATCTTCCTCTAGCAATATAAGGTTGCCCATAAAATTGAATAGACATATTTGGATTGATACTATAATTTAACCGTAAAGTTGTAGACCAATTTTGATTGTCAATATTTCCTAAAATATATCTTTCTTGATTTTCGAAATCTGGTGTAGTAACATATTGAGTTTTATCAGTTGTCTTTTCAAATTCTGTATCTAAAGACATACTAAAAGCATCAAAAGGTTGATAATTCATTCTAAAAACATATCGTGAAAAACTATTTGCATTTTCCGCTGCTTTACTAGTGACATAGCCTAAAGTAAAACTCATTTTTTTTGATCGATCAGAACCAAAGAATAAGAAGATAAAGTTTTCATCTGCAAAACGCCAACGTGGACCACCTCTTAAATAAGCATTTCCATAAATTAATGGTTTATGCCCCAAACCCAGTTCTGTCCACCAGTTATTTATCCAATTAACATTTCCCTGAATTTCATATTGCATCCTATTTTGGTTTCCTTGAAAATCAAAAGTAGAAAACTGCTCTAATCGAAGTCTAATATCTCGATATGTTTTTGTAGGAACTTGCCACAAATAACGAATATTAGAAAATTGAATCATTTCATCTGTCTGACGTAAAAAACCAACATCATTTAACTCTAACTCTGGAGACCTCCATACAAAACCAGCATTATAACGCCAATTTCCTCCACCTTGCTTCCCTATTTCTATTCTTCCTCCCGTTCCTGTAAGTGAGGTTCTTGTAGGATCTAATTCTACATGAGTTGCATCTACTCTTTGAAATAATCTAGCCATAGAAGTTTGTGTATTTTCAATCGCTTCTTCGCTTCCTAACACATGACTCATTATTCCATTTCCTTCCAAATAAAAATCTCTATTATGCCAAGTATGTCTAAAATCGATTCCTCCTGTATAAGCTGCTTTGTGCAATTCTGAAAACTCACCATCTAAATTTCTATTCGTTGCTGTAAAGATTCCGCCTAAATAAGAATTTCTTTCATTAAAATCTTTTTGCACTCTCGCAACAAAGTAATTTGTTAATGGCTCAACAATTTCTTCTCTTGTTTCGCCATTTACTTGTTTAATTTCTGCATATTCATTAGAAGTAACACTTTCTAAAATACCAATAGACCAACCACTCTTTGTTTTTCCAGAAAATTTTGCAGCTCCTAAAATTGTTGAATTTATAGGCTCTTTAGCATATTCTCCATCTTGTAAATCTGCACTTCTATGGGGGTTTCTACCAATCCTTCTACTATAAAATAAATTATCTCTACCGTTGGCAAATCTATAATCAAAAATATTTTTATTTTCTACAAAAAACGGACGTTGTTCTTTAAAAAAAACTTGAAAACCATCCAATGCAATGGCACCTGGATCAGCTTCAACTTGTCCAAAATCTGGATTAATTGTTAAATCTAAAGTTAAATCGTTAGTGATGCCGATTTTAGCATCTAAACCTCCATTTATTTTAAAATCTTTACCTGTTTTAAAAGGGTTTCCTGCTTCTGCAGGATATTTATCAAATTGCAACACCGTAAAAGGCTGAATTTCTAATTGTTTTTGAGGAACTAAATCAATCAATCCATGTAATTCTCCAGCTTCACTCACAAAACCAGATTGAGAATTCGGAATTCGTTGCCATAAAGAACGTTCTTGTTTCCTAAAAATAGTTCTATTAACATTAAATCCCCAAATTTGTTCTTTTGCTTTTCCAAATCTTAGTTGACTAAAAGGAATTTTCATTTCTGTAGTCCAACCTTTATCATTTACTTTTGCATCTGTATACCAAATCGGGTTCCAACTATCATCCCAATTATCTCCATTTTGGGTGGTTATTTCTTCACCTTTTACACCTGCAGCAGTGGTAGTAAAAACAAAAGCTGTTCTTTTATCATGATAACTGTCTATAATTACATTTACTCTATCGCCTGCAAAACCATCTCTTCTTGTTAATCTTTGCTGAATCAATTCTGGGTTATCATCTAAAGCAACAATAGCAATATATAAGTATTTTGCATCGTACATAACTTTAAACTTTGTTTGATGTGTTGGTGGTTTTCCTTCATCGGGTGTTTTTTGTGTAAAATCAGAAGACCATTCTACAACATCCCAAGCAGCATCAGAAACATCACCATCAATAACAGGTACTTTTTTTAATTTTTGGGTTGTATAAATTCTTTTTGGAATGAGTTCATCTGTTGATTCTTGGGCATAACTATTTAAAGAAATAGCCATACAAACCAACAAAATAGAGAAACGTAATTTCATAAAAATTGGGTCGATTAATTGAAGAAAACCCTATTTTATAGAAACAAGATTCCTACTACAAAAATAACCCTCTACTTTCTTAATATTTTGTTAATTATTAACACTTAGTGTTAAACTATTAAGATTGCCATTTGCATTATTTAAACACTTCTACTCCCCTCTTTATAGGTAGCAATACCCGCTTTTAGTTTGCGCTTTAACTTTACAGAGGGTTGGTAATTAACATGGTATTTTTTTATACTACGCTTGGGGGTTAACATTTTTGGGTCTGTAGCTGCTTTACACTGAAAGCCCATTTTAAACTTACCTACGTCTCCTAAATCTACAATATTGCCTTCTTGTAAAAAATATTCTAACTTTATACCCAAAGCCATTAATACTGCTTTTACATCTACCTCGTGCAAACTACACTCATTGCTAATGGCATTGCTAATAAAATCTAAATCTATAGTACCTGTATTTACGGCTTGCATAATATATTGGGCTTCTTTGTTTTGTATGCTGTTGCTCCTTTTGGTAATTCTATAACGTATGGCCATGTGTATTTTTTTTTTGTATCTTTATCTTTCTAATCGTCAATTTTTTGTGCTCAACACTACCACGCACACCTTTTGCAAAAATACTATTTTTTTTAAAATTTTATTCTAGTATAATTTTATAAATATACTAGAATATTTATGTAACTATACTACTGTATTTATAAACTAGTTACTGAGATGTGTTGTAGTTTCTAAGCAGGAGTGATAAAAAAGGTGGGGAGAAGTGGTTTTGTCGAATAGTAACTCCTTATTGTTTTATTTAGTAAGTAAAAATTTATTTATACGTAAAACAACTAACATTATAAATGTTAGAAACAATAATTTAAAATATATAATATATCCATTTTTTGTTAATATATTTGTGTATAAAGCAAATTAATTGGCAAAAGTGGAAATAAATAGAATCAAAGTAGTTCTTGCAGAAACTAGAAGAAAAAATAAATGGTTAGCAGAACAATTAAACAAGGATGAATCTACAATATCTCAATGGTGCACGAATGCTAGACAACCATCTTTAGATACATTACTAAACATAGCTAATACACTTAATGTAGATATTAGAGCATTATTAAACTCTACAAAAGATAATTTATAAAATGGAGAACAAGAAAACATATATCGATTTGTTCTCTGGTTGTGGAGGACTTTCATTAGGCCTCCATAATGCTGGTTGGAAAGGAACATTTGCTATCGAAAAAAGTAAAGATGCATTTAAAACACTTGAACATAATTTAATAAAAAAGAAAAAACATTTTGATTGGCCAAATTGGCTAGACCAAAAACATCACGATATAAATCAAGTTATAGAAGATCATTCTGAAAACCTAATAGAGTTAAGAGGTAAAATTGATTTGGTTGCTGGAGGACCACCTTGTCAAGGCTTTTCGATGGCAGGAAGAAGAATTGAAAAGGATTCTAGAAATGATTTAATCAATTCTTACATTAAATTTATTGACTTAGTAATGCCAAAATTGATTTTCTTTGAAAATGTTAGAGGTTTTACGCAAGGTTTTAAAAAGAATGATAAAAAAGGTAAAGCTTATTCTTTATATGTAATTGAAGAACTGAAAAAGAAAGGATACACTGTTCAAGGTCATCTTATAAATTTTGCTGAATACGGAGTACCACAAAAAAGAACTAGATTCATTTTAGTTGGTATTCAAAATGAATTTGTAGAAAATAATTCAGATTTAAATAAAGAAACATTCTTTGAAGAAATAAAAACAAAAAGAAACATTTTTAATTAATAAAAACTTACGTTGAATCCATCTTTAGAAAATGCTATATCAGATTTACTTCAATCTAAGGGTCAAGTAGATTCAGAAACTCCAAATTTCAAAGCAGGAGTTTACGGTGAAATTGAATCTAAATATCAAAAACATCTTAGAAAACACAAAAGACAAAATAGTAAAGTTGATAGTCATAGGTTTGCTAAACATACTGATGTTGTAAAAAACAGATTTAAAATTGCTTTAGACGAAAATTTAACGAGTTCATCTTATAGAGCAAGATTTAAGTTAAAAAAGAGTAGTACAAAAATTTTAGAAGCAAACAAGCCTACTCCTACTATAACTACACTACCAGATGATTACATACATTATTGCGAACCAAGAATAATGACAGTTCGCGAATATGCTCGTATTCAATCATTTCCAGATAGTTATCAATTTAAAGGTAAATATACTACTGGAGGTAAAAGAAGAACAGAAGAAGTGCCAAGATATTCACAAATTGGAAATGCCATACCTCCTTTATTTGGAGAACAAGCAGGTTTAGTTTTAAAACAACTAATTAACTAATGCAAAAAAATCAATTACAATTTAAAATTAGTTCTGCATTAAAAAACATAATTGGTAGAGACTTAATTACTGATGATTTTATTGCTGTTTTTGAATTAGTCAAAAATTCGTATGATGCTCACGCAACAAGAGTTGACGTAATTTTTAAGGACATCTATACAGAGAAAGGAAAAATCATAATTAAAGACAATGGAAAAGGAATGGGCTATCAAGACTTACTTGATAAATGGCTTTTTGTAGCCCGTTCGTCCAAAAAAGAAGGAGACGAAGAAGATAGTTACAAAAATTTTAGAGATAAAATCAAAGTAAAGAGAGCGTATGCAGGCGCAAAAGGAATTGGTAGATTTTCTTGTGATAGACTTGGAAGTGGATTATATCTTGAAACTATAAAGGATGAGAAAGATGCTAAAGTCGAAGCTCTAGTTACGGATTGGAATAAATTTGCAGAAGACAGTAATAATGAATTTGTAAATGTGAGTGTATTACACGAAACATTGGAAGAGAGTTCTTATGGAATAAATAAGGGCACAGTTTTAGAAATCTCAAACCTTAATAATAATTGGGAAAGAGAAAAATTTGAAAATTTGAAAGACTCATTAGCTCGTCTTATTAACCCCTCGGCTATTAAAGATGATGATTCTTTTAAAATATTTCTTTCGGTTGAAGACGAAGCCAAAAATGATGAAAAACAAAAAGAAAAAAATAAAAAGAAATTTGACAAAGGTGATTTAGAGAAATCAGAAATTAATTATTTCAAAATTATTAATGGGGAAATCAAAAATCCAATTTTCGAAACACTCCAACTGAAAACTAGCTATATTGAATCTGACATCAGTAGTAGTTCTATAATCACTACACTTTATGAAGGAGGAGAATTAGTTTATAAAATTGAGGAAGACAATCCATTTCCTAATTTTAAAGATATTCATTATTCTATTTTCTTTATGAATCAATCTGCAAAATCAACTTTTAGCAGAAGAATGGGTGTACAACCTGTAGAATATGGTCATATTTTCGTTTATAAAAATGGACTAAGAATTTATCCTTACGGAGAAAGAGGAGACGATCCCTTTAAAATGGATGTAAGAAAAGGTCAAGGTTATGCAAGAAATTTAGGAACTCGTGAAGTTTTAGGATATATATCAATAAATGGAGAAAACAACAATCTAAAAGAAACGTCTAGTAGAGGTGATGGATTTATAAAAACTTCATCATACTTCCATTTGGAAAAACACTTCTATGAAACATTAAAAAAACTAGAAAAATATACTATTGATATTACAGATTGGGGTAATTTTTTATCTGATGATGATTATATTAATATAAACGAATCTTTTGTGAAAAATGAAGGTAAACCAGGGGAGCGTATTTTTAATGTTAACGAAAATCTTAGCCAATTAATTTCTTCTATAACACGCTCTAAATCTGTAAAGAAGTTTGAAGTTTCTAAAAATATTCTTGATATTTTAGACTCTAAGAGTGAAAAATCTGCTCAAGGAACTTTAAAAAAATTATCTGAAAAAATCGATTCTGATAGTTTTGATAAAGATGAAGTTAAGAAGACAATAAAAAATGTTGAAAAAAAGCTTTCTGACCTAAAATCAAGAAAAGAAGAAGCTGAAGAAGAAGCTTTACAAAAGTACATAGAAAATGAAGAGTTAAAAACAGAACTTGACAGGGAGATAGCTGAAAAACTATTCGATAAAACTCAAATTGGTCGTGAGAAAAAGGATTTATTAGCTCTACAACATCAAATAATACATACAGCTGGTAATATTACTTGGAGTTTAGACTCTTTGATAGATGCTATAAATGATGAAAAACCCAAGAATGAATTAATTGACGATATAAAAGATATTAGTTTAGAAGTGCAAAGAATAGTTAGTGCATCTAGGTTTGTAACAAAAGCTGGATTTAATACTCAAGCTGAAAAAATAACAAAAGATATTGTTTCATTCATTAATGATTATATAAACAATATTTATATTCCTGCCGATTCATTTATCCATAAAAAACGTCCAATTAAAATTTCAATAACTAAACCTAATTTCAAAAAAGAAATGAAATTTCGTCCTTTTGAAATTACAGTTGTTCTAGATAATTTATTTTCAAACTCCAGAAAAGCAACAGCAACTGAAGTCTCTTTGGAATGGAAAAAAGATAAAACACATCTATTGCTTTTTTTTAAGGATAATGGCTATGGAATTCCTGATGAAGTAATGGATAGCATATTCGAATTTAGATATAGTAATACAGATGGTTCAGGAATTGGGCTATATCACGTTAGGGATATATTAGAAAAATATAAATCAAAGATTGAATGCTTACCCAATTCTAATGGAGCTGAATTCCTAATCAAAATACCGCTATGAAATTAGACTACAAGATTATTTGGGTAGAAGACAAAATCGACACTAAACCTTTTACTTCTCTAAGAGGGAACGTTAAAAAATATCTAGAAGACGAATTCTTTAATGTTTCTATTGAAACTGCTGAAGATTTTGAAGAATTTAAACAAAAGTATGAAGATAACGAAACATTTGATTTAATAATTACAGATTTAAATTTAAACGAAAGTCACGGTAGTCAAGTAATTGATTTTGTAAGAGATGAAAAACATATATTAACTGAAATATTTTTCTATTCTGCCAATAGTGAACTTACAAGTACAAAACTCGTAAATAATAGTAGAATTACCTTTCATCAAATGGATGAAGCAAGTGCATATAGAGAATTAGGAAACTCAATAATTGAGTTAATTGATTTAACTATTTCTATGTTTCAACATATCGTAACAATGAGAGGAATGATAATGCAAGAAACAAGTTCATTAGACTTAAAAATGGAAAACATTGTAAAGTCTCAACTTAAAAACCCTGTATTGTCGGATTCTATTAAACCTGTATTAGAAAATATTTTTGATAATATATTCGCAAGGGCTAGCGAAAAACTTAATAAAGCTAAAGCAAGAAAGATAAAGATTGTGCTAAAAGACAATGTTCTATTCGATTCTTCTCAAAAAGTGTATGCATTAGGGGAAATTTTAAATATTCTTAAAGAAGAAAATTTTTCAGAAGACTATATAAAAGAAATTATAAATATTAGAAATCAATTTGCTCACGCTGAATTAATGAAAGATGAAGATGGAAATGAATACTTTAAAGTAAAAAACGAAGAAGTTTATTTTGATAAAGGCCTTTGCAGAGATATTAGAAAGAATATTAATAAACATACTCAAAATATTTCCAACATAGAGAACAAAATAAAATCCAAAGCATAAAGCCATACACATTTGGTATTCTCACCAACCAACGCTAGACCCAAAATTGAAAATAGTAAGTCAAAACCAAATCTAACAATTTTAAAAAAAAGTAAGATTCACTTCCAAATTTCATTATTTAATTTTCCCAAAAATAATTCTAAAACACTATTTGTCAATCAAATAAAAAGCGGTACATTTGCACTCCTTTTTTAAGGGAAATATAAATATTAATTAACAAAAACTAATAGTGTAATTATGAACACATTAAGTTACAAAACAGTATCAGCAAACAAAGCTACCGTAAACAAGGAGTGGGTTTTAGTTGATGCAGACGGGCAAACGTTGGGTCGTCTAGCTTCTAAAGTTGCAAAGCTAATTAGAGGTAAGTACAAACCAAATTTTACTCCTCACGTAGATTGTGGAGACAACGTGGTTATTATCAACGCAGAAAAAATTGTTTTATCTGGTAACAAATGGAGAGACAAATCTTACATTCGTCACACAGGGTATCCAGGAGGACAAAGATCATTAACTGCAACAGAAATGTTTGAGAAAGATCCTACAAGATTAATCGAAAAAGCAGTAAAAGGAATGTTACCTAAAAATATTTTAGGATCAGCTCTTTACAGAAACTTGTATGTATATGCAGGTGCAGAGCACAAACAAGCGGGTCAAGAACCTAAAGCTATTAACCTTAACGATCTTAAATAATGGATACAGTTCACAAAATCGGTAGAAGAAAAACTGCTGTTGCTCGTATTTACCTTTCTGAAGGAAAAGGTAACATTACAGTAAACGGTAAAGAATATAAAAATTACTTTACTACAGGTACTTTACAGTATAAAGTACAACAACCTTTAATGTTAACAGAAAACTTAGAATCTTATGATATCAAAGTTAATGTTTATGGTGGTGGAGTTACAGGACAAGCAGAAGCTATTCGTTTAGCAATTACAAGAGCTTTAGTTTCTATTAACGAAGAGCACAGATTGGTGTTAAAACCAGAAGGATTATTAACGCGTGATCCAAGAATGGTAGAGCGTAAGAAATTCGGTCAGAAAAAAGCACGTAAAAAATTCCAATTCTCGAAACGTTAATCTATTTGCAAAATTTATTTTGCACTATATTATATCGAGAACTGTTATTATTACAAACAATTAATATTAAACAGTTTAGCATCTAAATATATAAGACTCATAAAAGACTACTTATATATTGATTTCAGAAACAGAAAGTAAACACATTTAAAAAATGGCAAACGTAAACATTCAAGAATTATTAGATAGTGGTGTACACTTTGGACACTTAACTAGAAAATGGAACCCAAACATGGCTCCATACATTTATACAGAACGTAATGGTGTTCACATCATCGATTTGTATAAAACAGCAGCAAAAATAGAAGAAACTTCAGAAGCTTTAAAAAAGATTGCAAACTCTGGACGTAAAATTTTATTTGTTGCTACTAAAAAACAAGCAAAAGATATTGTTGCAGATAAAGCAAAAGCAGTAAACATGCCTTTCATTACAGAAAGATGGCCAGGTGGTATGTTAACGAACTTTGTGACTATTAGAAAAGCTGTTAAAAAAATGGCTCATATTGATAGAATGAAGCAAGATGGTTCTTTTGATGCATTATCTAAAAGAGAAAAATTACAAATCAATCGTCAGAGAGAAAAATTAGAAAAGAATTTAGGTTCTATTTCTGATATGACTCGTTTACCTGGTGCATTATTTGTAGTAGATATTAAAAAAGAGCACATTGCAGTAGCAGAAGCTCAAAAATTAAACATTCCTATTTTTGCAATGGTAGATACAAACTCTGATCCTAGATTAGTAGATTTTGTAATTCCTGCAAATGATGATGCTTCTAAGTCTATAGACAAAGTATTGTCTTTTGTAACTGAATCAATCGCAGAAGGTTTATCTGATAGAAAAGCAGACAAAGAAAAAGTAAAAGAAGCGAAAGAAGTTGCTGCTGCTCCAAAAGCAGAAAAAGCTGCTCCTAAAGCTGTAGAAGCGAAAGTTGAAGAAACTAAAGCTGAGGTTACTGAAACTCCTGCTGAAGAAAAAAAATAACAATCATTAAAAAATATAAATAACATGGAAACAGTAAAGATTAGTGCTGCTGATGTTAAAAAATTAAGAGAAGCAACAGGAGCTGGAATGATGGACTGTAAAAAGGCATTAGTAGAATCTGGTGGTGACTTTGATAAAGCAATTGATATTTTACGTAAAAAAGGTCAAAAAATTGCTGCAAAAAGAGCTGATAGAGAATCTACAGAAGGAGTTGCAGTAACAAAAATCAATGCTGATAATACTGCTGGTGTAGCAATCGTATTAGCTTGTGAGACTGATTTTGTTGGTAAAAATGATGCTTTTGTAGCATTAGGAGGTCAATTTGCTGAAATCGCATTAAATTGTGCTGATAAAGAAGCTTTTTTAGCTGCTGATTTTGGAGGTATGACTGTTGCTGATAAATTAATTGAGCAAACTGGTGTTATTGGAGAAAAGTTAGAGATAACAGCTTTTGAGAAAATCGAAGCTGCTTATGTTGGTGCTTATACTCACATTGGTAAAATTGCTGCTTTAGTTGGTTTATCTGCTGCTGTAGATAATGCTGATGTTTTATCTAAAGATGTAGCTATGCAAGTAGCTTCTATGGGTGCAACAACTTTATCTTACAAAGATTTTGACCCTGCATTTGTAGCTGCTGAAACAGAAGCAAGAATTGCGGTAATCGAAAAAGATAATATTGAATTAGGTAGATTAGGAAAAACATTGAAAAATGTTCCTCAATTTATTTCTATGTCTCAATTATCTGAAGAAGTTTTAGCAAAAGCTGAAGAAGCTGCAAAAGCTGAATTAGCTGCTGAAGGAAAACCAGAAAAAATCTGGGATAGAATTTTACCAGGAAAAATGGAAAGATTTATTTCTGATAATACTACTTTAGATATGGAGCAATGTCTTTTAGACCAATCTTTTATTAAAGATGAAAAGAAAAATGTTGCAGCATATGTAAAAACATATGGTGATGTTTCTGTAAGTGGATTCAAAAGAGTTACTTTAGGATAATCATCTTAAATCTTATATTTAAAAACCTCGCAAAATTTGCGAGGTTTTTTTGTTTCCCAAAAAAAGGAAACTCAAAAAAAAATACTTAATTTTGCACAACTTTCAAAACAAGCTATGCAATACAATAGAATTCTTTTAAAATTAAGTGGAGAAGCATTAATGGGTGATAGACAATATGGAATAGATCCTAAACGCCTCTCTGAATATGCACAAGAAATCAAAAAAGTAGTTGCTAAAGGTATTGAAGTCGCTATTGTAATTGGTGGTGGAAATATTTTTAGAGGAGTAGCTGGTGCTGCAAATGGTATGGATCGTGTTCAGGGTGATCATATGGGAATGCTAGCAACCTGTATTAATGGATTAGCATTGCAAAGTGCTTTAGAAGATGCAGGTGTTCATACACGTTTACAAACAGCCTTAGAAATAAAAGAAGTTGCAGAACCTTATATTAAAAGAAAAGCAATCCGCCATTTAGAAAAAGGTAGAGTTGTTATTTTTGGAGCTGGTACAGGAAATCCGTATTTTACAACAGATACTGCTGCAGTTTTAAGAGCAATAGAAATAGATGCAGATGCCATCTTAAAAGGAACACGTGTAGATGGAATCTATAACACAGATCCAGAAAAAGATAAAGATGCCATTAAATTTGAAACTATTACCTTTAAAGACGTAATTAAAAAAGGTCTTAAAGTAATGGATATGACAGCATTTACATTAAGTGAAGAAAACAAATTACCAATAATTGTTTTTGACATGAATACAAACGGAAACTTATTGAAGTTAGTTTCAGGAGAAAAAATTGGTACTATTGTTGATAATCAATAATCATAATCTTTTAAAAAATCACTAAAGATGAACGAAGAAATTGAATTTATTCTAGATACAGCTAAAGAAGCTATGAATAATGCTATAGAGCATTTAGTTAAAGAATTACGAACTATTAGAGCTGGTAAGGCATCTCCTTCTATGCTATCTAATATAATGGTAGATTATTATGGTTCTCAAACTCCATTAAGTCAAGTAGCTAATGTTAATACTCCAGATGCTAGAACCATTAGTATTCAACCTTGGGAAAAAAACATGTTACAACCAATTGAAAAAGCAATTCAAATTGCAAACCTAGGTTTTAACCCAATGAATAATGGTGATCTTATTATGATTAATGTTCCGCCATTAACCGAAGAAAGAAGAATAAACTTGGCTAAACAAGCAAAAGCTGAAGCAGAACACGCTAAAGTTGGTATTAGAAATGCGCGTAAAGACGCTAATAATGATATCAAAAAAACAGACATATCTGAAGACATGAAGAAAAATGCGGAAGATGACATACAACAATTAACAGATACTTTTGTAAAACAAACAGAAGAGAAACTGGCTGTAAAAGAAGTAGAAATAATGAAAGTTTAAAAGAACTTAAAAGAATAAAAAAGAGAGTGTTTCTTAGCACTCTCTTTTTATTTATAAAACATACAAATTAATACATTTTCGTAAATTTTTCTAAATGAATTTCTGGACAAAAGTTGCTGGCCTTATCTTAAGAAACCGTTATTTGGTATTACTAGGTATTGCAATCATTACAGGCTTATTAGCATCACAAATGAAGTATATGAAGTTTTCATATACAGAAGCTAATCTATTGCCAGAAGACCATGAAGCGAATTTACAATACAATCAATTCTTAAAAATTTTTGGAGAAGAAGGGAACTTAGTGATTCTTGGAATTAAAGACGCTACGGTTTTTACACCAAAAAAATTCAATGCTTGGAATAGCTTAGTTAAAAAGTTTGATAGTTTAGACGAAATAGATTTTACACTTTCAATTGCTGATGTTCAAAAATTAAAAGCAGATAGAAAGAACAGAAAATTTGTGCTAGAACCTTTGTATGATAAAAACCCAACGACAAGCAAAGAAGTTTTAGACATCAAGAAACAACTTTTTGAAAAACTTCCTTTCTACGATAATTTGTTGTTTAACAAAGAAACAGGAACACTACAGACCGCCATTTATATAAAGAAAGACATTATAAATACGCCAAAACGTAGAGATTTTATTTTTAACACTTTAATACCAACCATAAAAAAATTCGAGAAAGAAAATAATGTAGACATTCGAGTTTCGGGAATGCCTTATATTAGAACACTAAACGCACAAAATATACAAGATGAAATTATACTTTTTGTGGGTGGAGCATTAGGTATTACTGCTGTAATATTCTTCTTTTTCTTTAGATCATTTAGAGCAACTTTTATCACACTTTTAGTGGTAATGATTGGTGTTACTTGGGCCTTTGGGTTTATAGGTTGGTTTGGTTATGAAATAACAGTTTTATCTGCATTAATACCTCCTTTAATTATTGTAATTGGTGTGCCAAATGCTGTCTTCTTGATTAATAAATATCAACAAGAAATTAAAAAACACGGGCAACAAGCGAAAGCTTTGCAACGTGTAATTTCTAAAATTGGGAATGCTACTTTAATGACAAATATTACAACAGCATCTGGTTTTGCAACTTTTGTTTTTGTAAAAAGTAGTTTACTTCGTGAATTCGGAATTTTAGCTTCTGTAAACATCATTAGCATCTTTATACTGGCTTTATTAATCATTCCTATTTTATATAGTTTTATGCCACTTCCAAAGAAAAAACATTTAAATCATCTTGAAAAAAGATGGATTGAAAATGTAGTTGATTGGATGGAAAAAATGGTTAGAAACCGAAGAATTACTATTTATTTTGCGACAGTAATTGTTATAATTGGTGGAATAATTGGGGTTTATCAAATTAAAGTTTCTGGAAGCTTAATTGAAGATATGCCAAAGAGTTTAGAATTTTATAAGGACATTAAATTCTTTGAAAGTGAATTTGGAGGTATCATGCCTTTAGAAATTTTAGTTGATACAAAAAAAGAAAAAGGTGTCATGAAATTATCCACTCTTAAAAAGATGGAAAAAATTAATGAAGCTATAGAAACTTTTCCAGAACTATCTAAACCTATATCAGTTACTAACTTAGTAAAATACTCTAAACAGGCTTATTACAAGGGGAATCCTAAATATTATCAGTTACCAACAACCCAAGAGCAAAGTTACATTTTTGCGTACACGAAAAACTCAAACAGTGAAGCTGGTATGCTTAAAAACTTTGTAGATTCTACGGGTCGTTATGCAAGAATAACAACTTTTATGAAAGACATTGGTACTGAAAAAATGAATACAATTCAAGAACGATTAAAAGCGGTTATAGCTAAAGAGTTTCCTTCAGATAAATACGATGTTTCTTTAACCGGTAAAGCCTTAGTTTTTATAAAAGGAACCAATTATTTAATTAAAAATCTGGTTATTTCTTTGTCATTAGCAATTTTTTTAATTGCCCTTTTTATGGCTTGGATGTTTAGATCACCTCAAATGATTTTTATTTCTTTGATACCAAATATATTACCTTTATTAATTACTGCGGGATTAATGGGATTCTTAGACATTCCTATCAAACCATCAACAATTTTAGTGTTTAGTATTGCTTTTGGTATTTCTGTAGATGATACGATTCATTTTCTAGCCAAATATAGACAAGAATTAATCGCAAGCAAATGGCGTGTAAAACCTTCTGTGTACTCAGCTCTTCGAGAAACAGGTGTAAGTATGTTTTATACTTCTATTGTGTTGTTTTTTGGTTTTTTAGTTTTTACTCTTTCTAGTTTTGGCGGTACGATTGCATTAGGTGGTTTAGTCTCCATTACCTTGTTACTAGCAATGGTTTCTAACTTATTACTCTTACCTTCTTTACTTTTGACTTTTGAGAAGAAAATAGCAAATAAGAAAGTATTTAAAGAACCTTCAATAAAGATTTTTCCACCTGAGGAAGATAAAATAGAAGAGTAAAATTTAAATTCTACTTTTAGTTTTTGCGAACTTATATTTATAAAAAATAAAAATCGGATGTTTTAAAAAACATCCGATTTTCAATCTAACAAAAAATCAAAAATTTATTAAAGAAGTTATATAAAATCTTTAATAGTTCAAAAGTATAAAATATATCAATAAATTTTATAGGTGTTTACACCCTAAATTTAAAAATAAACTACTTAAAAAATCCGAATGCAATTACAACACTCAAATTTCTATTAAAGAACTAAAGTTACTTTTTCATAATTCTTTTTGTTGTTCTTCCTTTTTCAGTGATAATGTTCATTAAATAGATTCCTTTTGATAATTGTGAAACATCTATCAAATTCAAAGGATTATTAACAACTTGTATTTTCTTCCCTAATAAATTAAAGATTTCAATACTAAGAATTTTATTATTACTATCATTTCTAATCTGTAAACTGTTTTGAACAGGATTTGGATATAATTTAAATGATTTAGCAAAGTTTTCACCTTCCACAGATAATGCTGCATCATAATTAAGTGTTACATTTTCTGTTTGAATAGTTAAACTATCAACTACAGTATTTGTAACATAACAAAAATAATAGCCATTATCTGTTACTGATGCTTCTGTAATTATATAGGTTTTACTTGTAGCATCTGTAATTGGAGCGCCATTTTTATACCATTGATATTCATTATTTTCTCCACTAACTTCAGCTTCTAAACTAAAACCGGTGTTACCAAAACTTTTATCTTCCTCTTCACCAACTTTAGATTGATTTAAATATTCAAAAGTTGGAAGACTTTTGTATGTTGTAAACTCATCTTCAAAATCTCCGAATTGAAATTTATTATTACTTATGTATAAAATTTCTAAAGTTGATATTCCTGAAAAATCTGGAACTTTCCCAGATAACTCATTGCTTTGAAAATAAGCAGTTTTTAAGCTAGAAAGATTGCTCATTTCTTCTGGCAACATTCCTATTAATTTATTAGAAGACAGGTTTAATGTTTCTAATTTAGATAGGTTCCCTATACTACTAGAAATTGTACCTTCTAATTTATTATTACTCATTTGAATTATTGTGATGTGTTTACCACCATCTACAATTTTGGTAGTTACTCCTTGCCATTTAGTAGCATTGTAAGGTGGGTTTTCTGTTGCTTTAGCCAAACTACCTGTCCAATTGGTATTGTTTGTCCAATTTTCACCATCTAAATTGTTATACATATCTACTAATGCTTGTATTTCTCCTTGTGGCACATTATTATATGCGTTACAATCTTGACCCCAAACTATGTTTGGATAACTAGATGCAAAACTGCTTGCCTCCCAATCTGCAATGGTATTTTGTGGCACAACTATACAGTTTAAGTATTGATTATAAAAACTGAATGAATTTGAAAAACCATCTTGATTTTGGTTATCAAATACATTAGGAGAAACCCCAATTTTTAATCCAGTAATTTGATTTGAAGAAACACTTAATGCTGTAAGGTTTGTTAAATTTGAAAAATCTAAATTATCATCTATAGCATTAGAACTTATGTCTAACCTTCTTAATGAAGTAATATTATTGATTTCTGTAGGAATTCTTTTTAATACATATTCAGCACCTGTGCTATTATACTGACTTGTAATTGTTAGCTGCTCTAAATTTACCAACTCACCTATTTCAGTTGGCAAACTAGAAATAGAATTGTTATTAAGCTCTAATTCTTTTAATTGGGTTAAATTCTTAATTTCTGATGGAATTATTCCTTTCAATTTATTTGAATTTAACTCTACCTTAGTAACATGTTTTTGTCCGTTTATAACAGCTGTTGTTACTCCAAACCAAGCGCCCACATTTCTTTTTTGATTTACATCTGCAACCCAAGGAACTCCAAAATAAGAGTTCTCTGATAAATCATTATTCCAAGAACTACCATTTGTACTGTTGTAAATTGCAATTAAAGCTTCTCTTTCTATATCTGGAATAGAATTATTACTTACTGCACTACAATTATCTGAAAACACAACGCCATTATCTATATAATAATTTTCTTCAGTATAATTTGATAATTGCCAAGAAACTAACTCATCATTAGGTACTTCTATACAACCTAAAGCATTTCTTGTGAGGTTTAAATAATATTGACTGTCATTAAATGCTGTTGGAGCAAGGTTTAACTTTAACCCAGATATATTATTATATTGTAAGTATAATCTATTTAAAACTGTTAAGTTGCTTAAATCTAATGCTCCTTCAATAAAGTTATATGCAGCTAAAAACTCTTTTAAAGTATTTAAGTTATTTATTGATACTGGTAAAGATGTTATTTCATTGTTTTCTAAATCTAAAATCTCTAAACTAGATAAATTGCCTATTGTTATTGGAATACTTCCTAATTTATTTTGATTTAAATATAACTTCTTTAAACTTGCGATATTCCCAATTTCATCTGGTAAACTTGTTAAGGTTTTTGTATTATTTGTTCTATTTGTTTGATTTGATATAATAAGTTCTTCTAATACTGCAAAGTTTCCTATTCCAGTAGGTAAACTTGTTAATTCGTTATTTGATAAATTTAAATACGTTAAACTTGATAAATTACCAATCTCTGTTGGTAAAGTTGAAATACTTTGACCTGTTAAATCTAATCTCACTAATTTACTTAACTGACCAATCTCTGGTTTTATCTCTGTTAAAAGCCCTATTCCTAAAGAACTAGCATTTAAAATCAATTCTTGTAATTCTGTTAAATCCTTTATCTCTGATGGTACTAATCCATTTAAATGTCTGTTGGTTAAATCTATTTTAACAACATGCTTTTGTCCATTTATCAATGCTGTTGTTACTCCTGCCCAAGCGCCAACATTACTTAAACTGTTTGGGTCTGTATCCCAAAATTGTCCTGTCCAATTTGTACCTCCATCTGTTGCATTATAAAAAGCAATCAATGCTTCTCTTTCTAATTGTGGAACTCTATAACCTGTACAATTATCACTAAAAGCAACTCCATTATCTGTATAAACTTGATTATTAATATCATTCTCCCAATTCGTAACTTCTGCTGTCGGAACTTCAATACAACTCAAATTAGGATTGCTTGTAAATTGACTATAAAATGGTCCTACACCTAATTTTAATCCACTTATTCTATTATCGTAAAATTGTAAATTTGTTAATGTAGTTATACTACTGATATCTATATCGCCTTCAATTCTATTGCCTGTTGCTTTAAAATCTTTTAAGCTTGTTAAGTTATTCATACTTGCTGGCAAACTTGTCATATAGTACGTTGTTGGATTATATGTAATTTGATTTGAAACATCTAAATACTCTAAATTACTTAAATCTCCAATCTCTATTGGTAAACTTGTTAACCGATTGTATTGGACATACAAAATCTTTAAATTACTTAAATTACCGATTTCGGCTGGCAAACTTGTTAGTTCATTTCCATGTCCTGAAGCATTTCCTAAATACAACTCCTCTAAACTTGTTAAATTACCTACAGTTGATGGTAAAGATGTAAGTGCGTTTCCTGTAATATCAAATTTCTTTAAACTAGCAATACTACCTATTTCATCTGGTAAACTTGTCAAGGTTTTTGTATTATTTGTTCTATTTGTTTGATTTGATATAATAAGTTCTTCTAATACTGCAAAGTTTCCTATTCCAGTAGGTAAACTTGTTAATTCGTTATTTGATAAATTTAAATACGTTAAACTTGATAAATTACCAATCTCTATTGGTAAAGTTGAAATACTTTGACCTGTTAAATCTAATCTTACTAATTTACTTAACTGACCAATCTCTGGTTTTATCTCTGTTAAAAGCCCTATTCCTAAAGAACTAGCATTTAAAATCAATTCTTGTAATTCTGTTAAACCCTTTATCTCTGATGGTACAAATCCATTTAAATGTCTGTTGGTTAAATCTATTTTAACAACATGCTTTTGTCCATTTATCAATGCTGTTGTTACTCCTGCCCAAGCGCCAACATTACTTAAACTGTTTGGGTCTGTATCCCAAAATTGTCCTGTCCAACTTGTACCTCCATCTGTTGCATTATAAAAAGCAATCAATGCTTCTCTTTCTAATTGTGGAACTCTATAACCTGTACAATTATCACTAAAAGCAACTCCATTATCTGTATAAACTTGATTATTAATATCATTCTCCCAATTCGTAACTTCTGCTGTTGGAACTTCAATACAACTCAAATTTGGATTGCTTGTAAATTGACTATAAAATGGTCCTACACCTAATTTTAATCCACTTATTCTATTATCGTAAAATTGTAAATTTGTTAATGTAGTTATACTACTGATATCTATATCGCCTTCAATTCTATTGCCTGTTGCTTTAAAATCTTTTAAGCTTGTTAAGTTATTCATACTTGCTGGCAAACTTGTCATATAGTACGTTGTTGGATTATATGTAATTTGATTTGAAACATCTAAATACTCTAAATTACTTAAATCTCCAATCTCTATTGGTAAACTTGTTAACCGATTGTATTGGACATACAAAATCTTTAAATTACTTAAATTACCGATTTCGGCTGGTAAACTTGTTAGCTCATTTCCATGTCCTGAAGTATTTCCTAAATACAACTCCTCTAAACTTGTTAAACCGCCTATAGTAGTTGGTAGTGTGGTTAGTACATTCCCTGTAATATCAAACTTCTTTAAAGAAGTAATATTCCCAATTTCATCTGGTAAACTTGTTAAGGTTTTTGTATTATTTGTTCTATTTGTTTGATTTGATATAATAAGTTCTTCTAATACTGCAAAGTTTCCTATTCCAGTAGGTAAACTTGTTAATTCGTTATTTGATAAATTTAAATACGTTAAACTTGATAAATTACCAATCTCTGTTGGTAAAGTTGAAATACTTTGACCTGTTAAATCTAATCTTACTAATTTACTTAACTGACCAATCTCTGGTTTTATCTCGTTTAAATTATGATGTCCATTTGTATGTAAAACGAATTCTTGCAACTCTGTTAAATCTTTTATTTCTGATGGAATAAAACCATTTAAATTTCTACTAATCAACTCTATTTTCACAACATGTTTTTGTCCATTTACTATTGCCGTTGTTACTCCTGCCCAAGCGCCAACATTACTTAAACTGTTTGGGTCTGTATCCCAAAATTGTCCTGTCCAACTTGTACCTCCATCTGTTGCATTATAAAAAGCAATCAATGCTTCTCTTTCTAATTGTGGAATTCTATAACCTGTACAATTATCACTAAAAGCAACTCCATTATCTGTATAAACTTGATTATTAATATCATTCTCCCAATTCGTAACTTCTGCTGTTGGAACTTCAATACAACTCAAATTTGGATTGCTTGTAAATTGACTATAAAATGGTCCTACACCTAATTTTAATCCACTTATTCTATTATCGTAAAATTGTAAATTTGTTAATGTAGTTATACTACTGATATCTATATCGCCTTCAATTCTATTGCCTGTTGCTTTAAAATCTTTTAAGCTTGTTAAGTTATTCATACTTGCTGGCAAACTTGTCATATAGTACGTTGTTGGATTATATGTAATTTGATTTGAAACATCTAAATACTCTAAATTACTTAAATCTCCAATCTCTATTGGTAAACTTGTTAACCGATTGTATTGGACATACAAAATCTTTAAATTACTTAAATTACCGATTTCGGCTGGCAAACTTGTTAGCTCATTTCCATGTCCTGAAGCATTTCCTAAATACAACTCCTCTAAACTTGTTAAATTACCTACAGTTGATGGTAAAGTGGTTAACTTATTGCCTTCTAAAGGCAGCTCTTTTATTAATATTAAATTACCTATAGAAATTGGTAAACTAGTTAATTTATTATTGTTTAACGTTAATTCTTCTAACAACACTAAATCTCCTAAATCTGAAGGTAAGTCTGTATTAAAATTAGGATTATCTTCACCTAATCTATTATCATGCAAACGCAATCTTTTTAGTTTTGTAAACCCACCTAAACCAGACACTACCTGAATTTGGTTGTTATTTAAATACAATGTTTCTAATTCTGTTAAATTAGCAAATGCAGCAGGTGTGTTAGAAATTTGACAATTAGCAAAATCTAAATAAGTAAGTTTTGTAAGCTGCCCAAATTCTGTAGGAATACTTGCAATATTGTTTGGTGCAGCAACTAATCTTGTTAATTCTGATAAATTACCTATTTCTGGTGGCAATAAGGTAATTCTAGTACTTGCAAATTCTAAATTTTTTAATTTAGATAAATTTCCTAAAGAAGTTGGAAACAAATCTATTTGTGTATTGCTAAATGTTAAAGAAACTAATTCAGCTAAATTACCAACAACCGCTGGCAATGTTGTAATTCCATAATTACTATTTATGTTTAAGCTAGTTAATTTTGATAAGTTTCCAATCTCTGTTGGTAATAAATTGAGTTGATTTTGAGATAAATTTAATTCTAACAATTCTGAAAAATCATCAATTTCTGAGGGTAAAGCACCGTTTAAATTCATGCCAGATAAATACAATTTTGTAAGTTTTCTAACTCCACCAAACTCTGCAGTTTCTATACCTTTTAAATCTGAACTCTCATAATTATTATCTACACTACTATAAGTTCTACTACTCCAAGAATTTCCATTTGTTGCATTGTAAATTGTTTCTAAGACATCTCTCTCAATAGCATCTAAATTTGAAATTCCTGAGCAATTATCTGTAATTTTTACACCTAAATCAAAATAATCCATAGAGAGGCTTCCATAATAACTCACTGATGTTGTTGGTACTTCTACACAACCTAAATTTGGAGTGTTTTTTATATTTAAAGTCATATTTCTAGGTAACTTTAAAGAACTAATTCCTGTATCACTAGAATTTAAATTTAAGAGGTGATTACTCTCATCTTCAATATTTAATAGACCAGTTATGAAATTATTTTTAGAAATATCTAAAGTGTGTAACCTTACTAAATAATTAATTGAATTTGGGACAGTTCCATTTAAATTATTATTAGATAAATTAATTTGCCTTACATAATCTTGTCCAGTAATTTGTTCAACAGAAACTCCATGCCAAGTAGACACATCTGAATTAGAATTAGGATCAGTATCCCAATTGGTATTGTTCGTCCAATTATCGCCACCTGTAGCATTGTATATTTCAATTAGTGCCTCGCGTTCTGTTTGTGAAATTTGCGCTTGCAATAACGCACTAAATAGCATAAAAAAAAGTAGTAATTTTGTTTTCATGATACTGGTTTTTAGGTCATAGTCAAAAATAGTGTTGTTATTAGTACAAGTAAATACCTACTTCTAGGTATTTTTATGACTAAAAATGTAAAAATTGGCTAATTCAGTCATTTATTTCACCTAAAAACTAATTATTATAAATATGCACTCAATTAAATAATTCATTGCTCAGAAGCGTACAAAAAAGTATCTTTACTTTTTAATAATAACATATATTTATATCAATATTATAAGAATATGATAAACAGAAACGTTGCCGAACTTTTAAAGTCGGAAGGATTATTACTACAACAAGTACAACTAAAAGGGTGGGTTAGAACATTTAGAAGCAATCGTTTTATTGCTTTAAATGATGGTTCTACCATTAACAATATTCAATGTGTTATCGATTTTGAAAACACATCAGAAGAAATATTAAAAAGAATTAATACAGGAGCTGCAATTTCTATTAAAGGAACTTTAGCAGCAAGTCAAGGAAAAGGACAATCTGTAGAAATACAAGTTTCAGAAATTGAAATTTTAGGAGATTCCAATCCAGATGAATATCCTATTCAACCTAAAAAACATAGTTTCGAGTTTTTAAGAGAAAATGCACATTTACGTGTAAGAACAAATACTTTTAGTGCAGTAATGCGTGTACGTTCTAAATTATCTTTTGCGGTTCATCAATATTTTCAAGAAAGAGATTTCAATTACGTAAACACCCCAATAATAACAGGATCTGATGCAGAAGGTGCAGGAGAAATGTTTAGAGTTACAAACTTTAAAGACAATGAAGCGCCACTTACAGAAGATGGAAAGATTGACTATTCTAAAGATTTCTTTGGAAAAGAGACGAACTTAACAGTTTCTGGACAGTTAGAAGCAGAAACTTATGCGATGGCTTTAGGAAAAGCATATACTTTTGGGCCTACTTTTAGAGCAGAAAATTCTAATACAACGCGTCATTTAGCTGAGTTTTGGATGATTGAACCAGAAGTTGCATTTATGGATTTAGATGGAAATATGGATTTAGCTGAAGACTTTATTAAAAACGTTTTAAATTCAATTTTAGAAAGTTGTAAAGACGATTTAGCTTTCTTAGACCAACGATTAACACAAGAAGAAAAAAGCAAACCTCAAGCGCAAAGAAGTGAAATGAGTTTGTTAGAAAAACTTCGTTTTGTCTCGGATAATAATTTTAAAAGAGTTTCATATACAGAAGCAATTGATATTCTTCGTAATTGTAAACCAAATAAAAAGAAGAAATTTCAATTTCCAATTAATGAATGGGGAGCAGACTTACAATCTGAACATGAGCGTTTTTTAGTTGAAAAGCATTTTAAATGCCCAGTTATTTTATTTGATTACCCAGCAGATATTAAAGCCTTTTATATGCGTTTAAATGATGATGGAAAAACAGTGAGAGCAATGGATGTTCTTTTTCCAGGAATTGGAGAAATGGTTGGTGGTGCTCAACGTGAAGAACGTTATGAGGTTTTAGTTGAAAAAATGAAAGCCATGAATATCGATGAAAAAGAATTGTGGTGGTATTTAGATTTAAGAAAATTTGGTACAGCTGTTCATTCTGGTTTTGGATTAGGTTTTGAAAGATTGGTACAATTTACAACAGGAATGAATAATATTAGAGACGTAATTCCTTTTCCAAGAACTCCTCAAAATGCTGAATTTTAATCAGAATATTGTATATTTAAGTCTATGCTAAAACAAAGTTTACATTACAAACTATTACAAAAATTATCCCCTCAACAAATTCAGTTGATGAAGTTAATTCAATTGCCAACACAAGCTTTTGAAGAACGACTAAAACAAGAAATTGAGGAAAACCCTGCATTAGATACTGGTAAAGATGAATCTGACTCTATAGATGATGATTTATCGAACGAGTTTGACGATCCAGGAACTGAGAAAATTGAAGCAGAAGACATCAATATAGATGAATATTTGAGTGATGATGAAATACCAAATTACAAAACTCAAGCGAACAATTATTCTGCAGATGACGAAGAAAAAAATGTACCTTATGCAGCAGGAACAAGCTTTCATCAGTCTTTAAAAAACCAACTAAACACCTATAGTTTTGATGATGAAGAACTTTCTATAGCTGAGTTTTTAGTAGGTAGTATTGATGATAGTGGTTACATTAGAAGAGATATTTTAGATTTAGTTGATGATTTAGCTTTTACAGCAAATGTCTTTACAACAGAAGAAAAAGTAGTCTCAATTCTAAAAAAAGTAATTCATACTTTAGATCCAATTGGTGTTGGTGCAAGAGATTTAAAAGAGTGTCTTGTTATTCAACTTAAAAGAAAAGAGAGTACAAAAATAAGAGCTTTAGCAATTAAAATTTTAGAATCTTCTTTTGATCATTTTGTAAAAAAACATTATAAAAAATTACAAGAGAAATTTAATATTTCTGTAGATGAATTAAAGGAAGTTAATAACGAGATTTCTAAACTAAATCCAAAACCAGGAAGTTCTTATGCTGGAAATAATAAAATTGCAGAACAAATTGTACCAGATTTTACTATAAAAATAGTTGATGGAGAATTAGATTTAGTTTTAAACTCTAGAAATGCGCCTGAATTACATATTTCTAGGGAGTATAATAACATGTTAAAAGGGTATCAAGAATCTACTGTTAAAAGTAAATCTCAAAAAGATGCCGTATTTTTTATCAAACAAAAATTAGATTCTGCAAAATGGTTTATTGATGCAATTAAACAGCGTCAACAAACTTTAATGGTAACTATGAATACGATAATGCATTATCAATATGATTATTTTTTAACTGGGGATGAACGTAAGTTAAAACCAATGATATTAAAAGATATTGCAGATAAAATAAACATGGATGTTTCTACAGTATCAAGGGTTGCAAACAGCAAGTTTGTGTCTACTCCTTATGGTACAAAATTGATTAAAGAGTTCTTTTCTGAATCCATGAAAAATGATCAAGGAGAAGATGTATCAACAAAAGAGATAAAGAAAATTTTAGAAACAGTAGTTCAAGAAGAAAATAAGAAAAAACCATTAACAGACGAGAAATTGGCAGCCATTTTAAAAGAAAAAGGGTATCCAATTGCAAGAAGAACAGTTGCTAAATATAGAGAGCAATTAGATTTACCAGTAGCACGTTTACGAAAAGAAATTTAGTGAAATTTTACAAATTCATATCAGTAATGTTACATCCAATTGTAATCCCTACAATTGGAGTACTGCTGTATTTTATCTTAATCCCTAATAGTTTTAGTAGTAACCAAAAATTTGCGGTTTTAGGTTTAATATTTGTAACAACATACATCATACCTTTAGTGATTTTAATTCTTTTTAAGCGATTAAAACTGATAAAAACTTTTAACGCAGAAAGCATTGGGGAGAGAAAAATCCCTATTGCAATGATGATCGTATTATTCTATTTACTAGGTAATACTATAAGAGAAATTCCTAACTTATCAGACATAGGAATGTTATTTTATGCTACAACTTTAGGTTTAGTTTTCATTTATATCTTTTTTGCATTTAAAATAAAAACAAGTATTCACTTATTATCACTCGGTATTACTGCAGGTTTCTTTTTGGTATTAAACTCTTTATATAGCCAAAATTTAATTATTGTAGTTATATGTGCATTTATACTTTCGGGTCTTTTAGCCAGCGCAAGATTACATCTGAAAGCTCATACACAAAGAGAAGTATATTTAGGTTTTGTTTTTGGATTTATTTCTCCAATTATTGTTTTCTATTTTTTATAAAATATAGAATATCAATCCAAATTTTAAGATTTTTGTATTAATATCTTCACCATTTATGCTACTATTCTCCAAAACAGGAGTTAAGCCATAAAAAACATTAATATTAAATTCGTCATAACCAGCAGTAAGGGTTAAACCATATTGAAATTTATTATAGCTTGAAATGTTAGAATATTTAAAACTAGCACTATTTACATCATCAAATTGAAACTTATTAGATATATTATAGAAGAATTTAATACCTGCATATACCCTCCAAAAATCATATTTATTAGCAGTAGAAGTCCTCCATCTTAACTCAATAGGAAATTCAAAATTGTGTGATTTAAATAAGTTGCCACTAATGGTATTATCACTAGAAAAAACAGTTGTATTATTAATTTCTTCAACTTTTAATTTGTGATTAAAAAAATCAAATCCATATCCAACACCAGTAGCAATAGAAATGTTTCCTTGTTTATTTAAAATAATGTCTTTAATAAAACCTGCAGAAAGTGAGTATGAAAAATTACTTTTTGAAATTATTGTTGGTTGATCATAAAACTGTGCATAAGAAACAGAAACATAAATTTGATCATCTGCATATCTATCTCCTAATTGTAAGGAATCTTTCTGAGCATGAAATATAGCAACATAAAATAACAAAAAAAAGAAAGTAATAATTGATTTCATATTCAGATTAAACGTATCATAAAGATACAATATTTCATATCGAAGTTCTTATTTCATAAAAATAAAACATAAAAAAAAGGATAATTCAAATGAATTATCCTTTTTTAAATTTTATAATACTAATTAATCAGCAGTTTTAGATGCAGAGTAACTAATTTTAAGAGCATTTACATCTCTTAATTTTAATCTAATATCTGTAATTGTACCAACACTAGATTCTTTATCAGCTTTAATAGAAGTTGTCATAAATGGAACCTCAGCTTCAGAAACTTTAGACCTTGCATTTATAATAAATGCAGGCACATCTTCTGCTGTACCAATTTTATCATTTAACTGAATTCTATTATAACTAGTACCGTACTTTAAATCTTTTGCTTTACCAACATATATAGTACTAACTAAACTTTTATGTTCTAATTTTTTAACTTCTGACGCAGAAGGTAATCTTGGATTATCAATCTTTAAATCAGTTTCTCTCATAGTAGTTGTAACCATGAAGAAAAATAACAACATAAATACGATGTCTGGTAAGGCAGCAGTATTTACTGCTGGCATTCCTTTTTTCTTTTTTCTAAATTTAGACATATTGTTAAATTTTAAAAATTAATTTGTAGGTTCTGCATCTGAAATAATTTGAGGGTAACTTGTTTTGATACCTTCAACTTTTTTCTTTAAAGATTCATTCTCCTTGTCTTTCTTATAAGCCTCTTCTAACTCAGAAAAAGGTGTTTGGTATTTTTCCAAACTTAACCTATTTCTTAATTCTGAATAAGCTCTTAACAATTGATCTTGAACTGTTAAATACGTTCCATATTCTGTCAATCTATCACTCTGTACCGATATAATTGCTTTATTAGGATGATCTGAAGATGATTCACTTCTTTCTCCTTTACAATAATTACATGGTCCAGTAGCTACTCCATTTTCGACTTTACCTTCACCTCCACCATTGTCTATAAAGGCAATAGCAGCTTCTTTTAGGTTTTTAATTTCCATTCTTTCGCCTTCAACTAAAAGCTCATTATTTCTATTAATATTTACCTCAAAAATGTTTTTCTCTTTAATAACAGGTGGCACATAATCTGCTGGTGGTTTTTCAGATAGTTTTTTTGAAACTCCTGAATCCACATTCATGGTCGTTGTTACTAAGAAAAAGATTAACAGCAAGAAGGCAATATCTGCCATAGAACCTGCATTAATTTCTGGATTCTCTCTTCTTGCCATATTATTATGATTTTATTAATCCTTTTACTAAATCGTACACAAAAAACAAACCTGCAACTGAACCTAAAATAATACTATAATAGATTCCTGTTCCTACCCATTTATTAGTAGCTGTACCTGCTTCTCCTCCTTCTAAAATTGATCCTGTAGTATCTAATACTGCATTATCGTCTGCAAGGAAATAAGCAACAACTAATACAACAGCTAAAACAGCTAGTCCCATTAAAGTCTTTTTTAAATTTTCTGGATTTCTTACCAAGCTTATTAAAGAAAGCACTACTGCAATAACAACCGCAGCATAAAATAAGAAAGTAGAAAAATAAATAATTGGACTAATTACTTTGTTCTGCAATGCACCATCTGTTTGAAGTGCGTCTGCATCTTCCATAAAAATTCTTATGAAAAGGACAGCACCTACTACTGCTATTACAGCAATTAAAATATTTAATATTTTATTACTTTTCATAATTATTTTTATTTTTTATATTTTACTAATAAATCGATTAATTGAATAGAAGAATCTTCCATGTTATTAACGATACTATCTATCTTAGAAACGATATAATTATAAAAAATTTGTAAAATAATTGCAACAATTAAACCAAATACTGTTGTTAATAATGCAATTTTAATACCACCTGCAACTACTGCTGGAGAAATATCATTTGCTACTGCAATTCTATCAAATGCATCAATCATACCAATTACAGTTCCCATGAAACCAAGCATTGGTGCTAAAGCGATAAATAAAGACAACCAAGAAACATTTTTCTCTAAAAGTCCCATTTGAACACCTCCATAAGAAACAACTGCTTTTTCTGCTGCTTCTACTCCTTCATCTACTCTATCTAATCCTTGGTAAAAGATAGATGCTACTGGTCCTTTTGAATTTCTACAAACTTCTTTTGCAGCTTCTACACCACCTGAGCTTAAAGCATCATCAACATTTGCTACTAACTTTTTAGTGTTAGTTGTTGCCATGTTTAAATAAATAATTCTTTCAATTGCAATTGCTAAACCTAAAATTAAGGCTACTAATACAATTCCCATAAAACCTGGATCACCTTCAATAAAACGAAGTTTTAATTCTTGGTGGAAAGTTCTTGCTTCCTCAGTTGCTGCTTCTTGTGCGAAAGTTGATTGAATAGCTCCAAAAAACATAAATCCTGTTACGGATAGGACATTTACTACTTTTTTCATCTTTGTTATAATTATTTTTTAATAGTTAACGGGTTAAAGATATAAATTTTTCAATTCAAAAAAATAAAATGAAAGCCAAAATATCTATAAAAAACAGATAGATTCAATTTCATTCGTTCTTTTGAGAGTGCCAAGTAACAAAAAAATATTGAACATTTAAAAAAAAAACAATCTATTTATGCATTAAACGTTGATTTTCTTCAATTATACTACTAAAAATGATATTTATCAGTTAATTCTCCTCTTAAAGACATTTCGAAGGTTTTTTTAAAATCTTCAATTGATAAATATTCATTTAAAAGATACATTAACTTAGCTATCGCAGATTCTGTAGTAATATCCTTACCATTAATTACTCCTATTTCCCTGAGCAACAAACTAGTATCATAATGCCCCATCATTACTCTACCACTCTTACACTGAGTAACGTTTATAATTTTAATTCCTTTATCAATTGCTTTTTTTAATAAAAAGATAAAATTTTCTGAATTTGGTCCATTTCCTGATCCATACGTTTCTAATACGACTCCCTTTAAATTTGGGATATTTAAAATACTTTCTACAACTAATTTTGATATTCCTGGAAATAATTTGAGAATGACAACTTCATCAACTAATTCTTTTCTAACAATTAAATTTTTCTCTTTATTTTTTGGTTGATAAATTAGAGATTCATTAAATTTTAAATGAACACCACTTTCTGCAAGAGGAGGAAAATTCATAGAAGTAAAAGCCTCAAACTGTTCTGAACTTATTTTGGTAGTTCTATTTGCTCTGTATAATTTATATTCAAAATACAAACAAACTTCAGAAATTATTGGAACACCATTATTGTTTGCACAAGCAATTTCTATAGAAGTAATTAAATTCTCTTTTGCATCGGTTCTTAAATCTCCTATTGGTAATTGAGAACCTGTAAAAATAATAGGTTTTTGCAAATTCTCAAACATAAAACTAATTGCAGAAGAAGTGTAAGACATCGTATCTGAACCTGTTAAAACAACAAATCCATCGTAATTAAGATAGTTTTCTTCAATAATTTCAACAACATCTGCATAATACTTGGTATTCATGTTTGAGGAATCTATAGGCTCATCAAAAGAAACACTTGTTATTTTACAGTTTAGCTGTTGCAATTCTGGAATTTTCTCTACAATCTGACTAAAATCAAACGCTTTTAAGGCATTCGTTTTATAGTCTTTTATCATACCAATAGTTCCGCCAGTATAAACAAGTAATATGTTTGGTTTTTTTGACATTGTGACATTTTTTCATCCAAATTTAAAAATGGAATAATTTATGTTGTAAATTTATCAAACAAAAACGAAATACAATTTAAAACGATATAAATTATGATGATTGGAATGGAATACTACATTATTATTGGTGCAATTTCACTTTTTAGCTGGTTAGTAAGTAATACTTTAAAAAGAAAATTTAAACAATATTCTAAAGTACATCTAAGAAATGGAATGAATGGAGCAGAAATTGCAGAAAAAATGCTTGCTGATCATGGAATTTTTGATGTTAAAGTAATTTCTACTCCTGGTAGATTAACAGATCATTACAATCCACAAAATAAAACAGTAAATTTAAGTGAAGCTGTTTACAATGAAAGAAATGCAGCCTCTGCTGCTGTTGCTGCTCATGAAGTTGGTCATGCTGTACAACATGCAAAAGCCTATAAATGGTTAACCATGCGTTCTCAATTAGTACCAATGGTTAATGTTTCTTCTAAGTTTTCTCAATACTTAGTTATGGGTGGTTTAATTTTAGGTGCTGCTTCTAGTTTAGGATATTGGGTTTTACTTGCTGGTGTAATATTAATGGGAATGGCAACTTTGTTTAGTTTTATTACGCTTCCTGTAGAGTATGATGCTAGTAACAGAGCTTTAGCTTGGTTAAAAAATAAAAATATTGTGAGTCGAGAAGAATTTGACGGCTCTAAAGATGCTTTAAAATGGGCTGCAAGAACTTATTTAGTGGCTGCTTTAGGTTCTTTAGCTATGCTAATGTATTGGGTTTTTAAATTAATGGCAAGTAGAGATTAATATCTCTATGTTTTATGATATATTTAAAAAAAGCTTCTGAAATCAGAAGCTTTTTTTATTACAGGAAACTTTTTGTTGAGTTGAAGCGTCTTGTCTTTATAGAAAAAGAAAATCTATTTAACCGGAATTTAACCCGTTTCATCAGATTTTCATTTTTTAATTGTAACAAAATAGACACTTTTGAAGTGTTATATTAAAAATCAACCAGATGAAACTTTTTACAACAACTATTTTTATTTTATTTATAGGAGTATTAACAGCCTACTCACAACATTCTATTTCAGGTAAAATTGTTGATGACCAAAACATTCCATTACCTTTTGCAAATATCATTTTACAAGCAATAGGAAGTAAAGAAAACCCAAAAGGAACTGTTTCTAATGATGATGGAACATACAAAATCGAAAACATTTCTCCCGGAAAATACAAAATTGAAATTTCTATGTTGGGTTTTGAAACTCAAATTATTAAAGAATTTCAGTTAGACGCTAACAAAATATTTAACATCACTTTAAAAGAAGAAAGTCAACTTTTAAACGAAGTTGTTGTTAAAAGTAAACGGCCTGTAATAAAACAAACTGCAGAAAAACTAATTGTAGATTTAGAAAAGTCTGAAATGACAAATACAAATCTACAAGATGTAATGCGAAAAATACCAGGTGTTTTAGTTACTAATAACGGAATTTCTATAGCTGGTAATAGAGGTGTAAGAATTTTGATTAATGGAAAAACTACAGAATATATGGATGTAGAAACCTTGTTACGTGATTTTCCTGCGGATAATATTGCCAAAATTGAAGTTGTAGAGCAACCTGGAGCAGAATATGAAGCTTCTGGTTCTGGAGCCATTATCAACATAATTTTAAAGAAAAATGTACGATTAGGAACGCATGGAAGCACAAATGTTTGGGTTGGTGAAGATCAAGGTTTTGAATACGGAACAGGTTTTTCTATTGCTAGTTATAAGAACAAATTAAATTGGCAAGCAAGTACAAATTTCTCTCAACCAACATGGAGAGAAGATTTGTTTTTAGACAGAACGGTAGGTAGTGAAACTTACGATCAAGAAACGATAGAACCTTATAACCCGACAAACTTTAGAATTGGCGGAAGTCTAGACTATTATATTAATGACAAACATTCATTTGGGATTGGAGGACGAATAAGCACTAGAACCTCAGACAGAATTGCAAGTAGTAAAACGATAATTTCTGATGTAAATACGACCAACACCTTGTTTTCTGAAAACAGTTTTAATAGAGAAAGAAAGAATTTTAACATCAACCCTTACTATGAATACAAAACAGATACTGATAAGTTAGTTATCGATTTTAATTATGTAGATTTTGTAAATGACAATACAAATACATTGTCTGATGTAGCTGGAAGCACAATTAGTGAAGATAGTAGACGTTATATTCAAGATGGAAAATACACAATAAAAACGTACAAAGCAGATTACATAAAAACATTTTCAGACAACTTTAAATTAAGTGCAGGAACACGTTTTGCAGATGTTAATACGGATAATGATTTACAATCTTTTTTAGAAAATACAACAAACGGATTTGATTTAGACGAAGCAAGCAGTAGCCAGTTTTTAATTAAAGAAAATATTTTTGCTTTGTACTCTAAAATTAATGCCTCTAAAGGAAAATGGTCTTTTTCTGGTGGATTACGTTATGAGAAAAGTAATACTGATGGAACCTCTATTTTTATGGAAAATAGTACAGAAAAAGTAGCGGTTAAAAAAAGGCCCATTAAAAAACTATTTCCTAGCGCCTCTGTTAGTAGAAAATTTACAGAAAAAATTAGCGCTGGTTTGTCTTATAGTTATAGAATACAAAGACCTTCTTACAACAGTTTAAACTCTTTTGAAACCTATTTAGATTTTTGGTCAGCAGGAGAAGGAAACCCGAATTTAACACCTGCTTACACCAATAATTTTCAATTTAATTTAACCTATGAAGGTCAACCTTTTTTTACGATTGGTTACAGTAAAACGGATGATGTAATTTTTGACTTAATAAAGCAAGACAACACAACAGCACAAATTAGACAACAAGAAGTAAATGTAGAAAACAATGCCAATTGGAATTTTAGATTATTTGCTCCTTTAAATGTTGCCAAAGGTTTAGAAGGTTATACAGGTGTTATTGTAACAAATACAGATTATCAATCTTCTACTTACGACGTAGATTTAAACAAATGGAATTTAATTTGGTTTGTACAAGCTAGTTATCAATTACCATGGGACATCAACTTTGAGTTAAGTGCAAATTACGGAACAGGTGCTTTAGAAGGACAAATTGAAGTAGATTGGTTAGCAGGATTAGATTTTTCTTTTGGTAAAAAATTTTTAGACGATAAATTAAAAGTAAATTTAGGCTTTAATAAAATGCTAAATAGAGGTTTTGTTGGTAATATTGATTATGGAAATGGAATTGCAGCAGTTGAAAGTAACGACTCAAGACAAAATATTCAATTAAGAATGGTGTATAGTTTTGGTTCTAAATTTGGGAAGAAAAAATCGGGAAGAAATACTAATAATGATGAAGAAAATAGAATTAAAGATAATAATTAATAAGGTATGAATTACAAAACACTTTTTATAATTGGAATTCTTTTTGAAATACTAGGTCAACTACTTTTAGCTAAAGGTAATGATTTTGTTTATGCCCTTAAACCCATAGATTTTGCTCATTGGAGTTTATTATTAGGTGTCGTTTTTATGATACCTCAAGTAGTAAATTTTCCCAGCAAAATATTCAGTTATATAGGAATTCCAATTGCAGTAATTGGTATTGTTTGTATTATTGGTATGTGTACTTTAGATTTTATTTGGTGGAGTTATCCAAATCAAGAAATGAGAAATGAGTTTGCTGCACACATTTCAAAAGTTCCTTCTATTTGGACACCTTTTATAACAACTGGCCCTAGTTTTTTAAATGTTGGCTTGTTACTTTTAGCGCTCAACTATTTTAAAGAAAATAAATTAGGAGTTTCATTAATTATGTTAGCAACATTAATTGTGTTTTTTGGAAAATTTATTCCTCACAGATTAATTTATGTATATTTAATTACTGCTATAGGATTTGGTTTTATATTTTATAAGAAGATTAAAATAAATGAAAAGTAAACTCAATAAAACAGATTATCTTGTAGTTGTAATTTTTTACAGTATTTCTACAATTTTAAATATTATAGATTACAAGAGTAGAAATCTTAATCTAATTGAATATTTTGTAGATATTCCTACTACAATTATCACTTCATTTATTGTCATCATTATTTTTATGTCTTTTTTAATTCCTAAATACTTAATTCATAAAAAATACTTTGCTTTTATTTTTATATCATTAGTTGTTTTAACTTTTTTCGGAACAATTGCAGACACTTTAGGATTTTTAAGTGGAGGAAATTCTTTAAATAAATTACCAAAATGGTATAGAATTATTTTAAACGGAATTTACACATCATCCAATGATATAGGATTTTTACTCGGTATTCTTTTTGTAAAGAAATTCTATGAAGGAAAAACTGAATTATTTAAAGTCGAGAAAAAACAAAAAGAAAACGAATTAAAATTGTTGCGTTCTCAAATAGATCCTCATTTTTTGTTTAATAATTTAAACACTTTAGATAGTTTAATTGATAGCGATCCTAAAAAAGCAAAAGAATACATTAATAGATTGTCTTTAATTTATCGTTATTTAATTAAGACAAAAGATGCTGAAGTAATGGAGCTTTCTAATGAAATTGAATTTGCAAAAAACTATATTTTCTTAATAAAAACTAGATTTGGTGATGATTATGAATTTACAATTAAAGAAAATATTACTTTAGAAGACAAATTTATTCCAACAGGAGCAATACAAACTTTGTTGGAAAACGTAGTAAAACACAATAAATTACAAAATAGAAATGTAATAAAAACAACTATCACTATTAATGATGGTTGGTTAATTGTTACCAATTCTAAATCTGAAATCAACTCAAAAGAAGAATCTTTTGGAACCGGATTAGAGAATTTAAAAGCACGCTATCAATTGCTTTCAGATAAAAAAATTCAAGTGCATAACATGGCTAAAAAGTTTGAGGTTTTTATACCGATTATAACTTTGAGTGAATAAAATGTCAGTATGTCATTTCGAGTAAAACGAATTGACGTCGAGAAATCTGGAAGACAAATTATGAGATTTCTCTATAAAGTCGAAATGACACTCATACCAAAACAACAAAATGAATATTTTAATTTTAGAAGATGAAATTCCTGCATATCAAAAACTAACAAAATGTTTAGATAGTTTTTTTGATATTAAAATAACGTATGATTGGGCAAGAAGTATTGTTGATGGAAAGCAGCTTTTAAAAGAAAATATATACGATTTTATTTTATCAGATATTCAGCTTTTAGATGGTATTTCCTTTGATTTGTTTGATAAAGTAAAAATTGAAGCTCCTATTATTTTTTGTTCTGCTCATGATGAATATTTGTTTCAAGCATTTAGTACAAACGGAATTGCATATATTTTAAAACCATATTCTCAAAATGATTTTGATAAAGCGATTGTAAAATATCAGTCATTATTTAATAAGGGTGATTATAATGTATTAGAGACTTCAACTATTGACGCTCTAAAATCTGCTTTACAAGAAGAATATACTACTTACAAAAAACGATTTGTTATAAAAAAGGCATCTGGAATTCAATTATTAAATGCAATTGATATGGCTTTAGTTTCTGCTTCTGGAGACTTTTGCTTGGTAAATGATAAGGAAGGAAAAAGGCATACAATTTCTCAAAACTTAGGCTCTATTTTTCAGCAATTAAACCCTAAGAAGTTTTTTAAAATTAACAGAAGCGAAATTGTGAATATTGATTATATAGAGAATATTGAAAATCATTTTAAAAACAGATTACTTATTTCTGTAAAAAATTACAAAGAAAAAGTAATGACAAGTTCTTCTACTACTTCTGATTTTAGGAAATGGTTGGAACAGTAAGATTGAACTTATTTGTCATTCCTGAAAAGGCAGGAATCTAAACTTTCTTTCTATGGATTCCTGTTTCCACAGGAATGACAAATAGTTTGCAAACAAGTTTAGCCCTGATTGAAGCGGCATCCTTTTTAATTGTCAGTTCGAGTGAATTTGTGAAAAATGAACAAATTTATATCGAGAACAAAATTAAAAAGATATAGCTAAAAGCAGGAAATAGCTTCAAATAAAAAAACCTTCTTAAATTCTCAAGAAGGTTTCTGCTTTATATTTTATTTCTAAATATCTAAACTTTAATCATTCAGTTTTAAAACTGCCATAAATGCTTCTTGTGGAATTTCTACATTACCAACCTGTCGCATTCTTTTCTTTCCTTTTTTCTGTTTTTCTAACAACTTACGCTTACGTGAAATATCTCCTCCATAACATTTTGCAGTAACATCTTTACGCAATGCTTTGGTAGTTTCACGTGCAATAATTTTTGCTCCAATTGCTGCCTGAATAGGTATATCGAATTGTTGACGAGGAATTAAAGTTTTTAATTTTTCGACAATTTTTTTACCAATTGTATAGGCATTATCTGCATGTAAAAGTGCAGAAAGTGCATCTACAGGTTGTGCATTTAAAAGTATATCTACTCTTACTAATTTAGATTCTTTCATACCAATTGGATGATAATCAAAAGAAGCATATCCTTTAGAAACTGTTTTTAATCGATCGTAAAAATCGAAAACAATTTCTGCCAAAGGCATTTCGAAAATTAACTCAACTCTTTGTGTTGTTAAATAGGTTTGATTGGTAATTTGCCCTCTTTTTTCGATACACAAACTCATTACTTGACCAACAAAATCTGACTTTGTAATAATTGAGGCTTTAATAAAAGGTTCTTCTACTCTGTCTAATCTTGATGGATCTGGTAAGTCTGTTGGGTTATTTAAAATAATAACTTCATCAGGATTTTTCTTTGTGTATGCATGATAAGAAACGTTGGGTACAGTAGTAATAACTGTCATGTTAAACTCACGTTCTAAACGTTCTTGTATAATTTCCATGTGCAACATTCCTAAAAATCCACAACGAAAACCAAAACCTAAAGCTGCTGAACTTTCTGGTTGAAACACCAACGAAGCATCATTTAATTGCAGTTTTTCCATAGAGTTACGCAACTCTTCATAATCTTCTGTATCTACAGGATAAATCCCTGCAAAAACCATTGGTTTTACATCTTCAAAACCATCTATTATTTCTGTTGTAGGTTTGTGAGCATCTGTAATTGTATCTCCTACTTTTACTTCTTTTGCCGTTTTTATTCCTGTAATTAAATAACCAACATCACCTGTTTTTACAGATTTTTTTACAACTTGCGTTAGTTTTAAAGTACCTACTTCATCAGCAAAATAGTTTTTACCTGTAGCTACAAATTTAATTTCTTGTCCTTTTTTAATTTCACCATTAAAAACCCTAAAATAAGTTTCAATTCCTCTATAAGAATTGTAAACAGAATCGAAAATCAAGGCTTGTAAAGGTGCATCTGGGTCTCCTTCTGGAGCAGGAATTCTATCGATTATAGCTTCTAAAATATTATCTACTCCAAAACCAGTTTTTCCACTTGCATGAATTACTTCTTCTGGATCACAACCTAATAAATCTACAATATCATCTGTTACTTCTTCTGGATTTGCAGAAGGTAAATCTACTTTATTTAAGATAGGAATAATCTCTAAATCGTTCTCTAAAGCCAAGTATAGATTAGAAATTGTTTGTGCCTGTATGCTCTGTGCTGCATCTACAATTAACAAGGCACCTTCACAGGCTGCAATTGAACGAGAAACTTCATATGAGAAATCTACGTGACCTGGAGTATCAATTAAATTTAAAATATAATCTTCTCCATTATGTTTATAATCCATTTGAATAGCGTGCGATTTTATGGTTATTCCGCGTTCGCGTTCTAAATCCATATTATCTAATAACTGATCTTTCTTTTCTCGATCCGTTACAGCGCCTGTGTAATCTAACAATCTATCTGCTAATGTACTTTTACCATGATCAATATGTGCGATAATGCAAAAGTTTCTAATATTCTTCATACTTCGTTTTCTAACTGCTTTCAACTGACAAATATATGCTATTTACCCACCTTGTCAAATAAAAAAAGTACAATGAGATTCATTGTACTTTTTATAATAAAAATCTATTCTTTTATAAATCTCTTTCTAACTCTTCAATTGCTACTTTAAATTCTTCCCAACTAATGGTATCATCACTAGATTTATCATAACCTTTTAATAATTCATTTGCAACTACTCCTCTTAAAAAGCCATTTATTTCTGCTCCTCTTAATAATTTTTTAATTTCAGATTTTTTCAATCTTCCATCGTTATCAGAGTCGAAAAAACTAAATGCTTCTTCTGGAGAATCAAATTGATTTGTAATTAAAATTCTAATTTTTCTTAAGATGTTTTCTTTTGCTCCCAATCGTTTATTTTTTTAAATAATTAATAAGGTATTAAGATAATAAATAAATTTGAAATTTTTACGAATTATAGAAAATAAACTTGCTTTTTTTATAAATAATATAAGAACAAATTAGTCTTGCCATTCTGCAATAAACAAGTTGGTATCATGACTTGGTGTATTTCAGATTGTCAATCCTTTTAGTCTTGCCACTCTGCAATAAACAAGTTCGTATCATGACCACCTCCATTATTTCTATTTGATGAAAAGATTAACTTTTTACCATCATTAGAAAACACCGGAAAAGCATCAAAAGTTTCTCCATGAGTTACTCTTTCTAAATTTTTACCATCTAAATCTATCATATATAAATTAAAAGGAAATCCTCTTTCAGATTCAAAATTAGAAGAGAATAAAATTTTCTTTCCTGATGGATGAAAAAACGGACTCCAATTTGCATTTCCTAAATCTGTTAATTGACGTAAATCAGATCCATCTGCGTTACAGATATACAATTCCATTTCTGTTGGTTGTACTAATCCTTCTTTTAATAAATCTTGATATTCTTTAATTGCTACTGCTGTTTTTGGTCTTGAAGAACGAAAAATTAATTTTGTTCCATCAGGAGAGAAAAACGCTCCACCATCATAACCTAATTGATCTGTAATTTGCTTTACATCTGTACCATCAATATTCATGGTAAACAATTCTAAATCTCCAGTTCTCATAGAAGTAAAAACAATTTTATCTCCTTTTGGAGAAACTGTTGCTTCTGCATCATAGCCAGGTTCTGTAGTTAATTGTTTTGTAATATTTCCTTCTAAATCTGCTACAAAAATATCATACGTTTCATAAATAGGCCACACATATTTACCTTCTCTTCTTAAAGGTGCAGGAGGACATTCTTTTCCTCCTAAATGTGTAGAACCATATACAAAACTCTTATTATCAGGTAAAAAATATGCACAAGTTGTACGCCCTAATCCAGTTGAAATCATTGGTGGAATAGAATCTTTAAAAGTTTCATCAACATTCATTAAAAACATTTGATCACATGCTACTCCCCATTCTTTATTATTAGATTGAAAAATTAATTGTTGATCATCAAAACTCCAATAAGCTTCAGCGTTATCACCACCAAAAGTAATTTGCTTCAAGGTTTTAAAATGAACTTCTTCTGGAAAAATTAAGCCACCTTCCCATTTTTTGGTTTCACCAGATTCTACATCAGCTTTTTCCTTTTTATTGGTTTTACAAGCGCTAAAAGCTAAAGATATAGCTAGAATTAAAAGTATTTTAAATTTCATTTTTATTGAATTCAATAAGTGATAATATTTCTCTAATTTTGCAAAAATAATATTTATCATCATGAGAAACATCCTATTTTTAATCTTTTTATGTTTTTTAATTTCTTGTAAACCAGCAATTAATCAAGAAAACAGAATTAAAGAAGACGTTACATTTTTGGCATCAGATAAATTAGAAGGTAGACAAACAGGAACTAAAGGAGAAAAAGCTGCTGCAGATTATATCAAACAAAGGTTTAAGGAATTAGAGCTGCAACCAAAGGGAACTTCTGGGTTTTTACAATCTTTTACTTTTAAGCCAAAAACGAATCCACATGAAGAAGTTAAGTTTGATGTAAATGGTGATGGAACAATAACAGGAAACAATGTTATTGGTTTTACGGATAATAAAGCAGAGAATACAGTTATTATTGGTGCGCATTTTGATCATTTAGGTTATGGAGGCGAAGGGTCTTTATACAGAGATTCTATAAAAGCAATTCATAATGGAGCAGATGATAATGCTTCTGGAATTGCAATTTTATTAAATTTAGTAGCAAAATTAAAAGAGAAAAACACAAATAACAATTACTTATTTATGGCTTTTTCTGGTGAAGAAATGGGTTTATTAGGTTCTAATTATTTTGTAAAAAACCCAACAATAGATACCAAAAAAGTTTCTTACATGATTAATATGGATATGGTGGGTCGTTTAAAAAAAGATAGTGCTTTAGCAGTTTATGGAACAGGAACTTCTCCAATTTTTAAGCAAACTTTAAAATCTCATAACAATAATTTTAAATTAATTCAGCAAGAATCTGGAGTTGGGCCAAGTGATCATACAAGTTTTTATCTAGCAGATATTCCTGTTTTACACTTCTTTACTGGTCAGCATGAAGATTATCACAAACCTGGAGATGATGCTGAAAAGTTGAATTATGAAGGAATGGAAACTATCAGTAAATACATTTTTAATATTATTACTGATTTAAATGATAATGGGAAATTAGCCTTCAGAAAAACAAAAAATGAAGGTAAAGACACACCAAGATTTAAAGTAGGTATGGGTGTAATTCCTGATTATATGTTTGATGGAAAAGGAATGAGAATTGATGGGATTTCTGAAGATAAACCAGCGCAAAAAGCAGGATTAGAAAAAGGAGATATTGTTATTAAATTAGGAGATAGCACTGTAGTTGATATGATGAGTTACATGAGAGCTTTATCAGTATTTAAAAAAGGAGACAAAAGTAAAGTTGTTGTAAAAAGAGGTGAGAATGAAGTTGAAAAGGAGATTCAATTTTAACTAGAAAAAAAGATATTAACTACATGATTAAAATTGGCAATATAGAACTACCAGATTTTCCTTTATTATTAGCACCAATGGAAGATGTTTCTGATCCACCATTTAGAGCTTTATGTAAAGAAAATGGAGCAGATGTAGTGTATACAGAATTCATTTCATCAGAAGGATTGATTCGTGATGCTGCAAAAAGTGTGATGAAATTAGACATTTATGAAAAAGAACGTCCTGTAGGAATTCAGATTTTTGGAGCCAATTTAGATTCGATGTTAAAAACGGTGGAGATTGTAGAAAAATCGAAACCAGATATTATTGACATTAATTTTGGTTGTCCTGTTAAAAAAGTAGTTTCTAAAGGAGCAGGTGCAGGAATTTTAAAAGATATCGATTTAATGGTTTCACTTACAGAAGCCATGGTAAAACACACTAATTTACCAGTAACAGTAAAAACACGTTTGGGTTGGGATCATGATTCTATTAGAATTGTAGAAGTTGCAGAACGCTTGCAAGATGTAGGTTGTGCAGCCATTTCTATTCATGGAAGAACACGTGCTCAAATGTATAAAGGTGAAGCAGATTGGAAACCAATTGCTGATGTAAAAAACAACCAAAGAATGCATATTCCTGTTTTTGGTAATGGAGATATTACATCACCCGAAAAAGCAATGGAAATGCGTAATAAATATGGTTTAGATGGTGCAATGATTGGTAGAGCTTCCATTGGTTATCCTTGGTTTTTTAATGAAGTAAAACACTTTTTTAAAACTGGTGAGTATCTAGCAAAACCTACAATTGCTCAGAGAGTAGAAATGGCAAGAAGGCATTTACAAATGGCTATTGATTGGAAAGGACCTATTTTAGGTGTTTTCGAAACGAGAAGACATTATACAAACTACTTTAAAGGAATTCCTCATTTTAAAGAATATAGAATGAAAATGGTTACTTCTGATGATGCTAAAGATGTGTTTGCTGCTTTTGATGAAGTGGAAGCAAAATTTGGAAATATGATTATTCCAGAATTTTAATAAATTTATTTTTCAATAAACTCATTGCTAATTCTACTACTTGCAATTTTAGAAGCAATAAAACCTAAGATTGTAATAGTTGCGATCACAATAAAAAGGTTAGAAAATCGAAATTCTACAGGATAAGGTAGATTTTGAGTAATCATAAACAATCCAAATTGTTTTTGAATAATAACTAGTAAAATCCCCAATACCAAACCTATAAACATCCCTAAAATAGTTAATAAAAAACCTTGAAGCACAAAAATCTTTTTTATTTCTTGGATGGTTGCACCTAAATTTAAAAGCGTTTTTAAGTTCGATTTTTTATCAATAATCATCATTAAAATTGCACCAATAACATTGAACAAAGCAACAATAACTATTAAAGTAAAAATAAGATAAATAATAAAGTTTTCGGTATTTAACACCTTATACATAGCCTCATTTAGTTGCTCTTTGGTTTGTACTTTAAATTGATTTCCTAACTGTTCTTGAAGTTGTTCTGCAAACAAATCAGCATCCGAATTATCTACCAGTTTTAATTCAATTCCTGTAAATTGATTTTCTTTAAACTTTAACAAATCCTGAGCTTCCTTTAAAGAAACAAAAACAAACTTATTTTCAAATTCTTCTGTACCAGAATACAAACCAACAATTTGTACATTTAGTTTATAGAAAGCATTATTTGGGTTTATAAAACCTATTCCTGGTTTAGGAACCATAATTGATAAAGGTTCTCCAAAATTTAAAATTCCTAAAGACAATTTTCTAGAAATACCATTACCAACAACTGCTGTATTTGTTAAATCTTTGTCTAACCAATTACCAACACTTACTACAGAATCTACATGGGTTATAGAAGTATAATTTTCTTCAACTCCTTTTACATAAGCAATCTCATTCTTGTCATTATATTCTAAAAAAACGCGTTCTTCAATAATTTTAGAAATTACTTTAATAGAAGTATTACTTTCTAAAGAATGATGAATATCTTCTGTATATAAAAAAGTTTTTCCTTTACTTGATGTAATTTTGATATCAGGATCAGAAACGTCTAGCAAACTATAACTAAAAGTACGCAAACCAGAAAAACCAGAAAGAATTATAAATAAGGCTAATGAACCTACAATTACGCCAAAAGAAGCAATAATTGTAATAATGTTTATGGCATTATTACTAGTTTTTGAAAATAAATATCTTTTAGCTATGTATAATGAGAAATTCAAATGATTGCTTCGAATTTATTTCTTTTGATGTCTTGGTAAAACTTCAGGATTTTTAATCGGATTTTCATCTTCTCCTTTTAAAGACCTATCTATTCCTTCATTATAATCTAAAGTATCATCACCAAAAAATAGTAATTCTGGCATTCTACGTAACTGGTGTTTAGTTCTTGAAGCCATTTCATGACGAATTAAAGGTGTATTAGACTTTACACCTTCTATAATTTCATCTCTTTTATTTGAAGGAAAAACACTTAGATATACTTTAGCAATTCCTAAATCTGAAGTTACATGAACTTTAGAAACAGAAATAATTACTCCTTTCATACCATCTTGTGCTGCCTTTTGCAGAACATCTACCAAATCTTTTTGTAATACTCCAGCAATTTTACGCTGTCTATTCGTTTCTTCCATGCTGCAAATTTACACTTTTTTTATGGAGTGTAAATTTTATTTTTTATAGCATACATAACCAATCCAACTCTATTTTTTACATTCAGTTTTGTAAATAAAACATCTCTATAACCATCAATTGTTTTTGGACTTAGACACATAATATCTGCAATTTCTTTATAGGTTAATTCAGAACAAGCATGTTTCATAAAAGCAACCTGTCTATCATTTAATATAATTTCTTCCTTTCCATTTCCAGAAAGTGATTTCATTAATAAATTAGTAACATTTTTTGTGTGATAAAATCCATTTTCTGCAATTTCTACAAGAGCATTTTCTAAGACTGACTTTTCTGTATCCTTTAGTAAATATCCTATAGCACCTACTTTTAACATCTTTAAAATAGTTGTATCCTCATCTTCAACAGATAAAGCCATTACATTAACATCTTGATGATTTTTCGTAATCCATTCTGTAGTTTCAATTCCGTTCATTATTGGCATATTGATATCCATTAAAACTACGTCAGGAATAAATTTTGGTGATGATGAAAATTGATCAACTAATTCTTGTCCGTTTTTACAAGTATATAAAACTTTAAATTTCTCAAAAGTATTTACCATAGCAGCTATTGCTTGAGAAAGCAATGTGTGATCGTCAACAATAACAACTGAATATTTTATCATAACTTATATGTTATTTTTAAGGATGTTCCTTTGTTTTTTTCTGATAAAAAAACAGCAGTTGCTCCAATTAATTTTGCTCTATTTTTAATATTTTCTAATCCAATTCCTGTAGACTTATTTTCTTCTGATGAAAAACCAATTCCATCATCTTTCGCTACAATTTCTAACTCATTTTTACTAAAGTTTATCAAAACTATTAAATTAGATGCTTTAGAATGCTTTATCGTATTAGAAAAGAATTCTTGTAAAATTCTAAAAATAATAATACTCGATTTTTCGTTTATTTTTTGTTCTATACCTGTTACTTTTAAAGTTGATTTGATAAAATTTAATCTATTAAATCTGTCAATTTCTAATTGAACTGCTTCTTTAAGATTAATGTTTTTTATTGCTTCTGGGTTTATCAATTTTGATAAAGCTCTAACTTCTGTCAAACCTTTTGATATTGTTATCGAAACTTCATCTATGTTTTCTGGAGTAGCATTTTGTAATTGAATTTTAGCAAGCGTTAGTAACTGACCAATATTATCATGTAACTCCCAACTAATATTTCTAAGCGTTTCTTCTCTAATTTCTATTTGTGTTTCTGCAATTTCTCGCTCAAAACGTTTTTTATTTTCTTCTTGTTGTTGTAGTAATAAATTTTTCCTTTTTTGAAAAAATCCAAATAACAACACTATAAAAATAACAAACAACACAATTATTAATGTTGTTGCATAAAGTATTATTTGACTTGCTTCTGACTCCATAAGGCTCCGAATATAAAACAACTATACATAAATATTGTTAGAAAAAATTGAACTTTAATCAAATATATTTTACTTGATTGTGGAATATCACTCATAAAATTAATTATGCTAGTAAATGGAATTGTTCCTAAATAATAAAACAACAAACCAAAAGATATCCAAAAAGAAAGAGTTTTCCAATAATTTAAAATTTTATCAGAATTTAAAAAATCTCTAAAAAACAAAAATATAACTATTGATATTAAAAAACTTCCCGAAATTGACACAATAGAATTATAAGTAACCAAATAATTTTCTAAAAATAAATAATATATATTAGTTAAAATATAAATAGCATTGAAGATATAGACAATATATAATACTATTTTTTTTACTTTTATTGATAAAATAATGCTCCTTAAAAAAAAGAATAAACAATTGAACTCAATAAGAGTAAGCATATTATAAATCCACAAATTATCATACCCTTGATATTTAACAAAACTCGCTATAATTTCAAATAAGAACATAAAAAATAAATATGCTGAAAAATATCTTAAATTAATATCAAACGATTTTCTAAAATAGAAAATGGCAAAAATTAATGTTGATAAAAAAGATAGTAAATAAATAATATTAATTAACATATTACATTGGTGGTGTAGGATCTAATTTATTAGCACCTGAACTATTAAAATCTGGAGGGCTTAGTGATGGTAAAAAAGAAGCTCTAACGACTTGTCTTGTTTCTTTACTACTAAACTGATGTAAAAATTTGGTAAATGGTATTGGGTTTCCTTTTTTAGAATATAAAGGTTCAAAAGCAACTCCATTGCTATCTCCTATTTTTGCAGTTGGCATAAAAACTAAAGTTTGTCTTCCTCTTAAAGATTTATCTGAATGTTCTTTTGGATAAGCTGCAGAAAATATTCTAATACCTGTTAACTTTATTTCTTTTTCTTTAGATAATTTTTCTAAATAAGCAATGTATTGTTTTAAATCATCTAATTCATAAAAGTGAGAAATAGTTTCAATAGCATCATTAGGATTCTTAGTTAAATCTGCTCTATATTTATCTAAAACTTTTTTTTGACCAACATCATATTGATGAAACATATCTGCCATTTCTTGATAGGTAATTGCGTTAGAAGGTCTAGAATCATTAATTTCATGATCTCTATGATCACATTTAGTTTCACAACTAAGGATAAATAATGATAAAAATAATATTGGGAAAAATTTCTGAACTATTTTCATAAAATAAATGTTAGGTTAATTTCATTCAAAATACAATATAAATTATAATCTATAAAAAATAAAAAAATAAAAAAAATATAACACACTAAAATACAGTAATTTAATACATTTATTCAAATTTACTTAGATTATAAAAAAGGTGTTTTTCCTGTATAATTATCATGGTTTACACTGATGTATTACTGAAGAAAAATGATGATTTTTGTAGTATACAATTAAGAAAAAGTATTCTGGGGAAATTGCACAAAACACCAAAGTAAAAAGGTGTTTTAATAAAAAAGTCTCAAAACATAAATGTTTTGAGACTTTTAATTTTATAAATTATTTTAAGAATTTAATCAGCTAAAATAATCGCTTTATTATCATTTAATTCTAAAGTTCCTGAATTAATAAGTAGTGTTAAAATTTTGTCATCAGCAGCATCTGCAACCAATTTCCCACTTAAATCATCTAAGTCTATATTAGTCTGAGAATGAATATGAATTTTAATTGTTCCTTCTTTTAAATTAGAAACAACAGGTGCGTGATTATTTAACATTTGAAACTCTCCATTAACTCCAGGAACTGATAATGAATCAATTTCTGATGAAAATAATATAGCTTCTGGTGTTACAATTTCTAAATACATATATCTATAGTTTGCAGTCCGCAGTTTTCAGTTTACAGTCTCACTGAAGACTGAATACTGTTGACTAAATTTATGCTTCTGCTAACATTTTCTCACCAGCGTCAATTGCATCTTGAATTGATCCTCTTAAGTTAAATGCTGCTTCTGGATATTTATCTAACTCACCATCCATAATCATATTAAATCCTTTAATAGTATCTTTAATATCAACTAAAACCCCTGGTATACCTGTAAATTGTTCAGCTACATGGAAAGGTTGAGATAAGAAACGTTGTACACGTCTAGCTCTATGAACTACAAGTTTATCTTCTTCAGATAATTCTTCCATACCTAAAATTGCGATAATATCTTGTAACTCTTTATAACGTTGTAAAATTTCTTTTACAGCCGTTGCAGTATTATAATGTTCATCACCTAAAACCTCAGCAGATAAAATTCTTGAAGTAGAATCTAAAGGATCTACCGCTGGATAAATACCTAATTCTGCAATTTTACGAGACAATACAGTTGTTGCATCTAAATGCGCAAACGTAGTTGCTGGTGCTGGATCTGTTAAATCATCTGCAGGTACATAAACTGCTTGTACAGATGTAATAGAACCTTTTTTAGTTGATGTAATACGTTCTTGCATTGCACCCATTTCTGTAGCCAATGTTGGTTGGTAACCTACTGCTGATGGCATACGTCCTAAAAGTGCTGATACCTCTGAACCTGCTTGCGTAAAACGGAAAATATTATCTACGAAGAAAAGTACATCTTTACCTTGTGCTTCTCCTGCTCCATCTCTAAAATATTCTGCTATTGTTAAACCAGATAATGCAACACGTGCACGTGCTCCAGGTGGCTCATTCATTTGTCCAAATACGAAAGTAGCTTTAGAGTCTTTCATTCCAGGTTTATCAACTTTAGATAAATCCCATCCTCCTTCTTCCATAGAATGCATAAAATCATCACCATATTTGATAATTCCAGATTCTAACATTTCACGAAGTAAATCATTTCCTTCACGAGTTCTTTCCCCAACACCTGCAAAAACTGATAAACCACCATGTCCTTTTGCAATATTGTTAATTAACTCTTGAATTAATACTGTTTTACCTACTCCAGCTCCTCCAAATAATCCAATTTTACCTCCTTTAGCATAAGGCTCAATTAAATCGATTACTTTAATTCCTGTGAATAAAACCTCAGTAGATACTGATAAATCTTCAAATTTAGGTGCAGATCTGTGAATTGGCAAACCATCTTTACCTTCTTTTTTCAAATCTCCTAAACCATCAATAGCATCACCAGTTACATTAAACAAACGACCATAAATATCGTTTCCAATTGGCATTTGAATAGGGTTACCTGTAGCTACAACCTCTGTTCCTCTACTTAAACCATCAGTAGCATCCATTGAAATAGTTCTAACTGTATCTTCTCCAATATGCTGTTGTACTTCTAATACTAATATAGAGCCGTCAGCTTTTTTGATTTCTAAAGAATCGTAAATTTTAGGAAGTTCATTTTCTGTATTGAATTCGACATCAATTACTGGTCCAATAATTTGTGAAACTTTACCTGTTATTGTAGACATTATGTATCTAATTAAAGTTATTATTTTATTTATGAGACTTAACTCTCATTTTCAGGTTGCAAAGGTAATTTTTTTGATTGAAACTAAAAAGTTTTTTTAACCTAAAACAACAATTAAGAATATAAAAAAGCCTCATCGAATTGATGAGGCTTTTAAATTTTATTGAAAAATGATACTAGTTAGTAACTTTAATTTCAACTCTTCTATTATTAGCTTTACCAGCTCTAGTTTTATTAGAATCAACTGGAAGTGTTTCACCATATCCTTTAGCCTCTAATCTACTTGCATCAACTCCTTTTTTCACTAAGTAGTTTTTAACAGTATTTGCTCTTTTACCAGATAAACTTAAGTTAGTAGAAGCAGGACCGCTACTATCTGTATGACCACCAATTGCAAAAGTTGCTTTTGGATATTTATTCATTACTTCAACTATAGCATTTAATTGTTTAGTAACTCCAGGCTTAAATGAAGATCTACCACTATTAAATAATATAGATTTAGCTGTAAAAGCAATCGCTTCAGTAGCTTCTTTAGTAATTACTGGCGCAGGACAACCTCTTTCTGAAGCAACACCTGCAACTGAAGGACATTTGTCATCTTTATCTAAAACTCCATCACCATCAGTATCTGGCCAAGGACAACCTGCGTTAGCAGCTGGTCCAGCTACAGAAGCACATTTATCATCTTTATCAACAACACCATCACCATCAGTATCAGGACAACCTTTGTTCGCTTTAGTTCCTTTAGAATTAGGACACATATCATCTTTATCAGCTACTCCGTCTCCATCAGAATCAGGACAACCATTCATAGCTGCTAAACCTGCAACATTAGGACAAGCATCATCAGAATCTTTTACTCCATCTCCATCAGCATCAGGACAACCATTGAATTCTTTTAAACCTGCAACCTCTGGACAAGCATCATCTTTATCATAAACGCCGTCTCCATCAGAATCTTTTCCTCCAAATTTAATTACTAAACCTAAAGCAGTTTGATAATGAGATTTCACGTTATCAGAAAAACCTTTTTTAGTACCTGTTTGGAAATTCACACCTAGGTTTTCATTAAACCAAGCATTAAAACCAACACCACCATTAATCATTCCTTCACCACTTGAATCAACTGAAGTATAACCTCCACCTAAATAAACATAAGGATCAAACCAAGAAGTATCACCAACTAAATTATTTAAGTCATACTTAACAATCGCATCTAAAGCCCAGTAAAGAAAATCAGAATCATCTTTTGCATTTAGAGTTTCTATTTTATTTATAGAACCAGCTAACTGTAAAGAAAAACCTTTGTCTAAATATTTTTCAGCAGATATTCTAGAAATAGAAGGAAGTATATTCCAATCTTTGCTACCAAATAAATCTTTAATTTGGTCAGTAAAATTGTCTCCGTTATAAAAGTCTACAACATTTACACCAAAACCAACAGCCCATGGGTTGTTTTCATCTTGTGCGTTTACGTTACCAACTGTTACCAACGTAAACAAAGCTATCACAGCTAATTTTAATCGTTTCATTATCAAATTTTTAAATTAAAAGTTCATTATTATAATACGCAAAAGTAAACTCTTAAAACGTATCTACAAAGACAAATCTACAAAATATTAATAAAACTTCAAGTTTTTCTCAATATTAAATAACATTTAACTCTTTACCTACCTCCATAAAAGCAGAAATTGCTTTATTTAGATGTTCTATATTATGTGCTGCAGATAACTGCACTCTTATCCTTGCTTTTTCTTTAGGAACAACAGGAAAAAAGAAACCAATAACATAAATTCCTTTTTCTAATAACTTGTTTGCCATTACTTGAGATAATTTCGCATCATATAACATAACAGGAACAATTGCTGCATCTGCACCAACTAAATCAAAACCAGCTTTTTCCATTTCTGTTCTAAAATAATTGGTATTCCATTCTAATTTATCTCTAAGAGAAGTATCATTAGAAATTAGATCGAATACCTTTAAAGACGCACCAACAATTGCCGGTGCTAAGGAATTAGAAAATAAATAGGGTCTAGAACGCTGACGTAAAATTTCAATAATTTCTTTTTTACCTGTTGTATAACCTCCCATTGCACCTCCTAGAGCTTTCCCTAAAGTCCCTGTAACTATATCAACTCTATCCATTACATCCTTTAATTCAACAGTTCCTCTTCCTGTTTTACCAATAAAACCTGTAGCATGACATTCATCAACCATAACCAAAGCATCATACTTATCAGCTAAATCACAAATTTCATCGAGTTTTGCTACAATACCATCCATAGAAAAAACACCATCAGTAACAATAATTTTAAAACGATGATTTTGTTTATTCGCTTCAATTAATTGTTCTTCAAGAGAATTCATGTCATTATTATCATAACGATAACGAGCTGCTTTACACAAACGAACGCCATCTATAATAGAAGCATGATTTAAACTATCAGAAATAATTGCATCTTCTTTTGACAAAAGAGGTTCGAAAACACCACCATTTGCATCAAAAGCTGCAGCATACAATATAGTGTCTTCTGTTGTATAGAAATCTGCAATCTTTTTTTCTAATTGTTTGTGAATATCTTGAGTTCCGCAAATAAAACGTACTGAAGACATTCCAAAACCATGAGTATCCATAGTATCTTTAGCTGCTTGAATTACTACTGGATGATTAGACAAACCTAAATAATTATTTGCACAAAAGTTAATTACTTCTTCACCTGTAGAAATTTTTATAACTGCATCTTGAGAAGAAGTTATGATTCTTTCAGACTTATATAAACCAGCATCTTTTATTTCTTGAATCTCCTTTTTTAGAGTATCTTTAATTTTACCGTACATTTTTTATTAATTTGATAAATACAAAGTTACAAAGTTTATTTTTTATGATTATACTTCAACAATATGAATTTCTTGATTTATATAAATAAGTAATTTTTTATCAACTTTAAAATTCATCGATTTTAACACTCTTTCATATTTCAATAATTGCTGATGATGTTCTGCTGAAGGGTTTCCCGTCTTATAATCAATAATTACAACTTTGTTTTTATCAGTAAAAACTAACCTATCTGGAATAATTACTTGATTATCTACATCTACAATTTCTCTTTCGTTAAAAACAGTAACGTCCTTAGAAAAATATTTCGATAATTCTGGATGATTTACAACACTATATATACTTTCTTTAATAAATTTAGTTTGATCTTCATCTAAAATTCCTTGTTGATTATACTGAGAAACAACAATATCAATATCCTTTTTTATGATAATTTTAGCAAAAATTTCGTGGAATAGATTTCCAAAATTAATTGCCTCACCTTGTTCTGTATTCCATAATTTAGAAGAATTTGCCAATAATATTATATTATGCTCTTGCCAAGGGATTGAAATAAATTTCTCATGAATATCTGTAACAGAACTTTCTTTTTCCTTTTTACTTACTCTATTTTCATCACCAAAAGAATATTCTAAAACAGCATCATTCCAAAGGTTTTGTTGTTTTAAGTAATTGATGAAAATCCCTGAATAAAAATTTATATTTTCATCTCCTTTTGATGATATTTTATACTCTGTTATTACATGTAATTGCTCCACAGATCTAGTTAATGCAACGTATAATAAATTAAAATTATCTAACTCTAATTCTTCTCTTTGCTGATTGTAAATTTGCTTTCCTCTATCACTAACAATGCTCAAACTTTTACTATAATCTACTAATAACTCATTAAAACCATCATAAGATTCTGGCAATTCGTTTAACCAAGATTTAGGTTTAATTTGTCTGTAAATATCAACATCACAAGGAAAAATAACCACAGGAAATTCTAATCCTTTAGATTTATGAATCGTCATAATTTGAACAGCACTTGCACTTTCTGGAGCAACAATACTTAATTTATCTTTTTTCAATTCCCAAAATTCTAAAAACTCACCAATATCAGTTCCATTTCTTTGTCGCTCTAAAACGACATCTAAGAAAAACTGAATATAAGCATCAGAAGAATTTACCAAATGAAAGCTTCTGATAATTTTTTCTATTTTTTCATAAAAAGGAAGCTCATGAAATTCTGAAATATCAAAAGAAATTCCATAACTTATTAATGCCTCTAAAATTATTTGATTCTCAGATTTTGCAAACTCACTTAAAAATAGATGTTTCGGTTTTTTAACCTTTAAATGATCGTATAAAAAATACAGAAATTCAAAACGAGTTTCTTCATCACTTGGGTTTTGTAATATTTTTAAAACATTAATTAAAAAAGTAACTTTTGCATTATTTTTTAACAGCAAAGTTTCTGATGAAATAATATTTATTCCTTTTTCTGATAAATAATTAGCAACTGCAACACCATCTTTTCGAGTTCTTGTTAAAACACAAATTTCATTCAGTGAAAAATCTTCTTTAAGTTGATTAATCTTTTCTAAAACTCTTTGTGGATACTTTACTTTTTCTAGCTCTTTATCTTCATTTTTATCAAAAAAATTTAAAGAAACAAAACCTCCTTTTTTATTATTTTCGAATTGTTTATTCCCTTCTTCAAAAAGATTTTTATAAGATTCATTTTGGATGAAATTAGCAGTATGCTGAAAAAACGAATTATTAAAATTGATGACTTCTGAATAACTTCTAAAATTTGTTTCTAAATTTTTGATTTCTTTTTCAACATGAAAAGGGTTTTCTACATCAGAACCTAATTGAATAAACTGTTCTGCTTTTCCTCCACGCCATCTGTAAATTGCTTGTTTTCCATCTCCAACCAACAATAAATTACTATTTTCTTGAGCTAAAGCATTATCAATTAAAGGAATTAAATTCTGCCATTGCAACACAGATGTATCTTGCATTTCATCTATAAAATAATTTTGAAAACGTTGCCCAATTCTTTCATAAATAAAAGGAGCAGGTTGGTCTTTTATATTATCAGAAATTAATTGATTAAACTCTGCATTTAACCTAATATTATTATCTTCTTTTATAGTTTCTAACTCTGAATTGATATTATTTAAAACCGCTAAAGGAATAATACTTTTTAGCGCTAATTTATTCATTGAAAATTGCTGATAAATTAATTCTGACTCTTTAAATAATCGAATAATATCTGGAACTATTTGCTCTATCGAACCAGCGACAGAGTCTAAGGTAGATTTTGAGTAATACTGATTGTTTTCTATCGCTTTTTTTATCGTTTCACTTCGTTTTATAAAATCGATATTTACAGATTTAGTACTCAAATCTGCAAAAAATTTAGGAATTGTTCCGCGCATAAAATCTTTATGCTCTAAATCGTTGTTTTCTATCAATTGAAGACACTCTTTACCAACTTTAATGATCGATTCTTTTAATTCCTTTTGCTGATTATATAACTTTGCTTTTAAGTTTGTAAAATCTTCTAATTTTTTATCTGCAAGACTTCTAAAATGTTTTACATCATCTTCATTTAATAAGATTCTTGCAAACTCACTTAAATCTCTAGAAATATCCCAAGATTTATCATCATCTGTTTTGTCTAATGAATAATCTATTAAAAGATTTGTAAGTTTTTTATCTATTCCAATTTTAGAAATTAAAACATCAACAGCTTCATTCAATAAAGAAACAGCATCCATTTCTACTTCAAAATTAAGCGACAAACCTAAATCGAAAGCGAAGTTTTTAATGATTTTATGAGTAAAACTATCAATTGTGGTAATTGAAAAAGCTGAGTAATTTTGTAAAATTGCATCTAGAATTTTCTTACTTCTTTCCTGTATAGTTGGTTTATCAACAGCAACTTCTTCAATAATAATTTTGAATAAATCATTCTCTTTTCCATCAGCAAAATCTTCTAGACTAGAAAGTACACGTTCTTTCATTTCACCAGCAGCTTTGTTGGTAAACGTAATTGCTAAAATTTTCTGAAACGTAAATATATCTTCAGAATTTAACAAAACTTTTAAGTATTCTTTTACAAGTGTATAGGTTTTTCCACTTCCTGCAGAAGCATTATAAACCTGAAATGTAGATGGATTTTGCACAGAACTATTTTTTACTGCAAAATACAAAAAGCCAAACAGTTATTGTTTGGCTTTTTAATTATATTTTTTATTGATTCCTAACCTAAACCAACATCTAAAGACATCATCACAATAAAACCACCAATAAATCCAAGAGTTGCAATATCTGTGTATTTATCTCTTTGTGTTTCTGGTATTACTTCTTCTACCACAACAAAAATCATTGCTCCTGCTGCAAAAGCTAAAGCATAAGGTAAAATTGGTGTGAAAAAAGAAACTGCTAAAGCTCCTAAAACAGCAGCAACTGGTTCTACAACAGCAGATAATTGTCCATACCAAAAACTTTTTAATCTACTAACACCCTGTCTTCTTAATGGCATTGCAACCGCAAAACCTTCTGGAAAATTCTGAATTCCGATACCAATTGCTAATGAAATTGCAGCGATTATCATTTCTGTTTGCTCCACTCCAACTAAAGTTGATGCTGCTCCAAACAAAACTCCAACTGCCAAACCTTCTGGAATATTATGTAATGTTATTGCTAAAACCAGTAAAGTAGATCTATGTAATTCTGTTTTAACACCTTCCGCTTCATTTTCTTTAAAATTGATATGTAAGTGTGGTAAAATTTTATCCATTCCAAAAAGAGATAAAGCCCCTAAAGCAAACCCAATTGCAGCAGGTAAAACTTTTACAAAACCCTCTCCAGGACTGTTGTCTATTGCTGGTGATAATAAACTCCAAAAACTCGCAGCCACCATTACACCTCCTGTAAAACCTAACATTCCGTCTAAAACTGCTCGATTTAATTTTTTAAAAAAGAATACTAATGCTGCTCCTGCAGCTGTTAATCCCCAAGTAAAAAGAGATGCGTATAATGCTGCTTGAATTGGATGTTCTTTTCCAAATGCAACTAATTGATCAAATGTGTTCATTACTTTTGTATATATAAATTATTTGCTATTTTATTTGAAATTGATAATTTTTCTCCATCAATTAATATTGATAAAGAACCATCAAAATCTTCTTTCTCTAAGACTGTCAATTGTTTTCCTAGTGTTATTCCTTTTTTATCTAAAAATTTTAAAAACTCTGATGAAGAATCATTTACACCTACACAAATTCCGCTTTCATTTTTTAATAAAGTTGATAATAAACTTTTTTCAATCGTTTTTAAATTTCCATCTTTATCTGGAATTGGATCTCCATGAGGATCATGAGTAGGAAAACCTAAAAAAGCATCTATCTGGTCTATTAACTTAGGCGATTTTATATGTTCTAATTGCTCTGCAACATCATGCACTTCATCCCAAGAAAAATTTAATTTTTCGACTAAAAAAACTTCCCACAATCTGTGTTTACGAACAATATTAGCTGCCGTTTTTTTTCCAAGTTCAGTTAACGTTACTCCTTTATACTTTTTATAAACAACAACCTCTTTATCAGATAGTTTTTTAATCATATCAGTAACAGAAGAAGCTTTTGTCTCTAGCTTTTTAGCAATAGCGTTTGTACTTATTCCTTTATCAGCATCTAATTCTAAATGATAAATTGTTTTTAAATAATTTTCTTCAGAAAGTGTAAACATCTATAAAGTTTAGACTACAAATATATACTTTTTATTTTTATTAAAATATATTTTTAGACAAGACTAAAAATTATTTTATATTTGCATAAATAAAATTTTATAAAACTAAAGATAAAAGATGAAAAGTTATATTACACTTATAATTTTATTGATAACCACTACTTTAAATAGCCAAACAATAAAAGGAAAAATAACTACAACAAAAGGAGAAGTATTACCATTTGCAACGGTATTGATTAAAGGAACACAAATAGGAACAACTACTGATGAAAATGGATTTTATAAATTAAAGAGTAGTAAAAATAAAATTGTTTTAGTAGCATCATTTACTGGTTTTGTTACAGAAAGAAGAATAATTACTTTAAACTCATCAGAAGAAAACATCATCAATTTTGAGTTAACAGAACATTCTGAAATGTTAGATCAAATTACTGTAACAGGAACAAGAACTGATAAAAGAAGAACTAATAGCCCTGTAATTGTAAATGTAATTAATAGCGCTACTCTAAACAATGTACAAGCGTGTAATTTATCTGAAGGATTAAAATTTCAGACAGGTTTACGTGTTGAAACCGATTGCCAAACCTGTAATTATACACAATTAAGAATGAATGGTTTAGCAGGTGGATATTCTCAAATATTAATTAATGGTCGCCCAATATTTAGCCCGCTAACTGGGTTGTATGGTTTAGAACAGATACCTACAAACATGATTGACAGAATTGAAGTTGTTCGTGGTGGTGGCTCTGCTTTATATGGCTCTAGTGCTATTGGTGGAACTGTAAATGTAATTACTAAAATACCTAAAAGAAACAATTATTCCATTGGATATACTTATCAAAACATAAATGGAACTGCTGATAATATTATTACTGGAAATGCCACTGTAGTAAATGAAAATAGAAATGCAGGAGCATCTTTTTTTATCAACAATAGAACAAGAGGTTTGTATGATGCAAATGGAGATAATTTTTCTGAATTACCAGAATTAAAAAATAATTCTTTTGGTACAAATATTTTCTTTTTACCAACGGATGATCAAAAATTGGAAATTAATTTTAGTAAAATGAATGAATACAGATATGGTGGAGAAATGGTAAATACAGCTCCTCATTTTGCCTTGCAATCTGAAGAAAGAACACATGATGTATATGTTGGTAATATAGATTATCAAATTAACTTTAATGATGATAAAAGCTCAATAATCACTTATTTTGCTACTCAATATACAGGTAGAGATCATTATACTGGAATTCGTCCAGATATTGGCACTCAAGAAGATACAAGTCATTTAACAAATCCTCCTTATGGAAATTCTGAAACAACAACTTACCAAGGTGGTGTTCAATACAATCATAAATTTGATGAATTTTTAAAAGGAAACAACGTATTTACAATCGGAACTGAATTTGTACAGGATGATGTTTTTGATGAAATTCCTACTTATAATTATGAAGTAGATCAATTAACAAAAAACTACGGGTTCTTTTTTCAGAGTGATTGGGAAATCACAGAAAAAATAAATTTATTAACAGGAATTCGATTAGATAAACATAATTTAGTTAACAAAGTAATTGCAAGTCCAAGGATTTCTTTTTTAGCAAAACCTTTTGAAAACGGTCAAATTAGAGCAACTTATGGTACAGGTTTTAGAGCTCCACAAGCTTTTGACACCGATTTACATCTTGCTTTTGCTGGTGGAGGAATATCCAGAATATCTTTAGCAGACAATTTAAAAGAAGAAAGATCTAAAAGTTATAATGTTTCTTTTAATTTTGATAAACCTACAGAACATTATATCTATGGTTTTACAATTGAAAGCTTTTACACAAAGCTAAATGATGCTTTTACACAAGTAAATATTGGAAGTGATTCTTTTGGTGAGTTATTTGAAAAACAAAACGGAGATGGAGCAACAGTAAAAGGTATTACATTGGAAACTCGTTTAAATTATGATGGAATTTTTCAAATAGATGCAGGTTTTACATTTCAATCTAGTGAATTTGATGTTGCTGTAGAAAATTCTGATGTTTTAGCCTCAAAAAAAGAATTTTTAAGAACACCTAATAATTATGGGTATGCAACTTTAACTTATACACCAAATCAAAAATTTAAAACATCTGTAAACCTGGTTTATACAGGTAAAATGGATATTCTTCACTTAGCTTCTCCACAAAATTTAATTACAGATGAATATTTCACGTCACCAACTTTTACAGAAATAGGTTTTAAATCTAGTTATACTTTTACTATTGAAAAATTAAAGACCAACATTGAAATATTTGCTGGAGCGAAGAACCTTTTTGATGCATATCAAACTAGTTTCGATATTGGTAAAGAAAGAGATAGTAATTTTATTTATGGCCCTGCAACACCCAGAACAGTATTTGTTGGTTTAAAATTTGGTAATTAATTATTTATCTTCACAAGAAAAGGAAAAACTAATGTTTACTACTCCAAAGCCTTGGGTTTAAAGAACGTTTTCCAAAACTATAAACCAATCCTATTGAAGTCATAAAATGAGGTTTTTGGCTTGAAAATTTATCTTCAGAAAACTTATACATCATCTGAAGGTTTAATCCGTATTTATCAGAAAACCAAAAAGTATTACCAGCTCCAAAGTTGGCTGTTGGTGTTAAAACTGCTGCTTTAATAAAACTCCCACCAATAAAAACATATGGTACAACATTGTTTTGAGAAGTTCCAAAATCATAACGTACCAAACCATCAAAGGTTGTATATTTTTGAGTATCACCAATAGCTGTTGAAAAAGAACCAACAAAAGTTATATTATAAAACATATACTTTGCTAAAGAAATTCTAGGTGACTGATTAATAAAGCTTCCACCAATAGTTTTTCCATCTGCATCAGAATATTTAACAGAGGCTAAATCTAAACCAAAAGTCCATTTATTATCTTCATTCTGACTAAAAATTGACATAGTCATTAACAAAAAAACTACAGTAATGTAATTATATTTATTTTTCATTTGCATTAAGGGGATTTATTTAACAGAAAATAAACTGTTTAAAGACAAATATATTGTATTCTACAAGAAAACAAAATAGTTATATACTTTTTTAAATGTTAAGATTTACATTTGCATAAAATATTATTAAGTTGAGCAAGCAGAACATCGTTAATCAATATCAAAAATCTGTGAATATTTCGCAGATAATTACACAGCTTCAACAAGACAAAAACCATTTTCAAATATCGAATTTGGTTGGATCTTCGTTGTCTTTTGTTATTTCTGAAACTTTTAAAAAAGCTGACAAACCTTTTCTTTTAATTTTTAATGACAAAGAAGAAGCCGCTTATTACTTAAATGATTTAGAACAATTATTAGGCGAAAAAAACGTGCTTTTTTATCCTGGATCTTACAGAAGACCTTATCAAATAGAAGAAACAGACAATGCTAATGTTTTATTACGTTCTGAAGTTTTAAATAGAATAAACTCACGTAAAAAACCAGCTGTAATTGTCACGTATCCAACTGCTTTATTTGAAAAAGTTGTCACTAAAAAGGAATTAGAAAAAAGTACCTTAAAAGTAAATGTTGGTGAAGATTTATCATTAGATTTTGTAAATGAAGTTTTATTCGAATACAAATTTAAACGTGTAGATTTTGTTACAGAACCTGGAGATTTTTCTGTAAGAGGTGGAATTATAGATGTATTTTCTTTTTCTAATGATGAACCTTATAGAATAGAATTTTTTGGTGATGAAATAGATAGCATTAGAACTTTTGATGTAGAAACGCAACTATCTAAAGAGAAACTGAAAAAAGTTTCTATAATGCCAAATGTAGAAAACAAAACATTAGAAGAAAATAGAGAGAGTTTCTTAAAGTACATTTCTTCTAAAACAATCATTTTTGCAAAAAACATAGATTTATTAGTTGGTAATCTTGATAGATTCTTTTCAAAAGCAGAAGAAGCATTCTTAGATTTATCAAAAGAAATAAATCACTCAAAACCATCAGAATTATTTTGTGATGGAACTTTTATAAAAAATCAACTACAAGAATTTACACTAGTTAATTTCGGAACACAAAAACTAGAAATTCCACAAATTGAATTCAACACAATTGCACAACCTTCGTTTAATAAACAATTCAATTTATTAATTGATAACTTAGAAGAATATCACAAAGGAAAATTTACCAATTACATTTTTTGTGCAAATGATCAGCAAGCAAAACGTTTTCATGATATTTTTGATGATTCTGATAAAGAAGTACATTATGAAACCGTGGTTTTTCCATTATATAAAGGTTTTGTAGATGTAGACAATAAACTAGTTTGCTATACAGATCACGAAATTTTTGAACGTTATCATAAATTCAGATTAAAAAATGGATACGCTAAAAAGCAAGCCATTACACTTCAAGAATTAAATAAACTAGAAATTGGCGATTATGTAACACACATGGATCATGGAATTGGAAAATTTGGTGGTTTACAAAAAATTGATGTTCAAGGCAAAAAACAAGAAGCAATTAAACTTGTTTACGGAGAAAGAGACATTTTATATGTTAGTATTCACTCTTTACACAAAATTTCTAAGTTTAATGGAAAAGACGGTAAAGCACCTAAAATATACAAATTAGGTTCTGGTGCTTGGAAAAAAGTAAAACAAAAAACCAAAGCAAGAGTTAAACATATTGCATTTAATTTAATTCAATTATATGCCAAAAGAAAACTACAAAAAGGGTTTGCTTTTGGACCTGATACTCATATTCAGCATGAGTTAGAAGGTAGTTTTATGTATGAAGATACTCCAGATCAATTTACAGCGACACAAGATGTAAAAAATGATATGGAAAAAGAGCAACCCATGGACAGATTGGTTTGTGGTGATGTTGGTTTTGGTAAAACAGAAGTTGCAGTAAGAGCTGCTTTTAAAGCAGTAGATAATGGCAAACAGGTTGCCATTTTAGTTCCAACTACAATATTAGCATTTCAACATTATAAAACCTTTTCAGAAAGACTAAAAGACTTTCCTATTAAAATTGATTATTTAAATAGATTTAGAACTGCAAAACAAAAAACCACAGCAATTGATGGAGTAAATGATGGTTCTGTTGATATTATTATTGGAACTCATCAACTTACAAATCAAAGAATAAAATTTAAAGATTTAGGTTTATTAATCATTGATGAAGAACAAAAATTTGGTGTTGCTGTAAAAGACAAATTAAAAACTTTAAAAGAAAATGTAGATACATTAACCTTAACTGCAACTCCAATTCCTAGAACGTTACAATTTAGTTTAATGGCGGCAAGAGATTTATCTGTTATAAAAACGCCACCACCAAATAGACATCCAATTGAGAGTAATGTTATTCGTTTTTCTGAAGAAACCATTAGAGATGCAATTTCTTATGAAATTTCTAGAGGTGGACAAGTTTTCTTTATTCATAATAGAATAGAAAACATCAAAGAAGTTGCTGGTTTATTACAAAGGTTGGTTCCTTCTGCAAAAATAGGAATTGGTCATGGACAAATGGAAGGTAAAAAACTAGAACAATTAATGCTCGGTTTTATGAGTGGAGATTTTGATGTTTTAGTTTCTACAACTATTGTAGAAAGCGGTTTAGATGTACCAAATGCAAATACCATTTTTATAAATAATGCCAACAATTTTGGATTGAGTGATTTACACCAAATGCGTGGTAGAGTTGGTCGTTCTAACAAAAAAGCATTCTGTTATTTTATAACGCCTCCTTATCATATGATGACAGATGATGCCAGAAAACGTATTGAAGCACTCGTTTTATTTTCTGATTTAGGAAGCGGAATTAATATTGCCATGAAAGATTTAGAAATTCGTGGAGCAGGAGATTTATTAGGTGGAGAACAAAGCGGATTTATAAACGACATTGGTTTTGATACCTATCAAAAAATACTACAAGAAGCCATTGAAGAATTAAAGGAAAATGAGTTTAAAGAATTGTATCCAACAGACAATTCTAAACCAAAAGAGTTTGTAAAAGAAGTACAGATTGATACAGATTTCGAGATTTTATTTCCAGATGATTATATCAATTCTATTACAGAAAGATTGGCTTTATACACCAAATTGGGAGATTTAACCGATGAAAGCGAATTACAAACTTTCGAAACTGAAATTATAGATCGTTTTGGAGAAATACCAACTCAGGTAGAAGATCTCTTAGATTCTGTTCGTATAAAATGGTTGGCAAAAGCATTAGGTTTAGAAAAGATTATTCTGAAACAAAAAAGAATGATTGGGTACTTTGTGTCTAACCAACAGAGCGATTTTTATCAAACAGAAGCTTTTACAAGAATGCTAAAATACGTGCAACAAAACAGTAAAAGTTGTGTAATGAAAGAGAAAGAAACCAAAAACGGATTGCGTTTATTAATTACTTTTATCAGAATTGATAGCGTTAAAACTGCTTTAAGTATTTTGCAAAAAGTATAAATTTATTTTTAGAAGCTATTTCCTGCTTTCGCTACTCGCTTTTTTTTGAAAAAACAAAAAAAGAGCTCAAACAAGTCGCTCAATCAGGGCTAGACTTGTTTGCTAACTATTAGTCTCTAAACAATTTCCATCTTTTTTAACAAGAAAGAAGCATTCATATTTTTACAAATTCCGTTTTTTAAAGTATAATCGAAACTCAATTCGTTGTTACTTATTTCTGCATCAAAAAAGTAGTTTTTAATATCTTTAAATTCGTTTTCTAACTCACACAAACTCACATCATGAGTGGCAATGATTCCTGTAGATTTCGATTTTGTAAGTTTTTCTACAAACTTTTTTGAACCAATCGCCTTGTCTTTACTATTGGTTCCTTTTAAAATTTCATCTAAAATGATAAAATAATCTGTGGTTTTAATTTGGTCTACAATAAATTTTAAACGCTTTAATTCAGAATAAAAATACGATTCATCTTCGGTTAAAGAATCTGTAGTTCTCATACTTGTAATCAGTTTTATTGGCGCATAATTAAAGTTTTCTGCACAAACAGGCAAACCACAATTCGCCATAACAATAGAGAGAGAAATAGTTCTTAAAAAAGTACTTTTACCAGCCATATTTGCTCCTGTAACAATAAAAAACTCTTCTTTATTTATTAAAAAATCATTGTCAATTCTTTTGGAAGCATCTAATAATGGATGTCCTAAATTGGTAGCTTTTATAACTTCTTTTTCTGTTGTAATTGTTGGAAAAACAAACTTTGTATGATTAAAATGAAAGTTAGCCAACGAATTTTGAGCATCAAAAAAAGCAACCACTTCAAACCATTTATCTACGGTATGTTTGTAATTAGAAATCCACTTTTCTACATTTAGAGAAGTCCTAATTTCTGTTAGAAAAAGTCCGTTACCAAAAACAGCAATTACAATATTGTTACGCTGATCAAAAGCATCTAAAACCCTAGAAAATTCTTTAAATATTGTTGAAGCTTTTTTAGTTTCTGAATTGATTATTTCTTGTTTACCTTTTAAAATTGTTGATGAGAAAGTTTCGTTTTCAATTTCATTTAACAATACATGATATTGCTTAAATGTTTCTCTTACTTTATCTGTTTCTGTATATAAATTACTCGTTTTCTTTAAAAACCTACCTGTTATAAATAGACCAATAAAAAACCAAATTAATAAATAAGAAAATGATACAATTCCGGATGAAACCAAACCTATTAAAACAACTGAAATTATAGAAAACACTATTTGAATTTTATTAAGAAACATAGGTAAAACAGTATCGTAATCTTTTATCCAAGAAACAATTGAGTTTGAAGTATTTTTTGTGGTAACTAAACTAGCTAAAGCAGAAAAATGTTGTCTCCATTTTACTTTTATTGCCAATTCTTTAATGGTATTTTGTTTTTCAACAATTCCGCCTATAACATTCTCTGTAAACGTATTTGCTAGTATCTTTTTCCCTTCAGTTGTAACAGTTCTGTTTATGTATTGAAAAAAAGAACCAACACCAAACAAGTCGATATCATTACTATAAAAATGAGTTGGACTTACAAACTCATCTCCTGCATCTAAATGATGAAATTTTCTATTTAAAACTTCTATTTCTGTTTTATTGATTTTAATTTTTGCGTTTACAATCGCTCTTTTTCTTTGTAAATCGACATGTTTTACAACTAAAAAACTAAACAATAAAACGCCTAAAAAAGCAATTATAAAAACATCTGGATATTTACCAAATGTTAGGTAAACTAAGAAACAAGTTGTTAAAAAAACAACAAATCTAAACACACTCATGTTTACAGATTTCTTTTTTAAAGAAGCTGCTTCTATTTCTAAATTAGACTTTTGTTGGCTATAAAAATCGAAAGGTTTATTCATTTAAAATTCTAATTATTATAACTAGATATTCCACCAGTTAAGTTTAAAACATTTAATGTAGGGTATTTCTCTTTCAACATTTTTGTTGCCTTAAAACTATTAAAGCCTCTTTGACAAACCATAATATAAGTTTTATCAAAATCGATTTCAATTTTTTCTACATCAAATTCTTGAATAGGAATTGTTTGATGAACAGTAAAAGGCAATTTTAGATTTGGTAAAACTGCAATCAACTCTAAACTTCTAGACTGTGATTGAAGTGACAATTGTTCTTTTAATTCTTTTGATGAAATTTGCCAATCAGAATTTTGAGTAGCACATGCAATATCAAAATAGGTTTGTATTTTAAATAATTTAGCTATCTGTTCTTTTAAAACTGTTGGTTTTAGCTTCATTTTAAATTGCGTATTTTGAAGTGAATTGTAAATCAGCAACTCGTTTATTAAAGGTTTTCCTGTTTCTGTAATCAATTTTAAAACTTCATTTACTTGTTGAGTTGCAATTAAACTTACAATAGAATTTAAGGTTCCTGCTTCTTCACAATTAGGAATATCTGTTGCCATTTTTGGAAAAGCATCTCTTAAATTTGATGAATAACTTCCGTCTTTTTGTAAAACATTAAAACTAGCTACATAACCATCAAACTTATATAAAGAACCATAAACCAAAGGTTTGTTTGTTATAACACATGCATCATTTAACAAGTATTTGGTTGGTAAAGAATCTGTGCCATCTACAATAATATCAAAATCTGAAATCTGCTCAAAAACATTTTCTTTTGTAATTGGTTTATTGGTGAAACTAACTTCTGTAAAAGGCGCTCTCTTTTTTATAAATTCTGATAAAACTGCTGCTTTTGGTTGATCTACATCATCTAAAGTATAAAAAACTTGTCTGTGTAAGTTGGTAACATCAACTGTATCAAAATCTACCAAATGAATTTTTCCAATTCCACTAGAAGCTAACAAAACAGCAATCGGACTTCCTAAACCTCCACATCCAACCACTAAAACAGCCGCTTTTTGGAGTTTTTGTTGACCAACTTCACCAATTTCTGATAAAGTTATCTGACGCTTAAAAAGTTGATTTTTTGTTACATTCATTGAGCAGACAAGATAGTTAAATAAAAAAGTCACTACAATATTTGTAGTGACTTTTAATTCTATCTAAAATGTTTTTTTTATTTATATTTTAGCTTCAGAAAAATTAAATATAAAGCTAAAATTGCAGTAATAGAATTCGCTAAAATTACTGATAAACTATTTATATAAATTCCATAAACTGACCACAAAACAACTCCTGTAAAAAAGACAATATACATGGTTAAAGAAAGACCAGATGTATCTTTTGTTTTATATGTTTTAAATACTTGTGGCAAAAATGATGCTGTTGTAAATACAGCTGCAACTAAACCAATAATTTCATGAAGATCAATCACTCTTTTACCTTTTTTTGAATGAAATGTTTTGTGATTTTTGTATTTACAAGAATCACAAAACATCTATAAAAATGAAAAGACTTAATATTTAGCCTACTATGTTTACAATTTTACCAGGAACAATAATTACTTTTTTAGGTGTTCTACCATCTAATTGAGCTATTGTTTTTTCATTTTCCATAACTGCTTTTTCTATTTCATCTTTAGACATATCTAAAGGAAGTTCTAGCGTAAAGCGCATTTTTCCGTTAAAAGAAATTGGGTAATTCTTAGCGCTTTCAACTAAATGTTTTGGCTCAAATACTGGAAAATCTGCTGTAGAAATTGATTCTTTTTTTCCTAATAAACTCCATAATTCTTCTGCTATATGAGGTGCATAAGGAGAAACTAAAACTGTTAAAGGTTCTAAAATTGCACGCTTATTACATTTTAAAGCAGTTAACTCGTTTACAGCAATCATAAATGTAGAAACAGATGTATTAAAAGAGAAATTCTCTATATCATCTTCTACTTTTTTAATTGTTTTGTGTAATGTTTTTAACTCGTCTTTTGTTGGTTCTGCATCAGAAACTTCTAATATTTCACCATTAAAATATAATTTCCATAATTTTTTTAAGAAAGATGAAACTCCAGAAATACCTGACGTTTTCCATGGTTTAGCTTGTTCTAAAGGTCCTAAAAACATTTCGAATAAACGTAAGCTATCTGCTCCATATTCTTCACAAATAGCATCTGGGTTTACAACATTGTATTTAGACTTAGACATTTTTTCAACCTCACGTCCAACTTTATAAACACCTTCTTCTAAAACGAATTCAGCATTTTTGTAATCTGCATTTAAAGGATGATTTTTAAATCCATCAACATCTAATTCATCAGAAGCGTTTACTAAAGAAACATCAGAATGAATCGCAGTTTTAGTAATCATCACTAAATCTGCAAAATTAGGATCTAAAAACTTATTATCTAGTAAGTAATTTTTTACAACAGTTTCAAACTCATCATCAGAATTAAATAAATTTTTAGAAACAATTACTGTAGGTATCTTTTCTAAAACATCATCTAAAGATTTTTCATCTGCACAACCACAACCATTTTTAACAAAAGCAGTTGATCTGTATACAAAAGCACTCGTCCCCAAAATCATTCCTTGATTAATCAGTTTTTTTGCAAACTCATCTACAGGAACAATTCCTTTATCGAACAAGAATTTTTGCCAAAAACGCGCGTATAATAAATGTCCTGTTGCATGTTCAGATCCACCAATATATAAATCTACTTCTTTCCAATATTCTAAAGATTCTTTACTTGCAAATTCAGTAGAATTTGTAGCATCCATATATCTATTAAAATACCAAGAACTTCCTGCCCAACCAGGCATTGTGTTTAATTCTAAAGGATAAACCGTTTTATTTTTTAACTTTTCGTTAGAAACAACTTTCTTTCCACGAGAATCCCAAGCCCATTCTGTTGCATTTCCTAAAGGTGGTTTTCCATCTTCAGTTGGCAAGTATTTTTCAACTTCTGGCAACACAATTGGCAAATGTTCTGCATCAATCATTTGTGGCATTCCATCTTTATAATACACTGGGAAAGGTTCTCCCCAATAACGTTGTCTACTAAAAACTGCATCACGTAATCTATAGTTTATTTTACCGTAACCAAAACCACGTTTTTCCATTTCATAAATGGCTAATTTTAATGCTTTCTTATATTTTAATCCTGATAAAAAATCTGAATTAGCAATTACAGTTCCGTCTTTATCTGCATGAGCAGCTTCAGAAATATCTACACCTTCAAAAATATTAGGAATTGGAATGTTAAAGTGTTTTGCAAAGTCATAATCACGTTGATCTCCACAAGGAACTGCCATAACTGCTCCTGTACCATAACTTGCTAACACGTAATCTCCAATCCAAATTTGAACTTTTTCACCAGAAAAAGGATGAATTGCATAAGCACCTGTAAAAGCACCAGAAATGGTTTTTACATCTGCCATTCTATCTCTTTCAGAACGTTTTGCTGTAGCTGTAACGTAAGCCTCAACTTCTGCCTTTTGAGCATCTGTTGTTATCTTAGAAACCAAGTCGTGCTCTGGAGCTAAAGTCATAAAACTTACTCCGTAAATTGTATCTGGTCTTGTTGTAAAAACATCAATTTTATATGACTTCTCGACTTCGCTCGAAGTGACATTTTTATTACTTTCAGTTTTATCAACTTTTGGAAATTGAATCGCAAAATTAATTTCTGAAACTACTTTTACTACATTTTGTAAAACTTCTTCATTCGTAAAACGAATTACATTAAAACCTTCTTTATGAAAAAATGCGGTTCTTTCTTCTTCATCTTCTTTACCAACAAATTCAACAATTAAGTTCTTAGCAACACACACATAATCTACCATAAAAGTACCAATAGTGTACTTTTTTCTAAATTTTGATGCTCCTTTTTTATTCTTAATTTCATTCCAAAGCGTAGTTTCTGCTTTCGATAAATTTTGACGTAATTCTTTTAATGCTTCTAATTCTTTATAAGATAACTTTACTTCAGAATTTGATTTTGTAGTATTTTCTTCTACTTTAAAAGTTACCATTGCTCCTTGAGAACGCCCAATCCAATTGGTTTGAGAATCTTTTAAAGGTTGTGGCCAATCAATTTTTTCTAATCCATCTAACAAACGTTGTGCGTATGCAGAAATTCTCATAGACCATTGTGTCATCTTTTTACGAACAACAGGATGACTTCCACGTTCTGAAACTCCGTTTACAATTTCATCATTTGCCAAAACGGTACCTAAAGCAGGACACCAGTTTACTTCTGTATCTGATAAAAATGTTAAACGATATTGTAATAATAATTCTTCTTGTTCTGTTTTAGAAAATGCTTTCCATTCATCTGAAGAAAATGACTTTATTTCTTCATCTGAAACTGCATTTACTGTTGCATTTCCTTCTTTTTTAAAGATTTTTTCTAAAGTAGAAATATCTTCTGCTTTGTCGGAATCTTTATTATACCATGAATTGAAAAGTTGGATAAAAATCCACTGTGTCCATTTATAATATTCAGGATTTGAAGTTCTTACTTCTCTGCTCCAATCAAAAGAAAAACCAATATTATCTAATTGTCTTCTATAAGTTGCAACGTTTTCTTCTGTGGTTTTTGCTGGATGCTGACCAGTTTGTATTGCATACTGTTCTGCAGGTAAACCAAAAGAATCATATCCCTGAGGATGTAATACGTTAAAACCTTTATGACGTTTATAACGTGCATAAATATCACTTGCAATATATCCTAAAGGATGCCCAACATGTAAACCTGCTCCTGAAGGATAAGGAAACATATCTAACACATAATATTTAGGTTTATCCGATTCATTACTGGCTTTAAAAGTTTGGTTTTCTGCCCAAAATTTTTGCCATTTCTTTTCTATCTCTAAGTGATTGTATTGCATTTGATTCTTTTATTAAAGTGTGCAAATTTACGTTTATTCTTTAGAAGATTAAAGTAAAAACGAACTTGCTTAAATTGATGTTATTTAAGAAAGTGAAAACTAAAAAGCCTCTTCCTTTAAAAAGAAGAGGCTTTTAATTTATTGTTATTTAGTTTAGAATTGAAATCCCAATGTCATTTGAAAAACACCATTTTTAATATCTGGATTTTCACTAATTGCAATCAACCCTAAATTATATCTTGTTTGAACAAATATTCCACTTTCAAACTGATATCCTAAACCTAGATTTGCAGCAAGATCAAAATTTTCTGCATCAGTATTTTCTTTTGTTGCTCCACTATATTGATCAACTGGCACTAATTGATCTTTAATTAAAAAAGAAAATTGTGGACCTGCTTCTACATTAAACTCTTTGGTAATATAATATTTTGCCATAATAGGAAGTGAAACATAATTTAAATCATATTTAAAATTATCCTTTTGCTGTGCACCTTGAGCAGAATATAATAATTCTGGCTGAATGGAGAATTTTTCTGTAAACGAAACTTCAGCTGTAGCTCCAAAAACAAATCCTGTTCTTGAATCAAGGTTATTAGCACTACTCCCATTCACAGAAGCAATATTCATTCCTAGTTTAATCCCTAATTTAACATCTTGTGCATATACTGTTCCTGTAAAAGCAATTACAATACAAGCAATCCATAGTTTTTTAATCATAATTTTGGTTTTTAATTACATCTCTAAGACAAATGTTATGCCATATTTAAAAGTGTATCAAAAAAACTATACAATAACCAACTTAAATAAAGAATAATAGCATAAAAAAAAGCCACATAAAAAATGTGGCTTTAATAAATATATGTTCAGAAATTATTATTTCAATTTCTTTTTAACTGCTACTTCTGTATAAGCTTCAATTATATCACCTTGAACAATATCATTATAGTTCTTGATTTGAATACCACAATCGAATCCTTTTTTAACTTCCCTAACATCATCTTTAAAACGTTTTAGAGCTGTTAAAGTTCCATCATGAACTACAATACCATCTCTAATAATTCTAATTTTAGAATCTCTTTGAATTTTACCAGACATCACCATACAACCTGCAATGTTTCCAACTTTAGAAATTTTATAAATTTCTCTAATTTCTACATTACCAGTAACTTCTTCTTTCATTTCTGGAGATAACATTCCTTCCATGGCGTCTTTAAGATCGTTAATGGCGTCATAAATAATAGAATATGTTCTAATATCTACTTCTTCTTTGTCTGCTATTGTTCTAGCGTTTCCTTGAGGACGCACATTAAATCCAACAATAATTGCATCTGATGCTGTTGCTAATAAAACATCACTTTCTGTAATAGCTCCAACACCTTTATGTAAAATATTTACTTGAATTTCTTCTGTAGATAATTTCTGGAATGAATTTGTTAATGCCTCAACAGAACCATCAACATCTCCTTTAAGGATAATATTTAATTCTTTAAAGTCTCCTAAAGCAATTCTACGTCCAATTTCATCTAACGTTAATGTTTTCTGAGTTCTTACAGATTGCTCACGTTGTAATTGAGATCTCTTAGATGCAATTTGTTTTGCTTCTCTTTCATCATCAAATACATTAAATTTATCTCCTGCTTGTGGTGCTCCGTCTAAACCTAAAATTGATACTGGAGTTGATGGTCCAGCTTCTTTTAAGTTGTTTCCTTTGTCATCAAACATGGCTCTAACTTTACCACTGTTTTTTCCTGCAAGAATATAATCACCAATTTTTAAAGTACCTGCTTGTACCATAATTGTAGATACATAACCTCTTCCTTTATCTAAAAGAGCTTCTACAACTGTACCAACTGCATTTTTATTAGGGTTCGCTTTTAATTCTAAAATTTCGGCCTCTAATAAAACTTTCTCTAATAACTCATCAATTCCTTGACCGGTTTTTGCTGAAATATCTTGAGATTGAATGCTACCTCCCCATTCTTCAATCAATAAATTCATTGCAGATAATTGAGTTTTTACATTATCTGGATTGGCGTTTGGCTTATCAATTTTATTAATTGCAAATATAATTGGCACTCCTGCTGCTTGTGCATGAGAAATTGCTTCCTTAGTTTGTGGCATTACATCATCATCTGCTGCTGCAACAATAATTACTAAATCTGTAACTTGAGCTCCACGTGCACGCATTGCTGTAAAGGCTTCGTGACCTGGTGTATCTAAAAATGCTATTTTTTGATCTCCTACATTTACAGAATATGCACCAATATGTTGTGTAATTCCTCCACTTTCACCTTCTACAATATTAGCTTTTCTAATATAATCTAATAACGAAGTTTTACCATGATCTACGTGACCCATTACTGTAATAATTGGCGCACGACTTACTAAATCTTCTGGTTTGTCAATTACTTCTTCAATAGACTCCTCTACTTCAGCACCAATAAACTCTACTTTATGATTAAATTCTTCTGCAACAATAACTAATGTTTCTGCATCTAAACGCTGATTCATTGTTACCATCATTCCTAACATCATACAAGATGAAATAATGTTAGTTACAGGAACATTCATCATTGTAGCAACCTCACTTACCGTAACAAATTCTGTTACTTTTAAGATCTTGTTATCTAATGCTTGAGCTTCTTGTTCAGCATCAGAATGCTCTCTATGTGCTTCCCTTTTACTTCTTCTGTATTTCGCTCCTTTTCCTTTCGAAGATTTTCCTTGCAATTTCTCTAGCGTTTCTCTTACTTGCTTTTGAATTTCTGCTTCTGTTGGCTCTTCTTTCTTAACTGCTGCTGGTCTTGAGTTTCCTCTTCCTCCTCTATTAAATGGAGGTCTACTACCACCTCTATTACCTTGACCTGGCTTATTAGGTCTAGCTGTAGCAGAACCTGGTGCTCCGGCTTTAGTTACAATACGTTTACGCTTCTTTTTCGCGTCTGCATTTGAAGCTTTTTTAACTTCTGGTTTCTTTTTCTTAGGTCTTTCAAATTGTTTTAAGTCAATTTTTTTACCTGTAAAATTAGGACCATCTAACTTTTTATACTGAGTTTTGATAGCTTCTGCATTTTCAGCAGTAACATCTTCAGCTTTTTCTTCAGCTTTTGCAGCTTCCTTTTTAGTCTTAGGTTTTTCAACAACTTTAGAAACTTCTTTTTCTATTTCAGAAACAGTCTTTTTAGCATCTGGCTTTACAGTCTTAGGTTTTTCAACTACTGGAGTTTCATCAACTTTAGGCTCTTCTGCTTTTGGTTTTTCAACTACTGGAGTTTCCTCAACCGGTTTTTCAACTTTAGGCTCTTCCACTTTTGGTTCAACAACAATCTCTTCAGGTGTTGCTTTCACCTCTTCAACTTTGTCCGCAGGTTTTTTACCGATATTATCAATATCAATTTTACCAACAGTTTTAAATTCTAATTTATCTGCTTTGGCCTTTAAAACCTCTTCCTTCTTTACCTCTTCCGCTCTTTTTTTCTCTAATTTAGCTTCTAGTTCTAAACGAATTGCTTCTTTCTCCTTACGTTTTTCTTCACCAACTTCTTTAGATGCTGCTTTCTTATTAGCATCTGTTTCAAAGCCATCAAGTAAAACTTGATAGACATCACCCGTAATTTTAGTGGTAGGTCTCGCTTCTATTTCGTGACCTTTATCCGCTAAATATTCGACTGCTCTATCTAGAGAAATGTTTAATTCTCTTAAAACTTTATTAAGCCTCATTGTTTTGCCTACAGACATATATTCTTTTTAACTTTATAATTGTAAAAATATACTTTTTACTTTACTTCTATACTATAACGATACTTAGTCCTCGAATTCCTCTTTCAAAATTCTTTGAACGTCCATAATTGTTTCTTCTTCTAAATCGGTTCTTTTTACCAATTCTGCTACACTAGTTTCTAATACGCTTCTTGCAGTATCTAAACCAATCTTTTTGAATTCAGTAATCACCCAATCTTCAATTTCATCTACAAATTCTGTTAACTCAACATCTTCTTCTTCTAAACCTTCTCTTTGAACGTCTATTTCGTAACCTGTTAACTCACTTGCTAAACGAATATTTACACCACCTCTACCAATTGCTTTAGAAACTTCTTCTGGTTTTAAAAGAACTTTTACACGTCCTTTTTTACCATTTTTTTCTTCTTCATACATTTCAATTTCCATTGATGTCACTTTAGCAGGACTCAATGCTCTTGAAATGAATAATTGCTCATTTTTGGTATAGTTAATAACATCTATATTCTCATTTCCTAACTCACGAACAATACCGTGAATTCTTGATCCTTTTACACCTACACAAGCTCCAACAGGATCTATTCTATCATCATAAGAATCTACAGCTACTTTTGCTTTTTCACCAGGTATTCTTGCAACTCCTTCTACAGTAATTAAACCATCAAAAACTTCAGGTATTTCTTGTTCGAATAATTTATTTAAGAATAATGGAGAAGTTCTAGACAATATAATTGCTGGTTTATTCCCTCTTAATTCTACTGTTTTTATAACTCCTCTAACAGAATCTCCTTTTCTAAAAAAGTCTGAACGAATTTGCTCACTTTTTGGCAATACAATTTCATTTCCATCATCATCTAATAAAATAATTGCATTGTGACGAATATGATGTACTTCTGCACTGTATAAATCGCCTTCTAACTCTTTAAAATGCTTAAAGATATTAGTACTATCGTGCTCGTAAATTTTAGATATTAAGTTCTGACGTAATGCTAAAATAGCTCTTCTTCCTAAATCTATTAATTTTACTTCTTCAGATACATCTTCACCAATTTCAAAATCTGGCTCAATTAATCTTGCTTCAGCTAATTCAATCTCTTCATTATCATCTTCAGAAAAACCATCTGCAACTACAATTCTATTTCTCCAAATTTCTAAATCTCCTTTATCTGGATTAATGATGATATCAAAATTATCATCAGAACCAAATTTACGTTTTAAGGCAGCTCTAAAAACCTCTTCTAAAATAGACATTAATGTTACTCTGTCTATACTCTTATTATCTTTAAATTCTGAAAACGAATCAATTAATGCTATATTCTCCATTACATTTTTTGCTTAAAATACAATCTTCACTTTTGCTTCTTTAATATCTTTATAGGCTAAAGTTGCTGTTTTTTGTACAGTAACTTTTCCTTTACCAATTGGCTTTGGCTCTCTTGCTTTCCAATTTAAAACAATTTTATCTTCATCTGCTTCAACCAAAGTTCCTTCAAATTCTTTTTCTGAAGTTTTTACTTTTAGTATTCTGTTGATGTTTTTAATATATTGTCTATTTACTTTTAGTGGATGAGCAATATCTGGTGTAGTAACTTCTAAAGAGAAATCTTCTTCTTCTCTATCAAAATTATCATTTACACTTCTACTAATTCTTATACACTCACTTAATGGAACTCCATTATCACCATCTATTGTAATCTGAATTTTATTATTTACTGATATTTCTAATTCTATCAAATACAATGATTCATTCAGCGATAGCGCTTCATCTACTAAATCTCTTACCTTGGTTTGGTCCATTTTAACTCTTAAAATAAAGTATAAAAAGAGGGGACTCTTAGTCCCCTTCCTTCTTCATTTACTGTAAATTTCGGTGCAAATATACGAATTGTTTATGATTTACCAAACTAAGTTTAAGTCAATTATTTTTCGTAACTTTAGATATATTGATATTAACCTTTTAATTTTTGTAAGATGAAAAAAATTTTGGTTCCTATAGATTTTTCAAAAACATCTGAATATGCTTCTAAAGTAGCAGCAAGAATTGCAAAAAAAACAAACGCAACAGTTTACCTTATTCATTTAATTGAACTTCCAAAGGGCGTAATAGACATGGCTGCTAGTAGTAAATTTAGCATTCCTGAAAGCATGTTATATTTAAGGAAAATTAGAGAAAAAGTATTAAGATTTAAAGAAAATCTATTTAGCGAAGATATAAATGTTGAATACTTTATAAAATTAAATAATCCCTATGAAGGTATACAAAAATATGCTGATAAAATTAATGCCGATATAATAATAATGGGATCTAAAGGTCATTCTGAACTTGAAGAAATGATTATTGGCTCTAACACAGAAAAAGTAGTAAGAAACTCTAAAAGACCCGTTATTGTTGTCAAAAAAGATAGTAAAAAATTTAAATTAAAAAACCTTGTGTTCGCTTCTAACTTTAAGGAAGAAAACAAAGAAGTGTTTGGTAAGTTTGTCGACTTTGCAAAAACTTTTGACAGTAAAATTCATTTATTAAAAGTAAATACACCTGCACATTTTCAAGCCACGTCTGAAACTAAAAAGAATGTTAAAGAATTTATTACTGATTTTAATTTACCTAGACACAAAATAAACGTGTATAGCGATATCTCTGTAGAGAAAGGTATCCTAAATTTCTCTGAAGATATTAATGCCGATTTAATTGCCTTAAGTACTCATGGTAGAAGTGGTTTAGCGCATTTATTTACAGGTAGCGTTACTAAAAACCTCTCTAAAAACGCATTAAAACCTATGTTTACAATTAAAGTCTAAATTTTGATAACTTATAAAATAAAAATTAAATTACAATAAAAAACCTCCCAAAAGGAGGTTTTTTAATTTATATAAATTTCTAATTTTCTTACAATAGATAATCTGTATTGATAAAGTTAGAAGCTTTTTTATCTAATAATTCTTCTAAAATAGCATTATTATAAGGAGTGTCTTTAGAAGCCACAAAAGTTCTAATAGAAAAAGAACGTAACGCATCATGCACACTTAAAGTTGCAACTGCAGAATCTTTTCTTCCTGTAAAAGGATATACATCTGGTCCTCTTTGAGCTGCACTATTTAAATTTACTCTACAAACTAAATTCACTAACGTATCAATTAAAGGCGCTAAAGTTTTTACTTCACTACCAAAAACGCTTACCTGTTGCCCATAATTAGATTCTGCCATATCATCTAAAGGTTCTTGAATATTCTTAAAAGAAACAATTGGTGTGACTGGGCCAAATTGTTCTTCTTGAAACACCCTCATATCTTTAGAAACAGGATATAAAACTGCTGGAAAAATATAATTATCAGAAGTTGCTCCTCCTTTTTTATTAATCACTTTCGCTCCTTTTGCAGTAGCATCATCAATTAATTCTTGAATATAACCTGGTTTTCCTGGTTCTGGCAAAGGCGTTAATTTTACACCATCTTCCCAAGGATTTCCAAATTTTAAAGCATCTATTCTTTCTGCAAATCGTTTGTTAAATTTATCTACAATATGCTCATGAACATATAATATTTTTAAGGCAGTACAACGTTGTCCGTTAAATGAAGTTGCCCCAGAAAGACACTCATTTATTGCCAAATCTAAATCTGCATCTGGTAAAACAATTCCAGGGTTTTTAGCTTCTAATCCTAATACTAAACGCAATCTATTTTTAAAAGGATGATTTGCCTGAATCGCATTTGCAGATTTACTGTTACCAATTAAAGCTAACACATCTACTTTACCTGTTTTCATAATAGGAGTTGCCAAAACACGACCTCTACCATAAATTACATTTACAACTCCTTCTGGAAAACTATTTTGAAAAGCTTCCATTAATGGAGATAATAAAAGAACTCCATGTTTAGCTGGCTTAAAAATAGCTGTATTTCCCATAATTAAAGCAGGAATCAACAATGCAAAAGTTTCGTTTAAAGGATAATTATAAGGTCCTAAACACAAAACAACACCTAATGGCCCACGTCTAATATGTGCATGAACTCCGCTGTTTTTTTCAAACTTAGCAGAATTTCTATCCATTTGTTTGTAATCTTCAATGGTGTCATAAATATACTCTACAGTTCTATCAAATTCTTTTTCAGAATCTGGTAAAGACTTTCCAATTTCCCACATTAATAATTTTACAACCTCATCACGTTTGGTTTTCATTTGCTCTGCAAACTCTTCCATACATTCAATTCTATCTACAACTCTCATGGTTGGCCACAAACCTTGCCCTTTATCATAAGCTCTGTAAGCAGAATTCAAAGCCTCTAAAGCTTCATTCTCACCTAAATTTGGCACAGTTCCTAATAAAGTCGGTTTATATTCTTTTGTTGATGAAATTGTCGAATAAACCTCAGCAACATCACCTTTCCACTCTTTTAATTCACCACTTACTAAATATGTTTTTTGGTGTAAAAGTGAATTAATTCTATACGCTTCAGGAATCTCTTTAAATTGTTTCTTCATAATTTATTTTTAAAATCACAACTCTAGTATTCTGAGTTTGATTATTTAATTTCACTCAAATTACTAAGTCCAAATTAACGAAAAATAACACTAAATTACCTCTCTAATTAGAATTAAATGGTCATTTATTCACGAAAAGGATTTCGAGGTTTTCGTTATTTTTGATGAAGAAATAAAAGAATATTACACTAAAAACTGAAACAAATCTGGCTTATCATTTAGGTAATCTCCAAAGAAATTACTGTCTTTCATTCTTTTTATTAATGGCTCTAAATCTCGAGAAGATTTTAGCTCTAAACCAACAACAGCAGATCCATTTGTTCTATTATTTTTCTTAGTATATTCAAAATGAGTAATATCATCATTTGGCCCTAAGATTTCAGCCACAAATTCTTTTAAAGCTCCAGCTCTTTGGGGAAACTTCACAATAAAATAGTGTTTTAAATTTGCATGCAATAAAGCTCGCTCTTTAATCTCTGCCGTTCTTGTAATATCATTATTACTTCCACTTACAATACAAACAACATTTTTTCCTTTAATTTCTTCAGAATATTGATCTAAAACAGCAATACTTAAAGCACCTGCAGGTTCAACCACAATAGCATCTTTGTTATACAAATCTAAAATTGTCTGACAAATTTTTCCTTCAGACACTGTAATTACTTCAGCTAAATTTTGTTGACAAATAGCAAAGTTTAAATCACCTACTTTTTTTACTGCGGCTCCATCAACAAAAGCATCAATTTTATCTAAAGAAGTGTTTTTATTTTTTCTGATGGATGTTTGCATAGAGGGCGCTCCTTCTGGCTCAACACCTATTATTTTTGTTTCTGGTGATAGGTATTTAAAAACTGATGATAACCCTGATGATAATCCTCCACCTCCAATTGGCACAAAAACATAATCAATTTTTTCTTTAGTTTGATGCAGTATTTCTAAACCAACAGTTGCTTGCCCTTCTATTACTTTTTCATCATCAAAAGGATGAATAAAGGTTTTATTCTTTGAATCACATTCTAATTTTGCAGCATCAGAAGCATCATCAAAAGTATCACCTTCAATTACAATTTCAATAAAATCCTCACCAAACATTTTTACTTGGTTAATTTTTTGATTTGGAGTTGGAGAAGGCATAAAAATTGTACCTTTTATCTGCAATAATTTACAAGACAAAGCAACACCTTGTGCATGATTTCCTGCACTTGCACAAACAATTCCTCTTTGTTTTTCATCATCGCTTAATGAAGACATTTTATTGTAAGCTCCTCTAATTTTATAAGAACGAACCACTTGTAAATCTTCTCTTTTAAAGAGAATAGTAGCTTTCAATTCTTTTGAAAGATTAAAATTTTTACTCAATGGTGTTTCAGAAATAACTCCTTTTAAGTTTTTAGCAGCTACTTTTATATCTTCTAAACTTGGGTAATATATTTGCTTTTTTTGCATGGATCGAATATAAAAAGAAAACCTGTCAGATTTTGATATCAGACAGGTTTTTATCAAATTTAAAAACTTACTTCACTTAAGCAGTTTTTACAACTTTCATTGCTGTCATCGCTGTTCTTAATTTTGTACCAACAATTTCTACTGGATGATTTCTAATAATCGCGTTAATTTTAATCAACTCTTGGTTATCAACTCCGTTTTCTGTACTGAATTGCTTACCAATAACATTTGTAGAAACTGTTTTCATAAAATCAGTTAATAAAGGTTTACAAGCATGATCAAATAAATAACAACCATATTCTGCAGTATCAGAAATTACACGGTTCATTTCTGCTAATTTCATTCTTGCAATTGTGTTTGCAATTAATGGCGTTTCGTGTAAAGATTCATAGTATGCAGAAGCATCAATAATTCCAGATTCTGTCATTGCTTCAAAAGCCAATTCTACACCAGCTCTTACAAAAGCTACTAATAAAGTTCCATGATCAAAATATTCTTGTTCTGGAATTTCATCTGTAGTAATTACTTGTTTTTCAAAAGCAGTTTCGCCTGTTGCAGCCCTCCAAGTTAATAAGTTTTTATCATCATTAGCCCAGTCTTCCATCATTGTTTGTGAGAAATGACCTGTCATAATATCATCCATATGTTTTTGAAACAATGGACGCATAATATCTTTTAATTCTTCAGACAATCTAAAAGCTTCAATTTTTGCAGGATTAGATAATCTGTCCATCATGTTAGTGATTCCTCCATGCTTTAAAGCTTCAGTTACAGTTTCCCAACCATATTGAATTAATTTTGCAGCATAACCAGCTTCAATTCCTTCTTCAACCATTTTATCAAAAGATAAAATTGCTCCTGTTTGTAACAAACCACATAAAATAGTTTGTTCTCCCATTAAATCAGACTTTACCTCAGCAACAAAAGAAGATTCTAAAACTCCTGCTCTGTTTCCTCCAGTTCCAACTGCATAGGCTTTCGCTTCTGCCCAACCTTTTCCTTGTGGGTCATTTTCTGGGTGAACCGCAATTAATGTTGGTACACCAAATCCTCTTTTATATTCTTCCCTAACTTCAGATCCTGGAGACTTTGGCGCCACCATGATTACCGTTAAATCTTCACGAACTTTCATTCCTTCTTCTACGATATTAAAACCATGAGAATAAGATAAAGTTGCTCCTTTTTTCATTAAAGGCATTACTGCATTTACAACATTTGTATGTTGCTTATCTGGAGTTAAATTGATTACCACATCTGCACTTGGTAACATTTCTTCATAACTACCAACTTCAAAATTATTTGAAGATGCATTGATGAAAGACTGTCTCTTTTGATCGATAGCAGCTTGTCTTAAAGTATAAGAAATATCTAAACCAGATTCTCTCATATTTAAACCTTGGTTTAAACCTTGTGCTCCACAACCTACAATAACAATTTTCTTCCCTACTAATGCTTCTACTCCGTCTTCAAATTCTGAAGCGTCCATAAAACGACATTTTCCTAACTGCTCTAATTTTTCTCTTAATGTTAATGTGTTAAAATAATTTGACATTTTTATTTATTTAGTTGTTGTATGTTTCTAGTAATGTTGATATTTTCATTTCTTCTTTGGTAATAGCAATTCTCCCTGAACGAGTGTACTGCATAATTCCAAATTCACTTAATTGATTATGTAATTCTACAATTTCTTCTTTTCTTCCTGATTTTTCAAGAACAAAAAAGTCTGTATTTACAGTTACAATTCTAGCGTTACTTTCTTTTATGATATTCTGAATCTGACGTTCTTCAAATAACAATTCTGATTTAATTTTAAACAAACCAGAAATTTGATAAATTGTTTCATCATCATCATGATAATACGCTTTAATAACTTCTACTTGTTTTTCTATTTGGCCAATAATTTTCTTAATATTTACTTCTGTCATGTTTACAACAATCGTAAATTTAGAAACGCCTTCTATTTCTGATGGAGATGTATTTATACTCTCTACATTTATATGTCTTCTTTGGAAAATTGCTGAAATTCTATTCAACAATCCAATATTGTTTTCAGTATAAATTGATACTGTAAATAGTTGTTTATCTGTACTCATATTATTCTAATCTTATATCTGAAACACTTGCTCCTGTAGGAATCATAGGAAATACATTATCTTCTTTCTCTACACAAACTTCTAAAAAATAAGCTTCTTTACTTGCCATCATTTCTGCAACAGCATCTGCCAATTCTTCTCTTTTTGTAACCTTTTTAGCTCTTATATAATATCCTTCTGCAATTGCAACAAAATTTGGATTAACCATTTCTGTTGATGCATAACGTTTGTCAAAAAATAATTGTTGCCATTGGCGTACCATTCCTAAAAAGTCGTTGTTTAAAACTACTACTTTTACTGCTGCTTTTTGCTGAAAAATGGTTCCTAATTCTTGAATTGTCATTTGGTAACCTCCATCACCAGAAATAGAAACAACTTCTCTATCTGGAGCTGCCATTTTTGCACCAATTGCTGCAGGTAAACCAAAGCCCATTGTACCTAAACCACCAGAAGTAATATTACTTTTAGTCTTATTAAATTCGGCATATCTACAAGCAATCATTTGATGCTGACCAACATCACTTACAATTGCAGCATTTCCTTTACTTTGAATATTGATTTCTTTTAAAACCTCACCCATTGTAATTCCTTCTTTTGTAGGATATAAATCATTTTTAATTACTTTTTCGTATTCAATATCATATAAATCAGCAAATTTCTGACGCCACTCTGGATGTTTATTTTCATTTAATAAAGGTAACAACAGCTCTAAACTTGCTTTTGCATCACCTAAAACAGCAATATCTGTTTTTACATTTTTATCTATTTCTGCAGGATCAATTTCAAAATGAATAACCTTAGCTTGTTTAGCATAAGTTGATAAACTACCTGTAACACGATCATCAAAACGCATTCCTATTGCAATTAAAACATCACATTCATTAGTTAACTTGTTTGGTGCATAATTACCATGCATACCAACCATACCTATATTTAATGGATGAGAAGTAGGAATTGCAGAAGCTCCTAAAATGGTCCAAGCAGAAGGAATACCTGCCTTTTCAATTACTGCCTTAAACACTTCTTCTGCTTCACTTAAAATCACTCCTTGTCCCCAAACAATTAATGGTTTTTTTGCTCCATTAATTATTTTTGCAGCAGCTTCTAAGGAAGCTACATCTGTTTTGGGTACTGGATTATAACTCCTTACTTTTGTACACTTCTCATAAGAAAAATCAAATTCTTCTATTTGTGCATCTTTTGTAATATCTATTAAAACAGGACCTGGCCTACCACTTTTTGCAATATAAAAAGCTTTTGCTATTGCTTCTGGTATTTCTGAAGCTTTCGTTACTTGATAATTCCATTTTGTAACTGGTGTAGAGATACCAACAATATCAGTTTCTTGAAAAGCATCACTCCCCAATAAATGAGAAAAAACTTGACCAGTAATACACACCATTGGTGTAGAATCTATCTGTGCATCTGCAATACCAGTAATTAAATTTGTTGCTCCTGGACCAGAAGTAGCTATTGCTACACCTACTTTTCCTGAAATTCTTGCAAATCCTTGTGCAGAATGTGTTGCTCCTTGTTCATGACGTGTTAAAACGTGATGAATTTTATCTTGATATTTGTATAATTCATCATAAACTGGCATAATTGCTCCACCAGGATAACCGTAAATTATATTTACATCTTCTTCAATTAAGCATCTTACAATTGCTTCGCTACCAGAAATTTTTTCTGTAACTTTTGTTGAAGTTTCTTTGTTTTTTATGGTTTGTGTTTCCATATTTATATATTATTAAGCATCTGTAACACATCCTTTAGATGCTGATGCTACTGATTTTGCATATTTGTATAAAATTCCTTTTGTATGTTTTAATGCTGGTGCAACCCAATTTGCTTTTCTTGCTGCTAATTCTTCATCAGAAATTAAAACATTTATTGAATTGTCTTCTGCACTAATTCTAATTCTATCTCCTGTTTCTAAAAGCCCTATTGCTCCTCCAGATTGAGCTTCTGGTGTAATATGTCCAACCACAAAACCATGCGTTCCTCCAGAAAAACGACCATCTGTAATTAAAGCTACAGATTTCCCTAAACCTGCACCCATAATTAAAGAAGTTGGTTTTAACATTTCTGGCATTCCTGGTCCTCCTTTAGGTCCAACATACCTAATGACGACTACATCTCCTCTTTCTACTTCTCCATTTGAAATACCTGTATTTGCAGCTTGTTCACCATCGTAAACCACTGCTTTTCCTTCAAAAAGTAAACCTTCATTTCCAGAAATTTTTGCTACAGCACCTTCTGTTGCAAGATTTCCATAAATTATTTGAATATTTCCTGAAGATTTTAATGCTTTATCTTTTGGATATATTACATCTTGATCATCAAACTCCATCGCTTCTACATCTGCTAAATTTTCAGCCAATGTTTTACCAGTAACAGTCATACAATCTCCATGTAAATAACCTTCTTGTAATAAATATTTCATAATTGCAGGCGTACCTCCAACTCCATGAACATCTTCCATTAAGTATTTACCCGATGGTTTTAAATCTGCAATTAATGGAGTTCTATCAGAAACTTTTTGAAAATCTTCTAATGTAAACTCAATATCTGCAGCGTGTGCAATTGCTAAAAAGTGCAACACAGCATTTGTAGATCCTCCTAAAGCATTTACTAATGCGATTGCATTTTCTAAAGATTTTTTAGAAATGATATCTAAAGGTTTTAAATCTAATTCTAATAAATTTTTAATTGCTAAAGCTGTTCTTTCTGCTTCTGATAATTTATTAGGATTTTCTGCAGGAATTGATGAATTATAAGGCAATGCAAATCCCATACATTCTATTGCTGAAGCCATTGTGTTTGCAGTATACATACCTCCACACGCTCCAGCTCCTGGAATTGCTCTTTTTATAATTTCTCTATATTCATCTTCTTCTATTTCTCCCGCTACTTTTTGACCTAAAGCCTCAAATGCAGAAACAATATTTAATTTTTTTCCTTTGTAATTTCCTGATGCAATTGTTCCTCCATACATCATAATTGATGGACGATTTAAACGTAACATTGCTATTACTGCTCCAGGCATATTTTTATCACAACCAACAACAGAAACTAAAGCATCATAACTTTGAGCATTCATTACAGTTTCTATAGAATCTGCAATAATATCTCTTGAAGCTAATGAATAATTCATACCAGAAGTTCCCATAGAAATACCATCTGAAACTCCAATTGTATTGAATCCTAAACCGACTAAACCCGCAATTTTGCTTTCCACTTTGAGTTCTGCAGCCAAATTGTTTAAATGCATATTACAAGGGTTACCATCATAACCAGTACTTGCAATACCAACTTGTGCTTTTTGCATGTCTTCATCAGTTAAACCTACTGCATACAACATTGCTTGTGATGCTGGCTGAGATTCATCTTGTGTTAATCTGCTGCTGTGTTTGTTTAGTTTCATCTACTATTTTGTTCTATTTGTTGACTAAATTACTATGTTTCTCTATTTTCATTGAATAAAACTCAATACTATTCTTTAAATTCAGGTGTTAAAAAAACAATTTATTTAATTGATTTACAGTTACTTAAATTATTTTTATTATGACATTCAATCCCTAAAATAATTTCATAAAAAAACCCTCCAATTTACAGGAAGGTTTTATTTAAAAATATATTATAAATATCACTTCCCTATCATGCCGTAATAATTACGATGACTATGATAATAGAAATAATATTTAATAATTGATTGTTCATATTCTCAACAAATATTTAGAAAATAATTTTATTTATCCAAGTAAATTCTTACTTTTTTAAATTATAGTACTTTGCCCCATATAAATGTTTCTAAAATTCATATTGCTATCTTCTTGATTGGCAATATAATCTGCAATAAAATCACCCACTTTTGCAGTAGAAGCTGAGTACTGATTTTTACCTTTTAAATCTTGAGTTACAATACCTAAATCTAACGATTTTTCTACTGCTCTTTGTATTGCATCTGCTTCGTCGTGCAAGCCTAAATGTTCTAACATCATAGCTGCTGATAAAATGGATGCTAAAGGATTTGCAATGTCTTTTCCTGCTGCTTGAGGATAAGAACCGTGAATTGGCTCAAATAATGCGTTTTTTTCACCAATTGAACTTGATGCAAGTATTCCTATAGAACCTCCGATTACGCAAGCTACATCAGAAATAACATCTCCAAAAAGGTTTTCTGTTAGAATAACATCAAACTGTTTAGGATTTAAAACAATTTGCATTGCTGCATTGTCTACAAACATAAAATCTAACGTTACGTTTTTATATTGTTTTGCTATTTTTGCAACTGTTTTTCTCCATAAACGTGAAGTTTCTAAAACATTTGCTTTATCAATTAAAGTTACTTTTTTCTTTCTTTCTTGTGCTGCTTTAAAGGCTAAATGGGTTATTCTAGAAATTTCTTCTTCTGTATAAGAACACACATCATAAGCAGATTTTCCATCTTTACTTAGTTCTTTTTTTCCAAAATAAATTCCTCCAGATAATTCTCTATAAATAGCAATATTTGTACCTGAAATGATTTCCTTTTTAAGCGGAGAGTTTTTTACTAATTTAGGATATGCCTTTACAGGTCTGATGTTACAAAATAATTCTAACTCTTGTCTTAAACGTAAAAGTCCTTGTTCTGGTCTTATTTTTAAAGTTGGATCGTTATCATATTTTAGTTCTCCAATTGCTCCGAATAAAATTGCATCTGCATTTTTACAAGTTTCAATGGTTTCTTTTGGTAAAGGATCTCCTGTTTGCTCAATTGCACAAGCTCCCATTTGAGCTTCTTTATATAAAAAAATATGATCATAAACTTCAGCAACAGCTTCTAACGCTTTTTTTGCTTGATTTGTTACTTCTGGTCCAATACCGTCTCCTGGAATAACTGCAATTGTGTACTTCATACTAATATTATAAACTCAAACTTATTCTGTTATCAAAGGTAGTTGATTATTTTAAATAGTTGGCTTAAAATTCTCAACTACCATTGAAGACAAAGTTTGCTATATATTTTTTAAGACGTTGCTACTTTAGATGTTTTACTAACTTCCTTCATAATATTATGAATATCCTCGTCTTTAACCTCTTTTTGCTTATCTGCAGTTTCTAAGAAAGCATCATACGCAATATCTAATTGTACTTTGGTTAATTCGTAACCTATCTTTTTTGCTCTGTAAGCTAATGCTGCTCTACCACTTCTTGCAGTTAAAACAATTGCACTTTCTGTAACACCAACATCTTCAGGATCCATAATTTCGTATGTTTCTCTGTTTTTTATTACTCCATCTTGATGAATTCCAGAACTATGCGCAAAAGCATTTGCACCAACAATTGCTTTATTTGGTTGTACAGGCATTCCCATACTTTCACGAACCATTATACTTGTATCGTATAATAGTTTTGTATTGATACTTGTTTCTAAATTTAAATACGGATGTTGTTTTAACACCATAACAACTTCTTCTAAAGCTGTGTTTCCTGCTCTTTCTCCAATACCATTAATAGTACACTCTATTTGACGCGCTCCATTAATTACACCTGCAATTGAATTTGCAGTTGCCATTCCTAAATCGTTATGACAGTGACAAGAAAGAATTACATTTTCTATACCTTTTACGTTTTCACGTAAATATTTCATTTTTGCTCCATATTCTTCTGGCAAACAATATCCTGTTGTATCTGGAATATTTAATACAGTTGCTCCTGCTTTTATAACAGCTTCGCAAACTCTTGCTAAATATTCATTATCTGTTCTACCAGCATCTTCTGCATAAAACTCTACATCTTCTACAAAAGATTTTGCATAAGAAACTGCTTTTATAGCTCTTTCTATAACAGCTTCTCTAGACGAATTAAATTTGAATTTTATATGAGAATCACTTGTACCTATACCTGTATGGATTCTTGGATAATTTGCATATTTAAGTGCTTCTGCAGCAACTTTAATATCATTTTCTACAGCTCTAGTTAAACCACAAACTGTTGCATTTTTTACAATTTTTGATATTTGGGTAACTGAATTAAAATCACCAGGACTAGAAACCGGAAAACCTGCTTCAATTACATTTACACCTAATAAATCTAACCTTTCAGCAATTACTAGTTTCTGAGTTGTATCTAACTTACATCCAGGAACTTGTTCTCCATCTCTTAATGTCGTGTCAAAAATTTGAACTTTATTATCTTGCATAATTTTTGTTAAGATTATCTTATTTAATCTCAAATGTATATATTGAACTTAAAATAAATAGTTATTTTTACCAAACAGTACGATTCCTAATATCATTTACAAAAACATAAGTATTTAATTATCAGTTTTTTATGAGCAAAAGTGTTACATCAGCCAATCAACAAAATGATGCTCTTTTTGTTTTAATTAAGTCATTAACTAAATCAGAAAAGAGACAATTTAATTTATATGTAGGTAGATTAGGTGGAAACATCGATGCTAAGTTTTTTTCTTTATTTAAATTTTTAGAAAAACTAAAAGTTTATGATGAAAAGGTAATTATTGGAAGTGGAATTGTTTCTAAACAACAACTCTCAAATTTAAAAGCACATCTATACAAACAAATTTTAATTAGTTTACGATTGAATCCTGCACATAAAAATGTGCGAATTCAAATTAGAGAGCAATTAGATTTTGCAACTGTTTTATATCAAAAAGGATTATACAAACAAAGTTTAAAATTATTAGAAAAAGCTAAAAACATGGCTTTGGATAATGAAGAAAAAAACATTGCTTACGAAATTGTTGAGCTAGAAAAAGTAATTGAAACACAATACATTACAAGAAGCTTAAGCACCAGAGCAAATCAACTTTCTATTCAAGCAAAAGAATTAAGTCAAGACAATGTTATTGCTAGTAAACTTTCCAACTTATCTCTTCAACTATATAGTCACTTAATACAAAACGGCTATGTAAAAAATAAAGAAGAACTTAAATTTGTTGACAAATACTTTAACGATAGAATGCCTAAATATGATTATAAAACTTTAGGTTTCAGAGAAAAATTATGGTTATTTAAGGCTCATTTATGGCACAGTTTTTTAATACAAGATTTCTTATTAAGCTATAAATATGCTAAAAAATGTGTAGATTTATTTGATAGCCAAAAATTAATAAACATACATCCTGTTTTCTATTTAAAATCTAAAAATTACTTACTAGAAGCTTCTTTTTTAGTAAAAAAAGTTTCTACTTTTAAAGAGGAATTAAACTTTTTTGAGTCTGAAATAGACAAAAAAGAAATACCAATGAATACCAATACAGAGTTATTGATATTCTTATACTTTTATTCTAACAAATTGCATTTACATTTCTTAGAAGGTTCTTTTGAAAAAGGTGAATATTTGGTTGATATTATCAATACTAAAATTGATAAATATAAAAACAGATTAGACAATCATTATATTGTCTTGTTATATTATAAGATTGCGTGTCTATATTTTGGAATGGGTAAAAACAAATTATGTATTGCCTATTTGCAAAAAATAATTCGCTCTAAAAACATAGGTTCTGCTGAGGATTTACAATGTTTTGCTCGAATTTTAAATTTAATTGCACATTATGAATGTGGTTTAGATTACGACTTAGAAAGACAGTTTGTAGACACCTACAAATTCTTACTAAAAATGGAAAACCTACAAGAAGTCCAAAAGGTTTTCTTAACTTCTATTAGAGACTTGAGTGATGTTTTTCCGCATGAAATTAAGAATGAATTCAAAAAAATTCATGCTAAATTAAAAGTATTCGAAAATCATCCGTATGAAAAAAGAGCTTTTTTATATTTAGATATTTTATCTTGGCTAGAGAGTAAAATTCAAAATAAACCTATTGCTTTAATAATTAAAGAAAAGACAAATCAACTTGCTAAATAATAGTAAAACAACATTTGAAATAGGATATTTTTAATAATTCTGCATAAATCAGTTAAAATCACGAAATAATCACAATTGAAAGGCTAAAAATTAAATAATACTACTATTTTTGCTTTGTGAATGTATCTAATACACATATTAATTCTTCAAAAACTACAAGTGTAGTTTGTACTTCTATGCGCACAATTACTCGCACAATTACAACGATTACCCTTTAGGGGTTCTGCTATATTCATATCACCTTAGGTTATATATTGTTTCTAACAACACAGAAACAAACTCAATAAAAAATTAAATTACACAAACTATTCATTCAAAATGAAAGTATTAAAATTTGGCGGTTCATCTGTCGCAAGTTCAGAAAAAATACAAAAAGTCTTAGCAATTGTAGAGGCAGCGTCTAAAAATCAAAAAGTTGCAGTAGTCGTTTCTGCTTTTGGAAAAACGACTAACAATCTTTTAGCAGGTGCAAATGAAGCTTTAATAGATATTAATAAAGCAAAAGAAATTATTAAAAATATAAAAGAATTGCATTTTAATGTTATAGACGATTTAGTTGTTAAAAATAAACAAGAAGTTGCTGAAGAAGTTGCTGCTTTATTTGAGAGACTAATCTCTATATATGAAGGCATCTTTTTATTACAAGAATTATCAGATAAAACCTTAGCAAAAGTTTCGAGTGTTGGAGAAAGACTTTCTTCATACATTATTGCTAATGCTGCAAAAGAATTGTTCGATGCTACTCATAAAGAAAGTAGAGACTTAATTATTACAAATAATGAGTATTTAAATGCTCAGGTAAATTTTAAAGCTACTAATAAAAATATCACTTCTTTTTTCGAAGAAAACAAACATCAAGTTACACTTTTAGGTGGATTTATTTCTTCTAATCTTGATAAAGAAACAACTACTCTTGGAAGAGGTGGATCTGATTTTACTGCTTCCATTTATGCTGCAGCTTTAAATGCTGATGAATTACAAATCTGGACAGACGTTAGTGGTATGTTTACTGCAAACCCAAGGGTTGTAAAACAAGCGTATCCTATTTCAGAAATTTCTTATGAAGAAGCAATGGAATTGTCTCATTTTGGAGCAAAAGTTTTGTATCCACCAACAATTCAACCTGCATTAAGAAAAGAAATACCAATCAGAATTAAAAATACTTTTGAGCCAAAAAGTGCTGGAACTTTAATCTGTAAGCATCCTAAAAACGGAAATGAAGTTAAAGGTATTTCTCACATAGAAGACATCAGCTTAATTACTTTAGAAGGTGGAGGAATGATTGGAATTCCTGGTTTTTCTAAACGTTTGTTTGAAACACTTTCTGTAGCTAAAATAAATGTTGTTTTTATAACACAGGCTTCATCAGAACATTCAATTTGTGTAGGTGTTTATGAAAATGATGCTTTAAAAGCAAAAGAGCTTTTAGACGAAACTTTTAACATAGAAATAGGCAAGAAAAAAATAAAGCCAATTATTATTGAAAGTGATTTAGCAATTATTGCTGTTGTTGGCGAAAGCATGAAAAACTACCAAGGTTTAAGCGGACAAATGTTTGCTGCTTTAGGTAGAAATAATGTAAATGTTAGAGCAATTGCACAAGGTTCATCAGAAAAAAACATTTCTGCTGTTATCAATAAATATGATGCAAAAAAAGCTTTAAATATTTTACACGAGCAGTTTTTTGAAGAAAGAAAAAAACAGTTAAATTTATTTGTAACTGGTGTTGGTAATGTTGGTGAGCGATTTTTAGCGCAACTACAACAACAAAAGGAATTCTTAAAAGAAAACCTAAAATTAAAAATTAGAGTTATTGGAATTGCGAACTCTAGAAAAATGGCTTTTAATAACAGTGGAATCGACTTAGATAACTGGAAAGAAGCATTAGAAAACGGAGAACCAACAACTTTAGATAGTTTTCACAAAAAAGTAAAAGAAGCAAATCATAGAAATAGTGTTTTTGTAGACAACACTGCAAATCAGCAAGTTTCTGAAATCTATGAAAAATATTTAAGAGATAGTATTTCTGTAGTAACTTGTAATAAAATTGCTTGTGCATCTAGCTTTGATAATTATAAAACTTTAAAAGAAGTTTCTAGAAAATACAACGCTTCTTTCTTATTTGAAACTAATGTTGGTGCAGGTTTACCAATTATTGATACACTTAAAAACTTAATCAATTCTGGAGATAGAGTAAACAAAATTCAGGCTGTTTTGTCTGGGAGTTTAAATTTTGTTTTCAATAATTTTGATGAAGATTCTACTTTTCATGATGTTGTTGCTGCAGCTCAAAAAGAAGGATATACAGAGCCAGATCCTAAAATTGATTTAAGTGGTGTTGATGTTGCTCGTAAAATTTTAATTTTAGCCAGAGAAAGTGGTTATCAAATGGAATTAGAAGACATTGCTAACAATGCTTTTTTACCTGAAGACAGTTTAAAAACTGATAATAATGATGATTTTTACGAATCCTTAACAAAAAACGAAGCTCATTTTCAACAAATATATAAAAAAGCTTATGACAAAGATTGTCGTTTAAAATATGTTGCAGAATTTATTGATGGAAAAGCAAATGTTGGTTTACAACATATTCCTGCAGATCATCCTTTTTATAATTTAGAAGGAAGTGATAATATTGTATTGTTTTTTACAGATAGATATCCAGAAAATCCTTTATTAATAAAAGGAGCTGGTGCTGGTGCAGATGTTACAGCTTCTGGTATTTTTGCGGATGTAATTAGAATTGCTAATCAATAAGGTGAGTATTCAGTTAGCAGTAGCAGTTTTCAGTAATTAACTGACTGAAAATTATTTCTGAAATTGATAAACTAAAAAAATAAATAAAATGAGTATTCAGTTTTCAGTTAACAACTGACTGCAAACTGAAACTGAATACTGCAAACTGAAATTATGGATTATTTAAAAATATTTGCTCCTGCAACTGTTGCTAATGTTTCTTGTGGATTCGATTCTCTAGGTTTTGCTGTTGATGCGATTGGAGATGAAATGACGTTTACAAAAACAACTGAAAAGGGTGTTAAAATAACCAATATTACGGGTGCAGATTTAACATATGATGTTGATGAAAATGCAGCAAGTGCAGTTGTTAAAAAAATATTGAATGAAGCAAATGCTGATTTTGGTGTTGAACTTACAATTCACAAGGGTTTTTCTCCAGGAAGTGGTTTAGGTAGTTCTGCTGCTAGTGCTGCAGGTGCTGCTTTTGGCGCAAACCAATTATTAGGAAATATTTATTCTGATTTAGAATTGACAAAATTTGCCATGTTTGGTGAAGAAGTAGCTTGTGGAACTCCGATTGCAGACAATGTTTCTGCTGCAGTTTATGGTGGTTTTGTTTTAGTAAGAAGTTACAATCCATTAGAAATTATAAAACTACCAATTCCTAGCGAATTAAGAGTTGTTGCAATTCATCCGCAAGTAGAAGTTAAAACAAAAGATGCAAGAGAAGTTTTACCTACAGAAATTGCACTAAAAGATGCAGTTACTCAATGGGCAAATGTGGGGGGATTAATTGCTGGTTTATATGCTGGTAATTACGAATTGATAAAAAATTCTTTAGTGGATATTATTGTAGAACCAGTTCGTAAAACATTAATTCCACACTTTGATGATGTAAAGAACGCTGCTACAAAAGCTGGAGCTTTAGGTGCAGGAATTAGTGGTTCTGGCCCAACAATTTTTGCACTTTGTAAAGGAGATGAAGTTGCAAATGAAGTATACAAAAGCATAGAAGAAAGTTATAAAAACACAGGAATTGATTTTGAAATGTTTATTTCGAAAGTGAATCACGAAGGAATAAAAATATTATAGAATGTCTCCTCGAGCGCAGTCGAGAGGTCTTATTTAGATCTCGACTGTGCTCGACCTGACAAACCAAAAACCAAAAAAAATGAACTATTACAGTTTACATCATAAATCACCTAAATCAACTTTTAAAAACGCAGTTGTACAAGGTTTAGCTAAAGATAGAGGAATTTATTTTCCAGACAACATTCAGCAACTAACAAAAGAATTTATCGAAAATATTTCTGATTATTCGAATCATGAAATTGCTTACGAAGTAATAAAACAATTTGTAGGAGATGAAATTCCTGCAGAAAAATTAAAAGAGATTGTTGCAAAAACAGTTTCTTTCGATTTTCCTTTGGTAAAGGTTGATGACAATATTGCTTCTCTAGAATTGTTTCACGGACCAACAATGGCTTTTAAAGATGTTGGCGCAAAATTTATGGCACAATGTTTAGAGTATTTCAATAAAGGTAATGATGATGAAGTTACAGTTTTAGTAGCAACTTCTGGAGATACAGGAGGAGCAGTAGCAAACGGATTTTTAGGTGCAAAAGGTGTAAATGTTGTTATTTTATATCCTTCAGGAAAAGTAAGTGATATTCAAGAAAAGCAATTAACAACTCTAGGACAAAATATTACTGCGCTAGAAGTTGATGGTGTTTTTGATGATTGCCAAGAAATGGTAAAAACTGCTTTTTTAGATGAAGAAATTACGAAAACATTAACCTCTGCAAATTCTATAAATGTTGCACGTTGGTTACCACAAATGTTCTACTTTTTCTTTGCCTATAAAGAATTACACAAAAAACATAAAGATTTAATTTTTTCTGTTCCTAGTGGAAACTTCGGAAATATTTGTGCAGGAATCATGGCACAAAAATTAGGTTTACCTATTAAACACTTTGTAGCATCTACAAATGTAAATGATACCGTTCCTAATTATTTAGTAGATGGAGTTTACAAACCAAAACCCTCTAAAGCAACCATTTCTAACGCAATGGATGTGGGTAACCCAAGTAATTTTATCAGAATACAAGAATTATTTAATAATGATTTAGAAGCTCTTAAAAGCGCTTTTTCTTCTTATAGTTTTTCAGATGATGAAACTCGCGAAACAATGAAAGAAATCTACAATAACTCTGGTTATATCGCAGATCCTCATGGAGCTGTTGGTTATTTAGGTTTAAAAAAACATGGATTAAAAGAAAACGAATTTGGCGTTTTTCTAGAAACTGCACATCCAGTGAAGTTTTTAGATGTTGTAGAAGAAACTTTAACGGTAAAAGTTGAAATTCCAGCACAAATTAAAAAAGTAATCAATAATACTAAAGTAGCTTTTAAAGCTTCAACTTATGAAGATTTGAAAGCTTATTTGATGAAATAATAAAATAAGTTCCTTTTATAAAAGTAAGTGAAATTGAAAAATTAATGCTGCTTTAACAACAAAAAACTCAATTTAATCCATACATTTTTTTTGTATGACTTAATAGAATTTCATTTATACCGAACTTTTAATAAAAACACCTTTGATATGAAAAAACTATTTTTGCAATGGCAAAAAGCTTAACGTATCTATCAACTTCGAAAAGGAGACAAGTTAGCATCCGTAATTTGTGTAAAAATTAGGATACTAACTTGTCTATGTCTTAATTGATAAGAATCTTTTTAGAAGAAACAACATTACCTTTATCATCATGAATCTTTAATATATAAACTCCTTTTGAGAAAGAACTAACGTCTAATTCCATAGTATTTTGATTATAAGATTTAGCTTCTATTTGTTTTTTTCCAAGAACATTATAAATACTAATTTTTATATCCTGAAACTTACTGGAGTCAAATTTAATTTTCAATACGTCATTTACTGGGTTTGGAAAAATAAAAATATTTTCTTTTTCATTATCAAATTCTGAAATTGAAAGACTTTCTAATTTCACTCCATTAATAACTAATGAAAAATCCTGTAAGCCATCTTTTAATGTCCCTTTATGACTAACGTTTACAGTATATTGTCCTGCATTAATATTTTTAACATTAATTATTTCGACATTATCTCTATAATTATCACCTTTAGAAGCTTCATCAGTATAATTATTATGGTCGTTATTAGGCTGCATCATCCACGGATAATATGTTTCTGTATCTGATACAACTCTTACATCTAGATCATTTATTAACATTGGAGTAGCATCGTTATAAAGCTCATCCTTTAGAGGCTCAGCCGCTGGATCATTCCAGCAAATAGCTACCGATAATGGTTGTGTTCCATCTACATTTATTTTTACAGAGTAGGTATCATCTTGATTTAATGTTAATTCCGAAATTATTGCAGACGCACCGTTATTTGTAATCACCTCCGCAGCTTTAAAAGCATTAAACAATCCCCATCCGTTAGAAAAATCTGGACCATCGTATTCACCCGCTTCATCAGTAGTGCTTAAAATTAAAGCTTTAGCAGTTGTAGCTTTCATATAAACGGAGTTGCTATCATAATAATGTTGTTGCAATAATGCTAATCCACCAGAAACAATAGGTGCAGCAAATGAACACCCATTTCCTGAACTATAATTTGAATCATTAGCTTCTCTTGTAGAATAAGATGAAACACCAACAGCAGTGATATCGGGTTTAATTCTCCAGTCATCAGTTGGTCCCCAACTCGTAAAATAAGCTTGTTCTACCGATTCTGGCCCTGTGTAATTTAATACATCTGAAGATGCCCCAACAACAATTGAATTTTTACCCAGCTTATTACTAGCAAGTAAATCATACCTAGAGCCTCCAGGATTATAGCCTTTATTACCGTTGTTTGATGCTCCTGTACACATAATTAAATAAGGTGCATTATAAGAAATATCATCCCACCATTGTGAGTATTGGTTATAAATACCGTATTTCTCATAATTCGTACCAGGATTTGCTATAATATAGGAATGACTTGATATTAAACCTCCAGCGGCAGCCCAAGCTGGTACCTCAGAAATCCAATTTGTTGTATCATATGATTTAATAGTTGCTGAAGGTGCCATACCTTTGGATTCAGAAACTACACCTGAAGCTATTAATATTCCTGCAATATGTGTTGCATGCGAAGCAATAGTTGTATTATCAACCACTGTAATATTGTTATTGAATTCTTGATGCGTAATTCTTGGAGATCCCAAATCCCATAAGCCAAACTCAATACCGCTACCATTTAAATTTAATCCCGAACTACCCCCTGTTCTAATAAGATCAACTTTAGAAGATTCTGCAGAACTTTCATTTTCTAAAGAATAATATACTGGACTTCCTGATTTATCAAAATGAGAAAAATAATTTTTAACTCCTTTATTAGTACTGATGATTTGTTCTACTTTCTTATCCTTAAATTGATTTTGTATCTCTAAGAATTCTTTTGAAATCTGATTGAGCTTTTCAACATTTGTATGACTAATTATAATTTCTCTGTCTTTTTCATTCTGAGAAAACAGTTCTAATGATAAAAAAAAAGCAAGAACTAAGATGTTATTTTTTTTCATAAATATTTATAGTTTTAAATTATTTGTTAAAAGTATTTTTTTTATTGATTAATCAATAAATTAGGGTTACACTTATACTACACTATCTGTTTTTAAGGTCATTTTACTTTTTAAACCAATTTTCAATAATTTCTTTCTCTATGTTTTGTTTGTTTTTATGAATAAATTCATTTTTAAGAGCATTATATTCATAGTCATTAGTCCAAGTTGAAAAGTTCTTAGCTACTTTTTTAATAGCCTCACAAATAAATTCAATTTCAGTATTGGTCATTGTGGGGTGAATAGACATACGTACCCAACCTGGACGTTCTATTAAACAACCTTCCAATATTTTTAATTCTAAAGATTTTGAAGTAAGTCGGTCTACATTCAACAAATAATGCCCATAGGTTCCAGCGCATGAACAACCTCCTCTAGTTTGTACACCAAACTTATCGTTTAAGAGTTTTACTATCAAATTGTAATGGGCGTTTTCAATATAAAAAGAAAAAACACCCAAACGGTCTGTGTTCTTAGGTGCTAATATGTTTAAATTTTTGATTTTTGATAATCTTTCAAATACAATAGCATTTAATTCGTGCTCTCTATCTAAAATATTTTGGATCCCCATTTTTTCTTTCAACTGTATAGAAAGTGCAATTCTAATCGCTTGTAAAAACCCAGGTGTTCCTCCATCTTCACGAGATTCTATATCATCTATAAAGTCATGTTCTCCCCAAGGATTGGTATAACTCACAGTACCTCCTCCAGGGTTATCAGGAACTAAGTTTTTATAAAGTTTTTTATTAAAAATTAAAACCCCTGTTGTCCCTGGACCTCCTAAGAACTTATGAGGTGAGAATGTGATAGCATCTAAATATTCTTCTGCATCAGCAGGATGCATATCTATTTGAACATAAGGTGCCGAACACGCAAAATCGACAAAGCACAAACCGTTATTTTTGTGCATTATTTTGGCAATTGCATGATAAGGTGTTCTAATCCCTGTAACATTAGAACAACCTGTAATTGCGGCTATTTTTATAGGAATTTCTTTATATTCTTGCAACAAGTTTTCGAGACTTATTAAACAAGGCAAACCTTCTGTATTTGAAGGAATCACTTTTACTCGTGCTATGGTTTCTAACCAAGAAGTTTGATTCGAATGATGCTCCATATGTGAAACAAAAATGATAGGCCTTTTTTCTTCAGGAATATCAGTATGCGCTTTCAGGTTTTCGTTAATTTTGATTCCTAAAATACGTTGAAACTTATTAATAGCTCCTGTCATTCCAGTGCCTTCTGTCAATAACACATCATCACTAGATGCATTAACGTGTTTTTTAATAATGGCTCTTGCATCAGAATAAGCATGTGTCATCACACTTCCTGTAATAGAGGTTTCTGTATGAGTATTTGCTACAAAAGGACCAATAACATTTATAATTTGTTCTTCAATGGGTTTGTATAATCTTCCACTAGCAGTCCAATCAGCATAAATGATTTTTTTTTCTCCATAAGGAGAGACAAAGGTTTGGTTTACACCAACTATATTTTTTCTAAATTCCGAAAAATACTGTTCTAAATTTGATTCTGATACCAATGATTTATTTGAATTAGAAATATCTTTTAAAAAATTTATAATACTCATTATTTTATATTTAAAACATTATTTTTGAAGTTTTCCTTTTTGAAACTATGTATAAACGTTTTCTACACTTTTTTCTATTGTTTTTCTAAAATTTTTTATCCTCAAAATAGCATTCAAAATCAACTTATCTTAGTGTCTACCGTAAATAGTTTTTTTACACTTTCTCTTTTATATACTTATTTAGCTGACTTACAGGTACAACTACTTTTATCAAAAGCTGTAAATCGCCTTTTTGTTTAGATCCTCCAGTATAATGTGCACGTGTAGCACTCACTACACCAACTAGTTGACCTGAGTCGTTAACTACAGGCCCACCACTAGCACCTAAACCAAATTCTGCTGTAATTGACATTCTAGGCTGTGCCTTTTTAGAACTTACATATTTTCTAGAAATAATCCCTTTGGTCATAAAAAAAGTATTTTTAAATGGGTGCCCCATCATATATACATCTTCTCCAACAAGTTCATTTTCAGCCAATGTTAGCGCATTTAATTTCTTACCATTTGTTTCTACTTTCAGGATTGCTAAATCATTAGATTTACTTGCAGACAAAACTTCCGTCACCACATAAACAGTTCCTTCATGATCTACTGCAAAAAGACCATCATATTTAATACCATTTCTAGGCGCAATAACATGATAGTTGGTTACGATTACACCATCTTCGTGAATTACAAAACCTGATGCCGCACTTAAATGTACATTCGGACATTTATCACATAAATAAGATGAACCTATATATAATGTACTTTTCTGCAAGTGATAATACATTTGGTTCCCTGTTTTTTTACCTAGCTTAGTATGAGCTAACTCAACCCCTGAGTTTACTTCAAAGTTTTTAACTCTGTCATCCTTAAGTTTTTCAAAAGGCGTATGCTCATTAGCTGCCACTAACCTATCTACCTCTTTACTTGCTGCTTTTACAAACTCTGAAGCATTTTCTGCTTTATCATCTACTATTTCAATTAATGCATCGTTATCTTCAGAAACACTTTTAGTTGAGTTACAACTGTTAAATACTACTATTAAAAGATATATGATATAATGTATTTTCATTTTATATTTGTTTTTATTTTTTTTATTTTGGATTATTTCTAATCACTTGTAACTCAATCTCACTAAAATTAACATCTTTCCCCCAAAACAGCACTGTACTTTTAAAGTGTGCTTAACATCTGTTTGATTTACAGATAAGAAATCTGTATCACTAAATACTTTCGTTTTTAGTATTTCGAAATTCCTGTTTTCAACCAAGTTTGATATTCTTTTACATCTGGAGTATAACCTAGAGGTTCAATAAGTTTATCTTCGTTATGATCTATCAAAACGTAAAAAGGTTGTGAGTTAGACTTATAATTTATGGTTTGCATTTCACTCCATTTTTGTCCGATATACTTTAATTTTTTTCCTGGTTTTAATTGAGATTCTACCACCTCATCATCTTTAAGTTTTCGTTTATCATCAACATATAAAGATATTAATACAACATCTTCTTTTAAGATTTTTAAAACACTTGGGTTTGGCCAAATATTTTGTTCCATTTTTCTACAATTTACACAAGCCCAGCCTGTAAAATCTAACATTACTGGCTTACCTACTTGTTTAGCGTATGCTAAGCCTTTATTATAATCATTGAAAGCCATAACATCATGTGGCGCTAATAAATGGGCACCTTCTGGTAAATTGTCATGAGATGAAGCATCCCCTCCTGATCCTAATTTAGAAAAACCTACCCCATAAGGTGATTCACTATAATCTTGTGGTGGTGGGAAAGCACTAATAATGTTTAAAGGTGCACCCCAGAGTCCAGGAATCATATAAATAGTGAAAGTTAAAACGATAAGCCCTAAACTTAATCGACCTACTGAGATATGTGGTAATGGTGAATCATGTGGTAATTTAATTTTACCGAATAAATAGAACGCTAAAGTTCCGAAAATGGCTATCCAAATCGCGATGAACACTTCACGTTCTAAAATATGAAGTTGTAAAACTAAATCTGCTTGACTTAAGAATTTGAACGCTAAAGCTAGTTCTAAAAACCCTAAAACCACTTTTACTGTATTTAACCATCCTCCTGATTTAGGCAGTGAATTTAACCATCCTGGGAAAGCTGCAAATAAAGCAAAAGGCAAAGCTATTGCTAATGAAAATCCAAACATACCTATAACTGGTGCTAGCCCTCCTTTAGATGCTGCTTCAACTAATAAGGTTCCAACAATAGGACCTGTGCATGAAAAAGACACTATAGCCAAGGCTAATGCCATAAAAAATATCCCCACTAGTCCTCCTCTATCAGCTTGAGAGTCTACTTTATTAGCCCATGAATTTGGTAACATAATCTCAAAAGCACCTAAAAAAGAAACTGCAAAAACGACTAAAAGAAAAAAGAAAATAATATTAAACCATACATTGGTAGCGAGTGCGTTGAGAGCATCGGCACCAAAAATTCCGGTTACAGCGATACCTAATAGCAAATAAATAACGATGATACAAATACCATAAATGATGGCATTTTTTATACCTGTGACTTTGTTTTTACTTTGTTTGGTAAAAAAACTAACCGTCATAGGAATCATTGGGAACACACAAGGTGTTAACAAGGCTGCAAAACCTGATAAAAAAGCAATAAAAAAGATAGACCAAAGCCCTTTACTAGACGCTGAATCTTCAGTTTTTTTAACACTTTTTTTAAAGTTAACTTTTGACTTTACATCCATTTTAGTTTCAGTCGCTAAGACTTTTTTATTGCCAAGATGAAATTCTAAATCAATTTCCGTTGGTGATAAACAACGTGTATCGTCGCACACCATAAATTCTACAATTCCGTGAATTGATCTAGTAGCTTTTGAAACTTTTATTTTTTGAATAAATTTCACCTCCTCTTCAAAAAATTTAATTTCCATTTCAAAAACAGGATCCTGAACCGTATGACCTTTACCTTCTTGTGTATTTCCGTTTAAAGTGAAATTTTTATTAGAATTATCATAGGTAAATCTAGTAGGTATTGGCCCCCCATCTGGTACCGTTTGCGAATACAAGTGCCAACCTGCATCAATATTTGCAGTAGAGATTAAGTTATATTCTGTATCTGATATTTTTTCTACAGAAGTAGTCCATTTTACAGGATCTAAGACTTGGCTATTTAGAAAACCAAATGTTAAGAAAGCGAGTGCTAATAATATATTTTTCATTAAATATGTGTTTTAATTATTGCTTTGTTTTAAAAACTAGACGATAGTATTATTAATAATAACAGAATATTTCATATATTTTATTTAAAAAAAAGGCATAGGTATCTTAAACAAATTTAAAAGGGTTACTTATTATAAATAACCCTTTATACCCTTTCTAAACTTTGATTATAATTAATTCAAATATTATGTAATAACAAAACTATTAAGAAAGACCTATCTGTAAGTATATTTTAATTCAGTTAAAATTAATGATAATTAAATATTTAGATATTTAGCTCGTTAAATAATGAAATTAATTTAGGAGATGATGGTCTAGGTGCATTTGCATCAACAATATTACCATCTGGGCCTATTAAAATAAAACGTGGTATACCGTTAATTTGATAATTTTTGATAAATTCACTTTTCCAATCATTATCTGCAAGTAACTGAACACCACCAAGTTCTTTTTTTGTAACCATTTTCCTCCAAGAATCGTATGCCTTTTCTGCATCTATAGAAATACTAAGAAATTCAATATTTTTACTATGATATTGTTTTTCCACTTTTTTAAGTGAAGGTATTTCTTTTATACAGGGTGCGCACCAAGTTGCCCAAACATCAATATATACATACTTTCCTTTAAAATCACTTAAAGAATTTGTTCCACCAGCATGATTGACATAATCTGTAAAAACTGGTGAAGGCTGTCCTTTAGCTAACTTCTTTACTTTTTCATATTTTTCTTTAATCTTTTCTTTATCTTTTGGTTCAGTAGAAACAGAAATGAACGTGTTATAATACTCATCTATTTTATCTGTATAGTTAATATCACGGTTGGCTGCTGAAATTAATAAACTATTCTTAATTTTATCAATAGGGATTGCTCCAAATACTTTTAATTTAGCAAAGTATTTATCTATACCTTCTTTACCTGTTAACTCTTGAGCTTTACGATTAAAGTGCGACGCTACTAATTTCTTATAAGATGCACCACGGCTATAGTTAGCCTCATTTAGATAATCTATAGATTCTAGTTTCTTATAGTAATCTGCTGAAACCTTAAAACCAGGGTTTTTAGTATACATTTTGTGCATACTCGGATATTTCGCTAAAGTTAAAAGGTGATAATGTTCTAATTCTTGACGTTCAGATTTTTCAAACGCTTTTGGTAAATTTGGAAAACTATCTAAATAACTAATATATTTTTTGTGAAGTTCTGCCTGTCTAACTAAAAAATCTGATTCATTTAAGGAATTAAACGTGATATAATTACCTCTTACTTTCTTTATATTATTTATTTTAGTGAATAGATAATTTGAGGCATTAACATCTGTTCCAGTTAATTTTGCCGTTTTCTTAAAATCTTTCAAATCTGCCGTTAAATTATATTCTCCTCCATTGGTAAAATAAAGGTCAAATCTATTTCTAGGGTCAAAAAAAATGTAACGGCCATCTCCTGAAGTTAAAGTATCTAAAAAGGATCCATTTTCATCTAACTCAAGATCTCTTGCCTTTATATTATCACCACTAAGCATGAATTTTGTGGAAGAGGCGTTTTCAATGGTACCAGAAAATATTATATAATCTTTTGTTTGTTTTTTGTCTGAGCAAGACGTTAAAAATATCGTTAAAAGCAATAGAGTAATACTTGTTCTCATTTTATAAGTTTTAGAAATATCAATTGATTAAATATTGAAAGCTACAAACGGTAAAAACGTTTCGTTAAATTTCAATACGAATTTTATAAACGGGAAAATTAATTCTCGTTTTGTTTATAATTATAATATCATTTTTTATTGAAGTCGAATTCCATCCAGACAAAATGTAGTTGGGTAGATCATTTTTCCCTGATCATCAACATAAGAAGACGCCATTTTGAATAATACTTTATCTACCTCGCCTAAAGGAGTTAAATCTACTTTTCTCCAATCGTTTAAAATAAAACTATAAGTAGGATTTTCTGGATCAACATCTGTTCTTACAGCTAAATAAAATTCTACATTTCCCGTAGTACTTCCATCTAAATATCCTTCAATAATTAATTTTACATAGCCAGTATTAAAAGCATCATAAGCATCGTCATAAGTATCGTCATAAGCATCTTCAGCTTCTGTTTCTGTACCTCCTGCATCTAAAACGGCTTGTTTAGCAATCTCTCCTGCTGCTCTCCCAGCCTCACGTTTAGCCAGTTCTCCGTGACCTCTTAATGATACTGCTTGCACACTATTAGGTGCAGGCAAATTAAATGCACTATACAAATCAATACTTGGATTTGCTATTTGGTGGTTTTGTATTGCTTCACCACTAAATAAATATGCTTGCGTTTCAAAATCAGATGTACCAGAATAGATAGACCCAAAATTAGATAGAAGATAATTGTAAGATGTATTTGCTAGTAAAACATGCTCTACAATACCAGGTTGTGCTAATGTAAAATAAGCATTATCTCCTGTTGTATTTCCCACAAGATAATTTTCTGTTCTATTTACCTCGTCTGTATAAACACTAAAAGCTGTTGAATCTATGGCTTGTTGTGTCTCACTAGCTGTAAGTCCATTTGCTGGAGCAAAATCTCTACTTAAACTCCAAGGATAAGAACGGAAGTTTTTATTAGATAAAGCAAAACCACTAAAAGTGCCATTACCTGTATTTGATACATTTACTGTAACTACACCAGACTCATCATCTCCAACATTAAATGGAGCATCGTAAATTTCATACGAAAATCGGTCTAATGTTAATTCATTAAAGGTAATATCATTAGGGTATGGTATTTTAACCTCTAATTCATCATCGCAAGCATTAAACAAAGCTATACAAGCTATTGCAACGATATATTTTGGAATAAATTTCATAAATATAAATTAAATTATTGTAAATCAGTATTTTGCTCTATTAGCTTATTGTATTGCATTTCAACATTAGGAATAGGGTAGCATAAGTGATTTTCATCAATAGGTTCTCCTTTAATAGATTCCATCCAAAGCTTTCCAGAACTATCTTTAAATCGTAAAGACGCAAAATATTCACTTCCGTTTTCTACAAAAGTTTCAAAAAAGTATTCTTTAAATATAGCATCCATCAATCCTTCTTGAGTTGTAGGGTTTATGCTATTTAAAACAGGATTTGTTCTTTTAGAACGCATCTCATTAATTGGAGCAATGGCATCTGAAATAGAAGCTCCAGTTCTTGCTAGTAACTCAGCTTTTAAAATATATAATTCTGGATACCTAAAGAAATACGTGTTATATTTAAGGTCTTGTGGACTAGCATTTTGCCCAGCATACTGACCCAACCTTGCTACCTTAGTAAAGGTAAATCTTGAGTCTGTATCCCACGCTATAGGAGCTCTAGCTTCACCTGTAACAATATCCCAACGTGGATCACCTTCAAACCAAGCCAAGCCAAAATTTAGTCCTGCATCTCGACTAGCATACCATGCAAGTGGTAAACGATTACCATAAGTCATAACCATTGTAAATGAATATGTATAACTAATGTTGTAAATTCTATCTCCATTATCAGATACATAACTACAAAATAAGTTTTCTTCAGAATCCCAAGAATCTTCATAAACCTTAGCTAAATCTCCTTGCATAGAAAAACCTGGAATACTTGTTTTCAACACTTCATTTATCAAGTTAAGCGCCTCATTTAGATTGGCTGTTCCATCATTATATCCATTTCTATAAAGTATTATTTTAGCTTTTAAAACTTTTGCAAATTCTTTAGACACATATCTATTATCTGTAAAACTTCCTAAATATTCAATAGCAAAATCAAGATCTTCATAGATTTTCTCATAACTTTCTCCTACATTAAGTCGTCCTATTTCAATATCATCTATAGTAATTGCTTTATCACGAAATATTATACCATTAGGGTTATTATCGTCACTAGACCACCAATGTCCATAATTCCAAAAAACAAAAATATTTGCAAATGCTCTTAAACATCTTGCTTCAGCCTCTAACATATTCTTTTCATCAAGGTCAATTTGTTCACTAGTCAATTTATGAATATTGCTTATCGCAAAATTTGCCGTATTTAAGGTTTCATAATAAGCTAACCATCTGTTTGGAATATTTGAAGTTGTCTCATTAGATTGAGAATATTCCATCTTATAATCAGCACTAGACCATTTGACGAATCCTGCTTTAGAAGCCAAAGAAACAAAAAGCTTTCCAGAAAAATTATCTGAGTTTACTATGGTTTCGTATACTCCATTAACAGCAGCACGAGCATCAATTTCATTTTCAATTGCGTTTTTCTCATTTAAAGAATAGGTAGGTGTTAAATCTAAATTACTTTCACAAGAAATAACTCCGAGACTTATAATAATTAACGTGATGTAAAATATTTTCTTCATGTGTTGTACTTTTTTTATTGTATTTTAAATTTAACTCCAAGACTATAAACTTGAGCAGATGGATATCTACTAGAATCAATTGACATACCAGAGCCAATAGCTGTACTAGACCAATTTCCCTGAGGATCAAACCCTGGATACTTTGTAATTGTAAATAAATTTGTACCCTGTAACGTTAACTCTATACCATTTAATGCTGAATTAGAAAACATATAACTAGGCAACCTATAGCTAATATTTAGAGCATTTAAGCGCACATAAGAAGCATCCTTTAAATAGAAATCAGAAAACTTATTATTAGACCCAACTCCTCCCGGAGCCATTCTTGGGTAAAGCGCATCATACGGATTGTTTAAAATTGTACTTTGTCCTGCAATTAGATTACTTTGGTTATAATTTCGTGTATTAACAACATCAGTATATGGCATACTCCAAAATCTCTTATGTCCATAAGCATAAGTAAACGTTGTATTTAATCTAAAGCCTTTGTATTGATAAGTTAGACCAAAACCTCCAAAACCTAAAGGAGTTGAACTACCTATATTTACTCGATCATCATTGGTTATTCTTCCATCTCCATCTTGATCAATAAAAATAAGGTCTCCAGTTGTTTCTGTAGAAGTATTTAAATATGTTGTTTGTCCAGTAGACGCAGAATTATCTACAATACCATACTTATCTTCTGCATTTACATAAAATCGACCAGCTGTTTCTAATCCATACCATTGACCAATCTCTCCTCCTTCCACCAACCTAATATATGGTGTGGTACTTCCAGGATAATATATCTCATCTAGTGAGCCATTAATTTTTGTTACTTTGGTTATATTTTTAGAAAAATTAAAATCAAAAGTTAATCGATGATCTGTTGATTGAATGATGTTGTATTTAATATCAAATTCAAAACCTTTATTACTTATTGTTGCTACGTTAGATGTAACATTCTTAAATGAGGAACTCCAAGCTATAGGTCTGTCATAAATTAAATCCTTACTTTTCTTTTCATATATACCAACAGAACCAGAGATTCGATGATCTAATAGTCCAAAATCTAAGCCTAAATCAAACATTTGCGTTTGTTCCCAACCTAAATTTGGGTTTCCAATGGTAGATGGTGATAACGCAGGGCTATCATTATAAACTGTAGAATCTATTATGGTTATCCAATCAAAATTTCCAAGATTTTGAGACCCCGTTACACCTAAAGATGCTCTAAATTTTAAATATGAAATATATTTTATAACTAGTTTCGATTTCATAAAATTTTCCTCTGAAATTAACCATGCTACAGCTCCCGAAGGGAAAACCCCAAAACGATTGTCTTCACCAAAACGAGAAGAACCATCACGACGAACTGTTCCAGAAATAATATAACGGTCATCATATTTATAATGAACACGAGCAAATTGAGAAATCAACGCGTTCTCAGTTTTAGTCTCATCTACATCAGTAATTTCTACTGCCGATCCAAAATTATTAAGAAGATCATCATCAGGAAAATCTTGGCCTTTTATATAATAATAACTTCTATTACTTCCCTCTGTAGAATATCCAGCTAAAACTTTAATATTGTGTTTATTGTTTATTAATTTAGAGTAAGACAACGTACTTTCCATTACCTCAAACGATCTTTTAGTACTAGACCAAGTTCTATTATTAAAAGCATTATTGTCGCTACTACCCAATCGGTTATATCTTAATGACTCAGCATCTGAGTAATTACTTGTAAATGAGCTTCTTAATCTTAGGTTTTCCAATATTTTATAATCCAAATAAGCAGTTCCATTAAATGTAACCCCTTTTCCTGTATTTGTATTTTCTAGAGTAGTATAAGGGTTCTCTGTATATATATCTTGTGTATAAATGGAGCCATCTGGATTAAATGGAGGAAGGTCTGGACGTGTATATTTCAAAGATGTTAACATACCATCCTTATCGTCAGCAGTACGTGTACTGGCATTTAAGTTTAATCCAAATGTAATTTTATCACTAATTTTTGTATCAAAATTAAGACGACCACCGAATAGCTCACTTTGTCCAGATTTAATAATTCCCTCTCTATCGTTATAATTGAACGATACAAAGTATGTATTTTCCTCTGATCCTCCACGAATAGAAAAATTATGTTGAACTACTAATGGGTTTTGTGTCATTTCATCTTGCCAATTGGTATTGGAATCATAAAAAGCATCCGATAACACTTTCAAATCAGAGGCATCATATTCACTAGTATTTAAATTAAAAAAAGCATTTTCATCTAAAAACGTTTCGGTATATGTATTAAAACTTCCATTACTAATAACCGACTCTCTACTGGCTGCTATGGTGAAATGTTTATACGCATCAGTATTAAATAATTGATAATCGTTAAAATCCATAGCAGTAAGCCCTACACGTGTTGATATTTCAAGCATCGGTTTCATATTATGTTTACCTCTTTTTGTTGTCACAAGCACCACTCCATTGGCAGCTCTAGACCCATAAACAGCTGTTGCTGATGCATCTTTTAATATATCAATACTTTTAACATCGTCAAGATTTAAATTATATAAGGTATTAGCAATATTACCAGAAGTTGTCGCCGAATATTGTGGTACACCATCAATAACCCACAAAGGTTGGTTGTCACCTGAGAGTGATGATTGTCCTCTAATAATTACACTTATTGGAGATGTTGGTGAAGCTGATTGAACCTGAACACTCACCCCTGCTGCTTTACCTTGAAGTAAACTTTCAACAGTGGCTTCCATTGGCGCATTTTCAATATCCTTAGCTGTTACCCTAGAAATTACACCAGTAGCATCTTTTATTTTAGAAGTACCATATCCAATCACAACCACCTCATCTAAATTATCAAGGTTTGGAATCATTTTTATATTAACAACATCTTTAGAACCAATTACTGCCTCAATAGTTTCAAATCCCATATAACTAAAAACTAACACGGAATCTTCATTACCATTAACCAAAGTGATTGTAAATTTACCATCAAAATCTGTAAATACTCCCTTTTTTGTATTTTTTACCAACACAGCTACACTAGGTAATGGCTCACCTCTTTCATCTACCACAGTACCTCTTATACTTTTTTGTAATACTTTAGTCTCTTCTATTATCAGCTCTTTTCTAGAAGCTTTCTTTTTAATAACAATAGTATTTTTCTTCGAAAATTCATAAACAAATGCTCCTTTTGACAAGCTCATCTCCAAAAGTTTGTTTACTTTGAGTATTCCTTTTTTCAATGAAATTTTTGGATAATTTTCAAACAAATTTGCACGATAAATAAAGGTGTAATCTGTTTGCCCTTTGATTAACTGAAATACTTCGTCAACTGAAATAATCTGATTGGCTTTAATTTCAATTTTGGCATTTTGGGAGAATCCATTTTTTGGAGTTAAACTAAAGACAGACATCGCAAAAAGAAAAATAAATGTTTTCATGATAATCGTTAAAAACCTTCTCTTCGAAAAGAGAAGTGGATTAGTAATGTTTTTTTTCATAAATTTACATATTGGTTTATTAATCAATTCTTCAGGGATATTACTGGCGGTGAGATGTTTAGTTATATCCCTTTTTTTATTCTATTATTATATATCTATTATCAATTGTATAATTCATATTATTCGTGTTTTGTATAATTTCAAGTATATATTCTAAAGACTGGTTTTTACTTATAACTCCCGTAAAACCAATATCTTCCATTTCTTCATTTTTTATTAGAATATCAACGTCATACCATCTTGACAAAACCTTCATTATTTCTTTTAACGATTTATTTGTAAAACTGAATTCACCATTACGCCAAGAAATAAACTCTTCTACCTCTACTGTAGAAATTTCAAAATCTTTTTTTGCTTCAGATAGCTTGGCTTGTTGTCCTGGCTTTAATATATTTTTGTTAATAGTATTACTGACCAACACACTTCCTTCAACCAAAGTGGTAACAATTTCAGTTTCGTCTCTATAAGCTTTTACATTAAACATTGTTCCTAACACAGTAATGTCCTGTTCGTTCGTTTTTAAAACAAAGGCATCTCCATAATGTTTTGTGCTTTTTGACACTTCAAGATATGCCTCTCCGTAGACCAACTCTATTTCTCTTGGGTTACCTTTAATAAAATTCACAGGATATTTTAGTTGTGATTCTGAGTTTAACCAAACTTCTGTACCATCAGATAATTTTACATGATATTGCCCTCCTCTTGGTACGGTTAAATAGTTAAATTCTAATTCTCTATTGCCATTTTCTGCAATTTCATATATAATTTCCTTTCCGTTTCCATTCACGCTTTTACTTTGATAGACATTTGTACTATCTAATAATACTGTAGAACCGTTTGAAAGTGTCAATACTGCTTTATCAGTACCTGTTTCGATTTTGGTACTTACTAATACTGGTTCATTATTTCGTATATCAATTTTATTATATATAAATGTTAATGAAATAATTAAGGCAATAGACGCTGCCACGGTATATTTAAAAATAGCTTTTTTATAAAGTGGAATCACTTTTACAGTATTCTCTTCTTGGATTGATTCCAAAATATTAAGAAGCATTTTATTTTTTATCACATTTTCTGAACCTAACTCCTCAACCCATTCGTGTGATTCTTGAAAGCTTTCATAATAATTCACAAGCTTTTTAGCTTCTTCAATCGTAATTCTTCCATCGAGATATTTTTCAATCAGTGCTTGAAAATCTTGATTCATATTGTGACTGTCTTTCATAAATTCTAGTAATGCATTAAGTATATATTAAGTAAGTGTTTAAAAAGACGCTTACCCCCTAAAAAAAAATCAACTATCTTCTCTTTTCTCCGATAAAAATATCATAAAATTTAAAAAATGATTCATCTGAATGAACAAATCGACCTAAACAATGCATAAAATACAATATTATTTTACTGTAAAACAGCCATAAAAATTTAAAAATTCAGAAAAAGAGCTATAAATAAAGCTTCTCCTAAAGAAGCACGAAGTACACGAAGTGCATTTGTAATATGATTTTCTACTGTCTTAGTAGAAATCCCTAGTTGATCAGCTATTTCTTTATGACTCAATTGTTCGTTTCTACTAAGTTTGTAGACTCTCTTGCACTTTTCTGGCAAACTCTCCACAACAATATTAATATGCTGTTTTAGCTCTTGGTGCATCATTTTAGTTTCTGGAGTTGTGTATTGTAAACGCTTATCTAACTCTTCAAGCAATTCTACCCGCGTTATTTTATTGGTTCTAAATTGTGAAAAAACCTTATACCTTACACAGGCATATAAATAGCTTTTTAAAGACACTTTAATTTCAAGTTCTTTTCGTTTATTCCAAATATCAATAAAAACATCTTGAATAATTTCTTCACAAACCTCCTTATCTTTTAATAAATTATAAGCAGAAATGTATAAAACTTTCCAATAGTTATTATACAACACAGTTAAGGCTTTTTTGTCGTCGACCCTAAACCCTTGTAAGATCTTATTGTCAGAATGATACATAAATTACAGAAGAAGAAGTTGTGAAATTATCACTATTTTTTAATTAAAAAATATTTATATTTTCAGCTAATATATGTTAAATATATTATTATCAATAGCACTAGTAGCCGAAAGTTTTTTAATCTTAGTAAAATAACTTTCTCTTCCCCTGCTCTCCAAAACATAATCTAGGTATTCAATCAAAAAAAAGCTATTTTAGTAGATAAAACCACCATTAAAGTAAAACAAACATTTCAAATAAAAGCTTTAAAAGCGATTACAAAGAGGTCGATAAAAGCAAAAAATAAAGCCTTTACAGAAATAAACGATTGAATGAGCAAATTTTATCCATTGGCAAAATAGCCTTAGAAGACAATCTATAGTTTTTAGAGTCCATCGGAAAGTTTGTAAGAAATTAGTCATAAAACATCAGCACTTTGGTAAACTTGATCCAACCTTATACTGCTGAAAGTTTACCAAAGAGCTTACCACATTCGTTAAGTCCTAAAATATTTAAACAAAAGGAAAAAGTCAATACACAACACCATCATAAAAAGTATAAATTAAATTTTTGTAAAAAGCCTAAAAATTAGAGTTTTTGGGCTTTCTAAATAAAAAACACCAATAACTTAAGGGCATTACATCTTTTAACATAGTACCCCCTGACACAAAAGTATACTAACAACTAAATATCTTAATTAATGGTCAAGAAAAACAGTATTCTACTTTCTTGAATTTTTATTTTTATTTCACAGTAAAATTACATTATATTTTACGCATTGTTTAAGCTATTTTATTGATTAAAATGTAGTTTTTTTTGTGATTTAATAGTATTATTTAGGATAAAAGTAAAAAAAATGATTTTCTTTTGGGGGGTATTACTCATTTCTGACACATACTTAATATACAAAACAATGTTATCTAATATTAAAACCAAACAATTAAATAATTAAACTTATGAGAAAAATTTACAAAAACTTTTTAGTAGCAATTATTGCAATAGCAACAACTGGCTTATCTCATGCGCAAGCATGGGGGAATTTCGCCAACACAACATCAGGTTCATTAGATGGTGTAGCGTTCACTTTTTCAATATCTGAGGAAGTTACCCCAAGTAAATCGGGTACAAATTTTGAAGGTGCTGACGAAGGAAATGCCTTTTATTCAGCACCTGGATCTTGGTATTCATCGGCAATTAAAATTAAAAACCTTCAGGAAGACCATACTTTTACCATTACTTTTGAATCACCCATCGAAAATTTAAACTTTTACGTAAAAGATTTTAGAGGTTCTACGTTAAAATTCGATCAAGAATTCACCCTTTTATCAAATACTTCATTAACAGCTATAGACGCTACCACATTATCAACTAATCTCCCGTCAAGTGGAATCATACAGTTTAATGATCCTATTACCACATTAACTATGACTGTAATTTCTGGTAGTACTAGTACTAGTAGTCGTTATATAGCTTTTTCAAACCTTGAGACCACAGGAGAGACAGATCCTCCTAAAACGCCTGAAACTGTAGAACTTCCTTATTACGAAGCTTTTGACTATGCGGTTGGAGATAGACTTATAACAGAAGGAACAGTAAGTGGTTTAGGTGAATGGCAAGCAGGAGCAGATGGAGCAAGTACAGATCCTGCTATTATTACTTCTCCTACTTGGGCTACACCTACTGGATTACCAGCAGCAACTGGAGAAGCATTAACTTTTACTGGTGGTGGTGATAATCCATATATCTCTATTACATCTCAAGACGTTGCATCTACAACGCTTTATACTTCATTAATGTTTAAAGTAACAAGCCAAGCTCTAACAACCGACGCGGCTACTAACCCTTTTTTCTTAGCTTATTTTGGAACTACTTGGGTAGGTACTGTTTTTATACAAAGAGTAAGTGATACTGAATTTCAGCTTGGTATAGGTGAATCTACTAGCAGAGATAATGCTGTTTATACAACTGATACATATAATGTTAATGATGAACTGTTTTTGGTTTCTTCATACACTACAGGTAATAATGTTACAGCCGATGCTGTTGCTAAATTGTGGGTAAATCCTGTGGTAAGCGCTACAGAGCCAGTTGCAACTATAACAAGTACTGAAGCTATTGCCCCGATAGCAGATATAAATAGGGTTTATTTTGTTCAAGCAGGTGGTACCGATGCGGTTGTTGATAAAACACCAACAGTTATAATCGATGAGCTTAGAGTGGCTAATACTTGGGCTGATGTTGTGTCTACTATTGCTACATTAGGAGTAAATGACGAGTACACAAAAACGAATAAACTTAAGTTATTTCCAAATCCATCTTCAGATTTTATTCAAGTTTCAGGATTAACTGCAACAGCTAATTATAGCATCTATAATATTTTAGGAGCAGAAGTTCGTTCTGGATCAGTTTCTGAAAACAATAAAATTGAAGTTGCAAATTTAATTAATGGATTATACTTTTTAAAACTTGAAAGTGGAAACACAATTAAATTTGTAAAAAAGTAAACAATAATACCGTTTGCTAATAATCTAATTTAGAATAGCATTAAGAACTAAATATTTAGTTTTTAATGCTATTTTTATTTCAATATAAATATGTTCCTTTAACAACTCCTTTATCGGGAGATTTAACCCATAGTATTCCTAATGGTTCTTGGCAGCTTTATAGAAAGAGAGGATTCGAACACATATAAATCTTTCTGAAATAATACTACATAATTCTACAACTGACAAAATAATAGCAATTCCGGATTTTTCAAGTTTCTCAGACGAAGATTAATTTCGAAAAAGTTTTAACAGATCATTACTAATTATTCTGTTTAAACAAAAATGAAGTTAACTCTATAGAAAAATAATTATATTTATAACGTATAGATATTTAAATGTAGATTTTATTTACCTGAAATGGAAAGTCTTGAATCTTAATTTCTTTATGAAAATCGTGAGCAATTAGTTTCTGGATAAACTTTTTTTAGGAATCACATTGCGCTTCTTAAAATAAAGATATGCATTACAGCTCCATTCTTTGTGTTGTTAACTAGATAGAAATGATTGATTAAAAATTCGGAAAAGATAAGCTTAAATAATTCTAGATAATTAGTTTATGTTTTTTTTAACAAAAAAACATAAACACAACTTTTGAAATTGATCGGTTATTTACCTAAAAAACCTATTTAGGGCTTCATACAGGAATGTTAAAAAAAATTCCTTTTAAACATTAATATTTAAAAGGAATTAAGAATATTTTTGTTGGCCTACAAGGACTCGAACCTTGAATGTCGGTACCAAAAACCGGTGTGTTACCAATTACACCATAGGCCAATGCTTTAATGCGGGTGCAAATTTAATGCAAAGTTTTAAATTCGCAAACATTTTTTGATAAATTTTACCTTTAACAAACTTTTAAGAGGAATTTATCGTTTATAAATGCAAATGTCAACTATTTTTATTCATATTTATTAGTAAATTCGCCACATCTTATTAAACAACTATGACATCAGCAAACTTTAAAAAATGGAACATCATCTTAGGATGGGCTACATTTGCCATTGCTTTAATAACCTATTCTTTAACATTAGAGCCAACTGTGAGTGCTTGGGATTGTGGAGAATATATTTCTACTTCTGTTAAATTAGAAGTTGGACATCCTCCAGGAGCACCTTTATTTCAAATGTTAGGAGCCTTTTTTGCAATGTTTACTTCTAGCTTAGATCAAATTGCTAAAATGGTAAACTTTATGTCTGCCTTAGCAAGTGCGTTCACTATTCTATTTATGTTTTGGACCATCACAAATTTGGCAAAAAAATTAGCTCTAAAAACAGGTGAAATTTCAGAAGGAAAATACATTGCTATTTTAGGAAGTTCTATAGTAGGTTCTTTAGCCTATACATTTTCTGATAGTTTTTGGTTTAGTGCTGTAGAAGGTGAAGTGTATGCGATGTCATCATTTTTAATGGCATTATTATTCTGGCTTGGATTAAAATGGGAAAGCGAAATACATACAGCAAGAGGTAATAAATGGTTAATTTTAATCAGTTTTGTGGTAGGTTTATCATTTGGCGTGCATATTTTATCGTTATTGGTAATTCCCGCTATTGTAATGTTATACTTCTTTAGAACTTATAAAACCATCAATTTAAAAACAACAGCTATTGCATCTGTAATTTCTGTGGTAGTTTTAATGTTTGTATTTAAATTTCTATTCCCTTTTACACTTAAGTTCTTTAGTGCATCAGAATTGTTTTTTATCAATTCTATCGGAATGCCATATAATTCTGGAAGTATTATTGCTGCACTTATTTTGATAGCATTATTTTATTTTGGATTAAACTTTACTCGTAAGAAAAACAAAATACATACAAATACATTAATTCTTTCTGTAATGTTCATTATGATTGGTTTTTCATCTTGGATGATGTTACCAATTAGAGCAAATGCAAATACTACAATTAATGAAAATGATCCTTCTAGTGCGCGCGAATTATTAGCCTATTATGAACGTGAACAATATGGAGATGCTAACGTTTTTTACGACACTTATTATTCTAATTCTTACCAAAGAGAACAAGATGCGACCAGCCCATACAAAGATGACAAACCTAAGTATGAAAAAAGAAACGGTAAGTACGAAATTGTAAATAATTACAAAGGAGTTGTACCAAATTGGTCTGATAAGCACAAAGGTTTTATACCAAGAATGGTGAATCCTGCATCTGAAAAAATGTACAAAACTATAGCTGGTATTCCACAAAACAGCAAACGTAGACCAACTTTTGCAGAGAATATAAAGTTTATGATGAGCTATCAATTTGGCTATATGTATGGACGCTATTTTATGTGGAATTTTGTTGGTAGACAAAATGATATTCAAGGACAATTAGATATTTTAAATGGAAATTGGATTAGTGGAATTGATGCGCTGGATGAAATACGATTAGGTTCTCAGAAAAATTTACCTTCTCAAGTTTTAGAAAATAAAGGGAGAAACAAATACTACTTTTTACCTTTAATTTTAGGAATTATTGGTTTACTTTTTCAAATAAAATGGGACAAAGAAAACTTCTTTACCTTACTTTTATTTTTCCTATTTACAGGAGCAGCTATTATATTTTACACAAACCCAAAACCTTTTGAACCTAGAGAAAGAGATTATGCTGTAGTTGGTAGTTTCTATATTTTTGCAATTTGGATTGGTTTTGGCGTACTAGCTTTATATGAGTATTTAAAGAATTTTGCGAATAAAAAAATTGTTGCAATTGCTGTTTCTGTGGTTTCACTTTTAGTTGTGCCAACATTAATGGCTTCGCAAAACTGGGATGATCATGACAGGTCTAACAGATACACAACACATTTAAATGCACAAGCTTATTTAGAGAGTTGTGATAAAAATGCCATTATGTTTACCATTGGAGATAATGACACGTTCCCTCTTTGGTACATGCAAGAAGTAGAAGGAATTAGAACTGATATTAAGTTAGTAAACACAAGTCTTTTTGCTACAGATTGGTATATAGATCAAATGAAACGTGCAACTTATAATGCACCTCCTATTCCTTCTCAATTAAAACATGATCAATATAAATACGGAACTTTAGATGTTGCTTATTCTTTAGAACATCCTCGTTTTAAAGATTCTGTAATGACTATTAAAAACTTTATGCGTTGGATTGCTTCTGATAGTGATGTTACTTACGTTGAAACAGAAAATGACTCTAAAGAAAAGTTTTACCCAACCAATAGAATTAGAATTCCTGTTAACAAACAAAAAGTGTTAGAAAACGGAATTGTAGCTCAAAAAGATGCAGATAAAATTTTACCATATATAGATATTACAATTGATGATAGAGCCTTATTTAAAAACCGTATCTTAATGTTAGATATTCTTGCCAATAATGATTGGGAAAGACCTATTTACTTTACTGGTGGCGCAAATGCAGATGAAGAATATATCTGGTTAAAAGATTATTTGCAATTAGATGGTTTGGCTTACAAATTTGTACCAATTAAAACTCCAATAGCTAAAAAGAGTTTGTTTGATATGGGAAGGATTGATCCTGATAAAATGTATAATAACATTCAAAAATGGGATTGGAAAAATATAAATGACGGTAAAATTTATTTAGATGAACAAACAAAAAGAAACGCTATTTCTATGAGAAACAGTTTGCTTCGTTTGTCTGAAACTTTTGCAAAAAAGGGCGATACTGTTAAAGCTCTAGAAGTTTTAGATCTATCTATAGATAAAATGCCTATTAAAGATTTTGATCATTATAGTTTATCAATTGGCTATCCTGAAGCTTATTATAGATTAAAAGACAGTAAAAAAGCTAGAGAAACATCAAAGACGCTAATTAATTTATTTAAAGAAAAATTAGTTTGGTTAAGTACCTTTTCTTCAGATGATACTGAGCTAATTTTTGATGAAATTGATACTACTTTGTATATGTACAGAAACATTATTAGTCAGGCAGAAGAAGGAGACGTTGATAAAGAATATTTAGACAATTTACAAGGTGAATTTATAAATACAGTAAAACTATTTAATCATCTAATTCCTGATGAAGAAGAAAATAATTTAGAACCAATTAATAACTAAATTGAAAGTCTATTTCCCCAGAACGCCACGTATTATGATGAGAATTTTCTCAAAATATACGTGGCGTTTTTCATCTAAGAAGAAAGAAATTTTTCTAACTTTTGATGATGGACCCACTCCAGAAATTACTGAATTTGTTTTATCCGAATTAAAAAAAAACAATGCAAAAGCTACTTTTTTTTGTATTGGAAAAAACATGAAAAATCATCCTGAAATTTTTAGTAAAATTATTTCTGATGGTCATTCTATAGGAAATCATACTCAAAATCATTTAAAAGGCTGGAAAAGTGATAATACTAAATATATTGAGAATGTTTTAGAATGTGAGAATGTCATTTCGAGCGAAGTCGAGAAATCTCAAAACTCAAAACTCAAAAATCAGAACTTAAAACTCTTTAGACCTCCATATGGCAAAATAAAAAAAGCACAAGCAAAAGAACTCTTAAAAAATGACTACAAAATTATTATGTGGGATGTTTTATCTGCTGATTTTGATACTACAATTTCTGGAGAAAAATGTTTGCAAAATGTTTTAAAAAACACCAAAGAAGGAAGTATTATTGTTTTTCATGATAGCGTAAAAGCTGCTGAAAGAATGAAATATGCTTTACCCAATGTTTTAAAAGAATTTTCTGAAAAAGGTTTTGTTTTTAAGGCGATTTAGTTCCCAATCTTTTCTATCAAAACAGGAATAGGAATCTCATAATTTTAAGATTTCTCGTCGTTCATCCTTCTCTCTGTCGAAATGACAACTCACTCTTTTAAAAAACATAAACTTTTTTAAAGTTAAATTAATAGCAAACAAGTTTAGCCCTGATTGAACGGTTTGTTTGAGTTCTTTTTGAAGCATGAAAAAAAGCGAGTAGTGAAAGCAGGAAATAGCTTCTAAAACTAAACGTATTGTTGTACCAAACCAATTAGAGTATTGGCATCTTGAAAACCTGTTTGGCGCCATTTCATTTCGCCATTTTTATAAATCATAAAAGTAGGATTTCCTTTAACACGTAAGGCATCTGCAAGCATTTCGTTCTTTTTAATATCGATCTTAATAACCTTAGCCTTATCACCCAAAGCAGCTGCAACATTTCTTAAAGTACCAATAGTACTTTCTGTATCATTATAATCTGTATAAAAGTCGATTAGAACAGGCTTTTCAGCACTAATTAATTCACCAAATTTTGCCATAATTTAAAGTTTTTAAGAGTTAAAAACGAATAAATAGTTACTTGTTAAGTAACAAAGATACTTAAAAAGCATTTAAATAGTCTGATTATCAGGCTTTTTTCAACTCTATAACGGTAATTTCTGGCCAAATACCAACGCGTCCAGGAAATGCATGATAACCAAAACCACGATTTACATTTATATATCTTCCGAATTCTTGGTACATACCTGCCCATTGTTTGTAGGCAAATTGAGATGGACTCCATTTGAACCAACCAGGAATTTCGATACCCATTTGTAAACCATGTGTATGACCACTTAAAGTAAGTTGATAATTAAAATCATCTTCTTTTACTTTATGCTCCCAATGACTAGGATCGTGAGACATTAGTATTTTAAAGTCTTCTTTTTTAATGTTTGCAGAAGCTTTTTGTAAATCTCCTTTTTCTTTAAATCCTCTTCCCCAATTTTCTACGCCAACAAGCGCTATTTTTTGTCCGTCTTTTTCTAAATAACGATGTTCATCTAGCAATAAATCGAACCCGATTTTTTTATGAACATCTTTTACTGCCTGAAAATTATTGACTTTATCTTCTGGTTTTTCCCATTTCATATAGTCACCATAATCGTGATTACCAAGAACAGCATATTTACCTTCTTTTGCTTCTAACTGAGAAAACATATCAATCCAATTATCCATTTCATCTGCTTTATTATTTACAATATCTCCTGTAAACAACATTAAATCAGATTTTTGCTCGTTGATTAAATTAACTCCGTATTGAATTTTCTCTTTATTGGTAAAACTTCCTGAATGAATATCTGAAATTTGAGTAATTTTATATCCATCGAAAGCATCTGGTAAATCTTTAAAACTTAACTGGTACTTTAAAACTTTGTAATTATATTTTCCATGCATTATACCATAAATAAAAGAGGTTAATGGTATTGCTGCCAATACTAAAGCTAACTGCGAAATAAATCTTCTTCTACCTACTAATGGTTTTGTTTCTCCGCTAGAAATTGCAGAAAATAATTTTAAAATTCCTCTGTAGACATCTTCACCAAAAAGAAGCATTATAATTACTATTTTAGGAATAGAAACTGTTAATAACAAGCCCATTGCCATTTGAAACTGTGGCGTTTGCCCATCACTTCTTGAATATGTTAGCATAGTAACACAAAAATTAATGTACACTGCAACACTTACTAATAAAAAAGAATAGCGTATAATTTTACTTTTTGAAATTGTTTTAAACGCTTGAAACGTATAAATTTCGACCAGAACAATTATTACAGTTAATATGATTAAAGGAAAAACCCAACGTGGCATAGAAAAAAATTAAAATTTTTGCAAATATAAGTGTTTATATATCGAATGAATTTTAACGTCTTGTTAAAGTTTTGTACCTTTCTCAAATCTTTAAAAACACTATTTTAGATATCAATTTATCATCATTTTAAACAACTAATCAATAAAATGTCAGATCAAAAAAGACTTTTTTTAGTTGATGCTTATGCATTAATTTTTCGTGGATATTACGCATTTATAAAAAACCCAAGAATAAACAGTAAAGGTTTAGATACCTCTGCAATAATGGGTTTTATGAACTCATTATTAGATGTAATAAAACGTGAAAGACCCGATCATTTAGCAGTTTGTTTTGACAAAGGTGGCAGTGTAGATAGAGTAGAAATGTTTGAAGCTTACAAAGCAAACAGAGACGCAACTCCTGAAGCTATTAAATTGGCTGTGCCTTACATTGAAGAGATTTTAAAAGCAATGCACATACCAATTATGGTAAAAGAAGGTTTTGAGGCAGATGATGTTATTGGAACACTTTCTAAGCAAGCAGAAAAAGAAGGTTATAAAACTTATATGGTAACACCAGATAAAGATTTTGCACAACTAGTTTCTGAAAATATTTTTATGTACAAACCTCGTTTTGGAGGTGGGTATGATATTTGGGGAGTTCCTGAGGTGCAAGAAAAATTTGGAGTTGAAACTCCAGAACAAGTTATTGACTTTTTAGGAATGATGGGAGATTCTGCAGATAATATCCCAGGTTTACCTGGAGTTGGAGAAAAAACTGCAAAAAAGTTTTTAGCGGCTTATGGTTCTATGGAAAACCTTTTAGAAAATACACATGAGTTAAAAGGAAAAATGAAAGAGAAAGTTGAAGGGGCTAAAGAACTAGGTTTGCTTTCTAAACAATTGGCAACAATTATGTTAGATGTTCCTGTAACTTTTGATGCTAAAGATTTTGAATTAAATCATCCTGATATTGAAAAAGTTAAAGAAATTTTTAACGATTTGGAATTCAGAAATTTATTAACCAATTTCTTACGTACTTTTAATACGGAAACAACTACAAAAGCTACTGAGAATAAAATTGAAGAAAAGCCAAAAGTTACTACTAAAAAATCACCTATAAATACTGAAGGTCAATTCGATTTATTTGCTGCTCCAGGAACAGGAAGTGTTTCTGAAGAAGAAGTATCATCAGGATTTAAAAACATCAAAAATACGAGTCATTTTTATCAACATATAGATTCGCCTTTAGCAAGAAAATTATTTTTAACCAAGTTAATGCAACAAACTTCTGTTTGTTTTGATACCGAAACTACAGGTTTAAGAGCCTTAGAAGTTGAGTTAATTGGAATAGCTTTTTCTTATGAAGTTGGTAAAGGATATTATGTTTCTTTCCCAGAAGATCAAGAAGAAACGAAAGCTATTTTAGAAGAGTTTAGACCTTTTTTTGAAAGTGATATTGAAAAAATTGGTCATAATTTAAAATATGATATCAAAGTATTATCAAACTATAATATGCCTGTAAAAGGGAAGTTATTTGATACAATGATTGCCCATTATTTGATTAATGCAGATATGCGTCATAATATGGATGTTTTGGCAGAAACCTATTTAAATTATCAACCCGTTTCTATTGTAGATTTAATTGGTAAAAAAGGAAAAAACCAACTTTCTATGCGAGTTGTTCCTATTAAAGACCAAACAGAATATGCCGTTGAAGATGCAGATATTACTTTTCAGCTAAAAGAACATTTTACTAAAGAACTAGAAAGCGGAAACCTTACCAAACTTTTTAATGATATTGAATTGCCTTTAGTTTCTGTTTTAACAGCTATGGAAATTGAAGGAATAAATCTAAATATAGATTTTCTAAAAGAATTATCTGTTGCATTAACAGATGATATAAACCGTTTGGAAAAAAGTATTTACGAACAAGCAGGAGAAGAATTTAATATTGCTTCGCCAAAACAATTGGGTATTGTTTTGTTCGAAAAAATGGAATTGGTAAAGAAACCTAAAAAAACAAAAACTGGTCAGTATAAAACAGGAGAAGACATTTTATCTTTCTTAGCAAAAGACCATAAAATTATTAGAGATATTCAAGAATATCGTCAATATAAAAAATTATTGAGCACCTATGTAGATGCATTGCCAAATGAAGTAAATCCTAAAACAGGAAGAATTCATACTCAATATATGCAAGCAGTTGCTGCAACTGGAAGATTGAGTTCTAACAATCCGAATTTACAGAATATTCCTATAAGAACAGAACGAGGTAAAGAAGTTCGTAAATCGTTTATTCCTAGAAATGAAAATTATGTTTTATTAGCTGCAGATTATTCTCAAATAGAATTGCGAATAATTGCCGCTTTAAGTGAGGAAGAAAATATGATGGAAGCTTTTAGAAATGGTGAAGATATTCATGCTTCTACCGCTGCTAAAGTATTTAATGTTCCGTTAGATGAAGTAACTCGTGAACAAAGAAGTAACGCAAAAACAGTAAACTTCGGGATTATTTATGGCGTTTCTGCTTTTGGATTAAGTAATCAAACTGATTTATCTAGAAGCGAAGCCAAAGAGTTGATTGATACTTATTATGAAACGTATCCGAAATTAAAAGCATATATAACTAAACAAGTAGATTTTGCAAGAGAACATGGTTATGTAGAAACCGTTTTAAACAGACGTAGATATTTAAAAGACATCAATTCTAGAAATGCAATGGTTAGATCTGGTGCAGAAAGAAATGCAGTAAATGCACCAATACAGGGTTCTGCAGCAGATATTATTAAATTAGCGATGATTAATATTTATAATCGTTTTGAAAAAGAAGGTTTTAAATCGAAAATGTTATTACAAGTGCATGATGAATTGGTTTTTGACGCTTTTAAAGACGAATTAGAAATTATAAAACCAATTATTAAATACGAAATGGAAAATGCTTTTAAAATGAGCGTTCCTTTAGATGTAGAAGTTGGTATTGGAGAAAATTGGTTGCAAGCTCATTAGAAAAAGATGATTGAAAAAATTTTACCAAAAAGATTTAGTTTACTAAAGACATTTTCAATTACATTTTTAGCTTTTGCTTTTGTAATTAGATTGTTTTTATACTTTCTATCTATTGATTTTATTGATTTTTCTTTTATAAATTTAATTAAAATTTTTGGTATCGGACTCTTCTACGACATTGGTTCACTATCTTATTATTTAGCTCTTTACACTCTTTATTTATTGTTATTTCCTGCAAAATTTTACGGTAGTAAATTAGACAGGATTTTAACAAAATTTAGCTATGGATTGTTCCTTTTTGTTATTATATTTTCTTTTTTAGCCGAAATTTCTTTTTGGCAAGAATACCAGAGAAGATATAATTTTATTGCTGTAGATTATCTTCTTTATACCTATGAAGTAATTGAAAATATTCATCAATCTTTTCCATTACCTTTATTATTAGGAATTATTATTATCATTCTTTTTTTATCAATTCGTTCTGCTAAAAAGAAAAATGCTTACAAGCATACTTTTGAAAACTCAGACACTTTTAAAAGAAAACTTATACCTTCAACAATTGTACTTACAGTATTAGCTTTATTTCATTTTAATATTAATAATTCTCAAACTGAAATCTTTAATAATATAAATGAAAACGAATTGGCAAAATCAGGAACATATTCCTTTTTTGCGGCTTATAAAAGTAATGAACTCAACTTCAAAGAGTTTTATCCAACAAATACTTCTGATGAAAATTTTTCGATTCTAAGAAACGTTATTTTATCTGAAAATGATAGTTTAACTAAGAGTGGAAAAAACATTAAACGTTTTACTAAAAACGAAGGTGAAGAACAAAAACCAAATGTAATTTTTATCTTTTTAGAAAGTTTAGATGCGCGTTTTATGAAGCGATTTGGAGATAAAAAAATATGGGCAACAGCCATAGATTCTTTGGCAAGAGAATCTGTCTTTTTTACTAATTTGTACGCAACAGGAACCAGGACAATTAGAGGAATTGAAGCGGTAAGTTTAGCAATTCCACCAACTCCAGGAAGAAGTATTGTTAAAAGAAAAAACAATCAAAATTTATTTACAATCGGAAAAGTTTTTAAAGAAAAAGGCTATACAAGAACTTTTATGTATGGTGGTGATGGGCATTTTGATAATATGACTAATTATTTTAGTTATAATGATTTTGATATAATTGATAGAAAAAAACCGCATCGATTAAAAGAAAATTTACCTACTAAAAGAACTCGAATTGAAGACCATGAAGTTACTTTCGAAAATGCTTGGGCTACTTGTGATGGAGATATTTACAACAAACTTTTAAAAACTGCAGACAAGCAACATAAAACAAAACAGCCATTTTTTAATTTTGTGATGACAAGCTCTAATCATCAACCCTATTCATTTCCAAAAGGTGTTATAGATGCTGATAAAAAAACAAGAGAAAATGCTGTTAAGTATTCTGATAAAGCTTTTGAACAATTTTTTAAAAAAGCAGTAAATAAGCCCTGGTTTAATAACACTGTTTTTGTTGTAATGTCAGATCATTGTGCTTACAGTGCTGGTAGAACAGAAATTAATGTTAAAAGCCATCATATACCAGCATATATTTTCAATTTAAAAGATAAAGCTCCACAAGAAATAGACAAATTATCTTCTCAAATTGATATTTTTCCAACACTTTTTGGGTTTTTAAATTGGAGTTATAATACTAATCTTTTTGGAAAAGATATTTCTAAAATGGCACCTAAAGACGAACGAGCTTTTATTGGTAATCATAGAAAAGTAGGGTTACTTAAAACAAATAAATTACTGGTTTTAGAGACACAAAAAAAACATGCTGCTTATCTCTGGAATAAAGAAGAAAACAAATTGACACCTACAAAAACAGATTCAATTTTTTTAAAAGAAAGTATTTCTTATTACCAATCTGCTTATGAATTATTTAAAAACGGAGGATTAAAAATCAGTTCAAAAAAATAAGTCCAAATTTTACACTAAAACAAGCATCTAATAAGCCTCTTTTTTATTTATACATGGAATTTTAATTTATATAAAAAAGTACCCGAATCTGATTTAATTTCAAACAGAATTTATGTCGATGAATTAGAATTATTAGTTAATATTACTAACTAAATTTTTAACTTTAAAATTAGACTTAAATTATTCTAACAAAAATGGAGTTAGATTATTTTGCCATATTGCTAGTATGATTGAACAATTATCACTTACAAATACCTGATAATCATTTTATTAAAAAACAAATTTTTTTAATACATTTTTCACTATATTTATAGTGCTATAAAATTGAAAAAGAATTTGGAGAAACTACCTACTATTTATTTAGAATATAAGAAACACCGAAAAAACGAACAACTTATTGTTCGATTTACATATAATAAAAAATTAATTGCTCTTGTAAGATCTGTAAAAGACACTTATTGGAGTCAAACTTTATCTGCTTGGTATTTAAAAAAAACGAAAGAAAACCTACAAACAATACTTAGTCTTTTTAATGGTATAACTGATGTAGATAGTTCTAAAATAAGTAATAAAGTACTTTTTAAAAGAAATCTAACTGAAGATCAAAAAATATTACTGAATAACTTTTATTTATTTTTAAAAGGAAAAAGGTATAGCCCAAGCACCATACAAACTTATACTTTTTTTGTTGCTGATTTTGTAAATTTTCACACAAAAACACCTTTAGAGGAATTAACTAATAGAAGTGTAGAGCTTTTTATTGAAAAAGTATTTATAGAACGTAATTATTCTATTAGTTCACAAAGACAATTTATTAGTGCTTTAAAGATTTTTATAATTTTTTATCCTCAAACAAAAATTAATGATTTGGTGTTAGAAAGGCCTAAAAAATCTAGAAAATTGCCAAATGTAATATCTCAAGAAGAAGTTTTAAACATTATAGGCTGCACTCAAAACTTGAAACACAGAGCAATTATAGCTTTGATTTATTCTTGCGGCTTAAGAATAAGTGAATTGATAAATTTAGAATTAATTGATTTTCATATTGAAAGAAAACAGCTAATTGTTAAAAATGGAAAAGGAAGAAAAGACAGGTATGTAAGTCTGGCAGATAGTTTTTTACCTTTATTATCTAATTATTATTATTCTTACAAACCTAGCACCTATTTTGTTGAAGGGCAAAAAGGAGGAAAATACAGCTCAGAAAGTGTCAGGCAATTTTTAAGAAAGAGTTGTAAAAAGGCTCAGATAAAAAAAATAGTTACGCCACATACATTAAGACATAGTTATGCTACTCATTTATTAGAAAATGGTGTAGATATTAGATACATCCAATCTTTATTAGGACATGCAAAACCAGAAACTACCATGATTTATACACATGTTAAACGTAAAGATTTAATGGAAATTCAAAACCCATTAGATATTGCATTACAGAAATTAAACAAGCTCGATAATGAAAAGGGAAATGTTTTATTATCCCGAAATATTTAACCAAAAATCAATATATTTGATTGACTATAATCCGTTGTGTGTAATTTGAGAAAAACAGATGCAAAAAACAGAAGTCATAGATAAAAACCACCTTTTTGAACTGATTGAATACATTCTTTCGGATTCAAAAACCGAATTCTACGAATCTGATTCTGAAATGGAAAAAGAAATTATTCGGATAAAATCTATGTCCGAATTTGAAAACTATTTTGACAATGGAATTACGAATGGAAAAAAACATTTCGGATTTGGAATTTATAATCCTGACTCAAAAGGCAAGTTCTTTACAACAAAGATAGAGCTTAACCCAAAATATTGTAACGGAAAAACTTTCCGATATAAATTAGATGGTTGGGCAATAATCTTTATTCAACTTGACTTCCGACAAGGAGAAAACGAAATTGAATGCAGAGTTTCAGTAAACTCAAAAAAACGAGCTGAAGGTTGGAAAAGTACATACCCTGAATTCGGAAACCCAGAATTATGGGAATGGAAAAATGTAGAAAGTAGAGCAAGAAAAATAATTAACCGATTAAAAAAAACTACACACAACACCGTATAAAAATAATTGCGGTTTAGTGCTTAATCAAAGGTCGTTGCGTGTTTGTAACGTCTGATTTTCCTTCGGAAAATCCTCGCATACAAACCCGCAACTATTCTTATACATAAACGTTAGCAAATATGGGCGAAATCACTCAGACGTTTTAAAAAAGTCGTTTAAAACAATGATTTTTCATTGAACCAAAACTCAAAAAAAAATTAAAACTCTGGAATTTTGCAACAATCAAAAAAAGGAAAAATAAAAATGCTGAACAGTCTCTCGCTCGTGAAAAATTATTGTGTGAATTTTAGCAAGTTTGCGGAATTATAAAACGTGAAAATTTTCTCAAACTGGAAAAACATAAATTGCGGAATTGAGCAAAATACGGAATAAAAATCTTTGCGGAATTCTTACTCAAACTCTGAATTTAGAAAAGTTGGAAAAACAAAAAAAAAGTGAATTATAAACTGAAAAAAAACAACATTTGCTAACACCGTGTAGTAAAAATTGCTTAATTTTAGCTTAACCAAAGTTTGTTGCTTTTTTATAAACTTCTATTTTCCTTCGGAAAATAGCCGTTCACATAAATCGCAACTTTCATTACACAAACACGTTGGGCAACATTACCAATCACACTAAAATAGGAATTATGAAAGAAATAGAGAAAAAATTAAACAAAATAATCAAACTATTAGAACCTACTTATACGAATGTCGGAAATGCTAATAAAGTTATTTCAGATATTGAAGATAACGTTATTTCTTTAAAAAGAACCCTTGAATCTATAGAGAAAAGAGTAATTTCTATTGAAAATAAAATTAAATAATTATCTAACACCAAATTTTTCTGGAGGTAAATATTTTTGAATACTGTAAACATATTTATTAGCATAAATTAACGCTTCTAATAATTGTTTTTGTTCAATAATTGAAAGAGGTTCTTTATCGTAATCTCTCTCAAAAGGTGTTGTATCTATAAACATTTTTAAAAATTTAAACTTATTCTCTTTGAAATTGGTGGAATAAAAACCGTGAAATGAAAGGTACTTTAGAATATAAAATATTAAAACACTTATCAGAAAACAATAATGGTAAATTAATTGATATTTCTGAAATAGAGGAAAACAAAGAGCAATTAAAAAGTGTAATAAAGGATTTAAAAGAACGTGAATTTATAGAAACAGAGCCATATCCACCAAATGTAAAAATTAACGATGGTTGGGTAAGCGCAGGAGATTCTGAAAAACCTGAAAAATGTAAGATAAAGTTTTTAGGAATTGAATATTTAGACAATCTTGAAAGGTCTATAATAGAATTGAATTTAGCTGAATCAAATATAAAAGCCAATAACCTTAATAAAAATATTGCTAAAAAGAATGAAAAAAATGAAAAATTTAATAAATTTTCTACCATATCAAATATAATTATTGGTCTTTTAAATGTTGGTTTATTAATATGGCAAATATTAAAATCTGAATAATTAAAAGTATTATTTGAATTTTACCATAATTTGAATTTTGAATATAACGTTCTTTAAATATACTTTTGGCGGATTGAAAAAAACGTTGCCCAACACCGTGTAAAAAAAATTGCTTAATTATTGCTTTCATTTTGTTCATTGTTTCCTTATTTACTATCTTTAAATTCGGAAAGTATAAGCGTTTTTAACGCAACTTTCCTTACACAAACACGTTGTGTTTCATACAAAACCAGCCGCATATTTTAGCACTTTCGGTTTTTGCCAACGCTAAATTCCAACGCTTAAAAAACCAAAAGAGCTAAAATTTTCCAACGCTCGAATTAAGTATTCCAATTAAAATTTGTAGATTTGTCAAAAAATGACAAGTCTTATGAAAACCACATTTGGAGAATACATCCGACTTTTACGAAACAAAAACGAATTGACCTTAACTCAACTTGCTGCCAAACTAAATTTGGATTCTGCTAATTTGAGCAAAATTGAGAATGGAAAACGAGAATTTGATGAAAAACGATTACCAATACTTGCGGAAATCTTTAAAATCAATCTTATGGAATTACAAAATGAATATGTAACTGACCAAATAGGAAAGCATATTTACGAAACAAATTGTACCAAACAACTTTTAGAAGTTGCAGAGGAAAAAGCGGAATATCGCAGAACACTTAATAAATCACTTCAAACACAATAAAATATGAAAATAGCATCATTTTTTGCAGGAGCTGGCGGACTTGACCTTGGATTTCAAAAAGCAGGATTCAATGTTGTTTGGGCGAATGAATATGACAAAGAAATTTGGGAAACTTATGAAAAAAATCATCCAAATACAGTTCTTGACAAAAGAAGTCTTGTAAATATTCCTGCTGATGAAGTTCCTGAATGTGATGGAATAATTGGTGGTCCACCTTGTCAAAGTTGGAGCGAAGCTGGAGCAGCAAGAGGAATAAAAGATAAAAGAGGTCAATTGTTTTATGATTTTATACGAATTTTAGAAGCTAAACAACCAAAATTCTTTTTAGCAGAAAATGTTAGTGGAATGCTAATATCAAAACATACAGAAGCTCTTGAGGGAATAAAAGAACTTTTTAGAAACGCAGGAATTGGTTACGAACTTTCTTTTCAAATGCTAAACGCATCTGATTATAATGTTCCACAAGACCGAAAAAGAGTATTTTTTATTGGGATTAGAAAAGACTTAAATTTTAAGTATCAATTTCCAACTGAAACATTTCCGAAAATCACTCTTGAATCAGCTATTTCTGATTTAAAAGAAGGAGTTTTACCTGCTTTGGAATATAATAATACAAATGGAGAAAATTGTGTTCTACCAAATCACGAATATATGATTGGAAGTTTTTCTTCGATATTTATGTCAAGGAATCGTGTGAGAAGTTGGGATGAACAATCTTATACTATTCAAGCGGGTGGCCGACACGCACCAATTCATCCACAAGCACCAAAAATGAAATTTATTGAACAAAATATTCGTGTTTTCGTTCCAGGAAAAGAACATTTATATAGACGATTAAGTGTTAGAGAGTGTGCAAGAATACAAACATTTCCAAACGACTTTATTTTCCATTATAAAAAAATAGCAGCAGGTTACAAAATGATTGGAAATGCAGTTCCTGTTAATTTGGCTAAATTTTTAGCAAATAGCATTATGCAACAAATAAAGGCAAACGAAATTACAACAGAAAAAGTTAAACGAACTCAAAGAGTAAAAGAAGCAATTGCAGTATGACAAATATTTTAGAAGCGATTTATAATATCGCTAATCATCAAGATTTCGAAATCAAGAGTTTATATAGCGGTAGAAATAGAGCTAATAATATAGGAGAAGCTCTTGAGAAATACATTAAAGATGCTTTTGCCGGAACTTTGGGAGTAACTGACGAATTGCAAAGAATACAAACTTTTAATCAAGAATTTTCTTGGTTAGGTTCTCAAAATAATCCACCTGATATTATGATAAAAGGAGGAGATGCAATTGAAGTTAAAAAAACGCAAAGTGCAAATACAAGCTTGGCTTTAAATAGTAGTTATCCAAAAACTGATTTAAGAAGCACAAGTCCAATGATTACAAAGGAATGTAAAGAATGTGAAGATTGGACAGTTAAAGATTTGATTTATTGCGTTGGACATACAACTGACACAAATGTAAAATCCTTGTGGATGGTTTATGGTAATTCCTATGCCGCTAAACACGAAACATATCAAAGGATTAAAACGACAATTTCTGAAGGAATAGAAACTATTCCAGATGTTGTTTTTGCAGATACTAAAGAATTAGGAAGAGTCAATCAAGTTGATCCTTTAGGAATCACAAACTTGAGAATTAGAGGAATGTGGCAAATCGAAAATCCAAGAAAAGTATTCAACTATTTACACGAACCAACAAACAAAGACTTTGAGTTAGTATGTATAATACCAACAGAAAAGTATAATAGCTTCCCTAATGATAGCATAACAAAACTTGAAGGAATAACTCAAAGCGGATTTAGTATTGAAGACAAACAAATAAAAGACCCGAACAATCCTGCTAAATTAATGGATTGTAAACTGATAAAACTATGTGTATAAGCCAACGCTAAAAGCCATACACATTTGCAATTCGCTACAGCCGCCACACAAGCCAAGAATTGCAAAAGAGTATGTCTTTGCCAACGCTAGCAAGTTTGCGGAAACAAAGTACGAAAACACAACACCGTATATAATTTATTGCTAGTTTTAGCTTACTTAAGAAAATTCTCGCAGACTTTAAATCTGTGATTTATTTACTAACTTTAGTGCTTAAAATACGCAACAAACCATATACAACAACGTTAGCACACATTAAAGACGAACATTGTGCTGAAATTGAACAAATACGGAAAACCGTAAGTCTTTTTTTAATAAAAAAATTAGATTTGAAATTTTAAACAAAACCAAACATAAAAAGAAAAACTATGGCAGGAATTTTAGGATTATTAAGTTTTGCATTATTTATTGCATTAATTGTTGGACTTGTAAAACCATCATTAGTATTACGTTGGACAAATAAACCAACTCGATTGAAAGTTATTGGATACTGGTTTTTAAGTATCATTATTACAGGAATTTTAGGAGTTATGTTTATTGACGACACAGTAAATCCAAAAGCAAATATTGAAAGTGCGAATAAATATATAGAAGAGGGAAATTACTCAAACGCAATTTCAGAGTTAGAAAAAATCCAAAAAACCGATACTTTATATAATAATGCTCAATTATTAATAAAAAAGGCTGACAGTTTAAGCAACTTAACAGACGAAGAAAGAAGAATTGCAAATGAACTAAAAGCAGAAAATGCTAAAAAAGATGAACTTTTAAAGCAAAAAGAACAACTCGAAAGAGAAATAAAGTCAATAGACGAAGGAATAAAATTTGCAGATGGAAATTCAATAGATGAACTTCAAATGGATATTGTTGTATTCGCAACTTGGGCGAAAATCATTAAAGAATCCGAAGAATCAAAAGAAACTGAAATCAAAAATTTAGGAAAAAAACTAAAAGCAAAAGTTTCTCGAATACAAATTAGAGAGTTTCCAAATTTAAGAAAACAATATGCTAAAATAGTTGCAAATAAAATGTGGGAAAACGATATCGAAGTTTCAGCAAATGGAACAGGGAAAAGATATATAAACTTTAGCGGAGGAGTTTTTGCAGCCAATAAAAACAAAAAGGAATTTCAAACTCAAGTTCAGGAAGTATTGAATATGTTTAGATTTAAGCAAGCGAGATATCGTTGGTACAAAGGAGAAAGCGAATATACATACTATACAATGTATGAAGGAAAAGACTCTGAACCTGTAACATTTGAATAGTAATAACGTGTGCTAACACCGTATATAATTTATTGCTAGTTCTAGCCTACTTACGAAAATCCTCGCGGATTTTCTACTAGGTTTTTATTTGCTAAATTTAGTGCTTAAAACACGCAACAAACCATATACAACAACGTTAGAGAAACATAGTGCCAGACGATGTCTAATGCATTTTAAAAGCTGAATTACCTCAACCTCAACAATTCAAGTACTTGCTGATTATTAGAAATAAAAGTCTTTTTTTGGGATTTAAACGCACCAAATGTTAGTGTTTTTTTAATTGCTTTTTGAAGCTAGAAACTGAATTTTTTAGCGCTCTTTTTTAGCGAAACTTTTTATTCGATTTTTTTTTGAGTTTTTAAGAAATCAAGGTTTTGTGACCTTTCAAAAAATACTCGTTTGCGTTCTGATTCAATCTGATCCAAAAAAAGGGATTGTGTTTAAAGAGTCTTTTTTTCTTAAATCTAAATGCTAAAATACCAAGTGATTTTTTTTGCGAATTGATTCTGTTTTAAGTCAATCTTTAAAAACGCTATTTTATTGCATTCTGCCTCGATTTTTAACAGAAAAAAAGGGGAATAGATTATAAAGTCAAGTTTTTGAAACTTAAACTTTTGGCGGCACAACGTTACCTAACAACTTGTAAAGTTAATAGCTGCTTTTTGCTCGTTTTAGAAATTTATTTTTTACTTTTACTAAAATGGTTGTTTAACAATTAATAGAGAGAAAATCGCTACTAACCTTACAACCATCCGTTATGGGCAAGCAAAGAAGAATTCTGCAAATAATGAAACTTATTGATGATAGTAAATAAAGAACTTGTTGAAAAAACAATAGCACTTAGAGAGCAAAAAAATGATTTCGTTAAAGAATTCTCAATACGCTACAAAGATTCTCCAATTGACAAATGGCAAGAATTTGAAATTTACTCAGGTAAAATTTTTCAAAAAATTTATGAAACTCCAATAGTAGATGGAGTTAAATTAAAATTCAGATATGTCACATTATGTATAAATGGAAGACATAGCAATAAATAATTTTTTTAATGCATATAAAAAACTATTGAATGAATAATATTTTTGAGACCGATAAAAAATTTAAAGAAATTATTGGTGCATTTATGATTGCTTTTTCGAAACTGGAATATGGATTAGCATTTATTGGAGTATTAACGGAGTTCGATTTAAGAAAACGAGAAGAGAATTTACCAACTCATATAGGAAATTCATTAGAAAATAAAATTAGAAATATTACAAATTATATAGAGAATAATAATTTAATCGAACTTAAAGAAATTTGGGATATAAAAAAAATAAGATTGGTCAACTGAATAGAGAAAGAAGGTTCATTGCTCATGGGTTTGCCTCATATTCATTACCAAGAGAAAACATTACTACTCATATAAAGGAAAATAAAAAATTAGTGAAAAGAAAATTCAAAATAGAAACTCTTAAAAGATTAAAAAATGAACTTAACGAATTAAACACGGGTAAAAATGGAATTAGTGGAGAGTTCTATATCGAATTTTCCAGACAGAGAATAAATCAATGGAATAATTTAGTGAACGAAGAAAATAAAATTATTTATAACGTAAACAGTGAAGTTTTATCCGATTGGAAAGGGAAATAACCAAACAACGCCAGCCCATAACACCGTATAAACTTTATTGCTGTTTTTAGCTCACTTGGGAAATTCCTTCGGAATTTCGCCGTTCGTGTTTTATTTATTAAATTCACTGCTTAAATCACGCAACAAAGCTTATACAACAACGTTGTGCAACATTAACAACTCAGTACTGAATAAACTAAGGCAACAATATTAAATGAAATATTTTTTTGAATTAATAATCAATTTTTTAATGACATATCACCATATTCTTATTATAGCTTCAATAATAATTTTTGTAGGAGCATTCGCTGGATTTACTAATTATTTACAATTTTTACATAAAGGTCTGGTAAATAAAAAAGATGAAATTGTAAAATATATATTTTCAGGAGTTGGAGCTGCGATGCTAGTTCCTTTATTACTTAATATGCTTTCAAGCAATTTAATAATATATGGAGATAACTTTGAATTGATTAATTATTTTGTCTTCGCTGGTTTTTGCTTTATAGCTGGTTATTATTCAGACCGTTTTATATTTTCAATTGCCGACAAAGTTCTTAAAGATTTGGAATCAACAAAAAAAGAAATAGACAAGGTAAAAACTGAAACAGAAGATAATGAAGAGAAAATAGACTTACTTATTTCTAATGAGGTTGAAACTGACGATGATGGTGAAAAATCTCTAAATAATAATTTAGAATCAATCGAGAGTAATATTAGTAGTCAGAATTTTGATATCAATATTGATATTAAAGACTTAATAGAACTCACTCTAAATTCTTTTAACGGAAAACATAAGTTTCGCACTTTAAAAGGTCTTTCAAAGGAGCTTGGTAAATCAGAAAAGCTTGTAGTTATGATTTTAACTGAATTGGAAAAATATGAAATTGTTAAAAAAGTAATACTAAAAGATAGAATACCTTTCTGGGCTTTAACTAAAATTGGAAAATCAATGTTAAAAAAATAACGTTGCACAACACCGTGTATAATTAATTGCTGGTTTTAGCCAATTTACGAAAGTCCTCGCGGACTTTCTATCTGTGATTTACTTACTAACTTTAGTGCTTAAAACACGCAACTAATCATACACAACAACGTTGGCAATAATAACCACGAAAACGCAAAAAACACATATGAAAGTAATTTTAAGTTTATTATTTGCTTTAAGCCTAATTAGTTGCTTAAATAAAAAAGAAACCCAAATCTTAAAGACAAATTCAAAAACTATAAGTATTAAAGATGGAGATGGATTTCATAAAGATATTTGGGAAATATCACCTGAAACAGAACTTGACGAATTTATAACTCGAAAGTTTGTCGGAAAAAAAGAAGTGAGCTTTATTTCTGATATTGATACCCTTATTTTTAATGTATCACCAAATAATTCATACGATTTCATCATTGAATTTAATGGCAAAGAAAAAGCATTCACAAGAATAAATACAGATACATTAAAGCAACCTTCAATTCCGCCAAAAAAAATATTGGACTATTACTACAAAGACATTAATAGAATAGCTAATAAAGATACTATTCCGTTTATGTTAGGCAAAGATAACAGAATCTATATTGCAGGAAAAATAAACAACTCTAATCCATTAAATTTCCTATTTGATACTGGAGCTGACGCAATTGTAATTACATCTTCTGTAATTGGCTCAAAAGTAAATTTAGAATTAGATGGAGAAACAGAAAACATTGGTTCTGATGGAAGTAAATTAATTCGTACAAGCTCAAATAATATATTAGAAATTGCCCATTTGAATTGGGATAATATTGAACTCGTTTCAATAGATTATAAAAATCGTCCTTTTGATGGAATTATAGGATGGATACCTTTTGAGAATAAAATTGTGGAAATTGATTACGAAAAAAAGAATCTAATCATTCACAAATCTATAAATACAATACCTAAAGGATATTCAAAAGTAGAAACGAAAATGATAGATAATCTTCCATATATAAAAGGCACGATTACAATAGGAGAAAAATCGTTTTCAGGTTGGTTTGAATACGATTCTGGTTATAATGCAAGTTTTTCATTAAGTCAAAAATTCGCTTCTGAAAATGAACTAAACAATTTGATGCAAATTACTGGAACTTCTTATTCTTCTGGAAGTTCTGGAACAAAATTAAAAGCCAACGATTACGTCTTACCGAAATTAACTTTGGGAGAATTTGAAATCTTTAATATACCTTTATCAATTGACGAGAAAGACCCAATAAATATCGGAAATAATGACATTTTAGGTAATAATGTTCTAAAAAGGTTTAATACGATACTTGATTTTAAGAATTTTGAAATATATTTAAAACCAAATGATTTACTAAACTCGAAATATTGAGTACGAAAAAATTACTATTGCCAACACCGTGTATAATTAATGGCTAGTTCTCGCCTATTTACGAAAACCCTTGCGGATTTTCTATTCGGTTTTTATTTGCTAAATTAGGTACTTAAACACGCCACTAATCATACACAAACACGTTAGGTGTAATTACTCACGAAAATGAAAAATTTCCTTATAAATAACTTTGAAACCTCAGAATCTGATGCTGAACTATTCTCTGCTTCTTTTGAGAAAATAGATTTAATTAAGGGTGAAGAATTTGTAGCCTACGGAAAGATTTCTAATAGAATTGGATTTGTTGAGAAAGGACTTTTAAAGTGTACTTTAATAGGAAACGATAAATCAGTTATTGATGATTTTGTCTTTGAAAATCAGTTTGTGGCAAATTATTATAGTTTTTTAAGACAAGAAGAATCAAATAAGGAAATAGTCTGCCTAAAAAACTCTGTACTAAGAATAATAACTAGAAAGAAACTTGAAGAATTAGCAAGTAAACATTCATTTGTAGAAAAAATAGCAAGACAAGTATCTGAACAACTATTCATTTCTACAGCAAAAAAGCTAGAGGATATTAGACTTTTAAATGCAGAAGAAAGATATTTAAAATTGGTTAAAATTAATAGAAGAATTACGACCGAAATTCCACAATATGAAATTGCCTCTTATCTAAATGTAAGTCCAGAAACAGTTAGTCGAATTAGAAATAAAGTTGCTTTCTATTCTTGACCTATATCAATGAATATTTAGAATAATAATCTAACATTTGTGGAAAATAATAAAATATGAATAAGCACATTAACGCAACACCAGAAACAGGAAAAGAATTCTATTTAAATTTCCATCAAAAAGGAAAAATTGTAATGCTAAATTTATTAAAGTTTAAATCAAAAGCTGATTATACAAATTTAGAGTCTATAAAACCACAAAAAGACATTAGTGGAAAAGAAGCATATAAATTATATACAGATAATACATTACTTGAACATAATAAATTAGGAAGTAAAATTCTATTTTATGGAGCGAGTAATAATTTCCTAATTGGACCTGAATCAGAAAAATGGGATGCTGTTCTGTTAGTTGAACACCAATCAGTCCAAACATTTATGAAATTTGCCGAAAGTAAAATTTATTTAAATAATGTAGGACATAGAACGGCGGGATTAGAAGATTCTAGATTACTACCAACAACTGAAATAAAAAACTACACCTAACACCGTATAAGTTTAATGTGGGTTTTTAGTTTTAGCCTAAAGTTTTGTCTCTCTTTATTGTGTCGCTTATACTTATTTTGAGTATTTTTAGATCGACAAGTTAAAAACATAAAATAAGTATAAGCTTAGTGCATCGGGGGGACAATCTCTCGATTGTCTACCTCCCACACTAACCTTATACAAACACGTTGTAAAACATTAAAAATTGAAAATCAAATTAACCTTATTATTTCTTCTTTTCATTTTGTCTGTTAATTCTCAACAGACGGAAAAATATTTGTTTTATTCAAAAAAATTAAAACCAGTAAAATCGGAGAAAATAACTGAAAAATATAAAAATGGAAAAATTAAAAGCACTTATACATTAACTACTTTTAATTTTAAAGAAAATGAATATGAATTTTATTCAGGAAAATTCATAGAATATAAAAAAAACGGAAAAAAATCTTATGAAAGAACTATGGACTTATTTGGATCACTTTTGAATTCAGTTACATATTTATGTTGTGGGATGATAATTAAAAGTGAAACAATAGATTTAGATACTACTGCAAAATCTCTTGAGGAATTTTTGTTTGGAAGAAAATCTACACCAATAATTACTCTTGAAAAAGAATTTTACAAAAATGACAATAATGAATTAATACTTTGGAAAAAAGGAATTCTTGTTAATGGAAAGAAAAGTGGAATATGGGAAATATATGAAGACGGGAAAATTAAAAAGAAGAAAAAATATAAGAATCGAGATAAATATAAAAAAATAGAAAAATCATTAATGTTGAAATAATCAAAAGGAATAAATAAAAACGTTTTACAACACCGTATAAACTTTATTGCTGGTTTTAGCTCACTTGGGAAATTCCTCCGGAATTTCGCCGTTCGTGTTTTATTTACTAAATTCACTGCTTAAACAACGCAACAAAGCTTATACAACAACGTTGTACACAATTCAAAACCAACACATTAAATGTCAGTAATATCATCAAATACTTTATTTCACTTTACTAATTCCGCGGAAACAATTATAAATATTTTAAAAAATGGTTTCGCTCCAAGATTTTGCTTGGAAGAATTGGGATACGACATGTTTTTTGACACAAAAAATAAAAATGAATCAGCTGTTCCAATGACCTGTTTTTGTGACTTACCATTATCCAAAATTGATAAACATCTTGAATTTTATGGCTCATATGGAATTGGATTATCTAAAAAATGGGGGCAAAATCACGGGTTGACTCCACTCACATACATTCATGAAAATTCAACTCAAATTAATTATCTAAAACAATTAGGAAAGTTAATTGGAAATGCACTTATGGATAAGAATTTGGAAAATTTACCAATGGAAAAAAATCCATACATAGCTTTATTTGAATTAGCAGGTTTTTACAAGCCATATAGTGGCAAAATGTGGAGAATAAACAAATATGTAGAAAAGAGATTTTATGATGAAAGAGAATGGAGATATGTTCCATATTTAAAAAACGAAGGTGATTACAGACTATTAAAAGATGAATTTCTAAATAATATAAAACGTGCGTCAGCTAACGATATTATAGCCAAAGAATTTTCTTTAAATTTCAACTGTGAGGATATTAAATATATTATTGTAAATAAAGAAAGTGAGATGATAGCTTTATTTGATGCTCTAGAATTAATGTCAGATAATTTCACGGAAAATGAAAGAAAAATATTGAAAACAAAAATAATTTCGACTGAACAAATTTTACAAGATTTCTAAAAAAAAACTGTGTACAACACCGTATAAACTTTATTGCTGGTTTTGGCTCACTTGGGAAATTCCTTCGGAATTTCGCCGTTCGTGTTTTATTTAGTAAATTCACTGCGTAACCAACGCAACAAAGCTTATACAACAACGTTAGCCAAAATAGCGCGAAAAAATCCTGACTCTTAAAAAAAAGTCCGTTAAAACAATGATTTTTTCACACGAAATAAAGCGAAAAAAACTCACTAAAATATTGAAAAAACGAGAAAACTGGAAAAGTTAAACACTCTCTCGCTCGTGGAAAATTGAAAAACATGGGAATTCAAATCTTTGCGGAATTCTTACTCAAAATCTGAATTTAGAAAGTTTACGGAATTGAGCAAATTGCGGAATTAAAATCTGTGTGGAATTTTCACTCAAACTTTGAATATTGGAAAATGAAAAAAACAAATAACTTTGGCTAACAACTTGTATAAAAAATTGCTAAATTAGTGCTTTATCAAAGTTAGTTGCATTTTTGCAAACTTCTGAATTTCCTTCGGAAATTCCTCGTTCTCAAAAATCGCAACTTTCCATACAAAAATACGTTGCCAGTAATTACTCACTCGAACTCTGAACAAAATTTTGAAATATACCTACAATTAGGTATTGTAAATAATTATATAAAAACCTTATCTTGAATTTTAAAATTAAAACTATGAAAAAGTTAATATTACTTACGTTATTGCTAATTTCAAATTATTTTTATTCTCAAGAAGATTGTGATGAATGTGCAAAAAAATATAAACCTTCAGTAAATGCTCACGTTGATCCTTGTAATCATAATATGAAAGGTGGTTCGAAGTATTTAGATTGTCTTTGTAATTGCAAAAAAAAAGAATTTAAACAAAAAATCGCTAAAAAAGAAAATAAACAAAATGTATTAACATCTAAAGAACAACTTTTTAACTATAATGCTAACATAAAAAACAGGAAAAGATTAAAACAACTTCAATTAGAAGGAAAAACCTTTACTAAAGAGTATAAAGATTTATCAAATTTAGTTGAAACATACGAAAATCTAAACAATGTATCTACTAAAGAAAATTATTTGAATAATCGTTATTCAATCAGCAATCCGAAAACATCTAAAAATATAAATAAGATTAAAGCTAATTCTGAAAAAATTGATGTAGCTACAAATGTAGTAAGTAATGGGATATACAATTATTTAAATCAAAGAGATGAAAGAAGAAAAGAAGAAAATAGAAAATGGAAAATAGAACAGGCAAAAAAAAGGGAAACAAAAAGAATAGAAGCAGAAAATAAAAAACAAAACTATGTAAACTATATTAATACAGAAAAAATTAAATCAAACAGTGTATTGGCAAATATGTCTGAAAGTTCAAAGTTGTCAGAAGAAAATCTTTACAAGGAAATATTAGAAAAACCAAATAACTTGCTTTTTGAAAATTATTTCAATAAATTCTCATTAAGAAGAAAGGAAATAGAGGAATTATATAAAATTTTTAAAAGTGAAAATAATATTGAATTAAGAATTGATGGTCAATATGTAAGAAAATTATTATCTAATAAAATAACAGTTATTAAAAATTTTTACTATGATAAGGAGAATAATATAATAAGTATTTACAGATATTACGATTATTATAAATATCGTAAATTTTTAAGTAAAGTAAGTTCTGTTAGAGTTAGTTCTCCGATATTTGAAAGATTAGATTCTAAAAATTTAAAAAATGTTAAACGTTTAGAAATTAATCGGGAATTCAAAAATATTGAGAAACTAAATGAATTTAAAAATCTACGAAGTATTTCTATTAAATATTCAGGTAATATAAACCTACTTGCCCAAATTAAAAATTTAGAAGTAATCGAAATTAAAGCAGGAATCAAACAATGTACTATTGAAGACGCAGAATATTCCCTTACAGAACTTGAAAAATTAATTCATTTAAGCATTCAAGCTAAAAAGAAGTTAGCTATATCAAGGAGCGATCGTAAAAGAAGTTTAAAGAAATTTAAGTCTGGAAACAAAACTTTTATGAAAAAATTTAATGCTTTGAGAAAAAAAATAATAAAAAATAAGAAAAAAGCAAGTGTTTATATTTATTAGAAGAGCAATATTTATTTATAAATTAAAACTACTGGCAACACCGTATAAAATTAATTGCTAGTTCTAGCCAATTTACGAAAGTCCTCGCGGACTTTCTATCTGTGATTTATTTGCTAACTTTAGTGCTTAAAACACGCAACTAATCTTATACAACAACGTTGTGCAACATAACTCAAAATCACGGAAACTGAATGAAATTTGAATTTGAAAAAGAAATTTTGGAAGAATATGACAAGTTTACTCTTTCGGAAAATCTAATTGAAAAAGAATCATTGAGGAAAAGTATTCGTGGGAAAATAATCGCTCAAACCGAACTGAATTCTTTAGATTATCAAATACTTGGACTAATTGATACTGAAAGTGAGGATTGGAAAGATAATTCGGAAAAAATAATTGAGAATTTTGAAAAAGCGGTTGAAAAAGACAAGTCGAATTTTATGGCTCAATTATATTTAGCACATATCTATCACGATATTGGAAATTTAGAACTTGCTCTTAAAAATTATTTAAAGGTTGACACTAAAGCTCTGAAAGAATTTCAACTTTGGAGATACGTTAAACTGATTGAGCAAATTGGATTTTGTACTTATAAACTTGGAAATGAAACAGCAGGAATAGTACTCTTTGAAAAAGTATTGAATTGGTACAAACAAGCACCTGAAAATGAATTAGCAAGACCATCAGAATTAGTTGAATGTCTGCCTAAAAATCATAGAATCGTAACTGAAATTAAGAAAATTGAAGATTATTTGGAATAAAAATTACGTTGCACAACACCGTGTATAATTAATTGCTTTATTTCTACCTACTTGCGAATATTCCTGCGGAATATTCACGGGTTCGTAAAAGTTTGCTAACTTAGTTGCTTAACCACGCAACTAACCATACACAAACACGTTGTGAGCAATTAAAAAGAACATTTGTGAAAAACATTTTTAATCTGATTTTATTACTATTTTTCTTGGTTTCTTGTGGACAGAAAGCAAATGAAACGAACGATAACAAACCTGAAAATTCTACTTTAACGAACCAAACAGAATTATTTGAATTTAAGATTCCTGACACAATTTCTCTTGGAAAACATATTGGAAGAATAACTAAATATAAGCGGAATAAAAAACCGAATTATGACTATCTATTGTCCGTAATTGTAAGTAATCATTACGAGGACTCAAAAATAAAAACTGATACTTTTAGCAACGGAACTTTGAATCCGTTTTTTGGAATAAAAGGGTTTAAAACTGGAACTCAAGAAATTGAATTAATAATTGAAGAACAAATTCTTGAACCGTATAAAAAAGACAAAGACTCTTTTTTAGAAATAACAAAACTATATCACCAATATGACGCTCGAATTACAGTTGTTGATGGAGATTTTATATCTGAAACTGAAAAAGAACTATTAACTGAATTAAAAAATGAGTAAAAAAACTGCTCACAACACCGTGTATAATTAATTGCTAGGTTCTTCCCTACTTGCGAATATTCCTGCGGAATATTCACGGGTTCGTAAAAGTTTGCTAACTTAGTTGCTTAACCACGCAACTAACCATACACAAAACCGTTGGCAAACATATGAAAAAACACCTGCAAATATCAATCATAATTCTGACTTTAATAGTTTCTTGTAAACAAAAAGAAACTAAAAAAATGGAATCAATTGAGTATAAACCAACGACTGAATTAAATACTAAAACTGAACAAAGTACTCTAAAAAATGAAAAAATAAAAAAAGAGAAAATTGATTATAATTTAGAATCTAACTCTATAAAATTCGACAATAATTTAGTTGAGAAACTATATAAAAATCTGAAATCAAATTTTGAGATTGACTTTGAATTGAGTCATTTGAATAATGCTCTAAATGGAATCAAAATGTCTGAATTGAAAAATGGAAAAATATTTGAAAAAGAAATGTTATTTGAAAATTTTAATTGCGAATGTTATGACAAAATAACTATTTCTTATTCTGAAAATAGATTCTTACTGGATATCTACGAAGAATTTTTTGAAAAAGAATTAGATTGGTGTCCTGAAAGTAGTTACAGATATTCATTTAAAATAGTGAATAAAACTATCTCTGATTTGAAATTGGATTTTATGGCTGGATAATGAAATACGTTTGCCAACACCGTATAAACTTTATTGCTGGTTTTAGCTCACTTGGGAAATTCCTTCGGAATTTCGCCGTTCGTGTTTTATTTAGTAAATTCACTGCTAAATCAACGCAACAAAGCTTATACAACAACGTTGCAAAAAACTGGGCGAAAAATTAATCCGCAAACAAAAGTTCTTTAAAACAGCTTATTCTTTTAAAGTTTGAAAAACTAAAAATTGCGAAAAAAACGGGAAAATATATTTGCGGAACACTCTCTCGCTAATCAAAATTCTGAATGAATTTTGTTCGTTTTTGGAATTTTGGAATGTTGAAAAAAAGGAAAATTAAACTGAATTTATTGTGTTTGAAAAGAAAAAAATGGAATTTATTCAAGCTGGAAAATTAATTTTGTGAAATTTGAACAATTTCGGAATTGAATTTCATTGTGGAATTATAAATTGAACTCGGATTTTTTAAAAACTGAAAATTGGAAAAACAAAGTTTTGGAAAAATAAAAAACACACATTTTGCAACACTGTGTATAAAAAATTGCTATTTTTAGCTAAAACAAAGTTTGTTGCTTTTTTAATCTTGTCTTAATTTTCCTTCGGAAAATCAGCCAATCTTAAAATCGCAACTTTTCATAACACAAAACCGTTGCCAGTAATATGAAAAACACAATCGTCTTTGGAATTTTATTGCTAAACTTAAACTTTATGTTTGGGCAAACTATTGACGAACTAAATTCAAATAAGAAAGTTGCTAAATTTTTAGAAAAGGAAATCAATAAAAAATATACTTTCAAAGAAGTATTTGACAAAGAAGTTGAGGCAGATGACGAAGATTTTGAATACTTTGTAAAGAAAACTGATTTAGATAACAATGGTTTTATCGACTTGGTTGTAAATGCGTATGTTCCATTAATTATAGTTCTTAACAACGGAGATAAAAATTATAAAGAATTAAATTTCAGAAACACGAAGTTCTTTTCTGACAACGAACCAGAATTAGACTCAATCGCAGAAATCGGAAATGAAAAAGTGTTGATTTTCGAAACGGAAATCCAAGAATTTGATGACGAAGAATATCCGAGCATAAAAATTAAAGAAAATCAAGAAGCCTTATCATATAATAGCAAAACGAAAGAATCTGAATGGACAATCAGAGATGTGAAATATAAAGTTGATAGTTTAACAGTAAAATTTGGCGAGATTGTAGAATATAAGAATAATAAATCTAAAGTTAATAAAATTAAAGAATTATACTTCTCAACAACTGGGTGTTTTGGGACTTGCCCAATTTTTGAAATAAAATTAGATTCAGAAAGGAATTTAGAATATAATGGTAAAAGATTTACAAATCATTCTGGAATGAAAAGTTTTAGGCTAAACCAAACTGATTATGATAATTTAATTGGATTAATTGAATATACCGAACTTAAAAAATTAAAAAACTCTTATTCAGTAAATTGGACTGACGACCAAACAGGAATATTAAAGGTCATTTACGAAAATGGAGACGTCAAGGAAGTCCAAGATTATGGTTTGCAAGGAACAATAAATTTAAAAGCGATTTATACAAAATTATTTGAAATAAATAAAAACGTGAAATAAATACTACTGGCAACACCGTATATAATTTATTGCTGGCTTCTTACCTACTTACGAAAGTCCTCGCGGACTTTCTTGGTCGGTAATTATTTACTAAATTAGTTGTTTAAACCACGCAACAAACCATATACAAACACGTTAGCACAAATATGAAAAAACAAATCCTGACAATATTAACAATTCTGATTTCAGCTTTTACTTTTGCCTGTGATTGTAGTGAAACTAATCCAATAATGGAATTCTATTCATCAGAATACGTTTTCGAAGGAAAAATTATTTCAAAAATTTACGATAAAGATAGCTTAACTTATAAAATCACCTTTGACATTTCAAAACATTATAAAAACGGAGATTCACCTAAAAAATTAGAATTTGAAGTTTTTTCCAAAGGAAGATTTAATTCAGAAGGAAAATATATAGGAAAAGGGTCAAACTGTGATTCATATCCTGAAAAAGGAGAAATTTGGCTAATTTATACAAAGAGATATAAAGGAAAGTTATATTTTCCAAACATCTGTTCTAATTCGAAAAATACTGATTATAGACAAATAAGAATTGAAGAACAGAAAATTTTAGACAATGGGAATTCTTTCAAATTAGAAGACTTCATTTATCAATTTGAACACGATTTTAATTACACAAAACCGATTTCTGATATTGATTCCATGTTAAAAATTGGACAAATTAAAGATTACGAAAATCCTTTCACTTGGTTAAAACTATATGTAGGTAAAGATGGTAATCTGAATTCAGTAACTACACATATTGGTTACCAACTTAAAACTGATTCAATATTTAACCTTACAAATGAATTTAAAATAAAGTTGAGAAAACCACTAACTGAATTTGAGAAAGACGCAATTGAGTTAGTAAAAAAAGTCCAAAAATGGGAAATAAAAAAGCATAGAAAAACGAACGTTTCTGTTCCTTATATTCGACATTTAGCGATTGAATTTGATAAAGAAAAAAAGAAATGGAAATACGAATTATAAAATACTTGTGCTAACACCGTATAAAAACAATTGCGGTTAGTACTAAAACAAAGGTCGTTGCGTGTTTGTAACGTCTGATTTTCCTTCGGAAAATCCTCGCATACAAACCCGCAACTATTCTTATACATAAACGTTAGCTTTAATGCTAGAGCAACTTTGTGGAATTGAAAAAAGGCTGGTCTATTTTTCGATTTTTTTTTTGAGTTTTAAAAAAGTAAAAACCGAAAAAATATGTTGCCGAATTTTAAAAAATACGCTGAATTCTCACTCAAATTCTGAATTGGATTGCGTCTGACTTTTAAGCTCGTTTGCGGAATTGAAAAGCGGAATCTCACTCTGTCGGAATTTAGCAAGTTACGGAATTACTTACTCGAAATCTGAATTAAAAATATTGCGGAATTTGAGCAAGTTTGCGGAATAAAAAGTAAGATATACAAAACAAAAATTGCGGAATTAAAAATATGACAGAAGAAAAATATTAACGGACAAAAAAGCACTAAAAGCTAACAATGTGTAAAAAAAATACTATTTTTATTACCTAAGCGTAAGTAAGTGCTTTGTTTGCGAACTTCCGATTTTCCTTCGGAAAATCGCCGTCCACAAACCCGTACTTTCCTTACACTAGACCGTTGTGCATAATGCGAAAAAAAGTAAAATCTAACTGAAAAAGCCAACCGCACAAACAGCACATTTATTTTTTGCCAACGCGAAAAGCCAACGCTTAAAAAAATAAAAGAGCTGTTTTTTGCCAATGCTTAAAAACAGAACACAAAACAAAATTAAGAATTGACTTTGCAACACCATTGCATTGAAAATTCTTTATCTTTGAATCAATGAAATTAATCACATTCATATTATCATTATTAATACTTACTTTGTCAATACAGCCTTGTTCTGACGGAAATAACGTCGAAGACCAACATAAAGACGAAATAAGTGAAAATCACAATCATCAAAATGATAGTGACGATTCTTGTCCAGTTAATTGTATTTGTGATTGTTGTGGAATGGCAATTACACATCAACTTATTCAAACTTTTGATTTAGTTATAAATAACCAAATCTCTACAGAAATAGCATCTGTTTATGAATCAATTTACAGATTTAAATTTCATTTCAATATCTGGCAACCGCCACAATTAATTAGCTAAATACAGACTAGAAAGTCCAAAAAATTAAGTTAATTAATAGTTACATTTTCAATGAATAAATACATATTGAGCATAATGCTCACAATTATAGTGTGCTTTTTTGCCAAAGCACAAACATCTGATATACAAATAAAAATAGTTTCGGAAAACGAACCTTTAGTAGGTGCAACAGCATATTTTAAAGATTTAGAAAAAGGAGCAGTAACCGATTTTGAGGGAATTGCTAAGTTTTCAGAAATTCCAAATGGCAATCAAACCATAAAAATCTCATATATAGGTTTCGAATCTATAGAAACTACTATTGAAATTGGAATCAAAAAAATATTTTTTTTCGAACTCGAATCAGGAGAACACGAATTGGAAGAAATTGTTATTCAATCTTCAAGAAGTACACGAACAGTAAGAAAAATACCTACGAGAATAGAATTTATTGGTGCTGAGGAATTAGGCGAAAAAGCCATTATGAATCCAACCAATATTTCAATGGTACTTCGTGAAAGTACAGGAATACAAATGCAACAAACCTCTTTAAGTAGCGGAAGTACAAATATTAGAATTCAAGGTCTTGATGGTCGTTACACACAACTTCTGAGAGATGGTTTTCCTCTTTATGGTGGTTTTTCAAGTGGCTTGAGTATATTACAAATTCCACCTTTAGACTTACAACAATTTGAAATTATTAAAGGAAGTTCTTCTACACTTTATGGTGGTGGAGCAATTGCTGGTTTGGTAAATATGGTATCAAAAACACCTGACGAAGAACCTGCTTTAGATATTATGCTTACACAAACACAAGCCTTGGGAAGTACAGCGAATGTGTTTTATAGCAAACGAAATGAAAAATTTGGTGTTTCACTTTATGGTTCAGGGCATTATCAAAAAGCTTACGACCCAGAAAACGATGGCTTTAGTAATTTACCAAAAACTAAGTCTATTTCATTTAATCCAAAATTTTTCTATTATCCGTCTGAAAAGACTACATTTTGGTTTGGTTTAAACGGAACATATGACGACCGAATTGGTGGAGATATTACCAAAATAGAAGATGGAGAAAATGGGATTCATCAGTATACAGAGGAAAACATATCTAAAAGGTTAAGTAGTCAAGCAGTTTACAAAACTCAAATAGATTCTATAAGTTCTTTCAATATTAAAAATAGTGTATCATTTTTTGATAGAAACTTAACAATTCCGGATTTAAATTTTGATGGTAAACAAACCAACACATTTACAGAAGTCAACTATCAAAGAGAAACATCAAAAGCAAATTGGATTTTTGGAGCAAATTTATATACTTCAAACTTTGATGAAAATGATAATGCAACATTACAGCGTGACCAAAAAGACATCACTTATGGAATTTTTGCTAATAACATTTATGACCTTTCCGATAATTGGATTTTAGAATCTGGATTAAGAGCCGATTACAATACTGATTTTGGTTTTTTTCCACTTCCAAAAATTTCAGTACTTTATAAAAATGAGAGTGGTTTTTCAAGTAGAATTGGTGGTGGTTTAGGTTATAAAATTCCAGATATTTTTACCGAAGAAGCAGAATTAATTAATTTTGAAAATGTACTCGGCATTGATAAATCTTCACTAAAAGCGGAACGTTCTTATGGTGTAAACCTTGATTTAAACTATCAAACACGTTTATTTGATACTGTAGGTTTTTCTATTAATCAACTTTTTTATGTTACAGCTATTAATAACGGTCTGTTATTAAATAGTACAGACAGCGGAATGTTTGAGTTTGAAAATGCAACTGATGAAATTTTGAGTAAAGGAGCTGAAACGAATATTAAGTTCTCTTATAAAGATTTTAGATGGTTTTTAAATTATGCACTTATAGACACAAAGTTGAACTATTTAGTTGGAAACCCTCAAAAACCATTAACTGCAAAACATAACGCAGGAAGTGTTTTGATGTATGAATCTGAAAAATGGCGAATAGGATATGAAACTTTTTATACGGGAAAACAATTTTTGTCAAACGGTACAGAAACTACAGATTTTGTAACGATGGGATTACTTTTAATGAGAAACTTTAAATTTGTTAGTGCATTTGTAAATTTTGAAAATTTCACGGACAGGAGACAAAGCCGATTTTCACCCTTGATTTTACCACCTCACGAGAATCCAGAATTTCCAGAAATTTATGCACCAACAGACGGTTTTATATTTAGCGTTGGTATAATTATTAAACCTTTTGGAAACGAAGACCATCATTAACTATGAAAACAATAGAAGAATTATTAGAATCAAAAGGTATTCGTGTAACTGCTATGCGTTTATTGATTTACAAGTTTCTTACTGAAAAACAAGTAGCCGTTAGGTTAAGTGATATAGAAAATGCTTTCGACAAAGCAGATAGAACTACATTGTACAGAACTATTAAAACATTTGAGGAAAAAGATATTGTACATCAAATAGACGATGGAACTGGAATTACAAAATATGCGTTATGTGAAAACGGTTGTACTTGTGAAATCGAAACCGATTTACATTTGCACTTTCACTGCAATAATTGTAATGAAACTGTTTGTTTAACAGAACATAAAATCCCTCAAATAAAAGTACCTGACGGATTTGTTTCAGAAAATGTAAACCTAGTTGTAAAAGGTATTTGCGATAAATGTAGTGGACAATAAATGCACTTCCTTTGCATTGATTATTGTAGCATTTTTACATTAAATTAGAAATTATGTTATTATTCGCTTATTTTATATTGTATTTTTTATTGGTCTTTGTATTAAGGTCTGTACTACTTTGGAAAAAAACAGGAATAAATCCTTTCACATTTAAAAAAACAGATAATGCACACGATTATAATGGTAAGGTTTTTACATTTATAACAGCTCTTGAATTAATTGTTGTTAGCATATTTGCCTTTAAAAACGAGTGGTATGAGTATTTGCTTCCGTTTTGGTATTTAGATAACCCAACTTTTCTAAAGATTGGTTGGGTATTTTTGTTATTCTCGTTAATTTTAGTTTGGTTTTCTCAAAGCCAAATGTCTAGTTCTTGGAGAATAGGAATTGACGAAAACAACAAAACAGAATTGGTAACAAAAGGTGTGTTTTCAATATCAAGAAACCCTATATTCTTGGGAATAATGATTACAAATATTGGGTTATTCCTTGTAATTCCAAATGCATTTACTTTACTCATAATCTCATTATCTACAATAAGTGTAAACACACAAATTAGGTTAGAAGAAGAATTTCTAAAGCGTGAATTTGGAAATGAGTATAAAGAATACACAAAAAAAGTAAGGAGATGGTTTTAAACTTCAAAGCAAGAAAATGCCAACACTTAAGCCATACACATTTACAGTCGCATCATCCACGCTTCACCCAAACTGTAAAAGAGTATGTCTTGCCAACGCTCACTTCCGAACTAAATAACAAACATCGGAAAACCAAGCAGAACGAGAAAGCACTATGCACAACAAGGTATAAAAAACATAGGGCGTTTGTGTTAACTCCAAAGTTCTGTGTTTATTTACAAAGTCCGCTAAATATAAAATTTGGCATTTAAACGAAAAATAAAAGCAAAACGTTTATATTTAGCTAAGTAATAAAACCGAAACGAAAGTGCTTATTAATTGCCCTACGTTTCTTATACGTAGCCGTTGTACACCATTTAAGAAAAACCGAGAAAATGAGTTGGGACATTGTACTTTTTAATTCAAAACAAAAGATTGATTCTGTTGCAGAATTGGACGAAACTCAATTGGAACCAACCGATTTTAGCGGAATTTTGGAATCTTCATTTAACCGAATAAATAAGAAAGAAAATCATAGAGAAATAGTCGGAGCTGATTTCACCATTGACTTTTTTACAAATGAAAAGTTTTCTAGTAATTTTATGATTTCGTTATATGGAGAAAACGGAATTTATGCTCTGATTGAACTTGCAAAAAAATATAATTGGCAGATTTACGATTCTGGAATTGACAGAATGATTGACTTGAAAAATCCAGAAAAAAATGGATATGACAATCACAGAAAATATGTTGAACAAATCCTAAAACGATAATAAAAACAATGACAAAAATATTATGAAAACGAATTCAATAATTGAACAGAAAAAAGCGTTTACACAAGTAAACCTAAAATTTTTGGTTGCAATATTCTTTTCTATATTTGTTTCTATTTGGATAGCATTGAAAGCAGACAAACCTGACAGTATTGGATTTGGAGGGTTTATTTACATCATAGGACCTGGACTGATTGGTCTATTTACAATGATTTTATACCTTATATTTTCAATGATTAAGCCAAAATGGAAAATTATTCTAGGAATATTGAGTATTCTATTAAATATTGGAATTGGATTTTATTATATGTTTTTTGTCAAATAAAACGGTGTACAACAACTCATATAATTTATGCTTAAATTTGAACTAGTACAAAAGACAAACAAACAACAAACGATTTGCTACGTCCGAAAAATCTCCGATTTTCCAGTCGCACAAATCATATAAAAGCCCGTTAGCACCAATACGAAAAACAGAATGGGAATATTTGACTTTATTTTTGGAAAGACTATTAAAATAGAAGACGAATTCTTTGGAAAAATGATATTCTCTGAATTCAAGAAAAATCCTGAAAAGAATTATTTTGAATGTAGAAGACATTTCAAACCGACTGACGAAATCGTAGAAATCGGAATCGAGGGAAATGTAACTGGACCGACTGAAATACAGAAAGACTTTTTCCGAAAAATCGAATCTGATTATGATAAAATCACAACCTCAATTAAACCAATGATTGAAAATGAATTTCGGAATTGGAAAGAGGATTTTAAAATTGCTGACTTTAATAAGGAATTTAAAGCTGTTTACCTATACTTACCTCGTTGTGAAAACGAACCAAAAATTTGGGAAATAGCATTTGAAAGTGAACACGATTTAAACCATACATTTACATTGACGATGAACGATTTAAATGCAACTGAAATATTAATAGATGGATAAAGTACAGGTGCTAACACCGTGTATAATTAATTGCTTCATTGAGCTTACTTGCGAATATTCCTGCGGAATATTCACGGGTTCGTAAATGTTTGTTAACTTAGTTGCTTAACCACGCAACTAACCATACACAACAACGTTGCCCAAAATAGCGGAAACCACTCAGATTCTTGAAAAAAGTCGTTTAAAACAATGATTTTTTGAGCAAAATAAAGCGAAAAATTTTAGGTCAAATTTTGAAAAATAAATGAAAAACGAAAAAGCGGAACACTCTCTCGCTCGTAAAAATTCTTTGTGGGAATTTAGCCAGTTTATGAAATTAAGTTCTTTGCGGAATTTTTACTCAAACTCTGAATTTAGCAAGTTTGCGGAATTGAATAAGTTTTGAAAAATAAGAATATCGGAAAACTCACTAAAACGTGGAATTATTACTCAAAATCTGAATTTAAGAAAAGTGGAAAAAAAATAACTTTGGGCAACAACGTGTAAAAAAAATTGCTTATTTTTAGCTTAATCAAAAGTTGCTGCTTTTTTATTCACTTTCTATTTTCCTGCGGAAAATAGCCGTTCTCAAAAATCGCAACTTTTCATAACACAAACACGTTGGCAATAATTAACGAAATGAATATAACAGAGAACATTTTAAACATTTTTAGTTTCATAATTGGAATATTAGGTGTGATTTTAGCAATAATTTTTTACTATAAAGGAAAAAAACGAAAAACACCAGTATATGAAATAAGTGATTTCAATATTATATCAGATAATTTAGAGAAAAAAGTAAGCGATATAAGTATAACTTATAAACAAAAATTGATAAAGACTTTAACTGTTAGTAAAGTAGTTATTTGGAATTCAGGAAACAGTACAATACAAAATTCTGATATACCCGAAACAAATAGATTTAGAATACACTCATTTTCTAATTGTGAAATTTATGATTTTGATATTATCTCAAAAGATGATAAAGACTGTCTTTTAGAATTACAAAAAATAAAAGACGGAATTGAAATACGTTTCAATTACCTTGAGCCTCAAAGTGGCTTTATTATTAAAGTAATTCATTCAGGCATTAACAGTACTAATTTATATGTTGCAGGAAAAATTATTGGAGAAAAAGAAATAAAGCGAATATTTAATTTAAATAGAGGTAAAGATAAAAAAGAATTGACTGAAGACAAACTAAATAGGATTTTCATTTTAGTAATGGGTTTAACTGGAATTTTTGTCGTGTTCGGAACTGAGACAGGATTGCATTGGGGTTGGAATGCTTTAATTTTCATCATTTCTATAATATTTGTTATCGCAGCACTAGCACAAATTTTTGAAACCAAAATACCTAAAAAATTGAAATCAAATTTTGAGAACAAATAACTATTGCCAACACCGTGTAGTAAAAATTGCTTAATTTTAGCTTAACCAAAAGTTGTTGCTTTTTTATTCACTTCTATTTTCCTGCGGAAAATAGCCGTTCACAAAAATCGCAACTTTTATTACACAAACACGTTAGCATTAATTATGAAGAAATGTCGTCTTTGCTTAAAAGAGAAGAAATTAATAAAAGCACATATTATTCCTGATTTTATGTATAGTGGACTGAAAGCTGAAGATGATAAAAATATTTTTTATGAAGTTACATACGATTTAGAAACTGATAAAAGCAAACCTAAAAAGATTCAAACAGGAGAATTTGACAAAAACATTTTATGTTCGGATTGTGATAATAGAATTTTAGGTTCAAATTACGAAAAGTATGCTCAAAAATCAATGTATGGAAAAAATATTGACCCAAAAATTGCACCAATTTGTAAAAACTTTAAAAACCCAAATGATGGATCAGAATATTCAGTTTGCACGAATATTGACTATGGAAAAATGAAATTATTTCTTCTTTCTTTACTATGGAGATCAAGTATAACTGACAGAAAACTTTTTAAGGAAGTCAGTTTAGGAGAAAAACACGAAGAAAGGATTAGAAAAATTCTTTATGAAGAAATAATTCCAAGTGAATTAGAATATCCTATCCTTATGACTTCTTTTATGAGAACTGACAACAGTTTGAAAAACATAATTACACAACCTAAACGAATTAAATATAAAAATGGAATCAATGGTTATATGTTTTTAATTGACAGTATTCAATTTATGTTTTTTGTAAATTCACCTAATCATAGAATGCCTGAATATGTAACAAGAACAATAATGAAAGAAAACGGAGAAATGACAATCTTACATTTAAAAAATGGAAAAGAATTAGAATTTTTAAAAGCAATTTTAAATAAATAACTAATGCTAACACCGTGTATAAAAAATTGCTTATTTTTAGCTTAAACAAAGTCAGTTGCATTTTTACTCACTTCAATTTTCCTGCGGAAAATAGCCGTTCATAAAAATCGCAACTTTCCATAACACAAACACGTTGCCCAAAATAGCGGAAACCACTCAGATTCTTGAAAAAAGTCGTTTAAAACAATGATTTTTTGAGCAAAATAAAGCGAAAAATTTTAGGTCAAATTTTGAAAAATAAATGAAAAACGAAAAAGCGGAACACTCTCTCGCTCGTAAAAATTCTTTGTGGGAATTTAGCCAGTTTATGAAATTAAGTTCTTTGCGGAATTTTTACTCAAACTCTGAATTTAGCAAGTTTGCGGAATTGAATAAGTTTTGAAAAATAAGAATATCGGAAAACTCACTAAAACGTGGAATTATTACTCAAAATCTGAATTTAAGAAAAGTGGAAAAAAAATAACTTTGGGCAACAACGTGTAAAAAAAATTGCTTATTTTTAGCTTAATCAAAAGTTGCTGCTTTTTTATTCACTTTCTATTTTCCTGCGGAAAATAGCCGTTCTCAAAAATCGCAACTTTTCATAACACAAACACGTTAGCACCAATACGAAAAACAGAATGGGAATATTTGACTTTATTTTTGGAAAGACTATTAAAATAGAAGACGAATTCTTTGGAAAAATGATATTCTCTGAATTCAAGAAAAATCCTGAAAAGAATTATTTTGAATGTAGAAGACATTTCAAACCGACTGACGAAATCGTAGAAATCGGAATCGAGGGAAATGTAACTGGACCGACTGAAATACAGAAAGACTTTTTCCGAAAAATCGAATCTGATTATGATAAAATCACAACCTCAATTAAACCAATGATTGAAAATGAATTTCGGAATTGGAAAGAGGATTTTAAAATTGCTGACTTTAATAAGGAATTTAAAGCTGTTTACCTATACTTACCTCGTTGTGAAAACGAACCAAAAATTTGGGAAATAGCATTTGAAAGTGAACACGATTTAAACCATACATTTACATTGACGATGAACGATTTAAATGCAACTGAAATATTAATAGATGGATAAAGTACAGGTGCTAACACCGTGTATAATTAATTGCTTCATTGAGCTTACTTGCGAATATTCCTGCGGAATATTCACGGGTTCGTAAATGTTTGTTAACTTAGTTGCTTAACCACGCAACTAACCATACACAACAACGTTAGGGCAAATTTGCCGAAAAACCCAAAATCGAACTATGAAAGAAAAATTTGTCCTTTTAATTACCTTCTTAATATTCGGACTAAACACTTCATATGCACAGAAATCTAAAACAATTGAAAAACTTGAGTTTGAGAATTATGAACTTAAAGTTATATTTTTTGACCCTTACGAAAATTTAGTTTCAGAAAATCGTGAATTCAAAAACCTTGACTCTCTAAAACAAGGAGAAATTTGGAATAAATATTTACTTAACAATGCCATTTATGATTTTCAATTAATTCAAAAAAAGAAAATTGTTAAACATTATATTTTAAGAGGAAATTCATCGAAAGGCATTTACCCAAAAGATTTAACGAGAAATAATGTCTATTTATTAGATATAGTAAATCACAAAAAGAACACTAATTTTTTTAGGTTTTCAGACTATTCAAATATGATTGATAAAACAATCGATAAGTTCAGTTTTTATGGAACACTATTCGAGAATATGGAACTACTGAAAGATAACGATGGAGAATTAGGCAAAAACCTCTTTGGTAGATTTAGATTAAAAATTCCTTATTCCACAATCCAGAATAATGTAATGACTTTAATAGGTTTTGACCTATTTGGAGAAATAGAAACTGAATGGATAGCAAATAACACAGAAGAATTTAAAAACTCATTTTTCGATTATCAAGAAAAAATCGACCAATATTTCAAAATCGAAAGAATTAAAAAAACATACGTAAGAACTTATGACCAGAATGGAGAGATTCAAAATGAATATCCAAGGTTAAATACTGATGAGGATATCAAATCCTATATTGGAAAAATGAACAGAATTGGAGATGTTGTTTCTTTGCCATTTTTCAAATCAACAGACAAAGCAATTTTAATCGAAAAAGATAGTTTAGGCTCAAAATATAAAGTTGAAATTACAAATAATGAACCAATAGAAAAGTATTTAGAAAATATTGTCGTTGTAAAAAAATCAACCGGAGAAATTGAGAATATTACAGCAACTCTTTTAATTCACGGTTCATCAATAGACAAAGGAGACTATGTTGAAAGAGAAAATTATATTGCATATTTCAAGACTTTTAAAGATTTGAGATTACCTTATAAAATTCTGTTTTCACCATTGACTGACGAAAAATTTGAAAAACCACGAATTGAAATTGAATTAGATTATTTGTTCCATAGAAAATAAAAAACTTGCCCTAACACCGTGTATAATTAATTGCTTGGTTCTAGCCTACTTACGAAAATCCTCGCGGATTTTCTATTCGGTTTTTATTTGCTAAATTACGTGCTAAACCACGCAACTAACCATACACAAACACGTTGGCATTCATTGTCGAAACGAACTTTTGGAATAATATTTAAGGAATTATGACAACATTAAATCAATAAAAATGAACATAAAATATCCAGCTTTAATTATTGCAAAAAATCATATTGAATTTGTTCAAAATGCTGAAAACCTTGTGAAATGTAATAAAAGAACTTTAAGAAATGGATATTATGAAGGACTAATATTAATAGATAGTAATTCTAAAAAAAATTTAATAAAAAATGCGATTAAAGAAAGTACAGTTGGTATATTTTGGGGATTTAATTTATTAAGAGGTCAACAATTAAAAGTTAGATTGGTTTTTGATAAAAAAGTTGAAAATATAGAATTAAGGGAATTTCAAAATTTATTAATAAAATTATTAAATAAATATAAAGATTTCTGGGATTTTGGTGGAGATTTTGAGGAAAGAATTGAATATATAAAAAGTACAAATTCAATTAAGGAAATTATAGAAAAATTAACTTACGAATATTACAAAAAATATTAAAAACAGGAATTTAAAGTCTGAATTTAGCTTGTTTATGGAATTGAAAATTGGATTATTATAAAAGCCTAACAGAACATAGGAATTTAACCAGTTGTGGAATTACTTACTCAAACGGAATTGAAAATCTTTACGGAATTACTTACTCAAAATCTGAATTTTGCAAAACTTGAATTATAAAAAAGGAATCATAAACTGAAAAAAAAGCAACGAAATGCCAACACCGTATAAACTTTATTGCTGGTTTTGGCTCACTTGGGAAATTCCTTCGGAATTTCGCCGTTCGTGTTTTATTTAGTAAATTCACTGCTTAAAACACGCAACAAAGCTTATACAACAACGTTGTAAAAAACTGGTTGAATTTTGCAAAACACAAGTCAGTTTTATAAATTAACTTTTTGCTTTTTTGCTTGTTATTCTGAATTCTGAAAAAGTAAAAGCTGAAAAAAGTGGAACACTTTCTCGCTCGTCAAAATTTGTAAAAATCGGAAAGTTTTAGAAGTTTAATAAAAGGAATTTACTCAAACTCTGAAAAACCAAAATTGCGGATTTTAGTAAAATGCTGGAATTCTTACTCAAACTCTGAATTTAGCAAGTTTACGGAATTAAGCAAAATGTGGAAAATCAAAATTGCGGAATTATTACTCAGAATCTGAATTGAAAAAAAGGAAAAATAATAAAAACTGAATCCGATAAAATTATGGAAAAATTAAATACGCATTTTACAACAACGTGTATAAAAAATTGCTATTTTTAGCTTAACTAAAAGTTACTGCTTTTTTGCAAACTTCAATTTTTCCTGCGGAAAATTTGCCGTTCTCAAAATTCGCAACTTTTCATAACACAAAACCGTTGGCAACTATTACTCACTCAAAATCTGAAAATTGAAAATCGGAATGAAAAAATATTTCACAAAATCATTTTATAAAGAAAGAATGAAAAGTTGGAATAAAATAGGAAAAATGAAAAGTATTGCAATTTTTGTAATTAGTATATTTCCTATATTTTTTTCTGGTTATAATAAAAATACGGAATTATTGAACGACTCATATTTAATCATAAGTGTTTTAATTTTTATTTTCGCTACTTTATTTTTACCATTAATTACAAAATTTTGGAGTTTAGTAGGAATTGAAATAAAAAAGCCGAATTGGAACGAAAACCCTATTTCTTTTAATTTTTCAAAAGGTTTGAATTTCTTTCAATTTTGCGGTTATTGGTTTACTACTTCTGGAATTTTAAAAGCTGTATTTTTTGGAATTTTTTATCAAAAACTTGATTCAGAAGGCGTGATATTATTTGTTTACGGAATTAGTATATTATTAGGAATTAAATTAAGCATAAAATGGCTGAATAAAGGTGGAAAGAAAACAAAAAAAACAGTTGCCAACACCGTGTAAAAAAAATTACTTATTTTTAGCTTAATCAAAGTTAGTTGCATTTTTGTAAACTCCTATTTTCCTGCGGAAAATAGCCGTTCACTTTAAACGTAACTTTCCTTAACACAACAACGTTGGCTGTAATACAAAAAAAGTGACTTTATCCAAAAGACATCATTATTTACCTGAATTTTATATAAAAGGCTTTGTCGGAATTGACGGTAAAGTTTCTGTGTATAATAAAAATAAAGGTAAAATTGAAAATGGGAGAAAAAGTCCCAAACAAATCTTTTTTGAATGGAACAGAAACACATTTGAATTACAAGGAAAGAAAACTGATTTTGTCGAAGGTTTACATAGATTTGGAGAGAATCAATTTGCACCAACTTATAAAAAACTAATTAAAAACCTTGACGGAATTGCACTTACTGCTTATGATGTATTTCAATTAATGTTATTTATTTCAACAATTTATAGAAGAATACCTTCTCAAGATGAAAGTGCAATCGAATATATTAAAAACTTAAAACAAGAAAACTCATTTTTTGGTATTAGGAATAAAAATACAGGAGAAAATGCTCCAATAGAAATGTTTGAAAGAATAATTAATGAACCATCATTTATGGAAAGTTCAAAAATTATGAGGTCAATGGAAGATTATTTTAAAGTTAATAGAGTAGAAACTGCAAAAAACTGGAAATTATCATATTCGCCTAAAAACAGTCCACAACTACACCTTCTTTCCGATAATCCATTAATTATAGAAGGAAACTCAAAAAATGAATTACTTAATAGAATCTCAATATTTCCTCTTTCAAAAGGCACAACAGTATATAATACTTGTAATAAAATTGTAAATAAAGTTAGTCCTGAAAGTACAATTTATGTGGATATACTAACTTTCATACAAGCCGAAAATTTAGTTTGTGGTCCAGATAAAGAATATTTAAAAATCATTTCAGAATTTGCAAAAGAATATGATACAGAAAGAAAAATTGAGTTATTGAAATGGAAAGTATTTGAAATTTTCGAATAAAGTACTACAGCCAACAACATATATAATTTATTGCTGGTTTATTGCTTACTTACGAAAATCCTCGCGGATTTTCTTTGTCAGTAATTATTTACTAAATTAGTTGCTTAAACCACGCAACAAACCATATATAAACACGTTGCCATTAATTTGAGAAAAGAACTGTGATTAAAGAAAATTCAGGGAAAATATATAGATTCAAGCTTGACCACAATTTCGGATTTGGATTTGCGGAAATTTATGACTTTACTGATTTTTCGGAATTTGACGGTAGAATTATATATGCATTCAACCGTATTGATAAAGAAGAAAAATCCGAATACGATTTAAAAACAATAACGGAATCTGGAATTTCATTAGGTCCGATAAGGTCTGTAAGTTTTCCTGGAACAAGAGGCAAATATGCGACAAAATATATCGGACAAAGAACCGATTTGATAATCAACGAAATTCCAGTAACTAAAGAATTTCACGGTTTACTAATAAATGAAAACAATTGGAACAATTTAAAAAAATGGTATCGTTCGGATAAATTTGAGAAATTGCATTCCAACTTTGTAAATTACAGCGAATTGAGAAATTTAGAAACACGAGTTTTAAGCTCAATTGTCGGAATTGCAACGCAATTGACAATGAAAAAAATCATAGATGAAAACAAAAAGGTATCTGATTTTTATGACTTAAGCCTAATGGGAAATTTAAATTTATTTGTTCAACTAATTAATACATATTATCCGATTGAAAAAACGGAAAAGCTATTGACCGAAATAAAAAACTAATGGCAACAACGTATAAAAATAATTGCTATTTTGTGCTTAAACAAAGGTAGTTGCGTATTTGCTACATCTGAATTTCCTGCGGAAATTCCTCGCACGCAAACACGCAACTATTCTTATACAAAACCGTTAGCACCAATTGAAATCAAGAATAACAATAAATTCCGAAAATGCCGTATAAATGTCGTAGAGAAGTCTCTATAAAACGAGAATTTATGGAATATTTTTACGAGACAAATTAAACTAAATTAAAGATGACTGAAATCGGAAAAAGAATAAAAGAAATAAGAATAAAAAAAGGTTTATCACAGGAAGAATTGGCTGAATCCTCTAAAGTAAACCTAAGAACAATTCAACGAATTGAAAATAATGAAACACAACCAAGAGAAAAAACTCTTAAACTTATTTTTAGCGCATTAGAAGTCGAAGTAATTAAGAGTGAAAAGAAAAAAATTGATAAATATCAGATTTGGACATTATTTTTGACATTACTTATAATTATTTGTTCATTTATGGCTTGGGTTTATGAGTTTAAATACTTTAACAATAAGACTGGTGAGAATATATATAGAAAAGTTACAGGTTGGAATGGACACATAAATCTTAGACATTATCATTTTCAAAATTGGATATTAAGTCTTAGTGCAATAATTATTGGATTAGTCGTTTTAAGTCATTCTTTAAACCTAATAAAATACAAAATGAAATATATTTTAATACAAATATTCTTTGTGTTCTTATATTTAATAGCATTATTAGATGGGGAAAGAGGTCAATTAAGACCAGCACTATTTGTTGTCATTATTGCATCGGTTTTGTTAATAATAACATATCGAAAAGAAGGAAAAAAAACTGGTGCTAACACCGTATAAAATTAATTACTGGTTTTAGCCTGTTTACGAAAGTCCTCGCGGACTTTCTATCTGTGATTTATTTACTAACTTTAGTGCTTAAAACACGCAACTAATCTTATACAACAACGTTGGCATTCATTAAAAATAGAACTTAATGTTAAATGAAATTATCAAAAAAATAACAGAAGAGTATTCTGTTTTGTCAAATGAAACAATTGATAAATGGAAAGAAAATATAAAAGTTTTAGAATTTAAAAAAGGTACTCAATTAGTCAAAGAAGAGAAATTTACGAACAAATTATATTTTATTTACAAAGGAAGTGCAAAAGCATATCACTTAAAAGACGGAAAAATAATTACAGATTGGTTTGCTTTCAATAATGAATTTATTTGTGCTATAACAGGTTATTTCTTAAAAGAACCAAGTGAGCATTGTATTGAACTAACTGAAAACAGCATTATATTAGAGTTTGAACGTGAGAAATTGACAGAACTATCAAATAAATTTCACGATTTTGAAAGGTTTTCAAGAAAAATCATAACAAAAATAATGCTTCAACTTCAAAAAAGAGTTGTGTATCTTCAATTCTCAACTGCAAACGAACGTTATCATTTCCTTCTAAAAGAATATCCTAAAATAGAGTTACACATCCCATTAGGAGATATTGCCTCATATATTGGTATAACACAAGAAACTTTAAGCCGAATAAGAGCAAAGAAATAGCCGAATTTGATTTATATCAAAAGTTTTGAGCTATTTTATTAAGAGTTTTGTGAGAACAACCAAATGAAGATATAATGGACATCAAAGAAAATTGGCAACTTATTAAAAAACACTTTAATGTAAGTTTTAAAACAAGTTTATCCGTTTCAATAGCATCTGTTGACAAGATAGTATGCCAACAGTAACACCAATAGGAACATTGTTTTTAAATAAAGACCAAACAGCGTTTTATTTTGAAAAATTTCCGAAAAAAATCCCCGAAAATGTTAAAACAAATAAAAATGTCTGCGTTCTAGGAGTTAATAGCAGCAAATGGTTTTGGATAAAAGCACTTTACAAACTGAAATTTAGTGCATATCCCGCGATTAGACTTTATGGAGAATTAGGCGAAAAAAGAAAAGCAACAGAAATAGAAATTTCAAGACTAAATAGACGAATGCGAACAACCAAAGGCTTAAAAGGGAACACATACCTTTGGGGAAATATGGAATTTGTGCGTGAAATAAAATTCATAAAAGCAGAAGGAATAAATATAGGGAAAATGTCAGAAATGTTTCATAAATGAAAATGAACTTAAAAAAACTACACTACTTCTCTGGAATTACCATTTCAATTTTCATAGGACTACACTTACTTAACCATTTTTATAGCCTTTTTGGAGCAGAAGCCCATATTGAACTAATGAATGATTTAAGAATTATTTATAGAAATGTACTTGCTGAAACTATATTACTTCTTTCCGTTGTAATTCAAATTTTTTCAGGAATAAAACTGTACCGTAAGAAACGTAAAACAGAATCTGATTTAAATGACAAACTACAAAAATGGACAGGGCTATATCTTGCTTTTTTTTTGTTATTCCATATGGGTGCAGTTTTATTTGGCAGGTTGATTTTGGAGTTAGATACTAACTTTTATTTTGGAGTTGCTGGACTAAATACATTCCCTTTAAATTTGTTTTTCATCCCATATTATGGACTAGCAATAATTTCATTTTTCGGGCACATTTCAGCAGTTCATTCAAAAAAAATAAAAAGTAAAATAGTTGGAATTGAACCAATTAAGCAATCCTATGGAATTTTGATTATTGGAATAATTTTAACCTTAGTTATATTATTTGGGCTGACAAATGGATTTAATGGGGTGGAAATACCAAAAGAATATGATGTAATGATTGGAAAATAAAAACAAAATGAAAATACAACTTATTAGGAACGCAACTTTAAAACTTAACTACGCAGGAAAAACAATGTTAATTGATCCAATGCTTTGTTCAAAGGAAACATTTGAACCTTTTGTTAAAGGTTTAAAAAGAAATCCAATAGTAGATTTAAACATTCCAGTTAATGAAGTTATCAGTAATCTTGACGCTGTATTGGTAACACATTCTCACCCCGACCATTTCGATCAACTTTCAGGAGAGTTATTGCCAAAAGGAGTGAAATTATTTAGTACACCAGTTGATAAAAATTTTTTCTTAAAACAAAAGTTTTCAAATGTTGAAATAATAGACAATAAAACTACTTGGAAAAACATCACAATCACAAGAATAGAAGGGAAACATGGAAGTGGTTCAGTTCTTCCTTATATGGGACAAGTATCGGGGTTTATTTTGCAATCAGAAAACGAACCAACAATTTATATTGTAAGTGATAGTATTTTAAATAATGAAGTAAAGAAGGCCGTAGAGGTTTTTAAGCCTGAAATCATTGTTATAAATGCTGGTGGTGGAATCATTCCAGGTTTTGAAGATTATCCTGTTTTAATGGACGAAAAACAAACGATAGAATTAACAAAAATAGCACCTGAATCTAAGGTAATTGCTGTTCATTTAGATTGTATTGACTTTTGTAAAACAACAAGAAAGTCCTTAAGAATATTTGCTTCAGAAAAAAGTTTATTAGATAATCAATTATTGATACCTAAGGATGGCGAAACTCTAACCTTTTAGATTAATGAAGAAAATAACGAAATGCCAACACCGTGTATAAAAAATTGCTTATTTTTAGCTTAACCGAAGGCAGTTGCATTTTTACTCACTTCAATTTTCCTGCGGAAAATAGCCGTTCATAAAAATCGCAACTTTCCATAACACAACAACGTTACCTGCAAGCTCCGAAAAAAGCCAAACTCCGAATACATATGATAAAAGTTTATTTTGATTGGAATGTTATGTCACAAATGAAAAACGGGAACCACAAAGAACTATTTAAAATTGTGAATAATAACAAGTTTTTATTCAAACCTTTTTCCACTTCTCATATAAGTGATATACTTTCAAGTTTTAAAGATACCAAAGAGCAATTAGATTATATAAATTCAGATTTAGACTTTATTACACAACTTACTGAAAACTATTGTTTTTATAATAATAGGGACAAAACTATTTTAAATTATTACGACCCAAAAGAACTATTTCAACAGAGAATTGATGAAAAAGATTTATTTAAAGATATAAGTTTAAATGGATTAGAAAATATTTTCAAAGAAAATGAATTAACTAAAGATTTAGGAAAAATTTACATAGACCAACTAAAATCAATTCCTTTAGACAAAGCTTTAATAGATGCATTTAAAAATCCAGAAAGTTCAGAAGAAATGGAGAAAATGTTTCCTGGTTTAAAAGATAATCTCACAATGGAAGGTTATTTTAATGCTTTTAGTAAAATGAATTTAGGTCTTAATGAAAGTGATGATTATAAAAAATTAAGAATTCAGATACAGTCAGCTATAGGAATAAATAGAGATAGCCTATTCAATTCTAAAAATCCTTATAAAGATATTGATAATGCATATAAGAAATTAGGTGTTCCAAATAACCAACAATCTCTAGAAAACAAGTATTCACCTGATTGGTTTAATGAAATTACGAATGAATATATTTCTCTTGATATGCATGGATATCAAGAAGATAAAGTAAATATAAAAAAAGGAAGAAAAGAAACATTTTCAAATACAACAGAAGATAGTTTTCATTCTGCTTTTGCTTCAATCTGTAACTTCTATGTAATCAATGATAATAAATCTTATAATAAATGTAAAAAGGTTTATGAAAAGCTTGACATAAAAACTATAGTTTTAAAACCTAATGAATTTGTAGAGTATTATAATAAATACCTGAAAAAAGATGATTATTCTTCAGACCTGAATGTTGCAATCGAAATTATTAAAACTGAAAATTATGTTGAAAATAAAGTGGAGGACGGTTTATTAAGAACTTATACTTTTAATTATCGAATATTTGATTTTTTTAATAAAATCCTAATTCTATTTCCAACAGAAAAAGGGAATGAAAAACCAACAATTGTATTAAGTCAACAATCATCTAAATATAATCGAATTTATTCATTTGAGTTAACCAATTTAATTAATTCTATAATTGAAATCTATGGAATAGATATAGATAATTATGGAGAATTTAATGAAGATGAATTAAAATCAGAAAAATGGATTGGTAGAAAATGGAATTATAATAATATAGTTTTAATACTAACGAAATTAAATGGATACTTTCAATTATACTTAGATATTTAAATAGCATAAAAGCCTGCAGGTAACACCGTATATAATTTATTGCTGGCTTCTCGCCTACTTACGAAAGTCCTCGCGGTCTTTCTTGGTCAGTAATTATTTACTAAATTAGTTGCTTGAAACACGCAACAAACCATATACAACAACGTTAACTAAAACAAAATCGTAGCTGCGTTTTATAATTTCAAACTTTTCCATTTTGAAAATTTTCTTTAATTCTGAAACGGCTTCTTCTCTCCTATTTTGAGAATTTCCTCTAAAATCTGATATTGAATTTATCGTAGCTTTCAAAAAGTCTTTTAAGTGAATTTAACGGTTGGCTTCGCCGTTTTTTTATTTTGTCGTTTAAGACAATGATTTTTTGTTGAAAATCGCTTAGAAACGATAATCTTAAGTCTGTACGTATCTGAATAATCGTAACTCTCCAATAATAATTATTTGATAGATTTTCTTAATCTGATAAATAGTGTCTAGATTTCATGTTATCGTAATTCCGAGAAATTATAACTTTTTGATAAATCTATGTAAATAAATATCTTTAACATATTTTGATAAATATTTACCAGAGCAACGTGTTAGAAATTATTGTAGCTGTGTGAAAACTTAATTTTATATTGAAATTCTTATTTTAAAAAATATCATTTTAAGCATTTATTTCATGTTGAAAAAAAATGCATTAGTTAACACCGGCTAAACTTAATACGGGTTTTAGTGCTTTCTCAAAAGTTTGTGTATATTTACTAAGTCCGCCAAATCTTGTTGATTTGGCTTAGTTAAAACTAAAAGAAACAAAACCAAACAAAAAGCTTCGGCTTAGTCCGTGTTCGAAAATCTTGGCGATTTTCTTCCCGCACAAAGCCTAGCCAAAACCGTTGCACCTAATTTACGGAATGAAAAAAATTACACCATTTATCTTACTTATTTTATCAATTCAGATATTTTCTCAAAGTCAAGAAATTGAACCAACTTTTTATTCTGAAATTTCTGAAATAGTTTCATCAAAAGATTATTTCAAAGTTAAATTTGGAAACCCTGAAACTATTATAGTTCTTGACACTACTTTTGCATATTCATCAAAAATTTTGACTGAAAAAATAGTTTATGATTTTAAAACTAAAAATAGAATTGAAATTGAAAAATTCAAACAATCTGAATTATCAGCAAAAGAACTAATCGATTTAGATTCTAAAAATAGAATTATAAATTACAAAGGAAACATAAAATATAATAGTGGAAAATGGTATGAAACTTTAGTTAAATACGAATACAAAAAAAAGAAAAAGATTAAGAAAAAAATAAATGATGCTGGAGAAGTATATCTTAAATATATTGTTTTTTATGACAAACTAAATTTTCCAATCAAAATTGAAAGTACGATTGTTGGAACAGAAGATACAAGAATGCAAGTGGTAAATTATGACTATAAAAATAGTAAGTTTACTTTAATGGAATTTAATTATCAAGGAAAATTAGAAAACGAAACAAAAGGCAATTTTAATCAAAAATATATTGTTAAAACTAATAAAATGAATGATCCAACTGAAATGTATTGGATTTTAACAGATATTAAAGAACCATATTTTCACGAATTGAATTATAAATATGACTCAAATGGAAATTGGATTGAATTTATAAAGGTTCTCAGAAAGCCAAATGGAGAAAAGGAAACACTTCAGAAAGTTTTTAGAGAAATAAACTATAAAAACTAGGTGCAACACCGTGTATATTTTATTGCTTTCTTTTAGCCAACTTACGAAAATCCTCGCGGATTTTCTATTCAGTATTTATTTGCTAAATTTACGCTAAACCAACGCAACAAAGCATACACAAACACGTTAGCTGTCATTTATGAAAAACTTCAGAAACAGATAATATTATTAAGATTTATTCAAAATGAAATAAAATTGAAAATAAATAAATCAAATTATGAATTTTATAAAAAAGTTTTCAAAGTTATTTGGGAATTTCAAGCTCCATATTATGGAATGAACTCTTATTCTCCAACTTCGCCAATAAATGTTTTAGAAAGTTGGGAAAAAGAAAATGAATCTATAGCAAGAAGAGGATTAAAAGAAGGTTTAAGAGATTCACTAACTGGACTTAATCACTTTACAGACGAATCAAAAATAGAGCTGAATGAAAGTCTGATTTCTGAAAATTTACCTTCATTAAATATATTGACTTCTCAAATTAAAAATGTTCCCAAAAGAGTACTTAAAAATGGAAAAATTAAAAATATTAATGAATATTATATAATTAAAGAAATTTTATGTGATTTGGAATATGAAATAACTGAATCAGAAAGGAATGAATTAAATAGTTTATATGAGGAATATGAATTTGGAAAGTAAAAAAACGTCAGCTAACACCGTGTAAAAAAAATTGCTGGTAAAAGCCTACTTACGAAAATCCTCTCGGATTTTCTTGGTTCGTGTTTTATTTACTAACTTTAGTGCTTAAACCACGCAACTTTCCTTACACAACAACGTTGTACGTAAGCTGCCAAAATGAACTTTCCTGAAATAGGTTGACTAAAAATTAAGCAATTAATTACAGTCACTTATGAAAACAAAAAATGAACACTGGCGAAAAAAAAGCTATCAAAAAGTAACTTTAGAAACCAAACTTTTAGTCGTTGACCAAATTCTTAACGGACAACTATCCAATAACCAAGCTTCAAAAAAATATGATGTTCCTAGAACAACCATTACCTATTGGTTAAGAAAATACAGTACCTTAGTACAACAAAATACAGGTATGAGTAAAAACGATGAAATTAAAAAGCTAAAGGAAAAGATTGAAGAACTTGAGTTTCAAAAAGACTTCCAACAGGACATTATCGCTGATATGGAACTTATTACAGGCGTTGATATGTCAAAAAAGTCATTACCCAAAACATTAGCAAAAGAGATAGAGCTAAAGAAAAAGGCACGTATAAAAGAAAGTGGCTTTATGGATGTTTTGGGGTTAGCAAACAAGCCTTCTACAAAAGACTCAAAGTACAACGAAAACAAGAAGTAGACCATCAAAAACTAATCAAATTAGTTAAGCAATACCGCAAAAAAGTAGGTTCTAAAACTGGTGGAATAAAACTTTATGCTGAGCTTAAAAAAGACTTTATAAACGCTGATATTAAGATAGGTAGAGACAAATTCTATCGATTCCTCAGACTTAATAATCTTTTGATTCCTAAAACTAAAAATTACATCACAACGACAAACTCAAACCACATGTACAAAAAATATAAAAACCTGGTTAAAGACCACGTGCCTACTCGACCTGAACAACTTTGGGTAAGCGATATTACATACATTAAAACCGAGAATGGACATAATTACCTCGCCTTAGTAACAGATGCCTATTCTAAGCAAATTATGGGGTATAAAATAGATAACCATATGAGAACATCGCTTTGCAGTGATGCGCTTGCTATGGCTATTAAAAACAGAAAGTATCACAATCAAAAAATTATTCATCATTCGGATAGAGGTTTTCAATACTGTAACCCTAAATACACAGCATTTGCTGAAGAAAATGGAATTATAATAAGTATGACTGAACAATACGATCCCTATGAAAACGCTGTAGCTGAACGAATTAATAGAACTTTGAAATATGAATATGGTTTAAAACAAAACATTAAAAACACTGAATTAGCACAAAAAATGACAGATCAAGCCGTCTATATTTATAACAATTTGAGAACTCATTTTAGCATAGATCTCAGAAAACCTGCTGAAGTCCATCTAAATCCTAACATCAAATACAAATCCTATCGAAAAAATAATGTAAATTTACCTGAACTTAAGATTTAACAACAGAACTAGTTCAAACTATTTTTTGCCTTCTAAACGGCTAAAAAAAATTGTTTGAACGGTATAAATTAAACTAAAAAAAGGTCAACCTATATCAGTATAATACAAAATCACGCTAACAACCAATAAACTGAATGAATTTCACCCAGATATATACAACTCGAAAACTTGAAAAGACAATTGCGAAATCGATTGTGGAAAAAAACGAAACTGAAAATAAAATATTGGGCGAATGGGTTGCGACCATTTTTTACGTGGATAGAAAAAAATGTTGGCTAATTGTAAACAAACTGACCAAATATTTGTTAATTCTATCAGATATAAAAACATCTGAATTGAATAACATAACTCGAATTTTTACAGAAACGCTTCATTCTCAATTTAAAAATGATGGAATTGAAATCGGTTACGAAACTTTGAAAGGAATAATTGGCGAAATAAAACTGTGCGAAACGAATAATGACCGAAGTGCGAATGGTTCGTTAAATAATTGTATATTCAGCATAGAACATTGGAAAATAGAATACGGAAGTTTTGAAAACTTACCGTTTAGAAAAATAAATAGCGGGTTGAATAGCTCGCCGAATAAAATATTGAAATGGAAATATCCGAAAGAAGTAATGAGCGAAACAATAAAAGCCTACGTACAACAACGTGTATATTCAATTGCTAGCTTCTAGCCTACTTGGGAAAATCCTCGCGGATTTTCTATTCAGTAATTATTTGCTAAATTTAATGCTTAAACCACGCAACTGAAACATACACAATCACGTTGTAGTGCATTAAAAAAAACGATATGAACGAGAAAATAATAACTAATTTAATAAAGCGTATTGAAAGGTCTGATTTGCAGTATCAAATTAAAGACTATTTAAAAGGAGAAAACTTATCAGATAAAGATGCTGAATTATATATAGAATATGCTAAACAAAGAATTTACGAAAAAAGATTAACTACTCTTCCAAAAACTAAAAAGATAATTTTTGGAATATGTTTGTTTATTTCTTTACTAACACTATGTATATACATATTTATTTTACCTAATAAAGGGTTTGGAAATGTAACCTTACTTTCTATTTTAGGCTCAATTATTTTTTCAGGAGCATTACTTTATACTTGGGTTTATTACAATAGTTGGAAAGAAAATAGAATAAAAAAAGAATTAGAAACTGAAAAGAAGCACGGTAAAGGAATCTCAGGGATTTTTATATTAATCCCTATTCCTGCTATCATCATATATTTTATTTTTTCTTCAGTTTTAGAAAACGGTGAAAACAATTTTTTAAAAGCATCGCAAGTCGAAGTTGAAGGAACTGTAATTTCTGGTTCTTCCAATAACTATAGCATAAGAAGAAGGAATGTAAACGTTTCAACAATTACAGTTGAATTTACTACTAAAGAGGGCAAAAAAGTTTTAGCCACAGAAGATATAAGTCAATATGAATTTAAAGAATTTTATAAAGGACAAAAAATAAGATTAGTTTATTCTGCCTCTAATCCCGCAAACATAGGTTTACTTACAAATAAAAGTAATATTTCAAAGTTTAAGAACTCAGAAGAAAGAGATTTTAAAGCAACAGATTTAATTGAGCTAATAAATACAACAGACGAAGAAAAGACTTTAGAATTACTGAATAAAATATCTTACGGGTGGAAATTTAACGCTAATAAAAACCTATGGGAAAATAATTTAAAAAATATGCTATTCACGAAAAATAATAATAGAATTACACTTTTAACAGATGAGATAGCTATGTATAGATTTCCAAAACAATTTTTAGAATTAAATTATAATGATATAACTATTGGTGGAATTAAAAACCCAATGACTCAGAAAGAAAGATTACTTGAGAATGAAATTTATATAGCAAAAATTGAACGAATTAGAAATAAACAAAAGATATATGTTTTAACAAGTTTAGAGAAAAAATAACGCACCACAACAACGTATAAAATTAATTGCTGGTTTTAGCCAGTTTACGAAAGTCCTCGCGGACTTTCTATATGTGTTTTATTTGCTAACTTTAGCGCTTAAAACACGCAACTAATCTTATACAAATACGTTGTACTACATTATGAAAAAAACTTCAGTCATATTAATAATGTTATTGATTTCTATAAAAGTTACAGCTTGTAGTTGTGAATGGGGAGGGAATTTTTTAAGAATTGCTAATAATTCGAAATTAATTATTAAAGGAAAAATTATCGAACATATTTATCATACTGAAAATGGAAAACGATTTACAGATTATGACGAATATTTTGCTGAAACTTTAAACAATAAATTTGACCCTTATTACGGAACTGGAGAATCCATAAAAGTGGAAATTATTGAAATTATAAGAGGTAAAGAGGAAAGAAAATTTATTGAAATATTTGATACTGACGGAGCAGATTGTAGAGCAAGTATTCGTGAATTTAAAACTGGAAAAATTTATATTTTTGCAACATACAAACCTCATAGAACTGGAACAAAACTACCAAATGAATCTGACAATGATTACGCTATTGGAAGTTGTTATGAAAGCACATTGGAATATTTACCAAAGACTAATGAAGTTTTCGGAATGATTAAAGGAAAGTCTTATAGAAGAAAAAGTCGAAAATATTGTTATGAAAAACTGAAAAGAAAAATAACGTAGTACAACACCGTATAAAAAAAATTGCTAAATTAGTGCTTAAACAAAGGCTGTTGCATCTTTATCAACTTCTGAATTTCCTTCGGAAATTCCTCGCTGACAAAACCGCAACTTCCCTTATACAACAACGTTGTGCGTTATTTGAGAAAAATCCGTAAATAAAAAGAAATTAATGGCAAAATATCAATTACCAGCTTTAAAAAACGAAAGTGAATTTGAAGAATTTATATGTGATTTATTTAATGAAATTGAAAATACTGAATCTTATACAAATTCTGAATTCCAACTTTTCGGAACTAAAGGTCAGAATCAAAAAGGAATTGATATTTTTTCTTTAAAAACAAAGAAAGTAATTCAATGTAAGTTGAAAAGTTTAAGACGAAAAGATGATTTATTAAGAAAAGAACTAATCGCAGATATCGACTCGGACTTAATAAAAATAGAAAACTTGAATTTTGAATTTGAGCGTTTAATTTTCACATCGACTTTTAGAGATGATTCAAAAATACAAGAATACGTTTCTGAATTGAGTGGAAAAAGTGATTTTGATATTTATTATTGGGGTTGGGATACAATTTCCAAATATGCAGAAGAGAGTGAATCTATACTAAAAAAATATTTTCCGAAACTATTTAAAAAACCAAAAACGAAAAAAATTGAACTTCCCGAAAACGCTCTTGGGAAAGATTTATTGAAAAAAAATTACGTGAGTTATTTAATTAAACGTTATGGAGATTGGAAACAAATAGAATTATCAAGAAAAAACGAAAAATTCAATTGGGCAAGTTTCAATAAGCATATTATGAATAAGTACAAAGCATCTGGAATAAATTACATTCACGTAAATCATTTCGAAAATTTGAGTGATTATTTAAAAAGCAGAATTGACAAAACTATTATGGGAAAAACCAGAATAAATAAAGGTCATAGAAATTATTCAACATTTATAGAACATACAGATGGAATATTGGAATAAAAACAACGCACAACACCGTATAAAATTAATTGCTGGTTTTAGCCAGTTTACGAAAGTCCTCTCGGACTTTCTATCTGTGATTTATTTGCTAACTTTAGTGCTTAAAACACGCAACTAATCTTATACAACAACGTTAGCAAACATTAAATCCAAGAACTATGAAGAAAATTTATTTTTTAACAACATTATTTTTATTGACCAACATTAATCTTATTGCACAAACTATCGATGTAATAACTGAATTATCAAACCCTAATGCGATAGAAATAGACGGAAACAACCTATACATTGCGGAATTTGAAGGAAATAAAATTTCTAAAATTAATATTACAGATAGTTCGCCAGTTGCCGTCGACATAGTGACAAACTTGAATGGTCCTTCGGGAATAATTCTTATTGGAAATTACTTATATATTTCAGAACTTAATGGAAATAAAATTTCTAAAATTGACATTACCAATAATTCATCAACAGTTATAGATGTTATAACTGAATTAAACCGACCCGCACAAATATTACTAGATGGAAATGATTTATATATTGCGGAACTTGGTGGAAATAAAATTTCTAAAATTGACATTACTGACAGTTCTCCAACAGCCATTGATGTTATAACAGATTTGAATAGACCACAAGGAATAATACTTAATGGAAATGACTTATATATTGCTAATTCTGGAGATAACAAAATTTCTAAAATTAACATTACAGATAGTTCTCCAACAGCAATTGATGTTATAACAGAATTGAGTAAACCAACAGGATTAACACTCAACGAAAATGACTTATATATTGCAGAATTTAATGGAAATAAGATTTCTAAAATTAACATTACAGAAAGCAATCCAACAGCAAAGGACGTTGTAAATGAATTGATTGGACCTACTGGTTTGATAATTAATGGAAATGAAATGTATATTAATGAATTTACTGGTAATAAAATATCAAAAATTGATTTGTCTACACTCTCCATAGATAATTTTTCTTTATTAAATAAAATAAAAACATTACCTAACCCAACAAATAATTTTCTTCAAATTTCAGGGTTAACTAAAATAGAAAATTACATAATTTATAATATTTTAGGTACAGAAATAAAAAAAGGAATTATATCTGAAAACCAAAAAATTGATGTTAAAAATCTAATCGTTGGAATTTATTTCTTGAAACTTGAAAATGGAAGTTCAATCAGATTTATAAAAGAATAAAAAACGTTTGCTAACACCATATATAATTTATTGCTGATTTATCGTCTACTTACGAAAGTCCTCGCGGACTTTCTTGGTCGGTAATTATTTACTAAATTAGTTGCTTAAAACACGCAACAAACCATATACAACAACGTTAGCACCAATTGAAATCCTGCAATAACAATAAATTCCGAAAATGCCGTATAAATGTCGTAGAGAAGTCTCTATAAAACGAGAATTTATGGAATATTTTTACGAGACAAATTAAACTAAATTAAAGATGACTGAAATCGGAAAAAGAATAAAAGAAATAAGAATAAAAAAAGGTTTATCACAGGAAGAATTGGCTGAATCTTCTAAAGTAAACCTAAGAACAATTCAACGAATTGAAAATAATGAAACACAACCAAGAGAAAAAACTCTTAAACTTATTTTTAGCGCATTAGAAGTCGAAGTAATTAAGAGTGAAAAGAAAAAAATTGATAAATATCAGATTTGGACATTATTTTTGACATTACTTATAATTATATGTTCATTTATGGCTTGGGTTTATGAGTTTAAATACTTTAACAATAAGACTGGTGAGAATATATATAGAAAAGTTACAGGTTGGAATGGACACATAAATCTTAGACATTATCATTTTCAAAATTGGATATTAAGTCTTAGTGCAATAATTATTGGATTAGTCGTTTTAAGTCATTCTTTAAACCTAACAAAATACAAAATGAAATATATTTTAATACAAATATTCTTTGTGCTCTTATATTTAATTGCATTATTAGATGGGGAAAGAGGTCAATTAAGACCAGCACTATTTGTTGTCATTATTGCATCGGTTTTGTTAATAATAACATATCGAAAAGAAGGAAAAAAAACTGGTGCTAACACCGTATAAACTTTATTGCTGGTTTTTGCTCACTTGGGAAATTCCTTCGGAATTTCGCCGTTCGTGTTTTATTTAGTAAATTCACTGCTAAACCAACGCAACAAAGCTTATACAACAACGTTACCCACAAGCTAAACGAACATCGAGCCAATAGAAGAAATACTGCCACAAAAGGAAAATAAGGAATTGAACTTAATTCTCAAAAACCTTTCTGACAACTTGAGAAAAGTTGTGAATTTTGGTACTCATATTTTAAAATGGGACATTGAGAAAAAAAGAAATGGAAGAGACAAAAATGTACCTTCTGTCTTTTTAAGAAACAGTATTGAATTAGGAGATTCAGTTTCTATATTAATTGAAAAATCGTCAATTGAACCAGCGAAAATATTGATTCGTTCTTTAATGGAAAGTACTTTTAGCTTACTTTATATGATTGAGAAAGATGAACAATTACGTTCCCATTCATTTTTAATTTGCCGACTAAATAAAGAAATTAAATATTACAAACAGTTCATCAAAGATGAGAAAATTTCGAAAAATTTTGTTTCAAAATTTATTAAGCAAGAACCCGATTTTGAATTAGAAAATCATTGTAATCCAATAGAAATAGAGAGAGTAATTAAAGCTAAAGAGAGTTTATTGTTAGAAGACAATTACAAAGAAGCAAACATTGAATTTCAACGAACTTGTAATAAAAGTAAAAAAAGAAATAACAATCCGAATTGGTATTCATTATATGATGGACCAAATAATTTTGAAAACCTCTGTTTGTATCTAAATAGTACAATTCTTTACGAGTTTCAATATAGAAAATATTCCGAAAATGTTCATCCAAATAGCGTAATGAATGGATTTGTAATTGCAGGAAAGGACAAAGCAGATATTTTACAAATTCGGAATTTTAAAGAATGTAAAGAAGTTTTCTATAATGGAATAAACTTATTAATTGACGTATATCGTGAATTTATAAAAATGAGATTACCCGAAAAACAAAACGATTTTGATACTTGGTATTTAAGCTATATTCCTGAATTTGAAAAAACGGATTTAGAAACAAAATTTAAATATGTGGAATAAAGCCTGTGGGTAACACCGTATATAATTTATTGCTGGCTTTTCGCCTACTTACGAAAGTCCTCGCGGACTTTCTTGGTCGGTAATTATTTACTAAATTAGTTGCTTGAAACACGCAACAAACCATATACAACAACGTTGGGTGCAATTAAAACAAAACAAAATTGAGTTACGGAATTTTTTTAAAAGAAGTTGACAATTACTTCGATGAAAGAGAAAAACTTGGACTTCCAAAGCAAACTTGGGAACAAAACGAAATTTATGTTCGTGATAAGTGGATTAAAGAAAAAAGATTTTCTGAACTGATCGCGTTCATCCACGAAAACTATGATTCTGGACAATGGGATGAATTCTTTGAACCTCTTGAAAAACACCTAATTGAAAACAAACTTGAAAAGGAATTTATTAAATTTTGGAAAGGAATATTAAGACGTCGTTTTTCGAGTTTATGGCATTGGAATAAAGAAATTGGTGAAAAAACAGAATATTGGGATGGAGCGAAAAAAACTTTTGAATGTCAAAAATTGACTTTAGAAGGTTTGTACAGATTTAAGCAAGGTTTAACCGAACTTGGAGCGGAAGAGGAAATTAGAAAAACTGACGAACTTATTAAAACAGTAGACAAGTTAGAAAAACCCAAACCAAAAAAGACTACAGACAAAAGAAAGATAGACGAAAAAGTATTTTGGGAACTAATTAATATAAATAGAGAAAAATCAGAGGACAAAATAGATTTCATAGAAAAATTATCAAACCAATTAAAGGAATTCAAACCGTCAGAAATAAAACGTTTCGAAAGAACATTTTTGACTAAATACCAAGAATTAAATCGTTGGGAAATTTGGGCTTTAGTATATATTGCAAGACGCGGTTGTGGAGATGATGCATTTGATTATTTCAAAGCTTGGGTAATTTCAAAAGGGCAAAAAGCATTTGAGAATATTAAAGGTCTAAAAATATCGGAATTAAAACAGTATTTTGACGAAGACCCACAACTCGAAGAAATGTTTTCGCTTGCCGAAAATGTTTATGAAAATAAAACTGGTGAGTTAATGACACCTGTTAGAGTTAAAAAACAAAAATTATCTGGAAAAGAATGGAAAGAAGAAAATTTAGAAAAGGAATTTTCGGAAATTTGGAAAATATTTGAATAAAAAAAACTGCACCCAACACCGTGTAAAAAAAATTGCTAGTAAAAGCCAGTTTACGAAAGTCCTCGCGGACTTTCTATTTGTGATTTATTTGCTAACTTTAGTGCTTAAACCACGCAACTTTTCTTACACAACAACGTTGTACGTAAGCTGCCAAAATCACGCTAACAACCAATAAACTGAATGAATTTCACCCAGATATATACAACTCGAAAACTTGAAAAGACAATTGCGAAATCGATTGTGGAAAAAAACGAAACTGAAAATAAAATATTGGGCGAATGGGTTGCGACCATTTTTTACGTGGATAGAAAAAAATGTTGGCTAATTGTAAACAAACTGACCAAATATTTGTTAATTCTATCAGATATAAAAACATCTGAATTGAATAACATAACTCGAATTTTTACAGAAACGCTTCATTCTCAATTTAAAAATGATGGAATTGAAATCGGTTACGAAACTTTGAAAGGAATAATTGGCGAAATAAAACTGTGCGAAACGAATAATGACCGAAGTGCGAATGGTTCGTTAAATAATTGTATATTCAGCATAGAACATTGGAAAATAGAATACGGAAGTTTTGAAAACTTACCGTTTAGAAAAATAAATAGCGGGTTGAATAGCTCGCCGAATAAAATATTGAAATGGAAATATCCGAAAGAAGTAATGAGCGAAACAATAAAAGCCTACGTACAACAACGTGTATATTCAATTGCTAGCTTCTAGCCTACTTGGGAAAATCCTCGCGGATTTTCTATTCAGTAATTATTTGCTAAATTTAATGCTTAAACCACGCAACTGAAACATACACAATCACGTTGGCAACAATAAAAAAATGAGAATACTAAAACTGACTTTCTTACTTCTTTTAATAATCTCTTGTAAAGAAAATAAGCAAGAACCTAAATCTGAATTAAAAACGGAAAGTAAAGAATCGAAATCCATAACTGAACAAGAACAGACGAAAATTGAAATGGATTCGATTTATAAATTGTACAAAAAAGGAGAAGTGGAAAAATACGATTGGGATTTAGCTTTTAAGAAAGCTGAAAATTATCAAAAAGTATCTGAATCTTACTCTGACAAAAAAAAAGTTCCAAATGATTTTCTGGAATTCAGTCAAAAATTCATTTTCGACCCTAATTTTCAAAAAGCTCATATCGACTTTGACAATTTAATTGCTGTTGTTGGAGCTTGTGAAGAAACCTATGTTTTAAAGAAGAATAATTGGGTATATGACGATTGGAACTTTATTAATGAAATTGGAATTGACGAAAAATGGGAAAACACATTCAATTTTTCTGACAATATATTCTACTCTGAATATACATTAAAAGAAATAGGAACCCTTACAATGCTCGGATTTGAAAAAATAAATGGAGAATGGAATTTAACTTTATATATTCAAAATGACTGTTAAATTAATGTTGCCAACAATGTGTAAAAATAATTGCTTGGTTCTAGCTTACTCGGAAAATCCTGCGGATTTTCCTCTGGTTCGTTCCATTTTTATTAAGTTAGTAACTTAAACGCGCAACTATCCTTACACGACAACGTTAGCAGTCAGTTGAACTCACTCATATGTATGACAAAGAGAAAATAGAAAACTTTCATATTCGAATGGAGGAAATAATTGAAAAGTTTGACAAAAAACAAGCTTTTGAATTGATTACAACAGAACTCAAAGATTGTGAGGACAAATATCTGACTGAATTTATGGCGCCTTTAAACTTCTTGAATTATGAGCCTGTTTTAGACTGGATTGAGGAAAATGCAAAGAGGAATAAAAATATTACGCAAGATTGGGGACATTTATCTGCGAGTTCGAATTTTAGCTGGAAAAGAGCGGAAAAATGGCTTGAAATGGGAAGACCTTTGAGCTTGATTGCACTCGATGCAACAATGTTCTGTACAACAAGAGGAGAGCGACTAAATCAGTCACTTTTGATGAGAGAATTGAATCCTAAACTGACCGACAATCCTAAACTGGACAAAATAGCAAATGGACTAAAAAACTATTTGAAAAAAGACAGCGTACCAAGGACAAAGAATGTAATTGATAAAATAATAAATGACATATTTGAAATTGGATAAAAAAACCGAACTGCTAACACCGTATAAAAATAATTGCTAGATTAGTGCTTAAACAAAGGTCGTTGCAATTTTGTTACGTCTGATTTTCCTGCGGAAAATCCTCGCATACAAAACCGCAACTATTCTTATACATAAACGTTAGCTGTCATTTATGAAAAACTTCAGAAACAGATAATATTATTAAGATTTATTCAAAATGAAATAAAATTGAAAATAAAAAGTGAAAATAAATAAATCAAATTATGAATTTTATAAAAAAGTTTTCAAAGTTATTTGGGAATTTCAAGCTCCATATTATGGAATGAACTCTTATTCTCCAACTTCGCCAATAAATGTTTTAGAAAGTTGGGAAAAAGAAAATGAATCTATAGCAAGAAGAGGATTAAAAGAAGGTTTAAGAGATTCACTAACTGGACTTAATCACTTTACAGACGAATCAAAAATAGAGCTGAATGAAAGTCTGATTTCTGAAAATTTACCTTCATTAAATATATTGACTTCTCAAATTAAAAATGTTCCCAAAAGAGTACTTAAAAATGGAAAAATTAAAAATATTAATGAATATTATATAATTAAAGAAATTTTATGTGATTTGGAATATGAAATAACTGAATCAGAAAGGAATGAATTAAATAGTTTATATGAGGAATATGAATTTGGAAAGTAAAAAAACGTCAGCTAACACCGTGTAAAAAAAATTGCTGGTAAAAGCCTACTTACGAAAATCCTCTCGGATTTTCTTGGTTCGTGTTTTATTTACTAACTTTAGTGCTTAAACCACGCAACTTTCCTTACACAACAACGTTGTAAAAAACTGGCTGAAAGAAAAATCTAAAAGCTAAAGTTCTTAAAAAAAGCATTTTACTTTTAAAGTTTGAAAAACTGAATTCTGAAAAAAATTGAATCTTAAAAATGTGGAGCACTCTCTCGCTCGTCAAAATTTGTAAAAATTGGAAAATTTTAGAAATTTAATAAAAAGGAATTTACTCAAACTCTGAAAAATCAAATTGCGAATTCTTACTCAAATTCTGAATTTAGAAAGTTTGCGGAATTGAGCTAAATACGGAAAATCAAAATTGCGGAATTATAACTCAGAATTTAAATTAAAACCGAAAATTATAAAAACTGAATCTGTTAAAATTATGGGAAAATTAAATACGCTTTTTACAACACTGTGTATAAAAAATTGCTACTTTTAGCTTAACTAAAAGTTGCTCCATTTTTGCAAACTTCAATTTTTCCTGCGGAAAATTTGCCGTTCTCAAAATTCGCAACTTTCCATAACACAAAACCGTTGGCAATAATTAGAACTAAATGAAACCAAAAGTATTCTTATCACATTCAAAAAAGGATAAAGTAATTATCGAAAAAATAGCAAATGACTTAAGAAGTTGTGGTATTGATGTTTGGTATGATGAATGGGAAATACCACCTGGAGAATCTATTAGAAAAAAAATATTTGAAGATGGAATAGTCTCTTGCGATATGTTCTTTGTTTATTTAACAAAAAATTCAATTCCATCATATTGGGTACAAAAAGAATTAGATGGAGCCTTAATTCACGAAATTGAAACTAAAAACAGTTTCTTAGTTCTATTTGTAGATGAAGATGAATCAAGGGAACATTTATCTCTTGACTTGAAAGCGTTAAATATTCCAAAGCTTAATGATGACAATTATTTAATTCCTTTCGGTAAATTAATTTCACGTACTTGGAATGCACATTCTAAAAACCAAGTTAGACTTAAAGAAAGAGATAATAAAATTCAAATATTAGAATTAGAAAAATCAAATGCTGAATTACAGAAAAAAATTCTTCAAATAGAAAAAAGTAGTATAATTGACGTTAATGGATTAAAAAAGGCTTTAGAAAATATTAAATATGAATTTAACGGAGTCGAAACTGACTTACTTAAATTTTTAATTCGTCTCAAAAACAAATTTGCTGATGGAGCTAATTTTTATGTCCTTAATGCAGAATTAAAAGATATATTTTACACAAAAGATTTTCAATGGGATTCACCTACAGTCTCAATAAGTGATAAATATAAGATATCGGATTTCACAGGGGAATTAATATTGAGGGGGATTATTGAAACAAAGACAAGCAACGACCTTGACCAAGTTTATTTGCTGACAAAACAAGGAATTGAATTTATAAATGGATTAAAATAACTATTGCCAACACCGTATAAAATTAATTGCTGGTTTTAGCCAATTTACGAAAGTCCTCGCGGACTTTCTATCTGTGATTTATTTGCTAACTTTAGTGCTTAAAACACGCAACTAATCTTATACAAACACGTTGTGTGTAATGCGAAAAACTGAACTTTCCTGAAATAGGTTGACTAAAAATTAAGCAATTAATTACAGTCACTTATGAAAACAAAAAATGAACACTGGCGAAAAAAAAGCTATCAAAAAGTAACTTTAGAAACCAAACTTTTAGTCGTTGACCAAATTCTTAACGGACAACTATCCAATAACCAAGCTTCAAAAAAATATGATGTTCCTAGAACAACCATTACCTATTGGTTAAGAAAATACAGTACCTTAGTACAACAAAATACAGGTATGAGTAAAAACGATGAAATTAAAAAGCTAAAGGAAAAGATTGAAGAACTTGAGTTTCAAAAAGACTTCCAACAGGACATTATCGCTGATATGGAACTTATTACAGGCGTTGATATGTCAAAAAAGTCATTACCCAAAACATTAGCAAAAGAGATAGAGCTAAAGAAAAAGGCACGTATAAAAGAAAGTGGCTTTATGGATGTTTTGGGGTTAGCAAACAAGCCTTCTACAAAAGACTCAAAGTACAACGAAAACAAGAAGTAGACCATCAAAAACTAATCAAATTAGTTAAGCAATACCGCAAAAAAGTAGGTTCTAAAACTGGTGGAATAAAACTTTATGCTGAGCTTAAAAAAGACTTTATAAACGCTGATATTAAGATAGGTAGAGACAAATTCTATCGATTCCTCAGACTTAATAATCTTTTGATTCCTAAAACTAAAAATTACATCACAACGACAAACTCAAACCACATGTACAAAAAATATAAAAACCTGGTTAAAGACCACGTGCCTACTCGACCTGAACAACTTTGGGTAAGCGATATTACATACATTAAAACCGAGAATGGACATAATTACCTCGCCTTAGTAACAGATGCCTATTCTAAGCAAATTATGGGGTATAAAATAGATAACCATATGAGAACATCGCTTTGCAGTGATGCGCTTGCTATGGCTATTAAAAACAGAAAGTATCACAATCAAAAAATTATTCATCATTCGGATAGAGGTTTTCAATACTGTAACCCTAAATACACAGCATTTGCTGAAGAAAATGGAATTATAATAAGTATGACTGAACAATACGATCCCTATGAAAACGCTGTAGCTGAACGAATTAATAGAACTTTGAAATATGAATATGGTTTAAAACAAAACATTAAAAACACTGAATTAGCACAAAAAATGACAGATCAAGCCGTCTATATTTATAACAATTTGAGAACTCATTTTAGCATAGATCTCAGAAAACCTGCTGAAGTCCATCTAAATCCTAACATCAAATACAAATCCTATCGAAAAAATAATGTAAATTTACCTGAACTTAAGATTTAACAACAGAACTAGTTCAAACTATTTTTTGCCTTCTAAACGGCTAAAAAAAATTGTTTGAACGGTATAAATTAAACTAAAAAAAGGTCAACCTATATCAGTATAATACAAACGAACAATTTCAAAGAAAATTAAGATATTTCGAACGAACCTAACAAAAACTAAACAACTCATTTAAAGAATATTAATAACTAAATTTCTAATATTACCAACAAAAATGAAAAATGAATTTATTCGTTTTATTTTTGGAATAATTAATATAAAATATTTAGAAATTATGAACGATTCTTACAAAAAACCAAACTTATTTTTAGAAAAAAATATAGAAATTTTCTTTCTTAAAAGTGAAAAAAAAATCAAAAACAAAATTAATAAATCCAACTACGATTTTGAAAAAACAGAAATTAAAAAAGAGGTTGAAAGACTAATTGAATGTGAAAATTTAAATGTGCCAAAACTGATTTTAAATGAGAAAAAAGAATCTGAATATGTGGAAAAACTTTTTTTAGGACAAGAATTACCTTCACCTTGTAACTTTATTGAAAATTACCCGTATAATATTGAATTTATAGTTAGGAAAGTTAAATTCAAAGGTAATTCGTCATTTTTTGAATACGGACTTTCGACTATGACAACAATATTTCAAAAAATTGATGTTTATTGTGAACATTTAGAAATTGAACAAACAAATTGGAAAGATGGAATACTAAATAATGAAAAAGGAATTAAGAAATTAAATGAAGATTTCAAAAGAACATTAGATTTATTAGAAACAAATTTAAGAGAATTAAATATTCTCACAAATGAGAAGAAAAAAATGATACGAAAAAATATAAATGAATATATTGAACAGAAAAAACAAAATATATTGAATATTAATATGAATATTGAAAGACTGAATGAATATTAAACACTACACACAACACTGTATAAACTTTATTGCTGGTTTTAGCTCACTTGGGAAATTCCTACGGAATTTCGCCGTTCGTGTTTTATTTACTAAATTCACTGCTTAACCAACGCAACAAAGCTTATACAACAACGTTGCAAGTAATAGCGGAAATCACTCAATCGAAAACAACAATGAAAAATAAAAAAGTATTCTTATTTTTAAGTTTTGGAATATTTATAATTTCATTAACTCAAAAAAGTTATTGTACAAGCGGAGGAACTTGCGAATATTTTTCAGGTTTATTAAGCCTAATATTTGGTTGGATAGGTGTATTTATGCTTCATTTACCAGCTTTTCCTTGGATTGCTAATCCAATACTTTTATTATCTTGGATCACATTTAATAAGAATCAAAAAATTTCATTTATTTCAAGTATTACTGCATTTTTATTAATGCTTTCATTTTTACTAGTTGATGAAATAATTGACAATGAAGGAGGTACTACAGCTAAAGTAATTTTTTATGATTTAGGGTATTGGATGTGGTTATTAAGTTCATTTATTATGTTAATAGGAAATTTTATTACTTATAAAAAATCAGAAAATAAAATAGGTTTAAAACAATTAAAATAAAGAAAGGAAAAAACAAAACTGGAATTTTAGTAACTTATGAAATGTATTTCTTTGCGGAATTTATTACTAAATCGGAACTCAAAATCTTTGAGGAAAATCACGTTGAAGGAATTTACTCAAACTCTGAATTAATAAAAAAACGGGATACACAAAAACTGAAAAAAAACTACTACTTGCAACACCGTATATAATTTATTGCTAGTTCTAGCCTACTTACGAAAATCCTCGCGGATTTTCTATTCGGTTTTTATTTGCTAAATTACGTGCTTAACCACGCAACAAACCATATACAAACACGTTGCAAAAAACTGGGCGAAAAATTAATCCGCAAACAAAAGTTCTTTAAAACAGCTTATTCTTTTAAAGTTTGAAAAACTAAAAAATTGCGAAAAAAACGGAAAAATATATTTGTGGAACACTCTCTCGCGAATCAAAATTCTGAAAGAATTTTGTTCTTTTTTGGAAATTTTAAAATGCTGAAAAAAAGAAAATTAATCTGAATTTATTGTGTTTGAGAAAAAAGAAAAAATGGAATTTATTCTAGCTGGAAAATTAATTTTGTGAAATTTGAACAATTTCGGAATTGAATTTCATTGTGGAATTAAAAATTGAACTCGGAATTTTTAAAAACTGAAAATTGAAAAAACAAAATTTTGGAAAAATAAAAAACACGCATTTTGCAACACTGTGTATAAAAAATTGCTATTTTTAGCTAAAACAAAGTTTGTTGCTTTTTTAATCTTGTCTTAATTTTCCTTCGGAAAATCAGCCAATCTTAAAATCGCAACTTTCCATAACACAAAACCGTTGTGCATAATTTGAGAAAACTCACGAAATGAAAAAAATAATCGGAATTTTATTAATAATCACCTCTATGAATTCCTGTAAGAATGAAGCTATTTGTGTTATAAATGAAAATAACGCTGGAAAAGAAATATATGATTTAGACGAGGCTTCTTGTTTTATAGCATTGAAACTTGACAAAAAAGAATCTGACTTGAATTTGATTCGTGAAGCTTTGATTGCGGAAGAAAACTTTATGAATAATCTTGGACTGATTGCCGAAAACTCGAATTCTGAAACCGAAACTGAATCAGATGTCGAATTAGATATTAATGAACTTGTTGAATATGCTCTGGATAAGGAAAAAGTTGACCTGACAAAAGACGAATTGCTAGAAATCTATGATACTGAAATTGAGTATTTAATGTTTATTGGAGTTGTATCTGAATAAAAAACTATGAGAATTTTAATAATACTTACTTTAATTTTCGGAATTAACTCGTGTAAAGCGCAATCTGAATATAAAGATAAACTCATCGGAAAATGGATTTTAATAGCTGAAACTGACTCTTTTGATGAAGATATTGAGCCACTTACAGAAAATAATTCTGAATCGGAATCTGACTCAAAAACAGAATTGGAAAGTACTTTGACTTTTAATATCGACAAATCGATTTTCATTAACCAACAGGGAAACGAATACAACTCGACTTATAAATTGACTGACTCAATTCTGACAATTGGAAATCGGAATTATATTATAGTCGAAATTGCCAAAAACAAATTAATATACAAAAACAAAGGTGGTTTGTTTGACAAGCGATATGAATATAAGAAAGTGGAATAAAAACTATGCACAACACCGTGTATAATTAATTGCTTTGGCAAGTGCTTATTTGGAAAATTCCTTCGGAATTTTCTCTGGTTCGTATTTGTTTACTAATTTAGTTGCTTAACCACGCAACTAACCATACACAACAACGTTGTACACAATTAAAAATAACTATGAATGAATTGTAAAATATGAAAGAACAAGAAACAAAAGGAGGTAAAACTTCTGGAATTGATAATCCAAAAGTAGATGCTGTTTCTTCAGGTTCAAAAGAGGATACTAAATCAATTTCATCTTTTGATGTTTTTGAAAAATGCTTAATTAGGGCAGAGAATTTATTATCAGTGCATGATTCTACGGAAACTATTAAAGAAATTACCGAAAAACATTATTGCGATTGTTATAGAGCTGCTGTCGTTTTAACAATATCAGCTTTAGATGCATTTGTTAGAAAAATTGTTATATCAGAAATAAGAAAAGTTGTTTCTGACACAAAAAAAACAATTAAACCTGAATTAAAAGATTATTTGAAAAAATTGTTAAACCAAGATAAATTACTTGACGCAGCTAGAAACTATAATTTCTTAGAAAAAGTGGAAAAAGCTGTGAAAGATGATTTTGAGACTAAATCGTTTCAAGGAGAATGGAAAATAACATCATTTCTTAAAATGGTAGGTCATGATAATATCTTTTCATCCGTAGCCGTAAAAGCAAACATAAATGAAAGTAATCTAAAACGAAAATTAAACTTATTTACCAGCAGAAGACATGTTATTGCTCATAGTGGTGATTATAATTTGAATCAAACTCCACACAGTGAAAATGACATAAATAAAAATTATGCAAAAGAGTGTATCGAAATTGTAAGACTGTTTGCATCAAATATTCATGAAATAATTGAACAATAATGAAAAGAGCATATATTATATCGTACGATTTAAATAGCGCAGGTCAAAATTATGAAGATGTTCTTAAAGTAATAAAGGAACATGACGGTTGGGCTAGATTAGGAGGTTCTGCGTACATTGTTATTTCCAAAAAAAGTGCCATTGAAATTAGAGATAGTTTAATGGAAGTCACGGATTCAAATGACCAAATATTTGTTGGAACTGTCAAAGCTCCTTCTGCTTGGTTTGGATTAGGTGATGAAGTATCAGATTGGTTAAAGAAAAACTTAGATTAAAACAGTGTACAACAATGTATAAAAAACATAGGGCTTTTGTGTTAAATCCAAAGTTCTATGTTTTTTTACAAAGTCCGCCAAATATAAAATTTGGCTTAGTACCAAACCGAAACGTATCGCTTGTCACCTGACCTACGTTTATTATACGAGCCGTTGGCAAACATTAAAAAAAAACTGAAATATGATACATAAAACAGATAATCCAATTCTTATAGGGGCAATAGCTCCAATAACAAATCCAGGTTGGATTGAGGCTGGTAATCATCTATTGGCAGGTCTTGAATTTGGCGTTTCTGAATTGAATAAGACAGGAGGCATTAATGGAAGACCGATTGAATTACTAGTACGAGATAGTGCTGCTAATCCTCAAAAAGCTACGGATTTAGTTGACGAACTAGTAGGTTTAGGAGTAATAGCCATTGTTGGTGAATACCATAGTTTTGTTGCTAAAGCTATAGCTAATAGAGCTGATGAACGAAATGTGCCTTTTCTCTGTACATCAGCAGTTATAGATAATCTAATTGAAAAGCCATCAAAATGGATTGCTCGACTTCCTCAAGTTCAATCGAAAGGCTGGAAAGCTTATGCAGAATTTCTTACAAATAATAAGCATACTAATATCGCTTTAGCTACATCTCCAAGTGTTTATTGGGAAGCAGGCACACATATTCTACGTGAACATTTTAATAAACAAGGTGGTTCTATCATTGAATTTGACACACAACGAATTACTCCTACTGACCTATGTGATAAACTTAATGGCAGTAATGCAACTGCTTTGCTTCTTCTTGTAGGGTATCCAGATCCTGCCGTATCTTTGGTTAAAGCCGTACGAAACGATTCTCGACTTGAAAAACTTCTGATTGGAGCTCCTGCAGGACAACCCGAGTTCAATAGTTGGATGAGTGAGTTACAGGAAAACGGTTCGGCAATTCCTTTTTTACGTTATATGCCTGAAAAACTAAACTCACTTGGACTGTATGTGCTAGATAAAGTACGCAAACATTTAGGAGAAGAACCGTCATTTGTAGCTTTGGAAGGTTATGATGCTATTCATATTTTAGCTAATATTATGAGTTTAAATGGAGTCAATCGAAATAGCATTGCCAAATCTTGGTCACAAGTAACTACAAATGGAACACGCGGAGAAATTAAATTATCACAGAATCCTGAGATGAATGTGTGGCAGTGGCAAGAAGCTCCAGTTCAAGTAGTAGATAGAGATCCTTTAAATAAAAATAAATTTAGAGTTCTATATGTGAAATAAAACGATTCTGACTTACTGATAAAAACAAAAAACGTCTGCCAACACCGTATAAAATTAATTGCTAGTTTTAGCCTTATTTACGAAAGTCCTCGCGGACTTTCTATCAGTGATTTTTTTGCTAACTTTAGTGCTTAAACACGCAATTAATCTTATACAACAACGTTGTAATTAATTAAAAAATGAAAAAAGGATGCACAATAGCAATTTTGACAATTTTAGGAATAGGAATAATTCTTATTTCACTTGTCTATTTGGCTCTTCAACCTGAATTTAAAACCGTTGAAATAAATCAGAATATTGGCGGAAAATTAGTCTGTAAAATGGAATATTATCCTGACCTTCATTCTTGGGAATACATTATTAATTATGAATACAAGTCTCAAAATGGGAAAACACTAAATCTTGGTCAAGGAATCTATTCTGGAAGAGAATGGAATGAAGACGAACAATTAATCAAAGTGAATAATTTGTACGTTTTGAAAACTGGAAATTTTCACGGTTCTGACAAAATAATTTATGGAGATTTTAAATCAAAGAAATGGAAAGAATATGAATTTACATCCAATGGAATTGAAAATGACAGCTTATGGAAAACAAAAAACATAAAATCACTATATAATTATTGGCCTCATAGAACTTTTGTGTCAGATATAAAAAATGACCAAATTCTTGTGACATATGAATATCGAATAGATTCAAATAATGCAGATTTAACTGAAAAGAAAATAATTGAATATGAATTAATTGAAAAACCAGTAATTAAAAAAATAACTAATTACAACACCGTGTATAATTAATTGCTTGGTTTTAGCCAATTTACGAAAGTCCTCGCGGACTTTCTATCTGTGTTTTATTTACTAACTTTAGTGCTTAAAACACGCAACTAATCATACACAACAACAAAAGTACACAAGCAACCAGCCGCATATTTTAGCACTTTTGGTTTTTGCCAATGCTCAATTCCAAGGCTCTAAAAACCAAAAGAGCTAAAATTTTCCACCACACCAGAACGAATAAAATAATCTGAATTAAAACTTGATAATCCAAAATGTTTTTATAAATTTGGACAATATTTGTCTAAAACAATTTTGACCAATGAAAACATTAGGAGACACTTTAAAATGTGCGAGAGAGGAAAAAGATTTAATTCTACGAAAAGTTGCGGCTGAAGTAGATATTGATCAATCTTTGATTAGCAAGTTTGAGAAAAACGAAAGAAAACCTACAAAGGAACAAATTGTAAGACTTGCTAAATTTTATGAACTTCCGGAAAGTGAACTTATCATAAATTGGTTTTCAGAAAAAATTGCAGAAGAATTAAAATACACAGAATCGACTTCTGAAATTCTGAAAGTTGCAGAAGAAAAAATTAACTATTATAAGACTCAAGAAAATGGAAAATAAGAAAATTAAAGTTACTGAATTGTTTGCAGGAGTTGGAGGTTTTCGTCTTGGACTTGAAAAAAGCAATTATGAAATTGTTTGGAGTAATCAATGGGAACCATCAACTAAAATGCAACACGCATCAAAAGTTTATGAAGAACGTTTTGGAAAAGAAAATCACTCAAACGAAGATATAAATGAAGTTGTGACGAGAAACGTAGAGGAAATTCCAGATCACGATTTATTAGTTGGCGGATTTCCTTGTCAAGATTATTCTGTTGCAACAACTCTTCATAATTCAAAAGGTTTAAAAGGTAAAAAAGGTGTTCTTTGGTGGTCAATTCATCAAATTTTAGAAAAGAAAAAAAACAAGCCAAAATACTTATTTTTAGAAAATGTTGATAGACTTTTAAAATCGCCAGCAAAACAAAGAGGACGAGATTTTGCAGTAATGTTGCAAAGTTTAAATGACTTGGGTTATGCAGTAGAATGGCGAGTAATAAATGCAGCTGAATATGGAATGCCACAAAGGAGAAGAAGAGTTTTCTTTATTGGTTATCACAAATCAACAGAAATTTACAAAAGACTTCAAAAATCTAAAAAAATAAATTGGCTAACAGAAGAAGGAACTATTGCAAATGCTTTTCCTGTTGCTAAAACAGATTCAATTCAAGAAGTTGAATTAAAAGGGGATTTAGTGGAAATAACTAATGACTTTAATAAAAACGGAAAATTATCGCCTTTTCAAAATACTGGCTTACTTATAAAAGGTAAAGTTTATACAACTAAAACAGTTCCAAATTATGACGGAGAAAGAACTGTTTTAGGAGATGTTTTACAAAATGGAGAAGTAACTTCCGAATTTTTTATTGATGAAAATGACAAGTCAAAATGGGAATATCTAAAAGGTGCTAAAAAAGAGAAGAGAACTACAAAAGAAGGTTTCGAATATAACTACAGCGAAGGCGGAATGATTTATCCAGACGCTTTAGATAATGCTTCAAGAACTATTATAACTGGAGAAGGTGGAAAATCAGCTTCAAGATTTAAACACGTAGTTGTTTCTGATCGAGGTTTAAGAAGGTTAACACCAATAGAATTGGAAAGATTAAATATGTTTCCAGACAATCATACCAAATTGGAAGGAATTACAGATACAAAACGTGCTTTTTTTATGGGAAATGCATTAGTTGTTGGAGTAATTGAAAAAATTGGGGAAGAACTTTATAAACAAATAAATCAATTTGAATATGTATAATGTAAATTCAGCAGATTCAATTATTGATTTTGCTAAATTATTAAAAGGTCAAACTTTACGAGAATCTTGTGGTGTTGAAATTGAAAAACACGGTTATAAGGGAAAAGGAAACTTTGGTCAAATATTAGAAAAATTCTATTTCGGTTACGAGCCAAACTCTGATGCAGAACCTGATTTTAAAGAAGCTGGAATGGAACTTAAATCAAGTCCATTAAAAACTTTAAAAAACGGAGAATTTAGATCAAAAGAAAGACTTGTTTTAAATATTATCAATTATTTAAAAGTACACGAAGAAAATTTTGAAACCAGTTCGTTTTGGAAGAAAAACGCACACTTACTTTTAGTTTTTTATTTACACGACAGAGATTTAGAATTACTTGATTACGTAATTAAATTAGTAGACGGTTGGCAATATCCAAACGAGGATTTGAAAATCATTAAACAAGATTGGGAATTTATCAATCAAAAAATAAAAGACGGAAAAGCACACGAATTGTCGGAAGGAGATACTTTTTATCTTGGAGCTTGTACAAAAGGTTCAACTGCACTAAAATCTTTTAGAGACCAACCATTTAATGAAGAAAAAGCAAAACAAAGAGCATATTCATTAAAACAAGGTTATGTAAATCATATCATTGCAAATATTGCTCAAGAAGAAACTGCCATTTATGGTAAAATAATTGAACGCCCAGAAATTTTAGATAAAGTTCAATCTTTAGAAGAAATAGTAATTTTAAAGTTTCATCCGTTCTATGGAAAACCAGCAGAACAGATTGAAAAAGATTTAAGTTTAGATCTAAATAAAAATGCAAAAAGTTATTTTGCAAACTTAACAAATGCAATTTTAGGACTTAAACTCGGTCAAAAAATAGAAGAATTTGAAAAAGCTGATATTCAAGTAAAAACAATTCGACTTAAAGAAAATAATTTACCAAAAGAAGATATTTCATTTCCAACATTTGAATATCAAGAACTTATTGAAACAGATTGGGAAGATTCAGACTTTAAGAATATTTTAGAAAGTAAGTTTTTCTTTGTGTTCTATCAATTTGAGGGAGAAAATTTAATTTTAAGAAAAGTGAAATTTTGGAATATGCAATATTCAGACATTCTTGAGGTAAAAAATGTTTGGAAAAAAATGGTTGAAACGGTTTCTAAAGGAGAAATAGTGAAAGAAGTAACCGAAAAAGGTATAAGAAAATCATTTTTCCCCAAAAAAACGGAAAATAGAATTAGTCACGTTAGACCACACGCAAGAAACAAAGAAGACACTTATGAATTACCTTTTGCAGATAAATTAACAGGACTAACTGAATTTACTAAACATTGTTTTTGGTTAAATGCAAGTTACGTGAAAGACGAAATATATCTGAAATAAGCCAACGCTAAAAGCCATACACATTTGCAATTCGCTTCAGCCACAACACAAGCCAAAAATTGCAAAAGAGTATGTCTTTGCCAACGCTATCAAGTTTGCGGAAAGAAAAAGCCAGTGTACAACACCGTATAAAATTAATTGCTGGTTTTAGCTTATTTACGAAAGTTCTGGCAGACTTTAAATCTGTGTTTTATTTACTAACTTTATGGCTTGGAAACACGCAACTAATCTTATACAACAACGTTGTAAGCAATAATTAACAACCGAAATCAAGAATGAAAGATCTATTATATTTAATATTAGTTTTTTTAACATTTATAAGTTGTGAAATTTGTCCTTCTGAAAATGAGTTTTTAGGAAAATATTATTCTCAAAAAGAAGGAATTGAAAATTACATTGAAATTAAAAAGAACGGAGAATTTACTCACTTTTATTCAAAAGGAGAATTAATTTTAAAACATTTTGGAACTTGGGAAAAAAGTAAAAATGGTTATTGCTGGTTAGAATTTAACGAGTGGAAAAATTTTGACGAAAATGGAGAAAAATTTGAAATACTTGGGAATAAAATTCTTTATATAAATGGAAAATATCTTGACCATTCTCCTGATGGCGAAACTCTATCAAGTTTTATCAAAATGGAAAAAAAACCATTTATAGTTGGAAATGGAAATGATGTAATTGTAACCTTAAAAATTGAGGAAAATGAAAATATTCAAAAAATTGAATTCTCTTCAAAAAATAATTTAGTTACAATTAACAAAAAACAGGTAAATTCAAATAACGAATTTATTTATAAATTTAAAAATATCGGAGAAGGAACTTATAAAACGTGTATATTTAAATTGAATGATACAATTTGTTTAGAAAGTTATGTTGAAAGAGGTTATGAACCTAAAATGGAATTCAAAAAAGACAGTATAATTATTACAGACTATTTTGGAACTAAATATGAATAAAAAAACTATTGCCAACACCGTACAAAATTAATTGCTTGCTTTTTGCCTACTTACGAAAATCCTCGCGGATTTTCTTTGTCAGTAATTATTTAGTAAATTTAGTTCTTAAACCAAGCAACTAACCTTGTACAAACACGTTGTGTGTAATTTGAACAACATTTTGCTTTTTTACCTACTAATAGGTATTGATTATAATTTCATTACAACTTATTTTTACAAATTAATTAACTAAAATCTATAAAAAATGAAAAAACAATTACTTTTTAACTTAACCTTTTTATTATTTACTATTGGAGTTTTTGCACAAAGCTCTGGTAGTTTCACAGGTACTTTTTTTAGTTCAAATCCTTCGCAAGAATCCACTTATACATTTATATCAGCAGGTAATGGAACTTATACTATAAATTTACAGTTAGATGACTCATCTTCGCTAATTAATAACCAAGCATATATTGGTGCAGTTAATAATTATACTATTGGTGGCAGTGTTAATAATTATGAAACGACTTGTGTTGAAAATGGTGAAACTATTGGAATAATTTTAAATAATGCACAATATCACGGAGCAGATGGGTTAATTAACTACACTCTTTCTTATCAATTTAATCCCACTCTTTATTCATCTGACCCAGAACCTAATGATAATTTTAATGACTCAATCACTATCAATGAAAACACACCAACAGAAGGTTGGTTCAATAATTCAGCAGACCCAAATTTTAGTGGAGAAGACTGGTATAGTTTTACGCCAACAACTAACGGAACATTATTAATAACACTTGAAAACACAAATTCTGTAAATAGTACAGATGGTGCTGGTGCTAACATACTAATAGACAATGCTACACAACAAATTTCTATTGATAATTATACAACTAATGGTTTGACAGAAACATTTACTTATAATAATTTCAACCAACAAAATAATACAATTGGTATTCAAATGTTTGGAGGATGTGAAAGTTATAGAATAACTTGGACTATAGATACAAGTACTTTAAGTTCAGAAAACTTTGATTTAAACAATTCATTCAAAATATATCCAAATCCAGTTCTAGATAATTTAAACTTTACAATCAACAACAACCTAAATATAGAAAAAGTAGAAATCATAGGAATTACAGGAAAATTAATAAAAGTATCGCATTTGATAAATAATTCAATTTCTACTCAAAACTTAAAAAACGGAATTTACTTTGTTAAAATTTATTCAGACAAAGGTATTACGACTAAAAAGATTATAAAATCGGAATAAAAACTACACACAACACCGTATAAAAATAATTGCGGTTTGAACTTTCCTGAAATAGGTTGACTAAAAATTAAGCAATTAATTACAGTCACTTATGAAAACAAAAAATGAACACTGGCGAAAAAAAAGCTATCAAAAAGTAACTTTAGAAACCAAACTTTTAGTCGTTGACCAAATTCTTAACGGACAACTATCCAATAACCAAGCTTCAAAAAAATATGATGTTCCTAGAACAACCATTACCTATTGGTTAAGAAAATACAGTACCTTAGTACAACAAAATACAGGTATGAGTAAAAACGATGAAATTAAAAAGCTAAAGGAAAAGATTGAAGAACTTGAGTTTCAAAAAGACTTCCAACAGGACATTATCGCTGATATGGAACTTATTACAGGCGTTGATATGTCAAAAAAGTCATTACCCAAAACATTAGCAAAAGAGATAGAGCTAAAGAAAAAGGCACGTATAAAAGAAAGTGGCTTTATGGATGTTTTGGGGTTAGCAAACAAGCCTTCTACAAAAGACTCAAAGTACAACGAAAACAAGAAGTAGACCATCAAAAACTAATCAAATTAGTTAAGCAATACCGCAAAAAAGTAGGTTCTAAAACTGGTGGAATAAAACTTTATGCTGAGCTTAAAAAAGACTTTATAAACGCTGATATTAAGATAGGTAGAGACAAATTCTATCGATTCCTCAGACTTAATAATCTTTTGATTCCTAAAACTAAAAATTACATCACAACGACAAACTCAAACCACATGTACAAAAAATATAAAAACCTGGTTAAAGACCACGTGCCTACTCGACCTGAACAACTTTGGGTAAGCGATATTACATACATTAAAACCGAGAATGGACATAATTACCTCGCCTTAGTAACAGATGCCTATTCTAAGCAAATTATGGGGTATAAAATAGATAACCATATGAGAACATCGCTTTGCAGTGATGCGCTTGCTATGGCTATTAAAAACAGAAAGTATCACAATCAAAAAATTATTCATCATTCGGATAGAGGTTTTCAATACTGTAACCCTAAATACACAGCATTTGCTGAAGAAAATGGAATTATAATAAGTATGACTGAACAATACGATCCCTATGAAAACGCTGTAGCTGAACGAATTAATAGAACTTTGAAATATGAATATGGTTTAAAACAAAACATTAAAAACACTGAATTAGCACAAAAAATGACAGATCAAGCCGTCTATATTTATAACAATTTGAGAACTCATTTTAGCATAGATCTCAGAAAACCTGCTGAAGTCCATCTAAATCCTAACATCAAATACAAATCCTATCGAAAAAATAATGTAAATTTACCTGAACTTAAGATTTAACAACAGAACTAGTTCAAACTATTTTTTGCCTTCTAAACGGCTAAAAAAAATTGTTTGAACGGTATAAATTAAACTAAAAAAAGGTCAACCTATATCAGTATAATACAAGAACAGCACAAAATGAACAAAATTGTATTAATAACAGGAGCAAGTAAAGGAATTGGAAAAGCCTTGACTGAAAAAATGTTGAATGAAAATTTCTTTGTTATTGGAACAAGTAGAAGCAGAAAAATTGAAAACTTTGAGCATAAGAATTTTTATCCTTTAAAATTAGACCTATCAAACACGGAAAGTATCAAGAATGCTCACAAAGAGATTTTTGGGAATTTTAAAAATATTGACTTTTTAATTAACAACGCTGGAATTGGACCAGATTTAGACACTTACATTCCAGAAAAAGAATCTTTTAATCTGACTTTTGATGTTAATGTAACTGGAACTGTATTTTTCACAGAACCCTTGATTGAATTCATAAACGAAAACGGAATTATTCTAAATATATCCTCAAAAATGGGTTCTTTAGATGTTTGTGAATTGACTGACTCTGTTGCTTATCGAATGTCGAAAAGTGCTTTAAATATGTACACAAAAATACTGACAAATAGATTGAAAAATAAAATTAGAGTTGCTTCAATTCATCCAGGTTGGGTAAAAACGTCTATAATAGAAAGCAATCTTAAAAATGGTAGATTAACACCTGAACAATCAGCGGAAAATATTTTTGAGTTTTTAACAAACAAATTTGAAAGCGGAACGTTTTGGAATTCTGAAAATGGAACTGAACTATTATGGTAAAAAAAACGATTTGCCAACACCGTATAAAATTAATTGCTAGTTCTAGCATATTTACGAAAGTCCTCGCGGACTTTCTATCTGTAATTTATTTGCTAACTTTAGTGCTTAAAACACGCAACTAATCTTATACAACAACGTTACAAACAATTAAAACGAAAATCAAATTGCATACAAGAAAGAAGTATCTGATTATTTTTTTATTCATAAGTTCAATTTCAATGAATGGACAAAACTCGAATATAAACTTTGGAATAAAAACGGGTTTAAATTACTCAAATTTTAAACTTAACTCAAGTTTAGAAAAAGTTGAATTAATAGAATCCGAGAATGAAATTGGCTTTCAAGTTGGAGGATTTGTCAATTTCAAGATTCATAAAAAGTTTAACATCCAAACTGAATTGTTATTTAATAATCTTAATACTTCTGGATTAATTCAGGAATTTATTAGAACGAGTCCTAATGAAGCTGTTTTACAAAGATTTGAATTAAATCTTAATGAAACAGGAATCAATTTTCCTGTAGTTATTCAATATTTGATTTTTAATAAATTTCATTTAGAAGCTGGAATAGAAATGAAATATATAATTCAACAAAAATTGAAGAAGGAATATCTTCCTGGACCTTTTGAACCTTTAAGTAATGAATCTCTTTACTTTGATTACAACAGTATTAATCTAAATTTAGCGTTAGGAATTAATTACAGAATCTCAAATAAATTTGGAATTAACACAAGATATTACCATAATTTGGATAATAAAAATTCAATAATTATGAGAAATTTTAACTTGGGAATAGAATATCATTTATAAAAAACTGTTTGTAACACCGTATAAAATTTATTGCTGGCTTTTTGTTCACTTACGAAAGTCCTCTCGGACTTTCTTCGTCTGTAATTATTTAGTAACTTTAGTGCTTAAACCACGCAACAAACCTTATACAACAACGTTGTAAAAAACTGGTTGAAAGAAAAATCTAAAAGCTAAAGTTCTTTAAAAAAGCATTTTACTTTTAAAGTTTGAAAAACTGAATTCTGAAAAAAATTGAATCTTAAAAATGTGGAGCACTCTCTCGCTCATTAAAATTTGTGAAAATTGGAAAGTTTTAGAAATTTAATAAAAAGGAATTTACTCAAACTCTGAAAAAACAAAATTGCAGAATTCTTACTCAAATTCTGAATTTAGAAAGTTTGCGGAATTGAGCTAAATACGGAAAATCAAAATTGCGGAATTATTACTCAGAATCTGAATTTAAAAAAAGGAAAAATAATAAAAACTGAATCTTATAAAATTATGGGGAAATTAAATATGCATTTTACAACACCATGTATAAAAAATTGCTATTTTTAGCTTAAACAAAGTTTGTTGCTTTTTTAATCTTGTCTTAATTTTCCTTCGGAAAATCAGCCAATCTTAAAAACGCAACTTTCCATAACACAAAACCGTTGCCAACAATACGAAAAATGAAAATCGGAACTAAAATATTAATCCTTTTCTTGACTTTAAATTTACTTTCCTGCAAAGGAAATGCTCAAGAAACGGAAACCAAAAATCCTAAAACTGAATTTGATTTCTCTAAAATTGAAAAAATTAAAGAGACAAAACTCAAAGGTCTGATTATTAATGATTACGACAGTATTTTCAATTCTGCTCAAAGAAAGGAATTATCTGATATTATTTACGATTACAACATAAAAACAACACGACAAATAGTTGTTGTGACTGTAGATAGTATTTCACCTTATTCTGAAATTCAAAAATACGCAGGTGATTTAATGAATTATTGGGGAATTGGAACTGCCGAAAAAAACAACGGACTGACAATAGTTGTGTGTAATCCTTGCAGACAAATCGGAATTGCCACTGGAACTGGAACTGAATTGATATTGACTGACGAAGTTTGTAAAAAAGTAATTGGCGAAAAAATAATACCTGAATTTAAAAACGGAGAATTTTATAGCGGAATTAAAAAAGGTGTGATAGAATTAATAGAAAAGTGGAAATAAGTACTGTTGGCAACACCGTGTATACTCAATGATACCCAAATGCAGTTTTACTCTGAAAGCTAAAATACCTAAAAAAACCACACCAAAAATAAAACCTAAAACTTTAGGAGAATTTATAAAAAGAGAAAGACAAAAAAGAAATTTATCTCAAGCCACAGCAGCAAAATTCTTTGGAGTAAATGGTATGTGCTTATCAAGTTGGGAGATAAACAAAAAAACAATTCATCCAAAATATTTAGAATCTATAATTGAGTTTTTAGGTTTCATACCAAAGTTAACATCTAACTTCGATAAAATTGGGATGAGAACAAAATTATGGAGAAAACAACATTCGGTTTCAATGGATGATTTTTTATTAATGGTAAATATTCCTAAAGAAGTTATTTTAAAAATAGAACAAGCCAGGTATTGTAAGGTGGATAAAAAAGTAGCTTTAAAAATCAATTTATTTTTGAAAAGAAACACTACTTTTTCCGTAAGGCATCCATAATAATATTGGTAATAGATTTTTGCTTATTCATATCTCCATCTTCTGTTTTATAATTTACTTTCACGCGATAGCCTCGAACACGTTTCTCTTTAACAATTGAAGTCGGAGTTATTGCATCCAAGTATAAAGACAATTCTTTGGAAGGGAAAAAATGGATTTTGGAATATAACTTTTTTGGAATAACTTTTAAGGATTGTTCTTTAATATTTTGCAGATGTTTTTCATCATCAGAAATCATATAAACCAGAGAATAATTACTATCTATGCATTTCTGAATATTTTGAACTTCATATTCTACAGTATTGGTTACTGAAATTTCAATAGCAATACGAATCTCATCTTTTAATAACCCAACATCAACACGCCCACCATTGTTTGCTTCTTCTTCAAGAGTCGCTTTAAAACCACGTTGCACAGCCATAGTGCGAACAAGATATTGCAATGAACGATGTTTGCGAAGTATTACTTGTTCATCAGCTTGCTGGAGATAAACTTCCTTTTGTTTTTCAAAGTTAGTGGATACTTTTTCCTCTTTCTTTGGAATTAACTTCTTCTCTTCTTTTACAATTTTAGGAAGAGATTTTATAGTCTTATTTATTTTATCTTCAGATGTTTCTTCTAAAATTTTAGTAGAAATAGATTTTTCTTTTTCTTTGGATATTTTTGGTTTAGGTAATAAACTATCTAACAACGTTTTTATTTCAGAACGATTTTTGGTGTATTTGCTTCGTGTATTTTGAATGATAAAATCTTTAACTACAGAATTTATTTGATTTGATAATTTTGATGTTGAGAGGCTAAAATCATTTGAACTACTTCCAACACGCATAATTACTTCTCCTGTACCTAAACTTTGCAAATCATTTTGTTCAAAAAAAGAAAAACCAGTTTCTAATTTACGTGCATCATTATCTCCCAATCTAAAACAGATTCGTGTAAAAGGATTTGAAATCACAGAATTCAATACTTTTTGTTCTTCAATTTGAGCAAGTTCTTGGTGTGCTAAAACAAGCCCTATTCCATACTTACGAACTCCAGAGAGCATCGCCGTTATCGAAGGTGTTATAAAATTCTGAAATTCATCCATATAAATATAAAATGGATGCCTTTTTTCTTTAGAGATTTGTTGTCTTGATAATGCTACTTGATTGAATTTAGAAATAAACAATGAGCCTAATAAATACGAATTATCTTCTCCAATCAGTCCTTGCGATAATTTGAGTAAAACGATTTTCTTTTTTTCGATACATTCTTTAAAATCAATACCTTTTTTTTGTGCCAACATATACCTAATAATCTTGGGACGTAAAAAAGTATCAATTCTTGTTAATAAAGGAGCAATACCTTTTTTTACAAGAGGGTACTCGTTTTTCCAATAATAATGAACAGAATTATCATCAATTTTTTCTAAAAAAGCATTTCTAAATTTCTCTTCAATTAAAAAACGTTTAAGTTCTATCAATGTTCCACCATAACTACTTTCTAAAAAAGCATTGATGGCATTGGATAATACAGCAGTCATATTATCTCCCCAAGCTGTGGCGTGACGTTTAAATGAAGAAACTAAATCCGAACTGAGTACTATCTTTTCCGCATCGGTTGTTGCGTGCAGTAGGTTAAATCCGATAGGAAATTCACTGTCTGAAGGATCAATTACAATCACATCTCCTTTTCGATGATTTGGAATTCGAAGTAAAATATCATCACAAATATCACCATGAGGATCAAATAGAGCGATACCATTACCTTTTTCAATATCATCCAACACCATATTGGCAATCAATGTTGATTTTCCAACCCCTGTGGCTCCAACAATATGAACATGTTTGAGGCGTTGTTTTTTGGTTAAATGAACAGCGTATTCTTCTTGTTGGTGTGAATTAATACCAATAAAACAACCTCCAGTATCTTGCAAAACAATTTGAGGTGCTTTTTTCGTCTTTTTATCATTAAAACCTAATTTAGAAGATACAAAACTTTCGTTTGGGTAATGTACAAGCGATACTAATTCATCAGTATTTAAGAGCATTCCTAATCTGTTTGTTTGTCGGTAAAACAGATTTTCTATATGGTGTTGATATTCATATCCTTCATTTGATAATGGAATCAACCGATTAAACTCGGATTTTGAAAAAGTAGAAATGGTTCGGATTATTTCAGAAGCTAAATACTCGGTACGTTCCTTGAACAATGATTGTGTAGCCAAACGTACCACAACTGCAAACAAAGGCTTAGAAACCTTGTTCTTAGCCAACTGAAGCATTTCTGGAGCATCAACAAAGAATGAATTTCCACTAGAGTCAGAAACTGCATTCATCATACTTTTTGACCATGGATTTACAACTCCTTTAAATAAAACCTGATAGACAATAACATCACCTTGTTGCAAGTTTTCAAATGTTGCAAAAATACTTGTTAAAGTATCAATATTAAAGTTTTGGGGAGTATGAATAGATCGCATAGACTCCTCTTCCAAACCAAAATCACAAACAGCAATATTATCATAACCATTAAAAGGGAGGTCTAAGGCATTTACTTCTTTAAATAAAATGGATGAAAAATAGGCTTTACAATGCGAGGTTATTCTCATTTTATCTTTTTCACTGCAAACAATCTGAATGGTAATCTTCTCGAAAGTACCAATAATCTCAAAAGAAATAGAATTTTCAGAATAGTCAAGCATATTCAATAACTCGACAAACAACGTTTTATCAATATATGGTCTTTTTGGAAAGGAAATTTCCAATCCAACCAATACAGGTTTTGAAATTACTTCTTTTGGTAAAAAAGGTTTTTCTATTTCTTCACTTTCTTCTTGCACTTTGGAAGCAAAAAGTGTTGTTAATTGTTTAAAATAGGATAGTGCTCTTCCATCATCATAATCTTGCGAATACGTTTTTATATTTTGATGATGATAAAAATGGGTAAAAGGTGGTTCTATATCCACACAAAAAGGGAAGTGGTAATAACCACGTCCCTTGTAATCAAATTCATAAAAATTAATTGTAGCCTGTTCCGCTAATGATAGCTTCATTCCATTATCGTTTGAAGATATCTTGTAGCGTAGGTTTACGTTCTTGTTCTGATAAGGCTTTTACGCCCTGTGATTTTGTAATATCATCAATTACTTTTAAAACAGCAGCCTGTGCATATGTCATAAACATCGAGGCTGTATCTATTTTATAATAGGTTACAGGATATAGTTTTCTTGCAAGCCATCCTCCAACAAACGGAATCTTTGAAATAATAAGTTGACCTATAGAATTTTTATACAGCAACCACCAAGAAATAAAAAAACCTTTCCCAAAAGGCGCCGCACAAATATCGTATTGATATTCTTTCCAAGTGGCTCTTAAATAACTTCTTCTTGATGAAAATGCATTACCTTCTTTTAAAGAGACTTGTTCAATTTCAATACGTTTAATCCCTTGATTTTGCAATTCTTCTTTAAGTAATTTATAAAATTCCTGTGTTGAAAAATTGAAATTATCAATTAAGGTATTCCATTTTGAATGATGACTTTTAAATGTAGCACTAAAAATAGATTTTAAAATTAGAAATGCTACTAATCCTTGGATTAAGTATGTTCCGTAGCGGGTTAGGTAAAATAGAAATTCGTTCATAATTATATTCTTTTATTCTTAACTAGCGACCAATAGTGCTGTCCAAGAAGAGTTAATACACAATATTTTGATTCCATAGCAGCATGGTACATATGCTCTTTACTGGCACCTACAGGAATTACAAGTCCAACACCTTCATACTTTTGAAGAATAGTAAATTTTCTTGTATTTTCTGTATTAGGGCTTTCGCTTTCTAGCTCAAATGAAGGATTCAATTGAAGTTCAGTTCCTTTTTCTTCGAATAAAGAGGTAATTTGAATTAAATCACTTAATACAACAGGAGGTTGAACAGTTCTTAAAGAAACAAAGTTTTCAATATTTGTTTTAAAAAGGGGTCTTTGTTGCCAAGGTCCAAGTGATTGATCGATATGAGCATATACGCTACCTGGTGTTATTTTACCCATTAAATTAGCAGCACCTCCATTTAAAGCATCAACTAATAATGATGTAAAAACGCCAGAACCATTTTTTTCAGTTGCGTACTGATCTTTTGAAGAAGCAGTCAAAATTGTTGTTCCTTTTGAGAGTAATGAATTGTCAGATTGATAATCCAAACCTGCATATCCACTATGACAAGAATCTAGTATGATAATTTTATTTTTAGCTTTAGATTCATTAGCGATTTTCATTAACTCTTGTATTGGCATACCTTCATCACCTTCTTTACAATCAGAAGTTATTAGATAACCTCCAGTACCTTCAATGTGACCATGCCCCGAAAAATAAAAAACAACTTCATCTTCGCTTTTAAACAGTTCTGTAATCTGTTTTTTTAGAACACTCTTCTTTACAAGGTTATCTTCTCCTGTAGCTGTTAATAATTTTACATCAAAGTTAATTGTTCCGTCTCCATGTCTTTCTAAAACAGTTTTCACAGCATATGCATCGTTGACACAACCATATAGTGAATTTTGATCCTTATAATAATTTATTCCTACTACTAATGCTTTTCTCATAATTTTATGCGTTTGAATTTCTTCTAATTGCTGAAACAATGGATTCAGTGTTCCAATTAACTATTTCTACAGCATTTTCTTGAACTGCTTTAGAAATATTAGTCTGCCCTAAAGGCCTTATGCCTATAATAGGTTTTGGTACAGAAAAACTTTGATTAGCAATTAATATTTCCTTGTTTATCCATTTACTATGAGTCGCATAAACACCTCCCATAATTAAAACCACATGGCATAGTTTTAATCGATTATATATTGCTTCTATTAATTGTTTATCAGTACCATTAGTATGAACTGGATCATCTTTAGGTACAGAAAAATTTTTATAATCAAAATAACTTCTCTGATCTAAAAGTTTGCATAAATCATCATAAGTGTCAGAATATTGCCATGAATGACTAATAAATAAATTTTGGGTTGTCAACATAATTTTTCGTTTTTAATTGTTATTACTTTATATACTCATCCAAGATTTCATTGATTGATCTCCACTAAGCCCCTGAATGTCCAAGTCATTATCATAAAATCTTGTCCCTTGACCTATTTTAGGATAAACAGATAAAAACTCTTGCCCATTAAAGGAGCTTTTTTCATAATCTGTGATTGGTAGAATGGCGCATTTTCCATTTGTATCACCGTCCATAAAACCAAGTTCCCAAGGCATCCATTTTGAAGTTGAAGCATTTTCTGAGGTGGCATAGATTAAAGATTTTGATTGCTTCATTCTCATTCGTATTCTATTTACCGTTGTTTTGCTTACATTCGTTCTTTGCAAATCTGCATCAATAATCCAATCTACATATACAGAGTATCCCTTAGAGCTCAGTTCTGTATACAATCCTTCTATATTTTTTGTCTTTGAAGCTATGTGATAAGAAAATGTCAAAACTTGTTTTATTCTTGTTTTCATTAACGGCATAAGAGAATGTTCTTGTTCCGCTCATACCTCTTTTTGATAAATTTTCTAAATATTCTTTGGTATAAAATTTCATGATATATAATTAATCTGTTAATAGTTCTTTTATAGATACTGTTTTGAATACTATTCGTGAAGTTTTAGGGGTATCTGTTAAAATGACTTTATTACCTCTATGTCTTTTACCAAAAATTTCTTCTTCAAACTTGATAAGATCCATAAAAACTGTTACATCATCTGACCAATCTTTGATAAAAACATCACCTTGTTGTTTGCTTAGAGATAAGTTAGCATCCGCTTTGAGGTTCAATTGACCAGATTGAACTCCTTTAAGACTACTTTGAATTACTAATTCTGATGTTTTGGAGCGTGATTGTGCAATAAAAGCTTTTTTAGCAACAGTAACAGAAGTTACCAAATAAGTGTTTTTCCATAACAAATTTCCCCCTTTATCATTTATTTGTTTTTCTAAGGCACTTAAATCGTTCAGTTCTTTTTTATCACAATCAATTGCTAAAAAATAGATAGCACCTTCATTTGTAAAATTGATTTTTACATTAGCTTTTCCATTTGGTAATTCTTCATTTCCTAAATCAGCATTAGTTCCTACATCAAAATTAAAGTTTACTGCATTTTTACTTGAAAAATGGTAAGTATCTGGTTTTTTAGAAAAGCTAGGTTCTTTATATTCCACACCTAAATTTTGTAATGAAGTAATTTTTTTAAAAGTTCCTAAAGGCCTTGATTTCCCTAAAAAAGAGTTCCCATTTGGGAAGGTGATGATATCACCCACGACAACTTGCTCTCCAGGTAAATACACAGCAATTTTTCCAAGTTCTTTAGCAAGTTCTTTGGAATATAGAATTTGAAGTTTTGACATTGTAGATATGTGTTTTATTTATACAAAGCAAAATTGAGACATCATCTCTATACATATTCCCTTACTTATATTGATTTTTTTATCCTCAAAAATGAGGAGTTAGAATATGTCAATATAATGGCTAAACAAAAAAGCTGATTCTCACGAATCAGCTTTTTTGTTTTATCTTTTTTTAAAAATTAATGATAGCCATTTTCAATAGCAAACTTCACAAGACCTTTTGAGTTTTTAACTCCTGTTTTTTCTAATAAATTTCTTCGGTAGGTTTCTACTGTTGAATGTGCAATATTAAGAGCGTCAGAAATTTTCGGAGTGGTATTACCATTAGCTATTAATTTTAAAACTTCTTTTTCTCGTTTTGTAAGTTGAATTTCTCCATAGACCGTAGAATTTCTTATACTTGAAAATAATGTTTTTGTAACTTCTTCTCCCAAATATTCATTTCCGCTATGTAGTGCTTTGATAGCTCTTACCAATTCTTCTTTTCCTTTGTTTTTCAAAATATACCCATGTGCACCTGCTTCAATAACTCTTCGAATAAAACCAATTTCATTGTGCATAGTTAATATTAAAATTTTAACTTTTGGATAATTACTTTTTATAAATAATGTTAAATCAACACCATCCATCTTAGGCATACTAATATCAAGTACAGCAACATCTACTAGATTATTTTCTAATAAAGGAATTACTTGTTCTCCATTATTTGCTTCCCCAATAATTGAAATTTCATTTTCAGCCTCGATTAATGAACGTAATCCTTCCACCACAATTTCATGATCATCTGCTATAAGTATATTAATCATATTTATTATTTTTTAATGGAATATCAATCGTGATGGTAGTTCCTTTTTCAAGGGTAGAATCTATTTTAAAATCTCCATGCAAACCATCTATTCTAGCATCTATATTTTTTAATCCCATACCTAAGTGTGTTGAATTATTTTTAAAACCAATTCCATTATCTTCCACAATTATATTAAGTCTTTGTTTACCTTTTAATAGTTGAATACTAATTTCAGAGGCTTTTGCATGTTTTAGAATATTGCTAATTAACTCTTGAATAATTCTATAAATAGAAATTTCCAATTCTAAAGGCAATCTATCGTTTAAACCATGGCTTATAAATTCAACTTCTAGCTGTTTGCTTTCTTCTAAAGTTTCTTTTAAATCTTCCAAAACTGCTGTTAATCCAAATTTCGTCAATACTCCTGAAGCCATATCTTGCGATATTTTTCGTACTTCTTCACAAGCCTCATCTAATAATTTGTTTGCTTTATTATATAATTTAGTATTTGAACTTTTCAAACCATCAATATCAATCTCAACAGATTTAAAATGGTTCTTAACCATAGCTAACATACTCCCTAGTCTATCGTGTAAATCTCTTGCGATGCGTTTTCTTTCTTCCTCTTGACCAACCATCATTGCATTCATGGATTTTAACTCCTGTTTTTTTAATAATTCTTCAACTTTCTGCTGTTCAATTTGTTGATTTTTTTCGGCTAACTTTGTTAATTGTTTTTGTCTATTTCCTTTAAGTATAGCAAAAAATAATAGTGAAACTAACACCAATCCTACTAACAAACTATATATTAAAATTGTTTTACGCCAGTTTTCTATTTCTTTTTTTTCAAGGCTTATCTTGGTTATCTCTTTATCCTTTTCAAGTAATTGAACTTGTTGTCGTTTCTCTTCGTAGTTCATTTTTAGACTCATAGCACTTTTATAATCGTTTTCTAAACTATCTCTTAATTCCAAATAAAACTCATTATAATGTATGGCTAGTGAATAATTTTTCAATTTTGAGTATATATCGGATAAGTTATCTAATGTAACCATTCTTTCAAATCTCTGATTAGATATTTCAGCTTCATTCAATGCTTTTTTGTAAAAGATAGATGCTTGATTATAATCATTTTTTTGAAAATAAATATGAGCTATATTGTTATAAATGTTGGCGTTTTTTTTAATTTCCAAAGCTTTTTTATAATTAAATAAAGCCAAATTTAATAATACTTTTTTATGATATATGGTTCCTAGGTTGTTATAGATGCTATTGTCTTTTTCCTTTAAGTTTAATCTTTTTTTTATTTCAATAGATTGATTGTAATATTTTAATGCTTTTTCATGTTCTTTTAATGAAAAAAATGAAAGTCCAATATTGTTGTAGGTTTTTGAAAGCTCATACTGGTCGTTAATATCTTCAAAAATGATTTCACTTTTCTTTAAATAATCGAGTGCTTTTTTATAATTTTGAAGATCAATTTGAAATATACCAATATTTTGGAGCGTAAGTGCTATTGCTTCTTTATTTCCACTTTTCTCCTTTATATTCAAACTTTTTAGTAAGTATTGCATTGCTTGTCTATAGTTTCCAAGACGACGATATAAATCTCCTATATTATTTGAAGTAATGGCAATAATATTTGTTTTATTTAGCAACTTAAATTTTTCTTCTGCTTTAAGCGTATGTGTTAAAGCTTTTGAAAATTCACCTTTTTCAGTATAAATTAGCCCTAATTGATTATAAGTTCTAGCTATTCCATAAACATTATTCCGTTTTATTTCTTTTTTAAGAATTTTTAAATATAATTCTTCAGCTTCTTTAATGTTTTTTTGATATATAGCAATTGCACCTAACCGATTAAGACTGGTAAGTGTTCCATCCAAATATGAAAGGGAATCACTCATCGTTTTAGCATTCCTTGCATATAGGGCAGCCTTTTTTGAATCTGCTTTTCGATACTCCCAAGCAAGCTCATTTAACGTTTTAATTTTTATTGTATCCTTCTGAGTCTCTAAAACTGATATTAGACTGTCTATTACAGTCATATTTTGTCCAAATATATGAACTGAAAAAAATAAGTAAAATATGAATGTCATTTGGAAAGGACACATTTTTAATAGGTTGAATAGATTTCTCATAAAAAAGGCTTTATTTTCCGTAAAGATAATAAAGCCAGAACTTTGCTCTGTTGATAAAGAAATAATACTAGCTCTTCTTTTTTGGATTCTTTTCTTTCTTTTCATTAGGCTTAATTACTTCTCCAGACGAATCTGGAGTTCCAGTAGGTTCTTTAGGCTTTTCTGTAGTACTATCTTCTGTTTCATTGGTGTTTGTAACACCCTTGTTCTTTTCTAATTGTTCATTGTACTCTTTTTTCATTGTATATAGTTTTAAAATTAATATTACAAAGATGAAACAATACATATCTGTAAAATTCGTCATAAACAAGTGTTTTGGCATCCTCATTTTTGAGGAGAAATAAATACTATTTTATATGGAGTTATTTAATAATAATATGAACTCTATTTGTCCTAATTAATTTTCAAAAATGTATAAATCTAGAGCAAAAATATTTATAGGCTCTGCTAGTGAATCCTTGAAAATTGCAAGGTCTATGGAGTATCGATTGAGTAAAAAAGCAGAAGTAACAATCTGGGATGAATACATAGTTTCTCTAGGAGAAACAACTCTTGATATTTTAATTGGAGCAGTAGAGAAATTTGATTTTGCTATTTTCATTTTTTCAAATGATGATATAATCAATAGTCGAGGTAGAGTTTTTCAAGGTCCTAGAGATAATGTAATCTTCGAATTAGGATTATTTATGTCTAAACTGGGAAAAAATAGGGTGTATATTATTAATGCAAAAAAACAATTAAAAATTCCTTCTGATTTAGAGGGAATCACATTTGGTATAATAGACCAAGATAGGGATGATAATAACTTGATCGCCGCGGTTAGTCCTGTATGTACTATTCTTGAAAATCAAATCGATAAGCTTGGGAAAAGGAAAGAGAATATCATTAAATCAATTATCGACCAAAGTTTATTAGTAAATGAACATATTCCAAAATCTCTTCAGAATCATTTTAGCAAAATTGGGATTGATAGGATTGACTATTCTTTTAAAACGGGTTTTTCAATTAAAGAAAGTATTGATACTGTTCAATTATCATTATCTTTTTTAGGAATTGCTGGTATAAAATGGGTCAATGAACGCGAAGTTTTTTCTAATATGATAAAAAGATTAGTGCTTAGAAAAACAAATAATCAGATTCGATTTTTACTTTTAAATCCAGATTCTGATTCTGCAATTTCATTTAATAAAGCAAGAAATTTCCCAATAGAAGTATTTAAAGAAGAAGTTAATAATACGATTCATTTTTTAATAGATATAAGAGAAAAATCAGGTATTGACATTCAAATAAAACTATATGATGAACTTCCTAATTGGAGAATGACAATTATTGATGGGTTTAAAATTGCACTGGGGAACTATTCTCCAATGTCAAAGGATGGTTATAATAGTCCACAATTAATATTTAAAAGCGGAGGGAATTGGAACTTCTCTCATAATTTAATAAGTTATTATGAAGAAAAATGGAATACATCTAAAATTATTTAACACAATTAATTATGAATATAGAAAAAAAAGATATTAATTTTTTAAAAACAGCCTTTATGGTTGAAATAAAAAAATATGCCGAAGCTAGACAAAGAAAAGAAGAAATAGAACTTCCTTTTCTTAATGAATCTAATTTTCAAAGTTTTTCAAAGTTTTCAAACTTAACAAATGATAGTTATTTTATTAGAAATACTATTTTTTCAAATGATTGGCCTTTATTAGTATTCGCTTCAAATTTCATGAAGATGAATAATGATAGAGTTCTATTAGAAAAATTTCCTTTGTTAAAAAAAACAAATGAAATAAAAAGAGGTGGTATTAATCTTTATAAAATAGATGGTTGGTGCACGCATGTGGTTATTGGACTTATGATTTCTAATCAATTACTAGCTAATGGAGAATGGCCAGAAACACTACCGAAAATAAAAGAACCCGACAACTTATTAAGGCTATGTAATACTATTTTTAATAAATTAAGTAAAGATGATTTATTAGTTTTTAGAATTGGTACATTAATTCATGATATTGGGGTCATTGATGGAGTTCCAGAGCACGATATCAAAGGAATAAAATATGTTAAGCGAGCATTAAAAGAATTAGGAATTAATCAAGACTGGTTGGTATCTTCTAAATCGGAATGGCAAATAAATGATTTAGAATTGGCTTTAGAAATATTTGTTGGGCAACACAGTTTACTTAGCAAGTATTATGGCGAATTGGGGTCAAATGAAATTAATGATTTAATTGAAAAGTATATTAAAAGGCAAATATTAAGTTCAAAACTTCAGCATTGGGTAACTAACACTTTAGCTGATACTCTATTTTTATTTATAATTGGTGATATCGCAGCAGTAAATGAAAATTTAATTAATGAAAATAAGATTGAAAGTTTAAAGATTGCAAAAGATGATTTTCAAAAAGCACTAATGAACGACTTAAAATCTAAAGAAAATTATTATAGCTATGGATTAGAAAGGCTAAAAAATTTTCTTGATATCTATGATGTTGATTCAATAGATAAGTTATTATTAGCTTCAAAAACTTCAAAGCACTTTATTGAATTATTGGGATCAATATCAAGGCTTGACTATTTAATTGCTCATTTGAAAAAAATTGAAAACTCCTTAGATCGAATTACTTTTCTAAATAACCTGATAATATATATAGGTGAAAATATTAATACTTCAACAACAATAAAAACTGTAGTGAAATTTGATCCAGATATGCCTACCCAGTATATTGAAAAAATAATCAATGGAAGTAAAGAGGGTTTGAATAAAATTATCACAATAAACATAGCAGATTCTGTCGCTACAATTAAGTTATAGTAATCCTTTTATAATTAAATATTGATATGAGAATTTTACATCTAATAAGCCAAAAACCTGATTTTACAGGAAGTGGTACAATCTATAAGCAATTGTCAAGTCAATCGACAAAAGCCAATCCTCAATTTTTGCTCTACGGAACTAATTATGAAGATGATGTGATGAATTTTAATACTTCTAATGTAGATTGTTTTGTATTTGATATCGATAAATTAGGTTTTAGTATGCCTGGAATGAGTGACTCAATGCCTTATAAAACAAGTAAATTCAAAGATTTAACATTGAATGATTTAACCGAATATAAAAATATAATTTCCAAAAAATTAAATTTTATAATAAATCAATTTAAACCTGATATTATTTGGAGTCATCATCTATGGATACTTAGTTCCATTGCTTCTAAAACCAAGAATAAAATTCCACAGATAGCTTTCTGTCATGGTTCTGATTTACTTCAACATATAAAATGTAAAGAAATATCTAAACACATTAAAAGTAGTTTGTTAAATATTGATGAAATAATCCTGAACTCACCAAATCAAATAAATGATGTTATCAAGATATTTAAACCAAAAACTACAAAGTTTATTGGAATACCTGTGAACGAACATTTATTTAATATTAAAGAAAAAATAATATCAAATGGAATTTATAAAATGGTTTACGCAGGTAAAATAAGTAAAGAGAAAGGAGTCCATTTTTTAATTAAATCGACTATACGATTACTTGAAGAGGGATATAATATTGAATTAATATTATATGGAAAAGGAGAAGCAGTTGAAATGGAAAAAATTAAAAAATTAGCAATAGAATATAAAGGTAATATAATATTTGGAGGATACCTTAGTCAAATAGAACTTTCAAAGGAATTGAATAAAAGTCAAATATTTATACTCCCATCTTTTTATGAAGGTTTAGGGTTAGTTATTGTTGAAGCTCTGTTATGTGGATGTCGAGTTGTATGTAATAGACTTAATAATTTATTTGATATTCTTTCAGAAGAAGTCTTTAGTAGAGGGTATATTGAATATGTTGATATGAATCTTTCAATTAATGACTCTATTCGAGAAAACTATGATGAATACTCTCAGAAATTAGAAAAAATAATTTTAAAACAAATTGAAAAACCTTACTCATTAGAAATTGCTAATGACATTAATAAATCTGTATCTCAATTTACTTTTAAAAGTTATTATCAAAAATTAATAAATATTTCAAAAAACCTTATAAATGAAAATTAATAAAATTTCTAAAGCTGGAGGCTGTGGTTGTAAAATGAGCCCATTGCAATTAAACGAATTTCTAAATGGGTTAACAGAGAATCAAGATTTATTAAATAATAACGAAGATTGTTCAGTAATTTCAATTGATAAAGAGAATTATTTATTAAAATCATTAGATTTTTTTACCCCAGTAGTAGAAGATCCATATACTTATGGTAAAGCAGCAGCTGCAAATGCATTAAGTGATATTTATGCCAAAGGAGGAGAACCTATAATGATTCAATCTATAGTAGGATGGCCTACAGATATTTTAAGTATTAAAACTTTAAGAGAAGTTTTTAAAGGTGCTAATAAAATATGTGAAGAATCTAATTTATCTATTTCTGGAGGTCATACAATAATTTCTAAAGAACCTATTTTTGGATTATCAATTACGGGTATTGTTAAAAAAGTAAATTTCAAACCAAATAATAATTTAAATGATGGTGATTTAATATTTACAACTAAACCAATTGGCACAGGAGTGCTTTCTACTACCCAGAAGTTAGATAAGTTAGATGTTGAGGGTACAAAGATATTATATGAAACAATTTCTAAAAGTAATATTATAGGTATTAAAATTTCAAAATTAGAATATGTAAAATCTGTTACAGATATTACTGGATTTGGATTGTTATGTCATCTTTTAGAAATGACTTCAACAAATAAAGTTAAAATTAAGTTGATGAAAGATAATATTCCCTTTATTCCTGAAAGCTTAAAATATTTAAATTTAGGAATTGAAACGTCTGGAGGTAAAAGAAATAGACAATATTTTGAGAAACATCAACAATCTAATGGTTTTTCGGGTTTATATTTTGATCCTCAATCAAACGGTGGTTTAGCTGTTGTTGTTAATAAAAAAGATAAACTTAAGTTTGTAGATTTTTTAATTAAAAATAATCTATCAAAACATATAAATCCAATAGCATCAGTTATAAATGAAAATAATAAGCTACCCACATTCTCGTTTTATTAAAAGTTCTAATTAATAGGGTTATTCAACGTATTTTTGTTATTGACAAGTATATTTTTGCTACATTTAACAAAAAATATATGAATATAATCTTAACCGGGGTAACTGGTACTCTAGGCTCACAAATTTTATTAGAACTTCTAAAAAACGAAACGATAGAAAAATTTACCCTATTAATTAGGGACAAGAAAAATTTATCCGCACAACAACGGTTTCAACGAATTATTGAAAATGATTTTTTTAGTACTCAAACTAGGATACTCTCTAATTTGAAACAAAGAGTACAAGTATTTAATTCTGATGAATTTTTTAATCCTTCTAAATATTTATTAGAAGAAGAAAATAATTATTTTATTCATTCAGCAGGATATGTTAATTTATCAACGGATATTTCACAAAAGGAATTAATTTTTGAAGAAAACTTTTCATTTGCAAAGAAAATATTCAAGACTTTTCATTTTTACATTAAGAAATTCACTTACATAAGTACAGCATTCGCTATTGGAGATATTGGAGGGAAAATTGAAAACAATTACCACAATAATACAACCCCTAACTACAGGAATGCTTATGAGGAATCAAAACATAAAACCGAAAAACACCTTTTAAAACAAGGGCACAAAAATAATGTTCAAATTCAAATATTAAGACCTAGTGTTATTGGAGGTAATATTATAAATAAACCAATCAACTATATTTCAAAATATATGGTTTACTATTTAGTCGGAAAGTTCTTTTATAAAAACCCTTTGTTAGAAAAGAATGGGATTAGGCTTTCTGTTAATTTTAAATCTGGTCTTAATATTATTCCTGTAGATTATGTTGCAAAAGTTATAACAATCGTTTTTCTTAAAAATATCCAAGAATTAAATATTGTTCATAATAAATGTACCAATTTAGTTACAGGTTTAACGAGAATAATAGAAACTGTTGGATACAAACAATTTTCTTTTTTAGATAATGTATCAACTCATAATATTCAAAACATGAATAAACTGGAGAAATTTTATTACTCTTCAATCGGAAATCATTTATCTCCATACACTTCGTCAAAACCTTATGAATTCAACACTAAAAAATTAGAAGGTATATTACCATTACCTCAATACAATTTAGAAGATTATTTAGAACAAACTATAATATATGCAATGGAAAATAATTTTAGAAATGAGAAATGGTAATTAATACTTCAAAGTTGGTATTCCAAATAAATTGTAAGCATGGATATCATCTAAAGTTAACTCGTTATTTTTAAAAAGTTCTTTTTTCATTTTAGTAATAACAGCACCCAAAGGTTTATTTCTATTCTTAAGAAGATAGCTAGTAATATGTTTATAGTTACTAATTTGGGAATAACCAGAAACTGATAATGAAGTTACTGAACCTTTATTTTTAAGATTTAACAAGTTCTCTGAAAATGAATTTCTTTTATGGTAAGCAAAAGTTCCAGTCCAACAAGATAAATCAATAAGTATAAATAGATTATTATTAGCTAAGGCTTCCATATCTGGTAATTCAACTTTTTTATTATCACTCCAACCAGAAAAAGAAGCATGTCCTGTAAATTGAAAAGTTTTCATATTTACTTTGTTCTCATTTATATAACTAGGAATAAAATTAAAACTCAAAAACTTCTTTAATGCATTTTGTTTTTTATATGATGTATAAGTAACTTTGTCCTTTTTATTTATGTCATTTAAAACAGAAATATCATCATAAATTACATAATTACTTTTATTACTTGTATTCAAAAAAGAAGTTGCTTTTTTAATATAATTATCTAATTCTAAAGATGTTTTAAAAGGTAGTCTAGAGATATTAAAAATAGGACTTGCAGGGTCATTTTTATACGTATAAATATAATCTGTCTCTATTCTAGTATTTCCTTTAAATTGATTGTAATAAAAGGTCGGGATTAAATTATCTTTATTTTCTTTTATATTGGCATCACCTACTAATAGGACATGTTTAGGTTTTATGTAATGTAAATACTCCTTTAAAGCTTTAGAATCTGCTGTAGAATAAAAATATTTATTGTAGATGCTTTGAACATCAATAAAGTTAAAGGACAAATTAGGGCTTATTCTCTTTAGTATTAATTTTAATTCTTTAAGATTATTTTTAAACTCCTTATTGTATAAAACTAAGAAATCTACTTTCTTATAACTCGGATATATAACATCTATAAGATTAACTTCTTCAATATCAATTTTCTTTTGAAGAATTAAATTTGATATTATGTCGTTTTTAGTTACACTTTCTAACTTATTTTTTTTAAAAGTAAAATAATAATAATGCTCATTAATCTCTTTTATAGTTTTAGGTAAAGAGAAAGTATACTTTTCAAATTTCTGATTTAATGCAATTTCATTATCGGCATAAGAGTTTATTTTTATTGATTCAATACCTACATCATGAAATAACGAAACCACTTTTAAAGTAAAAGTCTCACTTTTGATATCATTAACAGGAATACTTAAAAAATAATCCCCATTAGATTTTATACTGTAATGCTTTTCAATATTGTTTATATTGACTATTATAGGGGCATTTGAATTTTTAAAATTATAAAGTTTTAATTCAATTTTATAAGAATGTCCTTTTATTTTTTTCTTAAATCAAAAGTAGCTTTAAATGGTTTCCCATCTGAAATAATATCTGTAAACCAGTGATCACTATTTAATGAATTTGAAAGCGCATATTTATAATATTTTTTACTTTGTATAATTTTCCAAAAAGAAATAACAGGAGATTTTAACTTTCTGACAAAAGAAGATATTTTATAGTTTCCTTTAGAGGGGCAATAAAAATAGGCATAGTTCTTGTGTGTATCCAATTGATAACCTGTATTTTGATAATATAAGTAAATTTTTTCACCTTTCAAATTAGAGGGGACTTTTGCTTTGTAAAAGCCTTCTTTTTCAACATTAAAATAGAAATCATTATTTTTAGAGAAAGTAGAACAATAAGTGCCAATAAATAATAATAAAAAGAGATGTAAAAATTTCATCTTAATTTTTTATGTAAATTACTTTTTTTTGGAGAATAAAAAAATAAATATAATTTTTTGTTAAAATGAATATTTTTTAATATTTTTGGTAAACAAATTTGTTATGACCTTTGTCCTTTCTCTGAAAAGTTGCTAATTAAAATAAGTAAATTTATTAAAACTTAAATTATGAAAAAAAAGTACTACCTAATTTTAGGAGTTGCTGTTTTTTTTCTTGCTTCAGCTTTCACAACCTACATAGCTGTTATTCAAGAATACGAGATCAGTGATGTAAGTGATTTATCATTCCAAGAGCGAGTGGTTTATCACGATGATGAAATTCATTCATTAGAAAATTATTATACAAATGTGACAAGTAACACAGTAATAGTGAATGACTATAATTCTGTGATGACGGAATTTGAAGATGTTATTTTACAACAAAAACAATATATGGTGGATAATAACATTACACTTGAACAAGTTAGAAACAATCCATCTATTCTGCCTGTTAATTTTCAAATTTCAGACTTACAATATTCTAAAATAATTAATATAGTTAATACCGTTAAGCCTGATTCTTCCCCTCAATTAAGTGAATCTTTAACTACGTTAAATGAATACGTTGATTTGGCAAGAGAGCCCAGTATAAAATACTCTCAATTAGAAATATACGAAGATGCTTCTGGTGAAGACTTGTTAAACCCCTATCAATTTAAAGGAAATACATCTAAAAAGAAAGGGTTGAAATCAAAAGAAGCAGTTCGTAAATTAAGAGATTTACTTAAAATACCTTTAAAATTAACCGAAGGGAAAATTTCAGTCTACCCTAACCCTTTTACTGAGTTCTCAAAAATATCTTTTATAAATACTGTAAAGGGGAATGTTTTATTTTCAATTTACGATTTAAATGGAAAAAAAATATTTTCTACTTTAAAAGAGGTAGAACAGGGTACTGTAACAGTTAATTCACAAGATATTTTAAAGGAGAAACTTGCAAAAGGATTATTCATCTTGAAGATTAAAAATTCAGAAGGAAAAGTATTAACCCACAAAATTATATCAAAATGAGAAAGATAATATTATTTTTATGCTTTATGTTTAGTTGTAGTCTGGCTTTTTCTCAATTAAAAAAGAAGGAAAAACTTTCAAAAAAACAACTCTCTGAATATAAAATTGATTATTCTAATAAAATGGAGTTACTGAACTTGAAACACTCTGCTGACTACTTTTTTGATAACAATGTTAATGTATATAAATACAATGAATTAAAAAGTAAAGGAGTTGATTTAATACAAGTTGATAAATCTACAGAAAGGACATATAAAAGTGCTATACTATTTTCTAACACTCAAATCAAAGGAACAGTTGTAAAAAGGGTTTATTTAGACGACAAAGACTCTTTTTTTCGTACTGAAATATCAATAAAAGTTGACAAGTCTTATTATGGAACAAATCTAAAGAAAGGAGAAATAATTAAGCTAAAATTACAATCTGGTAAGATTGGAGATGATTTTTTAAAAGTGTCTAATGAACCTGACTTATTTTTAGGGGAAAGTGTAATATTATATTTAACCTCTACTGATAGTGAGAAATTTAAAAAATCATTAGAAGGAATTAATGAATTTAACAAAAATTACAAATTGAAAGGAAATAAAGATTTAAATATTATTTATTCTAAAAAAAATAGTAAAGTATCCAATTCCTTTGTCTTATATAAAAAATATACTGTAAAAAATAATATTGTTTTTAACAAAAATAAGAGAAAAATTGGTAGTTTAGATGAAGTAGAAAATAATATTGAACTAATTTCTAAAATAAATAGGTTATGAAAAGAAAATTAATTATTTTTTCGGTTGCGTTCATAGCAATTGCAACTTTATGTTCATATGTGTTATTTCCTTACACAATGAAACTTAGAACTGGAACAGGGTATATAGATTTCGAAATTACTGGAGCAATTGGTGTTCCCACTTCGTTTTCAAATTATAATGACTATGGTCCTGTATTGTACAATACTCTTATTAAAGGTGGTGGTGGAGACATCTTAGGTGATAATAATTTACCAAAATTTAATGTAACATACAATACTAGTGCTCCAACTTCCGTAATTGGGAATAATCGTAATGAGTGTGGTGTTGGATATAATTCAGACCCTGATGCAATAATGTTTACTCATAATCTATTTAACGGTTCTTACATATACGAATCAGATATAGTAGTTAATACAAATTTTCATAGTATATCATCTACAGGAGGAACTTATGACACTAATGTTGGATCTAATGAATATGACAGAGTCACCGCATCAAGACATGAAATAGGCCATGTTCAAGGTTTAGACCATAGTCTTAGCAACAGTTTTTTAATGTATGAAACAATTTCTAGAGGAAATAGAAAAACATATGATGGAGATTATAAGGCTGGTTTAAATTGTATTTATTATGATAGCTGTGCTCCTTATACAGGTACTGGTGATATTACTATAGAAACGAAAGCACAAAAATCAAATTCCGATTTAAGACAATTAAGTTGGAAAATCAGTAATAATAATTCAATTTTAGGGTTTAATATTTATTTTTCTAATAAGGAGTTAAATACAGAAAGTACTTATAATAATCAATTAATTAAAACAGAAATTGATTCTAGCAATGAATATAAATTTACTGTTATAAATAACTCTTCAAATACTTACTTTTTAGAGATTGTTTACGAAAGTGGTTTAAGAACTTATAAGAATTTTTAAAATATACATTATGGAAAAAATAAAAAAAGAATATACCTGTCCTAAAATTATTTATCAACAACCATTAGAAACTAGAGCAGGAAGTTCTGGAGGTGGTCCAAGTTAAGTAAGTTACTAAATTCTGAATACAAATAATTAAAACTAAAAAAACATGAACATAGACAAGAAAGTTTACGTTTCTCCAATAGTTTTATATCAACAACCTCTATAAACCAGAGCAGGTAGCTCGGGCAGTCCATTATAGTTAATAATGAGATTAAATTAAGTAAAAAACTCTATTAAATTATTCAAGAGTCAGCAAATGTTGGCTCTTTTTTTATTAATCTAATAAAAAATATGCTGTCAATTTTTAAAAGAAAACTTATAGATGTTTTTAACATTACACCTTCAGATTGGGTATATAGTCATTGTATATCAATCAAAGATTTTACATTTCAAGTGAACACAAATAATGAAAATCTAAACTTTTATTTAAAAGAAACCCTTAAAGAGTTTATAACCAAACAAAATTCTGATTATACTTTTAATTTTTTAAACTTTAAAAAGCATTCAAAATTTATTGATAAAAAAGATAGTTTAGTAATTAAGCATATTAGATTTTTTGATACTTTTTTTTATTACAGACAGCACAAAAACTCAAATTTAATAGATGTTTTATTGCCAAGTAAATTTGAAAATTGGGAAGTTGAGAATTTTTTTAAAATTTTTATTTCTAGTGTATCCCTTAAACATAATTGTTTATTAATTCATGCTAGTGCAATTATAATAGATAATGAAATAGTGTTGTTTTCTGGACAATCAACAGCAGGTAAATCAACAATAGCAGATTTATCAGGTTATCCAATAATCCATGATGATAATATTTTAATTTCTTACCTTGGTAATGAAATCTTTGAAATTGTAACAATACCATTTAAAACACCATATAAAAAACAATTCTTTAAAGGTAAAATTAAAGGTTTTTACAGACTTTTTCAAGATAGACAAACTTATGTAAAAGATATAAATATAGAGAAGCAGCTATCTCATTTAATATTTGGGTTGTGGGCTTTTGATCATTTTAATAATGAAAAAGACAACAACTATAATAATGAAGTTTTAAGTTATTGTATGAAAATTTTATCTTTATTAAAAGTGAAAGAATTGTATTTTACAAAAACAAAAGATTTTTTAGAAAAGATTTAATGCAAGAAATAGTATTACAAATTGCGGGTATAAGAATTCAAATAAAATCTAGTGTTACTGGAATCATTAGTAGATTTAAAGAGTTTTATCATAATTTTATTATTGATGAAGTTGTTGAGATTGATTATCAAATTAATGTGATTATCGAAGAGTTTAATATAGAATTTAAAAACCTAGAAAAAAAAGGATTTAATTTTCAAGGTTATGCTTACAAAAGTGATAATGAAAAATCAACTTTGATAATTCCAACAATTAAAAATTCTTATCAATATACTGAAGAGTTTTTGCTTTTTCTTTTCTCTAAATTATGTATCAAAAAATCTAAGCTAATTTTTCATTCTGCAACTTTAATAGATAAAGATGATAATGCCTATGTTTTTTTTGGTCCCTCTGGAGTAGGTAAAACGACTATTTCTAAAAAACTGATTGATTATGAGGTTTTTTCTGATGATATGGTAGTTTTAGAAAAAAACAATAAAGAATATATTTTACATAAAACTCCTTTTGAAAGGGCTAAAACATATTCAAAACCGAAAAGTGTAAATATAAAAGGATTTTATAGGCTAGTACAGTCTACAAATCTAGAGAAAAGAAAACTAGACAGGGGAAGTGCTTTTAATTGTTTCTTATCAAACTTATGGTTTGATAACTATGAGAAAAATGATTTAGAACCTTATTTTGAAGTCATTAAAGATATTGTAAATAATATTCCTGTTTATGAATTATATAACAGTAAATTAACTAATCAAAACGAAATAATTACTATTTTAAAACACTAATGGAAAAAATTAATTTAACAGAAGATGTACTTGTTCAAATTATTGATGAACAAGCTGTAATAGTCTCTCCTAGTGGAGGGATAATAACTACAGTAAACGAAACTGGGGCTTTTATTCTCCAATTTCTTAAAAACAACAATAATGCTAGTACAGAAAAATTAGTAGAAGCGCTACAAAGTGAATTTGATGCACCAAAAGATATTATAGAAAATGACGTTGTTTCTTTTATTGATATTATGTTAACTAATAAAATAGTAAGTAAAATTTGATATTTAAAATTAATGGAAATAGTATGTGGCCATTATTAAAAGATGGAGATGAAATTTTAGTGTCTAATGATTCATGTGTATTAAAAAAGGGCGATATTATTACTGTTTGTAACAGGTATGGTAGAATTCTAACACATAGAATAATTGATGAAGTTACTTTGGTTACAAAAGGAGATAATAATGTTTATCCCGAAAAAGCTCTTTTAAAAACTTCTTTTGAATTATTAGGAAAGGTAGATTATGTTATTAAAAAAGGAAGAAAAATAAATATAAATAAATACAATACCATTTTTTTAAAATACTCATCTTTTGAGATGAAAACGTATGCTTATATAAAAAAACATATTCCTTTCAATAGCCTTATATATAGTATAAAAAAAATAATGTATCCGATATTTATCTTTACCTTAAAAATATATTATGGAAGAGATTATCAAATTTAAAAAGAGTTTTTTAAAAGGTAGTTTTATTGAGTTTTTTGAAAATTTTAATACTGAAAATAAAGCAAAAAAACTTGAATTTATTATATACCTTAAAAAGATAAATTTAGACTTATTTTTTTATCAGGGTTTAAAAAAAATCAAAAAGGAAAATCATTTAGATGATGAATTACTAAATTTACTAAAACAAGAATTCCTTTTAGAAAAAGGTCGAGATGAATTTTATAAAAATCAATTTCAAGCTATTGTAAATAAAGCTAATTTCCCAATTCTTCTTTTAAAAGGGTGGCGGTTGAGGCAAATTATTGGTTTTGATCTTTATAAAAGAAGTTGTGATATAGATATTCTTGTTAGCGAAAAAGATTTTAAAATAGCTATTTCTTTTTTAAAAAGAGATTTTAATTTTTTTAAAAAGTCAGAATATATTGCTTATGGGCAACAATGTTTGCTTAATGAAAATAGTATGTGTATTGATTTGCATAAAAAACTGATTGCTTTTCAAACATTTGATGCATTTTTTAATTTAAGTGCTAAAGAATTATTAAAAGAATCTTATTTAGCAGAAAGAGAGCCTAATGTTAGCTATTATGTTTTCAATTTAGAAATGGAATTAATTCATCTTTGTATTCACTTTTTACTCCATCATGAGGGTTATGGCTTCATTTTGGTTTATGAGCTTAAGTGTTTATTAAATAACCACCTTTTAAATATCAACAAAGAGAGATTTATTAGTTTAACAGAAAAACATAATTGTTTGTCTATTGTGATTTATAGTCTATTAATTGTTCAAGAATTATGTAAGTTAGACGATGCTGTTAAAAATTGGATTATAAAATTTGTTGAAGAATTCGATTTGAACTTACATATTAGAAAATCCTTTAATAAAGAATTTAGTGAACATTCTTTTTATAAGGATAAAGGTATATCCAATGAAATATTAGAAAAATTATTAATAAACAACTATAAAGATAAAATTTCATTTATAAAGGCAGATATCAATTTTAAAACCTACTGTTTCTTTAAATCTTTGGGCGAAACTATAAAAGTTGTATGATAAAAAAAATACTCTCACATAAGCGTTTTTTTAAATTACTGAAAGAAAGTATGAGTAGTTTTAAAAAACGAATTATTATTTTAGTCTTTCTGATTTTGATGATAACTCTAATTAATATATATCTACCACATTTATTTGGAAGATTAACTAGTCTGTACACTAGCAATAAATTAGAAAATACGTTGATGTTATTAATTATTTCTTTGTATGTTTTAAAACTTATTATTCAATATTTTGTTTCTTTTTACACTAATTATTTTTCTGGATCTATTTCTCTTCAATTGAAATCAACCCTAATAAAACAGTATGTTCAAGCAAATAGTATTCACACGTCATATATTAAGTCTGGAGACTTTCATCAAAGAGTATTTAATGAAACTGGGCTGCTTCAAGGGAAGTTGATTTTTGGAACCATCCATTTTCTTAAAGACATAGTATTTTTTATTTTACTCTTAATTAATATTTTTCTAATTTCACCATTATTATTTTTTGACCTTATATTTTTTTCCTTCCTCCTGTATTTATTTCATAATAAAATTAGTGGTAAAGTAGAACATATAAATCAAGAGAGACAAATTGAAAATGCAGAACTCTCCAGCTTTTTTCTTGAAATATTACAAGGAAAAAACGATATAATTATATTTAACTTATTACAGAAAGTTATTAATTCAGTTCTAGATATTACACAAAAAATAAAAAAACAAATACGTTTAAGTGCAATATATCAAGGATTAGCAGATGTGTTTTTAGAAATATTGATAATTTTTTTTATTGGGTCAGTAATACTCATTTTGCTAATAAAAAGTATGGAACTCCCTACAATTATAACTACTCTTGGGTTTATTATTTTCTTATTATGGCCACTTAAAAGTATTAATTCATACTTAATGTCTTTACACATTGTATTACCATCAATCAAGAGAATAGAACAAGTACTTGAGAAAATGGAAACAACTACATTTGGATCTAGAAAAATAATTGAAACACCAAGAGACACATCTATTTCTATTAAAAATTTATCTTTTAGTTATGGTAATCAACTTATTTTTAACCAATCTAATTTTTATTTTCCGAAAGGAGTCTTTTTAATTTCAGGAAAAAATGGTTCAGGAAAATCCACATTAGCAAACTTAATCTCTGGTATTGTTCCTCACGATGAAGGTGAGATAATTATTGAAGTTCAAAAAAAGTCTAATGCAATAGGGTTAGTTTCTCAAACACCTTTTTTATATAATGATACTATCGCAGAAAATTTGATGATTGATGAGTTAATAACTGCTAAAGAATTAGATGAAATTGTTCAGATATATAGATTGAAAGAAATATTCAAGTTTGATTTGACAAAGAATGTTGGAGAAAATGGAAAAAATCTATCTGGAGGTGAAAAACAAATAATTAGTATCTTAAGAGGGGTTTTAAAAAACCCAAGTATTCTTATATTAGATGAGTTAACCAATAATCTCCCTATTGAAGTATATGAAGTATTTATTAAAAAAATTGTTTCAAGCAGAAAAAATAAAATCACAATTATAATGTCTCATCACAAAATAGATCCTGTTTTTTTTGATAAAGTAATAAAAATTTAAAGTCCTATGAATATATTTTTTGGTAGTCTATTTACGTTAGTTATTCTATCTTTTTGTTTCCTGTTGTTGATAAAAAGTATAAGGTTAAAAAAAATCATCCCACTTGTAATCTTAATTGGGACTATTTGTTTTTATCTACTTTGTTTCTTTAATAAATTTATTTTTCACATAGCTTGGATACTTTTTCTTATTCCACAAATTTTATTTCTACTCTATGTATTCCTCTTTATGATGATTTCTTTATTTAAAAGAAAAGTTACGTCTAACAACAATATTGAGGAAGAGAAAAATATTTATAAGCCTGTTTCTATTGTTGTTGCTGTTCATAATGAAGAAAACGTTGTTACTGATACAATTAATAATCTTTTAAATTTAAACTACCCTAAAGAATATTATGATATAACTTTTATTGATGATTTTTCTAAAGACAAAACAGTTGAAATTCTAAAAAGCTTTAATGATAAAATAAATGTTATTGATAGGTCTCTTGATACAGATTCTAATGTTATGAGAGGAAAGCCAGCAGGAATTAATAAAAATATAGATAAGTTAAAAGGAGAACTTATCTGTGTACTTGATGCGGACTCAATTATAGAGAAAGATTTTCTCAATAAATTAGTCCCAAAATTTGAAGATGAAAACTTAGGGATGGTACAAGCTAGAAATACTTTTTACAATAAGAACTTTAACTTTATTACACGTTTAACATCTTTGGATATTTATTCAATGCAACACACCATTTATATTCCTCTAAGTAGTTTAGGGTTTGGGATGTTTGAAGGAAGGGCTGGTATCTTTAGAAAAGAGGTTTTTAAAAAATTGAATGGTTATGATACTTCATTACCTGGAGAAGACTTTGATTTTGGTTATAGAGTAACTTTGGAGGGGTATAATTCTTATTATGACGATTCTGTATTTTCAAAAGAACAAATAACGGAAACATTTTATGAATGGTTAAAACAAAGAAAGAGATGGTTAGGAAATCATGTATTATCATGTTTTAAAAATTTAAAGCCACTATATGATAATAAAAACTTATCATTTTCTAAAAAAATTGCTGCTTTTTTCTTTATGATAAATTTATTATACGCTTTTACATTTAACTTTTTTGGTCCTTTAATACTTATTAGCGAATTTAAATATACATCATCATATTCTTATATTTTTATTTTATCGTTTAGTTTGACCGTTATTTTCTTTTGTTTTTCTTATATTTTGCGAACAATGAAAATTTGGCTAATCCTGTTAATCCCAGTAATGATAATATATTATTGGATATTTACTATTATTCAAACATGGGTATTTATTAATGAAAAAGTATTAAATTATAAGCTTTCTTATAAAAAAGCATTTCATAGAAAACCTTTAACAAATGAAATATAAAATTATCCCTTTAGTAGTATTTATTAGTTCAATTAACTTGTTTTGCCAAGAGAATCAATGGAGTGTTGGTCTTGAAGGTGTATCAACAACTAAAGGGTTATTTAATTATCCATCAGTTGGTCTTGATTTAGATAATATAAAAATTCAAGCAGGGTTTTTAATTGGAAAAGAATATATAAATAATGAGGCTGTATTAGGTGGTCAGCTAGATGTTATTTACTTCCCGAATAAAAAGAGAGATGATGCTTTCAATTTTATATTTATAGGAAATATTAACTATTTTAGAAATACAACATCGCTCAATTTTTCAGAAGTAACAACAAATTTTATACAAGGAACTTTAGGATATGGTTTTATCTACTCAATTACAAAAAAACTAAACTTTAAAAGTAATATAGGATTAGGTATGCTTTTGGAAAAAAGAGCTTTTAACTTTGATACAAACGCCCCAGTTAATAAGCTAGGATTTTCAGGAATAATCTCAATTGGAATAGTATACAAACTATGAATAAATTAAAATATTTTTTAATATTGTTTTTACTTACTTCTTGTGAAGATTTTTCTCTTTTTCAAAGAGATCAAGAAACTATTCTATTCTCAAAGAACATCAAATCCTCGTCTGTTTTTGATGAAAATATTCTCATTGCTACCTTCAATATGAAACTTGGATTTTGTCAAAACTGTGACCCATTTTCTGGAGAATTAGGAGGTGACCATCAGCAGTTAGATAGAGTTGTAGATATGATAAATCAAATGAGTTTAGATGTTGTTGCTTTTCAAGAAGTTGGATACGAATATGATACTTCAATTATTGAAAACCAAATACGTTACATAGCTGAAAGAACTCAAATGAATTACACTTATGGTATGGGAAGAGCTCTTCAAGGCAGCCATTTGTTTTTAAGAGGATTTATTGGTAATGCTATTTTATCTAAATACGAAATAACTGATATTGATAACCCAGCGATTAGGTACATTGACTATTATAATCAAAATCATTGTTTAAAGGTTAAGTTAAAACTTACAGAATCAAAAGAAATAACAATTTTAAACACACATTTTGAATCTGGAAGTACAGATGATGAAAAAAAATTACAGATTAATAGAATAAAAGAAATTGCTCAAAATATAGATACACCAATTATTTTTACAGGAGATTTAAATATGTCTTATACCATTAATAATTATTATTTAGAAATGTTTAATTCTAGTTTTTTTAATTCTTTGGAAAAGATAAATACAAATGATCGACAAAATGTTATAAATACTGGAACTTATATTAATGGCTCTGTTTTAGATTATATTTTTTTTGATGAAAATAATTTTTCAGTTTTGTCTGGAAAATTAGCCCCACAAGAATATCGAGATATTTCTGATCATTATCCTTATATATTGACGTTAGCTATTAAGTAAAAAAACACTCCTTAAAAGAAGTGTTTCAGTCTTAAATTTTGAAAATTGAATAACTCTTTAGAAAAATATTTCAAATAATTTGAATGAATTTTTTTGTTGAAATTTATACTTGTTTTAAGAGCCTTATTTTAATCAAATTTCATTGGCTTTTTCAAAACCAACCCATCTGTGATTTTCATCAAATCCACGTCCAGCCAATTCAAAACGAATCAGTTTCTCTAGTGGAATTTTACTATGTAAAATAAAGCCTAAAATTTCTCCATCAACAGTAGATAGCATTACGTTAATTTCTTCTAGATGAGGTAAAGGATATTTATCCATTACCTCATCTAGAAGAATATCTTTATAACTCATCTTCTCAATATCATTACACTTTAATTCTAAGGCTAATGATATTTTTATTTAATCAATCAGTAAATTTTAAGAAAAAATATACTTCAACATCTAAACCTCTCGCTACTTTATACAATGTCTTAATAGTTGGAGATGTATGGCTTGCTTCAAGCCTTTGTATTTGTCGTTCATCAATATTAGACGCAATAGCCAAGTCTAATTGTGTCATCTTTCTTTCAATTCGTAATTCACGAATACGAATTCCTATTTTTTTTATAAACACTTTTAATTCGGTCTCTTCCATACTCTTTAATAAACAATTTCAATATCAAAGAAAAATAGATGTATTTAATAAAAAACAACACGACAATATTGTCGTGTTTTGAAAATTAATTATATATTTGAAAATAAAATGACTCACAAATAAACTAATAACAACATTCCTTTTGAGTCAAAGGAAAATAAAACCAAATAGTAAATATTATGAAAACAAAAAATTTATTTATTTTATCGTTAGCAGTAGTACTTTTTAGTAATTGTTCAGCACGTTTAGTTGACTTTACGGTTATAAGTTCTAAAAATCATTCCATTAAATTTAATTTAGAAGATGGAAAAGCAACCAAAGGAAAAAGTATGGGAGTTTTTGGTATTGGAACAAATATTAAAGATGCAATGGACAAAGCTTTAGAAAATGCAGGAACTCAATATGACGTTTTGGTAAACGGTGTTGTTCGTTCTAAAAGTTATTATTTCTATGGTGGGTTTGAGGTAGAAGGAACAGCAGTAAATTCAAGGAAACTTATTGCTCAACTTGGAGCAGATGGTTATAAAAAATGGCTAACTGAACAAATCGTTTTTAATCCAAATAAAACAATATCCAAAGACAATTAAAACTATGAAAAAAATTAAGAATTTTTTGGTAATGACCCTCTTTTTGGGCATTACCATTTCATGTTCAACAAATGAAGAAGGTACTCTTGATTGTTCAGGTTTTACTTTAGATGTAAAAAACTGGACAAACAACTATAATGCTTGGGCTAGCCAAGATGGGGGTGAGCAACCAATTACCTATCAATGGAGTAATGGCTCAACTGATGATACTATTGGAGGTCAAGACGGGGCATTAACCGTTGGGACTTACACCGTGAACGCAACTGACGGACGAGGTTGTACTGTAACAGGAAGCATTACTATAGAGCATCAGCTAGGAATTATAGAAAGCGAAGTTACTTGTATTGGAAGTTATTCAGCAATAATAACTTCGGATGTAACTGAAATTGCAGGAAATGCAATTATTGAAAAAGGTGTTTGCTTTTCTACTTCATCAAACCCAACCATCAATCACACAAAAGTAATAGCAAATAATGTTGGGTTAGATTTTAATAGCAAATTATCATCATTAGCATTAGCAACAAAGTACTATGTTAGAGGCTATGTTATTAATCAAGGAGGTATAAGTTATTCAGAAGAAGTAAATTTCACCACCCAAAGTAGTCCGTCACCTTTTACCATTGGTCAAGAATATCAAGGAGGCATCATTGCTTATATTAATTGTGATGGTTTAAGCGGATATATTATTTATGATGATGGAGTTTTCGATACTTATTCTTGGATACGTGCAAAAGAAATTTGCGAAAACAACACGTTTAATGGATATAGCGACTGGTATTTGCCAAACATTATACAATTACAGCAGATGTATAAAAACTTACATCAAACCAATATTTTCAAATTTGAAACTGGAGCAACGATTTATGATAATTATTGGTCGTCTTCAGAAATTTACGACTCAAGTGCTTGTGGGGATAGAAAACCATATTATTTAGATTTTGATAATGGTAATGTGGAGAGATTAGAAGCGTGCTATCATTTAAACTTTATGCCAGTAAGGAATTTTTAAATTGTTAAAACTAATATAAAAGCCATTCATTTAATATTTTAAATGAGTGGCCTAATTTTTAATTTTCACTAACCCAAATTTCTCTGGCCTTATCAAATCCGCACCAACGATGATTTTTGTCAAACCCTCGTAGCACAAGTTCATGGCAAATTATTCGGTCAAGTGGTATTTTGTTTTCCAATATGTATCGAAGTATTTCTCCATCCATAGTAGTAACCATTCCAATAATAGATTCCCAGTATGGAAGAGATTCTTCATCTTGTCTAATAGCATCAAGTTTTCGGTAAGAAAGTTCAGAATAGTCTTGAGGTAAAATATCAAGAAAAGAATTTTCTATATCATCAAGAGTTGCTTGTTCACACACCGCAAAGTTTCTTTTTGTTCCTGGTATTACTCCAAAAATAATTCCTGCTATTCGATACTTAAAGTTAAGCCACATAGCGTGGTCTATCGCTTTATCTTCCGTATCAAATACATCTAAATAATTATCATCTTTCATAATACAATTATTTCTTTTTTGTTACAGGCTCTTGTTTTGGTAGTACACGTCCATTTAAAGAAATAATATCTGTTCGTGATGACTTTGGATCTGTTCCTTTTTTACGCAATAAACGTTGGGTATTAAATAGAGAACGACATTTAATGTTGAACTCGGTATAATTAACCGCATCATTTTTGTTTTTAAAAGTTTTTACATAACTCTCAAATAAATCACCATTAAGCATATTATTATCTTTTGCTTTTATAATGATATCAAGGGCAACTGAAGCAACAGTATTAATACCACGACTAGATTCTGAAAAATCAAAACCTAAAGATTCAATCTTTTCACGTTGCTTTTCATCAGCATATTTAAGGAGGGTTGAAATATCCTTTTGCTGTTCCTTTAAGCGATTTACAATACTTTGCTTTTCACTTTTGGTTTCTTCAATTTTCACCACTACTTCTTGTAGAAATTCTTGGTCTGTTTTGATGTTTTCTATTAATACATCAACAATACTTGCGTTCATAATTTTCAATTTTAATTAATATTTAATTTTTATTTATTTCGGTAATTTCCAAAGAGTATGAATTCTTAAATCTGATAATTTTAGTTTTCTCTCTTCACAGATAAGTACTAGCTCTTCTTGTGCTTCTTCCTCTGTATCAAAGAAAAAAGTAGGTGCTGTTGTCACGATATATTTATCTTCATTTGTTACGTCAGATGTAAATATGGCAAAGACTTTTTTTGAAACACCAGCTTTTCGATTCAGTGAACTAAAATTGCTATAGTCATACGAATCCCATTTTGAAATTTCTTTCGTTGCGAGGTAATGGGTATAGAGACTTAATTGCTTAAGAATTCGTTCAACTTCTGTTGGTTTTGGTTTCCTCATTTTGACTTCACAATATGAAGCAAGAGTTTCAAAAAAGTGGTCATAATCATTCAATCGTAACGCTTCTTCAATCACGATATCAATTTCTTGTGAACTCCAACCTTCTCTTGTTGCAACATGCCTAAAGAGAGCAGAGAACGTATCTACATTTGTTCTGTACTCTCCAATATCAAGATTAATAGTTTTGTTAATTTCTGTTTTCATTATATTAAGTTTTAAGGTTTGTATTAAATAGGATAGTTAGCAGTCAAAACTTCAACTTTCTTTTTACGTTTTTCTCCACTAATTCCTTTGATATTAGAAAGCGTTTCAAGAAGTCTTACATAGTCAGCTTTTGAATAATCGCTATAGTGCCCCATGTTCGAATTATAGTAAGGGGGATCAACATAGTGGAAAGCATCAACTGCATCTCTGCTTTTAATTACTTTACAGGCATCATTTGATTCAATTTGAGTTCGTTCTAATCGCTTTTGAATTAATTCATCAAAAACCAATTTCTTATTCCAAAATGCTTTGACTCGCTTTCCATATTTGTCATATCCCCAAGAGCCAATTTTACAGGAAAACCCCATATTCGTGGCAACATAGAACGCCCACGCTTGTTGTAGTTTATTAAACAAGTGTGGCATTCGGTAGATACTCCACGCAACGGTATATGTCGCACGTGAGAATAAAGTGGCTTCTATTTTTCCTTTGAGATTATCAAAATCTGTTTGGATAACCTCATAGAAATTAACTACCATATTGTTGATGTCATTAATTGTTTCTGCTTCCACTTTTTCCTTTGCAAAGAAGATTGCACCACCACCAAAAAAGGCTTCGGTATATATTCTATGTTCGGGAATTAAAGGAAGAATGGTAGAAATCATATTAATTTTTCCACCATAATACGATATGGGAGTTCTTGGCATAATGAGAGAGGGAAATAATAAATTATTACAATTCATTTTCTTCTGCCATTGAGACAAAAGATTCAGAAGTAATAACAATATGATCGAGTAAAGAAATGTCCATTAAGGTTGCTAATCGTTTAATTTTTTTGGTTTCTGAAATATCTCTTTCGGAGAAATTTAAGTTTCCACTTGGATGATTATGGGCAACAATAATGGCTGATGCATTGGTTAGTAATGCTAATTGAAATATATACTTTGTATTGGTCAAAACTCCTCTTGATGTTCCTTGTGATGTTTCAGAAACAGCAAGAACACGATTAGCATTGGTGAGTAAGATGACCCAAAAACACTCTCGAAAGTCTAATTGATTATGATTAATATATTTACGTAAAAGTGTATCTACATTTTCAGCACAAGTAATATGTTCACTTTCAGATAAAGGGGGGCGTTTATAATGGATTTCAATTTGTGAGCTACCTAGTAGCTCGTTACTTGGTAGGTTCATAGTTATTAAATTAAAGGTTCATTTGTAATCAGTATGAACGAAATCTGATTATTGATATAGATAACCTTTTTTGTAAGTGAAACAATTAAGCGAAGGTCATGTAACTCATTTTAAATAAGGGTAATACGGTTTTTAATAAGGTGTTTTTCCTTGTAATTGAACGCTAGTTAACTGCGATATTTGCATAAACATAAAACAAAAAAGCTATGAAGAAATCAAGTAATTTTATGACAAAAACAATGATTATTTTTACATTAATGGTAATTACTATTTGTTGTAAAACATTAGTAGTAGATAACAAATCATCAGTAAGTGGGAAAATTTTAAGTACTGATATGGTTCCACTCTCAAATGTTAATGTAAAAAGAGGAGAAAAAGTTATTGCTAAAAGTGATAAAAAAGGAAATTTAAAAATTAATAGAACTAATTTTAAAGATGGAGATGTATTAACTTTTGAAAAAGATAATTTTGTTAGTTTATATAAGGTAATAAAGGCTAATTCGACATTAGATGTTCTAATGAAAAAGAGAAATGATATCGTTGAAATAGAAACTGAAAAAGGAGGGTTTATAAAGTTTGGAAATGGAGGTTCTTTAAATATTCCTAAAAATGCATTTACGATTAGAGGAAAGCTTTATAAAGGGAATATTAACGTTCAAGCAACCTATATTGATGTTACCAATTCTGAAGAAGTAATGAGTGCTCCAGGGGCGTACATTGCTGAAAATAAAGATGGTAATTTATATCCCTTAACTTCTTTTGGAATTATTGAAATTAATGTTAGTGATTCTAAAAATAATATTCCTTTAGATTTAAAAAAGGGTACTGGATTAAAAATATCGTATCCTATAACAACAAAAAATACTCCAGATATAGTAAACCTATACGAATTAAATGAAGAAACTGGATATTGGTCGGAAAGAAGTTTTCTTCGAAATAATGGTTCAACTTTACAAGGTGTTGTAACCTCCGTAAATAGTGCATGGAATGCTGATGATCCTTGTTCAGATGTTCTTGTTTGCGTAAAAATTAAAGTTGTATTTACTAACGGAAACCCGGGATGTGGAATAGGCGCTAAAGGAATTTCGTATCAAGGTTATGATGGATTATATTCTCCTGATATAAATGGATATGTTCAATTTATGGTATGCCCTGATAGTGTTTTTGAATTAGGTGCTTGTCACCCAGTATGCCTAACTTGCCCTGGACCTGTTTATCAAAAAACTATTGATTTATCTACAGTCACGATGAACCCAAGTGGGTGTACTGATTTAGGAACTTGGGTGATTCAAAATTAAAATATAAACAAGAATTAAATAAGATATACAGGTTCTGAAACCTGTATATCTTATTTATCTAATAACTCATTTATCGTAATAGTCTTTGCAGAAAAAGGAGCGGGTGATTTTCCGTTAATTAATAATTTTAAATAAATATGAAAATGCTCTAGGTTAGTGAAGTCTGATGTTTGAAATATAGGATACATTTCTTGAGCCATATATTTAGCATCAGCTTGCCCCAACTTAAAACAAATAATCGTTCCAATATTTCCAAGAACAGCATTTTTAATATCTGTTTGTAATTGGTGGAGGTATTGATGAGCTAGAATGAAACCTATTTTAAACTTCCGTAATTCTGAAAACATATTGGTAAGTGATGCAGTAGTATAATTTTGAAACTCATCAAGATAAATATAGAAAGGAATACGTTTATTTTCTTCAATATTAATGCGACTAAACCCAGCTGATGAAAGGGAAGTGAGTAAGAGTGAACCAAGAAGATGTGCACCATCAGTTCCTAAACTTCCTTTTGAAAGATTTACTAAAAATATCTTATTGGAATCTATAATAGTACGAAGTGAAATTTGTTTTTTATTCTCCACTAGTATTTTATTAATCATCGGGATAGATAAAAAACTACCTACTTTATTGAGTACAGGCAAGATATCTGTTTTTGAATATTTTGGAAATTCTAATTGCCAAAAACGAACAACATTTTTATTGATAATATTTTTCAAACAATCTTTTTGAAAATTTGGTTCTAAAAGTAGTTTAGGAATATCACTAAAATCAGCTTTAGGTTGGTCAAGAAGTGTTAAAATAACATTCCGTAATATATATTCTAATTTCAACCCCCACGATTGCTGACCCCATAATTTTTGAAAGGTTTCTAATATACTTGAAGCTATTAAAGCTCGTTTTTGAAAGCTTACTTTTTTAAGAGGATTGTATCCAATTTCAGTAGTTGGGTTGGTGGCATCAAGCAGGACAATATCTTTTGTTCGATATTCTGGAATGAGAACCAATACTTCTTTTAGTAAATCACCATTAATATCAAATAAACAGAAACCTCTACTATGAATAATATCTTGGTAGATGAGTGTTTTCATAACATTTGTTTTTCCGCTTCCTGTTTTTCCAAGAAGATACATTCCCAATAATCTATCGTGCTGATAGATGCCAAAAAGATCGTTTTGGTCTCTATAATCAACTTGTGCAAAGTAACTAATGTATGGATCAAGAAAGGTTTTCATAGACATAGATTAACGTGTTTGAGTAAGGGAATATAGATAACCCAAAAAAAGAATTGACAAGATTTTTTAATAACTTCAACCAAAAATAAGCATCTGATTTTCATATATTTGTTTGAAAAGAGAATTTAACTTCTATTAACTATGAAAAATTAAAAGAATGAGTGAAATAAAAATACATTTCCAACAAGGTCTAACCGATCTATTGAAAGAAATAAAAAGTTCAAATGATGAAGTAGAAGAGAAATCTTTTCAATTAATTACTGATAAGATAAGTGAATTGTTTAATATGAAAAACATTCACTTTCTTTTTGGTTCTGGGACAAGTGCTGGTGCTATCCCTACTATGATTCAATTGTTTAATAAGGTTGAAGATAAAATCACAAAACTATCAGAAGAACAAAAATCGATTAAAGATGAATTCAATAGTATTAATAAAAGAGTTAAGGACAAGAATTTAGAAGATATTTTAGGAATTCTTTATTCTCACCGAGTGTATTTAAGTGATGATACTGATGAGTCTAAATTAAAAGAGTTTAAGGAGTGTGAGGAATTAATAAATATTATAGAAACAGTAATTTTTGAAAATATTAATGTTGATTTTAATGACTCCTCTATCAAAAAAAACATTGAAAATTACCAAAGATTTTATCGGAAAACTGCCTTAAGAAATAAAGATCTATCAAGGATAAATGTTTTTACTACCAACAATGATTTATTTAACGAAACAGCATTAGATAGCCTCAATATTCATTAAATAAATGGTTTTAATGGTGGCTTAAATAGATATTTTAATCCAGCATTATTTAATTATACATTCTCAAAACGAATGGATACAAGTATTGATAAATTTGAACCAGTTGAAAATATGGTTCATTTATATAAAATACACGGGTCTATAAACTGGGTTGAGGATGTTAAAAATGCAAATACATTTTTTAAAATAAAAGAAGTTTTTAATCCAACAAAAGAGGATAATAATGATCTAATCTACCCTACACCAACAAAGCAAAATAAAAGTTTAGGAAGCCCTTATGTAGAAATGTTTAGAGAGTTTCAACGAAAGTTAATTGAACCTTTGAGTGTATTATTTGTAATAGGTTATAGTTTTAGCGATGAACATGTTAATAACATCATTTATCAAGCATTGGCTACTAATTCAACAATGAATTTAGTAATATTAAATAATGTTTCTGATAAAGAAATTTCTAAAATTGAAGATGATAGAATTTTTAAAATTTGGGGAGAAGACTTAAAAGGTAATAAAATTCACTATTTCAATAATATAGTCGAAAAACTTTTACCAAACGTTAATGCTTTCAAGTTTGAAAGTAGTAGTTTAAATGAGTTTGTTAAATTTTATAATGAAAATCTTAACAAATGAAAATTGGTAAAATAATCACTGTTGAATATGATAAGTTCAGAGTAAAACTATTTCATACTACAAAAACATCAACAGTAAGTCTTAATGGTCAAGTCTATTATTTTGGAAATATTGGAAGTTATTTAAAGACACACAATCCTACTGGGGATGCCATAATCTGTGAAGTGGTTGCTGTTCTTGACCACAGTACTGAAAGTAAACTTTATTCTACATATAATTTGGATAGTTCAAGGGAGTTAGTAATCAAACCCATAGGAACATTAACTAAAAAAGATGAGTTTAATATGGGGGTTGGAATTTTTCCTTCAATTTATAGTGATGTAAATATCGTAACGATTAATGATATAAAATCAATCCTCTCAAGCCATAGAGTAATAGTAGAAGAATCAAAAAATAAGATTCATCAAGAAATTGAAATAGGCTTAAGTAAAAATATGATTAATTATAAAATTAGTTTAAATATCAATAAACTTTTTAATATTCATACTGCTATTTTAGGTAATAGTGGAAGTGGTAAATCTAATACTATTGCACATATTTTACAAGATGTTTTTAGAAAAAAAGAAAATGATGCACAAGGTTCTAAAACTATTTTGTTTGATGTAAATGGAGAATATACTTCTGCTTTTGAAAATTCATTACATAAAAATATCTCAACTAAATTTTATAAACCCAACCATAATTCTGAACTTTTTAAATCTTTTCATCTACCATATTATTTGATGAGTGTAGATGAGTGGCTAGGATTTTTATTAGCATCTGAAAGAACACAAAAACCATTTTGGGATAAGGTGCTTCAAGAATGTTTTAAGTTTTATAAAATATTTACAACAAGTGAAGATGATGCTAAGGAAACATTTATAAATTATTTCAAATGGAAGTTCAGATATATTTTGGCTAATATAATTTCTCAAGCAGATAGTGATACCTCAAAAATTACCGCAGCAAAAGGAATTATTATAAAGTGTAAGGAGATAAATGCAGAATATAATTATGAGGAGCTTACTGATTTTCTTGAAGAACTAGATAATCATTGCAACATCAGTTTCGGAAATAATAATGGTTCTTTAGATACTTATTTATCTGAAATTATTGTAGATGAAGAAAAAGCCATAAAAACTGATGGAGTGAGATTAAGGTCTGGGGAATTTTTTGATCATAAATTTTTAAAAACTGCTGTTGATATTGTCTTATTAGAGGAAGAAGCAAAAGGTAATACAAGAATTAGAGAGTTTACCTCTACAATGTTGAGTAGATTAGACTATTTTATTACAAATCCAGATTGTGATTTTATGAGATATACTGATGTTAAATATGATAATTCAAATGATTATTTGGATAAGGTATTTAATATTGATTCAGAAAATAAAGCACAATTAATCATCATTGATTCAAGCGAAGTAGGTACTGATGCTTTGGAACTCATGACAGGTGTTATTAGCAGAATGATTTTTGATAATAGAAAATTTAAAAAAGGAAATACAAGAAGAGAAAAACCAATTCATTTGATACTTGATGAAGCTCACCGATATATTAAAAAAGATACAGATTATATTCTAAAAGAAAACATTTTTGAGAGAATTGCTCGAGAAGGAAGAAAATATTCTTTATTCTTAATTATTTCATCACAAAGACCATCTGAACTATCTCCAACGGTTTTATCTCAATGTGGAAATTATATAATTCATAGAATTCAAAATGAAATTGATATGAGATTTATATACTCTGTACTCCCATATTTTTCTGAAGATTATACGATTAAAATTAAACAGCAAATACCTGGGGAAGCATTAATTTTTGGTAATTGTGTTCCTATGCCCTTACATATTAAAATTCATGAGGCAAATCCAGCTCCTAATTCAGAAAATTGTGATATTAGTAAAGAATGGTTTACTCAAGAGAATGAATAATGTTATTCAATTTTTTGATGGTTAGCTTTTTTGTAATTTAGTTAAAAACATTAACCTAAATTGAAATACTTACAAAAAGGCTTATTGTTTATAGCGTTTTTTTCGGACTTTATCTAACCAACGGAGCATAAACGTCATGCTACCGTAGCCAATATTTTAAACGATAAAGGATATCGTACTAAACGAAAAAGCTTGTTTTCTGGTACTACAGTAAAACGATTACTCCAAGACCCAACCACAAAAGGAATACGACGTTCACACATCACTAAAATAGACGAGAATGGCAGAACGGTAATGAGAGATAAAAAAGAATGGTATATCCACGAAGCACCACGTATTGTTTCTGATGAGGTTTGGGATGAAGTGAATGCTATTATCCAAAAGCAAGAAAAAGAGAAAATACAACCACTAAACAAAAAAGTTCATTTATTTACCAGCTACTTATTCTGCGAATGTGGAGGTGGCATGTATGTGCCATCAAGTAATCCAAAGTACACCTGTAAAAAGTGTAAACGAAAAATTCACATCGAAGATATTGAAGCTATTTTCAAAGAACAACTTACAGAATTCATTATTTCAGAAGAAGAAGTCAATCGCTATTTTGATGGAACACATACTATCATTCGTGACAAAGAACAAGAGATTGAAAATATTAAAACTAAGATTGAAACTTTAGAAGTAAAAATTCAAAAACTATTTGAACTCCATGAAAAAGGGCAAATTGAAACAGATAGATTCAAAGAGTTTTATGATAAACCTAATACCCAAATACAACAACTCAAACGTAAAATTCCAGAGATTGAAGGTGAGGTATATGCACTCAAAGACCAATTTAAATCTAGCGGATATATTATTGAAGAAGCACGTTCATTATATGAGAATTGGGATAAATTAACCAAGCAACAAAAACGTAATATCATAGAAATCATAACGGAGAAGATAGTCGTGTCCGAACAGGAAGTCAATATAACGCTTAACTATATACTGCCTAGTACTCCTTCTTTGAAAAAGACTTCAAATGGGTCACATGGACTATAATTAATGGCTAGTCCTCGCCTACTTACGAATATTCCTGCGGAATATTCTATCTGGTGTTTATTTACTAACTTAGTTGCTTAAACACGCCACTAACCATACACAACAACGTTGCAAAACATTGTCGAGCAAGTTTGCGGAAATTACTCAAATTTGAAAAATATAATGAAGTAAATTGAAATGACAGAAGAAAACAAACCATCTGAAAAACATATCTTTTTTATATATTTTTGCTATATATCTGTTCTTTTATTAATCATTACAAGTATTTTAAATTTGTGGACAGCTTTAGCTTCTTTAGGAGCGTTTTTTCTATTTTTTATTTGTCCTTTTATAACGGGAATAATAGCTTTTAAAAATTATAAGAAAATTAAAATATCTAAAACTCATAAAAAATTATTCTACTTTTCTTCTTTCTATACTATAGGAGTTATAATTACAATAATATTTGCTCGAATATTTTAATAAAATTAGAACACTCTCTCGCTCGTGAAATTTTGTGAAAATTGAGCAAAATTTTGAATTTACAAATGTTTAAATTAAATCAAACTCTGAAAATTAGTTGGGCGGAATTCTTACTCAAACTCTGAATTTAGAAAGTTTACGGAATTGAGTAAAATGCTAAAAATCTGAATTAAAAAATTAGCAGAAAAATCAGACAAAAATTGAATTTCGAAAAATAGGAAAATGTAATTGTGGAAATAAAAAAACAACGATTTTGCAACACCGTGTATAAAAAATTGCTATTTTTAGCTTAACTAAAAGTTGCTCCATTTTTGCAAACTTCAATTTTTCCTTCGGAAAATTTGCCGTTCTCAAAATTCGCAACTTTCCATAAC
>NZ_JPDS01000004.1 GCF_000766795.1 Polaribacter sp. Hel1_85
TCAAACTCTGAAAAACCAAAATTGCGGAATTAAGCAAAATGTGGGAATTCAAATCTTTGCGGAATTCTTACTCAAAATCTGAATTTAGAAAGTTTACGGAATTGAGCATATTGCGGAATTAAAATCTTTGTGGAATTTTCACTCAAACTTTGAATATTGGAAAATGGAAAAAAACAAATAACTTTGGCTAACAACTTGTATAAAAAATTGCTAAATTTGGCTTAATCAGAAGTTTGTGCTTTTTTATAAGCGTCAATTTTTCCTTCGGAAAATTTGCCGCGTTTTTAAATCGCAAATTTCCATACAAAAATACGTTAGCACCAATAAAAAATCCGAAATGAAAGGAAAATTATTACTGATATTAATATTTATAACTTTAGGAATATTTAGTCAAGAAAATAATGTTGGAATTGAATATTCCTTCGAAGTTGAAATTACAAATAAAGCAATCGCTGAAAAAATAAAAGATAAACCTGAATTTAAATTTTCAAAATCTTTTAAAGTTTATTACACAGAAAAAGGAGCTTTAAGATATATTGAAAAATCGAATAATTTCATTCAGTCAAGTATATTTAATAATGAAAAGAACGAATTAATATTATTTGACAGAACTGGAATAATATCTGAAAAAGACGGAGATTATAATAAACCTGAAATCAAATCTAAAAAATCTGAATCTAAAAATACAATTACATATAAAACAAAATCAGGAAATTATAACTTTTACTATAATCCTGAAAAAATGAAACTTGAAAGTTTAAATCTTAATAAACTTGGAGAACATTGTTTTAACGAATTTATAAATGAAACTGGAGTTTTACCTGAAAAAATAGTGTACGAATTTGGATTTATGAAATTCATTGTAAAATTGGAAAAAACTATTAATTTGAGCTCGAAGGAAATTAAATTTTTGAATAAAATTATAAATAAACCGAATAAGAAAGGAATTGAAAAATTTATTGAATTTAACGATGGAAAATAAAAAACTGGTGCTAACACCGTGTATAAAAAATTGCTATATTTAGCATAAACTAAAACTTGTTGCTCTTTTGCAAACTTCTGAATTTCCGCTGGAAATTCCTCGTTCACAAAATCGCAACTTTCCATAACACAACAACGTTACCTACAATTAAAAAAAAATGCCGTACAAAATAGAAGATTTAGATTTTAAAAGTAATATTGAAGGGGAACAAAAGCGTACGAGAAAAATTTTTGAAGATTTAAAAGACAAATCATTAAACAACGAAAAATTAACAGAACACGAAAAAGATTTTTTTTGTCTTGGTGTAAAAGGATCAAATTTAGATGATGGAAAATTAAAAGATTATTCGAGTTGTGAAAACTATAGATTTAAGGATATTTATCTATCATACTTGAAAGATTTATCAGGAAAAAGTACTTACGAAAAAGTTAGAGGAGTTGGTATTTACAATCCAAGCAGTTTTGAAATAAAGAAAGATTTAGCATTTTTAGAAAGCGTGAAAAACAAATGGCAGAAGACTATTTCTGTTACTAATCATTCCGAAAAGTTACTACGTGAGATTTCTAAAGAAACTAGAACAGATTTAAAAAAAATTGAAAAAAACAAAGGAAAATTATTATTCAATAGAGATAAAAAAAAGTATTTATTAAATAAAACTGCAACTTTATTACAATCTAAATATATATATTGTATCTCTCTTCAGATTTTTGAGCTATTTGATAGTACAGAATTTGTCATAAAATTAAATAACCAAGAAATAGAAATAGATGAGTATAGTATTATTCATATTCTAAACAGACATTATGCTCAAATCACAAAAACAAATCCAACAAAATCTTTTCATAATGAAGATTTTGAGCCCAAATATTTAAATAAAAGATTACGTGATATATTTATTGAAATTGAAAATTCTGGATTATATTCTGGAGATTCAATAAGAAAAATTACTTTTAAATTTAACAACGTAGATTATCAAATTTGGGCAAATGAAAGAACTAAACAAGTTAAAAATAACGGTAATATTAAGTTTAATCGTTTAGAAACATTCTACCCTTTGACTGATTTGGAAGAATTGAATAAATTGAAAAACGATTACGAATTATTAGAGATTAATGAGGAATTAAGTATATATCTGAAAAAATAACTGTAGGTAACACCGTATATAATTTATTGCTGGCTTCTCGCCTACTTACGAAAGTCCTCGCGGACTTTCTTTGTCCGTAATTATTTACTAAATTAGTTGCTTGAAACACGCAACAAACCATATACAACAACGTTGGCAACAAGCTTGAAAATGACAGTATCCGAGCAAATAATTAACAAACTAACAGAATTAAAAGAACTGGATACAATTTCCAGTTATTCCCACATCAAAAACATTCTGAAAAATCAAATAATACCAATACCATTTTATGATTATAAGCCATATAAATTAATTCGATTTAGGCGTCACAACAATGGAGAAAAACTATTTGAGGAATCAGAACAATTAACATACAGAAAGGATATTTTAAACATAAAAAACTTCGGACGAGCGAACGAACCAGGACAAGGATTTTTCTATTGTAATGATAATAAAAACCATAGTACTGGAATTTCAGAAGCTGTATCTATTTTTAGAGGTAACCCAAATAGCGAGGAAGAAATATTAACAATTGGTCTTTGGGATGTAAAGAAACCTCTAAAACTTGCTATGATTTTGCCGACAGCAGAGAATAAAGGAAAAAATGCGGAGTTTGACGAAATGAAAAAGTTCTATGATAGATTTGAGGAAAGTGAAGAATTTGAAGAACTAAAAAAATTCAACGAATTTCTAGCTAAAGAATTTACTCTTGACTTACAAAAACATAAATCCAATTATAAAATAACCTGTGCTTTTTCTTATTATATAAAAGAAAAGTTTCCAGAAGTTGATGGAATACTATATGCAAGCGTTAAATCGGAATTTGAAGGAACAAATATTGTTCTTTGGCCAGAAGTAGTAGATGAAAAATTGGAATTTGTTACTGCCAGAAAATCGACATTTAAAAGAGTAGCTGACAAAACTTATACTGAATTACAAACCATAGATAGCACAAATTACGATAAGAAAACTGACAAAATAGAATGGAAATAAAAGCCAGTTGCCAACACCGTATAAAATTAATGTGGGTTTTTATGGTTAAGCCCAAAGTTTTTGGTTTATTTATAAGGTCGCTTTTACTTATTTGAGTATTTTTAGGTCGACAAGATAAAAACACTAAATAAGTATAAGCTTAGTGGCTCGGCTGATAATCCTTCGATTATCTACCTCCCACACTAATCTTATACAAAACCGTTGTGCAACATTACAGAAAAATGGCATAATTCTTGATTAAATTTCTCAAAATATTTGAATCTCAAAAAAAACAAAAAACGAATGAAAAAATTTTTACTTACCATAATTATTGGACTTATTGCAACATCAAATTACGCACAAGAAAAAAATGACATTGGAACTGAAAAAGTTTGGCGTGTGAATTTTTTGAATCCTGGAGTTGAATTGGAATTACCAACTGGAACTTATTCAACTTTTTCTGCTGGACTTGGAATTGGTTATGGTGGAGGATATCCAGATTTAACTTATGCTGGAAATGGATTTATTTATATTATTAGTCCATTTGCCGATTTTCAACAAAAATGGTTTTATAACTTAAACAAGAGAAATAGAAAAGATAGAAATACGAAAAATAATTCTGGAAATTTTGTTTCGTTAAGGTTTATAACACGTGGAAATTCAATAGCGGAAAATGTAACCCGAACTTCTGATTTTGATTTTGCTTTTGGACCAACTTGGGGAATTCAAAGAAAATATGGAAAAAATTTTCATTTACTTTTTGACGTAGGTCCTCAATATTATATTGACACAAACGGAAATGGGAATGTTTGGCCAATTATGTTACAACTGAATTTAGGATTTGACTTAAAAAAGAAATAAAAAACGTTGCACAACACCGTGTAAAATTAATTGCTAGTTTTAGCTTATTTACGAAAGTCCTCGCGGACTTTCTATCTGTGATTTATTTGCTAACTTTAGTGCTTAAAACACACAACTAATCATACACAAAACCGTTGCCATTCATTGGCGGAACGCACTCAAATATTGAAAATTATGAACAAGAAAACAAAAGTTAGAATTTTATGGTACTTGTCTTTTTTGATTATTTTCTTAATCGTTTGGACAATTTTGCACTTTACATTTAGAAATTTAGAAAGTCAGTATAAAGGTATAATTAGCGGTGGAATTGCTGGTTTGCTTTCACCAAGAATAAAGGAATATGAAACTCAATCTGGGAAACAAACCCAATTGAAATGGATTTTTATGAAAAAAGTAATTACAATATGAAATCTGAATTGTTTGCGGAATTTAGCAAGTTGCGGAATTGCTCACTAAATCGGAATTGAAAAATATTGCGGAACAATACGCTGACTGAATTCACTCAAATGTTGAAAAACAAAAAACAGAATTAAGCCGAATAATTATAAATCTAATAAAAACAACGAAATGGCAACACCGTGTATAATTAATGGCTGGTTCTCGCCTACTTACGAAAATCCTCTCGGATTTTCTATTCGGTTTTTATTTGCTAAATTAGGTGCTTAAACACGCCACTAATCATACACAAAAACGTTAGCCAAAATAGCGCGAAAAAATCCTGACACTTTAAAAAAAGTCGTTTAAAACAATGATTTTTGAACAGTAAAAAGTGAAAAAAATCTCAATCAAATGTGGAAAAAAATAGGAAACTGAAAATTACTGAACACTCACTCGCTCGTGAAAAATTCTTTGTGGGAATTTAGCAAGTTTGCGGAATTTACTCAAACTGTAGAAAACCAAAATTGCGGAATTAAGCAAAATATGGAATTAAAATCTTTACGGAATTTTCACTCAAACGCTGAATATTGGAAAAGGAAAATATAAAAAAGCAGGAATTATAAACTGAAAAAAAAATACTTTGGCTAACACCTTGTATAAAAAATTGCTTAATTTGGCTTAATCAAAAGTTTGTGTTTTTTTTATAAACTTCTATTTTCCTGCGGAAAATAGCCGTTCATTTAAAACGCAACTTTCCATACAAAAACACGTTGCCTACAATGCTGGAGCAAGTTTGCGGATTAAAAAGGCTTGGTTTTATTTTCGATTTTTTTTTAGAATTTTAAGAAAGTAAAAACGAAAAAACTATGTTGCGGAATTCTGAAAATCACGCTGAATTCTCACTCAAATGAGGAATGAAAAGCAACGTCGGAATTGCTTACTCAAAATCTGACTGAATTGCTGTACGGAATTTGACAAAATTACGGAAAATTGGAAACGGAACTAAACCTAAAAATAACGTCGGACTTCCACTCTACCGAAAAAATAATAAATCGGAATTTGAGCAAGTTTGAGGAATTGAAAACGAAAGAACTTACTCAAACCCTGAAAAGAGAAACGTTAAATTACAGTAAGAAAAAAGCACTGTAGGCAACAACGTATATAAAAAATTGCTACTTTTAGCTAAATCAAAAGGTCGTTGCATGTTTGCTACGTCTGAATTTCCGCTGGAAATTCTTCGCATGCAAACCCGCAACTTTACATATACAAAACCGTTGCAAAAAACTGGGCGAAAAATTAATCCGCAAACAAAAGTTCTTTAAAACAGCTTATTCTTTTAAAGTTTGAAAAACTAAAAATTGCGAAAAAAACGGGAAAATATATTTGCGGAACACTCTCTCGCTAATCAAAATTCTGAATGAATTTTGTTCGTTTTTGGAATTTTGGAATGTTGAAAAAAAGGAAAATTAAACTGAATTTATTGTGTTTGAAAAGAAAAAAATGGAATTTATTCAAGCTGGAAAATTAATTTTGTGAAATTTGAACAATTTCGGAATTGAATTTCATTGTGGAATTATAAATTGAACTCGGATTTTTTAAAAACTGAAAATTGGAAAAACAAAGTTTTGGAAAAATAAAAAACACACATTTTGCAACACTGTGTATAAAAAATTGCTATTTTTAGCTAAAACAAAGTTTGTTGCTTTTTTAATCTTGTCTTAATTTTCCTTCGGAAAATCAGCCAATCTTAAAATCGCAACTTTTCATAACACAAAACCGTTGCCAACAATATGAAAAAACTGATTCGAATCTTAATTTTAGTTCAATTTGCACTTATTTCTTGTAATGGGAAAAGTGGAAAAAAAACTGAAAATAAAAAAAATATCGTTGAAAGAACGCTGATTAAAGAAGAAACTAAAATCATTAAAACTAAAGCGGAAATTGTTGAAACCGAAACTCGAATTGATAATCCTAAAACAAGAAAATATGGGGAATTAATTCTCGAAAATAAAATTTATCCTTCTGACAATGACGAAACTTTTGAATGTATGAAACAACTATACACAAAAGATAAAAGTGATTTAGAGTTTTATTTCAAAGTTTTCAGAATAATAGTTGAAAAATCAGACGGAGCTTTATCAGAAGTTATGGGAATTGAAATTATGAAATTTATGGAATTTAATCCCGACTATTTTATTGAACAATATTCAAAATTTGAATTTGACGAACAGAAGAGATTTATTAACCAAATAGCATACGAATTTTACTTTACTGAACCTGGACATAATGTGGAAATTGAGAATTATTTTGAAAAGGTAAATTCTAAATTTAAATTAACTACAGAACCGAAAAGAAAATATTTGAATTCAATTAAAGAATTGACGAAAAAAGCAACGGAAGAAATAATAAACGAATAAAATACTGTTGGCAACACCGTATAAACTTTATTGCTTGTTTTCGCTCACTTGGGAAATTCCTCCGGAATTTCGCCGTTCGTGTTTTATTTACTAAATTCACTGCTTAAACAACGCAACAAAGCTTATACAACAACGTTAGAGAAACATAGTGCCAGACGATGTCTAATGCATTTTAAAAGCTGAATTACCTCAACCTCAACAATTCAAGTACTTGCTGATTATTAGAAATAAAAGTCTTTTTTTGGGATTTAAACGCACCAAATGTTAGTGTTTTTTTAATTGCTTTTTGAAGCTAGAAACTGAATTTTTTAGCGCTCTTTTTTAGCGAAACTTTTTATTCGATTTTTTTTTGAGTTTTTAAGAAATCAAGGTTTTGTGACCTTTCAAAAAATACTCGTTTGCGTTCTGATTCAATCTGATCCAAAAAAAGGGATTGTGTTTAAAGAGTCTTTTTTTCTTAAATCTAAATGCTAAAATACCAAGTGATTTTTTTTGCGAATTGATTCTGTTTTAAGTCAATCTTTAAAAACGCTATTTTATTGCATTCTGCCTCGATTTTTAACAGAAAAAAAGGGGAATAGATTATAAAGTCAAGTTTTTGAAACTTAAACTTTTGGCGGCACAACGTTACCTAACAACTTGTAAAGTTAATAGCTGCTTTTTGCTCGTTTTAGAAATTTATTTTTTACTTTTACTAAAATGGTTGTTTAACAATTAATAGAGAGAAAATCGCTACTAACCTTACAACCATCCGTTGGCAAACATTACTCACTCGAGCTCTGAAAAACGAAAAAAATGAATTTAGAAAATCTTAAGTCAATAATTATTGGAAAGTGGAAATATCAAGATGGTAGAATGTTGGAATTTGTAACGAGTGAAGATTTTATATATACTGACCAAAATGGAATAACACATCCCGAAAAACAAAAAATATTGCTTTCTGAACAAAAAGACGGAACTTTACAATTAAGCATTCCTATTCTATTTGAAGCACTTGGAATAATAAAATCAGTTTCTAATAATGAAATTATTTATGATAGTTTTGAATTAGATGGAAATAAAACTACAAAAAAATTATTTAGAATTTAAACTCACTGAAAAAAATATTTATGTATCAAAACTTAACACTATCAAATATAATCAGTTTTTTAAAGGCATTTAAAGGAGACGAAATTTTATTTGAAAATTCTGTTTGTGGTAATTATACAGACTTAACTTCTGAAATTATTGGAGTAGATTTTTGTTCATTAAGAGTAAAAATTAATTCTATGTATCAAAATCCTGACTGTGTAGATAAAAACAATGTAACAAACACAAACATTGGATCTATCAGAAGTATACTTCATAAAAATAGTTCATTTGAAGAGCTTGAAATTGACAGTAAAATAATTTGTTTAGAAGCTATTCTTAAGAAAAAGAAAACTTCCTTCATAATTTTTGAACAAAAAAAATTAGATAAACTATTGGAAAGGCTTAAGTCTTTTTACAGCGAATTGCTTGTGGAGGGAAGTAAAATGACAAAACCTGTAGACAGAAAAATAGAGCGTACAAAATACTACGCTTTATTTAACAATTTATAAAAAAACGATTTGCCAACACCATATATAATTTATTGCTGGCTTTTTGCTTACTTACGAAAATCCTCTCGGATTTTCTTTGTCAGTAATTATTTATTAATTTAGTGCAAAAGTCACGCAACAAACCATATATAAACACGTTGCCAGTAATTAAAGAAAACCAGCATAATCTATTAAAACCTAAAAATCAATGAATGTCAACCAAGTAGATTTTTATGAACTATGCCTTGACGAAGGAGGAATTTTTTATAATGAAATCTATGGACTTGAAAAGGATATTTTTAATCAATGGATTAGAGATAATTTACAAGAAATTAATACAATAGAATCTTATAATGACGTAGTTCCAAGTAATGAAATATTAAATGGAATTACTGACCTTGGATATGAACATATTCACTATCAATGTCACTATTCGGCAAAAGCTTCAACAATTGCCGATTGTAATTTTACATACTACACAGGATTTGTAACTCGCAATACTTTCCCTTATCCGATTATTACACATAGTTTTAATACTGTAGATGGGAATATAATTGACCTAGCCAGAATTGAGGATGCTGAAGACCCTTTTAACGAGGAGAACGATAGTTTACCACACACCTATTATGGAATTGAAATTCCGAGAGATTTTGTCTTAAATTACGAACAAGAAACTAAAGAAGAAAAATCAATGAAACCATTACTTTATGAATGGTTTTTACATAATAACTAAATTCAAGTAAAAAATATGGCTAGTTCAAAACACCCAAACGGAGTATATAAATGGAATGATTTAACTGGTAGTGCTTTTCATCCAAACGGAGTTCAAGCTTACAACAATTTAACTGGAAGTGCTTTTCATTCTAATGGAGTTCAAGCCTACAACAATTTGACTGGAAGTGCTTTTCATTCTAATGGAGTTCAGGCTTATAACAATCTGACTGGAAGTGCTTTTCATTCAAACGGAATTCAAGCTTACAACAATTTGACTGGAAGTGCCTTTCATTCAAATGGTGTGCAAGCCTATAATAATTTAACAGGAAATTCATATACTTCAAAAGGAATACTAAAGAAAACTAAAACATTTTCATTTAGCCTTGGAGAAGGAATTGAACTTCAAATTTTTCCGATTAAAATATCGGTTTATGGAAGAAAAGTGAATAAATAACTACTGGCAACACCGTATATAATTTATTGCTAGTTCTAGCCTACTTACGAAAATCCTCACGGATTTTCTATTCGGTTTTTATTTGCTAAATTAGGTGCATAAACCACGCAACAAACCATATACAACAACGTTAGCTTTAATGCTTGAGCAAGTTTGCGGAAATAAAAAAAGCGTAGTTTAATTCCCGTTTTTTTTGAGTTTTAAGAAAGTAAGAATCGAAAAAACCGTTCCAGAATCTTTAAAATTTTACTGAGTTCTAACTCATTTTCTGAATAAAATACTTTGCGGATTTTTTAGCTTGTTTGCGGAATTGTAAACGGAATTGAAATAACTGAATCTCACTCATTCGGAATTTAGCTAATTGCGGAATTATTTACTCAAACTCTGATCTAAAATCGGAGAATCACTCAATCGGAATTTTAAGCAAGTTTGCGGAACTTATTAAACATGGATATATAAAGCGAACAAAAAAGCACTAAAAGCTAACAACGCATAAAAAAAATTGCTAGATTAGTGCTTAAACAAAGGAAGTTGCTTTTTTACTTACTTCTGATTTTCCTTCGGAAAATCCTCGCTCGCAAAAACGCAACTATTTTTATACAAAACCGTTGGCAACAAGCGAAAAAATTAGAAATGAAAAATAAAATACTGATTTTACTATTAACTTTCTCCTCAATAATTGGCTTTGGACAAAATGAAAAGATACTTTACGTTGTCGATTCAATTCCTGTTATCAAAGAACCAAAAGAAGGCTTTGGAACATTAACAGAAAACGAAATTGATAATGTTGTTGTTTTGAAAAACAAAAAATCAATTGACTCTCTTGGTTACAAAGATTTAGATGGAATAATATATGTTTTCACTAAAGCATATTCGCAAAGACCAGATAGTATAAAAGCAATTCCAACTACCAAACTAATGAATAAAAAAAACGGTAGTTGGTATTTAAAAAATAGTTCGACAACATATTCAGGGAAGTTTATTGACTATTATCTAACTGGACGAAAACAAGGAGAAGGAATTCTGTTTAATGGAAAATTAAAAGGAAAACGCTTACGATATTATATAAACGGAAATGTATCTGACGAAATTGAATATGATAACGGAATTAATAATGGGCTTGAAAAAAAATTTTATAAAGATGGAACTTTAAGCCAAAAAGGAATATTTAAAAAAGGAAAAGAAATTGGAATATGGGAAATGTATCATCCTAATGGACAATTAAAACAAAGAACTACCTTTAACGAAAATGGAAAAATGGATGGAGAATCTATTTCTTATTATTCAACTGGTGAAAAAAAAGGGAGGAATTTTTATAAAAATGGAGTTTACCAAAAAGATAAAACAAACGATAAAATATTTAAATTATATAATCAAGCTCAATCTTACTATAAACAAGGGAATTTTAAAGCAGCAATAAAGAAATATACCAAATGTTTAGAACTGAATAAAAATTGGACAGAAGGATATTTTGCAAGAGCAACAGCTAAACTGAACAATTTTGAATTTGATGAAGCTATTAAAGATTTCAACAAAACTCTTGAGATTGAACCTTACTTTACTAATGCTTATTCAAATCGAGCTTTTGCACTTTTAAGAAAGTATGAACTTGGAAACGGTAGAACTATTAAAAAAATAGAAGGTATTCGAATAATGGCAACTAAAGAAACGAAAATACCAGAAACTGAATTGATGAAAATATGTAAAGATTTAAACAAAGCAGTTTCACTTGGAGATAATAATCAGATGGTATTAGAAGCATTGAAAAAACATTGCGAAAAATAAAAGCCAGTTGCCAACACCGTGTATAATTAATGGCTAGTTCTCGCTTATTTACGAAAATCCTTTCGGATTTTCTATTCGGTTTTTATTTGCTAAATTAGTTGCTTAAACACGCCACTAATCATACACAACAACGTTAGCCAAAATTTAAAACAATGAAAAACTTAAAATTATTACTCCTTCTTTCGCTAGTGTTATACTCATGTTCAAGTGACAATCTAGTAGTAGAAGAACAAATAATAGAAGAAACCCCTGTAAACCCTGGAGAAGAAATAGTCTCTATAGAATTTCCTGATAAATTTATTCCTAATAACCAAAAATTCCATGTGATATTATCTGATAATAAAGGTAAGCTTATAGATGTAAAAACACATTCAAAAAATAAAGAAAATTTAAAGTTATTTATGAAAGAAAATTTTGAAGAGAGTATTCAATTTACACTAACTTTTATTGAGGTTAGTAAATATAATAGTTCACTTTATAATATTTATGTTTATTCAAACTTAACTAAATCAATGTTAGAAGGAGGAATATTTTTTCAACCAAAACCCTTCTCTTTGGAAGCCGGGTTTGTTAATCTTGAAACGGAAGGTCTAGATTATCATATCTTAAACGCTAGTGGTTATGGATATTCTATGGTTAAAATAAGTGATAAGTTGTCAGGACATTATACATCTAATTTCAATAACAATTTAGATTTCAATAATATTTTTATAAAATATTATGACCCTAGTGATATAAATAATAATCGTTATAAATGGAATTTTATAAATAATATTTCTGAGGTTAACTTATTAGATGAAAATGATTTTAGAACTGATGAAGTAGAAATTAGACACCTTGAAACTAATGTTCCTTCAGAGTTACCTCTTTTAGAATTATATGGTTATGAAAATGATATACTTTTTAATCAAATAGCTGGGCATAAAATTTATAGTGCTAATGTCCCTGCTTTTGGTTTTGGAAGTAACCATTATTATTCTTATGCTAACATCTTTCCAAAAACCTCATATTCTTTATGTTTTTCTAATTACTCCTTATTTGGAATAGGAATCCCTCCAACTAATATAGAGGTGCCAGATAAAACAATATCATCTACATTTTCAGAAAATGATAAACTTACCTTTTCTGGTACAGAGGGTTTTGAAGTAGGGAGAGTCAGGTTAGATAATTCCGCATTAAATTTAAATATAGAATTCATATTTGATGGTGAAACAACAGACGTTATTATTCCCGAGATTCCCGATAATTTATTGGAAGATAATGTGAAAAATGCTATTAATAGCGGTCAATTAAGGCTAGTACAAGTTATTGCAGAGAATTATGAGAATTTTAATGATTACGATGATTATATTGAGAATGTATTGAAAATTTCTTCTCCGTTTTATATTAAATCTCCCAAAAGAGAAAGAATATGTAAATCATATATTTCGAATTTAATTTTACCGATTTTTGAATTTCCACATTTAGAAAGATTTAGATAATAGCAAAACTTTGGCTAACACCGTATAAAATTAATTGCTGGTAAAAGCCAGTTTACGAAAGTCCTCGCAGACTTTCTATTCGGTTTTTATTTACTAACTTTAGTGCTTAAAACACGCAACTAATCTTATACAACAACGTTAGGTGCAATTTGACGAGCATCCCGAAAACATTGAAATTTAATGAAAATAAGAAAAAGTAGTTTTCATCCAAAATGTGAATTAAATGATAAGCATAATTTTAAGCCTTACAATTTAATTGAAAGAGATGGAACTATATTTGAGCGAATTTTTCTTGATGTTCCTGACCCAAGTTTTCGAGAACATTTAATATGCTTGCATTACTTAAAACAACTTGTAAAAATATTTACGAAAGAGCCATTAGCCTTTAATATTATTTCCAGAGATAATCCTTGGGATTTTAAAATTGAGACAAGTAACAAGGAGCAATTTAACGTAGAAATCACATCGATTGCTGATAATAGTTTTTCTTTTGAGAAAATGAAACGTGAGGAAAGATTGATTTTAAAAAGTAATGAAAACGAATTACCTATTCACGAACTGATAAAACTTAACACATTCTTCCCAACTGAAAGAATAACGAAAATTATTGAAAATCATTTAGAAAATGGTTCTTCCAAAAAAGATTTTGTTGATAATCCATTTAAAGGAAATCATCCAAATATCTTCTTTAGTAACTCGAATTATACCGAAAAAAATCTTGAAAAAATTTTACGAGATTCCATTTCTAAAAAAGAATCAAAAAAACATAAAGAAAAAAAATCAACTGTAATTTTAATTGACAATAGAACATTATCTTATGAAATATCTGATTTCAACAAAGCTTTTGACAAAATTAGTGACCTTGTGAATGAAAGTAGTTTTAGAGAAATTTGGTTATATACAGGTTATTGTAGTGATAATGACGGAAACAATGCTGAATTTAGTTTAGCACCAATAAAAACGACAAAAAAGCAAGATAAAGCTCTAACCGAATTAATGAATAAAAACCAGCCGAATGAAAACGGAACTATTTACGTATAATAAAAACTGCACCTAACACCGTGTAAAAAAAATTGCTTGTTTTAGCTTACTTGCGAAAATCCTCTCGGATTTTCTTGGTTTGTGTTTTATTTACTAACTTTAGTGCTTAAACCCGCAACTTTTCCTACACAACAACGTTGTGTGTAAGCTGAAAAACAGAGTAATTAATAAAATTTTAATGGACAAAAGAAATGAATTAGATACTTTAATCAAAAAAGAATTTGATGAATTGTACTCTGAATTTGATAACGAAAAAAGAAAGTATATTAATCCGAAATCCATAAATAATATAATATTTCATTTAATAGAAAATCCAACACCAAACCCAAAACGGAATTTAAAACTACAAGAATTAGGTGAAATTCGAATGAAAAAAAAATTACTTGAATATTTTAAAGCAATTCGCAATACTGAATTAGATATGAAAAGTGGAGCGGATTTATATTTTCGTTACTTTGATAAAATCGGTTCATTTATGAGCGAATATTATGATTTTTCTGGAAATGGAGGGAAAAATTTCCTAATTCCTATTTTGATAGTATTGACAATTGGAATCATTATAGACACAGTTTTATTTTTATTTAATTGGGTTAATTACCCTTTATTCTCGATATTATTTTTCACACTTTGGATAACGAGAAGAATAATAAAATTTAGTTCAAAAAGACAATATGGATTATTCTATTAAACGAACAAAAGCCTACACACAACACCGTATAAACTTTATTGCTGTTTATAGCTCACTTAGGAAATTCCTCCGGAATTTCGCCGTTCGTGTTTTAATTAGTAAATTCACTGCTTAAACAACGCAACAAAGCTTATACAACAACGTTGTGTGCAAGCTCACGCAACCATAATGCTGTAAAAAGCATCAAACATTAGACATTAATTTAAATATCAGAAATTATGAGAAAAATTATTACCTTATTAATTGCAATCGTTTCATTCGCAAGTTGTGAAAAAGAAAGTACAAATATCGAAAGGACAGAATCTGAATTTGTCACCAATTTAGGAGTGAAATTCGTTTTCTTAAATAATGACAATGAGGATTTGATAGCTAATAGTAATATTCAAACTTATCCTATTAGTTTCCAAGACAAATATTCAGAAATATCAAATGATGATATTACCAATTACAATAATGAAATATACTTTAATGGAAACGCAAATACCTTGTTTTACGATTCTGAAATAGGCAGAAACATATGGGAAACAATCGTGTATGGATTTGACAACATTAGAGAATACAAAACTTTTGTGCATTTTGAAAACAATGATATAGATACAATTTTAGTTAAATATTCTTTTTCGACAGATTGTTTTGGGAGAGACTATTGTGCGAGTATAAATGAAGCCTATTATAATGGAAATCTTATCTATTCAGATGAAAACCTAAATCCTGATTTTATATATGTAACAAAGACTGAAAATCAAACAAGTATAAAATTTGAATAAAGCCAGCACACAACACGCGGTATAGCCAATAAGGGTTTTAGTGTTATACGAGGGATTGTAGCCCGCTTCAACTTTTCGTGTAACTTGACAGAAAATCACCCGCAATCCCTTACTGGCCATACCGCAATCCGTTGCAAGTAATAGCGGAAATCACTCAAGCTGAAAAATTTGCGATTAAAAACTCTAAATTTTAAAGCGGAAAAAATGAAATTTTAAAAAGTGGAACACTCTCTCGCTCGTGAAATTTTGTCGAAATCTGAAAGTTTGATAATTTTATAAAAAGGAATCAATTTAAACTCTGAAAATCAAAATTGCGGAATTTTCACTCAAAATCTGAATTTATAAAGTTTGCGGAATTTAGCAACTTTCGGAATTGAATTTCTTTGTGGAATTTCTTACTTAAACCCTGAATTATGAAAAGTGAGAAAATCAAAAAAAAAATATAAACTGAAAAAAAACTACTACTTGCAACACCGTGTAATAAAAATTGCTTAATTTTCGCTTAATCAAAAGTTGTTGCTTTTTTAATCACTTTCTATTTTCCTGCGGAAAATAGCCGTTCTTAAAAATCGCAACTTTCAATACACAAAACCGTTACCTGTAATTTAAAAAAAAAAAATGAAAAGTAGAGTTTTTAATAATAAAATAGGTTCACCTAATGACTTTAGTTATCCTAAATTAACAGAATCTGAAAATAAACAAATTTTAGCTAGTCTATTTGAACAATTATTAATTTTTGACTCAATAACAATTACAACCAGCAGAATAAATTTTCCATTAGCTTTTTTAATAAATCAAATTGGAATAAATAGTGTAGAAAGACTTATTGAAAGCGGGTATATAAAATTTATGATTTGGTCACCAGTTTTAATGCACGGAACTGGGACACAACTTGATAATGGAACTATAGATGAGTCATCTATTTATGGACAACCACCAATAGCAGCTGGATCTTTAACTAAAAATGATTTAGATCCCGAAAAAAATATTGATATAGGGTTATCTCATTTTAATTTCCATAAAGACAGAAAAAGAATCTTCAAAAAAAAAGCATTAAAAAATTATTTAATACCTAATGGTATGGATTTTTCGACTGATTCAGCAAAAATTGTTATTGATGCTTACAAAGCAAATAATCTTTCAGAATTAGGCTTACCATTTGAAAAAGAACCTGAACAACTTAACATCGAAGAAAGAAAATTAATGCTTCATTTAAGTCATAAAGTATTAGAAACAGCTGTACTTTCTCAATATAATTATAAAAGTTATGAAAACTATGAACATATAAAAATATGTGAACAGAATCTTAAAAATATAGGGAAAGCATATAATGTAGCAAATAATACATCTGAAATCTTAAGACTAGAAAATTTACCAAATTTAAAAGGTTTATATCTAGAAGAAAACTTAGATTTCAATAGCATTTTTAAACTACGTCATTTATCAAATGCAAAATATTATCGAAAATGGATAAACAATGTAGGAGAAAATTCAAATTCTCAAGAAGTAACTAAAGAATATCTAAATCAATTAAAAGGGAATAATAAATTCTTCGATTCTAGTGAAGGAAAATTTTTAAAAAATTTAACAATGTTTGGAATTGGAGCAGCATTAGGAAATGCTATATCAGAACCTATTGCTGGTGGAATAGCAAGTTATACTCTAGGACTTCTAGATACTTATGTACTCGATAACATATTAAAAGGAAAAAACCCATCTATGTTTATCGAAGATATCAGAATGGAAAAAAATAACTACAGGTAACACCGTATATAATTTATTGCTGGCTTCTCGCCTACTTACGAAAGTCCTCTCGGACTTTCTTGGTCGGTAATTATTTACTAAATTAGTTGCTTGAAACACGCAACAAACCATATACAACAACGTTAGCAATAATTAAGACAGTGAACTTTCCTGAAATAGGTTGACTAAAAATTAAGCAATTAATTACAGTCACTTATGAAAACAAAAAATGAACACTGGCGAAAAAAAAGCTATCAAAAAGTAACTTTAGAAACCAAACTTTTAGTCGTTGACCAAATTCTTAACGGACAACTATCCAATAACCAAGCTTCAAAAAAATATGATGTTCCTAGAACAACCATTACCTATTGGTTAAGAAAATACAGTACCTTAGTACAACAAAATACAGGTATGAGTAAAAACGATGAAATTAAAAAGCTAAAGGAAAAGATTGAAGAACTTGAGTTTCAAAAAGACTTCCAACAGGACATTATCGCTGATATGGAACTTATTACAGGCGTTGATATGTCAAAAAAGTCATTACCCAAAACATTAGCAAAAGAGATAGAGCTAAAGAAAAAGGCACGTATAAAAGAAAGTGGCTTTATGGATGTTTTGGGGTTAGCAAACAAGCCTTCTACAAAAGACTCAAAGTACAACGAAAACAAGAAGTAGACCATCAAAAACTAATCAAATTAGTTAAGCAATACCGCAAAAAAGTAGGTTCTAAAACTGGTGGAATAAAACTTTATGCTGAGCTTAAAAAAGACTTTATAAACGCTGATATTAAGATAGGTAGAGACAAATTCTATCGATTCCTCAGACTTAATAATCTTTTGATTCCTAAAACTAAAAATTACATCACAACGACAAACTCAAACCACATGTACAAAAAATATAAAAACCTGGTTAAAGACCACGTGCCTACTCGACCTGAACAACTTTGGGTAAGCGATATTACATACATTAAAACCGAGAATGGACATAATTACCTCGCCTTAGTAACAGATGCCTATTCTAAGCAAATTATGGGGTATAAAAATAGATAACCATATGAGAACATCGCTTTGCAGTGATGCGCTTGCTATGGCTATTAAAAACAGAAAGTATCACAATCAAAAAATTATTCATCATTCGGATAGAGGTTTTCAATACTGTAACCCTAAATACACAGCATTTGCTGAAGAAAATGGAATTATAATAAGTATGACTGAACAATACGATCCCTATGAAAACGCTGTAGCTGAACGAATTAATAGAACTTTGAAATATGAATATGGTTTAAAACAAAACATTAAAAACACTGAATTAGCACAAAAAATGACAGATCAAGCCGTCTATATTTATAACAATTTGAGAACTCATTTTAGCATAGATCTCAGAAAACCTGCTGAAGTCCATCTAAATCCTAACATCAAATACAAATCCTATCGAAAAAATAATGTAAATTTACCTGAACTTAAGATTTAACAACAGAACTAGTTCAAACTATTTTTTGCCTTCTAAACGGCTAAAAAAAATTGTTTGAACGGTATAAATTAAACTAAAAAAAGGTCAACCTATATCAGTATAATACACAGAATGAAGAAAACACTATTTATATTTTTGATAAGTTTCTCATTATTGAGTGTTGGACAAATAGATTCTACTCAAGTTCAATTAAAAACGCTTGATACTGTTTCAAACACAAAGACAAAATCTAACCTTTCTGAACTGGATTACTATAAGTTATTAGCGGAACAAGCCCAAAAAGACAACGAAACTTATATTTCTCTAACTCAATGGACTTTGGGTATAAGTTTTGCTTTCCTATTAGCTATTATTGGAAGTCAAGTATTTTTCAATTATCGAATTAATAAAAAAGAGATTGATTTTATAAAAAAAGACATTGATGAAAAAATTGCCGAGTTGAAGAATAATTTGACTGAAAGCATTGATACAAAATTAGAGAAACTAAACAAAGATTTGAAAACTGATTTCACGAGACTTTCGATTGATTTAAAGAAATCAAACGCAGACAATTTTAAAAATCACAAAGAATATTCAAATTTAAAGTTAGAGGTTCAAAAAAGTTCCATAAAACAGGAAATTAAAGCTCTGGAAAAAGAAGTTGAACAAAACAAGGGAGACTTGTGGAAGTTGAAAGGAGTAGAAACTAATGCTTTATCAAGTTTTATAAGGTCAACTTTTTTACAACTTGAATTAAATAGAGATGTTCAATACATAATGAACGATATAATTGAAGTTTTAGAGAATTTAGAAGAAATCGATTCACATAGTTACAATAAGCTAAACGAACTATCAAAAAAAACTATAGAATCAAACAAAGAAAAAACTGAAAAAATGATTTCTCTCTATAAAGATAAACCAGTTTATGAATATACAAATACATCACCTTTTGGTGGAATTGGTGGAATGGGAATTTTTGGACCAAGTAAACGTTATATAAAAAACAAAAAATAACTATTGCTAACATTGTATAAAAATAATGCGTAAGTTTATTCCTAAACCAAAAGTTAGTGCTTGTTTGCTTGCATCTGATTTTCCTTCGGAAAATCCTCGCACTCAAACTACGCACTATTCTTATACGTAACCGTTGGCAGTAATTTGAAAAAAATGTTCGAAAAATTATTCAATAGAAAGAAGAAGGAATTAAATAAAGCGAATGTTTTAAATAAATATAATGACATATTAAACAAATTTATAAATTCAAAAAACAATTCTAAATTAGTTAATAAGTTTTCTGAATCTATTTTCGATATTAAGTATAAACTTGAAAAACAAAATAGAACTGAAAAAGAAGATTACCTACTTGCTAAAATCTATATAGAATTAGGACATAGATGGAAAGCATATAAATTTATAAAATCTAAAATAAGAATTAGTAATGATGATAATAAATTAATGTATGAAAAACTCCTTAACAGAATCAATGACTTATTCCAGTTTAATAATACTAATTACAAAGATTTAAGAGATTATACGAATAATTTAAAATTAGTTACAAAGAATTTAGAAAGTATATTCGATATTAAGTATAAACTTGAAAAGAAAAAGAGAACAGAGGAAGAAGATTACCTACTCGCTCAAACATATATAGATTTAGGTCATAGATGGAAAGCACTTAAATTTATTGAATCAAAAATAAAGATACACAATAATGATGATAAATTTAAGTTTGAAAGCTTACTTAAATTTGTTAATTACTTATTTGAGAATAATAGTTTAGAATATAAAGATTTAAGAGATTCAGAAATTAAAAAAACATCAAATAAATTAAATTTAGATAATTTAACTCTAAGTGAAGAAGGCAATAGCATAAAATTTAAAGAAAATCAACAAATAATTATACTTAATAAAACAATAATTCAAAAAGAATTGTTAGAGGAACTTGATTTTAGTTTTCATAAATCTATTTCTTTAAATCAATTTCTTCAAATTTTGGATGATTATTTTATTTGGACAAATTCTTGTTCTTCTGAATTTATAAATCACTATAACGATAATTTTGCTAAAATAGAAGGGCGATTTGGCGATTTACCTTGTAAAAAAGCAGATATAAATTGGTTTAATGGGTTGAGTATAGATAATGTAACCTTAGATTTAGATGAAGAAAATAACTTGTTAGGTTACTATACTATATATGATTATTATAATTTAAATGTTGGATTTGAAATGAAAACTCTAAATAAATCAATAATTTCAATGATATATAATCCCGATTTATAAAAACTACTGCCAACACCGTATAAACTTTATTGCTGTTTATAGCTTATTTGGGAAAGATTTCGCACACCATAAATGTAGAAAATATTTACTAACTTTACACTAAATTCAACGCAACAAAGCTTATACAAACACGTTGGCATTAATTAAAAATAAAGAAATGAAAAAAAGGAATTATCTTTTTTTAATGATTACTTTAATAGTAATGATTAATTGCAGTACAGAGGAACAAATTAATAGTCAGCCAAGTATAATAAAAAACATTACTTATAATATTGATTACCCAAACATTACATTTAATTGGGATAAATCAATAGATCCAGATGGAGATAATGTAAAATATTTGGTATCAATAGTGAATTGGACTGATGCGGGTAATATGAATGACTATATTTTAGAAGTTTACCCTAAAGATCCGACCTATGAAACTAATGTTAATTCATTAACTATTGAACTTAATGAAATTGGAGTTTTAAATAACAGTTTACAAAAATATACAATATTTGTATTTGCAGTCGAAGATGATTTTACTGACTACAGTTTGCTTTATTCAGAACTTGGTAACTTTAGTGAAAATTATTTTTTAAATAATTATTTAACTTTTATTCCATTAAGTAAAGGTGTTCACAAGGGCAATTTAATAATAACAGACCATATTCATTTAGAATGGTTAAAAGATAGTGAAATACATACACTGAATGGAGATTTGATTTTAAATTCTTACTGTACAACTGAATCATTTCATCCATATAAGATTAATAATTTAAAAAATCTAAAAGGATTAAAAACTATAAATGGTAATCTAATTATTGGACTAGAAAGAGGTTATGGCAATACAATAAATCAAGAGTTAGCTGAAAGATACAACTGTCATAGACTTGGAAATAATTTTAGCTTTAATGACTTAGAAGGTTTAGAAGATTTAGTGAATATTAATGGAGATTTATTAGTAGCGGGAACTTCTATAAAAAATCTAAATGACTTTAAAAGTTTAGTAAAAGTTGAGGGTAAGATTGGCTTTTATAATAATTTAGATTTAAAAAATTTCTGCGGTTTAACAGACCTATTTAAGCTGAATAATTTTGAAATATATAATAATGGCTATAATCCCAATTTGAATGATTTTTCAAACGGTAACTGTAATAACTAATGCCAACACCATATATAATTTATTGCTGGCTTCTTGCCTACTTACGAAAGTCCTCTCGGACTTTCTTGGTTAGTAATTATTTATTAAACTAAGTCCTTCAAACACGCAACAAACCATATATAAACACGTTACCTGTAAGCTAAAAAAAATCTCGAACTGAATGAAATTCAATCTTCTTATATTATTAATTCTAATTAATTTTGGTATAAATGGACAAGATTCAATTCGTACATACAAAATTGAAAGTAAAACTTTTGAAATAGAGAAAAAATATGCAATTCAGGAAATAATAATTAGCTCTGATTCGACATATATTCACCTGAATTATAGATTAGATGAGAAATCTCAAAGAAAGAAATATAGAACTTATAAACCAGAAGAAACAAAAGGAAAATTCCGAAAAATAGGAGATTATTATTTATTTAGACCTTTCAATCAAACTTTTGAAGTTGGAAAATATAAGATAACTGAAAAATGTATTACTTATTATTATCCTTGGAAAAAAAATAACTTTAAAAAAGGAGCAAAATTCAAAAGAGTTGAAAAATTATAAAAATCAATATAATTTGAAATTATATAAACCACTTTTTTCAATTGTCATAATAATAATTCAACTGATTTTTTCTCTGAAAGATTATTATGAACTTCAAGAATGGAGAAAAGCAAATCCTGAACTTGATTCACTAATAAATTTAGTTATTCATTATGACACGCTTTTTATATTTGTCTTACTAATCGGAATTTATGAAATGCTGACAAAACCGAGTTTAAATAAAAAATTGATTCGATTAATTTTAGTCTTTATTGTTTTTGGTTATCATTTTTCTGGACTTATTCCTATCAAAGATTTTAAATACGGAATTTATAATACTGCTTGGTTTTTAGGATTTTCAGCATTCGTTTTAATTTTGGTAAAAATAACGAAATATCTAATTGAAAAAATAACAAGTAGAAAGTTGAAATAAAGCCTACAGGTAACACCGTATAAACTTTATTGCTGGTTTTGGCTCACTTGGGAAATTCCTCCGGAATTTCGCCGTTCGTGTTTTATTTATTAAATTCACTGCTTAAACAACGCAACAAAGCTTATACAACAACGTTAGCATACATTACGGAAACCCATAATCATCATTGAAATATTCGTATTAGATTTACCATTATTAAAAAAATTCAACGAATGAAAAGAATATTACTCGCACTTACTATTGGAATCATAACATTAATCAGTTGCTCGGACGGAGAAACAAAAAAACAGTTGTCTGAATTAAAAACTGAACTTGAACAAACAAAAACTGAATTGAGTAACTGTTCGGCTGAATTGACCGAAATAAAAAATACTGCCGAAAACAGATTTATTAAAGCAAAAAAACTACTTACCGATAACAACCTGAATGGAGCGAAAATAGAATTTCAAGGAATCGTAGATAATTTTAAAGGAACTAATGATGCAACGACAGCTTCAAAAGAAATAGATAAAATTGAGAAAACAATTGAGAAAAAGAGAGTTGACGCAGAAAGAAAAAAAGCTCTTGGTTATAAGGTCTTGAAACCAACAACAAGAGTAAAGTACGGAGATTTATCATTACGCTTTGACAAAGTATGGAAAGGAAAACGTTGGTCTTTTGATGATTATGGTAATCAATATTTTTTAAGAGATGCAGAAAGAGGAAATAGCCATATTATGGCGAGAATTTCTGTGACTTCAGAAAACAATAATCCTTCATTACCACCAATTTTAGTTTATCAAATGAACAACGGAGAATTAAAGTATTTGGGCACACAAGGATATAAATTTAGAAGATGGAAAGATTATGGTTCATATCTTGGCAATTATGCTGATTATGGAAATGACTTTTCCCATTCAAAAACAATTCCATTCAATTGTGGTGTTGAACTATCAAATGATGATTTGAAAAGCGGAACAATTTATGTCGTTCTTAAAAAACAAGGTTGCTTTAACCGAACTAAAGTTGATTATGGAAATCCAGAAATTGCTTATCGAGAAAGTTCTTGTAACCCAAAGAGGATTTTAAAAGTCGAGGATTTTGATAATGTCTATGTTCTGATAAAAAAACTGTAAATAACGTATGCTAACACCGTATAAACTTTATTGCTAGTTATTGCTCACTTGGGAAATTCCTTCGGAATTTCGCCGTTCGTGTTTTATTTACTAAATTCACTGCTTAAACCACGCAACAAAGCTTATACAACAACGTTACCACACATAAGACAAACCAATGTACTTAATCAATAAATTAGAAAATCGAATTACCAAATTAACGCAAAAAACATTCTCTGAATTGAAATTTAGAGAACGTGAACATTTGCAGGAATGGATTGCGAATAATCCAAATTCACTTGGAGAAGAATTATTGATTATCCAAAAAGAGTTTAGCGGATTTAACGACACCAATGAAAGGCTCGATTTATTGGCTTTAGACAAATATGGAAATCTTGTAATTATAGAAAATAAATTGGATGATTCTGGAAAAGATGTTACTTGGCAAACTATAAAATATGCTTCGTATTGTTCGAGTTTAACGAAATTAGAAATTATTAAGATTTATCAAGAATATTTAGGTTCAAAAGATAATGCAGAAGAAAGAATATCTGAATTTTTCGATGGAAAAGAAATTGACGAAATATTTTTAAATCAAGGTCTAAATTCTCAAAGACTAATAATGATTGCTTCAAATTTCAGAAAAGAAGTTACATCATCTGTTTTATGGTTAATGAATTTTAAAATGAGAATTCAATGCTTTCAGGTAACACCTTTTGCTTTAAATGAGCAATTATTTCTAAACGTTGAGCAAATACTTCCAACTAAGAGTACTGAAGATTTCGCTATTGGAATTGCAACAAAAGCACAACAAGAAGTAGAAGTTCAAGAAACTCTTAAAAACAGACATCACATTCGACTTGAATTTTGGGAAGGTTTTATAAAAGAAAGTAACAAAGCAAACAATCTATTTTCTAACATATCACCTTCAAAGGACAATTGGATTGGAATTGGAATCGGAATGAGTGGTGTAAACTTAAATTTAGTTGCAAGTAAAAACTATTGTCGAAGTGAAATTTATATAAATCGTGGAGTTCAAGAAATAAACAAAGATTTATTCGATTTCATTTATCGAATGAAAGAAACGATTGAAAATCAATTTGGCGGAGAATTAGAATGGGAAAGAATGGATGACAAAATAACTTGCCGAATAAAATCTGAATTAACAGGAGTTAGTTATTTTGAGAAAGAAGATTGGAATAAAATGTATAAGTTTATGATTGACAGTTCTGTAAGAATGGAAAAAGCATTTAGAGAACCAATAAAGAAACTGAATAAATATGCGAAAAGCGAAAAATAACGTGTGGTAACACCGTATATAATTTATTGCTAGTTCTTGCCAGTTTACGAAAGTCCTCGCGGACTTTCTTGGTCTGTATTTATTTACTAAATTAGTTGCTTAAACCACGCAACAAACCATATACAAACACGTTGGCAAAAATTAAGAAATGAAATCACCTTTTGTTTATTTATTAATATTTTTTTTACTTATTTCAGCTAATCTATTTTCTCAAAAAAAAATTAAAAAGGAGGAATTTTTAGGGAATTGGGTGAAAATTAAATCTGAAATGAAAGATGGGAGTAAATTAATTCCTGTCTATAAAGATTATACAAAACACTTTGAAATGATCTTTCAAAAAAAGAAATTCTACACTGATTATTATCCAGCACAATATTATAAAAATGCAACTTTTGATTACAAATTAAAAAACAATAAGTTAATAACTTCAAAACATTTTGCTTATCAAATTGAAAAAATAACAAAAGACAGTTTGGTTATTAGTGAGGAAATGAAAGGGTTAGAAAATGATAAACTGAAAAGACATTATTTAATAAAAAAGGAGATTATTATAAATAAACATCAAAAATTAAATAAAGGTTCTAAAGATTTAATTGCAAACGTTTTTTTCACTCCAAAGTTTAAAGATAATATTAAGTTATATTTAAATAATAGATTGATGAAAAGACATCTAAATCTAAAACTGAAAGGAAAAATAATATTAAATACAAAAAATAAAAAAGCTGAAACCCAAATAACATATAGAGATAGTGAAAACATACTAATGCAAGAAAACATTTTAGTTAATGCTTTAAATAATTCTTACACGCTTTGGGACATTAAAGGTTTTGAGAATTATGAAAATATCATAATTAATTTTGTAATAATTATGAATAGAAAAGGAGAGAAATCTTATGGTATTAAAGTTGGTCTTTTAACTAATTCATTTGAACAATTACTTGGTTTGTATGGACTTTCTTATAATCAAATTACAGATGGAAATAAATTTTTGAGTTTAGGAATTAAAAGTATCGAAAAAAACGAATTTAAAAAGGCAATTGATTTTTTCACTAAATCTTTTAAGTCTAATCATACTTTGGTCGAATCTTTATATAATAGAGCATATTGTTATTATAAACTAAAAGAATATGATAAAGCTTGTTTAGATTGGAATATTTTGAAAGAATTAGGACAAAAAAAAGGAGAGAAATTATTTATGGAAAATTGTAAAATTATTGAATAAAACTTTTGCCAACACCTTGTATAATTTATTGCTGGCAAATAGCTTACTTGCGAAAATCCTCTCGGATTTTCTTGGTTAGTGTTTTATTTATTAACTTTATTCCTTAAAACCGCAACAAACCATACAAAACAACGTTGTGTACAATTTAAGAAACGACCGAAAATACATTGAATAATTTGAAAAAAATATTAGGAATAATCATATTGCTGATTCTACAATCGTGCTATTTCGGAGCTGGATTAGTAGAAAAGGAAATTACGGACGACTATTTTTTATTTGCAAATAATTCACTTGACGAAATGAGTATTTGGTTTCACGCTGAAAAATATTCTAATCGACTAATTGTACCTGAAACAGTTTTTGCATTAGGAGAAAACGGAGATTTTATTATTGCAAAAAGTCATCCAAAAAATCTTAAAAGCGGAATTAATAAAAGTGTTACATATTATCATATCATAGAAGTTGACAAAAAAAGTACTGAACAAAGTCCAAATTTGACTTTAGAACAATTTGAGAATAAAAGAAAAGAACTGAATATTCCGAAAAATTTGGATTTTGAAATTGTTTACGAGGAATTAAAATAGAAATATATTTGAAGAGAACAGCCATAAATATTAAAACTGAAAAATGGAATGAAATAATCTCTGAATTAAGAAAAAGAGGTTGGATTGTTACTGCTAAATATTACGGTTTTGACGCTGGAATTGATGATGATTTTTTGATTTTAAGAAAGGGATTTAAAAAAATATTGTTTGGTTGGACTAATTGGTTTGAGGGAGAAATAAAATGCAATGACCGAATTTTTGAATATTTAGAATCTGAACTAAAACTGGAATTTGAATATGGAAAACCCACAAGTCTTAAACCACTTGTAATTTCAACATACAGAATTCAATCTTTGCCATTATTTCTCGTGAAAAAACTGAATTTATTAAAGAGTTGAAAATAAAAAAACTGTACACAACATCGTATAAACTTTATTGCTGGTTTTAGCTCACTTGGGAAATTCCTCCGGAATTTCTCCGTTCGTGTTTTATTTACTAAATTCACTGCTTAAACAACGCAACAAAGCTTATACAACAACGTTGGCAAACATTTAATCACTCAAACCTGAAATAAGAAAACTAATAAATGTACATATTAAATAAAAACCAACTTAGAGTAAGTGAGCAATATCTTAAGAATGGAAACATAAAAAAAAGATTAAGTGGAACAAGACTAATTTTACTTCAACATTTTCTTCCTGATTCAGAACAATTTGTTAATTTATTAGCACAAACTGGTGCTGATATATTTAAACTTATAGCCAAACCTTATTCACTTGACAAGTCAGTTTATGCTAGATTATCAAAACTTTATGATGTTGAGGTTGGAGATTATGATAAATTTGACAATACAGATTATTTAGACAAATTAATACAATTTGCTATTCAAAAATCAAAATTAGATGGATTACCAATCCTAATTTTAGAAGTTGGTGGTTATTTCTCTGAAGCTCTAAAAAGGTTAAACTCTGAAGATTCTAAATATATAAAAGGGGTTGTAGAAGTTACAACTTTTGGATATAATAAATATTTAAAAACCTGTAACGAAACAGAAGTGCCTATTTACTCAGTTGCTAGAAGTCCAATAAAATCAATTGAAGCAAGATATGTTGGACGTTCTTCTGTATTGGCTGTAAATCAAGAATTTAGAAAAATAGGAGTTTCAATAGCAGGAAGAAAAGCCTTAGTTATAGGCTTTGGAATGATTGGGAGAAGTGTGGCAGAGGCTTTAAAATCTCACAACGTAAATGTTAGTGTTTATGACAAAAAAGAGTTTGCAAAACTAAATGCCTATACATTAGGATACTTGATTAATAATTCTAAATATGAGTTATTAAAAAACGCAGATATCATTTTTTCTGCAACAGCTAATCGAGCTTTATCGTACGAAGATATTGAGCATTGTAAAAATGGTGTAATATTAGCAAGTGCAGGATCAAGGGGAAATGAATTTGATGTCGAAGGCTTAAAAAATAATTCAATGGAATCTGAAAAGATTTCTGAGAATATTGATAAGTATAAAATTTCGACAAATAAAGATGTTTTCTTAATGAGAAACGGAACAGCTGTTAATTTTATTATTAAAAGTTGTCCTGATGAAATTGTAGATTTAATTCACGCAGAAGTTTTGGTTTGTGCAAGTATTCTACTAAATGAAAATAGAAAGAGAACCAAAATTGGAATTGTGAATGAAACACCTTTTGAGGAATTACATAAAATATCCAAAGATTGGTTAAAACACGTATTATAAATAGTAAAAACGATTTGCCAACACCGTATAAAAATAATTGCGGTTTAATGCTAAAACAAAGGTCGTTGCGTGTTTGTAACGTCTGATTTTCCTTCGGAAAATCCTCGCATACAAACCCGCAACTATTCTTATACATAAACGTTGCAAGTAATAGCGGAAATCACTCAAACTGAAAAAATTTGCGGTTAAAAACTCTAAATTTAAAAGCGGAACAATGAAATTTTAAAAAGTGGAACACTCTCTCGCTCGTGAAATTTTGTAGAAATCTGAAAGTTTGAGAATTTTATAAAAAGGAATCAATTTAAACTCTGAAAATCAAAATTGCGGAATTTTCACTCAAACGTGAATTTAGCAAGTTTGTGGAATTTAACAAAATGTGAAATCACTCAAAATCTGAAAATAAGAATTGCTGAAAATCTCTCAAACGTGAAATTATAAACTTGTTGGAATTCTCACTCAAAATTTGAATTTTTGAAATTGGAAAAGTGAAATAAAATGGAATTATAAACTGAAAAAAAACTACTACTTGCAACACCGTGTAATAAAAATTGCTTAATTTTAGCTTAATCAAAAGTTGTTGCTTTTTTAATCACTTTCTATTTTCCTACGGAAAATAGCCGTTCTTAAAAATCGCAACTTTCAATACACAAACTCGTTGCCAAAAACTGTGCTCACTCAAATTCTGAAAAAAAATACAGTTTGAAATCCTTGAATTTAAAAGCAAAAAAATGGAATTTTAAAAAGCGGAACACTCTCTCGCTCGTGAAATTCAATGTGTTGAATTTACTCAAACTCTGAAAAAATAAAATGCTGAATTCTTACTCAAGCTTTGAATTTAGAAAGTTTACGGAATTAAGCAAAATGTGGAAAATCAGAATTGCGGAAAACTCACTCAAACTCTGAATTCTAAACTTGTGGAATTTCCACTCAAATGTTGGATTTTGGAAAACTGAAAAAATTAAAAACAAAAAATTGTGAATATAAAAAAACAGCTATTTGGCAACACCGTGTATAAAAAATTGCTACTTTTAGTTTAAATTAAAAGTTGTTGCATTTTTGCAAACTTCTGAATTTCCGTTGGAAATTCCTCGTTCACAAAAATCGCAACTTTCCATAACACAAAACCGTTGCCATTCATTGCGGAACGCACTCAAAACGAAAAAACTAAACAAAAAAAATATGAACAATAAGACTTTATTTTTAATAGCAGGAATTATAACTGCTCTTGTATTTATAGGATACCTTTCTGAAACAGAACCTCATAATATGTTTGGATATACAATAAACATTTGGATTGTGAGACTTGCTTGGTTAATAATTGCAGTTTCTAATTTTGCTAATTATTTCAAATTAAAAAAAGCCGAAAAGAAATAGGAACTGAAAAATAAAACCGAACTGAATGCGGAATTTAGCAACTTGTGGAATTGTTTACTAAATCGGAATTGAAAAAGTTTGCGGAATAAATCGCTAACCGAATTCACTCAAACGCTGGAAAGAATAAAAAAACGGAATTAAGCCGAATAAGAATAAGTCGGAATAAAAAAAACGAAATGGCAACACCGTATAAACTTTATTGCTGTTTTTGGCTCACTTGGGAAATTCCTTCGGAATTTCGCCGTTCGTGTTTTATTTAGTAAATTCACTACTTAATCAACGCAACAAAGCTTATACAACAACGTTAGCAAATATGGGCAAAATCACTCAGACGCTTTAAAAAAGTCGTTTAAAACAATGATTTTTCATTAAACCAAAACTCAAAAATGGAATTAAAAATATAGAATTTTGAAAAAATCAAAAAAAGGAAAAACTAAAATACTGAACAGTCTTTCGCTCGTGAAAAATTATTGTGTGAATTTTAGCAAGTTTGCGGAATTATAAAACGTGAGAATTTATTCAAACTGGAAAAACATAAATTGCGGAATTAAGCAAAATTCGGAATTTAAAATCTTTGCGGAATTCTTACTCAAACTCTGAATTTTGAAAAGTTGGAAAAACAAAAAATTGTGAATTATAAACTGAAAAAAAACAACATTTGCTAACACCGTGTACTAAAAATTGCTTAATTTTAGCTTAATCAAAAGTTGCTGCTTTTTTATTCACTTTCTATTTTCCTGCGGAAAATAGCCGTTCACAAAAATCGCAACTTTTATTACACAAACACGTTGCACCTAATTTACGGAATGAACTTTCCTGAAATAGGTTGACTAAAAATTAAGCAATTAATTACAGTCACTTATGAAAACAAAAAATGAACACTGGCGAAAAAAAAGCTATCAAAAAGTAACTTTAGAAACCAAACTTTTAGTCGTTGACCAAATTCTTAACGGACAACTATCCAATAACCAAGCTTCAAAAAAATATGATGTTCCTAGAACAACCATTACCTATTGGTTAAGAAAATACAGTACCTTAGTACAACAAAATACAGGTATGAGTAAAAACGATGAAATTAAAAAGCTAAAGGAAAAGATTGAAGAACTTGAGTTTCAAAAAGACTTCCAACAGGACATTATCGCTGATATGGAACTTATTACAGGCGTTGATATGTCAAAAAAGTCATTACCCAAAACATTAGCAAAAGAGATAGAGCTAAAGAAAAAGGCACGTATAAAAGAAAGTGGCTTTATGGATGTTTTGGGGTTAGCAAACAAGCCTTCTACAAAAGACTCAAAGTACAACGAAAACAAGAAGTAGACCATCAAAAACTAATCAAATTAGTTAAGCAATACCGCAAAAAAGTAGGTTCTAAAACTGGTGGAATAAAACTTTATGCTGAGCTTAAAAAAGACTTTATAAACGCTGATATTAAGATAGGTAGAGACAAATTCTATCGATTCCTCAGACTTAATAATCTTTTGATTCCTAAAACTAAAAATTACATCACAACGACAAACTCAAACCACATGTACAAAAAATATAAAAACCTGGTTAAAGACCACGTGCCTACTCGACCTGAACAACTTTGGGTAAGCGATATTACATACATTAAAACCGAGAATGGACATAATTACCTCGCCTTAGTAACAGATGCCTATTCTAAGCAAATTATGGGGTATAAAATAGATAACCATATGAGAACATCGCTTTGCAGTGATGCGCTTGCTATGGCTATTAAAAACAGAAAGTATCACAATCAAAAAATTATTCATCATTCGGATAGAGGTTTTCAATACTGTAACCCTAAATACACAGCATTTGCTGAAGAAAATGGAATTATAATAAGTATGACTGAACAATACGATCCCTATGAAAACGCTGTAGCTGAACGAATTAATAGAACTTTGAAATATGAATATGGTTTAAAACAAAACATTAAAAACACTGAATTAGCACAAAAAATGACAGATCAAGCCGTCTATATTTATAACAATTTGAGAACTCATTTTAGCATAGATCTCAGAAAACCTGCTGAAGTCCATCTAAATCCTAACATCAAATACAAATCCTATCGAAAAAATAATGTAAATTTACCTGAACTTAAGATTTAACAACAGAACTAGTTCAAACTATTTTTTGCCTTCTAAACGGCTAAAAAAAATTGTTTGAACGGTATAAATTAAACTAAAAAAAGGTCAACCTATATCAGTATAATACAGAATGAAAAAAATTACACCATTTATCTTACTTATTTTATCAATTCAGATATTTTCTCAAAGTCAAGAAATTGAACCAACTTTTTATTCTGAAATTTCTGAAATAGTTTCATCAAAAGATTATTTCAAAGTTAAATTTGGAAACCCTGAAACTATTATAGTTCTTGACACTACTTTTGCATATTCATCAAAAATTTTGACTGAAAAAATAGTTTATGATTTTAAAACTAAAAATAGAATTGAAATTGAAAAATTCAAACAATCTGAATTATCAGCAAAAGAACTAATCGATTTAGATTCTAAAAATAGAATTATAAATTACAAAGGAAACATAAAATATAATAGTGGAAAATGGTATGAAACTTTAGTTAAATACGAATACAAAAAAAAGAAAAAGATTAAGAAAAAAATAAATGATGCTGGAGAAGTATATCTTAAATATATTGTTTTTTATGACAAACTAAATTTTCCAATCAAAATTGAAAGTACGATTGTTGGAACAGAAGATACAAGAATGCAAGTGGTAAATTATGACTATAAAAATAGTAAGTTTACTTTAATGGAATTTAATTATCAAGGAAAATTAGAAAACGAAACAAAAGGCAATTTTAATCAAAAATATATTGTTAAAACTAATAAAATGAATGATCCAACTGAAATGTATTGGATTTTAACAGATATTAAAGAACCATATTTTCACGAATTGAATTATAAATATGACTCAAATGGAAATTGGATTGAATTTATAAAGGTTCTCAGAAAGCCAAATGGAGAAAAGGAAACACTTCAGAAAGTTTTTAGAGAAATAAACTATAAAAACTAGGTGCAACACCGTGTATATTTTATTGCTTTCTTTTAGCCAACTTACGAAAATCCTCGCGGATTTTCTATTCAGTATTTATTTGCTAAATTTACGCTAAACCAACGCAACAAAGCATACACAAACACGTTAGCTGTAATACCAAAAACGAGAAAAAAGAACTATAAAAATGAATATACAAACATTACATTCAAAAATTTACACAGTTGGTCGAATTACACCGACTGGAGTAAAACTCTTAGGAACTTGTTTTCTTATAAACAAATCAGGCCTATTAGCTACAGCTTCACACGTTACTGATAATGACCCAACCAATTTAGTCATATTTGTTTCAACTAACACTGATTTGACAACTTATCAGGACACTTCTAATAATGGTGGAAATACAATTCCAGTAAACATTTTTAAAGTAGACCCAATACGTGATATTTGTATTTTAAAGGTTAATCAAAATGTTTTATCTGATTTAGTGTTAGGTAGTAGTGATGATGTCAATGTTTCTGAAAATTTAGGCGTTATTGGATATCCTCATTGCGTAAATGGAAGAAACGTTTTAACATATCAAAATACTGTTTTAGGTGCAAAAGTTCTTATTGAGGCATCAGGAATTAAGTCAAAACATCTCATATTGAACATCCAAACTCGTCCTGGTCAATCCGGAAGTCCAATCTTTAGATTATCAGACTCTAGAGTTGTTGCTATGATTATTGGTTCATATGTACCAAATAGTAATGGAAGAACTTCAATTGGTGGAATTGACCCACAAACTCTTCATCAAACAACACACGCTGTGTCCGTAGAATACATTTTAAATATGATTTAATTATGGAAGAATTCAATATATTATTAAATTCAACAGAAAGTGAAATTTTAGATTCACTAGACAAATTTCAAGCAGATATTTTACAACAGTTCCTAACTGATACGTCAAATAATTATACAGAAAGTGCAGACAAATGGTTGACAGCTACTACAGCAAATACATTTCAATTTGGTGGAGAACAAGGTAAAACTAAAATATATATAGAAAAAGTTTTAGATGAAATTGAAAAATTTATATGTGGTAATGAGGACTATGCAGAAGAAAGAAAGGAAATTGGAGAAAGCACAGATAAAACAAAAGAATATCTTATCGGAGTTATGTCTACAGCCATAGGACAAACAATGGGAGTTGCAGGAGCTTTTATTGCACCAGTTATAGCATTATTAATTATGAGCATTGGTAAAATAGCTGTAAATGCTTGGTGCGCGATGAGACAAGAGATGAAAGCCACATAAGAAAGTACTACAGCTAACACCGTGTATAATTAATTGCTGGTTTTAGCCAATTTACGAAAGTCCTCGCGGACTTTCTATCTGTGCTTTATTTACTAACTTTAGTGCTTGAAACACGCAACTAATCATACACAGCAACGTTGTAACAAATTGATTTCAATAATTTTAAGTGGAAGAATTTATTTCAAATTTCAATACTAGAAGAGCTATCTTAAATTATTTAGGAGAAACTTTAAGATGGATTTATGGAAGTATATGGAGAACTATTTTGAAAAAAGAAAAATTTAAATATTCAGAATATATATACGGAATAAAGAAATCGAAAAATCACTATGATTTATGGGGGCACAAAATGAATAATAGAGTTATCGCTGTTGTTTTCATTCTTTTATCTTTCTTCTTTTTAAACTTTTTTAATTTATAAAATTATGTCAGCTTCAGGAGGATCATTCGGAATTATTATTAAAGCATTTTCAGACTATATATCTGAAAAAGTTTTTAAGGCTGAAACAGTTGAAGTGAGTCAAGAAATCTTAAATAAACAACTTCAAAACAATTCAAATTTAGACATTGAAAGTTTAACTAAACTATCCCTAACAAAACTAGAAAAGGAATTAAAACCTATTGACTATAGAATAGTTGACAATTGTTTAGAGTATATATATCACGAAAATAAATCTGAAAAAATTAATAAGCGAATACTTGAAATTATTGAAATACTCAACAAGCAACACTCTGAATTATCTGTTCAAAGAAATAATATTGAAAATTCAATCAAACACGATAAATAAAAAACCGAAAAAAAACTTGTTACAACACCGGCTAAACTTAATGCGGGTTCTGTGCTTTCTCAAAAGTTTGTGTATATTTACTAAGTCGCCAAATCTTGTTGATTTGGCTTTGTGAAACCAAAGAAACAAATCCAAACAAAAAGCTTCGGCTTAGTACGTGTTCGAAAATCTTGTCGATTTTCAACCCCGCACAAAGCCTAGCCAAAACCGTTGTACGTAAGCTGCCAAAATCACGCTAACAACCAATAAACTGAATGAATTTCACCCAGATATATACAACTCGAAAACTTGAAAAGACAATTGCGAAATCGATTGTGGAAAAAAACGAAACTGAAAATAAAATATTGGGCGAATGGGTTGCGACCATTTTTTACGTGGATAGAAAAAAATGTTGGCTAATTGTAAACAAACTGACCAAATATTTGTTAATTCTATCAGATATAAAAACATCTGAATTGAATAACATAACTCGAATTTTTACAGAAACGCTTCATTCTCAATTTAAAAATGATGGAATTGAAATCGGTTACGAAACTTTGAAAGGAATAATTGGCGAAATAAAACTGTGCGAAACGAATAATGACCGAAGTGCGAATGGTTCGTTAAATAATTGTATATTCAGCATAGAACATTGGAAAATAGAATACGGAAGTTTTGAAAACTTACCGTTTAGAAAAATAAATAGCGGGTTGAATAGCTCGCCGAATAAAATATTGAAATGGAAATATCCGAAAGAAGTAATGAGCGAAACAATAAAAGCCTACGTACAACAACGTGTATATTCAATTGCTAGCTTCTAGCCTACTTGGGAAAATCCTCGCGGATTTTCTATTCAGTAATTATTTGCTAAATTTAATGCTTAAACCACGCAACTGAAACATACACAATCACGTTGGGCTTCATTTCTCACTCGAACTCAAAAAAATGAAAAAGAAGATAATTATTGCATTTTTTTTAATATTTATTATTCCAATTGGAATAATAATTTCGAAGTTTAATAAATTTAAAAATGAGCCGTATCAGAAAACTCCTTTTTTTGATTTATTTGTAGCTAAATCTTTCCACAAAGAAGATAAGGAAAGACCTTGGGAAGAGTTTTGGGACAACAGTTGGAATTACGTTTCCGAAGAAAATAAAAGACCAGTTGAATGGATTACAAATCCGAAAGATTTTGAAAAATTAGATTCAGTATATTTAGGTTTAAAAAATACCACAAATGAAAAATTCTATTATGTAACTTGGGGAAAACCTAACTCAAGAATTAGAAAAAATTTTTTAGTTTATAAAAATGGAGAAATTGACACAATTCCTTTTGGAGGTTTTGGTTGTGGAACAGGAATATATATTGCTCCTTTGAAAAGTGGAGAAATTGCAGGCTCAAAATTTTTGAATCCACTTTTGTTTAATCCATTTACGAATTATTTTTTACCTTTAAAAAACAGAAGATTTCCTCAATTATTTAAAGAGATATATGGAGATTCAGTTGCCATAAAATATGAACAAGCAACTTATAGCTTACCTTGGAATAAATTTCCTTCCCAAATGATAGAATCAAAGGAAATTATAATCTCGACTGAAAAAATTATTGAAAATTGGAAAAAAGGAGATTATAAATTAAGTCCAGAATTTGAAAAAGAAAATGAACAAGCTTTTTACATTAAATATAAAGGAGATTATGAATTAAGTTCTATTTATGAAAAAAAGGAAAAACCGAATAATTGAAAACTGAAAATAAAAACGAAAGCCCAACACCGTATAAACTTTATTGCTGGCTTTTTGCTCGCTTGCGAAAGTCCTCGCGGACTTTCTTGGTCAGTAATTATTTAGTAACTTTACTGCTAAACCAACGCAACAAAGCTTATACATCAACGTTGCAAGTAATAGCGGAAATCACTCAAACTGAAAAAATTTGCGGTTAAAAACTCTAAATTTAAAAGCGGAACAATGAAATTTTAAAAAGTGGAACACTCTCTCGCTCGTGAAATTTTGTAGAAATCTGAAAGTTTGAGAATTTTATAAAAAGGAATCAATTTAAACTCTGAAAATCAAAATTGCGGAATTTTCACTCAAACGTGAATTTAGCAAGTTTGTGGAATTTAACAAAATGTGAAATCACTCAAAATCTGAAAATAAGAATTGCTGAAAATCTCTCAAACGTGAAATTATAAACTTGTTGGAATTCTCACTCAAAATTTGAATTTTTGAAATTGGAAAAGTGAAATAAAATGGAATTATAAACTGAAAAAAAACTACTACTTGCAACACCGTGTAATAAAAATTGCTTAATTTTAGCTTAATCAAAAGTTGTTGCTTTTTTAATCACTTTCTATTTTCCTACGGAAAATAGCCGTTCTTAAAAATCGCAACTTTCAATACACAAACTCGTTAGCAAACATTTCGCGCGTGTCAACAATTTCAAGGCTTTTACCAAGTTCTGTACTTATTTGCTTCAGAAAACTTAGTTGGAATTTAAAGCTGAATATAAAAAAACATTACGCTGGAATTTTTTACTCTTGCGGAACGTTACATACGAATTTCGGCTTACCCGATTTCTGATCATTACATCAATATTATAGCAATACTCAACTTTTGGCTGATAAGCGCAATGGCAAAACGTACGGCTGAACTGTTCGCAGTTTAAACAAATTGAAATTATTTGTTTAAATCAACCGATTTTGATGTCACGAAAATTAGATATAAAACAAAACTGATTCTCTTTGCGGAAAAGAACGGAATAATAATTCGGAGATTTTTTTTGATATTTAAGTAAAAAATGAAACAACGTCTGAAAAACAAATCGTCCGGAAATACACAAAGGAGTAGCACGTAAAAAGAAAAAACGTTAGCTAACACTGTATATAATTTATTGCTGCTTCTCGCCTACTCACGAAAAGCCCTTCGGCTTTTCTATTTCGGTAATTATTTGCTAACTTACTCGCTGAAACAACGCAACAAATCATATACAAAACCGTTAACTACAAGTTTGCCAGACCAATAAACATCCTTCAAAGATTGATACATTTTAACTTCCAATATTAGAAAATCACTCTGTGGAATCACTCAATCTGAAAAGTATTGTGCATAATAAATAGACCTATTATTATTTAGATTTTAAAAGATTAATCGAGCAAACCAAGAAACAGCTCACTCTACTCTGTTTGAATTTTAAAAGAACCAATTAATTTTTTAGATTAAAAAGATTGATTTAGAAAACCAACTCTGAAAAGAAACGTGTATCGTTACGGCTGAACTGTGCGTGATTGAACTAAAACGACCAAGATAATTTAAGATTAAAAAGATTGATTTAGAAACCAACTCTGAAAAGAAACGTGTATCGTTACGGCTGAACTGTACGCGATTGAACTTATCGGAATTGATACTGAACAAGAAAACGGAACAAAATCCTAAAACTGTTGATTGACTTTTGAGGACATAAGATTGTTTTGGTAAAACTTTGGAAATCTGATTACCTAATAAACAGAAAAACCTGTAGTTAACAACGTGTATAATTAATTGCTAGGTTCTCGCTTACTTACGAAAAGCCCTTCGGCTTTTCTATTCCGTTTTTATTTGCTAAATTTAGTGTTTAAACCACGCAACTAACCATACACAAAACCGTTTAATACAAGAAAAATCCGAAAATGAATGAACTTTTTGAATTAAATTCTGAAAACCTAAAAAAAGGATATTTTTGGATTACAGGAGTTTTGAATTTTATTTTCGTTTTATTTTTAGCTTTTTTTTATTCCGAATTATCTTTAAAATGGATAATTATTATCTTTTTCGGAACTTCAATTTTAGCTCCATTTTTTATATTATCTGTTTGGAGTTATGAATGGTTTTCTAATAGACGAAACTATAATCGAATTTATTCTAAAAATCCATATAATAACCTGAAACAAATCGGATTTGATAATCGTGCTAAATCTTTAATTAACACAAATGGAATGGTTGATTATGTTCATTTTTCAAAATTTAATAATTGGGAAATCTATTTTGGAATTGGTTTATTAAAACCAAAAATAGTAACTTTTAGCATTAATGGAAAAATTCCTGACTTGAAAAAAGCTCAAAGCGAATTTGGGAAATTAAAAACTGAAAAAATAAAAATAGATGAATATGGAGTTTTTTGGGAAATTAATACAAAAAAGGAAAATTTGGCTACAATAGAATGTATTGAAAATAAACTAATCAGTATGGTTAAAATAGCTGAAAAATTAAATTGCGAAAAGACAATAACATCTGAATATGAAAAGTACTAAACACAACACCGTGTATAAAAAATTGCTTATTTTTAGCTTAAACAAAGTTAGTTGCATTTTTGTAAACTTCTATTTTCCTGCGGAAAATAGCCGTTCACTTTAAACGCAACTTTCCATAACACAACAACGTTGCAAAAAACTGGGCGAAAAATTAATCCGCAAACAAAAGTTCTTTAAAACAGCTTATTCTTTTAAAGTTTGAAAAACTAAAAATTGCGAAAAAAACGGGAAAATATATTTGCGGAACACTCTCTCGCTAATCAAAATTCTGAATGAATTTTGTTCGTTTTTGGAATTTTGGAATGTTGAAAAAAAGGAAAATTAAACTGAATTTATTGTGTTTGAAAAGAAAAAAATGGAATTTATTCAAGCTGGAAAATTAATTTTGTGAAATTTGAACAATTTCGGAATTGAATTTCATTGTGGAATTATAAATTGAACTCGGATTTTTTAAAAACTGAAAATTGGAAAAACAAAGTTTTGGAAAAATAAAAAACACACATTTTGCAACACTGTGTATAAAAAATTGCTATTTTTAGCTAAAACAAAGTTTGTTGCTTTTTTAATCTTGTCTTAATTTTCCTTCGGAAAATCAGCCAATCTTAAAATCGCAACTTTTCATAACACAAAACCGTTGTAGCACATTAAAAATCAGAATCCTAAATGAATTTCAATGAACTAATAGAAAACCATAATAGTTATCAAATTAAGCTAAAAGATTATGAAAATAAATGGTTCATTTTCAAAAATAGCAAAATTTCAATTTGGGAAACATTTCATTTAAAAGGCTGGTACGAATCTCTTGTTGTAAAAAATTATTCTAATGCCAAACAGGCTTTTTCCGACTGCGCAAAAGCAGATATATATTACTACGATTTATTTAAGAACAATGTTGGTACAGATTTATTCTCTTTTGGCAGAACTCACGTCTTGATAACAGCATTATCTGATAATCAAGAGGCAATAAAAGACTATTCAAAAATTGATTATGAAATACCTTATAGAGGAAAAAAGAAAGTAAAATTTAGTGAATTAGTATCAAGAGGAGAAGACCATATTTATTGTGATATAATTATAAAAGCAATGAATAAAAATTTAGATGCTGTGGCTAAAGACATTGAAATAATGAAAAGCAAATGCTTAACAAAGAAAAAGAATCAATGGATGGAATTAGACCTTCGATTTTTTGAATCAATAATAAATAAAGATAAAGATTCTGCTTTTGAGGTAATAAATATTCTTGCTACTAAAGAACATAAAAAACGGAATAAGCATTCTTGGATATACAAAGATTTAATCTCTCAACCTGCTTTAGGATTTGCGAAAATTCTATGGATAAATGGAATTGAGTTAGAGTTTGATAATAAGTTTGTAATTAATGAACTACTTCCTATTAAACCGATTGGTAATTATGAAGATAATATTGGTCTATTAATTAATAAAATGACTCTACAATCGGAAAGTGAAATCTATAATGGAAGAAAACTAAGTGAAGACGAATATAATCGAAGATATTAAAAAAAACGTGCTACAACATTGTATATAAAAAATTGCTATTTTGTGCTTAACCAATGTGAGTTGCTTTGTTTGCTTGCATCTGATTTTCCTTCGGAAAATCCTCGCACACAAACACGCAACATTTCATATACGTAACCGTTAGCAAATATGGGCGAAATCACTCAGACGCTTTAAAAAAGTCGTTTAAAACAATGATTTTTCATTAAACCAAAACTCAAAAATGGAATTAAAAATATAGAGTTTTGAAAAGATCAAAAAAAGGAAAAACTAAAATGCTGAACAGTCTCTCCTCGTGAAAAATTATTGTGTGAATTTTAGCAAGTTTTCGGAATTATAAAACGTGAGAATTTACTCAAACTGGAAAAACATAAATTACGGAATTAAGCAAATGCGGAATTTAAAATCTTTGCGGAATTCTTACTCAAACTCTGAATTTTGAAAAGTTGGAAAAACAAAAAATTGTGAATTATAAACTGAAAAAAAACAACATTTGCTAACACCGTGTACTAAAAATTGCTTAATTTTAGCTTAATCAAAAGTTGCTGCTTTTTTATTCACTTTCTATTTTCCTGCGGAAAATAGCCGTTCACAAAAATCGCAACTTTTATTACACAAACACGTTGTACAACATTTTAAAAATGAACTTTCCTGAAATAGGTTGACTAAAAATTAAGCAATTAATTACAGTCACTTATGAAAACAAAAAATGAACACTGGCGAAAAAAAAGCTATCAAAAAGTAACTTTAGAAACCAAACTTTTAGTCGTTGACCAAATTCTTAACGGACAACTATCCAATAACCAAGCTTCAAAAAAATATGATGTTCCTAGAACAACCATTACCTATTGGTTAAGAAAATACAGTACCTTAGTACAACAAAATACAGGTATGAGTAAAAACGATGAAATTAAAAAGCTAAAGGAAAAGATTGAAGAACTTGAGTTTCAAAAAGACTTCCAACAGGACATTATCGCTGATATGGAACTTATTACAGGCGTTGATATGTCAAAAAAGTCATTACCCAAAACATTAGCAAAAGAGATAGAGCTAAAGAAAAAGGCACGTATAAAAGAAAGTGGCTTTATGGATGTTTTGGGGTTAGCAAACAAGCCTTCTACAAAAGACTCAAAGTACAACGAAAACAAGAAGTAGACCATCAAAAACTAATCAAATTAGTTAAGCAATACCGCAAAAAAGTAGGTTCTAAAACTGGTGGAATAAAACTTTATGCTGAGCTTAAAAAAGACTTTATAAACGCTGATATTAAGATAGGTAGAGACAAATTCTATCGATTCCTCAGACTTAATAATCTTTTGATTCCTAAAACTAAAAATTACATCACAACGACAAACTCAAACCACATGTACAAAAAATATAAAAACCTGGTTAAAGACCACGTGCCTACTCGACCTGAACAACTTTGGGTAAGCGATATTACATACATTAAAACCGAGAATGGACATAATTACCTCGCCTTAGTAACAGATGCCTATTCTAAGCAAATTATGGGGTATAAAATAGATAACCATATGAGAACATCGCTTTGCAGTGATGCGCTTGCTATGGCTATTAAAAACAGAAAGTATCACAATCAAAAAATTATTCATCATTCGGATAGAGGTTTTCAATACTGTAACCCTAAATACACAGCATTTGCTGAAGAAAATGGAATTATAATAAGTATGACTGAACAATACGATCCCTATGAAAACGCTGTAGCTGAACGAATTAATAGAACTTTGAAATATGAATATGGTTTAAAACAAAACATTAAAAACACTGAATTAGCACAAAAAATGACAGATCAAGCCGTCTATATTTATAACAATTTGAGAACTCATTTTAGCATAGATCTCAGAAAACCTGCTGAAGTCCATCTAAATCCTAACATCAAATACAAATCCTATCGAAAAAATAATGTAAATTTACCTGAACTTAAGATTTAACAACAGAACTAGTTCAAACTATTTTTTGCCTTCTAAACGGCTAAAAAAAATTGTTTGAACGGTATAAATTAAACTAAAAAAAGGTCAACCTATATCAGTATAATACAAAAGAAGAACTCAAAAGAACAATTTCGGAAAAATGAAAAAACGGATTTTTAAAATAATAAGTGTAATAATCGGATTTGTTTTGATTTTAGGCTTCTATACTAATTCTTCGTCTTTTATTGAAAAACAAGACTGGAAATACGCTGAAGGAACTCATATTGGAGATTGGTTAGCAAAAAACTCTATTGAAATTAACAATGGAATAATTGAAACAAATCAAGGAAAAGCGAAAATAGTTTTCTGTTATGGAAAAGAATTAATAATAGAGAATATTGAAACTAAAGAGAAAGGATATTACATAAACAAAAGCTGAATTAAATGATTTTACTTTTTATCATTGGAATTTCTTTAATTCAAATTGGATTGTATTATTTGAATGATAAATACAGAACTAAACTTCCGAATTTTATAATTCTATTGGTTTTACTAATCTGTTACTTTTTTGTTTTTCCAAAATTGTTTTATCCAGAACCAAGAACAGACGGAATTAATTGTGGAATGCCAATACTCGGAATAACACTCGGATTTTGGATTTTCGGAACAATAGCAGGAATTGCGACACATATAATTTGGAAAATAAAAAAACGAAAAAGCACTAAAGCACAACAACGTGTATAACTAATTGCTGGTTCTGTGTGTACTCGGAAAATCCTGCGGATTTTCCTCTGGTTCGTTTTCTTTTAGTATTTTAGACCTAGCCAACGCAACTAGCCATACACAAGACCGTTGCCAACAATATGAAGAAAACCCAAAAAAGGAAGATATTTAAACGAATATTTTTTGTTCTGACAATTTCAGGACTTCTTTTTTTGCATTTTTATGTACCAAGATTTATAACTGAAATTAAGAATCCTCTCATACAATTAATTAAAGGAAATTATTTAATTACAGCAGTTCCAATTTTTGAAAATAATGAACTAAATGGAAAATACATTAACTTTAATTCATTTGACAATGCAAAATTGTCAAGTTATTTAACTTACTCAAGTTTAGATTCAGTAAAAGGAACAATCATTTTATTACACGGAATTAGGTCTAATAAAGAAAGTTTTATTGAATTGAGTAATAAACTATCAAAACTTGGTTTCAATTCAGTAGCATTAGATTCGAGGGCTCACGGACAAAGTGGTGGAACACATTGTACTTTCGGAGTAAAAGAGAAAAAAGATATTTCTGAATTAATTAATGTTTTATCAGAAAAAGAAGGAATAACTGAAAATATTGGAGTTTGGGGACAATCTTTAGGAGGTGCTATTGGTTTACAAGCTCTTGGAAATGATAAACGAATTAAGTTTGGAATAATAGAAAGTACGTTTTCCGATTTTAAAACAATAACAAATGATTATTTTAACTATCACGCTGGATTTAATATTAGACCTTTAACTAATTATTTGGTTTATAGAGCCGGACAAATTGCTGAATTTGACCCAGACGAAGCAAAACCAATTAAATATTGTGAAAACATTGAACAGCCTATTTTAATTGTTCACGGAAATAAAGACAAAAGAATCAATATTCAATATGGTAAAGATAATTTTTCAAAAATCTCAAGTACAAAAAAAGAATTTATAGAAATAAAAAATGCTAATCACTTGAATGTCTGGAAAACTGGAGGAGATGAATATTTTGAAAGAATAATAAAATTTATAAAAGAAAATACTGTTGGCAACACCGTATAAAATTAATTGCTGGTTTTAGCCTATTTACGAAAGTCCTCGCGGACTTTCTATCTGTGATTTATTTGCTAACTTTAGTGCTTAAAACACGCAACTAATCTTATACAACAACGTTACCTGCAATTAAAAAAAACCAAAGAAAGAAGTGAAATATTTAGTTCTATTAATAATATTCAGTCTTATTGGGTGCAATTTTGTGAAAAAGAAAAATAATTTGAATAAAAAAAAATTAACTTCTGAATTAATAAATATCATTGGAAATAATCCTGATTGTGGAATTTACGAAATAATTAATTCTGAAAGCGAAAACCCAATTGAATGGAATATTAAACCGACTACTTTAAAGATAATACCAAAAGGAGAAGGTCATTATCTTGTAAAGGCTTACAAAATAGAAAAAACTGGAATATATAAATCTGCATACATTAATGTAAACACTCCTGAACGAATAGTTGACTTTGTGATATATAACTTGGAAAAACCTCAATATTCTTATGCATATGATACTATGAATATAGAAGTAATTCCAGCAATAGCCTCTGAATGTTTTGGTTCTTACGAGGTCTATTATTCAAGATACAATCCTGAATTATCAATAGAAATATTAAAACAAGGTTTAGAAATAAGTAAAGAAAAAAGTGTTATTGCCGAAGATTTAGGCTATATTTTAATAGATGAAAACAGACATAAAGAAGCATTGAATTATTTTCTAATATCAGAAAAAAATGGAATTTCATCCGAATTCATAATTGAAGAAATAGAAAATATTTATCGAACTTTAGGAAATATTGAAAAGGCTGAATATTATAAATTAAAATTGGAAAAAATAAAAACTGCAGGTAACACCGTGTATAAAAAATTGCTAAATTAGTGCTTAAGTAAAAGTTGCTCCTTTTTTGTAAACTCCTATTTTCCTTCGGAAAATAGCCGTTCACTTAAAACGCAACTTTCAATACACAACAACGTTGTGTGCAAGTTAAGAACGAAACTATGATAAAATCATCAAGATATATAATAGCAATAATCTGTTTAATTGTAATAATATTACGATTGATTTATCCTGACCTTAATTTTGACCTTATTTCATTATCACTTCTTGCAATTGCAACATTAGCAATACTAATAAATAAGCCTGAAAAAATACTTGAAAAAACTAAAAAATAAAATTAGGAAGTTTTGAATTGGAACTTCAAGAACTTAATAAAAAAATAGAAATAATTGAGGAAAAAACTACAGCGGAAAAAAATGAACAAAGAGGCCTTAATGCGCCTGAAGTTGAAACAAAAGAAACTGAATTTGAAATTTCAACAGAATTATCAACTAATATTTTAAAATTGTCAATTGAAATTGAGAAAACATTAAAGGAGATTTATGAACTTGGATTTCATTCAGAAGAAAAAATACCAATTTCAGTTTTTAAATTAATTGAGAAACTTAATGAAGGGAGAATTATTGATAATGAAACATCAGACTTATTAAAAAGTTTTTGGAATTTAAGAAACAAAACTGTTCATAATCATAATTTTGAAATTGAGAAGAAAGAATTTATTTCATTTACAGATGTTGGAATTAGAATTTTGAGAATATTAAAAATAATTAGGAATAATAAATTGGACGGAAAATTACCACATTACGGATTGAATTAAAAACCTGCACACAACACCGTGTAAAAAAAATTGCTGGTAAAAGCCTACTTACGAAAATCCTCTCGGATTTTCTTGGTTCGTGTTTTATTTACTAACTTTAGTTCTTAAACAACGCAACTTTCCTTACACAACAACGTTGCCATTAATTTGAGAAAAGAACTGTGATTAAAGAAAATTCAGGGAAAATATATAGATTCAAGCTTGACCACAATTTCGGATTTGGATTTGCGGAAATTTATGACTTTACTGATTTTTCGGAATTTGACGGTAGAATTATATATGCATTCAACCGTATTGATAAAGAAGAAAAATCCGAATACGATTTAAAAACAATAACGGAATCTGGAATTTCATTAGGTCCGATAAGGTCTGTAAGTTTTCCTGGAACAAGAGGCAAATATGCGACAAAATATATCGGACAAAGAACCGATTTGATAATCAACGAAATTCCAGTAACTAAAGAATTTCACGGTTTACTAATAAATGAAAACAATTGGAACAATTTAAAAAAATGGTATCGTTCGGATAAATTTGAGAAATTGCATTCCAACTTTGTAAATTACAGCGAATTGAGAAATTTAGAAACACGAGTTTTAAGCTCAATTGTCGGAATTGCAACGCAATTGACAATGAAAAAAATCATAGATGAAAACAAAAAGGTATCTGATTTTTATGACTTAAGCCTAATGGGAAATTTAAATTTATTTGTTCAACTAATTAATACATATTATCCGATTGAAAAAACGGAAAAGCTATTGACCGAAATAAAAAACTAATGGCAACAACGTATAAAAATAATTGCTATTTTGTGCTTAAACAAAGGTAGTTGCGTATTTGCTACATCTGAATTTCCTGCGGAAATTCCTCGCACGCAAACACGCAACTATTCTTATACAAAACCGTTAGCACCAATTGAAATCAAGAATAACAATAAATTCCGAAAATGCCGTATAAATGTCGTAGAGAAGTCTCTATAAAACGAGAATTTATGGAATATTTTTACGAGACAAATTAAACTAAATTAAAGATGACTGAAATCGGAAAAAGAATAAAAGAAATAAGAATAAAAAAAGGTTTATCACAGGAAGAATTGGCTGAATCCTCTAAAGTAAACCTAAGAACAATTCAACGAATTGAAAATAATGAAACACAACCAAGAGAAAAAACTCTTAAACTTATTTTTAGCGCATTAGAAGTCGAAGTAATTAAGAGTGAAAAGAAAAAAATTGATAAATATCAGATTTGGACATTATTTTTGACATTACTTATAATTATTTGTTCATTTATGGCTTGGGTTTATGAGTTTAAATACTTTAACAATAAGACTGGTGAGAATATATATAGAAAAGTTACAGGTTGGAATGGACACATAAATCTTAGACATTATCATTTTCAAAATTGGATATTAAGTCTTAGTGCAATAATTATTGGATTAGTCGTTTTAAGTCATTCTTTAAACCTAATAAAATACAAAATGAAATATATTTTAATACAAATATTCTTTGTGTTCTTATATTTAATAGCATTATTAGATGGGGAAAGAGGTCAATTAAGACCAGCACTATTTGTTGTCATTATTGCATCGGTTTTGTTAATAATAACATATCGAAAAGAAGGAAAAAAAACTGGTGCTAACACCGTATAAAATTAATTACTGGTTTTAGCCTGTTTACGAAAGTCCTCGCGGACTTTCTATCTGTGATTTATTTACTAACTTTAGTGCTTAAAACACGCAACTAATCTTATACAACAACGTTGGCATTCATTAAAAATAGAACTTAATGTTAAATGAAATTATCAAAAAAATAACAGAAGAGTATTCTGTTTTGTCAAATGAAACAATTGATAAATGGAAAGAAAATATAAAAGTTTTAGAATTTAAAAAAGGTACTCAATTAGTCAAAGAAGAGAAATTTACGAACAAATTATATTTTATTTACAAAGGAAGTGCAAAAGCATATCACTTAAAAGACGGAAAAATAATTACAGATTGGTTTGCTTTCAATAATGAATTTATTTGTGCTATAACAGGTTATTTCTTAAAAGAACCAAGTGAGCATTGTATTGAACTAACTGAAAACAGCATTATATTAGAGTTTGAACGTGAGAAATTGACAGAACTATCAAATAAATTTCACGATTTTGAAAGGTTTTCAAGAAAAATCATAACAAAAATAATGCTTCAACTTCAAAAAAGAGTTGTGTATCTTCAATTCTCAACTGCAAACGAACGTTATCATTTCCTTCTAAAAGAATATCCTAAAATAGAGTTACACATCCCATTAGGAGATATTGCCTCATATATTGGTATAACACAAGAAACTTTAAGCCGAATAAGAGCAAAGAAATAGCCGAATTTGATTTATATCAAAAGTTTTGAGCTATTTTATTAAGAGTTTTGTGAGAACAACCAAATGAAGATATAATGGACATCAAAGAAAATTGGCAACTTATTAAAAAACACTTTAATGTAAGTTTTAAAACAAGTTTATCCGTTTCAATAGCATCTGTTGACAAGATAGTATGCCAACAGTAACACCAATAGGAACATTGTTTTTAAATAAAGACCAAACAGCGTTTTATTTTGAAAAATTTCCGAAAAAAATCCCCGAAAATGTTAAAACAAATAAAAATGTCTGCGTTCTAGGAGTTAATAGCAGCAAATGGTTTTGGATAAAAGCACTTTACAAACTGAAATTTAGTGCATATCCCGCGATTAGACTTTATGGAGAATTAGGCGAAAAAAGAAAAGCAACAGAAATAGAAATTTCAAGACTAAATAGACGAATGCGAACAACCAAAGGCTTAAAAGGGAACACATACCTTTGGGGAAATATGGAATTTGTGCGTGAAATAAAATTCATAAAAGCAGAAGGAATAAATATAGGGAAAATGTCAGAAATGTTTCATAAATGAAAATGAACTTAAAAAAACTACACTACTTCTCTGGAATTACCATTTCAATTTTCATAGGACTACACTTACTTAACCATTTTTATAGCCTTTTTGGAGCAGAAGCCCATATTGAACTAATGAATGATTTAAGAATTATTTATAGAAATGTACTTGCTGAAACTATATTACTTCTTTCCGTTGTAATTCAAATTTTTTCAGGAATAAAACTGTACCGTAAGAAACGTAAAACAGAATCTGATTTAAATGACAAACTACAAAAATGGACAGGGCTATATCTTGCTTTTTTTTTGTTATTCCATATGGGTGCAGTTTTATTTGGCAGGTTGATTTTGGAGTTAGATACTAACTTTTATTTTGGAGTTGCTGGACTAAATACATTCCCTTTAAATTTGTTTTTCATCCCATATTATGGACTAGCAATAATTTCATTTTTCGGGCACATTTCAGCAGTTCATTCAAAAAAAATAAAAAGTAAAATAGTTGGAATTGAACCAATTAAGCAATCCTATGGAATTTTGATTATTGGAATAATTTTAACCTTAGTTATATTATTTGGGCTGACAAATGGATTTAATGGGGTGGAAATACCAAAAGAATATGATGTAATGATTGGAAAATAAAAACAAAATGAAAATACAACTTATTAGGAACGCAACTTTAAAACTTAACTACGCAGGAAAAACAATGTTAATTGATCCAATGCTTTGTTCAAAGGAAACATTTGAACCTTTTGTTAAAGGTTTAAAAAGAAATCCAATAGTAGATTTAAACATTCCAGTTAATGAAGTTATCAGTAATCTTGACGCTGTATTGGTAACACATTCTCACCCCGACCATTTCGATCAACTTTCAGGAGAGTTATTGCCAAAAGGAGTGAAATTATTTAGTACACCAGTTGATAAAAATTTTTTCTTAAAACAAAAGTTTTCAAATGTTGAAATAATAGACAATAAAACTACTTGGAAAAACATCACAATCACAAGAATAGAAGGGAAACATGGAAGTGGTTCAGTTCTTCCTTATATGGGACAAGTATCGGGGTTTATTTTGCAATCAGAAAACGAACCAACAATTTATATTGTAAGTGATAGTATTTTAAATAATGAAGTAAAGAAGGCCGTAGAGGTTTTTAAGCCTGAAATCATTGTTATAAATGCTGGTGGTGGAATCATTCCAGGTTTTGAAGATTATCCTGTTTTAATGGACGAAAAACAAACGATAGAATTAACAAAAATAGCACCTGAATCTAAGGTAATTGCTGTTCATTTAGATTGTATTGACTTTTGTAAAACAACAAGAAAGTCCTTAAGAATATTTGCTTCAGAAAAAAGTTTATTAGATAATCAATTATTGATACCTAAGGATGGCGAAACTCTAACCTTTTAGATTAATGAAGAAAATAACGAAATGCCAACACCGTGTATAAAAAATTGCTTATTTTTAGCTTAACCGAAGGCAGTTGCATTTTTACTCACTTCAATTTTCCTGCGGAAAATAGCCGTTCATAAAAATCGCAACTTTCCATAACACAACAACGTTACCTGCAAGCTCCGAAAAAAGCCAAACTCCGAATACATATGATAAAAGTTTATTTTGATTGGAATGTTATGTCACAAATGAAAAACGGGAACCACAAAGAACTATTTAAAATTGTGAATAATAACAAGTTTTTATTCAAACCTTTTTCCACTTCTCATATAAGTGATATACTTTCAAGTTTTAAAGATACCAAAGAGCAATTAGATTATATAAATTCAGATTTAGACTTTATTACACAACTTACTGAAAACTATTGTTTTTATAATAATAGGGACAAAACTATTTTAAATTATTACGACCCAAAAGAACTATTTCAACAGAGAATTGATGAAAAAGATTTATTTAAAGATATAAGTTTAAATGGATTAGAAAATATTTTCAAAGAAAATGAATTAACTAAAGATTTAGGAAAAATTTACATAGACCAACTAAAATCAATTCCTTTAGACAAAGCTTTAATAGATGCATTTAAAAATCCAGAAAGTTCAGAAGAAATGGAGAAAATGTTTCCTGGTTTAAAAGATAATCTCACAATGGAAGGTTATTTTAATGCTTTTAGTAAAATGAATTTAGGTCTTAATGAAAGTGATGATTATAAAAAATTAAGAATTCAGATACAGTCAGCTATAGGAATAAATAGAGATAGCCTATTCAATTCTAAAAATCCTTATAAAGATATTGATAATGCATATAAGAAATTAGGTGTTCCAAATAACCAACAATCTCTAGAAAACAAGTATTCACCTGATTGGTTTAATGAAATTACGAATGAATATATTTCTCTTGATATGCATGGATATCAAGAAGATAAAGTAAATATAAAAAAAGGAAGAAAAGAAACATTTTCAAATACAACAGAAGATAGTTTTCATTCTGCTTTTGCTTCAATCTGTAACTTCTATGTAATCAATGATAATAAATCTTATAATAAATGTAAAAAGGTTTATGAAAAGCTTGACATAAAAACTATAGTTTTAAAACCTAATGAATTTGTAGAGTATTATAATAAATACCTGAAAAAAGATGATTATTCTTCAGACCTGAATGTTGCAATCGAAATTATTAAAACTGAAAATTATGTTGAAAATAAAGTGGAGGACGGTTTATTAAGAACTTATACTTTTAATTATCGAATATTTGATTTTTTTAATAAAATCCTAATTCTATTTCCAACAGAAAAAGGGAATGAAAAACCAACAATTGTATTAAGTCAACAATCATCTAAATATAATCGAATTTATTCATTTGAGTTAACCAATTTAATTAATTCTATAATTGAAATCTATGGAATAGATATAGATAATTATGGAGAATTTAATGAAGATGAATTAAAATCAGAAAAATGGATTGGTAGAAAATGGAATTATAATAATATAGTTTTAATACTAACGAAATTAAATGGATACTTTCAATTATACTTAGATATTTAAATAGCATAAAAGCCTGCAGGTAACACCGTATATAATTTATTGCTGGCTTCTCGCCTACTTACGAAAGTCCTCGCGGTCTTTCTTGGTCAGTAATTATTTACTAAATTAGTTGCTTGAAACACGCAACAAACCATATACAACAACGTTAACTAAAACAAAATCGTAGCTGCGTTTTATAATTTCAAACTTTTCCATTTTGAAAATTTTCTTTAATTCTGAAACGGCTTCTTCTCTCCTATTTTGAGAATTTCCTCTAAAATCTGATATTGAATTTATCGTAGCTTTCAAAAAGTCTTTTAAGTGAATTTAACGGTTGGCTTCGCCGTTTTTTTATTTTGTCGTTTAAGACAATGATTTTTTGTTGAAAATCGCTTAGAAACGATAATCTTAAGTCTGTACGTATCTGAATAATCGTAACTCTCCAATAATAATTATTTGATAGATTTTCTTAATCTGATAAATAGTGTCTAGATTTCATGTTATCGTAATTCCGAGAAATTATAACTTTTTGATAAATCTATGTAAATAAATATCTTTAACATATTTTGATAAATATTTACCAGAGCAACGTGTTAGAAATTATTGTAGCTGTGTGAAAACTTAATTTTATATTGAAATTCTTATTTTAAAAAATATCATTTTAAGCATTTATTTCATGTTGAAAAAAAATGCATTAGTTAACACCGGCTAAACTTAATACGGGTTTTAGTGCTTTCTCAAAAGTTTGTGTATATTTACTAAGTCCGCCAAATCTTGTTGATTTGGCTTAGTTAAAACTAAAAGAAACAAAACCAAACAAAAAGCTTCGGCTTAGTCCGTGTTCGAAAATCTTGGCGATTTTCTTCCCGCACAAAGCCTAGCCAAAACCGTTGCACCTAATTTACGGAATGAAAAAAA